>NZ_CP129118.1:120000-2520000 GCF_033304615.1 Sporosarcina oncorhynchi | reverse complement strand
TAAATTAGACACCATCAAACCGATTAATACAAAATAGCGACATATGTCCGGTAATGAATCTTTGGATAAATTTCGTTGAAAAATCTTGAACAGGCGTTAATAAGACCTACACAAGTTGTCAGACATGCAAGAATTACTATTAAACCGAATAAAAGACTACCACCGCTTGCAAACAATAAGTTTGCTGCTTCAGCTAATAATTCTGCTCCATTTTCATAACCATTCCCTTTTGGTATAACCTTGCCGATCCATCCTAAGTAGAAATAAAACAATGGCCAGTCCTAAGCCAGCTATAAAGGCAGCTCCAAATGTCCCTTTAACCAACTCCGACTTAGATTTCGCACCTTTATCTTTCAGGGCGTTAATCACGACAATCCCGAACGCCAGCGCTGCGACAGCATCCATTGTGAAATAGCCTTCCAGGAATCCTTTAACGAATGGGGCTGTTGCATAATCTCCTTTCGCGCTAGAGGAAATGTTATCAAATTTCATAAAAGCCTGGACAACAAGCACACTTAAAACCAGCAATAAAATAGGCGTTAATAACTGACCGATTCGATCGACAATTTTTTTAGGATTCAAGCTGATAAAATAAGTTAAACCAAAAAATACGATAGAAAATGCCAGCAGCGGGAGCCAGCCGTGAAGGTCAAAGAGTTGTTTGAATCCCAACTCATAAGCGACATTCGAAGCCCGGGGAATGCCATACATTGCTCCGATAGACATATAGATGATAATTGAAAAAACAATGCCGAAAACAGCGTGTACGCGGTTACCCATAGATAATAGTCCGTTGTCAGACAAGGCGATTGCCATGATCGCCATGAACGGGAGCAGGACTCCTGTAATGAGGAAACCGGCAATTGCCGGACCAAAGTTAGCACCGGACTCTAAACCGAGCTGGGGTGGAAAGATTAGATTTCCAGCCCCGAAAAATAAAGAGAAAAGCATAAATCCCGCAAAAAATACATTTTTCCTACTCATCCTAATCCCTCCTGTTTTTTAGCGAAAAGACCATCTACCTCAACGGTTTCGAATATATTGATAAATGCAGTCTCGTCATAGTGGCGCACAATTTCTTTAACTTGTAATAATTCATATCGAGTAACGACGGTCATTAGAATATGCTTCTTTTCCTTTGAAAACCCCCCGTAACCTTCCGTGATTGTAATACCCCGATAGATCGATTTCAATAAATCATCCCGAATTATTTCTCCTTTTGAAGTGATAATCTGCATCGTTAATTTGACGTGATTTGTATGAATGGCATCTATCATTTTACCGGTTATATAAATGGATAAAAGAGTATACAAGGCGATATTCCAGTCGAACGCGAAACTTGAAATCAGAACGATGATGCCATTCATACCCGTTAAGAGCAGACCAATACTAAAGTTACTTGTTCGGGAAACGATAATTGCGATAATATCCAATCCCCCAGAAGTACCGGAGTATTTTAAAATTAGGCCAACACCCATGCCACCTATCATTCCTCCAAAGATTGTGGACAGCAGAATGTTATCTGTCAAAGGAACGACAGGCAATACATACAAGAAGCCGGAAAGCGAGATGACACAAATCAATGTATTGATGGTTATCTGCTTTCCAAGTTTGAAGTACCCTAAAATTATCAAAGGTAAATTCAGTAATAAATTTAATAAACCAATGTCAAAGGGTGTAATTAACCCTATCATAATTGCTATTCCACTTATCCCGCTGCTTAAAATTCCATAGGGAACCAAAAAGAAATTAAAGGCGAACGCAACAATCAATGACCCTATGATCACAACTAAATTTTTCATGCCCTTTCGACCCCCTGAATAAAAAGATAATGTTGTTTGCTGGTGCTTGTAAAATCGACTTAAGTGCTTTCTGTGGATGGTATAAATTCTGCATAACGGGCGTTACATACAACATTAATTTGTTTGTTGTAATTTTTTGCATTAAAAAAACTCGCCCCTAAATAGGGACGAGTTTGTGCTCGCGATACCACCCATGTTCCGAAAGTTCCATAAAAAGAAGAACTAATCCGGCTCTTAGTCAACGTACAAATATACGTGTTCCATGTAACGGTGGAAATCCGGCAAAGTTTACTATTTTCAACTTTGCATCTCGGAGATGATGTTCGGATAAAATCTGTCCGTCGACTTTCACCTAACGCCGACTCTCTGGGGAACAGGTTCCTTATCGTACTTTTTCTCGTCACTGATTATTATTTATACAATATAACTTAGCAGACAACGATTAGAAAAGTCAACACTCTTTAAAAAAACACAAAAGAATTCTTGAAATGCCATTTTTCAATCAAGTAAAAAAAGTTATCTAGTTCGCCCTAGCCATTGCGATCGTTCAACTCGTTATTGAATGTCGCAGCGGAAACAATCGTTGGTAAAGTAAAAGGCTACCGTGACAGCATTCTGATAATAAGAAACGAATCTCCCTTTCCTGTAACCTCTCGTTAATGTTGCGTTCATATTGGTCATTTAAGGTAAAGGTATCACATGAAGAAGACTGGGGGAAATCTTTATGCCGGATAAATGGAGTTTATGTCTGATTCGTATTGCATCACTAGTTGGATTAGCTGGATATCAATTATCAGTTCAATCGACCTTACAACAGGAATGAGACTGCAATTTTTGAAGCCTGTTGATGTAAATGAATTGCTGAACTATTTACTTATATTTTGGGGAGACAATGTTGCTTGTCATTTGTGGTTTGTTAGTTAGGAATGCATTTTTAACTGGGAAGGGCGGAAAACGTTGATGAATAAGGGAAAACGTATATGGTGGTTGTCTGTAAGTATTTGGGTAGCGTTAACAGTTATCCTATCAGGACTTGCACCAGGAGCAAAGGAGTTCGTACAGTCCAATAAAGATGCAGGACTCCCAGCAGATGCTGAATCAATTATTGCGGATCGGCAGATAGAGAAATACTTCCCGTCCGAGGGAGGGATGCCGTTATTTGCAGTATTCCATAATGAAGATGGATTGACTGAAGAAGACATCCTAAGCTACGCTGAGGTGCTTGAATCACTTGAAACGGATACATCTTACGGGACAGTGGAAGTCATACCGTTAACTGAACTAAAACCTGAGCAACGCGCATCATTTTTAGCGGAAAACGGAAAAACATTCTTTGTTCCGATAACAATGCCTAAAGAACTGGAAGGAAAAGAGTTACATGCGTTAGTAGATTCCATAAAAAATGAGGCGGCCGAAAAGATAGATGGCAATGTTGAAGTATCATGGACTGGACCTGCGGGAATTGCAGCAGACGCAATTGAGCTATTCAGTCAAGCTGACCTTGTGTTGTTATTGTCCACAATTGGTTTGATATTAGTATTGTTGCTCGTTATCTATAGATCGCCTTTGCTAACGCTGATTCCACTTATTGGAGCCGCAATTGTATAT
The DNA here is from genome assembly GCF_033304615.1 of Sporosarcina oncorhynchi. Lineage (GTDB taxonomy): Bacteria > Bacillota > Bacilli > Bacillales_A > Planococcaceae > Sporosarcina > Sporosarcina oncorhynchi. The sequence continues at coordinate 2,516,590 of NZ_CP129118.1, read as the reverse complement.
GCGGTTGTAGATCGAGTCATTGGTTTATCGGCATCTGCAGGTTGGTTTACCGTTGAAAGCCAAGCGCTCTCAATCATGACCATCTTATTATTTGCGGTTGTGACTGACTATTCATTACTTATCTTCTCACGCTATCGTGAAGAATTGAAAAAGCATGAGTCCGTCAATGAGGCCATGCGGGAAACAATGCGTCACGTTCGAGAACCAATCTTCTTTAGTGGAAGTACAATCGTTTTAGGTATGGCGACGTTATTCTTTTCGATTTACGAGCCTTATCGTAACTTTGCACCTGTATTTGCAATTGCCGCTGCAACGATGTTGATTGCAGGACTCACGTTATTACCAGCGCTCTTTGCGTTAGTTGGTCGAAAAGCGTTTTGGCCAATCATACCGAAGTACGGAGACGAAACGGTGGAAAAGAAGACGATATGGAGAAAAGTAGCAAATATCGTTACGAAAAAGCCATTGTTATTTATGATTCCGATAATGCTTTTACTTCTATTAGGAGCATGGAATGTTACAAACATTGAAGAATCTTTTGACATGATTGAATCCTTCCCAGAGGATCTTTCCTCCCGTGTCGGATATGAGCATTTAGGGAATTCGTTTTCTCAAGGAAGTTTAGCACCCGGTACTTTGTTATTTGTATCTGATGAAAAAATCGACATGACAAATCTTATGAAGGTCGTCGAAGACATTGAAAGTATGACAGGCATCGACGAAGTAACAGTTCAAAGTAATCCGGTTACTGAAGATGGTAAGAACGCGAAGTTCTCTGTGACGTTTACCGGAAATCCATATGATACAAAAGCATTTGAAACTGTACTTGAGCTCCGTAATGAAAGCGATGAAATGCTGAATGATGCTGGCTTAGTGGATACGAAGTTATTTATTGCAGGTGAAAGTGCGAAAAATACAGACTTACGAGACATTAACAACCGGGATACTTGGTTTGTGATGATTGCAATGACTGTACTAATCACGATTATGTTAGGTTTGCAGACACGCTCCATCATTGCACCTGTTTACATGATGGGGACAATCTTGTTGTCTTATGCTGCGACCCTTGGTTTATCTATGATGTTGTTTGCTATATTTTTAGATTTGGAGACACTTAGTTATCGAATACCGATGTATGCTTTTGTCTTCCTTGTTGCGTTAGGTGTCGATTATTCAATTATGTTGATTGCGCGGATACGGGAAGAGTTAAAAGCTTACCCGTTTGAAGAGGCGGTACGTCGCGGAGTTGAAAAAACAGGGGGCGTTATCAGCTCTGCAGGATTGATTTTAGCGGCGACGTTCTTAGTGCTAGCAACAATGCCTATTTATGAATTGAAGTTGTTCGGGATTATAATGGCAATCGGTATTTTGATTGACACATTTATTGTCCGTCCACTTCTTATTCCAGCTATATTGATGGTGCTTGGGAAGTGGAGTTTTTGGCCGAAGAGAATACAATAGAACAACTCTCGGTTAAGTGTCATTAGACCGTAAACAAAAGGAATGGAAATCGATTCGATTTTCATTCCTTTTGTCATTTTAATATAAATTGTTCTAGTATGAAATTGCCTCAATTTTAGTGGGGAAGCAAAAGAACAAGTGATTATGGCAATCCAATGATTTTATAGTTTGTCTACAATCTGAGGCACTGCATACGCCGATGTTTCATTCATCGGATTAGAAGTATCTTTTTGAGTTTAGGGTATAGTAAAATTGACAAGCGAGGTAGAATGTTTGATTTGTAAGTTCATGTACGATTATGCTGCCTCTTAAAGAGAAAGAAGACAAGATGGATACTTTGCGTTGGATATGTAGAGTAATTCAGAAAAAAAGCGAAAATATATAAATGTGATAGGGGAAAACAAATCAATGATCTATATTTTATTACTTGTCGGATTTGCATTATTAATAAAAGGTGCCAATTATTTTGTCGATGGATCATCCAATATTGCAAGATTGCTCCGCGTTCCGCCAATATTAATCGGATTAACAATTGTGGCTTTTGGAACTAGTTCTCCAGAAGCTACTGTCAGTATTATTGCAGCACTGGAAGGAACTGCAGATGTTGCAGTGGGAAACGTAGTTGGCAGCAATATATTTAACATTACACTCGTTGTTGGAATGGCTGCTATTTTCTATCCTTTGAAGGTTGGAAGTGAAACAATAAGAAAAGAAATTCCATTTACCTTACTGGCAAGTGTGACGTTGCTTGTTCTTATGAGTGACTTTGCCTTGCAGGGGTTCAGCAGCAATATGATTACACGTGGTGATGGAATCATCCTATTATTATTTCTGTCAATATTTATGTATTATGTTATTGAAATTGGCTTGAAGAGTCGAAAGAAGGCATCGAACGAACCAATCCCTGCAAATATCAACTGGGGTAAAAATATCATAATTACCGTGTTGGGGTTGGCAGCAATTATAGTTGGAGGGAATCTAGTAGTAGAGAATGGGACGAAAATCGCCTATTCACTTGGCATGAGTGAAACATTAGTTGGACTGACGATTATCGCCATAGGAACATCTCTTCCTGAACTTGTCACATCGATTACAGCTGCATTGAAAAAAGAAAGTGAAATTGCGCTTGGGAATATAGTGGGGAGTAATATTTTCAATATTCTATTCGTACTTGGTGCTTCCTCGGTCATTTCTCCATTAGCGGTAAATGATAAGGTATTAACAGATGTTGTGTTTATGATTGTCCTAACTGTTGTATTATTCGTTTTTTCCAGGACTGGATTCAAAATTGGAAAGCGAGAAGGAATAGTGCTTGTCGTCGTCTATCTTATTTACTTAGTGTATATTATTTTGCGGAATTAAATAAATGACTCGAATGTTTTTAGTTAATACGAAAATGGGATTTTATACTACATTTGTATTAAAGGATTGATGTGTTACTAAAAAGATTTGTGAATAAGGGTTATGAGAAATCTACCTTATTTGAACTACCTAACAGATGAATTTAGAAAAATGATGAAGAATGACAAAGCGCTGGCCATGTGGAATCAGCGTTTTGTTTTTTCTTTGTAATGCTTACTTGACTATATAAGCATATGCTTATATAGTTTTACTAAGAAGGAGAGATATTCAATGAATACGACAGAATCGATTGATATTCAACAGGCGTCACAATTATTAAAGTTACTCGGCGATCCAACTCGTTTGACGATGATGAAGTTGCTCCAATCACACGAATGTTGTGTGTGTGAATTTGTGGAGATCTTTAAAATGAGCCAACCGGCCATTAGCCAGCATTTGCGTAAACTTAGGGATAGTAAGTTAGTTCAAGAAGAACGTAGAGGACAATGGATTTTCTTCTCGATCAATGAAAGTCATGAGGATTATCCATTTGTTAAAAGCATTCTGGAACATCTTCCAGACCAGAGTGAGTCAATCACTGATTTAAAAACACAAGGACTTCGAGTTTGTTGTGAATAGAGAGGGGAAAGTCCATTGGTTTCAGCTATAACAGCATCATTAATTTTTATCATTACACTTCTTTTTGTTATATGGCAGCCTAAAAATCTCTCGATTGGTTGGTCTGCATGTATTGGTGCCCTCATTGCATTGGTAGTAGGAGTTGTAAATTTCCAGGACGTCATTGACGTAACAGGCATTGTCTGGAATGCAACACTTGCGTTTATCGCTATCATTATTATTTCTTTAATCTTAGACGAAATCGGTTTCTTCGAGTGGTCTGCCCTACATATGGCGAGATTAGCCAAAGGTAGCGGACTTCGTATGTTTATTTACGTCAGTATTTTAGGAGCGATCGTTGCAGCATTATTCGCAAATGACGGAGCTGCGCTGATCTTAACGCCAATTGTGCTTGCAATGGTACGAAATTTGAATTTTAGTGAAAAAATGATTTTCCCTTTCATCATGGCCAGTGGGTTTATTGCAGATACAACCTCGTTGCCATTAGTCGTAAGTAACTTAGTTAACATTGTTTCGGCAGACTTTTTCGGGATTGGCTTTGTCGAATATGCATCTCGAATGATTGTCCCGAATTTATTTGCATTGGTGGCGAGTGTTTTAGTGCTTTTGCTATTCTTTCGCAAAAGCATTCCTAAAAACTATGAAGTATCCGATTTGAAACAACCAAAGGATGCGATCAAAGATAAAAAAATGTTCCGATTTGCGTGGGTCATATTAAGCGTATTACTTATCGGGTATTTCTCTAGTGGTTTTACAGGACTTCCTGTTTCGGTTATTGCTGGAATTACGGCTATATTCTTCATAATTATGGCGCAAAGAAGTCCTGCTGTTGAAACGAAACAAGTGTTAAAAGATGCACCTTGGGCTATCGTTTTCTTCTCTATTGGCATGTATGTTGTCGTCTACGGATTGCGTAATGTGGGCTTAACGAGTGTCTTAGGCGATGTCATTCAACTGGCGGCCAATCAGGGGCTCTTTGTTGGAACGATTTCGATGGGCTTTATTGCAGCAATTCTGTCGTCAATTATGAATAATATGCCGACAGTCATGATAAATGCGTTAGCGATTTCAGAAACGAATACAACCGAGCCCATTCGTGAGGCCTTAATTTATGCAAATATCATCGGGTCTGATTTAGGTCCGAAAATTACACCAATCGGTTCTTTGGCTACGTTACTTTGGCTACATGTTTTATCTCAAAAAGGGATAAAGATATCCTGGGGACGCTATTTTAAAATCGGGATTTTGTTAACCGTTCCTACGCTTTTGATCACTCTAATCGGACTGTATGTATGGCTGTCATTTATTCAATAAACAACAAAGGGGATATGCATCATGTCTAAAAAGACACTTTATTTCTTATGTACGGGAAACTCATGTCGCAGCCAAATGGCTGAAGGATGGGGTAAAAAGTATCTTAGTGAAGAGTGGACTGTGCTAAGTGCTGGAATTGAAGCGCATGGTGTCAATCCAAGTGCTGTTAAAGCGATGCATGAAGCGGATGTTGATATTTCGACTCAAACATCCGACATTATTGATTTGGAAATTTTGAATGATGCAGATTTTATCGTCACGCTTTGTGGAGATGCCGCTGATAAGTGTCCGACGATGCCAACCACTACTAAACGAGCTCATTGGGGTTTTGATGATCCTGCGAAGGCAGAAGGAACAGAGGATGAGAAGTGGGCAGTTTTTGAACGTGTACGGGATGAAATTGGTGCTAGAATTGAAAAGTTTGCTAAAACGGGTGAATAAGAGGCTAGCTGTGCATACAGAATTCTTTTCAGTAGTTCTCAAGTGGAGACTTATGTAAAACGTCAAAGAACCCGTCTTGTATTGACGGGTTCCTATCATATGTTTGTTCAAATTATTTTAAATGGCCATCTCGTCATAGATTGGCAGTGCTTGCTGCAGAGAATGCAATTGCTCTTGATCGAGTGGAATCATTGGTAGGCGTACGCCGCCGACTGGGATCCCTTTTAGCTTCAATGCTGCCTTCGTCGGTGAAGGGTTCGGGGCTGCGAAAAGTGCTTTCATGATTGGCAATAGTCTCCGGTGCTCTTTGGACGCGCCACGGGTGTTGCCTCTTTTGAAGTTTCCGATCATCGTCTGCATCTCGTTTCCGATAATATGAGCTGCGACCGAAACGACGCCGGCACCGCCGATTGCCAACACTGGAAGCGTTAGCGCATCATCTCCGCTGTATAACGAAAAATTTTCCGGTGTCCGGTCAATGATTTCAGCCATTGTATCCAGTTTGCCGCTCGCTTCTTTAATTGCGACGATATTTGGAAGCTGGGATAGTCGGACAATTGTATCCACTTCCATATTGACGACACTTCTTCCGGGAATGTTATATAGCATAATCGGCAATGAAGTAGTATCGGCAATTGTTTTAAAATGCTGATACATCCCTTCCTGGCAAGGGTTATTATAATAAGGTGTCACAAGCATAATCGCATTTACTCCTGCATCTTCTGCAGCCAATGTCAGTTCGATCGATTCCCTAGTGTTATTAGAGCCTGTTCCTGCAATCACGGGGATTCTTCCATCTACGATAGATACTGTAAACTTGAACAATTCTATTTTCTCTTTGTTCGTCAAAGTAGGAGATTCTCCTGTCGTGCCAGAAATGACGAGCCCATCTGTTCCATTGGTGATTAAATGATTGATCAAGTTCTTTGTCGCAGGGTAGTCAATTTCACCTTGTCTGTTAAAAGGAGTTACCATAGCTGTTACAATTTGTCCGAAATTCATAATTCTCCACATCCTATCATTTTATTAAAAAACAAGAGGGTGGAGGGCGAGTGATAATTGAACGCAAAAAGCTACAACGAGGGCTCGTTGTAGCAGTTGAAATAATAAATTATTTCTTTTGCATAAGATAGCCCTCCATATAGTTTCCTATATGACAATCCTGAATTTGTTCAACCCAGAACCAGCTTCAAGACAAATGAGCGTCTCTCCACTTCGGCAAATTCCCCTTTCCACAATCTTCATCGGATCTCATCATCCTCTGATTGTCTACTGATGGTCTTTGCGCCTCTATCCTTACTTCAAAACTTGCGAAATAAGTGAATGTTTAATTACTCACACTTTACCTGCTATCGATTAATATTGCAAGAGTTATATTTTTAAAAATGAAAAAAAACACTGAATTTGCTGTAGAAATGTAGCCAGTAATTAGGACTAAAACGTTATGGCTTCACTTGAATAAGCAATAAATCGGTATCTTCCAATGCATGTAAAGAATGTTTTTCAAGAGGAGCCATCTGCAAGAGATTTTCGGGAGTGACGAAGACTTCTTCGCCTTCGATTGTAAATCGGACTTTGCCTCTGCGTACGATGATGAATGCCTCGTTTTTAGAATCATGTTCTTTGATTTCTTCCCCTGCGCGCAACTGGATATTCGTTAGTGACGCATTTTCTACAGAAGCTACTTTCCCTACGTGTTTTGAATTATCATTCAGCGTGTACTCTGTTTCAAATAGATTCATGGAATTCTCCTTTCAAAAGTATATAGTGTAGCTAATTCCAGCTTACCATGAATAGTTGCAGTTTTCTTTTTAAGTACCATGGCGATTGTGAACATCCTATTGGAAATATGCATACTATAACTAGGCATGGGCTTAACTAATGGAGGTTTTGACTGATGGATTTTCGTTCTTTTAGTGGTAAAGTAATTATGATTAATGATTTTTTTGTAATGCAAAACGATCCTGATGTAGGTTGCTTTAAATTATTCACGATCGATAATGGAAATGGTTCAGTCGTGAATTTCGTCGTTGAACCGACGACGTACTTCGTGAACCATGTGAATGTGAAAGTAGGGGATCGTGTTACCGGTTTTTATGATATTAATGTGCCGGTACCGATGATCTATCCACCTCAATATCGTGCAGCAGTCATGGCGAAAGAACATAAGGATGAATTTGTAGCCGTCAGCTTCTTTAATCGGCAACTCATAAGCAGTGATGGTAGTTTGCAGTTGAATATTAATAGCAGAACACCCATCTTACTTGAAAATGGGCAAACTTTTTCAGGTAGTCCCGTCAACCGCAATTTGATCGTCGTTTATAGTACGACGACAAGGAGTATACCTGCACAGACAACGCCTAAACAAATTGTTGTCATGTGCTAGTCTAGTCATGGTAAAGAGCCTATCCAATCAAAGTCTTTGATTGATAGGCTTTTTGCATGCAAGGTCGTAAGAAAATAGCGACAGTTTAACGTTTGGGCAACTAGTGATAAACTAAAAGAGGAAATCTATTAGGCAAGGAAGTGTTTGTAATGGTCGGACGAAATGATAAATGCCCGTGTGGCAGTGGCAAGAAATATAAGAAATGTTGTGAGTCGAAACAGACGATCACGATAGAAGAAGTGACAACAGAAGAACTTGAAAGGGTTCTTCAAACGTTTTACGAGGAATATCCGGAACGCAAAGATCTTCAGGAATACTTGGATATTGCAAATGGCTGGAAACGAGAGCTGAAAACGTATTACATGGAGGAAATGATTGAAGCAATCGTCATGGATGAATTCTTCTTCAATCATCGCCCGGATATTTGGCAAGGTTATTTGGAAAAGCAAAAGAAAAAAATTCTGCGGCCTTCTGTTTTACGTGTACTAGATGATTGGCAAGAACCCCGTGCCTTTATCGGGGAAGTGATAGATGTAGATGATGCGTCAATGACGGTCCGTATGATTTTGACAGATGAAGTAATTAAGCTCCGCCGTGAGAGTGAAAAACCTGTGCCGGTCGGTGTACATGTGTACTGCTTCATCCTACCGGATGGCACTCGTAATGAAGAGCAATATTTAGCTGTCTCAAGTCTGATTTTCTTCCCGACAGACCATAAACAAGTGTTTGCAGATTTTGTAAACTTGTTTAAAGAGCATAAAGGACAAGCTGTTCAACTCTTCATGAAAGACCAGGCATTGACGTTCTGGAAGATGCTTGGTGAAGATCACTATGAAGGCGGTGAATTCACGAATTTCGAGGCCGGTGTATTATTGTCTATCCTAGAGTTTCTAGAGAGGCAGAACATCCAATCCGAAGAATTAGTAGAGTTTGTCGAAGACTTTCTAGTCGAGCAACAACCGAACGCTCGTAAAGAAGTTGCCATTGCAGCTGGCGCAATCCGTTTCGGGCAAGAGAAAGGATTTTACGAACCGCTTGACATGACGTTGAAAGATATCGCAGAATGGTTTGAAGTATCGCCTTCTTCTATGAATAAGTATTATAAAGAATTACTGGAGTATGATGAGCAAAAAAGTGAGTTAACAACTCAGTGAAAAGTAAATTGTGATTAGCAAAGGGGATGGGGATATGGCAATGCCGACGCATATCGTGGCATGTGGGGGACTTGTAAAAGATCAAAACGGGAATATCCTGTTAGTTAAGACGGAGCATCAGGGGTGGGTGTTTCCAGGTGGACAAGTGGAAGTCGGAGAGAACTTGATCGACAGGGTTGTTCGAGAGGTAAAAGAGGAAAGTGGAATCGATATAGAGGTCATTCAAATGATCGGTGTATATTCGAATACCGGAATATATAAATGGTATGACGGCGTGACGGATGTCCCGACGAAGGTCATGTTTGACTTCATGTGCAAGCCGGTAGGTGGAGAGTTATGTACATCCGAAGAAACATCTGACTGTCGATGGGTGCCAGAAGGAGAAGCGCTCGATTACATCACATCCCCTCCTATTCGAGAGAGGTTTAACAAGTATTTGGAGTTCGATGGGAAAGTGGAGTACATGGAATATGTCACGCATCCAGAATTCGAAGTGAAGCACAGTAGGAAAGTGTAAGTGTGTTTTAAAGTGTTAAAGTCACGCTGATTAAAAACCATTTTTGCGAATGTCTTAAACATAATTGATTTTAGAAAAGCAAGTAAAGACGCACAGCTCATTCAGCCTGTGCGTCTTTTTTCATACCTAATTTCTTGATGTGAATTCAGATTGCTTGTTCTGCAAATACCACCTTATATGGAATAGTGGCTAGTTCCCGTTGATCTGCGCTGCAGCCGGACGCGTTCTGGAGGGCGGGCGGTGTAACCACACCCCTTCGCTTCGATTCGACGGGTGTTTCACCTGTCAAAAGCAAAGATGTGCTCCTTCTCGCTACGCTTCACTCGCAAAAGCCGTTCTTCGTAACGTCTCTCGCTGATCCTCCCAGAGTCGCCGGCATCCACTCAAATAAACTAAGTATCCTACTATTAATATTGACCAAGAATCGCGCCCTTATGTTGTACAAAGCCTGTAGAATTACAAGACATAGTATAGTCTTGCAAACGTTGATTTCTGTTCCAGCCTTACGCTTTCCGGAGGGCGTGGCTTGAGCCGCTTCCTTCGCTTCGCTACGTCCAGGGTCTCAAGGCACACGCTAATCCTCCCGGAGTCGAAGGCTTGCACTCCAATCAACTAAAAGTGTAGTACTAAACAATCGCACCCGTTTGAAGTACAACACCTCTACGGCAAATCTACTCATTTATCTAATAACTATTATTTAAAATTTTTATTAACGAACTAACAGCGAACACGATAAATGCCATTTGAGTTATGACATAGAAGAAGAGTTCGACTTTAGTCAGCTTCCTTTTCTTCTTGATTTTTTTGAAATGAAAATAGTAATAAAGTGCACATAAGATTAAGACTGCACCTGAGAACTGGTAAACGCTCTCCAGCATTTCCTCCAAGTAAACCCTCCTCTTTTATTTGGCCCGTTTATTGAATACACCATTTACTTATATTTTATAATAGCACAAACTACCTTTCTTATTTCGAAGTATTCACATATTTGGGTGGGAAAAGTTGCGGTAACGAGTGTATTGAACGGATTAACTTATCCGTGAAGGAATCTATATCAAAAGTATGAGTTTGTAAGAATTCATTTACAAAGAAAAAATCATCGGCTATACTGAGCTCAACATAAGAAATGACGATTGAGTGGGTGACCGCTCAATCTAACTGCATACCGTTTTCTACACTGGGGGTGCCTATACTGGCTGAGATGAGAGCAATTGCTCCGATCCCTTATAACCCGATCAAGATAATGCTTGCGTGGGGAAGTGTAGTCACTTTCCGAGTGTTTTCATATTGGAAAAGTCACTACATCTTCCGGGATGTAGTTTTTTTATGGAAAAAATCTCAGGAGGTTTGACAGATGGAATGTGGAGTAAGCCCGATCATCGGATTTCGTTTTTCGTTATATCCGATGGCAGATGATTTTGTGAAAGTGATTAAGACAGCACTAGGAGAAACGGATACATCGAATGTGTGGATGCATACCGACGATGTATCGACTGTGATCCGTGGAAAACAAATCCATGTTTTTAACGTGGCGAAAGCGATTGCGTTAAGTGCGGCTAAAACAGGAAAGCATATTGCATTATCCGGAACGTTTTCAGCAGGTTGCCCCGGTGATACAGCAGGTGATGCCTATTTGGATAAAAGCGATGAAGTTGCGAATATAGATGGCACGAAACAATATGTGTCATCACAATTTGCGCTTTATCCGATGAACAATCCATCGTATATGGATATCATTTACCGAGAAGTGAACAGAGCGAAAGAAGAGGGTGTCTTCAATGATACCATGCAATATGCAAGTGGCATCCATGGCGATATCCATGACGTCTTTGCATTCTACGAGAAAGCGTTTTCGAACGCCAGGTCAGACAACCATAAGCATCTAGTGATGACTGTATCAATGAGTATCAATAGCCCGTCACATGGAGGTCGCTAATATGTTGAAATCTTGGAAGCTAAAAGAAGTTGTCCTTATGTCTTTATTCTCCGTCGTGTTTGGGATCATCTACTTATTGTTCCTTCATGCGGGAAATATTTGGGCAGGGTTCATTGGACCAATTGCTTATGAATGGATTTTCGGTATCTGGTTCATTGTCTCAATCATTTGTATGTATATTATTAGGAAACCTGGAGCTGCCGTCATATCGGAAACAATCGCTGCCGCGGTTGAAGTGCTACTTGGAAATGCAGTAGGTCCTCGCTTGATCCTTGCAGGCGTCATTCAAGGGTTGGGGGCAGAAGCTGCATTTGCGGCGACAGGCTATAAGAAGTTCAATATATGGGTTCTAATGCTTGCAGGGGTAGGTGCATCAATTTTTAGCTTTGTATACGGCTACTTCATGGGCGGGTTCACCGTGTTTAGTACGGGGTATGTTCTACTGATGCTAGGTCTTCGAATTATGAGTGGGTCGCTCATTGCTGGTGTTGGCGGTAAAGCGGTCGTTGATGGGTTGCTTGCGACAGGATCGCTTCGGGGGTATGCGATTACAAAGTCGGTGAAAAGTGATGCCCGTGTCTGATGTAATTCAGTTCAAAGATGTAAGTTTCCTATTTCCAGACGAGGAAAAGATGATACTTAAAAACTTATCATTCTCCGTGAAGTCTGGTGAAAAAGTGGTCATAACTGGACCGAGTGGCTGTGGAAAGACAACTTTGCTCTATTTATGCAACCGGTTATACCCTGAAAACTGTGATGGGATTTTGACAGGTTCATTAAAACTTTTTGATAAAGAGAGCACGTCGTATGCGCCGGGTGAAGTGAATCATAGGATTGCAACCGTTTTCCAAGATCCTGATGCCCAATTCTGCATGCTCACTGTTGAAGAAGAACTCGCTTTCACATTGGAGAACTTGAATATCCCGCGCGAGGAAATGGAAGGTAAGATTGTCGCTATCTTAGAGTTGACAGGGTTGACGCCTTTTCGAAATGCCATCATCCAACAACTGTCGGGTGGAGAAAAACAACGAATTGCAACAGCTTGTGCGTTACTAATGGAACCCGAAGTACTGCTCTTAGATGAACCGATTGCACATCTTGATCCGTACACAGCTAAGAAGTTCATCAGTTGGCTTGATGAACTTCAACAGAAAAGAAAGCTGACGATTGTAGCAATCGAACACCGAATCGATGTATGGGATGGATTTTTTGATCGGGAAATTATCTTGGAGAGCTCGTCTTCCGTGCGAAAAATCGAAAAGAGAACGAGTAGTAAACAAGATGTACAATCATTGCTCGTTCAGGACATCCGAAATGAAACGTATTTAAAACCAACGTCGTTTCAACTTGAAAAAGGGGAAGTCGCTGTATTGGCTGGTCCGAATGGGAGCGGTAAATCGACATTATTGAAAGCGTTATGTCAGTTAATACCTGCTAAAGGCAAAGTGACTCCGGATCGCTTAGGGTATGTACCTCAATCTCCAGAATTTCTATTCATCACGAAAACGGTGAAAGATGAAATCGCATTTGGTGGTGGACGTGAAGTGGACACATTGTTGGAACGGTTATATTTAAAAAACGTGTCGGGGGCTCATCCGTTTGCGGTGAGCCATGGTCAAAAGAGAAGAGTGGCGATAGCTGCGATGCTTGCTGACGGTCGTGAAATTATCTTAATGGACGAACCGACATCGGGGCAGGATGCTGCATCTCTTAAAGAACTCCATGAGTTGATCGATGAACGTGCCCGACATGGTACGACGTTTTTGATTGTTACACATGATATGGAGTTTGCCCATGCGGTTGCAGATTCGGTTCTGTTAATGAATAAAGGCTATTTGACGGGGAAATTTGACGCCGATAACGTTTGGGGAGATGATCAATTGCTAGTAGCCCACCACCTTCTTCAACCGAAAGGATGGGAGACACGTGAAGTCAGCTTTGCATAATATGAACCCTTCTGTAAAGTTTGTCATTATCACAATCTGCATGTTCACATTAGCATTCTTTTTCAACCCATGGACACCGCTTATAGTCTGGTTAGGTGTTCTCGTCGCGCAACTGCTATTTAGTAGGGTGAATTGGAAAGTCTGGGCGCTAGTTATGATACCTTTCGTTATTATGGCGTTCGGATACTTTTGGACAACGCTTGTTTTTGCGGAAAATCAAACAGGTCCTGTCGTATGGTCAATAGGGAATATAGAGATTAGGGAAGTACCGTTGCATCATGCATTGGCGTTGAGCTTTCGTGTCCTCGCCTTCTCAGGACTGTCCTTACTTTTCGCCTTGACGACAAAACCGGTGTCATTCATCTTGAGTCTGATGCAACAAATGAAGTTATCGCCTAAGATTGCTTATAGTATTTTGGTTGGCTATCAGTTCTTGCCAGTGCTAAAAGAAGAGTTTGTCCAAATCCAACAAGCACACCGGCTAAGAGGAGCAACGCAAAACGGCAATATTATCGTTCGGTTGCTGAATATGCGTAAAATTCTTCTGCCGATGCTGGCAGGTGCAGTAAGAAAATCGGAGAGAGCCGCTTTTGCGATGGAAGCGAGAGGGTTCACTGGTGAGAAGCGGAACAGTTTCTATCAAATCGTTAGCATCGGGAAAGTTGATGGTTATATGAGTATCATGTTTTTCTCGATACTCGTTATTAGTTGTAGTAGCGTTCTATGGTTATAATGAACAATTCTCACTTAGTTTTCTATGCTAAGTGAGGATTTTTTTATTGTTAATTGGAAAACTCTTAAAACTCTCTTGTTTTAATATACAGAATAAATTATACTATATTGTAATTCGTGATGAAAATAGGAGGTGAAAGAGAATGAGAGTCTTTGATTTGCACTCCGATTTATTTACCGACATTGCTTTCAGAAGAAGTAAAGGGGAAGTGGATGTTTTTGACCGACTGCATTATCCAAGACTAGCGAAAGGGTGGGTCGATTCTGTCATTTGTGTATTCTGGGTAGAACCGGAATTTCGGGAAAATCCGCAGGGGAGATTCAATGAACTGTTTAAATTGGTCATGGCGGATTTACTCACATCTACGCATGCTCATATATGCATATCAGCGGATGGATTTGTCGATGCCCGAAAATCAGGTAAAGTCAATATTATCCTCGGTTTAGAAGGACTGACTTTCATGGAGGACTGGGGGAAAAGCTCAATTGACGCAAATGTTGAAAGCGCTTTCGATGAGTTGCATGCGTTGAGCATCAGGCATGCAATCTATGCATGGAATGAAAATAACTTCCTTGCCAGTGGAACAGGCGCATACAACGAAACGATACATAAAGGGCTTTCTGGATACGGTAAGCAAGCGACAGCTATTGCGAATAGACATCAGTGGATTTTGGATGCGTCCCATCTAGATGAACAATCTTTCTGGGATCTTTATCATACGAGTGACCAACCAATCATTGCGTCCCATAGTAATGCGAGAGCAATCTGTGATCATGAGCGTAATCTGACGGATGAGCAGATGAAAGCCATTGCAGCGAAAGGCGGTGTGATTGGTCTAAATGCGCATCATGCGTTCATAGATAACGATCGACCTTCGGACGATCGTCTAATCGACCATGCGATTTACATGGCCAATCTCGTAGGGCCAGAGCATATCGGGTTCGGTTTTGACTTTTTGGATTTCCTGGACGCACATAATTTGGGCGCCGACTTCGATGGTGCAACTAAAGGTTTAGAGCGAGTAGAGAAGGTGCCGGCACTGCTTGAGAAAATGGGGCAAAGAGGGTTTTCGAAGGAAGATTTGGAGAAAATCAGTTTTTCCAATGCATTCAATTTTGTTAGTAAACAATTAAAGGGATGAAAATGGGGGAAGAGAAATGGAAAACACGTTAATCAAAGCAGATGATCTGATTACCTTGTGGGGAATCATTGTCGTCTGGGCGGCTGTAAGTATTTATCTGGAGCAACGTTTCACGTGGGCAAGTAAAATATCAGGTGCGATTATTGCGCTTGTTGGAGCAATTATCTTATCAAATACAGGTGTAATTCCGACTGACTCACCAGTTTATGATGCGATTTGGGCATTCATTATTCCATTAGCCATACCGTTATTGCTGTTCCATGTGAACTTTAAGAAAATCTGGCAGGAAAGTGGACGGATGCTAATTATCTTCTTAATCAGTTCGATCGGTACAGTGGCTGGAACGATTATTAGCTTCTTCTTGTTGAAAGACCATATCCCGTATTTGGATAAAATCGGTGGCATGATGAGTGCATCGTATGTAGGTGGCGGCGTCAACTTTGCGGCGATGGCCGGAAAGTTTGAGACACCGGGAGAGATGGTATCTTCTACGATTGTTGCGGATAATCTTATGATGGCTCTGTATTTTGTCGTGTTAATGACCATTCCCGCAATGTCTTTTTTCCGCAAGCGTTTCAAGCATCCGCATGTGTTGGAAGTGGAAGCTGAAAAAGGAAAGAATGAAGGAAAGACATTGGCGGAAGGATTCTGGGCTCGGAAAGAGATTTCGTTGAAAGATATGGCATTATCTGTCGGAACTGCATTTTTCCTTGTCATTATCGCTTTCAAATTGGCCGCGTTTTTGGATGGAATTATTCCTTCCGGTGAAGATGTATCCTTCTTTATTAATTTATTGAACGGACTGTTTGGTGATAAATACCTGATTCTGACAACAATTACGTTTATAGCGCTTGCGCTATTCCCGAGATACTTTGAGAGCATCAACGGAAGTCAGGAAATCGGAACATTGCTCATTTATTTGTTCTTCGTAGTTATTGGCGTACCGGCGTCCATTCCGATGATCATTCAAAATGCACCGTTACTGCTTGTATTCGTTGCAGTAATTGTTCTCGTGAATATGCTCGTTTCATTAACTGCTGGGAAGTTGTTGAAATATAATCTTGAAGAAATTCTCCTAGTAAGCAACGCCAACATCGGCGGACCAACAACAGCGGCTGCGATGGCAATTGCTAAAGGTTGGAAAAACTTAATTGGTCCAATTTTGGTTGTAGGGACATTAGGGTATATTATTGGTAACTATATCGGAACAACGTTAGGTTTGTGGTTTGCAACGATGCTTTAATTGAACGGACCTGGCGGTTATCAGACTGCCAGGTTTTCTTATGTTATGATGAAAGCAAGAATAGGTATAAACGGGGCTGGTAGTATGTTTGATGGACAGAAGATAAAGAAATTACGAACGGAACAGCGTTTATCATTGAAAGATTTATCTGACCGCTCAGGCGTCAGTGTTAGCATGATTAGTCAAATCGAACGCAGGAATACAGACCCTACATTGACGACGCTGTACAAATTATGTAAAGGGTTGGATGTTTCGATTTCTACGTTGCTTGGGACGGACGAACAGGCTTTGCAACTTGTGCGGAAGGATGAACGCAAAACGATTAATTTTCCCCAATCGAATTCGAAGTATGAGTTGTTGACGCCGATTAATGAAGGGACAATCGAAATGATTCAGATCCATCTGGAACCGGGTCAGGAAGACCAACAACTGGTCGAGCATGCGGGGGAAGAATGTGGCTATGTCCTCCAAGGTGAAATGACAATTGTGCTTGGGGACGATGAGCATATTCTTTATGAAGGTGACAGCATCCGCTTTAAAAGCATGACACCTCACCGATTTTTCAACCATACAGATGAAACGACAATCTCTGTTTGGGCGATGACGGGACGGGTGTTGTAAAATGAGTTTCTCGAAAAAAAACAGCGACCAAACCCAAGTAGTGGGGCGGTCGCTGTTTTTTAATACATATTCGATTCATTGACGAGCTTGGTTAGATGAGCGTTTTACTCAGCTGGAGCTATTTCGTCAGCCTCGATCTCTTCGATAACATCTTGCGCAGCATCGTTGTCTTCATTTGAATCGACGCTTTTCCCGATGTTGATGAAGAGCTTGCCTTCAGCCATTTTTCTAGCAGCATTGCCGAAGTTGTCAGTAGCGATCACTTCAACTCTGGCACCATCAGCTGTAACACCTAATGGAACTGTCCAGTAGCCGACGTAGTAGCCAGGTGAAACTTCGCTCATTGGAAGTTCAGTGGCATTTGTCACATCATTGCCTCCATCAACATTTGTCAATGGCATGTGAATGATATAGCTCGCTTTTAGTCCTGGTGCACTGTCAAATTCGAATTTGACCGACTTACCTGTTACGAGATTGACGTCCTGTTGTGGCGTCAAATTCGTGATTTCAGGTGCTGAATAGTTTGCAGTAATTGAGATTTTTAGTGTCTTCTTATTGCCTGCAAGATCTTTCGCAATTACTTTTACCTCATTGACGCCTGGGTCGAGAAGGATTCGTTTAGAATACGTACCATCTTCAGCTATAGAAGCTTTCTGTCCATTTACAGTGACAGAATCGAGATGTGTATCCATAACTGTTCCTTGCACTGTCACGCTCTCACGGTTCGTCTTTTCGCCGTCAATTGGATTTGTAATTGTCAATTCAGGCTTTACCGTATCGAGTACAACTGTGACTGGAGTTGACGAACCTGTTTCTCGGCCATCTAAAGTAGAGATTGCCTTAAATTCGTTGTCGCCTTCAGTTAATGTTGTATGGAATGAGAATTTCCCATCAGCAGTGACGACGACTGAGTCGACTTCTTCACCGTTATTTTGCAATGTGATTGTCGTTGTCGGTGAAGCTTTACCTTCGATGACTGCGTTTTCGTCATTCGTAAGTGTACCTGATTTCGGGGAAGTAATGACTGGTTGCGTCACCTCATAATTCACACGAGCACGAATCATATAGTTCCCTTCATCTGCAGGTGTAGGTGCCCAAGCACCGCTTACGTACTGGAAACTTCTCTTGGCGTTCGGTCCATCTTCATCAGCCGCAAGTCCAGGAGCATTCGGATTTGCGACGGATTGGATATAAACCATATAGAATTCGCCATCGACTACGATATTGTGTTCAGCCAAGTTGACGATCGTCCACTCGTCATTACGTTTTGCTTGTGCATCGAACGGACCTGCGAGTTTCTGTCCTGGTGTACCTTCAGGACCTGTCGCATCCCATACTTCAACCGCAAAAGCAGTTCCGCCTGGGACCGGCCATTCAGTATTCCAGAATCGGAATATTCCTTCAGTAACAATACCGGAAGTTTCATTTTCAGGCAGGGACATTTTTACACCCCAACCGTTACCGGCATCGTAGTATGCTCTCGCATTTTCACCTGTTCCATCGTCGTAGCCAATCTCTCCACCCGGATAAGTGAAGAACGGTTCAAGCTCAAAATCATAGGTGGCTTGTCCACCGATTGAGACTGCAGCTTCTTGACTATGGTATCCGCGTGCAACGACCTTCAACGTATAGTCACCTTCATAAGCTGTCAATGAAAAATGTCCAGAGCCGTCTGTTTCAACCGGCATAATATTGGCATCTTCCAGTAGTAGCAATGTAGCTCCTGCAATCGGTTCGCCTGTAGATTGGTCTGTCACTGTTCCGCTAAGTTCAGCTGTTGGGATTTCTTCCAACGTGAAGTTCACAGTTGTTGCCTCATCTGCATTAATCGCGACGGATTTTGCATTAGATTGGTATCCGTACGCTTCTGCTTTGGCGGTGAATGTTCCCGCAGCGTGTGTTAAAGTGTATTGCCCGTTTGCAGGGTTCGTATACACTGAGCGATTCGTTTCAAGAACACTGACCTGAGCACCTAATGGCAATAAAACAGGGCCAATATTGCCGTCTCCGACAAATGGAGGTATCGCTGTTTCTTTTTTAGGTAATACAGGTTTGATGGTTTTCGGATCGATAGGGGTTTCAAGTGCGTCTTTCCCTTTTTCGATGATGATACCTGGTTTTTTGTTCGGAATCTTGTTCCCAAGTCCGCTTTGTCCATTGTCATTCATGATTCCGAGTTTACCTTTGATCGGATTAATCGGATCAATTGATACACTATCGGTTTGTGACGTTGTACTTAATGCAACATCGTCAATATACCAGCCTTCACGCACGACGCTTCCGTCAGAGAATGCATTGAAACCGATATACACGCGTTGCCCGCTATAGTCGGATAAGTCGACTTCTGCATCGATCCATCCTTCTGAAACGCCTTGGATCATTGCAAGTTGCGTCCATTCTTCCATATCTGTTGAGATAAACACATGTCCATAATCCCAAGCTCTACCTGAAGTGGATTGCTCGAAGTTATGCCATTGCTTGAACTGCAAATACGCTTCGCCTTCAGGCAGGTCAACAGGAGGCATGACGAGTGTAGCATTCATGTTGGTTTCATAATTGCCAGATAGGTTAGTCGCATATACTTTCTCTCCTGAAGCAGCATTGCCTGGTCCAGAAGTCGGAACACCCCACTCCCAGCTGTTCTTATTTCCGAATGAAATCCATCCAACAGGAGATTGTTCAAAGTCTTCGAAGTAACCAGTAGTGATACCTTGTTTGACAAGCACTGTATACGTTTCGCTTACGACTTCGTTATTGCCGAAATCATTGATTGTCCACTTATACGTAAATCCGGTACCTGTGATGTTATCACCCTTCACCGTTACACCGAACTCGGCGGATAGATAATCTCCGGACTTTTTCGCAGCATCGATTGATTGCCATTGTCCGTTTTCATCCAAATAGTTCAATTGTACAGAAGCGATACTAACATTGTCCTTCACTTGAATTGAAAGATTGAGATCCATTCCTTCATACGTTTCAATCGGAGCGGTATGAGTAAATGTCGGCGGCTCGTTATCGTCGCCTTGTTTTGTCACTTGTCCTTCCAATTTGCCAAGTCCGCTAGCTACGGCAGAAACTGCCGCATGCGCATCTACAAGTCCGTGACCATATCCATGGTTTGGAGTTGTTGGATATTGGCTATCTGTTAAAGGTGTAGCTGTGTCAAGCAAAATCTGTTCCATATCATCGACGCTCATCGTTGCATTTACTTGACGTAGCAAAGCTGCAACACCAGAGACAGCTGGGCCTGACATGGATGTTCCATTCCAACCACCTTCATAGCCGCCGCCTGGTACGGATGAACGAATGTTTGCGCCAGGAGCTGAAATATCGGGCTTCACTGCACCGTACGGAGAAGGACCGCGAAGTGAGAAGCTCGCAACTTTGTTATTGATGTCCGTTGCACCAGTCGCAAATGATTCCGGATAGTTTGCGGGTGCAGCTACTGATCCAGGTCCACCCGGGTTGCTAATTGTCGTGTTGCCTGCAGAGAATTCAGGGAAGATTTCTGCTGCACGCCAATTGATGACGACATCTCTGTACCATTCATCGAGTCCAGCACCGCCACCCCATGAATTGTTGACGACATCCGGTGCTAAGTCTACACGTGTATTACCATTAGCATCAGTTGGTGCAAGTATCCATTGTGCAGCAGCTAACAGATCACGGTCAGTTCCTCCATTTGCCGTGAAAGCTTTGACTGCAATCCACTTGGCGCCTGGAGCAACACCAATCTGGTTGCCTCCGCCTACTTCGCTACCGACCATTGTGCCTGTAACGTGTGTGCCATGTCCTTGATCATCATAAGGAGCTGCCCTTCCAGCAGTTGCGTCAAACCAGTTGAAGTCGTGGTTTACTTCACCTGTGGAAGTGTTATAGCCTCTATACTTATGCTTGAGTGCTGGATGGTCCCATTGCACGCCAGTGTCAATACTTGCGACAACGGTTCCAGAACCATCAATCCCCATCGCCCATGCTTGAGGAGCATTGACGCGATCGATATTCCACTCAATGCTAGAAGTTTGGGATTGTGTAGAATCGACTTCTTCAACTGTAGTTTCGAACAATTGACGAGTCTCGTTTGGAAGTACTTTTTCAACTTCAGCAAAAGTAGCAACAGCTTTGGCAACGTCTTTCGTTGCTGTAACTGCCATGCCGTTGACGATATAGTAGGAAGTTAGATCCTTCGCTTTTCCTGCTTGCACTTGCTTTTCCAAATACTGCTGGACATTTTGCTGTGTTTCAAGAGCAGTTGTCCTCAATTCCGATACGACCGCGGAACGTGTCAGCATGATTGATTGTTTGCCAGATATATTCGCCTGATCCGCTTGCTGTTTTGCCTGACTAGCAACGGTCTCCGTATCTGCTTTCTCTTTAAATTTAATTAGAAACGTAACCATGCTTTCGTCATTAAAACTTTCAAGCAATTGCGTGCTCAATTTATTGAGCGCTAATTCCCCTGAATCCCGTAAAGAGTGATTCACTTTGTTGTTCAACGCTGACGTTTTTGCTGCCATCGCTGGGGTGATCAATGAAAATACCATTAGGAATGTAGCGACAATGCTGAATAGCCGTATCCTTCTTCGTCTCTTCAAATCGATTCCTCCCTTTTTTTGGTCAGAACCTCCTGAGTTGAACACAAAAAACACTGCACTCCTTTCTTCACTGTAAGTAGAGGTTGCTGATAGTGTTTGCAGGAATATCTACGCTGTCTAACTTTAATTATACATACAGTAAACTATTTAAGAAGATTGAATTGATGGACAAATTAGTATTTAATAATATATAACTAGCTTGGTTAATAAAAAAAGAGATCTTATACCTATTTTCAGTTAACTTTTTAAAAGTCAAATATTATGTATGGATACTATAGAATAAGGGTTTTACGTATTTTTATGATCAAATGAATTAGCTGAGTAGAGATTATATAATATAAAAATGAGTCGTTGAACCTAATCTTTAAGATATTATTAAAATTCTTTTTTAATAAACCATTAGTATTGGGTATTATTGAATGCGAATCGAAAGGAGATTGTTATAGGGAAGAGGTTGTGAAGAATTTTCCCAACTTCGCGAAATTGAAAAGGAGCCAGTGAGAAATAGCTGGCTCCTTTTTGTCGTTATCGAGGGTTTTTATGAATTAATTCTTTACGCAGATCTTCTTTCATGTCATCCAGATGGATCGTATCAACTGTTTGCATATCTTCATGCATGTCAAATAGGCTCATGCCGTCGGAAACGATTTTCTCGGGATGCTCTAAATATCGCAGTTCCGTATCGTCAGGCCTTCTTTTTGATTGGTTAGGCTGTTTTTTGTGCATAGTTCCTCCTCCTTTATTGTTATAGGATTCTCTATTCACCGTGATATATGTATAAGAATGATAAAAGGTCGTCCATGTGATTTGCAACATGGACGACCTTTTCTTATCGAGAAGTTCGTAACGGTGTTTTACTTTTATTTTTGTTAGAAATGAGTTTGTACACAATCGGATAAATGATTGGCGCCCACTTAATGGTTGTTTTTATAAGTTTTCTTATATTCATATGTCTACACCTCGATCTAAGTTTCCTTTAATTTTCCCGAAAACAAACAACTGTAAACATTATCGCATTCTTAGATAATGCTTAAAGAAGTATGCGATAAAATAGAAATCCTCTCTTTTTAAAAAAGTTATGTTTGATTTTACAAGGTTTTGGAAAGAACTGTGTGGAGTACAAGAGAGGAGCGTTTCTGATTGATGAAAATGAAAATGAAAATGATCATACTGACAACCATTCTGTTAGTCTCCTTTAATGGAATAATGGGATTGAACGTTGTCAGTGCCGAAGAACAGAATGATAGTAACGCAATGGATATTTATAAGATTATTTACCCTGTTGACGAAGAGAAGGAAGGAAATGCGGAAGTTATACCATTTATCGATTTGCTAGCAGGTGGTATCCCGCTTTTTTATCCGCCACTCGAATTGTCCGGCGATGTTGAACAGACGTACATTGTAACGGAAGGCGATAATTTGTATAGAATCGCTTTAAATTACGGCATCCCATTGGAATCATTGAAAGCATGGAACGGTTTGTTAAATGATTTAATCCATCCAGGTGATGAATTGGTCATTAAGGGAGGTGAAGCGACGGATGTCATTGCGACTGCGATGATGCCAGAGAAGGTCAAAGTGGCTTCTATAGTTCCTGAGCAAGAGACAAAGACTGAGGAAATAGCGAAAGTTGAAACGAAACCCGAAAAGTCAGCGGAAATTGTTTCTGAAAAACCTGTTTCAACACCAGTCGTTTCGAGTCCGCCATCTACGGGTCTCGAAATGACGGTGACAGCTACAGCTTATACCGCATATTGTAAAGGATGCTCCGGAACAACGGCTACCGGTATCGATTTGCGTTCGAATCCAGAACGCAAAGTGATTGCTGTGGATCCATCTATCATTCCGCTTGGGACAAGAGTTTGGGTGGAAGGATACGGGGAAGCCATCGCGGGAGATGTCGGTGGTGCTATTAAAGGACATAAAATCGATGTTTTCATACCTTCCTATGAAAGTGCGATGCAATGGGGAGTTAAAAAAGTAAAGATAAAAGTATTAAATTGAAACGACGAAATGATAAGTATCGGGGATCTTCTAAAGATGCCGGTACTTATCTTTTTTATGTTACAATTATAGCAAAAGCTTTCAATACGTATGCGGAGGGATCTTTATGGTTGAAATAAACCAGATGTTATTCGATTTCTTACAGGAGAATATTGATAATATTACAGAAGAATGGCTATCGTACCGTGAAGAAATTCAAGGGTCAATCTATTCTAAATCAGCAGGTGAGAAATCTGAAAAGAGCTTACGTGAACAAAATCGGTTAACAAACCTTACAATTGCAAGCAGTTTGCTAGAGGATAAAGGAATCTTTGAAGAAAACAAAAAGAACTGGGCATTGATCGTTGCGCAAAGTCGTATACATACGAGAACACCCATCTATGAAGTGCAGGAAGCATTAAGCAAAGTGCGTATGGCACACTGGAGTTTTGTTGAACAGTTTGTTGAACAGCAAGGAGAGAAAGTTCTCAGATCGGACATTTTAAAGTGGGGAATAGCAATCCATAAGGCGTTTGATGAACTTTTGGTCGAGTTCTCAAAGCGATATGATGAGCTAATGCATACTAGATTAAATGCTCAGCGTATTCTAATTGAAGAATTAAATGCACCAATTATTAAATTAAATCAAACTGTAGGTGTTTTGCCTTTAATCGGCGATATCGATACATCCAGAGTGCAGTCGATTGCCGACTATGTTCCACAGAAATGTGTTGAGCTGGACGTAAGCCATCTGTTTATCGATTTGTCAGGGGTAACTCTAATCGATACAATGGTTGCAAACCACTTGTATCAGATGACACAGATGTTGGATTTGCTCGGCATTCAATCATCATTGACTGGTATCCGTCCTGAAATTGCACAGACATCTGTCCAGCTTGGATTGGATTTCTCCAAAATCAGCACATATGGATCATTACAGCTTGCCATGCGAAAGAACTTGATTGTATTAAGCTGAATACGTAAAGTGTTGACTAGGTTTTTAAAAGTGTAAAAGTCGAAACGAGAGTATGTTAATCGTTCCGGCTTTTTTTGTCATGTGCATGAAACGGTGATTGAAAACGTAACATAAAAGACTGTAAATAGTTACTAGGAGAAAACGATTAGTATATTTTATAAAAGGGGTATTCAAGACTAGAATTCTATGTTATTATAATAAAAAGATAATTCGAATTTTTATAATTCGATGAGAGATATGGGGCGTTGAGGATGAGAAAGAGAAGGATTTTTTGGATTATCGGAATAACGTCCACCTTGCTTTTATTGGTTGGTTATAATGGACAAACGAAGAAAGTACATAACCCTAATCTACTGAGCATCGCTCATCGTGGAGCTTCAGGATTTGCACCAGAAAATACACGAGCCGCTTTTCAAAAAGGCGTTGAACTGAAAGCGGATTACTTAGAGTGCGATATCCATGTCTCTAAAGATGGTGAGCTAGTCATCATGCATGATGATAAAGTTGATCGGACGACAAATGGAAACGGTCTCATTAGTGAGTACACATTAGAAGAGCTGCGAGATTTTGATGCGGGTTCCTATCATAGTGAGGAATTTGCAGGGGAAATGATCATGACGATGAATGAGTTGCTGGAAGAATTTTATGAGCAAGTCGGCTTATTGATTGAATTAAAAAATCCTTCCTCTTATCCAGGCATCGAAGAGAAAGTTGTGGACCTATTAAAAGAGTATGAGGATCTAAGTTCAATCATTATTCAGTCATTCGATTCGGAATCGATGAAAAAGATACATAGCATGTTGCCAGACCTTGAAGTGGCCGTTCTTATACGACCAGCTGAGTCTTTATTATCTCCGAAAAAATTGGATGAACTCACTTCGTTTGCATCCTATATCAATTTCAATGTCTCATTTTTGAACAAACGTATGGTGGATAATATTCATACTCGGGACAGTAAAGTATTAGTATGGTCAAAAAAAGACAAGAAACTTGTTGCAAAAGCGCAAAAGTACGGAGTGGATGGAATTATATCTGACTTCTCTCAGTGGCCGGTTAATGAACCGGTATTGATTGTTCAAGAGTAGTGCATTATTGATGATCCGCTGTATACTTTATTATAAAATTACCTAGCCTCCCTTCATTAGGGGAGGCTATTTCTGTTATGTATACGCAACTTCACTTATATGTGCTGTATGCAATTGGAGAGAATCCAAGTCGGTAATATAGTATGATAGAAGAATTGGAGGAGATGCATAATGAAAGGCAATATAAGAATTCATGCGATTTATGTGGAAAGCTTTGTGAAGGGGGCTGTGACTCATGTCTGTTCACATTTTATATGAAGACAATCACTTGCTCGTTGTTGAGAAACCTGTCAATATTCCGGTGCAAGAAGATGAAAGTGGAGACAAGGATCTGTTAACAATGTTGAAAGAATACTTAAAAGACCGTTATCAGAAACCCGGTAATGTCTACTTGGGGCTTGTCCACCGATTGGATCGACCGGTTGGTGGTGTATTAGTATTTGCAAAGACATCAAAGGCAGCTTCACGGTTATCAGATGTTTTGAGAAAACGAGAAATGGATAGAACATACATAGCCGTTGTACGTGGTCGGTTGAACGTATCCGGAAAATTGGAGCACCATCTATGGAAAGATGGAAAGAAAAACAAAGTGCATGCCGTTGAAGCAACTTATCCTGGCGCGAAGAAAGCGGTACTTGACTATTCAACGATCGAGAGCAGAGATGGATTGAGTTTGCTGTCAGTTAAATTGCATACAGGTAGATCGCATCAGATTCGTGTTCAATTAGCTGCTTCGGATGCGCCACTTTATGGAGACCAAAAATATGGGCAGCATGTCAACAAGCCTGGTCAACAAATCGCTTTATGGGCGCATTCACTTGAATTTCCGCATCCGACGACGAAAGAGAGGATGCATTTCCGGTCGAATCCGCCTGTAGAGCATCCATGGCATCTATGGCAAAGTATTCAAAAGGAAACCGTGAACGCTTGAACAGTGAAACGTGCCAAGAGGTTTATTGACAAGAAAAAACAGGAACCCTACACTTAGATTAAGAAAAGCAAGTTGGAGGAAACTATGACAAATCATCCGTTTATCCCGATTATTGTCGGGACTGATATTAATGCGTACAATATGGCCATCTCATTTCATGAAGAATATGGAATTCATCCGATACTTGTCGGTAAAGAGCCTTTATCTTTTACATCGTTGAGTACAATTCCCGGGGCCATCGAATTGAACCCGAAACTTGGTGAGAAAGAGATATTCCCACGCTTTTTAAAAGAAGTAGCGGCTAAATATAAGACGGCAGGTAAGAAGTTGCTGCTTGTCGGTACAAACGATCTGTATGTGAGGTTGATCATCGAAAACCGTGAAGCACTACAAGACGATTTTGTGTTTAATAATATTGATGAAGAGTTAATGAATAATCTTCTATTGAAAAAGAATTTCTATGCGCTCTGTGCTGAACATGACATCGATGCACCGTCTACTTATTTTCATTCGTGTGTAGAGGATTCCGCATTCACCGATGAAGTGATGTTCCCAGTCATCATCAAACCGAGTAATGGCGTGCAGTATTATCAACATCCGTTTGAAGGAATGCAGAAAGTGTATAAAGTTCATTCCTATGAAGAAATCCAGCAAGTCATTAGCACGATAAAGAATAGTGGATATCGGGATGATTTAATCATCCAGGATTTCATACCCGGTGATGATACATATATGTGGGATTCCGTTTTCTACATTAATAGTCGCGGAAATACTGAGCTGATTACATTTGGACAAGTCGTTTTGCAGGAGCATACCGTTACAGCGATTGGGAATTATACAGCGGTCCTCACTCGATATAATGAAGAAATGATGCTGAAGCTTCAAGGCTTTTTAGAGGCACTCAATTATGTAGGCTATGCAAATTTCGATTTGAAGTATGATCATCGAGACGGAAAGTTCAAAGTGTTTGAGGTGAATATCCGACAAGGGCGCTCAAGCTACTACATTACGTCTTGTGGTCATAATCTGGCAAAGAATCTTGTAGATGATCTCATTTATAATAAACAGAAACCGCTGACACTTCTTAAAGAGGATTTCCTGTTCACGGTTGTTCCTAAAATAGTCTTGAAGAAATTTGTAGGCAATAAACAAGTGAATGAAGACGTCAGAAAGCTCCTGAAAGCGGGTAAATACGCCAACCCGCTATTCTACAAAAAGGACCGGAGCTTTAAACGAAAACTGTATCTGTTTCTGAGACAAATCAATTACTACAAGAAATACAAGAATAGCAATTGGTGAAAAAACACTCCCCTTCTGAAGCAAGTAAAGGGGAGTGTTTTTCGTTAGTGCAACAAGTGAATTTTTTGATGAGATTGTGCACCAGTTAGATGCTACATGGTGAACAGAATATTCTTTCGTCTTCCAGCCTGGTTTATATACACACCTAATGAGGAATAGATGAAGTATCAGCTAGTAGGAGGAAAGAACAGCATGAGAAAAATTGAACATCCACAATTAGATAATAAAAGATCGAAAGTTATAGATAGACTCGTCAAAGATGGGATATTCAAAATTAATGGGAAGCAACTATACGAGTTATCGTTTTATGAACTGATGAAACACTACACAGCAAAGACTAATTAAAAGCAAATGGATGGGGGAATCGGAGTGAACGAACGTTTGAAGGAGCTCCAAAGAGGCTGGTTGGAGGAAGCCACCATTCGTGACATGCAGGTAAAGATGGAGAAGGGTGAAATCAGTTCTGAGGAATTGGTCATTATGTATATAGAGACGATTGGCGAGAAGAACAGCAATATTAACGCTATACTTGAACTGAATGCGCGTGCACTGCAAATCGCGCGAGGTCTTGATGAAGAACGCCGTACTGGCAAAGTGCGGTCTTTTTTACATGGCATACCTATTCTTTTAAAAGACAATATGGATACGGCCGATAGCATGCATACCACTTGCGGGTCGGTTGCGCTGCAACATCATTATGCAGAAAATGATGCTTTTCTTGTGAAGAAATTACGCGATGCGGGTGCAGTTATTCTTGGAAAAACGAATATGACGGAATGGGCCAATTTCATGTCCGACAAAATGAAAAATGGTTGGAGCTCCAGGGGTGGTCAAGTCAATAATCCGTATGGTCTGTTTGATGTAGGGGGATCCAGTTCAGGGGCAGCTGCTGCGATTGCTGCGAATATGGGCGCGGTAGCAATCGGAACTGAGACAAGCGGCTCGATCATTAATCCGTCAGCCCAGAATTCACTTGTCGGTATTAAACCTACAGTCGGAGCGATTAGCAGGTCAGGCATCATTCCATTATCATTTACGCAAGATACACCGGGGCCGATGGCGAGATCTGTAGAGGATGCAGCACTAACATTCGGTTTGATGGTAGGTATGGATGAAACCGACCCGGCAACTCGAGGGGCCGAACGTTTTGATAATGTGGATTGGCAGTCAATTTTGGATGCGAATGCATTAAAAGGTAAGCGGATTGGTGTAGCGCGAACGATTTTTGAAAGAGAGATTTCCACTGAGCGGAAAACTCTTTTCGATGAGGCATTAAGAACGCTTGAAAATCTTGGAGCGGAAGTGATTGATCATGTCGAACTTGGCACGATGGAAAATGATTTATGTTATAACGTTCTCTTTTATGAATTCAAAGTGGCTGTAAATGAATACCTTGCAAATACCTCGCCGACGAACCCAATCCGGTCACTTGCGGATATTATCCGCTTTAATAATGAACATCCTGAGGAAACGTTGACATATGGGCAAGTGATATTGGAGAAGGTGGAGCGGACGAGTGGGATGTTAACCGAGCCTGAATATATTCATGCATTGTTAAGCAATCATCATCTAGCGGGTGAAATCGCGCTCGACAAAGCGTTCGTCGAACATAAAATAGACGCACTTATTTTCCCGCAAGATCATGGATGTAGTTTCAGTGCTGCGGCAGGGCGGCCAGCTATAACAGTACCAGCTGCCTTCTCTAGATCGGGTGAACCGTTCGGCATAACTTTTTGCGGAGAGGCTTTTTCTGAACCTGAATTAATCGGATACGCCTATGCATTTGAACAGAAAACGAAGGCTAGACGAAAGCCTTATTAATGAAAGTAGTTGAAATAAGACCCAATCAAGTCCATTATAAAAGAATGAACAGTTGAAAGCGGGGATGAGAATGTCCTTCTTGGAAAAAATGGACGATGTATTTAAGAATAAGTGGAAATTTGAAAGTGAAACACCGATTCAGGCGCAAATGATACCGGAAATGCTTAATGGCAAGGATATCGTCGCAGAATCACCGACAGGTACCGGAAAAACATTGGCTTATGTATTGCCGATCTTGCAACAGGTAGACGGTAAGAAGAAACAGACCCAAGCATTGATCGTGGCTCCATCACAAGAGTTGTCGATGCAAATCGTCAATGTCATTCGTGAATGGGTAGAGGGTACTGACATAACAGTAACTCAACTGATAGGCGGAGCAAACATGCAACGCCAGCTCGAGAAACTGAAAAAGAAGCCAACGATTGTCGTTGGGACTCCTGGGCGTCTAATAGAACTCGTAAAGTCAAAAAAGCTAAAAATGCATGAAATCCGTTACATTATTTTAGATGAAGGCGATCAGTTATTGGCAAGAGAACACCGCGTCATCGTCAAGAACTTGATCGAAGTGTCACATGAGGAACGGCAAGTTGCTGTCGTTTCAGCAACAATTACAGAAGAAATTGAACTAGTCGCAGAGAAACTCATGAATGACCCAGTCCGGTTGCAAGTATCACTTGAAGATATGCCGTCATCAGGGGAAATTGTGCACTCCTTCGTTAAAACAGAGGCAAGAGACAAAACGAATCTGCTGCGCGGACTCGCACATCTTCCATCAATTCATGCACTCGCATTCATGAATAATGTCGATCAGCTAAGAATGAAGGAAATGAAATTACAATACAATGAAGCACCTGTCGCTGTACTGTATTCATCGATGACAAAATTTGAGCGTCAGGATACGTTAGAGAAATTTCGCAAAGGAGATATCAGAATACTGATAGCTACCGATCTAGCAGCTAGAGGCCTCGATATCCAAGGACTAACGCATGTAATTCATGTCGATGTGCCTCAGACAATCGAACAATATTTACATCGTTCTGGTCGTACAGGTCGAGCAGGTAAAGATGGAGAAGTGTTGACACTGCTGTCTTATCCTGAAGAACGGACATATAAAAAGTTGTCCAAGCAATTTAAGCCTGTACAAAAAGTCTGGTATAAAGGGAAATTGACGGAAGGTAATTCGAAAACGGTTGGCGAGAAGCCGGAAACGAAAAAAAATCCGAAGAAGAAATAAAAAAAGCAAGCGCAGCCGAAAAGAATTTCGGTTGTCGCTTGCTTTTTGCTTAAAATGAAATTTCGTGTCTAGGAGTCTCTTCATGAGTCAGGGAACCAATGGGAAAAGGATAATGGCCCATCAGCTTGCCCTTTTGTTATTAAAGCTGTGTAAGTATAATTGGTTCATCTTTTGTGACGATAATCGTATGCTCAATCTGTGCGACCATCGATTTGTCAGGTGTGACAAATGTCCAACCATCACCAAGTTCAACGATATTTTCAGCTTTTTCGGAAATGAACGGTTCGACAGCTAACACCATTCCATCGACCATAAGTGTTTTATCCCACGCATCATAGTAGTTTAAGATATGTTGGGGTTCTTCATGCAAGGCAGTGCCAATTCCATGTCCTGTTAAGTTACGGATTACTTTCAGACCGTTATCGCTCGCAACACGTTCCACTGCTTTGCCAATCTGGTTCAATTTTGACCCCGCTTTGACTTTTGTCATCGCCCGGTCAAATGCCATTTTCGCTACATCGCATAATTGCTGTTTCTTTTCATCACTCGTGCCAACGACAAAAGAAATGCCGGTATCTGCAAAATAACCTTCATATGACCCCGAAACATCGATATTAACGAGATCACCATCTTTAATGACTAATGAACCTGGGATTCCATGTGCCACTTCGTGATTCACACTAATACACGTATATCCAGGGAAATCATATTGATCGATCGGTGCCGATACAGCACCATGTTCAGCGAATAATTTCCCGCCGAGTTCGTCTAGTTCTTTTGTCGTCATACCAGGAATTGTTGCGTCTTTCATTGCTTCCCGGATCTCTGCGACAATGCGTCCAATCTTTTTTAACGCTACAATTTCGTCGTTATTTTTAACAATCATTATTTACAAGCCCCTTCTCGATGCGTACTTTTCTATATAATTATATCATAATTCACCGTATGAAGAAGTGTGCTTGCTCACGTGACTCGATCATGCTCACTTTAGCACTTTAACCCCTTGATAGACGTTCCAAATGACAACAACGAGAAATAGCAGTCCGTATACGCCCATAAATAACAAAGGTGCAAACGCCCAAAAGTCAAATCCTCCAGATGCTATTGAAGTAATCCTAGTTTCAAATGAAACCATTGAGAACCAGAATAGGATAAAACCGGCGACTAGTAATACAATCGGAGCTAAATGTGAAATTAGTGATTTTTTTGCATGTCCTTTCACTTCGAAATCATCTGTAACGAAATAGACGATTGCAGGTAATAAAAGAGGAGAAAAGAATATACTGAAATAGCAAACGGCCGATAAAATTTTATTGTTAGACATAGGTACCTCCCATGGATTCGTATATATTGGTAGAATCATCTTGCTTATATGCAACTTCCCATATACAATTATAACGACAATTGAATTACACGACCACAAGGGGAGCCACTTTGGCTGAGATAGGATACAAATCCTGACCCTTTGAACCTGTAAGTTCATACTTGCGTAGGGATGTGGATGGAAACTGACAGCTATCGGTGTCTCGGTTCTATCCGGGATGTCGTTTTTTTATTTGTCTACGTATATGTGGCTCTGTTCCTTGAACATCAAAATTATGTACAAGAAGTTATTTCCATGATGGGAACTTTACAGACACACTATCTTCTTCCCGTATCCCTCCCACAGAAAAAGAGGAGGAGTTTCATTTGGATCGTAAACGTTTGCAGTTTTTATTGGAAGTTGCCATTTTAGGGGCTCTATCATTTATTCTGGATAAGCTCACACTATTTGAAATGCCTCAAGGCGGATCAATAACGCTTGTCATGTTACCGATAATTTTAATGGCTTATCGATGGGGAATTGCAGGCGGCATGCTGACTGGCTTTATCACAGGATTATTAAAAGTCGTTTCAGGCGCTTATATTCTTAACGTCTATCAGGCTGCACTTGACTATTTTGTCGCTTATACAGTCGTTGGCTTTGCTGCAGTAACAGTCGTTTGGCTGATGAACAGCAGAAAGACTAATAATAAGAAATCAATGGCAATGGCTATTGTTGTTGGAACGGTTTTCGGAGGCCTTCTTCGTTTCCTTGTCCATTATATCGGTGGAATCGTGTTCTTTGCCGATTTTGCTGGGGACCAACCGGTTTGGTTGTATTCACTTGTCTACAATGCATCCTACATGGTTCCATCGATTATTTTATGTGCCATAGTGGCGGTTATTCTGTTCACGACTGCACCCCGACTTCTTAAACGTGCGTATTGATGTCTATCATTACTAGAGTTCCCTTACAAAGGGACTTTAAACCGAACCGCAAAAAAGGAACTGAAAAAGAGCAGGGCATAAATTTTCATGCCGCTGCTCTTATTTTTCGATTCCTTTTTTCCTAAAGAAGAAAATGCATGCGACGATGAGTACGGCCAGGAAGCATGCAACTGCCGTAATGAACAATTCGTTCAATCCATTTTTAACAGCAATTCCAATAAAGGCCCAAACAAAAACAAGATTTAAGACATAATCACGATAATGATACATAAAATGCAAAGCGAACGCCGTGCATACAGTCATATACAGAACAGTCCAAGATGGATCACTCAGACCGAGTCCTGACCACTCATGGAACATGAGGCAATAGCTCGTAGTGGAAACTAAGGTAAAGGACACCCAGCCAATGAGTAGGCTAAATGGAATTCTGCCAGATAACTCGTTAAGTCGTTTAGGGAAAGTGAAATAACAGGCGAATAGAATAATGAGAAGTAGAACTTCTACAATAATCGTCCAAATATATTTCTCGAAGTGCCAAAAGAAAATCCCTATTATCGAAAGAGTGCAACTGAATATAAACAGAGATGTTATCCTGTTCAGATTTCTTGTACCCATCATTTTTGTCCTTTTATTGAAATTGACTATCCAAATGAACAAGGAAATGAAAATCACTGGCCAGATGAAAAATACATAATCCGCAGGAATGAAGGGAACGGGTAAGCGCTTGGCAATCTCCAATGTAGTCTGTTCATTCACTTCGAAGAAAAATGCTGCTATATACAATACGATGACCGCAATCAAAGAAAGGGTCATCAGGATAATTCTAGACATAATAAATCCTCCCTCAGAACAGTATACATAGGATTAGGAACCTCTGCGAAAGAAAGTATGAAGTTTCCGTCACAAATCGATTATTTCGTATACCGAAGATTCATGGTATAATAAAAAAGACTTTTATAACAATTGCTAAAATGACTAGGGGGATTTTACATGACTACTACAAAGTACTCTGAAGTATGGAACTTGGATGTGTTTTTTAAAGGCGGAAGCGAATCTGCTGAATTACGGGCTCATTTAGACGGGGTGAAAGAACAGATTTCCGAACTGGAAACTACTGTAGAAGCATTGGAGACACCGAAACAAGTCGAAGATGCTAAGAGAGTCTATGAAATGATTGAAAAGATTACTGAAACTGCTTTAAACCTGCGTGAAGCTGGCGCTACAATTGGCTGCTTCATCGCTGCAAATACGAAAGATAAAAAAGCATTGCTGCTTCAATCCGAAGTAAGCAGCATAAGTGCACGTTTCTCTACAGTTATGCTTAAACTACAGCAGACAATCACGAAAGCGGATAAAGACGTATGGGAACAACTTCTTGAAACTGATGA
Source organism: Sporosarcina oncorhynchi (assembly GCF_033304615.1). Taxonomy (GTDB): domain Bacteria; phylum Bacillota; class Bacilli; order Bacillales_A; family Planococcaceae; genus Sporosarcina; species Sporosarcina oncorhynchi. The sequence continues at coordinate 2,482,152 of NZ_CP129118.1, read as the reverse complement.
ATTGAAGCAATTTGCATTTGTGCTCAATGAATGGCGTGAAGATGTCGAGGAGAAACTATCTGAGAAAGAAGAAAGTCTAATTACTGCGCTTAGCGTAGATGGTTATCAAAGCTGGGGACAACTATATGACCGTCTTGTAGGTGAGATTGAAATCGAAATGACAGTTGACGGTGAAACGAAAAAGCTATCTGTAGGACAGGCGAATAACTTGAGCTCGCATGAAGATCCTGCAGTACGAAAAGAAGTGTTTGAAAAGCTGGAAGAAGCATGGAAAGAAAAAGAGGAATTCTTTGCGGCAACTTTGAACCACTTGGCTGGATTCCGTCTGGCTGTATACAAAAAACGCGGATGGGATTCAGAGTCTGTGTTGAAGGAACCGCTTAAGCGCAACCGTATGAGTCAGGAAACATTAGATGCGATGTGGAGTGCAATCAGCGCTAACAAAACACCTTTTGTTGAATACTTGAACCGTAAAGCTGAAATGGTAGGCACGGACAAAATGAACTGGTACGACTTGGATGCACCTGTTTCATCTTCTACAAAAAATGTCACTTACCAGGAAGGTGCAGAATTTATCCTTGAGCATTTCGGAAAGTTCGGTCCTGAACTAGAGGCATTTTCAAGAAGAGCATTTGAAAATGAATGGATCGAAGCTGAAGATCGTCCTAACAAACGTCCCGGCGGATTTTGTACAGGTATGCCTGCATCGGAAGAGTCACGTATTTTCATGACGTTTAGTGGATCGACATCAAACGTTGCTACATTGGCACATGAACTCGGTCATGCATTCCATTCTTATGCATTACGTCCTGTACATTATTTGAATCGTCAATATGCGATGGGTGTGGCTGAAACTGCTTCTACATTCGCTGAAATGATTGTAGCAGATGCTTCTGTGAAAGCAGCCAAGTCAGAAGATGAAAAACTTGCGCTACTTGAGGATAAAATCCAGCGAAGTGTGGCATTCTTCATGAATATACATGCGCGTTTCCTATTTGAGACACGCTTTTATGAAGAGCGGAAAGAAGGAGTCGTTTCTGCATCCAGACTGAACGAGTTAATGGAAGAAGCACAAAGAGAAGCATACGGCGGAGCGCTTGAAACAGTGCAACCACATTTCTGGGCTTCCAAGTTGCATTTCTATATTACTGGTACACCATTCTACAACTTCCCGTATACTTTTGGCTATTTGTTCTCATTGAGCATTTATGCAAAAGCATTGGAAGAGGGCAAAGGCTTTGAAGAGAAATATATGGCTCTTCTTAGAGACACTGCTGTCATGTCAGTTGAAGACCTAGCGATGAAGCATCTTGGTGAAGATATTACAAAAGAGGACTTCTGGGCAAAAGGTGTTAAATTATGCATTCAAGATGTAGAAGAGTTCATGAAAATAGCTTCAGAAGAAAGGTGAAGAAGCATTGATTCTGCTTGAGGGGCGAACTTGTTATTTGCGAATATTAACAGAAGAAGACGCGGCAATGTTTACAGATTTACTCCTTGCGAACAAGGAGTATTGGACGGTGTTTGAACCGCGTCACGAATCGAGTTATTATACGGTTTCTGTGCAGCGTAACAAAATAAGGGAATCCATTTATCAAATGCGGGACCGCAGAGAATACAATTTTGGCATATTTGATGCTGAAACAAGCAGGTTAATCGGACATATTTCACTTTATAGCATTAAGAGACTGCCATTTTCAAGCGGGTTTGTAGGATACTCGATTGATCAAAGAGAAACGGGTAGAGGACTCGCAACGGAAGCGGTAAGAATCGTCACGAAGTTTGCGATTGAAACGGTTTCGTTACATCGTGTTGAAGCGTTCGTTTCACCTAGAAATGTCGGTTCCGTTAAAGTATTGGAAAACGCGGAATTCGTTCGTGAAGGATTGTTGAGAAAGCTGCTGTATATTAACGGCAAATGGGAAGACCATTATATGTATGCGGTGCTTGCCGAAGATTATTGAAAGGGTAAGGCCGCTTGGCGGAAAATAACAGTAAAAGTCAAAAACCTATTCTTCAACTAGAAGAATAGGTTTTTGTCTATTTCCCGGGGAATATGCTGTCATTTGTCGTCGATACGTTCATAACCGTCAATGATGATGTCCAAAGCGCCTGTGTCCGGATGTGCCACTAGACCATGCACCGGAACTGAACGATCCATTAAAGGATGATTGCGGACTTGATCGACACTGCTTTTCACGCTTTGCGTCACATCGCTAAACCCGCGCAGCCAATCTTTCATATCAATACCTGAATACTTTAATGTAGAGAAGAGACTATTATCCACACCCCGTTCAACCATGTGAGAGATGATGTTGTCCGTGTCAATCGAGCTCATACCGCAATCATGGTGACCGATTATATATACTTCATCAGCCTGCAATTCATAGACTGCAATAATGATGCTTCGCATGATTCCTCCAAAAGGATGTGTGACGATTGCTCCTGCACTTTTAATGATTTTCGCATCACCGTTACGCAAGTTCATCGCTTTTGGAAGAAGTTCTGTCAAACGAGTATCCATGCACGTCAGAATGACGATGCGCTTGTCAGGGAATTTAGTCGTCGCATATTCCTCAAATTGCTTCTCTTCTACAAAGTTTTTGTTATAACTAATGATTTCCGATAGTATTGTCATATCGTGTCCCCCCGTTCATCTATTAAGAGTAGTTTACAGAAAAACAAAAGAGCTGCCAAGTGGCAGCTCTTTTTTATTTTACTTCCGGCTTCGGGTCGATTCTTTCCGCGTCGGAAGAATCAAGTGCTTTGCCAAGATAGTGCATTGTGAATAAAGCAGCAAGCAAGAGGACAATTGCATATCCAATTACTGTAGTATACATTAAGCCCATAATGATACCCCTCTCTACAATCGTTATTTACTATATATCCATTATACTATAAATCAGCCATAATTAAAGGGTAGTTTCAAATGTTTATATGAAATGTGTCTAAAATCAAAAGGCCCAATTTCCCTTTCGGAATACAGGTTCAATCGTTCCATCTTCTAAAACACCATCTATGTCCATATCCGAAGAGCCAATCATGAAGTCAACATGTGTGATACTTTGGTTGAGACCGTGTTTTTCAAGTTCTTCGGTCGACATTGTTTTACCGCCTTCGAGACAGAAGGAATAGGCACTTCCGATTGCTAAGTGGTTTGAAGCATTTTCGTCGAATAGTGTATTGTAAAAGAGCAATCCCGATTCAGAAATTGGGGAAGCGTGCGGCACAAGTGCCACTTCACCTAGATGTTTTGCCCCTTCGTCAGTGTCGATTAGTTGCTGCAAAACATCTTCACCCTGACCAGCGGACACTTTGGTAATTTTGCCGTCTTCGAATGTAATTGTAAAATCATCGATAATATTTCCGCCGTAGCTTAAAGGCTTTGTGTTTTTTACATAGCCATTTACGCCGGCTTTATGCGGAACAGTGAACACTTCTTCTGTTGGCATATTTGCCATGAAAGTATTGCCGTCAACATTGACGCTTCCACCGCCCGCCCAAATATGTCCTTTAGGGAGTTCAATCGTCAAGTCTGTTCCAGGTGCGACATAATGAAGTTTGGTATAAGCTTTATCATTCAAGTAATCAGCTTTTTCATTTAATGTTTTATCTAAAGTCTTCCATGCTTCAACAGGATTGGACTGATCTGCACGCACTGCTTTGAAGATTGCACTCCATAATGCATCTACCTGTTCTTCTTCAGTCAGTTCAGGGAACACCTTTGCTGCCCATGCTTTTGAAGGGGCTGCAACTACGCACCAACTGAAACGGTCTGCTTGCATCAATTTGCGATAATTGCTCAATGCTTTCCCAGAAGCTTTTTGCGCTGCAGCGATTCTTGATGATTCAATGCCTTTTAAAAGATCAGGACTCTGTGAAACGACACTGATGAATGCAGCTCCGCCTTCAGCCAATTTTTCGCGTTCCATTACTTTCCATTCAGGGAAGTCGGAGAAAGAGTCTGCAGGTGCTTTTTCAAAACGCAATTTTGTCAGTTCATCATCAGCCCAATCGACAATAACTTGCTTCGCCCCAGATTCATACGCTTTTGCCGCCACTTCCCGTATAAGTTCTACCGTTTCAATAGATGCGCTGATGAAAAGAATCTGGTCTTTTTGGATATTAGCTCCGACCTTTACGATAAGGTCAGCATAATTTGCTAGATTCTGTTTGAAATTCGTCAAAATATAACCTCCTAGATGAGTATATATTCATACTACTCTAGTCAGTTAAAACAGGCAAAGGAAAAAATACAACATTGCGATGAATTAATCACTATTAATTCTAGACTAACCCTAAAGATTGAACGCATTATGTCGAAATAAGAAGAAGTAGATTGGAACATTTGGAGGTACTGGTATGGATAAATCAACCGTATTCGGATTAATAACTGGTTTCGTTGCATTACTTGTAGGTATGACACTCAAAGGTGTAACGCCGGATAAGCTTTTCAACGTAGCTGCATTACTCATTATCATCTTAGGAACTATTGCATCTGTAGTTATCGCTTTTCCTATGAAAGAAATTAAAAGGGTTCCAAAATTATTCGGTGTAATTTTCAAAGAGCAAAAGTCGATGGCAGACTCCGAATTGATACGTATATTTTCTGGCTGGGCTGATATTGCAAGACGGGAAGGTCTTCTATCATTAGAAGCGAAAGCCGAAGAAATTACTGACCCGTTTTTAAAGAATGGTTTGGGGCTTGCAATTGATGGCCAAAATGCGGATTACATAAGGGATGTTTTATCCGAAGAAGTAGAGGCTATGGAGCAGCGTCATGCCGGTGGAGCACAAATCTTTTCCCAGGCTGGGACATATGCACCGACACTTGGCGTTCTTGGAGCGGTTGTCGGATTGATCGCCGCATTAGGGAATATGGAAGATATTGAAGCGCTTGGAACTGCTATTTCCGCTGCTTTCATCGCTACTTTGCTTGGGATCTTCACGGGATACGTTCTGTGGCATCCATTTGCGAATAAGTTGCAACGGAAATCGAAAGAAGAAGTTCGACAAAAGATGATGATGGTAGAAGGGATTCTATCCGTCCTTGAAGGGGAAGCACCACGGGTGATCGAACAGAAACTAGCTTCTTACTTGTCGATGGAAGAACGTCGAAAGCTCTCTGCGAAAGCACCGGGCGAGAAGGAGGCGGGCCAGGTTGTCGAAGAGACGTAAGAAAAAACATATTGAACCAGAAGAGGTTAACGAGTCCTGGCTGTTGCCCTATGCCGATCTATTGACATTGCTGCTGGCTCTCTTCATTGTATTATTTGCTTCAAGTACAATTGATGAAGCGAAATTCACGCAGATGTCATCTGTCTTCAATCAGATATTCGATGGGGGGACAGGCGTGATGGATAGCGCGTCGCCTACAGAAGCGATTGTCCCTCAGAATTCTAACGCGTCTGGAGAGTTTAATGAAAACTCATCTTACTTAGAGGATCAGCAATCTCTGGAAGCGATACAAGATCGATTGGATGATTATATCGCTGTACATGAACTAGAAAATCAATTTCAAACAAAATTGACAGAAGAAGGCTTATTAATATCCATTCGTGATAATATTCTTTTTGAAACAGGAAAAGCCTCAATTAAGCCTCAATATTTAAACTTGGCTACGGATATATCTCAACTACTCGTATTTGAAAAACCGAGACAGATTGTCATAACAGGCCATACGGATAATATTCCTATCAACAGTCGAGAGTTCGCGGATAACTGGGAATTGAGCATGATGCGCGCAATCAATTTCCTGAAGATTATCGTCGGGAACAATGAATTGAATCCGCAATTGTTCAGTGTTAAAGGGTACGGGGAACATCATCCTGTAGCTTCCAATGATACAGCGGAAGGTAGAAGTAAAAACCGCCGTGTAGAAGTACTGATCCAACCGTTAGTCTTAAAAGATGGTACAGCAATCGAATAAATGCAAAAGAGGAAGCTACTGATAGACTGTAGCTTCCTTTTTTTATAAAGGCTCTGTTAAACAATGGTGTTTATAAAAATTAAAATAGAAAAAAGGACCCGAAAACAGGTCTTTTTTCGCTACTCTGATTCATCTAGTCTCTTCCTTGGCTAATGAAGATTGTTCAACAAATGCATCCTTATGGAATAGTGGTTGGTACCCGTTGATCTGCGCTGCAGCCGGACGCGTTCTGGAGGGCGGGCGGTGAACCACACCCCTCCGCTTCGCTTCGACGGGTGTTTCACCTGTCAAAAGCAAAGATGTGCTCCTTCTCGCTACGCTTCACTCGCAAAAGCCGTTCTTCGTAACGTCTCTCGCTGATCCTCCCAGAGTCGCCGGCTTCCGCTCCGATCAACTAGAGTGCGCTATCAAACAAACGCGCCCTAATGTTGTACAAAGTCTTTAGTATTACAAGACATAATATAGTCTTACAAACGTTGATCTACGTTCCAGCCTTACGCTTTCCGGAGGGCGTGGCTTGAGCCGCTTCCTTCGCTTCGCTACGTCCAGGGTCTCAAGGTACACGCTAATCCTCCCGGAGTCGAAGGCTTGCACTCCAATCAACTAAGAGTGTAGTACCAAGCAATCGCACCCATTAATCGAAAATAGAAACTACAAGTGCTAAATATAGTCAATCTAACCTTTTGTACTATTTAGTTTTGTCATGTCTATTAATTTTATAATGGTACTTTCAAAAATTCTCCCATTAGCTCGTTTGAAATGGTTAGTGCTTCAAAATAAGTTTTAGCAGGAGCTGTAATCATATATCCCTCTTTTGCATTCCAAGACCCTTTTAATATGGTTACTTCTGTAAAATTATGATTTACGAAGATACTACCATAACCATGAGTATATGGACTTCCGTTCCTAATTCCAGAGTAGACAATATCGCCACGACCGTCACCATCGAATTTAATGGTAACATTTCTCTCTCCTTTTGGTACTGCGAGTTCTTCATCTTCTATATCAAGAACACCTTCAAAAGTCTTTTCTCCAAAGAGACTACGCCGTATTTCTCCTTCGATATGCATAGTCACTTCATATATTTCTTCTTCATTCCCTAATTGATAATATATTCCTTGCAGCGTTTTATCATGTTGTTTTGGGAAGGTAACCCAAAACGAATAAGTAACTAAAATTAGTATAATAAGTGTAACTATCACTACTATTTTTCTCTTCATACTTTTCCCCTTTTCATACGTTAGAAGAATTTTTTTATTAAACTATTTGGCCCTATCGTGGAACTAGCTCTATTCCTAATTCTCTCCGTTGCTTGGAGCGGAAGACGGACGACTCCGAAGGGATCAGCGTGCGCCTTGAGACCCCGCAGGGAGCGTTTTTGCGACTGAGGAGGCTCAAGCCACCATAGCTGTCAACTTAAGGACTTGGAGTAAATCTTCCATTATTTAAGCCGGACTGAAGATAAAATAGGTTTGCTCCTTGAAATTAGGGGAATTGAATTGTTGAGATGTTGAGACTACAATTTTCCTTTTTTAGCGAGAGGGTTGATTGTTTTCTCTAATTGAATTGAAGGCGTTGAAGGGCTGTTCCTTTGGATGACTTTGGTTTTCGGGCAGTTTTGATGAGTAGCCTGATTGCCAGACACAAAAAGTCCTTCAACGCCCTCTTTTTGTGGATAAAGATTCGATATAACTTCGGCAAGAATTCTATGGCTACAGTGCGTACGGCGATCATCTCGCTGATTTCCAACTGTTCTTCATCCCAAATGACATTACGCAGTTGATAAGCTATCAGTTGGCTGATGATGATTGCTAGAAGTGTTCCATAAAGATGACAGAGCCACCGTTCTTTCTTCATCACCTTGAATTGATCCACACCGAGGTAGGATTTCCATGTTTTAAAACATAGTTCGACGTGCCATCTCAAACGATATAATTCTACCAACTTTTTTGCGGGAATGGATTCAGGCAGATTTGTCATATAAACTGTTATGCCCGCCAGGTCACTTACAACTTTCTTAGGTTTCTTTCCGGATTTGGTAGTGCGGCGGTGAATTTTTTTTAAGCGGTGCTGCCGTTGAGTTTCATCGTGTGAAAACACAATACAACGGGCTGGAAAATGGGAGTCCCTACCAAAATGAACTCCCTCAAGCTCCAAATATTCACCAGGTTCTAGATTTTCACAAAGCTTTACCAGGTCAATTCGTTGATACAGGCTACTTTGAACCACTTTTCCGTTTTGATGATAAGCAGGAAAAGGGTTTTTGAATGCCAGATAGGCATCATTTCTTAGCTTAGTGATAAAAAAGCCTCCGTTTTCCTGCATCTGGCCAAATTGTTCAAAACTGAAATACCCCAAATCTTGCAAACATAAATCATGGTCGTTGATGTAAGCTAAACGTTCAGCACCCTTTCTTGTATCATTCACACGTTGGAAATCAATATCTAAGAACGTAGTTTTACCTGACAAGATATCGTACTCATATTGAATTTTCACAGATTCCTGCTCTGTTTTAACGGCTCGTTTTTTCAAATGATCTGGTACTTCGATAGCTGTCGCATCAAGCACGCGGATGCTTAGAAATGGGAACGGGTCTGCAGAAGAATGAGTAGGAACGTGTTCTAGGAACTGATGATGTAGAATCTCTTGGACAAGGCGTCGAAGAAACAGTGCGGCTTCTGGGGTAAACTTCTTATCTAGGGCAGTTCTGCTGATCAGGATATCTTGTTCAATGACTAGTTTTGAACAGAGTTCCTGAATAGAACATCCTGCAAAGTTCCCGTGAAATTGAAAGAGTAGGGCAAGAAAATCACTTGCAGTAACGAGACGCTTTCTTTTAATAAAACCTGTTTCCTTCGCAATTTCATCTACACGTGTTGGTTGGATACTTTCAAAAAGCTGTTCAAGAAGTTGAGTTGTCTGAGATGTAGTCATGAAAAGAACTCCTTTCCAAAAGTTGTTGGTAATTATTACATACCAACATTTTGGAAAAATCACACATTTATCTTAAGTTGACAGCTATGGGCTCAAGCCACGCCCCTCGGAAAGCGTTCCGACTGAAGCGCAAAGCAACAGTATACATGCAACATTCTCTTAGCCCGTTTGTATAATAACTCAAAGTACTAATATTGATACGATCCTAATGACAAATAGGTTTCATTAATCAGAAAACATTTCTTGTTGAATAACAACAGAGTTATTGAATATAGCCTTAACAAAATAAATAGCCGATGTGACAGGGGGTCCTGTCATATCGGCTATTAGTCATTTACGTAGAGATCCAAGTTCAGCAGCGATGGCTTGCATTTCATTAGGAGTAATTGTTTCCCTTTTCATAACCATCTCATACATGTAAACAAGGTCTTCATACTTTTCGGTATTGAAGCTTTCTGATCTCATTGCGTCTACATTGACCATTCGTAACTTGTCTTTGATTTTTTCAATCATATACGAAACATTCTCAGGTGTTGGTTGTGATAAATCCATTCTATAGTCCGCCCTTCATTAGCATCGGATTAATCATCACATTATTTTGATGTGCTGTCAACCGGTTCCGGTCGTCCAAGCTTTTCTGCTTCCTTCTCTTCTTGGATTTTGTTTTTGAACCGTTTTGTCTCCATTACGATCACGCCTGACAATCCAAGAAGACCAATTAAGTTCGGAATAGCCATTAAGCCGTTGAGAACATCAGCAAGTGCCCATACAATATCCAAGGATACGACTGCACCTACCATGATGAATGCAACAAATGCAATTCGGTAACCGATAACTGCTCCTTCTTTCGGGAACAAGTATTGGAAGCATTTTTCGCCATAATAACTCCAACCAAGAATAGTGGAAGTTGCAAAGAATACGAGTCCAATTGTAACAATAATCGGTCCAGCCCCACCTAGGAACTCTCCAAAGGCCGCCGCAGTTAATGATCCTGCCCCAATGGTTTTATCCTGCCATTGACCGGACATGACGATTGTTACACCAGTAATTGAACAGATGATAAGCGTATCAAATAATACTTGTGTCATTGAAATCAATGCTTGGCGTCCAGGCATGTCTGTCTTTGCAGCAGCTGCTGCAATCGGAGCGGAACCAAGTCCTGCTTCGTTGGAGAAAAGGCCGCGTGCCACACCGAAACGGATAACGGCACCGATTGCTCCACCGGCTGCTGCTTTTCCAGTAAATGCATCGCTGAAAATAAGTGCGAAAGCTTCAGGAACAAGATTGAAATTCATAACCATAACAATTGCGCCAGCGATAAAGTAGAATAATGCCATGATTGGAACGAAGAAAGCAGTTACACGTCCGATGGATTTAATACCACCGAGGATGACGAGTGCTCCAAAAATAAGTAAACCTATACCTGAAACCCAGTGAGGTACGTTGAAAGTGCCATTCAAGGCTTCCGCTACAGCTTTGGATTGTGTTCCGTTACCAATACCAAATGCCGCAAGTGCGCCGAATATCGCAAATAAAACACCTAGCCATTTTTGCTTTAATCCATGCTCTAAGTAATACATTGGCCCCCCAGCCATACGGCCTTTGGAATCTTTAACCCGATATTTTACTGCGAGGATTGCTTCACCATATTTTGTGGCCATTCCGAAAAATCCTGCAAGCCACATCCAGAAGATGGCTCCTGGTCCACCCATAACGACTGCGGTAGCGACTCCGACAATATTACCAACACCGACTGTTGCTGCCATGGCGGTCATCAACGCCTGGAATTGAGTAATGTCGCCTTCAGATTTCTTGTTATGTTTTCGGGAAAATACTTGTTTTAATGAATAGGGTAATAATCGAATTTGTATGAAGCCGAGTCTGATTGTTAAAAATATCCCTGTTCCTACTAGTAAAATCAGTAGCGGCGGTCCCCATATAAATCCGCCTGCTGTATCCAGAAATTTTGAAATGCCATCCATCACATAACCCCCTAATTTGTCTGGTGTACTTATTTTTTATTCAAAACTTAATTTGCCCTTTTTCAATCCTCCTTTAGCCTATTTTTAGTTAAAAAGTTGTTATTACTAATATTCCGAAACTTTAGCGCTTTAGTCAAGTACTATTTTTGGATTTCAACAAGATTGTTTGTTTTTCAAGAGTAGGGGTATAATGAGATATGGATATTTAGATGACATTGGAGGGGATTTTTAGTGGGTAAAAGTAAATTCGGACTCTATATTATTGGAGGAGCAGTCGTTGGGGCCGCGGTCAGCATGCTTGATAAAACTACGCGACGACATGTGCTGGACAGATCAAACAGAATGACGAAGCAAGTAGGTTTTTATGCAAAGAACCCGGAAGAGCTTAAACAAAGATTCCAAGAGACTAAGGACAAGTATGTATCGATCTATGAGCAGTTTTCTGGAGATGCGGCGTACATAAAAAGTCAGGTGGAAGAATTAAAAACGCTTACTCCTCAAGTGAAAGAATTAGTCGTCGACACGAAAGAAGCATTTGTCGATTCAAAAGAAGACTACAAGGACATCGTACATGAATCGCATGTAAACAGTGCTTCAAAAAAGATATGACCATCGAAAGGGGTGAGTCAAATGTGAGGAAACAAGATCCGTTGACTCCAAAGAAAGAGAACAGGGGCAATAAAAAGAAAAAGAGCAGTTTCATGGAGGACTCCCAAATCATGGGTTTCATCGATGATTTGAAAGAAGGCGAAAAGGACAAATTCGATGTTACGACGACGAATGGATTTTGGAAAGAGCTACTCGTGCGTATTAAGAATGTCGATATTACAGGACTAGGTTCTCAATTGGCCTTCTTCTTCCTGTTGTCATTATTTCCACTACTAATCTTTTTAATGACATTATTACCATTTTTGAATATTGATCAAGACCAGATTTTCTTGTTGATTCGCGATTATGCGCCTGATAGTGTGTATACGCTTTTACATGACACACTTGCTGATATATTGAAAAGTCGAAACGGTGGGTTACTATCTATCGGTGCCTTAGCGACGATTTGGTCAGCTTCCAAAGGGATGAATGCATTAACAAAAGGATTAAATCAATCGTATAATGTAGTAGAATCGAGATCGTTCGTCGTTGCAAGAGCGATGTCAGTCGTATTTACGGTAGCATTAATCGGGGTATTGGTCGTAGCCTTGCTATTGCCCGTATTCGGTGAACAGATTGGAACGCTCGCATTCTCTTATTTTGGAATGGAAGAAGGATTTTTGAAATTGTGGGGAAGCTTGCGCTGGGTTTTGCCACCCATTCTCATTTTCATGGTCTTTGTGACAATATACTGGATTGTCCCAAATAAAAAGATTCACTTTACAAGTGCTGTTCCCGGTGCGATATTCTCGGCTACGGGATGGATTTTAACGTCTGTCGCATTCTCTTATTATGTAGGGAACTTTGCTAGTTATTCGGCTACTTATGGTAGTATCGGTGCTATTATCGTTCTAATGATGTGGCTATACTTTTCCGCTATTATCTTAATGCTAGGCGGATTGTTGAATGCAGTAATGGAAGAGCGAAAACAAGCAAAAACAGCAAAAGAAATGAGCAACGCTGTCAACTGACAGTCATTGCTCATTTTTTTTGTTCAGTTTACCCGGTTTAACATACGCAAGCCGTTTAAAATGACAAGAATTGTGCTGCCTTCATGGCCGATTACGCCAAGTGGCAAATCTACTACTTGCATGAAATTGGAGATGATCAGGATGGCGATAACAGTTACAGAGAAAAATATGTTCTGTTTCACTATACGTTGCATCTTCTTTGACACTTTCACAGCATATGGAATGCGCGTTAAGTCATTTTTCATCAGGATAACATCGGCTGTTTCAAGAGCGACATCGGTCCCGTCACCCATTGCTATGCCTGATGTGGCAGTTGCGAGGGCGGGAGCATCATTTATGCCATCTCCTACCATTCCGACAGATCCGTACTCGCTCATCAATTCCTTTAACCGTTGAACTTTCATTTCCGGCAGACACTCTGAGACATAACGATCCAAACCTGCTTCAGTAGCGATGGCACTAGCGGTTTGTTCATTATCGCCGGTCAACATTATCGAGCGTATGCCAAGATTGCTTAAATCTTTAATAGCGCTAACAGCTTCAGGTCTTAATGTATCTTTTAAAGCGATTGCTGCGACAATACCTTTAGTATCTTTCATGAAAACGACGGTTTTTCCTTCCACGAAAAACCTTTGAACAATCCCATCACTAAAAACAGTTGTTTCCTCTATGCCAACAAACCTTGGATTTCCGATAAGTATTTCTTCATTGTCGACAGTTGCGCGAAGTCCATATCCGGGCACATCTTCTATTTGAGGACTTTCTCGAGCGAAGATGCCTTGCTCTTCTGCGTATGCGACGATTGCCATTGCAAGAGGGTGGTTCGACTGTGCCTCTATGCTTGATAAGATCGCTAGTGTTTTATCGGAATCAGCATCTTCCCGGACGTGGAAATCGGTGACAACGGGTTTTCCTGTTGTTAGTGTACCGGTTTTATCAAAAGCGATTGCTTTCAAAGATCCCAATTCTTCTAAATGTACGCCACCTTTAAATAGGATTCCGCGTTTCGCTCCATTAGAAACAGCCGCCAAAGTTGCTGGCATGATCGATGCAACTAAGGCACATGGGGAAGCGACGACCAATAAGACGATAGCGCGATAAAATGTCGTTGTCCAGTCCCAATCAAATACGAAGTGCGGCAAAAACATCATGATGAAAACGGTGAACAGGACAATTTTTACATAGGTTCCTTCAAATTTTTCGATGAATTGCTGGGATGGAGATGTTTCATCTTGTGCATTTTGAACAAGTGTGATGATTTTTTGGAAAAGGGTATCCGTACTCGGTTTTGTCATTTCCATTTGAATAGCACCACTAATGTTCATCGTCCCAGCAAATAACTCATCATGCTGTTCTTTCGTTACAGGGACAGATTCACCGTTGATGGCAGACATGTCAATGGAAGTGGTTCCTTGTATGATGACTCCGTCGACGGGTATCCGTTCACCTGGTTTGACAACAAGTTTCGCACCGACGGATAGGGAAGAAATTGATACGCTAACAGTTGACCCGTCTTCTTGAAGCAACCAAGCTACTTCTGGTTGCATTTCCATAAGCGCAGAAATTTCCTTATGACTTTTGTTTAATGTATACGTTTCAAGCGCTCCACTAATTGCGAAGATGAAGATTAAAATGGCACCTTCAGCCCAATAGCCTATAATGGCAGAGCCGATTGCAGCAAATACCATTAGCATTTCGACGTTCAGTTGCTTATCGGCAATCGTCTCTTCAATTCCTTCTTTCGCTTTGGCAAATCCTCCAATGAGGAAAGCGAGAATATAAAAAGTAATGGAAAGAGTTTCAGTCCCTCCTTTTCCTATGAGCCAAGCTATTAAAATCAGAATACCCGAAAGGATGGCTGCTATTAACTCCAAATGGACAGTCCAACCTGCGGCCACCTGTTTTTCCTCACTGACATGCGTTGTCATTTAAGCTCCCCCTAATTGAGAATGAATATCATCTTCATGTAATAAAATCGAGTAAATAAATGCATGAGTCTTTGATGTACAAGTGTTAATGAGAATCGATGATAATCATTTTGATATTGTAATTATTATAATTAAGAGTATAACATGTGTATATGCGAAATAGAAGTGAAAAGTTTACTAGTCTATAAAACATTTTATTGAATCAAAAAACCCTTGAAACAATAGTATGTATTGTTTCAAGGGGGGGGAAGCGCATATTAACTGAACACCTTTTCTTTGAATTGTGACAGTTTTTCAAGTGATGACTTATCGACATCTGCATGGAGGCTGTTACCGTGAGAGTCCATCGTAACGACAGCAGTGAAACCTTCGACGCGTAAATGCCACATCGCTTCAGGAATTCCAAACTGTAGTAGATCGACGCCCTCAACTTCTTTTATGCAATCTGCATAGTATTGAGCCGCTCCACCAATGGCATTCAAGTAAACGCCGCCATGTTCTTTCAGAGCTTCAAGTGTTTTTGGTCCCATTCCACCCTTGCCGATGACTGCACGCACCCCGAATTTCTTCATGATATCGCCTTGGTAAGGCTCTTCGCGAATTGACGTAGTCGGTCCTGCGGCTTTAATCTCATATGAACCGTCTTCGTTTTTCATCACGACCGGTCCGCAGTGATAGATGATCTGTCCGTCGAGGTCGACAGGGGAATCATTTTCTGACAGATACTTATGGATAGCGTCGCGGCCTGTATACATACGTCCGCTGATCTTAACGACGTCACCGACTTGAAGGTCACGAATCTGCTCTTCGGAAATCGGAGCTGTCAATTCGACCGTGCGTGTTGTTTGGGCGCTTTCAACTTCAGGCTCGTTTTCATGGAAGGAAAGCTTTTCACCTTCATTATAATGCCAGTTCTGTACTTCGCCCGTAACGGCATCAATGTCGACTGCCATTCTGCGGTATGCCCAGCAATTATACGCAACGGATACAAAGAAGCTGGCTGGAATCCGGTCCATTACGCCGATCTTGCATCCTAACAAAGTAACTTCACCGCCGAACCCCATCGTTCCGATGCCTAGCTGATTTGCGCTCTCTAATACATACGCTTCCAATCCGGCAAGCTCTTCATTAGGATTAAGGTCTCCTACTTCACGGAAAAGTTGTTCTTTTGCAAGCTCATACCCGGAAGCACGATCTCCACCAATTCCAACTCCGATGAACCCTGCTGAGCATCCTTGACCTTGTGCCTGATAGACAGAGTGAAGAATGCATTTGCGAATCCCGTCTAAATCACGTCCTGCTCGTCCCAATCCTTCCAATTCAGCAGGGAGGCTATATTGGATGTTTTTGTTTTCACATCCGCCACCTTTAAGAATTAGTCTCACTTCAATATGATCTTGTTCCCATTGATCGAATTTCACGACAGGGAGGCCAAGTCCAAGATTCGTTCCACTGTTTTCTCCGGTAAGGGAATCTACGGAGTTCGGTCTAAGTTTGCCATCTTTCGTCGCTTGAACCATTGCACGCTTAATGGCAGCTTTAATCTCCAACTGATTGACTCCGACTGGTGTTTTGATTTTGAATGTCGGCAATCCCGTATCCTGGCAAATTGGCGAAAGCTTGTCGTCTGCCATATTGATGTTTTTTGCAATCGTATCGAGACTCATTGCTGCTCGTGTTCCTGCATCCTCTTTTGCTCGTGCTGCTGTTACTGCGCGTCGCACATCTTTAGGCAAGTTCGTGGAAGTTTCGCAAATGAGGTCATACATGCTTTTCTCTAATTTATCTATGTACAATCTAATTTCCCCCTGTTGAATCATTTATCTGATTTTAGTTTATTCATCTGGTTTTCCAATTCGTCAATTAAGCTGATCAGTTGGTCGATATCGTTCACATCTGTCGTTTCGGGTTCAATTGAATCGAGTTTCTCCAAAAATTGATGCAGACGGTTTTTTAACTCATCTACTTGTCCGTTATTTTGTTGCTTATCCAAGACATACACCTCTTTTCATCATTGTAATCGTATATGAAATATCGATTTATTTCAATGTGCGGCACGTTAATTGTAATAGATTGAAAATTCTTCTAAACAAAATGTTTACAATACATAAATTAAGTGTTATGATGTACATAATCTCAAGTAGAGAAGGAGGCCGTAGAGTAGAGACGAATCGAATCCTACTATTAAGGGAGGGGATCCGTGTACGTTTGCCGGCATATGCCGATAAACGCCTACGAATTATATGCAAAATGAAAGTGAAGGTTCCATTCATACGTAAAAGCCCAGCCGTAATCTGACATCAGATATGGACTGGGCTTTTATTAATTGACGAATTCGTACGTCTCTATTACTTCAATGCTATCTTTGACGGATTGCACCATGGAACAGTTGTTAGCTGTAACTTCCATAATCTTATCCATTTGAACGTTGCTAAGTTCAATACCTTCGATGATGAAATGCATATGGATTCTTTCGACACGGCTTGCCTTCTCTTCATTTCGGTAAACCTCTTTAATATCGATCGTGATATTTTTAGCAGGTATTCGTTTTCTCTCAAGGATTTTACGCATGACGCCTCCGCTACAAACTGCAATCGATGAAACAAGTAATTGGTAAGGCCTGAAGCCAAACTCATCATTTCCTGATATTTGCAAAGTGCCGTAAGACGTTTCAGTTTGGAATCCGTTTTCTGTCATTTCAAATTTCATAATAAAAAACCTCCTTGTTTCGGTAAGTATACCCGATTTACAAAGAGGACTTGTAAAGATTTGCTCTAAATGATCAGCGAATCGCTGAGTTGATATTTTCATACTCCATAACCAAATCATCCAGTGAGCGGAATTCGTAACCTGCTTTTTTGGCATCCCGTAGGAAGTCCGGTAACGCTTGGGCGTTGTCGGAAGAAACTGTATGCATGAGGATAACTGCGCCGGGATGCAATTGGTTCATCAGCTCGTTATATGCATAATCACGTCCACGAGGTTTGTCAGCATACCAATCAATGAAAGCGACTGACCAGAAGATGTGCCGATAGCCAAGTTCATTGCCTTTTTTCAAGAGCGTATCATTGAAGATTCCTTCAGGCGGACGGGCGTAAACTGTCCGCTCAAGTCCTGCCGTTTTAAATAGGAGTTCGTCGAATTTCTTCCATTCTGCTTCCATTCCTGCTTCTGTTAAGTTGGCCATATTGGGATGCCCATAAGAATGATTACCGATTCCATGTCCGTCTTTAATCATCTGTTTAACGAGAGGTGCTGCACTTTTTAAATAATGTCCTGTGAGAAAAAATGTCGCAGGGGCCTCTTCATCTCTTAAAGCTTTTAAAATGGTTTCGGTATATCCATTTTCGTAGCCGTTATCAAATGTTAGATAGGCCACTTTTTCATCTGGTTTTCCTTTGTAGATGGCACCATACTGCTCAATCATCGATTCCAGCGCAGCGCCAGCATTCGGTGGCTCACCGTTGGTCGCTTTCTTGAATCCCCAATGGAACTCTTCCGCCTGTACGGCAAACGGATTCATCAACAATCCTACTACAACTATGAAAGCAGCCATCAGTATGCCGGGTCCATGCTCTTCAACCATATCTATACACCTCTCCTTTTTGCGTAGGATGTGTAATGGAGAGGGAAGTATACATCCTAGTTGAGAAGGTCGTCCAATGCCGAAGCCAATGTAGGAAATTCAAATTCGAAACCACTTGCGATGAGCTTTTCAGAAGTAACAAATTGGCCTTCCAATACTAACGTGCTTTTTTCGCCTAAAGCAGTTTTCATAAGAAATGCAGGCGCAGGAAACAAGTTCGGTCGATGTAAAGTTGAAGCAATGGTTTTCCCAAATTCATTCATCCTGACGGGGAATGGAGCGGTAATATTAAATGGACCTTCCGATTGTTCAGTGTTCAATAGGTGAATTGCTGCGCGTGCAACGTCTTTGACATGCACCCACGACACCCATTGTCTGCCTGAACCAACTTTACCGCCAACGAAGAACTTATAAGGAAGCACCATGAGTGGCAAAGCACCCTCATTTTTCCCTAAAACAAGCCCAAAACGCATATATGCGGTACGAATGCCGAAGTCTTTTAGTGAAGAAGCCTTTTGCTCCCAATCACGGACAGTGCGTCCTAAAATGCCTTCATCTACCTCTTGGGAGTTTTCCGTATAGATGACTGTTTTAGATGTCGGATAGATGCCGACTGCACTCGCATTCAGGAAGACTGATGGTTTTTCAGGCATTTTGGAAATAATGCGCAGCAATTCATCTGTCGCAATCATCCGGCTGTCATAAATTTGTTTTTGATGCTCTTTTGTCCAACGGCCATCATTGATAGAAACACCCGCCAGGTTGATAAACGCATCAGCTGAGCCGATACTTTCTTCTGGAGCAGAACCTTCCGTCAACCAGGTTACATATTGTACACCAGGTTCAGCGGGTTTTTCCTTTCGAGATAGAATAACAACTTCATGTCCCTCTTTCAATAGCAATTCAGTGATTTTCTGTCCAACAAATCCAGAACCACCAGCTAGAACAACTCTCATAAAGACCACCTCCGTTTTCTTTTGAACCGATAAGCTGACCTCCATGAATAGAACATGTATACTTATAGTAAAAGGGAGGTCGGCGTCATTGCCTGTTATTACGAAAATAACACAACAAAAGCGTGATAGCGAACGTTATAATATCTTTCTCGATGAAAAGTATTCTTTTAGTGTTCACGAATCCATTCTTGTAAAGTTCGGCATGACGAAAGGAATGCAACTAGACGAATGGTCGATGGATGAGATTACATATGAAGACCAGATTGCAAAAGCATTCAACCGTGCCTTGCATTTTCTGTCGTTTAAAATGCGCAGTGAATCCGAAGTGAAGAAAAAGTTAATGGATCTTGAGTACGGGGAAGCCGTCGTGCTTGAAGCAATTGTCAAGTTACGCAGGCTTGGTTTCCTCGATGATGAAGAGTTTACGGAATCATTGGTGCACACACAAAAAAATATGTCTGGAAAAGGTCCAAAAGCGATACAACAAGCGTTAACAAAAAAAGGAATCGGGAAGGAGTTGCAGGAACAAGTGCTAGAACAATATTCTGAAGAAGAGCAATTTACTGTAGCCAAGAAGCTGGCTGAAAAAGCAGCCAGATCAAACCGTTCCATTCCTCCAGCCCAGTTAAAACAGAGAATCCAAAATGCCCTTGTGCGAAAGGGATACGCCTTTGGGTTGATCAACAGCGTACTTGAAGAAATCGATTTTGAACGTGAAGAGGACGAATGGGATGAGATTACTGTATCGGTTGGAGAAAAAGCATGGCGCCGGTATGAATCCAAACATACAGGTTATCAATTGAGAAGTCGTGTCAAGCAAGCGATGTACCAAAAAGGAATACCGCTTGAAAAAATTGACCGATTTATAGAGAAAAAGGAGAACGAAGATGATGGAGAATGATAAGAAATATAGTGATATGAATGAACATGAATTGCGCACTGAAATTGGCCGATTGATGGAGAAAGCGCGCAAAGCAGAACAGATGGGGATGATCAATGAATTCGCCGTCTACCAGCGAAAAGCATTGATGGCAAAATCCTATATGATCGATCCCGCCACAATCGTGCCCGGTGAAATCTACCGAATCGAAGGAGACGAAGGTGTCTTTTTCCATGTTGATTATTTAAAAGGCCGTTTTGCATGGGGCTACCGTTTAGGCGGAACACGTGCAGAAGAGGCGTTGCCTATTGCGATGCTACAATCTGTGAAAACGGGTCTGTAATCATAACGACATCAGTTAGTTGAATGAAAAAGCTTGTCCGTCCTCGTGTTGAGGGGTATGGACAAGCTTTTGTACGCCTATTCATGAGTTTGGTACGAATTTCAGCTTCTTTCGTAGTTTGTCTTCTGAGAAAATCCAACCCGTGTATGAATTGACGACTTCCAAGTCTTCGTTGACATGGGCTACTGCGACGAATGGATAATAATCCTTGCTGCGATAACGCAAATCGATTAGACGCAGTTCGTATAGATCCCCAATTTGTGACACAGACCACCTATAGATGGGGGAGAAAGTGACGAATGCATCAATGTTTTTATCTGTCATGGCGGCATCTATATAAGGGGATTCGGGCATTTTTTCTCGTTTGAATCGATCATAAATGTTAACCGAACGTCCATAAGCTCTCCCGACGTAGTGACAATCCTTATTGGATGCAGCGACTCTCCACTGGAAAAAGTTCATCGTCGGTGCGATGAAAATATGCTCTGCATCCGGCACTGTACTTTTCACTGCTGCCTTCACTGCTGCTTTGACAGCGAACCGCAACAGATAATAGAAGAAGACAACGATATACAAGAATGTGAAAGTAGAAACAGGATCCATTCCGAAAATCCAGAACGCGATTGCGATAATATGAAGTGCGAAGATGATTGGGTCAAACGTATTAATAACGCCAATCGCCACCCACTTATTGGAGAACGGCCTGAGTGCCTGTGTTCCGTAGGAATTAAAAATATCTACAAACACATGAATGAAAACGGCAAGGAATGTCCATGCCCATACATGGAAAAATTCAGAGGCTGGGAAAACAAGTGACAGCAGAGTCGCCAAAACAAGTGGCCAAAGCATAACTGCCGGGACAGAATGGGTGATCCCTCTATGATTGCTTATATAAACGGCGTTATTTCTAAGTTTAAGGACAGTATCGATATCAGGGATTAATGAGCCGGATACGATACCGACATAAACGGCTGTCATTGTAACTGAATCTGTAGCAACTACAGGGTCGGCCATAGCTAGTCCGCATATGGCAGCGCCCATGACAATA
This sequence comes from Sporosarcina oncorhynchi, assembly GCF_033304615.1. Classification (GTDB taxonomy): domain Bacteria; phylum Bacillota; class Bacilli; order Bacillales_A; family Planococcaceae; genus Sporosarcina; species Sporosarcina oncorhynchi. The sequence continues at coordinate 2,460,947 of NZ_CP129118.1, read as the reverse complement.
TGTGTACCGGTATCCAAATGATCACTCCTTCATTGACGATGCGGTATGAATAAAGTACGGACATTATTATTGTATTATTAGTATATACCCTTTTTTCCGTTAACGAAAAGCATATGCAATATGGAGGGAAACATGCGATTGATTGAACATAAGAAAGAATTTCGAAAAGCATTGATTGAATGGTATTTACGTGAGAAACGGGATTTACCTTGGAGACGTACATCGGATCCCTATTCGATTTGGGTGTCTGAAGTGATGCTTCAACAAACCCGTGTTGATACGGTAATCCCTTATTATGAACGGTTCCTCAGTAAATTTCCGACGCTCGCAGATCTTGCTAAAGCGCCGGAAGAAGAAGTACTTAAAATGTGGGAAGGGCTTGGCTATTATTCGCGTGGTCGAAATTTGCAGGCGGGTGTGCGCGAAGTTGTTGAACTATACGGGAGTGAAATTCCACAAAATCGGCAGGAGATTTCCAAATTGAAAGGTGTCGGTCCCTATACGGCAGGGGCCGTTCTTAGTATTGCTTTTGGGGTACCCGAGCATGCTGTCGATGGAAACGTTATGCGAGTGATGTCAAGGTTACTTCTTATAGAAGAGGATATCGCGATTCCAAAAACAAAAAAGATTTTTGAATCCGTCATTATGGAACTGATTGACAAAAAAGATCCATCGTCATTCAACCAGGGACTAATGGAACTCGGAGCGACTATATGCACGCCGAATCCGAAGTGCCTTCTTTGTCCGGTTCGTGATTTCTGCGAAGCTTTCCATGAAGGTAGACAACACGAGTTACCTGTGAAATCCAAGAAAACGAAGATGAAGACGGTTCCGATGCAGGTGTTCGCGATTCGTAACTTGCAAGGTAAGTGGCTGATGAAGCAACGTCCCGAAAAAGGATTGCTTGCGAATATGTGGGACTTTCCAATGATTGAAAACGATATGAATGATGTGGAAGACGTTGTACGTATTCATTTCGGAATGAACGTGGAACATCAAAAACCATTGATTGACTTCAAGCATATCTTCTCCCATTTAACTTGGGATATGACAAGTTATGTTGCTTTGACTGACGAAGATGCGCCTGAAGGTTACATGTTCTTTTCGCCAGAAGAAGTCGACGGATTACCGAAAGCTGTGCCGATGCAAAAAATCTGGACTGAAGCGAAACGAAAGGAAGAAAAAAATTCCTCCGAATAAAACAGAGATGATTGTGCATCATAGTGGTTACGGAGGTGAAAATCCATTGACAAAACAAAATCGTAACAACAAAAGCCAAAACCAAAATCAAGCACAATTCAATCAACAAAACATGCAAGAAGAATTTGGTGCTGAAACAGATGTAAATCATGTTAAGCAACAAAACATGAAAGCTGAGCAAAATAAGCGTAATGCTTCTGGTGCTCGTGCAAACAGTTACGAAGATCAGTCTAAGTAATGGATGGACATCACCGGCCGACAGCCTAACCGCTGTCGGTTTTTCCTTTTCTTCATACATAACTTTTAGTAAAGTGCTTCTGCAGGCGGTAAGGTCTATCGTTTCAATTTTGTTTAACCACTTGGTATAATGTACGAATATTATAGGTTTTGAAATTTAAAGGTGGTTTTCAGATGGTGATTCCAAAAGAAGGGGATACGATACAAGTCCACAGTTACAAGCACGATGGCAATATTCATAGAGTATGGCAGGAAACGACTGTCTTAAAAGGCACAAAGAATATTGTAATTGGCGCGAATGAACGCACACTTGTGACAGAAGCGGACGGACGAACATGGTTGACGAGAGAGCCTTCCATCTGTTATTTCCATGCCGAACATTGGTTCAATATCATCTGTATGCTCCGGGAAGATGGAGTCTATTATTATGTGAATATGAGTTCACCCTTTGTCTATGATCATCATTCACTGAAATACATTGACTATGATCTTGATGTGAAGGTATTCCCAGATATGAGCTATTTGATTTTGGATGAAGATGAGTATGCGGATCATAAAAAGAAGATGAACTACCCTGAAGTGATCGATCAAATTCTGTGGCGGAACCTCGACAAGCTGCTCCTCTGGGTAAAGCAGCGGAAAGGTCCATTCGCGCCGGACTTCATCGAGGTATGGACATCAAGATATGAGTTCCATAAACAAGTAAGAAAAAATAATCAGTGACGGCCTGCCTGCACATGTGCAGTCGGGCTTCTTTTTATACATCAAAAGTGAAAGCAGGCGTTCAGCCTCGACCGGCACTGGAGGCCTTGCCGACAATGGTGCGCTCTTTGCACCATTTCGGAAAGGCCGAAGTGACCCGAGAGGCTGCATGCTGCAACTGGATGGCCAAAAGTGAAAGCAGGCGTTCAGCCTCGACCGGCACTGGAGGCCTTGCCGACAATGGTGCGCTCTTTGCACCATTTCGGAAAGGTCGAAGTGACCCGAGAGGCTGCCTGCTGTAACTGGCCGCATCAAAAGTGAAAGCAGGCGTTCAGCCTCGACCGGCAAAAGAGCAATTACAGTAAGTCGAAGGAGAATGCATATGGGAGAAAGCATAAAACGTTATATGAAGTTTGTTAAACCGTACAATTGGCAAATCTTTTTGACTGTACTCATCGGGATTGTAAAATTCGCTATTCCTTTATTCATCCCTTATCTAATTAAAATTGTCATTGATGATATTATCGGTGCAGAAGCGTTGTCGGATCCTGAGAAAACAAAGCAACTATTCCTTTGGCTTGGTGGCACGGCGCTGCTATTTTTCCTCATACGTCCACCAATCGAATATTACCGCCAATACTTTGCCCAATACGTGAGCAATAAAATCCTGTATGACATACGCGAGAGTTTATACGGACATTTGCAGAAGCTTGGATTGCGCTATTATTCAAACACCCGAGCCGGTGAAGTAATCTCACGTGTCATTAATGACGTGGAACAAACGAAGAACTTTGTGATGATTGGCCTGATGAACGTCTGGTTGGATCTTGCGACAATTATTATCGCTGTCACAATCATGTTGATGATGGATGTACCTTTGACACTTGTGACGCTGCTTGCATTCCCTTTCTACGCTTACAGTGTGAAGCATTTCTTTGGGAGATTACGTGAATTAACTAGAAAACGTTCGCAAGCATTGGCGGATGTACAAAGTTATTTGCACGAACGAATTGCGGGCATTAGTGTCATCAAGAGCTTTGCACTTGAAGAGAAGGAACAGGAGCGTTTTGATGAAACGAACGGCAATTTCCTGAAACGAGCACTTGATCACACAAAATGGAATGCGAAAGCATTTGCTGTCGTCAATACAATAACAGACGTCGCTCCTTTATTAGTCATTGCATATGCAGGCTACCAAGTCATTAATGGATCTTTATCCGTTGGCGTCATGGTTGCATTCATCGCCTATATAGATCAGCTTTATAATCCGTTAAGACGTCTTGTCAACGCATCAACTTCGCTGACACAATCATTTGCGTCCATGGACCGTGTTCTTGAATTGATGGAAGAGCCATACGATATCAATGACAAAGAGGATGCCAAAACGTTACCGATAATTGACGGTAAAATTGAGTTTGACAATGTGAGTTTCAAGTACGACGAAGAAGATAATAACGTGTTGAATCATGTCAATTTCACTGTCAAGCCGGGTGAAACTGTTGCCCTCGTCGGGATGAGTGGCGGTGGGAAATCGACAATTGTCAGTCTTATACCGCGCTTTTACGACGTAACGGAAGGTTCGATTCGGATTGATGGTCATGATTTGCGTGATGTTCGTCTGAAGTCATTACGCGATCAGATTGGACTAGTTCTACAAGACAGTATTCTTTTCAGCGACTCTGTAAAGAGCAACATTCTCATGGGCAAGCCGGATGCTACCGATGAAGAAGTGTTTGCGGCTGCAAAAGCGGCAAATGCACATGAGTTCATTGAACTTCTGCCAGAAGGGTACGAAACGACCGTCGGAGAACGTGGCGTGAAATTATCCGGTGGTCAAAAACAGCGGATCTCGATTGCACGGGTCTTTCTTAAAAATCCGCCGTTGCTAATTCTCGATGAAGCCACATCCGCTTTGGACTTGGAAAGTGAAGCACTTATTCAGGATTCACTTGAACGGTTAGCCAATGACCGTACTACATTCATCGTCGCCCACAGATTATCAACAATTACACATGCGGACAACATTTTCGTTATCGACCACGGTCAGTTGAAGGAAGTCGGAACACATGACGAACTGATGAAGAAACAAGGAATTTACTACAATCTGTTTCAAGTTCAATCAATCTAAATGCAGTCAAATCGCATTAATTATGGAAGCCACCGATTACTCGGTGGCTTTTTAATTTTAAAATTGTGTAAATATAACCAAAATGTTTATTGCATTCTTTTGAATAGATAGTATAATTGGTATAATTTTATGGTTCAGAAAAAAACGAATACTGAAAGGTGATCTGGATGAATGATAGAGAGCAAATTCTTGTAGTTAAAGACTTGCAGACTACCTTTTTTACGGATTCAGGACAAATTCCTGCAGTAGATCATATTAACTTTCATCTTAACGATGGGGAAGTTTTAGGGATTGTTGGCGAATCGGGATGTGGTAAAAGTGTGACTTCACTATCTGTAATGGGATTAGTTCCGAGCCCTCCCGGTAAGATAGTTGGTGGAGAAATCTTATACAAAGGTAGAGATTTAACACGTCTTTCTGAAAAGGAAATGAGGAAAATTCGGGGAAATGATATTGCTATGATTTTTCAAGAGCCAATGACCTCCTTAAATCCACTCTTTACAATTGGCAACCAAATGAGTGAAGCGATTTTGATTCATGCGAAAAAAACAGCGAAAAAGCAAGTGGAAGCTAGGGCGGTTGAGATGCTAAAGCTCGTAGGTTTACCAAGAGCAGAAGAATTAATGTCGGAATATCCTCACCAGTTATCCGGAGGGATGAGACAAAGGGTGATGATTGCAATGGCGCTTGTCTGCGATCCGAAAATCCTAATAGCTGATGAGCCTACGACTGCTTTGGATGTAACCATTCAAGCACAAATTTTAAAATTAATGAAAGAATTGAATGACAGATTAGGTACAGCCATATTATTAATCACACATGATTTAGGAGTAGTTGCTGAAGTTTGTGAACGCGTCATTGTTATGTACGCGGGACAGGTTATAGAGGAAGCGCCAACAAAACTTATTTTTGATGATCCTCAACATCCATATACAAGAGGACTAATTCAATCCGTTCCAGACATGCGATTTAAGAAAGAGCGACTGTATTCAATTCCAGGAAATGTACCGAAACCCGGAACGATTACAAACGGTTGTCGTTTTGCAGCTCGATGTGAATTTGCTTTTGATCGATGCCGAAACGAAAATCCGGAGCTTTATCTAACAGCAGACGCTCATCAGACGCGTTGCTTCCTATATGCCGAAGGAAAGGTGGAACAGGATGAGTACAACACCTTTGTTAAAAGTTAAAAATCTAAAAAAGCACTTTCCGATTAAGAAAGGGATATTTGGAAAGACAGTAGGTCATGTAAAAGCTGTAGATGATATTTCATTTTATGTTAACGAAGGAGAGACGTTGGGAATTGTCGGCGAAAGTGGTTGTGGTAAATCGACAACTGGCCGTGTGCTTATGCGCTTATTGGAACCGACAGAAGGAGAAATTGAGTTTGATGGGAAAAACCTAATAGATTTAAGTGTCGAAGAGATGAGGAAAACGCGTCGGGATATCCAAATGGTTTTTCAAGACCCTTATGCCTCTTTGAATCCCCGTCATACGATTGGCAAAATACTTGAAGAACCTTTAATTGTCCACGGAATTTTAAATTCTAAGGAAAGAAAGAAAAAGGTTGAGGAATTTTTAGTGATTGTCGGTTTGCATCCTTTTCATGCGAAGCGCTATCCGCATCAATTCAGTGGTGGACAAAGACAAAGAATTGGCATTGCAAGAGCATTGATGACAAATCCCAAATTGATAATTGCAGATGAGCCCGTATCAGCCCTAGATGTTTCTATACAAGCACAGGTCTTGAATTTGATGCAAGATCTTCAAGAGGAGTTTAATCTTACTTACATCTTCATAGCGCATGATTTAGGGGTAGTTCGACATATTAGCGACCGCGTAGGAGTAATGTATTTAGGGAAGCTCGTGGAGATTTCAGATAGCGAAAGTTTATACGAAAAACCATTGCATCCGTATACACAGGCATTATTATCAGCTGTTCCTGTACCAGATCCTGATTATGCAAAAGAACAAATCATCATAGAAGGAGATATTCCTAATCCAGCAAACCCGCCATCAGGTTGCACATTCCATACACGCTGTCCATTTAAAATGGATATTTGTACAGTAGATTCACCGAAACTAGTGGAACACACAACTGGTCATTCTGTCGCCTGTCATTTATATGATGAAAGTCAGGTAGGCAATGATATAAAACAATTGGAGGGGTCTTTATGATTAAAAAGAGAATGTTGTCCGCTTTATTACTAGTCTTACTAGTTTTATCAACCGCACTGGCTGCGTGTAGTGAAGGCGGGTCGGGCAGTGGGAAAAAAGAAGATACATTAGTATTTGGTCGTGGCGGTGATTCCACTTCGCTGGATCCTTCAAGAGTAACAGAAGGGGAAACGTTTAAGGTTACTGTCAACATTTTTGAAACGTTATTGAACTTCGGTGAAGAAGATACAACGATTGAGCCTGGGCTCGCAAAAGAGTGGAATACGGAGGATGGATTGTCGTATACATTCAATTTAGAAGAAGGCGTGAAGTTCCATGACGGAACAGATTTCAATGCTGAAGCTGTTGTGAAGAACTTTGAACGCTGGGCGAATGGCGATGCGGATAAATTCCCGTATTACAACTCCATGTTTGGCGGGTTCAAAGGTGATGAAGGGCATGTTATTGAATCTGTCACGGCAGACGATGAGTTTACAGTCGTGATTAAATTGAAAAGACCGCAAGCGCCATTCCTGAAAAACATTGCAATGAGCATGTTTGCGATTGCAAGTCCGGAAGCATTTGAAAAAGGCGATGACCAATTCGAGAGAAATCCAGTTGGAACAGGTCCTTTTAAATTTGCAGATTGGAAAACAGGCGACACAATAACAATTGAAAAGTTTGATGATTATTGGAAAAAAGGATTACCAAAGTTAAGTAAGGTTATCTTTAAATCGATTCCTGATAATTCAGCGCGTCTGAATTCATTATTAACGGGTGAGATTGATTTGGCCGATGGCATTAATCCTGCCGATGGCGAGAAAATTGAAAGCAATGAAGACCTACAATTGATTAAGAGACCTTCTATGAACGTAGGGTATTTGGGGTTAACGGTTACACGGGAGCCTTTCGACAAAAAAGAAGTACGTCAAGCGATGAACTATGCAATTGATAAGGAAACAATTATTAACTCCTTCTTCGAAGGGCAGGCAAATAGTGCTAAAAACCCGATGCCTTCATCCATTTCAGGCTACAACGATGACATTGTAGAATATCCATACGACCCTGCAAAAGCGAAAGAATTGTTAGCTGCAGCAGGCTACCCTGATGGCTTTGAGATGGAACTTTGGGCTATGCCGGTACCAAGACCGTATATGCCGGATGGCTCTAAAGTGGCGGAAGTCATTCAAAGCAACTTGGCTGACATTGGTGTCAAAGCAAAAATTGTCACGTATGATTGGGCAACTTACCTAGATAAGGCCAGTAAAGGTGAAGCGGATGCATTCATGTTGGGCTGGACTGGTGACAATGGAGATGCAGACAACTTCCTTTACGTCTTATTGGACGAAGATAACATTGGTAGTAATAACTATACGTATTTCAAGAACTCGGAAATGCATGATTTGTTTATCGCAGCTCAAACGGAAGTTGATGAAGATAAGCGAATTGAACTATACAAGAAAGCTCAAGAAATTATTCATGAAGAAGCACCTTGGGTACCACTTGCACACTCAACACCACTTCTTGCAGCAGGAAAAGGTTTGACTGGCTTCAAACCACATCCTACAGGATCAGATTTGTTGTCTAATGTTGAGTTAACTAAATAACTACCTCAATATAAATAAGCAACCCTGGGGGCTGTGGTTGAGCCCCTTCTTTTAGGGTTTATCAAATGTACTTTTGCTAGGATTTGAAAACAAATGGTACGTATATGAGCAAGTTTTAGCGGGGTGAGAGAAGTGCTGAGTTACGTAGGTAGGAGATTATTACATTTAGTGCCAGTGTTATTAGGCATGGCCTTTATCGTATTTATGATGGTACGAGCGATACCTGGAAATCCAGCGCAAGTTATTTTAGGACAACAGGCTACAGCGGAAGCGGTCGCAGCTCTTAATATGAAGTTAGGCTTAGATCAGCCTTGGTATATTCAGTTTTTCAGATACCTAGGTGGTATCTTACAAGGGGATTTCGGGGAATCAATGCGGACAAGGCTACCTGTCGCAGATGAGATTTGGCCACATTTAGCGGCTACTATGGAACTTGCTTTTTTTGCGATTTTAATAGCTATTGTTCTAGGGATTAATGCAGGAATTATATCTGCTTGGTTTCAAAATTCATGGTTTGATTACATAGCTATGGTATTGGCGCTTGTCGGAGTCTCGATGCCAATATTTTGGCTTGGATTGCTCGGTCAGTGGGCATTTGCAATTGAGTTCAGTTGGCTTCCAACGACCGGAAGAGAACCGGTTAGAGATCCAGTGAATGCAATTACACATTTGTATTTAATTGACACATTGATTCAAGGAAGATTCGATCAGTTTTTACAGGTTTTACGGCATCTTATATTACCAGGGGTTGCATTAGCGACGATACCTATGGCGATTATTGCCAGAATGACAAGGTCCAGTATGCTTGAAGTGATGCGGTCTGATTATATCCGTACTGCTAGAGCAAAAGGTCAAAAAATGTTTTGGGTTGTTTACAAGCATGCATTTAAAAATGCTGTTATTCCAATCTTGACGATTATAGGTCTTCAAACCGGCATGCTTCTAGGTGGTGCAATCTTGACTGAAACGATTTTTGCTTGGCCGGGAATCGGGAGATATATTTATGATGCAATCAGCTTTCGTGATTATCCCGTCATTCAATCAGGAATCCTTGTCGTTGCCTTCATATTTGTCATGATTAATCTGATTGTCGATCTATTATATGGTTTGGTTGATTCGAGGATTAAATATGACTGAAGAAGGGAGTGGTAATTATGGCGGGAGCAGAATCTGGTATGAATCAAGTTCACGAAGTGGAAGTTGAAAAGACGGTTGGTCCTTGGAGAGAAGCGTGGAGAGGGTTCAGGAAAAGCAAGACGGCGGTTATCGGAATGATCATTATTGTATTTTTTATTCTGCTGGCGTTATTTGGTCCATTCATCGCCAAGGAAGGGATCAATGACCAGATGGCTGCGGATCGGCTTCAGCCTCCTTCCGGTGAGTATTGGCTTGGCACAGATGACTTTGGCAGAGATATCTTATCTCGAATCATACACGGTTCCCGCATTTCGCTTTCCGTTGGATTTCTCTCTGTTATCGTATCTGTCATTGTTGGCAGTTTCTTAGGCATTATCGCCGGGTATTACGGACGTTGGATCGATTCGATTATTTCGAGGGTTTTCGATATTATGCTCGCATTTCCGTCGATTTTACTCGCGATTGCAATCGTCTCTGTATTAGGACCAGGGCTTGAGAATGCATTGATAGCCATTGCAATCATTAATGTACCAAACTTTGGCCGTCTTATCCGATCCAAAGTATTGAGCATTAAAGAAGATGAATACATTACAGCAGCAAAAGCAATCGGTATGAAAGACGCTAGAATTCTATTTTCCCATATTCTCCCGAATTCGATGGCACCCGTCATTGTTCAAGGAACTCTTGCCGTTGCAACTGCTATTTTGGAAGCGGCAGCTCTTGGATTTTTGGGGCTTGGAGCGCAGGCGCCACAACCGGAATGGGGGAAGATGCTGGCTGATTCAAAATCCTATTTGCAATCGGCACCATGGACCATGATTTTTCCGGGGCTTTCCATCATGCTTACTGTTTTAGGGTTTAACCTAATGGGGGACGGTTTGCGGGATGCGTTGGATCCTAAGATGAAAAATTGAAAAACTCCGCGGAGGCTATTCCCGCGGAGTTTTTCAATAGATTTCATCTTGTAACGCTGTACTGATCACATGATCTTTCCTATGTTGGCTAGAAACAATCAATCTATTCAAGTATTCCAGCTGTTCATCATAATCCAGTATGGCAGATAGGACATGAAGCAGGTGGTAGGCGGAGAATTCCTCTTCTGCTTTTGTGATGGATATCTCTTTCACAAAAATGTCCATCACTTCTTTGCGCTGAATGAATTCGGTAGTCAAACTATCAGTCAACTTATCAGACTTTAACTTTCCGACAAACTTTAAATGGACTTGCTCGTGATAAGTAAGTAAAGCATCAAGACGTTCCTGAATCATCATTCTGAAGTGTTCGGGCAGATTGATAAGTTCGTTTTCAAACTTGTGTAACTTTGAGAGCACTTCGTAGCTGCTTTTAGATGTTGCAATCATCTGTCTGTAAATAACAAGCTTCCTTGCTTTGGCCATAGAATTTCTTTTGAAATAACTGCGTTCTTCTTTAAAAAGTGAATACAGCAGATCTGTTTGAGTTAATCGCTCTTTTAATTTTTCTAAAGATTTCTTGGTTGCTATATGTTCAGAAGCTTGTCTGCCGGCCAATCGTATCCAACGAATGATTTCATCTTGTGCCTGATGAATAGATTGAAATAATTTTGTTTCATATTTTGGCGGCATGAATAACAGATTGACGATGAAAGCTGAAAGAACTCCCGTTACAATGGTCACTAACCTTAAAATTGCGAAGGATAAAAACGCATCGCCTTTGATTTCCATAATTGTAATCATCGTAACCAAGGCAAGTGATACGGACTTTTCAAGCCCTAACTTCAACATGATTAGAATGATGATAACTGCAGCCAGACCGACAGTTACAATCTGATGTCCGAATATCAATACAAATGTAATAGCCGTGGTCGCCCCAATCAGATTACCTTGAATCTGTTCGACTATTGTCCGGTATGATCTGTATATCGACGGCTGAATGGCGAATATAGCTGCAATTCCTGCAAATACAGGATTTGGCAACTGCAATGTTTCGGCTAGAAACAAAGCGAAAACGATTGCTATACCCGTTTTGAAAATGCGGGCACCAAGTTTCATAGGATTTTCCTTTCCATTAACGGTTTTCGAATGTTGGGCATGCTCAGTGTTTCAACGGTTTTCGTTACTGTACCCCAACTATTGCTACTGGTCAACCGTTGTTCTGACGTGCTAGTTCACTAAACGAACGATCGACTGCTGTTAGTGTATGATGGATGTCTTCTTCAGTATGTGCAATCGTCAGGAACCAAGCTTCATATTTTGATGGCGCCAGATTAATGCCGTTTTCCAACATTAATTTAAAGAACCTTCCGAAAATCTCGCCGTCTGTCTGTTCCGCTTGCTCATAGTTTTGTACTTTCACATCTGTAAAGAATAGGGTCAAAGCGCCACCAAGCCGATTGATCGTCAGTGTGATACCGTGTTTTGTTGCCGATTTTAGGATGCCATCTTCAAGAATGGCGCCTAAACGATCCATCTCTTCATAGACACCCGGTTGTTGAAGTACTTCAAGACAAGCGATACCTGAAAGCATCGATGCTGGATTGCCTGCCATCGTTCCTGCTTGGTAGGCAGGCCCAAGTGGCGCGACTGTATCCATGATTTCTTTACGTCCACCATAAGCACCAATTGGCAATCCGCCTCCGATGATTTTTCCGAATGCAGTGAGATCAGGTGTTGTGCCAAGCATCGTTTGTGCAGAACCGTAATGGAAGCGGAATGCGGTGATGACTTCATCATAAACAATCAGTGCACCTTTTTCTTTAGCGATTTCATGCACAATCGGCATATATCCATCAATAGGTTCGACAATACCGAAGTTACCGACAATCGGTTCTACTAGCACACAAGCAATTTCGTCTCCCCATTTATCCATCGCTTCTTTATAAGCTTCCGGATCATTAAATGGAATGGTAATGACTTCCTGGGCGATCGATGCGGGTACACCGGCTGAATCGGGTGTTCCTAATGTAGCTGGGCCGGAACCTGCTGCCACAAGGACAAGATCTGAATGACCGTGATAGCATCCCGCAAATTTCATAATTTTAGTTCTGCCAGTATAAGCGCGTGCTACACGGATTGTCGTCATGACAGCTTCAGTCCCTGAATTGACGAAACGAACCTTATCCATAGAAGGAATCGCTTTTTTTAACATCTTGGCGAATTTCACTTCATGAGGTGTTGGCGTACCGTATAATACACCCGTTTTAGCGGCTTTCGTAATAGCCTCTGTAATATGCGGATGGGCATGTCCAGTGATGATGGGACCGTATGCGCCTAAGTAATCGATATATTTATTGCCGTCGACGTCCCAGAAATAAGCACCTTCTGCACGTTCCATGACAGTAGGGGCTCCTCCTCCAACAGCTTTATATCCACGGGAAGGGCTGTTAACTCCCCCAACAATATGTTCACACGCTTCTTTATAAATCTCTTCTGACTTTGTTCTGTTCATCTTTATTCCTCCGTTCAAATCGTTACACTATCCATTTTAAACAATATCGGACAAATACGCCAAAGAAATTGAATCTATTCTTTTTCTTAGGTACGATTGAAGAAATGAATAGGGAGGAATGGACATGGAAAAGTTAGAAGGCTTGCAAGCACCGCTTTTTTCTTTGGCTGATGAAAAAGGTAATACCGTCTCATTAGAAAACTTCAAAGGGGAAAAGTATGTTGTGCTCTATTTCTATCCTAAAGACGCGACGCCAGGGTGTACGACACAAGCAGGAGATTTTAGGGATTCTCAAAAGGACTTTAGCGATTTAAATGCCGTTATTCTTGGAGTGAGTCCTGATGATGCTAAATCACATCAAAAATTTATTGAGAAACAGGGGTTACCGTTTTCTTTATTAGTAGATGACGAACACGTCGTAGCAGAGAAGTATGGTGTATGGAAACTTAAAAAGAATTTCGGAAAAGAATATATGGGGATTGAACGGTCTACTTTTTTGATTGATCCGACAGGAACAGTTGTGAAAGAATGGCGCAAGGTGAAGGTGAAAGAGCATATAAACGAAGTGCTCACTACTTTAAAGCAATTAACAAACGCGTGATAGGGGGCCAATCATGAAAGTTCTATTTACCTTCAATATAAAAGAAGAACAATTGAAAAGACTGGAAACGGAATTTGCTGACGTCGAATTTTCGTTTACAAAGAAAATCGAAGAAGTGCCTTTAGACAATTACGAAGTCATCGTCACATATGGCGAGGATATTTCAACGGCTGTATTGGATAGGGCTTCTTCACTCAAATGGATTATGGTTGCGTCAGCAGGTGTTGAAAAGATGCCATTGGATGAAATAGCGGAAAAAGGAATCATCATGAGTAATGTGCGTGGAATCCATAAAACACCGATGGCTGAATCAGTCCTCGCGCATATACTTTCATTAGGAAGAGCTCTACCGACTATGCGGGAGCATCAGCTGAAGAAAGAGTGGAATAAGAAAGCGAGACAGACGGAACTGCGAGGGGCAACTGCGATCATATTAGGTCCAGGGGCAATCGGTTCTGAAATCGGCAGGTTGCTACAAGCGTTTGGTGTACATACAATCGGCTGTAATTCTTCCGGAGACCGTGTACCGAATATGGATGAAACGATTCCGTTTGAAAAGCTGAAGGATGTCTTGCCAAAAGGGGATATCGTCATTTCTGTGTTACCCAGTACGCCTAAAACGAAAGGAATGTTAGATGGTTCGTATTTTGAAGCGATGAAAGATTCAGCCCTCTTTATGAACTTTGGAAGGGGAGACCTGGTCAAGGAATCGACGCTATTGCATGCATTGAAACATGATGAAATCGGTCACGCCGTGCTTGACGTGTTCGAAAAAGAGCCGTTACCAGCTGAGAGTGAACTTTGGGAGTTAGGGAACGTCACTATTTCTCCACATGTATCTAGTCATTCGGGAAAGTATGTTGAACGTGCATTGGAGTTCTTCACAGTAAATCTTTCGAAATGGCGAGAAGGCGACCGTGAATTAGTGAATCTCATTGATCTCGAACAAGGTTATTGATCAAAAGAACCTGTTTCGGCATGTAGAGTTAGCATCTTTGTTGACAAACAGACCACTTCTTCAGTACACTAATTATAATGATTATAAAGAAGTAATCTTTATGGATTGGAGTGTTGGCGATGTCTGAAGTGGTTTTGAAGGACGCGCTGGTCACATTGAAGGAGAGCGGCGTTCGTATTACCCCGCAACGACATGCAATTTTAGAATATCTAATTTCTTCTGAGATGCATCCGACAGCTGATGAAATATATAAGGCACTTGAAGGTGATTTTCCAAATATGAGTGTCGCCACTGTATACAATAATTTGCGTGTGTTCCGAAATACGGGGCTAGTGAAGGAACTGACATATGGTGATTCTTCCAGTCGCTTCGATTTTGTCACACATGATCATTATCACATCATTTGCGATCAATGCGGTAAAATCGTCGATTTCCATCATCCTGGTTTAGAAGAAGTGGAACATCTTGCTTCTCACGTTACTGGATTCCAAGTCAATTCACATCGGCTTGAAGTATACGGAACCTGTCCTGAATGTGCAGTAGGTGTCCTAACAGCAAAATAAAAACCGGTTACCTGATGAAAATTAGGTAACCGGATTTTTTTATTTCTTTGTTGAGTCCTTCTTAGCGGAAGGTCGATTATACGCTACATCAAATTCTTTACCTTCTAATGAAGGGTCCATAGTTAACGGCTCTCTACAATGTCCACACATATCTACTCGTCCGAGCATCTTCGTATGTCTGCCGCAATTTGGACATTTTATTTGCACAGCCCTTGTCGACAATGTACCGATCCAAGCATATACAACAACGCTGCCGAGAATGGAAATCATTCCAAGAACCATGAAGATCAACATAATAATCTCATTATTCCTAAAGAAAATTCCGAGATACATAATGACTACACCGAGGAAAATTAGTGATAACGCAAAAGATCGTATGCGATTTATTTTATTTTTATAAGGCTTCATCCGTAATCCTCCTTACTAGTAGATGATATGGTGCGTGAAACACCGATGCGTATGGTGGACAAATCACCAGATCGTTGTGATGGTCCTCAATTAATATAGCATAAATTTCGTGATCATCATATTTTACGAATCCAAATGGAAGGGTTTTTAAGAAGCGTTGTCGAAGAAAT
This sequence comes from Sporosarcina oncorhynchi, assembly GCF_033304615.1. GTDB lineage: Bacteria > Bacillota > Bacilli > Bacillales_A > Planococcaceae > Sporosarcina > Sporosarcina oncorhynchi. The sequence goes on along the minus strand of NZ_CP129118.1, from coordinate 2,445,653 downwards.
ACAAGGTGGAGGTGTCATAATGGAACAAATCCTTAGACCGATTTATCAAGAACGCGCCAGTTCGCCTGAAACACTAGGCGTTATACTTGTTGAAAAGAGATGGCCTGGTGATCCCATAACGGATACATTTGATGAAATCATGCTAATCATAACAACTAATGAAGAAACTCCGATATATACAAAGCATTACACGGATGGAACAGGGAAAGCAGCAATGCATGTAATTAGCGAGAAGCAGCTGAGGAAATGGCTTTTACTTGGGACGAAAAGGAAAGTCGTTGATTGGCTATTTTACGGCAAAGTATTCTTTGATCGCAACGAGTTTGTTGAAGGATTGAAAAATGAACTGAAGGAATACCCTTTTTACGGACGTAAAATCAAAATGGGATTGGAATTGTCCAGGTTGGTGAGAGTCTATATGGAAGGTAAGATGTTTTTTGAACAACAAAACTACATGGATGCCTACCAACATGCAATTCAATCATTGCATCATCTAGCTAGACTTACGGTTATTGAAAAAGGATTTTCACCTGAAGTCACTGTATGGTCCCAAGTGAAAAAAATCGACCCGGCGATATTCAAACTGTATGAAGAATTGATTATGAGCGAAGAACCAATCGAAAAAAGATTAGAACTCCTTTTCTTGGCTAGTGAATTCTTTATCCATAATCGGACTCTGGATGGGGCTAGACATATAATGGATGTTATGACTGAAAAGGAAATATGGGCCATCCAGGAACTGCATGAACATGAAGAACTGAAAATCTACTCAATCAATCTTGAAGTGCTTATTGAGTTTCTGATTGAAAAAGGCTTTATTGAAATTGTTGAAAGTGATTCGAAAAATGAATATGTGTTTCATAGAGATTACCGTGTAGAGCCTTGATATTGCTGATTCGGGACGATTTAATCGTCCTTTTCATTTTTCTTGTTGACACTTCAAATGTACCCATGCTATTATAGTAGACGTCGCTTGAAGAGCTCCTGCTTAGCAAGCTGAAATTAAACTTTAAAATAGCGCTTGACTCCAGCAACTAACGATGTTAAATTAGAGAAGTTGCTTTTGAGAAAAGCGAACCGAACCTTGAAAACTGAACAGCAAAACGTCAACAATACAAGTTCTGCAACCGGCTTGCCGGTGAATGAACAAAACGAATCTTCGGATTCAAAATTGACATCTTAATTGATGCCAGCAAAGAAACTAGAGCTATTCAAGTTTCTCTTTTCTTCTGGTGGTCGAGGTGTGGTGGAGTGCTAGGAAATGAGTGAGAGAGGGAAGGAGCGTACATCAGTACGTGACTGACTGAACGATCGAAATTGACAACGCAATCCGCCGCGCATCGGCCGCCAGATATTATGGAGAGTTTGATCCTGGCTCAGGACGAACGCTGGCGGCATGCCTAATACATGCAAGTCGAGCGGATTGATGGGAGCTTGCTCCCTGATATCAGCGGCGGACGGGTGAGTAACACGTGGGCAACCTGCCCTGCAGATGGGGATAACTCCGGGAAACCGGGGCTAATACCGAATAATCAGTTCCTTCGCATGAAGGAACTCTGAAAGACGGTTTCGGCTGTCACTGCAGGATGGGCCCGCGGCGCATTAGCTAGTTGGTGGGGTAATGGCCTACCAAGGCAACGATGCGTAGCCGACCTGAGAGGGTGATCGGCCACACTGGGACTGAGACACGGCCCAGACTCCTACGGGAGGCAGCAGTAGGGAATCTTCCACAATGGACGAAAGTCTGATGGAGCAATGCCGCGTGAGCGAAGAAGGTTTTCGGATCGTAAAGCTCTGTTGCGAGGGAAGAACAAGTACGGGAGTAACTGCCCGTACCTTGACGGTACCTCGTCAGAAAGCCACGGCTAACTACGTGCCAGCAGCCGCGGTAATACGTAGGTGGCAAGCGTTGTCCGGAATTATTGGGCGTAAAGCGCGCGCAGGCGGTCCTTTAAGTCTGATGTGAAAGCCCACGGCTCAACCGTGGAGGGTCATTGGAAACTGGAGGACTTGAGTACAGAAGAGGAAAGCGGAATTCCACGTGTAGCGGTGAAATGCGTAGAGATGTGGAGGAACACCAGTGGCGAAGGCGGCTTTCTGGTCTGTAACTGACGCTGAGGCGCGAAAGCGTGGGGAGCAAACAGGATTAGATACCCTGGTAGTCCACGCCGTAAACGATGAGTGCTAAGTGTTAGGGGGTTTCCGCCCCTTAGTGCTGCAGCTAACGCATTAAGCACTCCGCCTGGGGAGTACGGCCGCAAGGCTGAAACTCAAAGGAATTGACGGGGACCCGCACAAGCGGTGGAGCATGTGGTTTAATTCGAAGCAACGCGAAGAACCTTACCAGGTCTTGACATCCCACTGACCGGCATGGAGACATGTCTTTCCCTTCGGGGACAGTGGTGACAGGTGGTGCATGGTTGTCGTCAGCTCGTGTCGTGAGATGTTGGGTTAAGTCCCGCAACGAGCGCAACCCTTATTCTTAGTTGCCATCATTTAGTTGGGCACTCTAAGGAGACTGCCGGTGACAAACCGGAGGAAGGTGGGGATGACGTCAAATCATCATGCCCCTTATGACCTGGGCTACACACGTGCTACAATGGACGGTACAAAGGGCTGCAAACCCGCGAGGGCAAGCCAATCCCATAAAACCGTTCCCAGTTCGGATTGCAGGCTGCAACTCGCCTGCATGAAGCCGGAATCGCTAGTAATCGTGGATCAGCATGCCACGGTGAATACGTTCCCGGGTCTTGTACACACCGCCCGTCACACCACGAGAGTTTGTAACACCCGAAGTCGGTGGGGTAACCCTTACGGGAGCCAGCCGCCGAAGGTGGGACAGATGATTGGGGTGAAGTCGTAACAAGGTAGCCGTATCGGAAGGTGCGGCTGGATCACCTCCTTTCTAAGGATTATGTGAAAAGCGGAAAACACCGCTTTGCTCAACCGACTACTGGAAGGCCTGAATAGAAATGCTTGCATTTCGTCTGAAGGACTGAAGTAGGCGCGTGAGCAGGTGTTTGTAGCTAGACATACGGAATATGAACCTTGGGTTCATACGTTGACGTTTTGCGTTCAGTTTTGAAGGTTCGTTGAAAAGCGGGAAACACTGCTTTATAAAACATCTTCATATCATGCCCAATGGGCCTATAGCTCAGCTGGTTAGAGCGCACGCCTGATAAGCGTGAGGTCGGTGGTTCGAGTCCACTTAGGCCCACCATCACATTTAAATTATATCCCGGGGCCTTAGCTCAGCTGGGAGAGCGCCTGCCTTGCACGCAGGAGGTCAGCGGTTCGATCCCGCTAGGCTCCACCATTATTCTTGTTATATTTTGTTCCTTGAAAACTGGATAAAACGACATTGAAATGTTGAAACATCAAGTAATCAACCGAGTCAATCACTTAGTGATTGAACAATGCAAGTCTTTTTAACGATCATGGAAGCATATCGCTATGCGGAAGTGGTCACTTATGGAATTCGAGACGTGTCACAGCGGATTGAAAACCGAAAAGGTTAAGTTAGAAAGGGCGCACGGCGGATGCCTTGGCACTAGAAGCCTAAGAAGGACGGCACTAACACCGATATGCTTCGGGGAGCTGTAAGTAAGCGTTGATCCGAAGATTTCCGAATGGGGAAACCCACTGCCTTTAATGGGGCAGTACGTTTACGTGAATACATAGCGTAAACGAGGCACACCCGGAGAACTGAAACATCTAAGTACCCGGAGGAAGAGAAAGAAAAATCGATTCCCTTAGTAGCGGCGAGCGAAACGGGAAGAGCCCAAACCAGGAAGCTTGCTTCCTGGGGTTGTAGGACACTCTATACGGAGTTACAAAAGGCTGGATTAGACGAAGCGACCTGGAAAGGTCCGCCAGAGCGGGTAATAGCCCCGTAGTCGAAAGTCCATCCCCTCCAGAGTGGATCCTGAGTACGGCGGAACACGTGAAATTCCGTCGGAATCCGGGAGGACCATCTCCCAAGGCTAAATACTCTCTAGTGACCGATAGTGTACCAGTACCGTGAGGGAAAGGTGAAAAGCACCCCGGAAGGGGAGTGAAATAGATCCTGAAACCGTGTGCCTACAAGTTGTCAGAGCCCGTTAATGGGTGATGGCGTGCCTTTTGTAGAATGAACCGGCGAGTTACGATTCCATGCAAGGTTAAGCAGTGAATGCGGAGCCGCAGCGAAAGCGAGTCTGAATAGGGCGAATGAGTATGGGGTCGTAGACCCGAAACCAGGTGATCTACCCATGTCCAGGGTGAAGGTAAGGTAACACTTACTGGAGGCCCGAACCCACGTACGTTGAAAAGTGCGGGGATGAGGTGTGGGTAGCGGTGAAATTCCAATCGAACCTGGAGATAGCTGGTTCTCTCCGAAATAGCTTTAGGGCTAGCCTCAAACGTTAGAATCTCGGAGGTAGAGCACTGTTTGGACTAGGGGCCCATCCCGGGTTACCGAATTCAGACAAACTCCGAATGCCGATGATTTATGTTTGGGAGTCAGACTGCGGGTGATAAGATCCGTAGTCGAGAGGGAAACAGCCCAGACCGCCAGTTAAGGTCCCCAAGTATCCGTTAAGTGGAAAAGGATGTGACGCTGTCCAGACAACCAGGATGTTGGCTTAGAAGCAGCCACCATTTAAAGAGTGCGTAATAGCTCACTGGTCGAATGGCGTTGCGCCGAAAATGTACCGGGGCTAAACGGATCACCGAAACTGCGGATTGACACCTATGGTGTCAGTGGTAGGAGAGCGTTCCAAGGGCGTCGAAGCTAGACCGTAAGGACTGGTGGAGCGCTTGGAAGTGAGAATGCCGGTATGAGTAGCGAAAGAAGGGTGAGAATCCCTTCCACCGAATGCCTAAGGTTTCCTGAGGAAGGCTCGTCCGCTCAGGGTCAGTCGGGACCTAAGTCGAGGCCGAAAGGCGTAGACGATGGATAACAGGTTGATATTCCTGTACCACCTCCCCGCCGTTTGAGCAATGGGGGGACGCAGAAGGATAGGGTGAGCGCGCTGTTGGTCATGCGCGTCTAAGCAGTGAGGTGTGGAACGAGGCAAATCCCGTTCCTATAACATTGAGCTGTGACAGCAAGGGGAATTATTCCCTGGAGTCCCTGATTTCACACTGCCAAGAAAAGCCTCTAGCGAGGCGGGAGGTGCCCGTACCGCAAACCGACACAGGTAGGCGAGAAGAGAATTCTAAGGTGATCGAGAGAACTCTCGTTAAGGAACTCGGCAAAATGACCCCGTAACTTCGGGAGAAGGGGTGCTCTGGTAGGGTGTTAAAGCCCGAGAGAGCCGCAGTGAATAGGCCCAGGCGACTGTTTAGCAAAAACACAGGTCTCTGCAAAACCGTAAGGTGACGTATAGGGGCTGACGCCTGCCCGGTGCTGGAAGGTTAAGAGGAGAGGTCAGCGCAAGCGAAGCTTCGAATTGAAGCCCCAGTAAACGGCGGCCGTAACTATAACGGTCCTAAGGTAGCGAAATTCCTTGTCGGGTAAGTTCCGACCCGCACGAAAGGCGTAACGATCTGGGCACTGTCTCAACGAGAGACTCGGTGAAATTATAATATGCGTGAAGATGCGCATTACCCGCGACAGGACGGAAAGACCCCGTGGAGCTTTACTGTAGCCTGATATTGAATTCCGGTGCAGCCTGTACAGGATAGGTAGGAGCCTTTGAGTCCGGAGCGCCAGCTTCGGAGGAGGCAATGGTGGGATACTACCCTGGCTGTATTGGACTTCTAACCCTTGCCCGTGATCCGGGCAGGAGACAGTGTCAGGTGGACAGTTTGACTGGGGCGGTCGCCTCCTAAAGAGTAACGGAGGCGCCCAAAGGTTCCCTCAGAATGGTTGGACATCATTCGTAGAGTGCAAAGGCATAAGGGAGCTTGACTGCGAGACCTACAAGTCGAGCAGGGTCGAAAGACGGGCTTAGTGATCCGGTGGTTCCGCATGGAAGGGCCATCGCTCAACGGATAAAAGCTACCCCGGGGATAACAGGCTTATCTCCCCCAAGAGTCCACATCGACGGGGAGGTTTGGCACCTCGATGTCGGCTCATCGCATCCTGGGGCTGTAGTCGGTCCCAAGGGTTGGGCTGTTCGCCCATTAAAGCGGTACGCGAGCTGGGTTCAGAACGTCGTGAGACAGTTCGGTCCCTATCCGTCGCGGGCGCAGGAAATTTGAGAGGAGCTGTCCTTAGTACGAGAGGACCGGGATGGACACACCGCTGGTGTACCAGTTGTCTTGCCAAAGGCATCGCTGGGTAGCTATGTGTGGAAGGGATAAATGCTGAAAGCATCTAAGCATGAAGCCCCCCTCAAGATGAGATTTCCCATTACGCAAGTAAGTAAGATCCCTCAAAGAAGATGAGGTAGATAGGTCCGGGGTGGAAGCGTGGCGACACGTGCAGCTGACGGATACTAATCGATCGAGGACTTAACCTTATAAAGAAAAGCGGAGACGACCGTATAGGCGCGACAAGCATAAGATAGCCTGCAAGGAGTGGCATAGCCACGGGAGCGGGATGACTTATGACTCGAGCGACTGGGAGTCGAAGCTGGACAAGTTAAAAAGCGCACGGTTGAACGTGATGAGTTCAGCAACAATGTCTGTTTTATCCGGTTTTGAGCGAACAAAAATAAACATTTTTGTAAAAACGCTTGCAATTTAGGCTGGGTTTGATATAATAAATCTTGTCTTGTGAAAAAAGTCTGGTGACGATTGCGAAGAGGTCACACCCGTTCCCATACCGAACACGGAAGTTAAGCTCTTCAGCGCCAATGGTAGTAGGGGGATTCCCCCTGTGAGAGTAGGACGTCGCCGGGCTCGCATTCACAATGTGAATGACATAGGAAGTGAAATTGTCTTCCTGAAATTATTCCGCAGTAGCTCAGTGGTAGAGCAATCGGCTGTTAACCGATCGGTCGTAGGTTCGAGTCCTACCTGCGGAGCCAATTGGAGAGCTGTCCGAGTGGCCGAAGGAGCACGATTGGAAATCGTGTAGGCGGTTTGCGCTGTCTCAAGGGTTCAAATCCCTTGCTCTCCGCCAGTTTTATCTTAGTTGGGCCCCTTGGTCAAGCGGTTAAGACACCGCCCTTTCACGGCGGTAACACGGGTTCGAATCCCGTAGGGGTCACCATTTATTTTAGTAATGCGAAGCTTATCGCGATTTTATCCCGGAGGATTAGCTCAGCTGGGAGAGCACCTGCCTTACAAGCAGGGGGTCGGCGGTTCGAGCCCGTCATCCTCCACCATTTTATTCTAAATGAAATAAGTTACTAATATTATCGCGGGGTGGAGCAACGAGCATAGCAACGTATGCGAAGTAACACCGACAGCGAAGCGTAAGGTGTCCTCTACGCCATGTGCGTATTTGATATAATGAGTTAGTTAATAATATTATCGCGGGGTGGAGCAGTGGTAGCTCGTCGGGCTCATAACCCGAAGGTCGCAGGTTCAAATCCTGCCCCCGCAACCAAATGGTCCCGTGGTGTAGCGGTTAACATGCCTGCCTGTCACGCAGGAGATCGCCGGTTCGATCCCGGTCGGGACCGCCATTTTTATTGTGGCTCAGTAGCTCAGTCGGTAGAGCAAAGGACTGAAAATCCTTGTGTCGGCGGTTCGATTCCGTCCTGAGCCACCATTATTATTTTTTTGCCGGTGTAGCTCAATTGGTAGAGCAACTGACTTGTAATCAGTAGGTTGAGGGTTCAAGTCCTTTCGCCGGCACCATGCACTTTATTAGGTTGGTGGGGTAGCGAAGTGGCTAAACGCGGCGGACTGTAAATCCGCTCCCTCCGGGTTCGGCGGTTCGAATCCGTCCCCCACCACCATTTTTACAGGGGCATAGTTTAACGGTAGAATAGAGGTCTCCAAAACCTTTGGTGTGGGTTCGATTCCTACTGCCCCTGCCATTACTGTTCTAATCTAATATTACGGCGGTCGTGGCGAAGTGGTTAACGCATCGGATTGTGGTTCCGACACTCGGGGGTTCGATTCCCCTCGTCCGCCCCATTCCAATTAGTTAACAAACATAAAAATATAGGTATCATGGCGGTCGTGGCGAAGTGGTTAACGCATCGGATTGTGGTTCCGACATTCGGGGGTTCGATTCCCCTCGTCCGCCCCATTTACTTTTTGGGGTATAGCCAAGCGGTAAGGCAACGGACTTTGACTCCGTCATTCGTTGGTTCGAATCCAGCTACCCCAGTTTCGCGGAAGTAGTTCAGTGGTAGAATACGACCTTGCCAAGGTCGGGGTCGCGGGTTCGAATCCCGTCTTCCGCTCCACTTTTCTCACGGCGGCATAGCCAAGCGGTAAGGCATGGGTCTGCAACACCCTTATCACCGGTTCGATTCCGGTTGCCGCCTCCAAATTTTATAAAATGGCAAGTATCTTTCTAATATGCCCGAGTGGTGGAATGGCAGACACGTCGCACTCAAAATGCGATGCCGCGAGGCGTGCCGGTTCAAGTCCGGCCTCGGGTATCCACTAAAAAAATACAACTTCGGTTGTATTTTTTGCGTTTATCGGTTGTTTTATAGGGTTAATGCAAAACGCTCCTATCCTGTGTCTGAAGGAAGAAGCGTTTTTCATTAATATTCAAGGGGGTCAGCGCGTCCATTCAATCATCGGTTGGTCACTATACAAAACGTAGGACACCGATTCACCTCCACTAATACTGGTGAACATGTTTCCGCTCGCTTCTGTTAGCTTTTGCGCCTCTTCTACACCCATTGAGGGCTTGAGGAATATAATCTGTAAGGCATCTGTTGTCTCTTCTGTGACAGCACTGCGGATGGAATCTACGTAAGGGCTACCAAAAGGACTGTAATCGTCTCTCAGCATAAGAATATTATCTAACTCATTTGTTCGTCCATTTAAACCGTCGTATCGATCATCATCTTTACCCAATGTTAGTTGTATGTTGCCAACAAGGTCATTCAAGTCGTAAATACCTGTTGGAATTTCATATTGAAGGGAAAAGAATGAATTCAAGTCAACCGCTGTATGCATGGATTGTAAGTAGTCTTGTTCTTTAATCCTACTGTACAGTCTATCAACAGAGGGTGGGCAAGTAGTTGGATCGCCACCAAGCGTTTTCCAAGTTTCTCGCCACTCCTGAATTCCTGGAAAGTCGGAAAGTGGTTTTTGATCCAGTTCAAAATATAGTTGCTCTTGAAAAAGTTGAAGTCTGCCTTTTAACATTTGGGGAGATTCTGATACGGTAATACCTGTATAATGGTTTACGCCAATTTTTAATTGAGGAATCTTCTTAAAAAGGTCTTTGCTTATTTCTATTTTCAAGTGTCTCACCCTTAGTCTATTTTTCCCCATCATATCATAAAGGAGGCGGTTCGTTATGAAGGTCGCTCAGGTTCAGCAATCGATAAGAGAATATGCGGTTTCTATTGGGATTGATAAAATCGGCTTCACGTCTGCCGCCCCTTTTCTTGAATTAAAAAACCGCTTGCGACGTCAACAAGAATTGGGCTATCAATCGGGATTTGAAGAGAGTGATATAGAGAAGCGTACTGAGCCTTCTTTGTTATTGGATCGCGCTGAAAGCATTATAGCCATTGCAGTTGCCTATCCTTCCAAAATGCAAGATTCACCTAAAGGGAAGAAAGGTGAGCGACGTGGTATCTTCTGCCGTGCTTCGTGGGGAACTGATTATCATATTGTGCTGCGAGAAAAACTTCAACTTTTAGAGACGTATATTGCTAAATTGGTTCCTGATGCAAAAATGCGTTCTATGGTAGATACAGGTGAGTTAGCTGATCGTGCTGTAGCGGAACGTGCGGGGTTAGGGTGGTCTGCCAAAAACTGTTCAATCATCACACCTGAATTTGGTTCCTATGTCTATTTAGGAGAAATGATAACGAATATTCCATTTCAACCGGATACACCGATGGAAGACCAATGCGGAGACTGCACACTTTGCATGGATGCTTGTCCTACGGGTGCATTAATCCAAGGGGGCCAACTGAACGCACAAAGATGCATAGCCTTCCTTACGCAGTCAAAAAAGCCGATTCCAGAAGAGTTCCGTGCGAAAATCGGTAACCGTGTGTATGGCTGTGATACGTGTCAAACAGTCTGTCCGAAAAACAAAGGGATGTACAATCTACATCAAGAAGCGTTCAAGCCGGAAGGGGAACTGGCAAAACCTTTATTGGTTCCTATGCTTACCTTATCAAACCGGCAATTTAAGGAGACATATGGGCATATGTCTGGTTCTTGGAGAGGTAAGAACCCGATTCAAAGAAATGCGATTTTAGCAATCGCTCATTTTAAAGATGAAGCTGCAGTTCCTGCGCTAATCGAATTGCTAGTGACGGATCCAAGACCAGTCATCAGAGGCACGATTGTGTGGGCATTAGGAGAGATTGGTTGCAGTACAGGTATAGAAGCAATTAAAGATGCAATTCAAAATGAAGTAGATGAGGAAGTACTAAACGAGATGCAAAATGTGTTGGATACTAAATAAAGGAAGTGCTGAAATGGCTATACATGTTGCATTATTTGAACCACTCATACCAGCAAATACCGGTAATATCGCAAGAACATGTGCAGGAACAGGAACAAAACTTCATCTGATTAAGCCTCTCGGATTTTCAACAGATGATAAAATGTTAAAGCGGGCAGGACTGGATTATTGGGAACATGTGGATATTAGATATCATGAAGGGATCCAGCCTTTTTTTGATGCATTTCCTAATGCGGAATTTTATTTCATTACAAAGTTCGGAGAGAAATCCTATTCTTCCTTCGACTATTCGGATCTAAACAAAGATGTTTTCTTTGTGTTTGGAAAAGAGACTACGGGGTTGCCTGATGATGTAGTTGAATCCAACAAAGAGACATGCTTGCGCATACCGATGAACGAACACATTCGCTCATTGAACCTGTCTAACGCTGCTGCGATACTCATCTATGAAGCATTAAGGCAACAATCTTATCCGGCATTGCAATAAAAAAAGGGACAGCCTCTGTGAAGAGGCTGTCCTTTTTTTATCGTGCGCTTTGTTTTTTTACTTTACCAGGCTTGTCGTCGTATCCACCTGTAAGAATTGCAGATAGGAATGCGAAACATACGCCAAAGATAAGGATTAGTTTCATCAGATGTACCTCCTGTAAAATCATTGGTCTTTTAACAGTATACCCTAATCTAAAGATAAATGAAATGACTGTCCCATGAAATTGTGTCATTCTCTTTAACTTTCCATTTACGTCTGTATCTTCGTCCATTAGGCAAAATAGTTGATAGCCTGTACAATATAGACATAATCAATTCTAAGGAGTGGAGTCGAATGGAACATTTTGAAGGAGTAATCAGATTGGCTAATGGCATAGAAATGCCCCAGCTTGGACTAGGTGTATATAAAATGACCGAACCTGCGGAAACAATCGAAGCTATTGGATATGCGCTTGAAGTCGGTTATAGGGCAATTGATACGGCGGCTATTTATGAAAACGAAAAAGAAACCGGGGAGGCAATACGTCACTCGGGTATTGATCGAAAAGAACTTTTCATCACATCGAAAGTATGGAATGCTGATCAGGGCTATGATGAGACATTAAGGGCTTTTGAAGTATCATTGGAGAAATTGGGATTAGATTATTTGGACTTGTACCTCACGCATTGGCCAGTTGCAGACAAATTCGTCGATACTTACCGTGCGATTGAGAGGCTGTATGATGAAAAATTGATAAGAGCGACTGGCGTATCAAACCATCATGAACATCACCTGAACAAATTGTTCAATACGGTTAACGTGAAACCGATGGTCAATCAGATAGAGTTGCATCCTTTGCTCTCACAAGAAGCGTTGCGCACGTTTTGTCAGCGTCATGACATTATCGTGACTTCCTGGTCACCTTTAGCAAGAGGCGTTCTCCTGGATGATCCTACGCTTATAGAGATTGGCCATAAATACGGAAAATCACCTGCACAAGTGATTATTCGCTGGCATGTGCAACATCGTTTGGTCGTTATACCCAAATCGGTCACACCTGAACGAATTCGATCGAATATTGATGTAAATGACTTCGAACTAACGATTCAAGATATGATGAAGATTGATTCGTTGAATCGGGATGAGAGAACGGGCACAAATCCGAATAAGTTTGATGTGAATTAAATAGTTCTATTTACCCTGGGTCTATACTCATGAAAACCGGAATTATATGGTATACTAGATTTATATATTATTGGGGGAATGACCATGTTCAGAAGTAAGAAGCGAGAAGTGACAGGGAATAGTATGCAAGTTGAAATGGATGAACTGAAGTTAGGCTTTGCAGAAAAAGAGAAACAAGAGCAATTGCGATTGCAAGATATACGTGAAGAATTGATGGCAGCTGTCGATCAACACGAAAAAGTGAATGCGCAACATAATGTGCTTGGAGATGCAGTGAACCAAATCGAAGAGAAATTTGAAAATGTCGGTGGACTTAGTGAGCAGACATCTGAAAAATCTAGTGAACTTTTTGAAAAAGGTCGTTCATTGGAAGAAAAATCTCACCGTATGGTACATGAAGCGACGGAAGGGACGAAGGAAGTTCAAACGACTGCTGATGTGATCCAGGAGCTAGGGACTCAGATTCAAGCTTCCGAAAGAAATATGTCTAATTTAAGTGACCGGTCAGTTGAAATCCAATCCATCGTCGGTGTTATTGAAGATATCGCAGATCAAACAAATCTGCTAGCATTGAATGCTTCAATTGAAGCTGCTAGAGCAGGAGATTCTGGAAAAGGATTTGCGGTAGTGGCGCAAGAAGTACGTAAATTAGCTGAAAGTACATCCAATAGTACAGCGAATATCCAGACCTTGACTAATTCCTTACGCGAAGAGATTGAACAGGCGCTTACTGCAACTAGAAAAAGTGCAACGCTTGTAGAAAGAGGCATTTCCGTTGGTTTGGAAACAGCATCCAAAATTGAGCGTATACTCGGAACAGTTGAAGAGAGTAAAATGGATATTACCCAAATTCAAGATATGATTGAAGAACAGAAAAAGTTATCGGAAGCTGTGAAACAAGAATTGATGGAAGCGAATACTCTTTTCCGTGAAGCGCATGCTTTGATCCTCGAACATATTGAAGATGCGAAAGAAGTAGATTTACGACTGGAAAACGGAATCCGTCAATTATCATAATGAAAAAGCCGGGGAAATCCCCGGCTTTTTTTTATGATAATTGTATTGAAATCTGCTCAGAAGTGAATGGATGCATGAAGGATACTTTTTTTGCTGTTAAGCGATATTCTCCATCTTCCGTATCACTCCCACCATATAACTCGTCCCCTTTAACCGGGTGACCTATGTGAGAAAAATGAACGCGGATCTGATGCGTGCGACCGGTTTCCAAACTGGCTTCTACAAGGGTTGAAGTATCCCGTCTTTCGATTACCTGGAATCGTGTGATTGCATCTTGACCAGCAGGAGACACCCTGCGTCTAGTCGGATGGTGGCGGTCGCGTCCAATCGGATATTGAAGTGTCCCTTTGACACGCTTTACCCGACCGTCGACTTCAGCTTCGTAGACACGTGTTATCTCACGCTCTTCGATCATCCGGTCAAACATTGCTTTTGCAATTGGATGTTTTGCTACAAGGACAATCCCTTCCGTTCCTTTATCGAGCCGATGAATATGCTCTGCATAGGAGTCGCCATTTGCAGTTACATGAGCTATGATGCCATTCATGAACGTCCCTCCGGTATCTGTTCCGTCAGGATGGATTGCAAGGCCTGCAGGCTTCACCGCAGCTAAGAGATGTTCGTCTTCGAAAAGGATTGAAACGTTGATGTCATCATCGACTTTATATGTCGAAATGGCATCCGGAAAATGAAATACAAGCTCCGTGCCCACTGGCTGCGGAGTGCGCCATTCTAAAGGTTCTCCATGGATGTCAGTGACTGCTTTGTCCATGCGCATCTGGTGAACCATTTTCTTGCCTGCCTGCCAACGAGTACGAAGAAGCTCTTCAATGGTCAATCCTTCATCCGGTGTCTTATAATTAAAAGAGGTCATAGGTTTCCTCATTCCTCATCGTATTTATCGAAGAACGCCTGAATATCTGCTTCAGGATTTTCTGGCAGACCTACTGAACGTGTCACTTCTTTTCCATCTTTATAGTGGACTAACGTCGGCCAGCTAGTAATTCCATAAGGCTGCGACTCTTTATTGAATTCCAACATATTGTATTGATAAACATGAATGTCATTCTCTTGTGCTATCGGCATAAGGATTGGAGTCATCTTCATGCAATACTGACATTCAGGAGAGAAGAAATAAGCAGTGACTTCTTCACCGGATGAGATCTTTTCATATAACTCGTCAGGCATTACGATGTTCTGATAGTTTTTATCCCCAATCAAGTCGATCGTGGACTGTTTCACATCTTTCGTTCCATATGGGCTATCCTGCAACTTTGTTTCATTGGCCTGTTTGTTCATAAAAACGATTAGACCAAAGATGACGATAATAATTCCGCCAATTAATAATAATTTCTTCAATTCATCTGGACTCCTTTTGCCATTTAAGTAAAAATAGGCTTGTAATGAAAATCAATACGAATGCGATCAATGCCATGAAAGGGATTGTGATGAAACCTAAATAGTTCACATACTGTCCAGTACATGGAACAGCACCGCATGCTGGTGCATTTTCCTGCAAAAAGCTGAGTTTTTGAATACCGTAATGGTAAAGTGAAATGGATCCACCGATAACGGAAAAGACTGCTGTCGTCATTGCAATCCTTGCATTTTTCTCGAAAAGAGCAATACCGGAAATAAGAATTAACGGATACATAAGTATTCGTTGATACCAGCAAAGTGTGCACGGCTCATACCCGCGGACCTCTGAAAAATACAGCGATCCCAGCGTGGCAATGAGAGAAATCGTAAAAATAAAGATCAATCCATTTTCTGAACGTTTGTTCATTGTTTCAACTCCTAGTTCAAAGACTCATCTATGATTATAGTGTGTGCGGGGAATCATGTAAAATATTCTAGACGAAATGATATTGTAAAATAAAAAGTGGGTACCTATATTAAAGAAGAGGTGAACGATTTGAGTGAAGAATTTAATGATTTATCTTCTTTTGAGATGAGTATGGTCATACGGCAGCTTGAAAGAAGCGATATTGATAAGATATTACAAATGCAGAAGGTTTGTTTCCAGGGCATGGAGCCGTGGGAAGAAAGTCAATTACTCAGCCATCTGAAGATTTTTCCAGAAGGCCAGTTTGTTGCTGAGCTGGATGGAGAGATTATCGGATCGTGCTCCAGTCTAATTGTCAACTTTGATGAGTATGATGATCGCCATACATGGGATGATATCTCGGCGGAAGGGTATATTACGAATCACAATCCGGAAGGGTTTAATTTATACGGCATCGAAGTGATGGTACATCCCGAGTATCGCCGTATGAAAGTTGGTCAGAGGCTATATGATGCGAGAAAGGAACTCGCTCATAGACTAAACTTGAAGTCGATTATCATCGGAGGTAGAATTCCAAATTATCATGTATATGCACATGAAATGACTGCAAGAGAATATGTTGCTGCAGTATCAAAGCATAAGATTTATGATCCTGTGTTGACTTTCCAAATATTGAACGACTTTACACTGATGCGCGTGAATCCGAATTATTTACCTGATGATAAGGCTTCTAGAAAATATGCCACCTTAATGGAATGGAACAATATTGATTATAAAGCGACGACGAAAAGGCATTTTAAGACAAGTTATCCGGTGAGAATTTGTGTCGTGCAATATCTGATGCGGAAAATTTCTTCCTTCGAAGAAATGGCACATCAATGTGAGTACTTTGTGGATGTCGCTTCAGATGCGAGCTCTGATTTTGTTGTCTTCCCAGAGATTTTCACTACACAGCTTATGTCATTCCTGGACGAACCATCGCCTAGCCGTGCTGTCCGCAAAATGACGGAATACACACCACAATACATTGAACTGTTTACGAACTTGGCTGTCCGCTATAACGTAAACATCATCGGTGGCTCCCATTTTGTCGAAGAAGAGGATGAGGAAATCTACAATATCGCCTACTTATTCAGACGTGACGGATCGATTGAGAAACAATATAAAATCCATATTACGCCAAATGAACGAAAATGGTGGGGCATCAGCGCAGGCGATTCTGTACGGGTATTTGATACAGATTGCGGCAAGATCGCGATTCAAATCTGTTATGACATTGAGTTCCCTGAACTTGCACGCATTGCGACGGATATGGGAGCGAACATCATTTTCACGCCATTCTGTACGGAAGACCGTCAAGGATATTTACGCGTACGGTACTGCGCCCAGGCACGGGCAGTGGAGAATCAAATCTATACAGTTATTTCAGGTACAGTCGGCAACTTGCCACAGACTGAAAACATGGATATCCAGTATGCACAGTCAGCTATCTTTGCACCATCTGATTTTGAATTTGCACGTGATGGGATTGTCGGGGAAACGAATGCAAACCTAGAAACAGTGCTAATCGGTGACGTTGACCTTGAAATCTTACGTAGGCAGCGGCAGGACGGCACGGTCAAACAATTAAAAGACCGTCGTCATGACGTGTATCATGTAGAATATAAAAAAGACTAAATGAATCAGTAAATGATAGAACATCAAAAACGACATTCTCCAGTAATGGGGAATGTCGTTTTTGTTTTTAGGATTCCATTTGTAGATTGGCTGTTCCATCGTTTTCTTCTTTTTGATATTTCATCGCTTCCAAGTAAAGAATATGATGGCCTTCCACGTCTTTCACCGTGAATTCATAACCTTGTTCGATAATCTTTTCGCCGGCTACGGCTTCGAAACGTTCAGACATGAACCAGCCGCCGATCGTATCAATATCCTCTTCGTCGATATCGATATCCAGAACATCATTGACATTTTCAATTAGCATCTTGGCATCCAAAATATAATGATCTTCGCTAATCATCTGGACTTCAGGCACCTCATCCGTATCAAACTCATCTTGGATTTCACCAACAATTTCTTCCAAAATATCTTCGATTGTTACGAGACCTGAAGTACCTCCGTATTCGTCCATTAAAATAGCCATATGAATACGCTCACGTTGGATTTTGAGCAACAAGTCACCAATCGGTATTGTTTCGATTACACGGATGATCGGTTGCATATGCTCATATACCCGCTGACTTCCTGCTTTTGGATCCTTGATGAATGCCGTCAGAAGGTTTTTCATGTTGATCAAACCAATCACATGATCCTTGTCTCCATCAGTAACAGGGTATCTTGTATATTGTTCAACACCAGCCATTTCGAACATTTCACGAAGGGTCATATCTTTTTCAACGGTCATCATTTCAGTACGGGGAACCATAATCTCTTTCGCGACACGGTCGTCGAATTCGAAAATTTTGTTTACAAATCTATATTCAGACTGATTGATTTCGCCGCCTTTTAAACTATCCGTCAGGATTAAACGTAATTCGTCCTCGGAATGGGCAACATCCGAATCACTAATCGGTTTAAAACCGAACAACCGGATGACTAACCGAGCTGAACCGTTCATGCCTTTGATGATGGGATACATGAGGACATAAAAAACGATAAGTGGTTTGGAAAAATTCAGTGTAATGGACTCCGCTCTTTGAATTGCAATCGTTTTAGGCGCCAGCTCACCTACAACTACATGTAGAAAAGTAACAATTGTAAAAGCGACTATGAATGAAATGATTGTCGCGATATTCGGCGCGATTTCTAAAGAAGCGAATATGGGTTTCAGTATCAATTTTACCGTTGGCTCTCCTAACATACCGAGACCTAAAGCGGTAATTGTGATTCCTAGCTGACAAGCCGATAAGTATTCGTCTAGGTTATTGATGACTTTCTTTGCGGTGACTGCCTTGCGGTTACCCTCTGCGACGAGTTGGTTGATTCGCGAAGTCCGTACTTTCACTATTGCAAATTCACTCGCGACAAAAAATGCGGTGAAGGCGATCAAGGCAGCAAATGCTGCCAATCGTATGGCAATTTCCAAATAAGTTTACTTTGCTCCGCACCCGAATGAGGGGTAGAACAAAGTGCACACCTCCTGTAAGATTAAAATCGTTAGTTACTACAATGATAAATTATTTGCAAGAGAAATACAAATAGTATTCACGAAATGATTATAAAACAGAAAAATACCAGGAGCGCTCTCCTGGTACAAAGCCGTTCGTTATAAGTTAATTTGCCGTGGGGTGTATGTTGCATAGCTTAACCAAACATTGGAAATACATACTTTAACAAGAACCATAGTAAGCCGAAGAAAATGATGATATAGGCTGCATACTTAATGAATGTAGCCCCTACAAGACTATTGTCTGTCTTCTCTTCTCGCTTTACTTCGATATTCTTTCGTTCTTCCATAGGAAACATCCCCTATCTGTTTTATACTATGCTTCTTAATTACCCAGTTATGCTAAATCAAAACAATTCATTTAATTTGTATTGACAAGCACAAAATGGCAATGGTACTGTATAATTATTCGAAGTACGAAATAGTGAAGGGGGTGCGGAAAATGCAAACAACTATCTTCAATATGAAAACCAACCAATCGTATAGCAATTCCGTGCCGCAACCATCATCGTTTTAAACTGAAATGTTTTGGATGGGGAGGACGTCCATTTCCATTCTATTCATATGAGCACACGCTTATTTTATGAAGCGTGTGCTCATTTTTTGTCTGAAATGAAAATTCGGTGTTTTCACGCATTGCGTGTAAAATATAATAAAATCAATGAAAGGAGTGCTGGTGATGAACAATGTGACTCAGCAACGGAAACTACTAAAGAAGGAATCTCTAGAAAGTGGTTAGCTGACATTTCGGTGGACCAAAGTTGAAGGAAGAAGGTTGAGAATATGTTTTCAGTATTATTTAAGTTGAAATGGTTCTTTAAGGAAAACAGAAAAAGATATACGATAGCACTCGTTTTAATGATACTTGCTAATCTCCTCGTCATTTTGCCGCCGTGGCTAATTGGTCAGGCAATTGATGCGATCTACATGCAGACGTTGACAGCTAAACTTTTAGGCTTGTTCATAGGGGGTATGCTCCTAATCATGGGGCTTGCCTATATTGGAAACTTTGTGTGGCAGTACCAGTTGTTTGGTGGGGCATATGTGATTGAGCGCCAATTGAGGACGCGTCTAATGAGGCATTTCCTGAAGATGACGCCCTCATTCTATGAAAAGAACAAGACGGGTGACTTAATGGCGCGCTCGACAAATGATTTACGGGCGATATCAGAGACAGCCGGTTTCGGTATTATGACGCTTGTGGACTCGACGGTTTATCTTGGGACATTGATTATTACGATGGGATTCGTTGTATCCTGGAAGTTAACATTAGCGGCCATCATCCCTTTGCCGATATTGGCATTCATTCTCCAATACTTGGGAAAGAAAATTCACGAACGCTATATGAGCGCTCAGCAGGCATTTGGAGACTTGAATGACAATGTACTTGAAGCGGTTGCAGGCGTACGGGTCGTCCGTGCCTATGTCCAGGAGAGAGCTTCAGAGCAGCGCTTCGCGGATATGACAGAAGATGTTTACAAAAAGAATATGCATGTTGAAAAAATTGACGCATTATTCATGCCGTTCTCTAAAGTGCTAACAGCATTGACGTATATGGTCGGACTTGGTTATGGAGCGTATCTTGTTTCGATTAATGCCATCACACTTGGTAATCTCGTTACGTTTAATGTGTACCTAGGCATGATTGTCTGGCCGATGTTTGCGATTGGTGAACTAATTAACGTGTTACAGCGCGGAAACGCGTCACTCGACCGTGTCATGGAAACGTTGGATTATGAAGAAGATGTAAAAGATCCGGAAACGCCAGAAAAGCTGGTACAACCAGATCATGTAGGATTCAGAGATGTAAGTTTTACCTATCCAATGTCACATGCTGTGAATCTTGATAAGATCGATCTAACGCTGGACCGCGGGCAAACACTCGGAATTGTCGGGAAAACAGGAAGTGGTAAAACGACATTCGTTAAACAATTGCTACGTGAATATCCTGCGGGTGATGGTGAAATCGTATTTTCCGATATTGCCTTACAATCTTTCAGTAAAGATCAGGTAAGAGATTGGATTGGTTATGTACCGCAAGACCATGTATTGTTCTCAAGGTCTGTTCGGGATAACATTCTATTTGGAAGACCGGAAGCAACCGAAGCGGATATTGCAGAATCCATCCGTTTATCCTACTTCGAAAAAGATCTTCAAATGCTTCCAGCTGGACTCGATACGCTTGTTGGAGAAAAGGGCGTGGCGTTGTCAGGCGGTCAGAAGCAACGGATATCCATTGCGCGGGCACTTGTGAAAAATCCAGAGATTCTTATTTTGGATGATTCGTTGTCAGCAGTGGATGCAAAGACAGAGTCGAAAATCATCGAAAACATTCAGTCAGAGCGGTCTGGTAAAACGACGATTATTACAACGCACAGACTATCTGCGATACAACATGCGGATTGGATCATTGTGCTAGATGACGGACGTGTCATTGAAGAAGGAAGACATGAAGACTTGCTCGCGAAGAATGGATGGTATAAAGAGCAATTCGACCGCCAGCAGATTGGGGAGGTTGAATAATATGAGTACTGGTAAAAGATTAGTGCAGTATGCACTTGGTTATAAGAAGTTATTGATTACAGGAATGGTTTTATTAGCTTTTGCAGTCGGAGCAGATTTGATGGGTCCGATGATTGCGAAAAGGATTATCGATGATCATATCGCGACGTCAATCGATAGCACGATTAATTTCACACCGATTGCTAAACTGTTGGCTGTGTTTTTCAGTCTTGCACTCATGACAGCAGTTTTACGCTATTTTCAGTATTTGTTATTGCAACAGGCGGCGAACAGGATCATACAGAAAATGCGCAATGAGTTATATGCACATATTCAAACATTGCCAATCCGCTATTTTGACAATCTCCCTGCAGGTAAAGTTGTGGCAAGGATTACAAATGATACGGAAGCGATAAGGAATCTGTATGTGACGGTCGTTTCGCAGTTTGCGATTAGTGGCATGTATATGGTCGGGATTTTCATCGCATTGTTCTATTTAGATCCACGAATGGCGGCCATAACATTGTTCGTTGTTCCTGTGTTATATGTGTGGATGAAACTCTACAGAAGATTCGCATCCAAAGTGAATCATATTATCCGCAGCAAAAACAGTGAGATGAACGCAATGATTAACGAATCCATCAACGGGATGACGATCATTCAGGCATTTCGCCGAGAAAAACAAATGGATGCAGAATTCAATGCGTTAAATGATGAGCACTATACGTATCAGGGGAAATTGTTGAAAGTTGAATCAGCGACTTCACATAACTTGGTAGATATTATGAGATCTTTGGCATTCGTATTTCTCATCTGGTATTTCGGCGGGGCATCTCTGACGACGGCCAGTGTCATTTCTGTCGGTATGCTGTATGCGTTTGTCGATTACATTACACGGTTGTTCAACCCGATTACGGGCATCGTCAATCAGTTCGCGCGACTTGAGCATTCACTTGTCGCAGCTGAACGGGTATTCGATCTGATGGACCGGGAAGGTGAACCTGTCAATGATGAACGTATTGCCAGATACCGTGGGAATGTCCGTTTTGAACATGTCTGGTTTGCTTATAAAGACGAGGAATATGTATTGAAAGACATTGCTTTTGAAGCAAAGCAGGGCGAGACGGTTGCGCTTGTTGGCCATACTGGATCGGGTAAAAGCTCCATTATGAACTTGCTGTTCCGTTTCTATGACGTGTCCAAAGGGCGAATCACGATTGACGGAACTGATATTTCGAGCATGTCCCGTCAAACAATTCGTGAGCATATGGGAATCGTTCTTCAAGATCCCTATTTGTTCAGCGGTACGGTCGAATCGAATATTAGCCTTGGTGATCCACGAATTTCACGCGACAAAGTCCAGCATTCGCTTGACGCAGTCGGTGGAGACCGCGTATTAAAGCATCTACCTGGTGGCATTGACGAACCGGTTGTGGAAAAAGGAAGTACGCTGTCATCAGGACAACGACAGCTCATTTCCTTTGCACGTGCTTTGGCATTTGACCCGGCTATCCTAATATTAGATGAAGCGACTTCCAATATCGATACCGAAACGGAAGAAATTATTCAACATGCAATGGATGTTTTGAAAAAGGGACGTACAACATTCATTATCGCCCATCGTCTGTCGACCATTAAAAACGCAGATCGAATTCTCGTATTGGACCGCGGAGAAATTGTCGAGCAAGGGAATCATGATCAGTTGCTTGCGCTCGGCGGACAATATGCGCAAATGTATAAACTGCAGGCGGGAACGTCTACGAATGTAGGTTAAATAAGTACTAAAAGGGATGCAGCGGGTGTTACTTGCTGCGTCCCTTTTTCGTGTTCTCTTAAAAAATTCAGTACTTCGTAGAATTAATTAAGGGAAATCATCTACACAATTTAAGATTGCAAAATAGTTCAACAACCCGTATATTTAGAGTGGCGAAACACTTATTGTATGGAAAGTTGGAATTAGGAATGAAATGGGCAGGCGAATGGAAACGACAATTCACGTCATTTAATAGAAATGTCAAGCTGTTCATGCTTGGAAATGTACTCATCCAAGTAGGGATGGGTGTTTTTATGGTGATGTATAATCTCTACATTAGAGAGTTAGGCATGCCTGAAACGGTTAACGGCAAAGTGATCTCAATGACTGCTTTAGCACTGGCTATCATGCTTGTGCCAGCTGGCTTTTTAAGTGATAGACTTGGACGCAAGTGGCTCATCGTCGGTGGTGCGGTCTTGACGGCAGGAACGCTGTTTTACCGTGGGATTGCTGTCACGGAAACGCCGATTATTGTAGCAGCTTTATTAACAGGATTATTCATGGCATTTGTTCAAGTGTCGGGCATTCCGTTCCTGGCTGAAAACTCTTCTCCCAGTGAGCGGGTCCACTTATTCAGCATCAACTTTGCTTTTGTCACAGTCGCAAATGTCATTGGAAGTTTGGCAGGCGGAATCATTGCAGATGTGTTGGAAACAGTTTTTTTCCTATCTACGGTCGAAGCAATCCGTTGGTCATTGATTGTCGGGGCGGTAATCTTTACGATTGGGTTATTACCGTTTTTCAAACTTCAGGAAAAATCGTCTGAGGTACCAGCAACAAAACGTGAAGCTGTACGTGTTGAAGCAGGTTCGGATGATAGTTTAAAGAGGAACTTGATCGTTATTTTCCATTTTTCATTTGCGAGTCTACTAATCGGTTTTGGCTCAGGACTCGTTGTTCCGTATTTGAATCTGTATTTTGCAAATAGGTTTGATGCTTCCAATAGTTATATCGGACTTGTCTTATCATTGGGCTCAGCTATGACGGCTGTCGCGGTTTTAATCGGACCGGCTTTGTCGAGAAGAGTGGGGAAAGTGAAAGCGCTCATTCTGTTCCAGATGTTGTCGATTCCGTTCCTCATATTAACGGCGTATACAACATCGCTCTGGCTCGCTTCACTCGGTTTTCTATTAAGGCAGGCGTTAATGAATGCGGGAAATCCACTGCAAAGTGCGGTGGCGATGGAAGTGGTATCTGACAAATATAAAGGGCTTGCAAATTCGATGAATCAGATGGTGTTCAACTTGGGGTGGGCGACAATGGGACCGATTGCAACCGGTCTTGTTGTAGCCCAAGGTGCGTATTGGGGTTATGCATATGCATTCTCGATAACAGCCGGCCTGTATGTTATGTCATCGATTTACTATTACTTCATCTTTGGAAGAAGAAAGTTGGCAAGCGACTAAAAAAAGTGCGATCTCCGTTAAGGAATCGCACTTTTTGTTATTTGCGCCTTGTGAACTGTGTTTCCTTCCACGCGTTTTGCTCATTTGGCACACGGCTTTTGTCTTCAAATACATTTTCGGTTTTCTCGTTCTGGATTTTCATCTGTTCCTTTTCCTTCTCAAGCTGTTCAGGGGATTTTTCATTATCCACGCGATTCGCCTCCTTTGTTTAGAGGCATAGTATATGCGGAAAGTGGTTGTTCATTCATAGACGTGAAAAATCATCAATTCATGAATCATTTTTTTTACCTGTTCTTCTTCAACAGGTGTTTCACCTGTCCAGTTAATGTTGCCATCGGGCATATAATCACCTGTGTACCGCTGGTTTTTGTAGAAGAATGAAATGGTCCAGCCAGGCAAACTACCGCCTGCAAACATCGGTTTAAAACTAAAATGTTGTAACATCGAACTGCTCCTTTCATATGTAAGAGTCCAAGCGCATAACGTATATAAAACATGCGAAAGGGGTGCTAACGTGTTTGTTGATAAATTAAAACAAGCGATCGAAGGTGAATATAAAGATTATCACTTTTATAAGTCCATGTATGAGCAAACAAAAGATCCGCTTTGGCGCGATTTCATCCAACATGTCTATGAAGATGAAAAAAGTCATTATGAAATGTTTCAACAGCTCTATTATATGCTGACCGGCACATTTGTACAAAATCCAAAGAAGCCGATTCCTTGCTATAATTTCAAAGAATGTGTGAAGCAAGCACTTGTCGATGAATTGGAGGCTGTCGAATTATACAAAGAAATGTTGCTGACAATCCCGATTCAACAAGCGTACAATCCACTGTTCATCGCGATGCATGATGAAATGGAGCATGCCATCCGGATGTCGACCATCTATAATTCTTTGAAGTGAGTCAGAACACGAGACCATCTACGTTGATGTTCCCGTGTTTTTTTATTGGAATTTAGTGTTCAAGTAATCGGCCGCATCCAGCATTCGAGGTCCATACCAGAACATTTCCCCATCGACCAATATGATTTCGGTATTCGGCAGGAATGCTTGGAACTCGGCTATATGCTTTTCCGTAAATGGGAAAGGCTCTGAGGCAAGCAACAGGCAGTCGAGTTCCGCCTGTTGAAGCGCTTCAGCAGACACTGCAGGATATCTCCCATCTGACTCAGCGAAAGGATTGATGAATCCCATCCGGTTAAGCATGGACTGAATATATGTGTCCTTACCGACAACCATATAAGGCTTTCTCCAGATTACATAAGCTGCACGCTTCCTGTTTCCTTTAGGCAAATTCTCAAATTGCCCTTGAATCGCGTCAACGAGATGAGTGGCAGACTCGATACGATCTGTTAACATCCCCATGTCAACAATCATTTGATAAGCTTCATCGATAGTCTGGACTTCTGCGACGTAGACAGGGAAGTACTGTTCCAACTCTTCAACAATCGCCTTCGTATTCTCTTCTTTTTCCACAATGATCAAATCTGGACGCACGTCTTTAATCGCATCCAATTTAATATCTTTTGTCCCTGCGACCGCCCGTATGTTCTTCACTATATCTTTCGGGTGTATACAGAATCTCGTTCTGCCGACAATTTCATCTTTCAAATCGAGGGCAAGTAACGTGTCTGTTATTCCGGGACATAATGAAATGATACGCTTTGGTGGATAAGAGTAAGTGACGCTTCTTCCGAGTTGATCGATAACCGTTTTTTTCACATTCATACACCCGCCTTCTTTGAAACCTGTTCTATCTATCATAACGGTATACGTACTAAAAGTCAGCAATGGCAAAACGAATGGCGGAGATAGGCATGAGTATCTGCATTATATGGTAAGATGAAATAGACTGAAAGAATTGAAATAACGTGATGTTAGTACTAGTACAACAGAGATAGGGGAAGAATTCAAATGATTAAAAGTGCAACGTTCTATACAGATAAATTAAAAGCGATGAAACGTTTCTACGGCAATTTGCTTGAGTTGGATATAGTGGAATCGACGGAAAGTATGTTTACCGTCAGAATAGGGGAATCAGAACTGACCTTCAAACATTCGGACCGACCGGCATTTTATCATTATGCTATTAACATTCCTGGCAATCAGTTTTCAATGATGAAATATTGGGTGCAAGACCGTGTAACGTTTAATCGGGAAGAAGGACGGGATGAAGTATATTTCCCTAGCTTTGATGCTGATTCAATGTATTTTGAAGATCCGGCCGGCAATGTTGTTGAACTGATTGGGAGAAGGAAACGTGATCTCTTTGGCGATCTGACGAAAGAATCCTTTTTGAATATTAGTGAGGTCGGTGTCGTGACTCCATTTGTGACAGAAGTGGGGGAACAGTTGCAGGATCTCGGAATCCCTCTCCGCAATGGGACAGATGTTAATCCGGACGATTTGAATTTCCTTGGGCGTGGAGATACATATATTGTATTAGTGCCTCCTGGCCGAAGATGGTATTTTTCTAAAAAGGGATCGGAAACCTTCCCGCTCGAATTGACATGGAACGGTGAGCAAATCCAATTGGATGAAGAGGGGAAGCTTCTTCCATAAGCCCTAGCTGGAAGCTCTATAACTACTCGCATCGAATGCTTTTTCGAAATGGATCGGTTCTGTTATAATTGGAACGGAACGAAACAGAAAAAGGTGAAGCGAATGAGTTTCTTATGGACATTACTCTTTATGGCACTGATTGGTGCGCTAATTGGTGGTTTTACAAATCATTTGGCCATCAAAATGCTATTCAGACCCCACGAGGCGAAATATATTGGTAAATGGCGGTTGCCGTTCACGCCGGGGTTAATCCCAAAACGACGCGATGAATTAGCAGTACAGCTTGGACGAACGGTCACAAATTACTTAGTGACACCTGATATGTTTAGAAAAAGATTGTTGACTCCTGATATGGAAGTGAAGGCTGAGGCATTCGTTCAACGAAAGATTGAGGAGTATGTCCTGCATTCAGATAAGACGTTAAACGATTGGATCCATGATGCGGGCGCAACTGAAATGGTTATGAAAACGGAGCAGAAAATCGTAGAAACCGTAGATGCACGACTTCAGCACATGAAACGTACATTAACTTCGGGAACGATTGAGGAAATTGTTCCAATTGCGTGGCAAGAGCAAGCGAAGGAAAGGATTCCGACAATTACAGACTATATCCTTCAAAAGGCGGAGCTCTATGTCGATTCCTATGAAGGCAAAGTCATGTTCCAGAAGTTAATTAATGACTTCCTCGAATCCAAAGGGACATTCGGTGGCATGTTGAATATGTTTTTCGGAGACTCAAACTCTTTGGTTGAAAAAGTGCAGCGGGAAGCGTTAAAATTCATCAAGGCACCAGGGACAACGGACTTGATCACATCAATTATTGAAAAAGAGTTTGTAAAGCTTCAAAAACGGCCATTGGATGAATTGATTGGCGGCTTTGACTGGGATGGCCTCTTCACAACGATCCAAGCTTATGTGCAAAAGGAATTGGCAATCCAAACGCGTTTAGATAAAACGATCCAGGACTACTGGCCAGAAGGCTCTGCATGGACTGCTGTCAATGTAACGCCGAAGTTGATGGAGTTTGCTTTCATGCAAGCAGAAAAACAACTGGACGTGTCGTTGAAGAAATTGAAGCTTGATGAAATTGTGAAGGAACAAGTAGATACGTTCCCGGTAGCCGTATTGGAAGATCTTGTTCTCGGTATTTCAAGACGTGAATTTAAAATGATTACCGTTCTTGGCGCATTACTTGGCGGCATCATCGGAATCGTACAAGGATTGATCGTCTTTTTTACAACTATAAATTAGGGGGACTGAATGATGACAGTGAATATTTATGATGATTTAAACAAGTTGGAATCGAGTTTCAGAAAGACGGAGGAATTCGCGGAAGTGAGTAAAGCGATTGAAGCCGTGAAAGCAGACGAACAAGCTTCTGAACTGTTCAAGAGCTTCCGTAAAATCCAAGTGACATTGCAGGAAAAGCAGATGCAAGGAGAAGAAATTGCGCCTGAAGAATTGGAGTATGCGCAGAAGACAGCACAACTCGCTCAACAGAACGAAAAAATCATGGAAATGCTACAAGCGGAAATGAAACTTAGCGGCTTGATTGAAGAAGTAAACCGCGTTCTTATGAAGCCGATTCAGGAAATGTACGAAGCCCTATAATATGAAAGTAGTATGTTGAGAGCTCTTATGGCTTTTTGCATATAAGGTACTAAAAGTGAAACGAATACAAAAAAGAGTCCATTCACATGAGAATGGGCTCTTTTTTGTATTATACGTATGGGTAAAGAAACGCTAGACTTACACGGTGTTGGTTCCCATTACGGAAGGGGGGAATTGCCGCTCTGCACTCCACTGGATAGCATGGGGATTCGAGCAACATATACAGCTGGCATCCTCTATGCCCAATAATACAATACAGTAAAAAATTAAACCATAGATGATTTCGAGAAGGGTTTCAGTTAGTTACTAGTTACTTTTCACTAGTTCCTTTTCCAAATTCCGGATTATTGGGGCTTTCTCTATATCCTTCAAGTAGTTCATCATTTTCCATAATGATAGGCTTTGCAGTAGGCTGATTAAAAGAGAGGTCGTACTTATTCATTAAGTAATCATTCAACTCAACCCGCGTAGTAAATTTCACGGCTTGATAGGGTTCCATCAAACCTAATTTTTCTAAGAATAACAGCTTACCGTCTTCTGTAGGCATGAGAACTCCGATATGGCCGATAAATAAATACCCTTCTTCATCATGGAAAAACACAGAAATGAGGGAGGTCTTATCGTCATTTGTAAAATGTATCTCTTTCTTTTTCCAGTCTTCTTTTATATTTTTCACATGAATAGCGATATCTTTCGTCATTTCAGTTGGCACATATGAATAGAACGTTTTAAATTGTTCATGTTCGCCTTCGGTAAATAGCTTTTTTGGACTATTCCTCAAAGCCATTTCATCAAAGACTAACCACTCTGCATTTTGGGTGTCAGGCTGGTCAATTGAAATCGAATCTTTCATTAAATCATATGATGTAATTCGGCAGTTGTAGCCGATGAACTCCGGATTTGCGGCCTCCCACTTATTTTGCATAGTGAGTAAATCATAGTCGGGCTGTAGACTATCAATCGTCGTAAATCCTTTTTTCGTCAAATACTCTTCTCCAATCGTGCTATTAAAAAGGTCAACACCTTGAAAGAAAGACTTGATATTGTCAGTTGAAATTCCAGCGTACTCGAGTACTTCTTTTACTTCATTTTGACTTGTAGCATCAGTCAAATTGGAATAGGTCAACTGCTGTGCATAGGCCGCCTCCTCTTCCTTGTTGTTGGGCTTGTTTGAACACCCTGCCAATGCCAACAAAATCGAAAAAGCCACTAGTATAAACGATGTATTTCTTTTCATAAACAGTTCAATCTCCTTTTGTAACTAGATGAAGCGAAAAAGAATTCCATTCTAGCAAAATCGTTTCTATCATATCTCCAAACTATTTGACGTGGCAACTGTGCATAAAGTTTGGAACTTACATAAGCATTTAAAAGTTTAGTAGTCCAAAAATAGCACGTTTGTAGTAGTGGACGCTAAAAGTGCTAATGCAATATAAAACAGCACCGCTGAAAGCGATGCTGATTGGTGGTCAAATTCACACAGGAAATCATGTCATTTGATCGTTCAAATTACTCAATCATAAAGGTTGAGATTAGTTTACAGCCTCTTTTATGAATGTGTAATTCATTACATTTCAGATAGAGCATGTGCTGAAGCACTAATTTCCTCCGTACTTTGTTGGAAGGATTTCACGGAGTTGAATATTTTTTCAACATCGTCATGAAGTTTGATATTCCTAGCTTGCATCGTCGTCATCGATTCAACAATAGAAGCGAAAGAATTGCTAGATAAGGAAATCTGTTCATGTTCTTTGTCGACTAGCGTACGCAGTTCACTGACTTCTTTAACAATCAGATTCGTTTTCTTTTCCGTCTCATCTAAAATGACTCCGATTTCTTCAACGGATGCCTTCGTATTCGCTGCCAGTTTTCCGACTTCACCCGCTACGACAGCAAAACCTTTTCCGTGTTCACCTGCACGCGCTGCTTCGATGGAAGCATTTAACGAAAGTAAATTCGTCTGGTTTGCAATATCTGTGACGATATGAGCAATCGAAGAAATTCTTACTGTCAATGCTTTTAGCTCTTCCGCACGAACATGGATTGAATCCATGTTTGATTGGATTTCCTCGGATTGGCTCTCTGTTTTTTGCAGGGCATCGTGTTCTTGCTTGGAGGCACTCGAGATTTCATCTGCCAAAACCGTATTATCATCTGCAAGACTGTGTAATGTCTCCAGAACTTGAGTCATGTCGTGTACATCATTGTTTGTCTTGTCGATGACTTCATATAAAACCTGCGAGCTTTGTTGGATTTCCTCCATAAGCGCAGTAGTCTTTTCATTTTCATCGATCAGTTGCTGCTCGGTTTCCTGTTCATAGACTTCCAGTACAAGCTGTTGTTCAAAATTCAAGATTTTTGCGATGCTATTAATGGCAATCACTTTATCTGTTCCGTTCATTTGTGTCGTTTCGATAACTGCAAAAAAACTGTTTAACAAATCTTGGAATGCTGATAGATACCATTTTGGTTCAAGTCCTATACGTGCATGAATAATTGCGATACGATGACGAGTGTCGATATAATTTCGGTCAATCTGTCCGTCAAACATTTCGGAAATATGCTTTTCTAATGTGATTTGAAGACGTTCAATTGTACTGTTTTTTGTAATAATCTTTTTTAAAGATTCTTCATTTTCGAGATTTATGTAGAAGTTTGCTACAATAGACTTCGCATTCGTTTTGACTTCGGGAATGAGAACGCGAAGTATCGCTAAGTCATTTTCTGTAATATCGATCATCGCCAATTGGGTTTTAATATCGTTTGGTAAATCGGCTGCGATGCTGACATTTTGCAACTCCTGTTTTGCCCGTTCTTGCAAGGATGTTGCTGTTAGATTTTTTTTCTTTGTAAATAAAGCCAAAGTATTTCCTCCTAAATAGTAGTGTAGAAAAGTTCATTGATGAAAGTTGGAGTGTCTATGCAAAAAATCTTTATACCCGGCCAATTTGAACAAGATTGGGTCCGTATGTTCACCCATTTAGCCAATCTTTTTTTTGAACAGTCCAAAATTGTAGTAGAAGATCAAAAGGATGCGCTCACAATAGAAATGAATGTAAGAAAAGACTCAGGGAATGTACTATTGGCAAATGCACAATTGGTATATGCCAGTACGGTTTACGAAGCGTCTTTTAGTGAGAAAGAACTGTTGGATGCTCCAGAAATAGAGCAATCCCGACAACTGAAAAGGGTTTATTCCCATGTGTTCCTTGAGGTACTGGAACAATTTACGGATACAAAGCAGTCATGGGGTATCCTCACTGGAATTCGTCCTATGAAACTCTATCATAAGTATCGGCAACTTGGGTATGATTCTGAAGGGATAACAGAACTTTTAATGAAAAATCATCGAATTTCCAAGGAAAAAGCTGATTTGTTGGCTACGATCGAGCAAGTCCAGTTGCAGGCAATTCCTGATTTACATAACATCCAAGAAGAAGTAAGTATTTATATTGGTATTCCATTTTGTCCGACAAAATGTGCGTATTGCACATTTCCAGCTTATGCGATTCATCGGAAGAATGGCAGGGTAGAGTCGTTTCTGGACGGCCTACATGAAGAAATCAGGGAAATCGGAAAGTGGCTAACAAAACGGGATAAGAAGATCACGACAATTTACTTCGGGGGCGGGACACCAACTTCAATTGAAGCTGAGGAAATGGATGCGCTGTATAACACCATGTATGAGTCGTTCCCTTATATGAAGGAAGTACGTGAGGTGACCGTCGAAGCGGGTCGTCCAGATACAATCACACCTGAGAAAATCGACGTGTTGAAAAAGTGGGACATTGATCGAATTAGCGTAAATCCTCAATCGTATACAGACGAAACGTTGAAGGCGATAGGCAGACATCATTCGGTCCAGGAAACAGTCGATAAGTTCTGGCTGTCGAGAAATATGGGCATGAAAAACATTAATATGGATCTTATTATCGGTTTGCCGAATGAAGGCTTGCATGAATTTCAACATTCCTTAAACGAGACGGAGAAGATGCAACCTGAATCGCTCACTGTCCATACACTTTCTTTTAAAACAGCTTCTGAAATGACGAGAAACAAAGATAAATACAAAGTGGCAGGCAGGGAAACGGCTGAACAAATGATGCAGCTAGGCGAGCAGTGGACGAAAGAGAACGGGTATATGCCTTATTATTTGTACCGTCAAAAGAATATTTTAGGCAATCTTGAAAATGTCGGTTATGCCAAGCCGGGAGAAGAAAGTCTTTACAATATTATCATCATGGAAGAAGTGCAATCTATTATTGGTCTTGGCTGTGGCGCTTCCAGTAAATTCATGGATCCCGTCACAGGCAAGCTTACACAGTTCCAAAATCCGAAAGACCCGGCTGCCTATATACTTACTTTCGAGGAATATATCGACAAGAAAATCGAGCATCTTGAAAAAATATTCCCAGAAGTGGTGCAGATAGACTGAAGCTTAATCGTTTGAATGACTCCCCGGCGGGAAACTCTGCCGGGTTTTTTCTTTTAATTTGAAAGAAGGAGTTCCTAATCTTTTCCCGAATAAGTATAAGTGAATGGTTATTCATTATTGAAGGGATGGGGTTGTATGTATTCAACTATTGAGCTTAAGAAAGAAGGTCGACTCGCAAGGTTGACATTAAATAGACCTGAATCGATGAACGCGATGGACGATGTCATGATGAAAGAACTTGCCGATGCTTTTGAGTCTTTGAAAACAGAGGCAGATGTACAAGTGTTGATAATCCAAGGTGCAGGACGCGCATTTTCCGCCGGCGGGGATATTAAGAAGATGGTTGACCCCGAAACGCCGATGGATATAAGCACAGTGATGATCGATGTATCAAGGCTTGCAAAGGCTTTATATGAGTTGCCGCAGATTACAATCGCTTCCATCCACGGGGCGGCGGCTGGACTAGGATTCAGTGTAGCCCTCGGGTGTGATGTGATCCTTGCTGAAGAGAATAGTAAACTTGCGATGAATTTCATTGGCATCGGCCTTATTCCTGACGGGGCGGGTCATTTCTTCTTAAAAGAGCGTATAGGTGTGCCATTGGCAAAGCAACTTATCTGGTCAGGCGAAGTACTGCCGGGTCCAGTTGCCAAAGAAAAAGGGCTAGTGGATGAGCTTGTACCTGAAGGACAAGTTGCTCAAGCTTCCGAGATGCTTGCACAGAAACTTTTACAATCACCGATTGCAGCGATGCTCGCAACGAAGAAAATATTGCATGCACAGAAAATCGATGAATTGGAAAGTGTTTTGCGTTTGGAAAGTGAGCAGCAAGTTGCCATGCGTAATACGCAGGATCATATGGAAGGAATCTCTTCTTTCGTTCAAAAGCGTAAACCGACATTTACAGGTAAATGAAAGTAAAAATGCAGCGGCTTGAGAACTAGGGGAGAAAAAAGTAAACAGCGGTGTAAGAGGTGACGAAATTCACATATGAATTTATGTCACCTTTTTTGTTGTCATAATAGTTCATACGTAATTGGAATTCGCACGAGAGTTCAATAGCGTTATATTTCGTGGAATTTTTTGAATAGTATTTTGTCTTTGAGGTTTGAAAAGATGATAAATAGGAAATGTAAATAGGTGGGAAGAAAAATCTAGGGGGGACTTAGATGCAATATATTTTTGAAGACCAAGAAATTAATGATTTTATGAACGAACACAAACTGGATTTTGAAAACCATTTGTTGAACGAGGCGGTAACCGTCAGGGAGAAAATCGATGAGATTCTTGATATCGGGAATATCGACCTCATTAATAATGCACATAGACTTGTCTATTATGTGTTGGAAGGAAAAGAAGAGGAATTACACGCTTTTGCAAAACAAGAAGGAATTTCTTGGGCTACGTATTCGCTCACATTATCATTAAAGCTCGAGTGGGTTCAGGCGATAAGACGTACATTATGGGTGTTCATCCAACGATATATGGAAGGAAATAAAAAGACAATCAACTTCTTTTCTTTGGAAAAGCATGTGAATAATTATATTGATCTTTTTTTGAATGCTTTCTTCATCAATTATTCGACTTATAAAGAGTCTTTGCTCACTGCGCAAAAAAAACTAGTGCAAAATCTTTCAGTACCAATCATTCCAATTACATCGACGATTTGTATTCTACCTATTATTGGAGCGGTGGACTATTTTCGGGCTAAAATCATGGAAGAGAAAGTTCTTCAAGAAATCAGCCGGCTACATATTCAGACGATGCTTATGGACTTGTCGGGCATCGCTGACATGGAGACAGAAGTTATTGATCAGCTGATGAGTATCATTGAAGGTTCAGAAATGATGGGATGCAAGACCGTCATTACAGGTTTAAGGCCGGATGTAGTCAGAAGCATGATGAGGTTAGGTGTCAGTTTTAATGCGAGGACAAAAACATTCGGTACATTACAGCAAGCGCTAGGTGTTCATTTGCTGAACTGAAAAAAAGAACTCAATCCTTCAGCGGATTGGGTTCTTTTGTTTTGTATTTAGCAGCTGTATCCCGCCAAGAGAAATAGCCTTTTTCGATGGCGAGTACGAGCAGTTCAGCCGAGGCAATATTCGTGGCGAGCGGTATTCCGTACACGTCACATAGACGCAACAGTGCACTTACATCTGGTTCATGCGGTTGCGCTGTTAAGGGATCACGGAAAAACAAAATCAGATCCAAATCACCTGTTGCAATCATCGAACCGATTTGCTGGTCGCCTCCCAAAGGCCCGGACATCATCCGGTTGACAACCAATCCTGTCTCGTCAATAATACGCTGCCCGGTTGTACCGGTAGCAAACAGATTGTATTTCGTGAAAATATGTTTATATGCGATTGTAAAGTTGACCATTTCATCTTTTTTCTTATCATGTGCAATGAGTGCGATATTCAATAGAGCACCTCCGTGAAGTATGTAGCAGCTAGCTATAGTTTAGCACTACTGATGAATACAGCAAAAATGATAAGCATTTCTTCTTCAAACAGTGTCAGATGTGAAATAAGAGAAGCTTTCCGGCAGGTGAAGTCAATCGGTGCGTTTGTTCAAGCAGATTTTGCTCTTCCAATAATGTCTGCCCTTTTTCTTTTGCGGCGTCATCTGTTTCGGCTGTGAACGTTTCTTCTGTAATTAGTTTCCCCGTCTTTTCGTAAGCTGTCAGTTTATAAGTTCTCATCAATTTCATCCTCCCATTCTTTTTTCCAGTATACTATGAATTCCATTCCAATGAATAGCAATTCATTTTTTTTGAATAAAAGATGTAAAGTTTCCTTGACAATGAACATATAGTAAAGTAACCTTTACGTAAAGCGACCTTTACACTGAAAGGGGGAGCATTTAACTGAATAACTTGATTAAGGAAATGCGGACGGCCATGGGGTTAACGCAAGATGATTTGGCGGAGAAGCTGGAAGTGTCCAGACAGACGATTATTTCATTGGAAAAAGGCCGATACAACCCATCATTAATATTGGCTTTCAAAATTGCTAAACTTTTTAATTGTCGCATTGAAGATGTCTTTCAACCGGAGGAGGTATAAGCATGTACGAAGGATTTAATATTTGGACGTTTCTTTCTGGACTACCACTTGGATTGGCTATTTGGGCAATTGTTTACTATTTTGTATGGAAAAAAGGGAAACAAGAGCGATTGTTTGATGAACGCTATCGAAATATTCATAGACATGCCAGAGCCATCTCTTGGAAGGTGATGACTGGAGCTATATTAATCGCTTGGGTTATCGTCATGATTGTGGAAGGGCCGGGCTTGGCTTTCTTTGTCCTCACGGCGCTCTGGGTCACACATATGATGTCATGGCTTTTTGGCGCGATGATTGCAAATAGAGAACACTAAATAGATAGGGGGAGAAAAAATGGTTCCGACGCTAGAAAGTCTGGCAGGCTTTATTGTAGGGGCAGGCGTTACTTTATTAATTGCTTTCCTCTATTTTAAAAAAGGAGAAAAGGAACGCCGTTTTGATGAACGATACGAACAAGTGAATGCAAAAGCGATTAAATTGTCTTGGGTGACAACACTCATCGTTCTACTGATTATGTGGCTTGGCGTATTAATTTATGAAGGGGCCAAGATTGCTTTCTTGCTGTCAGTTTCAGCATATGGCGTGTTACTGATTTCCTATGGAGCGGCCCTCTTTTTTTACAATCGAAAAGTATAGTGAAACCAACGAGTCGTTGAATCGTAATAAAGAATAGTAGTTTAAGAAAGGGGAATTCACGTGGCTTTACAACTTAAACATGTAACGAAAAGATTTGGGGATTTTACCGCTGTT
Source organism: Sporosarcina oncorhynchi (assembly GCF_033304615.1). GTDB lineage: Bacteria > Bacillota > Bacilli > Bacillales_A > Planococcaceae > Sporosarcina > Sporosarcina oncorhynchi. Next base: position 2,409,385 of record NZ_CP129118.1, on the reverse strand, counting down.
GATGATTTAACACTAACAGTAGAGAAAGGCATGATGTACGGTTTCCTTGGCGCCAATGGGGCGGGAAAGACAACGACGTTCCGGATGATTTTAGGACTGTTGAATGCGAATGAAGGACAGATTACATGGAACGGAAAAACAATCGCCTATTCAACAAGTCCTGAAATCGGCTATTTGCCCGAAGAGCGGGGTCTGTATCCCAAAATGAAAGTGGAAGAGCAACTTATCTTCTTAGGTGAGTTAAGAGGCATGAGCAAAGCAGATGCCAAGAAAGCGATCGGGTATTGGTTGGAGCGTTTTGAAGTACCGCAATATACGTCCAAGAAAGTAGAAGAATTGTCTAAAGGGAATCAGCAAAAAATACAGGTTATTGCAGCGCTGATGCATGATCCGAAACTACTTATCCTAGACGAACCATTTTCCGGACTCGATCCTGTGAACGTGGAAATGCTGAAGAAAGCGATTTTGGATTTTCGGAACAAAGGAGCAACGATTCTATTTTCAAGTCACCGTATGGATCATGTGGAAGAGTTGTGTGAACAATTGAGCATCATGCATCATGGCAAACAAATTGTCAGCGGTTCACTCAGAGAAGTGAAGAGATCTTTCGGAAGGCAGAATGTCCGTATCCGATCTGATTATGAGCTTGCGGGCCTTGATCATATTGGAGGCGTACTCCATGCAAACCATTCCGTCGAAGGTGCGGTATTCCAGATTGATGACGAATCCGTAGCGGCACAATTATTGGCGAGCGCACTGGAAATGGGGCCGATTCGTCATTTTGAGATTGAAGAGCCTTCATTGCAAGATATCTTCATTGCAAAGGTAGGGACAGAACATGCGTGAATTCTGGATTATTTTCAAACATGCGTTTTTATCGAAAGCAAAAACGAAGTCATTTGTCATTACAACTGCGATTATGATTGCGGGGATATTCTTATTCGCAAACATTTCTAAAATAATCGACACCGTCCAAACGATGACAGGAGGTGGAGATGACGAGCAAGTCCTATATGTTGTGGATGAAAGCGGTCAGCTGGCAGATAGACTAACCTTACAATTGAGTGGTATGAAAGTGGAGCAGTCTAGCGAGTCAAAGGAAGCGCTCATTGAAAAATTGACAAGCGAAGAAATCGACTCTGTCTTAACATTGGCAGTCGATTCACAAGGAGTAATTGAAGCTGAATATACGACGATGAGCCTAATGGATTTTGCCATTCCTATGCAAATTCAGGAAGCGCTGCAATCTATCCAAACGGAGATGAAAGCAGAGGAGCTGTCTTTGAATGGTGAACAAGTCCAAACGTTATTCACCCCGATACAGTTCGAGCAGAAGAATGTTTCGCCTTCTGCAAAATCGGAAGACGAATTGAATCAGGCCCGCGTGCTGGTTTATGTATTAATGTTCGTCATTTATCTGTCTGTCATCATGTATTCAAGCATGATTGCAATGGATGTGGCGAATGAAAAATCTTCAAGAGTCATGGAAATTCTTATTTCAAGCGTCTCACCGGTGAAGCATATGTTTGCGAAAGTACTTGGCATCGGATCGCTCGGAATTGTGCAGATTCTCATCTATGGGCTTGCTGGATTCGTCGCTTTGAAAACGTCTGCCACAGAAGTTCCAGGAGGATTCGGCGATTTCTTCAGCTTTTCAGACCTGAATGTTGGGACACTTATTTATGCGGCAGTGTTCTTCTTGCTCGGTTATTTCCTCTATGCAACACTTGCTGCTCTACTCGGCTCACTTGTCAGCCGTGTGGAAGATGTTCAGCAAATGATTATGCCGATGACATTGCTTATCGTAGCTGCTTTCATCATTGCTATGACCGGACTTGGAAATCCTGAAATTGGCTATTTGAAATATGCATCCTACTTCCCGTTCTTTGCACCACTAGTCATGTTTTTACGTGTGGGTATGCTCGATTTACCGATGTGGGAACCATTGTTGTCAATCGCAATCATGCTTGTAACCATCTTCGTACTTGGTTGGTTCGGCGCACGTGTCTACAAAGGGGGAGTTCTCATGTACGGACCATCCCGTTCGCTAAAGGATATTAAAAAAGCAATTCAATTAGGGAAAGAATGAATAGAACCGCTTCGCAACCCGTAAAACGGTCGGCGAAGCGGTTTTCTATTTTTGTTTCGTGTTTCGGATACTCTATGGTAAAATTAGAACAAATATTCGTTTTCTTGAATGGAGGTTCTTATCTTGTCATCGATCCGTTTCATACATACTGCCGATCTGCATCTCGATAGCCCCTTTAAAGGAATTACAGGCTTGCCTGCCGCCAGATTGAACGAATTGAGGAATAGTACATTTGCAGCTTTTGATCGTTTGATTGATTATGCAGTAAAGACTGTACCTGACTTTTTAGTGATAGTCGGAGACTTGTACGACGGAGAAGACCGCAGTCTACGAGCACAATTAAAATTCCAAAAAGGAATGGAACGCCTGCATGAAGCAGCGATTCCAGTCTTCATAACTTACGGGAATCATGATCATTTAGGGGGGAGCTGGACGCGATTCGAGCTGCCGCCGAACGTACATGAATTTACGGAGGAAATCGGGGAAGTAAAGTTATCTGTGAGAGGCCAGGAAATTGTTCTACATGGATTCAGCTATCCACAGCGTCATGTGCGCCAAGAGATGATCAGCGGGTTTCCTGTTGCAACCGACCGGGAGGCGATCCATATCGGGCTGCTGCACGGCAGTCAGGCAGGTAACGAATCACACGCCGTCTATTCGCCGTTTACGCTCGGAGAATTGCAATCCAAACGGTATGATTATTGGGCGCTTGGCCATATCCATGAGCGCCAGCAACTGTCAGATTCACCACCTATTATTTATCCGGGAAATATCCAAGGGCGTCATCGTAATGAGCAAGGGAAAAAGGGGTTTTACGAAGTTGAACTGTCAAAAACACATACGGAATTGACGTTCATTTCGACGAATGTCATTCTTTTTACTTCGTTAAACGTTTCTTGCGCATCAATCCGTCATGCGAATCGGTTATTAGAAACATGCCGGGAAGCAATTGAAACATTCGTATCCGAAAATGGTCCATCTATTATTAACTTGGAAATCCGCTTGGATGCGGAAACGGCAACCCTTTACGATGAGGTAAGTGATGAAATATGGTTGGAAGGTTTGCGTGAATTGTTGGAAGGGCATGAGCAATTTGTTTGGGTGCAACGATTGAAGGCAGTCAATCCGTCACGTGAAAACCAAACAGACAATATGCTGATTGGGGCTGTAACGGCTCAAATGACTAATTGGACGACAGATGAATGGGCTGACGTGCTAGGGGATTTGTATACACATATTCGTGCCTCCCGCTATTTGGATACACAAACAGCTGAAAGTTTCCGAAGCTTACAGGAACGCTCTGAAAAATTACTACTACAAGAACTCGCTTCTTTGAAATGAGGTGAACAAATGAAGATCAAAAAACTCGATATCTATGGATTCGGCAAGCATGAAAATAAGACAATCGACTTCAGTGAAAATGTTAACGTCATATACGGACGTAATGAAGCGGGCAAGACGACGATTCAACAATTCATTCTGCAAATCCTGTTCGGTTTCCCTCAGAAAAACAGTACGCAATTGCGTTATGAACCTAAATCTGGAGGCAAATATGGCGGTCGCATCTATATAGATGACGCCATTTATGGTGATTGCATGATTGAGCGCGTTCGCGGGAAGTCGTCCGGTGAAGTGACTGTCCAATTTGAAGACGGCACGCAAGGCGGGGAAGAAGCGTTGAATACTATTGTCAGGCAGTATGATCGGGCGTCATTTGAATCGGTCTTTTCTTTTTCAGTCCTTCAGTTGCAGGGGTTCGAAAAGATGGATGAAACCGAGTTGAGCCGCACGCTTCTCGCATCAGGGACAACGGGCATCGATTCCCTGATGCAACTGGAGAAGAAAATGGAGAAGGAAGCCGGCGATTTATTTAAAAAGTCAGGTCGGGTGCCTGAGATGAATGTGCTTCTTCAACAGTTGAAAGAGCTTGAAGACGATTTGAAAAAAGAACGAGATAGGCTGTCCTCCTATTCACCAAAAGTCAGACGGATTAGCGAAATAGAAAAGCAGTGGGTAGATGGTAAGAAACAGCATGAACAGTTGCGCACCGATAACCGGCAACTGGGTGCACAACTTCAATCGCTTCCTTTGTATAGACGAAAAAAAATACTGATGGACAAACTTGCTGATGTACACAAAGACCGTTTCCCGGCTGAAGGAGTGAGACGGTATGAGACGGCACATAGCAGATTGACCGAAACGGAAGTGAAGTTGCGTGGACTTAAAGAGGAAATACGCTCGATTCGCGACCGGCTAGAAAAGGATGACGATGTAAATCGGCTGTCTGAAATGCAAAGATTGCTAGCACGGGAACCAGAGTGGCATGAATGGCACGCGGGTGTGAATACACTCAATGACAATCTGCGTCAATTCACCGCGAAAAAGCTTCGGTTGCTGGACAGGTTGGGATTAACAGAGGCCGAGGAAATCTTGGCAGGTGACGTTTCCATTCATAAGGAAGAGCAATTGTATGAACACCTCCAGAAACTAACTGAAATGGATCAACAGCTTGGTTATGTCGACCGGCAGCTATCTGAAGTGGAGCATGAACGGAAAGACTTGATGTTGCAGCAGCAAGCTCTACAGGAAAAGGCTCCCTCGCCATCTGAGGAGAAGCAAATTGAAGAGTGGCCAAAAAATCGGGGGAGACTCGCTGAGGCACGCGTTTATGTGAACACTCGTCAAAAGAATGCAACAAGCGGAAATGCGATGGTTGCCCTTTTACTCCTTGTGGCAGCAATCGGAACAGTTGTATTCGGTTTGACTGAGAAACAATGGGTAGTTGTCATTTTTGGTTTGTTCATTGCAGCGGGAGCCGCTTTTTTGATAACGGGGAAGCGCAATCACACTGGGGGATCGATGCACGAAGACATGCAACGGATTATCGAAGAATTCGGCGGAAAAGAACAGCAGATGGAGCGACTAGTAGAGAATATGCACGCCTACCGTTCGAATCAAAGCCGTTTGCGTGGGTCGATTGCCACTAACGATCGGAAAATGGTGCAATTAGAAAGTGAGTACGAAGCGATTGCACGTGAAAAGGAAGTATTGGAAAACAAGTTACAGAACCTCTTCCTTGGTTATGGACTTGCTAAGATTCCAAATACCGGCATCTTGCATGAGTTTTTCGGAATGGCTCGTTCAGTGCAAGAAACGGAACGCGAGCTACTTCATTCACAAGAGCAACTACGGATGTTGAAGAATCAGATAGCTGCACGAACGGAAAAGATTGAGTCGGTAGTTGGGAACGATGGACCTGAACATACGTTGTATGAGCGTTTAAGAGCAGCATACATGACGCTGCGTTCTACAGAACAGATGCAGGCCGGACTCTCTGAACGATTGGAAGTAATACTTGTCGAGAAGAAGGAAGCGGACGAACTGGTAGCTGCTTACAGCAAACAAATCGAAGAGTTATTCCATGAAGCAGGTGTGCAATCAGAGGGACACTATTACGAAGCACAAAAAAACGTTGAACGAACATTGCTACTGAAGAGTCAATTAGAGGATTGTGAAGCCCAACTCGCAAATGTCCGTATTATTGACAAGTTTGCAGACGTTACAGAAGAAGAACTGAAAATAGCGATGTCGGACAATGATGAGCAGATTGTACAACTCGAAAAGGAACTGGATCTGCTGATTGAAGAAAAATCCTCTTTAAAGGCAGAGACGGAAAAATTGTTGACGGACGAAGTGTATCAAACGAAGCAACAATACTTTGAAATGAAAAAAGCGGAATTTGCTGAACTCGCTGATCGATGGGCAGTTAGACAGGCGATTGTACAGGCCATCAATGGAATGATGAAAGAATTGAAAGACCGCAAATTGCCGGAAGTGCTTGAACAGGCGGAAAATCTTTTTTCTGAATTGACTGCTGGGGTATATGTCGGGCTGGAAATCACAGAAAATGGCTTGTTCCGCGCAGTGGCAAATGACGGAACGCGTTATCCCATTATTGAACTGAGCCAGGCAACGAAAGAGCAGGCTTATATCTCATTGCGCCTCTCTTTGGCGATCGCTATGGAAAAGACGGCACCTTTCCCGATACTGATGGATGACCCGTTCGTGCACTTCGACGGGGAGCGTCTACAAAGAATGCTGACTATTGTCGGACAGTTAAGCGAGAAACATCAGTTCATCTACATGACTTGCCATGATAAGATAAGAGAAGAGTGGACAACTGCTAGAATTATAAACGTTTCCGCAATCGGGAACGACAAGGGGGCGATAGCTACATGAAAAAATTAATGGACTATCAAGTCGGAGAGCCAGTCGATCTGTTTCTACTTATCAAACAATCGACAAAAGGGATCACGCAGCAAGGGAGCCCTTTCATGTCGCTCATTTTGCAAGACAAGAGCGGCGATATCGAATCGAAACTCTGGGATACCGGAGAAGAGCATGAAAAGCTGTATGGGGCTTCGACAATTGTGAAAGTCGGCGGAGAATTACATGAATACCGTGGCAAAAACCAATTGCGCATTAAAAGTATCCGTCCTGTAAAAGAAGACGAAGGCATTTCGATTTCAGACTTGGTTCCTTCTGCGGAAAAAAGCAAAGAAGTTCTTTATGAAGAATTGCTGCAATATTTCTTTGAGATGAAAAATCCGCATATCCAGCGGATTACCCGTCATTTATTAAAAAAACACCAAGCTGCATTTCTTGTATATCCCGCAGCGACACGGAATCATCATGACTATGTATCAGGATTGATCGATCACGTTGTATCCATGCTGAAGCTCGGAAAAGCGATCGCAGAACTTTATCCAACATTGAATAAAGACCTTCTATATGCTGGAATCATCCTGCATGACGTTGGTAAAGTGATTGAGCTTTCTGGTCCTGTCGGTACACAATATACAATCGAAGGGAATCTACTTGGCCATATTACAATCATGGTGAATGAAATTTCAAAAGCCGCAGATGAATTGGAGATTACCGGCGAAGAAGTAATGCTTCTGCAGCATATGGTTCTTTCTCATCATGGCAAAGAAGAATGGGGCAGCCCGAAACGTCCGATGCTCATGGAAGCTGAAGTGCTCCACTATATCGATAATATTGATGCGAAGATGAATATGCTCAATCGCGCGTTAGCCAAAACGGAGAAAGGTGAATTTAGCGAACGGATTTTTCCGCTCGAAAACCGCTCGTTTTACAAACCGAATTTGGAATAGGAAAAAGCTGCCGAACGTTGGGATTCCCGATGTTCGGCAGCTTTTTATTCGTATGCTTATTTTGCGTCTTTCTCTTCAGCTACCGGTAAATACAAATCCAATACATGTTTGAATTCGTCCGCTTTAATATCGACGTCAGCCGCTTTGATCAATTCTTGGAGTTTTGCCTCAAACTGAACGCGTTTTAAACCTTCTTCGATTTCTGCTTTCATCTCATCTTCTGTTTTGTCTGTTTCTGCTTTACGTGTTTCAAGCAGCTCGATGATGTGATAGCCGTAGCTTGTCTTTACAGGTTGGCTCAGTTCACCTTTTTCAAGCGTGTAAGCAGCATCTTCAAATTCAGATAGCATTTTACCTGGGCCGAACCAGCCTAAATCTCCACCTGTCTGTTCAGCGACAGGCTCAGTAGAATACTCTTTTGCAAGCGCTTCGAAATCGCCGCCATCTTCAATCTTTTGACGTACTTCGTTGGCAGTTTTTTCATCTGCGACTACGATGTGACGTGCATGTACTTCAGTCTTAGCCCGTTCAAGACCTGTTTTAACATCTTCATCAGAGATTTCCAATGACTCAACAAGTTTCTTTTGAAGCATCTGTGACTTCACGTTTTTATCAAAGAAAGCTTCTGTAATGCCTTGCTGTTGCAAGTACATATCGAAGTTTTCACCAAGACCCTCTTTTTGCTTCTTCACTTCTTCTTCCACGTCTTTATCGGACAATTTATATTCATTTTCCAATGCTTGTTGGAGTAACAGGTTCTCCATAACTTGGGTACCGATTGCATCTTTCATTTCGGTATATAGATCTTCTTTCGTGATGTTTCCGACTTTAGTTGTGGCAATGACTTCATCATCGGCCGCTTTTTGATCATTACTGCATGCACCAAGCGCTAAAACGGAAGCCGCCAAGCTCATGGCCAGGACTGTTTTTTTCATAAAATATCTCTCCTAACTTTAATGTGCAACATTTGATACTATAACATAAAAACGATTTACTGACAAAAAGGTTCCTTCTTTCGGATAGCCTAAAACACTTTACGTAATTTGCATACCATACAAAGAGAGAGGAGGTGCTCCTATGAGTGGATATAGCCACGGGCAAGGTTCTTCTGGATTCGCGTTGATTGTTGTATTGTTCATTCTTTTGATCATCGTCGGAGCTGCATACCTGTACTAAAATAAAAAAAGTCCGACAGCCTATTAATAGGGCGTGTCGGGCTTTTCCTATTTTCTACATTACACTTTCAATAGTACTTCTAGATATAATGACAAAATCAAGATCGTGACTAGGATGTTAACCGTACGATATATTTTAGGTTGCTTCTCTTCAGGAATTTCGCGTGATTGACATAACGCAAATGTCATTTTATTTATCTGGAATAAATAAAACAATGAAAATATGATTGTGACAATAAGGATCAAATCCATTCCTCCTCTTTAACGCTTATTTGTATCATATCAAACTACATACCGAAATGACATTATTTTTCTTCGGCAGGTTGAAGTTCAATCGTGTTTTTTCTATTGGTTACGTCGGATTCACTATCCTTCTCAACAAATGTTGTATCTATACTTTGGAAGCCTCGTTCGAAAATCTCCATGAAATCCTCTCCATAAATATTACGTATGACCGACATCACTTCCAGAAACTCCGGAAACTTTCCATAGATTCCTTTAATGGGGAGTGAGCCTTCGAGGATGCCATGACTGGAATCATAGTAGTTCTCATTCATATCTTCCAATAACAAGCGGCCTTCTTCTGTCACAGAGACATATGTGTTGCGGCGGTCGTCTTCTTTTTTAAAGAAGCTCAAATAACCTCGCTCTTCAAGCTTTTTGGAAAAGTTGAAAGCGGTAGAGACATGCATGACACCAAATTTAGCAACGTCCGAAATTGTTGCACCTTGCAGGTGGTAGGCAATCCATAAAATATGATGCTCATTAATATTCAAATCATAAGGTTTTATCCATTGCTGCCAATCCTTTTCAACCGCTTTCCATAACGCCTTCGACATTTGCGCAAGGCGTTGGCTATAGATCATTGCTTCTTTTGGGGAGAACTTTTGCTCAGTCATTGTATACCTCCAAAAATCAAATAGTTAGTCTTTTTAATTATAGCAGGAAAGTTTCAAATAAAAAAGTTGGAATTGCAAAAATATTATATTCAGAACGAAAATGAGAAATTGATAGCCTTTTGCGTTCTTAGCGTGGGGGAATTCGAATGCGTTGAGATTGCTGGGAAATAGGTGAGGCGTGTGCGCCCGTAAACAATCCACTTGCGCCCGTAAACAGTCGTGGTGCGCCCGTAAACGCCCTCGCCGCGCTCGTAAACAGTCCGCGCACGCCCATAAACCAACGGCAGTCACACACACAACTCCAACTAAGTTCCACTAACACAAAAAGCGGAGGATATAATTATCCTCCGCCAAGCATTTATCCGTTATTTACTTTTGTTGTGCGGCGATTGACTGTTCGAGCTCTGCAAGAGAGTTTTGGATTGCGGAAATCTCTTTTTCAAGTCGTTCTTTGTTCTTTTCAGTAGAGAGTTTCCATTGTTCAATAGAGCCTTTAACATCTTCGATTGCTTCAGGGACAATTTCTCTCGCTTCTTTTGACATATGAGTAATGGAATCTTTCAGTTCTGCAATTTTCCCTTTAACATCGTTCATTTTATACTTCAAGTCCGTTGAAGCTGACTTGACAGAAGAGCGTATTTCACGCCCTGATTGAGGAGTTGAAAATAGGACTGTGACAGCCGCGGTGACGGATCCTGTAATAAGTCCGAAAACAAAGTTTGATGCTTTCATAGAAGACACTCCTTTCATTTTCAATAGTATTCCTTTACATAGTTTAATTAAAACATGGCAACACGTTCTGGGCAAATGAAAAAAGCTTCACTCATTGTGAGTGAAGCTTTTGAAAGTTAATTTGATAATGCAGTTTCGAATGAAGTTCTCTTCAACAATCCGATGACGACCGGATAGATGATAAAGAATGCTATGCCGTTCATAACAACCGCCGGTAAAACGACAGTGACGAATAGTAGACTGAACGGGATATTTGCACCAATTACATAAATCGCAATGGACAGGAATATCGTTCCTGACAATACAGTTCCTAGGCAAGTGACGATTGTGGAGACAGCTAGATGTTGTGTTGTTTTCTTTAGCAGCAAAATCACTGCAAAAACGACGAATGCTGTGATGAACTTGTCGACGATATTCGGTATGAAGCCACCGGGGAAACTTGTGAAAATTCCGGATAACACACCTGTCGTCACACCAAGCAAAAATACACTGCGCACATCGGGGAATAAAAAGATCCCGATGAACATCATCGTCAACATGAAGTCTGGCTTCATGCCTTCACCATAACCTGGAATTACTAAATACAACGCTGCGCCGATGGATACTAACAATGCCATCAACATAAGATTTTTCGTATTCATTTCTCATCTCTCCTCAACTGGGCTCATTTTTTTGGTCCTCCTGACGTATCCTCGTGATCGTCAGCGAAAACTTAATAGAAGTATACACATGATTTTAAGAACTTACAAGCGTTACATTATCCCATTTTTGCGCGAAGCTGATCAGCCATTTCCTTAAGGCGTTCTTTTGGGAATTGTTCTACTTTCGGATTCCAATTCGAGCTGAATCCATCCGTCTCGTCGTAACGCGGGATAAAATGCATATGGAAATGGAATACCGCCTGGCCTGCAGGGGCACCATTGTTCTGCAACAGGTTCAATCCTGCGGGAGTAAACGTTTCTTTTAAGACATTTGCAAGTTTCGGAGCGACAGAAAACAAATGACTCGCTTCCTCTTCGGTCATTTCAAAAAGATTTTCCCGGTGATTTTTCGGGATTAATAAAACATGACCTTCTGTGACAGGCATAACGTCCATAAACGCCAGGACATGCTCATCTTCGTAAATTTTCTCGCTTGGAATCGAACCTTCAATAATTTGACAAAAGATACATGCTGTCATTTCTCTTCATCCTTTCCAGTTGATCATCGCCGTGAAATACGCGATTGATTCATTAATAAGGCAAGTGTAGCATATTTTCAGTTAATGTATGAAAGTTGGACAAAGCATTTCGGATTAATGTTTGGTAAAATGGAAACATGAATGGGGGATGGCTATGGCAATTCTAGAAGTGAACGATGTGACGGGTGGTTATACGCGAAAGCCTGTATTACATGGACTAACATTTGAAATCGGCCAAAATGAACTTGTCGGTTTGATTGGATTAAATGGAGCGGGAAAAAGTACGACGATCAAACATATTATCGGATTGATGAATCCACATCAAGGTACCATTAAAATCGAAGGTGTCACTTTCAGTGAGAACCCAGAAGCTTATCGGAAGGCATTCTCTTACATTCCTGAAACACCGATTTTATATGAAGAGCTAACGTTGCGGGAGCATTTGGAGCTTACAGCGATGGCTTATGGATTGGACAAGGATATATTCGAAGCAAGATCGGCGGCTTTATTGAAGGAATTTATGATGGAAAAGAGATTGAATTGGTTTCCATCGCATTTTTCAAAAGGCATGCGTCAAAAAGTAATGATCATGTGTGCGTTTCTTGTGGAGCCTTCCTTATACATTATCGATGAACCTTTTGTAGGTCTTGACCCAATCGGGATTCGTTCGTTGCTCGAACAGATTGAAGAAAGAAAAGCGAATGGCGCATCTGTCCTAATGTCTACACATGTATTGCCGACAGCAGAGAAGTATTGCGACCGGATTATTGTCCTTCATGAAGGAAGAGTGCGTGCGCAAGGAACGATGGATGACTTGCGTAAAGCGTTTAACCTTCCGGATGCGACATTGGACGAGCTGTATATTTCGATGACTGAGGAACGTGACTATGAACAGCATGCGTGAAATCTGGGGCAGTCGATTCGGGCATTATATGACCGAACTGCAAAAATATATGAAGTTTGTCTTCACAGGACATTTAGCGATTGTCCTGCTGTTCACAATCGGTGCTGGTGGCTATGCATACAGTGAATGGCTAAAAGAAGTGCCGGCTGATTTCCCTTCAGCTCTATTGACGGCACTCGTAATTGGAGTGGCTTTGGCATTTGGAACTCCAGTTACATTATTGAAGCCTGCGGATATCGTTTTCTTCCTCCCAATGGAAGGGAAACTCAAACAATATTTGACGAGATCGTTACGTTACTCGTTCTTTTCTCAGATACCGCTACCATTTTTACTGTTCATCGTGGCGGCACCTTTATTAGCTGCAACAGACGTTGCTGCAAAACCGCAGATTTACTTGACTGCAATCGTCATTCTGCTTGTGAAGTGGCTGTATGTCGAGCTCGACTATCATTATCGCCATGCAAATGACGGCAATGGCGTTTGGAAAGACCGGGTTATCCGTTTTTTACTTGGTGCCTTAATTGTTTATGTAACGCTTGCAAGTAATCCGCTGTTTATTCCCATCATTGGTGTAATCATCGTAGTCTATTATTTGTATTGGAAGAAAAAAAGTGCTGAAAAACCGTTTCCTTATGAACATTTCATTATGTTGGAACAGAATCGGATGATGCGATTTTACCGTTTCGCGAATTATTTTACAGACGTGCCTCATCTGAAAGGTTCAGTGAGCAGACGAGCCTGGCTCGGTTTTCTTATGCAGTCAGCAAAGTTTGGCAAGACGGTACCCCAGTATTATTTGTTAAGAAGGACGTTAATTCGAACGGACGATATTTTTTGGCTGTGGGTAAGGTTGACGGTGTTATCGGTCGTAGGCATCACACTTATTCCGTTTCCGATTGTCATTTATATTTTCAGCGGGGCGTTAGCGTTTGCGACGTCGATTCAACTCGTTTATGCGTTGCAAGCAGGCAATGATTTCAGGATGGACAATCTATTCCCGGAAGCGATGGATACAAGAGCACCGGCTATACGTAAAACCGTTCGTGTGTTCCAACTTGTACAAGCTGCAGCAGTATTTTTGGCAGCGGTTATTGTTATAGGAATCTCTGTAACGCCTCTCCTCGTGACGGCGGTAGTGCTAATTGTGTCAGAAGTGACAATTCGTTTCTCCAACAAGAAATAAAAATAGAATATTCTTGAAAGTCCTTGCAACTTCCCTATTGAATTATGTATAATGGAAAAAAGGCATCAGGGGTGAGGGAATTGGAAAACAATTATTCATATGCCGAGTTCTTAAAAGCCGTGGGAAAAAACAGCTCTTCTTTACAAGCCGAAAAGCTGTTGAATGACATTTACATGGACTTGTTCCTGAACCATATTCATCGTGAGCAGACGAAAAAACGTCTTCTGGCGCTTATCGATCTTGCGCTTGATGAAAAGAATGAGTCTGCATTTAAAGAGTTTACGGACGAGTTGTTACGAGTGGAAGAAAACTAAAAGTGTTTAGCGGGCCTCCCGATAGGAAACTATCGGAGTAGGCCCGTTTTTTATTTTTAGGGATTCATGTAAGTAAATTGCACCTGGGTGAAATTACGAATGGATTTTCAATTGTGCATAGTAACATTAACTCCTCATCGAATCCGCCGGAGGTTTGACTTGAATCAGCACTGTGTTTGGACTCCTTCTTATTGAAAGGCTTTTCTGGTATTCAACTCGCAGTTAATAAAAGAGGGGGGGCTGTTGCTGAATTAAGTTAAAACACATGTTCCCTTATTTCTTTCGACTTGTGAAAGTCTATGGTAAAATATAAGTAATTCATATTGGGAGGGACGCCGTTATGGTCCAAAATTTCGAACTGCAAGCTCCTTATGTTCCTTTAGGCGACCAGCCCGCAGCTATTTCAAAGCTTGTCGAAGGAATCGAGCAAGGCAAAAAGCATCAAACATTATTAGGCGCTACGGGAACAGGTAAAACATTCACTGTTTCTAACGTCGTGACGGAAATCAATAAACCTACCCTCGTCATTGCACATAACAAGACGTTGGCAGGTCAATTATATAGTGAGTTTAAAGAGTTTTTTCCAAATAACGCAGTAGAATACTTTGTCAGTTTCTATGATTACTATCAACCTGAAGCGTATGTACCGCACACGGATACATTTATTGAGAAAGACGCGACGATTAACGATGAAATCGATAAACTTCGCCACTCGGCGACTTCTTCGTTATTCGAACGGAAAGATGTACTAATCGTTGCATCTGTATCATGTATCTACGGGTTAGGTTCGCCGGAGGAATATGGTAAGCACGTTGTTTCTTTGCGAAGTGGTATGGAAATCGGTAGAAACGAACTACTTAGGCAGTTCGTTGACAATCAATACTCCAGAAATGATATTAGCTTCACACGTGGTACTTTCCGCGTTAGAGGGGATGTTGTGGAAATTTTTCCGGCATCACAAGATGAGAATTGTATACGGATTGAGTTTTTCGGAGATGAAATCGATCGGTTACGTGAAGTTGACGCGCTGACAGGTGAGATATTAGGAGAGCGATCGCATGTTGCGATCTATCCTAATTCCCACTTCGTAACAGGCGATGAAAAACTGCAGAAGGCAATTTTAAATATTGAAGTTGAATTGGAAGAGCGACTAAAGGTACTGAGAAAAAACGACAAATTGCTCGAAGCACAGCGATTGGAACAACGAACCCGCTACGATTTAGAAATGATGCGGGAAATGGGCTTCTGTTCGGGAATTGAAAACTACTCCAGGCACTTAACATTGCAGCCACCCGGAGCAACACCTTTCACGCTTCTTGACTATTTCCCAGATGATTTCCTACTCGTTGTCGACGAAAGTCATGTCACCTTGCCGCAGATACGCGGTATGTACAACGGAGACCAGGCGAGGAAGAATGTGCTTGTTGAACATGGTTTCCGTCTACCTTCTGCTTTGGATAACAGGCCGTTGAGGTTCGAAGAGTTTGAAGAATTCATCCATCAAGGGATTTATGTATCCGCGACTCCAGGTCCATATGAAATCGAGCATACACCTGAAATGGTTGAACAGATTATTCGGCCGACTGGTTTACTCGATCCAATCATCGAAGTCCGTCCGATCGAAGGGCAGATTGACGATTTAATCGGTGAAATCAACGAGCGTACAAAGCGTAACGAACGGGTATTGATAACCACATTAACGAAAAAGATGTCAGAAGATCTGACAGACTACTTAAAAGATATCGGCATCAAAGTGAACTATTTACATTCAGAAATAAAAACATTAGAACGAATTGAAATTATCCGTGAGCTACGGCTTGGGACATACGACGTCCTCGTTGGCATCAACTTGCTCAGAGAAGGTATTGACATTCCAGAAGTGTCTTTAGTGACGATTCTAGACGCGGATAAAGAAGGATTCCTGCGTTCAGAACGAGCATTAATCCAGACAATCGGTCGTGCTGCCCGAAACTCAGAAGGTCGAGTGATCATGTATGCAGATCGCTATACAGATTCCATGAAAAAGGCGATCGATGAAACAAACAGACGCCGTGAAATTCAAAAAGCTTACAATGAAAAGCATGGGATTACGCCTACGACAATTAAGAAGAAAATCCGTGACGTCATACGGGCTACACAAGTCGTGGAAGATGACACGTCGATTATCGATAAAGTGACGAAAGGCAAGAAGTTATCGAAAGACGAAAAGACAAAGCTGCTTATTTCGCTTGAAAAAGAAATGAAAGCATCTGCTAAAGCACTCGATTTTGAAAGAGCCGCACAGTTGCGCGATACGATATTAGAATTGAAGGCTGAAGGGTGACAACAAAATGAAAAACACAGAAATAGTTATTCAAGGAGCGCGTGCACATAATTTGAAAGATATCGATGTGAAGATTCCCCGTGACCAGCTTGTTGTTATGACAGGGTTGTCAGGTTCGGGTAAATCTTCGCTTGCATTCGATACGATTTATGCCGAAGGGCAAAGAAGATATGTCGAATCGCTATCGGCTTATGCGAGACAGTTTCTTGGTCAGATGGACAAACCTGATGTGGATGTAATTGAAGGCTTGTCCCCCGCAATTTCAATCGATCAGAAAACGACGAGCCGAAACCCGAGGTCGACTGTCGGAACGGTCACGGAGATATCCGATTATTTGCGACTCTTGTTTGCAAGAATCGGTAAACCAATTTGTCCGATTCATGGAACAGAAATTACTTCGCAAACGATTGAGCAAATGGTCGATCGCATTATGCAACTGCCGGACCGTTCACGTCTTCAAATTCTTGCGCCGGTCATATCAGGCCGGAAAGGGACGCATGCCAAACTGCTGGAAGATATTAAAAAGCAAGGATATGTAAGGGTTAGAGTAAATGGCGAGGTAATTGACCTCGACGACAATATCGAGTTGAACAAAAACAAGAAGCACACAATAGAAGTAGTCATTGACCGTATTGTCGTGAAGGAAGGAATCGAATCACGGCTGAGTGATTCACTTGAATCAGCGTTAAGGCTAGCTGACGGGACAGTACTTGTCGATGTTATGGAAGTGGAAGAATTGTTGTTTAGTGAACATCATGCGTGTCCACTATGCGGGTTCTCGATCGGTGAACTCGAGCCAAGAATGTTTTCATTTAACAGTCCATTCGGCGCTTGCCCAGAATGCGATGGACTCGGTACAAAATTAGAAGTCGATCCTGACCTTGTGATTCCTGATTCATCTGTTTCACTGAATGATGGAGCAATTGTCCCCTGGATTCCAACAAGTTCGCAATACTATCCGGAATTGTTGAAGACAATCTGTAAACATTTCAAAATTCCGATGAATGTCCCTGTCAGTGAATTATCCGATGAGGATCTCAAAATCATTCTTCACGGATCAAAAGAAGAAAAAATTAACTTTAAATATACAAATGAATTTGGAAATACTCGTGTGAATAATATCTATTTCGAAGGTGTGCTCTCGAACGTCGAACGTCGTTTCAAAGAGACATCATCGGATTATATTCGAGAACAGATGGAAAAGTATATGGGAACGCGTCCATGCCCTAGCTGTGATGGCTACAGATTGAAAGAGGAGTCACTCGCGGTGAAAGTGAATGACGTCCATATCGGTCAAGTGAGCAATTTATCGATTACGGAAGCGGATGGTTTCTTTAAAAATCTTGAGCTGTCAGAGAAGGATATGCAGATTGCGAAACTCATTTTGCGTGAAATCGGAGAACGTATCGGTTTTCTCATTAACGTTGGACTCGATTATTTGACGCTATCACGAGCGGCAGGAACACTGTCGGGTGGAGAAGCTCAACGGATCCGTCTAGCGACGCAAATTGGCTCACGGTTAACTGGCGTCCTTTATATTCTCGATGAGCCATCGATCGGGCTTCACCAACGAGATAACGACCGACTCATCGGTACATTGAAAAGTATGCGTGATATCGGTAATACGCTTATTGTCGTCGAGCATGATGAGGATACGATGATGGCAGCTGATTATCTAATTGATATCGGGCCTGGGGCAGGCGCTGCCGGGGGACAAATCGTATCTGCCGGAACACCTGCTGAAGTGATGAACGATCCTACTTCATTGACGGGGCAATACTTAAGTGGAAAGCAATTCATCCCGCTGCCGATTGAACGCAGGAAATCCGATGGACGTATGATTTCAATCAGAGGTGCACAGGAAAACAATCTGAAGAAAGTCAGCGTCGATTTTCCATTGGGGCAATTCATCGCAGTTACCGGTGTATCAGGTTCGGGGAAAAGTACTCTGGTGAATGAAGTGCTTTATAAAGTACTCGCGCAAAAGTTGAACCGGTCTAAACAGAAACCGGGCCAATTTGAGTCTGTTAGCGGTTTGGAAGAACTGGAGAAAGTGATAGAAATCGATCAGTCGCCAATCGGCAGAACACCGAGATCCAACCCTGCAACATATACAAGTTTGTTCGATGACGTCAGAGATGTCTATGCGATGACGAACGAAGCAAAAGTGCGCGGCTATAAGAAAGGCCGTTTTAGTTTCAATGTCAAAGGTGGAAGATGTGAGGCGTGCCATGGTGATGGAATTATCAAAATTGAAATGCACTTCTTGCCGGATGTTTATGTGCCGTGTGAAGTTTGTCACGGAAAACGGTATAACCGTGAAACATTGGAAGTGACCTATAAAGGGAAGAATATTGCAGATGTCCTTTCGATGACAGTGGAAGATGCATTGGTGTTCTTTGAAAACATCCCGAAAATCAGTCGGAAGCTTCAAACAATCGTTGATGTAGGTCTCGGATATATCCAACTTGGACAGCCGGCGACCACTTTATCAGGCGGAGAAGCACAGCGGGTGAAACTGGCATCTGAATTGCATAAGCGGTCAAACGGTAAGTCGTTTTATATATTGGACGAACCGACGACCGGATTACACGTCCATGACATTGAAAAACTTCTAGAAGTATTGCAGCGTCTTGTCGATTCGGGCAACACGGTTCTTGTCATCGAACATAATCTGGACGTCATTAAAACGGTCGATCATATTATCGATCTCGGACCTGAAGGCGGTGATAAGGGCGGGCAGATCATTGCAACAGGAACACCTGAAAAGGTGGCCACGTCTAAAAAATCCTATACAGGCTATTATCTGAAGCCAATCTTAGAACGTGACCGGCAACGGATGAAAGATAAGATCGACAAGGCGGAGCATTGAAAGTTTGAAACTTTATGACGCGCCGCTCGTATATATAGATAGGGATTGTGGGAACTAACAAGTTTTGAGCGCTCTCACAAGATTGAAAGCCAAAGCATACAAACTAGGAGGCGGAATGATGCAAAACGAACGCAAACGTATTTTGACCATGCTGGAGAACGGCACAATATCTATGGATGAGGCTTTGACGCTATTAGAAAATTTAGATGGAAACTCGAAAAAGGTAAAAGAGGAAGTCGAATTTCGACAGAAGCAGACCGATGAAACGAAGTCGGAAAACAATAACAAGACAGATAGCGCAGAAGAGGATGGCGGCTTTACAGGCAAGAATGACCAAATTCCTCCAATGGATGAATTTATCGAAGATATTCGGAAGGATTTTGTCACTGTCGGTGATCGTTTCATGCAATTCATGCAAACAGCAGTAACGAAGATGAAAGATTTTGATTTTGACTCACCGTTCGGCAACAGCACGACTTTCCACCATACAGTGACAAAGCCTGCAGAGAAGTTAGATGAAATTCTCATCGACATCGATCACGGGAGTGTCATTTTGCAAACAACGGATGCAGATGAGGTACGTGCGGAGTTCACGGTGAAGTCTTACAATAGCAAGACGGAAGAGGAAGCGAAGAAAGAATTTCTTAACAAGATGATTTGCATGGTGGATGAAGGGAAGTTCAGAGTACTGAGTGATCAAAAGTTCAATCAGGTGAATGTCGATCTCTTCATACCGAAGCAGCAATACGATAAAATATCTGTTAAATTACTCAATGGGAACTTCAATTTACAAGATGCTGCAGTCGATCGTCTGTATGCGAAGACGGCAAACGGCAAAGTGGACATTGAGCGAGTGAAATTCAAAGAAGCTGATCTTGAAACAGGGAACGGTTCAATCCGCCTGAATGACAGTGACGGTGAAGTGGTAGAAGCTGAAACGATTAACGGGCGTGTGTATTTGTCCGGTAATCTGAAAGATGTCGAAGCAAAATCATTGAACGGGCATGTTGTCGTTACAACGACCGATAAAACAGCTCAAAAGATTGATGCAAAGACAGTGAGTGGCTCAGTGGAAATGTATATTCCTTCTCAAGTAGCGCTTGAAGGTGAGATCTCAACAAATATGGGCCGATTGGATTTGCAGTTGCATGATATTACAAAAACAGTCGAGCAAGAACAGTTTTTACAGCGGACTGTCCGATTCAATAAATCTGTAGAAGGCTCAGCAATGCCACTTTATGTACAAGGTGAAGCAAAGACTGGATCTGTCATCGTCTGCTATACAGTCGATCACAACTAAATGAATCCGACACAAATAATAAGGAACCCACTTCTATCAAACTGAAGTGGGTTCCTTTTCGCTATTACCTACATCATCTTCTATAAAGCCAATTCCTAATACCGAACGCAATCGCACGGGCACACTGCATCTGGTATTCTTTATGTAACAGAAGGTTTGCTTCTTCACGGTTTGTCATGAATCCGCATTCCACAAGAACGGCAGGCATTGTTGTCTCTCGCAGCACGGCGAAATCGGCGGTCTTCAAACCGCGGTTTTTCCGATTGGTCGCTTGTAACAACGATTCGTGTATAAGGATTCCAAGTGATTTTGTCTTTTGGGCGGCTGAAGGGTATATATACGTTTCGATTCCTTGCGCATCATTCCACTGGGATCCAAATGCATTGGCGTGAATGGATACAAAAAGCTGTGCATTTACTTTGTTTGCGAATAATGTCCTGTTTTTCAAAGGGACGTCCATTGTTGTATCATGCGAAAAAAGTACTTCCATACCCTGGGAAACAAGGAGTTCTTTTGCGAACTGTGCCACCTTCTGATTAAAATGAAATTCTCTCAACAGACCATCAGGTGATCTTTTTCCTGGTGTCTGAGGGCCGTGTCCGGCATCCAATATAATTGTCATGTTCTTTCCCCCCTTTGAATTATATATAGGGAAAAGATCGAACGAAGTGGACAGATTTGGACCGAATTGATTTCAAATGAGACGGTTCATGGTAAAATGGTGCATAGTAATCTTGAAAGTTTAAGGAGGCGGCGAACAGATGTCGATTGTGACAGTGAAAGATGTCCAGGAACATTTCGGGCTGGAACTGCTCGGAGGCCATGGAGGGATCAATCGAAATATCGTCACTAGCGACATATCACGGCCTGGTTTAGAGATGGCCGGCTACTTTGATTTTTATCCCGCTACGCGAATGCAACTGTTTGGTAAAACGGAAATATCATTTTTCAACAAGTTATCCTCGGAAGAACGGATGGACCGGGTCGATCGGCTATACACGGAAGAGACGCCCGCCTTTATTATTGCTCACCAGATTGAATGTCCTGTTGAATTTTTGCAATTGGCTGAGGAACGTAATATCGCTGTTTTACAAACAGAAAATCCTACGACTCGATTTTCTGGCATGCTGACGAATTATTTGGAAGGCCGATTGGCTCCGATGACAACATTGCATGGTGTTCTCGTTGATGTCTACGGTATCGGTGTTCTCATTACAGGGAAAAGTGGCGTTGGGAAGAGTGAAACTGCACTGGAACTTGTGAAAAGAGGGCATCGACTCATTGCAGATGATGCAGTGGAAATTAGACAAGTCGCTAAAAACATTCTGATTGGAAATCCCCCGAAAATTCTTCGGCATATGTTGGAAATACGGGGCGTCGGAATTATCGATATGATGAACCTATTCGGTGCCAGTGCCGTGAAGGATGATAAGCGGGTTTTAATGGTTATTGATCTGGAGGCGTGGGATCCAGACAAAGTGTATGATCGGTTGGGAATTGATGAAGATAAGCAGAAAATCATCGATTCTGAAATTACGAAGCTTACGGTTCCAGTCAGACCAGGCAGGAACTTATCTGTCATTATTGAAGTAGCGGCGATGGACTATCGGATGAAAAAATTAGGGGTCAATGCGGCCGAAACATTTACGAAGAAATTGGATTTAGCAATTCGAGAAGAACAAGGCGAATTCGATAAAGAGGGGACAGAGTGAACTAATGTTTGATTTATTGGCGATTAACCCGACGGCTTTCCATTTGGGGCCGATTCCGATCCAGTGGTATGGAATTTTGATAACGACTGGAATCATACTTGCATTTATTGTTGTTCAAAAAGAAATGGTGAAACGGGGCATGCATCCAGATTTCCTGACAGATCTTCTAATTTGGGCAGTGCCGATTTCGATTGTCAGTGCAAGAATCTATTATGTTGTCTTCTCGTGGAGTTCCTATAAAGACACACCTGCAGATGTTTTCAAAATCTGGGAAGGTGGAATTGCGATTCACGGTGCGTTAATCGGTGCTTTTTTGACGACATACATTTACACGAAGCGAAGAGGCATTTCGTTTTGGAAAGTGGCTGATATCGCAGCTCCTGGTATATTGATCGGTCAAATTATCGGCAGATGGGGCAATTTCATTAATCAGGAAGCACATGGCGGCCCGGTTTCTGAGAAGTTTTTAGAGAACACGATTATTCCGGACTGGATTATGAATCAGATGACGAAAGATGGTGTAACGTATCATCCGACATTTCTGTATGAGTCTTTATGGAATCTCGTAGGTCTTGTGATTATCCTGCTGTTGCGTAAAGTAATGTTAAAACGAGGCGAAATGTTCTTGTTTTACTTGACTTGGTACTCAATAGGCCGCTACTTCATAGAAGGAATGCGGACGGACAGTTTGTACGGCGGCGATTTACGAGCCGCACAAATCGTATCAATACTTACGATTATCGTAGCGGTATCGCTGTTCATTTACAGAAGATATATTCAAAAGGTGAACGTTCATTACCAAGATAAATAAGAAGAGGGTTGGGGAAATGGGGACATTGCGGAGTGGCTTGAAGGCGGGACTAAAGACGACATGGACATTGGGAAAAATCATCTTCCCGATTACGTTGCTCCTTGTCATTTTGCAACATACGCCTGTATTGCCTTGGATTGTAAAACTTGTTTCGCCAATTATGGGGATATTTGGTTTAAGTGGTAAAGCGGCGATCCCGTTAGTTTTAGGGAATGCTTTGAATTTATATGCAGGAATTGCAGGCATATTATCATTAGATCTCACCGTCAAAGAGGTTTTCATCCTCGCTGTTATGCTCAGTTTTGCACATAATATTTTCATTGAAACAGGTGTTGCTTTAAAAGTCGGTGTGAAACTGTGGGTCGTATTAGTTGTTCGGTTCGGATTAGCTGCATTTTCTGCTATCATCATCAATCTGTTTTGGAATGGTGGGGCGGAAATTGCGCAATACGGTATGGCGCCTGAAGTCGTCGCGGTGCCAGTCGGATGGTTGGCAATTGGCTTGTTGGGCTTGCAAAAAGCATCATTTGGCGTGTTGCAACTTGCCTTAATCGTTATTCCGTTAATGATTTTCGTGCAATTTTTGAAAGACCGACAGTATTTACAGAAGTTTTCGGAGAAACTTGCTCCTTTCACGAAAATAATCGGTGTCCAGCCGAATGCTTCAATGACATTGGTTGCAGGATTGGTCATCGGATTGGCTTACGGGGCAGGCGTCATGATCCAAGCCGTGCAAGAAGATGGGGTAAGCAAGAAGGATGCGACGCTTGCATTCATCTTCCTCATTGCGTGTCATGCCGTTGTTGAAGATACACTTATATTCATACCACTCGGCATACCGGTGCTGCCTTTACTTATTATTCGGCTTGTCACAGCTTTCGTTTTAACGATAGCGGTCGCGTATATGTGGAGAAAGAATGAACGGCGAAAGGAAAAGGAGGTCGCGGTGCTCAATGGCTAAAATTACAACATTACTTTTCGATTTTGACGGGACGTTACTTGATACGAATGAATTGATCATCCAGACGTTCCAAACGGTACTGGATGATCATTATCCCGGAAAGTTTACGAGAGCGCATATCCTTCCATTCTTAGGTCCTCCGTTGATAGAATCGTTCACACGTGTTGATCCGGCGAAAACAGACGAACTGATTCAAGCATACAGAAGCTGGAATCTTGCGAATCATGATAGGTTATCCAAAGAATTCGATGGTGTGAATGAGACATTGAAAGAATTAAAAAAGCGCGGGATGAAAATGGCGGTTGTCTCAACGAAAAGGAATAACATGCTTTGGAAAGGACTCGATCTGCTCGCGATTGGAGAGTTGTTCGATACGGTCATCGGTTTGGATGATGTGACAGCCCCAAAACCGGATCCCGAGCCGATTCTATTGGCGTTGGAACGGTTAGGATCCACTCCTGAGGAATCGATAATGATTGGTGATAATTCTCATGACATCCTAGGCGGAAAAAATGCAGGAGTTCGCACTGCGGGAGTTGCTTGGTCAATAAAAGGTGAAGCGTTCATGCGGGAGCTAGAACCTGACTACATACTGCACCATATATCTGATTTACTGCGAATAACAACGGAGACAGACAGGTGAGGCGCACAGACCGGTTTCCTGCGAAAGGAGATGCGAACTCCCTTTGGCATATTTATAAGACCGTCTCATTTTTCAAAGTAGCAAAAAACTTCTTGTTCATCCAAATCGGCAGATATACACCATTCATGTCTATGAAGAACTTCATCTACCGAACGTTTTTGGGCATGAAAATTGGTAAAAAAACTTCCTTCGCCTTGATGGTTATGCCGGATACGATGTTTCCTGAACGAATTACCGTCGGAAACAATTCGATTATCGGTTTTAATACGACCATTCTTGCGCATGAATATTTGATTGAGGAATATCGGATCGGTGATGTCGTCATTGGTAATCGTGTGATGATTGGTGCAAATACGACCATCCTCCCAGGGGTTGAAATCGGAGATGGTGCCATTGTCTCGGCGGCATCACTCGTCAATCGGGACATTCCTGCCGGGTCTCTCGCGGGCGGCAATCCGGTGAAAATCATTTACACTGCTGAACAGATGGAACAGCGTCGACAGACCAGCTTATCCCGAAACACCAAGAATTTAGGATGACGGACTGAAAAGTTATGCTATAATGAAAATAACTAACGGAAGGGACGTTTAAACGTTCCTTCTAATTTTTTCGGAGGAATTTGATTGGACAAAAAGCATAAAAACATAGATAAGAAAATAATTTCATTTATTCCTGACGGTGAATTCTATTATCAAAAAGGTCTTAAAGCGATGCAAAGGGAACGCTTAGATGAGGCGCATAAATACTTGCAGAGGGCGGTTGAACTAAGTCCAAACGACCCACTCATCCTTATGCAATACGGCATTCTTATAATGGAAGAGGGTATGTTCGAGGAAGCATATGAAATCCTTTCCGCTGCACATGGCCTAGATCCTGCCCAAGAGGACATCATCTTCTATCTAGCTGAAGTACATGCACATCTGGGTCTTCTTAGAGATGCGAAAATCTATGCTGAAAAGTATATATCATTGGCACCAGATGGCCCGTTAGCGGATGATTCGATGGAAATTATCGATTTTGCTGAACAGGAAGAAGCATTTTTCCAAGATGATGAAATGCCGGACAGTGAAGTGTATTTTCTTCAGGAGAAAGCGCGTAGACTTATGGAGTCAGGGGATTTCGAGGAAGCGATAGAAATTCTTGAAGCGATTATCGTCGATTATCCAGACTTCTGGGCTGCTTATAATAATCTCGCGCTGGCCTATTTCTATGTTGGCAAAATTAATCCGGCAAAGGAACTGCTCTACGACGTACTGGATAAGAACAAAGGGAATATCCATGCGTTGTGCAATCTTGCCGTCTTTTATTACTATGAAAAGGAGAAGGACGAGCTGGAAGAAATGCTCGAACTTCTTTTGAAAATCAAGCCTTATCAATTCGTGCACCGCTACAAACTCGGTGCAACATTCGCTTTGGTCGGCAAGCATAAAGAAGCATACGGCTGGTTGCGAAGCTTACAGCGAAGAGGTTTTGAAGGCGATGCGGGCTATTATTTCTGGCTCGCTCATTCTGCTTATTTCTCTGGCAACGAAACGGTCGCGAAAGAATCATATAAAAGGCTAGTCGAACTCGATCCGAGCAAAGAAGGCCTTGAACCATGGAAGAACGTGGATGCATCAAGTAAGTTGGAGTCTTACGAACAAGACAGAGATTTTTTGTTGAGCAAAATCACAAATAAGTACCGCAGTGAACGGTTACTCGGTTTTTATTTGTTAGGGAAGTCTGCGCATAAGCAGGAAATCATTTCACATCCTACACTTATCGACATCGATAAGCTGAGCGTCATTGAGCAACTTTTCCTGGCGCAGAGCCTCAACTATGATTTTAAAGTTGAGAATGAATTCGATCACTCATTTATGCGGGCTGTGGAAACAACAGATTTAATCTATGACAATTATAAACCATTAAATAAACAAGGTACGCATTTGTTTCAAATGTGGTTTACGCTTTGCGAAATGGCATTGCTCCGATCCTATCCGTTTCGCAATCCAGCTGCATTGGCTGCAGCGACGGATTATATGTTCCAATCTTCCCGTTACAAAGGTGTCACAAAGAAGGCAGTTGCTGAAACTTATGGCATATCCGTCCCTACATTGACGAAATATGTCAGTGAATTGATTGAATTTCTGCCACATTTCAATGCTTAATTGACTAGGGAAACCACTCATACAGGCAGAAAGATTGATTGGCAGCTTAAAATCTTATACGATTTATACAGTAGTATAAGAAGTGTAGTGGAGGAGGAATTGCAATGACAACTGAGACAGAAAAAATATATGATGTCATTATTATAGGTGCTGGGCCTGCGGGATTGACTGCTGCAGTTTACACATCAAGAGCGAATCTTTCAACGTTAATGTTGGAACGAGGGATTCCCGGCGGACAAATGGCCAATACGGAAGAGGTCGAAAACTATCCTGGATTTGAAACGATTCTAGGACCAGATCTATCTAAGAAGATGTATGATCATGCAAAACTGTTCGGAGCTGAATATGCATACGGTGACGTTACCGATGTCATTGATGGCGAAGCCTATAAAACAATTATCGCTGGAAAAAAAGAATATAAAGCACGCGCAATCATTATCACGACAGGTGCGGAATATAGAAAAATGGACGTTCCGGGCGAAAAAGAACTGACTGGACGCGGCGTGAGCTATTGTGCAGTTTGTGACGGTGCATTCTTTAAAAACAAAGAAATCGTCGTCATCGGTGGTGGAGACTCAGCTGTTGAAGAAGGCTCGTACTTGACGCGTTTTGCAGATAAAGTCACAATCATTCACAGACGTGATGAGCTCCGTGCACAGAAAATCCTTCAAGACCGCGCGTTCGCGAACGACAAAATCGATTTCATCTGGAATTCGACTGTTAAACAAGTGAATGATAAAGACGGTAAAATCGGTTCTGTTACACTCGTATCAACTGTGGATGGAACAGAGAAGGTTATGGAGACGGAAGGAATGTTCGTTTATATTGGAATGGATCCATTAACGGCTCCATTCGAAAAACTCGGCATTTTGGACGAAAATGGATACATCCTGACGAACGAAGACATGGAAACAACAGTACCTGGTATTTATGCTGCAGGTGACGTTCGCCAGAAATTGCTTCGTCAGATTGTTACAGCAACAGGCGATGGTAGTATCGCAGCACAAGCTTCCCAGAAATATATCGAAGAACTTGCAGAGAAATTGGCTGCAGAAGTATAAAAGCGAAAAAGAGTGGCCTTGGCCATTCTTTTTTTACAAAAAATAGTTGTTAGAATCAAACGTCAATTGCGATAAGTTTAATAACATTACACTTTACACATACAAACGAAGTTGAATCTCTAGTTTGTATTCCAGCAGATTGAAATTGGAATATACTAGTCTAGTCTATTCGAAAACGAAACGAGTCAGTGAACATGCAAGGTCAAAGAGTTGGGGGTAAAGTTTCAAAATAATAGGTGAGGGAATAGTGAAGAACAGATAATACTGAAAGGAAGTTGAATGGAATGGGGAAATTTATAAAAGCAGTTGGAGCAGCGGGAGTCGTAGCAGGATCCGTATATCTATCAAAAAGCGAAAATAGAAAGAAGGTAAAGGGACAACTGAACAAAGTTGTAAACAATTTGAATAAAGGTTATGTAAAAAACCTAGGTAAACCAACGGATATAGATGATTCTGAAATGGTAGATGAAGGTGCTTTGACAAGTATTAAGTATTATAATAATCTTCAACAGAAATCCGAAAATAATCAATCTTGATAAACTGAAAACGGTGAATGAGGGGCGATTTTTCGAACGATGGAAAGAAGATAGTGAAACCATAAAAGTAGAAGAAATGGTAAAGTTAACACAACCTTAATATTGTTGTAACCTTTATGCAATACAATAAGGTTATAGTAAAAGCATCAATTGACCCCCCTTTTGATATAGCATGTTTTAAAGACGATCTGCCAAATAACCGGCAGGTGGTCTTCTTTTTTTGTCGTTTACTTCACAAACATTGTATAATGATACTATACGTTCTAAAAAAGAAAGAGGAATCCCCATGCAAAGAATCGCGAATTTACTTGTCATGAAAGACAATCAGGTCCTTTTATTGAAAAAACCGCGAAGAGACTGGTATGTTGCACCCGGTGGAAAAATGGATTCTGGTGAATCAATTTATGAAGCGGCGGTCCGTGAATTTGAAGAAGAGACGGGCGCTATAGCTGTAGGTCCTCAAGTAAAAGGCATTTACACGATGATGATCATTGATCCCCATACGAAAGAACTGCTCAATGAATGGATGCTCTATACATTCATCGCCAAAGATCTATTGGGAACGCCGTATGAATCCAATCGGGAAGGTTTGCTAGAATGGCATCCCGTAGAAAGCTTGAAAACCCTGCCGATGGCGGAAGGTGATCGATCGAATTTGTTATATGCAGTCTCCCAATCCGGCATACAATATGGTACATTCTATTATACAGAAGAGTTTGAACTATTGGAGGAGCGTTTGCAAAATTCAATGGAAGGTGATTTAAACTAATGGATAACAAATTGCCGAACAGTGATGTAGAACTAGTCATCATAACAGGAATGTCAGGAGCAGGAAAAACGGTTGCTATGCAAAGCTTCGAGGATCTCGGGTTTTATTGCATCGACAATTTACCACCTGAACTGTTAGTTACATTTTTGGATTTGATGATGAAATCGGAGAACAAAATGAGAAGAATAGCCGCGGTGATGGATACGCGAGGCGGCGATCTATTTGACTCCTTGATAGGCGCTTTGGACGATATGATGAAGATGGACGGGGTTTCGACGAAACTGCTATTCCTTGAAGCGGATGATGAAACACTTGTCAGACGTTATAAAGAATCCAGGCGTTCACATCCGCTTGCAGAAGGTGGTCTGCCTCTTACGGGCATACGTAAGGAAAGAACGCTACTGTCAGAGCTAAGAGGACGTGCCAGATCCATTTACAATACATCAGAATTGAAACCACGGGCATTGCGTGAAAAAATCATGTCCACATTTTCTTCCAAAGAAGATACTGCCTTTACACTGAATTTCATATCGTTCGGCTTTAAGCATGGCATGCCAATAGATGCTGACGTCGTTTTCGATGTGCGCTTTCTACCCAACCCTTTTTATATTGACGAGCTAAAACCGAAGACAGGGCTGGACAAAGATGTATATGAATACGTGTTGAAATGGAACGATACCCAAATGCTCATCGAAAAGCTTACGGATCTGTTCAAGTTCCTAATTCCGCAATATAAGAATGAAGGCAAATCCCAAGTTGTAATCGCGTTCGGCTGTACAGGCGGTCAACACCGTTCCGTTACGTTAGCGGAGTTTTTCGGAGCTCGTTTCAAAGAAGAATACAAGACCATCATCACACATCGTGATCTGGACAAGAGGAAGGGCTGATGCTATGTTGCAATCCGGTAGCAATAGAAAAATAGTCGTCTTTGGAGGCGGAACCGGATTGTCCACATTGCTTCGTGGATTGAAATCGTATGATGTCGATCTGACTGCAATTGTCACAGTTGCGGATGACGGAGGAAGTTCCGGTAGGTTATTAGATCAATACAATATTCCGCCACCTGGAGATATAAGACAAGTCATGGCAGCGCTTTCAGATGTGGAACCGCTTATTGAGAAAATGTTCCAATACCGATTTGCGACTTCGGATGACTTAAAAGGTCACTCACTCGGAAATCTTATGTTGGCAGCGTTGACGGACATTACAGGGGATTTTGCGGGTGCGATTCAGAAGATGGGCCAAATATTAAACATCAAAGGAAACGTATTGCCTGCAGCAAACCAAAGAATCACCTTGCATGCCGAGCTGGATGATGGCACAATTGTAACCGGCGAGTCAAAAATACCTGTATATGGACGTAAAATTCGGAAAGTATATGTTTCTCCCCAAGAAGTCGAACCGTTGCCTGAAACGGTAAAAGCGATTAAGGAAGCGGATTTGATTATCTTTGGACCTGGCAGCTTGTATACGAGCATATTACCTACGATACTTGTTAGAGCGATTAAAGACGCTGTTCTCGCGTGTAATGCGCGTAAAGTGTATATTAGTAATCTGACGATGCAAGCTGGAGAGACATCTCAGTATACAGCTTCCGAACATGTCAATGCTTTATATGACCATGCAGGGAGCGAATTCCTGGATACAATTCTGTTGAATGTAACTGATTTTAAATCTTTATATCAAGATAGTGAAGCGATTGAACCGCAAATTCCTGTAGAAAATGATATCGAAGCACTGAATCTGCTTGTGCCGAATGTTGTGTTAAAAGACATCTCGACCATCTCGGAAGGTCGTATCGTACATGATGCAGAAAAGGTAGCGGCTTGGATTATGGACTATATGGAAAGTGCAATCAGTAGCGAGTAGACTTGATCATCGCCGAGAGAGAGGGGGAAAGTCATGTCTTTTGCATCAGAAGTAAAAAAGGAACTGACACAATTCGAGTCAAATGATTGTTGTGTAAAAGCGGAAATTGCGGCTTTTATCCGAATGAATGGCGCATTATCGTTTTCCAACAAACAGTTAAGTTTGGATGTGCAGACGGAAAACGCAGCAATTGCAAGAAGACTTTACTCCAATATTAAACGTTTGTACCCATTTAAAGTCGAATTGCTCGTACGTAAGAAAATGAGGCTCAAGAAAAACAATGTCTACATATGCCGTATCCGTGATGGTGCGAAACAGTTACTTGAGGATCTCTATATCCTCACAGGCACATTCCAATTCAAAAATGAAATTGTGCCTGAACTCGTAAAAAAGAAATGTTGTCAACGTTCTTATTTGAGAGGCGCATTCCTTGCGGGGGGTTCGGTTAACAATCCGGAGACATCATCCTATCATTTGGAAGTATTCTCAGTTTATAAAGAACATAGCGAAGCGCTTGTGGAATTGATGAATCGTTACCAATTGAACGGGAAATCGATTGAACGGAAAAAAGGGTATATTGCTTATTTAAAAGAAGCCGAGAAGATTTCGGATTTCCTTGGAATTATCGGTGCGCATGTTTCATTGATGAAATTTGAAGACGTACGGATTTTGCGTGATATGCGAAATAGTGTAAACCGTTTGGTGAATTGTGAAACGGCTAATATGAATAAAACCATTGGAGCTGCACAACGCCAAGTTGAAAATATAAAGTTCATCCAAAATACAATTGGTCTAGATCAACTCCCGGACCGCTTACAAGAAATTGCGCATTTACGTATTACCTATCAAGATGTCACATTAAAAGAACTTGGTGAAATGGTAACGGGTGGTACAGTTAGCAAATCAGGTGTGAATCACCGATTACGAAAAATCGAGGAGATTGCAGATAATCTTCGCGTCGGAGGAATTGCCAGCCGATAAATCTGGCGAGAAGAGAAAGGGGACTAGGGTATATGGCGGAAAAAACAGTTGAAGTAAAAATGAAAACAGGTTTACAAGCTAGACAAGCTGCACTATTTGTTCAAGAAGCGAATAAATTCAGTGCGGATGTTTTTATTAAGAAAGAGGATCGCCAAGTGAATGCGAAAAGCATCATGGGTGTTATGAGTTTGGCAATTGCAAGAGGCACAGATGTGACGTTGATCGCTGAAGGCATCGACGAAGACCAGGCAATCGATACGCTCACATTGCTTGTGGAAAAGGAAAACTGATAAGTGAATTCGCCGTTTCAACAAAATGGAACGGCTTAAACGCTTATTCAGACGTTTACATAAAAAAAAAGCTGTAACCATGAACGTTCCATGATTACAAGCTTCTTTTTGTATACGGATATGCCCTCGGCGGGAGTCGAACCCACATTTTGAGCTTCGGAGGCTCACGTGCTATCCATTGCACCACGAGGACGGATTATTGTTGCTCTATGCAACAGACAAACTCAATTATACAAACTGGTCGACATGAAAGCAAGACATATTTACTTTTTGCTGAAGAATCCTGAATGATAGACAACGAAAACGGGTATACAAGTTTTTTGGAAGTCTCTTATCATATTGTGTATAAGTGATACCGTTTTCTCTTACTAGCAAAACAATCTATTGTAAAGCGTTATATTTGACCTTTATTGACCATAGTATGTATGATAGAAGTACAGTTGGAACAGAGGGTTTCAACAGTAGTCTAAATTCGATCCATCCAAAAGGAGGAAATAACATGAACCTAATACCTACAGTTATTGAACAGACAACACGGGGAGAGCGTGCATATGATATCTATTCCCGTTTATTGAAAGACCGTATTATCATGCTTGGTAGCGCTATTGATGATAACGTTGCAAACTCTATCGTAGCACAGTTGCTATTCCTGGAAGCTGAAGATCCTGAAAAAGACGTATCCATCTATATTAACAGCCCGGGCGGCAGCATTACAGCCGGTATGGCAATCTATGATACGATGCAGTTCATCAAACCTGATATCCAGACGATTTGTATTGGTATGGCTGCATCAATGGGCTCATTCCTATTGACTGCTGGAACGAAAGGTAAACGTTACGCATTGCCTAACGCAGAAGTAATGATTCACCAACCACTTGGTGGAGCACAAGGGCAAGCAACTGAAATTGAAATTGCTGCAAAACGCATCCTCTTCCTTCGTGAGAAATTGAACGGAATTTTGGCGGAGCGTACTGGTCAGACAATCGATGTCATTGCAAAAGATACAGACCGTGATAACTTCATGACTGCTGAACGTGCGAAGGAGTATGGTTTAATTGACCATATCATCACACGCAGCGACATGAAAAAAGACATTGAAAAATAAAACACTTTTAAACCGGCCCCTAACTTTGGAGCCGGTTTTTTCGTCTCGATAAATAATGGAATGAATCCTTTTCCGCTGTCATACGTAACCTATATAGCAAGAAGTTTAGGCGGTCTATTAAAAAGGGTATTGCCAACTAAAGTGAATTAGGGAGTGAGATGGATGAAAAAAGTATTGGGACCTATAGCAATCATCGTCGTTATTTTAGTCGTGCTCGGCGTCATGCTCGTGCCGAAGTATAACAAGTTTGTCAATCTGGAAGAGAATGTAGACCAGTCGTATGCGCAAGTTGAAACGCAACTTCAACGCAGAATCGATCTGATTCCGAACTTGGTCAATACTGTAAAAGGGTATGCAAGTCATGAAAAAGAAGTCATTAAAGACATTTCAGATGCGCGCGCGAAACTTTCAGGAGCACGTGGACCGGAAGAACAAGCTGCGGCAGACGGTGAGCTTTCGAATGCATTGGGCAGATTATTAGTTGTCGTAGAAAACTATCCTGATTTGAAAGCAAATCAGAACTTTGCACAATTGATGGATGAACTGGCCGGTACAGAAAATCGTATTAGTGTGGCCCGTAAAGATTATAACGATGTAGTAGCCGATTATAACCGACAGATCAAGCGTTTTCCCGGCAAGATTGTCGCGTCGATGTTCGGATTTGATAAGAAAGAATATTTTAAAGCTGATGTAGCTGCGAACGAAGCACCTGAAGTCGATTTCGGAGATAACAGCGATTGATCCGTAAGGCATTAGGCTTTGCGACTGCACTATGTTTGATCCTGGCCATGACAACGCATGTGGCGTTCGCAGCTGACGTCCCGCGATGGAACCCTTCAGATTATTATATACAGGATCATGCAGGCATCTTGTCCGCTGAACAGACGGCAGAGTTGAACAGGCTCGGTAAGCAGTTGAATGAAGCGACTGGCGCTGAGCTCGCCGTGCTTACATTGCCGAGTATCGGCGACGACCCGATAGAGGATTTCGCGATAAAGGCGTTGAGAGAATACAAACTAGGCAAATCTGAAGAGGATAATGGTGCTCTATTAGTCGTCACGACGATTCCTAATTCAGACGATAACCGTCATTTTAGACTTGAGGTCGGTTATGGACTTGAAGGTGCATTACCGGATGGTAAAGTAGGCCGGATATTAGATGAAGTTGCGATACCTTATTTGAAACCTGGTGTAGAAAGACCGGACATGGCAATTATGGAAGCCTATAAATCTTATTACAACGAAATTGCTGCTGAATATGGGTGGGACGGCGAAGTGGCTGAAGTCCATACACTTGCCAACGAAGGTGGGGGATCAGGCTTTGGCCTTCCTTCTCCTATCATCCTTTTCCTTATCATCTACATCATCTTCCGTGTATTACGAGGCGGGGGTGGCGGTGGACCAGGCGGACGCAGAAGAAGCGGTCCAATCTTCTTCCCAGGCTCATTCGGTGGAGGTGGCGGTTTCGGAGGCGGAGGCGGCTTTGGCGGTGGTTCCGGAGGCGGAGGCTTCAGCGGCGGCGGTGGATCCGGCGGAGGCGGCGGAGCAGGCCGGAGTTGGTAATCACTAAAGCGGAGACCGGCGTTAAGGCTCGACAGGCGCTGGAAGGAAGGAAAAAAAGGCGCCCTTTGCCTTTTCTTCCATCCTGAAGCGACCCGAGAGCCTGCCGGTCGTAGCGAAGCGAGTTACGAAGAACTCGCTTTGCCGTATTTCTGCGACCTTTGCAGAAATTAAGGCACCGTTTTTGTTACGAAGAACTCGCTTTGCCGTATTTCTGCGATCTTTGCAGAAATTAAGGCACCGGTTTTTATTCCAAAAGCACTTTGGAATTAAAGCACTAGCTCTACTAATCACTAATCGAAAATTAATGACATTCCATACATTGTACGGAATGTCATTTTTCATTTATACTGAAGAAAAAGTAATGAGGTGGTCAATGATGCATGTCCAATTGTATTCGAAGAAGAACTGCGAATTATGTGATGAGGCCGAATTGATGATGAAACTGGTTCAGGAAGATTTCCCGTTGACGTGGACGACAATTGATATCGAGTCGGATGATGACATTCATGAAAAGTATATGCTGATGATTCCTGTCATTGAGAAGGATGAACAAGTACTGGCATTTGGTAAAATTGGCTACATTGACCTTGTTGAACTTTTTTAAAGCAATTCAAATGTTTGAACAATTCGCAGTGGTGGTATATACTTGTAGTATAGATAGTATTTTTTTGATCTAGGTGGGACGATAAATTTGTAGGTGGGCAATAAACGACCTACCTAAAGGAGAGGCTTTCCTTGAACTCGGAATTACTCGAGGCACAACGAAAGCTTGTGCCGGAAATGATGGATCTATTGCAACAACGTTTTAAGGTTTTAAAATTCATTGAAATGTCAGGTCCAATCGGCAGACGGCCATTGAGCATAATGGCAGACATGTCGGAACGGGAATGTAGAAACGTGATGGAGAGTCTTCGGTCGTTGAACTTAATTCGTATTGCGAAGGAAGGAACAACAATCACCGGGGATGGGGCAGACGTACTCGCTTCACTTCAACCGAGCATCGACGAGTGGACCGGTCATAATCGTATGGAAAGTAAGTTAAGGACACTGCTCGGCATACGAGAAGTGAAAATTGTAACTGGCAATAGCGATACAAATGATTCCGTCAAAGAATT
The DNA here is from genome assembly GCF_033304615.1 of Sporosarcina oncorhynchi. Lineage (GTDB taxonomy): Bacteria > Bacillota > Bacilli > Bacillales_A > Planococcaceae > Sporosarcina > Sporosarcina oncorhynchi. Next base: position 2,373,678 of record NZ_CP129118.1, on the reverse strand, counting down.
ATTGGCAAATGAAGCTGCAAAGCAATTCACCGCGTCAATCGGGGACGGAAAACTCGTTGCTGTCACTGGCGGTACTTCGGTTGCATCGATTCCGAACTATATACAGCCTTTTACTAATGGCGAAGAACTACACTTCATCGCCGCTAGAGGTGGAATCGGAAATGATATCGGATTGCAGGCGAATAGTATCGCAGCCACTTTTGCGAAAGCATGTGGTGGAACGTATAGCACATTCTACTATCCCGAATCGTTGAGTGAAGAAGCACATGAAGTATTCAAACGCGAGCCAGCTGCGATTGAAATGATCAAACAGTATGAAGAAACCGATTGTGTCATCCATGGTATCGGGGACGCACTCCGCATGGCAGATATGCGGGGAACACCAGAAGATGTGAAACGACTTTTGCAAGAAAGTGATGCAAAAGGTGAAGCATTCGGATTTTATTTCAATGAAGTTGGCGATATTGTTCACAGGATTACGACTGTCGGCATTCAGACGAGTCAATTAGAAAAAGTACCACTTATTCTTGCTGTAGCAGGTGGCAAGGCTAAGGCGAAAGCGATTCTCTCTTATATGGCGAGCGCGCCTGGGCAAACGATTCTAGTGACAGATGAAGGAGCCGCATTGGCGATGCTTGAAAAATTGGAACGATCATAAAAATTGGAGGAAATAAAAATGACTATAAAAATGGCGATTAATGGTTTTGGACGTATTGGAAGAGTAGTATTCCGCGAAGCAAGCAAGCATGACAATATTGAAATTGTAGCGGTCAATGATTTGACAGATTCTGCGATGTTAGCACATTTATTGAAATATGATTCCGTACACGGAACGTTTGATGCTGAAGTTGGATCAGAAGAAGGGTACCTCGTTGTAAATGGGAAAAAGATTAAAGTATATGCTGAAAAAGACCCTGCTCAACTCCCTTGGGGTGAGTTGGATGTTGATGTGGTCATCGAGTCAACAGGCGTATTCAGAGATGAAAAAGGGTTAATGAAACATATCGAAGCAGGCGCGAAGAAAGTCATTCTGTCCTCTCCGGCTAAAGGCGATGTAAAAACACTTGTCATGGGTGTAAACGAAAATGAATACGACCCACAAAATGATAAAGTTATTTCAAATGCTTCATGTACAACAAATTGTCTCGCGCCTGTCGTTAAAGTGTTGAACGATAAGTTTGGTGTTAAACGCGGCATGATGACGACGATCCATTCGTATACAAATGACCAGCGCATTCTCGATCTACCGCATGACGATTACCGCAGAGCGAGAGCGGCAGCTGAATCCATGATTCCTACAACGACAGGTGCTGCATCGGCAGTGACGAAAGTAATTCCTGCGTTAAAAGGAAAATTGGATGGGATGGCTGTACGCGTACCAACGCCAAACGTTTCACTCGTCGATTTCGTTGCTGAACTTTCTACAGACGTTACTGTAGAAGATGTGAACAGTGCGTTGAAAGAAGCTTCTGAGAACGAATTAAAAGATATTCTGTTCTATAATGAAATCCCACTTGTTTCAAGAGACTATAATGGAAATACAGCATCTTCAACAGTGGACGGTCTATCGACGATGGTAATGGAAGACAATTTAGTGAAAGTAATCTCATGGTATGACAATGAAACAGGTTATTCCGCACGTTGTATCGACTTGGCGCTCTATATGAATGAAAAAGGAATCTGACTACCTGAAAATATATAAAACATAGCCAATCCCATGGCGACACCTTATAATAGATAAATGGGTAGGAGGAACGGTTCAACCCGTTCCTTTTTTGATATATACGCATGGGAAACGGATGGAGGAAAGACATACATCCGCTATTCATAGCGTTTAAATTCTCGGAGGTGTGCAGTTTACATGAATGCCAAACAGACGATCAAAGATATGGACGTAAAGGGAAAACGCGTTTTTTGCCGGGTGGATTTCAACGTCCCGATGGAAGACGGAAAAGTGACAGATGACAATCGAATCCGTGGCGCTGTGCCGACAATTGAATTTTTAGTGGAGCAAGGCGCAAAAGTGATTCTTGCAAGCCATCTCGGACGGCCAAAAGGTGAAGTGAACGAGGAATTGCGATTGACGAGCGTCGGTGAACGCCTGTCGGAACTTCTTGGTAAAGACGTAAAGAAGCTAGATACATCAATTGGCGAAGAAGTTGAAAACGCAGTAGCAGAGATGAAAAACGGCGATATCGTACTTCTTGAAAATGTGCGTTTCCATGCAGGAGAAGAGAAAAATGACACTGAACTTGCGAAGAAGTTTGCTAATTTTGCGGATGTCTTTGTCAACGATGCATTTGGTGCCGCACATCGTGCACACGCTTCGACTGCTGGCATTGCGGAATTCATCCCTGGCGTCAGTGGCTTCCTGCTTGAAAAAGAGCTGGATGTCCTTGGGAAAGCTTTATCCGATCCAGATCGTCCGTTCACCGCAATTATTGGTGGGGCTAAAGTGAAGGATAAGATCGGTGTCATTGATAACTTATTGGACAATGTCGACAATCTGTTGATCGGCGGCGGTCTTAGTTATACATTCACAAAAGCGCAAGGGTATGAAACAGGCAACTCCTTAGTGGAAGAAGACAAAATTGAATTGGCACAGTCATTCATCCAAAAAGCGAAAGAGAAGAACGTCAATCTCTATTTGCCGGTTGATGCGGTCGTAGCGGATGCGTTTTCCGCAGAAGCAAACGTACAAACTGTGAAAATTGATGGAATACAAGACGGTTGGATGGGGCTTGATATCGGACCGGAAACAGCAAAAATTTATGCCGACGTCATTAACGAGTCCAAACTAGTCATTTGGAACGGACCAATGGGCGTTTTTGAAATGGCTCCATTTGCGGCAGGTACGAAACAAGTCGCAGAAGCAATGGCTGAAACAGAAAGCTATACCGTCATTGGTGGAGGCGATTCAGCTGCTGCGGTTGAAAAGTTCAATGTCGCGGACAAAATGGATCATGTGTCCACAGGCGGAGGCGCTTCTTTGGAATTTATGGAAGGCAAAGAGTTACCAGGAGTAACTGTACTGCAGGATAAATGACAGGAGGGGTACAATTGCGGAAACGAATCATAGCTGGAAATTGGAAAATGTATAAAACGATGGATGAAGCGAAAAGTTTTGTGACGGAAGTGAACGGGAGACTGCCTGAAACGGATCAAGTCCAAGCAGTCATTTGTCCGCCATCACTCTATTTGTCTGAGTTAGCAACGTTAGCTGAAGGCTCGGCCCTTCAAGTCGGTGCGCAAACGATGCATGACACGGATGAAGGTGCCTTCACAGGCGAAGTGAGCCCGAAAATGCTGGCGGCACTTTCGATTCCATTTGTTATCTTAGGGCATTCTGAACGACGTCAATATTTCAATGAAACAGATGAATCCGTCAACAAAAAAGTGCTTGCTGCATTTTCGCATCAATTAACACCAATCGTTTGTGTAGGTGAAAGCCTTGAACAACGTGAAGAAGGCAAAACTGTCGAGACGGTTGCAACACAAGTGAAGAAAGCGTTTCAAGATGTACATGCTGATCAGGCAAAGCAGGCCATCATCGCCTATGAACCTGTCTGGGCAATCGGCACAGGTAAGACGGCGACTGCGGAAGATGCCAATGAAGTTTGCAAAGAGATCCGCGCTGAAATCGGCAAGCTCTATGATGAGCAGACAGCATCTGCCGTGCGTATTCAATATGGTGGAAGTGTCAAACCGTCCAATCTTGCAGAATTGCTGTCGATGGATCATATTGACGGAGCATTAGTTGGTGGGGCAAGCCTTGACGCAAATTCTTTCGTGGAAATGATCGAGGTTGCAAGCCATGCGTGAAGCACCTGTCGCATTGATCATCTTGGACGGTTTCGGACTACGGGATGAGAAGTTCGGAAATGCGGTTGCGCAAGCGAGTACACCGAACTTTGATATTTTATGGAACAATTATCCGCATTCAACGTTAACTGCTTGTGGTGAAGCTGTTGGGCTGCCGGAAGGCCAAATGGGTAATTCGGAAGTCGGGCATTTGAATATTGGTGCTGGCCGTATCGTTTACCAAAGTTTGACACGCGTCAATAAATCCATCAAAGACGGTGACTTTTTCACAAATAACGCATTGCTTGGCGCCATAAATCATGTGAAACGGAACGGTTCAGCTCTCCATCTGATGGGGTTAGTGTCAGACGGCGGTGTGCATAGTCATTATGAGCATCTGTTCGCGTTGCTTCGACTCGCAAAAATGAATGGCGTCGAAAAGGTTTATATCCATCTGTTTCTAGACGGACGGGATGTAGGACCGAAAACCGCTCCAGCCTATATCGAGCGGACGGAACAAGTACTTGAAGGTGTAGGTATTGGTGAAATTGCTTCGGTGTCAGGTCGCTATTATGCTATGGACCGGGATAAAAGATGGGACCGTGTGGAAAGTGCATACCGTGCAATCGTAGATGGCATAGGAGAGCGATTCCATACCGCAACAGCAGGTGTGCTTGCGTCTTACGAAGAAGATATCCATGACGAGTTCGTAAAGCCGTTCATCATCAAGAAAGACGGTGAGCCTGTCGCAACTGTAAATACCGATGATGCTGTTGTGTTCTTCAACTTCAGACCCGATCGTGCGATTCAGCTCTCACGCGCATTCACTGATCCTAAGTTTGACGGTTTCCATACTGGACCGAAACAGCTCGACAATTTGAAGTTTGTATCCTTTACACATTACAGCGATGAAGTACAAGCTGATGTCGTATTCACATCCGATAATCTCGAAAATACAATTGGTGAAGTACTAGCGAAAAATGGTCTACGGCAACTTCGTATTGCGGAAACCGAAAAGTATCCGCATGTGACATTTTTCATGAGTGGCGGTAGAGAAGAAGAGTTCGAAGGTGAGACTAGAATTCTCATTGCCAGTCCGAAAGTCGCGACATACGATTTGAAACCGGAAATGAGTGCGGTGGAAGTGACAGAAGCGCTACTTTCGGAGATTGAGGGAGAGAAGCAAGACGCCATCATCCTCAACTTCGCAAATCCGGATATGGTCGGTCACAGCGGTATGTTGGAACCGACGATTAAGGCAATCGAAACGGTCGATGCATGCTTAGGCCGAATTATTGATGCTTTGTTGCTGAAAGGCGGAACCGCAATCGTTACGGCGGATCATGGGAATTCCGATGAAGTGATAACCCTTGAAGGACAGCCGATGACAGCTCATACGACAAATCCAGTGCCTGTCATCATTACTAAATCTGATATCGTGTTACGCGAAGGCGGCATTTTGTCAGATCTTGCACCAACGATGTTGAAGCTGTTAGATATTAAACAACCGGAAGAAATGTCCGGTACACCATTATTCTAATTAAAGGGAGATAGTTACTATGCCAATCATTAGTCATATTCAAGCAAGAGAAGTTCTTGATTCACGCGGGAATCCTACAGTTGAAGTAGAAGTGTTTACAGAGAGCGGTGCATTTGGACGGGCAATCGTTCCCTCCGGTGCTTCTACAGGTGAATACGAAGCGGTTGAATTACGTGACGGCGACAAGTCCCGCTATTTAGGTAAAGGTGTTCTAAAAGCAGTAGATCATGTAAACGAAGTGATCGCTGACGAAGTAGTTGAAAACTATTCCGTACTCGATCAAGTCGTGATTGATAAGGCGCTAATTGAGTTAGATGGAACGAATAATAAAGGGAAGCTTGGCGCAAACGCCATTCTTGGTGTGTCAATGGCCGTTGCACACGCAGCAGCAGATTACTTGGATCTTCCACTTTATCAATACCTTGGCGGCGTAAACGCGAAGCAATTGCCAGTTCCAATGATGAACATCCTTAACGGAGGCGAACATGCGGATAACAACGTCGATATCCAGGAATTCATGGTCATGCCTGTAGGGGCGGAATCATTCCGTCATGGACTACGCATGGGGGCTGAAATCTTCCATAGCTTGAAAGATGTCCTGAAATCCAAAGGGTTAAATACGTCAGTTGGTGATGAAGGCGGTTTCGCACCAAACCTTGCATCTAACGAAGAAGCACTTTCTACAATTATGGAAGCAATTGAAAAAGCGGGTTACAAGCCAGGCGAAGAAGTATTGCTTGCAATGGATGTCGCTGCATCTGAGTTTTATGACAAGGATGCGAAAAATTATTCGTTAGCTGGTGAAGGCATTACGAAAACGTCTGAAGAGATGGTTGACTGGTATGAAGAGCTATGCTCGAAATATCCAATCGTTTCAATTGAAGACGGATTGGATGAAAACGACTGGGCAGGTCATAAGTTGTTAACGGACCGTCTTGGCAAAAAAGTTCAATTAGTCGGCGACGATCTGTTCGTTACGAACACGGAGAAACTAGCTCGTGGAATCGAAGAAGGTATCGGTAACTCGATCCTTATCAAAGTGAACCAAATCGGTACGTTGACAGAGACGTTTGATGCGATTGAGATGGCGAAACGTGCTGGTTATACAGCTGTCATTTCCCACCGATCCGGTGAATCAGAAGATACGACGATTGCAGATATCGCTGTAGCAACGAACGCTGGCCAGATTAAGACAGGCGCACCTTCACGTACAGATCGCGTGGCGAAGTACAATCAACTTCTTCGCATTGAAGATCAGTTAAGTGAAACAGCAGTGTATCTTGGTGAGAAGACGTTTTACAACTTGAAGAAGTAAGATGACAACAGCCGGTGGTTGCCGGCTGTTATCAAATTATTTAAAACATGTTGTAACAATATATAATGTTTGATAGAATATAAACAGAGTTATGTCCGATTCAGGAGGTGGAACAAAGTGCATGCTTTGTTTATGACGTTGTTAGTAATCGTATCATTGGCGTTAATTGTTGTTGTATTATTGCAATCTGGTAAAAGTGCGGGTCTATCTGGAGCCATCTCCGGTGGTGCCGAACAGCTTTTTGGAAAACAGAAGGCACGTGGGTTAGACTTAGTGCTACAACGAGTGACAATTGTACTTTCAGTTTTATTTTTCGTTTTGGCGATTGCCATCGTTAAGATTTAATTGGAATGATCTAATTGCATACATGACAAACGCCTGGCCACCCGTATGGTCTGGCGTTTTTTATCTTTGATTGTTGGGAATAATAACATACATAGTACATGTTTTGGTAGAAAGGAAGATAGAAATGAGAATTGCACAGCCTAGGCCGTTCTTTTTTGAGAGTGGGAAACGGGCGGTTTTGTTGTTACATGGATTTACAGGAACGTCAGCGGACGTACGGATGCTTGGACGGTTCCTTGAGAAGAAAGGCTATACATCACTTGCACCACATTATAGAGGGCATGGTGTGCCTCCTGAAGAGTTGATTGAAACTGGTCCTGATCAGTGGTGGGAAGATGTCGTCGCAGGCTATGAACAATTACGAGCTGCTGGGTACGAGGAAATTGCAGTTGGCGGTTTATCGTTAGGTGGCGTATTTTCCTTAAAAGTAGGGGTTAAACTGCCAGTTAAGGGTATTGTTACAATGTGTGCCCCGATGTCGATGAAAACGACGGATGTTATGTATCAAGGCGTGTTGAAATATGCTGCTGAATACAAGAAGTTTGAAGGAAAATCAGAAGCGCAAATCGAAGAAGAGATGGATGCGCTTCGTGGACAGTCGATGCCTTCGTTGAGCGACTTGCGTGATTTGATTTATCGTGTCAGAGACGAGCTTGGCGAAGTTGAGAAGCCATTATTTGTCGTACAATCACGTAAAGATGAAGTAATCGATCCAAATTCGGCAAATGTGATTTTTGAAAACGCTAATTCTGCACAAAAAAATAGTAAATGGTTTGAAGAATCAGGGCACGTCATCACATTAGGTCCTGAAAAAGAGCAACTTCATGAAGATATATATCAATTTCTTGAATCGCTTGACTGGAACGTGTGAAAATAGAGTTAGATGACGATAATAAGAAATGGAGGGATGTAATTGGACATGATGGAAGAAGAACTTAAAGCACGAATATTAGCTTTCATGAGAGAAGAAACGTATAAACCGCTAACCGTTCAAGAAATCCAAGAGTTAATGGGAATCGAAGGGGCTGCGGAGTTCAAGGAACTTGTGAAAATGCTCGTTCAATTGGAGCAAAAAGGGAATATTATCCGTTCGCGCACGAATCGCTATGGTGTTCCTGAAAAAATGAATATGATGCGTGGTAAGTTTATCGGTCATGCAAAAGGATTTGGATTTGTCGCACCTGAAACGGACGGGATGGATGATATATTCATACCGCCGCCTGAAGTGAACGGTGCAATGAATGGAGATATCGTTCTCGTCCGCGTTTCAAAAGGGTCATTCGGAGATCGTCGGGAAGGTTCAATTATCCGCGTCGTTGAACGTAAAACGACGAAAGTAGTCGGGATGTATCAGGACAATAAAGGATTTGGATTTGTTATTCCTGACGATAAAAAACTACCGATGGATATCTTTATCGGCAAAGGAAACTCGCTTGACGCAGTCGACGGGCATAAAGTGGTTGTGGAAATCACTGAATGGCCGAGCGATTTAAAGTCAGCTACTGGAATGGTTGTTCAAATACTCGGTCATAAAAACGACCCGGGTGTCGATATCCTGTCGATCATCCATAAGCATGGAATTGAAGTCGAGTTCCCGAAAGAAGTTATGGATCAGGCGAATAAAACACCTGACGAAGTACAGGAAAACGAACTGTTTAAACGCCGCGACTTGCGTGAAGAGCTTGTCATCACGATCGATGGCGCGGATGCGAAAGACTTGGACGATGCCATTGGACTCGTAAAAAATGCGGACGGGACATTTACATTATCTGTTCATATCGCGGACGTTAGCCATTATGTACAACAAAATACGCCTCTTGACGATGCGGCGTATGACCGTGGCACGAGTGTTTATTTAACGGATCGTGTAATTCCAATGCTTCCTCATAAGTTGTCAAATGGAATCTGTTCCTTGAATCCACATGTTGACCGTTTGACATTATCGTGTTCAATGACAATCGACCATAACGGGAAAACAATTGATCATGAAATTTTTGAAAGTGTCATTCAGTCGAAAGAACGAATGACGTATACGGAAGTCTATAAAATCATCTCAGAAAAAGATGAAGAGCTGATGGAGAAGTATGCACATATCGTTCCGATGCTTAACAATATGGCGGAGCTTGCGTCCATTTTACGACAGAAGCGAATTGACCGCGGAGCAATCGATTTCGATTTCAAAGAATCCAAAGTGCTTGTTGATGAAAAGGGTTGGCCGACAGATATCGTTATCCGTGAACGTACGGAGGCGGAGCGTCTGATCGAGGAATTCATGCTGGCAGCGAACGAAACGGTTGCAGAGCATTTCCACTGGCTGCAAGTGCCATTCCTATACCGTATTCACGAAGACCCTAAAGCAGAGAAGCTTCAGCGTTTCTTCGAGTTCATCACGAATTTCGGTATTGTCGTCAAAGGTGCTGGGAATAAAGTGCATCCACGCGCATTGCAGGAAATTGTCGAGTCCATTGAAGGCATGCCTGAAGAGACGGTTATTTCTACAATGTTATTACGTTCGATGCAACAGGCGAAGTATTTTGAAGAGAGCCTAGGCCACTTCGGTTTATCAGCTGATTTCTATACGCATTTCACATCGCCAATTAGACGGTACCCGGATTTGATCGTCCATCGGTTGATCCGCACGTATTTAATCGAGAAAGATGTGTCTCCTCAGACGATTGCGCACTGGAATGCCAATTTGCCTGAAATTGCACAGCATACATCTGAGCGTGAGCGTAGAGCAGTCGATGCAGAACGTGATACGGATGCGCTGAAGAAGGCGCAATTCATGCTTGATAAGATCGGTGAAGAATTCGATGGTGTCATTTCTTCCGTTACGAACTTCGGGATGTTTATTGAACTCGAAAACACCGTCGAAGGCCTTGTGCATGTCAGTTATATGAATGATGATTATTATCGTTTTGACGATCGTCAAATGATGATGATTGGTGAGCACACAGGCAAGCAGTTCAGAATTGGGGATGAAGTGACGATTCGCGTCGTTTCCGTCAAACCTGAGGAATCTGCGATCGACTTTGAAATTGCGGGGATGAAACAGTCCTTCCATAGAGCGCGCAAGGAGACACCAAAAGTCATCCATGCGAAAAAAGGCGGAGACCGTTCTTCATCAGGTTCTTCGAAGCCTAAGTCGGATAAGAAGCCTGGATCGGGTAAACCCAAGAGGAAGTTTTATGAAGATGTCGCGAAACCTAAAAAGAAGAAGAAAAAACAGGTTCCGAGAAAGAGGAAGTAAAATAACGAATAAGTAACATAGCAAGCTAACCCGATGATTTACGTTTCGGGCGGACGCTTTCCGGGGGGCGTGCGGTAAGCCAAGCGAACAACGAAGAGTTCGCTTTGCCGTATTTCTGTGTTCTTTACAGAAATTAAGGCATCACTGAAGGGTCTTACCTGTCACGCTCATCCCCCAGGAGTCGCTGCCCTTCACTACAATCATCTAGTTTGCTATTTTTTAAAGATAGGCAAATAAATAATTGTAGTATGCTATATATCACACAACAACTTAATAAATGTAATGTGTTTGTAGAGGGGGAAACTATATGGCGAAGGGTCAAGGGAAAGTATTAGCGATTAATAAAAAAGCGAATCATGATTTTGCCATTGAAGAGACGATTGAAGCTGGTATTGTTCTGCAAGGGACCGAAATCAAATCGATTCGTAATGGTAAGGTCCAAATTCGTGATGCGTTTGTTTTGATCCGCAATAATGAAGCATGGATCTCCAATATGCATATTAGTCCGTACGAACAAGGAAACCAATTTAACCACGATCCATTGCGATCTCGAAAGCTACTATTGCATAAGAAGCAGATCAGGTCATTGATCGGTCAAACAAAGCAAGAAGGTTTTGCGATTGTGCCGCTTAAAATGTACTTGAAAGATGGTTTTGCAAAAGTATTGATCGGTATCGGTAAAGGGAAGAAGTTGTACGATAAACGCGAAGACTTGAAGAAGAAAGAAGCGAAGCGTGAAGTGGAACGTGCTTTCAAGGCAAAACAGCAATATTGATTTTTAGTCGAAAATGTAGTAACATAAAGATAGTGAAATAGTTCAGAAGCCTTTCAGTAGGCCTTCCTGACATCCCTATAGAGGTTGAAATTGACCTTTAGCTAACGGGGACGTTACGGATTCGACAGGGGTGGTCTGGGCTTGAGCTGCGCGTCGGAGGGATCGTCTCCGTCAGAAACGACAGTTAATAATAACTGGCAAAACAAACAACAACCTAGCATTCGCAGCGTAAGCTGTTGAATCTGCCTAGCAATTCCATCGCCCATGTGGCATTGTCTAGGCTCAACTTTTAGTGGGATACGGTAACGGTTGCCTCCTGAGGCCGTTGCAAGAGACTTCCGGGATAGCGCTCAAGACGCCTTGATTGACGGCATAATGCAGCGCGAATCGAAAGTAGTCGATCTACACGCGTAGACGCTGAAGTAGCAGAGCCTTTGGACGCGGGTTCGACTCCCGCCGTCTCCATAGAAATTATGGAAAATAGTAAAGCAGTAGATAAAGATATTGAACAGAGGATAGACTTCTGGGCAATATCTTTTTTCTATACCAGAAAGAAGTTTTATGGACGGGGGATGTGAATGATATGGAATTGATTACGATTCCTACTGAAGCAGTGCGTATTACAAGCACCTCAAGTAAAGGTGATCAATCAAAATGGCAAGTCGGTGATAAGTGGATTAAAGAAAATACACGAGGTTATGAAGGTGTGGCAGAGGTACTTGCTTCACTCATCTTATCTTGCTCAACATTAAAGAAACAACAATATGTTACCTACAAATCTTGTGAAATTCTTTTACCTACAGGCGAAACTACCATTGGCTGTTATTCTTATGACTTTAGAGGGAAACTGCAAGAAGTCACTCTTGAACGTTTATTCGAAGCGAATTTCTCTTCTACTGATTCCATACTCAACAATAATGCTATATCGACAAAAGAGAAATTTGAACAGATTATGCAACGAGTCGAGAAATATACAGGACTCGAAGTTAGGGATTCAATTGCCCAGATGCTTGCATTTGACGCGCTTATTTTGAATGAAGATCGCCATACAAATAATATCCTATTTTTATATAATCCAGTAGAAAAGACTTGGAAAATTGCACCAATTTTTGACAATGGACTTAGTCTTTTATCTGATGAAAAAGATTATCCGCCAGGCAAACCATTAACTATTTTAAAACGTAAAGTGAAGGCAAAGCCATTCAATTCACGTTTTTCCAAGCAACTTGCTTTATATGAAGGACCGGCGTTCATTAATAAGACCAAGCTGCTTCATCGACTTGAAACGACGGATATCGATTTTGGAAGAGCGGGGAAAGTTCTTCTTTCCCAAATGAATGATCCCGGTTACGCCCATCTGTTCTTTGAAGGAAGTGATACCGATGATTGATTATATGAAATTCGACGTCATGTGGATGGATGAAGTCATTGCGCGGGTGGACCTAAAGCCAGCAAATGGTGGGACGCCTTACGTTATTAACTATATTACTGATTTCAATAAGCAGTTCTCTCCGAATATGGAAGGACATATTACAATTGAAGAACTTGAGAAATGGTTGAAATGGCGAACATTTCCTCCTACTCGTGTCAATGCTGATGAACTATTGGAGAGTCTCGGCATGCAAGCCTTTAACCGCTGGGGCATTGTCAGAAAGACGCATGGTGTTATGGCAGATGATGAGATTTGGCTGCGGTTTGCGGGAGAGACATTGAAGCATAAGGATGTTTGCTTGCGGAAGGATCTTTATTATCCTGAAGTGGAAGTGCAAGAGTCGTGAAAGAGGATCTATCTGATAGGCTACATCGATTGACCATGCTGAAAGAGAAAGGTGGCTAGCAACGTCAACTATCACCAGAATTACTTCGGGAACTTATGGCCGATTTTGTTATCAAGAGCACATATCACTCAAACGCAATCGAAGGAAATACATTGACGGTATATGAAACGAAGGCAGTACTCGAAGACGGCATCACGATTGCAGGTAAATCCATGCGCGAACATTTAGAAGCTATTAATCACAAAGAAGCGATTCTAGTAGCTGAAGAAATTGTGCAAGAAGAAATCCCTTTTTCAGAAAGAGTCGTCAAAGACTTGCATAGTATCGTGTTAAATAAAATAGACAGAGATAATGCAGGGATGTACCGTAATCGGAATGGCATTATCTCCGGTGCATCTTATACACCGCCCGATGCTTTAATGGTGCCACAACTGATGACAGATTTGATTGAGTGGCCCATTGACTGCATCTGCAATCGATGGGCTTTCAATTTGGTCGTAGATTCAACATTGCTCCTCCTTCCGTGAGTTTTGCAATAGAAGTAAATCCTGAATGAAGTCATGCGCCTGCTTCTTTGATAACTTCGTACTTTTTTCGACGTTAAACAAAATTATCATCAACTCTTTCGCTTCACCATTACTGATGTCGAGTTCAGAAACAAGACGATAGATTGTTTGTAGCTGGAATTTAGTCGCCGGTTCATCACCTTCCTTAAAGTCATTTTGTTTTGGAAAGTCCTCAATGTCCTGAGTAAATAGACCGCTCGCACGAGTCGCGGATAAAATGGCATCAATTAATGCTCGTTTCTTCGCCATCTTCAGGACGGTATTCACAATCGTAAAAGGATCTTGGTGCCGAAATGACGCTTCCTTGCTATTGCAAGATCCTAAACCTTCAGCTTCGACGATTCCATTATCTTTCCGTGATAACGTTATCTTCACCTCATATGCGAATACTCCCGTTTCCCACTGTTCAATGCGATTAACAACATCTACAGTCTTTGAAAAGCCAAATGCGTCACAAAGTTTCTCTGCGCCAGGCTTTAAAAGTGTAGGTTTAGAGAATCCGTTTACCATGCCATAATCGACGCCTTTAACTAAGGAATTTTGAACGAACTCATTCAATTCATTGATCCGCTTTTTTGACTCCGATGATGTTAGAACCAGATTAGGCAACGATGTCTGAGTGGATGTAGGGATATTAAACGGAACAAGCTTCTTCCCAATCTTCTGCTGTTTTTCAATCATTTGTTTATCGCCCCTTTGCATTTAATATGAAATTATTTCTTAAAGGTGTTAGCCAGCTTTAACAGGCTGTTTGTAGTCTGCGATAGAATGCTGCGGCTAATTTTGTAATTCATCCGATTTCCGAGGTTGAGTGCGTTAGTAGTACCATTCACTGCTTTGTCTGCAGCTGTTCGCACGGTCTCATTGATTTTCTCGAAACCTGTAAAAATGCTTCGTAAAGCTTCCTCACCCCGGGTATCGGCAAAATAAGCACTTTTGGATAATGCATCAGCTAATTGCCCTCTCGTCTTATGAGACATATGGAGTTTATCTCCATACAACGCTTTCATTTCATCGATAGCTGCCTGTACATGTTTTCTTTGGTTTATCAACTTCGACAACTCGATGTAATCATTGCGATCAATTGATTCTACAATCTGGTCTGCAATAGATTTGTACTCACTCACAAGGTCGTTGTAGATTATCTGCATCTCCAAAGGTGTAACATCCTTTCCATCTGTCATTTCTGTGTAACTGTTGTATTGCTCCCATACAGGTTTCTTCATAACTGAATTCCTCCCAGTGATAAATAAAATTTCGTCTTACGCAGTTATTCCGGTCTTGAATATACATCGCATTAATTCTTGTATTGAAGGTATCCCTTTAATGTCAGCTTCAATAAGATACCTTCTACAGAATGGCGATGGACAAGTAGATGACCTTCATCTTCAAGCTCAATTAAATTCAGACTTTCAAGCTGTTTGTACGTTAGGTGCTTTATTGCAACCCACTTGTTCAACTCTTTTGCGCCTACTAATACACGTGCTAACGACTCATTCACATCTTTCACCTCCCTTCAAAGTTGCGCTCCTCTCACCGCGCCTGTCGTCCCTGTAAAACACAAAAAAACCGCTATCTATCCAAGTGGATAAACAACGGTATAATAAAGGGGTGGGGCATGAAACGGTGGGGTACCCCCTTAGTTTATAGATGACCAGGTGTTAGTCAAAAGTATATTTTTTTTCTTGTCAAAAGTTTTTAGTTAACTAATGGAAATTATATTTTGTCAGGAAGAAAATAAAAGAAAGAATCTCTGTGCCCTCACCTAATACCTCTGAACGTAATGAAGAGTTGATCGCTAAGTCGTACTAACATTGCGATAAATGGAGTGAAACCAATCTAAATTGATGTCAATGCCGAAGTCTAACAGCATTGTTCACCAAACTTCTATCTATACGACCCTTTTTATATAAGGTCATTGTGATAAAATAGAACTAAGGAACAAAACAAAGAATGAATAGGGTGGAATAATGAATAAACAGCAATTAGCCTCAAGAATTTGGGAGTCTGCAAATAAGATGCGTTCAAAGATTGATCCAAACGAGTACAAGGATTATATTTTAGGATTTATCTTCTACAAGTTTTTATCTGATAAAGAAGTAAAGTTCTTAAAGGAGAATGATTATTCGCTTGAGGATATTAAGAATCTGAAAGAAGAAAGCCAGGATGAAGTAGCATTCATTCAAAATGGAATCGGGTACTTTATCGAATACGGTAATTTGTTCTCAACTTGGCTAGAGCTTGGGAAAGACTTTTCTGTTGATAATGTCCGTGTAGGATTGTCTGCATTCAGTCGTCTTATTAGTCCTAGTCATAAAAGAGTCTTCGATCGTATCTTCAATACTTTAGAAACCGGGTTAAGTAAATTAGGAGATAGTTCTGGTGCCCAGACGAAAGCGATTAGTGAGTTAATCCATTTAATTAAAATTATCCCGATGGACGGTAAACAAGACTATGATGTTCTTGGTTTTATATATGAATACTTGATTAGTATGTTCGCCGCAAACGCAGGGAAAAAAGCGGGAGAATTCTATACCCCACATGAAGTATCTGTCTTGATGTCAGAAATTGTAGCGAATCATTTAAAAGACAAAGATGAAATTAAAATCTATGATCCTACTAGCGGTTCAGGCTCATTGCTAATCAACATAGGGAAATCTGTTGCAAAGCATATTGATAACCAAAACAACATTAAGTATTACGCTCAAGAATTAAAGGAAAACACATATAACTTAACTCGAATGAATCTAGTTATGCGTGGAATTATTCCAGATAATATCGTAACACGCAATGGGGATACACTTGAAGATGATTGGCCTTACTTTGATGACAATAATCCTATTGAAACGTATGACCCGCTTTATGTCGATGCGGTAGTATCAAATCCACCATATTCGCAAACATGGGATCCTACCAGTAAAGAAAACGATCCGCGATATGCAAACTATGGACTTGCTCCTAAGACAAAGGCGGATTTCGCTTTCTTGCTTCATGATTTGTTTCACATTAAATCAGAAGGTATTATGACAATTGTCCTACCACATGGTGTGTTATTCCGCGGTGAAGAAGGAGAAATCCGTAAGAATTTAATTGAACACAACAATATTGATGCAATTATAGGTTTACCTTCGAATATTTTCTTTGGGACAAATATCTCAACAATAATTATGGTTTTAAAACAGAAGCGAACAACAAATGACGTTTTAATTGTGGATGCTTCAAAAGATTTTGTTAAGGTTGGTAAAAACAATGTATTACGAGGATCAGATATTAAGAAAATTGTTGATACAGTTACCCAGCGTCTCGAAGTTGAAAAGTATTCTCGAAAAGTTTGCCGGGATGACATCCGAAAAAACGACTATAAATTAAATATTTCACTTTACGTAGATTCCTCGGATGAAAGTGAGTCTTGGGATATTTACGCATCTATGTTTGGCGGGATTCCCAAAACTGAAATTGAAAATTTGTCCGCTTTTTGGGAGTGCTTACCAACGCTAAAGGAGGATTTGTTTTTAGAGGAGGAATCACCATATGTTGACATAGCGACAAATGATGTGATGAAATCTATTACTGAAAATGTCGATGTGATAAAATTCATAAACAATTATCGCGAATCGTTTGAAGGATTTGAAGACTATCTTATAAATAAGCTCATTGATCAAAACACTTCAATAAATATTAATAAAGAAAAAACAACAATTAGTAATGAAATTTTCGATCGTCTATCTTTAATTCCTTTAGTAGATAAATATCAAGCTTATCAAGTATTTGACGACGAGTGGTCAAAGATTGCAGTGGATTTAGAAATTATCCAGACTGAAGGCTTTGAAGTCACGAAAAAAGTCGATGACAACATTGTCTTAAGAAAAAGGAATGGGAAAGAAGTTGAAGTTCAAGAAGGCTATGTAGGACGTGTAATTCCATTTGAATTGATTCAGTCTACAATACTCAAAGAAGAAGCAGATGCTATTAAAGTCATGGAGAATCGTTTGGATGATATTTCCTCCTGCTATTCCAAAGTTATTGAAACACTTTCTGAAGAAGAAAAAGAATCTCCAGTATTAAATGATGATAATGATGCCTTCGTTACTGCTGAAGTAAATATAGCCCTTAACACTGCATACACAGATATTGAATCAGAAGAGATTAATACTTTGAACGAATATATTACTTTGCTAGATGCAAAAGCAAAGAAATCGGAAAGAGAAAGATTCGTCGCTAATCATTCGGAAGTTAACTGGGCAAATATTGAACCGAATAAAGATGGTACATTCGGGAAATCCAAGGTTAATGCGTATTTGAGAAAATTACAATTGAATTATGAATTCCCTGAGGAATCATTTGAGGCGAAACTTGTTCGAGTTAGTGATTTAATTATTGAAGAAAGAGATTTAAGGGCTCAATTGAGAATAGATTCTGCGGCACTTCATATGAAGACAAAAGAAACAATAGAAAACTTATCAGATGAAGAAGTTTGTAAATTACTTGAATTGAAGTGGATAATTCCATTAGTAACGGGTTTATATGAAGTACCAAGTAATATTATCTCTGATCTTATTTTAAAGGTTCAACAGCTAGCAGATAAGTATGCAACGACATACTACGAAGTAGAAAGTGAAATGACAACCTCAAAGAGAACTTTAGCAAAATTAATTGATGAGTTAAAAGGTAATGAACACGATATGAAGGGGCTTAGCGAGTTCCAAAAGCTATTGAAGGGTGAATAATATGTTTGAAAGTAAAAAATACCCTGAAATTAGATATGACCACTTTACTGATGCTTGGGAACAGCATAGGTTTTCTGCACTTGTAAGTCGAGTTTCCACTTCAAGTGAGGATGAAAGTCTCCCTAGGGTAGAGTATGAAGATATTGTTTCAGGGAAAGGACAACTTAATAAGAATATTTTTCGAAAAAAAAGTAAGAAGAAAGGTATTGAATTTAAACCAGGAGATATTCTTTTTGGGAAGTTGCGGCCATATCTTAAAAATTGGTTGCGGCCAGATTTTACAGGTATTGCAGTAGGTGATTTTTGGGTTTTTCGTCCTGAAGATACGGATAGTGATTTTATATATTCATTAATCCAAACTAATAAGTATCAAACAGTCGCAAATTTATCCACTGGAACAAAAATGCCTCGTTCAGATTGGGCAGTTGTTTCCAATACAGAATTTAAAGTACCTTCAAGTGTGGAAGAACAGATTAAAATTGGTGACGTCTTCAAACAATTAGACCAGTCTATCGCTCTTCACCAACATAAGTTCGAAAAAATGGTTTTCATGAAAAAGGCTTTACTTGAAAAAATGTTTCCGAAAAAGGGAAAAGATAAACCAGATATTCGTTTTGAAGAATTTACAGCTCCATGGGAAGAGCGGAAGTTAGGTGATTTGGCTACTTCATTTGAATATGGATTGAATGCAGCTGCTAAAGAATATGATGGGAAAAATAAGTATCTTCGCATTACAGATATTAATGAAAACAGTCGAGAGTTCATTAAAGATAATTTAACTTCACCTAATATAGAGTTGGATAAGGCGGACAATTACCTACTTTCAAAAGGCGATATCCTTTTTGCAAGAACAGGTGCTAGTGTTGGCAAAACTTATAGGTACAGGGAAACTGATGGGAAGGTTTATTATGCAGGATTCTTAATTAGAGCACGTATTAATGAATCTAATGACTCAGAATTTATTTATCAAAATACACTGACTGATGCCTATAGCAACTTCATTAAAATTACATCTCAACGCTCTGGGCAACCGGGGGTTAACGCCCGGGAATATGCTAGTTTCAAACTTGCAGTACCATCAAAGAAGGAACAAGTAAAAATTGGAGAGTTCTTCATTCAAATAGACGCGCTTATAGCTCTCCAACAGCTTGAGTTGGGGAAATTAGTTAATATTAAAAAAGCATTACTTCAAAAGATGTTTGTTTAAGGGGGGATAGCAGTTGGTTTTTACAAATGAAGCGGAGTTTGAGGAAGCATTAATCAACTTGTTGCTATCACAAAAAGGCTGGGAGGAAGTAATTAAATTCCCAACCGAAGAAGATTTAATAAGAAACTGGGCGGATATACTCTTTCAAAATAACCGTGATATAGATCGTTTAAATAATGTCCCATTAACTAATAGTGAAATGCAACAGATTATGGAAAAGATTACAGAGCTTCGTACTCCACTAAACCTTAATGGGTTTATCAATGGAAAATCAATTTCAATTACACGAGATAATCCTGAAGACAAGATACATCTTGGAAAAGAGGTTAGCTTGAAAATTTATGACCGTTTAGAAATTGCGGGCGGTCAAAGTCGCTACCAAATTGCACAACAGCCATATTTTCCAACGAAATCAAAAATATTAAACGATCGTCGTGGAGATTTAATGTTGCTGATTAACGGCATGCCTGTCATTCATATTGAGATGAAGCGTTCCGGTGTTTCTGTAAGTCAAGCATATAATCAAATTGAGAAATACGCGAACGAAGGAATTTATACCGGGTTATTCTCTTTAGTTCAAGTATTTGTAGCGATGGAACCAGAGGAAACTGTTTACTTTGCTAATCCAGGGCCTGACGGGAAATTTAATTCTGATTTCTATTTTCATTGGGCAGATTTCAATAATGAACCTCTGAATAATTGGAAAGATATTGCAGGTTCACTATTATCTATTCCAATGGCGCACCAATTAATAGGATTTTACACCGTTCCAGATAGTGGTGACGGAGTGTTGAAAGTTATGCGTAGCTATCAGTATTACGCTGCGAATGCGATTTCCAATAAGGTTGCAAAGACAAAATGGGATGGCAAGAGCATGCTTGGGGGCTATATTTGGCATACTACTGGATCAGGTAAAACCATGACAAGTTTCAAATCTGCACAGTTAATTGCCAACTCAAAAGATGCGGATAAGGTTCTGTTCCTAATGGATAGAATAGAACTTGGTACGCAATCTCTTGATGTTTATCGTGGTTTCGCTGAAGTGAACGAAGAAGTACAAGCCACGGAAAACACCAACGTACTCATTACCAAGCTAAAGAGTTCGAGCCCCGCAGATACGTTGATTGTGACTTCCATTCAAAAGATGTCACGTATTAAAGATGATGAAGGCGGATTAAATTCAAAAGACCTTGAAGTAATGAGGTCAAAACGTATTGTTTTCATCATAGATGAAGCGCATCGTTCAACTTTTGGAGACATGTTAATTACTATTAAAGAGATGTTTCCATCTGCTATTTTCTTTGGGTTCACTGGAACTCCAATTCATAAAGAAAATCAAAGGAAGATGAATACGACTGCAACAGTATTTGGAGACGAATTGCACCGCTACAGTATCGCTGATGGGATTCGGGACGAGAATGTACTTGGTTTTGACCCATATAAAGTTTTGACTTATAGGGATCGTGACCTGCGGAAAGAGGTAGCACTCCATCAGGCAAAAGCAAAATCTGAAGAAGAAGCAATAAAAGATCAGCGAAAATCTAAAATTTATTATAAGTTTCTTAATTCTACTCAAGTTCCAATGGCTGGGTATAAGGATTCGTTAGAAAACTATCACAAAGGTATTGAAGATTATGTACCAAAGTCACAATATGAACTTGAGGTTCACCGTAAAACAGTTGTACGGGACATCTTAGATAACTGGATGACATTGAGTCACGCGAGCAAATTTCATGCTATATTTGCGACAAGTAGCATTCCTGAAGCTATCATGTACTATAGACTATTAAATAAGAATGAAATTGGCTTGAAAGTAACCGCGCTATTTGACCCCAATATCGATAACATGGGTGATGTCGAATTTAAGGAAGACGGTTTGGTTGAAATTATTGAAGACTATAATGAACGATACGGTCAAGATTTTTCTATCGCTACGCACGCCAAATTAAAGAAAGATATTGCCTCTAGACTCTCACATAAGAAGCCATACGTCATGATTGAACGCGAGCCAAATCAACAAATTGATATTTTAATTGTTGTCGATCAGATGTTGACAGGTTTTGATTCGAAATGGATTAATACTTTATACATGGATAAATTGATGAAGTATGACAATATTATTCAGGCATTTTCACGTACAAATCGTTTGTTTGGCCCAGAGAAGCCGTTTGGTACAATTCGTTATTATAGATACCCAAATACGATGGAGCGCAATATAAATGAAGCAGTTAAGATATATTCCGGTGATAAGCCTGTTGAGTTATTTGTTCAGAAGCTTGAAGGTAATCTTAGGAAGTTGAATACCATCTTCGAAGAAATAAAAAATGTTTTCGAAACAGCGGGGGTTGAAAACTTTGAGAAATTACCCGAAGATTTTACAGCGAGAGGAAAATTCGCTTCCTTGTTTAAAGGCTTCAATGAATACTTGGAAGCCTCGCGAATTCAAGGCTTCAAATGGGAGAGAAGGGACTATGATTTCTCTCATGGACAAGGAAAACCAAAAACATCAGTTGTAATGAAGTTTGATGAAACAGATTATCTGATATTAGCTTTACGCTACAAGGAGCTATTTAGCGGCGGTGGCAGCGGTGGAGAAAGCGAAGTTCCATTTGAAGTGGAAGGATATCTTACAGAAATTGATACGGGTGTAATTGATACTAATTACATGAATTCACGTTTTCAAAAATATCTTCGCTTGATTAATCAAACAGGAGTTACAAAACAAGCTATTGAAGATGCGTTAAATGATCTTCACACAACATTTTCAACATTGACGCAAGAAGAGCAAAAGTATGCGAATATTTTCATGTATGATGTTCAAAGTGGAAACATTGTCGTAGAAACTGGTAAGACACTTAAGGATTATATTATTGAGTATCGTGCAAAAGCAGAAAACGATCAGATTCATAAATTTGCTGAATTACTAGGTCTTAATGAAGCAGAATTGCGGAAAATGATGAGCCTTAAAATCACAGAGTCCAATATCAATGAATATAATCGGTTTGATAACTTGAAAAAAACTGTTGTTAAAGAGAGAGCTAGGTCTTATTTTGAAAAAATTAGTGGAAAGTCAATAAAGCCATATCAGGTCAATATACGTATTGATGAGTTTTTACGCAAATTCTTACTAGAAGGTGGATTTGAAATAGAGACAGTAGATGAAAATCTCGAATACAACACTCTAGATGATAAAACAGGAATTAGGTATTGAACTTGAGCTGAACCAATGAATCCTAATGAGATGAGAAAAAATGCCGCTGCACTTTAATATTTATAGTTTTACATCAATAAATACTGCCCCCGCAACACAAATTTGTTAAAACGTAGTCAAATACGTAGTCAAGCATTTGCAATAGCAGCGATAAACCCTTATAATTAGCGGTATTATAGCGTTTATCCTCGTGGCGGGTTCGACTCCCGCCGCCTCCATAGAAATTATGGACAAAAGCAAATTTAAGAAGCGCAAATTCTCTACCATGGAGGATTTGCGCTTCTTTTTTTGTGCGAGCATTTAAGAATTCCTGTTCGCTTTCTATAGAGTAAGTGATAGAATGGGAGGTACAGCGACATACGGCGGATGGGCGGTTGGCACTCCCTTGGGAAAGGGGGTGTTTATATGGTGACATACGAAGCAATGACAATGATGTTCCAATTTGGAATGTTCCTCGTAGCAACGGCAACAGCCATTGTAGCGATAATTGCTCTATACACCAAAAGAAAAAAGTAACTACCCTCCGCTAACCGGTAAGTAAGCAGGGTAGTTACTCTTATAAAAACTCTCGTGATACTGGCCGACCGCACTTCAAGCGGATGTCAGCTGTATTGACTGGGTGTTAGCGCACCCGGTCTTTTTTAAGTATATGTTCAGTTTACCACAATCATACGGAGAATACATGTGTTATGACGATTGGACGGATTAATTGTAGGGTACTTGTGCAGAGAACTATTCAGTAAATACACTACAATTGGATGAAAATAAAAGCATGAAGCTATTAAGTATAGATTTATTCTGACTGGGTGTATTTTCATTCAAGTTGGTTGAATTATCATGAATTTTTGTTGCAGGTACCTTTCACTAAATGCGAAAAGGGGGATAATAATATGATAGATGTTAAATCAATGAAAGAACGAAAGAAATTAAGATTAGAAATTTTAGAAGAACTGTATAATCTTCATTTTTTTTCTCCTACACAAAATAATTGTTTGATTGTCAAATCGAATGAGTTATACGGGGAAAGAAATAGCGAAAAACACTTAGCTTATCATTATCTTGTTACATCTGGTTATATTCAAATAGATATTTCTGGAGATAGTTCAGGTGTAAGTATTACAGCTAAAGGTATTGATTATGTAGAATCTATTTATGAATAAAATTAAAATTCCGAAATAGATTTTAGATGCTAATTATTATTGCCGTCTGGATATTAGTTCTGTATTGCAACGAATTTATGATAACTTGTATAAGTAAAATAACTTTAAAAGCGTCTTGTCCGTTGTGGATAAAGGCGCTGTTTTGATTTAACGATCTGGTACCAATTTCATTTTTCTGTGCTTTGGGCTGGATACTTACTCATTAGAAGAAAATCAACTAGACCCTATCAGCATAGCATACAATGAACAACGATTACATTTGAACAGGAGGGTTTGAGGTTAACGGGAAACGTACATTGTTGGATATGCAAATGGGAGATGTAAATGGGGATGGTATCATGGACACCGTTTATTTGTATGGTCAATTTGATGGACCACCAGGTATCTATGCCGATAACATTACGCTTGTGATTCGTGATGGACGGACAACTAAAAGTACAACCGTTCATCTGAAAAATAACGCCGGCTATAATGCGCGCTTGTTTCTTGGAGATTTCAACAAAGATGGTGTCCCTGACATTATGATAAGTATGGATACGGGCGGCAGTGGGGGATATCGTATTTTTTATATCTATTCCTTTAGGAATAACAGGTTACGAGAATTGTTCAACAGTGATGACTACGATGACAAATATGAATTCGAAGCACATTATGAGAATTTCTATAAAGTGCGTGTGGAAAGCTCTCAGCTTAACGTTTTATTCATCATAGACATTGGTACCAAAGGCTTTGATTATTTATCTCAGTTTTATAACAGTAATGGGCTATTAAAAAATCCAGTACAAGGCGGAGTTCTTGGTATAGGAGCCTTATTCCCAATTAATACAACAAACAGAAACAATTATTTTGATTTATTGGCCTTGCAACGTATTATTGGACCAACCAATTCAGATACATTAGGATATGTTGAAAATCTATTGTCGTGGCAAGACATCGAATTTATTTCAAATCGACTGACTGTGTCTGTATTTGGCGTGGATAGTAAGTGACAGAAGAAAAAGGTATTTTAATTTTAGGTAGTCTCTGTATTAAGGTGCCTGTACACTCAATCATGAAAGTTTAAACATTATCGTTTGTTCCAATTAACGTGATTGTTTGATTGCCGGTCGCCTTATTTTAAGAGCATTTTATCCATAAAACCATTGATATGTGGCGTGCAAGTGAGGAGACGGATTGTTAGGTGTGTCCGAGCAAGAAACATTGTTATGACGACACAGTGGGAGAAAGACGATGACAGCGACGGTTTAAGTGAATGCAGATGGCCTTACCGGCGCTATGTGATTACCTTTTATTAGAATCATGCTGCCAATAGTGGGTTTGGGAGTTCGTTAAACAAGGTTTACCTGTTTACAAATATACAGATCGCCTCATGTGATTTACATGAAGCGGTCTTTTTTTGCCTGTAATCAATTAGTTAAGACGTACATTTACCCATACCTAATATGAGCTCTCCCATGAAAGCTGTTGCATCGGCCACCCCTTACTCTTAGTTGGATTTCAAGCTAATAAAAATTAACGTGATTCCAACAAAAAGGCAGACCATTCGCATGAGAGAAATTTTTTCAGTGAGACCGAATAATGCGATTGCCGTAGTGATGATTAAGATACAAGGACCTACAAGAGCTAGTAACGTGTTGATGTAAAAAGCTTTTTCCAAATCATTAAACTTGTACATTAGCATGGCTGCAGTGATGTCAATACTGCCTGAAAAGATCCGCAATAAGATAATTAGTAACAATGCTCTTTCAACCAATCATGTTGCCTCGTTCCCTTCATTATTCATCCATTTTATTTGAGTTTTCCCCTTGGACTTTTCTTACTATATGTAAGCCGGCCTGTGTTCATTATAAAAAAACCACTTCTGCGAAACAGGAAGTAATTGAATTCAAGTTGGACTTGGCGAAAGGAGAACCATAGTGATTGCAGATAAGCAATGCATGTCTTTATGCAATGCTGTAGTTGTGCTAATTACTCACGCAATTCAATGGGGTGTTTTGTTAGTTTGAGTGGCTGGCACCGTATTCACCACCGTCTCCATAAGTTTTATGGAAAACAGTATTGATAAGAAGCATAGCTCCCCAGTTTGGGGAATCCATGCTTCTTTTTTGTATAAGTTTCAATCTGTTGAAAGGCAAGTGGTTGGATTAGGAATATAAAAAGAAATAGAAGAGAGACCTTCTATTTCTTAAAGGGGATATCCAACAGTTCCGGTACTGTGACAAACTCGTACCCTTGCTCTTGCAGTGTCGGGATAATTTGGTGAAGCGATTTGATTGTATTGGTCCGATCTCCGTCCAATTCTGCTCCGTCGTGCATGAGAATAATCGCGCCTGGATGAATAATGTCTAGCACATTTGAAGCAATAACTTCCGGCGGGTCTTCCTGCCAATCCAACGAATCAACCGACCAGCCAATCACGTAATAGTTCATGTCGCGTAGCTTTTCGACTAATTCATTGTACAAGAAGCCATAGGGTGGTCTAAATAATTTTGTCCGGTACCCAATGATGCCGTTAAGCGTGTCCTCCGTTTTAGTTACTTCCTGCTCTAAGGTATCGAGGTCCGCTTCTGCGACTAGGTTGGGATGGGCGTACGTATGGTTCCCGATGACATGCCCCTCGTTTTGCATACGCTTAACAATTTCAGGATTCGCCATGGCTTTTGATCCTAACACGAAGAATGTTGCTGGTACATTGTACTGTTTTAATACATCTAATACATCATTTGAAAAACGCGGGTCAGGACCATCATCAAAAGTTAAAGCAACTCGTTTTTGATAAGTTGGCCCTTGTAAGAAAAATAGTTCTGGATACCGTTGTTGTAAAATTCTTAGGTCAACGGGCTGCTGTTTAGGCGTATCTTCTTCCTGATCATTTTGTATAACCGTTTTCGACCATTGCCGCGATACATTTATCGAGGGATCCTCATTCGCGTGAACAGTCACGATTTCTGTTATATGAAAACTAAAGAAACCTCCCGTGACCAACAACCACTTGAAAAGTAGACCTTTCATCCATTCATCTCCTTTTTTAATGCTTCGTGTTGATAACAGATGCTATTCATTATCCCCATTGTTATTTTTGACGGAAGCGGGGTTATTATGAAAAAGAAGTGAACGTGGTACTAACTCCTGAGTTTGATGGAAAAGGCACCATTACACCACATAATAACGGGCAATGGCATGAATAAAAATCAATATCAGAATGGATAAACTTCATGTATCTTACATTGTAAACGACTTGATAATGTATAATTTCTTGTGCCGTGGAATAGCATATAGAAATTATGTTTTCTATCTGCTTGCAGTTCCTTGTAGTTTACTTGCAGTTAGGATAGAATGGGGGGCAAGAGGTGAGTATAATGTTAACGATGTTTGAAAAGAGAGTGTTTGATGATAAGGCAGAAAACATCACAGAACGTATCTTTGAGAATGAAAATGAGAGTATTTTATTCTTCAAAGTATTGGTGAACTATTTAGATATGACATCCAAGAACAAATTGGGATTGGACAAGTTATCTGAGTCTGTACTTGAAAATTCCTTGGAAATGAAAGCTTATTTTTTAGAAACATTGAAAGCTATGGCTGAAATTGCGGCACGAGCGGATGAACTAACACCCGTATATACAACTGGTCAGCTTGCCAAATATTTTGGAGTTTCAATCACGACTATCAACAATTGGATAAACGAAGGTAAATTTATTGGTGTAGAGAGAATTGAAAAGAATATACAGTCGAGAATTAGTGCAGATACCTTGTGGAAGGCAAAAACAGGAAAACTTTATTCGGTTGCTCAAATCGTGAAAGAATGGGAAGAAGAACAAAAAGCATTGGGTAACAATAGGTACGACACAGATGAAGTGAAGTTTTTAACCGAACAATTGGTGTTGTATGAGAAGAAATACGGGGGAGATTTCGAGGGGACATTGGGATTGAAAGAAGAATTGTCTTCTGAAGAACAGACCGATGCTGCTGCTTGGTCTTATTTTAGAAGAAAGTTTGATGGCTTACGTGATGATAAACTTACCGGCAACTAATTATTCATTATTAGAAAAGGAGTTTGAAGAAATAATCGAGATTCGAAATGGCGCGAATGGCTTACCCTCCGAGGCTGGTGCTATTAGAAAAACAATTGTTTTTTCGGATTTTCAGAAACTACCTTGCCAGGAATTTATTAAAGATGGCATGATTAATTATTTTCACTATGATTACTATGATGAAAAAGGGAATATCATTATGAAATTTCATTCAGAGGAGCATCCTGAGAACCCAGAAATTCAAAAGATGCAGCACTACCCTTTTCATATCCATGTGAAAGAAAATGCAATGGATCTGAAAGCGGATAAACGAATTCCCTATCCAGATGTTCTTAATTTGAAAGAATTATATAGCATTATGGAATTCATCGTACTCACAAAAAGAATTATCACTCCGTTTCAATCAGGAAGAACGTCTAGAAAAAGGTGAGTTGATTAAAAGATTATCAGACCATTTTACTTGAAAGTAAAGTGCTTGGCAGAGCGACCGAGCCTAGGTTGCAACATATAGCGGGTGGGATTCACGTCGGGTAAGGACTAGCAATCTGCCCGTAGCGAGTCTTCCCCCGCAACCAACAACCACTTAAATAGTAGATCTTTCATCCATTCATCTCCTTTTTATTGCTTCGTGTTGGTTTGATAACAGATGCTATTCATTATCCCCATTGTTATTTTTGAAGAAAGCGGGGTTATTATGCAAAAAGAAGTGAACGTGATGCTGAAACCATTTAGCAGTTAATGATTGTCTGGTTAAAATTAGGTGCCAGGCAATCTAATATTCGTGTATTGGAACAAACATGGAATGTTGGAACTTTCACGATTGAATGAGAGACAGGCACCATACACCAACAAATGTCTTTAAAAAGAATAGCTGACAATTTAAAGATATGTTATAATATCCCAGGAATAAATTAGATGTTAATTTAGGTAAAATTAGGGGTGTTGGCATGGGGAATATTACTACGTTGATGGTTGGGAACAGTCCGATGGAAAGCGAACGGATTCTATTGCGTCCAGTTTCGTTCGATGATGCGGAGGATATGTTTGAATATACATCAGATGAAGAAACAACTCGTTTTCTTTATTCAGCACATAAAGAGTTAGACCAGACAAAGAATTTCATAGCGAATTACTTTATGAAAGAACCTATTGGCAAATACGCAATCGTGATAAAAGAAAGCGGAAAAATGATTGGCGCGATTGAGTTCAGGGTTCATGAATATAATAATAGCGGAGAATTGGGGTACACGGTAAATCGACATTATTGGGGTAATGGCTATGCGACTGAAGCTGGGAATTTAATTCTCGACTTAGCTTTTAATGTACTTGGCTTAGAGCGTGTATTCGCGGCATATGAAGTGAAGAATGTGGCTTCTGGAAAATTACTAGAACGCTTAGGCATGAAATGTGAAGGGATTCTTCGAAAAAGTGAAATGATCAAAGGTGTTTTAGTGGATAGCGCGTATCATTCCATATTAAAAGAAGAATATAGACCTGGCGCAATAAGATAAATTCTTTGAGTTCCTTGGACGTCATCTATAAGCAAAATAATTAAGGCCAGTTTTCATTGTTCACATGACAACTGGCTTTAAGTCTAAGCCTGAAATATAAAAACACACGCCAATACGGCGCATAGCGCGAATAGCCCTGATATGATTGTTTGCGTGCCAGGCACCTTAACTTGGCGTGTCTCAATCTATATTCCTAAAAAAGGCTGTCTCAGAAAGTCAGTGCTTACTGACTTTTAGGACAGCCTTTTTTCAACTCTATGGTTTCGAGTAATAACTAACTTTTGACTCTAACAAGACGAAGTGCATTTAAGATAACGATTAGCGCAGCACCGGTATCACTTAATACAGCAATCCACAATGTTAACCATCCTGGGAAGATTAATAGCAATGCAATTGCTTTTACGATTAATGAAAACCATATATTTTGCTTAATAATTCTCAATGCTTTTCGACTTAATTTCATTGTATGGGGGAGTTGTTCTAGGTTATCAGCCATTAACACAATATCTGCTGTCTCCATTGCTGTATCCGTACCAGCGCCGCCCATCGCGATTCCAAGGTTAGCAGTCGCTAGTGCAGGGGCGTCGTTTATGCCATCGCCAACCATTGCTACTTGATAACCTTCTTTTTGCAGTTGTTTGATCGCTTCTACTTTATCTTCCGGTAATAGTTCAGAGAAGTGTCGGTTCACACCAGCTTCTAGAGCGATTGCTTTCGCTGTCCCTTCATTATCTCCTGTTAGCATTACGACTTGTTTAACACCTATTTTTGTTAAGTTTTCTATCGATAGTTTAGTTGTCTTACGAATCGTGTCCGAAACACAGATGACCCCTAAAATAGTTTCACTTGTACCTATGATGATAATGGTTTTTCCCTCGTCCTGAAGACGTTGGATTGTCTCTAGGTGTGTATCCATCGGCGTGCCGATTTCTGCGAATAACTTTATATTTCCTGCGGAATAGGTACGTTCATTAATGGT
Organism: Sporosarcina oncorhynchi; assembly: GCF_033304615.1. Taxonomy (GTDB): domain Bacteria; phylum Bacillota; class Bacilli; order Bacillales_A; family Planococcaceae; genus Sporosarcina; species Sporosarcina oncorhynchi. The sequence goes on along the minus strand of NZ_CP129118.1, from coordinate 2,343,479 downwards.
TGCTTGAACGCCCTTTCCAGCAAGGTTTCTGAAATTTGTTCCATTCTTCGCTTGAATGCCTTTTTCTTTCGCATACTGTACGACGGTCTTTGCGATCGGGTGTGTGGAATATTCTTCTAATGTACGAGCAATCGATAACAGGTTTTCTTCTGAATCATTAAAGACCACAACATCCGTAACTTTCGGCTTTCCTTCGGTAAGTGTTCCAGTTTTGTCGAAGGCAATGGCGTTAATAGATCCAGCATTCTCTAAAAATGTCCCACCTTTAATGAGCACACCGTGTTTAGCTGCATTTCCTAGCGCCGTTACAATCGCTACTGGAGTGGATATAACAAGCGCACAAGGACAAGCAATGACTAACAGCATTAATCCTTTATAGATCCATTCCTCCCAAGTGCCAAAAGCAACTAATGGGGGAACAAGCATTACCAATAGGGCAAGGAGAAATACAACGGGTGTATAAATTCGAGCGAACTTATCGATGAACGCTTCAGAAGGCGCCTTTTTTTCTTGGGCTTCTTCAACTAAATGAATAATTTTAGCAATCGTCGTATCTTCAACTAGCTTTGTAACGTTGACAGTAAGTGAGCCATGTTCATTGATGGAGCCTGCGTAAACGAGATTGCCAATTCCTTTATCGACTGGAATGGATTCTCCTGTTATAGCCGCTTGATTGACACTGGACTCGCCGTCTATGATTTCTCCATCTAACGGGATTCTATCTCCAGGCTTCACGATAATCACGTCATTGACGGATACATCTTCGACAGGCTTTTTGATGATGTCTTCTCCAACTTTAACCCACGCTTCCGGAGGAGTTAACTCCATTAGACCTCGAATCGATTTGCGCGTTTTTTCGATTGCCCGGTTTTGCAAGTTAAGGCCTAATGCGAACAGCCAGACAACAGTTGCTCCTTCCAACCATTCTCCTAAAAATGCAGCCCCGATTGCCGCTGCTGACATGAGGACATTCATGTCCAAGGAACGGCTTCTAATGGCATAATAGGCACTTTTTACAGGTTTAAATCCGCTTATGATCATTGCGATTGCATACATTGCTGTTGTAAGGGAAGTAGAAATCCCCGTATAAGAGCCGATGAAGCCTAACGCAATTAATACACCTGAAAAAATGACGGCTCCATTTTGATTGTTCGCACGGGTGGGGGATGTGCTCTGTCTATTGGCGGTAATGAGAGACGCTTTAAATCCAGCTTTTGAAACTTCTTTCACAATTTCTTCTGGACTATTATCATGTTCTATTTTCATTTTACCGGTTGAAAAATTGACCTGTACATGCTGGACAGAGGGGAGTGTATTCAAGTGATTTTCAATTGTTAAAGCACAAGATCCACAATCCATACCTTCAATGATGTAATTCTTCACGTTATTATTTGTTTTTATCGGCTCGACTTCAAAGCCTAACCGCTTCATTTGTTTTTGAATGGACTCAAATTCAAGTTCTTCAGTCGAGGTAACTGTCATTTTTCCTGTACTATAATTCACATGTACTTCATTAATGTTCTCTTTAGAAGTTAAGCTTTTTTCAATTGTTGCCGCACAGGCGGGACAATCCATTCCATAGACTCGAAACTCTTCTCTACTACAATCGTCAGTGCTTATCGTAACTGGATTTGATGTAGTCACTGAACTGCTGCAGCAAGACGATTTTTCGGTGTTTTCATTCGCCATTACTGGCGTTAAGCTACAACAATCATCTTCCGCTTCAGATTTCGTCGCATCACTACTGCAGCATTCTGTTTTCTCACTTTGCTCTGTCTCGTGTTGAAGTACCTGAGTGCTACTGCAGCACGATGTTTGTTTCACTGGATTTTGAGGTTCTGTCGTAGAACAACATGATTTAGCCATTTTTCCACTCCTTAACTAATATGGTTTTTACAACAAGCGACGTCATTTTCAATCTGACTCAGTACATTGTCAAATGTGCTTAACAGCTCTTTAATTTCTTGATTTCTCAAGCCGTAGTAGACGTATTTTCCCTCTTGCCTGCCTACGATGATTCCACAGCCTCTGAGACATGCGAGATGTTGTGATATATTTGACTGATTTCCATCAATACCTTCCACAATTTGTGAAACAGTCTTTTCCTCGTCTTTGATAAAATCCAATATTTGAACCCTTGTTTTGTCTCCAATTGCACGTAGAAACTTCACTTTAAGGTCTAAATCTGTCTGTATCATAGAATACCTCCTCGTTATATTAGACAGCACTAATACGTTTTGTTTTTATCATATTAGCAATCTCTAATATGTGTGTCAATGTTGATGTTCTTGTTTACAATGTTGAATAATCCTAGCTCAGTGAGGTTTTTGAACGACCTATTTTGATATACCACGATGATTGTGCCTAATGAAAGGAAGTGGAAATGTGAAGAGAGTTATTTATGCAACGCTGCTTGTACTATTGCTATTTTCATCTACCGCCTCTGCGCATACGAGTCTAACTAACTCGTCACCTGCGGATGGCGATGTGATTACGGAAGAGATTCATGAGATTGTATTGGAATTTAATACAAAAATTGAATCGACAAGCACATTGAAAGTTTTTAACGAGATGAATGAAGAGGTTGTCAGTCATACAGAAGTAAATGATCATGTGATGACGAGTGGTTTCATGGAACCTGTTGATAATGGTACATATACGGTGGAGTGGAAGATCATCGGTGCGGATGGACATCCGATTCAAGACACTTATTCATTTATGGTCAGTCGAGAAGATAAAAACCTCGCAGAATTGGAGAATGATGAAGAAATACCTTTTGCACCGAATGAAAACTTGGAAGAAAAAATCGTGCAACCAATTGAGGCTCCTTCAAAAATAGCTTCAAATGATGTTTTGGTTGTAATACTTGTTATTTTATTCACGTTGGCCGGTGGTTTTATTGGCTGGTTTATAGGAAGAAGGCAAAAATAAATGATTTGGGTTTATATTTCGGAAAGTTTATTGTATCTCTGTTTTTCGTTATTAATGGGCACATTTATCATTCAATTCATCCCGGAACGGTTGAAGCCTACGATACATATCCCGAAGCGATTAGTTCAATTGTCGGTAGTAGGCGTTGTGCTTTTTTCGGTTGTTCCTGTCATTAGAGTTGTCCTATTTCTGTATGAAGATATTGGCTTGTTCTCGACGATGGAAAGCGTTCTAAGTGGATTTGAAGTCGGAAGAGCTTGGAATCTTACGGTGATACTTGCCATTTTCTTTTACTTATTCGTTTCGTTATTCCCGGTATTGAAAAGCAAAGTCCTGTCAGGGATCGCTCTTGCATTCACACTCATTCTTCTTTTCGCATTGGGGTGGGCGAGCCATGCTGCCTCTCTAACCGAATGGAGTGGGTTCGTTGTCCATTCATTGCACTTTTTAGCCGTTACTGTGTGGATTGGAATCCTTCTCATTGTCGGCTGGTGTTCAAAAGACCAGAAAAATTGGATTTCTTACTTAAAGTGGTTTACGCCTTTGGCAATCGTATGTTTTCTTACAATTGCAGGAACCGGGTTATTCCTTATGACGTTGGTCATTGAAGTGAACGATTACGCGGACGCCTGGACGGTACCGTATGGACAAGCTTTGTTGATGAAGCACTTGACGATCATCCCGGTTTTATTTTTTGCTTTTATGAATGGATTTTGGATTCGGCGCAGATTGAGTCGTCAGGAACCAATCAATCCAGTGGCTTGGTTGAAGTTCGAAAGTATACTCCTGTTCTTTACATTTGTGGCGACCGGCGTCTTAGGGCAACAGGAGCCCCCTCATAGTATTGAGATAATGCTCGCGGGAAGTGGGCCATCAGCTCTCTTCGATTATTTCTATTTGGGTGTGATTGATCCTGCGATGAGTTTGCATTTCTCGTGGAATACATTAAACGTATTGTTTTTCATTGTAGCCATTATTTTCATGTGGCTTATTATATACAGCTTTAAGAAAAAGACAGCTGCAGTAGTTCCCTTTTTCATGGGAATGTTCAGTGTCCTATCTCTTTATTTCGGGTTAATGGCTAGTATACAATAAACAAATAGCAGGGAAGGGTTAGTAGTACTGTTGCTTGCTTAAATAGCATTTGTGATTTTGGCATACAGTATAGTATAGCTTCAGTCATTCATTCAATCATCACGTCAAGCGTACTAATTGTAGGATCGCGCACGGTTTTGTAAAATGAGGAAAAGAGGGAGGCGAACGTTTGATGAATGAAGAAGTTAAAAATCTATCGGATGTGCTTTTGAAAAGCTTGTATGATTACCACTTCGCGATGAACGGAGGCAGTTACAACTTACCGAAAGCGATGCTAAATGCCGATGTCAATAGCAAGTTAGCTATCGACCACTTGCTGGAAACGGGTTACGCAACAGATAGCGGGCAAGGGTCGGAGCATCTCGTTTTAACTATTACACCGCAAGGCATAGATTATATCAACAATAAATGAGAGCTGCCGTAGATTTTATATATAAAGCAACAGAAGCATGAACTTTCCGGTTGGGAGGGTCATGCTTTTCTTTAATTACTGCTTTGATAGTTGTTAAAAGCCTGCATAGATAGCACTTAACGTGTATACTACAGTGAAAATGAGGACGTGGGAGTGAGACTTCACTATGCAATATGACGCGAAAAATCCTGAGGCGTATTTGGAAATGCTTGAAGATGATTGGCGAAAAGAGAAACTACTTGCAATTCGACAGATGATTTTGACTTATGCACCTGAACTGGAAGAGGTCATACGCTATAAGATGCTGAATTATGGGACAGAGGATAACTATGTACTCGCGTTAAATGCGCAAAAACAGTATGTTAGCCTCTATGTAGGTACAATCGAAAAGGTGGAAAATGCCGAAACCTTATTAGCAGGCTATAAGTATGGAAAAGGTTGTATTCGCGTTAAAAAATCGATAAAGATAGAAGAGACGGGTTTGGAACAATTCATTCATAAAACTATCGATATGTGGCGAGCTGGTGAGGATACGGCTTGTTGATGGAAATTTATGGTGCCAGCGTATTCAATCGTCGTATTACAATATACCAAAGGGCCTGATTCTTCACGAATTAGGTTCTTTTTTATTGATATGAATGGAAAAGGGGGCAGGAAATGTCTTCATGGTGGAGATCAACAAGGAAATCTATGTTATTAGAATTACTCTTGAACGATAATTTTAATAGTTAACAACATTTGAAACTTATTGCTTTAAAAAACGTATAGTAAATAAATTTAAATTATTAAAGGGAGAGTTGTATGAAACCTATCAAAAAGTATTCGATAGTATGGATGTTAATTTTTCTTTTAGCGGGCTGCTCTTACTTGTCACCGAAAGGTCCATCCGAAGAAACATTGAGTATCAAGCCGTATACATTGAGCGATCATGAGGGCGTATTGCTTACGATGGCAGGAGCTGAAATTCCAGAAATCTTTACAGTGGACGGGAAAATCGCTGAAGGTGAAGATCTCAAGTATTCAGTCGAGGTCTACCATGACGGAAAATTCAAAGAGGAATTGCTGTTGACATCTTCGACGATTGACAAGCAATTCAAAGGGGACCTGATTGCATTTAATGTAGCGGAAATTGATGAAAAACAAGCAAAAATCACGCTCAGTTACCCTTCAGGAAGCACATCGACCACATACCCCATTGAAGTTGCAAGCTTAGCCCGTTCATTCGGGAGTCTCGTAGAATCAGATTCCACTCTCATAAAAGACAAACCGAGCTATCTTGCAGCTTGGGTCGGGACGAAAGGCAGCATGCTCCGAGGTGTCGTTCCTTCGGATAATGGCGGGTTGCCTAATGCACTTGAAACTTATGACATTGCCCTGCTGTACAAAGTCGTCTGGACAGATGCGGGACGGGACTGAAAATCTATGGTGCCAGTCATTCATTCAAACGCAAAAGTTCAAACAAACATGTTTATTTAAGTTAACGTGTTAGTTGGAGTCACTCACGCAATTACATCTCCATGTCATATCAATTGAAGTGTGCTATTTATATACAACCATGCCAAAAAACTCGTTTCCAATTAACAAAAATCCAGTTCGTAGAAAGTAAGCACTTTCATTACCATAAAGCGTATAATCGTTCATAGATTTAACATATTTTAATAAAAGAATTACATTGAAACCTGTCGTTTGCGTGATATAATGAAAATCTAAATTACACATCCACTCATATAATCGCAGGGATATGGCCTGCAAGTTTCTACCGGTCCACCGTAAATGGACTGACTATGAGAAGCAAAGTAGAAAAAGTTCATGCGTTCATGCATGTGGCTTTTTTATTCATTCGGTTAACTTAAACTCCGAATGACCTTGCTCCACTCATGTATTGAATGGATGCACGGTCATTTGGGTTTTTTTAGTTCCAATTGATCGTGAATAAAAAGGAGGACATCAGGATGAAGCAGCTACAGGATAAAATTATGCAGGATGGAAAAGTGCTATCCGATCAAGTGTTGAAAGTGGATTCGTTTTTGAATCACCAAATCGATCCTCCGCTGATGAAGGCAGTTGGTGAAGAATTTGCGGAACGGTTCAAAGAGTCCGGTATTACAAAAGTACTCTCGATTGAATCATCTGGAATTGCACCCGCAATGATGACGGGGTTAGTTTTAGGTGTACCTGCGATTTTTGCTCGTAAACGCAAATCATTAACGATGAGCAATCATTTATATACAGCTGACGTTCATTCCTTCACGAAAAATGAAACGAATGAAATATCCGTCTCTAAGGATTTCCTGAAAAAAGGAGATAAGGTGTTAATTCTTGATGATTTTCTTGCGAATGGACAAGCAGTCCTCGGGCTTCTTGATATCGTAGAACAAGCCGAAGCGGAGCTTGTTGGCGTTGCGATTGTTATCGAAAAAGGATTCCAACCAGGTGGTGCGATGATCCGTGAAAAAGGGATTCGCGTTGAATCATTGGCAATTCTCGAATCGCTTGCAGATGGAAAAGTCAAATTCAAAGAAGAAGGTCCTTCCCTATGAAATCGGTCGTTTTAGGAGTTCAGCATTTACTCGCTATGTACGCCGGTGCGATTCTTGTTCCGCTTATTGTAGGACAGGCAATCGGTTTAACTTCTACACAATTGACGTACCTTGTTTCGATTGATATTTTGATGTGCGGGATTGCGACGATCTTGCAAATTATGAGCAACCGATTTTTTGGAATCGGGTTGCCGGTCGTTTTAGGATGTACGTTTACAGCGGTCGGGCCAATGATTTCAATCGGGGATAACTACAGTATTTCTGCAATTTACGGGGCAGTTATCGCATCTGGTTTGATCATCGTGCTGATCAGTACGTTTTTCGGGAGGTTAATAAAGCTCTTCCCACCAGTTGTGACGGGTTCTGTAGTGACGATCATTGGTATTACTCTAATACCTGTCGCTTTAAATAATATGGGTGGGGGAATGGGCGCTCCGGATTTCGGATCGACGACAAACATCCTTCTGTCGTTTGGAACGCTTCTAAGCATCATCCTTTTATATCGATTTACAACAGGTTTCTTTAGATCGATTTCGATTTTACTAGGGATGGCAGCAGGCACGGTAGCCGCCATGATGATGGGCGTCGTGGATTTCAGTGCTGTAAAAGAAGCTTCTGCTTTCCATATAGTAACGCCTTTCTATCTTGGCACTCCGACATTCCATCTCTATCCAATCCTGACGATGACGTTAGTCGCTATGGTTTCATTAGTGGAATCTACTGGCGTGTATTTTGCATTAGGCGATATAACAGAGAAGGAGATTAAAGAGAAGGATTTGGTGAAAGGCTATCGTGCCGAAGGGTTGTCGTCGTTAATCGGCGGGATCTTCAATGCATTCCCGTATACGACATTTTCACAAAACGTTGGATTGGTACAAATGTCTGGCGTCAAATCACGCAGAGTCATTTTAATCACGGCAATCATGCTTGTGTCACTAGGCTTCATGCCGAAAATTGCAGCGATGGCAACCGTAATCCCAACTTCTGTGTTGGGCGGTGCAATGGTGGCAATGTTCGGCATGGTTATTTCACAAGGCATTAAAATGTTGAGCAAAGTTGTAGCGGATACGGACAACGCAATGATCATCGCTTGTTCAATAGGACTGGGACTTGGCGTATCCGTCGTGCCTGAAATTTTCGCGAACCTTCCTGAAAACTTCCAAATGCTCACGAGCAACGGAATTGTAGCAGGCAGCTTAACAGCCATTACATTAAATATCATGTTCAATATGCTTCCTTCTAAAAAGCGCAAGAAAGCAGCACAGGCACAGTTAATCGAGCAAGAGGTATAATGAAAATAAAGTAGCAAGCAAAAACGAGACTCCTCTATAGGGTCTCGTTTTTGTTAGTCCTAAATGTAAGATATGTAAGGAACTTTCATCGGAACTCAGTTGTTTTCAATATTTCAATATATACTTATCCTGTTTTCTCTACAGCGATTATACGCAAGTACTCGTTTTCAGTCCGGCTTAATCTCTTCCATATACCCTTTTATATCACTTTCCGACATTTCCCCAGTTATGATTCTTACAATTTTACCTTCTGGGTTAATAAGAAATGTGGTTGGTAGTGGTTTAACATTATACGCTTGCATAACACTTTTCGTCTGATCGATTAGCGTGGGGAAGACCATACCATATTGTCCAGCGAATGCTCGAACTTTAAAATCCGGTTCGGCAATATTGACTGCTAATATTTGTACACCATCGTTCTTATACACCTCGTATTGTCTACCCATGGCTGGCATCTCCTTTTTACACGGAGCACACCACGATCCCCAAAAGTTTAGAAAGACTCCTTGTCCTTTATACGTTGATAGTTGATGTTCTTTCCCATCTAAATCAACGAGCGCAAAGTCAGGGGCATCATCTCCGACCTGTAACACATCATATTTCTCTTTTGCAAAACCAGTGTAGATTGTAAAGATTGTGGCTACTGCTAGAAGGGATAATGTGATAACTCTGAAAATAAAGCGATTCCTCTTTTTGTTGTTCAATGATAAAGGCTCCTTTCAATGTCTGCAAAACGGATCGTATGCGGAAATAACTATATAATGAGTAGTATACAAATAAGTTTTGAATAATGTGTGCAGACACAAAGAAGTCATGAATTTGTATGAACGTAGTGGCTCTACTTGCTTCTGCATATCTTTTTGACAATTGTTTTCTATACTAATTGCATGGGGAGAGGAGATTGAACGGTCATGAATAAAATCTCGAAAAAACTAGCGGCATACTTTATCATTTCTTTCCTTGTCCTTGAAACAATTTTAATGATGTATTTGCACCAAAATATTGTTCATACAAGGGTAGATGAAGAATACGCCCGCCTGTTAGCGACGGGCTCAAACCATCGTAATGTTTTAATAGACAATTATTCAGAAGACACGATTACCCATATCATTTTAATGGAAGCTGAAGGGGACAGAGGTGTAATCATTACTGGAGAAAATGGTAATGTCATTCTTAGTTCTGATGAAAAGTTGGAAAGTCTGTTACCATCTATGTCCTTCTTGCAAAACCCTGAAGACCAAATCGATCAAGTCATTAATACTGAATGGGAGTCTTCACCATATATCATTAGCGCTCACCCATACAAAATTGATGATACTAAATTAGGATATGTTTTAATGTTTCAAAGCACCGAGCCAATTGAACGTTTAGTAAGCAAGCTCAATTTCCATTTCGGTTTGGCAGGAGGAGCAATTATTGTCATCCTGTTTATCATCTATTCAATCTTGTCCAAATTTCTTACACGTCCTTTGATCCGAATGAAGGAAGCAACGGAGAAGTTAAGCGAAGGGAAATTCGATGTAAGTCTTCCCGCAGGAGGCAATGATGAGCTTGGCGAACTATCAGTTGCGATTCGGAAGTTGGCATCAGACTTGGAGCGAATGAAAAAAGAACGAAATGAGTTTTTAGCATCCATCTCTCATGAATTGAGTACACCTTTAACGTACTTGATAGGCTATTTAAAAGTGGCAATGAGACAGGACTTAACGGAAGAGGAAAGAAATCATTATTTAATGATTATTGCAGAAGAATCAGATCGTATGAAGGATCTGTTAAAAAACTTGATGGATTTAGCGAAAATGGATGAAATGACTTTCGTTGTTTCGAAGACGAACTTTTCATCACGGAAATTTGCTGAAGATATTTACCGACTTGTTGAACCTTCCTTTGCTTTAAAAAACATCAATTTGAATTTGATAGGATTGGAAGATTTTTCAATTCATGCAGATCCATTGCGACTCGAACAGATTGTACTGAATCTATTGGACAATGCTTTAAAGTATTCAAGCGAACATACAACTGTGCTGTTTGAAATTACAAAAGATCAAAATCGAACTGTTATTACCGTTGAGGATGAAGGTATCGGTATACCTCAAGAACAAATCGGGATGATTTTCGAGAAACTTTTTAGGGTTGAAAAATCACGGTCCAGAACATTTGGTGGCTCAGGCCTTGGACTTGCGATTGTGAAAGAACTAGTAGAAGCACATGGAGGATCGATCGAAGTACAAAGCGAAGTTCATAAAGGTAGCAAGTTTACAATTAAGATTTAAATCGGTAAGGAGTTGGACAAATGCAGAAAATCTTACTAATAGATGATGAAAAGAGAATGCTTGATTTACTGGAATTGTTTTTAGAACCCCATGGCTTCAGTTGTATAAAAGTAGACACAGGGGAGAAAGGATTGGAAATTGTAAAGGACGGAATAGTCGATCTCGTGTTGTTGGATGTCATGATGCCTGATTTGGACGGATGGGCTGTATGTAAGAAAATAAGAGAATTGTCAACGGTTCCAGTCATAATGCTGACAGCTAGAACAGACAAAGAAGATATTGTAAAAGGCCTTGAATTCGGGGCAGATGATTATATTACAAAGCCTTTTGACGAACGGGAACTTGTCGCAAGAGTGAATGCCTTACTACGCCGAACTTCAAATGATGATGAGGAAAACAGTCATACAGTGCATGGGGATTTTATATTAAATCGGGATGCTTATTCATTACAGTACAAAAACGCGGAAGTGCAATTGACTTTAAAGGAATTTTATATTATCGAGGCGCTAATTACCCATCCAAAAAGAACATTTACACGTGAACAACTATTGCGAACGGCATGGGACTATAACACATTTACGGATATTCGAACGGTGGACTCGCATATTCGAAATTTAAGGGAAAAACTACGAGTAGCGGGTTTTCCAATTCATGAATTTTTATTAACTGTGTGGGGAATCGGTTACAAGTGGAACTAAAGGAGAGCGTAATGATGAAAAAACTGGCGAAATCTATTGGTGTGGCGAGCATCGTCCTGATTTTATCTGCATGTAATACGACTAAGGATGATACCTATACGTTTAATGAATTGAAAAATAGTAAAATCGACCATCTACACGGTTTAGGTTATATAAATGGTGGTCCACAAGTGGTCATCTCAACACATGAAGGGCTTTATGCTTATGATGAGGAAGGTTGGAAAGAGGCGAATAGTGAAAAACATGACTATATGGGGTTCCAAGCCGTGCGTGAAGGTTTCTTTTCTAGCGGACATCCAGAACCTAATTCAAACTTGAAAAATCCTCTTGGACTTGTGAAGAGTACGGATCGTGGCGCGAGTTTTGATAAGTTAGCATTTTACGGAGAGATAGACTTTCACTATATGGCAGTAGGGTACGAGTCGAATGCCATTTATGCATTGAATGAAATGCCGACTAAAGAGATGACTGCAGGCCTTCACTATTCACTCGATGAGGGAGAGTCGTGGAAAGAGGCTTCCATGAACGGATTCGACTCCGAGTTCATCTCGAATTTAGCTGCCCATCCAACACGCGAAGAAATGATAGGAATCGGTAGTCAAGAAGGATTGTATATATCACAGGACTACGGTGAAAACTTTGCGCCTCTCAATAACGCAAGGAAGGTTACTTTTGTAGCGTTAACTAAAACAGGAGGACTTTATGCGAGCTACGAGAATGATGTTGTGAAACTACACTCGTTTTTGTTAGATGAAAAAGCAGAATCGGAAATTCTTCTTCCAGATGAAATTGCTCCAATTATTTATATTGCTGTTAATCCAGTGGATCAACAGGAGATTGTGATTGCCACATATACGAATGATATTTACAGAAAAACAGATGATGGCGTGAATTGGGAAACTCTTGCTAGAGAAGGAGAGTTACTACATTGATTTTACGGGTGGTGTATTTAGGTGTATGGATTTCTAACGAAAATTAGTCAACTAATTATAGAACCTGTTACTGGGGTTATAAATTCATTCGCAGATTACCCACTTATTGTTGCATTACTGCTAGGAGTGGTTGGCGCTGTTGCACCCTGTCAATTGACAGGGAATATGAGTGCCATCACCCTATACGGTAATCGTACAATTCAATTTAAAACAGATTGGCTCGAAATAGTATCTTTTATCGCGGGGAAAGTAGTCGTGTTTAGCACATTTGGTCTTTTGGCATGGATGTTCGGTCAAACATTCGAATCCAAGATGACTGAGTATTTTCCGCTATTCCGTAAAGCAATCGGTCCTCTCATTATTTTTACTGGGCTTGTACTATTAGGTTTTTTGAAGCTGACAATTTTTCAACGTTTGACTATGCGTATTCCAGTACGAATGCGAGAAGGAAAGATGGGCTCTTTTCTTTTAGGCGCAAGCTTTTCACTCGCGTTTTGTCCAACAATGTTTGTTCTCTTTTTCGTTTGGTTAATGCCACTCGTTTCGTCAACCTCTTATGGTCTCGTACTCCCTGCAGTTTTTGGCATTGCAACATCATTTCCCCTTCTCCTTATATTCCTGATTATTTGGCTATTTGAAACAGACCGTCGAATCATGAGGAAGAGTGTAAAGATTGGCCGGGTCGTTCAACGTGTAGCAGGACTGCTCTTAGTGCTAATAGGCGTGTTGGACACAATCACGTACTGGGGGATTTAAGGAATTTATTTTCCTTTTTCAAAAGAAAGGGTGTTCAAATTTGTTTACTGATTTAAATTTATTTCTAGCATTCGGAGCAGGTCTTCTGAACTTCATATCACCATGTACATTACCGCTTTACCCAGCTTTTATCTCATATATCACAGGCATGTCATTGGATGAATTGAAATCGGATAAAGTGAAAATTAGAAAGAACAGTATTATTCATACGTTGTTGTTCTTACTTGGATTTTCAGTCATTTTCATATTTCTTGGGTTCAGTTCGTCTTTCGTAGGCACTTTCTTTATCCAATATCAAGATGTTCTACGACAAATGGGATCCATTTTCATTATTATTTTTGGTTTAATGATAATTGGCCTTTTCACACCTGCATTCCTTATGAAAGAGAAGAAACTGCAATTTAAAAACCGCCCTGCCGGCTATTTTGGCACGTTTCTTATTGGGCTTGCGTTTGCAGCGGGATGGACACCGTGTACCGGTCCAATTACCGGGGCCGTTTTCATGCTCGCTTCTCAAAATCCGGGGGCTGGTATTTGGTATATGCTTGCCTATGTACTTGGATTCGCAATTCCATTTTTTGTACTTTCCATTTTCATTACTCGGGTTAAATGGATTCAAAACTATAGCCGAACCATTACGAAAGTCGGCGGTTATATTATGATCGCACTAGGGTTTCTATTGTTCTTTGACGGCTTGACGTTCATTATTTCTTGGCTTAGTCCATTCTTTGGAGATTTCATGGGGTTTTAACAATACATTAAAATCTTTTAAGGAGTAATCGATAAATGAGTATACTAAAATGCCAATCGGTTATATGTGAGAAATGCGGTCGATCGCAGTCGTAGAAGCGAAAATAGTAGATTATAAGTATGCAGTCTGAAGGGACAGCATGAACATTACATACTAATTGGAATGGAATTATATATCGTTGCCTTGTATTCATTTGCATCTGTTCATGAGCGACTAAGACGAAAATTCTACCGTTTACTTATGAAATTAGAAAAACTCCATGGAAGAAGTGCCATGGAGTTTTAGATTTCAAAAAACTGAACGAGCGATGTATCATGATTATATTTTCAATAAGCGCGCGTTAATTGCCACGATTACTGTACTTAATGACATTAAAATAGCACCGACGGCTGGACTTAGAACGATTCCAAATTTATAAAGGGCTCCAGCCGCTAACGGGATTGCAATGATGTTGTATCCAGCAGCCCACCACAAATTTTGTGTCATTTTGCTATAGGTGGCTTTTGATAGTTTAATAATATTTACAACATCAAGCGGATTGCTTTTGACAAGAACGACATCAGCCGTTTCAATAGCTACATCAGTACCTGCACCAACAGCAATGCCTAAATCTGCTTTGGCAAGTGCAGGGGCATCATTAACGCCATCTCCCGTCATTGCTGTTCGTAGGTGCTCAACGTTTTGGATATGCTCGATTTTTTCGGATTTCTCGTGTGGCAGGATCTCTGCAAAAATTTCTTCCATTCCTAGTTGCCCACCTACATAATGCGCTACCTGTTCATTATCACCCGTAAGCATGATCGATTTGACATTCATTTCTTTTAACTGGTTGACTGCGTCTATAGCAGTTTCACGGATGATATCCGCAAGTGCAATCATACCGGCAAGTTTATTGTCAATCAACGTGAATACGACCGTTTTTCCTTCCGAAGACCACTCATCAAATTGGATTTGGTCGAATGTAAGGTTCAATTCTCTCACATAACTAGGACTGACGACCATAACCTGTTTTCCATCTACAACACCTTCCAGCCCTTTGCCTGTCAACGATTGAAAGTTTTCGACACGGTGAAGAGTAATGTCCATCTCTTCTGCTTTCCTAATGACACCTTTTGCGAGAGGATGTTGAGATTGTGCTTCCACTGCAGCGGCATATGAAATAACATCTTCTTCGCTGAAACCCTCAGAAGTGTGTATGTTAGTTACACCAAACTCACCTTTTGTTAGTGTCCCTGTTTTATCGAAAACGACTGCTTCGATATTTCGAGCTCCTTCAAACGCGGCTCGATTTCGTATCAGAAGTCCATTTTTAGATGCGATGGATGTTGACACCGCCACAACCAAAGGAGCTGCTAATCCTAAAGCATGCGGACAAGCGATGATTAGTACAGTAACCATTCTTTCCATTGCGAATGAAACGGAATAACCAAGCGAAATCCAGATAATGAACGTAATCAAGCCTGCAGCCAGTGCGCCGTAAAATAACCACTTTGCAGCACGATTGGCAAGGTCTTGTGCCCGTGATTTGGATTCTTGTGCTTCTTTAACTAATGTAATGACTTGTGAAAGGTACGTTTCACTACCGGTTTTCCTAACAGAAATGACCAGGGATCCTTCACCATTAATGGAACCACCAATTGCTTCGAGACCTGCTTCTTTTTCAACAGGAAGCGATTCACCTGTCAACATCGACTCGTCAATTGTCGATTTCCCTTCAAGTATCTGTCCGTCTACCGGCACCTTCTCGCCGGGCTTGACGAGTACATGATTCCCTTGTTTCAATTCGGTCACTTCAATTTCTGTAATAGTTCCATCCTCGTCAATCAGATGCGCAACAGATGGCATTAACTTGGCGAGCTCTTCCAATGCTTTAGAAGCGCCCATGACAGAACGCATTTCAATCCAGTGGCCAAGTAGCATAATATCTACAAGGGTAGCGAGTTCCCAGAAGAAATCATTTTCTGCAAAGCCGAAAACAGCAGCTGTACTATACACATAGGCAACGATGATGGCCAATGAAATAAGTGTCATCATGCCAGGATTTCGCTCTTTTAGTTCATCCTTAGCCCCCGTAAGAAATGGCCATCCTCCATAAAAGAATACAAATGTTGACAATGCGAATAAAATATACAAGTCTCCAGTGAAACGCCAGTTAACGCTAAGAAACATTTGAATCATCGGTGATAGCATTAAAATAGGGATTGTAACGATTAATGAAATGTAAAATCGCTTTTTAAAATCCTCAACCATATGTGCATGGTGATTATGATGCCCGCTATGCTGTTCGTGGGGATTTTGTTCATGCTGATTATGATGATGTTCCGATGAAATATGTTCCTCAGACGTAGGGTGATGATGTGAGTGATTTGACACATCATTACCTCCTTTCCTATGTTTAGTTTCGTATATGTCTTAACTATACCCATTAGATATGCAAGAATTATGCACATTTTACAAACGAGAATTCTAGCTTCACATTATTCATTTAGAGCCGTCGATTTGCTCAACGAACACATTTCCATAGTTTTGCAACTTTGTTGCACAAATTATGACGATTTGTAGACAAGCGATTACGTGCACAATTTTTTCATATCTTCTTGTTATGCTGGAATAGTACTAACTAAGAGAGGGGAAATAATCGATGGGTATAAAGATAAAGCTAGCTGCTGTAGCAATGAGCATATTGGTTATTAGCGGTTGTAGTAACAATAGTCAGTCGGATGACGAAAAGAATCATCCGACAATGAATCATAATATGGAGGAAATGGACCATTCCACTATGGGCGACATGATGGAAGGGCATATGAGTCATGACGAAGTAGTCCTGTTAAATGACTCAACAGGGGAAAATGAATTGAAAATCCCTACTTTGCTTTCACGAGATAATGAGGAAGATATCGTCTATACAGTGCGAGCACAAAAAGGAAAAACCGAAATAGTTGATGGAACAAAAACGAATACATACGGATACAACGGATCGTTTTTAGGACCGATGCTACGTTTTGAAAAGGGCGACACAGTAAAAATCAGAACGATAAATGAGCTCGATGAAGAAACAACTTTTCACTGGCATGGCCTTGAAGTAGCGGCAGATGCTGATGGCGGGCCACATGATGCGCTGCAACCAGGAGAGGAAAAAGTCATTGAATTTGAAGTGACACAAGAAGCGTCGACATTATGGTTTAATCCACATCCTCACGGCAAAACGTCCGAACAAGTATACAACGGTCTTGCAGGGCTAATTTATATTGATGATGAAAATTCGAAAAGTCTTCAATTACCAAATGTGTATGGTGAAAATGATGTCCCTCTAATCTTTCAAGATAGGGTGTTCGACGATGAAAACCAATTGAATTATAAATCAGTGATGAATGAGGACGGAACGATTGGTGATACGTTACTGATCAACGGAACGCTAAATCCGAAGTTAACTGTAAACAAAGAGAAAGTACGTCTTCGTCTATTAAATGGATCGAATGCACGGAACTATACTTTTAAGTTAAATACGGGAGACTCTTTTGTTCAAATCGCAACAGATGGCGGCTTCTTGAATGAGCCAGTCACTTTGAATGAAGTTACATTAACACCTTCCGAGCGAGCTGAGATTGTTGTGGACTTCTCAAAACTCGATAATGGAAGTGATCTTGCGTTAATCAACGAAGAAGGAACTATCCTATTGCCGTTTGAGCTGTCTGACGCAGGCGGAAAAGTTACAAAAGTTCCGGGAGTGATGAATGATTTTTCATTATCGGACGAAGAGATAAACTTGCCAGTGACAAAGAAGATTGAACTGTTCGGTATGATGAACATGGTTTCGATAAATGGAAAGAAGTTTGATCCGGAAAGAATTGACTTTACACAGCAGCAAGGGGTGACGGAAGTTTGGGAAATTTACAATAAACCGGATATGATGGGCGGAATGATTCATCCATTCCATATTCATGGCGCGCAATTTAAAATCATCTCTAGAAATGGAGAAACACCGCCGGAAAATGAGCGTGGTTGGAAGGACAGTATTTCGGTAGCACCCGATGAGACGGTGAAAATAGCGATTCAATTTAAGCATAAGGGTGTGTATATGTTCCATTGTCATATTCTTGAACATGAAGACAACGGTATGATGGGACAGGTGAAAGTCGAATAATAAAGATTGAATGGAGATAGAAAACGTGTAACAGCCAGTGTGAATTCGCTCACACTGGCTGTTTATAATGATTTATAGTCCACGCGAAGAAATAAGGACTTTTTAAGGAGATGTCCAAATTCCGTTTAAAGTTATTTATTCGGGGGAAATTTATACCGAATGAAAAAATAAGGAGATGATTCCATGAATACTAAATATGCAGATGCTCTAAAGATGATTTTGGAATGCTTGAAGGAATGCAATACTTGTTTCGATGCATGCCTAAAAGAAGATGATGTTAAGATGATGGCTGAGTGCATTCGATTGGACAGAGAATGTGCCGATGTTTGTGCTTTCGCTGCGCAAGCGGTCACTCGTAACAGCCCATTCACGAATAAAGTTTTAGAGCTTTGTGCTGAGGTTTGTGACCGTTGTGCACAAGCGTGTGAGAAGCATGAACATGACCATTGTAAACGTTGTGCAGCATCTTGCCGACAATGTGCGGAAACTTGTCGTCAAGCGGTGGCGTAAACGATGCTGAGAACTTGAAGTTATTCCGGAACACATAAATAATTACTGTAGAGACAGAGGTGCATGAAGCTAATGAAGAAACATCTATTTTTACTTAGTCTCGCGGCGGTTATCGGATTAAGTGGTTGTGGGAAAAATACAACCGGCGAGAAAAATGAGGACGTCAGTAATGAGCCACAACAAGAAGATATGGAAATGGATATGAACCATTCAGGTTCTGGTGAAGTTCCTGCAACGTTGAAAGTAGCTGAAAATCCAACGTATCCTGTTGGAAGTGAAGCAATTATAGAGACTGATCATATGCCAGGAATGAAAGGTGCAGTCGCAACCATTGTAGGTGCTTATGATACGACAGCCTACGCGATTACCTATACCCCTGTAACTGGCGGAGAGAAAGTTACCAATCATAAATGGGTAATTCAAGAAGAGATGAAGGATGCTGGTGATAGGACGTTGGAGCCGGGAGCTGAGGTCACTGTAGAGGCGGATCATATGAAAGGGATGGAAGGCGCAGAAGCTGTAATTGATTTGGCTGAAGATACGACAGTCTATATGATTGATTACACACCAACTTCTGGTGGCGAAGCAGTTACCAATCATAAATGGGTAACGGAAAGTGAACTGTCGGCGAAATAAAGAATTATAGCGGAGAAATTCCCTATATACTTGTAGTAATGAAACTGATCTTGGCTTCACACAGATACTTTTAGAATAGTGCAAGTTAAATTAGCAGTATGCATTCTCGGAAAGAGAAGGGTATACTGCTTTTTTGCTGTTAATGAACCTGTGTAAGTGCCATTCATGCTACTTCAACCGATTTAAGGTTATGCGTACAAGATGAATCAAGCTTTTTCCTACGATGTCTCCATTTCATTACTAATTGAAGTGAATAGACTGAAACGAATCAAACACAGCGTAATGAGTTCTTGTTTCCAGGATGGGGTATGCTAAACTATGATAGTTCGAATTGTAAAAAGTAAGGTGGAAAGCATATGAAAGACACGGAACATGAGCAAAAACAGGAAAGTTCGGATGCCGGAAAAAAGTGGGGACGTTTTAAAAAGCCTGTCCGCATACTATTCTTTGGGTTACTCATTGTAGCTATATCCGGCTTGATCCTCCTAAATATTTTTATTACGACTAGTGATGTAAGTAAACTTGAAGAACCCGAACCAAGACCGACGTTTATTTATGATGAAAACGGAGAGGTCGTTAGTAAAATTTCGAACTCGAACATTGAAGGTGTATCGCTAAACAATATGCCAAAAGAGTTGATTGACGCAGTCATTTCCGTTGAGGACCAACAATTTAACAAACATCGTGGCATTAACTACTTTGGGATTGCGCGTGCATTTACTGAGAACTTGTTCAAAGGGAAGGTTGTTGCGGGTGGAAGTACGATTACGCAACAGCTTACAAAGAATGTGTTTTTATCGCAAGAACGCACGTATTCGCGGAAATTCAAAGAATTCATATTGGCGAAAAAGATTGAGCGAACGTATTCAAAAGATGCCATTATGGAACGCTACCTCAATCAAATCTATTTTGGGGAAGGTGCCTGGGGAGTTCAACGCGCAGCGCACATCTATTTTGGAAAAGATGTAAGTGAGTTGACGTTAAGTGAAAGTGCGACATTAGCAGGAGTCATTAAAGCACCAACACATCTATCTCCTTATAAAAACATGGAAAAGTCAGTCGAACGACGCAATATTGTTTTAGCATTAATGAAAAGTGAAAAGTATATTAGTCAAGCGGAGTATGATGAAGCAATCGGACAAGACATTCATTTAGCGGATTCAACGAGGATGAATTATAGTGGGAAGTATCCATATTATATTGAACAAGTCGTTGAAGAGGCTATCAACACGTACAACTTAACGAAAAATGAAGTCCTCTCTGGCGGATTACATATCTACACAGCGATAAATCCTGTCATCCAAGAAGCGCTTGAAGAGGTCTATAACGATGATCGCAATTTTCCTGAAAGTACACCCGACCAACTCCTTCAAAGTGCTTCCGTTTTCTTGGATCCTAAAACGGGTGGAATATCTGCATTGGTTGGCGGCAGGGGAGAGTATACGTATGGACGGTTTAATAATGCGACAAAACTTATTAGACAACCTGGATCGACCTTAAAACCACTTGCCGTCTACACGGCTGCGCTCGAGCAAGGCTATCGAATTTCTGATTTGCTCGTTGATGAACCGATTGACATAGATGGGTATTCTCCAAAAAACTTCGATCGGCAATATAGAGGGCAAGTGACAATGTACGATGCCGTCGCTCAATCGTATAATATTCCTCCCGTTTGGCTTTTGCATAACATTGGGATTGAAAAAGGGGTTCAAGCCGTAGAACGGTTCGGCATCCCATTGGAAGAAAATGATCATACGCTTGGTCTCGCTTTAGGAGGCTTACACAAAGGAACGTCACCTTTACGAATGGCCCAAGCGTTTTCCGCATATCCAAACGATGGAGTTATGATGGAAGCCCATGCGATTGTAGAAATAAGAAATTCAGAAGGCGAAGTACTAGGGAAGTGGCGCGAACAGTCTACAGCTGTTACTGAAGCCGAAGTGGCCCAGCAAATGACATTTATGTTGAACGGAGCTGTCGAGGAAGGCACAGCGAAGAAAGCCCAAGTGTCAGGTTTAGAAGTGGCGGGTAAAACAGGTACTACCCAGTTACCATTTACAGGCGTGGATGGTTCAAAGGATCATTGGTTCGTCGGCTATACACCAGACATCGTAGGTGCAGTTTGGTTAGGGTATGATCAAACCGATGTCGACCACTATTTAACGTCGACTAGTAGTTTTACAGCACCGCCCATTTTTGCACAAGTCCTCTCACAATCAATGAGTGAATTGCCTACGAAGAAATTCGACTTGCCTTTCATCGCGGACTATAAAGAAGAGCTAGAGAAACAAAAGGAAAAGTTGAAAGATAAAGAACGTAAGGAAGAAAAGAAGAAAAAGAAACAGGAGAAGAAAGAAGCGAGAGAACAGAAAAAGAAAGAGAAGAAAGCCGAGAAGGAAAGGAGGAAAAAAGAGAAAGAAAACAAAAAACGTGAGAAAGAACAGAAGAAAGAAAAAAAGAAGAAAGAGAAAGATGACTAAAAGACGCATTAGTGGATGTAGAAAGAGAAGTTTAACTAAAGATAGAGTGCATCTGTAAGTTGGATGCACTCTTCTTTTTTTGCCAATTCTATTATAAATAAAAAACTCTACTGAATACTAAAATAGGGTGGACTCTATTTTCATTAGCCAGAACGCTATAATATCTACAGTACTGTAAGAGCTGTCACCGTACTTTTTGCTTCCTCATCCACTGCGTCGCGACCCACTTCTCGCCAACTTCAACAGGTGCTCCACCGTGTAACGTTAAATCATTCAACGTTGGATTGTCATAGAAATACTCGAAGTACACCGCCATCCCTTTACGAGGCGAAACAGAAAAGTTGAGGTGTGGGAAGAATGTCTCTCCGCCTTGTTCTACATCATTTAAATACATAACGAGTGTGCTAATCCGATTGTTTGTTACGCTGCTAGTTGAAGAGAAGAAGTCATGATGCGCTTTGTACTGCTGACCAGGCGTATACTGCAAAATTTGAAGCCCTTCGCCGTGTTCAATTGGTATATTCATAACGGTTGCGATTCTATTTTCGATTCTCGCAACAATGAGGTTTTCACTTTCTTCAATAAACATACTGCTACTTGTTCTTAACTGGTTTTCTTCGCGTGTTGTTCCGATTTTCGAACGTTTCATTTTATCCGAAGACAATCTGATCAGTTCATCGCATTCTTCATCGCTTAACATATTGCCTAAAACGACAATCAATGGCTCGTCTATTTTAGCGACGATGTCAATCGTCCTATCTGTCATAATCTTTTTTCCCACATGCGTAAATATCGTTTGCTCTTTATTTTCCGTTATCAACTTCGAACACCTCTTGGATTGTTTGATTTTCAAAACAAATACGTTCTTGAGCAATTAGGTATAGCTAATAACGGTTTTTTTTTACGGTTCACACTTCCTTTTGGAATTAAATTCAATTTAGTGTAGCATGCTAGATTAGTTGTCGTAAAATTTGAACGTATTGAGAGAGTCGGAAATTTGTGTGTGTTATACAGTGAATTGTAAAACGGGCTCTGTCAGCGGATACAACTTCCCTATATGTATCCTTTTAACGTTAACCACTCTATATACTAGATGACATGACTATGCATGGATGATGAAAAGGCGAGGGGGGAAATGCGCCGTCCTTCATCATTCGCCACCGTGAGCAGCTTCATAAAAAGTTATTAAGATAGGAGTGGAATAGTGAAACTGACTTGTCTAAGACTGGCACATTCATCAGTTCATTTGCGACACTGATAGAAAAATGCGACAAAAATAGTTGTGAACAACATATACGAGTAACATAAGGTCGATTCATCAAGTACGAATTTCTAACAAACGAATTAACAAAGTAGAATCAGCTCATAATCATTGTCAATTGGGGCTTTTGCAAACGAATCCGGAGCCACCTAACAAAGCAACTAACAAGCAAATAACAGGCAACTAACAACCAACTAACAACTAGTAAGAACTAGAAGAATGAAAAGAATAAAAGAAAAAATACTTCCTTACAGAAAGACAATGTGAATGATTGCGTGTTGGATTTGATGGGACTACTAGTGGACACCTTCCAAAGGACGTAAAGGTGAATAGATACGGATGTCAGAAGAAAGCAAGTCAAACAACCGATACAGCAAAGAAATGGATAGGTTAAGCAACAGGTTACATATAATACCTATGCCAAAACGAAATAAGAAAAGGAAGGGGAGTACTAATTGAGTAGTAAAAGCATAATGTCTTTGGCTGAAGCACTGTCAAAAGTGCCATATGATGTCGGAGTTGCTTTGGAAATAGCAAAGATGTCAAGAACATCACCAGAACTGTTACGATCCTTTAAGAAATGCTTAGTAAACATGCATGACTTTATCGAACTCGTTGAAGTTCAAACAAGAGAAAAATGAAATAAACGAGTTAGGGGCTACAATCAAAAACGGGTCCTTACTGGGAACCCGTTTTTTGATAGGCTATGATATGATCCAAATAATTCCCCATCCGATCTGCTAGCCCGACAGCGCCTAATTCTGTATAGATATGAATCGCTTTATGAATCATCGCGGTACCCCGTTCTTTTTCGCCCATTCGCAATTTATAGGCACCTTTCAGCTCCAACAAGTTCGCTCGTTCGAATAATTTATGTTCGGGAATCGATAAAGCGTTAAGATAGGAAAAGAACTCGTTCAATTCCGCTTGAAATCGCATTTCGTTTGTGAATTGATTGACAGGTCCTAATAGATACGTGATTGTATTCATGAGGATCGTACCAATGACTTCGTTCACCTTTTGAAACTCTTGGTACCGGATGCTTTTTTCGTATGCTGTCCGAGAAAGCTGAAGCACCATTTCTGTTTCGAGAAAAAACATCGTCGCATTATAGAGCATGAATTCATAATGCCCCCACACTTCTACGCCGAAGAAGTAATCTGCCAATCTTTGAATATCCTCTTTGTGTACTTCTTCATCCATCGCTTTGTTGTCGATGATACTTTCATACATTTGTAACATCAAAACATGATACTGGTACATCTCCACGCCAGATTGTTTCGAATTTTTCGTTTCCTGCTCTTTTAATTTCCTTAAGGCATCTTTGTCACCTCGCTTGTAGGCGTTGCCGATGGATTTGAAGAACTGTTCGAGCTGGCGTGGCTGAAACTCGTTATGCACGAACAAAAATTCATCAAAACTCATCATCAGTTTGTCTAACACTCTTGTAAACAGCCCAAGCGTTATATCGGAATCGCCGCGCTCAAATTTTGATAGAAATGAAATCGAGCAAATCCCATCTGCCACTACCTTCATTGTCAGTCCTTTTTGTTCCCGAATTTGTCGTACTGTTTCCCCGTAAGCTATCATCCATACCCCTCAATTCCACTATATGAAAATTAATGAATTCCTTTGGAAGATTCAATTTACAATAAAAATAAGATAATTCAATTATACATGAGGAGGCGGCTAAAATGGCTGAAGCAAAACATTATATTGTGAAAAACGGTACGATTATCGATGTGGAAAATGGGGGGGCTTTCATTGGGGCAATTGAAATTGAAGGGACAACGATAAAGAGGATTTACAAGGTGGTTGAAAATTTGCCAGAATCCATTCCGACAATCGATGCGACAGGCACTTATATCATCCCTGGTCTCATCGATATGCATTGTCATATCCGAGACCAGTTTGCACCCCATTTCTTAGCGTCAGGTGTGACGACCGTTCGGAATGCAGCGGGTAATGTATGGATGATTGAGGATTTGCTCGATGCGCCGTTAGATGCACCGACGCCTCGTGTCTTTTCGGCAGATCGGATGATCGACGGAGAACCAGGGCTGTGGGGGCCGACAAGTTTCGGGAACTTCGTTACAGAAGATCCTGAAGCAGCTCGACAAGAAGTGAGAAGACAGGCAGCCGCTGGTGTTCACTTCATTAAGATCTATGGCTTAGCCAATCGAGAAGTTATACAGGCAACAGTTGAAGAAGCGCGGAAATTCGATTTGGAAGTGGCTTGCGATTTGATTCATTCCCAAAAAGTAAGTGCGTTGGAAGCGGCGGAGTTAGGTGTTACGTGGTTCGAGCATGCTTCAGGGTTTGTGCAGGCACTCTATCCCGGCTGGTATCCAACTGCTGATCAAGCAGAATGGGGGCATATCGATTGGGATAGTCCTGACGAGCAAATGATCAAAGAACTTTGTGAGCAGATGCTACGATACAACGTGAAGCTCTGTCCGACGCTTGTCTGCATCGATCAGTCAATACAGTATCCAGACTTCTGGTATCCGGAAAATGCAGTTATAAATTCACTTGAAAATCATGATATTTTAATGAGCCATTGGCAGAGCATGGAAGGGGACATAGACGGCATTCAACAGCAACTTTGTCAGCAGCATACATTTACCAAACTTGTCGCGAAAACCTATTTTGAACTTGGCGGCACGGTTGTAGCGGGGACGGATACACCCGCGCTTCTCTACACTTTCCCTGGCATGGCGCTGCATCGAGAGTTGGAGCTGTTCAATGAAATCGGCATGACCGAAATGGAAACGCTACAGGCGGCGACAATCCATGCGGCCCGATCCATAAACCTTCAAAACATTGGAGCAATCAAAGAAGGGTACATCGCCGATCTCGTCGTGTTGAATGAAAATCCGCTTGAAGCGATCCAACATACGAAAGAAATCCAGTGCATTATAAAAGGCGGGAAACTGTATAGCCAAGAAGAAATCCTAAAGTATATTCCATCGAAAGAGGAATTGGAAAAGCAAATGGTGGAATTCGAAAAGAGATGGGAAGCTGAGATGGGGCTAGTAGATGTTAGCAATTAAAAAGTGTCCATTAAAGAACGTTAATCGAGCACTTTTTGGAAGGTTCAAACTTAGAGGTCAACAAGAGGAATGTATGTGTAAATAGATGATAGCAATTTCGTTGTTTACATCATTTTATATAGTCAAAGTGTGTCATACCCATGTGCAAATACATACCATAAATTAAGGGGGACATACAAACAACCACACTCGCTAACTGGGAGTCGCGAGTGTGGTAGCTGTTCTGGAAATCTTAAAGAATTTCCAACTGTACAATTAACGCTAGAAGAATTTGCAACAATAGCTGCAAGGAAACTGCTACATCGGTATCTACCGTTGTCACTTCGACATCGCGGGAATTCACGATAATCAATTTTTGACGATTGGTCTGCCGGATTTGTGCTCTTTCCATTAATTCAGCTGTCACACGCTCTGCTCTTGATGCATCTGCAATCGATATATGGATGACGATCGCAATTGCTACTTGAAGGGCAGCTTGCAGTGATACCGCGATTTGTGTATCAGTCGTGCTGACGCTAATGTTGCACGAGTCACGAATGACAATTAATTCGTTCGAGCTCTGGTCGATGTCCGAGTTTAGTTCAGCATCTGCCCCGGTGTGCGAGTTGACGTTTCTCGTTGAAGCAACAGGGTGCTCGGATTCACAATTCAAAGCAGACCAATTACTTCGTGAACGTGAATTGCAATACTCATATTCTGAATTATAATCATGGTGATTACTCATAGTTTATCCCTCCTCTCTCTTCTTATTACATGTTTCAATTTGCTGTTGACTTGGACAAACTATCTACTTGTTAACTCATTTTCTTATTTTCTCTCTTTCTCTTCCGCTCGATGAAGGCTTCCCTCAAAGGATTTACCGCTTGTCCCACAACATTTTCATCTGATTCAGTTGTTTTTTTGACAGTATTCGTTTCCAAAAACTCCTCTACTTGCGCTTTTAGTTTTTCAACTGTCGTTTTAAGTTGCGCGCGTTGTTCTTCTGTCACGCGTTTTTTCGTCTCTTGAATGTCTACATGATTCTTGGTCAATAAGTTAGCAACGAACAACTCCACAAATTGCTCAGACAAGTTTTGTACCTGTTCACTTGTTTTCTTTTCATCCACACAAATCACCTCCTTTTGCACTTACAAATATGTATACGCACGCAAATGAACTTTGCTAGGGCGACTATACTTGAGGGGAAGAAATACTTGATCCTAAGTAAGGGGAGCATGTGTTTTTTGTAAGGATGTTTCGGTACATAGTAAGTTATTTGAATTGAGCAAATCAATTCATCTTTGATTTCACAGCTGAATGCATATAAAATATACTTCTGTAGTTCTATTTATTTGCAGTTGAAGTATGAGCTTACATAAAGAAAACATGTTTTAGTGGAGGTTTAGTATGGATTATAGAATCATTAACAAGCAAGTATTTGAACAAGCACAGTTGCGTTCCGTTTCAGATGTAGCGTTCACTGAGGAGGAACTTCAAAACGGCATGAAATTAGCGGTTTCGAAAGAGGATAATACGTTAGAATTGTATTTAGTAGAGGTAGACGGTCAAAAGAAATTTGAAGTGCGTTGGGATGATTCGCAGGAGTATTTCACCGGCTGGTATTCCGCTTGGGAAAACTTCACTTGGTGCCTAAGCATCACTGGAAATTAACGTTTAGCGTACGTGTGC
This sequence comes from Sporosarcina oncorhynchi, assembly GCF_033304615.1. GTDB lineage: Bacteria > Bacillota > Bacilli > Bacillales_A > Planococcaceae > Sporosarcina > Sporosarcina oncorhynchi. The sequence continues at coordinate 2,316,047 of NZ_CP129118.1, read as the reverse complement.
GGAAACGCATTGATTCAATAAACATCTGTCATCTCCATAGAAAAATAATAATTAAAACGAAGTATACTTTTGCCATAGCGGTGAGGGTATACTTTGTTTTAATTAGAGAATAAATGAAGAAGGAAATCATGCAGGGAGTTCAAGTAGTTCTATGGAAGTGGACTATTGAACATCATTACTTGAAAACGCTCTCTAAATATGTTGCAATAAAGAAATAATTAGAAAGGGGAAGTTTGATTGCATATTACAAAGGTATTTTGGTATTCGATAGTTATTTGTATAGCTATTGTAATTTGGGGATTTTTTGCCCCGGATGGTTTAAATGAGTCAACGGTATCTGCAACAGCCTTTATTTATGATTACTTTGGATGGTTTTACATATTTGTAATTATTGCTATGATTGGTTTTTGTATCTACTTTATGTTCTCTCGTTTCGGGAAGGTCAAGTTGGGAAAAGATAATGACGAACCCGAATTTAGTTTACTTGCATGGTTTGCTATGTTGTTTAGTGCGGGCATGGGCATTGGTCTTATGTTCTTTACAACAGCGGAAACCATTTCACATGCGTTCATCAGTTCGCCTAATGCAACCCCAGGGTCCGATGAGGCGATTATAGAATCCCTTCAATACGCGATGCTACACTGGGGACTCCATGGCTGGGGACTGTATAGTATTGTCGCGCTTGTTCTCGCTTACTTTAAATTTCGAGTGGGTGCGCCTGGTTTAATAAGCGCAACGCTTGAACCATTATTCGGCGAGAAAATTATGCGTGGTCCGGTTGGTCATATCGTAGATACGCTTGCGATTTTCGCAACAGTTGTCGGTGTTTCATCGACACTTGGATTTGGATCAGCACAAATTAACAGTGGATTGACGTATTTATTTAATGCACCTAAAACACTATGGTTCCAACTGATTATTCTCGGCGTTGCTACAGTCCTTTTTGTCATGTCAGCTTGGTCCGGAATTGGACGAGGCATCAAGTACTTGAGTACGGTCAACATACTCGTTGCATTTGTCCTCTTAGTCCTGTTGTTTATCGTCGGTCCGTCGACGTATATTTTAAATCTGTTTACAACATCGATTGGTAAATATGCGGGCAATTTTATTGAAATGAGTTTCGAATTAAAACCGATAAATGGTGATCAGCGGCAATGGATCAATGACTGGACGATATTTTATTGGGCATGGTGGATATCTTGGGCACCGTTCGTAGGCATGTTTATTGCACGTGTTTCCAAAGGTCGTACGATCAAGCAATTTATCGCTGGCGTATTACTGGCTCCTACACTCGTAACATTTATCTTTTTCTCCGTTTTTGGCGGGTCTGCATTATACTTAGAGCAAAATGGTATTGCCAAGCTCTCCACATTAGTTACAGAAACAGTCACATTCGGTATGTTTCAACATTATCCACTAGGAACAGTGTTGTCCTTCATTACGGTATTTGTTATTGCGATCTTCTTCATAACATCTGCGGATTCGGCAACTTTTGTACTAGGGATGTTTAGTACGGGTGGACAGTTAAACCCTTCAAATATTGTTAAAATCACTTGGGGATTAGCATTAGCTTTAATGGCTGCAATTGTCATGTACTCCGGAGGGATTAAAGGATTTCAAAATATGCTGATTATCTCGGCATTGCCGCTTTCCCTTATTGTCACTTTAATGGTCATATCGTTTTATAAAGTAATTCAAAAAAATGAATGATTTTGTATGAGTACTCCTGGAAGAGTTCTTAAAAAGTAGGAAAAATGAAGAAGGTGGGATTTACTTGAACCTATTAAATGTAAGAAAAGGTCAATTCGTTTATTATAACAACAAGCTCCATAAAGTGTATTCTGTGAAACCTTTTTTTAAGAAGTCCGTTCATCTTATACGCCTGGAAGATTTGGAACAAGAACTCGTAACGGCGAAAGAGATTTCATTGTATAAACCAAAACATTTAGATAGTTTTCTGTTCAATTACAAACGCTATACGCTTCACAAAGATGTTAAGGCTGAAGTGGGGGATTATATTTTAATTATCAACCCAAAGCCTGACTCACTCGATCATCACCATCTTCACGCGATCGAAATTGTATCAAAAATTGAAGCGAATGGTGTCATTAGTAATAAATCGAATGGCATCAAACATAACGAGTATTGGGTCATGGTAGCGGGTCGGGAAAACGGAGCTACAATCATTGATTCGGCTCAGCCAGATGACCATTATTCGATAGAGCACGAAGCATTAGAATTGGAAAGTCATTCACGCGAAACTTACATCCCTAAAATAGGGGATATTTTTCAGAAAAACACGAGTGATCCAGTCGTTCAAGCAATGGTTGTGGCGATTCAAGGCGACACCGTCTATTTAGGTGGAGGTATTGAAATCCATGTAAATCGATTGACGAAAGGTGATACGTGGAGTCTAATTACACGAATACCTGTGTAAATATAGTGATGGTGTCGTTGCGTATTAATTTTCAATTAAATGAGCAACAAAAAAGAGTGACAGGAGCTATTTGCTTCCTGTCACTCTTTTTGATGTAGAGGGCGTGGCTACCTATATCCATGCATATTGAGTGCTGCTCTATAACGGGCACTTTTCCTCAATCCAAATCCTGGTCCAACAACGGTACGATCAAACGTCTTACTTCATCCGTCGTCTTCGTACTCATTAATTCATTTCTCAGTTCACCCGCACCTCTAAATCCACGAATGTAAATTTTGAAGAAACGCAGAAGTGGTTTGAATGGACGCGGTTCCGTTTCTGTTGAATATTGATCGTGTAGATCTAGTTGCAAGAGCAGTAGGTTAAGGTATTCTTTCACACTATGTTCTCTCGGTTCCTTTTCAAATGCAAATGGATTTGTGAATACTCCGCGGCCAATCATAACACCGTCCACACCGTATTGCTCCACTAATTTCAAGCCGGTTGCACGGTCAGGTATATCTCCGTTGATCGTTAACAGTGTGTTTGGTGCAATTTCATCACGCAATTTCTTGATTTCAGGAATGAGTTCCCAGTGTGCATCCACTTTACTCATTTCCTTTTTCGTACGAAGGTGAATGGATAGATTGGCGATGTCCTGTTCGAAAATATGTCTGAGCCATTCGCGCCATTCGTCCACTTCGATGTAGCCAAGTCTCGTTTTGACGCTGACCGGTAATCCGCCGGCTTTTGCAGCTTGAATCAGTTCCGCTGCAACGTCTGGACGTCGTATTAAACCTGACCCTTTTCCTTTGGCCGCGACGTTTGGTACCGGACAACCCATGTTCAGGTCAATCCCGGCAAAACCGAGTTTTTTCATATCAATACTCATCTGCCTAAAGAATTCGGGTTTATCTCCCCAAATATGTGCGACAAGCGGTTGTTCGTCTTCTGTGAATGTGAGTCGTCCTCGCACACTGTCTCTTCCGTCTGGATGGCAGTAACTTTCGGTATTTGTGAATTCAGTGAAAAACACGTCAGGGCGACCTGCTTCAGAAATGACGTGACGGAATACTACATCTGTTACATCTTCCATTGGTGCTAATATAAAGAACGGCTTCGGTAAATTAAGCCAAAAATTTTCTTCGTTACTCATGTATGTTCCTCCTGTTGCAATCAATACAATCGTTGGTGGTCAATTGCAAAATCATCTGTCCATCAATGATTTTATCATGTTTTCCGTATAGATACACCCACGTTGTTCATTGTACGATCATCTCTCATCGAAAGAGATTCATTTCGGCTGGCATTCGTTTGTAAGATAGTGTCTTTACTGTTTCGGTTTCTTGCGTTAAAACATCGCATGCAAAAGAGGGGCATAGTGCTCCGCCACGCGACACGGTGACTTCTATCTATGTGTGAAAGTTTGTAGATGATACATCGTTTGCATCATTTGGTGTCATACTACCAACACTGTTAGGTGTTTTCATTATCACTTTACTTTACAGCCTCTTGCCATGGTAATAACAATTCTTCTGTTTTTGAGGATGTAAACGAGGGATTTCATAATGTTTAAATGAAAAGCCTTTGCCATTTGACTGAGAAACGAATAATATATGTAAGGAATAAAATAACGTTCGTCTTTTGGAGGGTTTTATCTTGTTTAATTTAAAAGAAAATCAGACATCTGCCAAGACTGAAGTAGTGGCAGGCTTTACGACTTTTTTCACGATGGTCTATATTATCGTTGTCAATCCGATTATTTTAAAAGATGCGGGTGTGCCATTTGACCAAGTTTTCACCGCGACGATTATTGCAACTGTCATCGGAACGTTATGGATGGCACTAGCTGCCAACTATCCGATTGCAATTGCGCCTGGGATGGGCATGAATGCGTATTTTGCCTATTCAGTCGTCGGAACAAATGGCATTACATATCAAACAGCATTTTCCGCTGTTTTCGTTGCAGGACTCTTATTCCTCATTTTATCGTTGACACCTTTTAGGAAAGTGTTGATCGAAGCCATTCCCGATAACTTGAAAAATGCCATAACCGCAGGGATTGGCTTATTTATCGCCTTTATTGGAATGAGGCAGGCAGGCATGATTGTTGCCCATCCTTCCAATCTTGTGGCGCTCGGTGATCTTCATTCACCAACTGTGCTTTTTGCTTTGCTCGGGTTGACGGTTACGATCATTCTAATGGCGTTGAAGGTGAACGGTGCACTATTCCTTGGAATGATTGTAACGGCGATTATAGCTGTATTCACAGGGCATCTATCATTTGACCAAGGATTTGTTCAAGTGCCATCACTCCCTGAAGGCCTCATTGTATCCAATCCTTTCACGGCATTCTCAGATGTATGGAGTCATATGCTGTTTCCAGTTGTGTTCTCGTTTCTAATGGTAACGATTTTTGACACGACGGGTGCGATGATTGGTGTGGCGAAGCAAGCAGGGTTAATGAAGGGCAATAAACTGCCGCGAGCACGTCAAGCTTTAATGGCGGATTCATTTGCAGCAACAGCGGGTTCCATGTTCGGGACAACCCCGACGACCGTTTATATTGAATCATCTGCTGGGGTAGCGGCAGGGGGACGGACGGGGCTGACTACGTTAACAGTTGCTATTCTGTTCATCGTCGCAGCGTTTTTCGGACCGCTTGTCAGCGCGGTTTCGGGATTATCTTCAATTACAGCACCTGCGTTAATCATTGTCGGGAGCTTGATGATGGGCGCCATCGCGGAAATCAAATGGAACGAGATTGACGAAGCTTTCCCGGCGTTCTTAATCATTTTGAGTATGCCATTAACGTCGAGCATTGCGACTGGGATTGCGCTCGGATTCGTTTCGCTTCCAATCTTGAAAGTAGTGACTGGGAAGTGGCGTGAAATTCATCCACTCATGTATGTATTTGCAGTATTGTTCTTCTACCAATTGGCGTTTTTGCCGCATTAATCATTCTAAAATTATATTATAGAAGATCGTTCGTTCATTTGGCATCCACTAGCAATGAAATAGAGACACAATTCTATTATGGATTGTTGCCTCTATTTTTTTGTTCGTATAGTATTGTTTGAACTGTTATCCTACTAAATACCATAAAGAATCATCTATGAATCGAAATAATCGCATTATCGGACGTGAAGTTGTTATGGTCGGCATACACGGGATTGTGGACTTTAAAGCTAAAGGTAATTCGTCACACATATTTTGTTTAGTACATAGGGTTTTTCTATGTTATTCTAAGGTGAACGATTAATGAATTGAAATTTTCAATTATTTAAAATCGGCCTACTTAGTAAATAATTATTTTATTTGTTGTCTGATATGATGGAGGAATAGGATGGATTAGGAAGAAGTCATGCCGCAACCAAGCTCTAAATGGCTTTGCTAGTACAATGGGAGTAGAAGTTTATGATTCAACAGAAGAGAAAATTCTTGCTAGTGGAGGCAGTGTAGTATTGTCCAAATATGCATTTTCAGGAATGGCATGGCAAGGGTATAATATTGACACGGAAGGTAATACTTTCGGGATCCATCAATCAGATACGAACGCCAAATAAAAATGGAAACTTTCAAAAGATGGATGATTTTTTACAGAAGAAATTGTAGTTATATACTGAATTTATAGGAGTGATGGAAATTGGCTATTGATATTTATTTAACATTTAACGGAAATTGTCGTGAAGCTGTAGAATTTTACGCAGAGGTTTTTGATACAGAAAAACCGAAGATTATGACCTTTGGAGAGAATCCTCCAAATCCAGAATATCCTCTTCCCGAGGAAGCGAAGAATTTGGTCATGCATACTCGCTTGGATATAGATGGAAGCAATATAATGTTTTCAGATACATTCCCAGGTTCTCCATTTACAATTGGAAACAATATTAGCATCGCATATCATAGTTTTGAAGCGGATAAGCTGCAAAATGTTTATGATCAGCTTAAAGAAGGCGGAACAATTGGAATAGAGCTCCAAGAGACTTTCTGGGCAAAACTTTATGGACAGGTCACGGACAAGTTCGGTGTGATTTGGCAATTTAACTTAAATAGCGAAGACACAGCTTATTAATAGCTGAAAATCCTACTTACACAATGGGAGGATGAAAATATGATAGTAAAAGGGTTCGGAGGCGTTTTTTGGAGGTCAAAAGATGTTGATGGATTAAAAAAATGGTATAAAGAAGTACTAGGTATTTCGATGGAAGATTGGAATGGTACGGTGTTAAAATCTAATTCCGATAACGAAACAATTCTATCCTTTTTTAAGGAAAGTAATGATTATTTTCCAAAAGAACAAAGTGTAATGTTGAATTTTCAAGTTGAAAATATCGAAGCTTGTATGGATCATTTCAACACGATTGGAGTACCCCTCTTAAAAGAACCTGAGAAAAGCGAGTTTGGAACATTTATTTGGATTTCGGATCCAGAGGGTAGATGGATTGAATTGTGGGAGAAATAACTTTTACGTTTTAAATGGAATATTGGTAGGGCAACGAAAAGGTGACGTAAAATGATTTGCAAGACTTACGATAGGGATTATCCTCGGCTTCAAATCGCTTCCTCTTCTGAAGTAGTGACTGAGAAGTGGATTGGAAGTCATCCGTTAATGTATGTATTTGCGGTATTGTTCTTTTATCAATTGGCGTTTTTGCCATATTAAAGATTTTGTTGTTTTACAATTGGAAAATCCATCATTGAGTTGCAACAGTTCAATGATGGATTTTTTTGATTTGTTGCTAGTTAAGATATTTGGGAGTTCATCTCGCTACTTGCTGTGCAGGAAGTTTTGCTCTTTGAACCTAATTGAAAACGGAAAGAAACATTATGAGGAAGAAGTTTCATTCCATTTTATGTGTTTGATTTTAGTGATGTGAACACCTTAACTTTTACGTTCGAAATCCAAATACCTCGTTCCCTGGTATGTCAGGATGCCAAAGTCTCCTTCAGCTACCAATCCATAATGGTCTCCGTTCGTCTGAAACTCCATCCGATCTCCGCTTTCCACTTGAAACGTAACATGATAGTGTGTTGTGGTGGTAGAATTATTAGTCCCGCCATAGGTGTCAGTCCGTTTCGTCACTAGCTGTGCAGGAAGTGATAGCTTTGGCGCTCTGTTGTTGGATGTATATTGTTTAAAAGCCCTGACAATCATAAAGACGAAGACGCCGATAATGATGAAGGGCACCAATGTCATTAATATGGATGTTAGTATATCCATTGTATTATTAGTAGGAACATATCCCATTATTCTTTCCCCTTTCATCGTTTGTTTATAAATGAACATTATTCCGGTGTTTAAAACAGTATACTGTCCGGATGTTAAAATGAGGTTAAGTCTGTATAGACACATCAGCATTCTTAAAATAGAAAAGCCCAAAGCATCGTTGCGTAAACGATGCTTTCGGCTTTTCTGTTGGTGTATCGTGAAGAAGATTAGTTTTCTGTATCCGCAGAAGGTGAATTTTTATCCATCCTATTCTCTACGTCTTTTGCAGCCTTGTCTGCCTTATTAAAATCGTTTTGATATGTCACTTCTTGGGCAGAACTGAGATGATTATTTTTCTCGGTCATCTGTTCATGGGGTTCTCTTTTCTTATTCATATCTGGATGCTCCTTTCCATCTGCATATCCATCAGTTTTCCCAATCATGCAGATATCATGCAAGGAGTTGAGTTTCTTCATATGCCAGGCATCGACTCAAAACTCAAAATAGCCCCGCAGTAAATAAGCCGCCCATTTACAATGTGGATGTGGTTGAATATTTTCGAGTAATCCTTTAACTAAAGGACGACTTAACGTCGGTTCGAGTAGCTCTTGCTTTAGTAGTATTAAGGATTCTTTTTCAATAGATTCTTCAATATCATCTATCGTTTGATCAATGACGCCAAGGATCTGATCCTTTGTCACTTCTTTACAAGATTGTTGTTTAAATTGTTGGACTAGCTCATTTGAAACGAATGGGATTGTAATATGGTTAGCCAGTAAATTTGTTTTCTCTTTCAGCGATTGGGCAAGTAAATCTAAATCCAATGGTGTGTTGTAGAAAATGAATAACTCGGAATACATCTTCATGAATCCTTTAATACAGAAAACTAAATCGTGTTTTGTTCGACTGACTTCTTCATCGTATAAACGTTCAACCATCGATAAGATTGTGTTCTCCAACATTTGATCGTACGAACGCATTTTTATAATGAATTCCTTGTTAAACGATCTCATCTGTTCTTTAATAAGCACTTTGGCAAAGTCAGAGTGTTTATAAAAGGACTCGAAAACGGTATAGAAAAATTTATATAGAAGTTCATCGTCATTTTTTGTGGTTTTGACCAGGTAGTCAATATTGGATGTGAACTGCGTTGTGAAATAATCGATTAATGCAGCAATAAGTTCGTCTTTTGACTTGAATGATAAGTAGAAAGCACCTTTTGACATCCCGCATCGATCTGTAATCTGTTGAACAGAAGTGGCTTCAAATCCTTGTTCTGCAAATAATTCAAGCGCTTTTTCCATAATCAGCCGTTTTTTTATCGTCATAAGTATTCAAACACTCCTGTTTTTAATTGACATGTGACCGCATAGTCATTAGTATATGAAAATGAGTCTATAAAGTCAATGTGGGGGAAGGTGTACTGATGAAAGGTTTAGTCAATTTCGTACTGAAAAATAAATTGGCAGTTTGGTTGCTGACAATAATCATTGTCGTATCAGGTATTTATTCTGGTACGCGTATGAAAACAGAAACACTTCCGGACATATCCATACCGTTTTTAATGGTGATGGATGTATATCCGGGTGCAACACCTGAGCAAGTTATGAAAGATGTTTCGATACCGCTTGAAAAAGCAGTTGATAATCTTGAAAACGTGAAATCGGTGTTTTCAAACTCCTATGCGAACGTATCGAATATTCAAATTGAATATGAATACGGAGTAGATATGGATGAAGCGAAACGGGCGCTCGCGTCTGCACTGGACGCGGTTACTTTACCAGAAGACGCTCAAAAACCGCAGATTTCCGCAATAAGCTTGAATATGTTACCTGTTGTTGCGCTAAGTGTGAGTAGTGAAACAGAAGATATCGTTGAACTTACATCGACAGTGGAAGAAATCCTTCTTCCGAAAATCGAAAAGCTTGACGGTGTTGCTTCTGCCAACATAACAGGACAGCATATCGAAGAAGTTGAACTTACGTATGATGATGACAAAATGGCTGAACTGGGCATAACGATGGAAGATGTCAAACAGATGATCCAGGCAAGCGACTTGGCAGTTTCCTTAGGCCTGTATGAATTTGAAGAAGGTGAACAAGCCGTTGCAGTAGATGGTAAATTCATGACGGTAGATGAATTGAAAGGCATGCTGATTCCCGTCACACCATCAGCATCCAATCCATCTCCATTTGTGAAGCTTGATGAGATTGCAACAATTGAACTTGTTGGTAAAGTGGAATCGGTCTCCCGTACAAATGGAGAAGATGCCATTGCCATTCAAATTATTAAAGGTCAACAAGCTAATACAGTAGACGTTGTGAATGCAGTGAAAGATTTAATCAAAAAAGAAGAAAAAGCAATTGATGGTTTAATCATTGATATCTCACTTGACCAGGGAGCGCCGATTGAAGCATCCGTTTCAACGATGATTGAAAAGGCATTGTTTGGTGGTCTAATCGCGATATTCATTATTATGCTATTCCTTCGTGACATTAAGTCGACGATTATTTCAATTATATCCATACCTGTTTCGATCTTTATGGCGTTATTGCTGTTGAACTGGTTAGGAATTACGCTGAACATTATGACGCTCGGGGCAATTACGGTAGCAATCGGGCGAGTAATCGATGACTCCATTGTCGTTGTCGAAAATATATACCGGCGCTTGCATTTGAAGACAGAGAAATTATCCGGTCGGGCACTTGTACGTGAAGCGACGATTGAGATGTTCAAACCGATTATGTCATCCACATTAGTGACGGTCGCTGTTTTCGCTCCGCTGATCTTTGTTGGCGGGATGGTAGGCGAACTGTTCATGCCTTTCGCATTGACGATGTCATTTGCGCTTGGTGCTTCGCTCATCGTTGCGATCACAATTGTGCCAGCGCTTTCGCATTTCCTGTTTAAGAAAAAGTTATACGGTGAGAAGACGGAAAGCCGCCATAAGGAAATGGGTAAAATGGCGACAAGTTACAAAGGGATTCTGAGTTGGACACTGAATCATAAGTGGATTACGTCCATCATTTCTGTTGTCCTTCTAGCGGGTAGTGTGGCTTTGATGCCATTGATTGGTTTCAGCTTCCTCGGCAGTGAAGAAGAGAAGACGATGTATTTGACGTACACGCCAGAAACGGGCGAATTGTTGGATGAAACATTGGCCAACATTGAAGAAGTGGAACAGGAACTATTGAAACGCGACGACATTGATATCGTCCAGTTGTCCGTGACAGAAGCGGGCAATCCGATGTCTGCCATGATGGGTGGAGGCGGTTCAAACGGGGCATTGATGTTCCTTATCTTTGATCCTGATATGAAAGACTTCCCTAAAGCACGTACGGAAGTAGAAGAGTATGTATTCAATGTCAGTCAAAGCGGCGAATGGAAGAGCCAAAACTTTGGCGCAATGGGCATGTCTACTAACGAAGTGAGTTACACATTCTACAGTGAAAATCTAGATCGGCTCAATGAAGCCGTCGCGATGGTAGAAGATGTTATGAACGACAATAAGCGACTCGAAGATATTTCTTCAAGCACACAAGATGCTTATGTCGAATATAAATTCAAAGTTGAGCAGGATGAACTGCTGCAGTACGGTTTGACAACTGGACAGATTGTCATGATGCTCAACCCTATGCGCACAAATGATGTACTCACGACAATAGAAAAAGACGGCAATATGTTGAATGTAACGATTCAGCAGGAAGAAGCTGAACAGCCGAAATCAGTTGATGAATTGCTGGCTACTGAAATACCGACTGCATTAGGGACGTCAATGAAGCTTTCTGAACTTGTTACTGTTCAGGAAGGTACGACATTGAATTCACTTTCCCGCAGCAAAGGAGAATTTTACGCATCGGTTTCAGGTACAATCACAGATGCGGATATTTCAAAAGCAACATCTGAAGTCGATAAAGCAATTGATAAATTAGAATTGCCAAAAGGCGTTACAATGGAAGTTGCCGGTGTTGCGGCGGATATGACAGAAACCTTCACACAACTTATTATGGCGATGCTCGCAGCGATTGCGATTGTATACTTCATCCTCGTAGTGACATTCCGTGAAGGAGTCGCACCGTTTGCCATACTCGTTTCTCTGCCATTCGCAGTCATTGGATCATTCGTTGGTCTGTTGATAGCAGGTGAAACGATTTCTGTATCGGTTATGATGGGACTATTGATGTTGATTGGTATCGTTGTGACGAATGCCATTGTCCTCGTGGATCGGATTATCCGTATGGAACGCAGTGGATTGCAAATGCGTGAAGCAGTTCTTGAAGCGGGGGCTACACGATTGCGTCCGATTCTAATGACGGCCATAGCAACAATTGGCGCACTCATTCCGCTTGCAATTGGCACGGGCGGCGGAGGCGGTTTAATCTCCAAAGGCCTTGGTATTACAGTCATTGGTGGATTAATCAGTTCGACACTATTAACGCTCATCGTCGTTCCAATTGTCTACGAGATACTATCCAAACTATTTAAGAAAAATCGTATTGAAATCGAAGAAGATTGAGCAAGCAGCCTTACAAGAATTGTCTTCTTGTAAGGCTTTTTTTATCGTTATTCGTACATGCTTTGTTTTGATTTATGGTTTGAGTCAATTTGAAAATATACATAAAATAAAAGTTGTTGGTAGTGTGAAATATTAGATTTATAGGTGTTTAAATAGGGTATCGTAATCTTATCTAGTATAGGAAGGTGATTAGTGTGTATGAGTATCAGATTAAGAGTATAAAATTGAAACACACTCGTGAAGGATTTTTACCTACGGAAGACTACACCTCTATAATTACCAGGTTTGCTGAAAAAGGTTGGAGGTTTGTACAGCTCGTTGATTTCTCGAACTTTGCTGCTGACGAACAGCATATTGACCTTGTATTTGAAAGGACAAAAAAATAGGAGGAGTTGAATTTTGATGAATACAATCGCATTACGTTTATTGAAAATAGTTGTATTATTATTTGCAGGATTTTTTGGACTCTTTGTTTTTGCAGGGAACTTGATGGATTATAATTCGAATTATGAATTCGTTCACCATGTGTTATCGATGGACTCTACGTTTGAAGGAAACTCCTTGATGTGGCGTGCAATTGAAAGCGAAACGATGCATACTGTAGCTTATTGGGGGTTGATTATCGCTGAAGGTATCTTTAGTTTACTTGCATTTATTGGCGTTTATCATATGTTTAAAAACATTAAAGGATCAGGCCGACAATTCAATAATGCAAAATCATTCGGTTATTATGCATTCATTTTAGGTTTTGCAATTTGGTTCTTCGGCTTCGTCGTTATCGGAAGCGAATGGTTCGCGATGTGGCAATCACAAATTTGGAATGGTAAAGAAACAGCAATGGACATCACGACAGTGTGGATTGGCTTTGCCATCTTACTTGCTTTAAAAGATGAAGATTTAGAAGTTTGATCAAATACAAATAGAGACTGCCCTATAAAGTCATTATTGACTTTAACGGGTAGTCTTTTTATTTTTGGCGACACCATGTTACCGGCAATCATATTGAATATGTAAATCACATATAACAATAGAACCAATGTCATGAAGGATGGTTGATTGGCACAAGTATGGGTAATTGGATTTTTAGCGACATTTGTTGGTGTCGGTATAGGCGGGGGTATAGCAACAGCGATCTATCGCTTTAAAAAGAGCATGAGCACAATTTATGCGGTTTGTGCAGGCTTACTGTTAGGTCTGTTAAGTTTTGAAATTGTACCAGAAGCGTTAATGTTGGGCGATTGGCTCATGTTTGGTGTTGGTTTTGCAGTGGGACTCATTGTGTATGAGGTCATTCATCGACGATTTCATCAGCACCCGCTTATCCGTAAAGACCCGTATAAGAATCATAGTATTCGTACAGGTCTATTCTTAGCCTTAGTCATTTCCATCCACAACTTACCGATGGGCATCGTCCTCGGAACAAGTGATCATGCAGAATTCAGCTTCGCTTTTTTACAAGCTATGATTTTGCATACAATACCTGAAGGCATGATTCTGTTCATGCCATTGATACTGGCGGGGGTGCGGTTCAATGTCTTGTTCCTTATCTCAATCGTCATTGCTGTACCCGTTGCAATCGGAGCTTTCATCGGAGATCTAATCGGCGTGCAAAATAGTGGTATTATGGCGCTCTTGATCAGTTCCACGGTCGGGATGATTTATATGGTGACGGTGAAAGAGATTTTAGTTGAGTCTGTGCGGCAATCTTCGAATATGTATGGGGGGCTTGTCGCTTGTGCTGCATTTTTGGTGATGGGGGCTTATTTGTGGTGGTTGTAGTAATAGAAAGATAATGAAGTCGGCATTCAATAGGAAAAGAGTGTCGGCTTTTAGTTGGGAAAATTCGACATACATATAGACCTATTACTAGTTGAATGAATTTGTGAGCATTCGCATAAGATGGAGTAGCCATATGTACTATTGATAAAAAGCTCAATGAAAGGAGATGGCTTTGCAAAAGGACAGTGGAAGATTATTACTTGAAAATGCGGCAGGCATCACTTTATCTCAAGTTGGAAAGCGATTATTCGATATACTAATGAGCTCTCTTCTTATAGTATGTTTAAGTCCGCTTTTCATTATTTTATCTGTATTGATTCTTTTTAAATCTGGCAGACCGGTGTTTTTTCTGCAGGAAAGAGTAGGAAAGAACGATTTGCCTTTTACAATCTTCAAGTTTAGAAGTATGAATTACTCAAAGCATAATCCCGATAGACATGCATATGATTGGAAAGAGGGCGTTCCAGATCATTTTACTTTCAAAACTGCCTTTGATGAAACGGTAACGCCTTTAGGAAGAGTTCTGAGGAAATATAGCTTGGACGAGTTACCGCAATTATTCAATGTCTTATTTGGAGATATGAGTTTAGTAGGTCCGAGACCGGAAATCCCTGAGATTACAACACATTATACTACCAAACAGGCTCAACGACTAAAAGTTAAACCAGGCATCACAGGATATGCACAGGTTAACGGCCGTTCAGAAATTGATCATGGTAAGAAAATTGAACTTGATCTTTATTATGTTGAAAATCAGTCATTCCGATTAGATTTGAGAATTATTTGGTTAACGATGATTTGTGTGGTGATTGGGAAAGGGTCTTTTTAAATTCGCGATTAATGGATTCAGTTTGAACCGAAAGGATTGAATGAGAATGAAAGTACTGATAACTGGTGGAGCTGGATTTATAGGTTCTCATGTGGCTGAAGAACTTGTAGCCTTAAATTATAACGTAGTAATCATCGACAATTTAGCGACCAGTTCCACAAATTATTTACCGAATGGAATTAGATTTTATCAAATGGATATACAAGATCCATCAGTTGAATCCATATTTAAAAATGAGAAGCCGGATATTGTAATACATCTTGCCGCACAAACCTCAGTTATCAATTCTATGAAAGACCCTTATTTCGATTTTCAATCTAATACGGCTGCAACAGTGAAAATTTTAGATTATTCATCAAATGTCGGAGTTAAACAATTTTTATTTGCATCGACAGCAGCAGTTTATGGAGATTCTAAGAAATTACCACTTCAAGAAAGCGATGTGCTTGATCCGCAATCTTTTTATGCGGTATCCAAATATGCTGCTGAAAAATATATCCAAACATATGCCAAACTGCATAATTTCACTTCGACAATTTTGCGTTTTGCGAATGTGTATGGGCCAAGACAGAATAACTCCGGTGAAGCGGGGGTAGTTGATATTTTTGTTTCAACGATACTAAGTGAAAATGATTGCGTTATATATGGGGGTAATCAGACTAGGGATTTCATATATGTGAAGGATGTAGCAGTTGCTTGTAGGAAAGCGGTAGAAAAAAATAAATCAGGCATATTTAATGTCAGTTCAAACATTGAACTAGCGATTGGCGATTTAAACGACACGATGATGAAAAAGATGCTTTCACGTGGAAAGACAGTCTATAAACCATATAGAACAGGTGAATTGTTAAGGAGTGTCCTTTCAAACGAGAAGACAAAAAAAGAGCTCGGCTGGTTGCCGCTTTATACAATATCTAAAGGATTAGATGAAACTATCGCTCATTCGATTCAGATTAAATCTAAAAATATCGCAGTAAAGAACTGAGTGCTACCAGTTTTTCTAGATTCTTTCCTTACACTATCAATGGTCACGATAGCTTTTATTCAATTAATTAAAACTGTAATTGAATGTGTTAGAGGAGTGTACAACTATGGAAGAAACTCTAAATCTATCTGAATTATTTAAATTTCTAAAAAAACGTATTCCATTAATGTTAGGGATAATAGCACTGTGCGTATCAATATCTGGCTATGTTAGTTATACCTATTTAACACCAATCTATGAAGCTTCTACCCAAATTCTGATTTCAAAACAAAAAGAAGAGCGGAATACATTTGATTCACAAGATATTCAATTGAATCTTCAATTAATCAACACATATAACGTCGTTATCACCAGTCGTGCAATTCTCTCTAGAGTTATCGAGAAATTGGAACTTAATATGACTCCCTCAGATTTGCAGTCAAGTATGCGGGTATCAAATCAGCAAAATTCTCAAGTCGTCAATATATATGTTCAAGACCCAAATCTTCAACAAGCAGTTAATATTGCAAATACTACTGTAGAAGTATTTCAAGAAGACATAAAACGCTTGATGGCTGTTGATAATGTGCAAATTCTATCCCCTGCAATCTTTGAGGAAAATACTAAACCAATTAAACCTGATCCGATTTTCAATATGGCAGTTGCCGGCATAGTCGGTGTAATGCTAGGTGCAGGGATTTCATTTCTCTTAGAGTATTTTGACACTACTGTCAAATCCGAAAAAGAAATGAATGACCTTTTCGATGTAAATGTTCTTGGGATAATTAGTGTGATTTCAGACAAAGAAGTGAAAAAGAACAATAAAAAAGTCAAACCAATATCACGTCGTTCTAGGGGAGGAGGCTATGTCTAAACGAAAAAAAATCCGTCTGCAAATGTTAGGAAGGAAACTTATAGCATTTATCAATCCTACTTCGATGATATCCGAGCAGTATCGAACTGTTCGGACGAATATAAAATTTGCAATGCCAGATTTAGATGTGAAAACGATCTTGTTTACATCTGCATCTCCGGGTGAGGGAAAGTCAACGACTGCTGCCAATGTTGGAATTGTTTTTGCTCAAGAGGGTAAAAAGGTTCTGCTAATTGATAGCGATATGAGAAAACCTTCAATGCACTATACGTTTCAAACAACGAACTCCCCAGGCTTATCAAATATTTTATCTAAGCAATGGTCAGTTGCTGATGTAATACAAAAGACGTTTATTGAAGGCCTCGATATTATACCTTGTGGTCAAATACCATCCAATCCAGCGGAGCTATTAGGATCTTCCATGTTGGATTCGTTAATTAATGCAATGAAAGTTAAATATGATGTCATTATAATTGATGCCCCCCCTGTATTGACAGTAGCAGATGCGCAAATTTTAGCAAATAAATGTGATGGAACCATTCTAGTTGTTAGTACGAAAAAAACAAAAAAAGAATCTATCATACGCGCAATTGAAGTTTTGCATTCCTCTAAAGCAAAAATCTTAGGAACTGTATTAAATAATTACAAAATAAAGAGCGATGGAAATTATTATCATTATTATCGTTCATTCGAATTAGACTAGTATCTAGGAGGTTAAAAGTGCTAGATATGCATGTTCACTTACTATATGGAGTTGATGATGGTCCAAAGCATGTGGAGACTTCAATTCAAATGTTGAAGATGGCAAGTGAACAAGGGATAACAGAAATAATTATTACACCCCATGCGTTTCATCCATCTTATGATGTCAGACCAAATACTATAAAACGACTAGTCCCCGAGTTAGCCGCAATCACAAAGCAATTGAACATCAACATTCAGCTCCATACTGGACAGGAAATTCGTCTACATGAAAACCTTATTGAACATATACATTCAGGTGAAGCTCTCACATTAGCAAATTCACGGTATTTATTGTTAGAAATGCCCTCATATACAGTACCTCTCTTTTCATTTCAAATGATAGAGTCAATAGTTCACGACGGTTTTATACCTATAATTGCTCATCCAGAACGGAACATTGCGATTATAAGCGATCCTCATATCCTTCAACGGCTAATCAAATTAGGGGCTTATGCTCAAGTGAATGCAGATAGTTTACTAGGTATATATGGAAGAAGAGTTCAGAAAATTGCTTTTCAATTAATAAAAGCAAACCTGATTCATTGTTATGGATCTGATACACATAATATTACGACTCGAAAAAACCACTTTTGGAAAGGATTACGCGTATTAGAGAAAAAGAAGCTGTCTACTATCGTCGAAGTACTATTGAACAATAATCACTGCATACTAGCAGATGAACCGTTCAGCTTATGAGAATCCGTGAATCTTCAAACAAAAAAGTGGTGGAGTTTGTATGGTAACCATTGGATGGAAAGTAGAAATGGGTGAGAATCTATGAAGAAAGATGTAGCGATATTATGCCAGTACTTTTACCCTGAATATATTTCTTCAGCAACTTTGCCAACGGAACTTGCAATAGGCTTGCAACAAAGAGGATTATCCGTTGGTGTGGTAACGGGATATCCTAAGAATTATGTGAAGAGCAATCTGGATAAAGTGCTAATGAATGAAAAATATAAAGACGTAACAATTCATAGAGTTAAGTACACGACATTAAATAATAAAACAAAAGTAGGTCGAATTGTAAACTTTTTCACCTTTTTTATTGCTGTGCTTTTAAAAGTGTTCTTTTTACGAAGGTTTAAAACAATAATCGTATATTCCAATCCTCCAATTTTACCGATCATTCCCTATTATATGAAGAAAATGTTTGGGACTAAATTTATTTTTGTCGTCTTTGACATATATCCGGATAGCGCATTGAAAAGCAATTCGATTAAAGTAAATGGTTTAATCCATAAAATCATGAATTTTATAAACCATAGAACGTATAAAAAAGCTGATAAAATCATTCTGCTTGGAAATGAAATGAAAGAATATGTCATTCAAGAAGAACTTGCTGTTACGGAAAAAAATCTCGCAGTTATTCCGAACTGGTATTCAAATGAAGAATATATTGCAACTGATGAAATTGCTAACTATGAATATCTTCACTTAAGAGAACAGTTCAGTTTCATCATTTTATATTCAGGAAATATGGGGACATTTCAAGACATGGAGACAATCCAGTATGCGTTATTTCATTTTAGAAATCAAACTGATATTTTATTCGTATTTTGTGGACATGGAAATAAGGTTGAAAACTTAAAAGAATTCATCAAAGAAAATGAGATACCTAATGTGAAAGTGTATGGCTTCTTAATAGATTCTTCGTATGCGGATGTCTTAAAAATCAGCGACATATGTATCGTCAGTTTAGCAAAAGGTACAGAAGGATTGGGAGTTCCAAGTAAAACATACGGCTATTTGGCTGCTGGAAAGCCCGTAATTGCAATCATGGACAACCATACAGATATAGCAAAGAGCATCATTACTGCTAATTGCGGCAGGAGCATATTGCAAGGCGATCACGAAAGATTAATCACCGTTATCAACAATTACAGAAATTCTCATGACATTAGAAAAACACATTCGACAAATGCGAAAAATCTTTACTTATCTACCTATTCGAAAGAAAAAGGTATAGAAAAATACTTGCATGAAATTGAAAGTGTAGTGACTACTACGGATGGAAGTGAAAAGTATGTTCACGAATAAAACTCTATTAATCACTGGTGGAACAGGTTCATTTGGCAATGCAGTCATGAAACGGTTCTTAACAACTGATGTGAAAGAAATCAGGATATTTTCTCGCGATGAAAAAAAGCAGAATGATATGAGAAGCCAATTTCAAAATGAGAAGCTGAAATTCTATATTGGGGATGTTAGAGATATTGCAAGTCTACATGACGCCATGAGTGAGGTGGATTATGTGTTTCATGCCGCAGCACTGAAACAAGTTCCATCATGCGAGTTTTATCCAATGGAGGCTGTAAAAACGAATGTTTTAGGGACCGAAAATGTTCTGAATGCATCCATACGCAATGGCGTGAAAAAAGTGATTTGTCTATCGACGGATAAAGCTGCCTATCCAATAAATGCAATGGGAATTTCTAAAGCGATGATGGAGAAAGTTTTTGTCGCAAAATCCAAGACAATTTCGGCTGATAAAACGCTTATTTGTGGGACCCGATATGGAAATGTAATGGCGTCCCGTGGCTCTGTCATTCCTATATTAGTTGAACAAATTAAAGCCGGAAAGCCGTTAACACTTACTGATCCGAGTATGACACGCTTCCTGATGAATCTTGAGGAGGCAGTGGAACTTGTTCTCTTTGCCTTTAAGCATGCCAAGGCTGGCGATATTATGGTGCAGAAATCACCGTCATCGACGATTCGTGACCTTGCCCAAGCATTGTTAGAGCTGTTTGATGCTTCAAACGAAATCCGTGAGATTGGTACACGTCATGGAGAAAAGTTATATGAAACGCTTTTGACTAGAGAAGAGCATAAAGTTGCTGTTGACCTTAAAGGTTATTATCAAATACCAGCTGACAACAGAGACTTAAATTATGAAAAGTATTATTCGCTAGGGGACGATGGGGGTTCGTTTACGAGTGAGTATAATTCGAATAATACGAAGAGATTAACTGTAAATGAAATCAAAGAAAAACTTCTCGTACTTCCATATATTCAAAGTGAACTAGAAAGTCTTTTTAGTATGCATTAAAGGGGGGATAAAGTTGAAAATACTTATTACTGGAGCAACCGGATTTCTAGGTAAAAATGTAGCAGCTCAATTAAGAAATATGGGTTATCAAGACATTTATGCATACACAAGGGAAAGTACAATGGAAGATCTTGAACATTATACAAAAGAGTGTGAATTTGTATTCCATTTTGCAGGTGTAAATCGCACTACGAACACTGAAGATTTTAAAATTGACAATAGTGGCCTAACAGAAAGCCTTGTAAGACTCTTACAAACAAATGGAAATAAAGCCCCTATATTATTCAGTTCATCCATCCAAGTTAACAACAACAGTCCATATGCAGAAAGTAAAAGATTTTCCGAAATGCTTCTTCATTCGCATTCGGAGATAAATAAATCATCGGTTCTAATTTATCGTTTACCTAATCTATTTGGGAAATGGTCAAAGCCGAATTACAATAGCGTCGTCTCTACATTCTGCTATAACATTGCCAGGGGAAAGCCCATTCATATACATGACGAAGAGAGAATAGTTACATTGAATTATATTGATGATGTAGTGGGTGAATTTATTAGCGCATTGAATTATATAAAAGATGAAAAATGTGATTATTACGTTGTACCAAAAACCTATAGAATCTCATTGCAAAAATTAGCAGATAAAATTAAAGAATTTAAACGTAATCGAGAAACCTTAATAATGCCTTCCTTAGCCTCGGGATTTGATAGGGCGTTATATGCAACTTATTTGTCATATATAGAAAATGACAAGTTTTCATATCAATTAAAGAAACAAACTGATGAACGTGGATGGCTAGCTGAATTTATTAAATCAGAAAGTATGGGCCAATTTTTCATCTCAAAGACAGGTAAAGGAATTACTAGAGGAAATCATTGGCATCACACAAAGGTTGAGAAGTTTCTAGTAATAAAAGGAGAGGCAATTATTAAATTTAGGCAAGTTGGAATAGATCAGAATATTGAATATAAGGTCATTGGAGAAAAACCTGAAGTAGTGGACGTACCCGCTGGATATGCGCACTCTATTGAAAATATCGGCGAGGATGAACTAATCACATTATTTTGGGCATCTGAGATTTTTAATCCTGAAAAAACAGATACGTATTATATGGAGGTATGATCCGTGACAAAGCTCAAAGTGATGACAATAGTTGGAACTCGCCCTGAAATCATTCGATTATCTGAAACAATTAAAGCTTGCGATAATTATTTTGAGCATATTCTAGTTCATACTGGACAAAATTACGATTATACATTAAACCAAGTCTTTTTTGAGGAGTTCGGACTAAGAGAACCCGATCACTATTTGCATGTAGCTGGAAAAGATCTAGGGGAAAGTATTGGGAATATTATATCCAAAACTTACGAAGTTTTAAGCACAGAGATGCCAGATGCACTTCTCATTTTGGGAGACACAAATAGTTGCTTGTCGGGGATTGCAGCTAAAAGACTTAAAATACCAATCTTTCATATGGAAGCAGGAAACCGGTGTTTTGATCAAAATGTTCCAGAAGAGATTAATCGAAAAATTATAGATCATATTTCTGATATTAATCTTTGTTACACAGAGCATAGTAGAAGATATTTGCTTTCCGAGGGAGTCAGAAAGGACCATGTTTTTGTCACAGGTTCTCCAATGACTGAAGTCTTGCAGAAGAACTTTGACACGATTCTACAAAGCCAAGCTCTAAAGGAACTAGAGCTCAAAAGGGATGAATATATACTTGTATCGGCACATCGAGAAGAGAATATCGACCAAGTAGACAATTTCTATTCTTTAATGAAAGCTATTAATGAAATAGCGGAAACATATCAGCTGCCCGTCCTCTATTCAACTCATCCACGAAGTATGAAACGAATACAAGAACGAGAATTCACATTTCATCCTTTAGTTCGTCAAGTCGAGCCATTGGGATTCTTGGATTATAATTTCTTGCAAATGAATGCATATGTTGTCCTTTCAGATAGTGGAACATTATCCGAGGAATCTGCAATTCTTAAGTTTCCTGGAGTGTTAATTAGAACTTCCACGGAACGTCCAGAAGTGTTAGATAAGGGATCAATCATAATCGGTGGGATAACAGGAAGTGAATTAAGACAGGCAGTTGCATTAGCCTGTTCGTTAAAGAAAAACGATAAAAGATCATTTATATCAAATGATTATAAAGATAATAATTTCTCGATTAAAATCGTGAAAATCGTTCAAAGTTATGTTCCAGTAATAAATAGAATCATTTGGGGAAAGGTCGAGCAGACACCATGAGGATAATGGTGTTTGACGTTCCTGCGGAAAGTGGAGGAGCTTTAACTATACTTCAAGACTTCTATAATGATGTCGTTCAATCCAACAATCCGGAGATAGAATGGTATTTCGTAGTAGGTGTACCTACTCTGAAAAATACGGCGAACATAGAAGTTTTACGATTTCCATGGATTAAAAAAAGTTGGTTTCATAGATTGTTTTTTGACATAATAATTGCGCCTAAAATGATTAGTAAGTTCAAGATTGACAAAGTTTTATCCTTACAAAACATGATTATACCTAGATTGCAATGTGAGCAAACTCTATATGTTCATCAAGCATTACCATTTATAGACTACAAATTTTCATTTAACGAAAACAAATTGTTTTGGATTTATCAAAACATTATTGGACGAGGAATTATCCGATCGATTAAAAAAGCAAACCAAGTCATTGTGCAAACTGAGTGGATGAAAAAGGCATGTGTTAAGATTGCCGGTGTTAATGAAAGCAACATAAAAGTTATTGCTCCTAAAATCAATATAACGGATCCTCATTATTTTGAGCCAACATTAAATTCAATATCAACTTTTTTCTATCCAGCCAATAGCATGGAATACAAAAACCATTCAATAATTGTGGAAGCCAGCAAAATAGTAAAGGAATTTTTGATAGACTTTAACGTGTTTTTCACTTTAAAAGGCGATGAAAACCCTACTATATCGGCTTTGAAGAGACAGTCAGTTGAGAATCAGTTACCTATTGAGTTTGGGGGATCTTTACAAAGAAGTGATGTATTCAGTTATTACTCCAAATCAATATTATTATTCCCTTCTTATATTGAAACATTCGGATTGCCATTAGTAGAAGCAAAGTTGCATAGAAGTATCATTTTTGCTGCAGATTGTCCATTTGCTAGAGAGATTTTAGAGGAATATCCGAACGCTTACTTCTTTGACCCATTTAACGTAGATGAATTAGTAGATTTAATGAAGAAAGTATTGGAAGGTGAAATAGGCTACAAAGCAATAAATCCGAATTTTGAAAGCCATTCTGAAAATACTTCAATTGTAAATTTGTTAGCGAAGTAGGTGTATTAATGTTCTATGCACTTTTTATAGTGGGGACATTCTTCTCGTTTTTTTGCCAAAACAAAAAGAGAGTTTTACTATTTTTCACTCTGGCATTAGCGCTTATTTCATTTTTTAGATATGGAATTGGAACAGATTACTTTGCTTATCAATATTTATACGATCAATTATATAGTTCCTTTTTAGAAGAATATAAATATGGTCTAGCGCCTCAAGAATTAGGCTTTCGAATGGTTGGCTCTATTTTTAAGGAATTGGGAATACCCTATCAACTATATATTTCCATAATTGCTGCAGTAAACCTGTTCTTTATGTATAAATTAGCATGGAGATATAGTGAAAATTCAATGCTTGCGATGTTTTTATACTTTTGTATGTTTTATTTTGTCTGGACACTCAGCGGACTTAGACAAAGTTTAACAATAGCAATAGGAATTTACTATTTAGTAAAATGTATTGAAGAAAAAAAAGCATTAAAAATTATTGTTATTTCCATTTTATTATCTTTCATCCATACTTCCTCGTTAATACTTATTGCATTATATTTTCTTTCAAAAGCGAAACTAAGTATGAAAAACTATATCGTGTTAACAGGTGTAGCCGTTTTGTTTGCTTCACTCCCTCTAGGTTTTATCGTTAATTATATTCCCAGTTCCTTCTTAGTTTCAAAAATCACCCCTTATATACAACAGAACGTGTCTCTAAATCCATTCGATTTTCAGAGTGTAGCGAGACTCATCTTACTAATAGTAGCCCTTATCTATTACAAACAACTAATAAAAGCTAAAGAAATTAACTATAAAATACTAAACGTTTATATTTTTAGTATTCTATTTTATTTCTTTTTCCAATTCGGTGGAGAGTTAAGCGCTTCTAGACTTTCTATATATGGTCGAGTATTGGAGATTCTGTTATTCTCTAATATTTATTCTCTCTATAAAGTTAAAATAAATAAATTGATAATTGCGTACTTAATAACGATATTCAGTTTTTTATATTTAAATAAAGAGTTGAATTCGATGGTACAGCAGGCTGAGATAAATTATGACAGCGAATCAATAATTCCATATATCCATATTTATAATTCAAGTGAGTATACTTTTTCATCACGTTATTATCACTTAGTCAAACAAATTCCTAAAAGATAACAGCGATATGAGGTGATTTAGAATAAAGATTACAATAATCATTCCGGTTTATAATGTCGAAAAGTACCTAGAAGATGCAATTGAGAGTGTTCTAAAACAATCGTATAAAAATATTGAAATACTTTTAATTAATGATGGATCTACAGATAACAGTGATAAGATTTGCAGAAAGTACTTTGCAGCATACGAGTGTATATCTTTATACAAACAAAAAAACGGTGGACTCTCGGATGCACGAAACACTGGTATAAAAAAAGCTACCGGAGAATATATAATCTTTTTGGACTCAGATGATTTTTGGGAGAATACTTTGTTAGAAACTGTTGTTACTGAATTACAACTAAATAACACTATAGACTATTTATTTTTTAGGCACTCTGAGTACTATGAAACAACAAACAATAAAATAGAAAAGTTCTTGAAACTTGATTCAACTATCATTTCCCGACTAACTGGATTAGAGATTCTCTCCTATATTTTAGATAAAGAAAAGAATTTCCCTTGGTATGCATGTTTAGCTGTTATTCGTAGAGATTTTATCGAGAAGAACAATCTTTTATTTGAAGTGGGAAGAAGTTACGAAGATGTGATCTGGACACCCACAATATTTATGAAAGTAGAGAACGTACGTTTTATTGATAAGGCACTATATGTATATAGAAGAGATAGAGATGGGCAAATTACTTCTCAGTTTTCATATAAAAATTTCCGAGATAGTATATTTGTCGCGGATTATTGGGGTAGGAATGTAAGCTACCTTATTGGATTTGAAAAGTTACAAAATCAGATAATGATAAATGTAATAGCGAGATACTATTTTGCAATCTGGTTTAGTGGATTCTTAAAAAAACGGGATAGGCATATGATTTGGAGGGACATTGCAGAGCACAGACACTTATTGGCGTTTACGAATACACCAATTCAAAACGCGACAAAAGTGTTGCTTAATTGCATCGGGCTGCCCAGCACATCCTATCTGTTTAAACTACTCATAAAGACCAAGCATTTTATCGTTAAGACCCGTTGAGACAATGTCAGGTACACTGACGTTGTTTTTTTGAAAAATATAGCCGTTATTACTCGTTAAGTATTGAATCTTGACTATAGATAATTTTAGGTTCTGACCATTGTCCTATATGAATAGGATAAATAATATAGGGTCTCATTGAGCAGGAAAGTAAGTACATTCATTCATCTGAGTAAAAGAACATCATTTTTTTGAATGATATCCGATTAGCATTCATACACTCATTAAGTGGTGGAGGAGATGAAGATGTGAGTAACATCAAATTAGATTATTCCAAGGCTTATCCTTTCTTTGACAGCGGTGAATTAGGAAAATTATGTGATGAAGTGATATATCACCATGAGAAGCTTCATGTAAATTGTAAGAAAGAGTCTGCGGCTAACTGCTTAGGTTGGGTTCATCAGCCGCTACGGATTGACCTCGATGAGATTAATCAGATCAATAGAGCATCTCAAAAAGTTAAGAGTGACAGTGATATATTAATCGTCATTGGAATTGGAGGCTCATATTTAGGGGGACGGGCGGCTATTGAGGCTTTACAACATAGCTTTCATAATAACCTATCTCAAGAAAAACGATCAGCTCCAAAAATTTTCTTTGTTGGGAATAATTTAAGTCCAACTTATACTGCTGATTTGATAGATCTGCTACATGAAAAAGACTTTTCCATAAATGTAATATCGAAATCGGGTACTACCTTGGAGCCAGCTATAGCTTTTAGGATTTTTCGAAATCTACTAGAAAAGAAATATGGTAAACAAATGGCCAGCAAAAGAATTTATATAACAACAGATGATACTTCAAGTCCGCTGAATTCGATTGCAAGCACAGAAGGATACAAGACATTTATAATGCCCGCGAATATTGGAGGTAGATATTCAATTTTCACTGCGGCTGCACTCTTTCCGATGGCGGTTAGCGGAATTTGTATTCAGGATATCGTAACTGGTGCTATTACTGCAAGAAATGAATTGAAGAGTCCTAAAATTGCTGAAAATCCAGCTTATCAATATGCAGCAATACGTAATATCCTCTATCGCAAAGGTAAAACGATTGAAATACTTGTAGCTTATGAGCCTAGCTTTAAATACTTGACTGAGTGGTGGAAACAATTATTTGCTGAAAGTGAAGGTAAAGATAAAAAAGGTGTATTTCCAACAACAGCCATCTATTCAACTGATCTCCATTCGCTTGGTCAATATGTTCAAGAAGGAAGAAGAGATCTTTTTGAAACAACTATAAAAGTGGTTTCCATGCAACGAGACATCATAATCGAAAAAACAAGTTGTAACCAAGATAAGTTAGATTACTTAAGCGGCGAAACAATGAATTATATAAACGACAAAGCGTTTAGTGGAGTTGTACTTGCACATTCGAATGGTGGAGTACCTAATATAGTCGTACAAATACCTAAAATGGATGCATACAATTTTGGTTACTTAGTATACTTCTTTCAACTATCGTGTGCTATGAGTGGTTTTTTGATGGGCGTGGATCCATTTGATCAACCTGGGGTAGAAGCCTATAAAAAGAATATGTTTATATCACTTGAAAGACCTGAATATACAAATGCCAATATGATTTGAAATGAGGGAAATGATGACCGTGTTAGTGAGTGTAAATTGTGTGACTTATAATCATGAAAACTATATTCGGGATGCGATTGAAAGCGTGTTGATGCAAGTAACGAATTTTGAATACGAGCTTCTAATCGGAGAGGATTGTAGTACTGATGACACAATGCGAATTGTTGAGGAGTATGCTCAAAAACATCCAGATAAAATTCGTGTGATCACTTCAGAACATAATGTAGGCGCCAGAGAAAATAGCGTTAGACTTCATAGTGAATCGATAGGAAAGTATGTGGCAATTTGCGAAGGCGATGATTACTGGTTAGATCCATATAAATTGCAAAAACAAGTAGATTATTTGGAGGCTAATCCTGATTGTACATTTTGTTTTCATAATGCTTATTTAGTAAGAGGAACGAATAAAGATACTGATACGAAACGATCTTTAATTAAAAAAGACAATAATTATTTCTCTAAAGATAAAACGAAATTTAATGCTGGTGAGTTAGCATTGTTTGGTTTTATCCCAACTTCTTCATTTATTTATCGTCGTGAGTTAATGGATCATCCTCCTAATTGGTATTATAGCGCTGTAGTAAGGGACAACTCCTTAAAGTTAATAACAACTAGTCACGGCTACGCGCATTTTATCGATGAGAACTTGGGCGTTTATCGAATAGAAGTAAAAGATTCAATAATGGACAAGTGGAAAAAAGAAGGGAATACAAAAGAGAAACAAATTGAGCGTAACAAAGGTTTTGTAGAGTTATTAGATAACTTCAATGAGTATTCAAAATATAAATATGATAATGAAATCAAACAAGCAAAAATTCCATTTGAAGTACTTAATTTAGGTTTAGAAGGTAACAAGAAGAAATTGAAGAGTAGTGAGTATAAAGAATACATTGGATCTATGAATATGAAACAAAGAATAATATTTAAAGGGAATATTCACTTCCCAAAATCACTTGCTCTACTAGTAAAGGTTAAATCATTGCTCTAAATGTTTCTCAATATAGAAATCTAAGTAGGAGCATTCAAGATGCCCAATTCAAGTTCGTTAGAAAATAAAACGATGACCGGTTTGTTTTGGAGCTTTATGGACTTAATGTCCAGGGGCGGAATTCAATTAGGCTTGCAAATTATTATGGCAAGGTTACTGTTGCCACATCACTTTGGCTTAATTGGAATGATTATGGTTTTTATTGCAATATCCAATACGTTAATTGATAGTGGCTTTTCACAAGCGCTAATTCGGGATAAAAAAACCACACAATTGGATTATTCTACAGTGTTTTATTTTAACTTACTCGTATCATTATTAGCCTATGGAATTTTATTTGTTTCAGCGAAATTTATCAGTGCATTTTATAATGAGCCTCAGTTAATTGAGATTATTAGAGTGATTTCAGTTGTTCTCATTATTAACTCCTTGGGAATCATTCAAAGAGTCAAGTTAGTAAAAGAAATTGATTTTAAAACAATAACGAAAGTCAGTATTTTTTCTGTGGTGATATCTGGTTTAATCACTATTACTATTGCGTTACTCGGCTTTGGAGTATGGAGTTTGGTAATCAATATGGTTTTAACTCATCTTATTCAGACCGTTTCACTTTGGTTTTACAGTAGATGGATTCCTTCTGTTGCGTTTAGTTATAAATCCTTTAAAAAATATTTCGGGTTCGGATCCAAATTATTAGCATCTAGTATTATTGACACAATTTACAATAATGTCTACTCCGTGATCATTGGAAAAACCTATTCGACTTCACAACTTGGATATTATTCGAATGCGTTGAAGTTTAGAGACTTTACAGCGTTGTCAATTTCCAATGCAGTTGAGAGGGTTTCCTATCCAGTCTTGAGCAGTATGCAAGATGACGAGAATCGGCTTAAAATGGCCTTTGAAAAAATTATTAAAACATCGGGTTTTGTGAACTTTCCTCTGATGATAGGTTTAGCTGCAGTAGCAACCCCTACATTTGGAATATTATTAGGTGAAAAATGGTTACCTTCAGTAATTTACTTTCAATTGCTATGCATTGCTGGAATGCTCTTTCCGATTCATATTATCAATTTAAGTATTCTTCAAGTTAAAGGCAGATCTGATCTGTTTTTATTAATAGAAGTAATTAAGAAAGTAATCTTAACGGTTTTAATTATATTAGCAGTACTTTTAAAAACAGGAATTATAGGATTGATAGTTGCAGCCGTAGTAAATTCGTATATCTCAATGTTTGTAAACACGTATTTTACTGGAAAAGAAGTTGCGTATTCTACGAGGAAACAATTAAATGATCTCCTACCGGCATTTACAATCTCATGCATTATGGGGCTGACTGTGTTCTGGGTAGGAAATATGTTAACTATGAATTACATCTTTATATTAGCGATTCAAATTGGAATTGGTGTGAGCATCTATATAGTACTTTGCAAAATATTTAAAGTTAAAGAACTTATGATCATATACCAGATTATTAGAAATGGAATTACCACACTTAAGCCGTTATTAAAGTATAAAAAAAAGAAACAAACCTTTTAATTGGAACTAATATATAAAGTAATGCTAAATACAATAACGACCAAAGGGTTAGGTGATTGTATATGAAAGGAATAATACTAGCGGGCGGATTAGGAACGCGTCTTTATCCATTGACGAAATCCATTTCGAAACAAATCCTCCCCGTGTATGATAAACCGATGATTTATTATCCATTATCGATATTATTATTAGCAGGAATAAAAGAGATATTGATTATTTCAACACCAAGGGATATTAATCATTTTAAGGAACTACTTGGAGATGGGTCAGACATTGGCATTCAACTTGAATATAAAATCCAATACAAGCCGGCTGGATTGACCGAAGCATTTATTGTCGGAGAAGAGTTCATTGGTAATTCGTCTGTGACATTAGTTCTTGGAGA
Source organism: Sporosarcina oncorhynchi (assembly GCF_033304615.1). Lineage (GTDB taxonomy): Bacteria > Bacillota > Bacilli > Bacillales_A > Planococcaceae > Sporosarcina > Sporosarcina oncorhynchi. The sequence goes on along the minus strand of NZ_CP129118.1, from coordinate 2,285,652 downwards.
TAATATCTTTTACGGTAATGATTTCGGTGGTTTTTTAATGAATGCAGCCAATCTTACCAGAGGAGCTAAAATTTTAGGGTGTCAGGTACAAAATCCAAGTGATTATGGTGTAGTGGAATTGGATGAAAATCAGAATGCAATTTCAATAGAAGAAAAGCCGCAAAATCCTAAGTCTAAATATGCCGTTCCTGGATTGTACTTTTTTGATCATAAAGTAGTCGAATATGCTAAGAATGTAAAACCATCCGGTCGTGGTGAATTGGAAATCACTTCAATACTAAATGACTATTTATGTCGAGGTGAATTGAAGGTTGAAGTGATGGGGAGAGGTCTCGCTTGGCTGGACACTGGCACCCATGAATCACTTCTTGAAGCAGCAAATTTCGTAGAAGCAATACAAAAGAGGCAAGGACTATACGTAGCTTGTATAGAAGAAATTGCATACAGGAAAGGATATATTACGAAAGATAAGCTAATTCAATTAGCGCAACCTATGATGAAAACAAATTACGGGGCCTATCTACTTGATGTTGCAAACTCAGTAAACGAAGTTTATTCGAATGGATTTTTAGTATCTAAATAAATTACATGCAAAGGAGTCGCCATGAATCTATTAGTTACAGGTGGTGCTGGATTCATAGGATCCAATTTCATCAGACTTATGCTTTCAACTAATGAACATATGGTTGTGAACCTCGATAGTTTAACGTATGCAGGAAATGAAAATAATCTTAATGACTTGGAAAATGGATCTAACTATAAATTCATAGAAGGTCGAATTGATAATAGTGAATTGCTTGAGGAAATTTTTCAGAAGTACGATATTGATCAAGTCATTCATTTTGCTGCTGAAACACATGTCGATCGAAGTATTAAAAATCCTTCCCTTTTCGTGGAAACAAATATAATTGGTACACAAATTCTCTTAGAGACAGCCAGAAAGTTTTGGAAGCTCGATCAGAAGAATATTGATTGTACAGATTTTAAAAAGCATACCCGTTTCATTCAGGTATCTACAGATGAAGTGTATGGGACGCTTGGTAAGAGTGGGTATTTTACAGAGGAATCCAACTTAGCCCCTAATAGTCCATATTCAGCCTCAAAAGCATCCGCTGACATGCTAGTAAGAGCCTATTATGAAACATATGGGCTTCCAACAATTATTACAAGATGTTCAAATAATTATGGACCATTTCAATATAGCGAAAAACTGATTCCTCTTGTTATTCAGCATGCCTTACTGGATTTACCCATTCCAATATATGGAGACGGCAAACAAGTGAGGGATTGGTTATTCGTAGAAGATCACTGTACAGCGATAGCAGCAGTTTTACATCATGGCAAAATAGGTGAAGTTTATAATATTGGGGGCAATAATGAAAGAGAAAATAATGAAATTGTGAAATTTATTTTAACATATTTGAATAAAAGTGAAGAGTTATTGATGTATGTAGATGATCGATTAGGTCATGATGTGAGATACGCAATTGATAATACGAAAATAACTGCTGAAATTGGTTGGTCACCACGTACATCTTATGAAAAGGGACTTACTAAAACAATTGATTGGTATTTAGAAAATCAGGACTGGTTATTGAAAACCTGACCTGATATTGCTTTGAAAACTTGGAGAGAAAAGGGGATTGTGATGAAAAGTAACGAATTGGCGAATCCGGTAAGAAGTGGCTTAATTCAATTTACGGAGATGGGAGATATAAGAGGTTCGCTAGTAGCCATGGAGTCAGGAAAAAATATTCCATTTGAGTTGAAAAGAGTTTATTTCATTTATAATACGAAGCCTGATAGACCAAGAGGGTTTCACGCGATGAGAAATTCATATCAAGTAATGGTTTGTTTGGCAGGTTCCGTTGACGTACTTTTAGATGATAGTTACGAAAAGATATCATATCAATTAAATAGTAAGGATAAGGGCTTGTTCATAGATAAGATGATCTGGCATGAGATGCATAACTTCTCGGAAGATTGTGTGCTGATGGTTTTATCGGATGCCTACTATGAGGAATATGATAATTTGGGTGATTACGAAGAGTTTCTTAAACTAGTGAAAAACTAATAATAGGGGGAACGGTCTAATTGATAGAATTTTTAAGTTTAAAAAAAGTAAATGAAGCATACGAAGAACGATTCCAAAAAGCTGCTAGCCGCGTTATTGAAAGTGGCTGGTATGTTTTAGGTGAGGAAGTGAATTCATTTGAAAAGGAGTATGCGAACTATTGTGGGACGAACTATTGCGTTGGTGTTAGTAACGGATTGGATGCCCTGAAATTACTTTTGAAAGCATATGGATTTGGACCGGGGGATGACATCATTGTTCCCTCCAATACACAAATCGCTCCAATATTAGCAATATCTGAAGTTGGCGCAAAACCGATTTTAGTTGAACCAAATCCAATAACTTTTACAATTGACCCTGAGAAAGTGAAAGCGAAAATCACTTCCAAAACGAAAGCGATAGTAGTCGTTCATTTATATGGACGAGTTGCCGATATGGATCCAATCCGGCAAATTGCGTTTGAGCATAATTTAAAAGTCATTGAAGATTCGGCTCAGGCACATGGTGCAGTATATAAGGGAAGTCGCACAGGGAGTTTAGCAGATGCTTCTGCTTTCAGTTTTTACCCTAGTAAGAATTTAGGGGCTATAGGAGATGGCGGAGCCATAACAACGAATGATGGAGTATTGGCTGAAAAACTGTTTGCACTTCGAAACTATGGATCTCCCAAAAAATATGAAAATTTATATAGAGGCTATAATCATCGATTGGATGAAATGCAGGCTGCGTTTCTACGTATAAAATTACAAGACTTAGATACTAGGAATGACGCTAGGCGGAAGATCGCGACTACTTATCTGCGTGAAATGAAAAATAAACATATCATTCTACCTGAGCAACCGGCTAATACGGCAGAACATGTGTGGCATCTATTTGTTATTCGAACAAGTAATAGGACAGAGTTGCAGCGCTTCCTTAATGAGAGAGGAATTGAATCAATGATTCACTATCCAATTCCTCCACATCTGCAACAGGCTTATAAAGAAATGAATAATGAAAGCTATCCAATTTCCGAGCAAATACATGATGAAGTGCTTAGTTTACCATTATCTCCCGTTCAAACAGATGAAGAAACACAGGCAGTCATTCAAGCGATAAATGATTTTGTAGTCATAGAATCGGTTATTCATGAAAAACAGGAACTACAGGTGTAAGTGAAATAAGTTTTCTGTAACAGCGATCGAAATAATTAGTCACTCCAACTAGTAAAATCTCCTTCGTAAGGAAGTTTTACTAGTTAACTCCTTTCGTATTTAAATAATCCATAATCCCAGCCCACATAATCTCCAACATCCTAGCGGCTTCCTCGGAAGTCTCTTTTTTTACGCCTAAATAGAATTTGCATTTCGGTTCGGTTCCTGAAGGGCGAACACAAATCCAAGAGTCATCTTCCAACAGGAATTTCAACACGTTGGATTGATGGAGGTTCAGAAGTTCAATTCTTCCATCCGAATAGATTCGTTGGTGTTGTTCATAGTCTTCGACGGCAACTACCCGAACGCCGCCGAACTCAGTCGGAGGATTTAATCGGAATATGTCCATGATTCGTTCAATCTTCTCTTGGCCTGCAATGCCTTCAAATGTTAGGGCGTGTGTAGCTTCGGCATGGTAGCCAAATTCCTTATATAAATCATCAAGTACATCGAAAAGCGTCTTTCCGTTCTCCAGGTGATAGGCGGCCATTTCTGCAGTAACGACTGCTGCTTGGACGGCGTCTTTGTCGCGCACAAAATCGCCTAGTAAATAGCCATAACTTTCTTCATATCCGAATAGAAAGGTGTATTCGCCTGTAGCTTCGTATTCTTTGATTTTTTCTGAAATAAATTTAAAGCCCGTCAATGTATCAATCGTCTGTACATTAAATTTCGCGGCTATACGGCGTCCGAGTTCGGAAGTGACAATCGTCTTTAGTATGACACCATTCGTCGGCAAAGTGCCTGCTTGCTCTTTAGTCAACAAAAGATAGTGAAGCAGTAATGCGCCAAGTTCATTTCCGCCAATAATTTCAAATGTGCGATCACCTTTTCTAGCCGCAACACCTAAGCGGTCCGCATCGGGATCTGTAGCAAGAAGTAATTCAGCTTTGGTTTTAACACCCAGTTCCATCGCCAGTTTAAATGTATCTGGCTCTTCAGGGTTTGGATAGTGTACTGTGGAGAAATCTGGATTAGGTAAAGCTTGTTCTGCGACAACAGTGACGTTGCTGAAACCGAATGCTTTAAGTGCAGTTGTCACCGGCACTAATCCTGTCCCGTGAAGGGGGGTGTAGACGATCGGCAGTTCCTTCATGGTTGATTTTGAATGGGATTCATTTCTCCGAAGTGTCAACACTTTATGTTGATAGGCTGTATCAATCTCTTCGAGTACAGGAATGAGAAGTCCTTCTTCCATCAAGTTTTCTGCTGTTTCTAATGCAATTCCAAAGATGTCTTGAATGTCTTCAATGTAAGAAAGGACCTCTTGAGCTTCTTTTGAAGCAAGCTGGCCACCGTCATCGCCATATACTTTAATACCATTATAATTTGACGGGTTATGGCTAGCTGTGATGACAATCCCAGCGCTTGCTTCGAGATATCTTACCGCAAATGAAAGTTCCGGAGTTGGTCGGTTTTCGTTAAATAAATATACACGGAATCCATGTGTTCCGATGACTCGCGCAGCTTCGAGTGCAAACTCTTTCGACAAATGCCTCGTATCGTATGCAATAACTACACTGCGTTTAGAGGCATTTTCACAATGGGTAGCCAAATAACGGGAAAGACCTTCTGCGACACGTCGGATTGTAAAAATGTTCATCCTGTTTATACCTGCACCTAAAATACCTCGCATTCCACCTGTGCCGAAAGTTAAATGTGAATGAAACCGTTCTTTAATTTCTTCACTGTCAGTTGCTATTGTTGCTAATTCACGTTTCAAGTAGTCAGGCATATTCTTTTCGTCAAACCATCGTTTGTATGTGTCGTATGAGTTGTCCAACATGGGGTCGACCTCCTTCAACTAGTCTCTATTATAAGTATATCAATATCCTTCGTTAACTATGTGGAATTGTATACGAAATGAAAACGTTCCAGAATGGTATGACTCATTCTGGAACGTTGATTTTCAAAAACAAGTAAACTGGTCAATACGATTTAAATCCATCCCAAAGTATTCCCATCTTCTCCGATTCGCTCTCCATCTATAACCGGCAATGGATGTGCGGCCGACAAATGTTGGATAGTACCAGAATCCTTTTGTCCGGGAAGTCCAAATATACGTATAGCGGTACATGCAGCCTCTTATGCCGCCTGGGTCGACTCTAAAAGTTTGGGTGCTTGGATAACTAGGTGTGTAGCTGGGTGGTGCTGAAGTCGGTGCTTGTTGGGCGCCTTGTCCAGAGCCGCCTTGCCCCGGTGGGAATCCTCCAGGTCCGCTTTGTCCGGGTGGAAATCCAGGAAATCCGCCACCAGGTCCGCCTTGCCCTGGTGGAAATCCAGGGAATCCGCCACCAGAACCCCCTTGCCAAGGAGGGAATCCAGGGAATCCGCCACCAGGCCCGCCTTGCCCCGGTGGGAAACCAGGAAAACCGCCTCCAGGTCCACCTCCCCATGGTGGAAATCCAGGAAATGCTGTCGGATCATTCTGTTCCCACTGGTTCATCTGATAGTTAGACATCTCCATTCCAGGCATCGATCCGTCCATTCCATAGCCATCCATTCCGTAAACCGGCATGCCCGTACCCGGCATCCAACCGTCCATTCCATTTCGATTCATCTTATCTGCCTCCCTCGTATATCCTTCAGGTAGTTTCGGATACCATAATTCATCGTGACTGCTTGAATTCATATCGTTCATCGGTTCTCTCCTTTCAAGCGCTTCGCTTTATCTTATGTAACAATGAATGAAATGGGTTGGACTCTTGGGATATGGAAAACTTTTTTCAAGTTCACAAGTCTAATGTATAAGTAGGTCGGAAGGGGGCGGGGAAATGACAGAAAAAGAACTTGCAGCGAAAGCGATTCGTGGAGATGATGAAGCTTTCCTGCAATTGATGTTCATGCATAAAGAAGCATTATATAGAACCGCGCTCGCTTATTTGAAAAATGATGGAGATGCACTCGATGCTGTTCAGGAAGTGACATTCCGCGCGTATGAAAAAATCAAGACGCTTCATACACCAGAATATGCGAAGACATGGTTGGTCCGGATCATGATGAATCATTGCCGAGACGTAATACGGAAGAAGAATCGCTATGTATTTAATGACAATATAGCAGAGATGAAAGGAATCAGTGATGACTTTACGTATTTAGAAGTGGAAGAGGCGCTCAGTCATTTATCCGAAAAAGACCGGCAACTGGTCCACCTGAAATACTTGCATGATATTAAAATTAAAGACATCGCCGATATGACATCGACACCGGAAGGTACTGTGAAAACAAGATTGTATAAGGCGGTAAAATCGTTACGGGATTTCTTCGAAGGGAAAGGAGCGGAACGCCGTGCATGACGAGGAGAAGAACTTGGAGAAGTGGAAAGAAGAGATTGAGAAAAATGAGATTCAGGATGAACAATTGGAAAATGCTATTTTAGAAGGCTTTAAACAGGCAAAAGTGACTGAAATGAAGAAGCGACGTTTTGTTAAACGAAGCGTGTGGACGACAGTTGTCGCTGCAATTTTACTACTGACATTTATCACTTCCATCCGTGTATCACCAGCGTTTGCAAATGCTGTAGCTTCCATTCCGGGAATGGCTGGATTTGTGGAAACGATTCAAAATGACAAAGGCCTGCGGTTAGCCGTTGAAAATGAACACTTTCAGGAGATAGGTGTTTCAGAGGAAACGGAAGACATGAAAGTGACGGTGGAAGGGATGATTACGGATGAAACGGCGATGATTGCGTTCCTTACGATCGAAACGGATCGATTCGCTGATCATTCCCGACCCGAGTTCCGGATCCTCAATCTTCAAGGTGAAGTCATTGTCACATCAAATACGGTTGGTGCAAGTTTTGAATATACGGATACAAGAATAATTGCAACGACAGAAGTCGAGTTTGAATTCAATCGAACTGTACCGAGCGGAAAGCTTCTATTGGAATATGAAGTCAATGATGAAATCATTCAAATCCCATTTGAAAATACGTTACAACCAATCAGAAAAGAACAATACATCATCAATGAAACAGCAATCGTCGAAGGACAGAAAATTCATATTCGTTCTGTCACTATCGGTTCACTGAAAACGGCTGTGGAAGTGGAGTTCGATGAGGAGAATACAAAGGAAATCCTCGGGTTTGAAGACTTGAAACTCATCGACGGTTCAGGGGAAACGTGGAGTTCCATTAGCAATGGTGTAACAGCTAGTGGAACGGACGAATCGAACGTCATGATTTATTACTTACAAAGTAATTATTTTAAAGAGAGCGATCATCTTACATTAACGTTCAATAAGCTGATGGCTATGGATAAGGATGAGGCTTTTGTTGTTATTGATACTGAGAAAAAAAAGATCATTCGCCAACCGCCTCTTAACCTTTTCAGCAACTTAACAGTCAGTGGCTCGTTTATTGAAATAGAGATGAAGAGTGAAAAAGGCAGCCATTATGATCCATTTTCAATCTTGTTGGATGCGAATGGAAATGAAGTAGAAAGTAACGCACAAGGGTCTATAGCTTCTGAAGAAAAAATGAATATTCATTTCGAGCTAGCTGAAAAACCATTTAAAAATCCAATAAGACTTCCATTAATATCTTATCCATCCTACATCAACGGAGACGTCACCATTAAAATCAAATAACTGTCAACCCACGAGACTATCTACGTCTCGTGGGTTTTTCATTACATCATCACACTAAAACAACACTACATTACCATAGAACAAACTTTCGTAATAATCACCAAATTTCTTTTGAAATCGTGTACCATAAAGAAAAGAATGCGTTTACATAACTGGGGAAAAGGATGATGGCTATGATCGAGCTAACAGGTAGTTCATTGACACTTCAACAAATGGAAGAGATTTTATATAAAGGGAAGCAAGTTGTTTTAAACGAAGATGCGCTTGGACGTGTGAAGAAGAGTAGGGAAGCGGTTGACCGTATTGTCCAGAATGACAAAACCGTTTACGGCATTAACACAGGTTTTGGGAAATTCAGCGATGTGAAAATTGATGAGAAGGATACTAAGGATTTGCAGCTTCATCTTATTCGTTCACATGCGTGTGGAGTAGGGGAGCCGTTCCCGGAAGTTGTTTCGCGGGCGATGGTCGTATTGCGTTTAAATGCACTATTAAAGGGTTTTTCTGGGATCCGCGTTGAAGTGTTAGAGCGTTTTGCGTTTATGGTAAATAACAGAATAGATCCGGTCATACCTCAACAAGGTTCACTTGGGGCTTCAGGAGATCTTGCACCACTTTCTCATTTGGCGCTTGTCCTATTAGGGGAAGGCTTTGTGTGGAATGAAGGTCAACCTGTAGCTGCAGATTCAGTATGGCAAGACAGGCAGATGGAACCGATTGTCCTTGAAGCAAAAGAAGGATTGGCACTCATTAACGGAACACAAGCGATGACGGCTCAAGGCGTTGTGAACTATTTAGAAGCCGAGAAACTAGCCTATAGCAGCGAATGGATTGCGGCAATGACAATGGAAGCATTGCACGGAATTACAGATGCATTCCATCCGTCCATTCATATCGCACGTGGTTACACGGAGCAGGTTGATGTTGCCGCGAGAATGATGGAGTGGCTTAAAGATAGCAAGTTGACGACGACACAAGGAGAAAAACGTGTCCAAGATGCTTATTCAATCCGTTGTATTCCGCAAGTGCACGGGGCGAGTTGGCAAGTGTTGTCTTATGTGAAGGAGAAGCTTGAGATTGAAATCAATGCGGCAACGGATAATCCACTCATTTTTGATGATGGCGAAACAGTTGTCTCCGGTGGAAACTTCCACGGTCAGCCGATTGCATTCGCGATGGACTTTTTAAAACTTGGTGTTGCTGAACTTGCGAATATTTCAGAGAGACGGATTGAACGCCTCGTCAATCCACAGTTAAATGAAGGATTGCCACCGTTTTTGAGTGCGCAACCAGGCTTGCAATCAGGTGCGATGATATTGCAATACTCGGCAGCAAGTCTCGTTTCGGAAAATAAAACATTGGCGCACCCAGCCTCTGTCGACTCCATTCCTTCATCAGGAAACCAGGAAGATCATGTATCGATGGGGACAATCGGTGCTCGACACGCACATCAAATTATTAAAAACGCAAGGAATGTTTTAGCGATTGAAGCGTTATGCGCAATGACAGGCTGCGGGTACCGTGGTGTTGAGCAAATGGCGCCAAAGACAAAACGCCAATTTGATGAGCTCGCTAACATCGTCAGTCCGATAGATGAAGACCGTATCTTCACGCCGGATATTGAGAAAATCGCAACGCATTTGAGCATGTAAGACTAAAGAGCGTCCATTCAGCTAGAACTACCGGCTGAATGGGCGCTTTTCTATCTGTAGAAATTATCATTGAACTACAGTTTGGCCGTCACTTTCTGATTCCAACGTCCGATTTAACTGGACAATATAAGCTGAAGGGTTGTGCTTACCTGTAAGTAAATCAGCAAGAATTTTTGCGCCCATCATGCTGTAAACAGTCCCGTTGCCCCCATAGCCGAGCAAATAATAATGGTGTTTCTTCTGAGGATGCTCGCCAATGAACGGGATATTATCGAGCGATTCACCAAATGTCGCACAGTAGGAGAACGCGATTTTTATGTCCAAGTCAGGGAACAGTTGCTGTACTTGTTTTTTCAGTTCCTCACCACGTTCCTCAATTCGACTCTCAGACAAGGGCATTTCGCCTTCAGATTCATCAAGTCCGCCAATGACAATCCGCTGATCGACGGTTGTCCGCATATAGAGGTAAGGCCGTTTTGACTCCCAAATCATGGCGCTTTCATACCAAGGCGGCATCTCTAACGGTTCAGTCACAATAACGTAGGAGCGGTTAATGTCAGCACCGATTCGTTCTCCGACAGGCAACGTTTCATAACCCGTTGTGAAAATGACATCTTTCGCATGCAAATCACCAGATGAGGTTTTGAGACGCAGGAGACCGTTCTCTTCTTTAACATCCTGTACTTCGGTATATTCAAAAATATGGCCGCCTTTGTTTTCGAAGTCCTGAAAAATACCATTTACAAATCGATACGGATTCACTTCCGCATCGCCATGCGTAATGATGGCACAAGGTTTATCAATTCCCGTCTTATTCATCAGCGTTTCCTTGTCCCAATAGTCGCAAGGGAAGCCATGCTTTTTCAGCGCTTTGAACTCCTCAAGCATTCGAGCTTCATCTTTTTCATCACTGGCATAATAAATGCTATCTCTTCCGATAAACTCCGGGTCAATGGGCAATTGGTTAGCTACTTCATGTAAATCTGTCATGGCTTCCAGGCATAACCGGTAAAACGCTACAGCATTCTTTTCCCCGATTTGCTCAATCAACTCGTGAAGCATGATATCATTGGAGTATTGAAGAAGTCCTGTATTAGCGGACGTACTGCCTGTAGCAACCTGTCTTTTATCAAAAACAGCTACATCCAGTCCTTGTCGGATTAATTCAAATGCGGTCAATGCGCCTGACATGCCACCACCGACAATAACGACATCATATGTATCCTTTCTTTCTATTGGTGTTTGTCTGTTTGGCAGTTGAAGTGTTGACGGCCAATATAGCGAACCTTTATGGATATGCATTTGAACATCCCCTTTTTATGTTTGTATACCCATTTTAGGTGGGAAGCGATCTTGTTAGACAAAAAAATTACTGGAGGAAGATATAAAATGGAGTCAAAACCAAAAATCTTATTAATTGATGGAATGGCTGTGCTGTTCAGGTCGTTTTTTGCGACGTCGGCAATGGGACATTACTTCCCGAATGCGAATGGCGTCCCAACAAACGCAATTCAAGGATTTGTTCGCCATACGCTAACGGCCGCTTCAATATTTAAGCCAACGCATATGGCTGTTTGCTGGGATATGGGCGCGCATACTTTCCGCAATGACTTGTTTGACGGCTATAAAGCGAACAGGCCAGAACCTGCTCCGGAACTGCTTCCACAGTTTGATATGACGAGGGAATTATCCGAACAGATAGGGTGGAAGAATTATGGAATACCTGGAATGGAAGCGGATGACCTGATCGGCTCGCTCGTCTGTGAGTGGGAAGGGAAGGCGGACATTACGATCGTGACAGGGGATAAAGACCTTCTGCAGCTGCTTCGTCCTGGCGTGTCAATCGCATTTATGAAAAAAGGCTACGCCGTGTATGATCTCTATACAGAAGACCGTTTTGTCGAGGAGTATGAAATACCGCCTCATCGGTTTGTCGAAATGAAAGCTTTCACAGGAGACGCAAGCGACGGCTATCCAGGTGTCAAAGGGATTGGTCCTAAAACCGCTTTGAAATTAATCAAAGAGCATGAAACAGTCGAAAAGGTCATTGAAGCGTTAGACAGTCTAGCGCCAGCCATGAGGAAAAAAATCGAGACGGATATGGATATGTTGCTGTTATCTAAAACACTTGCACAGATTCATTGTGATATTAAATTCACGGATGTTTTAGAAGACTTGCGTGTGCCAAAATTTGACGCAACTATGCGTGACCTATTCGAACATAACGAGTACTCCATGATCGTTCGCCAAATGGATTCATTGTTTCCGGACATAACAAAAACCACTGTCTAATCGGCAGTGGTTTTCTTAATCTGTACAAATGAAAGGATTTTACGATTCGGTTCATAGGGAATTTCACGGATCCGGCTATCCCTTTGGCGTCCTCCGTTGTCATGAACGATCAATAGCAGACCTTGATTGGACATCTTATAACCGATGACGGGTACCCAATGGTAGTCATAACTGAAAGTACCGAACCAATGGAATGTAAACCATTTATCGAACTTCGCGGCAACGGGACGACCTGCATCGAGTTCGAGTTTCAGTTCATCGATATCACATTGCTGGACGACCCATGAAGGTCCAAGTAATTTTCGCAAATTCCTTATCAATCGCCATGTGAACAGACCAATTTTCGTACCGCCTAATAAGCGATACAACGTATTAATAGGCAATTGACCTGTATTGTAGAGATGATAGTTCAGTATTGTATATACCGTAACTGGACCGCACGCCGAAGTTTTGTATCTGTTATCAATATCATCGCCAAATTGGGACTTCCCGACGAAGCTTTTTAAAACCGTCATGGACAGCCTCCTTAGCAAAACGATTCATCAATCGTGAGTGGAATCGCCGTTTTCTTTCAACAACACTTTAAGCGCCATTCTGAAGTTAATGTAGGATTCGAATTCGATATGTGTACCGGACGCAATGACTCTACGAACGATGTTTGGATTGAAGCCGACTGAAATCGGACGGACATCCATCAGTTTCAATGTATCATTCAGCACTTTCAAATCAAATGCAATTGTGTTGTAATCATGCTCGTTGTTACCATTGAGGTCTGATCCAGTAAAGTCGAATATTACCGCGGTTATATTCGAATGAGAACCTATGTATTCCAACACCTGATTGCGGATTAATTCAAATCGCTCAGTTCCTGTATAGCCGACAATCGGGACAAGGATTGTGTCGTCGACAATCGATGAGATGATTGGAACGGATGTTTTTTTTATTTCCATTTCTAATACTGCGATTCTATTTTTCAGTTCTTTTATCTCATTCAATTGATCCATTAGTGCACCTCTGGAATTTTTTTTGTTAGTATGAATTCCATTATACGACAAATACAACAAAAAAGCGCACCGGGTATAAAATAACCGATACGCCTCACAATTGCGATTCTTTCTTACGGTCTCGTCAACTCGACCGATTCAAGAAAATCTGTAACCTGGTCGGGACTCTTAGCATTTGCGCTATGCAAATGCGCTTTCTTTTCTCCGTTTTGGAAAATGAGTAAGCTTGGAATGCCCATAACATCGTATTTCTCAGCGATATCAGGCAACACGTCGCGGTCTACGTCATACCATGTATACATATCATACTCTTCAACGATTGGATCAATGAACATGTCCATCCGTGTGCAGTCAGGGCACCAGCCAGCCTGGAACTTAATAAGTGCTTTGTCATCCCCGTTGATAATTTCATTGAATTGTTCAGTAGTTGTAATGGATTTCATAGTAAAACACTCCTTTTTCTTTAGTCTAACTGGTATTTGAAATTATCGGTAATAAAATGCCCGCAATCGGTATATTCAGAAAAAAAGTGATATGAACGATTTAAAGATTGATAAAAAGTGATGAATGTTCTAAACTAATAGATATAGAGTTTTGGTTCTATTTTTTTTACTTGTAAAATGAATGAGTGTTCATTCAAGAAAAAAGGAGGCTTCTTAAACGTGGGATATCAAATTAAGAAAGCGGCAGTATTAGGTTCAGGCGTAATGGGATCCGGAATTGCAGCCCATCTCGCAAATATCGGCATTCCTGTCCTTCTGTTGGACATCGTTCCGACTAAGCTGACAGAGCAGGAAGAAGCAAAAGGTCTAACATTGGAAGATCATAGCGTACGCAATAAATTTGCAACGACTGCTTTAGAAAAATTAGTGAAGCAGAAGCCGGCTCCACTTGCATCAAAGAAAAACCTTTCATTAATAGAAGTCGGAAATTTCGAAGACGACTTGGGGAAATTGAAAGATGTTGACTGGGTCATTGAGGTTATCGTTGAAAACTTAGAAGTTAAAAAAGGGTTATATGAAAAAATAGATGCAGTTCGCACGGAAGGTACGATTATTACATCGAATACTTCTGGTATTAGCATCGAAGCAATGGCTGAAGGCCGTTCAGAAGATTTCCAGAAGCATTTCATGGGGACACATTTCTTTAACCCACCACGCTATTTGAAATTGCTGGAAGTGATACCAACTGCGAAAACGGATAAAGATGTACTTGATTTCATGATGACATTTGGCGAAGACCGCCTAGGTAAAGGTGTCGTGATTGCAAAAGATACACCTAACTTCATCGCCAACAGAATTGGGACTTACGGTTTGCTGATCACTCTACGTGAAATGCAGAGCCGCGGGTACTCGATTGGAGAAGTCGATTCCGTAACTGGGACATTAATTGGTCGTCCGAAATCAGCGACATTCCGTACATTGGATGTTGTTGGACTTGATACGTTTATGCATGTTGCGAAAAATGCGTACGACAAAACGGAAGGCGAAGAACAGAAAGTATTTGAACTTCCTCCGTTCATGAAGAAGATGATTGACAACGGATGGCTGGGTGCGAAATCCAAACAAGGTTTCTATTTGAAACAAGGCAAAGAGATTTTGGAGCTTGACACGGAGACATTCGAATACGTTCCATCTAAGAAATTGAAAACGCCTTCAATTGAGATGGCGAAGCAACAAAAGGGTCTTGCAAACAAAGTAAAATCACTTGTTTATGCAAATGACCGCACAGGGGAAATCCTTTGGAGCATCCTTGCACCGACACTTACGTACTCGGCTGAACTGAATGGCGAAATCGCTGACGACATCGTTGCGATTGACAACGCCATGAAATGGGGCTTCGGCTGGAGACAAGGTCCATTTGAAATATGGGATGCCATCGGTGTAGCTAAATCCGTCGAGAAGATGAAAGAAGAAGGCATTGCTATTCCTGCGTTCGTCGAAGAAATGCTCCATAAAGGCTTCGAAACGTTCTATAAGGAAGAAGAAGGCGAACTCTTCTTCTACGATGGCGCAGAATACAAGGCAGTCCCTGTGAATGAAAAGGCAATTGACTTGAAGAGCTACAAGAAGAAGCATGGCGTCATTAAAAAGAATTCGGGCGCAAGTCTTATCGATTTAGGAGACGGCATCGCATTGCTTGAGTTCCACTCTCAATCGAACGCAATCGGTTTGGACATCATCCAAATGATCAATTTTGCGGTAGATGAAGTCGAAAAGAATTTCAAAGGCCTCGTGATCGGTAATCAGGGTAAAAACTTCTGTGTTGGTGCGAACCTTGGCATGATTCTAATGGAAGCACAAGATGACAATATCTTCGAACTGGATTACACAATCCGTTCATTCCAAAATGCGATGATGAAAATCAAGTATAGCCGTAAGCCGGTTGTCGCTGCTCCATTCCAGATGACACTTGGTGGCGGAGCGGAAGTCTGTCTGCCGGCAGCTCATATTCAAGCATCGATGGAGACGTATATCGGTCTTGTTGAAGTCGGCGTTGGTCTAATTCCTGGTGGTGGCGGAAACGTCAATTTGTATACGAAGCACTTGAAAGGCTTGCCGAATGGTGTGCATGTCGACTACCAATACGTTGCAAACAAAGTGTTCGAATCAATTGCAATGGCGAAAGTCTCAACTTCGGGTGAAGAAGCGAGAGAAAACAACTTCTTGAACTTTGCTGATGGCATTAGCGTCAATCCTGATCACCTAATCTATGACGCGAAACATGCTGCGCTTTCACTATATGAAGGCGGTTATGTTCCACCGAAAAAAGAAAAGATTCCTGTCACGGGTGATTCCGGGTATGCAACGATGCTTCTTGGGGCAGAAGGCATGCACTTATCAGGGTTCATTAGCGATCACGACTTGAAAATAGCGAAGAAACTGGCGTTTGTCCTGTCAGGTGGAAAAGTACCTTACGGAACACTCGTCGATGAACAATATATGTTGGATCTTGAGCGTGAAGCGTTCCTCAGCCTTGTGGCGGAACCGAAGTCACAACAACGTATGCAGCATATGCTTCTCAAAGGGAAGCCATTGCGCAACTGACGGAACAATTAGCAAAAAGGAGGAAATAGAATGCGTGAAGCAGTAATTGTAGCCGGAGCTAGAACACCGGTCGGAAAAGCAGGTAGAGGATCACTTGCCACTGTACGACCTGATGATCTCGGAGCTTTGGCGATAAAAGAAACGATGAAACGTGCAAATGGATATGATGGACCGATTGATGATCTGATTATCGGATGTGCAATGCCTGAAGCAGAACAAGGGATGAACGTCGCTCGTAATATCGGGGCTCTCGCGGGACTGCCTGACACGACGCCGGCGATTACGGTGAACCGTTTCTGTTCATCAGGCCTTCAATCAATCGCTTACGGTGCAGAACGGATTATGCTCGGCCACGCAGAAGCAATCATTGCAGGTGGAGTAGAATCTATGAGTATGGTACCGATGATGGGGAACACAATTCGACCAAACTTCCACCTTGCTGAAACAGCGCCCGAGTACTATATGGGGATGGGGCATACTGCTGAGCAAGTTGCTGTGAAATATGGCATAAGCCGTGAAGACCAAGATGCTTTCGCCGTTCTATCACATAAGAAAGCAGCAGCGGCAATCGCAGCTGGCAAATTTGTTGATGAAATCGTTCCTGTAGAAGTTGTTAAACGCTTCGTCGATGACAGCGGTAAATATCAAGAAAAGACCGTCATGTTCGAAATGGACGAAGGTGTTCGTACAGGCACGACAATGGAAGTATTGGCGAAATTACGTCCAGCCTTCTCCGTTACAGGATCTGTAACTGCCGGGAATGCTTCACAAACTTCAGATGGTGCGGCTTCCGTTCTCGTTATGGACCGTGAAGTGGCAGAAGCGAACGGACTAAAGCCAATCGCTAAATTCCGCTCCTTCGCAGTTGGTGGCGTCCCTCCTGAAGTTATGGGAATCGGCCCGATCGTAGCCGTTCCAAAAGCATTGAAGCTCGCTGGTCTATCTATCGAAGACATCGACCTATGGGAACTAAACGAAGCCTTCGCTTCCCAATCCCTCCAGGTCATCCGTCATCTTGGCCTCGACATGGACAAAGTGAACGTCAACGGCGGTGCGATCGCACTCGGTCACCCACTTGGCGCAACAGGGTCTGTATTGACGATCAGAATGATGAACGAACTAAAACGCCAAGGCAAACAATTCGGCGTCGTTACAATGTGCATCGGCGGCGGAATGGGCGCAGCTGGAGTGTTTGAATTGCTATAATAAAATTAGAAAATAAGCAATTACTAATTTTCTGAGTAACTATATATATTTAATTGGATTCTAAGATGATTGAAGCGGAAGGCGTCACGAAGTACGGCTTTTGCGAACAATAGCGCAGCGAAGTAAGCATTCCTGCCTTAACTTCTGCAGAAAACGCAGAAGTTAAGGCAAATCGAACTCTTCGTTGTTCGATTGGAACGCGTCCGCCCGAAACGGAAATCATCGTGTTAATTGTCACATCTATTTATTGAGAGTTATTTAAAGTGTTAACGTTCGTAAATTAAAAGGAGGAACATACAATGGCTGAAACAAAAACAACTGAATTTATTCGCGGTGGCGCATTCCTAATTGAGGACATTGAGGCATCACGTGTATTCACACCGGAAGACTTTTCAGACGAACAGAAAATGATTGCAAAAACAACTGAGGATTATGTAAGAAACGAAGTGCAGCCAGTTGTTGAAAACTTGGAAAACCACGAATTCGAACATTCCGTTCGTTTGTTAAAATCAGCTGGGGACTTAGGTCTTCTTGGCGCAGATGTACCTGAAGAATACGACGGTTTAGGACTTGATAAAATCTCGTCTGCACTGATTGCTGAAAAGATGTCCGTTGCTGGCGGATTCTCAATTACACATGGTGCACACGTAGGAATCGGTACATTGCCGATCGTACTTTTCGGTAATGAAGAGCAAAAGAAAAAATACTTGCCGAACTCCGTATCAGGTGACAAAATCTCTGCATACGCATTGACAGAGCCAGGTTCAGGTTCAGATGCTCTTGGTGCTAAAACATCAGCTAAATTAAATGAAGCTGGGACACACTACATTTTGAACGGTGAAAAACAGTGGATTACGAACGCAGGGTTTGCTGACGTATTCGTTGTTTACGCAAAAGTAGACGGCGATAAATTCTCTGCTTTCATCGTTGAAAAAGAATTCCCGGGTGTTTCTGTAGGAGCGGAAGAGAAGAAAATGGGAATCAAATCTTCCTCAACACGTACATTGATTCTTGAAGATGCTGAAGTACCTGTGGAAAACCTATTAGGTGAAGTTGGAAGAGGACATATCATCGCTTTCAATATCTTGAACATCGGACGTTACAAGCTTGGAGTCGGTACAATTGGTGGGTCAAAGCGTGCACTTGAACTTGCTATCACATATGCAAACCAACGTCAGCAGTTCAAGACACCGATTTCCTCATTCAACTTGACGAAAGAAAAATTGTCTACAATGGCTTCAAAACTATACGCTGCAGAAAGCTTAATCTACCGTACAGTTGGGTATTTCGAAGAACGCAATGCTGAAATGACACCTGAACAACAAAAAGACGGTAAAGCAGTAGCGGCTTCTATCGCTGAATATGCTATCGAATGTTCAATCAACAAAGTAGTCGGCTCTGAAGTCCTTGACTATATTGCTGACGAAGCTGTTCAATTGCACGGTGGATACGGGTTCATGCAAGAATATGAAGTGGAGCGTATTTACCGCGATTCTCGTATTAACCGTATTTTCGAAGGAACAAACGAAATTAACCGTATGATCGTTCCAGGTACATTCCTGAAAAAAGCGATGAAAGGCGAACTGCCACTTCTTGAGCAGGCGCAAAGCTTGCAAGAAGAATTGCTAATGATGATGCCAGAAGAAATCGGTGACGAAGCACTTGCACAAGAAAAAGTACTTGTGAAAAACGCGAAGAAAATCGGTCTGTTGGCAGCTGGAATGGCAGCACAGCGTTATGGTACGAAACTTGAAACTGAACAGGAAGTACTTGTGAACATTGCGGATATCGCTAATAACATCTTTGCAATGGAATCAGCACTTCTACGTACAGAAAAAGCGGTTGCTAAAAATGGTGCAGAGAAAGAACAACAGAAGATCCTTTACACAGAAATCTTCTGTCAGGAAGCTTTCGAAGCGATTGAAAGAGATGCTAAAGAAACACTTCTTGCAGCGGTTGAAGGAGATAACCAGCGTATGATGCTTTCGGCATTGCGTAAACTGACGCGTTCGAACCCATACAACTTGATCGCGAAGAAACGTGAAGCGTCTGTTAAACTAATCGACGTTGAAAAATATGTAGTCTGATTTAACGCCACCCAGCGCCGTGTTCGGTTCCGGGTGGCTTTTCTGTTATACTGTATAAAACGGAGGTGTTTTCGTATGGCATTGACGTATTATGGGTATCCGAAGTGTGGCACTTGCCGAAAGGCGAAAAAGTGGTTGGAAATGAATGAATTGGCATTCGAAGAAATAAATATTGCAGAGAATCCACCGACTAAAGAAGAGCTTCAACAGCTGATCAGCAATTCCCAATTAGACATCAAGAAGTTTTTCAATGTTTCCGGCATGAAATACCGTGAATTGAATTTGAAGGACAAACTGGTCGAAATGAGCGACGAAGAGAAGGTTGAACTTCTTGCGACAGACGGAATGCTTATTAAAAGACCGATTGTCACAGATGGTTCACACGTAACAGTCGGCTTTAATGAAGAGAACTATGAGGAAGCCTGGAAAGCTTGAATTAGTTCCTTGTCTTTATCCTCGAAATATGTAAGAATTAAAGAGAAATCACTAAATGTTTATTTAAATGGAGGGGTACGGGATGAGCACACCTAAAGACTTACGTTATTCTGAAGAACACGAATGGGTAAAAGACGAAAACGGTAATTATCGTATCGGTATTACACATTTCGCACAATCTGAACTTGGAGACATCGTTTTTGTTGAGCTTCCAGCAGTTGGCGACGAAGTGAAGTCGGACGAGCCGTTCGGTAGTGTTGAATCAGTTAAGACTGTATCAGAACTATACGCTCCAATCAGTGGTAAAGTTCTTGAAGTAAACGAAGAATTGGAAGATAGCCCTGAATTGGTAAATGAATCTCCATACGAAGGCGCTTGGATGATCGTTGTCGAAGCTTCCGATAAAGCGGAACTTGATGAACTCATGTCTGCAGAAGAATACGACAAGATGACTGTCGGAGAGTAATGATAAAACTGGCGCTGGATAATCCCGGCGCTTTTTTCAATTGCTGGGAGGCATGCGGATGGAATCGCGCAGAGTTGTTATCGTAGAAGGAGGGGCAGATCGGAAAAGGCTGCAGAAAGTATTGGCAGAACCGATTGAAATTCTATGTACAAACGGTACGGTGAGCTCATATCGAATTGAAGAACTGCTTGAACCTTATGAGGACTACGATATGTATGTATTCGTCGATGCAGATCCGTCTGGCGAAGCCATTCGCGCGCTTTTCAAAAGGGTTTATCCTGAAGTCATTCATCTGTATACGGAACGTAAATATGGGCAAGTTGAGACGACTCCCTATCGCGTTTTGGCAGCAATTTTGCTCGCCGAAAGATTTCTTGTACATCCCCAATTCTTACTTTGAAGGTGAACTATTATGAACGGAATTCAAAACTGGACACGTGAACAATGGGAAGACCGTAAAAAGTCTACGCCTATCAGCGTTTTTTATTTATATACTCCGATGTGCGGTACATGCGCCGTCGCATCTAGAATGATGGATGTTATAGCTGCTATGAAGCCAGAGTTGCCGATTGGTAAAGCAGATTTGAATTATATCGAAGATTTAGCTGTGGATTATACGATTGAAAGTGTCCCATGCCTGTTAATACAGAAGGACGGGGAAATAACTGAGAAGATTTATGCTTTCCATTCAGTTCCGCATCTTCTTGAGAAAATAGGTTGACATTGCAGGAAACCCTATGCTATAACTGTATCTATTACTTTAACTGAATAAATCGCTCTTATAAAGAGAGGCTGAGGGAAGTGCCCTATGAAGCCCGGCAACCGTCACGTATGTGAAATGGTGCCAAATCACGCAAAGCGAAAGCTTTGAGAGATGAGAGATCGGATTGACGTTTATTTATTGATAACGTTTGAGCCTTTCTGCTTGTCTGCAGATAGGCTTTTCTTTTTGGGGAAGAATGTAGAGAGGTGAAAAGACAATGATCAAGTTAACAGATGTAAACAAACGATTTGGTACGGATAGCAACGAGATTACGGCTGTCGACAACGTGAATCTTACAATTGAAGACGGTGAAATCTTTGGCGTGATTGGTTATAGCGGAGCGGGAAAAAGTACGTTAATCCGATTGTTGAACGGTCTAGAAAAACCGACGTCAGGGGAAATAAGCATTGCGGGACATGAACTGTCAACGATACCTGCGAAAGAGTTGCGGGAAGCCCGCCAAAAAATCAGCATGGTGTTCCAGCATTTTAACTTACTTTGGTCGCGAACGGTCAAAGAGAATATCTCTTTTCCATTGGAGATTGCAGGTGTCGGTAAAAATGATCGAGATAGAAAAGTGAGTGAACTGATTGAACTCGTCGGACTGAAAGGGAGGGAGGATGCCTATCCAGCGCAACTCTCGGGCGGACAGAAACAACGTGTCGGGATTGCCCGTGCATTGTCCAATGATCCTCAAGTGCTGCTTTGTGATGAAGCGACATCAGCGCTCGATCCCGAAACAACGGACTCAATACTTGATTTGTTGACGGATATCAACGACAAACTCGGTTTGACAATTGTTTTGATTACACATGAAATGCACGTCATCCGCAAAATTTGCCACCGCGTTGCTGTAATGGAAGCTGGGAAAGTCGTTGAGATGGGGAATGTGCTTGATGTATTCCAGTCGCCGAAAGAGCAGATTACGAAACGATTTGTTTCACAAATTACACAGACTGCTGGTGCGGAACAAGCATTACAACATCTGAAAGCAGAGTCGACCGGCGGGACATTGGTCAAGTTAGTCTTTGTCGGTGATCGAACGGAGCAGCCTGTTCTATCGACGATGATCAGAAGATTCGATATCGACGTGAATATTGTTCAAGGCGATATCTCCCATACGAAAGGCGGCGCATATGGCACACTCCTTCTGCAACTGTTCGGTGATCGTGACAAAGTTAGCTCCGCGATAGACTTTCTGCATGGCGAGGGCGTTCGGACGGAGGTGATTGGAATTGATTGAGACATTATTGCCCCATGTCAATTGGGAGAAGATGTGGATCGCGACGGTAGAAACACTTTATATGACTGCTGTGTCGACAATCTTCACATTCGTTTTAGGAATCGTGTTGGGCGTCGTGCTGTTCTTATCAAGTCCGGGTCAGCTTTGGGCGAACAAACTCCTCTATGGCATTACAAGCTCGGTTGTTAATATCTTCAGATCCATTCCGTTTATCATCTTGATCATTCTGATTATACCTTTCACCATTTTCCTTGTTGGGACGATGAGAGGACCAAATGCGGCATTGCCTGCACTCATCATCGGTGCTGCGCCATTTTATGCGCGGATGGTTCTCATCGGATTACAGGAAATTGATAAAGGCGTTCTCGAAGCGGCACGTTCAATGGGAGCGAAAACAAGTACGATCATTTTTAAAGTACTGTTACCTGAATCAAAGCCAGCGTTACTATCCGGCATCACAGTCACGGCTATCGCACTGGTCGGCTATACAGCAATGGCTGGAATTATTGGTGCAGGAGGTCTCGGTAACCTTGCGTACTATCAAGGTTTCCAGCGGAGTCGATTCGATGTTGTAGTCGTTGCTACCATAATCATCTTAATCATTGTTTTCATCCTTCAATTCATCGGAGATTATGTAGTACGGAAATTGGACAAGCGTTAAAAGGAATCGCAGGCTGAGCCTGTACAATATAAAATGATAAAAAGAATAGGGGAGTTTACGTATGAAAAAGTTGTTGACTGGTATCTTTTTTGCAGTACTCGTATTGGCATTGGCGGCGTGTGGAGGAAAAGACAAGGATGATAAGACGATTGTAGTAGGCGCATCTAACGTTCCACATGCACTGATTCTTGAGCAAGCTAAGCCTTTATTGAAAGAAAAAGGATACGATTTAAAAATAGAAGAATACCAGGATTTTGTTTTGCCGAATAAGGATTTGGATGTAGGGACACTCGATGCAAACTACTTCCAACACATTCCTTATCTTGAAGGCCAGATTGAAGACTTCGAATATGACTTTGTCAATGCAGGAGCTATTCATATCGAACCAATTGGTATTTACTCGAAGAAATACAAATCACTGGACGAATTACCTGACGGTGCAACCGTACTGATCAGTAACTCTGTAGCAGATCACGGACGCGTTCTCGCAATGCTTGAAAAAGAAGGGCTTATTACACTTGCTGACGGTGTGGAAAAAGTGAAAGCGGAACTTGATGATATTGTCGACAATCCGAAAAACTTAACATTCGAAGCAGAATATGAGCCGGCATTAATGCCTGAACTGTATAAACAAGATGAAGGTGATCTATTGCTCATCAACTCGAACTATGCGCTTGATGCAGGTTTGAAGCCATTAGAAGATGCAATTGTACTTGAGGAAACAGATTCACCTTACGTCAATGTCATCGCTGTTCGTACAGAAGATGAAAACAACGAAGCGATTAAAGCGCTTGTAGCAGTATTGAAATCAGATGAAATTCAACAATTCATCCTTAAAGAATGGGAAGGTTCTGTTGTACCTGTAAAATAAGTAAAATGGGAAAGACTATCTAGCATACCGGAACTGGTATGGCAGATAGTCTTTTTTTGATTAAATCAAAAATTTGTGTAGCTATTTTAATTATCACTTCACTATGATAAAGTAATTTTGTTGTATAAATATTCGGATGAAAGAATTAGGAGGGTGAATCCATATGAAGAAAATCGGTTTAATATGGCGCATTATTATCGCTATCGGACTTGCAGTAGGATTTGGTCTTCTGCTACCGATTATACATGAGGGCTTTGCACATGGTTTTGTACGGTTCTTTGCTACGTTCAATATGATGTTCGGCGGATTTTTAAATTTCATCGTTCCTTTAATCATCATTGCGTTCATAGCACCTGGTATCGCGAAGCTTGGGAAGGGTTCGGGCAAGCTGTTAGGATGGGCAACTCTGCTCGCTTATGCTTCAACGATTGTAGCGGGAGTTATGGCATTTTTCGCAGCAACGACATTATTGCCGAACTTCATTCATGCTGTCGGTTCGGGTTCGATTGCTAATGCAGGCAAGGCTCCTGGAGAAGCATTCTTTGAAATTGAAATGACACCTGTCATGGGCGTCATGTCCGCTTTGCTGCTTGCATTTGTGCTTGGAATCGGAATGGCATCTATTGGCAGTAAATCGATGTTGTCGTTTTTTGAAGAATTCAATGCACTTATTGAGAAAGTAATTACATATGTCATCATTCCGTTATTGCCTATTCATATTTTCGGGATATTCCTGAACATGACATATAGCGGGGAAGTTGCGAAAGTATTATCCGTATTCTCCGTCGTATTCATTATGATTATTGTGTTGCATTTTGTTATATTATCCATTCAATATACGCTTGCAGGTGCAGTTTCAAAACGAAATCCATTCGGGTTGATGAAAACGATGGCGCCCGCTTATATGACTGCAATTGGAACGCAATCTTCGGCAGCAACAATCCCGGTCACTCTCCGTCAAGCTAAAAAAGCTGGTGCATCAAATCGAGTTGCTGATTTTACAATTCCTCTATTTGCAACGATTCACTTATCAGGGAGCACGATTACATTAGTGTCCTGTTCAATTGGTGTTTTATTAATGAATGACTTACCAACTTCATTTGCTTCCTATTTACCGTTCATCTTAATGCTTGGTGTAACAATGATCGCAGCACCGGGAGTTCCAGGTGGGGCCGTAATGGCGGCGGTAGGGCTTTTAGCAACAATGTTGGGCTTTGACGAGTCAATGGTTGCTTTGATGATTGCGCTCTATATGGCACAAGACAGCTTTGGTACGGCAACGAATGTCACTGGAGACGGAGCATTGGCAATCATTCTCGATCGTTTTAATAAGAAGGAAAGCTCGAATTTATCGGAGTGAAAAATTGTAGGTTTTATAGAAAAGAGAAACTTAGCCGGTACAAATGCGTACCGGTTTTTTTAGTCGAAAAATCGAACTGTGAATGAATGAACCAACTTATTCAATTCTCATTCATAGAACGGCAAATGAAAATCAGATAATTACTCATCTTACCAATAAAACAAAGGATTTCAAGGGCAAATGAATTAAATTATAATAATTCTTAATGATTTGCATGGCAGTGCATTATGGGGTAAGATTAGAATGATACTAAATAGAGAATGGATTAACCGTTCATCTTTTATCATATTGGAGGTATTGGAATGGCTACTTTGGAAATCAAAGACCTTCACGTTGAAATTGAAGGTAAAGAAATATTGAAAGGCGTCACGTTAACAATCAATACAAATGAGATCCACGCGATCATGGGGCCGAATGGTACAGGTAAGTCGACTCTTGCATCAGCAATTATGGGTCATCCTAAATATGAGGTTACTTCAGGATCCGTCACGCTTGATGGCGAAGACGTTCTTGAAATGGAAGTGGATGAACGTGCACAAGCAGGTTTATTCCTAGCAATGCAATATCCAAGCGAAATCACTGGCGTGACAAATGCAGACTTCATGCGTTCCGCAATTAATGCACGTCGTGAAGAAGGCGATGAAATTTCCCTTATGAAATTTATCCGTGAATTGGACAGCAAGATGGATGTCCTTGAAATGGATCAAGATATGGCAACACGTTATTTGAACGAAGGGTTCTCCGGTGGAGAGAAGAAGCGTAACGAAATTCTTCAATTGATGATGTTGAAGCCGAAGTTCGCTGTCCTTGATGAAATTGACTCTGGTCTAGATATCGATGCATTGAAAGTTGTTTCCAAAGGAATCAATGAAATGCGCGGTGAAGGATTCGGTTGTATGATCATCACTCACTATCAGCGTCTCTTAGATTACATCACTCCAGATTTTGTACACGTAATGATGCAAGGTAAAGTCGTCAAATCAGGCGGTCCAGAACTTGCGAAGAAACTTGAAGAGAACGGTTATGACTGGATTAAAGAAGAACTTGGCATCGAAGACGAAACAGTTGGACAAGAAGCTTAAGAAGGGGGACGATTCAAAATGACGGTTGAAACAAAAACGGCATTGACCGAACAGGACGTCCGCACTTTCTCTGCAAAAATGAGTGAAGCCGATTGGATGGCAGATTTCCGAGCAGATGCGTTAGCAAAAGTGGAACAACTGCCGATGCCGACACCTGATAAAACAAAGATTACAAAGTGGAACTTCTTAGATTTCCCTGCACATGCAGTGGAAAGTTCTACATTTACTACACTTGCTGCGCTTCCTGCTGAAGCACAGGAATTGGTTAACGAAGATCAGCAGAATATTTATGTACAACATAATAACACTCCTGCTTACAGCTCATTATCTGATGAGCTAAAAGCACAAGGTGTCATTTTAACTGATATTTTTACAGCATCACGTGAACACGCGGACTTGTTGAAAAAGTATTACATGACAGATGGCGTAAAAGTGGAAGAACATAAATTGACAGCTTACCACGCTGCTTTAATGAATGGTGGAGTATTTGTCTATGTCCCTAAGGGTGTAGTCATTGCGGATCCATTACAAGTATTGTTCCTGCATAACGATGCACAAGCATCCCTCTTCAACCATGTGATTGTCGTCGCGGAAGCGAATAGTTCAGTTACCTATGTGGAAAACTACCTTTCCACGGTTGGTGAAGCAGCAGGACAAGCAAATATCATTTCTGAAGTGTTTACAGGCGATAATGCAAAATTAATCTATGGTGCTGTTGACGTATTGGCGAAAGGTTTCACAACTTATGTGAACCGTCGTGGTGTCACTGGCCCACATAGCCGTATCGAATGGGCTTTAGGATTAATGAATGATAGTGATACAATCTCTGAAAACATTACACATTTAGTCGGTAATGGTTCATCTAGTGATATGAAATCAGTTGTCGTTGGACGAGGAAGCCAAAAGCAGAACTTCACTTCTGAAATCGTTCACTGGGGTCAGGATACTGACGGATTCATCCTTAAGCACGGTGTCATGAAAGAAGCGGCATCGTCAATTTTTAATGGAATCGGACGTATCGCAAAAGGTGCTACACGAGCAAACGCAGTACAAGAATCACGTATTCTTATGCTGAGTGAAAAAGCCCGTGGAGACGCGAATCCAATTCTACTGATCGATGAAGATGATGTAACTGCAGGACACGCCGCATCTGTTGGACGAGTAGATCCATTGCAATTATTCTATTTGATGAGCCGCGGAATCTCCAAAGAAGAAGCGGAACGCCTAGTCATTCATGGTTTCCTTGCACCTGTCGTCAGTAAATTGCCTATCGAAGGTGTTAAGAAGCAATTGACGGAGGTTATTGAAAGGAAAGTGCGCTAATGCTCAGTAAAGAGATACGCAAAGACTTCCCGATACTTGACCAGGAAATCAACGGCTATCCACTTGTCTATTTGGACAGCGCCGCGACTTCACAAAAGCCGCGGCAAGTTATTGAAGCGTTGAATGACTACTATCGATTTGATAATTCGAATGTCCACCGCGGTGTTCACACACTTGGAAACAGGGCGACGGATCATTACGAAGGCGCACGTGAAAAAGTACGCAAATTCATCAATGCCAAATCGATCGAAGAAGTAATCTTCATGCGTGGAACGACTACAGCGATCAATACAGTTGCCCAAGGATATGGCAGGCAAAATATCGGCGAAGGCGATGAAATCGTCATTACACCGATGGAACACCACTCAAATATCATCCCTTGGCAGCAACTGGCAAAAGAAAAAGGTGCAGTGCTGAAATATGTCGATCTTGAAGAAGATGGCACACTGTCTCTTGATAAAGTGCGTGAAACAGTAACAGAACGGACGAAGATTGTTTCCATCATGTATGTGTCCAATGTTCTTGGAACGATGAACCCGATCAAGGAAATTACGAAAATCGCCCATGAACATGGAGCTGTCATGGTCGTCGACGGCGCCCAAGCAGCACCACATCTGAAGATTGATGTACAGGACTTGGATTGTGATTTCTTCGCTTTTTCGGGTCATAAGATGTGC
Source organism: Sporosarcina oncorhynchi (assembly GCF_033304615.1). GTDB lineage: Bacteria > Bacillota > Bacilli > Bacillales_A > Planococcaceae > Sporosarcina > Sporosarcina oncorhynchi. Next base: position 2,257,629 of record NZ_CP129118.1, on the reverse strand, counting down.
GGACCTACTGGTATAGGTGTTCTATACGGTAAGAAAGCTATATTGAATGCAATGGAGCCGGTTGAATTTGGCGGCGAAATGATTGACTTTGTCGGTCTCTACGAATCAACTTGGAAAGAGCTTCCTTGGAAGTTTGAAGGCGGTACTCCAATTATTGCAGGGGCAATTGGTTTAGGCGCAGCCATTGATTACCTTGAACAGATCGGTTTGGATGCAATTGAAAAACATGAACACGAACTTGCAGGATATGCCATGGAAAAGATGTCTTCTATAGAAGGCTTGACTATCTACGGTCCCAAAGATCCTGGAAAACGCGCTGGTCTTGTAACATTCAATTTGGGCAATGTCCATCCACATGATGTTGCAACAGTACTTGATATGAACGGAATCGCAGTGCGGGCAGGTCACCATTGTGCACAGCCGCTTATGAAATGGCTGGATGTCTCAGCTACCGCACGAGCTAGCTTCTATGTGTATAACACAGAGGAAGATGTTGACCGCCTCGTAGAAGGACTCCGTATTGCAAAGGAGTATTTCGAATAATGTCCACTAAAAATTTAGATCAGCTATACCGCTCAGTCATCATGGATCATTATAAAAATCCAAGAAACAAAGGCGTATTGAAAGAAAATAACGTAACTGTCGATATGAATAATCCGACTTGCGGCGATGTCATTCATTTGACGCTGCAAGTGGAAGATGGCATTGTGAAAGATGCCAAATTTGAAGGTGAAGGTTGTTCCATCTCGATGGCATCCGCCTCGATGATGACACAAATCATCAAAAACAAAGACATTGACTCAGCCGTTAAATATGCTCATCTGTTTTCGGATATGATGCTTGGAAAAGAGATTGATGATTCTGTAGATCTTGGTGATATCGAAGCCCTTTCCGGCGTAGCCAAATTCCCGGCACGTATTAAATGTGCAACACTTGGGTGGAAAGCTATGGAAAAAGGCATAGGTACTGATTCCGACAACTAGTCCCGGGTTAGGCTTCGCGAATTGAGAAGCCTATATACCGCCGCTGTCTGCAATTTGAGCAGCCTGGCGAAATGAATGAACGGAGGAATAATGATGGCTAAAAAAATGCCTGAAATTGGCGATTACAAATATGGTTTTCACGATAAAGACGTATCTGTTTTCCGTTCGGAACGTGGTTTGACAAAAGAAATCGTTGAAGAAATCTCAAACATGAAAGAAGAACCTCAATGGATGTTGGACTACCGTCTGAAATCTTTAGAGCTCTTCTACAGCATGCCTATGCCTCAGTGGGGCGGAGATTTGAAGCCGTTAAACTTTGACGAGATCACGTATTATGTAAAACCTTCCGAAGCGACAGAAAAATCATGGGATGAAGTTCCTGAAGAAATCAAACGTACGTTTGACAAACTAGGAATACCTGAAGCTGAACAAAAATATCTTGCAGGTGTTTCTGCACAATACGAATCAGAAGTTGTGTATCACAACATGAAAGTAGAACTTGAAGATATGGGTATCGTTTTCAAAGATACGGATTCAGCGCTTCGTGAAAACGAAGAACTGTTCAGGAAATACTGGGGTACGGTCATTCCAAACTCTGACAACAAGTTCTCAGCTTTGAACTCGGCTGTTTGGTCCGGTGGATCGTTCATCTATGTGCCACCAGGCATCAAAGTTGAAACGCCACTACAAGCCTACTTCCGTATCAACTCGGAAAACATGGGTCAATTCGAGCGTACATTAATCGTCGTCGACGAAGGCGCAAGCGTTCACTACGTAGAAGGATGTACAGCACCTGTTTATACAACGAACTCACTTCACAGTGCGGTCGTCGAGATCATCATCAAAAAAGATGCGTACTGCCGTTATACGACAATCCAAAACTGGGCGAACAACGTTTACAATCTTGTAACGAAGCGCGCAGTGTGTGAAGCGAACGCTACAATGGAATGGATTGATGGTAACATCGGTTCGAAACTAACGATGAAATATCCATCTTGTATCCTTAAAGGAGAAGGCGCGCGTGGAATGACTTTATCCATCGCTCTTGCCGGTAAAGGACAGCATCAGGATGCGGGTGCGAAAATGATGCACTTGGCGCCAAATACTTCATCTACAATCGTTTCTAAGTCGATTTCTCAACATGGTGGAAAAGTAACATACCGTGGGATCGTCCACTTCGGCCGCCGTGCAGATGGTGCACGTGCGAACATCGAATGTGACACGCTCATCATGGATAAGCTATCGACGTCAGATACGATTCCATACAACGAGATTCTGAACGACAATATCTCACTTGAACACGAAGCAAAAGTGTCCAAAGTATCCGAAGAACAGCTCTTCTACTTGATGAGCCGTGGTATCGGTGAACTGGAAGCTACAGAAATGATCGTTATGGGCTTCATCGAGCCATTCACAAAAGAATTGCCGATGGAGTATGCAGTAGAGATGAACCGTCTTATCAAGTTCGAGATGGAAGGCAGTATAGGTTAAGTAAGGAACAAGAAAGAGGCTGGGACAAAACCCACCTCTGAACTGAAAAAGCCGGTGACATTTTACGACGAGTAAAATGTCACCGGCTTTGATCGTTTTTGAGTTAAAAATAAGGGTTGAACAATAAATGACATTGGTGAAAGAAAATCTCCATCCCTTTAAAAGGAGATGAGGAGGATCTTCACTAACGTCATTTTTTATAAATATATTGGATAAGGCAATCCTACTACCTGCTGGTTTCCGTTCCAAGCGGACGCTTTCCGCGGGCACGGCTTCAGCCGCTTCCCTCGCTACGCTCAGTCCAGGGTCTTCAGCTCGCGCTGTTCCCGCTGGAGTCGCCGCTTTCCACTTCAATCAGCTGAAGAGTCTAGGTAAGATAAAATCCTTTTATATAAATAGAAAACAAGTGAGATTCCCTGTAGAATAAAAGTCGACCAAAACCATCATCCAGGATGAAATTGAGCAGAACTATTTTGAATTACCGAAGCATATTGTCGCAGACGCAGGATACGGCAGTGAACAGAACTACAATGATATCCTCTCGAATCGTAAACGGGAAGCTTTGATTACCTATGGAATGTATATAAAAGAACAGAAGAAGAAACACAAACAGAACGAGTTTAATACAGCTAACTGGCAGTATGATGAAGAAAATGATGCCTACACATGTCCGAACCAAAAGCGTCTGCCTTTTGCCTATCACTCCGTTCGTACGGATAAGGCCGGCTTCACGCGACAATTTAAGGTTTATGAATGTGAAGACTGTTCAGGCTGTCCGTTTCGTTCACTATGTACAAAAGCAAAAGAAGGAAACAACCGTAAAATCATGGTGAATGAGAAATGGGAACAACAAAAAGAATATGTAAGAACGAAGCTTTCAGATGAAAAGACGTGTGCAATCTATCGTCAACGCAAAATTGACGTAGAACCAGTTTTTGGATTCTTGAAGGCTAATTTAGGTTTCACTCGATTTTCTGTTCGCGGGACATCGAAGGTTGAAAGCGAAATGGGCTTTGCGTTAATGGCCGTGAATTTACGAAAATTCACGGCTAACAGGTAAGGTTGATCCGAAAAAAATGAAAAAAGTGAAGTTGAGCGGGCTCAATTTCACTTTTTTCTTACTTGAAGCTAGTTATGTCCCAGCCTCTTTTCATTTTCGAAAGTCAAGTCCAACACAACACAACACATTATGGAACATATGAAAACTTTACTGGCAAAACTAAAAAAGCAGCCTTCCATGAGGCTGCCTCGTTTAAATTCGAAGAATTACAATTCTCCACTTAATTGAACTAGAATTTTTGCTTGTGACTTGTCATTCGTTAATGCTTCAAAGCCTTTTTCCACGATATCGTCCAATTCAATTTGAGATGTGATAATGCCCCTACCATTTAATTGACCCGTCCCCATTAAATCAACTGTTTGTTGGAACGTGGTTGGTGTATAGGCAATGGACGATGTTACTTTAACGCCCGTATTCGTCAATTGCATTGGGTTCCATTCAATTGGACGAGCAAAGATGGATACAATGACCATCGTACCACGAGCACGTGTCGCGTCAATTGCTTGTACGAACGTCGGTGCAACACCGGCAACTTCGAATGATACATCTACGCCGTCAGGTTCAATGTCTCTAATAGCTTGTACTGGGTCCACTTGGCCTGAATTGAATAAATGCGTTGCTCCAAGTTCTTTAGCTTTTGCTAAACGTTCTTCGGATAAATCAAACGCGAAGATTTTGCTTGCCCCTGCTGCTTTAGCCGCGATAATTGTCAGCAATCCAATCGGGCCAGCACCGAATACTGCTACAGTATCACCAAATTGCATACCGCCTTCTTTAACCGCTTGAACAGCTACCGCCATCGGCTCAACTAATGCACCATCTTGCAGTGTCATTGTGTCAGGTAATTTGCAAATGTGTTTTTCACCTGCATTTACGTGTGATGCAAAGCCCCCGTCTGACCCTAAGCCAATGAAATGAAAACCGTCATAAGCATCTATATCTTGATGCTTCCTGCCATATGTGTACATAGGGTTAATTGCAACACGATCCCCTACATTTACAGATGTAACGTCTTTCCCTACTTTTTCTACAATACCTGCAAATTCATGTCCCATCGTGATTGGTGCCTGTTGGCCGGTTAGTGGATTAGGTTCACCAACTGGAATAAAGACAGGCCCTTCTTGATACTCATGTAAGTCTGAACCACAAATACCTGCCCACGCTACGCGTACAGTTACCTCATTATCTTTCAGTTGTTTCAGTTCGCGTTCTTCCACGCGGATATCTTTCTCACCATACCATACTGCTGCCTTCATTTTACATTCCTCCTATTTTTTTGTGGAAAATCTACCTTGATGCTTCTCATATGTAATAGAAGTATAAATATACCTTTGGTTCAATATAATTTTATCAATTGCTATCTGTCTTGTCAAAATAGATGAATTAGCATAATAGATTCCCATCAGAGTTATTTTCAGAAATTACGTCCGAAGCGGCAATTTACTAACGTAAAACTCAGGTGCAAAATGACGGAATCACAAGGTAAACATATGATATGATGACACTATTCATTGTTTTATGAAACGGGGGATTGGCATGATCCATATTGGATTGACGGGATTGGGCGATCATCCTGATGTCTATCAGTCTTCTTCCAGTGCGAAAGAAAAACTGAAAGATTATAGTATGCATTTTCCAATTGTTGAATTGGATGCCTCTTTTTATGCAATTCAACCTGAACGAAATATCTGCAAATGGATAGACGAGACGCCTGAAACGTTTCAATTCATTGTGAAAGCCTACCAAGGGATGACTGGACACTTAAGGGGCAAGTCCCCGTACGATTCACCAGAGGAGATGTTCAACCAGTTTAAGTTGTCGATAGGGCCATTACGTGATGCGGGAAAGCTTGCGATGATTCTTATGCAATTTCCACCTTGGTTTGATTGTAAAAAAGAGAACGTAGATGAGCTTCGATCTATTAGGCGTCATTTGGAAGGTTATGATATTGCGATTGAATTCCGCCATCAGTCGTGGTATGCAGGAGAATTGAGGGAAAAGTCGTTAGCCTTTTTGCGGGATCTTGACTTTATACATACTATCGCAGACGAGCCGCAAGACGGCGATGGCAGTGTTCCACTAGTAGCTGTTTCGACAAGTGAGGAAAAGGCGTTTGTGCGACTGCATGGACGAAATGTCGGTGGATGGCGAAATCGAACAGGCGATAGTGAAGCGTGGCGTAAAGTCCGTTATTTATACAATTACTCAGATGCAGAGTTGGAGGAAATCCGGACAGTAATCGGGGGATTGGATTCGTCAACGGAAGATGTATATGTGATTTTTAATAATAATTCAGGTGGCCATGCGGCAGAAAATGCGAAGCGTCTTCAAAAATTGATGGGCATAGACTTCCATGCACTTGCACCTAAGCAGCTTGATATTTTTGAGGGGGAATAACGAATGGCGTATATCTTATTAGCATTGATTGGTGCCATTTCGGGCGTCATGGGTTCGATTGTTGGTCTGGGTGGCGGTACTATTCTTGTACCCCTTACTTTATTGATTGGCATCAATCTCGGCTGGATTCCAGGCATAACACCACATACTGTTGTGGGGATTTCCGTTATTATGATGATTTTCAATGGTCTATCGTCCACAATTTCGCATATGAAAGTAAAGACTATCGATTATCGGACAGGCTGGATTTTCTTCGCCGGTTCAATTCCAGGAACGTTGATTGGTGCTTTTGTGAATAAAGGCTTTGATTTACCATCATTCAATCTGTATTTCGGAATCTTACTTTTAGTTTTATCGATTTTATTGCTTACCCGTAAATATTTGAAGCCGATTCACTGGTTTGTCGATAGGGGCAAGCAAATGTCGTTTGTGGATCAGCAAGGCGAAACCCATGTGTACGGCTATCCAATCTGGTTCGCACTGCTATTGACATTCATTATCGGTTTCACCTCAGGCTTATTTGGTATTGGTGGCGGTACAATGATTGTACCTGCACTTATCTTGCTGTTTTTATTCCCGCCACATGTCGCAGTTGGGACCTCAATGTTCATCGTCTTCCTATCTGCAATCGTCAACTCGATTACGCATATTTCACTTGGCCATGTACCTTGGCTATACGCGCTTGCTGTCATTCCAGGTGCATATATTGGGGGAACCGTCGGTACGATGCTGAACAAGAAAATGGACTCCGAGACATTGGTAGTTGTCTTAAGGATTATGTTGTTGTTATTTGGTTTACGATCAATCTACGAGGGGATTTGGGGGTAACGAATGGAACGATCAGAAGAGCTAATCCATATTTATCATACGAATGATATCCATAGCCATTTCGACAGTTGGCCACAAATTACTAACTATCTTGTTTCCCAAAAACAGAATCATGTAGAAAGAAATGAAATAAGTTTCCGCTTCGATATCGGTGATCATGTCGATAGATTCCATCCGTTTACGGAAGGGACTTCAGGCAAAGGGAATGTGGCATTACTCAATCGGGCACATTATGATGCTGTGACGATTGGAAATAATGAAGGTATTACTTTGTCGAAGAACGCATTGAACAGTCTATACAAAGGTGCGAACTTTGACGTTATTCTTTGTAATCTAACGGACTCTGATGGATTCACCCCAAGGTGGATTAACCGATATAAAATCTACAATACGGAGAACGACATACGGATTGGTGTTATCGGTGCCACAGCGATGTATTCGGAGTTCTATTCGAAACTCGGTTGGGTTATAGAAGAACCCAAAAGTGCGCTGATGAAAGTTGTACAGGAAATCAGGCACAGTGTAGATATGATTATTTGTCTGTCGCACTTAGGGGTGCATGAAGACCGGTCACTTGCTGAAGAATGTGATCATATCGACGTCATATTAGGCGCGCACACACATCATCTCTTCATCGACGGAGAGATGGTGAATGATACACTATTGGCGGCTACTGGTAAGTTTGGAGAATATGTTGGACGGGTGGAAATTCGTTTTGACAAGAAGCAAATGAAAATCGTAGACAAGATGGCTTCTGTCATACATGTACGAGATCTTCCGTGGGACGAAGAAGATCATGAGGAAGTCCAAGAGCTGTTGCAGGCTGGCAATGAAGCAATGGACGAAAAACTTTTCTACAATCCCGCACCACTTCAGCAAGCGTTATTCAGACCGAGCACTTTGTCTGCATTTTTTGGTGCGGCATTACTCGCCTATACGGAGGCTGAATGCGTTATGTATAATGCAGGTATTTTCCTAGGTAGCCTAGACACTGGGTGGGTGACGAAAAGGCATCTTCACAGTTTGCTGCCGCATCCGATAAACCCATGTGTCATCACATTGGATGGTGAGGACCTGTTGGAAGTTTACAAGTTATCAACCAATCCTGAATGGCCGGAAATCGAGATTAAAGGGCTTGGGTTCCGCGGCACAATAATGGGTGCGATGCTGTATGAAGGAATCCATTTGAATGAAAATGGCGAATTGATTGCAGGCGGGCGAGTCGTCCTTCCGGGGGATACGTTCACGCTCGCGACACTGGATATGTTCACTTTCGGCTATTTCTTTCCACTTCTGAAAGATGCTCAGAAAGAGTATCTTATGCCTGAAATGATCAGAGATATAATGGCTTGGTACGGTATAAAGAAAGCAATGGAATCGATGGATATATTCAACAGAGATGAATGAATTCCCTGAATGAACCACTCCTTGTCTGCATATAATTATGCAGGAGGAGTGGTTTTGAGATTTCATGGGCAGTCACCCCGGAAATACAATAAAAGAATCAGACAGAGTTATCGTTATCCGAACCATGGACCAAAACGAAAACGGCGTTGGTTACCGATACTCTTTCCCGCATTTATTTTGACAATCGCGATATTTTTATACAGTGTCAACGCAAAATTGACACCAATCTATATGAATTATGCAGAAGTGCAGACAGAAAAAATCGCTGCGCATGTCATTACACAGGCGATTAAATCCCGTTCGACAGAAATGTATAATGTGAATGATATTATTGAAAATGTCCCAACGGACTCGCCGGGCATGGTGACGAACACGTTTAATACAGAAATTATCAGTAAAACAATGGCTGAAATTCAAAGTCTGATTGAAGCGCATCTAGAGCTAGCCGAACGGGGAGAGCTAGAAATACTTCCTCTCAGTGAAAATATTAAATATGATCCTGATGAGATGGAAACTTACGGCGGGGTAGTTTTCTTCGTGCCGATGGGGCAGGCGACCAATATTCCTTTACTTGGAAACTTGGGACCTAAAATCCCTATTCGCTTTCACGTAATCGGCGACGTTCAGACAACAATTGAAAATGAAATAGAGGAATTTGGTATTAACAATGCAATCGTCACAGTTAACGTTGTTGTAACGGTAAATGTTCAAATCATTGTACCGCTTGCGACAAGAAAGAGTGTAGTGACGCAGAAGATACCAGTGGCAATCGGCTTGATCCAAAGTCCGATTCCTCAAATTTATAATCGTGGAGATGTTAATCCTCCCCAAATCGAAGTGCCATTTCCACTGAAAGGGCAGGAATAATCAGTTAGTTGTTAAGCGCAAGTAAACCTGTTATTGTAGTTGAACAAGAGGAACACCGATTAGGTAGAGGCTGCAGGACTTATTAGTAGCGAACGTAGATTGGCATCAGTGATCGTTCGTGAAAGGAAGTTTTGCCGAAGTGTGAATTGGATCGCCAATCCATTCACATTGGGGTCATTTCGAATAGGAATGACACTGTCATGCATACATACATGCATGATGAGCTACAGATCGTGCGTTAGATAAATCAATTTGAAATTATCAAACAAACGACATGTAGAATAAGCCGATGCCTGACACACACTAACTGTGTAACGGGCATCGGTTTTTTCTATTTCCTATTTGTTCTTCAATATAGAAAGATTTAAGGAGGAAATAAGTATGATTGGTACGTGGGTTTCAATACTGCCACCATTGATTGCGATCGTGATGGTGCTTGCGACAAAAAGGGTTCTTTTATCACTTGGTTCAGGAATTTTGACAGCGGCATTATTAGTTGCTTCCTTTGCACCTGTTGAAACAGTAAAGCATTTATGGTCCGCATTGACTGTATCGTTTTGGGCTGACGGTGAACTGAATACATACAATATATTTATCATGGTATTTGTATTATTTTTAGGAATCATAACCGCATTTGTTAGTTTATCGGGAGGAAGCAGAGCGTTTGCCGATTGGGCAGTCCGCCATATCAAAACTAGGCGCGGTGCAAAGTTATTGACGGTATTTCTTGGATTGCTCATTTTTGTCGATGATTACTTCAATTCATTGGCAGTTGGACAAGTGTCCCGTCCGATTACGGATAAGCACAGAATTTCACGTGCCAAGCTTGCGTATTTCATCGATTCCACATCTGCACCCATCTGTGTTGTCTCACCTATTTCAAGCTGGGGGGCTTTCTTAATTGGCCAGTTGGCACTTATCCTGGGAACTACGACGGCGGTCAATTATTCACCGCTATCCGCCTTCCTCATGATGGCACCGATGAACTTTTATGTTATCGCAACATTAGCGATGGTCTTTTTCTTCGCGTGGACGAATATCGATTTCTTTACGATGAAAAAACATGAAGAAATTGCACAGAAAACTGGTCAATTATTCGATCCGGAAAAAGAGATTCCTGGTCAATTGAAAGAGGATTTTCCGGAACATAACTACGGACGTGTACTAGATCTGGTTGCACCGATCCTGACACTCGTTGCCGTTACACTAGGCATGATGGTGTGGACAGGCTATCGTGCTACACAATCATTGAATATATGGGCAATATTCGAAAATACGGATGTCCCATTATCGTTAGTCACAGGTGGTCTTATAGGTACTTTGTTGGCAGCGATTCTTTATATCGCACAAATGGGTCGCAATGAAACAGCTTCTTATCGACTAGTCGGTAAAGCGTTGTCTACGGGAGTTAAAGCGATGATGCCGGCAATCCTCATATTGCTGTTAGCATGGAGCTTAACATATTTAATCGATATTTTGGAAACAGGTCCATTCCTCTCCACTGTTGTAGAGAAGTCAAATATTCCTGTAAACTTCCTTCCTGTTATCATGTTCATTCTAGCGGGGTTAATGGCATTTTCAACCGGAACTTCATGGGGATCATTCGGTATATTGCTTCCAATCGCGGGGACAATTATGATCAATGCTGCACCTGAATTGTTATTGCCTGCTTTGTCAGCTGTTCTTGCAGGGGCAGTATTCGGTGATCACTGTTCACCGATTTCAGATACAACAATCCTATCTTCTACAGGAGCCGGTTCAAATCACATAGACCATGTGGCGACTCAGTTGCCTTATGCGTTAATTGCTGCAGCCATCGCATCGTTCGGCTATATTATCCTTGGGCTGACAGGTTCAGTCTGGGTTGGACTGATTGGTGTCATCCTGTCGATAGTTGTCTTATTCACAATCTGGACTGTGAAAAGCCGCCGTCAAATAGAACTAACAACATGATTCAAACGTGAATCTGTCATGGTAGAGACATCTGCTATGACAGATTTTTTTGTTTGGCATAATCTGTTTACCGATATCATAAAGTTTTAATGTACCTCTGAATTCTAAAACGAATTTCCTATAGCAAATTAGTCTGACAGGTTTCAAGATAATTAGATATCTATGGATTCACTATATAAAAATTATTTTGACAACAATAACTAAGACGTATATACTATCGTTAAGATTATATAATAATCTGAAAATACTAACGAGTCAATGAATCTACTAGAAAGGGGAGAGAGTATGGAACAACGTTCGCAATGGGGGACACGTGCCGGTTTTATTATGGCAGCGGTTGGATCGGCGGTCGGTTTAGGAAATATCTGGCGTTTTCCGTATGTTGCATATGAAAACGGCGGAGGGGCATTTTTCATACCTTATTTATTTGCACTTTTAACTGCAGGAATTCCGATTCTGATTATGGAATTCACGATAGGTCATAAGTATCGTGGGTCAGCTCCATTATCATTCTTCCGTATGAAAGGAAAAGGAGCAGAATGGATTGGCTGGTGGGGAATCTTTGTATCATTTGTCATTTCGACATATTATGCTGTAATTATTGCCTGGGCAATGAAGTACACAATCTACTCTTTCAATTTGAAGTGGGGAGATGACACAGGAGGTTTCCTATTCGGGGATGTTTTGAACTTGGCGGACAATCCGGGGGAAGTCGGCGGACTCGTACCTGGGGTTGTAGTACCATTATTGCTCGTATGGGCAATCGCTTTTGTCATTCTATTGGCTGGTGTTAAAAGAGGAATCGAATTGGCGAACCGGATTTTCATTCCGACGTTAATCGTTATCTTTATCATGGTAGTCATTCGAGCTGTTACGCTTGATGGTGCTGCAATTGGTTTGGAAGCGCTCTTTAAGCCAGATCTGAGTAAGCTCGCTGATTCCACTGTATGGGTAGCAGCTTATGGCCATATTTTCTTCAGTTTATCAATCGCATTCGCAATTATGATAACCTATTCTAGTTATTTACCTAAGAAATCTGATATTACAAATAACGCATTTATTACTGGTTTTGCAAATTCCGGGTTTGAGTTATTAGCCGGGATTGGAGTATTTGCAGCACTTGGCTTTATGGCAACTCAATCAGGGCAATCCGTTTCCGAAGTTGCAACTGCCGGTGTTGGATTGGCATTCGTTGTATTCCCTAAAATTATTAGTGAGATGCCTGGGATGAATGGCTTGTTCGGTGCATTGTTCTTCCTGTCGCTCGTTCTAGCCGGGATAACCTCTCTCATATCCATTTGTGAAACATATATTGCCGGATTCTCAGAAAAATTCAATATTTCGCGTACGAAAGCAGTTATTTTTGGTGTAGGGTCTGCTGCGATCATATCGTTATTGTTCGCAACGCGTGGCGGTCTATACTTCCTTGACACTGCGGATTATTTCATCAACCAATTTGGTGTTGCAGCAATCGGACTGATTGAAGTCTTCATGATTTCATGGGTCTTCCGTAAACTTGGTGTATTTGAAGCGCATGCCAACGAGATTTCAGATATCCGGGTCGGGATGCTATGGAGAGTTTGCTTAAGTATCATTACGCCATTAGTGCTCGGTTATATGATGATTGACTTATTCCGTGTCAATATTATGAAACTACATGATACAGACAATGGAAACTATGAAGGGTATCCAGACGCATTCATCCTACAAAGCGGCTGGCTTGTCGCAGGATTCGCCATCGTCATGGCTATTATCTTTACGCTCATGAAGTGGAATAAAAAAACGAGTGATTCGACAGACTATGATAATCGATAAGGAGGATTCACAATGAGTGGAGCAGCAATATTTATGATGATTCTCGGAATCCTCGTCATTTGGGGAGGACTTGCAGGAAGCATCTTCTATGCAGTCTCAAAATCAAAGGGCAGAGCATAATGTAAATGAATTTTGTTTAAAGGAAAGCGTCTTGTAATGGACGCTTTCCTTTTGCATTTTATGGAATAGACAGCGATTACAATTCTAAAAGCTATAGTTGTTCGTAGTCTGAATTTATGTTACATTGTCTGAAGAGAAACATATGCTGGAAAGTTGATAGGAATGGAGTCGGTTACCGTGTCTTGTAGGCCAGAGGTAGGAAAAAAAGTAGAGCATATCCGTAAACCGGATTGGCTCAAAATCAAATTGAATACCAATGAAAACTATACAGATCTGAAAAAGTTGATGCGTGAAAAAAACTTGAATACAGTTTGCGAAGAAGCACGTTGTCCGAACATTCATGAATGTTGGGGAGAAAGACGAACTGCCACATTTATGATTCTAGGTGCTGTTTGTACAAGAGCATGCCGTTTTTGCGCGGTCAAAACAGGTCTCCCAAATGAATTGGATTTGGCTGAACCGGAACGTGTTGCAGAGTCTGTATCGCTTATGAATTTGAAGCATGTCGTTGTAACAGCTGTAGCGAGAGATGATTTGAAAGATGGCGGTTCTGAAGTGTTTGCAGAAACAATTCGTGCAATCAGACGTCAAAATCCTTTCACGACGGTAGAAGTATTGCCTTCTGATATGGGTGGAGATATCGAAAACTTACAGCGATTAATGGATGCGAAGCCTGATATTCTGAACCACAATATTGAAACAGTACGCAGGCTCACGCCTAGAGTTCGTGCACGAGCGACGTATGATCGTTCATTGGAATTGTTGAGACGCGCTAAAGAGATGTATCCCGAAATCCCTACAAAATCCTCATTAATGCTAGGATTAGGTGAAACCGTAGAAGAGATCATTGAAACGATGGATGATTTGCGAGCTAATAATGTAGATATTATGACAATCGGTCAATATTTACAACCTACAAAAAAGCACCTAAAAGTTCAGAAGTACTATACGCCACAGGAATTCGGAGAGTTACGTGAAATTGCGATGACAAAAGGATTTTCACATTGTGAAGCAGGTCCACTTGTCCGTTCAAGCTACCATGCTGACGAACAAGTAAACGCGGCTGCGAAAGAAAGACAACGTATTGGAGACGAAATGTTGAAGTCCACAGTTAAAAGCTGAGATGGCGGTGATAAACATGGTTACAATCAATAATTTTGAATATGAAATCATAACGGATTACCGTGAAGGATTTAATGAAGAGGCATTAAATGCAAGGTTTAGTGATGTCCTTTCAAAATACGATTATATTTTAGGGGACTGGGGCTATAGTCAGCTAAGATTAAAGGGATTCTTTGATGATAAAAATCCGAAAGCGACATATGAAACGAAAATTAGTACTTTGCAGGATTACATTTATGAATACTGCAATTTTGGATGTGCATACTTCGTCCTTCAGAAAACCGGCAAGGTCAAACCGAAACCAGTAGAAGAAGAATGATCGGATAATCCGCCCCGCAAGCAGACTCATGCTTGCGGGGCGGTTCATTTTTCAGTTGAATATGGTATGATTGTAAAGGAGTTTAGACAATCGGGAGGGAACTGCATTGTATTTTATCGATCGCACTAAAATCAATGAAACACTTGCTTATATGGAAAGTCTATTGGCGTTATTTGAAGGACATCAAAAATGGAATGAAGACAAAATTCATTCATTGGCACTTGAAAGAATTGCCCATACAATCGTGGAATCTATTATCGATGTCGGGAATTCAATGATAGACGGGTTTATTATGCGTGATCCGGGCAGCTACGATGATATTATCGATATTATGGAAGACGAAAAAGTCATTACAACGGATATGGCAGATCCACTGAAGAAAGTCATTGGCCTCCGTAAAATGATCGTCCGTGAATTTGTAGAAGTGGATAGCGCTGCAATTGAATCAGTTTTGATAGATACAAAAGAAGTAATCCGGGAGTTCCCGGTTAAAGTACGCTATTACTTGGAGAATGATCTTGGCCCAATATCAGCATTCAGTCCGTTGGAGCAATAAGGATGCATCGTTATAAAGCGGTTTGTTTAGATCTCGACGGAACTGTCTACAAAGGACAAGAAGTTATTAAAGATGCACAATTGTTTATCCGTAAATTGCAAAAAGCAGGAACTGAGCCGTATTACATAACGAATAATTCATCGTTGACCGCAGAGCAGTTCACTGCAAAGCTTTCCGCAATGGGTATATCGACAAGTCCTGACAGAATCATGACTTCAGCCATCGCTGCTGCAAAGTACTGCAAGGAAAAGTATGAGGGAGCATCTGTTATGATGATCGGCGAAGAAGGACTTGAAGCCGCGTTGAAGTTTGAAGATATTGCATTGACAACTACTAATCCAGATATCGTTGTTGTCGGTATTGATCGACATATAAGTTATGAAAAACTATCAAAAGTCAGTTTGGCCATACAGGGCGGTGCGCGTTTTATCGCAACGAACAAAGATGTGGCACTTCCGACTGAAGATGGCCTCGTACCGGGGAATGGCTCTTTCGTGAAGTTATTGGAAACGACGACAGGCATTGAAGCGCTGACAGTCGGCAAACCGGAATCGCATATGTTGCATTTTATTCAGGAAAAAGGGTATAGGAAAGATGAAATGATTATGATTGGAGACAATTATGATACGGATATTCAGGCGGGTATCCGTTTTGGTATCGATACGATCTATGTGGAAGGCGGAGTCACTTCAGCAGATTCTGTTTTAAAGAAACAGGATCAGCCGACATTTATGTATAAGACTATGTCTGATTGGCATGCATGAAAAAAAGTAGGAAACGGATGATACTAACCCATTTCCTACTTTTTTATAATTGTCGAGCATTGATTATTGCTTTAGAATAAAGGGTTTTCCTCGATGAACTCTTGAATGCGTTCGGTCAATTCTTCAGGTGTTTCAGCTTCTACAACTTCACCATTGACGAGCGCATACAGCGATTCAGCACATTTAGTACAATAGCTGAGACAGCCATATTCCAGAACATCTATATTCGGATCTCTTTCCAACGCTTCTAATGTTTTCTGTGAACCGTTGGCAAGATTACTAATGCAAAACTCAACGATCGGATTCAAAACGATCACCTCACCTAGTTGAAATGCTACTATTATTTCTTGCGGACGTCAATTACCATGTCTTATTGTGAAATATCTCACAAACTGTTATAATCTGAATGGTGAACAATACGGAAAAACGACAAACAAAGGAGATCGCTATGAGAAAACTAGTGTTATTAGGTGCAGGCTACGGGAATATGCGCATTTTGCTTCGTCTGCTCAATAAAGAATTGCCGGCCGATGTCGAAATCACACTTATCGACAGGACGCCTTTCCATAGTCTGAAGACTGAATTCTATGCACTGGCGGCAGGAACTGCGCCGGATTCAGAAGTTCGGGTAGCTCTTCCTAAACATGAGAGATTGCATGTAATCGAAGGAGAAATACTGGAAATCGAATTAGAAGACAAAACTGTTTTACTAAGTAACGGTGAAGCTGTGCGGTATGACGAACTCGTAATCGGACTTGGTTGTGAAGATAATTATCACGATGTACCCGGAGCTGCCGAGTATACGGATAGTATCCAGACAATAGGGAAATCACGCAATACCTATAAAAAGCTTCAAGGTCTTGGTGGCGGCGCGACAGTCGGAATTGTAGGAGCGGGACTGAGCGGCATTGAACTCGCCAGTGAGTTGCGGGAAAGCCGTCCTGACCTTAAGATTAAATTATTTGACCGTGGACCGCGAATCATGAAAGATTTTCCGGAAAGACTGAGTAACTATGTTAAAGGCTGGTTCGACAAACACGAAGTCGAAGTGATTTCCAATTCCAACATTACCGAAGTTGGAGAGAAAGTCCTTTACAATCATGAAGAAAAGATTGAAGTTGACGTTGTAGTTTGGACTGCTGGTATTCAGCCTGTGAAAAGCGTTCTTGATATGGACGTAGAGAAGGACCGTGGGCGAGTCGTCTTAAATCAGTATCACCAAATTCCAAACTTTGAGAACGTCTATGTCGTCGGCGATAATGCTGCATTACCACATGCTCCAAGTGCTCAACTAGCTGAAGAGCAGGCAGAACAAATCATAAAAGTTCTGCGTCTTGTCTGGAACAATCAACCGTTGCCTGCTGAAATGCCCGAAATCAAACTCAAAGGTTTCATGGGTTCGTTAGGTAAGAAACAAGGATTCGCTTATTTAGCAGATCGCACTGTTACAGGAAGAATCGCACGGTTGTTGAAGTCTGGTGTTCTTTGGATGTACAAATGGCATAATGGTTGAATTGAAAATCCCTCACGTGCATCATACATGCGTGAGGGATTTTTTCTCAATTATTTAAATCCATTATCAATCAGAAATTATTCTTTAGAGACGTAACCGTGTTTTTCAAGTTCATTGAAAACCGGTTTCAGTTGAATATGTCCTTCACCAATCATTTCGTCGCCAATCATGACGAGCGGATAGAAGTATTCATCATTCAATACTTTGTCAGCCATTTCTTTTTGTTTTGGATCTGAAATGTCTGATTCAATATCAATGTATTCAATTTCAACAGGTTGTTCAGGATATTTCCGGCTGATTGCAGCTTGAAGCCATTCATACGTGTCCTTGGAAGAAGGCGAATTGACACAGCTCGCACAAATGATATCTGCCCCATAAATTTCGATTTTTGCATTCTTTGTACTCAATGAAATTACCCCTTTCAGTTTCTCTATTGGATTTTTTCCTTAATCCAGTTTATAATAAGTATAATGAAAGGGGAGACATAACACAATGACAGATACAGCAATGATGGAACCAGTACAGGAAGTTTTGAATAAATTACGTCCATTCCTTCTTAGAGATGGCGGAGATTGTGAATTAGTCGATATCGATGAGGGGATTGTAAAGCTGCGTCTATTGGGCGCTTGCGGCACATGTCCGAGTTCGACGATCACATTGAAAGCGGGTATTGAAAGAGCATTGCTTGAAGAAGTACCTGGAGTAGTAGAAGTGGAACAAGTATTTTAATCGTTTTAAAAGCGGACTGCTAATCAGTCCGCTTTTAATTTTTCCTGCTTTTTAGTGTCTCGTATTTCCTGCCAACGCTCTTTTGCCATGTCGATAATTTGAGGTTCTGTAGAAGTTCGCTGACTCTCGATAACTTTGGAGAAGTTTCGTGTGGCTCCTTCAACATCCCCGATTTGATGTGAAAGCTCGGCAATCATATAGAGGACTCTTGTTTCGGACATTTGCGTTCCGACATGATCACTTTCAGAATATGCTTCCGTATAAAGATCACGTGCAATTGCGCGAAACCTCATCTCTGTATCGTAATCCTGCAAATCATTATATAACCAGGCGATTCTAAGCGTAATTCCGGCCATTGTCAATGACTTTTCTTTTTTTACACTTGCACTTAAATACGCCAGCTTATAGGCTTCGATCGCTTCCTCTATCGTCCGTTCATCACCGAACGATCGTCCGCTCCATAAGGACGTGATTGTATTTGTAATTTCTTTTTTTATACCTGGTGCAAAGTATGAAGAAAAATCGTCAGTATATGAAAATCCGCAATGAGGGCAAACGGCGACATTATATAATAAAGGATTAATCGCTTTGTCCGCATAGACAGGTTTAAAGTCGGAATCATGATTTGTAACACGCACAAACCGTGAACGGATCTTGGTTGTAGTAAATTTCTCCTTGCAGTTTAGACACTCCATTTTCTTCTTGTATGCAGGACTTATTTCCATTGGTATTCATCCTTTCGTACTATGTTAACTATTATACATCATATTAGATTGTTTGGAGTAAATATGATTGCGTATTAACCAAAAAGATTGGTATGATAAAGAAAAGCGGGAAGGTGGATGTAAATGACACAATACGTTGAAATTACTGAATCTGCTGCCTATCACGTAAAAGAGATGATGGCACATAACGGTGAGGAAAATGCTTATCTTCGAGTCGCTGTCAATGGCGGCGGATGCAGTGGGCTGACATATGGTTTAGGTTTTGAGGAAAACAAATCGGAGACTGATTATTTAATGACCCAGCACGGCATTAATATCGTCGTATCGATTGAAGATGCAGGTGTTTTAGAAGGTACGAAAGTAGATTATAAGGAATCGCTAATGGGTGGAGGCTTCACCATTGAAAATCCAAATGCAATTGCTTCATGTGGATGTGGAACTTCATTCAGAACAGCTAAAAAAGTAGGCACACCAGAAGTATGTGAGTAAAATGCAGACCTTTTTTCAGGTCGATATTCCTTCCGGGGAATGGTCGATTTGAGGGAGGGTCTTTATTATTATATTCATTTTTAATAATTTAACATTAAAGTGTTGAAAAAGCCTTTTAAAAGGGCTACTATTGTAAGGTAGAAGTTTGTCGAATATAGACAAATGCCAGGACTGAGCAAATCGTCGTATGAACCGATTGTCAACGGACCCGGCACATAATAAATTAAAAGGTGGTTTCGATTTTCGTGAAAAGACCGACAATCTTAGTATTAGGTGCGGGTTACGGCGGTTTATCCACAGTCGTCAACTTGCAAAAATCCATTGGTGCTGACGATGCTAATATCGTACTAATCAATAAGAACGAGTATCACTACGAGTCCACGTGGTTGCATGAAGCAGCTGCAGGAACTTTGACGCCTGAGCAAGTGCGTTATGACGTGAAAGACGTTATTAATGAAGGAAAAGTTCAATTCGTCCAAGCTGAAGTTACAGCTATCGATATTCCTGGGAAAGTTGTAACGACAAATGTCGGTACACATACGTATGACTATCTTGTCATCGGTTTAGGATTCGAAGGGGAAACGTTTGGTATTACTGGTTTGGACAAGTATGCTTTGTCCATTGCTAACGTAAAAGCTGCGCGTCAAATCCGTGAACATATAGAATATCAATTCGCTACATGGTCACTTGAAGAAGTGAAAGACGATAGCCGTTTGACAATCGTCGTTGGCGGTGCGGGCTTCACAGGAATCGAATTCCTTGGAGAGCTAGGCAACCGTGTACCAGAACTTTGTGAGGAATTCGACGTTCCTAAAGAAAAAGTACGTGTCATCTGTGTCGAAGCAGCACCTATGGTTTTACCAGGATTTGATCCTGAACTTGTAACTTATGCTGTCAGACAATTGGAAGCAAAAGGAATTGAATTCTCGATTGGAACTCCAGTCGTTGAAGCGACTCCTGAAGGCGTTAACATCAAAAAAGGCGAAGATGAGTTTGAATTCATCAAAGCTGGTACAGTCGTCTGGGCTGCAGGTGTTCGAGGAAACCGTCTGATCGAAGAGACAGGTATCGAAAACATGCGTGCGCGTGTTAAAGTCGACAAAGATCTTCGTGCTCCAGGTCATAGCGATGTATTCATCGTTGGTGACTGTGCATTGATGATCAATGAAGAAACGAACCGCCCATACCCACCAACTGCACAGATTGCTATGCAGCAAGGGGATATGATTGCAAATAATATCCTTGCTTTGATGAAAGGTGAACCAACTTCTAAATTCGTTCCTGACCTAAAAGGAAGTATCGCTTCCCTTGGTGACGACGATGCAATCGGAGTTGCTTTTGGTAAAAAAATGTTTGGTAAAAAAGCATCATTCATGAAGAAAATGGTTGACAACCGTGCGCTATTCCTTATCGGTGGAGTTGGCCTAACACTTAAAAAAGGTAAGTTTAACTTACTTAAATAATAGCGAGATAAGCTGTCTAACACCTGCCCTTAATCTGGCAGGTGTTTTTTAACAGGAAGGGAGACTTCCTATGCAACTATCTCTTTAAAGCTATGCCAAAATAAATCCTGTATAAACGTACATAATTTCGTCACGACGCATTTAATTGAAAGGTAGCAGCCGTTGTTGTAAAATGGTGAGTGGAAAGCGGAGGTATAAAAAATTGGGATCAATTTCATTGACGCATGTCGTATTATCCATACTTATTTTCATGGTCATGTTTTTCGGGATAGGCTTTTTATTGAACATGTTGCTTCGCATGACGTGGTTAATGGCCATCATCTATCCGATTGTTGTTATTTTAATTATTGATGAAGTGAGAGTATACGAGTATCTCACGAAACCGGGCTATGCCTTCGGAATGCTTGGCGATAAAATCCTGTCCCTACATGCAGCTGATATTATCATTTTGACGAGCGGGTTGGTCGGGGCCATCATTTCTGGATTTGTGATGAAGTTACTGCGTAAACAAGGCTATCAAATGTTTTGACCGATACAAAAACAAAAAAGGCGCTCCCATAACGGGAACGTCTTTTTTCATGTCACGATTAATGAATATGTGATGATAGAGATTAAGATACCGGTTACGGAGCCTGCAAACACTTCGCTGGGCTTATGACCAAGCAGTGTTTTTAACTCCATAATCTTTTGCTGTCCGTCTTTATGAGGCCAGCCTTTTACTTCAGTTACAAAGGTCTGGAAATCTAAACGCATCTGATTGATGATTAATGCCTGTTGTCCCGCCTGGTAACGAATACCTGTTGCGTCAAACATGACAATAACCGCAAAAATAGCAGATACCGCAAAGATCGGCGAATCTAATCCAACTTCATAGGCAATGGCAGTCGTTAATGCAGATACAGCTGCTGAATGGGAGCTCGGCATCCCGCCCGTAGACGTCATCAGCTTCCAGTCTAACTTCCGTGTCAATAAAAAATGAATAGGGATTTTCACGAACTGTGCGAAAAAAATCGCGAATAATGCCGCAAGGAGCGGAGTGTTTTGTAAGAGGGCCATTAAGTCCACTCCTTTTCTAAAAAATGAAAATATACCTTAAGTATAACATAGTCGGGTTAATGAATGAGATAGTACGGTGTTCGAATTAATATTTTGGGTTTGGACGACGAGTAGTATATAATAGAATATGAATGAAAAGGGGGAGACAGTCAAATGAAAGCATCATTTATTGAAAACGGTTTCGGTAATGTGAAATCGGAAACACTACTAATCGGTGTACCAGAACATCCTGAAAATATTGAAGGATGGGACGGATTTGCGCAAGTCTTCAGTCCACGCTTAATGGATTGGATAAAATCTGGAGATATTAAAAGTGAATTTAAAAGTATTGTAAAAATGCCTGCAATTGAAGCAGGGAACTTTGAACGAGTAGTATTCATCGGTCTTGGAGCATCAAAAAAGTTAACAGAAGACCTTTTGCGTCAAGCATTTGCGGCTGCAGGTAAAGAACTTGCTGCCATGAAAGCAACATCAGTTGCAATTTGGACAGCTCCATTCAAAAATGAAGAACTAACTTGTGAAGATGTCGTGTTTGCGGCAGGTGAAGGAATCGGGATGGGTGGCTACAAATTCGAAGGCTACCGCACTGATTCAAACGAGAGAGATGTTTCCTTGGAATCGATAACGTTCCTATCCGATAGCGACGTTGAAGAATTAAAAGCAGCATTCGAAGTGGGCAGTACATATGCGCATGCAGTCAATGAAGCGCGTACATTGGTCAATATGCCACCAAACATGTTAACAGCGACGAAAATGGCGGATTACGCTAAAGAACTTGCTGAACAATATGATTTTGAAATTGAAGTTCTCGGTAAAAAAGAAATGGAAGAACTCGGCATGGGAGCTATTTTGGCAGTTAATAAAGGTTCAGTCGAAGAGCCCCGTCTCATCGTCATGAAATATAAAGGTACTGAGAAATGGGAGGACGTCATAGGTCTTGTCGGAAAAGGCGTCACGTATGACACTGGCGGATACTCGTTAAAGCCGCGTGAAGGAATGGTTGGTATGAAAGGCGACATGGGCGGCGCTGCGGCAGTCCTTGGCGCAATGCGAATCATTGGTGAACTGCGTCCAGCGAAGAACGTTGTCGCAGTCATTGGTTCGACAGATAATATGGTTTCAGGCGAGGCGTTCAAACCAGATGACGTGATCACTTCATTAAGCGGGAAAACAATTGAAGTATTGAATACGGATGCAGAAGGTAGACTCGTTCTCGCAGATGCTGTAACGTATGCAAAACAGTCAGGCGCAGATTATTTAATCGATGTTGCGACATTGACAGGCGGTGTTATCGTTGCACTTGGAAATGATAAAACAGGCGCACTGACAAACAACGAAGAATTCTTCGAAGAGTTCATGCAGGCTTCCATGGAAACGGGTGAATTTGTCTGGAGACTTCCGTTGACTGAAAGCGATAAGAAGCGTATTCGAAAAAGTGAAGTAGCGGATTTGAACAACTCACCGGGCCGCGATGGGCATATGATCTTCGGTGGTGGCTTCGTTGGTGAATTCGCAGGGGACACGCCATGGATCCACCTTGATATTGCAGGTACATCAGAAGCCTCAGCACCGCATGACCTGGGTCCTAAAGGAGCAACTGGAGCTATGGTTCGTACGCTTGCTACAATCGTTGAGCGAATGGCACAGGAAGATTAAATCAGTTAAATGAACTAAGACAGCTACCCAGTAGGAATTTCCTTCTG
The DNA here is from genome assembly GCF_033304615.1 of Sporosarcina oncorhynchi. GTDB lineage: Bacteria > Bacillota > Bacilli > Bacillales_A > Planococcaceae > Sporosarcina > Sporosarcina oncorhynchi. Next base: position 2,234,269 of record NZ_CP129118.1, on the reverse strand, counting down.
GAGTAGCTGTTTTTTGCTTAAGTAGGTGGGTTGTGGACTCTACGTTTCGTTGCGGCGCAGTTACGTTTCGTTACGAGCATGCTACGTTTCGATACGAGCAATCTACTTTGCGTTGCGGACTCTACGTATCGATACGGCGCAGTTAAGTTTCGTTGCGAGGGTGCTACGTTTCGATACGAGCGTTCTACATTTCGTTGCGCGCTCTACGTTTCGTTGCGGCGCAGTTACGTTTCGATACGAAGGGGCTACGTTTCGATACGAGCAATCTACTTTGCTTTGCGCGCTCTACGTTTCGATACGGCGCAGTTACGTTTCGTTACAAGGGTGCTACGTTTCGATACGAGCGTTCTACATTTCGTTGCGCGCTCTACGTTTCGATACGGCGCAGTTACGTTTCGTTACGAAGGTGCTACGTTTCGATACGAGCGGTTTACATTGTGTTGTGGACTCTACGTTTCGATACGGCGCAGTTACGTTTCGATACGAAGTTGCTACGTTTCGATACGAGCACTCTATATTGCATTGCGGGCTCTACGTTTCGATACGGCGCAGTTACGTTTCGTTACGAAGGTGCTACGTTTCGATACGAGCGCTCTATATTGCATTGCGCGCTCTACGTTTCGATACGGCGCAGTTACGTTTCGATACGCCGCAGCTACGTTTCGATACGAGCGATCTACATTGTTTTGCACACTCCCTATTTCGTCTTGCACAGTACTCCCTCTACTATTCTTTACAACTTATCTCTTAATCAACCTCCAACTAGGCATTCATCCCTCCACACTACGCCCGCCTTGAATAGGATAAGTGAGAAAGGGGGATCATAATGTCACGAAATGCTAGAAGACATGGTGGTTATGGTGGAAACAGCGGATTCGGTGGGTTCGGTGGCTTCGGACAAGGATTTGGTTATGGTGTAGGAGGGCCATTTCTAGGGGGACTTTTTGGCAGCTTCTTAGGAAATGCAATCTTCCCTAATAATTATGGTTACGGCAATCAAGGCTATTATCCATATGGCTATCCGCCGTATGGATATGGGTATTCTCCCTACGGATACGGCTATCCACCATATGGCTATCCGCCTTATGGTTTCGGTTATTAAAGATAAAAAACACACTCAGCACAACTTTGCTGAGTGTGTTTTTATTTGACAAACATCAATCTTTTAGCTTGGCCATGTTTTTCTTCTTAGCTTCTTCAACAGCTTCTTTCAAATCATCACCGACAGTCATTTCAGTCGGTTTCACACCGGACATATACGCTGCGCGTCCCATTAGATGGCCGCCGATAGGAGAAGTAATGAACAGAAATACGATACCAAGCAACAGTTGAATACTAAAGTGACCTTCATTTAGCCAGAAATGGAAAAACACGCCGAGCAGAATGCTAAGTACTCCAAGCGTAGCACTTTTCGAAGCAGCATGTGCACGTGTATATACATCCGGCAACCGTAAAATCCCGATCATGGTCACAATGGTGAAAATGGTGCCGACTGTTATCGTCAAGACTATGAGAATATTAGCGAGTATGATCACGTTCGATGATCTCTCCTCTCTCAATGAACTTGGAGAACGATACTGTACCAATGAAAGACATAATCGCGATGAGAAGGATCACATCAATAAAGAATTTTGTTTCAAATAGGATTGATATCAATGCAATAGCTGAAATCATCATGACACCAATTCCATCAAGCGCAATAAGTCGGTCAGGAACAGATGGCCCGCGGAAAACTCGGTACATAATTCCGACCATGGACAGGAAGACGAGCATGAGACAGACCCATATGAATATCATCATCCTCGGCTCACCTCCAAAATCGCTTTTTCAAACGAGTTTTTAATCGAATCAATAGCCTCATCTACATCATCCACGTCAATTGCATGGATATAGAGAGTTCGCTGATCACTTGATACATGGAGGACAATCGTTCCAGGTGTCAACGTAATCAAGCTTGATAATAATGTGATTTCCCAGTCTTCCTTTAAATCTGTAGGCAGTGCAAAAATAGAAGGTTGGATGTTCAGTTTTGGTTTAATAACAAGAAGCAAAACTGAAATGTTGGACATTGTCAGTTCTTTCGCAAATAAGAGTATCAACTTGATCATTGCCCATAAACGCCACAAATAAAGCCGGTTTTTGAAAAAACGTCTTGTAATAATGATCATGATTAACCCGATCAAATAGCCTACGATAAATGTACTCGCGGTCAGAGAGGAATTCATGAACATCCAAACGACTGCGATGAAAAAGTTCAATAGTATTTGAAATGCCATCGACATCTACTCCTTTACCCCGCATAAACTGGCAGTACATCATAAGAAAAACTGCCAGTACATGCCCGAATGGTTCAACTCACAATCAGTTGAAAAGCGTTACTGATTGAAGTTTCACTTTAACACCGCATCAATATAGATGGATGGTTGTAGTAACACGTCAGTGGCATCTGTCATGAATGGCACGAGCCATTCTGTGCCGACCCCGTAAACAATCGTTAACATGACTAGGACAAGCGCAGGGCCCATTAAACGAAGATAGGCTTTCCTGTCTGTCTTGGGCAACTCCATTTTTGGTTCACCCCAGAATGCATAAATGAAAATCCTCATGACAGATAGCAAGACGACAAGACTGGACGCTAAAATGATGATGCTACCCCAGACGTTACCCGCCTCAAAAGCACCTTTCACAATAAGTAACTTGCCGACAAATCCGCTAAGCGGCGGTATGCCTGCCAATCCGAAAGCGGCTATTAGGTAGAACCAGCCAAGTGGCGCATGTGTTTTCATCAATCCGCCCATCTTACGCAAGTTCGATGTCCCGGTAATATAAATGATAATCCCGATCAGCAAGAACAGTGCCCCTTTAATAAGCATGTCGTGGATCAAGTAGAAGACAGCCCCGGACATTCCAGCTTCGTTCATTTGCGCAGCGCCAAACAGGATGACACCGACTGCGATCACGATGTTGTAAATGATGATTTGCTTCAGATCAAAGTAGGCAAGTGCACCGATACAACCGGCAATTATCGTCAAGATCGACAACACCATAAGGATTTCATGAGTGAAGCCTATATCGTGTACGAAAAACAGGGTGTATGTCCGCATGATGGCATAGATACCGACTTTTGTAAGCAAGGCTCCGAACAGTGCAAGCACCGGTACAGGAGGTGCTGAGTAGGATCCAGGCAGCCAGAAGTATAGAGGGAATATCGATCCCTTAATACCGAACACGATTAGGAACAGCACAGCGATGACAGTAATAATACCGGGTTGATTAACCTCGGCAATCTTCACTGAAATATCCGCCATGTTCAAAGTCCCGACGACAGAGTACAGATAGGCGACTGTAATGACGAACAGTGCAGACGAGATGACGTTCACAAGTATGTACTTGAGTGATTCACGCAACTGCTTCTTTTCTCCGCCGAGCACAATCAATACATAGGAAGCCATGAGCAACACTTCGAAGAAGACGAATAAGTTGAAAATATCTCCTGTCGTGAACGCTCCGTTAACACCTGTCACCAAAAATAAAATGGCGGGGTAATAGAAAAAACGTTCACGTTGTTGTCCGATAGAAGTGAAACTGTAGATCACGATGAATAAAGTCAGTAACAAAGTCGTAGTGACAAGTAATACTGACAGCATATCGGACACCATTGAAATTCCAAATGGAGCAGGCCAGCTTCCGAGTGTAATCGCTTGTATGCCATCGGTCTTTACCTTCCACAAGAGTACAAGGGATGCCGCTAAACTGACAACGACCCCAATAAGTGCCAATATTCGCTGTGTCTTAATTTTCTCTTTGAAAAACAAGAGCAGTATTGCGAAAAAGAAAGGAAGAATGATCGGAAATAAGAGTAAATTAATCATGTTCGTCATTTCCTTTCAGTTGATTCATATTATCCGTTTTGTGCACCGCATAAGCCCGATAGGCTAAAACGAGGATGAAAGCTGTGACACCAAAACTAATAACGATTGCCGTCAAAATGAGTGCTTGTGGCAATGGATCGGCAAATTCAGTTACGCCATCTGCCAATACCGGCGGGGCAGTACCACCGAGGCCGCCCATTGTCAGAATAAGTAAATGTGCACCATGACTCAATAAGCCGGTTCCGATAATGATTTTCAAAATACTTCTTGAAAGGATCAAATAGACGGCCGCGGTGAATAGTACACCGATCAGAATAGCCATTAACAATTCCATTACGAATCCCCTCCAATTGACTGGATGATTGTAATAGCAGATCCGACTACGACGAGGAATACGCCTGCGTCAAACACCATGGCAGTATGAAGTGATGTCACTCCGAATAAAGGCAGCGTAAAATCATCAAAAGCATGGGTGAAGAAAGGGACGTCAAAGAAAATGGCGCCTGAAGCCGTCCCTAAAGCAAGCAACAATCCGATTCCTGTCATGATTGTAAAATTAAAAGGTAATGCTTTCTGTACCGTTTTCAAATCAAATGCAAGCAGCAGCAAGACAATAGCTCCTGTCGTCAGCAAGCCGCCGACGAATCCTCCACCAGGTGTATAATGACCTGCGAAGAAGATATGAATGGAAAAAAGGAAGATGATGAAAAACACCAATTTCGTCGTTGTCTGCAAAATGACATCATTTGTTTTCATCAGGATCCTCCTTTCCTGCTAACCGAAGTTTGATCATGCCAAGGACACCGATTCCGGCTATGGACAGCACTGCAATTTCAAATAGCGTATCAAATCCACGGTAGTCCACTAAAATGACGTTTACAATATTTCCTCCGCCAGCTTCCGTTGCTACAGTATCTATATAGAACTGTGAAATGGAAGAAATAAGCTTCTGAGAATGCGCTGATAGGGCAACCAACGTTACCGTTACACCAACGCCAAGTGCGATAATCGCATTGGCCAGTTTGTTGCGCTTCGTCTCACCATGATTCGACAGCTTTGGCAATCGTTGAAATGCAAGGAGGAACAAAGCTACAGAAACGGTTTCAATGACCAATTGCGTTAGAGCCAAGTCAGGGGCTTTGAATATGACAAAGAACAAAGCTACCGAATACCCGACTGCTCCGAGGGAAATAATTGCTCCTAGCCTAGTTTTAGAAAACAGGATAAAAGCGACGCCGAGCAACAGAATAATTGCGTTGATGATGCTGAACGAATTCAATTTTGTGAAACTCGACATATCAACAACAAAAGCATTTTTCATGAAGAGGACAGAAATTGTGATGACAGAGAAAAAGGCGAAAATATACATCAAATACGTTCGAATCAGTCCTGTCATATAGAATCTTGACAGCTTGTTCATTCCTTTTTCGCTAAATGTCATCGTCCCATCATATAAGGCATTGAGAGACAATTGTTCGGGTTGAATCGCATATACCTTCTGCCACTTTGAAAGCGACACGAAGAGAAGGGCACCGATAATGACTACACCGACAGTCATCCACAATGCCGGTGAATCGAATCCATGCCATGCGGATACAGTGACAGCCACTTCGGATGGATGACTATATTGGTAAGGCTGGACTGCCATTACAGCAGGTTTTACCAACCATTTACCAACAACGTTCGGAATAAAGAAGATGGCTACGACCAAAGAAGCGAGAATGATTGGAGAGACTAACATACCAATCGGCGCTTCATGTGGGTCTTGCGGCAACGGTTGTTCTTTCCGTTTTCCAGCGAACGTTTTGAACACGAAGTAGAAACTGTAAATGAATGTGAATACGCTTGCAATCCAAGCGATGACGGGGAAGAGAATCCCCCATGTATCAAAGTTAAATAATTGGAAATCGCGCAGCGCATACATGGAGTCCAAGAACATTTCCTTACTTAGGAATCCATTGAATGGCGGTAAACCGGCCATTGACATAGATCCAATGAAGGCGACTGTAAAACTAATGGGCATGATGCTCATCAAGCCACCAAGCTTCCGAATATCCCGTGTACCGGTTTCATGATCGACAATCCCAGCAATCATGAACAAACTGCCTTTGAACGTCGCATGGTTCAGTAGATGGAACAGTGCAGCGAACATTGCGAAGGCGAAAATGGCTTCATTCGTATGGAATGTAATCGCGCCTGCCCCAAGTAGAGACATGATCAGTCCAAGCTGACTCACTGTCGAGAAAGCAAGAATCGCTTTTAAATCTGTTTGTTTTATTGCGAAGAAAGATCCCCAGAATAAAGTCAGCAATCCGATTCCTGTAACAAGCCAAATCCAAACTTCGGACACAGCGAAAATCGGTGTGAACCTGGCTACGAGATACAATCCTGCTTTTACCATCGTGGCGGAGTGCAAGTACGCACTGACAGGCGTCGGTGCTTCCATTGCATCTGGCAACCAGATGTAGAAAGGGAACTGAGCCGATTTAGTAAACGCCCCAAGTAAAATGAGAATCAAAGCCAATGTGAAAAATTCATGTCCGACGAATGTGGACGATTGTGCAATGAGTTCACGGATTGAGTATGTACCGCCCATTATCCCGAGAAGGACAAACCCCCCGAGCATCATGAGTCCGCCGAAGACCGTGATCATCATGGATTTCAATGCACCAAACCTCGAGCGGTCACGTGTATACCAATAACCGATTAATAGGAATGAAGAGATTGAAGTCAATTCCCAGAAAAGATAGAGAGAAATGACATTATCCGATTGGACGACACCGAGCATTGCGCTCATAAAAATGAGAAGATAGACGTAGAAGTTGCCTAGCTTCTCCTTGTTCTTATCAAGGTAAAAGATCGAGTACAAGACGACGAGTGCTCCGATTCCCGTTATAAGAAGGGTGAACAGAAGGCTTAGCCCATCAATGTATGAAACAAATGAGATGCCGAGTGCCGGAATCCATTGCAGTTCAGATATTGCATGTCCGCCGTCCATCGTCGTACTCAGGAATGTCGTATAGTAAATGAATAGTAATACAGGTACGACCAGTACAAACCAACCAGTATGTATGCCTTTCAATTTGCGGAAAAGAAGCGGAACAAAAAGGGCAACCACAATTGGCAGGAAAATCAAAAATACAAAATCCACGTAAATCCTCCTTCCAAAGAGTGAATCTTTATTCGTTACATTGTTATCGAGTATAACGTAAATTGACGGCTTTTGCATAGGGTACACGCCCACGTTATTGCTTAATCGCTTTCTCTTCCTATATTATAGGGAAAGGGAAAATATTTCTTTACGGGGTGTCAAATGAGAAATCCATATCTATTCGGCTATTTGCCTTTTTTAACTATATCGCTATTCAGTTTGACGTTCGGCGTCTATATGGTCGGAACGTCGACAGCATTCTTTTCGAAAATCGGTTTGTATGCGGGAATGCGAGAGTTTTTGACAGATACTCAGTTGCGGCTTTTCTTGCTAATTATTTATGCGCTTGCCTTTTTTATGTTATTTTCCGCATTGAAACTCATTGCAGAAACAATTCACGAAACGGCAATGCTCTTTTTTTCAAAAGATGCAGTCGGGGAATCGTATAACGAGGCGAAAAGCGGTAATCTCATCTATTTTTTTGGCGCACTCGCTTCCGTTGCTGGAATTCAATCGCTGAACATACTGATTGGCGTTTTCCTTGTAACGACTTTTATCTATTTTGTCTACAGCGTGTTCATGCTTAGTAAATATTTAACTGTCTTTAGTACGATTGGTCTGCTCGTTTTTGAAATCTTAGTATGGGGTGTTCTATTGTCAGTCTTCATTTATATCATTTTAAAATTGTACAATGGAATCCTTGCAAGCTTGCCTGTTACATAGAATAAGACTAGCGATTTCGCTAGTCTCTCAGTAATTCATTGAACAGCTTCAAATGGATTTTGGTATCACTGAGCCGCTGAACGGACGACGGCTTGTCATAGCCAATCCAAACGGCTGTTGTATATTTGTCGTTCATGCCTGCAACCCATAAATCCCTGTACTTATCCGTTGTCCCTGTTTTGGCGCCGGTATAGCCAGTTCGATAAGTGATGCCCCTGCCTGTGCCGTTAAGCACGACATCTTCCATCAGATTGCGAATGATTGAAGTTGTGGATAACGTCCAGACTTCCTCGCGTGTTACATCCCAGCTATACAGTACTTCGCCATTGCGATCTTTTACGTTTCTTATGGCGCGGGGCGTCGAATAATTCCCATCTATGAAACTTGTATAGGCCGAAGCCAGTTCGAGTGGTGTTACACCGTGGCTAAAACCGCCAAGGGCAGCAGGGTAGACGTGATCTTCCTTCGTGACATGGTCGAAATGGAAAGGCTGCAAATGGGCAAATGCATTTTCAATTCCTACATTGCGAAACACTCTTACTGCCGTCGTATTGTGACTATGTCTGAACGCTTCCATCAATGTTGTCGTTCCATAGGAATAACCTCCGATGTTTTTCGGGCAGTAGCTACCGATGCATAGGTTACTGCTATCAATTGGTGTGCTTTCCTTGAAAGGTCCACTTTCAAGATAAGGTGCATAGACGAGTAAAGGTTTCATCGCTGAACCTGGTTGCCGGACTGCTTGGTAAGCACGATTGAAATCGGCTTTACGGTATCCTTTTCCCCCGTAAACGCTGACGACTTCCCTTGAAGCATTATCAATGACTGCTGCACCTGCCTGCAGATCTTTGACAGTCAAGAGGGAAGACAAGGCAGCCTCGTCTCGCTTTTGCTTGTTTGGATCAAGCGCTGTTTCAATCTGGATGCCTCCCGCTACAACTTCTGCAGTTCTCCGTTTCAATGCATCCAATTGGATTTTCCTCTGTTCCTTGCTTTCCGCATGACGAATTTTCACGTCAAAGCCTTCCTTTTGACTGATTAAATCTTCTAGTTCTGCAAGTACGTACGAACTGTACATCACATAGTTATCTGTTTTTTCTTTCACATTCAGAGTAATCGGTTCCTGTTGATAAATCTCTGCTTCAGTTGCAGGGATTGCGCGGTTTTTAGCCAGTATAGATAGGAGCAGTTCCTGTCTTTTTTTTGTGCTTTCGAAATGACGGATTGGATCATATCGGGAGGGGTTATTCGGTATCGCTGCAAGGAAAGCCATTTCGGCAGGTTCTAACTGATCGAGCGGGCGGCTGAAATAGTAAGTGGCGGCCGCGCCAATACCATACACTTGATTGCCAAAATACATTTCGTTTAAATAGATTTCAAGAATCTGCTCTTTTGTCAATTGTTTCTCCATTGTCGCAGCATACAAGAGTTCCTTGAATTTCCGCTCGTAGGTTTTTTCGTTTGACAGAAAGCGCATTCTGACAACTTGTTGTGTAATAGTGGAAGCGCCTTGTTGTCTATCTTCGCTTGCTGTATTTATCGCAAAGGCACGGAATATGGCTCCGACGTCGTACCCTAGATGATCATAAAATTCCTTGTCTTCACTGAGTAGAAATAAGTCTTGGACGAAATCAGGTATTTCAACGAGTGGTAATGGATTTCGCCATTCTATGTATTGTTCTGCGAAAAGTCGTCCATTACGGTCAGTCATCGATACCGGTATAACGATGGAAGGCTCGGATAGATCAATGGATTTTTCAACTTTATTTTTCAGTAGACGGCTTTCATTCCACTCACTTGCAATTGCCTGTTGGATACCGAACAATATTGGCAACATACAAATTATGAAAACGATGCCTATAGCCTTTTTCAATCTAATCCCCCTTCCTATAAAAAATATAGCACATTTCCAGACTGGAAATGTGCCGTGTTTTATATATGTGATTTTTCTTCTTCTTCCGCCAGGAAATCTTCGAAGTCCTGGACAGGTTTTCTCGTAGCATAATACAGAAATGCGAAGCCGAGAAGGAATAATACCCCTGTCAAAATGAAGACGGCAGAGATGCCGATGAATCCACTAATTATACCGCCAAACATCGGGCCAATAATGTTACCTAGAAAGCGGAAACTTGTATTGTAACCCATTACTTCACCTTGAATATCAAGCGGTGCTTCACGTCGTACCAATGCTGTTGTTATGGGAATCATTCCGCCGATGGCGATACCGAACAGTAATCGCCAAAACATTAATTGCCAAATGGAAGATACGAAAGCCTGTGGAACGATGAAGAGGAAGGATAACAGCAATAGAGCACCGAGCACCTTCTCATAACCGATGTCATCGCCCATTTTTCCCCACTTTCTGGCAAACAGAAGATTACCAACCCCTGCCGCACTAAAAGTAATACCTGCAAGGAAAGCGACATCCTTCGCATCGGTCAGTTCTGCGACATATAAGGATAGCAACGGCTGAATACTGAAGTTACCGATTTGAATCAAAGCGGTAACAATCATGATATTCAGCATGAGCCGATGATGGAGCAGTCCCGAAAGAATCGTTTTTCGTGAATACTGGACAGCCTTCTCGTTTTTCACTTTCTTTTGCTCTTTAATGCCGAACAAGACGATTAATGCTGCAATGACGACTGAAATCGATGTAATCACGAATGTATATTGGAAACCAAAAGCATCCGCCATCAATCCACCAAGTACAGGACCGAATAGTGTTCCAGTAACACTGCCCATCTGCAAAGTGCCAAGTTTCTTACCGGCTTCTTCACGTGCTGTTTGAGAAGATACAAATGCCAAAGAGGTTGGGATAAACCCTGTCACGACACCATTGAATAGCCGTAATAAGAAAAACGTTTCAACTGAATCTACAAATCCCATTAAGAATACCGATGTCGCTATACCGAAACCATTGATGAGCAAAATCGGCTTGAAACCATATTTATCTGCAACTCTGCCCCAAATCGGAGACATAATCAACGCGGTTATAAAAGTTGCCCCAAAAATCAACCCAGCCCATTTTTGCACATAGGCATCGGAATGATCACCGAATGTGTCAATGTACAATGACAGGAAAGGCATGATCATTGTCATTGTGCCAGCCACCAAAAAGTTTGCAAACCAGATAATAATAAAATTCCGTTTTTGAATAGTCACGTGTCAACCCTGCTTTCGTGTGCAATGGCGTTAGAAAAACATAGTCGTCAGCATAAGAATTCCCTGTGCTAATGTACTCTAAACGCTCTATTACACTACAACAGTATAAATCAATTCGAGACCCGAAGGAAGCTTCATGCTTATCAATCGAAAAATGAGAAGTGATGTGGTAAACTGTTTCAGGGTGAGTAATAATGAAAAAAATGCTTCTTACTTCGCTTACGCTTTTCGGCATGCTTCTTTTAGCCGCTTGTGGTCAAAGTGAAGACAAGCAAGATCCGGAAAAACCAGCTACAGAAAATAGCTCATCGCCCGTAACAGACGGAGCGACAAATGAGGAGGCCAACAATATGTATCCACAATTATCAACAGAAGTAGCAGCAAACGAAGCACTTGTCGTTATGAATACGACAATGGGCCCTATCAAAATCAAACTATTCCCGGAAAAAGCGCCTAAAACAGTTGAGAACTTCTTAACTCATGCTGAAAATGGCTACTATGACGGGATCATCTTCCACCGTGTAATTCCGAACTTCATGATTCAAGGTGGCGACCCAACTGGAACAGGTATGGGTGGAGAAAGCATCTACGGCAGTACATTTGAAGATGAATTCACAATGGATCTTTTCAATCTACGTGGCGCTTTGTCAATGGCAAACGCGGGTCCAGGGACAAACGGAAGCCAGTTCTTCATCGTTCAGGCATCTGATGCACCAGGCAAAGCTAAGCAAATGATCGACGGCGGATGGCCAGAAGAAATTGCAAAAGCGTATGAGGGAATGGGTGGAACGCCACACCTTGACCAAAAACATACTGTTTTCGGACAAGTTATCGAAGGTATGGATGTTGTCGACAAGATCGCAACAGTCAAAACAAATGCCGATAAGCCTGTTGAAGAAATTTCAATTGAGTCAATCGAAATCATCCAGAAATAATAGACCAGTAAGGAAGTGTATGTAAATGAACGTTTTGCTAATGCCGTTCCTTTACTTTCCAGAAGATAAATCTGAGTACATTCCAGCCGCCATATCCTTTGCATTTTTCATGGTTCTTCTAGTTCTGACATTTATGTGGATCAAAAGAACCTCGAAAAAGCAAGAAGAGGAAACGCGCGAACTGGAGGAACGAATTCTGCGTGAACGCCGTGAAGCTAAAGAACAGCAGCAATCACACGATCAATGAGATCTCGTTAAATCGAAAGAAGGCATCATCCGTTTAGGGATGATGCCTTCTTTTTTAATCACTTCTATAAATCCAACAAAGGTTACCTCATCATACATAAAAAGAAGAACCCAATTGGATTCTTCTCTATACTTCCTTATTAAGACATTGCTGTGATGAAGCGTTTTACACCGTCTTCCACTACGGACCGTGGAGTTGCGATGTTCATACGCAGGAAGCCTCTTCCTGCTTCGCCGTATTTCGTGCCTGGTTCAAGTGCGAGTTTGCCTTTATTCAACAGCTTATCCATCATTACTTCTTCAGATAGGCCAGTTTCACGGTAATCTATCCAAAGAAGATAGGTCGCTTGCGGTTTGTGGATGTTAATGCCCGGTACTGCAGCAGTCAATTCACTAATGACATAGTCGATATTCGAAGAAATGACTTCTAACAATTGGTCTAACCACTCATCGCATTCAGTGAACGCAGACTTTAGCGCAGAAGCTGCAAAGGCATTTAAATCCATTTGGCCATGTGCCATTGCGCTTTTTTGCAGTGCTTCACGTAATTTTTCATCATCGGTAATCATGACAGCGGCTTGGACACCTGCCAGGTTAAACGTTTTAGTAGGCGCTATACACGTAATGACCTTGCCGCCTTCCTCTTCTGCAAGCATTGCAAGTGGAATGTGCTTATGTCCAGGGAGTACAAGATCAGCGTGAATTTCATCAGAAAGGACGAGAACGTCGTATTGCTTACAGAGTTGAAGGATCTTTCTCAGTTCTGCCTCTGTCCAAACGACACCACCCGGATTATGGGGGTGACACAGAATGAATACTTTAATATCCTGTTGCAAGCATTTTTCAAATGCATTGAAGTCGATTGAATACTGACCATTTTCTTCTTTGAGCTCGCATTCGACAATATTACGGTCTTGGTGACCCGGCACATTGAAGAAAGGAGGATATACAGGCGTTGTGATCAGTACATTGTCGCCTTGCTTTGTGAATGTCTCGACGACTGTGGCAATGGCAGGTACGACTCCATGATGGAAGAGCATCCATTCATTTTTCGTTTCCCATCCATGCCGGGATGAAAGCCATGTTCTGACAGCATCCTTGCACGTTGCACATATGTATGAGTAACCAAAAACACCATGTTCTAATCGCTCTTTCATTGCGTTAATAATCGGTTGTGGTGTAGCGAAATCCATATCGGCAATCCACATAGGTAAAACTTCGGAAGCATCGTCAATTCCGTAAACCGTCTCCATATTTCCCCATTTAACAGATCGGCTATCTTTACGGTTGATTACATGTTCAAAAGTATTCATTACAAAAATCCCCCATTTCCTTTTTTCTTTTACTCTACTATGTTATTATACATGAAACAAAAGAAAAAATAAGGTGACTTGTCGTGCAAACAATTGAGATGAATAAAAAAGCGGTTCTAGTTCTGGAAGACTGGGATCCTTTCAATGTTGGACGGAAGGCTTATGCGGTTGAGATTGCAGACGTGGTCTCTGAACTTCATATCTATGACCATCCTACAGATCTTGCCAAACGGATTCGGGACATTTACGAACATTCTTATGCAACCTGGATTCCAATAGAAAAATGCATGCAAATAGCATACAAACTGTTAGCGATAAAATACGAAGCCAAATCTATAGTTTAAAATGACACCGCATCTACCACCGAGTAGTTGCGGTTTTTATTATTATTCGGATAGTTTTACAAGTCATTTGAAACAAAAGAAGGAGAACCGTCGTATCATCAGCAGAAGAGATAGAGAGTGAGGGGGATTCATGGACGAAAAAGATTTGATCAACAGTGCACAAAGTGGGGATCGGGCAGCTTTTGCGCAATTGATGGAATTGCATTATCGAACTGTCGAGAAATTCGCGTATCAATGTGGTGTTCGCTTAGATGATATACCCGATGTTACTCAGGAAGTATTCATTAAATTATATAGATTTCTCCCACAGTTTAACCAGCAGCGATTTACGACGTGGCTTTATAAAATTACGCTGAATGCTGCGCGAGACTATTACCGTAAAGCTGGCAGAGAAAATGAGAAGGAAGAACGAATGAAAAATGAAGTGGGACGGGATAATCAACAATCGGCAGAGAAGCAAGTGTTATTGTTTGAAGAAGATCAGGAATTACATATGGCGATTTTACAATTGGATGAGAAGTACCGCATTCCACTGATCCTGTTTTATTTCCAGGACTTGACGTACCAGCAGATTTCCGACGTGATGAATATTACAATGGCGGCGGTAAAGACTCGAATTTTTAGAGCGAAAGATACGTTGAAAAAAGAAATCGAATCGAATGGAGGGGTAACACATGAGCAATGATCATTTTGAAAAACGGATGGAATTTTTAAAGAAATCATACGAACGTGTACCTTCTTCATTTGATCCGGAAGCTGTTTTCAACAAAATAGATCAGGAGCAAGAACCAAAACCGGTGCAGCAAAAACAAAAGAAAAATGGTGGTTTCAAGCAAAAGCTTACCGTATGGGCTGCAAGCATCGCAAGTGTGTTCATCCTTACTCTAATGGGAACAGTTTTCATTTATGATCAGAAGCAGAATTCGGAAGAGCAGAATTTAGAGAGTACGGTTACGGACGAGTATATTGAGGAACTCAAACAGAAGTATGAAGTAGAAAAAGAAAAACGGCGCGAAATGCTGAAGTTGGATGAAGAGCATTATGACAAGTATTTGTATTATAACTATATTTCCATGTTGGATCATGATGGTTACATTAATAGCATTAAACAACATGATAATGGAGCACAGCTAGCCGACGAAACTTATCAGCAAGCAATTGACGAATTAAAGACGCCTGCTGAAATGATCGAGGACTTAAAAAGTAATCCTCTAACAGAAGATCAAGAAGCGAGTATTGAATTTATCGATGCGTATCGAGGTAAGGTCCAGCGATTGGTCGCTATTTACGATCAGATATTAGCGCAACATAAAGAGGCAATCGATGCATATGAAGTGGACGCGTCGGCAGACAAAGCGGAAGTCATGATGGTAAGCACGAACAGCTTCCCTGAACAGCTCCAAAACATCATCAATACGATGAAAGAACAATCGATCAAGCTAGAGACAGGCAAATATTCGGGGGAAGTGAAAGCTAAGTATTATATGTCTCGTGCAACAGAAACCCTAACTGCCAAACTTCACAATGATACGTATGCGTATGTAAGAATGATTGCTGACGAGCCGTATATGTATGCTGGTAATCTGGAGTATTCTATTGCAGAAACTACGGGCATGGTTATGACGATGGAAAATACACTGATGAAAGCGGAGGAGGACAGTTCGTTATATCCTGTGTTGGAAACTTATTTCGTTACGCTGTTCAATGAAATCGTAAAAGGAAGTAAATCTGCGAAGCTGTTCAATGCAGATGGCGTATTACTGCCTGAATATCAAGAAGCATGGACTACTCTGTCGTTAAATTATGAAGCAACTCCATTGTCGTATATCATGCAGCCGATTGTGAAAGAAATGAGGGCTTCTGGGTGGCGCACTTCAGAAAGATGGAACCGTCTATCTTATGAAGCGGTAAGTGAAGCGCTTGTGTTGTATCGTGAAGGTGTATTAGAAGAGTATATGTACGGTGAACAACCTGTTTTTGAGGATGAAACCGTAACGTTGCCTAACTCTTCATTTGATAAAGAAGTGAAAGCACTTTATACAGCTTATAAGAAGTCCTATGATAAAAAAGTTCTCGACGGTGTCTCGGCGATATATGTAGCGGGTGTATTTGATTATGCGAATCAAATGGAAGATCCTGAAACGATGTTTTATTTGGCAAATCGAGATTCGATGGCTCAAATGTATGATGAAAATTATGATGGCGTCTATTCGAAAATGAATGAAAAGGATTTGTTGGAAAAATACAAATCGAAATGGACGAAGTCGCTGTCGCAGTTCAGAAATGCAACAAGTCTTCAATTCTCAGGTGCAAGTCAACGTTTTGAACATTCATTGGTTTCTACTGTCGCTATCAATGATAAAAATGGCATGATCCGAACGATGTCCATGATTTATGGCGACCAGGATGTTTGGGAAGTCATGGATGTTTATCATCAAAGAATACCATCGTACGATATGGCGCCAGAGATGGAAATTGATGATTCCATCAAATCATACGCAAAAGAAGTGTATGGCTATTTCAGAAAGGACTATAATCATGCGGAGTTGTTCGGACAACAGGCTTTAACGGTTATGGGGATTTACTTCCACGCAGGAGCTCAAAAAGATTATGAAACGCAATATGAATTGTTTTATAAAGGTAAAGGTCTGATGGAGAAAGAGAAATTCCTAAAAGATGCTGCCAACTATTTCGAGCCTTATTCAGAGGATATGTATACGACGATGTCATTCCAAGGTTTGGAACAGGACAGTGATGGGAACTGGCCTGGTATTGTGACACTGACTGTTGATACAGATCTTTATCCGGAACTGCCTACGAAGCGCGAGTTTCACATGATTTGGACTGAAGACGGCTGGAGGGTCAAATTTCAACCATTTAAATAAATGAAAAGGCTGCCAACTGGGCAGCTTTTTTAATGAACTAGAAATCAATCAATGAGACTGTTCTCTTTGTACGATTCTCAGACAGGTCACAGAACTCCCCCCTTCCTAATGAAATGAAAGCGAAATAAATTAGCAGAGATGATTTTGAATTATCACTATACTATTTGGTATAGTATAGCTAGGGTATGAGTTTTAGAAAGTAGGGGAGTAAATGGACAGGATTGTGAATGGAGATCATGAGGCGTTCATGGAACGAATAACGTTTTTAATGCGTGAAGTGGAACTTTTATCTGTCCAATATGGGGTGACTACAGAAGATGCAAAGACCGTCACTGAAACATTATTTGTCGAAGTGTATCAAAAACGACATCTGTTAACAGAGGAGCTACTTGAAGAAGATGAACTAATCAAAAGGGTCTTGTCACGATTGGCTAATATGGAATTAAAACCGTCAACTGACAGGTTATTTGCTTTTATTGAGGATGATGAGTTACATAATCGAATCATGATATTGAATCAAACGTGGCGCGTACCTCTCATCCTGTCGAAATTTCATACTAAAACAACTAGTGAGATCGCAGCAATTGTTGAAATTCCAGAACAGCAAGTGCTTGATGCAATCAACGGGGCAATGCAGAAGCTGGATGAGCCAAACTTAGAAAAACGCCTTGAATTTTTAGGAAGATCGTACAATAGACTTCCATCAGAAGTGTCTGACCTAGAGAGCATTCTTGCTAAAAGCGCTGAGCAACCCGCACTCGAAGTAAAAAAGACAGGAGCGTCTAAGAAGAAAACGATCCTTCTCTGGGCGCTTGGAGCTGTTCTCGCATTTTTCTTTACATATGGAATGATCATGAATAGTGATACTTATCAACAATCTGTAGGCGAAAAAATCATAGAAAACGCCGTAAAGGAATTTGAAGATCAACTTGATAGGCGGCTTCAACTGGCTGGATTACCTGACGATAAACTGAAATATAATCAGTCTTTCTCACATGGGAATGACGTACGAACGAGACATGAACTTTTTATTATAGAGTTACGAAATCAGTTGCAGGAACAAGGCAAAATTAATAAAAAAAGAGTTGGTAAGGAACAAGTAGCATTTATGAACAGAATAAGTTTGCCAACCGATTTGATTGACCAATTGGAAAAGGAACCGCTTAAAAACGATGAGAAAAATAGTATGAGGTTTTTAAGTGAATTGTATGAGTCCGTTCAGTTTTTAACTATTTCTTATAGTATGTTGTTAGAAGAAAATATGAATAAAGTGCTTGGTGAGGAGTATGACTATACAAGCTCAGATTATATGGAGACACTATTAGCTAAAGACGAAACTCTTCCTAAAACTCTTCGCGAAGCGTTGGACGGGATGGAGAAACACGGATTTTCATTGATATCTTTTGAAGATATTTTTGTATATCCTGTCTTTGGAAATGAGGAAGTTGAAAAGACATTAATAGAAAACCTTCATCCTAGTGTCGACTTCTACCTATCTATTATTACAGGTGGTGTTGACCATTTGGAAATTTACCCACTTGACGACCAAGTTGAAAAACTACTGGAAATTGAACAGGATTTGTTAGTAACTGATGAAGAAAGTATTGATATGCTCGTATTCAGTGCGTACACAAGACTTCTCGTTTACATCAATGGCTTGCATGAAGAAGAAAAGATTTATACGCCATTACGTACTGTTAAAGATGAATATCGAGACGCCTGGCTACGTATTGCTTCCAACGGAGATAACCCTATATCTGGACAATTGATGCAAGATATCGTACAGGAGATGGAAGCATCGGGTTGGACATATTCGGCGAAACATAGAGATCTAATCTATTTACTATTTAATGAAAGATTTGAACAGATGGTTTTACAAATAAAAGAAAAAAAGAATATGAAATCTTCGGACTTATAGCATGCGTTTTTGCCGTGAAAGGGCTTTCTATGGTATGATTATTGATGGCCGTATAGGCAAATTCGATAGTATTAGATTGGGAGCTGTTTCAAATGGGCAAAAAATACGAAGTGGGGGAAGAGCTTTCTGGCAAAGTGACAGGAATACAACCATATGGTGCATTCATCGCATTGGATGACGAAACGCAAGGACTTGTCCATATCTCAGAAATCACCTATGGTTTCGTCAGAGACATTAATGATTATTTGACAGTTGGAGATGAAGTACAAGTCAAAGTACTTGAGGTGGATGAAGGTGCAGGTAAAATCAGCCTGTCTATTCGCGCACTGCAAGAGCCACCAGCTTCAATGCAAAAACCAGGACGCCCCCGCAAATCATTACAAGACAAAGTGAAAGAACATGACGCTGAAGGATTTAATTCATTGAAAGACAAACTGACAGACTGGATTAATCGTTCGGGCTATTAAACAGAAAAACGGGAAATGGCTACTTAGCCTCTCCCGTTTTTTAATTTTCGTAAACGATATTGTAGGTTTTGACGGCTCATGCCAAGCGCTTGTGCCGTTTTAGTAATATTGTCTTCATGCAGCTTCATCGCTTTTTGAAGATAATACGCTTCTGCATCTTTTAAATACTGATCCAGTGGCAATAAATCTTTTTGTGGTTGGACGATAAAATCCATTGCTTGCAAAGGGTTGTCATTCATACCGTCCATTTTCAAGCGGAAGTGAAGCGGTAGCATCCCGTAGGTAATAATGGATTCCGTCGAAGCGAGAGATGCTATTTCATTCAGCAGAAATTCAAGCTCTCTCATATTGCCGGGCCAGTCGTATTGCAGGAAAAGTTCTTCCACATCCGGTGCAATTCCTTCAAGAGATGTACCAAATCGTTTCTTTCGGCTTGCCAAATAAGAAGTAATAAAGGGAAGAATATCTTCTTTTCGTTTTCGCAATGGCGGGATCCGTATCGCGAAAGAGGTGAAAAAGTAGTACAAGTCTTTCATTAACGTTCCATTGGCAATCAATTCAACAGGATCATCACCGATACTTGCGATGAATTGATGGTCAGCTTGCCCTGAACTTTTTAAAAACGCATAAAGTTTCTGCTGATGTTGAATGGATAATAAATCGATACGGTCACAGAATAACGTGAATGCTCCATCGGAATTCAAATCTTCATGCAGCGTGTCAATGAATGAATTGTCGTAGTGATGACAAGAGAGCATGTAGAACGACCCGTTTGATGGTGTCAGTTCATTATGGATACTTTCAGCAATCAAATCTTTTCCGGTTCCCGACTCACCAATTAGCAAGACAGGTAACCTCGCTTTTGCCGCTTTAACCGCTGTCGCTACTACTGCCTTCATTTCATCGGAGGTGGCAATGAGTTGATTGAACGTGACCGGGTCGCTGTTTTTACGTAAAGGATGAAGGATGAACTTCTCTAACGCCGTCACGTCACGTGCAATTTCCACTGCGCCAATCAGCGTATCTTCATGGAAAATTGGATAGGTATCATTCACGGTCGTTATTTCATTGCCTTTGCGGTTCCAATATGTTTGTTTAACATTCAATTGCTCGATACCGCTTTGAAGAACCTTAAGCAGTGTACTCTCTTCTTGATTGAAGTTGAAGAGTTCCAAAATTGAGCGGTCTATGACTTCTTCGAGTTCCAATCCTTCAATCGCTTTCATTTTATCGTTATAAATAACCGTACGTCCGGTATGATTCACAGCATGAATACCTACTCCGGCCCGATTCACCGCAAATTCATATAAAGGAAAGAGGAATTGGTCGATTGTATTCATTAAAAAAACACCTTCCGTTTACGTTTTTTCACAAAATGAACAAAAATACTTGAAATGTGCAACAATCTCTTGCATTATTATAGATGTAGCTTGAGAATAAATGCAAATATTTTTTGCGTACACATAACTGAGGAGGAATAAAATGATTCCATACAAACACGAACCATTTACAGATTTCACGCAGGAAGAAAACAAGCAAGCATATCAAGAGGCTTTGAAAAAAGTAGAAGGCTATCTTGGACAAGACTATCCACTAATTATCGGTGGCGAACGTATTATGACTGAAGATAAACTAGTCTCTACAAACCCTGCAAACAAAGAAGAAGTAATTGGCCGCGTTTCCAAAGCGAGCAGAGACCTAGCTGAAAAAGCGATGAAGGTTGCCGATGAAACATTCAATACGTGGAGAAAAACGAAACCTGAATATCGAGCGGATATTCTATTCAAAGCGGCAGCAATCGTACGTCGACGTAAGCATGAATTCTCAGCATTATTGACAAAAGAAGCCGGTAAACCATGGAACGAAGCAGATGCTGACACAGCTGAAGGAATTGACTTCCTTGAGTACTATGCACGTCAAATGCTGAAATTAAAAGACGGCATGCCAGTCGAAAGTCGTCCTGGCGAATATAACCGATTCGATTATATTCCACTTGGCGTAGGTGTTGTCATATCTCCATGGAACTTCGCATTTGCGATTATGGCTGGTACGACTGTAGCTGCGCTCGTTACAGGAAATACAGTACTGTTGAAGCCTGCGTCGACTACACCAGTCGTAGCTTATAAATTCATTGAAGTACTTGAAGAAGCGGGAATGCCTGCAGGAGTGGTAAACTTCATCCCTGGTTCAGGTTCTGAAATTGGTGACTATCTAGTAGATCACCCACGTACACGTTTCATTTCATTCACTGGATCACGTGATGTTGGCACGCGCATTTACGAACGTGCAAGCAAAGTGAACGAAGGACAAATCTGGTTGAAGCGCGTGATTGCTGAAATGGGCGGGAAAGATACAATCGTCGTTGATAACACGGCAGATCTTGAACTTGCAGCTCAATCCATCGTAAAATCTGCCTTCGGATTCAGCGGACAAAAATGTTCTGCTTGTTCACGTGCAGTCATTCATGAAGAAGTTTACGATCAAGTTGTTGCACGTGTAGAAGAATTGACGAAGGAATTGACGTACGGAGATCCTTCAGATAACTCGAACTTCACAGGTCCGGTTATCGATCAAGCCTCATTTGACAAAGTGATGAGCTATATCGAAATCGGGAAAGAAGAAGGACGCATTATCGCTGGAGGAGAAGGCGACAGCTCGAAAGGGTTCTTCGTAGCTCCTACAGTCATCGCTGATTTAGCACCTGACGCGAAAGTGATGCAAGACGAAATCTTCGGGCCGGTTGTTGGACTTACAAAAGCGAAAAACTTCGATGAAGCAATTGAAATCGCTAATAATACCGATTACGGCCTAACTGGTGCTGTCATTACGACAAACCGTGAACATATCGAACAGGCACGTGAAGACTTCCATGCTGGAAACTTGTACTTCAACCGTGGTTGCACAGGCGCAATCGTAGGTTACCAGCCATTTGGCGGATTCAACATGTCCGGTACGGATTCCAAAGCAGGCGGCCCAGACTACTTGCAACTTCATATGCAAGGTAAAACAACATCTGAAACGCTATAATTCAGCTGATCGAATCGTATAGTCAAACATCAATTTAAATTTGGAAGCATCCGTCTTTGAGACGGATTGCTTTCAATGTACATATCCTAAGAAGGAGGGAATTTTATGACAATCTCTGAAAAACTCATTAGCCAAACGAATAAGTTCGGTGCGAACAACTACAATCCGCTGCCGATTGTAATCTCTGAAGCGGAAGGTGTCTGGGTAAAAGATCCTGAAGGCAATAAATATATGGATATGCTTTCCGCATATTCCGCGGTAAATCAGGGGCATCGTCACCCGAAAATCATTCAGGCGTTAAAAGACCAAGCGGATAAGGTAACATTGACTTCCCGCGCTTTCCACAACGACCAACTCGGTCCTTGGTATGAAATGATCTGCAAAATGTCTGGCAAAAACATGACATTACCGATGAATACAGGTGCTGAAGCGGTAGAAACTGCAATTAAAGCAGCTCGTCGCTGGGCTTATGACGTTAAAGGCGTTGAAGAGAACAAAGCAGAAGTGATTGGCTGTACAGGGAATTTCCATGGCCGTACGATGACTGCTGTCTCCCTTTCTTCAGAAGAGGAATACAAACGCGGTTTCGGTCCAATGCTTCCAGGTATCAGCCTCGTTCCGTTCGGGGACTTGAAAGCATTGGAAGAAGCGATAACGCCGAACACTGCGGCATTCATCATTGAACCGATTCAAGGTGAAGCGGGGATCATCATCCCACCTGCAGGCTATATGAAAGCGGCATTTGAACTTTGTAAAGAACATAATGTTCTATTCATTGCAGATGAAATCCAAGCTGGACTTTGCCGTACTGGTAAAATGTTCGCTACCGAGTGGGAAGGTTTCGAACCGGATATGTATATTCTAGGAAAAGCATTGGGTGGCGGCGTATTCCCAATTTCATGTGTCGTTGCAAATGACGACATACTAGGTGTCTTCAATCCAGGTTCCCACGGATCTACTTTCGGCGGGAATCCGATGGCTTGTGCTGTATCCATCGCTTCTATTGAAGTGCTACAAGAAGAAAAGCTTGCGGAGAAATCGTTGGAACTTGGAAATTACTTTATTGAAGAATTAAAGAAAATTCAGCATCCGTCGATAAAAGAAGTACGTGGCCGTGGTCTGTTCATCGGTGTCGAACTGACAGAAGAAGCAAGACCGAATTGTGAGAAACTGAAGGAACTTGGTCTTCTCTGTAAAGAGACGCATGACACTGTGATTCGTTTTGCACCTCCTTTAATCATTACAAAGGAAGAACTTGACTGGGCACTAGAAAAAATCAACAAAGTTTTTGTGGGTTGATGAAATAATCCACACATTCTAATTGGACTATGGTACAATATTTGCGGAGAAAGACATTATGAAATCAAAGAGGCGAACTTTTACATGACTGAAAACCTGAATCTGTTTACGTCTACACAAGTTGTCATCAAGGAAGCACTTGACAAATTAGGCTACGATGAAGGAATGTATGATCTTCTGAAAGAACCTATTCGTATGGTAGAGGTTAGAATCCCTGTTCGTATGGACGATGGGAAAGTGAAGGTGTTCACGGGTTTCCGTGGCCAACACAATGATGCAGTAGGACCGACAAAAGGTGGAGTACGATTCCATCCTGGAGTTAGTGCTGATGAAGTACGTGCGTTATCTATGTGGATGACATTAAAAGCTGGTATCGTCGATTTACCTTATGGTGGCGGTAAAGGCGGAATCATCTGTGACCCACGTGAAATGTCTATGCACGAACTAGAAAGCTTAAGCCGTGGATATGTACGTGCGCTAAGCCAGGTAATGGGACCGACTAAAGATATTCCTGCACCGGACGTTTTCACAAACGCGCAAATTATGGCGTGGATGATGGACGAGTACAGTAGAATTGACGAATTCAACTCACCTGGTTTCATTACAGGAAAACCGATTGTACTGGGTGGATCACAAGGTCGTGACCGTGCCACTGCAGAAGGCGTTACAATCATTATTAATGAAGCGGCGAAGAAACGTAACATTGATATGAAGGGTGCACGTATTGTCATCCAAGGATTCGGAAACGCAGGTAGTTTCCTATCTAAATTCCTTCATGACGCAGGTGCAAAAGTTATCGGTATTTCAGATGCTTATGGCGCTTTGCATGATCCGGAAGGGTTGGATATCGACTATCTATTAGATCGTCGTGACAGTTTCGGCACAGTGACTACATTGTTTGATAATACGATTTCCAATAGCGAATTACTGGAATTGGATTGTGATATCCTTGTTCCGGCTGCTATTGAAAATCAGATTACTGAAAAGAATGCACATGATATTAAAGCTCGAATTGTTGTGGAAGCAGCGAACGGGCCGACAACATCTGAAGCGACGAAAATTCTTACTGAACGTGGAATTCTTCTTGTTCCCGACGTGCTTGCGAGCGCTGGCGGTGTAACTGTATCGTACTTTGAGTGGGTACAGAACAACATGGGGTATTACTGGACAGAAGAAGAAGTACGTGAAAAAATGACGAAGAAAATGGTAGACGCGTTCGAAAATGTCTATAACGTATCTTCAACTCGTAACATCGATATGCGACTTGCTGCATACATGATTGGTATTCGTAAAACAGCTGAAGCATCTAGATTCCGTGGATGGGCATAAGCTGATATATAAAGTAAAAAGCATCTCCTGGCTAACGGGAGATGCTTTTTATACTTTTTCAACCTTTTGTATCGGTGCGGGGTCTGTTTGATCATCTCTCCAATGATCAAACAACAAACCAAGTGATAGTAGACCTGATAGACCAACTACGAAATAGAGAAGTCTGGCGAGTGCTTTTGCATAACCGCCTGCAAATTGTGCAACAACATCATAGTTAAATAATCCTACAACACCCCAGTTAAGTGCGCCGATAATTGTAATGGCTAATGCTATTTTTTTTGCATTTTCCAAGCCTATGCACCTCCTGCCTATAGGTTTCCCAATATATAGCGTCTCATACTTGCACGAAGTATTTCTATCTTGGATAATAGGCAGTACTAGTAAAGGGAGGTCTTCTACATGAATGAATTTGTATTTCAAAATCCTGTTAAATTGATTTTCGGAAAAGATTCTATTTCGAACTTACCGAATGAACTATCAGCTTATGGTGATAGGATTCTCGTTGTATATGGTGGTGGCAGTATTAAAAAGAATGGTCTTTACGATGAATTAATGGATTTGTTGAATAAAGAAAATAAAGAAGTGTTTGAACTTGGTGGCGTAGAACCGAATCCAAGACTATCCACTGCACGTCAAGGTGCTGATATGTGTAAAGAGCATAATATCGACTTCATCCTCGCAGTAGGAGGTGGTTCAGTTCTGGATTGCACAAAATTGATCGCTACTGCAGCGAAGTATGATGGAGATCCATGGGATTTCGTCGTGAAAAAAGCGACACCGACTGATGCGGTCCCGTTTGGTACAATTTTAACGATGGCTGCAACGGGTTCTGAAATGAATGCTGGCTCGGTTATTACAAATGAAGAAACTGAAGAAAAATACGGATGGGGCGGTCCGTTTAACTTCCCGAAATTTTCGATTTTGGATCCGACGTATACACTCTCATTGCCAAGAAATCAAACGGTCTATGGAATTGTGGATATGATGTCTCATATTTTCGAACAGTACTTCCACACTGCAACCAATACACCGCTACTTGATGAGCTATGCGAAGCTGCATTGCGAACAATTATGGATGCGGGGGAAAAGCTTGTCGATGATCTGCATAATTATGACCTTCGCGAGACGATTTTGTTAAGTGGCACATGGGGATTGAATGGTTTCCTCGGGATGGGTAATGCAGGAGGAGATTGGGGATCACACGATATAGAGCACGCTGTCTCGGCAGTTTACGATATCCCTCATGCTGGTGGCTTGGCAATCCTTTTCCCAAATTGGATGAAGCATACAATGAAGCTGAATCCCGAACGCTTTGCACGAATGGCTACAAATGTATTTGGCGTTAATCCGGAAGGTAAGTCAAATGAAGATATAGCAGAAGAAGGAATTAATAAACTGCGTACCTATTGGACGTCCATCGGAGCACCTGAAACACTTGCTGATTTTGGTATTGACGATTCGAAGATAGATCTCATGGCGGAGAAAGCTGCTGCCCATGGCCCGGTCGGCAGATTTGGAAAGCTAAATAAAGATGAAGTGAAATCCATTTTGACCGCTTCTTTGTAAGAAAAGGACATAGAAAACGCGAAGAATCGATAACCGATTCTCCGCGTTTTTATTTAATGTGGGAATTTCAGTTTGGCACCTTCGGAAATTATAGGAGTGTTTGTTCCTGTCCATGATTTGATGCCATCATCTTCATCGAAAGAGATGAGTACGTCACTAACACCTTTCTGTTTTAGGATGACGAGCATCAACCTGTCACGTATGTCATCGATATAAGCGACGGTTTTTGAAGGATCCACTTCCACGATAATTTCTACATGCAGAAATTCACCTTCTTTAACGACTTCCACTTTCTGAATATCCTTTACATCTGGATCTTCAGCTACAATAGTAGATATATGCTGCAACATTTCTTCATCTGTTTCTCCGATGGCGCCTCGAGCATTTTCTAAAAACACCTTGCCGACGACATAAAACATCATGAAGCCAATTAGAACAGAAGCAATTCCTTCTGCGGCGAGAAAGCTCGTGTAATGCGCAATCAGAACAGCTGCAAATGCTAAAATTCCACCGAGTGTCGCAACGAGATCTTCCATGAAGACAAGTTTTGTGGCGGGTTTCGCTTTATTTAAATGAGAAAAGCTATAAATGAATGCTTGTAATCCGGTAAGTGAGCTTCCAGACTCGTGTGCAATTTCCTTGGAAGCTTTGTAGAGTACGAAAAACTCCAGTAATATAGCTACACCCAACACACTCAAGTTGATAGCTAACCCTTTTGTTTCAGTTGGGTTAAGTATATGATGCCAGCCTTCCTTTACTGCTTCATATGACATGATTGCGACTATAATCACTGCGCCGAGACAAACAAGGTTGACGACCCTTCCGAATCCGTTTGGGAATTTTGGGGTAGGCGCTTTTTTTGATAAAGCCGAACCGACATAGACAAAGAATTGGTTAGCGGCATCTCCCAAGGAATGTAACATCTCTGCAAACATCGCTACGTTGCCGGTTAGTATGTAAGCCGTAGCTTTTAAAACTGCAATTACGGCATTGACTATACCGGCCAGGAGGGAAGGTTTATTGCCATCTTTCAGTAATCTTAGAATATCTTTCATTTACCGTTGCCTCCATTAAGAGTAAATTTCTAATTCGATCGATTCAATAAAAGGTAGCTCGCTTAACTCAGAATATAATTGAGGGGTGCTTTTTTTGGAAAGTGCATTCATACGGAAGTCCAGCTTGTGTGTTAGCTCCTGTCCTTCGCGTTTAACCTGCCTGATGCGCAAACTTTCCACTGTCATATTCTCATCCTTTAACAACTGAATGAGCTCGTCGATTTTACTTTTATCAGAAATGACGATAATACATAGTGCTTCTCTCGATCTAATCCTTTTTGGTCCGAACTTACCTAGCAGGGGAGCGATCACTTCTATTACGAACAGTACGCTTAGTACAGCGAATGCAGCTTCTATATAAAAACCTGCACCTACCGCAATACCAATACTTGCCGCTCCCCAAATCATTGCTGCTGTCGTCAGACCTGTAATACTGTCATTTCCTCTTCTAAGGATGGCGCCAGCGCCAAGGAAGCCGATTCCACTTACAATTTGTGCGGCAAGTCGCAAGGGATCCATCGTTACATTAATATCAGTTCTGGACGGTACGAGATAAGCAGCCTCCATCGACACAATCGTCAACAAACAACTGAATGTAGATATGACAGCACTCGTTTTAAGTCCAATCGGCTTTTTCTTTATTTCCCTCTCTACACCGATTACTAAACTTAATGCTAATGCAAGTGCGATTTTAATGAGTACTTCAGGATACATTGAACTATTGGCAACCCAATCCATAAGATTTCCCCCTCTTTTTGGATGTATACATATGCTATACTCCTTATATTGTATTTAACCATAACGGTAAGTAAACTAACCTGAATTTTATTGAAAGAGAAGTGTTAAAGATGGAGAAACCAGCAATACACCCTTATATTCCGATAATCATAGGTGTCATTTCGGTCGCGTTGTCTGCAATATTTGTGAAATTGGCTGTAGCCGATGCGGGCGTCATCGCTTTTTATAGGATGTTCTTTTCCGTCCTGCTCATGTTACCGTTGTTTTTGATGAAGTATAGAAAAGAACTATTTCTACTGTCCAGGAAGGATTGGGTGTTTTCTGCGGTTGCAGGTGTTTTTTTATCGCTTCACTTCATCTTGTGGTTTGAATCATTAAATTACACATCGGTGGCCAGCTCAACTGTTCTTGTTACACTTCAACCGATATTTGCTTTTGCGGGAACGTATTTTTTCTTTAAGGAACGACTTTCAATGAAGACGATTCTTTCGGCGGTTATTGCAATTAGCGGAAGTGTCATTATTAGTTGGGGAGACTTTCAGTTGAGCGGCACTGCTTTCTATGGTGATATGCTAGCGTTGGCAGGATGTGCTTTCATTACAGCATACCTTCTTTTCGGCCAGGAAGTGCGTAAAAGAATCTCTTTAATTACATATACGTTTGTTCTATATACAATCAGTACAATCGCTTTGTTTTTTTATGTGCTCATAAAAGGGGAGTCTTTTGGACCTTACGCTTCATCGGAATGGTTCTGGTTCTTCCTGTTGGCGCTCATCCCAAATCTATTAGGCCACTCTCTTTTCAATTGGGCGGTGAAGTGGGTAAGTACGAATGTCATCTCCATTGCGATTCTTTTTGAACCTGTCGGGGCATCTATCCTTGCTTACTACGTGTTCCAAGAGAAACTTTCGTCCTCACAAATAACCGGCGGAATCGTTGTCATAGCGGGGATATTACTGTTTATTATCGATGGTGAGAAAATTAGAAGGAAATTATTTTTGAAAAAAGCTTGATTTATAGTGAAGGTCTATTGTATATTAGTACTTGTCGTTACGAGGTAAAACAACTAGAAAAAAGAAATTAAAGAAGTTGTTGACAACTCAAAAGACGTCGTGTTAAGATATGAAAGTCGCCGTAACAAAGTGGCCGACAATACGAACTACAATGAACCTTGAAAACTGAACAGCAAAACGTCAACAATACAAGTTCTGCAACCGGCTTTCCGGTGAATGGACAAAACGAATCTTCGGATTCAAATTGACATCTTAATTGATGCTGGCAAAGAAACTAGAGCTATTCAAGTTTCTCTTTTCTTCTGGTGGTCGAGGTGTGGTGGAGTGCTAGGAAATGAGTGAGAGAGGGAAGGAGCGTACATTAGTACGTGACTGACTGAACGATCGAAATTGACAACGCAATCCGCCGCGCATCGGCCGCCAGATATTATGGAGAGTTTGATCCTGGCTCAGGACGAACGCTGGCGGCATGCCTAATACATGCAAGTCGAGCGGATTGATGGGAGCTTGCTCCCTGATATCAGCGGCGGACGGGTGAGTAACACGTGGGCAACCTGCCCTGCAGATGGGGATAACTCCGGGAAACCGGGGCTAATACCGAATAATCAGTTCCTTCGCATGAAGGAACTCTGAAAGACGGTTTCGGCTGTCACTGCAGGATGGGCCCGCGGCGCATTAGCTAGTTGGTGGGGTAATGGCCTACCAAGGCAACGATGCGTAGCCGACCTGAGAGGGTGATCGGCCACACTGGGACTGAGACACGGCCCAGACTCCTACGGGAGGCAGCAGTAGGGAATCTTCCACAATGGACGAAAGTCTGATGGAGCAATGCCGCGTGAGCGAAGAAGGTTTTCGGATCGTAAAGCTCTGTTGCGAGGGAAGAATAAGTACGGGAGTAACTGCCCGTACCTTGACGGTACCTCGTCAGAAAGCCACGGCTAACTACGTGCCAGCAGCCGCGGTAATACGTAGGTGGCAAGCGTTGTCCGGAATTATTGGGCGTAAAGCGCGCGCAGGCGGTCCTTTAAGTCTGATGTGAAAGCCCACGGCTCAACCGTGGAGGGTCATTGGAAACTGGAGGACTTGAGTACAGAAGAGGAAAGCGGAATTCCACGTGTAGCGGTGAAATGCGTAGAGATGTGGAGGAACACCAGTGGCGAAGGCGGCTTTCTGGTCTGTAACTGACGCTGAGGCGCGAAAGCGTGGGGAGCAAACAGGATTAGATACCCTGGTAGTCCACGCCGTAAACGATGAGTGCTAAGTGTTAGGGGGTTTCCGCCCCTTAGTGCTGCAGCTAACGCATTAAGCACTCCGCCTGGGGAGTACGGCCGCAAGGCTGAAACTCAAAGGAATTGACGGGGACCCGCACAAGCGGTGGAGCATGTGGTTTAATTCGAAGCAACGCGAAGAACCTTACCAGGTCTTGACATCCCACTGACCGGCATGGAGACATGTCTTTCCCTTCGGGGACAGTGGTGACAGGTGGTGCATGGTTGTCGTCAGCTCGTGTCGTGAGATGTTGGGTTAAGTCCCGCAACGAGCGCAACCCTTATTCTTAGTTGCCATCATTTAGTTGGGCACTCTAAGGAGACTGCCGGTGACAAACCGGAGGAAGGTGGGGATGACGTCAAATCATCATGCCCCTTATGACCTGGGCTACACACGTGCTACAATGGACGGTACAAAGGGCTGCAAACCCGCGAGGGCAAGCCAATCCCATAAAACCGTTCCCAGTTCGGATTGCAGGCTGCAACTCGCCTGCATGAAGCCGGAATCGCTAGTAATCGTGGATCAGCATGCCACGGTGAATACGTTCCCGGGTCTTGTACACACCGCCCGTCACACCACGAGAGTTTGTAACACCCGAAGTCGGTGGGGTAACCCTTACGGGAGCCAGCCGCCGAAGGTGGGACAGATGATTGGGGTGAAGTCGTAACAAGGTAGCCGTATCGGAAGGTGCGGCTGGATCACCTCCTTTCTAAGGATTATGTGAAAAGCGGAAAACACCGCTTTGCTCAACTGACTACTGGAAGGCCTGAATAGAAATGCTTGCATTTCGACTGAAGGACTGAAGTAGGCGCGTGAGCAGGTGTTTGTAGCTAGACATACGGAATATGGATCTTGGATCCATACGTTGACGTTTTGCGTTCAGTTTTGAAGGTTCATCCTGTTGGATGAAAATTCAAAACTTGTTCATTGAAAACTGGATAGAACGACATTGAAGCAAGAAAACATCAAGTTAATCAACCGAGTCAATCACGTAGTGATTGAACAATGCAAGTCTTTTTAACGATCATGGAAGCATATCGCTATGCGGAAGTGGTCACTTATGGAATTCATGAAGCGTCACAGCGGATTGAAGACCGAAAAGGTTAAGTTAGAAAGGGCGCACGGCGGATGCCTTGGCACTAGAAGCCTAAGAAGGACGGCACTAACACCGATATGCTTCGGGGAGCTGTAAGTAAGCGTTGATCCGAAGATTTCCGAATGGGGAAACCCACTGCCTTTAATGGGGCAGTACGTTTACGTGAATACATAGCGTAAACGAGGCACACCCGGAGAACTGAAACATCTAAGTACCCGGAGGAAGAGAAAGAAAAATCGATTCCCTTAGTAGCGGCGAGCGAAACGGGAAGAGCCCAAACCAGGAAGCTTGCTTCCTGGGGTTGTAGGACACTCTATACGGAGTTACAAAAGGCTGGATTAGACGAAGCGACCTGGAAAGGTCCGCCAGAGCGGGTAATAGCCCCGTAGTCGAAAGTCCATCCCCTCCAGAGTGGATCCTGAGTACGGCGGAACACGTGAAATTCCGTCGGAATCCGGGAGGACCATCTCCCAAGGCTAAATACTCTCTAGTGACCGATAGTGTACCAGTACCGTGAGGGAAAGGTGAAAAGCACCCCGGAAGGGGAGTGAAATAGATCCTGAAACCGTGTGCCTACAAGTTGTCAGAGCCCGTTAATGGGTGATGGCGTGCCTTTTGTAGAATGAACCGGCGAGTTACGATTCCATGCAAGGTTAAGCAGTGAATGCGGAGCCGCAGCGAAAGCGAGTCTGAATAGGGCGAATGAGTATGGGGTCGTAGACCCGAAACCAGGTGATCTACCCATGTCCAGGGTGAAGGTAAGGTAACACTTACTGGAGGCCCGAACCCACGTACGTTGAAAAGTGCGGGGATGAGGTGTGGGTAGCGGTGAAATTCCAATCGAACCTGGAGATAGCTGGTTCTCTCCGAAATAGCTTTAGGGCTAGCCTCAAACGTTAGAATCTCGGAGGTAGAGCACTGTTTGAACTAGGGGCCCATCCCGGGTTACCGAATTCAGACAAACTCCGAATGCCGATGATTTATGTTTGGGAGTCAGACTGCGGGTGATAAGATCCGTAGTCGAGAGGGAAACAGCCCAGACCGCCAGTTAAGGTCCCCAAGTATCCGTTAAGTGGAAAAGGATGTGACGCTGTCCAGACAACCAGGATGTTGGCTTAGAAGCAGCCACCATTTAAAGAGTGCGTAATAGCTCACTGGTCGAATGGCGTTGCGCCGAAAATGTACCGGGGCTAAACGGATCACCGAAACTGCGGATTGACACCTATGGTGTCAGTGGTAGGAGAGCGTTCCAAGGGCGTCGAAGCTAGACCGTAAGGACTGGTGGAGCGCTTGGAAGTGAGAATGCCGGTATGAGTAGCGAAAGAAGGGTGAGAATCCCTTCCACCGAATGCCTAAGGTTTCCTGAGGAAGGCTCGTCCGCTCAGGGTCAGTCGGGACCTAAGTCGAGGCCGAAAGGCGTAGACGATGGATAACAGGTTGATATTCCTGTACCACCTCCCCGCCGTTTGAGCAATGGGGGGACGCAGAAGGATAGGGTGAGCGCGCTGTTGGTCATGCGCGTCTAAGCAGTGAGGTGTGGAACGAGGCAAATCCCGTTCCTATAACATTGAGCTGTGACAGCAAGGGGAATTATTCCCTGGAGTCCCTGATTTCACACTGCCAAGAAAAGCCTCTAGCGAGGCGGGAGGTGCCCGTACCGCAAACCGACACAGGTAGGCGAGAAGAGAATTCTAAGGTGATCGAGAGAACTCTCGTTAAGGAACTCGGCAAAATGACCCCGTAACTTCGGGAGAAGGGGTGCTCTGGTAGGGTGTTAAAGCCCGAGAGAGCCGCAGTGAATAGGCCCAGGCGACTGTTTAGCAAAAACACAGGTCTCTGCAAAACCGTAAGGTGACGTATAGGGGCTGACGCCTGCCCGGTGCTGGAAGGTTAAGAGGAGAGGTCAGCGCAAGCGAAGCTTCGAATTGAAGCCCCAGTAAACGGCGGCCGTAACTATAACGGTCCTAAGGTAGCGAAATTCCTTGTCGGGTAAGTTCCGACCCGCACGAAAGGCGTAACGATCTGGGCACTGTCTCAACGAGAGACTCGGTGAAATTATAATATGCGTGAAGATGCGCATTACCCGCGACAGGACGGAAAGACCCCGTGGAGCTTTACTGTAGCCTGATATTGAATTCCGGTGCAGCCTGTACAGGATAGGTAGGAGCCTTTGAGTCCGGAGCGCCAGCTTCGGAGGAGGCAATGGTGGGATACTACCCTGGCTGTATTGGACTTCTAACCCTTGCCCGTGATCCGGGCAGGAGACAGTGTCAGGTGGACAGTTTGACTGGGGCGGTCGCCTCCTAAAGAGTAACGGAGGCGCCCAAAGGTTCCCTCAGAATGGTTGGACATCATTCGTAGAGTGCAAAGGCATAAGGGAGCTTGACTGCGAGACCTACAAGTCGAGCAGGGTCGAAAGACGGGCTTAGTGATCCGGTGGTTCCGCATGGAAGGGCCATCGCTCAACGGATAAAAGCTACCCCGGGGATAACAGGCTTATCTCCCCCAAGAGTCCACATCGACGGGGAGGTTTGGCACCTCGATGTCGGCTCATCGCATCCTGGGGCTGTAGTCGGTCCCAAGGGTTGGGCTGTTCGCCCATTAAAGCGGTACGCGAGCTGGGTTCAGAACGTCGTGAGACAGTTCGGTCCCTATCCGTCGCGGGCGCAGGAAATTTGAGAGGAGCTGTCCTTAGTACGAGAGGACCGGGATGGACACACCGCTGGTGTACCAGTTGTCTTGCCAAAGGCATCGCTGGGTAGCTATGTGTGGAAGGGATAAATGCTGAAAGCATCTAAGCATGAAGCCCCCCTCAAGATGAGATTTCCCATTACGCAAGTAAGTAAGATCCCTCAAAGAAGATGAGGTAGATAGGTCCGGGGTGGAAGCGTGGCGACACGTGCAGCTGACGGATACTAATCGATCGAGGACTTAACCTTATAAAGAAAAGCGGAGACGACCGTATAGGCGCGACAAGCATAAGATAGCCTGCAAGGAGTGGCATAGCCACGGGAGCGGGATGACTTATGACTCGAGCGACTGGGAGTCGAAGCTGGACAAGTTAAAAAGCGCACGGTTGAACGTGATGAGTTTAGCAACAATGTCTGTTTTATCCGGTTTTGAACGAATAAGTATCGTTCAAACAAGAAACTTTTTATCTTTATAAAAAAAGTACTTGTAAATATCAATAGAGTTGGTATAATGAATATTGTCTTCATCTAAAGAGACTTGAGGTCTGGTGGCGATGGCGAAGAGGTCACACCCGTTCCCATACCGAACACGGAAGTTAAGCTCTTCAGCGCCGATGGTAGTAGGGGGTTTCCCCCTGTGAGAGTAGGACGCTGCCAGGCCTTGAAAATTCATTTATCACATCAAGCGATTAATAGTAATTTACTCATTAGAACTCCGGTTAGAATCGGAGGACGCGAGTAGGACAAGATAACAGTTGAGTAACTGAATGAAAAAAGAAACTCGCTGAATACTTTTATCCCGGAGGATTAGCTCAGCTGGGAGAGCACCTGCCTTACAAGCAGGGGGTCGGCGGTTCGAGCCCGTCATCCTCCACCATATATTTTACCGCACCATTTGCCGGTGTAGCTCAACTGGTAGAGCAACTGACTTGTAATCAGTAGGTTGAGGGTTCAAGTCCTTTCGCCGGCACCATTTTTAGAGCCATTAGCTCAGTTGGTAGAGCATCTGACTTTTAATCAGAGGGTCGCAGGTTCGAATCCTGCATGGCTCACCATTTTTTTGGACATGATGTCTGAAGCTTTATATGCGGGTGTGGTGGAACTGGCAGACACGCTAGACTTAGGATCTAGTGCCGCAAGGCGTGGGGGTTCGACTCCCTTCACCCGCACTTTAATATGCGGAAGTAGTTCAGTGGTAGAATACGACCTTGCCAAGGTCGGGGTCGCGGGTTCGAATCCCGTCTTCCGCTCCATAGTTTTTGCCGGGGTGGCGGAACTGGCAGACGCACAGGACTTAAAATCCTGCGGTAGGTGACTACCGTACCGGTTCGATTCCGGTTCTCGGCACCATAACATAAACCGTATATTATTTATTACGCGCCCGTAGCTCAATTGGATAGAGCGTCTGACTACGGATCAGAAGGTTGTGGATTCGACTTCTGCCGGGCGCGCCATTATTTTTATGACTTTTTCGGGAAGTAGCTCAGCTTGGTAGAGCACTTGGTTTGGGACCAAGGGGTCGCAGGTTCGAATCCTGTCTTCCCGACCATTACTTTCGGGGCCTTAGCTCAGCTGGGAGAGCGCCTGCCTTGCACGCAGGAGGTCAGCGGTTCGATCCCGCTAGGCTCCACCATATTTTTAAGCAGCATAAAGCATATCTTATCATGGCGGCGTAGCTCAGCTGGCTAGAGCGTACGGTTCATACCCGTAAGGTCGGGGGTTCGATCCCCTCTGCCGCCATCTTAAAGGACCTTTAGCTCAGTTGGTTAGAGCAGACGGCTCATAACCGTCCGGTCGCAGGTTCGAGTCCTGCAAGGTCCACCACTATATGAATAGTCATCACGGAGGAATACCCAAGCCCGGCTGAAGGGATCGGTCTTGAAAACCGACAGGGGTGTTAAAGCCCGCGGGGGTTCGAATCCCTCTTCCTCCGCCATATTTTTTAAAAGCACAATAGTGGTTGACAGCAGCAACAAAATAGCATAGAGTACTTTAAGTAATGTTTTATTATTATCGCAGGGTGGAGCAACAAGCATAGCAACGTATGCGAAGTAACACCGACAGCGAAGCGTAAGGTGTCCTCAACGCTATGATCGTAATTAGTACAATTAGTTAGTTAATAATATTATCGCGGGGTGGAGCAACGAGCATAGCAACGTATGCGAAGTAACACCGACAGCGAAGCGTAAGGTGTCCACTACGCCATGAGCGTATTTGATACAATAAGATAGTTAATAATATTATCGCGGGGTGGAGCAACGAGCATAGCATCGTATGCGAAGTAACACCGACAGCAAAGCGTAAGGTGTCCACTACGCCATGAGCGTATTTGATACAATAAGATAGTTAATAATATTATCGCGGGGTGGAGCAACGAGCATAGCATCGTATGCGAAGTAACACCGACAGCAAAGCGTAAGGTGTCCACTACGCTATGAGCGTATTTGATACAATAAGATAGTTAATAATATTATCGCGGGGTGGAGCAGTGGTAGCTCGTCGGGCTCATAACCCGAAGGTCGCAGGTTCAAATCCTGCCCCCGCAACCAAATGGTCCCGTGGTGTAGCGGTTAACATGCCTGCCTGTCACGCAGGAGATCGCCGGTTCGATCCCGGTCGGGACCGCCATTTCTTTTCAATACATAGTTGTGTATATGAAGTTGAAGATTATATGTGGCTCAGTAGCTCAGTCGGTAGAGCAAAGGACTGAAAATCCTTGTGTCGGCGGTTCGATTCCGTCCTGAGCCACCATTTTTGCGGGTGTAGTTTAGTGGTAAAACCTCAGCCTTCCAAGCTGATGATGAGGGTTCGATTCCCTTCACCCGCTCCATGGGCCTATAGCTCAGCTGGTTAGAGCGCACGCCTGATAAGCGTGAGGTCGGTGGTTCGAGTCCACTTAGGCCCACCATTTTCCGCAGTAGCTCAGTGGTAGAGCAATCGGCTGTTAACCGATCGGTCGTAGGTTCGAGTCCTACCTGCGGAGCCATTTTTACGGGGAAGTACTCAAGAGGCTCAAGAGGTGCCCCTGCTAAGGGCATAGATCGCGTAAGCGGTGCGAGGGTTCGAATCCCTCCTTCTCCGCCATATTGCTGGCCCCTTGGTCAAGCGGTTAAGACACCGCCCTTTCACGGCGGTAACACGGGTTCGAATCCCGTAGGGGTCATACAATAAAAGGTCACAACCATTAACTTAATGGCTGTGACCTTTTTTATTATTTATTTAGAATCGGTCTTCGTTACTTGTCCCCGGTATAGCTATCTTTTTCATGATAGGGGATATCTCCCAAAGGGGATTCGATGCCTTCTTCGTCTAATTCTTCCTCATACTGCTCAGATGTTTCCGATCGGACAAAGCCTCTTGTTTCGCCTGTGATATCTGTGCTGACGAACTCCTCCATTTTCTCTGCTGCTCCATCAAGTATTTTATCATCATATAAAGTATTATAGTCATCATGATCTCCTGTGAAATCGGAAGGTGTTTCTGACGTCCCCGATTTAGCTATTTCCTGAAAACTATCTTCGCTGTCTCTTTGAATACCGTCTCTTCGATCTGCAAATGAATTGGGGTTGGCCATTATCAAGATGTCGTCTTCAACGGGCCGGTCTTCAGGGATAGCCCTTTCGGTAGCATGTTCAATGCAATATGTTGTATAGGGGACTGCTTCCAGGCGCTCAAACGGAATGTCCTTTGCACATACCTCGCATTGACCATATGTGCCTTCCTGCATAGCTTCCAGTGCTTGCTCGACTTTATCGATTTCACCTGTGGCATGCGTGTTTAAAGCAAGGTCCTTCTCCCGTTCGTATAATTCTGTTCCCATATCTGCAGGGTGATTGTCATAC
The DNA here is from genome assembly GCF_033304615.1 of Sporosarcina oncorhynchi. Taxonomy (GTDB): domain Bacteria; phylum Bacillota; class Bacilli; order Bacillales_A; family Planococcaceae; genus Sporosarcina; species Sporosarcina oncorhynchi. The sequence goes on along the minus strand of NZ_CP129118.1, from coordinate 2,196,326 downwards.
ATGGACAATTCTCCGACTTCGTCCTGTGATGATTCTTTAATATCCGTTTCTTTTTCGGTTTTTGTTAACTCTTTCCTTAAATTTAATAACTGACTTTTTAAACTATCCCTCTGTTTATCGGTTAACATGTTCAGCACATCCTTTAAGTTAATACGATTAGTATGTTCATTCTATCTCCATTCAAAGCCAACTCATTTTAAACGAGTGTATTGTCTCAATTCCCTATTTGGCCGTTAAACTAAACATCAAGTTTATGAACAGGATTTATTGTGATATCAATTATTTTACAATCAACGAAAAACGGACATGCAATTGAGCATGTCCGTTCTAGTCATAAAATATGCGCGATGAGAATACCGATTCCAAGAAGCAGTCCGAATAACGTATTCGTTACTGCAGTATGTTTCATGGCAGGCATTACTTGGATAGGTAGAAGATGGGCGCGGAATGTGGCGATTGCTTTTATCGGCTTGGGTACACTTAGAAGAACTAGTAATCCCCATGCTGACAAGTGACTAGTAATAACTAGTGCGATAATCCATCCATATGCAATGATAAAGAACAAAGCAAGAAGTGAGATTGCCTTGTCCCTTCCTACAAGAATTGCCAAAGTCTTTCTGCCACCTTCTTTATCTCCTTCTAAGTCACGTATATTGTTGGCCATCATGATTGCGCCAACAAGCAGCATGCTTGGTATGGAAATCAGAATAGCATCTGCCGTCACTGTTCCGGTCTGGATATAGAAGGCAATCAAAATCAACAGCATGCCCATAACTACGCCTGAAACTAATTCACCGAAAGGCGTGTATGCGATTGGATAAGGACCGCCGGTGTAGAAATAGCCGATTGACATGGAGACGAGTCCGACGATTGCCAATCCCCAAGACGTCTGGCTACATATATAAATTCCGATCACTAATGAAATTGCATAAAGAGCAAAAGCAATGTTCAATACAGTTTTGGCTTTTATGCCGTTCCGGACAATTGTGCCGCCTATTCCGACTGAATGCTCCGTATCCAAGCCGCGTTTATAATCATAATATTCGTTAAACATATTTGTCGCCATCTGAATTAACAGACTGGCGATGAGCATGGCGAAAAATAATGGGAAGTGTAGTTTGCCATAAGTCAATGCGATCATTGTTCCTAGAAAAACAGGTGCGAAGGCAGCGGTCAACGTATGAGGTCTTGTGAGTTGCCACCAGATCTTCCATCCTGTATCTGCTTTAATAGTATGTTGCATTGTATTCTCTCCTATTCTAATGTTTCCGTATTCCATTGTACTCCAAATTCGATGAAAGAGGTATCCTTCTTTGCATTATGTATGCGAGAACATCAGAGTTTCGGTATAATGGAAGTAAGAAAATATTTCTTTCATCCTACATTCATTTACTATCCCGCACTATTGATCGATCCAAGCAGAAGGAGAGAAAATCATGAGTTACAATCTAACAGATGCAGCTAAAGCAAAACAGACGACATTGTCTTCCCATACAAAGTTTTTCACAGAAACGCTCGAAGTCGGAAGGGTTTCTGCATTATCATTTTTTGAGGCAGGACATTCAAGTTACAAAAAAGAACGATTTTATTGGCAAAATGCAGATAAAACGATGACACTAGTTGGAATTGGCCATGCTCACTTGCTTACGAATGAAAAAATAAATGGTCGTTACGAGGATATATCTGCTAGTTGGCAGCAACTATGTGAAAAACTCGTCAAAGAGGAAACGGATATGGATCCTGTTCTGTTTGGCGGTTTCTCCTATGATGAACAAAACAGAGCTCAATCGGAATGGGGTGAATTTCCATCTTCTTATTTCGTCGTGCCATCTATACAATTAAAAATTGAAGAAGGCAAAACACAGATTTCCATCAATTTAATAACGGATAGCAGTAATGCGTCTGCCATCTTTGATAAACTTCGTGAAGAACGGGACAGATTGATTCATATTGCCCAAGTCGATGAGTTTGATTTCACGCTTCGAAACAATATAAAAACGACGACGGAGCGCGGGAAGGAACAGTACAAAAAGGCTGTAGAAAATGTGACAGAGCTGATACGCAACGGACAAGCCGATAAAGTTGTCATTGCGCGTGCGGTGGAACTTGCATTTGAACAAGAATTATCCGTTGCCGGCGTGTTGCATGCCATTACAAACGAACAGCAAGAAAGTTATCATTTCGGTTTGCAAGTCGGAAACTCCCTATTTTTTGGTGCAACGCCGGAAAGACTTGTCGAAGTCAAAAGTGGAAAAGTGTACTCGGCTTGTGTTGCAGGCTCAATAAGACGTGGTAAATCCGCGCAAGAAGATCGAAAGTTGGGCGAGGAACTGTTAAGTGATCCGAAAAATCGTGAAGAGCATCAGCATGTGGTAAGTATGATTTCAACAGTATTTGAATCCTTTTGTAAAGATGTCAGGATTCCTAAAATCCCTAAGTTGATGAAAATCCGGGATATTCAACATCTGTATACGTCGGTGGAAGGATCTATCGGACAGCAAAATGATATCTTCTCATTCGTTGAGGCTTTGCATCCGACTCCGGCTCTTGGTGGTGTTCCTACGACAGTTGCATTAGAAATGATCAGGCAAAACGAAGGAATGGACAGAGGCTATTATGCTGCGCCTATCGGTTGGACTGACGCTTCTGGGGATGGGGAATTTGCTGTAGGCATTCGTTCCGCGCTTATTAAGGGTAATCATGCTTATTTATATGCAGGCGGGGGAATTGTCGCGGATTCCGACGCGCAAGAAGAATATGAAGAGACATGGGTGAAGTTTAGGCCTGTATTAAGAGCTCTTGGAGGCAAATTGAATGGTTGAACAGAAAATTTTAACTGGACATGTGTTGCGGATGACGGAGTCATTACTCAAAGCCGGAGTAGAAGCGGCTGTAATTAGTCCTGGATCCCGTTCAACGCCATTAGCATATGCATTTGCAGCATCAGAAGGAATACAGACATACATGCAAGTGGATGAACGATCGGCCGCGTATTTTGCGCTTGGATTGGCAAAGGCATCAGGTAAACCGGTTATTCTTCTTTGCACGTCCGGTACAGCAGCGTCAAACTACCATCCTGCAATTACCGAGGCGTTTTATGCGCGCCTTCCATTGATTGTTATGACAGCGGACCGACCTCACGAACTACGTGGAGTCGGAGCCCCACAGGCAATCGATCAACTAAATATGTACGGGAAGCATGTGAAATTCAGTGTCGATTTGCCTTTAGCGGAGGACAATAGAGAGTTGGATCGTTATTTGGAACGTCATATTCAACGGGCTGTATCCGTTTCGTTAACACAACCGATGGGACCTATTCATTTGAATATTCCTTTGCGTGAACCATTGTTGATTGACTTTGATCAGCAAACGCCTGCCAGCTCTTTTATGGAAACTTATTCGGGACAGACTCAGCTAACAAGCGAAGCGGAAAAGAGATTCAGTAAAATACTTTCAGTAGCTGAAAATGGACTGATTATTGCTGGGGAAATGCCTGTTGGTTTTGACAAACGCACGTTTTGGAAATTCGCTAAGTCACTTCAATGGCCAGTGTTGGTGGATCCACTATCCAATCTACGGTCTGAAGTGCCGGAAGATTGCAAGGAGCTATGCATTGCTCATTATGATGCCTTGTTAAAAAGTGACGCTTTCAAAAAACAAGCTGTTGCGCATACGGTCATTCGGTTTGGCCCGCAACCTGTTTCGAAGCCGTTATCATTATTTTTGAAAAACAACCCTCCTACCGTGTATATAGCAATAGATGAAGCGCCTGAGTTCCGGGATTCACTCGGAGTCGTAACGCATCATTTGCAAGTGTCACCAGATTCCGTGTTAAGGATACCTATTGAACGGCTACAAACTGACCACACACGTTTGTGGTCGCGTGCAGATAGAATCGCTGAGGTCGTGACGAAAGAGTATACAGGAATGCCTGGGGATGAAGGTATCATCGTTAAGACATTGCTCGAGTACTTGCCATCCGGTAGTGATCTTGTCAGTGGGAGCAGTATGCCGATCCGTGATCTGGACACATTTTTCAGTCAGACGGATAAAGAACTGACGCTATTCTCGAACAGGGGAGCAAACGGTATTGATGGTGTCGTTTCAACAGCATTCGGTATTCAAACGGTCCGTCAACGGCCAACGTACCTTTTAATCGGAGATTTGTCATTTTTGCATGATGTCAACGGATTGATTGTTTCCCGGTTTCATAAGACGAATTTGACAATCATTATCCTCAACAATGACGGAGGTGGTATTTTCTCTTACTTACCTCAATCTACTGTTCCGAATCATTTTGAAGAATTGTTCGGGACACCTACAGGTTTGACATTTGAACATATTGCGGCGATGTATGACGCTCAATATGCTGCAATTCATTCAGTGGATGAATTTGAAGCTGAAATTCGGAATGAAAAAACAAAAAATGTGCGCATACTTGAAGTGTTCACAAACAGACCTATTAATGTTCAGTCGCACCGTGCGTATTGGGCTGAAGTCGTTGAAAGGATTGAGAAGAATGACTGAAGTAGACGTCGCCATCCGTGGTCAACTAATCCATGTCGAAATGGAAGGTGAAGAACATCTGCCTGTAATCATCTTTGTTCACGGATTCACAGGTAGTACATCAACGTGGACAGATGTTCGCAGTCATTTTAAAGGAAGCTACAGAACCGTTGCAGTCGATTTAACGGGCCATGGAAAAACAAGCATCCCGGAAGATCCAATACGTTACTCTATGGAAGAACAAGTAGCTGATTTGGATGCATTGTTTACTAAACTTCGATTGGAATCATTTACCCTTGTCGGCTATTCGATGGGTGGCCGTATCGCCTTAGGGTATACGATACATAATCCTGACAAGGTCGAGGCTCTAATTCTGGAGAGTGCTTCACCGGGTCTGCTGTCTGAAAACGACCGTAACGCGAGAAAAACGTCAGATAAGGAGCTTGCACAGAAAATAATTGAAAATGGCTTACAATCATTCGTTGACAGGTGGGAGGACATCCCTTTATTTGAATCACAGAAAAGATTGCCATTGAAACAACGTGATAAGATTCGTCAGGAGCGGCTCCAACAATCCGAAAAAGGTCTTGCAAATAGTCTTTTAGGGATAGGCACAGGTAGCCAACCTTCGTATTGGGATGCACTCCAAACAATCAACAAACCTGTACTTCTCATCACTGGGGAGCTGGATCAGAAGTTCGTGTCCATCGGTCTGGAAATGAAGAAACATGCACCTTCATGGGAGCAAACAGTCGTTTCTGACGCGGGGCATGCAATTCACGTGGAAAAACCACAATTATTTGCTACAATGATTAAGGACTACATTACAAGAGTACGTTAAATTAGAGGAGGAAAAAAATGACTCGTCAATGGGAAACAATTCGTACATATGAAGACATTAAATATGAAAAGTATAACGGCATCGCTAAGGTGACGATTAACCGTCCGGAAGTGCGCAACGCATTCCGTCCTAAGACTGTAATGGAACTGATTGATGCATTTTCACGCGCAAGAGATGATTCAAGTATAGGTGTCATCATCTTAACGGGTGAAGGCGAGAAAGCGTTCTGTTCAGGTGGAGACCAATCCGTACGTGGTCATGGAGGTTATGTAGGCGATGACGAAATTCCACGTTTGAATGTCCTTGATTTGCAAAGATTGATCCGTGTCATTCCAAAACCAGTAGTTGCAATGGTTGCTGGCTATGCAATTGGTGGAGGACATGTATTACACGTCGTTTGTGACTTGACGATTGCTGCTGATAACGCTCGTTTCGGACAAACTGGTCCTAAAGTTGGCTCATTTGATGCTGGCTACGGTTCAGGTTATCTTGCACGTATCGTTGGACATAAAAAAGCCCGCGAAATCTGGTTCCTATGTCGTCAATATGATGCGCAGGAAGCATTGGATATGGGTCTTGTCAACACAGTCGTTCCATACGACCAATTGGAAGATGAAACTGTTCAGTGGTGTGAAGAGATGCTTGGCATGAGTCCGACTGCACTTCGCTTCGTAAAAGCAGCAATGAATGCTGATACGGACGGTCTTGCAGGTCTACAACAGATGGCAGGGGATGCAACACTTCTGTATTACACAACAGATGAAGCAAAAGAAGGAAGAGACGCGTTTAAAGAGAAGCGCAAACCTGATTTCGGTCAGTTCCCACGCTTCCCTTAATCAATAATGAAATTAAGCTGCCTTTTATCAGGCAGCTTTTTCATTGAATGGAGGTTTTTTCTATGATTCCCAATTGGTTATTACAACGGGCTTATCTCACGCCAAACCGCATCGCATTGTCATTCGGCGATGAACAGTGGACATTCCAGCAACTAAAGGAAGAAGCAATTTCCATTGCTAGTAAGTTGCGGTCGATTGATTTGCAAGAAGGTGATCGAATCGCTCTGCTCGGAGCATCTTCTCCGGAAATGGTGTTTATGATTCATGGATGCTTAGTGGCGGGACTTGAAATTGTCATGCTGAATAATCGGTTGACGACGGAGGAAATTGCTTGGCAACTCACTGATAGTGAAGCAAAAGTATGGATAATCGCAGACGAATTCCAGAACTTGACTGCTCAGAACGAAAATGCGTTTATGACGTTTTCAATGATACAGACACTACCTATAAAGGAATCCCATTTTACAGAATACTGGGAGCCATCCAGAACGATTACAATTATGTATACATCCGGTACAACTGGTTTTCCTAAAGGTGTCCGCCAAACTGCGGACAACCATACGTCAAGTGCACTTTCCTCAGTATTGAATCTCGGATTGGATGAAAATGACTGCTGGTTATGCACGATGCCCCTTTTTCATATTAGCGGCTTTTCCATTCTTGTCAGATCTGTGTTGTACGGAATGGAAGTGAGACTCTATGAGAAATTTGATGCGCAGTCAATAGCTGAAGAAATCTGTCGGGGGACAGTCACCCGAATTTCTGTAGTAGCGACAGGTTTGCAGCGAATACTGTCTGAAATGGAAAAGGTGGATTCCGTCGCAGACCCTATGTTCCGCACGGTTTTAGCAGGGGGTGGGCCGATTCCGAATGATTATTTGGAGAGATCTACGCTACGTCAATTGCCTGTATTGCAGACGTACGGCATGACAGAAACCAGTTCACAGACAGCCACACTATCGGCGGAAGATGCACTGCGTAAATCGGGGTCTGCAGGCAAGCCATTATTTTTCAATCGTATTAAAATTGCAGATGGCAAAAGAGCTGGGGAGATCGGTGAAGTGCTTGTAGCTGGACCGCATGTTACGCCAGGTTATATTGGACATGCTTCGTCTAAAAGTTCACTTGTAGATGGCTGGCTACAAACCGGCGATCTAGGATATATCGACGATGAAGGCTATCTCTATATCGTGGACAGACGTTCTGATCTAATCATATCGGGCGGAGAAAATATATATCCTGCTGAAATTGAGAATATCCTTGCTTCCCACCCAAGAGTTTTGGAAGCAGGAGTGTGCGGCCAAGAAGATAAAGAGTGGGGAAGTGTTCCTGTGGCTTTTGTTGTCGTGGACACTGACTTGTCTGCTGAAGAACTTGATGAGTTCTGCAGGCATCGTCTGGCGAGTTATAAAGTACCGAAGAGATTCTACTTTGTTAAACAATTACCTCGAAATGCTTCGAACAAGTTATTGCGTAGGACATTAAAGACGTGGTTAGATTCTGATGAAAAGTAAAGAAAATGAGGCTGAGACAAAACTAAAATACAGCCCGATTCCCTGCGCTCCAAAAGGCACGCTTTCCGCGGGGCGCGCTTGAGCCTCCTCGTCGCTGACACTCCTGCGGGGTCTCAATATTCGCGCTACATCCCGCAGGAGTCGGCTTTTTTTCGCTCCGGTGCACTCTGATGTTCTAAAAAGTATTTGCTAACAATAAACATACAAAAAGCGTAAAGAATTATTTCCTTTACGCTTTTTGTATGTTATGTCCCAGCCTCATTTTCTTACTGTTGACCGAGTGCTTTTTCAAAAACACTTAAGTTTCGCTCCATCAACGTAAAATAGGTTTCATCCGCATTCAAGTCTTCTTGGGTGCGTACGCCTAAATTATGAAGAGTCAGCGATTCAGCACCAAGCTCTTTACGGACAACTTCTGTTAATTTCGAAGAAACATTTTGTTCAAATAGGATAAACTGAACTTGATTATCTTTTGCCTGTTTGACGATGTTTGCGAGTTGTTTTTGCGATGGTTCATTTTGGGAGTTCAGCCCTGCAATCGCGACTTGCTGCAATCCATAATCTTTTGCAATATAGCCAAAAGCTGCATGCGAAACGAAAAATGTTTTGCTAGAAGCTTGATCTGCCATCTGTTGGAAGCGCTGATCCAACTCTAATAGGTGATCTTCCAGCGCATCAAAGTTCTTTTCAAACGTTTCTTTCTGTTCCGACATTTCACTACTCAAAGAATCTTTGATGGATCTTGCAAGTTCAATGCTTAATGTCGGTGAAATCCACACATGCGGATCCACTTTGCCATGATCGTGATGCTCTTCATCATCATGGTCCTCATGCTCCTCATGTTCATGCTCATTATCACTCAACCGTTCTTCAGAAATAGAATCAGCAGTGGCAACCATTTTGACATGTTGACCTTTCAGTGTTTTTTGCGCGTTTTCAACAAAGCCTTCCAACCCTAGTCCGATATAAAAGAATAGATCGGCTTCCGATAAGGCCATCATATCTTTCTGTGTCGGGTCGAATGAGTGTTCATCTGCACCCGCTGGATAAATCGATTTGACATCTACATAATCTCCGCCAATTTGTTCAGTAAAATATTGCAAAGGATAGACAGTCGTATAAACTGACAGTACACCTTCTTTCCGCTCTGTACTGCTCTCTTTCTCGTCTTTGTTCCCACATGCACCCATTATCAATGTTAGAACAAGTGCGATGGAAACAAGAACTACTCTTTTCTTCATAAGAAGTACCTCCAGTTTCAGTAATAGTAATGATTACGATTTAAGTACTTTCCTATAATACAAGATGCTAAGTAGTTTGGCAATGAAAAAAGAAAAAATACCGGAATCGACCGGTATTTCAATTTTTTATTTCTTTTTCAGGAACGGGATCAAAACCACCTTCATGGAAAGGGTGACATTTTGAAATCCGCCTCACCGCCAACCAGGAACCTTTAACTGCGCCATGTTTCTGCAATGCTTCGATTCCGTAATGCGAGCAAGTAGGATAGAACCGACAAGTTGGGGGAGTAAGAGGAGAAATTACTTTCTGGTAAATTTTAATGATGCCGATCAGTATAGATTTCAATCGTTAAACACCTTACTTTCTGTCATATGTTTAGTTTATTTGTTTTAGTGGTAAATTAACAGAGAGATGCATTATTTAATGGAAAGAGGTTGTTAAAATGAATAAAGAGTTAGTCACAGAATTAAACAAACAAGTATCGACATGGTCAGTCATGTATGCGAAATTGCATAATTATCATTGGTATGTAAAAGGCAAAGAATTCTTCACATTACACGCGAAATTCGAGGAGCTTTACACGGAAGCGACTCTTCATATGGATGAAATCGCAGAACGCGTATTGACACTTGGTGGCGAACCAACTGCTACTTTGAAAGAGCATTTGAACGAGTCTGTCGTCAAAGAAGCAGCAGGTAATGAAAATGCAGATGCAATGGTGAAAACGACTGTTGAAGATTTCGATAAAATCATGAAGTCTCTTAAAAAAGGGATGGATCTTGCAGCCGAAAGCGGAGATGATATGACAGAGGATTTATTAAATGCTGTCTATCAAAGCATCGAGAAGCATCAATGGATGTTGAATGCGTTTCTTGGCGAAGATAATAAGTAATACTTCACTTATCCATTAATCCTCCGATAGTAGAAGTGTGAAGGGAGGATTGGATAATGGACATAAATTCCATAATGGCAAGCCAATTGAGAAGTTTGCAGTCGACCGTTCAAATGAGTGTCATGAGTAAAGCACTGACGATGAATACGTCTGCAGCCACAGAAATGTTGAATGCATTACCAGACCAACCTTCTGTAGCCAGCCATCCTCATAAAGGCACTGTCATTGATAGTAAAGCCTAATCAGAAGCACGAATTCCTGAAGTTTTGGAGTTCGTGCTTTTTGTTATGTTACGATTGGGTATATCGTATAATAGGAATGCTAAAAGCATGTTTTCATAGGAGGAATTTTAGAATGACCCAGATGCAATTTATTCGAAACTTAATCATTGAAACGCCTTCAGTACCCGGCAACTTTGCAAAAGTCGCTGTTGCAATCGGTGAATTGAAAGGCGATATCGGTGATATACAAACAATTAAAGTCGGAACACTTTCGACCATTCGTGATATTTCTATTCAGTTTACAAGCGAAGAGCAATTGGATAACATCGTCGCAGCTGTTAATCGTATTGGAGGCGGTGTATCCGTCCATGCGGTAACAGACGATGTACTTCATGCACACGAAGGCGGTAAAATCGCTATGAAGAGCCGCTTGGAAATCCGTTCACTCGGAGATTTGCGGCGTGTCTATACACCAGGGGTCGCGAATGTCTGTAAAGTAATCCAACAAGATCCTGAACAAGCAAATTATTTTACAGGTATTTCGAATACCGTTGCGATTGTGACAGACGGAACAGCTATTTTAGGATTGGGCAATATAGGTCCAGTTGCCGGAATGCCAGTTATGGAAGGTAAAGCGGTGTTATTTGATCAGTTTGCCGGTATTAGTGCGATTCCGATATTGTTAGATACGAGTGATCCAGACGAGGTTGTTGAAACAGTGAAACATATCCGTCAAGGTTTTGGTGGTATCTTACTAGAAGATATTGGCTCTCCGCATTGTTTTGAAATTGAAAACCGACTTAAAGCGGAACTGGATATTCCTGTGATGCATGATGATCAGCATGGGACAGCCGTTGTAACTTTAGCCTCCGCATTATCTGCATGTAAGCAAACAGGCGTGAAGTTATCCGAATCAAATGTAGGTCAAATTGGTTTAGGTGCTGCCGGTCTTGCCATTAGTAAAATGTTCATGGCGTATGGCGTTAAAGAGATGTATGGAGTGGATCGAAACCAGGATGCTATTAATCGATTGCGAGAAAGTGGCGGCACAATTGCCGGATCTATCGAAGAGCTAATGCAGACATGTGATATTATTGTTGCGACGACAGGCGTGAAAGATTTGATTAAACCTGAATGGGTACGAAAAGGGCAAATCATTTTGGCGTTATCAAATCCTAGTGCTGAAATCGAACCGGAAATCGCACTAAAAGCAGGCGCAGCCTTTGCAGCAGATGGACGACAAGTGAATAATGTGCTTGGTTTCCCAGGGATTTTCAGAGGGGCTTTGGATGCAAAAGCAAAAGACATTACGTATCCGATGTTAATAGCAGCGGCACTTGCAATTGTAGATAGCACTAAACCCGGAGATCTTGTACCGCATCCGTTAGATCCGAATGTACATCTCAATGTCGCTAATGCAGTTGAACGAGTTGCGAACGTAGAAAGAGAATAACTATTAGGCTGTCTGAATCGTTTTTATTGAATGAGCCATACTACTGAAAAAAGGGTGGGTTCATATGGAAAACGAAAAAGTGAAAATGTATGTCTCGATTGGAAATCAGCAGATTTATCCGCATAAGTACGCGTCGCCATGGGAATATGAAGTAGAGATGAGTAAGGAGTTTCTTCCTGTATTCGAGGAGATTTTCAGGCAAATGGACCGGTTGGAATTCAGGAACTTCCTACGTGCACACTTGCCCTATGTCCCTTACCACTATGATAAGAATAATCACGAAGTCGATATGAAAACGATGAAGTTGTATGCATTGATCCATGAATTTTCGGATGAAGGGACGAAAAGGTTTATTGAGGGGTTACCGTTATTTAGACCTGCAGAGATTACGCGTTAACCTTTATAGACTCCGTTCTTCATCACGTAATTGAATGAAAGGACGTGAGCAAAATGATTACATCTTTCAAGGACTTGCAAGGAGCGCATGTCGAGCTGACGTTTGGGAAGAATCGACTGGGAATGGAAGCGAGACATGTGCTTGTTGTCTTAAAACATGAAGGGAAATGGCTGTTGACGAGACATATGGTCCGTGGCATTGAATTTCCCGGCGGTAAAGCAGAAGAAGGTGAAACGGTTGAAGAAGCTGCTATCCGCGAAACGATTGAAGAAACTGGCGTAACGATAAAGAATTTGACTCGTTTTGCAGAGTATGTTGTTAGTAGCGATGTGCCATTTTGCAAAGCGGTATTCACGGCAAATATATCCAGCATCGATGAAAATCCGCAATTGTTTGAAACATATGGTGCGATATGGTTGACGAACGAGGAATTGACAGCTTGCGAAGAGCTGAGTTTTCATATGAAAGATGAAGGGATGCAAGAAATCCGAAAGTGGGTGGAACAATATGGTGACTGACGGCTATATCGTATCCAAGAGAGATTACCCATCTCCGAATCCGCATATCAGGCTACAAGAAATCACGTATTTATCTGATGGATTGAAAGTGAAGGGACTTCTTGCGGAACCGATTGTAGAAGGTAATTATGAAGGGATTGTCTATCTACGCGGGGGAATGCAACATATCGGAATGGTACGTCCTTCGAGAATTGCCCAATTCGCATCACAAGGTTTCATCGTGTTTGCCCCTTACTATCGTGGCAACAGAGGAGGCGAAGGACGTGACGAGTTTGCTGGGGGAGATCGTTCTGACGCAGTGTATGCGGTCGACGTCCTAAAACAACATATGCTTGCCAATAAAGACCGAATCCATCTGTATGCTTTTTCGAGAGGCGGTATCATGGCACTATGGACAGCGATTTTACGTGATGATATTACGTCTGTGGTGACATGGGCTGGCGTTTCGGATGTTGTGTTTACATATAATGAGCGGGAAGATATGCGACGGATGATGAAAAGAGTGATAGGAGGCACGCCCATCAATATGCCAGATGCATACCGAGAGCGGACTGCCTTATTCCGTGCGAATGAGATCGAAGCGAACATCCTAATTATCCATGGCATGAAAGATGAAAATGTATCATTCGAGCAGGCGATTTTATTGGAAGATGCTTTGCGTGAACATGGGCGCACCTATGAAACTTGGTTTTATCCTGAATATACGCATCATTTTCCAGCAGAGCATAACGCACAAACTGTTAGAGATCTTTGTGATTGGATGAAGAAACAGTGAAGGTAAGTAGTTTTAAAAATAACAAGTCAATTCCATTGTAAAAACCGGCATACTCGTTAAAATAGCGTTGGTAACTGGATTCGGATTGTATTTTATGCAAATTGAAAGTATCGATTTTGCAGGTTCCATGCTGTATGGAGCTGTACTAGGAGCTACAGGGATCTTTTTCGGTTCTGTAACAGCCGTCTTTGCACAACTGTCCGAAAGTTCAAGGGGGACTATTGGCTATTCGTTTTCATTACTCGGAATCTCTTATTTAATCCGTGCGGTCGGAGACTCGGGTAATGAAACGATTTCTTGGTTTTCTCCTCTCGGCTGGGTGTTAGGGGCACAAGTATACGTCAATAATTATTGGTGGCCAATCGCGCTAACCTTAGCTATAGGGTTGATCATAGCAACGCTAGCCTTGTATTTGAATGCGATAAGGGATTTAGGGGCAGGATTCATACCAACTAAAGCTGGCAGAAGTGAAGCTTCACGCTTTTTAAGCAGCCCAATTGGCCTTGCATTCAGATTACAGCGAACGGCATTGTATTCTTGGACAGTTGGCATGTTCGTACTCGGGCTCTCGTATGGTTCAGTCATGGGAGATTTAGAATCGTTTTTCGCAGATAATGAAGTGCTTGCTGAGGTGCTGCAACCGGTAGAAGGTTTTACATTGATTGAGCAATTCATTCCAATGCTTATGTCTGTCATTGCGATGCTCAGTACAATTCCGGTGCTGATGGTTTTATTGAAAGTCCGAGGTGAGGAGAAGAAAGGTAGGCTCGATCATTTACTGAGCAATGCAGTTTCTAGGAACCGAATAGTAGGTGGATATGTAGTTTTGGCTATCATCACATCCGTGGTAATGTTATTTATGGGAGTAGCCGGTTTATGGATTGCTGCATCTGCAGTAGTAGATGACAACTTTGGATTTGCAATGTTGCTCAAGGCAGCATTTGTTTACCTTCCTGCCATAGGTGTCATGATTGGCATTGGGGTTTTCTTAATAGGCTATTTCCCTAAGTGGACTAATTTGGTTTGGTATTATCTTATCTATTCGTTTTTCATCGTCTATATGGGAGAATTGCTACAGTTCCAAGATTGGTTTGGAAAACTTTCTCCATTCGGCCATATTCCAAGTGTGCCAGTTGAGGAGATAAGTGTTGTTACGTTAAGTATCGTTATCATTGTGGGAATTGTTTTAGGAGTAATGGGCATGAAACAGTTTAGACATAGGGATATCCAATGAATAATTATTAATATAGCTTTCTGTAAATAAAAAATCCAGGTGTCCTTATAGGCACCTGGATATTTTTGTTTATTAAGCTGTCGGTCCGCCTTTTTCCAAGATATCTTCAGAAACGTGATTGAATTTCTTAAAGTTTTCACGGAAAAGATCAGCCAATTTGTTCGCTTTCTGATCGTATGCTGCTGGATCAGACCAAGCATTGCGTGGATTCAACACTTCTGATGGAACCCCTTCGATTGCTTTTGGCATAGCAAGACCAAATACTTCGTTCTGTTCATATTCTACATCATTCAATTGACCTGCAATTGCTGCACGGACCATTGTACGAGTATGCTTGAGTGACATACGTTTACCAACTCCGTAAACGCCACCAGTCCAACCTGTATTCACAAGGAATACTTGTGCATCATGCTCGTCAATTTTTTTACCGAGCATTTCAGCATATACCGTCGCAGGCAATGGAAGGAAAGGAGAACCGAAGCAAGTCGAGAATGTCGCTTCAGGTGCCGTGATGCCACGCTCTGTGCCGGCAAGCTTCGATGTGAACCCGCTTAAGAAGTGGTACATCGCTTGCTCTTTCGTCAATTTAGAAATTGGAGGCAATACGCCGAAAGCGTCTGCAGTCAAGAAGACGATTGCTTTAGGATGCCCTGCAACTGATGGTGTTACGATGTTTTCAATGTTTTGGATCGGATAAGCAGCACGTGTATTCTCTGTTAAAGAATTGTCGTCATAATCAGGAATACGTGTTTTTTCATCAAGAACAACGTTTTCAAGAACTGAACCGAACTGGATAGCTCCGTAAATTTCAGGTTCTTTTTCCTGTGATAAGTTGATGCATTTTGCGTAACATCCACCTTCGATGTTGAATACGCCGTTATCGGACCAACCGTGCTCGTCATCACCAATCAATTTACGGTGCGCGTCAGCTGATAGCGTCGTTTTACCTGTTCCAGACAAACCGAAGAATAACGCAACATCTCCATCTTCTCCAACGTTAGCAGAACAGTGCATTGGAAGAATTCCACGTTCAGGAAGCAAGTAGTTCATAACGGAGAAAATCGACTTTTTCATTTCTCCTGCATATTCAGTACCTCCAATTAGTACGATACGCTTTTCAAGTGATACAATGATGAAAGTTTCAGATTTCGTTCCATCTACTTTCGGATCAGCTTTGAATGAAGGAGCCGCAAGAATTGTAAATTGAGCTTCATGTGTCTTCAATTCTTCTGCCGTTGGGCGGATGAACAAATTATGAACGAACAGGTTTTGCCATGCGTATTCGTTAATGACTTGGATTGACAGTTGTGAATCCTTGTCAGCGCCTGCGTAGCCTTTGAAAACGAATAGTTCGTCTTTAGTTTTTAAATGGTCAAGTACTTTCGTATATAATGAATCGAAAATTTCTGTGGAGATTGGGCGGTTCACTTTACCCCAATCGATTTTATCTTTCGAAGAATCTTCTTCGACAGTGTATTTATCCTCAGGAGAACGGCCAGTATACTTTCCAGTTCGTGCAGTAATTGCACCGTCTGCAGAAAGTTCTGCTTCTCCACGTGATGTAGCTTTTTCAACCAATTCCGCCACTGAAGGCTGGATGTTGATGTTGTTGCCTGAAAGCAATTCATTTAGACCGATTTCAATTTTCGCTGAGATCATAAGTTTCGTACCGTCCTTTGCATGTAATCCCATTGAATGGGTATCATCACATTTCGTAAATAGTATAACACATTACGTATAATAATCTATACTAATTCAAAACTCAAGTATGTATCAGAGAAACTATTTGACAAAATCCAATCTTTTTCGTAGCATTGTTAGATGAACGGATACTCTTATCCCGAGCTGGTGGAGGGACAGGCCCTATGAAACCCGGCAACCTGCGCAGGAATTTCTGCGAGAAGGTGCCAACCTGGAGCAAGGTTGAATCCTTGGACGATAAGAGTGAAAGGTGCTGCTTTTGAAAATATGCCTTTCCTCATGTATTTACGTGAGCGAAGGGCTTTTTATATTCATTTTCTTGGCCCTTAATCCTTGTGTATGTTGACGTCGACTCTCTTCAGGCGTGGAACAAACTGGGACAATTAGAGTACCGTATCAATATTAACAAGCCGTTAAGGAGGAAACTACATTGACAATTCGCCGACTGTTTACATCTGAATCGGTAACAGAAGGACATCCTGACAAAATGTGCGACCAAATTTCGGACGCCATATTGGATGCGATCCTAGAAGAAGACCCAAACGCGCGTGTTGCGTGCGAAACAACTATCACTACAGGATTAGTATTGGTGATCGGGGAAATTACAACGACTACGTATGTGGATATTCCAAAAGTCGTCCGTGATACAGTGAAAGAAATCGGCTATACAAGAGCGAAATTCGGATTTGACTGGGAGACGTCTTCGGTCTTGACATCGATCGACGAACAGTCACCTGACATAGCAGCAAGTGTCGATCAGGCACTTGAAGCACGTGAAGGGACAATGAGTGATGAAGAGCTTGATGCAATTGGAGCGGGAGACCAAGGGTTAATGTTCGGGTATGCATGTAACGAAACACCTGAACTTATGCCTTTGCCAATCAGTCTATCTCATAAGCTGGCACGTAGACTTGCACAAGTACGTAAAGAGGAAATCCTCGATTATTTACGTCCCGATGGAAAGACGCAAGTGACGGTTGAATACGATGAAAACGACAAACCTGTCCGTATTGACACAATTGTTATCTCAACTCAACATCACCCGGATGTCACACTCGAGCAGCTTCAACGGGAAGTAAAAGAGCATGTCGTCTTACCGGTAGTCCCAACTGAGTTATTAGATGATGAAACAAAATACTTCATTAATCCATCAGGAAGATTCGTCATTGGCGGACCACAAGGGGATGCAGGTCTTACTGGTCGTAAAATCATCGTCGATACGTATGGTGGTTATGCACGTCATGGTGGCGGTGCATTTTCTGGAAAAGACGCAACGAAAGTTGACCGTTCAGCGTCTTACGCAGCCCGCTATGTTGCGAAGAATATTGTTGCAGCAGGACTTGCTGACCGTTGTGAAGTTCAGTTGGCTTATGCGATTGGAGTTGCAAGCCCCGTTTCCATCTCAATTGATACGTTTGGAACAGGCACGTTAACAGAGAGTAAGCTCGTAGAAATCGTCAGGGAGTTATTCGATCTGCGTCCTGCCGGTATTATCAAAATGTTGGATCTGCGCCGACCAATCTACAAACAAACAGCAGCCTACGGACATTTCGGACGTACGGACATTGACCTTCCTTGGGAGCAGACGGACAAAGCAGCTGATATTAAAGAAAAAGCCGGTTTGGCTGTTCGATAAGAGAGACAAAACACGGAAAGCGAGGACAATCCTTGCTTTCCGTGTTTTTTTAATGAATGAAACCAATTGGGCGCAAAGCCGTCCAACATTATAGCAAGGCAAGAATGAAAGGGGGAGACATATGGCATTCAGCTTATTGTTGTTGCTCTTAGTTGCAGGTGTTGTTTCAATCGTCATTATAGGCGTAGTCATCATGGCAATCATGATGAGAAAGTAAAAAAACTGCCCATGAAAGCAGCTTTTTCACTTTTGCATACTTTTATAAATCTGTCCTTTTTCGACATAACTATCGATCACCCGTTGCATATCTTTTCGATCTTCATCATTTAATTCACGGACAACTTTTGCAGGTGAACCGAGCGCAAGGCACCCAGCAGGAATCTTCTTACCGGGGGGAACGAGCGCTCCGGCACCGATGAAAGCACCTTCGCCGATTTCAGCGCCATCCAAAATGATGGAGCCCATTCCGATAAGTGCACCTTTGCGGATGATACAACTATGTAAAAGTGCTTTGTGACCGACCGTAACGTCATCTTCAATGACTAATGTCTTACCGGGACTCTGATGCAGACAGCTAAGATCTTGAATGCTGACGCGTTCACCAATAATTGTCGGCGCAACATCTCCGCGAATGACAGCATTGAACCAGATGGAGCTATTAGCGCCAATCGTCACATCTCCTGATATGGTCGTATAATCCGCAACAAAGACAGAAGGGTCGATTTGCGGTGACTTTCCATTGTAAGGGTAAATCATGAACGTCTCCTCTTTTCTAAAAATCGTGTATAATTTATCGTATCATAAAACCTAGCCCTCCATGAAGTGAACGTCCTTTATGGTGGGGAAAATGTGGAGGTGAGATTCATGTGGAAATGGGATGCGGAAGGGCAACCTAAAGCGGTTGTCGTAATTGTTCACAATGCATATGAACATCATCGGAGGTATGCGTGGCTTATTCAGCAATTACGAAACGGGGGATTCCATGTCGTCACAAGCGACTTGCCGGGACATGGATCTGAACACGGAAGAAAGATTCATGACGAATCTTTCGAGTCTTATGTCGATCATGTGAAGAAGATGATGGATGTAGCTCTTGCAGATAGCTTGCCGTTATTTGTAATGGGACATGGACTTGGTGCGACAATCGTCATGAATATCCTGCAGAAAAGTAAACTGGAATGTGCGGGATTCATTTTCAGTTCACCTTGGCTATCAATGAAACATCAACCATCCAAGTTTTCAGGTGTATTGACGAAACTGTCCAATTCGATGAAATTAAATCATGATATAACCATTGAAATGCTGACAAGGAATTATGATATGTACATAGAATTCCAGAACGACCGTGATTACAGTTCAACCGTTGTTGCCGCATGGTATCGAGAGTTACTTGCAATGATGAAGTCGGTTACGACAAATGAGGAAAGTATTTCTGACGTCCCTGTATTAATCCATACAGGAGGCAATGATAAGATAACGGATACAGCATACGCAAAAAAGTGGTTATCAAGCCAACAACTATCCGAATTTCAATTTAAGGAATGGAAGCATTTATATCATGATCTCTATCAGGAGCCTGAAAGAGAAGAGGTCTATTTATATATTGAATCATTCATGAATAATGTACTCCGTTCACTTGGCTATATCGTTTAAGAAATTAAAGGGGTGGTCAATTTGACGATTATCGGTTTTGTCAGACACGGTGTCACTGCCTGGAACAAAGAAGGCAGGGCGCAAGGGAGTTCTGATGTACCTTTGGATGAAGAAGGAATTGAAATGGCTATACGTGTTGCAGAACGTTTGGCGGGTGAACAATGGGACGCCATTTACACAAGCCCTCAAAAACGGGCAAAAGAAACCGCTGAAATCATAGCTGGTAAAATGGTTGGCATGGAACTTGTCGAAGATGTCCGGTTGCGGGAAGTTGGCGGTGGCAAGGTTGAAGGAACAACAGAAGCAGAGCGCATCGAAAAATGGGGAGAAGATTGGCGGCTTCTCGATATGGGATTTGAACCACAAGAAGCGATTATCGAGCGCGGTCTAGCTTCCATTAAAGAAATTAAGGCGAAATATCCTGAGCAAAGCGTGTTGGTTGTCAGTCATGGAAGTTTCATTAAACGAATGCTCAATGAGCTAATTGCTGATACAACGTTTGACATAAGTTTGGACAATACATCCATAACGATCGTTGATCTTCAAGATAATAAGGGCATATGCGAATTGTTCAATTGCACAAAACACTTGCAGTTATGAATGAAAGATTCTGTATACTTGTTAA
Source organism: Sporosarcina oncorhynchi (assembly GCF_033304615.1). Taxonomy (GTDB): domain Bacteria; phylum Bacillota; class Bacilli; order Bacillales_A; family Planococcaceae; genus Sporosarcina; species Sporosarcina oncorhynchi. The sequence goes on along the minus strand of NZ_CP129118.1, from coordinate 2,176,282 downwards.
ATAGGGACAAATTACGAGAGAAATAGTCTATACTTACTTATAGGAAACAAGTAGATATGAACGGAGGATATTATGTGAAGAAAGAAACTACTGCTGAAATTTTTTCATGGATTAAGTCCCTTGCGATTGCGTGTATTCTTGTTTTTGTCATTCGACAATTCCTGTTTTCACCAGTAATTGTATCGGGGCAATCCATGGAACCAACATTTGAATCAGAAAACCGTGTTGTCATCTCTAAAATTCATAAGCTTGATCATTTCGATTTAATCGTTTTTCATGCACCCGGTGAAAAGGAAGATTATATCAAAAGAGTAATCGGATTACCTGGCGATACTGTTGTCATGGAAGACGATAGGCTTTTCATCAACGGAAAAGAGTACGAAGAAAATTATGTACAAGCGAATAAAGACCGTATTTTTAAAGATCAGAAACTAACAGAAGACTTTGAAGTGACAGTTCCTCAAGGACAATTATTCGTATTGGGTGATAATCGCAGACATAGTACGGATAGCCGCGCAATTGGTTGCATTGATGAAGAATCTGTAGTTGGTAAAGTTGGCTTCCGATTTTTCCCTTTTAATTCAATCGGAGTTCCTAAGTGAAGAACAGCTTTCATCATGAGTAGTTTTCCTCTTTAAGGGTATTCTAAAAGTAGACTACTCTTGAAGGAGAGATGACATTGTCCAGTTCTGACAAGCACAAACCGCATGAGAGCGATAAAGGTCATGAACCCAAAGCCGAATTTACAGAAACCGAGTTCACGGATGAGCAGCGACATACAAACGAAGTCGCTTCAACTGCTTATCAAGGCAGTAAGAAAGAAAAAGTGGATCTGAAAAATGATCGACTGGAATCCGGTGGTTTTTAACTAAACAGCATGATCCAAAAGCAGTCGAAGGGAGTAGTCCAAATCCTTTCTTCTGCTTTTTCCATTTACCGATGCAACTCCTCTACAAATAATCGGTCATATGGTAAATTGTATACAACGTGAGAAGAAGGAGCACCTGTGAAATGAAAGATTTTTTTAATCGAAAAATGGATGAATTACATATAGCACTAAACGATATTCAAAAAAGGGCTGTTTTGCAAACGGAAGGCCCATTATTGTTGTTAGCTTGCCCAGGATCGGGCAAGACGACAACGATGATCATGCGGATTGGTTACTTGATTGAAGAGAAGAACGTCAATCCGAAACGCATAAAAGCGATCACTTTCAGCAAAGCGTCAGCTCGTGATATGACTGATCGTTTTAAACGATTTTTTCCTCAGCATAGTCCTGTCGATTTCTCAACGATCCACAGCTTAGGATTTGCGATTACACGTACATATATGACTAAAACGGGCGTATCGTATGAATTAATTGAAGGTGGCGGTAAGGGAAAGCCTGCTCTCAATAAAACACAAATGCTGAAAACACTATACAAACAAGTCCTTCATGAAGATTGCCCAGAAGATGAATTAAATGCGCTGTCAACGTTCATCAGTTCACTCAAGAATCGAATGACGCCCTTTAAAGAGTGGGAATCAGTAAAAGGTCCGTTTGACAAAGCTGGAGAGATTGCACTGAAATACGAACAGCTTAAAACAAAAGAAGTGGGGCATCTTTTGCTCGATTTTGATGATATGTTGACGATTGCCGAGCAGGCAATGCGTGTCGATGAGCAGATTGCTGAGCAGTTCCGCACGCGCTATGACTATGTGCTGACAGATGAAAGCCAGGATACTTCCCTCGTTCAGCATCGTATTATAGAACATCTCGTTGCGCATCACGGCAATCTTTGCGTCGTTGCGGACGATGATCAATCGATCTACACATGGCGTGGAGCAGATCCTGCCTATCTACTCGATTTCAAACTCGTATATCCTGATGCGGAACTTTTAATGATGGAACAAAATTATCGTTCATCCAAAGAAATCGTTGAAACGGCTGCAACATTCATTACACGAAATAAAGACCGATATGCAAAAGCAATGCGTACGGACAATGGAAGTACCGGCCCCATCCTCATCAAGCAATTCGATGATCAAAAACGGCAGCTTGACTATATTACATATGAACTGCTCGCGGAACAGGATTTAAAGGAAGTCGCAATTTTATTCCGAAATAATGCGTCATCTACGCTGTTCGTCAACGAATTGCACCGCAGAGGAATTCCTTTTTATATGAAAGATGCAGATGATAAATTCTTTTCGCATTGGGTCGTGGAAGACATCTTGAATTTCATGCGTCTTAGTTTCAATGATGAACGGAAAGATATCTTTTCTAAAATTGTCATGAAAATGAATTTGTTCCTATCCAGAACGATGCTCAATGAATTCCTGAATCGAGAAACAACTGGCAATGTCTTTGATGCAATGATCGATACGGTTCACTTGAAAAGTAGTCAAATTGAAAAATTGAATGACTATAAAGAAGTGTACAAGAAGATACCTACTATGCGTCCAGCGCAAGTAATCCGTATGATCCGCTATGAGCTTGACTATGAAGTAGCGATAAAAAGCCGTGCAGAGAAATTCGGTTTTCGTTTTGAAAGCCTCCTTTCCATTCTGGATACACTTGAAGGAATCGCATCACAAGTGCGGACGATGGTAGAATTTGCAAACCGGTTAAAGGAATTGGAAGAGGCGGTTCAGCAAGCAAAATTCAATCCACCTGCGAATGCATTGACGCTCTCAACATTCCATAGCGCAAAAGGGTTGGAGTTCAAACGTGTGTTCATGATCGACTTAGTGAAAGGGACGATACCTTCAGATGAAGATGAAACCCCGTTACTCCTGGAAGAAGCCCGAAGACTGTTCTATGTCGGCATGACAAGAGCGAAGGAACGATTGGAATTACTGTCCTATCGCAATTCAAACGGCAAAACAAAAGAAGATTCACGATTTGTGAATGAAGTACGTGGGATATTAACAAAGCCTGACCAACTAGAGCATATGGAAAAATCACCCGTTAGAAAACCGAAAAAAGTTATCGAAGTAAATCCAAATGGGATTAGTGATCGGAAAGAGTTGACGGTAGGGATGCAAGTTTCCCATCATGTATTCGGCAGAGGAGAAGTAGCTGAGCTTAGCGAGGAAGAAATTTTAATCCAATTCGGTAAAGAGGAGAAACGACTATCCTTGGAACTGATTTTGGCACGCAGACTTTTGGAAGAGGTGGACGCATGAAAACCGAGCTCTTAGTCGGACTGGCCGGAGCTACAGGGGCCATTTGCAGAATTGCAATTAGTGAGCTGTTTACAGGCGTTTTAACATTCCCTATTGCCACGCTGGCAGTAAATCTCTGTGGAACGTTGTTGCTCTGTGCTCTAAGTGCTGGAGCTATACGGAAAGTTTCGTCCAATGTGGGCGTCCAAACTGCAATCATGACCGGTTTTCTCGGGTCTTTTACGACGTTTTCCGCATTCAGTTATGAAACCGTGACGTTGTTTCAGCAAGGTGCGGTATGGATTGCGATTTTTTATAGTATGGCAAGTATTTTCGGTGGTTTGGCAATAGGATTTATGGGCATGACGATTGGTCGAAAGTCGGTGGGGACATGACTGTTGCAGATGTGCTTCTACTAGCAGCCGGTGGTTTTATCGGTGCTGTTTTGCGGTATGCAATTTCAGAGAAACTGAATCGAAGCAATGGATTTCCTGTTGGTACACTGATCGTCAACCTAGTAGGTGCACTATTAATCGGTTTCGCATTCGGCATGAAATTACCACTTATTTGGACGCTCTTCATAGTATCTGGATTTGCGGGGGCATTGACGACATTTTCGACGTTAAATAAAGAACTACTCTTGTTGTGGCAAGGTGGGCATAGAAAGGCTTTTTATACTTATTTATTCATGACGTATGTATTCGGGGTTTTATTGACATATATCGGCTTTATAAGTGGAGGGAACCTTTGATTTAGAATGTTGCTATTCTATGACTAGAAACTAAATTAAAGGGTATTGAGCCCGTAATTATGATAGAATAGCAAACATGCTAGTAGTATGGATATAACTAGTTTGAAAGGAAGGCCCTATGAATAACGTACATAAGCAATCATCAAATAAACGCAAAAAAAGCAGTTTGTTACTTACCGCAATCGTCTTAATCATTATAGGCATTTACACAGTTTGGAATGAAGAAATAGATTCAGAACCAACGCGTGACGGTCTCATTCCGGTCGAGTTAGTCAAAACGATTGACGGCGATACGATAAAAATCATGTATGAAGGCAAAGAACAAAATGTCCGTTATCTGCTAATCGATACACCTGAAACGAATCATCCCAGACTGGGAAAGCAGCCTTATGGTGAACAAGCAAAACAACGGAATCAGGAATTGATGAACAGTGGTAAACTTGAAATTGAATTTGATATCGGTGAAAAATATGATAAATATGGTAGGCTACTTGCTTATATTTATATCGATGGCGAAAGTGTCCAGGAGAAACTACTTGAAGAAGGTTTGGCGCGGGTCGCCTACGTCTATCCACCGAATACGAGGCATTTGGATTCCTATGAGTTGGCTCAACATCGCGCAAAGAAAGCGGGAATTGGCATCTGGACGCTTGAAGATTACGCAACAGATCGAGGATTTGACAGTGTCTCCTACCAACCTGAGAAAACTGACAAAGCTACTAAAAAAGGAACCGAAGAATACTATAAGAATTGTACAGAGTTACGCAAGAAGTATCCTGAGGGCGTCAAAAAAGGGCATCCCGCCTATGCAGAACGGATGGATGGCAATAAAGACGGCCATGCTTGTGAATGAAGTACTCAACAAAAACAGTATTGACATCTTCATCAAACATGTTAAGATACAACACAAGCAACAATGACAGTAAATGAGTAAATTCTATAGTAATGTGGAGAGTCGGCATAGTAATCCTGTCGTGGGCAGCAAGAAGAGACTGAATGGACAATGCAAATTCAGGCAGCGGCATGGATGAAGTACACCGACGATTGAGCTCCTATATGAACGAAGTGGAAGGCGGTAGTTGCGGTCTTCAACTAGGGTGGTATCGCGGAGAACTCCTTCGTCCCTTTTACAGGGATGGAAGGGGTTTTTTCTGTTTACAATAGAATATAGGAGGAATACAACATGTTTCAGATTAAATCTATCCATAAGCCCGCCTTTTGGGAAGCTGTCCTTTTAACGGTTGGAATCATCATAATCATTAGCACCAGCATCATATTTTTCGAGTCGGTGCCGCACATTCCTATTCTGTTTTCAATTCTCTTGTTATTCGGATATGGCTTCCTGAAGAAAATCCCTTATAAACGTCTGGAATCGGGTCTAGTAGAAGGGGCAAGCGCAGGAATGAGCGCGGTTTTCCTGTTCTTTTTCATTGGTATTCTAATCAGCAGCTGGATGATGAGCGGAACGATTCCGACACTAATCTATGCTGGGTTCCATCTTGTCACACCGACATTTTTCTTTGCAATTGTCTTTGTCGTAACCGCGATTGTCGGGATATCAATCGGGAGTTCATTGACGACGGTTGCTACGATTGGTGTCGCGTTTATCGGTATGGCACATGTGCTTGAATTGTCATTGCCGATAGCAGCAGGCGCAATCGTCTCAGGAGCATTCTTCGGGGATAAAATGTCGCCTTTATCGGATACAACGAACTTGGCATCTTCAATTGTCGGTGTCGATTTGTTTGTGCATATCCGCAATATGAGTTGGACGACCATTCCTGCATTTATCATCTCGTTTGTGCTGTTCGGTCTATTATCACCATCCGTTTCTACAGTAGAGTTTGATACAATTTCTTTCTTCCGGCAAACGCTAATGGATACCGGGATGATTCATTGGTATACGGTCATTCCACTCGCCCTACTTTTTTTAATGTCTATTAAAAGAGTTCCGGCAATGATCACTTTGGCAATTAGTTCAGCAGTGGCAGTGTTGCTGTCATACTTCCATCATACGTATGCCTTGTCTGAAGTAATGAGCGTTCTGTTCTTTGGGTTTAAATCAGTAACAGGAGTAGAACAAGTCGATGAATTGCTGTCCAGAGGTGGCATGAATAGCATGATGTTCACAGTAGGTCTTGTGTTACTTGCACTGAGTATGGGTGGCTTGCTGTTTACACTTGGCATTGTCCAATGTTTGTTAGCGCGAATTGAATCCGCTCTGAAGAAAGCGTCGTCGGTTATAGTCGCATCGGCCTTAACAGCAATTAGCATCAACATAATGATTGGGGAACAGTACTTGTCGATTTTACTAACAGGACAAGCTTTCCGCGGTCAATATGAGAAGGTGGGGCTAGCGAATAAAAACTTGAGTCGAGTTATGGAAGATGCGGGTACAGTCGTCAATCCACTTGTACCATGGAGCGTGTGCGGGATTTTTATAGCTGGCGTACTTAATGTAGACGTGTTGGATTATCTCCCGTTTGCGTTCTTCTGTCTGCTATCACCAATCCTTACGGTAATTTTCGGTTTTATGGGTAAGACATTGACGCATGTGAAGTAAATCTACGTTTCGATACGAGGCGTTTACGTTTCGATACGGAGCTTCTACGTTTTGATACGAGGCGTTTACGTTTCGATACAGCGTGTTTACGTTTCGATACGAGGCGTTTACGTTTCGATACGGCGCCTACGTTTCGATACAAAGCGTCTACGTTTCGATACGAAGCATCTACGTTTCGATACGGCGTCTACATTTCGATACGAAGCGTTTACGTTTCGATACAGCGCGTTTACGTTTCGATACGGCGTCTACATTTCGATACGAAGCGTCTACGTTTCGATACGGCGCGTTTACGTTTCGATACAGCGCGTCTACGTTTCGATACGAAGCGTCTACGTTTCGATACAACGTCTACATTTCGATACGAAGCATCTACGTTTCGATACGAGGCACCTACATTGTGATACAGCTACTCAGCTCTTCAATTCTACTTAAAAAGCCGTGATTTCATTCATAAGAATGAAGTCGCGGCTTTTTACGTCAATCTATCGAAAATTCCTCTTTATAATTCGTCACTTTCTTCAACGCCTGCTCTTCAGCTGGAATCCGCACAGACATCATCCAAATATTCAAGAGTGTAAACAGTATCGCAGTAAAATAGGCGCTGAACAGTAACGGCAACACGATCAACTCTGTCGCAACGATTACATAGTTAGGATGCCGGATCCATTTGTATGGACCTTTTCGTACGACTTCTGCATTCGGTAACACGATAATCTTTGTATTCCAATACTTCCCGAGTGAAGATAGACACCAGACCCGAAGCACTTGAGCCAATAAAAAGAGCGTTAAGAACAATGGCCAAACCGGGGAAAGTTGACGGTTGAAACCAATTACTTCAACAATAAGTGCTATGAAAAAGCATACATGCATAGCGACCATATAAGGATAATGGGAAGCACCCGCTTCGAAAGCGCCTTGACTTTTCATCCATTTTTCATTTCGCTTTGCGATGAATAACTCAACGAGCCGCTGAATGATGACGATAGTTAGAACGATGGCCACGATCATAAACTAGTCACCTCAATCCCATTTCAACAGCAGCAATTCACCGCAGAAACCCGGTCCGAGTGCAGCCATGATTCCGTATTCGCCTGCGGACGGTTTAGATTCCATGAATCGTTTAAGTACATATAGGACTGTTGGAGATGACATATTGCCGTGGTTACGCAGAACATCTCGCGAAATATCCGTCATGGATGACTCAAATCCTAATGCTTTCTCATAAGCGGTCAAAACCTTCTTTCCACCAGGATGCGCCACAAAATGACTGATGTCATCTTTGTTCAGTCCGTATGAAGAGAGGAACTCGTGCACAAACGGCCCTAGCCAGTCCGTAATAATGGCAGGAATACTTTTGGAAAACACAACATACAAACCGCTGTTTTTAACATCCCAGCCCATCACATCTTCTGAATCAGGCATCAGTTTCGAAGTTGTTCCAACGATAGAGGGAACAGGCACATTCACTGCGATTTCCGATTGTTCCCCCGCAACTAATGCACAAGCCGCACCATCTGAGAATAAGGAGACCCCGACAAGGTTGCTTTTAGAATAATCGTCTTTCTGAAATGTTAAACTACATAATTCAATCGATAGGACAAGCACGTTTTCTTTTGGAAACGCCATGCAATACTCATAAGCCCGACTTATACCAGCTGCACCACCCGCACACCCAAGTCCCCATAAGGGAATCCGTTTCACATCATCGTGAAAAGGAAGTTTGTTCATAATGCGTGCTTCGATGCTCGGTGTTGAAATGCCTGTACTTGAGACGAAAATAATCGCGTCGATCTGGTTGTAATCTACTTCAGTTTCCAGAAACGAAGTCTCGGAAAGACATCTTTGCACTGCATCTACTCCTAAAGTAACTGCGTGTTGAATATACAATTCGTTGCGTTCTTCAAAGTCATGTTTCTTTCCATACCATTCAAGCGGCATGCAGACATCTCGCTTTTCGATATCCCCATTCTGAAAGACTTTCAACAAACGTTCGATATCTTTGTATTTCTCACTAAAAAGAGAGCGTGTAAGTTCAACAGCTTCTTTCTGTTTTACTTCATAGGGTGGAAGCACATTACTGACGGAAAGGATTTTTGGCATTGGATAACCTCCGATGAATTTAACAATCTTTAGCCGAGTTAGTTAGTAGTTAAACATAAACGTTGAAATAGTTTCTAAGATGAGGATTAGTAGGGTTGATATAGGAGAGAAAAAACATGTCCTTCTTTAATGTAAATCATTATCTGTGTAGGTATGAATAAAATCTATACCTCAAAACATGTTTTATTATATGAATGGTTTAAGTTGAATATGAAACCCTCCACGCAAACGGAAGGTTTCAATCCGTACTGGATAGAAGGGAGTTGCATAGTTCACGTAGCTTGGTTATGAAGAGATCATTACTTTCTTTGGAACGTTTCTTCGGTCCCTTGAGTCGCCCGCCTGCCATGCGGATTTTCTGAGCATTATGTCTGGCATATAATAGTTGGTCGATATTGTCGTTTGTGTAGCGACGGCCATTTTGGTCGATTGGGTGTCCTTGTTTCGCGAGTACCATTGCAGCGAGACCATAATCTTGAGTCACGACAATGTCGTCTTTTTGTACCTTGTTTACTAACACGAAATCCACGGCATCCGCTCCTTTAGAGACAATAATCGTATCTGCTCCTTCACGATGCATTTCGTGAGCTGTGTCACAGATTAGCGTGCAAGGCAGCTTGAACTGTGTGGCGATTTTAATCGTTTCATTTACAACAGGACAACCATCTGCATCGACGAATATGTTCAACATAAGAAGACCCCTTTTCACTTTCGAATAAAAAATCGGATTGTGTCTCACTATATCATATTCACAGGTTTTCTTTTCATTCTGAAAGGGGAATAGTACTAAAAATACGTGAATAGGAGCGTGACGATATGTTTGAAAAAAAAGAAGCTATGTCAATCGAGGAATCTGAAGAGTACGGACGTAAAACAGATGCACGGAATGCGGCACTAGAAAACGTTGAAGTGCATGAAGACGATGAAGTGACGCTAGTCGATCAGATTCCACCTCCACTAAGTGAAGAACAAATCAAAAAGCGTGTCGGGGAAGGGAATTATACGAATGTCCATAAAAATGACGGATTAAATTCGGTGAACAGCTAAAAGCGATGGGGGAGTCAAATGATTCCCTCAATCGCTTTTCTTGTTTTACCGTACTGTTATCTTTCCGTTTGAAGATTTCAGTTTGATTTGATGCGCTTCATTGCCGAATAATTCCATTTTAGTGAAAATGAAACTTTAAAAACGTTCATTCGTATTAATATGTACTGTCTTTGGAGGTGTAGAGTATGGATACTGGTTATGTCGTCGGATGGGGAACGCTGTCATTAATCAATGCTGGCATCGCGCAAGGCAAGAATAGAAGTGGGCTCAATTGGTTTTTATTGTCCTTATTGCTTGGACCTGTTGCGACCTTTTTCCTCGTTATCAGCGAAAAGAGATAATTCTTTCAATCAATCAAACTTGTGGTAAACTATTTCTATAGTCGAAATAGATATTTAGGGGGAAATAAAATGACTGAAGTGAAAATCATCTGTGTATGCAACGAATTAATTGATGGAAACGCAACATTGAAAAGTTTTGTAGAAAATCAAAAAGCGGGGCATTGTTCAGTCGTACTTGAAGATACACAGTATGTCGTTATTAAATCAGTGAAAGAAGCAACACTTGAAAAAGTGCGTTCAACAGCAGGCAATATCGCCCGCGACTTAGCCAGCCAAAAAGTGGACAAGGCAACTGTTGTAGAAGGCACTCTTGGAAAGCTGTTTAAAGACTTAGATGAGAAGGCAGTCTTCACTGCATTTGCTGAAGGATGGGACCTCGGTTCTTATCAGTTCCTGACATACAAATCAGAAGAAAAACCATTCCAAACTGCATTAGCTGTAGAAGATGCAAGTGCAGAAAACGCTGTTGAACTTGGTAAAATTCGCGCGGCTGCAACTGCTTTTTCACGTGATTTGATGAATGAAGTATCGGACGTTCTGAATCCTGAAACATATCCTGAAGTATTGAAAAAACAATATGAAGGCACTGGAATTCAAGTGACTGTACACAATAAAGAAGATCTTGAAAAAATGGAGATGCACGGTGTACTTACAGTTTGCCGAGGCAGTAAATATAAGCCTTCATTCGTAGAGCTAGTCTACCAAGGAGACGCTTCCAAGCCGCTAGTTGCACTGGTCGGTAAAGGGGTTACATTCGATACAGGCGGGATTAGCTTGAAAAGCGGTAAAGACTTGAGCGATATGCGCATGGATATGGGTGGATCGGCTGCTGTTGCAGGAGCGATGCAATTACTTGCGAAAACAAATGCAAAAGTAAACGTCGTTGCACTTATTCCGATGGTCGAAAATACACCGGATAATACGTCTGTCTTCCCTGGTGAAGTCATCACGTATAAGAACGGCAAAACAGTACAAGTAGGCAACACGGATGCAGAAGGGCGTCTGATCCTTGCTGACGGACTGATCCGCGCAGGAGAATTGAACGCTGAATACATCGTGGATATCGCAACACTTACTGGTGCTGTTGTTGCAGCATTAGGAACTGAACTTGGTGGCGTATTCGGTGACGAAGAGCTTTCTCAAGTGATGAAAAAAGTCGGCGATGAAAACGGTGATTTCGTTTGGCCGATGCCGTTAGTAGAAGCATACGATAAATCATTGGCAAGCGATTACGCAGATATGAACAATATTAGCTCAATGGGCTTTGCTGGCTCCATTACAGCTGGTCTATTCCTTAAGAGATTCGTTCCAGAAAACAGCAAATGGCTGCATGTCGATATGGCAGGCATGATGAGCAAGTCAAGCAACTCCGGCTATTATGCGAAGTCAGCAACAGGCTACGGCGCGCGTTTGCTCGCTGATTACACTGTTAAAATTTCAGAATAAAAAAGAGAGTGTCCCCATTTATGCGGGGCACTCTTTTCCTTTATACACAAACTACAATCTGCCTTTTGAAAATAATAATTGCATAAATGACTGGCACTAATACTATTTAGAGCTGAAGTTGATTTGTTTGAATTCGATGTTATTAATCTATAATAATGGTAGAATTAAGTATGCAGCTACATTAGCGGATGGGCGGTTTGGCACTCCCTTGAGGAAGGGGGTGTTTATATGGTGACATACGATGCAATGAACATGTTATTCCAATTTGGAATGTTCCTCGTAGCAACGGCAACAATGGTTGTAGCGATAATTGCTCTATTCATCAACAGAAAAAAGTAACCACCCTCCGCTACTGCTAGGAAGCTGAGTGGTTACTCTTTGTAACACCTTATGTTTTTATTACTGGCCAACCGCACTTCATGCGGATGTCAGCTGCATTGACCAGGTGTTAGCGCACCTGGTCTTTTTTAGTATATACTTAGTTTACCACAATTAGACTGAAGATACACATGTTTGAGTTTCCGTTAAGAATGAATTTAGATTAGTATAGTTATAAGTTTTTACGAGTGACATAAAGAGATTCACACTTTTGTTTGTATATAAATATTTATGGCGATTATCGATAGAAATTAGCGTTCCGATCGGTAAACGGATTAACAACATAACATAAATTTATGTGCCCTTGCTAATTAGCTTGTGAATTGGAAGTTGGAATAATTTATTTGTGGAAAATTTAAAGATAATTGAAATCATTGAAGAGAACAATCGGGTATCGTGCTAAAAGAGATGATAAGAGGTCGGCTTATTCTACAAACCGGCCAGATTGCGAAATAAGAGAGTGTTACAAATAGTAGTACGGGGAGATAAGGAATGAAAGAGTGTTTGTTTTGCTATCCAGAGTTAGAACCTACTCAAAACGTAATTATGAGCAATGAGTTTTGTATGTTTTTACAGTTAGATCAAGCTAAACAAGAGGGTATTCAACTTGAAGGTGCAGGAATAATTGTACCAAGAAAACATAGGGAGACAGCCTTTGATTTAACACCTGAGGAATGGAATGCTACATACACACTTCTTCAAGATGTGAAAAGATACTTAGACGAAAAATACCAACCGCAGGGATATAACCTTGGTTGGAATTGTGGTGAAGTTGGAGGGCAGCATATATTCCACTCGCATTTTCACGTGTTACCAAGATATGAAGATGAACCACTTGCAGGTAGAGGAATTAGATATATGTTTAAGAGCCCTAATAATCAAAGAGTAGATTCTTAATATATTTAATTCGTAGTACAGTATTCGGGCTATTAAGCTTAATGAGAGTTGTACAAAATGGGGGTATTAGTTTGGATAGTTGGTCAGGTTCAGCGGGGATTTGTATCAATGAACACAAAGAGATTTTAATGATTAAGGGCTTCGATTCGGAGGGATGGGCAGTACCTTCTGGTGGTATTGAAAAAGGCGAAAGTCCAGAGGAATGTTGTGTTAGGGAAGTTAAAGAGGAAACAGGATATGATGTGAAGGTCATTGAACAGTTAAAACTTAAAGAAACGACTATTAAAGGAATACAAGTAAAAACTTATTATTTTAAAGTTGAAAAGATTGGAGAAAGTTCCGGAATAAATAATCCAGATAGAATTATAGCCGAAGCCGATTGGAAATCTATATCAGAAATAAAAGCTATTAGACACACCTATCCAGAGGACTTAATATTTTTATTAGAACAACTTGAACGGTTATAAAGCAATTGGAAGCGATTCTGGATTATAAATTTTCACTCGTTCAACAATCGGGCCCGATTAAGGAGAAGAACTTTAGTGTAGTTGTAGGTGTGTAGGATAAAGTGAAGTAGATAATAATTTCTTTTGGAAGGTGAATTTATGAATTTCAAGGTTATTGAACTTAATGATTTACAGCTTGAAGATATTGAAAATAGACTTGAACAGTATGACAAAAATCATATTACTTATGAAATTCCAGGTAGTATAAAAATTGGTGTGATGAACGAAGATAAATTAATTGCTGGAGCAGATGCATGTATGACTGCATTTAAGATTTTGTATGTTTCTACTGTATTTGTTGATGAAGATTATAGAAATAATAAAATTGGTACAATATTAATTAAAGAGATTGAAGAGCGAGCGGAATTATTTGGAGCTAATATGATTAGATTAGATACATTTAATTGGCAAGGGCGAGATTTCTATCGCTCACTGGGATATGAGGAAGTTGGATTTTACGAGAATAAAGAAGATGGTTTTTCTGAACATTTCTTTTTAAAGAGATTATGAAATAAAGCACATTATTTGTATGATATACAGTTAGATTCTTCCGTAATCGGGCGCGAGAGCTAAACAACAGTTCTTTCAGGATACTTAGTTGATCGGAGCGGAAGCCGGCGACTCCTGCGGGAACAGCACGAGCCGAAGACCCTAGACTGAGCATAGCGAGGGAAGCGGCTGAGACCGTGTCCGCGGAAAGCGTCCGGCTGCAGCGCAGATCAACGGCTTAGAACCGCTATCCCGTTATCGGACGCTATTGCAGTATAGACGATTGCGTCCAGATCACGTAAAAGGGCCATTTTCTTTAGAACTAACTCTCGAAGTAGTGAATTTTTAAAGGAGGGATTAATTATGAATAAATATCGTGGTTATGCAATGATAAGTGGGTTTTTAGGAGCATTTCTAATTGCGACTGGTATGATGTTGAAAAATATTGTTACTTTCTCACCATCAATCGGTTGGATAGGTGGAGCCGTATTGTTTTTTGTTGCTGCTTTTTTCACTATAAAATCAAATAAACGTAATGTAGAAATGACTTCTTAATATCTAAATTGAATTTGAACTTCTACAAACGGTCACGATTGCTTGGTACTACACTCTAAGTTGATTGGAGTAGAGGCCGGCGACTCCTTGGGGATTAGCGTGACAGGTGAGACCCCGCAGGGTAGCGTAGCGGACCGAGGAGGCTCACCGCACGGCCCCCAGGAAATCGTCCGGCGGGAACGCAAATCAACGGTTTCACTTTATTTTATTAACATAGATGAAATATAAAGAAGAGCCCTAATCCACGTGCGAATTAGGACTCTTCCTCATAACTAATTTAATAACGAGTGAACTAAACGGAATCCGAACCACTCTTTTCCTTTATACACAAACAACAATCTGTCTTTTGAAGTTCGATTTTTTCGCAACGCAGCGATCGATGATTTCAAAACCAGCTTCCTTGATCATATGGTCCATCGGTTCAATCGTCACGACAACGAGTTTGGATGTAATACGTCTAGCTGCGGTTAAGATATCCTGTTGACCTTCTGCAGTAATATGAGTGAACAGATTATACGGCATATCGATAATGGCTACGTCATATGTATCTTCCACTTCCGCAATTGGACCGATGTCGACTTCACCTTCCAAACCGAAATGAGCAAGATTCTTCCTGGATCCGAGTACTACAAGGGGGTTAATGTCTCTGCCAACCATATCGATACCCATGGAACGAGCTTCAACGAGGACAGTACCGATTCCGCAACATGGATCGATCGCGCGGACTCCCGCTGGATGAGGTACCGCGATATTGGCGACTGCACGGGCAACTCGTGTACTTAAAGCAGTGGAATACATATGCGGTTTTTTCAAATGATATCGCCAAAAAGGTTCGCTCTCACGCACAATGCCAAAATACCATCTATTTTCGTGCAAAACAAAACCATAGTCAACGGCCGGATTATTCAAATCGGCTTCCCCTTGAATTAGCTCCCCAATCGACCGCTCCAACACTCTTCTTTCTGGATGAGGGATTTTCTCTGTCTTGTCGAGTGCGATGGAATTCATACAAGTCACTTTAAATGTCTGGTGGCTGACAAAACGCTCTGCCTCTTGAAGAAAATCATTCCAATCGGTGCTAGAAAATAAAATTTCGAGCCGCTCTTTCATGAACGGACTTCTGCTCGGATCAATGTCAATCGTGCTTTTAAGAATATTGGCAGGACGATCGAAACCGAAAAAAGCCCGCATTTCTAAACGGCAAAGATCATGTTCATCTACTTGTCGTACATACGTGTAGATGAATTCACTCTTTTTGGTTTCAAATGCGTGTTTCAATTGGATACCTCAAGTGTTTCTAGCATCGTGAAGATGAAACGGTAAGCTAGATCGACTGCTTCTGCGAGGGGCATGTCACGTTGAAAACCATCTAATGCATCAAGCGGTACGTTAACATCCCAAAGTCCGTCCTGATCTGAAAACATGGCACTTGATGTCTGTAGACCGACATGCTCTTTCAAATAGTCTTTGAGGAAAGGACCCCATTTCTTCTGGATCTTCAATCCGAATAAAACAGTGAACGTATGGAATACATCATCTGTTTCAAACGCCATGCCATCGACGCGAACAGTTTCGAGGGCAGGGGAATCCAAAAAGACAAATTCTTCAATCTGATTCGTAAAATACGTGATAGGCGTATCCATGAAAGATGCATCTTCTTCCTTAATGACTTCCTCAGTCTCTTTTAGGCACCTCTCAATAACGGGAAACATCCATTTTTTCTCTCCAATTGAAGAATTCTCATCAATCAATCCAAGTTTTTCTGCGTATAGCTTTTCAATTGGAAACAGTTCGATATTGTTTTCATTCTCAATAATCTGCATGATTTTATCTTTTAACATTAAAGACACTCCTTTACAATGTACAGTATACCTTAAATTGCGGGATACAGTATTGTTATTCCCCTGGATACCAAGGGTTTAGATGGATGAGAACCTCATCCACATCTGCGTGTTCAGTAATAATTAGATTTCGTATTTTGCTGGATATGTCATGACCATCTTGCACAGTCAGCGTGGCAGGTATTGCAATACGCAAGTCAACAAGTACATAATGTCCATGTTCACGTGCGCGCAGACGGTCAATGCGCTTCACTTCAGGCACTGTTAAGATTAATAACTCGAACTCTCCAAGCCGCTCTTCTGAAACAGTCTTCTCCATTAGTATATCCATAGCCTCTTTACCGATTGTTATCGCGAGACGAAGGACGAGAATGGATACGATGACACCGGCAAACGGATCTCCGTACGCAAGAAGGGGGATGTCATAGGCATCTCCAACCAACGCCAACCCGATTCCGATTACAGCAGCGAGTGATGCATACACATCCGCCAAATGATCATACGCAGTAGCAATCAAACCTTTACTATTTGCTTTCTTCCCGACACGCATCGTGTAAACGTATAATGTCTGTTTCCAAACGAGCGAAATGATAGCAGTGAACAATGCGATGAAACTCGCCTTAGCCGGTTCTTCAAAGAAAGTGGATATGGCTTCAAATCCGATATATAAAGCGGCTATGACTAAAATAATTGCGACAAGCCCTGATCCGATGACTTCGGCCTTACCATGTCCATACGGGTGATCATCATCAGCAGGACGTTGGGAGAATCGCATAGATGTCAAGGCGGCTGCGGAAGCAACTACATCTCCTGCGTTATGGAAACCGTCCGCCAAGAGAACGGGACTGTTAAAAAGGGCCCCGACAGTAATTTTAAGGACAGTAAGAAGAATATTACTTATTAAGCTGATCCAGATCGCTACAACAGAAGCAAAAGAATGAGCGTGTTTAGTAGTCATAAGATAACCTCCATTTGTTTTCCTAGGGAAAGAAAAACCCCTGACAGTGTATGTCAGGGGTTTGTGGGCGATAATGTATATGTAGTTTTGTCAATGAAAGATAGCATTGTCATCACTCTTTTTACTCGTATTTGAAAGCGTACAGTTAATCATAGCACTACAATGAACCTGAAGCAACAAATTGACAAAGCAGTACAGTTGAAACGTATAATGGTGTAATGATTCCATTGCAAACAACCAGTTTAATCATTATAATACAATGAAATGAATAAAAATACATAAGAGAGGTTGATTATACATGAAGCTTTGGGGAGGACGTTTTTCTAGCCGCGCAGATGAAATCATGGAACAGTTCAATACATCATTGCCCGTTGACTACCGCTTGTATCAAGAGGATATTGCAGGTAGCCTTGCGCATGTGACAATGCTTGTCTACAGTGATTTACTGACACCCGAGGAAGGTGAAGTACTTGTAGAAGGATTGGAATCGATTTTACGGGATATTGAAACTGGTGATCTGCTCATCGAAGGAGACTACGAGGATATCCATTCATTCGTCGAGATGCATTTGACAGAAAGAGTCGGAGAAACTGGCAAAAAGTTACATACGGCAAGAAGCCGAAACGACCAGGTCGCTGTCGATATGCGTTTGTATGCAAAAAACAAAGCAGTCGAAGTGATGGACAGTCTCCAAGCTCTTATCGATTCATTACTAGCGAAAGCGAAAACAAATAATGTCATCATGCCAGGTTACACGCATTTGCAGCGCGCACAAGTGGTTACATTTGGTCATCATTTAGGCGCCTATGTACAAATGTTTATGCGTGATCAAAAACGTGTTGGCAATGCACTTGAGTTGTTGGATGAAAATCCATTGGGCTGTGGTGCGCTAGCGGGGACGACGCATACTATTGACCGGAATGTGACGACAGAACTTCTTCGTTTTGCTAAACCCGTAGACAACTTTTTAGATGGTGTAAGTGACCGGGATTATATGCTTGAGCTTATGTCGAATTTCTCCATTATCATGATGCATTTAAGCCGTTTAAGTGAAGAACTCATTCTTTGGAGCAGCCAGGAATTCAAATTCATCACAATGGCGGATGCCTATTCGACAGGCAGTAGTATTATGCCGCAAAAGAAAAACCCAGATGCTGCAGAGTTAATCAGAGGGAAGACTGGCAGAGTATACGGTTCGCTCTTCGCTTTATTGACAACATTGAAAGGTCTTCCATTAACGTATAATAAAGACATGCAAGAAGACAAAGAGCAGTTCTTTGACGCACTTGACACCGTGCTCGATTGCATGGAAATTATGTCGAAAATGATCGACACACTAACAGTGAATGCCGATAATATGAAAGCGGCCATTAAAGCCGGCTTCCTGAATGCCACTGAAGTTGCGGACTACTTAGTTAGTAAAGGAACCGCATTCCGTAATGCACATGAGATTGTTGGAAAGATCATTATTCATTGTGAAAAAGAGAAAAAAGCAATTGAAGATTTGACCATACAAGAGCTTGCAACATTCAGTCCGGACATTGCGGATGACATTTATGCGTATATCGATTATGAAAACATTTTGACGAAAGGCAACAAGGGATTGATGAAGGAAATCTAAAAGTAAAAACAGCCGAAGGGATCCTTTGGCTGTTTTTACTTTTTTCGTATCGTATAGTTTATTGTCAAAAATGGTATTGTGAAAATCCGCATCGTATGGATTGCCGATAGTCTACCATCTGTTTCTTCTCGAACGAGAAAGTTCTCTTCGATTGGTAGCTTGAAATATGTGCTCCACCGGAATGATAAATAAGTGCCTGCGTCAGATGTCGGATCACTCTTTCTACTTGTTAGTTGCAAGTCCTCGCCCACTTTATTCAATTCCAACACGCCTGTCATTGTCGAGAACGGGAGTGGCAAAGCGATATTCATGAAGGTCCTGCCAAACGCATTCTGATGATGTGAATAAAGCGCTAGAAAGGTTAGCCGCTCTCCGATTTTGCGTATCCAAGCCCGTGTATGCTCACGGCCGTCCTGTCGATCGAGCAATAAAACATCCCCCGTCATTTCAACTTCTCTTGAATGAAGTGGCAAGTTGATTTGTTCTGTTTTCCGGCTAATCAATGCGTACACGAAAGCGAACGGTAAAAACCACCGATGCCATCGGACTGACGCATGCAGGCGATAGTCCATCGTGTTTTCATAGAAATCAGAAACGGCAGGGGCTACTTGTTCAATCATGTAAATGTCCATATCATCGACGAGGCCGCGGTGTGAATTAGACTGACCAATCCCCGAAACAGTTAGCTTTCCTCTTATCTGACTGATAGGGAAAACCGGTGGTCGATAATGAGATGCAGGGACAAAGAGCGACCATCCTACAATGCCGAACAGAGCAAATAGGACACAGTTCAACAGCCCGTGGAAACGCAGCATGAAATCAATCGTAATGGACGTGAGACCAAATCCATTGCCGAGTACATAAAAAAGCGAGAATGCAATCGTCACAGCTAGCGAAGTGAAGGAAAGGCAGACAAGCCATTTCTGTAACCGGTTTGCAAAAGTTGAGCGCCAGGCGGTTACGATAATTCCCGCCAATCCGATGATGTACAAGAGAACTGAAAATAACTCGATCCATCTGGAAAACGTGATTCCGATAGCAACAACCATTGGTGCAATCAACAGCAAACTACTGTAAAAATGATAAGAACGCGGTTTGGATAGCCTACCTAAAAATCCGATGAATAAAGGTAACAGGAATGCTGAGTAATGGAAGTGTATCGCGGTCAGCCACGTCAGCAAAGGTGTAAAGCCGGTATCAATATTAGCGACATATGCGAAATACCAAGCGCCCCCGAGTGCAATGTACATCATGGCCAAATCGATAGCGAATTCTTCGATATTCGTAAATCCTCTTTTTATGAAACGCGCTAATCCGAGCAAAGCAATACAGACCGTAAATGCCAAATAGATGAATGCATAGAAGGCGGGAAACAGATCTGTGATTTGTAACATAGCGATAGCCAAATAGGCAGGTGTTGCATAGAAATAATAGTTTCTGGATAACCATTCAGTCGTGTCCATCACCATTTTGAGCGCGATGGGCACATATAGGATTTGGGCGGCTGTCAATAAAAGATAAGGCCATGGATCTTTAGAAAATAGGGCAATGATTAAAAATAGCAGCAAATGAATACAGGCAAACTTACGCATCTTGGACAAACTCCCCTTCATACGAAAAGATATGACCAACTAGCGGATTTCTGACACTAACTTGTATTTGAAAAACGTCTTTCATTTCATCATAGCGTTCAGTAACTGTCGCAAGTCCGTGAAAAATCTTCGGAAGAGGAAGTTCAATTTTACCGAGAATAAGACGTTGATTTAACGAACGGATTGTAAGTGCGCCGTCACTGGACACGTCAAATGCCAAATCGGAATAAACTAAAGCAGGTTCTCCGAGATAATCTTTGATCACTGACCGGTTGGAATCGAGACTCATTAACGCATTGAAATAGCGCTTTTTAGTATCGAAATGAAAGATTCGTTCCCAGTGCACTTGTTCTTCATTATTTTCTCCCTTTAACACTTCGTTCTTTATCGTAAAAGGAATTGCCGTACCCCTTTCAGGAAATAGCAATTTCCAATGGACGCCAAGCTTGAAAATCGGGTATAGCCATTTGGGTCCGCCTTTGATGGACTTCATAGTACCTGATGCCTTAAACGATTTACTCTCTTCAAATGAATACCGTTTCTGAAGCATCGGGTGCAATCGAAAGAAGTCATCACCAAGCACTTTCTCATAAATAGACATTAGTATACCTCACCTTTTTCTTTTACAACTTGTTGCTGTAGGCACATCTTCACTGCTAAAATACCCGATTAGTGACAGGGCAATTAGAGCGAGATTGAACATGACCGGATTGAAGGGATGCAAAGCCGTTTCAGGAACAGAGACAATGGCTGCAAGCGTTAGCAACGGAAAGACTACTAATTGGAAAGCAAATAGGTGTTTTTTCCGTTTGTAAAATAACCAGAGTATACTGAACGCTATTTCAGCTACACCGATTCCGATGACGATTGCAGTTGAATGGCTAACAGGAATAGCACTTTGGACCATTGCGAGTTCTTCAGGATGTATGGCAATAATTTTCGGGACTAGCCCTTGATATAACCAGATTAATGAAAATAGCAAAGTAAGTCCATACGTAATGAAAAACCGTAAATATTGTGTTCTAGGCACCTCGCCTTTTTCAAGCCATCTTTTTAAGACGTCAAAACTTAACGCAGTGGCCCACCCAATGAGCGGCCTGAAAGCAATCGCATCGGCCAGTTTACCGACCCCCGAAAAATTTGGCTCATAATCATATTGTGTTAGAAATGTAACACCACCCTCTTTAGGGATATACTTCCAATAACCTTTGCCTTCTTTAATCGGTGAAAACCATTGATCCGTTCCAAAATGAAGTGAGGAAGAATGGGAGCCGTTAGCAACACTTCTTGATGCGACACTTTTACCCCATCCTTTGACCGTTATAAAAGGAGCAACTTTACGCTTATATGTAAATGTTTGCGGCTCGCCCTCTTTTTTTGGCAAATAGGTAATCGATGAAAATCGTACATCCCATTGGGAATGTAAATCAGGTTGCTGGGAAGCGTTCCAGACTTCCTCCATTTCACATTCCATATCTATTTCGACGTAAATTGGTTTTGTTTTCATTGAAATTCACCTCTAACTTACGACGCTAGGAGATTTGGAAAGTTCCGATCGGAAATAGACGAATTCTACTCTCTATCTCAAATAATGATCTATAGGTGACGTACTCATTTACCGAACTAGTAAAGTGTTATTTGTAGCAACCAAAGAAAAAAAGGAGCTAGTTAGGCTCCTTTTTTCATCCCATTATATTATAGCCCGCATCGACATAAATCAATTCCCCGGTTACGCCGCTTGAAAGATCGCTCAACATGACGATGGACATTTTGGCGACTTCCTCATTTGTAATATTGCGCTTTAAAGGCGCTTTTTCTTTAATTTGTCCTAGAATTGTATTGAAAGAAGGTACACCTTTTGCAGATAACGTACGAACGGCGCCCGCAGACAATGCATTGACTCGGATTCCGTCTTTGCCAAGATCGTTCGCCAAGTAGCGCATAGAAGCTTCCAGTGCAGCTTTTGCCACACCCATCACATTGTAGCCGTCAAGAACCCGTTCAGCACCGAGATAGCTCATTGTGATGATTGAAGCGCCTTCTGTCATATAGCGACGGGCTTCCCTCGCTGTAGCAATTAGAGAATATGCACTTGTATCTTGGGCAAATGCATAACCGCTGCGAGACGTTTCGACGAAATCATTTTTCAAATCTTCAGCATGTGCAAACGCGACAGAGTGGACGAGACCATGAATCGAACCGACCGCTTCGCCAATCTGTGTAAATGCTTGTTGAATGCTTTCGTCTTCATTGACATCACATTGAACAATCATTTTTGCTTCCAGTCCATTTTTCTCAAGTGCTGTTTCAAGTTTAGCAAGCGAGCGTTCTTTGCGATACGTGAAGATGACATTGGCACCGATATCGAAAAGGGATTTTGCAATACCCCAAGCGATGCTTCGTTCATTTGCCACACCCATAACTACAATATTTTTTCCTTTTAGTTTCAATAAATCCTCCATAGTAACCTCCTGAGCCGGTAACAATCCTATTACCTAATATTAGTACCAGATGATAAATGAATTATACCATACTAATCATGTTTACAAAACCATCAAAGAAAAGAGTATAACCCCATTGAAAAAGTTCTGTTAATTAATAAAAATGCAGTTGACTTTATAATTATGCATACGTATACTAATTCTAACGATAAAAGGGGTGGCGGTTATGAAAGTAGGAATCATTGGTGCTTCAGGATATGGAGGACTTGAATTAATCCGATTGTTACACAATCATCCACAAGTGGCGAAGATCGATTTATACAGTTCGTCAGAAGAAGGAAAAAAGTTTTCTAGTAAATATCCCTTTCTGACAAAATTATATGATCGACCACTCGAAAAGATCGATTATGATCAATTGGTTAATTGTGATGTCGTTTTCGCTAGTACGCCTGCAGGTGTCACGACAGAACTATTTCCTCCGCTTCTCGATAAGGGGCCTCGGTTAATTGATTTGGCTGGTGATTTCAGGCTGAAAGATCCTAAACTATATGCGCATTGGTACGGAAAAAGTCCTCCTTCTATTGACTCTATTGAGAAGGGTGCCTATGGGTTAACAGAATGGAATCGAGACGAAATTAGGAATGCACAGCTCATTGCTAATCCCGGATGTTATCCGACGGCGACACTTCTGTCTTTAGTGCCACTCGTAAAAGCCCGTCTAATCGATGCAACGCAAATTATCATTGACGCGAAAAGTGGTGTTTCTGGAGCTGGTAATACGCCGGGCCGGATGACGCATTTCAGCGAAACGAATGAAAATCTTACAATCTATAAACTTCACGAGCACCAACATATACCGGAAATCGAGCAGGGTATTCGTCTCTTTGGGAATGAGAAAGTGACTGTGACTTTCACAACACATCTCATCCCTATGACGAGGGGAATTATGACGACGAGTTATGCACCCGTACATGCAAATGTCACTGAACAGGATCTTGTCGATTGCCTGAGACAGACCTACGAACTTAGTCCATTCATACGCGTGATGACAGACGTTGGGAAATTTTGCACAAAACAAGTGTATGGCTCCAATTATTGCGATATTCATGTGAAAGTCGATTCGCGGACCAATCGCGCAACGATTGTTGCAGTCATTGACAATGTTGTAAAAGGGGCTGCGGGTCAAGCAATCCAAAATATGAATGTGCAATTTGGTTTGGACGAAACAACCGGTCTTACGCAAGTCCCTTTATTCATTTAACAAAAGGAGGAAATGGAATGACAGTAGCTGTTCAGCAATTAAAAAAAGTGTCAGGAAAAAATATTGTTACACCAAAAGGCTATAAAGCAGTCGGCATCCATTGCGGGCTGAAACATAAAAAGTATGATCTCGCGGTATTGATAAGCGAAGTACCTGCAAGTGTCGCTGGAGTCTTTACGACGAATGCCATACAGGCGGCTCCACTTCTTGTAACAAAAGAGGTTGTTAAAGAAAACGGTAAAATGCAGGCCGTTATTATCAATTCTGGAAATGCAAATGCTTGCACGGGTGCTCAAGGCATGGCAGATGCACTACTGATGCAACAGAAGACAGCAGAGAAGTTCAGTATCTCTCAAAACTTGGTAGGTGTCGCTTCGACAGGTGTCATCGGTGAGAAGTTGAATATGAAACCTGTGCTGAGCGGAATTGAAAAATTAAATCCGATGGATAGTCTTGAAGGATCGATTCAATTTTCACAAGCGATTCTTACGACGGATACCGTTACGAAAAACACCGCATATAAAACGGAAGTGGATGGCAAAGAAGTGATTATTGCAGGTACGGCTAAGGGGTCAGGTATGATTGAGCCGAATATGGCTACGATGCTCGGTTTCATCACGACAGATGCAAATATCGAATCTGTCCAATTGCAACAAGCGTTAAAAGAGGTGACAGATGTCACGTTCAATTCCATTACAGTTGACGGGGATACGTCGACAAATGATATGGTACTCGTCC
The DNA here is from genome assembly GCF_033304615.1 of Sporosarcina oncorhynchi. GTDB lineage: Bacteria > Bacillota > Bacilli > Bacillales_A > Planococcaceae > Sporosarcina > Sporosarcina oncorhynchi. The sequence continues at coordinate 2,151,607 of NZ_CP129118.1, read as the reverse complement.
TGGCAAACGGCCTAGCAGGAAACCAATCACTTAATCCTTCACATCCTGATTGGGAAAATTTTGTTCATGCGCTTCATACAGTTGCGCAAGATTTGGCGAAAATGATTGCGAAAGACGGGGAGGGGGCCACAAAACTGATCGAAGTAGAAGTACATGGCGCTTTATCCGACTGTGAAGCACGTAAAATTGCCAAGTCAGTTGTCGGGTCTCCGCTAGTGAAGACAGCCGTATTTGGTTGTGATGCTAACTGGGGGCGGGTCATCGCCGCAGTTGGCTATAGTGGGGCATCAATCGATCCAAACGGCATTATTATTGCAATCGGTGAGACTGTTGTCGTGACTAATGGAGAACCTGCTCACTTTTCCGAAGGGCTCCTTACGCAGTATTTAAAGCAGCCTGAAGTGAAAATACAAGTACATTTGAACAAAGGTACGGGCAAAGGACTCGCATGGGGGTGTGATTTAACGTATGACTACGTCCAAATCAATGCATCTTATCGATCGTAAACGGATTGTCATTAAATTGGGTGGCAGCATGCTCTCCGGTTTGAGCGACATCTTTTTCGAGAAATTCATCGAATTGCAAAAGGAAGGACATGAACTGGTCATCGTTCACGGTGGTGGTCCATTCATTAATCGTTCACTACTGGCGAATGGCATTGAATCGCGCGTTGACGAAGGCATCCGTGTTACATGTGAAAAATCGATGGAAATTGTCAAACATATATTGATAAGCGAAGTGAATACAGCTCTTGTGCATCAACTAAATGATAAAGGGATTGAAGCTATCGGACTGAGCGGCTTTGACGGGCATTTATTGCGGTGTACGGTATTGGATTTAGAGCGGTATGGCTTAGTAGGGAAAATCAATAAAGTACATGAAGATGTGCTTGTTAAACTGCTGGCATCAGGGTTTGTGCCCGTTGTATCGTGCATTGGTTCAACTACTAGTGGAACAGCTCTCAATATTAACGCGGATACTGTCGCTAGTGAAATCGCGTTGGCTCTTGGTGCTGATCGTCTGTTACTCGTTACAGATACTCCAGGCATTCAAGTCAGCAATGAAATGCAGCGGAATGCGACACCGTCTCTGGTTGCACAGTGGATAGAAGAAGGAGAAATCTACGGGGGAATGATACCTAAAGTGACTGCGGCGATTGCTTGCTTAGAACACGGTATTCCGGAGGTTCATATTGCCGACCAACATTTAAATGGAACGATTATCGGGTTCAAGGAGGTTTTCATATGAGTGCGTTATTCAATAATTACGCACGGCGATCCGTCCATCTTGTAAAGGGAAAAGGGACATATGTATACGATGAACAGGGGAAGCCATATCTCGATTTTACAAGTGGTATTGCTGTTGTCAGTCTGGGGCATGCCCACCCGGCAATCGTCAATGCGCTCAAAGAGCAAAGCGAAAAGTTGTGGCATATATCCAATCTGTTTGAAAGTCCAGAACAGGAGCAACTTGCACAATCTCTACTGAAGAATACGCCCTTATCGCGTGCATTCTTCTGCAACAGTGGCGCGGAAGCAAATGAAGCAGCCATCAAGCTTGCCCGTAAACATACAGCCAAACATGTCATCATCACTTTCGAGCAATCTTTCCACGGCCGGACTTTTGGTGCGATGGCAGCGACCGGTCAAGAAAAAGTGAAACTTGGATTCGGACCGATGCTAGATACGTTTAGGACGATTCCCTTTAATGATGTCAATGCACTCGAAGCTGCAATTGATGAAGACGTAGCTGCAATTATGCTTGAAGTGATCCAAGGAGAAGGTGGAGTGAATACGGTGACGCCGGCGTTCGCTTCAAAAATCCAGGAACTATGCCAGGCGAAGGACATACTTTGTATCGTCGATGAAGTGCAGACGGGAATTGGCAGAACAGGCACCAAGTATGCCTATGAGCATACCGTATTGCAACCGGATATTATCACTTTGGCAAAAGGACTCGGTGGCGGTTTTCCGATTGGGGCGATGTTGGGTAGCGAGAAATTGGCTGAATCATTTGGTCCAGGTGCTCATGGTACGACGTTCGGTGGGAATCCCCTTGCAGTTGCAGTTGCACAAACAATTGTTGAACATGTATTTGATGAGACGTTTCTTCTTAGTGTTCAACAGAAATCGAGGTATTTGATTGAGAGACTCAAATTTTCATTGCCTGCGAATCTTTTTGAGATTTTAGGTGAAGGTTTACTTATTGGTATTAAGTGCAAAGATGATGTCACTTCAATTATAAAGCTTGCAGAAGACCAAGGATTGCTGATCGTTCAGGCTGGTCCGAATGTTATTCGCTTATTACCCCCTTTAACCGTGACAGAAAAGGAAATCGATGAAGCGGTGGAGTTGCTCACAACGGTCATGCTAGTGCCTAGCGAGTGAATGGCAGGTAATTGAATTAAGGTGTTCAGTGAAACACGATTCAATTGAAATGGAAGTTCCCCATATGAAAACGGATCTCATAGATAGAAGAGATCCGTTTTTGTATGAGCAATTATCTTCTGAATTATATGTTTTGTAATGGAAGCTGCTAGACGCCTTTCACATAAATAATGGATATGATATGCTCATATAGCGTTTAAATAAGGAGGCGATCAAGTGGAACGTGAGTACCGTTCAAAGAAACTACTTATGAATAAAAAAACATTCTTGCTGATTATCGGCATTATCTTTATCGCTTCCACGCTTCGATCTCCGTTAACCTCTGTCGGTCCAATCATTGCGCCGATTCGGGATAACCTGGGCATGTCGAATGTGTTAGCAGGATTTTTGACAACCATTCCATTGTTGGCGTTTGCGCTTATATCGCCATTTGCCCCGAAACTTGCTAATCGTTTCGGTATGGAAATAACGTTGTTTTTATCATTATGTCTCCTTACATTAGGAATTGTCATTAGGTCCATCGGATCCGTTCCATTATTAGTAGTCGGAACATTTTTGATAGGTGTCGCAATTGCATTTGGAAATGTGTTATTGCCAGGCTTATTAAAACTTAGTTTTCCATTACATATCGGTTTAATGACTGGAATTTATTCTGTTGCTATGAATATCTCAGCAACGATTGCTGCGGGGATTAGTGTTCCGATTGTTGAGAAGACGACTTTTGGATGGCAAGGTGCTTTGGGCATATGGGCTATATTGTCCGTAATCGCATTGTTTTTATGGTTACCACAATTAAAAGGCAGGGAGAAGCTGCCTGCAAAAGCGAAACAGACAGAAACGGAAAAGAAAAATTCGCTTTGGCGATCTCCGACTGCTTGGGCCGTCACATTCTTTATGGGCTTACAGTCTTTATTATTCTATTCAACGTCAGCATGGATGCCTGAAATGTTGACACACAAAGGGATGGAGCCTTCACAAGCGGGGTGGATGTTGTCACTGCTCCAGTTTTCTCAACTTCCGATGACATTCATTATCCCGATTATTGCAGGTAAAGTAAAAGACCAAAGAATGCTCGTGCTCGGTACCGTTGCATTATTCCTGCTAGGTTATGGTGGCGTATTGCTCGGCAGTTTTGCTTTTACACCACTGTGGATGATTGCGATAGGTATAGCAGGTGGTTCGGCTTTCGGTCTTTCCATGATGTTTTTCACATTGCGTACTGAAACGCATATGGAAGCTGCACAATTATCTGGTATGGCGCAATCCTACGGGTATCTTTTGGCAGCCGTTGGACCTGTACTGTTTGGCTTCTTGCATGATCTGACGGATTCTTGGACGAGTCCGATGGTGATATTCCTCGTCGTTTCAGTAATAATGCTTATTTGTGGAATGAAAGCTGGGAAAAATGAGAAAGTCATCGTTTAATTATAAAAAGCCATGATGGACTGCGGATTGCCGCTGTCGCCATCATGGCTTTTTCTATAACAATTTTATTTTATTTAATGAAGTCGTTATAAAGAAGGCCTTCATCATCCATTTTGATGATTTTCAAATGCTGGTCATTTTTAACGAATACACTTTTATATACTTGTTTACCCGATTCATCTTCAAACAGGATTACCCTTGTACCCGGATTATCTTCTTCTACTTTTGCAGAAAGTGCTGACAACTCAATATTGTCATCAATGATCGCGTATTCTTCAAGCATTGTCAGATCGTCTCCCGTACCGTCAGTTGTCTCATCATCTGCTTCCGTAGTATCTTCCTCAGTTTCTAAGTCAACTGCCGGATCTTCAACTTCGACTTCTGGCGTATTATCGACGTCTACATCGACTGAATCGTTTGCGTTATTATCAGAACATCCTGCGAACACTAAAAGCCCAAGTAGTATAAATAAATATTTTTTCATGATGACACTCCTTTTCTCTAGATGTTTACCTTTTTACGTGAAAAATGAATCGTTATGTCCTGCGATAATTTGTGCCCATCTATTCTCAATAAGTGAACATAACAATTTAAATACCCATATAGTATAGAAAGCAAACCAAAGGTGTGTAAGCTGATGTATGACCATTCTCAACAACATGGCAAGACACCATTTACAATCAGTGATCTCTTAAAAGGGAAGGATCTTGAAATAATCGCAGCTGCGCTTTTACTTGCAGGAAAGTTAAAAGTGGATGCGGTCCAAATCTTTAGAAGCCAGCCCGTTATTTTCATATCCTTAGTAGGATCATTTGGGCCGACGGAAGAAACGCAAAAAGATACTCTCGCTGACATTCTTGAACGCAGCGGCGATTTCGAAGTGGAGGACATGATTGAGCGGTTAAGGCAAACGATGAATGGTAGATAGGGGGTTCGTATGTTGTTCGGCAAGACGGAATTTAATGCGAGTGCATTTATTCATGCGGTGATCTTAGTGTTGTTTGTGCTGTTACTCGTTTACGGAACGACTAGCCTAGACGAATTTTCAAGCATATAAAAACTACAAGCCTCCGGGAAGGCCTGTAGTCTCAATGTGGTTAAGACAAGCGTTCTTTAAAATCTGTGTAGCCAAATTCTTTGATGACCTTAGGACCGTCTTCTGCAGTGTTTAGAACGATAGCAGGCAAGTTCATGCCATTGAATGTATTGTTTTTCACCATCGTATAATGGGCCATGTCTGTGAAGACTAATGTATCACCTGGTTGTAATGGTTTATCAAATGAATAATCACCGATAACATCCCCAGCTAAACATGTTGGGCCACCTAAACGATAGGTAATTGCTTTTTCATTAGCTGCCCCAGCACCGACAATTTCAGGACGGTACGGCATTTCCAGTACATCGGGCATATGACATGAAGCTGATGTATCTACAATGGCAATCGGCATTTCATTCTGCATTGTATCAAGGACAGTTGTGACGAGAAATCCTGTGTTTAGTGCAATTGCTTCGCCAGGTTCCAAATAGACATCAAGCCCATATTTGTTCTTCATGAATAGAATGGATTCGATTAGCGATTCAATGTCATAATCAGGTCTTGTAATATGATGTCCGCCACCGAAATTGATCCATTTCAAACCTTTTAAATACGTGCCGAACTTTTCATCGACGACTTGGATCGTGCGAGCTAGAGTGTCTGAGTTTTGCTCACACATTGTGTGGAAGTGCAGACCGGTTATACCTTCCAGCTCATCAGGCTCAAAGTTTTCAAGCGTTACACCGAACCGAGAATGTGTGAAACATGGATTATACATGTCCACTTCAATTTCCGAGTATTCAGGATTGATGCGGATTCCACATTCAATTGGTTTTGGATGATTTTTTACTTTGTCTTTGAATAGTCTCCATTGGTCGAATGTATTGAAGACAATATGGTCAGAATACGTAAGAATTTCATCGAAATCCGTTTCTGAAAATGCAGGTGCATACGTATGCACTTCTTTCCCCATTTCTTCGTATCCGAGCTTCGCTTCAAACACGCCGCTTGAAGTAACACCATTCAAATACTGTCCGATGAGGGGGTAGACAGAGTACATGGAAAACCCTTTTTGCGCAAGTAGGATTTTGCAACCAGTTCTGTCAATGACCGACTTGAGCAACTCCAGATTTTTAATTAATAGCTTTTCATCGACTACGTAGGAAGGGGAGGGCACAGTCTTTGGATCAAAATTCAATTGCATGATTCAGTCCTCCTATCAATCGATTAGTTTTGGGTTAAAGTTTTCTTGCCATGGTAGGCCGTATGTGTTCAGTGCGTCCATGAATGGATCTGGATCGAACTCTTCAACATTATAGACACCCGGTTTTTTCCACTTGCCAGTAAGCATAAGCATTGCGCCAATCATTGCAGGTACACCCGTCGTGTAAGAGATTGCTTGAGATCCAACTTCTTTATAGCACTCTTCGTGATCGGATACATTATATACATAATAGGTTTTTTCTTCGCCATCTTTAACACCTTGGAAGATACAGCCAATGTTTGTTTTCCCTTTTGTACGTGGCCCAAGAGAAGCTGGGTCAGGCAAAATTTCTTTTAGGAATTGCAAAGGAACGATTTCTTTGCCTTCGAACATAATTGGTTCAATGGAAGTCATACCGACGTTTTCAAGTACTTTCAAGTGAGTCAAGTAGTTTTGTGAGAATGTCATCCAGAAACGGATTTTCTTAATGCCATGAATATTGACGGCAAGAGATTCCAGTTCTTCGTGGTAAAGAAGATACACATCTTTCGGACCGATTTCAGGCAGATCATATACGCGTTTTTCTGATAGTGGCGGCGTTTCGATGAACTCGCCATTTTCCCAGTAGCGACCATTAGCAGTGATTTCACGGATATTGATCTCCGGATTGAAGTTCGTTGCAAACGGATAGCCATGATCCCCAGCATTGGCGTCGACGATATCGATTGTGTGGATTTCGTCGAAATAATGCTTTTGTGCATAAGCAGAGAAAACACCTGTCACACCAGGGTCAAAGCCGCTTCCTAGAAGTGCCGTGATGCCAGCTTGTTCAAACTTCTCTTTGTAAGCCCATTGCCATTTGTACTCGAATTTAGCTGTATCAAGTGGTTCGTAGTTTGCTGTGTCCAAATAATCGACACCTGTAGCGAGACAAGCGTCCATGATCGTCAAATCCTGATAAGGAAGTGCAACGTTAATAACGATGTCTGGTTTGAATGAATTGATTAATTCAACGAGCTCGTCCACGTTATCTGCATCGACTTGTGCCGTTTGAATTTTAGTGCGGCCACCGTCAAGTTTTTCTTTTAACGCGTCACATTTTGATTTTGTCCGGCTTGCAATGCAAATTTCTTCGAAAACGTCTGGAACTTCACAACATTTATGAGCGACAACACTTGCGACTCCACCTGCACCAATAATTAACGCTTTACCCAATTAAAACACCGCCTATACTTATTTTTGTTCGTTTACTGCTAAAAGTAATTCGCGCAGCACTTTACATGCAACTGCCGTCGATACCCCACTTTGATCGTAGACAGGTGACAATTCATTGACGTCACATGCTACGATGTTAAGTCCGCTTACTGTCAGGATCGCTTGTAATAGATCCATAAAGCTTACTCCTCCAGCTTCAGGCGTTCCTGTGCCAGGGAAGACAGATGGATCTAACACATCCAAATCGATTGTCAGATAAATTGGCTTGCCGTTTAATTTTTGTGTAATTTCATCCAATGTATCGAAATTAAATTTATTCGTATACACATGGTCTTTGCCCCATTCAATCTCACTTCGGTCACCGGAACGGATGCCAAATTGGAATATCCGACCGTCGCCGAGTATATCCCATACTCTATGAATAACTGTTGCGTGAGACAGTTTTTCCTCTAGGTAGTCATCGCGCAAATCGGCATGAGCATCGAATTGAATAACATGAAGGTCAGGGTATTGTTCAGCGACAGCACGTACAGCACCAAGTGTAACGAGATGTTCTCCGCCAATCATGCACGGAATTTTACCGTCACGAATGATCTTGCCAGTGAACTCTTCAATTTGACCGAGTGCTCTTTCCGTATTGCCGAAACTTAGTTCAAGGTCGCCGCCGTCAAAAATTAGCTTGTCTTCTAGATCTTTATCTTGATAAGGGCTGTACGTTTCAATTCCGAATGATTCACTCCGCATCGCTTTGCTTGCGAAACGTGTTCCAGGACGGAAAGACGTCGTCGAATCGAATGGTGCGCCAAAAATGACAATGTCCGATTCTTCGTATTCATTATCACAGCCAATGAAAGTTTCGATATTCCTATTCAACATCTTCCAATTGCTCCTTTACGTAATTCGGCAAAGCAAACGAGCCGACGTGGATATCGGTATTGTAATACTTCGTCTGCAGTCCGAGATTATTCCATTGTTCGGCGTTCAAGTCGCTTACAGGATCAAACTTTTTGGAAGCGAAACCGAATAGCCAATGACCTGATGGATACGTTGGGATATGCACTTGATACACTTTGCATACAGGGAAGAACCCGATGATTCGCTGATGTGCACGCTGCATGCCGAGCGCATCCTCCTCATAAAACGGACTTTCATGCTGATTAACCAATATTCCGTCTTCATTAAGCGCCTTATAGCAATTTCCGTAAAACTCTTTTGTGAAGAGACCTTCACCAGGTCCGAATGGATCCGTCGAATCAACGATGATCAAATCATACGCATCTTCTTTTGAGCGAACGAATTTCAAGCCATCTTCAAAGTGGAGATGAACTCTTGGGTCATCTAATTTAGAAGCGGTCTGCGGTAGGAATTCCCTACATACATCCACAACCATCTCATCGATTTCAACCATATCGATATGTTCGATGGAATCATATTTCGTAAGTTCACGAACTGTTCCGCCGTCTCCTGCACCGATGACGAGCACTTTCTTGATATGTGGATTAGTAGCCATTGCTACATGGGTAATCATTTCATGGTAGATGAATTCATCCTTTTCTGTCACCATGACTAACCCGTCAAGTGTGAGAATCTTCCCGAATTCTGCAGTTTGTAGAACATCGATTTTCTGGAATTCACTTTTTCCCGTATAGAGATGTTCGGTCACTTTCATCGAAAAACGTGCATTAGCTGAATGATTTTCTGTAAACCATAAGTTCATCACTCTGACTCCTTTACTACGTTAATGTTTTCGATGTTCAGATCTTCCGTTCCGGTCATGAAACTGCCTTTGTCTTTACAATACTGAATATAATTTAGAATCTCTTCTGTAATTCGTTCTCCGGGAGCGAGAATCGGTATACCCGGTGGATAGGCCATGACAAATTCACTTGAAATTCTTCCGGCACTTCTTTCCATCGGCAACTTTTCCTTAGGTGCATAAAATGCTTCCTGCGGAGTATAAGCGACGTGAGGTTTAATATATTCATGGTCGAACAATCCGCTCTTATCCGTACTGTAACGTCTTTTAATCTCCGCAAGAGCGGCAACAAGCCGTTCCAAATCGAAATGACGGTCGCCTACAGAAATGTAAGCAAGGATATTGCCGATATCACCGAATTCAATTTGTATATCATATTCATCTCGAAGGATATCGTAAACTTCAATACCCGGAAGGCCTATTTCGAGTGTATGTACGGACAACTTAGTCGTATCAAAATCGAAAATCGTATCGCCATTTTTAAGTTCCTCAGAAAATGCGTAGTATCCACCGATTTTATTAATTTCATCTCGCGTGTACTGGGCCATTCCTGCAACTTTACTAAATATCTCCTGCCCATTCAGTGCCAAGTTTTTTCGGGAAATATCAAGTGATGACATGAGCAGGTAGGAGCCACTTGTCGTCTGGGTTAAATTAATGATTTGCCGTACGTATCCTTCACTTACTTCATTATTGATCAATAGGATTGAGCTCTGTGTTAGCGAGCCGCCTGATTTATGCATGCTGACAGCTGCCATATCTGCACCTACAGACATTGCCGAAGCAGGAAGGTCTTCATTGAAATAGAAATGCGTGCCGTGCGCTTCGTCGACTAGGACGAGCATTCCATGCTCATGAGCTAAATCTGTGATTGCTTGCATGTTGGAACAGATTCCGTAATAGGTCGGGTTATTAATGAGAATTGCTTTTGCATCAGGGTGTTCGAGAATTGCCTGTTGCACTTCACTGACAGCCATACCGAGGGGAATACCGAGCTCCTTATTCACACCCGGGTTTACGTAGACCGGAATCGCTCCGCTCAATATTAATGCATTAATGGCACTCCGGTGGACGTTCCTTGGCATGATGATTTTTTCGCCAGCTTTACAAGCGGTCATGACCATCGCCTGAACAGCAGAAGTCGTTCCGTTGACCATGAAAAATGCATGTTTTGCTCCAAAGGCTTCTGCAGCAAGATCTTCGGCTTCACGGATGACAGAGACCGGATGGATAAGATTATCAAGTGGCTTCATGGAATTGACATCCACAGTCATGCAATTCTCGCCTAAAAAAGCGGTCAATTCCGCATTTCCACGGCCGCGTTTATGGCCTGGAACGTCAAACGGAACGACCCTCATTTTTTTGTACTTGTTTAGAGCCTCCATAATCGGGGCTTTGTCCTGAGAAAGAATGTTCATCACTTTCCTCTCACTCTTCATATATATTAGAACCGCTGAAAATTTCAATCATCTCTTTACGTAAATTGTTTGTAATATACAGCCGTTCTTTCGGCGGTATTTCATAAACATCCGTATTGAACAAGTAGTTTTGAAGATTGATGTCCTTTACAAGCAGTTTTGTATGAAAGATATTCGACTGATAGACATTGACATCGATAGCATCATACTTCTGCAACGTTTCACTGTCTATATAGTCTTGGATTGAAGTCATCTTATGGTCCATGAATAACTTCTTCCCTCGGTCATCCCGTGTGAACCCACGGACTCGGTAATCAGTCGTAATGATATCCGAATCGAAGCTCCCAATTAGATAGTCGAGTGCATTCAATGGAGAAATCTCTCCACAAGTGGACACTTCGATATCGACACGGAATGTGGCGATCGAGTTATCCGGATGGTACTCAGGGTACGTATGGACGGTAACATGGCTTTTGTCTAAATGACTAACAACCGAATCCCGGGTCTTTAAAATATCGATTGCCCCAAGATTACAAGATTCATCGATCAATGCGACTGGCAGTGATTCCTCTGTGATGAGGATTGTCACGCTGGCACCTTGAGGATCGTAGTCTTGTTTACTCACATTCAAAACGGTCGCACCGATAATTTCGGTTACGTCGTAAAGAATATTTGTCAAACGTTCAGAATTGTACTGCTCGTCGACATAGGCAATGTAATCTTTTTGTTCCCGCTCACTTTTTGCATAGCTCACATCATAGATGTTGAAGCTAAGTGTTTTGGTGAGGTTGTTAAAGCCGTACAACTTCAGCTTATTTTCCAACCCGACTATCACTCCTTAATTTGTTAAAATCAATCTAATTATAAAGTAAAAAAATGGTGAGTCAATACAATTTAAATGATGAAAATAAAAAAGGGATATTACTAAGGACAAGGTTCAAGGAAAGAGATAAAATAGTAGTAATAGTTCATTCTTAAAAAATAAAAGTGGTCATGCGAGTTGCGTTCGAAAAATTCGCAATATAGTTTTCGTAGCTATTAAGATTATAATAAATACACGAAGTTTTCAAGTGAAACAATTATTCAGTCACTAGAAAGGGGGGAAGTTAATGTACGTGCAAAAAACAAAAGAGACAGATCAAAGTGTGAAAGACTTCATCGAATCAGTTGATAGCCCGAAGAAGCGTGAGGATGCCTATAAACTACTGGATATATTTACAGAGGTTACTGGTCATGAAGCGAAAATGTGGGGTCCTAGCATTATTGGATTCGGCTCATATCACTATATATATAAATCGGGTCATGAGGGAGATGCTCCACTCGTTGGATTTTCGCCAAGAAAAGCAAAAATCAGTTTATACTTTGCACCTGGAGATACTGATAGAGAGGAAACTTTGAAGAAATTTGGAAAGCATACATCGGGAAAAGCTTGTGTATATATTAACAAGGTCGATGATATCGATAGAGAAGTACTAAAACAATTAATTCACCAATCAATCGATTTTCTTAAAAGAACCTATCCAGAAATCTAATGCAAGCTGGGAAACGAGTCTATTCGTTTCCCAGCTTGTTTTATTTGCTTCATTTTACTGAGCATTCATGCATACACTAATTCAAACCAAGCTCCTGAATGGAGGGACATGAATGGATATCTTACAGAAGGTTGAACAGTATCGAGATGAAGAGAACAAATTGAAATGGGAAGGCACTTTTGCACAGTATTTGGAGATTCTTCGTGAACGTAAAGAGGTTGCACAAACTGCTCACTCACGAGTTTACGAAATGATTAAAAGTCACGGTGAAACAAAGAAAAATGACAACACCATTTATCATTTCTTCGAAAAGGAAATATATGGTCTCGAAGATACAATAGAACGCCTAGTGAATGAATATTTTCATCCTGCAGCAAAGCGATTAGATGTCCGAAAAAGAATTTTGTTATTAATGGGCCCTGTCAGCGGCGGTAAGTCGACGATTGTCACGTTGTTGAAACGTGGACTCGAGCAATATGCGAAGACTGACAAAGGCGCTGTCTATTCGATTAAAGGCTGTCCGATGCATGAAGACCCATTGCACTTAATCCCTGAGTATTTACGAGATGACTTTTTCGAGGAGTTTGGGATTCGGATCGAAGGGAGTCTATCACCTTTAAACACGATGCGGCTTGAAACAGAATATGACGGCCGAATCGAAGATGTATTAATAGAAAGAATGTTTTTCTCAGAAGACAAACGTGTAGGAATTGGAACTTTCACTCCTTCAGATCCGAAATCACAAGATATTGCCGATTTGACAGGGAGCATTGATTTTTCCACAATCGCTCAATATGGCTCTGAATCCGACCCGCGTGCCTATCGATTTGACGGAGAATTGAATAAGGCAAATCGAGGAATGATGGAATTCCAGGAAATGTTGAAGCTCGATGAAAAGTTTTTATGGCATCTCCTCTCCTTAACACAGGAAGGGAACTTCAAAGCAGGGCGTTTTGCGTTAATCAGTGCGGATGAACTGATTGTAGCGCATACGAACGAAACGGAATATCGATCATTCATATCTAATAAAAAGAACGAAGCATTGCATTCAAGAATTATCGTTATGCCGATTCCGTATAATTTGAAAGTGAGCCAAGAAGAGAAAATCTATGAAAAGATGATTCGTGAAAGTGATTTGTCGCATGTGCATATAGCTCCTCACGCCCTTCGCGTCGCAGCAATCTTTTCTGTCCTGACAAGATTGAAAGTATCAAAAAAACAAGGTATCGATGTTTTAAAGAAAATGCGCCTGTATGATGGGGAGAATGTTGAAGGTTTTAACTCGGCAGATTTGGAAGAATTGAAGAAAGAATTTCAGACAGAAGGTATGGATGGCATCGATCCACGTTATGTCATCAATCGGATTTCCTCGGCTATGATTCGAAAAGAAGTGAATGCAATTAATGCGTTGGATGTTTTACGTTCGTTAAAAGAAGGGCTCGATCAACATGCCTCCATATCAAAAGATGACAAGGAAGAGTATTTGAATTACATTTCCATTGCAAGAAAGGAATATGATGACATCGCCAAAAAGGAAGTCCAAAAAGCATTTGTCTATTCCTATGAAGAGTCTGCAAAAACGCTGATGGACAATTACTTGGATAATGTTGAAGCTTATTGCAACAAACATAAAATGAAAGATCCGCTTACTGGTGAGGAAATGAGTCCTGATGAGAAGTTGATGCGCTCAATCGAAGAACAAATTGGCATTTCTGAAAATGCGAAACGTGCATTCCGCGAAGAAATTCTTATTCGAATTTCTGCTTATGCAAGAAAGGGCAAACGGTTCGACTATCAATCACATGAACGACTGCGCGAAGCAATACAGAAAAAACTATTCGCCGATTTGAAAGATGTTGTTAAAATCACGACTTCTACTAGTACACCAGATGAAACCCATTTGAAAAAAATTAATGAAGTCGTTGTGAGGCTTATAGATGAGCATGGCTATAATTCGGTTTCCGCAAACGATTTATTACGTTATGTAGGAAGTCTGTTGAACCGATGAATTTCAATAACCCGCCAGTCGTTGCATATACTAAAAAAATGAGTGGACTGGGGTAGGTGACTAGAAATGACAGATGAAACAGGTGAATCTTTTATCGTTTCCCAGGAAAACTGGACGTTGCATCGAAAAGGATATCAGGATCAGAAACGACATGTGGATAAAGTCAAAAAAGCGATAGAAAATAATTTACCTGAACTGATTAGTGAGGAAAGTATTGTCATGTCCGACGGCAAGGATATCATTAAAATTCCGATACGATCACTTGATGAATATAAGATTCGTTATAATCATGATAAATCTAAACACGTCGGGCAAGGCAAAGGGAAAAGCCAAGTCGGTGATGTGGTAGCGAACGATGGTAGTAAAGACGCTGGCAAAGGCAAACAGGCTGGTGATCAGGCAGGCAGCGACTATTATGAGGCAGAAGTATCGATTGCGGAAATCGAAGAGACGCTTTTCAAGGAATTGGAATTGCCTAATCTGGAACAGCGGGAACAAGCCGAAATTACAGAAGAAGATATCGCATTCAATGATATCCGGAAAAAAGGCCTCATCGGGAATATTGATAAAAAAAGGACGATCATCGCGGCATTTAAGCGTAATTCGATGGAAGGCAAAACGGGTATCATGCCAATCTATAATGATGATTTGCGATTTAAAACATGGGATCCAATCGTTAAGCCACAATCGAGTGCCGTCGTTCTTATGATGATGGATACAAGTGCATCAATGGGGAATTTTGAAAAGTATATGGCTAGAAGCTTTTATTTTTGGATGGTGAAATTCTTGAGGACGAAGTATGAGAAAGTCGATATTGAATTTATTGCCCATCACACACTTGCAAAAGTTGTATCGGAAGAGGATTTCTTTTCTAAAGGTGAAAGTGGCGGGACAATATGCTCGACAGCTTATGAAAAGGCGCTTGAATTGATTCATAAAAAATATAATCCTTCACGCTATAATATATATCCTTTCCATTTTTCAGATGGAGAGAATATGTCGTCTGATAATGCCAAATGCGTGTTGTTAGTTGAACAGTTAATGGAAGTCTGTAATATGTTCGGCTATGGGGAAGTGAATGCACATAGCAGATATTCGACTTTAATGACAACGTATTCTAAAATTGAGGATCCAAAATTCCGCCATTATGTCCTGAAAGAGAATGCAGATGTTTACCACGCCTTGAAAAAGTTTTTCTATAAAAGCTTGGAGGAATCCCGATGACGCAACATAAGGACCTTCAGAAGGCCGTTGCCGAAATTACGGAAATCGCCAAAGGATTCGGATTAGATTTTTATCCGATGCGTTATGAAATTTGTCCTGCACATATTATTTATACATTTGGCGCCTACGGTATGCCGACAAGGTTCAGCCATTGGAGTTTCGGAAAACAGTTCCATAAGATGAAACTGCAATATGATTTAGGTTTAAGCCAGATATATGAACTCGTCATTAATTCCAATCCGTGTTACGCATTTCTGCTGGAAAGTAATAGTCTCATACAAAATAAACTAATCGTAGCCCATGTACTTGCGCACTGTGATTTCTTCAAAAACAATGCGCGATTTGCCAACACGCGTGGGGATATGGTTGAAAGCATGACAGCTACAGCCGAACGTATAGCGAACTATGAAATGATTTATGGAAAAGACGAAGTCGAACACTTTTTGGATGCCGTGCTTGCCATACAGGAACATATCGACCCTTCGCTCGTCAGATGGCGCTATGGAAATGAGGAAGTAGAACCTGAAGATACAAAACCGATTATGAGAAAAACAGCCTATGATGATCTATGGGAATTGGATCATAAGAAAATCGAATCTACTACGCATGAAACAAAACGGAAAAAAGTTCCGGCCAAGCCTGAAAAAGATTTACTTCTTTTCATCTTGGAACATAGCCGGGAATTAGAAGAATGGCAACGCGATATTCTAACGATGATTCGTGAGGAAATGCTCTATTTTTGGCCACAGATGGAAACGAAAATCATGAACGAAGGATGGGCAACGTATTGGCATCAACGAATTATGAGGGAATTGGACCTCACAACGAGTGAAACGATAGAATTCGCAACATTGAATGCAAATGTTATTCAACCATCGAAAACATCCATCAATCCCTATTATCTTGGACTGAAAATTTTTGAAGATATTGAGCTGCGATATGATCATCCGACAGACGAGATGAAACGGTTCGGAGCAATGCCTGGTTCGGGCAGGAAAAAAATGTTTGAGGTGAGAGAAATGGATTCTGATATATCTTTCGTTAGAAACTACTTAACGAAAGAACTGGTACAAAAAGAAGATTTGTATGTGTTTGAAAAAAAAGGCAGTCAATATAAAGTTTCGGATAAAGAATTCCGCAGCGTGCAAAATCAACTCATTGCACAACGTGTAAACGGGGGCTTCCCTTATATTGTTGTGGAAGACGGGGACTATATTCGCAATGGCGAACTGTACTTAGTCCATAAGTTTGAAGAGACAGAGCTTGATGTGCCTTATTTGGAAAGTGTATTGCCCTATGTTCATCAACTATGGGGGCGGATCGTCCACTTAGAGACATACGTCGATAAAAAACTCGTCGTATTTTCGTATGATGGGAAAAAAGTGCATAAGCGATTTGCATAAGCGATTCTCGAACCGTTACATCGGAAGTTTCGATGTAGCGGCTTTCTTTTTGGGGTTACACGTAGGCATTTTCATTCTTTCAACGTATATAGTAAACTGATAAGTACTTAGCGCATACGAGTGAGGGGGAATACGATGATTATTAGAGAAGCGATTATGGGCGATGAAGATGGAATTGCACGCGTTCATGTCGATAGTTGGCGGACAACTTATAAAGGGATTGTATCGAATGACTATTTAAGAACGTTATCCTATGAGCAACGAGCAGAAAATTGGAGACGCGGGATCGGCAAGAGCGCCTTATACGTTGCTGAAGAGAACGGCCAAATTGTCGGTTTTGCAACGGGCGGCAAAGAGCGCACAGGAAACTACGATGCGGATGCAGAACTCTATGCAATCTACCTTCTTCAATCCGTACAAGGCCAGGGAGTCGGAAAACAATTAGTCCGAAAACTAGCAGAAGAGATGAAAAGACTTAACTTTAGTTCATTACTAGTTTGGGTACTTGACCAGAATCCATCTAAGAAGTTCTATGAGTCATTGGGCGGAAAAAGGATTGATGAAACAATGATTGATATAGCGGGAGAACAATTTAAAGAAGTTGCGTATCATTGGGATGATTTGAAGTTGCTTATGAACGCGGGGACAATAAAATGATTCTTCATTCGAAGGTTCTAGGAGAGGGTAGTCCCATTATATTCTTACATACTGGACTTCAAACTGGCGAAACTGATTTTAGTTTTCAACAGAATTACTTCAAAGGACAGTATAAAATCGTCGTTGTAGATTTAAGAGGGCATGGTAAATCGCGTGTGGATCAGCTGGATATTCACAAATATTTCGATGAAGCGGCTATTGATGTGTGGGAAACGATGAATGATTTAGGATTGGGAAAAGCTCATATAGTCGGCTGTTCACTTGGAGGATTAGTCGGATTACGATTTGCAAAAATGTTCCCGGATCGTCTCATTAGTTTAACGCTATCAGGAATTACTCCTGAGAAACCAAGCAATTGGGAAGAGATGAGACAACTGGATGTCCGCATGCAAAAAGCTGTATTGGAGAATAAAGAAGCAGGAATTTATTTTGACTCCATTCACGAATCTGATTGGCGAGAGTTTCTGAAGCAATCGATGGTGGAAGACTGGTATCCTTTCAATGAAACGCGGGATGTCTCGACTTTGAGTTGCCCAACACTCTTTATTGTTGGAGAAGAAAAGAAGCATGAAGTAGTAGGCGCTATCCAATACCCTATTCAAAATGAACAAATACATGTTGCAATTGTGCCATTTGCAGGACATTTAGTGCACAGTGAACAACCAGAAGTTTACACAAGTCATCTTAATTTGTTTATAAGAAAAGTAGAAGAGAGTAGCTTATAGGCATTTGATGATTGAATCCTTAGCAATTAACCATATCTAGCAAAAAAGATATGGTTTTTTATATGGGTTTAGATTCAAGTATTGTGCCTTTTAATGAAAGGATCTTTATTGTTGGCTGCAGTAAAGTAGTCAGTTCGCAAAATCCCGAATATCCGCTCAAGTTGGCCACAGAACCGCTCGACAACTGGAATATCCGCTCAACATGGCTACGAAACCGCTCAACATCTGGAAAATCCGCTCAAGTTGGCCACAGAACCGCTCAACATCTTGGAAATCCGCTCAAGTTGGCCACAGAACCGCTCAACATCTTGGAAATCCGCTCAACTTGGCCACGAAACCGCTCAACATCTTGGAAATCCGCTCAACTTGGCCACGAAACCGCTCAACATCTCGAAAATGCTCTCAACATGGCCACGAAACCGCTCAAGATCTTGAAAATCCGCTCAAGTTGGCTTCAAAACCGCTCAACATCTCGGAAATCCGCTCAACATGGCCACGAAACCGCTCAACATCTTGGAAATCCGCTCAACATGGCTTCAAAACCGCTCAACATCTCGAAAATCCGGTCAACCTATACAGAATAATACTTTTTAAGCATCCCCCTAAATCTCTAAAAACAACAGCTTTAACTATTCGGATTATAGGGTAATGATTAACTAACTGAATCTTATTCCACTAATAAAGCGTATATAAGATAAGCGAATTTCACCATAACAGTAAAGAGGTGCTACTTATGAACAAAGATTGGATGTCAGACGAGGAGTTTGACCGGATATTCGATGAGAAATCTACGGAAATAAATGAGCAATTGGAAAGCGAAATCCTAATAGCGATGATTGGAGACGTCAATGCAGGTAAATCCTCGACAATCAATCGTTTGATGGGATCAGACGTCGCGGAAGTCGGGGCAAAACCTGGAGAAACGCAAACAATTAATAAATTCATCTACAAAGAAAATATCATTTTCGTAGACACTCCCGGCCTGGACGACATTTACAGCGAGCATTCCGCGGAAACAATGAAATTCTACAAAGAGGCAGACGTAATTCTTTTCTTCTTAAATGCAGCAGGCACAGTTTTATCCGAAGCGGAATTGATTTCATTGAAGAAAATAGCAAGCGTCAATAAAGACATGATTCTTGTTCTAAATAAAATCGATGCTGCAGACGATATACCGAGCCTTGTGAAATATGTCCAGGACCATACCAATTATGCATATCCAGTCACACCCATCTCATCGCGTACGGGACAAAACATTCAAATGCTTCAAAAAGAAGTCCTCGATATATTAGAGTCAAAAAAAAAGGACATCTTAATGGCCAGTAATATGGCCGATAAATCGGCAATCGCGACACGGTGGATTTTAGGAGCAGGTGCTTCTGCCGCGGCTATCGGAGCCGTTCCAATCCCTGGTTCCGATTTTGTTCCGCTTACTGCTCTTCAAGTGAGCCTCATGTTGAAATTGTCCACGCTCTACGGAAAGCCAATATCTAAAGACAATGCAAAAGAACTGATCATCGCAACAATCGTCGGGAATATTGGAAAAACGATATTCCGTCAAGTTGTTAAAGTAGTACCCGGTGCGGGTATGGTCGTCGGTGCAAGCGTGGCAGGTGGTATGACAGTTGCACTCGGACATGCCGTAAAATACGCACATGAAAACAATATTGAACTGACT
The DNA here is from genome assembly GCF_033304615.1 of Sporosarcina oncorhynchi. Taxonomy (GTDB): domain Bacteria; phylum Bacillota; class Bacilli; order Bacillales_A; family Planococcaceae; genus Sporosarcina; species Sporosarcina oncorhynchi. Next base: position 2,131,939 of record NZ_CP129118.1, on the reverse strand, counting down.
CCAAAAGCTTTACAACCTATCTATAAGAAGTTCTTGAAAAAGAGGCCATAAGATGTGTGGGATATTTTCAATTTGTAAGTGTTTAAAATAAGAGCAATTTGGCTAAGTCTTTATCCTGAATAAAAAAATAATGAATAATTGTTTTTAACGATTCAAATCTGTTAGCAAACTAGTATTATATTTTACGCCAAAAGGCTAATAGACTGGAACTATAACCAGTTAATACCTCTATCAATTTCATAAAATATGATTAATAATAGTTGGTGAGGGTATATGTATATGGGATGCATAGCTTTCAAGTATTAGTACATCTCAGAGGAGGAAATTATTTATGGGTAACAACCAACCAAAGAAATATCGTAATTTCATGATCGGTGCAGCATCAGCAGCATTGGTAGCATCGGCAGTCGCGCCAGTAGTTAGCGCAGCGGAGTTTTCCGACGTGAAAGGGAATACGCACGAACCAGCTATCAAAGCACTAGTAGAAGCAGGTGTTATTAGCGGATATCCCGACGGTACATTCCAACCAAATAAAACATTGACTCGTTCTGATGTTGTCAAAATGATGGGTAAATGGCTAGTATCACTAGACTATGAAATCCCAGCAGATTACAAGACAAACCCACGTTTCAAGGATCTTACATCTAAATCAAACGACGAACTTCTTAAATACGCAGCATTGGTAAAAGACAATGGCGTATTTAATGGTTATGCGGATGGTACACTCGGAGCAGGACTCGATATTACACGTGAAAACATGGCAATCGTTCTTGTCAGAGCATATGACGCTATTCATAAAACAGATCTAGTTACTGTAGTCAAAGAAACAGAGTTCGATAAAGACGTAACGGACCTTGCGAAAGCAAAAGCGGAAGCTCGTCCATACATCGACGTACTAGACTATTTCGATATCACAAACCCGGTTGCACCGCAATTCAACCCTAAAAACACAACAACGCGCGGTCAATTCGCTTCATTCCTCTACAAAACTTCTAACGTAGAAGTAGGAGAAGAAGTAGATACAGAAGCACCAAAACTAGTATACACTGGTGAAAAAACACTTAACGTGGAATACGGTAAAGAGTTCACAGCTCCAGTTGTAACTGCAACTGACAACGTTGATGAGAACGTTGAAGTCACTTCAGTTATCACAAACGAAGCTGGCGAAAGACTTACTGCTATTGACACTAAAGTCTACGGCACTTATAAAATCACGTATAGCGCTGTAGATGCTGCTGGAAACAATGCAGAAGATGTAGTCGTTACTGTGAAAGTGGCAGAACCGAACAGCTTGGAAGTGTCTTCAGTAGAAGGTTTGAGTGCTACTCAAGTACAAGTACACTTTAATCTTCCTGTAGATAAAGCGACATTGTTGAACGCTGACGGTACATTCAAAACAGACGTACTTTCAATGACATCACTTGACGGCATTACGCCAGGCAACTTGACAGGTACGCTTTCAGCAGACGGTAAAACATTGACTATTACTGCACAAAATGTACTATCTAAGCGTTATGATGTAGTCGTAGACAATGTAAAATCATATAACGGTAAAAATATCGTTAAGTACACTGGAATGGTAACTCTAACTGCAGATAAAACTGCTCCTACAGTTGTGAAGACTGATAGATTGTCAGCTAGCAAATTTAAAGTTACTTTCTCTGAACCTATTAAGGAATTAGGAACGGTAACGTACAAGCTTGCAAACGGTACAGTAGTAAGCGGATCAGGCAATGGCGTAACGAATGACTTTACTGCCGGCGCGAAAGAAGTTACTTTCACAATTGGTTCTGATGTTGCAGCTAACCAAGATGTCGTTGCATCATTTGTAGGAACTAGAGATATGGCAGAAAACCTGATTTCACCTAATCCTACGACTGTTACTTTCCAAAAAGGTGACAAAGACGGTGTGAAACCTGTTGTTTCAACAATTACACAAACTGGCGCGAAATCATTTGCAGTTAAATTCTCAGAAGAATTACAAGCAGCACCAACGGTAACGGTTTCTGGAATGACTGGAATAACTGTTGTTAAAGATTCAACTGACCCGACTGTTTACAACGTTACAACAACATCTGTATTAGATAATGCTAAAACAGTTGTGGTAAGCAACGCTGTCGACCTAAGCGGTGAAGCGGGCGAAACAACAACTAAAGTTGTCACTTTCGTTTCAGATATTAATGCACCGAAAGTACAATCAAGCGCGGTAGTTACAGACGAAACGAATATGAAACAGTACTTGGAACTTACATTCGATAAGAATGTTGATCTTGGTTCAACTCCAACAGTTGATGCAACTGGTTCGTTCGTTAAAAATTATGTTACTACAACGATTGGTGAAACTGATCTTACAGCTACTTCAGTAGCCTATAAAAATCCTCTAAACAAAAAAGTAATCCGTGTAGAATTGGATACATTCCTCGGCACTACTTTTGATGTAGAAGGTGCTGCATACACACTTGATTTGACATTTAATAACGTTGCAAGTGAATTCGGAGTTGTCGCTCCAAAAGCTGCAGTATCATTCGTACGAGGTACTGACGGTACGCCAGCAAACACTGCTGTAGTAGGCGTTGAAGCTATCGAACAGGATACTTCAGACAATAATAAAGTAAATGTAACATTTAATAAAGAGGTTGATGGTGCTTCTGCAAGTAATGTAGCAAACTATACAATTTCTGGCGCAGTTATTGAATCAGTAACACTTAAGCCTGCTATAGATGGTAAGCAGGTGGCTGTATTGAATCTTCAAAAAGGTTCAAACACATTCACAGGTGTTCGCAATATCAGCGTTCAAAACGTAAAAGCAGCTGGTTCTACTAAAGTTATGGAAATGTACACTACGAGCATAGTTTCATTAAATGAAAATATTGCTCCGACTGTAAAGTCTGCAGTATTAGTAGGGACTAACCAAGTTAAAGTTACATTTTCCGAAGCAGTAACAACAACTAATGGAACGCAAGATTTTGAATTGGTGATTGGTGGAGCAACTGTTGCAGGTAAAACTACTGTAACAAGTCCAACAACGGCTACTCCAGGAATGGAATCTGTCACTTTCACACTACAAGACAACGTATCTACAGCTGATATTAATAGTGGCTTAGTATTTAAAGCGCTAAACACTATTTCTATAATGGATGCGGTAGGAAACAAATTGTCTACTGCAACGCCAATTACAATTACTCAATAATTAATTGGCAACATGAAACCCCCTTCGGTTCATCCGAAGGGGGTTTTCATATATACTGAATTTAAAATAGAAAGGGTTGATTCCTATCAATATTGGTTTAATTGGAAAAGGCTCAATCGGTACATTCCTCTTAAAGAAAATAAATGAAGAACATGTCATTGCTAATACTAAAATCACTGCCATCTTTGACGAACGAAAAAAGTCCCAATTAGATTTGAATCGATTAGCTGAAAAATATAGCTGTGAACCATTTTATGAAATAGACGCGTTTTTGCAGAAAGATATCGATTTAATTATTGAATGCGCAAATATCGAGGTTGCCAAAAAGTATGCAACTAAAATAGTCCATCAGAAAGATCTTCTATTAATAAGCATTGGAGCTATGGCAGACTCACAATTTACTGAAAAACTTCAAATAGCAGCAGCTGTTTCGGAACAAAAAGTCTACTTGCCGTCAGGAGCAATCGGGGGACTTGATGTGATTAAAGCTACTAAGCTAGCAGGGGAGTTAGAGGCTGTCACATTGACATCCCGCAAACCAGCTACGGCACTGACTGATGCTTCACTTGTACAGGAAAAAGTAGTTTTTGAAGGATCGGCATTTGAGGCGATTAATAGATTCCCTAAAAATGCAAATGTCGCAATCGCGTTGTCGCTAGCGGGGCTCGGAGTGGATAAGACAAACGTAAAAATCATCGCAGATCCCCACGTTACAAAAAATATACATCATATAAAAGCGTTTGGTGGCTTTGGTGAATTTGAAATGACCATTAAAAATAATCCCTCGCCCGATAATCCGAAAACAAGTTACTTAACTGCATTGAGCATATTATCCACATTGAATAATCTTGAGAACAACATCATAGTCGGTTCCTGAAGTAATTAAAACATAAAATAAATTCAGATTTGTTATGCCCAAGGTATTCCAATTCTACACATTTTATGATTTAATAGACTTATATGCGTAATGAAATAGGCTCGCTTTCTACTGAAGCTTGTCTTTTCTTTTGCACTGCTTAGGTATATTGAGGGAGTGGAAGTGTGAATACAACAGTGGAAATGGTAACAGACGATCATGTTGTTAGGGCCATTGAAGAGAATCTGGCAATCATCCGTTTTGATACGAATCATAAAGTGGCTTACGTTAATGAGAATTTCGCAACAGCAATGGGCTATACAGTTGAAGAAATGGTTGGTACTTCACATGAGAGGTTTTGCCCCACTGAGTACGTGAAAAGTGGAGCTTACGAAAAGTTTTGGAGTGAACTATTAAGAGGTATTAGTCAGCAAGGCAAAGTTGAAAGAATTGATAAAAATGGCCATCCCGTCTGGCTTGAAGCAACATATATGCCGATATTCAGTGAAGGAAGCAGGAAAGTAATCGGTATTTCCAAAGTAGCGACGAACATTACGAAACGGCAGACGTCCATCACCTCTGTTGTACAGGAGCTTCGCAATATGTCCGAAGGATTGACTGAGCGTGCGGATGTCGGTATTGACCGCAGCAAAGAACTTTTAACAATCATCGAATATATCGCTAAAACGTCCAGTGAAAATGAGGAAATTCTAGCCCATTTACGCGTTCATGCCGAAAGTATTCAACTCATCGTCAAAACAATTCGAGAAATCGCTGCGCAGACAAACTTGCTCGCACTCAATGCCGCAATAGAAGCGGCACGTGCAGGGGAGCATGGCAGAGGATTTGATGTTGTCGCAAAAGAAGTGAGAAAACTGTCCGCAAATGTTGAAAAATCAATTGTTGAAGTTAGACAAGGTGTTGAAGCGATCTCGACAGATGTTCTGAATATCTCAAGTGGTACTGCACTAGCAAAAGAGTATATTGAACGTTGTCAGCAACATATTGAAGTTGCGATGGAGGATTTTCAGTCTATCGCTTCATCTGCATCAGAACTCGATAGTCAATCAAAAAAAGTCTCAGACATCGTCTGAATACAAAAATCGACCGAACAATTTTCGGTCGATTTTTATTTAAAGATTCACAGCATTAAAAGTGTCGCCTTCACGTAGATTGCCCGCTTTAAACCCTTTTGAAAACCATCGTTTACGTTGATCTGATGTTCCGTGGGTAAAGCTTTCAGGTACAACATATCCTCGTGCTCTTTTTTGAATCGTATCATCTCCAACAGCGCTGGCTGCTTTCAAAGCCTCTTCATAGTCGCCTTCTTCTAGAATTCCTATGCTTTGTGCGTGATGTGCCCAGACCCCTGCTAGATAGTCCGCCTGCAACTCTAGACGTACCGAATATTTGTTATACTCTTCTTCACTTACCTGATTGCGAATCTTCGCCATCTCATCGCTAGTACCGAGAAGCTTTTGGACATGGTGTCCGACTTCGTGTGCGATAACATAGGCCATCGCAAAATCTCCAGGGGCTTGAAACTTGTTCTGAAGTTCATCATAGAAACTTAAGTCAATATATAATTTCTCATCGGCTGGACAATAGAAAGGGCCTACCGCAGCACCGGCCATTCCACAAGCGGATTGAACGCTACCGGAAAACAGAACAAGTGTCGGTTCTCTATAGACCATCCCTTCTTTTTCAAAAATAGTTGACCACACATCTTCCGTTTCCGCTAAGACGACGGATACAAATTCCGCCAGTTCTTTATCCTGCTCAGTTTCCACATATTCTGTATTGGACGGTGTTGATGTCACGTTAGAAAGTATATCTGATGGATCGCCACCCATAAATAACACAACGAGAACGAGTATAATGCTCCCTATTCCACCTCCAACGACAGCCTTACCACTCAATCCTCTACGATCTTCGACATTCTGACTCCCTCTTCTGCCTTTCCACTCCATTGAATTTCCTCCTCGTCGGTTATCTAGTTGCAAAAAACGATTTGTCTATCCAATACCCTTTTTTTCGCAAATGGAAGCCCGATAGGAAAAAGATATCAATTGCTTTTGTTGCAATCGATATCTCATTTATTTTGACATGGATATTTTTTTTCCGTCGTGTCCTTTGAAAGTGATGTCAATTTTTATTGTTTTAAAATCTGAAAATTCAAAGGCGTCGGCAGTTTTTTTGATGAGAGTTGTTTCGTCCGTCTCCGGATCGATATCCATCTCCTCTAAGATACCTGAAATTTTTGTCAGCGCTTTCTTACCATGAAGTTGGACTTCATCTTTTTTATGTAAATACTCTGCTTCTGACCGTTCTTTCTTTTCGGAAAAGCTTGCAGATAACGCTTCACTTTGTTCTTTCGTATCAATAATGACAGAGAATGCAGTAATCCCATATGTATCGACAATATCTTTAGCTTCTTTTACAGGAATCAGGTTTTGATTGCTACAGGCTGTTAATAAAATGATACTTAGGACGATATTTATGAAGGAAGTCGATTTTTTCATTTTAACAGGTCATCCTTTCTTACTGTTTCCATTTAACATGACCGACAACATGACCAACTATACATATCTACAGAAATTTGAAACTTATTTCAGGAACGAACGTAAAGAATAGAAGGGGTGGATAAATTGGAAATAAATGAATTACAACAGACCAACCAAATGATGTCTTTAAAAGATTGGATCATCACAATTATTCTGACAGCGTTGCCGATTGTGAATATTGTCATGCTTATTATTTGGGCTACTGATAAAAAGGATCCGAGAAACAATTTTTCGAAAGCCTATCTAATTGTGACTGCTGGTATGTTTGCGCTAGTCATTGCTTTTTATATTCTGATGGTTATTTTTATTCTATTTATAGGGATTATTGTACAGTGAAAACAGAGGGCTTCTTCGGAGGCTCTCTTTTTTATTAGAAATGGGTTGTTTGATTTTGCCTGTCTAAGGCGATTTTGAATAATTTGTGACGGTCCGAGAGACTAGTATGTGAATTTCTGAATAAAAAGCGATAAACCTTTAAATAAATAGGAATGAAATGATATGATGAAAGGGATGATAGTTAAGAATGCTTCTAAGGAGCGTATATAGATGACGAAAGAAATGGATATTACTTTTACTGAAACTAAAACTACAATTGAAAAAGAACGCGCGAGCACTTTAATTAGTGATTTCAAATCATTGTTTAAAGCACCTGTACTGATAGCTAATGCTTTACCTGTATTTGTCGGATTTTGGCTAGCACTTCATTTTACTGGCGATTCGTTATTAGCAAACAGCAGGCTATTCTGGTTGACCATCATTGGTAGCACGATTCTTATGGCTGGTGCACTTGTATTGAACAATTGGTACGATGTTGATATTGACACGGTTATGAAGCGGACTCAGAAACGTCCAACAGTGACTGGTAATATATCGTTAAATACCGTTCTTGGCATCGGAATCGGTTTGTCTGCTGCAGGTTTAATCATGCTGATGTTTACGACGATGGAAGCAGCTATCTACGGATTTGTTGGCTGGTTCACCTATGTCATAATGTACACGATGTGGACAAAGCGGAAGTACACATTGAATACGGTAATCGGAAGCATCTCAGGTGCTGTCACGCCGATGATTGGTTGGGCAGCGATTGCACCATCCTATCATATGGTTCCAATCATGCTGTTTATTATTTTGTTCATCTGGCAAATGCCACATACATTCGCGATTGCAATGCGTAAGTATAACGAGTATAAGGTTGCAAATGTTGCAATGTTACCGGTAGTAAGAGGTTTTAAGATGACAAAACGCCAAATGTTTGTCTACACAGCCTGTCTATTACCATTACCTTTCTATTTGGGGGCACTCGGAATGGTCTTCGTCGTTCTGGCAACGATTTTGAATGTTGGCTTCCTAGCCGTCTCAATTCGCGGTTTCTTTGCAAAAGACGACGATAAATGGGCATATGTCATGTTCATGTATTCCGTCAATTATATTGCGATTTTGTTCCTATTAATGGTTGCTGTCACATTACCACCAATCTTTTAAATTGAACGATTAAACCTTTATTTTCTTATTTCAGCAACACATAAAAGATCCGTATCTCTAAATCGAGATGCGGATCTTTTTTTTCTGTTAGTAGCAATCAAGAGAAATTCAATTAGTTTTTATAAAATGGCGTAAATTGAAAATATTCGGTTGTGGATTTCTTTTATCTCGACTATAATCTAGTAAAGTATCGATTTATCTTTTTTACTACAAATTGAGGGGGACTGTTTTATGGGGAGAACATTCAAACGTCTATTGTTACTGGCCGCAGTGCTATGTACATCTATTGTCCTTGTCGCATGTGGCACAAAAACTGATAATACGAACGGAGCGAGTCAGACAAATACAGATGGTAAAAAGAAATTGATTGTTGGAACGGATGCAACATATGCACCGATGGAGTATATGGATGCGAAAGGGAATATTGTCGGTATTGATATTGACATCGTCAATGCCATTGCAGAAGCTGCAGGATTTGAAGTGGAGTATAAAAACTATGGATGGGAGCCGTTATTCCCAGCATTAGATAACGAAGAAATTGATTTTGCCGTTTCTTCAATAACGATAGACGAAGAACGTAAGCAATCGTTCGATTTCTCTGATCCTTATTTTATTGCTAATCAATTAATTTTAGTTCAAGAGAGTTCGGATGTAGCGTCTTTCAATGATTTGAAAGACAAAAAGGTTTCCGTTCAAATTAATACGACAGGACATAAAGCCGTAAAAAAACTGCTAGGTAAAACGAATAAAAATATCGTCGCAGCTGAAACGATGCCGCTAGCAATCAGTGAAATGATTAATGGAAATGCAGATGCAGCTGTTGGAGATAACGCAGTAGTCATAGAATACAAAGTGAATAATCCGAAAGTAAAGTTGAAAACAGTCGAAGATGATAGCTTTGAAAAAGAATACTACGGTTTAATGGTTAAGAAAGGGAACCAGGAGATTGTTGACTTGTTGAATGACGGGATTAAAAAGATCAAGGAAAACGGAAAGCTGAAAGAAATCACCGGTTTTGATGTGGAGTGATTGTTGAATTGTAAGCAACAATTATTCACATCGGGGAGGTGAGCGTTATGGAGTTCTTAGGTCTACGTATTGAGATGTTCGAAAATATTTGGAGTTACCGTGAGCTTTTCATCAGAGGTATTTGGGTTACGTTAGCGCTGACCGCAGTAGGTTATGTCGGAGGATTCATTTTAGGTTTATTTGTTGGGTTAGGGAAATTGTCAAAGAGAAAATGGATTTACTATCCAGCAAAGTATTATGTCGATTTTTTCCGCGGGACGCCTTTACTCGTGCAAATCTTATTAATCCATACTGCATTAATCCCGAGTATGTTTGGCCATTCATTAGGATTTTTTGTCTCGGGATCAGTAGCCTTAATGTTAAACAGTGCCGCTTATAACGCAGAAATCATCCGTGCAGGAATTCAATCCATTGATAAAGGCCAGATGGAAGCTGCCCGTTCGCTCGGCATGCCACATAATACGGCTATGAAACTAATCATACTTCCTCAAGCTTTCAGGAGAATGATCCCGCCACTTGGCAATGAATTAATTGCTCTATTGAAGGACTCTTCACTTGTTACTGTCATCGCGGCTAGCGATTTATTATATGCAGGAAAAGTGGTGGCAGGTGCTTATTCAAGATTCTGGGAGCCGTATTTAACAGTTGCAATCCTCTATTTGATACTGACGTTTATATTCGGAAAATTTATTACGTATATTGAGAACCGATTTAGCAATAGTTATGTTCCATCCTCTAGAAGGTCAATTTCTTCAAATAGACGTTCAAGAATAGGAGGGGATAATCAATGATCAGTGTGAGGAATCTTCATAAGTCCTTTGGTGATCTGCATGTGTTAAAAGGCATTGATTATGAAATTAGAGAAAAAGAAGTGATATGTGTCATTGGTCCAAGTGGTTCGGGCAAGAGTACTTTTTTGAGATGCATGAACCTACTTGAAGAAATTTCTGAAGGCGAAGTGATCATTGATGGCGTGAAAATCAACGACCCTAAAACGGATATCAATGAAATCCGGAGGGAAGTCGGCATGGTCTTTCAGCAGTTTAATCTGTTCCCTCATATGCGCGTATTGGATAATATAACTGTTTCCCCAATCCAGATCCGTAAAATGAAACAGAAACATGCGGAAGATTTGGCTTATCAACTTCTTAAAAAGGTTGGCTTATCAGATAAAGCACATGCGTATCCTGAACAATTGTCGGGCGGACAGATGCAACGGGTAGCCATCGCCAGGGCTCTCGCCATGAAACCAAAAATCATGCTGTTCGATGAACCGACATCAGCACTTGACCCTGAAATGGTAAAAGAAGTTCTTGACGTCATGAAGCAGCTCGCCTTAGAAGGGATGACCATGGTCGTTGTGACGCATGAAATGGGATTTGCAAAAGAGATGGGTGATCGAGTATTGTTTTTAGATCAAGGTTTGCTTGTAGAAGAAGGAGAGCCGAATGAAATCTTTAGTAATCCAAAAAATGAGCGGACAAAAGCGTTTTTTAGTAAAATTTTATAGTTTTCATTCAGAAGCCAGTGGAGAAAAAGTCACTGGCTCTTTCTAATTTTCAATGCGAATTTAGCATAGACTCGAGTACTACAAAAACTAGGAGTGTGTTGATATGTATTACCCATATATCTCTCAACGTTATGAGCATTCTACACGAAAGATAACAGTAACCGGTAACGGTCAAGTTGCGGTTGAACCAGATGTTGCAACGGTGCAGATTGAAGTTAGTACTGTGAATGCACAAGTTAGTGTTGCTCAAGAACAAAATGCTGAAATTATGAACCGAGTCATTCAGTCTATCTTGCAACTGGGGGTACCTAGAGAAAATATACGTACAGTATCCTATACCGTATCTCCACAATACGATTATATCGATGGCAAGCAGATTTTCAGAGGATATGAAGTGAACAATTCGATTTCCGTCAAGCTCACTGACATGCAGCAAGTCGGCACTGTCATCGATACAGCTGTTGCAAACGGAGTGAACCGGGTATCGAATATACAATTTAGCGTGGAAGACGAATCTATCTACAAGCAGCAAGCGATTGAAAACGCATTGAAAGATGCCCAATTGAAAGCGAATACGATTGCCCAATCTCTTAAATTGTCTATCCAACCACAACCAATCAAAGTGACGGAACTACCTGCTGCTAACAACCCTGTCCTCTATAAGTCGGTTGCTATGTCTGATATGTCATCCACGCCAATCGAGCAAGGGCAAATCATCATAACGGCTACGATGAGTGTGCAATATTCATTTTGAATGATCATTTCTATTTACAAAATACGAATAGGGTTTATTTTATGAATACGCAGGTTTTTTGTGCGCGTTTGTCGAATAATAACGATATAAACAACTTTGAGGAGGAGACTACATGAAATACGAAGTTAAACGAGTGGAAGACTTGAGTACTATAGACGTTTCAAAGCTTGTGAAAGAGAGTGAAGAAGAAGGCTATCGTTTTGTATCACGTTTGGTGAATGACTTTGAAGATCAAACGAATACGTTTAGCGAAGAAGGGGAAGCGCTGTTTGCAGTTAACAATCCATCTGGTGAAATTGTCGCCATAGGAGGCATTAACCGTTCGCCGTTTACTGATGATGAAGATGTGGCGCGCTTGCAACGCTTCTATGTGTTGGAAGAAGCTAGGCGTCAGGGCGTCGGCACATTGCTTCAAAATGCAATTATTGATCATGCAAAAAATCACTTTAAAGAGATTACTGTCCGAACAGAATCATCAAAATCAGATGCTTTCTATCGAGCAACAGGTTTTACATTTGATGATTCCGATACAGAAACGACGCATATTATGAAATTTGATAAAACGCATGAGTGAAAAGTTGATTTATGAAGAATATGGCGACAAGCATGCACCGCTCCTGGTTTTTATACACGGGGGCGGTGTTGGTGGTTGGATGTGGGATAAGCAAATTGAATACTTCAGTAAATATCACTGTATCGTACCCACTCTCCAAGGACATGGTGACAGAAGTGATGAAAATACCTTTTCAATACGGGAAAATGCGATTGAATTGATAGATTTGATTAAAGAAAAAGGAACTGGAAAGTACATACATATTGTAGGTTTTTCAATCGGTGCACAAATCTGTCTGGAGATGATTCATCTAGCACCGACACTTATCACCACAGCAGTTATAAACAGTGCGACAGTTATTCCGATGAAGTTCGTTAACGCTTTAATAGCACCCACAATAAAAACGACTTTTCCACTCATCAAAAATAAGTCCTTTGCCAAACTCCAAGCGAAGCAGTTGTATATGGATGGAGAATACTTTGAACGATATTATAAAGAAAGTTTGAAAATGAAAGCAGCAACTCTTGTAGAAATACTGAAAGAAAATATGTCCTATTCACTTCCAGACAATCTTTCGGAAAGTACCACTCGTATTTTAGTGACAGTTGGAGGTAAAGAGAAAGGATTGCTTCTGAAATCCGCCAAAAAGATAGTCGATTGTCATAAAAAAACGGAAATGCAAATCATTCCGAACATAGGACATGGTTTTCCTATAGCGAATCCTCAATTGTTTAATGAAATTGTCGAAGAAATGATAAAAAGATAACATATCTAAATGAAAAAGTAGACGGAAAAAAGGAATGATTTATTTGGAGATTCATTTTGATATAACAGAAAGTGAAAGAGAAAAAGTATTGAAGAACTATTTTAAACATGGAATAGACGGCCCACTTGGTATTTTCCCAAGCAAAGAAAAACGGAAGTATATTATTGCCCAAGAAATAATAAAGCGTTTTGAAGTCCGAAAAGAGTATAAAGAATCAGATGTGAACATGATTTTAAAAGAGATTTATCTGGATTTTGCAACGATTAGGCGCTACTTCATTGACTATCGTTTCATGAACCGCAGTGATGATGGGAAGGTGTATTGGATTGAAAATGAATAAGTTACAAAGTTATAGCGATAGTAATCTACTTTTTATAGAAGATGTTTTCAAAAAGCATACTGATTTGCATGGTGCAATCATAGCAAGCGCTAATTCAAATCATAATAAAGGAATTTTTGAATTTTTAGATGGAAATAGTAGTCCTGTCTATGCTTCGGCACATAAAAGTGGTTGGCATCCTCATTGTGTCTATATCCGGTTAGCATATGATTTAGCAAGTCCTGATTTAAAGTTGCTTCAAGCTGCTGCCGAGTTTCTAAGCAAGGAATTCAGTAAACCCTTATTCTTTTTACTGGACGATCGTTTCAGTTCTTTACGGGATGTACTAAAAAAACAGCAATTCAAAATGATTCGGAAAACGGAAGTTGTACATATTAGACCGAACAAACACGAAAAAGAGATTATGAACTCGCTGACAACGATAGCTCAAATTAGTGAAGATATCGATCTCATGGACAGTTTAGTGGAACTCTTTAGAAGAACATATACAGAAACACATATGAGTAATCCGGTCGGCGATCATTCATTGGAATCATGGAGAGAAATCGCATTTGATGAATTGCTTGAAAGTCATAGCTATGTTGTTCTGAAAGAAAAAGAGGTAATTGCTTTCAGTTTGATGTATGAAGGTGACAATAACAGCTGGGAGCTTGGTTGGACTGGGGTTGATGGGCAAGAGAATCTACCATTGTTGGATGTTTTGCTAGCCCAACAGCTCAATGATGCAAGACAACAAGGGATTTCATACATCGAAAAAGAAGTGGATTCAACTTGTCCATACTCCCTTCAAATTTGTAAATCCGTTGAGTATGAAGTAGCTGAAACGTTTTTTGCGTATATGAATGAATAAATAATTTAAAGGATGATAGAAGATGAATACTCGAATTGAACCACCACGGTCTATTGAAGAACTTGCGACTTTTCTACAACAGATGAACGCCGATATGGAAAACCATGTTGGTTATTGTGGAAATACAAAAGCTGAAATATACAATACGCTCTCAAATGATTTTTCCGATTTGAAACTGGAACAATCTTTTGCAGTAGCTTATCAACATGATGTCATTGTCGGAGCGATTGGGTTGGAACAAGGTGCCAAAAATAGGACGTCACATTACTTTCATAATTGATAGAAGATACTGATAACAATAGCTCTGCACTTATGAAAAGTGCAGGGCTATGGTTAAGGCCATCTAAATTCTTTTTTCTTCTTATTCTTACGCAACTCTGCAAACTCTTCTGCTATTTCTGCCTGCATATCCTTAGGCTTAATCTTCTGGTTTTTGGGTGTTTGAGGTAGTGAAGCTGCGTTATTGCTGCCTTTTTTATGTTCGTCTCTTCCCAAATTTATCCCGCTCCTTTCGATATCAGTATCCTAATTAATATGGCTATAAGCGTTGTTTTTATTCGTAATGAGTCACATTTTTATAGGTAAAGAATAGAATGGAACGAAAAGCCTATTGAAGGAGGAAGATTAAATGAATCAAATGCAAAATGAGCATTGGGAAAATCATTGGCAGCACCCTAAATACAGACGTTTATCGATGGAGCAGGCAATGGAAATAGCGCGTGGGCGAGTACCAGGCGAAGTTGTAGAGGCTGAATTAGAATATAAAGATAGCGGATTGATTTTTGAAATTGATATTCGAACAAATGAAGGAATGAAGTATGAAGTACATGTTGATGCAGTATCTGGACAAATCATAAAAGTTAAGCAGGATTAAAAGAAACCTGGCATGAATGAATAAACTCCTATTCGACCACTAATTCGTTTTAGAATGAACTGGTCAGGGTATGCTACAAAAGAGCATACTTTTAAGGAGGTTCGGGATACATGTCACTAAGTGAAGAGTTGAAAGACCTTAAAGAATTCAAGTGTGATTCACGTTGTGTGTTGAGTGTTTATTTGAACACCAACCCCGCTGATCCGGAGCAACAGAATGGTGCCTGGAAAATTCATCTAAAAAATGGATTGAAGCGAATTACGGAGTATTTGGAAGCGTCTCAAGACGAAAAGGAACTCAAGTCCTATAAAAAACTAAGGGATAAAATCGTTAAAGAAATCGAGAATAATCAAAACGACTTGAATAAAGGAGTCGTTATTTTTGCTGCGGAAGACCCTGAACTATGGTCAGTCCATTACGTACAAGTACAAGTGAAGACCAGCTTCCACTGGGAAGACCATCCGATTGTCGAAGAAATGGAATATATGTTAAAAGCATACCCTGAAGCAGGTGTCATATTACCAAGCTTTGGGGAAGTCCGTGTTCTCGATACAGCGATGGGCTTTATTAATGGCGAAAAAACATATCACTTTGACGCGGGGCTCGAAGTTTGGCGAGAACAAAAAGGAATGAACCCTGCGAAGCAACGAGGAATGGGCGGTAGCCACGTAGATGATCTAGACGATCGATTGAGAGAGAATCTAGAGCGTTTCTATAAAGAAATGGCGACAATTGTTGAAAAGATGAGAAAAGAGTTGGACTGGAAAGAGCTTTATGTTGTAGGTGAAGCAGAAGCTGCTAATTCATTCGCTAATTCGCTCCGCACGAAACCGAATAATACCATTAATAAAAACTTGAATAATGTAGAAGCAAGAAAAATTTTGCACCAAGTTTTTGAAAAGTAATTAAAGTGTTCAAGCCGTTCCTTTCGAGGGACGGTTTTTTGTCGTGATGATTAAAGCAAGAGTTCTGTACCGAAGTAGGTTGTTTTTCATATGCTAGTAAAAGCAGATAACAGGAGGATGAGCAATGGGGTTATTCATAAACAAAAAAGACCATTTGGGTTTATATAAGGACGAAGAAGCTAAACCGGTCAGCAATCAGGCAACATTCCACTCGGATTCTTTCACTGAGGCGGTAGTAGAACAGCGGCAAGCATTCGAGTTATTGAATGAGAAGCACAAGGAACTTCAAAAACAAATGCGAAAACACAGCAGAATTCAAACAGACCGGTGGCAATCGACAGGAATGCAATTAGAAGAAATCATTGAAAAGCAACTACAGCAAAATGAATTCAAGACAAATGTCATCGAATCAATTCAACGGTTAGATCAGTTAAATGAAAAACTTCAAAATGAAATTGAAGATAAACGAAGATTGAATGAAGAACTCGTTTTGAAAATAGAAAGCCTTAACCATTCTAATAACGAAATATCAGAACGGTTGGAAAAAGTTGATAACGATCAAGCGAAATTACTAACGAGAATGGACACGCAAATCGAACAACAGATAAACTTCTCAAAAGTATTGGAAGAACAGACGATTCTACAACATGAAATGTCCGAGCAGTTGAATCAGCATGAAGGTTTGCTGGAGAAATTTTCTCATCAATTGAATTTCTTGAAATCTGTCCTTTTTGAACGGACACATTTCATTGCTGAAAAGATCGATAATGGTTATGAGATGACAACTACTTATTTCAATAAATGGAAGGATAAAGTGAAATAATTTGAGTGGTAATTATAGAATGAAAGTTTGTTCTTCCACTTAACGTTAGCTTAACATTCATCTCTTACAGTAAAGATAGAAAATAGTTGGGGGAGATAAGATGAATTTTCGTTTACCTTTCATATTACTACTAATGTCCGTTGTTCTAGCTGGATGTTCTTTCTCGTTTGGAGATGGAGAAACGCTTGAAATTTCCAAGGATGGTGTCCATACAGTCGCTAGCGAAAAAGATGTGAAAAAAAAGGATATTGAAGTTGAAGTGGAAATAACAGACGAAGCAATGAAAGATGAAACAGATGATTCTAATGCAGAAGAATCGAGTTTGGCGGATAAATTAACAAATAAACAAGACTGCGAAGAAGATTACGAAGATTTGTATGAACTAATGCCTGAAAATCTTGCTATGCCTGATTGTGCTACAGTTACTTCGACATCCACGAGAGTTTATGATCATGCCACTGAACAGTATGGAGAATATAATGTCGAAAAGTCATGGAAAGAACTTTATGCATTGTACAAAGAGTTTTTGGAAAACAACAGATATTCCATTACAACCCAGAGTAAATCAGAAAGTGGTGGGAAAATCTATGGGGAGAAAGAGTTGAAGACTTTTATTATTGAATTTAAAGAAGGAAACGATGGTGTGACAAGAGTATGGTTGAATGAACGAACGGAGAAAACGACAGAATAATTAAATTTGTAAACAGAATTGAATCACGTCTAGATAACTCTGTATCAAACTACTTACACAGTAAAACGTTTTACGTTGAGGAAGGAGCAGGAATTTTGTCTACAATCCAGTTGATCACCAAAACAATCCCTTTTTTACTTATGCGCTTGCTAATTTATGGCGTCTTTGCAGTTGTTGCACTCGTCTTCTTAGGCATAATGATTGGAATCGGTTTTCTATTGCATAAAGTGTTCGGTGACAGTTCGATGGCTTTCATTGTTCTTATGGTGATCACTTTCGGGGTCATACGTGGTGGACTACGGTTCCTTGAACAATATGTGCTCTATATAGTAAAGGTTGGCCACATTTCCGTAGTTGTCGAACTGATCAAGACTGGGAAAATACCAGAAGGAAAAGGGCAGATTGCATATGGGAAGGAACAAGTGAAGCAAAACTTTGGTACAGCGAACGTTGCCTTTGTCGTCGACAAAGCGGTGCATGGAGCTGTCCGGCAAATTCAACGATGGGTATTGCGGGTAGGCGATTCTTTTAGTTTTGTTCCAGGCATAAAAAACATCATTGGAATCGTCAATGCAATCATGTCTGTCAGCTTGAATTATATTGACGAAGCAGTCGTCAGCTATATCATTCTTAGAAAGAATGAGAAAAGGGAAGAAAATGTGTGGAAGTCTGCATGTGATGGGGTCGTATTATATGCACAAAGCTGGAAGGGTATTTTAAAAACTGCAACAGGAGCGGTTATATTCATCTTCGCATTTGGTATTGTAACCTTTCTGATTTTTGCTCTTCCCTTAATGGGCCTGTCTAAATTGTTGACATTGAACAATCCCGATATGGGTATGTTTTTTGGATTCATAGCCCTTATTGGTGCCTATATACTGACCCTGACTATGAAAAGAGCATTAATTGATCCGTTGGTTACAATTGCCATGGTGAATACGTACCAAAAAAGTATTTATAACGAAACGCCATCTGTTGACCTGCACAACAAATTACTCGGTGTATCTTCTAAATTTAAAACATTGGCAAACAAAAGTAAAGAGCCTGAGCCGGCAAGGAAAGCAGAAGTTGTGGAATCAGCTATTTAGTCATATCGACCGTTCCTTGATAATAGGGGACGGTTTTTCTTGTATAAAAAAATAAATAGAGTTGTAAAAATCTAACAGTTGTTCTATCATTAATTAAATAGTCATAATATTTTACGTGTGATTGAATAATTGATTTCTATACTTTTTACAAAAGAAGTCTCGGAGAGTTGCAAGTAGTTGCGAAAGCGAAAGTATTATCTATTTTCCTTCGTTTAACGATTGTTGTATATCACAATAGGAGTAAATGGTATTCAATCCACAATTGGAAACACTGGAACTTCAAATGCTATTGAACTTCTTTCATCAGTAGAAAAGACACCGTTTACAAAAGCACTTCATTTTTTGAAGATCGAACGAATCTACTTCCAATTGACGAAGTTCTATTGGCTAGTAAATTTATATCAAACAGTAACAAACTTCGGATATAGAACTACGACTTATTGGGTAAATTTCAAACTAATTAATCAGACTGACCTGACAAAACGTCTAGTTGAAATAACTTATCCACCACTAATTGAAATAGAAATCTTTCTGTTTTTAGCAATGAAATCGTTCAAGTGCATTATGGTGAGTTGTCCAACACGAGTGAGTTAGGGGAAGTCCGCAGTTTTGCATGAGCTGCCAATGTACGTAAACCGAATGGAGAAAGGAGTGTAGTAGTTGTGCCAAAGCAGTCTGTGTTAATTGTAGAAGATGAGTTGGGCATTCGTGAACTTCTTCATTTATTTCTGAAAAAAATTGGGTACTGTGTGTACGAGGCCGAGGATGGTTTGTCCGCAATTGAAATCGTTAAGGAAAAGCATCCTGACGTTATCTTGCTGGATATTGAAATGCCTGGAATGAATGGATTTGAAACTTGTAAAAGAATCCGTCAAACATCGTTAGTTCCAATTTTGTTTGTGAGTTGCAAAAGAGATGCCGAAGACAAAATGTTAGGTTTCACCGTCGGGGGAGATGATTATATAACAAAGCCCTTTAACTTTCAGGAATTAGAAATGAGGATTCAGGCTCTGTTAAGAAGGGATGAATGGATAACAGAGAATACAAGACAGTCATCAATCATTCGCGCGGGAGAGTTGAAAATTGATAGTGAACGATGTGAAGTTTTTTATAAAGGAAAGCCTGTCCAATTACTCCATAAAGAGTTTCAGTTACTTCTGGTCCTCGCACAACATCCTTCACGAGTATGGAACTCCGAGCAACTATACGATCATATTTGGGGATACCATACAGATGGTACACCTGAAACTGTGAAAGTGCATATAAGCAATTTAAGGAAAAAGTTGAATCAACATTCAGGTAGAAATGATTTTATCAAGACGGTAAGGGGATTCGGATATAAGTTTGCTATTTAACCGTCCCTTAACGTTCAAGATGTATCATTCTCTATACACATCAATATAGTAGTAGAAAAGGAGGGATATCAAGTTGAGCGAAAATGAACATGTAAATAAAACGGATGCAAGTAATGAAAGTACATCCTTACCCGCAGCAATGAATACAGAGCAGCGAAAAACGTCTATTGGACTTACTGAAAATGTCGGCGGGATGCTTTGCTATATCTTTATTATTGGGCTAGTCTTCCTATTCATGGAAAAGGAAAATCGTTTTATCCGATTCCATGCATTACAAGCTGTATTTACAGCGGTAGCAGTTTTATTAATTAGTATCTTATTGGGCTTTATCCCAATCATCGGTTTCATTTTAAGCTTACTAATGGGTCCAGTTGTGTTTGGATTGATGATCTTCATGATGTACCAAGCATATCAAGGAAAGTATTTTAAACTGCCTTTCATCGGTGATATGGTGGAAAAACAATTAGAAAAAGCTTGAGTAAAAACTACCCTATGTTTGGGTAGTTTTTTGTTAAGTGTGGTTATTCATTCAAAATTGAAAAATGAATTTAAAAGATGATATACTAATAGACAAATAGACGTTTCATCTAGGGAGGAATAAGAGTGGTAACATTCGCAAAACCTACAGTTGAACAGTTTTTCAGGACATATGCAATTACAAATTTCGCTGTAAACAGTGATGAAACAAAGCTCGTGTTTAACACGAATCTGAATGGCAAAATGAATTTATGGGCTATGGATTTGCCGAGTACATCTCCGTACTTATTTGCCCATCGTGACGAATCATGTAATTTCATTAAATTTGCACCGGGAAATAATCTGGTCCTTGCTGGATTTGATAAAGATGGGGATGAAAACTATCAGATTTATGCTATTCCATTTGAGGGCGGTTTGCCGCAGCCTTTAATAACTGGTGAGCCGGATGAAAAATATTACTTTAGCCATTTGAGTGAAGATGGCAAGCGTGTCTATTATGTAACATCAAAAGAAAACCCGTCTTTCCTGAACACCCATATTCGCAATCTGGAAAGTGGTGTGGATACGCTTATAAATATCGGCGAAACTTCACCAACTGAATTGGCAGCTGTGTCAGATGATGAGAAATCATTCGTATATTCTCGTGCTTTTGCAAATACGTATGCTATAAGTTTCGTCAAAACTGGTGAGGAAACATTGTATCTTACACCCGATCCTGAAAAAGTACATGTCGCTTATGATCCGATATTCACAGACAACGAAACAATCTTTTTTGTGACGGATTATGAAAGTGACAATGCATATTTGGCTAAATTTGAAATCGCATCCAAGTCCTTTTCTAAAGTGTTGGAAGTCGAAGGTGAAAGTATTCAGACGATTAAATGGAATAAAGAGAACGGGGATATGTATGTTCTAACGATAAATGGTGTAACGGACAAATTATACCGTTATTCGGTAGACGGCGGGGACTTAGCGGATTGCGATCTTCCAGTCGATGTCATCGACCAAATCCACTATACCAAATCTGGAAATGTGTACATCCTAGGAAGAAGCGCTACAAATCCGCAAAATATTTATTTGTCCAAAGACGGGAAAGAGTGGAAACGCCTGACAGAAAATCGAGTGCTAGGTGTTAGCAAGGATGACATGGTCGACCCAGAAGTCATTTCCTATACATCATTTGATGGCATGGAAATTGAAGCATTATTATTCAAAGCAAAGCCCGAAAATGATAACGGCTTTACAATTTTCTGGCCGCATGGTGGACCACAAGCATCTGAAAGGAAAATGTTCCGTTCGATGTTCCAATGCTTCCTGAATCGTGGCTATACAATTTTTGCCCCGAACTTTAGAGGGAGTACAGGTTACGGTTCAGCGTTTACGAAACTGGTTGAACAGGATTGGGGAGAGGGACCTCGTCTGGATTGTCTTGCGGGAATCGATTGGTTAATCGAAAACGGAATAACGGACAGTAATCGCTTATTCCTCGTTGGGGGAAGTTATGGTGGCTATATGGCATTGTTACTTCATGGAAGGCATGCAGAGTATTTCAAAGCTGTTGTAGACATTTTCGGACCATCTGATTTATTCACATTTGTCAATTCGGTACCACTACACTGGAAGCCAATTATGGAAAGATGGCTTGGTGATCCTGAGCGTGACAAGGAACGCTTTATCAACGATTCACCTGTCACCTATTTGAATGGAATGACTAAACCGATGCTTGTCATCCAAGGGGCGAAGGATCCACGTGTCGTGAAGGAAGAGTCCGATCAAATCGTAGCCAAATTGCAAGAACAAGGCCGGGATGTTGAATATCTTGTATTAGATGATGAAGGGCATGGCTTCTCCAAAAAGGAAAACGAAATTAAAGTCTATGAGATGATGCTGGACTTTTTAGAAAAGCATCAGAAATGAAAATGAAAACAGCTGTTTACCAGAGTGAATGTAACTGGTAACAGCTGTTTTTTATACGTTAATCCCAATCTTTCCGTTGTAAATCTTCTGCTATCAATTGAAGATCATCAGCCGAAATCGTCAATACTTCATAATCACTTTTCTCAGCATAGCTCATTGCCATCTTTTTCATGAATTTCGGTGAACCATCATTTTCTTCATCGTAGACTATTAATATTCCATCCGAATTACGCAACAGAAACTTATCCTTCTCGATGAATTGCCATGGTGCTTCATAAGGCCGTTTTGTTAAGCTGACGGTATAGTCTGCATGCGAGAGTATGAATTCATATGCCTGCTTCTTTGCGTCATTCCAGTTTTTGTCCTGTTCTTCAAATGGCGTGATGATAGCGATTTGTAAATCAGGAAAGTCTTCCTGTAGGTCAATTGCCGTTTCCGCAGCCCATGTTTCGACTCCTGGCTGACCGCTCATAATAATCCACTCGAGACCGGCTTCAAGCAATGGAGTTAGACGGCTTTCAAGTGCTTTCTTAATAATTGGTATTCCTGCATGTTTATCGTCGAAAATACCTAATTCATGGCTTTTATAGCCTGTTACGACAAGTCGTTTAATCATATACTCAATCCTTTTTTCTGTTCAATTGTATGGTTTAGTAGTTGTAAGTAACTGGGGGGAAATCTCATCAGTGATTGCCAATTTAGGAAAATTTGTTGCCCAGTCTTACATAAATGATTGTGTAGCATTTTAAGCTTGCATTAGGTTCTTCCTACTATTGCTTTGCTATTATCCGTTTTCTTATTATACTTCATTCTATTACTTTTGCAGAGCAGTGGATTGATGCCCAAATTGCTTTCGGTCAAAAAATCACAATTCGTGATCTTAAAGTACCTTGCATAGTAAAAGTATTCATGGATAGTTGACAAATTGTTTTGCATGCATTGCTCTAAGAATCGACAGGTTTATGAGGTAAATAAAAAACACCACTCTAAATTGAGTGGTGTCATGTATGAAAAAGCATGAAGTTAAAATTAAAAGCCGCGTTTGCCGTATCGTTAATCATGAAAGTTTTAAACCACCACTCCTCAAAGTGGGTGTTCGCAAAAACATTCCTGTTTGTCCCGATTGACTAAGTGAACCGGGCTTGCCATTCCTGTTTTTATATAAAACTCCCTTTTACAGCTTAAAGGTTAAAACTTATGTGAATACGAACAATGCAGCTTATATTTATATAATACGCGTACCTCTTTCAAATATCAATGAGAAAATCTTCCTTATTGAATTATAGGTCTAAGAGTGCTGTTAAATGTTTAGTTTCCCTCGTTTATAGGAAGAGTTAAGGGAGACTTTTAATAAGGAGTGGTAGAAATGGATACAAAGAAAACTGCACGTAAAATTTTAGACGAAAGCTTCATTGGTACAATGGCTACCGTGCAAAACGGGAAACCGTTCAGCAGGTACATGACTTTCTTTAATGACGAGTTTACACTTTACACTGCAACATCGAAACAGACGGATAAGGTTGATGAACTTGAAGACAATCCGAACACACATATCCTCATCGGTTATGACGGTGACGGATTTGGCGACGCTTACTTGGAAGTGATGGGAACAGTGAACATTTCAGATGATGAAGCTGTTAAAGAGAAAGTGTGGAACGATCAGATGAAGTCATGGTTCACAGGCCCAGAAGATCCGAACCTCGTCATTCTCAAAATAACACCCGAATCAATGCGTCTCATGAACAAAAAAGGCGAAGAACCTCAAGAAATTAATTTCAGTTAAACGCACTATAAAATCCCTTGCATCTTAGTTGCAAGGGATTTCTTCATTCATTTTGCATTCATTTATTCAATTGCCAAGTAGTGTAATTCAAGCATAACGCGAATGCAACCCATCCGATATACGGAATCATCAATGTGCCAGCGGTTTTGTCGACAGTATAAAATTCATATGTCGTTAAAGCAATTGTGGCCAAAAGAATCGTCATCTCGATTAGTGCGGTTCCCCGCAATCCCCATCTGAAATAAAGGAAAGACCACAAATAGTTCAAACCAAGTTGTATTTCGTATGAGGGAATTGCGGTAGGTTCACGAAATCCGAATTCTTTTTTTCGTTCAACCCGATATTTTGCCAAGCCCATCATTCCATATAACGTTGTCCATGCAATTGGGAATGCGGAAGGTGGAGGAGAAAAAGAGGGTTTTTTTAGCTTTTTATATTTCTCCTGTGTATTTCGATTGGCGATCCATCCTGTAATCGATCCTCCGATAATCGGTAACAGAATTCCCACAGCGACGCGTTTAGAATCTAGTCGACCATTCACTTTTAGTAGTTCCATTATCCTGCCTCCTGTCCATTGCTCGTATGATTCCCTTTATTCGAAAGATAAAACAGTTAACGAAATAATAAATAACTTCATGTTCATATGCATCATACGGTATACTAATACAAAATTAGAAGTGACACTAGAATTGAAACGGGTGATTGAGTGAAACAACGTGAGCAATGGACTTCAAAAATCGGTTTTGTACTGGCGGCTGCAGGCAGTGCAATAGGGCTTGGGGCAATTTGGAAATTTCCCTATATGGCAGGTACGAATGGCGGAAGTGTCTTCGTTCTATTATTTATTATTTGTACGTTAGTAATCGGTTTACCGGTTTTGTTAGCTGAATTTGTAATCGGTAGGAGAGGGAAGAGCGATGCAGTCACTTCTCTAAAGAAGCTTGCGCCTGGGCGTAAATGGCATTGGATTGGATGGATGGGATTAGGATCATCATTCATACTCTTGTCTTTTTATAGCGTAGTTGGTGGGTGGATCCTTTCTTATTTGGCCAGAGCGCTATTTTTTAAATTGGAAACAACAGATCATAGTGAATTGTTCAATTCAATCATTGCGGATCCAGTTGAAGTACTCGTTGGACAGGCCATTTTTATGGTGTTGACTATCTGGATTGTACAAAGTGGTATAAGGGGCGGAATTGAACGTGCGAGCCGATTAATGATGCCGCTGTTGTTCATTTTTTTCATCTTGCTGGCAATTAGGTCGTTAACGCTAGATGGCGCGATGGAAGGTATTCGTTTCCTATTTGTCCCCGATTGGTCTTATTTGACGAGCAAGACGCTTCTAATGGCACTGGGACAAGCGTTTTTCTCACTAAGCGTAGGCGTAACGGCAATGATGACGTATGCTTCTTATTTGCAGAAAGAAGAAAAACTCGGCCAATCGGCATTTAACGTCTCCATTCTTAATATTGTCATTTCCCTACTAGCGGGGATTGTTATTTTTCCGGCAGTCTTTGCACTCGGGCAATCACCTGCGGAAGGACCGGGTCTTATTTTTGTTGTGTTACCAGCGATTTTTAATGAAATTCCCTTTGGTGGTTTCTTTATCATCGTGTTTTTCATTCTCATGCTGTTTGCGACTCTGACGTCATCGATTTCAATGTTAGAAATCGTTGTATCGACTGGCATACGGAAAAAGTATGATCGTAGAAGACGCGCTGCGTGGATGTTTGGGGCGCTTATCTTTATCGTCGGCATACCAAGCGCCTTGTCATTCGGTGTACTAGCAAACGTCGAAATGCCCGGCGGAACAATTTTCGATTTTGCGGACTTACTCACAAGCCGAATAGGGTTACCGATTGGGGCTTTACTTATCTCGATCTTCGCTGGGTATGTTTTATCATCTGCCGAAACCGATGATGAATTACGAATGCACCCTTATTTGAACAAACTGTGGAAATTTATCGTCCGTTTCATAGCGCCGATTGCGATTGTTATTATATTTATCGCTTCATTTTTATCTTGACTCATGAGATATCTAAAGGATAGCCTGTGTGTCGATGAACGATTCGTTCATTGATATACAGGCTTTTTTCTTTTAGAATAGCACACGTCAAAATTGGAAAAGCTTTGTGTACGTAAGATGAAGGAGGATAAAGTGATGGAGGAAAGTCTTTCAAAATTAATGGATATTAAAAATGCGGTGAATGCGAAATTTTATGAACGTGAAAAAGAAGTAGAGGCGCTTTTAATTGCGCTGCTTGCTCGTCAACATATACTGCTTATCGGTCCGGCGGGAACAGCTAAATCCGCATTGGCGATTGAGTTTGCGAAAATAATTGATGGTGGAAAGTACTTTCAGTGGTTGCTTACAAGGTTTAGCACCCCAGAAGAAGTATTTGGTCCATTATCGTTAAAAGACTTAGAACATGGTATTTACAAACGAAATACGGAAACGAAAATGCCAGAAGCACATCTTGTCTTTCTCGATGAAATCTTCAAAGCGAACAGCGCGATTTTAAATAGTCTGCTAACAATTATTAATGAAAGGTTATTTTATAATGGCGGCACACCTACAAAGGTTCCTCTTATATCTGTGATAGGAGCATCAAATGAATACCCGGAAGAAGGAGAAGGGCTTGAAGCACTCTTCGACCGATTTCTTTTCAGGTATGAAGTGGACTATATCGAGAATGAAAACAACTTTCTTTCGATGTTAAAAAATGAGGGTACTATTTCCTCTCAACTTTCCTTGAAAATTGATGAATTGACTGAACTTCAGGCGTTGGCTGACAACGTAATCGTTTCTGACGAAGTTTACACAGCGCTAGCCAGAATTCGAAAAGACCTCCGTGATGAAGGGATAAGGCCTTCAGATCGTCGATTTAAACAGTCGATACGCATTTTACAGGCGCGAGCATTGATTAACAAGCGAGGTGCTGTGAAGGTGGATGATCTCGTCATTCTCGAAAATGTTTTGTGGGAACTAACAGATGAGAGAGGTACGACGTCGGTCATTGTTCGCAGACATGCAATGGATTATGTTATCCGCAAACTCGATTCGATACAATCGGAGGCAATTGAAGTGTTTAATATCGTTCTTGGCGATCAGTCCGAAGAAGCAGGGATGGAAGGCGCTCAGAAGATGAAATCGTTAATCACCGATTTGACTAAGTTCAGTGAGAATAATCCAGATAGAGCTTCAGAAATCGACCGAATGCTTGTAAAAGTGAAAGCGATGCAAGAAGAAGTGCTGACGTATCTAATGGAACCATTGTATTCTGACGGGCCAGCAAAATTGCGGAAAATGAGGAAGGAAGCATCGAGCTTCTACTACAATTCATAAGATTAAGGAGACCGACGAATGAAGAATCATTCGGTTTTAAATACGGATTTATTTGACAGAAGGCGATTTGGTGAACTGTTTGATATGTCGGAAAAGCTTCAGCAGATTGAACATGAAGCG
Organism: Sporosarcina oncorhynchi; assembly: GCF_033304615.1. Classification (GTDB taxonomy): domain Bacteria; phylum Bacillota; class Bacilli; order Bacillales_A; family Planococcaceae; genus Sporosarcina; species Sporosarcina oncorhynchi. Next base: position 2,104,666 of record NZ_CP129118.1, on the reverse strand, counting down.
GTGCTGCCATTAATGGAAGCACTTCTTTGTGACGTATGGGCTTGCCTATATAAAATGAAACCGGAAATCAGGACAGACGATACACATGCAGCATTACAAATGCATCGTATGCTTTTACGAAACATTATTGAACATGAATCCTATAGTGAATTTCACTGCATCACTCGGCTGAATGATTTAGCGGCCATCGTTGGTACGATAAAGATTGGAGAGCTGATCAACAAGTACTTTGTTGCACAATTGGAGCAGCGGTTGGATTTGTGTCCCTTATTACACGTTGTAAAATCAACGCAAGATGATTTCATAAAATCTGTGGAAGAAGTTAGTGGCTTAGGATTGAGTGACGGAATAGAGTTTGAACAATCCATTATGGATTATGAAGAAAACTTCATAGAGAATTTGACAGAAGTCATGCTTGAAACAAAACAAATCTACGTTAATGTAAAGTCCTTACTGGGCGGTTTGAGAGCGGGGAAAGGTGACGCGGATTTAACAAAAGTTCCTTTACGTGATCAAATTACGTTAGCCGAGAAACTTGCCGCAGATAAGCAGCTGAGAGATATCGCGGAATGGGCTGGCCGATTCAAGCAGATTGCCCGTAAAAAGCAAAAAAACCAACAGAGCGAATCAGTCGAAAGAAGAGGGATTGCAATCGGAAGCAACCTTGAACTATTGCTACCGTATGAATTAGGGTTACTTACACACCCGATTTCGAAAGTAGATTTTTTACGACGTTTCATAGAAGTGCAAACGATGCAATATAATCAGCTGGGACAGGAAGTGTTGGGGAAAGGTCCTATTATCCTTTGCCTTGATCAATCATCAAGCATGAGTAGCTTTGACAGCCAATCGAAAGGATTTGCTCTAGCTCTTATGACTCTCGCAAGAAAACAGCACCGTGATTTTTGTCTACTTACATTCTCCAAACAGACAAAGGTTTTTACATATGCAAAAGGTAAAATTAAAACGTCAGAAATGCTAATGCTTGCACGCACCTATTTAAATGGAGGAACAGACTTTACAATCGCTTTGCAAGAAGCGTTGGAAATTATCAAATTAAGCCGCTTTAAAAAAGCCGATATTATCTTTATAACAGACGGAGAAGATGAAGTGGATGAACAGTTTTTGACTTTATTCAACAAGAAAAAGAGCGAGTCGAGTTTCCAGGTTCTATCTTTAATCCTTACCGATGAATCTAAAACTGTAGAGGCTTTCTCGGATAGGGTTATCAAAATTGTCGACTTTGAGGATGACGGAAGTTTTACTGCCTTTGAGGTGTAACTTCATATAATTGAATAGAAAAAAACAGATCCTAGGCATCCGGCCTAATAGATCTGCTTTGGAGAAGTATCGTTGTTCCGACAATACTTCCGAGGGTTTGGCACCCAATGATTCCTACTGGGCTCGAACCAGCGACCTCTACCCTGTCAAGGTAGCGCTCTCCCAGCTGAGCTAAGGAATCGGGATAAATTGTTTGCTGCACAAGTTCTATTATAGCTAATTTGAAATAGAAGTCAACACTATTTTAAAAAGTTTTTTTCTACACATAAAAAAGGTAGAATGAATTGTAAAGAGGTGAGTTCTATCGGTACTTTGATTGAATTATCTTTTGATTATGATTTCGACGAGGCGCTACAACGACTGGCATTAGATCCTGTAAATGCGGTTGATTTGCATAAACGAGAAATTCGTATTCCGATGGATGAAGGGAATATTGTCGCGCTAAAAGGAACAGGCACGAAAAGTGCTCCTGCTTTTGTCATTACGGGAAACCTGAATGAAAAGCAGATTGAGTGGGTAAGTAAGTGTTTTCACTTTCACGATTCATTGCGTCATATAACTGAACATTTCGCAGAGAGTGATCTGGAAAGACTTTTTGTACAGTATGCTGGAACACCAATTATCCGAAATTTCTCCCCATATGGTACACTTATGCGAAACATTATCCATCAACAATTGAATGTTGCATTTGCACATATACTGACATTGCGTTTCGTTGAAACGTTCGGAGCCCGACAAGAGGGTGTATGGCGATACCCGAAACCAGAAGTAATTGCAGCATTGCGGGTAGAAGATTTACAAAATCTTCAATTTAGTAGAAGGAAAGCTGAATATGTAATCGGTATATCGAAGGAAATTGTCGAAGGGGCACTTGATCTAACAAAGTTTGAGTGGATGGAAGATGCAGAGGTTGTTAACCGATTGACGAAACTGCGTGGGATTGGACCATGGACTGCGCAGAACTTTCTCATGTTTGGTCTTGGTCGCCCCAATGTGTTTCCATTGGGAGACATTGGTTTACAAAATGGGTTAAAGAAATTATGGAATATGGACAGAAAACCGACTTCGGATGAGATGCTTTCCCGCTTTCCGTACTGGTCACCTTACTTGAGTTATGCTGCGCTTTACTTATGGAAAAGTATTGAATGAAAAAAGCTTCCCCGCAATTAGCGGAAAAGCCTAGTTGGATTTATTGTGGTTTTAAATGTATTTGGTCTGAGTCTACCTGAGGATCCATTTCACCGTAGTAGAGGAAAGTTTCATCTTCAAGGTCTGAGATGCGCTCCTTGTTGAGTCCTAATGAAAGATTTCCTTCAAAAATTGTTTCCCACCAAGTTTCTGTTGTTGTCATGTCCATTTCCTCCATTTCATTCATTTGTTTTTTAGCTATTTGATAATTCTTTACCCTTGAGTATGTGAGGGTGAAACGCCAATGCATTAAAAGGAATCGTAAGGCCTATAGTTCTTAGTCATTGAAAAGGGCAAGTTAACTTCGAAAATGACTATGTTTAGTGAGTTTTATGTATACCTGGGCTTTGTGAATGAAAATATTTAAACTAAAGCTGTACTTTTAGTATATGTTGTCGACTGATTTCCCAAACTGCGTAATTGGTCGGAATTTGACGATATTAATTCAGTTCTTTTGCTATATTGACAATTTGCATTTCTAGAGGAGGAGTTTTTACGTGTCGATTGATAAAAATATAGAATCCATGATTGGCTTTCAACATAATTTCTACTTTACCGGTACAACGAAAGAATTATCTTTCAGAGTGGAAATGCTTGAACGTTTGAAAAACGCTATAAAAGAGAAAGAGAATGAAATACATGAAGCACTATTAAAAGATTTAGGAAAAAGTGCTTTCGAATCGTATGTAACAGAAGTCGGTTTCGTCCAATCGAGCATTAGTTATATGATTAAAAATCTGGAAAGCTGGATGGAGCCAGAAGAAGTGAAAACACCTTTACACCTTCAGCCAGCCAAAAGTTTTATTGTCAGTGAGCCTTATGGTTCCGTATTAATCATCGGTCCTTTCAATTATCCATTCCAACTGGTGATGGATCCTTTGGTTGGCGCAATAACGGCAGGGAATTGTGCCATTGTAAAACCGTCTGAAGCCGCACCGCATACAGCATCGGTCATTAAAAGTATATTAACGGAGATTTATCCGCCAGATTACGTTCGTGTTGTCGAAGGTGGCATCGAAGAAACGTCCGCACTTATTCATGCGCCATTCGATTACATCTTTTTTACAGGTAGTGCAAAAGTCGGTAAAGTCGTCATGAAAGCTGCCTCAGAACGTCTGACGCCGATCACTTTGGAATTGGGCGGCAAAAGTCCTGCTATCGTCGATCAGACTGCCAATTTACGTATTGCAGCGGAACGTATCGTGTGGGGGAAATTTGTCAATAACGGACAGACCTGCGTTGCGCCGGATTATGCATTAGTCCATGAAGATGTAAAAAAACAGTTTATGAAAGAAATGGTTAGTGTTATTAAAGAATTTTACGGTAACGACATTGCGAAAAGCCCGGATTATGGCAGACTCATTCATGACAAGCATTTCGATCGATTAGCCAAAATGCTGAACATGGAAAAAAACCATGTGTATTTTGGTGGTGAAGTCAATCGGGAAGACCTCTATATGAGCCCGACCCTATTAGACGGTGTGTCGTGGAACAGCCCATCAATGGAGGAAGAAATTTTCGGTCCGATTCTACCTGTCATCGGCTATCAGAATCTTGGTGAAGCGATTCATCAGATCCGCAAACTACCCAAACCGTTAGCAGCCTATCTATTTACAGAAAATGATATGGCGCAAAGATATTTCCTTGAAAACCTTTCCTTTGGAGGCGGCTGCATAAATGATACGATTTCGCACGTAGCAAATATCCACTTACCGTTCGGTGGGGTTGGAAATTCAGGCATGAATGCATACCATGGAAAAGCGAGTTTCGATTTATTCTCCCATAAGAAATCGGTCATGAAGAAAAACACGAAAATACCTATGCGTATTGCATTCCCGCCTTATGGGAATAAACTTTCGTTGATTAAAAAGCTATTAAAATGAATAGTAGAGTGAAAGTCAAACTATGAATAGGCAGTAATGAAAAAATCGTCCTCTTTCGCGAGGACGATTTTTTCATAATGTACTTTATGCAATTTCCATAGGCGCAGCGATTGTCGGAATTTCATTTATCGAAGTTCTCGGGAATGTGACGATGAATTCAGTTGCGTCCATTACACGGTTATTTAATTCAATTTGTCCTAAATGATCGAGCACGATTTTCTTTGTAATGACGAGTCCCAAACCGGATGCGCCTTTCTTTGTCGAGAAAAAAGGTGTGAAAATCTGATTTGCGATCGCATGAGAGATTCCTGTTCCTGAATCTCTTATTGTGACGGAAACACGGTTGTTCACAAGGGAAACTGTAAATGAAATAGCGCCATTCTTTTCAACCGCGTCCAATGCGTTTTTCATTAGATTAATAAATAGCTGTTTAAGACTGACGGCGTTACCTGATATGGTTGAAACATATTCTGCAAGATAAACGTCACAAGTAATCTTTTGTTCTATTAAGTCTTCACTGAATAACTCGACAACTTCGAATAAAATATCCTCCAAATTCAATTCAGTATGCGTTTTTAAATGAGGTTTCGATAAAATAAGAAACTCATTAACAATGAGGTTGATCCGTTCAATTTCATTTTCCATTATTTCGGTATACACTCGGTAAGGATTTTCGGAGTCAATATTCATTAACTGAATGAAACCCGAAACAGAAGTCAATGGATTACGTACTTCATGTGCAACCGAAGCGGCAAGTTCACCGAATGCATTCATTTTAATTGAATCGAATTTAATACGTTCGGCTTCAATCCGTTCAGTGATATTACGGATTATCACTGATATAGCGATGACTTCCTTATTCTCATTAAAGATAGGTGTAAGCGTCGTATCCGCAAAAAAGAGCGTTCCATCTTTGCGCATTTCTTTTGTTCGTATATTATTAAAATGCTTACCTTCTAATAGATGTTTTTGTCGTTCAATCACTTGCTCCTTTTCAGTTGGATCATAAAAATGAATGGATTTACCAATGCACTCGTCTTCGTTATAAAGATATAATTGGGTGAATGCAGGGTTTACTGCGATAATTTCGTTACTAGGAGTGAAAACTGCAATTGCATCTTGTGAATGTTCGAAAAAGAGGTCTAAATAACCTTTCTGCTTGTTCTTTTTAAAATTTAAGAAGCAAGAAAGTATCATATCGTCAACTCTGACTGAGAAAAATATTAGCGTAAAACATAAAATGAATAACAAGGCTTGTATAGAGATTAAATAAAGTGAATAACCATGCCAAATCGTTATGATTAAAAGGATTAAAACTAAAATAGCAGAAGTGATGGCTAGAAATCTAGTTCGTGTAAGTAAGGATTTTATTGTTTTCATTGAATCACCTCTTGCATAAGTAGTAATATAGATATTATACAACATATGGCTAAATCTGAATACGAAAATTTCTGACTTGAGAGAGGATATGGTAGAAGTGAAACAGTTTGATGAACAAGGGGTAGTCAGTTTATTGAAAAGGCTTGTTGAGACACCAAGTCCTTCAGGTTACACCGAGCGAGTGATGGACGTTATCCAGGCCGAGTTAAATGATATAGGAACGACTTTTAAGAAAACGAATAAAGGCGCCCTCATCGCAACGGTTAAAGGGAAAGATGATTCACGTCATCGACTTCTTACAGCGCATGTGGATACACTTGGTGCAATGGTGAAAGAAGTTAAGAGTGACGGAAGGCTAAAGCTAGCCATGATTGGCGGTTTCAACTGGAATGCAGTTGAAGGTGAATATTGCCAAATACATACTGCTTCAGGAAAAGATATTAGAGGTACCATACTCATGCATCAGACGACTGTGCATGTATACCGAAATGCGGGAACCGCAGAAAGAAACGCGGATAATATTGAAGTGCGTATTGATGAAAAAGTTAAAAATGCGAAGGAAACAAGAGCCCTTGGTATTGAAGTAGGCGATTTTGTTTCATTTGACGCACGATTTGAAACAACGGATAACGGTTTTGTAAAATCAAGACATTTGGATGATAAGGCTAGTACTGCTTTACTTATCGATTTATTGCGCAATGTGACGGAAAATAACATTGAGCTGCCGAATACGACGCATTTCTATATTTCAAATAATGAAGAAATCGGTTATGGCGGAAATTCCAATATTCCTGAGCAAACTGTTGAGTATATCGCAGTCGACATGGGAGCGATCGGTGATGGGCAGACGTCCGATGAGTATACCGTTTCCATTTGTGCGAAAGATTCTAGTGGTCCCTACCATTATGGATTGACTAGACATTTGACAAACCTTTGCGAGACGTCTTCGATTCCGTTTAAATTGGATATTTATCCATATTACGGATCGGATGCTTCTGCAGCAATTCGGGCAGGCTTTGACGTAAGGCATGCACTGTTCGGTCCTGGAATAGAGTCTTCACACGCGTTGGAGAGGACGCATACTGATTCCTTACAAGCAACAGCGCAATTGCTATACGCATATGTCACGTCTGACATGATGGATTGAGGTGGTTCAGCTAATGAAAACTGATTATTTATTTTCCGGTTTGCCGATTAAACGCGTCGAAGGAATTCTCCCTGAAACAGTTACGGATCTGGCTGTCAATTCAAGAACGATTAATGCAGGTGGTGTCTTCGTCTGTATAAAGGGATTTACAGTCGATGGACATGCTTATGCGCAAAAAGCGGTGGAAATGGGGGCGAGAGTTATTGTTGCCTCCAGTCCAATAGATGTGGATACCGAGAAAGTGGCTATTGTGCATGTTGATGATACGAACAGGGCAATCGCTTTACTTGCTCCCCGTTATTACCGGTATCCATCCAAAGAAATGACGATGATCGGTGTCACAGGGACGAATGGAAAAACTAGCGTCAGCAATATGCTGCATTCAATTATCAGACATATTGGCGAAAAATCCGCTGTTACAGGTACAATCGGTTTTGACTTGGATGGCATACTTTACGAAACAGAAAATACAACGAATGATGTATTGACGACACAACAATTAATCCGGCAAGCGGCCGATGAAGGTTGTACAACGATGACAATGGAAGTCTCCTCTCATGGACTTCTTGAAGGTCGACTATCAGGTACGGAGTTCGATATTGCAGTATTTACGAATCTATCGCATGATCATTTGGATTTTCATGGGAGTATGGATAATTACGGTCATGCAAAAGGTTTGTTATTCGCCCAACTTGGACAAGATCTTGAACGGGCGAAATTCGGTGTTGTCAATGCTGATGATCCTTGGGGACACCGGATGAAAGAAATGACATCCTACCCGGTTATCACTTTCGCTATCAAGTCACAGGCTGATTTTAAAGCTACCGATATTAAGCTAGGTGTTGACGGGACTTCATTCCATCTTTTATCACCTGAAGGGGAATTTGATGTTTCGATGTCTCTGATTGGCGAGTTCAATGTGTATAATGCACTTGCTTCGATTGCAGCTCTTTACGCAAAAGGAATTTCTATTGAAAAAATCATAGGTGGACTTGCTATAATACCAGCGGCAAAAGGGCGCATGGAGAAAGTTGAAACGAACTTACCTTTGACACTGTATGTTGACTACGCTCATTCACCCGACGCAATCGAAAAAGCGATTCAAGCCGTGCTCCCTTATAAAGATGCGGACAGTAAACTAATTTTTGTCATCGGTACAGGCGGAAATCGAGATCGCGTCAAGCGACCGATCATGGCGGAAAAAGCATCAATTGCCGATTACGTCATATTAACGACGGATGATCCGAGGGACGAACCGTTTGAATCGATTCTCTCTGAACTTGAAGCAGGGATGCAACATCAACAATATGCGTGTATAGGAGATCGCGAACTTGCTGTCAGGCATGCTATAAACATTGCAGATCAGGGCGATATTATTATCTTTGCGGGCAAGGGTCATGAAGACTTCCAAATTATCGGCAATGAGAAGTTTCCACATTCAGATGCCCAAATCGCTTTAGAAGAAGCGGAAAAGAAATTTAGGTCTAGGTTCATAAAGAATTGAGACAAAAGAGCTGTCGTTTGTGGCAGCTCTTTTGTTATTCGCAATCGATTTCACCAGACTGATAAAAAAATGTTGATAATCACTTGTATTCTGTCTATGCTTATAAAAGTGGAAAAGAAGGAGATCATATAAATGCAAAAACCTATACATGAAGAAATCGCTTCGCGACGTACGTTCGCGATTATCTCTCATCCGGATGCCGGTAAAACAACAATGACTGAAAAACTGTTGTATTTTGGCGGAGCTATCCGTGATGCGGGAACAGTAAAAGGGAAGAAGTCTGGTAAATACGCAACATCGGATTGGATGGAAATTGAAAAACAACGTGGGATTTCTGTCACTTCATCAGTCCTTCAGTTTGATTATGATGATAAAAGGGTGAATATCCTTGATACGCCTGGGCATGAAGACTTCAGTGAAGACACATACAGGACGTTGATGGCAGTCGATGCTGCCGTTATGATGGTCGATTCCGCCAAGGGGATTGAGCCCCAGACAATCAAGTTATTTAAAGTATGTCGCATGCGGGGCATACCGATTTTTACATTTATGAACAAAATGGATAGACAAGGAAAAGAGCCTTTGGAATTGATGGAAGAGCTTGAGGAAGTCCTTGGCATACAGTCGTACGCGATGAACTATCCAATTGGAATGGGAAAAGAATTTATCGGTGTCTATGACCGTTTTAACAAACGAGTTGAGCAGGCGCGTGTCGAAGGGGAGAGCCATTTCCTTCCGATAAACGAAGAAGGGGAACTTGCAGTCGAGCATCCGATGACTCAAACCTCTTATTATAAACAAGCTGTTGAAGACGTATTGCTTTTAAATGAAGCTGGAAATGAATTTGATGTAGAACGTGTGGCAAAAGGAGAACTGACGCCTGTGTTTTTCGGTAGTGCGTTAACGAATTTCGGTGTGCAGACGTTTCTAGAGACGTTTCTGCAATTTGCCCCCCCGCCACAACCAAGATTGACAAAAAATGCAGACTTAATCAATCCGCAGTCCGAAGAGTTTTCAGGTTTCATATTTAAAATTCAAGCGAATATGAATCCTGCGCATAGAGACCGGATTGCATTCGTGCGCATCGTCTCAGGCGTATTTGAAAGAGGGATGACGGTAACAGTTCCTCGTATATCAAAAACGGTTAAACTCTCGCAGACGACACAGTTTCTTGCGGATGATCGTGAAACGGTCAATGAAGCGGTAGCTGGTGATATTATCGGATTGTATGATACGGGCAACTACCAGATTGGTGATACTGTCGTTGGTGGAAAATCGAATTTTCAATTTGAAGCATTACCACAATTTACACCTGAACTGTTTGTTCGTGTGACTGCCAAAAACGTCATGAAGTCGAAGCATTTTCATAAAGGGATATTACAATTGGTTCAAGAAGGTGCAATCCAATATTATAAAACATTACATACGGAAGAAGTATTGCTTGGGGCTGTCGGTCAACTCCAGTTCGAAGTCTTCGAACACCGTATGAAAAACGAATACAATGTCGAAGTGATCATGGAACATATCGGATCGAAAGTTGCCCGGTGGATTGAAAATGAAGAAGACGTCAAAGAATCGATGACGGGTCAGCGGTCCATGCTTGTAAAAGACCGCTACGACAACCTCGTTTTCCTCTTCGAAAACGACTTTGCGCTTCGTTGGTTCGGAGATAAGTATCCGGACATCAAACTATATAATCTTTTGTAATAAGCATCACACGTCGGATGGACTCCCAAGTTAAAGTTCATCCGGCGATTTTTTATACTTTGAATCATCGAATGACTTAAAGATGTGACCAAGTATTAAGAACTTCTGGCTGTTATATGAAAAGCTGAGAGTTTGTGTTTGATGTTGAAACGTTCTTTCAATATGATGAATATAGTGTTTTTGTTGATGAAAGGAATGTGTCTATGAAAATTAGTGAATTCTCTATTAAAAGACCCGTTTTTACAATAGTGACAATGTTTTTAGTCATCATATTAGGTGCCGTATCGTTCTTTAAAATCCCGGTCACGTTAATACCTGAATTAAATCCGCCAGTGGCGGTTGTCGTAACGAATTATCCGGGAGCCTCTTCTACAGAAGTGAGCGAAAAACTGACTAAGCCGTTGGAGAACAGCTTATCCACTGCACCTGGATTGAAATCGATGCAGTCATCATCGCAAGAAGGTGCAAACTTCATCTTGCTTATGTTTGACTGGTCTACGGACATAGACGATGTGCAATTAGATGTCATGCAGAGAATTGATCAGGTTCCGGTGCCGGAAGGATCGAATGCACCAAGATTTATGAAATTCGACCCATCACAATTTCCTGTCATCCAGTTGGCCTTGCATACGTCCTCAGAGGATGTAGACATTCGAAATTTAGCCGAGCAACTTGAAACAGAATTGCGTAGAACTAAAGGAGTCGCAAGTGTAACTGTTTCAGGCAAGTTAGTCGAGGAAGTTCAAGTTATTCTCGATCAGAAAAAACTTGAAGAATCCGGACTTGTCCAGGAAGATATTGTCCAGGCGGTACAAGCGAATAATGTATCCATGCCTGGTGAACCGATTGAAACGGAGGACGGTAAGCTTCTGACAACACGCATTATCAGTTCCTTGACGACCATAACGGATATTCGAAATGTCATGGTCGGAGTAAATCCGATAACAGGCGATAAAATTAAAATTACGGACGTTGCGGATGTTGCACTTTTGGAAGCAAAATCTACATCTGAAACCCGAGCAAACGAGCAACAAGCTGTGCTCATGTCTGTTTTACAGGAATCCGGAGCTAATACAGCAACGGTTTCCACGGCTTTCAAAGATTCATTGGACAGTTTGTTGAAAAAAGAAGAGTTTAAAGATATTGAAGCGGACATTCTTTTTGACCAAGGGGACTATGTGAAATTAGCAATCGGTAACATAGGCCAGTCGTTGTTGCTTGGTGGTTTGTTCGCGATGATTATCTTATTCCTATTTCTTCGAGGGATAAAAAGTCCGATTATTATAGGTGTAGCAATTCCTTATTCAGTCATTGTTACGTTTGTATTAATGTTTTTTGCGAAATTCTCATTGAATATCATGACACTTGGTGCACTCGCATTAGGAATCGGAATGCTAGTCGATAACGCCATTGTTGTCATTGAGAATATTGAAAGACATCTGGCTATGGGCAAAGATCGGATGACGGCAGCTAAAGAGGGCGCTAAAGAAATTAGCGGAGCAATTACAGCTTCCACGTTAACTACATTGGCCGTATTTGTACCGGTCATCTTCATCAGCGGGCTAATCGGTCAAATTTTTACCGAGTTTGCACTAACGATTTCCTTCAGTTTGTTTGCGTCACTCGTTGTAGCGTTGACAGTGGTACCGATGATGGCTAGCAGGATGTTGAAAAAACCCCGGAAGAATATGGAGGCGAGAAGACGCCGCTCTAAAACACTGAACGGTTTCGAGCGATCCATTAAATGGTCATTGAAACACCGTACAATCGTCTTGTTGACTACAATAGTCCTACTTGTTGCAAGCAGTTTTAGCCTCTTCAAGGTAGGAACGGAATTTTTACCGGCGACTGATGAAGGGTTTTTCAGTATATCTGTAAATTTACCGAACGGTTCTGCATTGTCTTCTACAAATGAGCTTGTTAAAAATATCGAAACGAAGTTGAAAGAAGAAGAAGAGATTGAAGTGTATGTAAGCCTTGTAGGTGGAACACAGCAAAGTATGGCACAAGGCAGTTCAGAATCCAATACTGCCGAAATATATGTAAAACTTGTTCCTCTGGACGACCGCAGTCGCTCTGTTTTCGAGTTTGTCGATGATGTTCAACCTGAAGTGCTAGAACTTGTAGGTGATGCAGCCAACATCAGTTTTGACATGCAGACAGCAGCGGGATCGAGTCCGAATACACTATCGTTTTCTTTGAAAGATACGAATGAAGAACGATTGAACGAATCCGTTGGAAAATTAAATGCGGAACTTCAATCATTGGATTCCGTACTGGAAATCTCTAACAATCTTCAAGACACAATCGAAGAAATTCATATTGACGTTGATCGTGAAAAGGCTGCGAATCTTGGTTTGGTTCCATATCAAATTGCTCAGACCGTCAATACAATTACCCGAGGTGCCTTTGCATCCCAGTTCACGGATAAAAATGAAAATGTTGTTTCTGTCATCGTTAAATACGATGAAAAATATACAAACAGTATTGATACATTGAAAAAAATTAAATTACGAACACAAACAGGTGGATTTGTAGCGCTGAACGACGTCGCTGCCATTTCAACAGAAGAGGGTCCTGTCACAATACAACGTGTGGATCAAGCACATTCTGTAACGTTTAATGTCAAATATACATCAACATTATCACTTGGAGAAATGACAGCTCGGGTGAATGACATTGTCGATCGCATCGAAATGCCTGAGGAAGTTGAATTATCCTATGGCGGAGATAGAGAACTATTTGACAGCGCTATTAATGATATGCTCCTTGCCATTGTACTCGCTATTGTGCTTGTATACATCGTCATGGCTGCACAATTTGAATCATTCAAATATCCATTTGTTATTATGTTCTCTGTGCCATTAATGGTCATTGGGGTATCGTTAGGATTATTCTTGACATCCACTCCGATTAGCGTCACGGCAGTCATTGGAATACTTGTACTCGTAGGAATCGTCGTCAACAACGGTATTGTGCTCGTCGATTATATCAATCAGCGGAAAGAGGCGGGTATGCAGTCCTATGATGCGATTATCACATCTGTAAGAGACCGTGTGCGTCCCATTCTAATGACCGCGCTAACAACGATACTCGGCCTGCTACCGCTTGCGCTAGGTCTTGGAGAAGGAACAGAAATGAACCAACCTATGGGTATTGCAGTAATCGGAGGACTGATTAGTTCCACATTCCTAACGTTGTATATTGTACCTGTGATCTATAGTTTGTTTGATCGTCAAACGAGAAGACGAGCAATCCAAACAAAAAAATTATAAAAACTTGTCAAAAAACCAGGAGAGCAAACACTCCTGGTTTTTTGATATCGTCTGGAACTGGTTTGAATAGTCAGTAACTTGAAAAAATATGATATACTATGTAAAAAAGTAGGGATTCATATGAGAACACATTTATTTACAGGATTTCCTGGGTTTATTGCCAATGAAATGATAAAAGAATTAGCTAGACAAGATGATATTCAAAAAGTGTATGTACTTGTTCTTCAATCCGAAGAAGAGCGTGCGAAGAAGAAAATCAATGAATTAGCCATGGATTTGGGTAGGGTGATTCCGATAGAAATTATTATCGGGGATATTACTAAGTCGAATCTGGGGATTAACGAAAAAAATCTTCAAAAGATCCAGACGACACGATTGACCATTTGGCACTTAGCTGCGATTTATGATCTGGCCGTTAAAGAAAAAGTTGCATGGACTGTTAACGTTGAGGGAACTAGAAATGTTAATGATTTTATACGGAAACAACCAAAGATTGATAGATATATGTATTTTAGTACTGCTTACGTGGCGGGTTTAAGAGAAGGAGTCTTATTGGAGACGGAACTAATCCGTCCGAATAAATTTAAAAATCATTATGAAGAGACAAAATTTGAAGCCGAGCTACTTGTAGAAGAGCTGAAAAAAGACGTGCCTACCACAATCATCCGCCCGGGAATTGTACGTGGACACTCTGAAACTGGAGAAACAGTTAAGTTCGACGGACCTTATTTCTTCATGAATTTGATTGACAGATTGAGTTGGCTTCCAACGGTTCCATACATCGGTCGGACAACGTCATACATAAATGTCGTACCCATCGACTATATTATTAATGCTACGGTCTATTTATCGAAGAAAACAGATGCGGTTGGGGAAACGATCCATTTAACCGATCCGTCGCCCCATCCGATTGAGGAAGTTTTCCGGGCGATGACTATTGAGTTGACTGGAAAGAAGCCAAAGTGGAGATTACCAGAGAGTTTTGCACGGATTGGTATGCGATCCGTTTTATTGCAAAAAACACTTGGAGTTGAAAAGGAAACATTGGATTACTTAAAGTGGAATGCTCATTTTGATACGGCAATTGCTGAGAAATTGCTGAAGGGAAGTTCCATTCGTTGTCCGGATTTCATTGACACGATTCCGACTATGACTGCTTTTTACAACACACATAAAAAAGATCCAAGCTATCAAATTACTATTGGAAAATGAATTGTCGAGTTGTCCATTTGATGTTATACTAACTGAAAGAGCATCTCAACAACTTAATAGTTCTTTGACGGTTGTCAAAGGGGAGTAGCTATAGGGAAACCTATTTCATAGTCGTCAATACATGGACATGTCCATCGGTTATGATAGCTAGATTTTCACTTAAAAAAATCTGACTTAGCGAGACCTTTGCCTTTTATTAGGTGAGGGTTTTTTTATTTGGAAATTTAGGAGGAAAAAGAGTGGAAGCGATACTATTAGAATACGCATGGGTGCTTGTCGTACTGATTGTTTTGGAAGGCCTTTTAGCTGCGGACAATGCAGTAGTGATGGCAGTTATGGTCAAGCACTTGCCGAAAGTACAGCAGAAGAAAGCACTGTTTTATGGATTGCTTGGAGCATTTGTTTTCCGATTCGGAGCTTTGTTCATGATTACGTTCTTAGTGAACATTTGGCAAATACAAGCGTTAGGTGCAATTTACCTTCTGTTCATTTCCTTAAAAAGTCTGTTGGATAAAGGAAAAGATGATAAAGAATCAGTATCGAAAAAACCGCGAAAAAAATCAGGTTTTTGGATGACTGTCCTGAAAGTTGAATTAGCGGATATCGCATTTGCGCTTGACTCAATGCTTGCTGCTGTAGCGCTAGCGGTAACATTGCCTGAACTCGGTGATTTCCATATCGGTGGTATTAATGGTGGACAGTTCATCGTCATGTTAATCGGTGGAATAATCGGTCTTGTCATGATACGATTTGCGGCAAGACAATTCGTTGTCTTGTTGGAAAAGTTTCCATCTTTGGAGACAGCTGCATTTTTAATCGTAGGTTGGGTGGGAGTCAAGTTGGTCGTAATGACTTTGTCTCATGAGAAACTTGCAATTATTGATACGGCATTCCCACATTCAACAACATGGAAATTGATATTCTGGATAGTACTTGCCGGTATTGCCGTCGGTGGATATTTGACCGCTGTCATGCATGCACGTAAAAAAGCATAATAACTCCTGGCCGGTACATGCTGAACATGTGCCGGCCATTATTTTTTTGGACAAACCTTTCTTTTTGGCGTAAAGTTCTCTAAAATGAGGAGATGATTCATTTGGTAAAGAAAGGTATGGTGAAATGAAAAAGCTCACTCGAGAAAGTCTTCATAGATTTACACCTGCGCAAGTTATTGTGTTCTATTATTTTCTGGCAATCGGCTTTTCGTTTCTTTTGCTTAATCTCCCAGGCGTCTATTTGCCAGGTGTGCGCGTAAGTTTTATTGACAGTCTGTTTACCGCGGTAAGTGCAGTCAGTGTGACTGGACTGACACCGATTAGCATAGGTGGAACTTATTCCGTTTTTGGATTGTGCATGTTGATGCTTGTTTTGCAACTAGGTGGAATTGGTATTATGTCAATCGGTACATTCTTCTGGCTGCTCGTAAAAAAGCGGATTGGCCTTCGTGAAAGACAGTTGATCATGGTCGATCACAACCAGTATTCCTTTGCGGGAGTCGTGCAACTAATCAAACAGATTGTTCGTCTGATTTTCCTGATTGAAGTTACGGGCGGCATTATTTTGACATTATATATTATGAGGTTCCATGATTCACTTGGGGATGCCTTATTGAACGGAATGTTCATGGCTGTTTCTGCAACGACAAATGCCGGTTTCGATATAACGGGTGAATCGATGATGCCATACTTCAACGATTACTTTGTGCAACTCATATTGATGATTCTGATTGTTTTAGGTGCAATCGGTTTCCCCGTTCTTATAGAAGTGAAAAGTTTCTTTTCCAAAAAAGTCCCGCATTTCCGTTTTTCGCTATTTACTAAAATTACGACTGCGACATTTGGAATACTGTTGGTTTTTGGCGCGCTGATGATCTTTATCTTGGAATCCTTTAATTCATTTAAAGGATTAGCGTGGCACGAGAAGATATTCACGGCTCTATTTCATTCTGTGTCGGCCAGGTCCGCGGGATTGACAACGTATGATGTGACGCAGTTTAGTGACGCAACGGATATATTTATATCTGCGTTGATGTTCATAGGTGCTTCGCCAAGTTCAGTCGGTGGGGGAATACGGACGACGACATTTGCAATTGCAATTCTCTTTTTGATTAACTTTGCACGTGGAAATGATGTTATAAATATTTTTAGACGTGAAATCAAGCTGGTTGATGTTTACCGATCCTACGCGGTCATTCTATTGGCAACAATGATGGTCATCACTTCATTGTTAATTCTGTTAATAACTGAAAAAGATCTACCAGTTGTTGCTTTGCTATTTGAAATCACTTCAGCATTCGGAACGTGTGGTATGTCACTTGGCATCACATCAGATTTATCGGCTGTTGGCAAGCTGATTATAATGGTTCTCATGTTCATCGGGCGGGTGGGTCTTATCTCCTTCCTCTATACACTGGGTGGTAAGCAAAACAAGCGACCTTACTCGTACCCTAAAGAACGAGTCATTATCGGGTAATAGAAAAAGCATCTTCCGTTTGTGGAAGATGCTTCAGACTGTAGACAAACTCCATGAATTTGGGTGTTTGCCTACAGTCTTTTTTCTTTTAAAATAGAGATAAAGCTACAATGTTGATTTCCGCTACGAGCGGACGCTTTCCGCGGGCACGGCTTCAGCCCATAGCTGTCAACTTAAGGACTTGGAGTAAATCTTCCATTATTTAAGCCGGACTGAAGATAAAATAGGTTTGCTCTTTGAAATTAGGGGAATTGAATTGTTGAGATGTTGAGACTACAATTTTCCTTTTTTAGCGAGAGGGTTGATTGTTTTCTCTAATTGAATTGAAGGCGTTGAAGGGCTGTTCCTTTGGATGACTTTGGTTTTCGGGCAGTTTTGATGAGTAGCCTGATTGCCAGACACAAAAAGTCCTTCAACGCCCTCTTTTTGTGGATAAAGATTCGATATAACTTCGGCAAGAATTCTATGGCTACAGTGCGTACGGCGATCATCTCGCTGATTTCCAACTGTTCTTCATCCCAAATGACATTACGCAGTTGATAAGCTATCAGTTGGCTGATGATGATTGCTAGAAGTGTTCCATAAAGATGACAGAGCCACCGTTCTTTCTTCATCACCTTGAATTGATCCACACCGAGGTAGGATTTCCATGTTTTAAAACATAGTTCGACGTGCCATCTCAAACGATATAATTCTACCAACTTTTTTGCGGGAATGGATTCAGGCAGATTTGTCATATAAACTGTTATGCCCGCCAGGTCACTTACAACTTTCTTAGGTTTCTTTCCGGATTTGGTAGTGCGCCGGTGAATTTTTTTTAAGCGGTGCTGCCGTTGAGTTTCATCGTGTGAAAACACAATACAACGGGCTGGAAAATGGGAGTCCCTACCAAAATGAACTCCCTCAAGCTCCAAATATTCACCAGGTTCTAGATTTTCACAAAGCTTTACCAGGTCAATTCGTTGATACAGGCTACTTTGAACCACTTTTCCGTTTTGATGATAAGCAGGAAAAGGGTTTTTGAATGCCAGATAGGCATCATTTCTTAGCTTCGTGATAAAAAAGCCTCCGTTTTTCTGCATCTGGCCAAATTGTTCAAAACTGAAATACCCCAAATCTTGCAAACATAAATCATGGTCGTTGATGTAAGCTAAACGTTCAGCACCCTTTCTTGTATCATTCACACGTTGGAAATCAATATCTAAGAACGTAGTTTTACCTGACAAGATATCGTACTCATATTGAATTTTCACAGATTCCTGCTCTGTTTTAACGGCTCGTTTTTTCAAATGATCTGGTACTTCGATAGCTGTCGCATCAAGCACGCGGATGCTTAGAAATGGGAACGGGTCTGCAGAAGAATGAGTAGGAACGTGTTCTAGGAACTGATGATGTAGAATCTCTTGGACAAGGCGTCGAAGAAACAGTGCGGCTTCTGGGGTAAACTTCTTATCTAGGGCAGTTCTACTGATCAGGATATCTTGTTCAATGACTAGTTTTGAACAGAGTTCCTGAATAGAACATCCTGCAAAGTTCCCGTGAAATTGAAAGAGTAGGGCAAGAAAATCACTTGCAGTAACGAGACGCTTTCTTTTAATAAAACCTGTTTCCTTCGCAATTTCATCTACACGTGTTGGTTCGATACTTTCAAAAAGCTGTTCAAGAAGTTGAGTTGTCTGAGATGTAGTCATGAAAAGAACTCCTTTCCAAAAGTTGTTGGTAACTATTACATACCAACATTTTGGAAAAATCACACATTTATCTTAAGTTGACAGCTATGACGGCTTCAGCCGCTTCCCTCGCTGCGCTCAGTCCAGGGTCTTCAGCTCGCGCTGTTCCCGCTGGAGTCGCCGTTCTCCGCTCCCATCAACGGTGTTTCCTATTAAATGAATGAGGTGATGGATATGATGACAAAGAATCAAATCAATGAACGTAAACAGTTGGAAATGCTGACTATAGAGCAGTTGGTTCCTCAAGAACATCTGGTGCGCAAACTGGATGCGGCAATTGATTTTTCCTTTATCTATCCATTAGTTGAAGATCTTTATTCAACCATTGGGAGACCCAGCATTGATCCTGTAGTACTGATCAAAATGACATTCATCCAATATACCTTCGGCATCCGTTCCATGCGTCAAACAATCAAGGAGATTGAAACGAACGTGGCATATCGCTGGTTTTTAGGCTTCGGCTTTCATTCAGAGGTTCCTCACTTCTCCACGTTCGGAAAAAACTATGTCCGTCGCTTCGCAGATACAGATCTGTTTGAGCAGATCTTCTAAAAGGTTTTAAACGAGGTGGCAAATCGCGGACTTCTCAGCCCGGATCATGTCTTTATTGATTCAACCCATGTTAAAGCGAGCGCGAATAAGAGAAAGTTCGAGAAGAAGGTTGTTCGTAGAGAGACACGGGCTTATGAAAAAAAGCTCCAGGAGGAGCTCAACCTCGATCGGGAAGAGCATGGGAAGAAACCATTCCCACAGGAAAAGTTTGAAAAGGAAGAGTATAAGGAGATTAAGGAATCGACAACAGATCCTGAAAGTGGTTACTACGTAAAAGATGAACGGACAAAGCAGTTTGCCTATTCTTTTCACGCAGCTACGGACGAAAAGGGTTTTGTACTCGCAAATATCGTAACCCCAGGAAATGTTCACGACAGTAAGATGCTTGAACCGCTGGTCCAGAAAATCATCGACCAAGTAGGACGACCAGTCGTCGTTGCCGCTGATGCAGCTTACAAGACACCAATCGCCAACTTCCTTTTAGAGAATCAGGTTCTTCCTGCACTGCCGTACAAACGACCAATGACAAAAGAAGGCTTCTTCAAGAAACACGAGTATGTCTATGACGAACACTATGACTGCTATCTCTGTCCGGAAGGACAGGTTCTTACATACCGAACAACCACAAAGGAAGGATACCGCCAGTATGCATCGACTCCTTCTATTTGTGAATCGTGCCCAGTAATTAGCCAATGTACGGAGAGTAAGAATCACCAAAAGATGATTCAACGTCATATCTGGCAAGATTACTTGGATATAGCGGAGGACTTGCGTCACAATCATGAAATTAAAGAAATATACGGAAGGCGTAAAGAGACGATTGAGCGTGTCTTTGCCGACGCCAAAGAAAAGCATGGCATGCGATGGACAACCCTAAGGGGACTTAAAAAATTGTCCATGCAGGCGATGCTGACTTTTGCTGCCTTAAATCTTAAGAAGCTCGCCAGCTGGACATGGAGGACGCCGGTTGTAAATATCACTTGAATCCTCAGGAGTATTTAGTTGATTGGAGTGCAGGGCGGCGACTCCTGGGGGATCAGCGAAGCGCGAAGACCCCGCAGGAGCAACGCGACGAGGAGGCTGAGGGCAAGCCCCCCGGAAAGCGTCCGCCCGGAACGGAAATCAACGTCGTGTCAGTCTAACGTTTATGAGCCAAATGCGTAAAATAAGACAAAAGGGATGGAAATCAATTCGATTTCCATCCCTTTTGTCTACAGTCTGAAGCATCTTCCGTTTGTGGAAGATGCTTTTTTCTCATACGAAAACGTTCGCAGCCATATAGTGAAATTGCGGTTCATGTCCTTTGTGGAAAAATGTCACAAGATAGCCTTCCTCTTCTATAACCCCAGAATGATTGTCTACTGAAGGTCTCGCATTGATAGAAGTGATGAAAGTATGTTTTCTAATATTCCGTTCAGTCAGGCGTGTTGGTGTGGATAGGTTGTCTAAGAGCTCTGTGTCCCGTAAGACTGTTCGTTCAAGATGTACGAGCATATCTTGGTCCAATGCATCCTCCCACCAAATATGCCGTGGTTGGAATGTATGGTGGGCTAGATAATCGAACTTCATGAGACTTCTGATCACATCAATGTTTCCGTTATCAGATGCAATGAGGAAATCTTCAAGACGCGTGTACAAATCCTGTAATTGGTGCCCGATTCTCGACCAACCTTGAGTTTCCCAATACGTTCCAAATTGCTGGAAAAAATCGAAAGGCGATTCAAAAACTGCTGAGACGAGATATTCGACAGTTCGAGGCATTCTATTATCATTCCAATATTTCTCAAGCACATCTTCTGTCTGTTTAATCCGTAAAATATCATCAAAAGTGAGAACGTTATTCGATAGAATTTCATAAGGTGCTTCATCGATGTAGGTGTAGCCATACTGTTCGGCTTGAATACGTAACCCTGTACCGCGTAATAATTTTAGGAAGCCAAGTTGCAACTCTTCTGGACGCATTGCAAATACTTCATTGAATGTATTCCGAAACGAATCATAATCTTCTTCGGGCAATCCGGCAATTAAGTCTAGGTGCTGTGCAATTTTACCGCCTTCTTTAACCATTGTCACTGTACGTGATAATTTTTCGAAGTTCTGACGACGTTTGACAAGTTCATTCGTCAAATCATTTGTAGATTGAACGCCGATTTCAAACCGGAACAAACCAGCCGGTGCATGATCATTTAGGAAGTTGATGACTTCCGGTCTCATAATATCACCGGTAATCTCAAATTGGAATACAGTTCCTGGAAGATGTTCATCAATGAGGAATTGGAACATTTCCATCGCATAACTTCTACTAATATTAAAAGTACGATCGACGAATTTAATGGTCTTTGCGCCGTTCTTCATCAAATAACGGATATCATCCTTGACGGCATCCCTATTGAAATAACGGACCCCAACTTCGATGGAAGAGAGGCAAAATTGGCACGAGAAAGGACAACCTCTACTTGTCTCAATATACGTGACCCGATTACCAAGATGATCTTTATCCTCTTCAAATCGAAAAGGGGAAGGGAGTTCACGTAAATCGAGTTTAGGTCCAGGAGCTGTCGCTTTTAGTTTCCGTCTTCCATGTAAGCAATTCCGTTCACTTCATCAAGTGCTATTTGACCAGAGTGATAATCCAGCAATTGTTTAAAAGTCCTTTCGCCTTCTCCTATGACAATAAAGTCAATTTCAGGAACTTTCAACAGCCATTTATCATAGTCATAAGTCACTTCAGGACCTCCTGCGATGATAACAACGTTAGGATTTGTCTTTTTCAGTATCCTCATCACCTTAATCGATTCTTCAATGTTCCAAATGTACAAACTGAATCCAATAATATTTGGGTTTTTTTGATAGATATCTGATACAATATTCATAACAGGGTCTTTGATTGTATATTCAGTAAGAATCGGCTCGTATTCGGGCATAGCAAAAGATTTTAAATTTCGTATTGCCAAATTGGTATGGATATATTTTGCATTTAATGTAGTAAGAACTATATTCATAATCAAGCTCCTTAATATTTATGGTGAATAAAATTTTGTTGCAAGATAACATCGACTAATTATCTGCATTATGCCGATTACTAATGTGATTTAATCAGGATTGCTGCAGTGATTTAGGATTGTTTGCATGAAATCATTTTGTTTTTCATAAAATCGAATACTGTCACAGGAGGTGTCCAATTGAATGATCGTGGAATTATAATGAATAGTTTTTCATTTCTCATAGATGACTGTTTGAAGCCTAGCCTCATTGTTGACATCGATGGGGAAATCTTGCATGAAAACGAATCTTTCAAATATCTATCGGGCAAGCAGAACTCAAAAAATATAATTGATAGATTGGATAAAAAATCCGCTGATGCTTGGCGATCTTTCGTTGCTAAAGCTATGTTGTCAAAAGAGCCCGTTACAGAATCCTTTCCTGTTTCCATACAATTAGATATGCTGCATAATGGTTATCTCAATCTATTCGCACCTGTTGGAAGTCAGATCGTCATTACGAAATTCACATTTGACGCTATTTTGAATATCCTACCGTTTAAAAAGTACATTAAAGCATTTAATCAATCATCCAATCCAATGGTGATTGTTGACGGCAATGGAATCATACGGGATTTGAATATCGGATATGCGCGATTCTTTAAAGTGAAGAAAGCAGATTATATCGGTGCAAACGTGTCTGAAATGATTAATGGGATAGGTGAATTTAATTCGGTTGGATTTTGGGATATGATAAAAACAAAAGGCTTTTTCGAATCCTTCAAGTCGATCCAACATTCAGCAGAAGACATTAGGCATTACCATATTACTACTTATTATGACGAAGAGACAACTATGTTCTTTTTGGAACTGGAAGACTTGACGGAAAAAGAGAATCTTCAGTTGCAACTGGCGCATTCTGGATCTTTATCTGCAGTAGGTCAAATAGCTGCCAGCATAGCGCATGAAATTAGAAATCCGATTACAACGTTAAAAGGTTTTACTCAACTTTTGAAAGCGACTGCGAAGGATGACTCGCTTCGATATATATCTGTAATCGAAGACGAAATAGATCGCATGGAATCGATTTTGAATGAAATGCTACTATTATCAAAACCAGCTATAAGAAAGAAAACCATTTTTTCTTTAGAAAGGCTCATTTGTGATATGATAGCTCTGTTTCATCCGAAAGCAATGATGGATGAGATTGAGATTTATAAGCGGATAACTACTGAAAAAGACGCTCTTCTATATGGTGATTCAGACAAATTCAAACAAGTTTTATTGAATTTATTTAAAAATGCCTTAGAGTCAATGACAAAAGGCGGCAAACTTTCAATAGAACTGATTGAAAAAGGAGGGGATATCATCCTTTCTATTGCGGACACTGGTAAAGGGATGACCCGTCATCAAGTAAGCCAAGTGTTTATGCCTTTTTTTAGTTCTAAAGCAGGTGGGACAGGACTTGGATTACCTTTTGTATTAAAGACTGTGGAAGAGCATGGTGGAACAATAGCGGTTGAGAGTCAAATTGAAAAAGGTACAAAGTTTATCCTGACTTTTCCGAAGATGCTTCAAGGAAAAACAAATGAAATTTCGGATACGAGACCTATCTTTTCGTAACTCGATAATTATTTCATACATCTATGAGTTTATATGTATAGAGAAAGAAAGTAAAAGGTGATTAAGAAATGGGTAATGATATTGAACGTGCATTGAAATTGTTTATCGTTCTTTCAAGAGCTAGCAAAGTTGTCTTGGAAGAGTCGAATCAATTATTGGATGACTATAACCTAAATCCGTCAGAGTTCGCAGTACTTGAACTTTTGTATCATAAAGGAAAACAACCTATCCAGAAAATTGGTCAAAAGATTCTTCTCAGAAGCGGCTCGATGACATATGTGGTGGATAAGCTGGAAGGCAGAGGACTGTTGGAACGAGTGACAAGCCTTGAAGACAAAAGAATCATCTATATCGTAATTACGCCGACAGGTGAAGAACTCATAAATGATATTTTTCCGAAGCATGAACAGCATATAAAAAAAATGATGTCTGGTCTTACGGTTGACGAACAAAATCAGGCGATAGACCTTCTAAAGAAACTTGGATTATCTGTTAAAAACTTATCATGAAATAATGGAATTATAAAAGCCGAACAGGATTTCCTGTTCGGCTTTTACTTATCGGATCGTTTTGCCCATTTTTAAGAAGTCAGATGTGAATTTTTCATCATCTGTATCATAAATTGTGAGTCTGACGATTTTTTCACCCGTTTCATACAGTACACCTGTAACTATGCCTTCAGCAGTATCGATATGAAAGGCTTGGACATTTGTGATGGCTGATTCATCTGCATAAATACCCGTTAACGCCTCAGGATCCACGTCTTCACTGGAAGCTTTTAAAACCTCTTGCATATTGTCCAGCAAGTAAGCATATAACCCATCTTCTTGCTGTTTTGTTTCTATACGCATGAATACTTCAGGATTGTCATCCGAATATAAACTGTCCCTTCCAGGTTCCTCACTTGTGAGCGTGAATCCGGGTAAAACATTTATTGTATAGTCCTGCTCGTCGCTTTTCGTCTCGACAGCTTCCGTTAATTTTTCGTCATCGGAAGTGCTTTCAACTTCAGTGCTATCTGTATCCACGTCAGTTTCTGAGTTCGTACCATCTGAAGCATTTTGATTTTCATCATTGTTTACCTCGATTGAAGAATCGGTAGATGAGTCTTTTATATTATCCCCATCTGTGCCGCAAGCTGTAAGAATCATAGTTGCTGCAATTCCTGTATATAAAACTTTCCAATTCAGTTTCATTGAAAATCTCCTCCTATTCACTAATTGGACGAGCGACCGTATAAAATGTTTCACTCGTTGCTACTGTGTATGATTGTATAGCGTTTATGATTCACAACTGTTTTCTCTTCTAATTCAAGTTCTTCGAAGTTTTCCATGCATGTTAAATCGACTATGACCGAATTCTCGTTCACTTTTTCAACAATTCCCCGCAAACCATCCTTGAACGATATTATATTTCCGATTTCAGCAATTTCCATACTGAATAGCCCCCTTTAAACTGATTATCTTTTATAGTGTGCCTTATTATAGTTCATACGTAAAGGGTTTATTAAGAAAAGAATAACCGGAAGTTGCGGTATTACTAGATTTGAATTGTAAATTTTCTATTAAATCAGCTATAATAGTATATTGTGTATAGATGTAAATTTTAAATGATTGGAAAATCTGTTCAAAAAGTATTTTTAAATTATCCGGTTGTGTTTTTTAAAACAAAATCGGACAAAGGGGAAGGGTGTTCATTTTGACGACTATTAAAGAATTTAGAGCGGAACTAAACCAGGCTGTAATTGGCAGAGAGAAAGAGTTCGATTTAATGCTAATCGCATTGCTTCAGCAAGGACACGTGTTGCTGGAAAGTGTCCCAGGGTCAGGAAAGACAATGATGGCAAAAAGTTTTGCGAACGCTTTCAAAGGTAATTTCAAGCGTGTGCAATTTACACCTGACGTATTACCGTCTGATGTAACTGGGATCCGCTATTTTAATCCGCAGTCACAGGAGTTCGTTTTAAAAGCAGGTCCAATCCAGACAAATATTTTGTTAGCTGATGAAATAAACCGGGCAACACCACGTACTCAATCAAGTTTACTTGAATCGATGGAAGAGAAACAAGTGACAATAGACGGTGAAACACTTGCCTTACCAAACCCATTCATGGTCATTGCGACACAGAACCCGATTGAATCGCAACAGGGGACATTCCCGCTACCTGCGGCACAGTTGGATCGTTTTCTGTTCAAATTAACAATCGATTATCCAACTTTCGAAGAAGAACATGAGATTTTACGGCAATATGGCAACAAACCTGGAGAAATTAAGACATCGGGTATTGTCGACGCCGATACAGTAAAGCAATGGGCTTCTGAGGCAGGACAGGTTAACGTTCATGAGGATATTGAAAGATATATCTTAAAAATCGTACGCGCGACGAGAGAGCATCCGTTCTTGGATCTTGGATTAAGTTCAAGGGCAGCGCTTGCAATCCTTCAGGCGACACGTGCGTATGCTTATTTACAAGGCCGGGACTATGCGACGCCGGATGATGTGAAAGCCATTCTACCACCGGCTGCTTTGCACCGTATGGAGTTGTCAACAGAAGGGGTTTTGACAAAAAAAATTGAGGACGTTTTAAATGAAATTACGAAGTCTATCACAGCTCCTCTTGAGGCGACTGTTTAATGAACTGGATACGGTATGAGAATGGATTTAAAACGATACATAACGGAATGCTACTTACAGCTGCGTTATTCATGCTGTCAGCCATATTCGCATTATCCGCATTGGCGGCCTGTTTTGCTGCAGTCTTTGCCATGCTAGCATTTCAAAATGTATATTTTTCAAAGTTGGGAGAAGGCCTGAATGTCAAAATCAACGCAAAGCAACAGAGAATTCTGATTGGCCACGAAGAAGAACTAATTATGGAATTCGAAAATGGAAGAGTTCCGATATGGAATGCAACGTTGATTTTATCAATGGAAGATTCCGTTGCTCCGCGACACGAATTCACAAAAAACTACAGTGGTATTTATGATGTGTATATTCCGTTTGCCATCGGAAGTAATCAGAAGACGGAGATCCGTGTTCCACTTGAAGGAAAGAAACGTGGTAAATCACGTGTTACACGTGTGTTTTTGGAAATTCCACATCTATTCGGCGACGGATCTGTCAATATGGAATTAAAAGATCCAGTTAACTATCAAAGTCTTGTTTATCCAAAAGTGACGAATCTCGGCAGTGAGCTTGCTCCATCGCCTTTCAAGCCTGGTGAAATCCAGCAAAGGCAATCATTGTTCACGGATCCCTTTCAACCAATTGGTACCCGTGATTATGTGCCGACAGACCGTTTTGATCAGATTCACTGGACGGCGAGTGCCCGCATGCAGAAACTGCAGACGAAAGAGTTTTTACCTGTTAGTGCACAAAATGTCATGCTAATGATGAATGCGTTAGAAAAGGACAGGAGCAATGAGGATTTTGAAAAGAAAATCGAACGGATTGTCGCCTATGCTGATTATTGTACAAAAAATGATATTCCTTATGCAGTAGCTATTAATCTACGCACTTTCGGAAGCAGACCGTATTTATTTTTACCAACAGGATCCGGAAAGGTTCAATTTCAAATGGTAATGGAAATGCTTGCGAAGATTTCTGATAAATACGCAAAGCTTCCATTTGATGAAATGATGCAGCATATGGAGAGTTCTGGGCAATTACCACCGACAATTGTGCTCGTGACACATGAAAATGACAATATCAAAAGATACATCCATCGCTGGACGAAACGATTCTCTGTTATTGTCGACTCATCTTTTGAAAGGAATGAAGACGAATGGGAGAAACAACACTTGAAAAAGACCGGAACCGATTCAGTTATTCCGAGCGCCTAGTTGTTGAATTGTTTCTCCTTGCATATATCTTCGCTTTCTTTCTTGGAGAAACAAACTCCGGCATGGCTTATATTTGGTTAGGCATTTCCATTATTGCAGGGTTTGCCAGTTATTTTTTATTCAACGGAAGGGGTTACTCATTAGGTTTAGGTGTGGGTCTCGCACTGATTCTAACTGTCCCTTTGCTACTTTTTGCTGTTCCATTGATGAATGTCGTCATATTCTTTGCGTATATATTGTGGAGAATCCAAGGCAATTTCAATGGTTCTAAGATTAATGGTTGGCCATTCTTGATCATTAACACGTTTGTGTTTGTTACATTAACCGCACTTGCCAGGCTTCTATTTGTTTATGGGAATCCCGACGTCTTGGTTGCTAAGCAGATGAGTATCTATTTGCTTACATCATTCCTATACTTCTTTATTCGAATGATTACCATTTGGTTTAACGGTAAGCAATTAAACAACTTTAAAATGGCAGATGCGAATAAAGCTTTTGCATCTATTGTGACTTTAGGAGCTATCGTTTTCGTTAGTATTCTGACGTTATTAAAACCTGTTAGGTTGGGTATATTTTTACTGTTCGGTTACTTATTTAATAGCATTTTCACGCTGTTCGGTAAGGCCTCTAGTCCTGTTTTAGATTATATACGTGAAGAAGCAGAACGAATTGAGGAAGAAGAGGAGGAAGACCATTTCATTGATTTTAGAATGGAAGAGGAAGCGAAAGTTTTTGGCGCATCCGCATCTCCGTTTGAAATCGCCATGTATGTACTGGTCTTTGTTATTCTAATTGCAATTATAGTCATGTTGGTTAAGAAAAATCGAGAGTCAAGGCAGCTGGATAAACAAGATGCCTACACATTCTCCTTTAGAGGAAAAAAGAAGAAAGAAAATGCGTTGAGTCAATTGACTTATGATTATTCAAAAGCAAGAGATGAAGTACGCAAGAAATTCGAGAAATTCGAAAATGAAGCTAAAATATATGGATGTACACGTTCACAAAGTGAAACAGTGAATGAATGGTTCTTGCGTATGGGGTGGAGCAAAGATAATCGTGCCATTACTATCTATAACGAAGTACGTTACGGTTCGCATATTCCTACAGAAAAGGAACTAGAAGTGTTCCGAAGTGAATTAGAAAAAATTAAAGAAAAGTTTTTTGTAAAAGAGGTTTAGAATGGTTTCAAGCGGGGGATATTATAATTGAACACAGCAACATTCTCATTTCCCCCTTTTGAGGACAGACCCTATTACAGGATCTGTCCTCCTTTTTTTTGAAAAACGATTATAATGAATAGTGAATATAAATGGAGGGGTACATATGCAGAATAAGAAAATTGCATTTATTGGAACGGGTGTCATGGGAACAAGTATTGTGAAGCATTTATTGAAAGCTGATTATGACGTGACAATATTTACTAGAACGAGAGAAAAAGCTGAAGTTCTTGTGAATAATGGTGCACACTGGGCTGAAAGCGTTGCTCAAGCTGTGAAGGGTGCTGAAATCGTCATTACGATGGTTGGTTATCCATCTGATGTCGAGGAAGTATATTATACTGATGGGATTATTGCCAATGCGGCTGAAAGTGCTATCCTCATTGATATGACAACATCCAGTCCAGCGTTGGCAAAACGCATTTATAAAGATGCGAAAAGTAATGGCCTCTTCTCACTGGACGCACCAGTGTCTGGTGGTGACATAGGAGCACAGAACGGAACGTTGTCAATCATGTGCGGGGGCGAACAGAACGTGTTTAAACAAATGGAATCCCTTTTTAAGGTTTTTGGCAAACAAATTATTTATCAAGGCGAAGCCGGAGCTGGACAACATACAAAAATGTGCAATCAAATCGCAATAGCCACAAATATGATTGGGGTCTGTGAAGCACTTGTTTACGGTAAAGAAGCAGGACTGGATTTGGACGTTGTGCTTCAATCTATTTCTTCTGGTGCTGCAGGTTCCTGGTCGTTATCCAATTTAGGACCACGAATGATCAAAGGAGATTTCGAACCCGGTTTTTATGTGAAGCATTTCTTGAAAGACATGGATATTGCACTTGCGGAAGCTGAACAAATGAAATTGCCGCTGCCAGGACTTCAGTTAGCAAGAAATATGTATAGCCGTCTTGCAAACGAAGGTTTTGCTGAAAAAGGAACACAAGTGTTATATGAACAATTGACGCTGAAATAATAAAAACACCGCATGCCGTTAGTTGGCATGCGGTGTTTTTATCCATCTAAGTAGGAAGATCGAAATGTTTGTGTATTACTCACTCTTCTTCGTTTATGTTGCTGTTGTTTAGTTGAAATCTCTCTTTTAGGAACATAGCTTTCAATTTTCTTTTCTTCTCCGATATACTCAATTAATAGCTCTTTTGCTACTTTCAGATTCATCCGTTCTTGAGGATTACGAAAGGTTTGGTCTTGATTTCCTAAATGGGGAAGCGAAGTGAAATCTTGTTTTTCAGGTAAGGTATGAAAGAGGAAATCACTGCACTTGACGAGCACAGTTGAACTTTGTTGGCTAAGCTGAGGGTTGTCGATGAAGTGTAAACCTATCTTGTGCGCGTCACCGGCAGTCAAAAGACGTTCAATGGTCTTGTTTTTCAATGCATAAAGCTCTCTGTTATTCGTAGCCGTCTTCGCATGCCGGTTGACTGTATAAATGGCGATGGCAAGTTGGCGGAGTTGTTCTTCTTTATTCACTGTTTGCCCCCGTTTCTTAATTAATCTACTTTAATTCATTTTACCATAAATCAAAACAAATTAATCATGTTACGATTTTATGACTGAGTCAAGTTTTTGTAGGTATTTATTATGAGTAGGAAATTCCCTTCTAAATATAGCTTCTATCTTTCCTTCTGTATACTAAATCCTCAAACGTGTTGATTTCCGTTCCGAGCGGACGCGTTCGGTGGGGCGCGCGATGAGCCTCCTCGTCGCGAAAACCGTGCTCCTGTGGGGTCTCACCTGTCGCGCTAATCCCACCCGAGTCGCCGCTCTGCACTCCAATCACCGATAGTCTTCTTTTATAATGAACCTTAAAACGTAATCGAATAGACTTTCTTTATCAAGCATTCATAAATGGCTATGACTAAATATGCCTTATAGTAGATTTTCAAAATGAAGACACCTAATCAAAAGCTTTGAAGTCCTTTTAACGGATTGTAGCCATACGTATCAATTAAATAACCTTCTAATCCTTCCCAAAAAGGCTGCTTTCCCTGATGAATGTAATGACGTTTATTGACAAGCTTCGTAGTGGAAATCGGCTACTCGGACGGGAACAGCGCGAGCCGAAGACCGTGGACTGAGCGCAGCGAGGGAAGTGGCTGAGGCCGTGTCCGCCGAAAGCGTCCGATTGAAACGGAGATTAATGGCTTCTTAGATTTTTATATCCTCCCGCAAAAATTTTGCTCATACCTATTTTATTGACATGACATTGTGATACTTTATTAATCATAAATAGAAATATTCAAGAATAACTTTTTTTATTACGATTTAAAAGGTATACTTGTAAAGTAACGTAGATTCATAGTGATGAAGATTTAGATTGGCATATTCAACCTACATATCTTCGTTAAATTGCAAGACTTAGGAGAAATGACATGCATGGAAGCATTCATGAATAACATAGTTAAAGATGAACTTGAAGATTTTCTGGGAGAATATTTTTCCCAACATCCTCAAAACCTCTTCTTGATGATCGGAAGGAACCGCCTTGAAGAATGGACAATGGTTTACAGTAATGAGCTTGCAAAGGATTTTTTCAATCTCGCACAGCCATTAGATAATGCACAAGACTTTTTTGGAGAACTTTGGGTACCTATACATAAACAAGTATCGAAAATGAAAGATCATTCGTACAGCAAAACATTTTTACCTTTC
The DNA here is from genome assembly GCF_033304615.1 of Sporosarcina oncorhynchi. GTDB lineage: Bacteria > Bacillota > Bacilli > Bacillales_A > Planococcaceae > Sporosarcina > Sporosarcina oncorhynchi. The sequence continues at coordinate 2,072,999 of NZ_CP129118.1, read as the reverse complement.
GAAAAGGATAGTACGGCCAATTTGTTTGAAATGTCTATTTTACAATTGGAATCGGAAGAGTATCTCCAATTATATCTAGTAGAATTCCGTCAACAGTTAGAGATGTTGGATGAGCGGCGTGCGAAGTTAGAATTTGAAGAAAAGTATCAATCAGTCATTAATCATAATTTGGATCCCTTACTGACAATTGATCCCACGTATCAAATCGCTCATGCCAATCCTGCTGTACATAAGACATTTGGTTACCGGATGGAAGAATTACGTGGCCGAACGATTGGTAATTTGATCGAAGAGAGTCAAGTGGATATGTTTAATCACTTTTTACGGAAAGCGTTTTTAGGAGAATCCATCGAACTTGAAAATATTCGGTTTTTTCATAAAAAAGGCCAGCTTCTTCAAACATACTTGAAAACAGTGCCGGTAACCGTCAATAACGAAGTGAAAGAGGTCCATCTGCTATTGCGGGATACGACTTCTAATCATAAAAATCATGAACGGTTACAGTTTTTATCCTATCATGATCAGTTGACAGGTTTATGGAACCGAAGAGCTTTGAAAGAACATTTCAAAGAAGATGCAGAAGATGCGACTAGGCATAAAGAGAAATTATCGTTCATCTTCCTTGATCTTGACCGTTTTAAAACGATTAATGACTCGATCGGACGTAATGGGGCGGATGAAATACTGAAGAAGATTTCGGAGCGGCTAAAAATGGTCTGCCCTCCAGGTACTAAGCTTTATCGGAACGGCGGGGATGAATATATCATTTCATTTCGGGATCATTGTATTGAAAAGACCGAAAAACTGGCTCAAAAAATCCTTAGTGATTTTGCCAAACCGTTCTACTTCAATCATCAAGAATATTTCATTTCGTCTTCAATCGGTATTGCTGTATATCCCGATGACGGAACAGTGCTAGATGATCTGCTGCAAAAAACAGAAAAAGCTGTTATGTTTGTAAAAGATCGGGGACGATCTCATTATCGATTTTACCGTGAAGAGATGAATACTTCTGTCACAGATACAGCTTTGCTGGAAGCGCATCTGCGTCGGGCAATTGAATTTAATGAACTTGAAATCCATTATCAGCCTCAAGTGAATTTGAAGACAGGTCTGATTGATAGTTTTGAAGCATTGCTCAGATGGAATAACCGGAAATTCGGATTTGTTTCGCCGGGAGACTTCATACCATTAGCGGAGGAATCTGACCTCATTCACACAATAGGTGACTGGGTTCTTGAAGGCGTTTGCAGGCAACTTCGAGAGTGGCAGGATAAACAGTTCCGACCAGTTAGAATAGCCGTTAATATTTCATCTAAGCAATTCAGGTCAAGTGAGTTTGCTGAAAAGATTAGAAACTTGATAAAGAAGCACGGAATTCATCCGTCTTCATTTGAAGTGGAAATTACAGAAACGGCATTGATGCATATGAATGATACAATTTTAACATTGCAGAAATTAAAAGAAATCGGTGTAACGATTTCGGTTGATGATTTTGGTACTGGTTATTCGTCATTAAGCTATTTAAAACAATATCCTATAGACATTATCAAAATCGATCGGTCTTTTATCAAAGATATCGAAATGGATCAAAAAAACGAAGCAATTGCCAAAACCATCATTAATCTCGCCCATAACCTTGGCATGGAAGTGATCGCAGAGGGTGTGGAGAAAGATTTGCAAGCCGAAATACTAAAAGCAGCTGACTGCCATAAAGCACAAGGCTTCCTATTTAGTCGACCTGTACCAGCCAACGAAATCGTACAGAAATATTTTTCTTACGATAAATGATACGAATCCATGTGTTCTAACATCTAAAGAGACCTGCTTGAATTATTCAAGGTAGGTCTCTTTTTTGTGAATTCAAACGTTGTAGGAGAAACTTTATCGTAATTGCAAGTAAGGTATGATACAATTATGAGTGAATATTCATTCATTAAAAAGGGGGAAATTTCATGTTTGAAGATCAGGTGATAATTGTTACAGGCGGTTCAAGTGGTATGGGTAAATATATGGCGAAGAAATTTGCGGATGAAGGTGCAAATGTCATCATTACAGGCCGTGATTTAGAAAAACTTGAAGCGGCAAAAAATGAAATCGGGAAGAATGCTTCAACTTTTCAAATGGATGTACGAAACATTGAACACGTTCAAGGATTAGTTGAATTTGCAGATAAAGAATTCGGTAAAATTGACGGGCTCGTAAATAATGCTGCAGGGAATTTCATTGTTCAAGCTGAAGATTTATCGCCGAATGGTTGGAATTCAGTGATTGATATCGTTCTGAATGGGACATTCTATTGTTCAAGCGCTGTAGGGAACTATTGGATTAAAAAAGGCCAAAAAGGTTCGATTTTGAATATGCTTGCAACGTATGCGTGGGATGCTGGTCCAGGAGTTGTTCACTCAGCGGCGGCAAAAGCGGGTGTTATGTCTTTGACTAGGACGCTTGCTGTCGAATGGGGCCGTAAATACGGATTCAGGGTAAATGGGATCGCTCCTGGTCCAATTGAGCGTACAGGTGGAGCTGAACGGTTATTCCAATCGGAAAAAGCAGTTCAACGGACAATTAATTCGGTGCCACTCGGCCGGGTCGGGCAGCCTGAAGAAATCGCTGAACTGGCGGCATTCATCATGTCGAGTAAAGCGGCCTATATGAATGGTGAAATCGTCACTTTGGATGGCGGACAATGGTTAAATCAATATCCATTCTAATTTTAAGCTTTTAGCGTATTAATCCTGTAAACTTATCCATCCTACTAGTAATTCAACGGTTAGGAGGATGACAGAACTATGATGGACATATGGACGATTCCCGTAGTGGTCGTCATTGTAATAATTACGGTTATCGCTTGGAAGTCGGTTAGAAATTGGAATGCACCTGTCGTCAGACTCAATGAAAAAGACCAAAGTATTCCTGAAGTAATCGAGGATCATCCATTTACAGTGAATCCAATCATTTGGGTCATCGGGATTGCATCTTTGTTCATATTATTTGTGATTTTTTACTATTGGGCCTCTTCTGCATAAGAAGGGGTTTTCTTTTGTTTGTTCAGTGAATCAGTGAGCCGTTCCGTGTCATTTATGATATGATAGAGTTGTATGAGTTTCATAACAGCTTATGAACTGAAGGAGCGATTCTTTATGATTTCTGTAAATAACAGGGATTTTCTGCATGTGCCGATAGCCGATTATATAATTCCAGCAGAGAAAGTAGCACATGTGACAATTGGCAACAATGCTGAACACGCCCTTCTCGTCCTCACAAAAACCGGATATTCCGCAATTCCCGTACTTGATGCAAAAAATCATCTAAAAGGGTTACTTGGAATAGGGATGATCACAGATTCCATTTTAGGAATGGAACGGATTGAATATGAACGTCTGGAAGACTTGAGAGTCGATGAGATTATGCAGACCGACATCCCACACATAATAACGACAGACAAATTCCAAAAAGGTTTAGACCTGCTTATTAATCACACTTTTCTATGTGTCACAGAAGAAGATGGCACATTTGCAGGCATTTTGACGAGAAGAGTCATGCTGAAGGAATTCAAGAAATATATCTACACAAATTAATGTTATTGGACGGATAAGTCCAGTTATTGAAAGGCTCCGATAGGGGCCTTTTGCTATTTTACATATCGTACGGATCAGATGAAAGGGGAGACTATAAAGACAATGACAAAACAAATGGAGACGAAGCGCACACTTGTCCTCATAGCTGTCATGCTTGCAATGTTTGTCGGAGCGGTAGAAGCAACGATCGTTTCAACGGCAATGCCTGCAATCGCTGCAGAGCTTGGCGGTTTTTCTAGATATAGTTGGATTTTTTCTTCATACTTACTTATGAGCACTGTGACGGTCTTAATATATGGTAAGTTGGCAGATGTGTTCGGTCGCAAACCCGTATTTTTCTTTGGTTTAACTATTTTTTTGATTGGATCGATTCTGTGCGGATTCTCCACATCGATGGAAATGTTGATCCTCTTTAGACTTATTCAAGGGTTTGGAGCAGGAGTTGTCATGCCGATTGCAACGACAATTGTTGGAGATATTTATTCGACAGAAGAACGGGCGAAAATTCAAGGGTATCTGTCCAGTGTATGGGGAATTTCTGCCGTTTCAGGTCCTGTAATTGGTGGTTTGATTGTCCAGTATATGGATTGGAAATATGTTTTTTGGGTCAATGTCCCCTTAGGTCTTTTAGCGATGGCGGGCGTGTTCTTTTTCCTTCATGAGCCGAAAATCGAACGAAAGGTGTCTATCGATATAAAAGGGGCTGCATTATTGATGGTATCTTTATCCGGACTGCTTTATTGGTTGGTAGAGGGTGGACAGTCTTTTGAACGCTTATCAGGAGTGAGTTTCGTTCTCCTAATTCTAAGTATTTCGTTATTCAGCCTCTTTATCTTTGTTGAAAAAAGAGCAGAAGATCCGATGATGCCTTTTGCAATATGGAAAAATCCAGTGATCTTTTATGCGAATCTTGTTTCATTGACAACTGGAGTCATTCTAATTGGCGTTTCCTCCTATTTGCCGACATTTGTCACTGGTGTAATGGAGCAACCGGCTATTATAGCAGGATTTACATTAACGGCAATGTCCATCGGTTGGCCGATTGCGTCTTCTATAGCAGGACATCTTTTAATTAGGTTTGGCACTTTTACGGTTTCCTTTGCAGGTGGACTGTCTCTTGTGATCGGTTCGTTGTTGTTCGTATTCATGAATGGAAGTTCCGGTCCATTATGGGCAGCATTTTCGAGCTTTTTCATTGGTGTAGGAATGGGTCTGACGAGCACATCGTTCATCGTGACAATTCAAGGGGCTGTGCGCAGGGAGCGGAGGGGAGCTGCGACGGCTGCTAATATGTTCATGCGAAACTTTGGAAATACGGTCGGTGCCGCAATTTTTGGAGCGGTATTGAATGCGTCATTGCTATCGATATTTAAAAAAGAAGGTCTTGATTATACCGTGGACAATATTAATTCGTTAATGACTATGGAATCCAGAGAGAAGGTAGGCGTGCAAAAGTTGGAAGTGTTACAGACTGCGCTTGACAGCTCATTACAATGGGTGTATCTGACTGTATTGCTTTTCGCTATCATCAGCCTCCTTCTCATTTTGCGTATTCCAAAAGGAAGGGTGATTCAACATGACGACAACTGAACTGGAAATTATTAAAGCATTGGCGGAAGAAGGGAATATGCGGAAGGCCTCGGAACGATTATTTTTGTCCCAGCCCGCATTATCACAAAGACTGCAGACGATTGAAAAAGAGTGGGGTTCCCTTCTGTTCATTCGCTCACAGAAAGGACTCGAACCTACCCCGGCAGGCGAATTGGTCATTACCTATGCAAGGGAGACCATACTGCGAAAAGAGGAAACGGTTGAAATGATTGCATCCCTTGCAGATAAAGTGCATGGAACGCTTAAAATCGCCTGCGCTTCTATTATCGGACAGACGTGGTTACCACAAGTGCTGAAAGAGTTTGTGAGAAGATATCCCGATGCAAAAATTTCATTGATGACTGGTTGGAGTTCTGAAATCATGAAAGCATTGTATGAAGGCGAAGCACACGTAGGCATCGTACGTGGCCAGGTAGATTGGAAAAGCAAGAAGACCTATTTGTTCAGAGATCGGTTATATCTAGTCGACCAAGAAATTACGTCTATTGATGAATTGAAGCATACTGAACGTCCATTTATACAGTTTAAAAGTGACTCTAATTACTACATGGAAATTCAACGTTGGTGGCAACGACATTTTTCACAGTATCCTGGCAGACAAATTACCGTCGATCAGATTGAAACATGTAAACAGTTAGCCTTAAACGGTATTGGATATGCAATTCTTCCTAATATCACATTGGCGGGAGATGAGAAGGTGAACAAAATACCGTTACTAAACAGCGAAGAGGAATTTGAACTGACACGTGATACTTGGCTCATCGGATATGAATCGACCTTTGCATTGAAACAAGTGAGCGCTTTTACAGAGGTCGTCAATATATATGCAGAAAAATTAAGAAAAGAATCTGAATAAGACGGAACTTTGCTTTCTACGTAACGTACTAATTAAGTAAGGTTTATAGAACACTGGCTAAAGCCATTAGGGGGATTGGATTATGTGGAAGAAACCATTGGGAATACTTATCGCCTTGTTTGCTGTTTGTTTATTCCTGCCGAATGTCCACGTTTCAGCTGCTTCAGAACTGAACGTGAAAGTGACTGCCGGATTTGATGGCAAAGCAAAGTATGGAAAAGGCGCGCCAATCACAGTGGAAATTGAGAACAAAGGGACCTCCACATTCAGCGGAGATATGGTCATCGATACGCAGCAGTCATATGATTCGGGTGTGGGCGAAGTTTTTCCGTTGGATCTGGGTGCAGGGGAGACTAAAACGGTCACGTTTATCGTTCCGAAAATGTTTGATTACAATATGTACGGCATGAACTCGAAATCGATCTACTTTTATGAAGGTGGATGGAAGAACGGAAAAGAGATTAGTCATAAAGGTTCCCAGCAAATTTCTGTAGCGATGTATCATGAGGACACGAAAATTATGACCGCATTTACTGATAATATCGATCGGGTATCACTAGTAAAAGGTGCTAGATTGTCAAACTACGGAAGCTTGCAATTGATCGATGCCTCAAAGATTACGTCAGTCAAAGTGCCAGATGAAGCTGCAGGGTGGGGGCCAACGGATATAATCGTCGTTGATGAATATCCGATTGCTGATTTGTCCGTGGATGCACAAGAGGCTTTGCATAATTGGGTACGTGCGGGCGGCATGCTCATTGTTGGAGGTTCAGATCATGTTTTGGCAGAAACCGGCGTTTTCTCCGATTCACTTCCACTTGAGCTTGGTGAACGGACGACCGTGAGCGGAGATGTATTCAACCAATGGATAAGTGGTGAAACTTTCGATAAGGAAGTGACGATTGCCAAAGCAACGATAAACGATGGTGGGCATATCATCTATACGTCGGGAACAGATATACTAGCAGCGTCCAAGCAGTTAGGCAAAGGATTTGTCATTCAAACCTCTTTTTCATTAGGTGATGAGCCGTTTTCAAAAATGTCAGGAGCATCGAAAGTTTGGAGTAAATTGATTGATGCAGGTGATCAGCTACTACTTTCATCGGGGATAACTCCGTATAGTGATGAACCGATGGATGCATTGTCATGGACAATCGGAAGCTCAAATGAACTATTTCCATCATTTAAAGTGTCTGCACCTTTCATATTTGGAATTATTATTTTTTATATCCTATTAATTATACCTGTGCTGTATTTTGTCTTGAAAAAGAAAGACAAAAGAGAACACGCGTGGTGGATTATACCTGCCCTCGCGTTAACCGTTTCTATTTTCATTTTTGCCTACGGTGCAAAAGATCGAATCGGTAAAGCACAGCTTCAACAGACATCTGTTTTTGATGTAGATCAGGATGGAACGCTTTCGGGCTATTTTGTTGAATCTGTGTTGACGAACAAAGCAGGGGATTTTGTATTCACTGTGCCAAAAGGGGTAAATTTAACGACACATACCCCGTACTCATCTGGGTTGTTTGGGCCTTCACAAATGGGGTCAAACGCTCATGCAAAAGCGATTATAGAAAGAGATGCGGCGGGTTCGAACTTACACTTACGCGATGTCGGTTATTGGAATGTGGCAACAGTATATGGGCAAGCAACTTTGGACAGTGTTGGAACGTATAAGGTAGATCTGACAGTGAAAGATAAAAATTTGACAGGTGAAATTACGAACAATTTCCCATTCCAACTAAAAGATGTATCAATTTGGTCGGGTACGAAGCAAATTGTTCTCGGAGATCTTGGTCCAGGTGAAACAATCAAAGTGGATGAAACATTAAAAACATCAACACTTTTAAGAAAGCAACCGACGAATTCATCGTATATGGGACAGGGTCCATCTTCAACAGATGATTTGTTGAAGATGAGAAAAGAAAGTTTGATTAATTTTTCAGGAAACAATATGAACAATCATCCTAAACCAACGATTATTGGTTATACAGATTCACAAGTTGCGCCAATTGACATGAAAGGTGCAAAAGCGTCAATCGATTCTTTAACGATGATTTCACAAGCCTTCAGTCCGATTGTTGAATTTACTGGCGATATGACAATCAGTCCAGAAATGATGACTATGAATTTAATTTCTGAAAAGAATAACTTACAAGCACATCCTTCAGGTTATCAAGCCGATATTTATTATTTTGATGAAGATGTCTATGTTCAGACGTGGACTGTCCCAGAAGAATTCTTGAAACAAGTCTCGAAATGGAAATCAATCGACATCTCTAAAATTCAAAAAACAATGTATGATCTTAGTATTTTAAACCATTCGACAGGTGTATTCGAACCACTCGAATCCGAAAGGAAATTAACAATTGACGAAGCTACACCTTATGTGACAGATGATGGAACGATTAGTTTACGGCTAGTGTTCAATGATAATCAATATGGAAATGAAGCGTATCCCCCTGAAATCAATATCCATGGTGAGGTGAAAAAATGATTGAAATAACTGGGTTAACGAAAAAGTATGGGCAGTTCACTGCACTTGACAATTTAAATTTAACATTAGAAGAAGGTACGGTTTTTGGTTTTGTCGGAGCGAACGGAGCAGGGAAGTCGACGACATTTCTTATTCTATCTACCTTATTGCAGGCGACTTCTGGAGAAGTGCTGATTAATGGCATAAGTGTCAGGGAGAAGCCTGCCGAAGTAAGGGGAATGATTGGTTATATGCCAGACTTTTTTGGTGTGTACGATCAGTTGAAAGCCGATGAATACTTGGATTTCTATGGTGCAAGTTACGGAATTCCCGAAGCAGAACGTCAAAAACTGATTCCTCAATTACTTGAATTGGTTAATCTGACACATAAACGATACGCCTATGTGGATTTGTTATCCAGAGGGATGAAACAGCGTTTATGTTTGGCAAGAAGTCTTATACATGATCCGAAAGTTCTGATTTTGGATGAGCCGGCTTCAGGTCTGGATCCGCGAGCCAGAGTTGAAATGCGTGATATTTTGAAGACACTTAAAGGCATGGGAAAGACCATTTTGATTTCTTCCCATATCCTTCCGGAGTTGGCTGAGATGTGTGATGAGATTGGCGTCATTGATAATGGAAAACTCATTGCGCACGGATCGGTTGCGGAAATACAGAAAAAATTGCAAGGTGAAAAAGCGATCACTGTCCGTTTAGCAGGCAACGCAACTCGAAATGTTGGATTTTTTGAAGAGCAACCATTTGTCACAAATATTGAAATCATTTCTGACGACGAGCTGACATTCATGTATAAAGGTTCAGAAGAACAACAGGTCAACATGCTAAAAAGTGCGATGCTTCTGGATTTACCGATTGTGTCCTTTATGGAACATGTTACAGATCTCGAAGACATCTTCATGGAAATTACGAAAGGGGCCGACTGAATATGAGTTTTAACAATCCGGTTCTTTCAAAAGAGTTGAAGTTAAGATTCCGTTCATTTAAAGGATTCAATGGAATTTTGTTCTTCTTATTGGCTATGTGCGTTTTTGTATTTGGTTATATATTCCTGACAGTTAGTATTGAAGGGAACTCTTATTTCAGGCCGAGTCAAAGTTTCGTGCTATTTGCTTTCCTATCATTTATCCAGCTGGGATTAGTTCTGTTCACCGCACCTGGTCTGACAGCGGGTTCCATAAGTGCTGAAAGGGAGAAGCAGACGTTGCCGATTTTGTTGACGACATCTCAAAGTTCCTTTCAAATCATCTCAGGGAAGCTTCTCTCCTCAGTGGCTTTTCTATTGTTACTAATTGTCGCGGGACTTCCAGTCTATAGTCTTGTGTTTTTGTTTGGCGGTATTTCACCATGGGACTTCCTGAAGATTCTACTTTTCCTGTTTGTGACTTTACTGGCAATCGGAAGTATAGGCGTCATGTTTTCAACGTTAATTAGAAGAACAATTGTATCAATGATCGCGACATATGGTACAATGCTGTTCTTTTCTGTAGTAACAGGTTTTCTGTTTATTATTGTTTTACAGGTGAAAATGTTCAATCAAATGGGAACGATTGTCAGTCCCACTTATATTGGTCATTTCCTTGCTTCCATCAATCCGGCAGTGCTGTTCGCAACTTTTTTATCGCCAGAATTGGAGCGGTCATTACATGAAATGACACTTATAGATTTTCCAATATGGGCCGGCTATTTGATATTTTATGTATTGATTTCTGTCTTTTCTATTTTCATTGCTGTGAAGAAATTGCGTGTCAATATGAAACGATCGAAATGAGGAGGTGCAGAGGATGGAACGGAAAAAAGTTTTACACACATATATAAATAAGACACTCAGAGCGTTACGTTTTGAACAATCCATCTATAAAGTTCAAACTGGTCTTTTTGTAGCTGCATTGTTTTATACATTACTGCTCGCCGCTTCCAGACTTTTCGTCCTGCCTTATTATGAACATATTGCTTTATGGACAGCAGTTACAACTATTTTAGTGACGTTTATCGTCATTTTTATAAAAAGGGTGCCAAGGGATGAAGCTCTCTGGCGGTTAGATAATTATTTACCGGATAATCTACTTGTTACAGCAATGGATTCCGGAGTCCGACAGTCTGAATTTGCCCAAGCGATTGAGTTTCATGCAACAAAGAATATTAGTAGTGCGTATATGCAGTTCGGAAAACGGAAGAAAACTTTTATGAATAATAAAATGCTAATTGGTTTCATTATCATGCTTGGTTTTTCCACGCTACTATTCATGTTTCCTTCAGCAACTCAGGAAGAAGCGAAAGCAATCGTTCAAGAAAAGGAAATCGCAGAGGAATTGAAAAAAGAAGTTCAAGAACTTGCCAAGAAAGAAAAGAATCCTGAACTAAAAAAAGAACTAACAGAACTTGCAGAGAAACTAAAGGACACCGCAACAACTGAACAATTGTTGAAGGAATTAGTAAAAAAGCAAAAAGAGTTCAAGCTTAAAGAACAAAGACTGACAGATAAACAAAAAAGTAATGCTGATGGGTTAAGTGACACTGAGCAAGAAGAATTGGCGCAATTACAGCCCCTCGCTGACAAGATGGCACAACAGGCAGGAAAAACACAAAGTGCTCTGAATAAAATTGGCAAAGCACCTTCATTGCCTGCTTTGGCTAGCGCTGGAGATAAAACACCAACCGGGAATTCACAGCAAGGTTCAGCTGGCAAACCGGGAACTGGTCAAAATTCTTCTAGTGAAAATGGGCAAGGCCAAGGAGAAAATCAAAGCGAAGGCCAGGGCGAGGGTCAGGGAGAAGGCGAAGGCCAAGGTGAAGGTCAAGGCGAAGGCGAAGGTCAAGGTGAAGGTCAAGGCGAAGGTCAAGGCCAAGGCCAAGGCGAAGGTCAAGGACAGGGTCAAGGCCAAGGACAGGGTCAAGGTCAAGGTCAAGGTCAAGGTCAAGGTCAAGGTCAAGGACAGGGTCAAGGACAGGGTCAAGGTCAAGGTCAAGGATCTGGAAAAGGTGGTCGAGATCTGCTATCCATTCCTGCTGATCGACTTGGGAAACCCGGTGAATCTTCGATAGATGGCGGCAAACTAGGCGCTGGTGAATTCATTGAAGAGAATGAGCGAGAAGGATTGACGGAGCGGGGAACATTGAAACCTTACAAAGAAGTAGTAGGCACGTATAAAGACGCCTATTTGAAAGGGTCTGAGAAGATGAAGCTGCCAGCAGATCTTCAACGGATTTTGTCCGATTATTTCTCGTCAATCGAATAATTATTTATTAATAGGAGATGTGAATATGTCATTTTCACCTGAACAATTTGAAGAAATGAGCAATAAGCTCGGTGATGTGCGTAACGAAATCGGAAAATTCATAGTCGGTCAGCAAGAAGCTGTTGAATTCTCGATTTACTCGATATTGGCTGATGGGCATGCATTGCTTGAAGGCCTTCCAGGATTGGGTAAAACGATGTTGATTAGAACGATATCGGAAGTATTGGATTTATCCTTTTCCCGTATTCAGTTCACACCCGATCTCATGCCTGCAGATATAACAGGAACAAGTATTTTAGAACGTTCTCCTGAAGGCGTTCAGAAGTTTGTTTTCAAAGAAGGACCAATCTTTAGCCAAATGGTTCTGGCGGATGAAATTAACCGGGCAACACCAAAGACACAAAGTGCTTTGTTGGAAGCAATGGGTGAGAAAACGGTGACAGTTTTAGGTGAGACACGAAAGATGGCAAAACCGTTTTTCGTGCTAGCTACACAGAATCCAATTGAAATGGAAGGTACCTATCCTTTGCCTGAAGCACAAATGGACCGCTTTGTTTGCAAAGTCTTATTGCCTTATCCAACTAAAGAAGAATTGAAGCAAATCATGATTAGAACAACAGGTCCTAATTCCATACCAATACAAAAAGTGATGGATACGGCAACCATTATTGAGGCACAGGAAATGGCGAAAACGGTTGTGATTGCGGATGAAATGATGGATTATGCAGTCGATCTTGTGGCAGCGACCCATCATAAAGCGGATACAGGAGATGCGTGGAGCCAATATGTCCAATATGGCAGCGGACCGCGTGGCTTGCAATCAATCATCCGATTGGCGAAAGCCAGAGCTCTTATGGCAGGACGGTTTCATGTTTCAATTGCGGATATTAAAACAGTTGCCAAGCCTGCACTCAGACACCGTATCCTTATCAATTATGAAGGAGAAGCGGAAGGTGTGGATGTTGATCAGCTGATCGATAAATTATTGGAAGAGATCCGCCAGGGAGTGTCCATCTGATGGCAGAAGAACTGTTTCCAGATCGATTAACGAAGAGACTGGGCGCACTTTCAATTTCGACAAGGTCGAGGCGCCTCGGTCAGCATAAAGGAACCCATCGGTCGAGCAAGACAGGGACCTCATTGGATTTCTCTGATTTCCGTGAATACCATCCTGGAGATGATTTGCGCCATATTGATTGGAATGTATTTGCCCGTACGGATAAACCGTTCATTAAACAATTTCTCGATGAACAGGAGATGCGGATACATATACTTTTAGATTCCACGAAATCGATGGGAACCGATGGGAAATGGAAGTTTGCCCGTCAACTTGCCATCGGATTAGGTCAGGTCGCTTTGAAAAGTGGAGATACCGTATCGTTTTCCACTTGGACGGCAGAACAGAATCATTTCTTTAGAAAAAAAGGTGCTTTGCACAGGGCTTCATTCAAGAAATTCATCTCGAAGTTAGAAGAACCAACTGTTGACACAGGATTTGCGGAAATTGCACTGCGCCATATTCCAAAAGCTGTCACTGTATTGTTTATCATCACGGACGGACTTGAGGAGCTTCGTAAGTGGGAAGCCCTTTTTAAAAGGCTACCTGGCATTTGCAAAGATATCCGTCTAATTACAGTTCATTCACCGTCAGAAGAACTTCCAGATTACGAGGGGGATATGCGGTTAATTGATATAGAAAAACAAGAAATTGTTGAAGTGTCAATGACGCGACGCGTGATCCAAGACTATAATGACAAAAAGGTCAGACATGAAGCTGAGATGAGGGCACTTGCAAACAAATTCGGCATTCAGTACTTACACACAGAAGTTTCGGCTGGCGCAATGGATGTTTTTACGAGACAAATGCGCCACGTGGGGTGGTTACGTTGAAAGGGGACGGCTAAGTGGGATTCGATCATATGAATGGGATGTGGACGGCTGTTTTTCCGTTGGCCGTCCTTCTTTATTACTTTTTTAGGAAGAAGTACGTTTCGACTACAATATCCTCTACATTATTTTGGGAGACCTCAATGCGTGAAACAAAGGTCTCTCCATACTTGAAAAATCTTCAACGGAATGCTTTATTTTATCTTCAAATGGCAGCATTGCTATTATTGGTTTTCATCTTATTAGGACCTTATCTTCCAAAGGATGAAGAGGTTGCTGAGCATACTGTTTTCGTAGTGGATACGTCTGCGAGCATGGCTGCTAAGGATGGAGATAATTCTTTATTTGATCAGAATAAAAAGAAGATGATGGAACTTGCAAAAGAAAAAACCGGGCAGGCAATATCAATTATCACGACTGGCAAAGAACCTGCATTAGTAATTCGTGAAGAACGTGATGAACATTCCATTTTGGGTGCAATCGATCAACTGGATTTGAACTATGAGCAAGAACAGATGCAGCGCTCGCTCGATTTTGTGAAATCGCTCGCTTCTGAAGGCGGAGTAGATGTACATATTTTTACGGACTTTCTTGATCGTTCCGTTTTTATGGAAAGTGAAAATGGTATTAGATGGACGGTACATGCGAATGATCGACCACTTGCGAACATGAGCATTGAAAAATTTGGTGCAGTTTCCACAGCTAATGGGACAGAAGCAATCGTCAAACTGGCAAACCAGACAACTTCAGTCCAGTCAGGAACTCTACTAATTCGTAATGAAGAGAACGGAGTAGAGCTTGATAGACAGGAATTCAAATTGGATCCACAGTCTGACACATTGCTGTCCTTTAAAGAACTACCTGAACTATCTGCAATTAAGGCTCAGATCGAAATCGGGGATGATTATAATTTGGACAACGAAGCATTCGTGTTATTAGGGAATGAATCATCAGAAGTCATTATCGATCAACAATTGCATGAACTTGTCAAGAAAGCGTTTGAAGCAATCGGACTGAATATTACATCAGGTTTTGTAAATCAAATGAACCTTGCCCGCGACGAGGCACTCCTTGTGACGAATGATCCGAAGTTCTTGAATGAAGGAACATCGCCGATTCTGTTGATCGGGAGGAATGATTCTGGAACCGATCAAGTGTCGGGTCGTGTGGAGACGGAGAATGATGCACTTTTCATGCTTGCGCCTGTTGAAGACGTTTACGTAAGCGAATTGTATCCGTCGTTCGAAAACTATGAAACGATAGCGAGCGTATCAGATAAGCCATTCATTCAACGGTCACCTAGAGGCGATATTATCATACTGACGGATATTGGGTTGACAGATTGGCCACTGCATCCATCATTCCCGCTGTTTTTCTGGAGTGCGGCAGAAATGCTTACGACGGATAATAATGTAGTTGGAACATTCAAACCAAATGAACGGAAAGCGATATTGACAAGTGGTGGTTCTGAAGGACTTGAAGTGTTCACAATCGATGATCAATATATCACGACGTATCAGGAAGGTGGAAGTTTTGTAGCACCGGCTAAGCCAGGTATCTATAAGTTGCTAGATAACGGTAAAGAAGAATTACTCACAGTCCAGCTCGAACCGAGTGAAAAAATAATTGAACATGGATCGGGCTATTCACTGGGTGCTCATACTATAAACAATGGAAAAGAAGAAGGCAAAAACAAGATTGGATGGCTGATTCTCTTGCCGGTTCTCCTTCTGTTATTGATCGAGTGGGAGGTGCAAAGACGTCGTGGATATCCGAATTGAAGAACCGTTATGGTTATTGTTGCTTATTCCAATTGCCGTGTATATGATTTTTACTTGGATAAATGCTAAAGCGAGAGTCAAAAGTAGAACAACCATTCTTTATACATTAAGAAGCATTACGATTATTTGCATTGTCATTGCACTTACAGTCCCTTATATGCTTTTACCGAATGAAGAGGAACAGATCTTGTTTGTCGTGGACAGATCCATCTCTGTAGGGGAAGCAGGGAAGTTGGCAGATGAATGGATTGCTGAGAGCTTGAAAGCACGTCAGGTCAATCAATCTGCTGGCTTATACTCGTTCGCGGGTTCATTCCGAACGGACTTGCAATTGACTACTCATGAACTATTACAACCGAGTATCGAACCGATGCAATCAAGTGGATCAACAAATATCGCTAAGGCAGTAGACTTGGCAGCATCCTTTGCGAAAGCAGGGATGGCGACCCGTATCGTACTGTTCTCAGATGGGTTGGAAACAGAAGGTTCAATTGAAGAATTATTGCCTAAATATGAAGGTAGCCGTGTTCAAATTGATACTGTGGAATTAAAAAGATCGAATTTGGCAGATGCCTCCATTTCTTTATTTGAAACTCCGCGAAGCGCTTACGAAGGCGAAAAACAATTGGTTCGTGTAGAAGTAGAATCGTCCACTCAGGCAGAAGGACAGCTGTTGATATATAGAAATGATGAAGAAATTATTAACGAGAGAATCACTTTGGATGAAGGGGGCAATGCTTTCGCATTCAATATGGAAGCAAGGGGTTCTGGCTTGTTGAAATACGAGGCGAAAATAATTGTACCGAACGACGCTTTCCTAGAAAACAACCGGATGCTTTCCATTACAAAGCTTGAACAGTCTCCAAGAATTCTTGTCGTACAGACTGAACGCAATCCATCGGTCATTCCTTCATTGTTGGATAGCAATGCATTAGATGTGGATGTTGTCGACACAGATCAGTTGCCCGAATCGCTGTCAGGTTATTTAGGGTATGGAGCTATCATTTTTGATAATGTTCCCGGACATCTTGTCGGAGAACATAAAATGACGGTTATCGAGCAGGCTGTGAAGAAATTCGGCACCGGCTTCATGATGGTAGGTGGAGATGAAAGTTTTGGTCTTGGTGGTTATTTCAAATCACCAATCGAACGGTTACTACCGGTTGAAATGGAAGTGAAGGGCAAAGAGCAATTACCATCTCTCGGTCTAGTCATTTCATTAGACCGCTCTGGAAGTATGTCAGGCTCGAAGATTGTTATTGCAAGGGAAGCAGCCGCCCGTGCGGTGGAATTGCTCAGAAACGATGATACGTTCGGTTTTACGGCATTCGACCATGATATATGGGAAGTCATTCCTGTTGGGCCGCTAAAAGATAAACAAGATGCGATTGACCAAATCTTATCAGTGCCTGTGGCTGGCGGAACGGACATCTTTCCATCGATAAGAAAAGCATATGAAGACTTGGCTGATTTGAAACTACAGCGAAAACATATCATTTTGCTAACAGACGGTCAGTCGGATATGCCACCGGACTATGAAGAGGTCATCTCTGAAGGGAAAAGCTCAAATATAACGTTGTCAACAGTTTCTATTGGATCCGATGCAGATGTCGGGCTACTAGAGGAATTGGCGGAAATAGGTGGCGGAAGGTTCTATGATGCTGTCGATGAGTCAACTGTCCCTTCGATTCTAACGAGGGAGACATCCATGTTGACGAGAACCTATATTGAAGATGATCCTTTTTACGTCAACTTGAATAATGTGCCGGAATGGACGTCACTATTCAGTGATGGGGTTCCACAAATGAATGCGTATATTGCCGCTACGCCAAAAGGGACTGCGACAATCGTTGCAGACAGTCCAAAAGAGGATCCTGTCATTGCAGAATGGATGTATGGACTCGGACGTACAGTCGCCTTCACCTCCGACTCTTCGGGTAAATGGTCTGGTGATTTGGCGAGATGGGAAGGATACGCGGATTTCTGGAATGTTGCCGTATCAAGATTATTGCCGTCCTATGAAGATGTACCCTATGTCATCTCGAACGAGGGCGGCGGGACATATACTGTTACAGATACATCCCGGAATTCAGCGTTTCTTGACATTTCGATTGTAGATGAGCAAGGGGTGGATGTGCCGTTTCAAACGGAACCGTTAGCTCCCGGAAAAGTACGGGTTCAACTAGATGCTGAACCAGGACTTGTTTTCTTCGGTGTTTCTGATGATAAAGGCGGTCTGTTCGAGGCCGGTGTATCAGTGCCCTACAGCGATGAATATAAACAGTCAGAGCCTGATTCGGCAATGCTTACAAAGATAGCTGAACGAACTGGTGGCATGGTCCTGAATACACCTAGTGATGCATTCAGAAAACATCCATTTAAAAGTGGAGATCGTCTTCCGATTGCGAATTGGCTTATATTGACGGCAATGGTTCTGTTTTTCATTGATATTACATTGCGGAGATTTGGAATGTTCTCGGGTATTATGAATCGGAGAACTGTTCCAATCGAAACAGATTCTCCTCCAATGTCGGAGGATCATGTCGGCGAATTATTGAAAAAGAAACGAAAACGATGAGTAATTAAACTATCTGTCATTAGAACATTGAGTAAGTAGAAGTATTATGTATAGAGGAAATTCGACAATAGAGCCACTATGAAATATCAAATATGTTGCTTTGCGCTCCAGACGGCACACTTTCCGAGGGGCGTGGCTTGAGTCTCCTCGGTCGCAAAAACTACGCGCCCTGCGGATTGCGTCCGGCCAGAACGCAAATCGACGGGTTCATATTTCTCTATTAAAGGATGCAATTGTAAAAAAAAGATACCCACCTTTTTTGTCCATTATAAAACCGTAAAAAAACCTTATCTCCATAAATGCGAAAGCATTGGAGATAAGGTTTTATTTTGTTCTCGTTGCGGCAAGCATTAATGTATTCTTTTTTGCCCACGTACTCGCAATTACAAAACATAAGAGAAGAATCAACGTACCGAGCAAGTAAGGGAAAGTATAATTAATATCGAAAATATAACCGGCGAGTGCCGGACCGACCATATTGCCAAGACTCATATAAGCATTCATCATTCCAGCAGCAAATCCCTGTTCCTCGTCAGCAAGCTTAGAAACAAGAGTGTTTACTGCAGGCCTTAGAAGTGAAGTTGCGGTCGAAAAAATTGCCGCAACCAGTAGAATGGTAAAGAACGTATTGACGAACAAAATTGCGAACATCGAAAGCGCTGCAACAAGAAGATTAATTAGAATGATGCGCATCTCTCCATAACGCTTGAAGAGTGGGTTGATAACAAATGTTTGAACGATGACACCGACAAATCCGCCGACAGTTATTAGAATTGCAATTTGAGTCGCGTCATAGCCAAATTTCTGATCGGCAAATAATGCCAAGGTAGATTGATAGTTCGCCAATCCGAACGAGAAAACGAACATGACAATTAGTAGGACGAAATAAGGGGTCTTCGTGGACCTGATCATTTGTCTCAGTAAATTCTCCGATTTCAAGAGCGCTTTTTCGATTACAACCGATGGGGCAGGATTAGGTAGTATGAAGATGGAAAGGACCGCCGCAAAGAACGAAGCACCCGCTGCCACATAAAAAGGGAAGTGAATACTAATTGTTGATAAAAATCCTCCGATTCCCGGTCCAATCATGAAGCCTAGAGACATGGAAGCTCCGAGAAGTCCAAGCCCTCTACCTCGTTTTTCTAGGGGTGTTATATCAGCGACGAAAGCCATCATCGGTGGAACAAGGAAAGCCGCACCAAATCCTGAAAAGAACCGAGCGACAAAAAGCATCCATAACTCGGTGGACAAACTAAAAGCTAGTTGGGAAGCACCATAGATGAATAAACCTATGATAATAATTTTCTTCCGACCATGGCGATCAGATAATACGCCTGATAATGGTGAGAAAATAAATTGCGCGAATGAAAATATAGCAATAAGAAAACCAAGCACTTTTCCTGCAACTCCAAATGTCTTTAAAAACTCAGGCATGATAGGGATGATCAGACCGATACCAGCCATTGCAATGAACATATTGAACATCAGGATATAGAGTGCGAAATTAGTGGATTTAGATTCCGACAAAAGCACTCCGCCTTTCAAGAAAAAACTATATCGTGTTATTGAAGTAGTTTACCATAGTGTTTAAGTAAATACACTTATATGAGAAGCGAAAATCGCTATCCATCAACCTTTTGAAGTAGATAATGGATAGCGATAGGTATTATTTATTTAAGCTCATCTTGAATTCAAGGAAGAGTTCATTATAGACGCCTAGCACCTCTAGACCAAGGTTTTTATACACTTCTAAATGGCTGCGAGTCTCTTCATCAGGATAAAAACGTTTATCTTCAACGACTTCAGGGTCCATCAAATCAAGTGCAGAAAGGTTTGGCGTAGAGTAACCGACGTAATCTGCATTTTGTGCGGCAACTTCAGGATCTAGCATAAAATTGATAAATGCATGTGCCCCGTCAATATTATCAGCAGTTTTAGGAATAACGATATTGTCGAACCATAGATTCGACCCTTCTTCAGGTACGATATAGTCAATATCCTCATTTTCATACATCATATCAGCGGCTTGGCCAGACCAAGTCAATGAAATGGCAGCCTCGTTATTAATCATTAGCTGTGTCACTTCATCTCCAATCACGGCTTTTACATTAGCTCGCATGGCTTTTAACTTATTTGTCGCTTCCCGCAGCTCCTCTGGCTTCGTGGAATTCAATGAATAACCTAATGAGTTCAATCCCATTCCAATCGTCTCTCTAGCACTGTCAACGAGGATGACACGCTGTTTTAAAGAAGAATCCAAAAGATTATCCCAGCTCTCAAACGTCTGGCCTTCCAATAGGGAAGGGTTAAAAGCAATGCCGACGGTGCCCCAAAAATAGGGGATGGAATACTTATTGTTAGGGTCAAAAGCCAAATCTAAGAAATAAGGGTCGATATGTTTTATGTTGGGAACTTTATCATAATCAATTGGTAGAAGAAGATCTTTTTCCTTCATCATTTCGACCATGTATTCAGACGGTATTGTTACGTCGTATGATGTACCACCTTGTTCGATTTTCCCCATCATTGCCTCGTTTGAATCGAATGTTTCATAAATGACTTTTGTTCCTGTTTCTTCTTCGAACTGCTTTAACAGTTCAGGGTCGATATATTGTCCCCAGTTATAGACAGTAATTGTATCTGTTCCCGTTTTGCTCCCTTCATTGAGCTCTCGGTTAACGAGTAGAAGGACTCCTGAAACGAGAAGGATAAGAATGATGGATTGTGTTATCGATCTCATTTTTTCACCCCCGTGAAAGGTGTCTTCAACTTTTGGTTTAGCAAATAATAGCCGATAACCAATCCCGCAGTCACAATGAAAATCAGACCGGAAAGAGCATTAATCGTTAAGCTGATACCTGTTCTTGCCATCGAATAGATTTCCACTGATAACGTAGAGAAACCGTTGCCTGTGACGAAAAATGTGACGGCGAAATCATCGAGTGAATAGGTCAAAGCAAGGAAGAAACCAGCAAAAATACCTGGTTGGATGAAAGGGATGATGACCCGTTTCATAATGTCCTTTTTGGAAGCACCAAGATCCAGTGCTGCATCTATTAATGTGGGATTCATTTCCGCAAGTTTCGGAAGCACCATAATCACGACAATCGGAATACTGAAAGCGATATGGGAAATCAGAACGGAAGCGAATCCTAGTTTAACGCCTATGAGCGTAAACAAAATTAGGAATGAAGCTCCGATAATTACATCAGGACTGACCATCAATATGTTGTTTAACGATAGGACTGCATTACGCATCTTTTTATTGCGCATGAAATAGATAGCCAAAGCACCCATTACGCCAATTGTCGTTGATAATAGGGCGGACAATAAAGCGATGACAATCGTATTGATAACGATGATAATTAGCCGTTTGTCTGCAAACACTGCTGCATAATGTTCCAGCGTGAATGACTCGAAATTGGACATCCCGCCACCAGAATTGAAAGAGTAAAAGATCAAATAGAAAATAGGTGCGTACAAAATGATGAAAACAACTGCCAAAAAGGCTTTAGGAAGCTTACCTATTCTTTCCATTGCCAGTCATCCCCCTTTCATTGCCGCTCGTAATGAGCATAATAATGAACATGAACAATATGAGGAATACCGCAATTGTTGAACCCATCCCCCAGTTTTGTGTAACGAGGAATTGTTGCTCAATCGCCGTTCCGAGAGTGATCACTTTATTACCCGCAATTAAGCGTGTAATCATGAACAACGATAACGCTGGTATGAAAACGACTTGTACACCCGATTTGACGCCGTTCAGCGTCAAAGGCCAAATGACTCGTTTGAAGGTTGTCCATGAATTGGCACCTAAATCACGTGAAGCGTCAATCAGTGCTGGATTCAATCTGTCAAGTGCGTTGAAAATCGGCAAAATCATGAATGGAATGAAAATATAAACTGACACGAATACAAAACTGAAATCAGTGAATAAAATTTGCTTCTTGCCAATTCCAATCGTCTCCAAGAAAGCGTTCAGTGGTCCATACAAGCCCATCAAACCAATGAATGCATACGTTTTCAAAAGAAGATTAATCCAAGAAGGAATGATGATGAGTAATAGCCATAATTGCTTATGTTTTGTCTTAGTCAGAAAATAGGCGGTCGGGTACGCAATGAGCAATGAGAAAAACGTAATGAGGAATGCATACCAGAATGAGCTGATCGTCAACGTCAGATAGACGGACGAGAAAAAGTTCTTATAATTAACGAGTGTGAAATTGCCGGACAGGTCGAAAAATGAATAATAGACGATTAACCCTATTGGTGCCAGGACAAACAGCAGAATCCATACTGCATATGGGATTGTATAAAAAGTACTTAGTCGATTATTCTTCATCATCGACTGCTCCATATGCCTCAAGTCGCGCATCATAATCTTCTTCCGATTCGTTTAAACGCATGACGTGGATATCTGCAGGATCGAAATCCAAACCGATAACCGCTCCGACATCCGCTTTCTTCGTCGAATGAACAAGCCATTCGTTGCCATCACTGTCATACGTCGACAATTCATAATGGACTCCGCGGAACAGTTGCGTATCGACTGTGACATTCAATTTCCCTTTATTTACAGTCGTAATTTCCAAATCTTCAGGTCGTAAAACAATATCGACTTTTTCATTTGGCTGTAAGCCTGCATCTGCACAGTCGAACTGCTTGCCAGTAAATTCAACGACGTAATCTTCAATCATACGGCCTCTGACGATATTGGATTCACCGATGAAATCCGCTACAAATCGATTAATTGGTTCATCATAAATATCATTTGGGGTACCTGACTGTTGGATTGCACCGACATTCAGGACAAAGATTTCGTCAGACATAGCTAGAGCTTCTTCCTGATCATGTGTGACAAAGACGAATGTTTTGCCTAACCGCTGCTGCAATTCACGGAGCTCATACTGCATCTCTGAACGAAGTTTTAAGTCGAGTGCGGATAACGGTTCATCAAGCAATATAACTTCAGGGTCATTGATGATTGCACGCGCGATAGCGACTCTTTGTCGTTGTCCACCTGACATTTCGGTGATTTCGCGATTTTCATAACCCGCCAAGTTAACGAATTTTAATGCTTCTTTCACACGTACATCAATATCCGCCTTCTTTACTTTTTTGATGCGAAGGCCAAATGCGACATTTTCATAGACATTCAAATGAGGGAATAGGGCATAATCCTGGAAAACTGTATTCACTTGTCGTTCATTTGCAGGGACGTTGTTGATCTTTTTTCCATTAAAAAAAATAGTGCCTTCTGTTGGTTCGATAAAACCAGCAATCAGACGAAGAATCGTTGTCTTTCCGCATCCTGAAGGACCTAATAAAGTGTAGAATTTTCCGCGTTCCATTTCAAATGAAACGTTGTCCAATACGGTATGATCATCACTGTATTTCTTCAAAACATTGTCAAAACGGATAATTGGTTCAGTTGTCATCAATTATTTCCCCCTTATAAATAAGATTCTGTCGCAATAAGTATAAATTCGCTCGGTCCTTCGTTAGAATTGGATATCCGATGCTTGTCTGATGCTTCATAATAGACCGAGTCTCCAGCGATAGCTTTGTATGTATGGTTGCCAATTTCGATTTCCACTTTTCCGGATAAAATATAGATGAACGTTTCTGCAAGAGAAGGTTCAAACTGTTTGAATTCACCGTTGTGAGAAAACGTAATATGCACGGGCTCCATTTCATTTTCATTGGAACGTGGTACGAGCCAGCGGATTTTGTATTTCAGTTCATCATTAATATAAGTCGTTTGGTCAGCAGGTGTATACACGATTTTCAGGTTTTTCTTTTGATCTTCAAAAAACTCTTTTGGGGTCGTTCCTAGGACTTCCAACAAAGCAAAGAGAGTCTCAATGGAGGGGGAAGTAAGCTCCCGTTCCAATTGTGAAATATACCCCTTCGTTACATCTGTCCTCTCGCCAAGCTCTTCTTGTGTAAGTCCTTTCTTTAGACGAAGCCTTTTGATTTTCCTACCGATTTGCAACGTCGTCATTCCTTTCTTTGCACAAAAAAGTTTACTTATACTGTACTTTGAGTTTACTGTAGGGCTTATTTATTATACAAAATACAAATTGGAAATCAAGGCTTTTCATGAAAAAGGCCAAAATCGCAATGAATGAATTTTGGCCACAACTATATAGTCATTCATCATCCATCGTATGTTTCATACTTCGTCTCTTCTGCATAAGAATCCGACCAAAGGTGATAATAATTAGATAACCTGATAATCCGATGCCTGTAACAGCGGTGATGAGTGAAATCCATTCGAAAAGTGTATAAGTTGAATAATTTTTCCAACCTGAAGGGGCTTCCCAATCCGAAATGACCAGATTCATTCCGTAAATTCCAGAAACGACAGTAAATATCGTTAAGATGAATAATAATGTATTTACTTGTCCTGCACGGCTGTTTTCTTGACTCTTGTACAATTGCTGCAGCGTTTCACTTACTTCATTGTAAAGTATGTCCAAATTGAAAGCGTTTCTGAAGAGAGTGGACAGCTCTTTCCCTTCGGTGCGGGTACTGATTTCCCTGAAATAATACCATGAAGAGAAGAGTGTGATTAATTTTATAAGTGATTTCACGTAGTATGCATCTTTCTTCCATTCGATTTGACTGTATTCATAAGACATACGCAGTAGCATAATTTTGTAATAGTAGTGAAGTAAAAGATTGTAGAAATGAGTGCCCATATGATGCCCCAGTTCTTGCGAAAGCTCTGTAGCATTTCGATTAGAAATCGTCGAAAAAGCATGATCGGTTGTGAGCATATACAGTTCCGGTGCCCATCGGTCATGTAGCGTTTTTGACAGGGAGTTTTTAATGTATTCTGGATTTGTTGACGAAATGAAAGGCTTTCCTTCTGGTGACTTTCCGTTTAGATTGCCAATACGGAAAAGTTGTTCGGGTGTGATGGGTTGTTCTTCCTTCGTCAATATAAAAGTGGAAACGAACATTCGTTCATCCTCAATGTACGGAAGAGAGCCGAAATAACCCTTCAATTTTTTGTCTTGGAGAAGGATTTCTTTCAAGAAAGAGCATAAATGGTTGAATATAAAGTCATGTATAGATAGATTTTCTGCACTAGGTGAAATGATGATTTTCGACCCTTTGTTTTCATCCAAACGTGATTCAACTGCTCTAAAATGCTGTGCAAAGTCAAGGACGTCGGATAATTCCATGGTTTGTCCCAATTTGATGCGCAAAGATAGAAATGCAACTCCAAAAGGCGCTAATATGATATCAATACTACGTACATGAAATGAATAAATTGCCTCTCTAATTTGAAGTTCGTATTCCATATTAATAACATTTGTAAAACGGTGAAAGCCCTTCTCAAGGATGGAAGAAGGGAAAAGCTTATGTTCGACATACGGAAAGAAATATTGTTCGAGTTCCTGCACTTCCACTTTAATATCATCACCGTAACATCGGTCTGTTTCGTTGCTATTGGGTTGATTTAAACTGAAATATGTATAACCATTCTGTTTTATATGCTCCGCAATGGACTTTTTATGGGAGTGGTTATAGCTGAAAGGGAGGAGAAACGTCATGTAGGATTGGTCGATAGTTAAAGCTTCCAATGGAACATTAGTTTTCATAAGTTCTTCTTCCTCCATTCATTCTCAATTGAAAGTCTTGCATTAAGAATAGCCATTACTAGCATTCCCTAATTCGTTCTTAAGTTAAACATTCGAACTCAGGAGGACTAAATAGAAACAATGGGGAACAGAGCACAAAGTTTAGACACATTTAATGATAATGATTATTATATTCGATACGTTATAATTGAAACCAAATCGAGGTTTTGTTATTCTGGATAAGGATTGTTCAGGAGATACTAAACCTGAACGAAGAAATATTGGAGGGATTTACTTATGGTAGAACGCATGGTAGGTAGACAAGCACCGGAATTTACAATGGAAGCGGTATTAGCGGACAAGTCATTTGGAAAAGTGAGCTTGGAAGAAAATATGAAAAATGACAAATGGACAGTTCTTTTCTTTTATCCGATGGACTTCACATTTGTCTGCCCAACAGAAATCACAGCAATGTCTGACCGATACGATGAGTTTGAAGACCTTGATGCAGAAGTGGTAGGCGTTTCAACTGACACGATCCATACGCATCTTGCATGGATCAATACAGACCGTAAAGACAATGGTCTTGAACAGTTGAAGTACCCATTAGCTGCAGATACAAATCATGCAGTTTCACGTAACTACGGCGTGTTGATCGAAGAAGAAGGAATCGCACTTCGTGGCCTATTCATCATTAGCCCTGAAGGTGAATTGAAATATCAGACTGTGTTCCATAACGACATCGGCAGAGATGTGGATGAAACATTGCGTGTGCTGCAAGCTCTTCAAACAGGCGGACTTTGCCCTGCAAACTGGAGACCTGGCCAAAAGACACTATAATTTTTCCTTACAACCAATTCAGATCCCCACGCATAGTATAAGCAGTGGGGATCTTTTAAACCGGAGGAGATTAAGTATGAAATTACGTGAACAAATGCCGGAATTGACTGGCGCTACAGCATGGCTAAACGGGGAAGTGACGAAAGCTGAGCTTGTCGGGGAAAAACCGACACTCATCCATTTCTGGTCTGTTAGCTGTCACTTATGTAAAGAAGCGATGCCAGATGTAAATAACTTTAGAAATCAGTACAAAGACGAATTAAATGTTATTGCTGTGCATATGCCACGTTCAGAGGACGACGTCGATTTAGCCAATATTAAAGAAGTTGCTGCGGAACACGATATTACACAACCCATTTTCGTAGACAACGATTTAAAATTAACGGACGCATATGACAATCAATATGTGCCGGCGTATTATGTTTTTGATAAAGACGGTCAATTACGCCATTTCCAGGCTGGCGGAAGCGGTATGAAAATGCTTGAGAAACGCGTAAATCGTGTCCTTGACGAAATGAAAAAGTAAGTACTATATAAATATAGCGGCCTCTAGAGGTCGCTTTTTTCAATTCCAGCGAATTTCGGCGGAAGTCGTTGAGGAGATAAGGTTCTGTATGATACACTTGTCACATCCATCAAGGGATTGGAGCGGGGTCAATGAAAAAAGAATTCGTAGTTATCGGATTGGGACGGTTTGGAGGAAGTATCGTTACCGAGTTGGTAGAGTTAGGTGCTGAAGTAATGGCAATCGATATTTCATCCGACCGTGTGGAAGAATATGCACAAATAGCTACAACTGCAGTTACTGCGGATACGACTGACGAATCCGCTTTGCGGTCATTGGGTATTCGCAATTTTGAACATGTCGTTGTTGCAATCGGTGAAAATATCCAAGCCAGCATTTTGACGACATTAATATTAAAAGAAGTCGGTGTCAAGCATATTACAGTCAAAGCGCAAAATGACTATCATGAAAAAGTGTTGCGGAAAATCGGAGCAGACCAAGTTGTCCATCCTGAGCGCGATATGGCAAAGAGGATAGCTAATAATATGCTGTCTAACAATATTCTCGATTACTTGGAGTTATCGGATGAGTATTCAATAGTGGAAATACGTGCAAATGAAAAGTTGGCTGGATCCACTTTGATTGATTTGGATATCCGAGCAAAATTCGGAGTCAATATTGTTGCAATTAAACGGCAAACACAAATTTTAGTTTCTCCACAGGCAATTGAAGAAATTGAGTTGAATGATATTTTAATCGTTATCGGTTCAGACGTAGATATTCATCGCTTTGAAAAGAAAGCACTTCATTAAATCAATGTGCCTGTAATAGGAATAACAAAAAACCTGATATCCACTAGGATACCAGGTTTTTAATATTATACTTCCATAACGACGGGTAAAACCATCGGTCTACGTTTTGTCTGATCGTATAAGAATGGTGAAAGGATATCAATGATATCGGTTTTCAATGAAGAAACGTCTGCAGTGGAATTTTGAACTTTCCGTTGCAGTTCTTTCGATAGTAGATGTTGCGCTTCGTTGATCATCATTCCGGATTCTCTCATATAGACAAAACCTCTGGAAATGATGTCCGGACCGCTGACAACCTTTTTACGTTTCTTGTCAATTGTAGCTACAACAATGACTAGACCATCTTCAGACAGTACTTTACGGTCTCTGAGGACGACGCTTCCAATATCACCGATGCCACTGCCATCGATGTATATATCACCTGAAGGCACTTTTCCGGCAAGTCTTGCGGAATCTTTAGTAAGGGCAAGAACATCACCGTTGCTCATGATGAAGTTGTTTTCAGGCAATACATCACAACTAATGGCAAGTTCCTTATGCATCGTTAACATACGATATTCACCATGGATCGGCATAAAGTATTTTGGTTGAATTAGGCGAAGCATAAGTTTTTGTTCTTCCTGTGAACCGTGACCTGAAGTATGGATGTTGTTCAAAGCACCATGGATGACTTCTGCACCTGCGCGGAATAGGGCATTGATTGTCTTGTTGACACTCAATGTGTTTCCTGGAATTGGTGAAGAAGAGAAGATGACGGTGTCACCGGGTTGAATTTGCACTTGACGGTGTGTACCGTTTGCGATTCTGGATAAGGCCGCCATCGGTTCTCCTTGGCTTCCGGTACAGAGAATCATTACTTCATTGGCTGGTAGTCTATTTAATGTTTGTGTATCGACAAATAATTCTTTAGGCGCATTGATGTAACCCAGTTCGCGACCGATTGTAATTGCATTATCCATACTACGTCCGAATATAGCGATTTTCCTGCCATATTTCTGAGCTGCTTCAATAACTTGCTCGAGGCGGTGGATATTGGATGCGAAAGTTGCGAAAATGACACGTCCATCCACTTTCCTAAAGATTTCGTTGAGACTGTCTCCGACTTTGCGTTCGGACATCGTGAAGTTTGGTACTTCTGCATTTGTGCTGTCCGAAAGTAAACAAAGTACGCCTTCACTGCCGACCTTAGCCATTTTAGCAAGGTTCGCAGGTTCACCGACAGGCGTAAAGTCGAATTTAAAATCACCTGTATGAACAATGTTCCCTGAAGGTGTTTTAACTACTACACCAACAGCATCAGGAATACTATGTGTCGTTCTGAAAAATGATACAGAAGTCTTACGGAACTTAATAACATCTTCTTCTTTAATTTCAATTAATTTAGTAGATCTTAGAAGTCCGTGCTCGTCCAACTTATTGCGCAGCAGACCGAGTGCTAGTTTTCCGCCATACACAGGGATGTTGATTTTGCGTAACAGATAGGGGATACCACCAATATGGTCTTCGTGCCCGTGAGTGATGAACAGGCCTTTAATTTTATCAATATTCCGCTCAAGATACGTATAATCAGGAATGACATAATCGATGCCCAATAGATCATCCTCAGGGAATTTGATGCCTGCGTCAATAACGATGATTTCATCCTGGAATTGGATGCAGTACGTATTCTTGCCGATTTCACCTAGTCCGCCTAAAGCGAAAACAGCAGTTTCATTGTTTTTAATTAGTTTCATTGTTTTTAGACCTGCTCAAGCTCGAAATGTGAGGAAGCCTGCTCGTATTCGAGGTGTGGACCTTCCAATACTTGAATCATTTCGATATTATATTTGCGGTCTTTCAATTTTTCGCGGACGGATTGTTCAGAATCAGCTTCAACATAGATGTGCTGAGTGTTTTCGCGAATTGGTACTTGTAAAGCGTTCTCTTGGAAATAAACCTTGAAAATCATAAATAAGCTCTCCTTTTTACGTTCGTTTGAAATCATTCTCTTCATATTAGCATGCCACATCCTTAAAATAAAGAAAAGCCCACCAATTGTATTGGCGGGCGTAATTTATGCAATCGTTTTTCTGCCGAGTATGCCATTGAGCCGTTTGAGCCATTTTCGTTTCAGGCGCTTGTACATGGGCATTTCACTCCTTGAAGTCATTATAACAAAATTAGAACTTTCTGTCAAGTCTTAATTTCGAAAAACTTCATAGGAACAAATTAGTCTCTGTCATAGGGAAGTGCGCCAGGAATATCTTTAAAGGGAGCTTGCGCATCAATATGGTCGTAGAACATGATGCCATTCAAATGATCGAGCTCATGCTGGAAAGCAATCGCAGGAAGTCCTTTCAACCGTAATTTATATTCTATGCCATCAGTATCGTATGCTTTTACCGTTATACGAGCATACCTCGGTACATAGCCTTCTATATCACGGTCAACAGACAGACAACCTTCACCCGAAGTGAGATAAGTCTTTTCAACTGAATGACTGACGATCTTTGGATTGATAGCTATAATACTTAGTGGTTTTTTATCATCTTCTTCTATATGAAGAGCGAATATCCTTTTAGAAACATTCACTTGTGGTGAAGCAAGACCTATTCCGGGCCGCAGTCCATATCTTGCACAAAGTTCATCATCTTGGCTGTTTACGACATATCCAAGTAAATCCCTGCAAAGCGATTGTTCTTCATCTGTTAATGGAAACTGAACTTCGGTAGCCACTTTCCTGAGAGAGGGATGTCCTTCTCGGACAATGTCATTCATTTCTATCATCTATGCCATTCCTTTCAAAAAAAGATACTCTATCCATAGTATAATCCAATACTAAAAAGGGATAAAGGAATTTGTACATGCTTGAATTTAGCGCCTTATAACGATATAGTGAAATTCAGATTGGAGGAAAGAATATGAAAATGAAAGTCGTGGGATTGCTAGCTGCCGTTATGCTGATAGTATCCGGTTGTAGTATAGGTGTATCGATGGAGAAACAACTTTCCGACACACTGACGAAAATGAACGATATTGAGTCAACATATCGTAGTGCACAAAGTAAATTAACTGAACTGGAACAGACCGAGCAGAAAACTTTCACTGAAACGATGGAGTTAACTAAAGAAGATGTTGATCAGCTTCGCTCAAAAGTGGACGAACTAAAGAAGCTTAATGAAGAAAGACTTGCTAATTTGGACGAAGAAGAATCGGCCATTAACGAAGCGAAAACACATATCAAAGAATTGGAAGGAATTAAAGACAAAGCTTCCGAATCTGAGAAAAAAAGTATTGATGAGTTGACTGACACTGTTAGTCAACGATATGAGTTACATGCGGTATTTATAAATGAATATAAAAAGCTTACTTCAATCCAAAAAGAGTTTTATGATATGCTTCCAAAAGAAGATGTGCAATTGGATGAATTAAAGAATAAGGTTGAAGAAGTGAATACCCAGAACGAAGTAGTTAAAGAAGCAATAACCAAATTTAATGAATCTACAAAAAAAGTGAATGAAGTCAAAGATAATGTTTTTAAAAGTTTGAAAAAAGACGAATAGTGGGATAGGAATAATGGAGACTTCATGTCTTCATTATTCTTTTTTTATTCTCAAATAGAAACCAGTCTATTATAATACAGATGCTTTATTGTAGTAGTACAGATTCATATTTAAGAATAGTTTTAATAGCGGAAAATCGAAGAAATCCTAATGGAATCCAATGTTTGACCAATTTGTCCCTCTTCAGTATACTGAGTAAGGAAGATGATTGTATCATTACTAACAGATTCTAAACATAATACAGTTATAAAGGAGAGTTGCCGTCATGGCTGCAAAAAAAGACAAGCAGTTCGATCCGGTACAAACGCTTCATTCAATTGAAGAGAAGTTTGAAATGTTCCAGATCCTAAATGAAGAAGGCGAGATCGTTAATAAGGAAGCCGATCCAAACCTATCAGATGAAGAACTGACAGAATTAATGACACGTATGGTGTATACAAGAATTTTGGACCAACGCTCAATATCACTCAATCGCCAAGGGCGTCTGGGCTTCTATGCTCCAACAGCTGGACAGGAAGCATCACAACTCGCTTCCCATTTCGCACTTAAAAAAGAAGATTTCATCTTACCGGGTTACCGCGATGTTCCGCAAATCGTATTTCATGGATTAC
This sequence comes from Sporosarcina oncorhynchi, assembly GCF_033304615.1. Taxonomy (GTDB): domain Bacteria; phylum Bacillota; class Bacilli; order Bacillales_A; family Planococcaceae; genus Sporosarcina; species Sporosarcina oncorhynchi. The sequence goes on along the minus strand of NZ_CP129118.1, from coordinate 2,041,064 downwards.
CATTACATATGGCATTCTTATGGTCACGCGGACATTTCCAGGGAAGCATCATACCTGAAGGTCTAAATATCTTTATGCCGCAAATTATCATTGGTGCACAATATATTCAAGCTGCTGGTGTCGCATTAGGATTCCAAAAGCGTGGCACAAAAGCTGTAGCTATGACATATACAGGTGACGGTGGTACTTCACAAGGTGATTTCTATGAAGGTATTAACTTTGCAGGAGCATTCCGTGCACCGGCTATCTTCATCATTCAGAATAACCAATATGCAATTTCGACTCCTCGTGAGTTGCAGACTGCAGCTAAAACACTAGCGCAAAAAGGTGTGGCAGCAGGAATACCAAGCATACTTGTTGATGGAATGGACGCACTAGCAGTCTACGCTGCAACGCGAGATGCGCGTGAACGTGCAATCAACGGTGAAGGTCCTACTCTAATTGAGACAATGACATATCGTTATGGTCCTCATACAATGGCAGGAGACGACCCGACACGCTACCGTACTTCAGAAACAGATAGTGATTGGGAAAAACGTGATCCATTGATCCGCTTCCGCAAATATCTAGAAGGTAAAGGTATTTGGTCAGAAGAAAAGGAAAATGAAGTAATCGAACGTGCAAAAGAAGAAATAAAAGAAGCTATCAAACAAGCGGATGCTGCACCAAAGCAGAAAGTAAGCGATTTTATCAATATTATGTACAAAGGCGACTTGCCGTTTAACTTACAGGAACAACTTGATATCTATACAGCGAAGGAGTCGAAGTAACCGATGGCACAAATGACGATGATTCAAGCAATCACCGATGCAATGCGCACGGAGCTTAAAAATGATGAAAACGTCCTCGTCTTCGGTGAAGACGTTGGAGCAAATGGCGGAGTTTTCCGTGCAACGGAAGGTCTGCAAAAAGAATTCGGAGTTGACCGTGTATTTGATACGCCGCTTGCTGAGTCTGGAATTGGTGGACTAGCAATTGGTTTAACACTTACAGGTTTCCGTCCTGTTATGGAAATCCAGTTCTTTGGTTTCCTCTATGAAGTAATTGACTCTATTAGTGGCCAACTGGCTCGTCAATCATTCAGAAGCGGTGGACATTTCAACGCACCTGTTACAATCCGTTCACCATTTGGCGGAGGTGTTGCTACACCTGAAATGCACGCGGACAGTTTTGAAGGTCTAGTCGCATCACAACCTGGTTTAAAAGTTGTCATACCTTCAACTCCTTATGATGCAAAAGGTCTACTGATCTCAGCGATTAAAGACGAGAATCCTGTGATCTTCCTAGAGCATATGAAGTTGTACCGTTCATTCAGACAGGAAGTTCCTGAGGAAGAGTATACGATTCCACTTGGAAAAGCAGATGTGAAGCGTGAAGGTACTGATCTTTCGATTATCACATACGGCGCGATGGTTCATGAGAGCTTGAAGGCTGCTGAAGCACTCGAAAAAGATGGCTACTCAGTTGAAGTTGTCGATTTACGTACAATCCAACCACTTGACATTGAGACAATCATCGCTTCAGTCGAAAAGACAAACCGTGCAATAGTTGTACAAGAAGCACAGAAACAGGCAGGTATCGCTGCTAACGTCGTTTCTGAAATTACTGAGCGGGCAATCTTGAGCCTAGAAGCACCGGTTCTTCGCGTTGCTGCACCTGATACAATCTATCCTTTTGCGCAAGGTGAAAATTCATGGTTGCCAAATGCGAACGACATCATTGAAACAGCTAAGAAAGTTTTGACATTCTAATTCGGAGTTTAACTCTGATAATACGAAAGGGTGAATCTTGTGGCATTTGAATTCCGTTTGCCGGACATCGGGGAGGGTATTCACGAAGGTGAAGTTGTAAAGTGGTTTGTCGCAAAAGGCGATAAAATCAATGAAGACGACACACTTCTAGAAATCCAGAACGATAAAGCAGTTGTGGAAATCCCATCACCTGTTACAGGCACAGTCGAAGAAGTTCTAGTTGGAGAAGGGCAAGTTGCGGTAGTCGGTGATATACTAATCCGATTTGATGCTCCTGGATACGAAAATCATCAACATGGTGATGAAGAAGGCACTGAAGAGACTGAAGCTCAAGTCCAATCGACAGCAGAAGCTGGTCAGGATATTGAAAAGCAAGAAGTGAAGAAACAAGAAGCTAAAAAAGAAGAGTCTGTTCCCGCGGCTAAAGTTGAAGGAACGGATTCTTCCACTACTCGTGTCATCGCAATGCCTTCAGTCCGTAAGTTCGCACGTGAACAAGAAGTCGATATTCATGAAGTGCAAGGAACTGGGAAAAACGGCCGTGTGCTGAAGGAAGACATAGAGTCATTCCTGAATGGCGGTCAAAAGCCAGTTGTCAATGAGACAACCGTTGAAGAGAATAAGGAAGATGCTGTAGTTTCAAAAGAAGATGAGACAAAATCATCTGCACCGGTAATCTTGGAAGGTGACTTCCCAGAAACGCGCGAGAAGATGTCGGGCATGAGAAAAGCAATTGCGAAAGCAATGGTCAACTCGAAACGCACGGCTCCTCATGTTACTTTATTGGATGAAATTGATGTTACAGAACTTGTTGCACACCGTAAGAAGTTCAAAGATATCGCAGCTGAAAAAGATATTAAATTGACATATCTTCCGTATGTAGTGAAAGCACTCGTCTCTACTTTGCGTGAGTTCCCACAATTGAATACTTCTCTGGATGATGAAACTGAAGAAATCATTCAAAAGCATTATTTCAATATCGGAATTGCTGCAGACACGGATCGCGGCTTACTCGTACCGGTTATTAAAAACGCAGATCGCAAATCTGTATTTGCTATTTCCGAAGAAATTAGTTCTCTTGCAGAAAAAGCACGTGACGGCAAATTGAGCTTAGCTGAAATGAAAGGCGCATCTTGTTCTATCACGAATATCGGTTCAGCAGGCGGGCAATGGTTTACACCGATTATCAACCACCCAGAAGTTGCTATTTTGGGCATCGGCCGTATTTCTGAAAAGCCAATAGTTAAAAATGGTGAAATCGTGGCGGCACCTATGTTAGCATTATCATTGGTATTTGATCATCGGGTAATTGATGGTGTTACAGGACAACAAGCTCTGAACCACATTAAGAAATTGCTCGGAAATCCAGAACTTTTATTAATGGAGGCGTAAGCAAATGGTAGTAGGAGACTTTCCAATTGAAGTTGATACACTTGTCGTAGGATCAGGCCCAGGAGGATACGTTGCAGCAATACGCGCAGCACAACTTGGTCAAAAAGTAACAATTGTTGAAAAAGAAATGCTTGGAGGCGTATGTCTGAACGTAGGATGTATCCCGTCAAAGGCACTAATTTCTGTAGGCCATCGTTTTGTATCTGCAAAAGGTTCTGATGATATGGGAATTACAGCGTCTGATGTAAAGCTAGACTTCTCAAAAGCGCAAGCATTTAAAGATGGGGTAGTCAAGAAATTGACAGGCGGCGTTGAAGGGCTTCTTAAAGGTAATAAAGTTGATATCATCCAAGGTGAAGCGTATTTCGTAGATGCGAATACAGCTAAAGTTATGGATGAAAAATCTTCACAAACGTATAAATTTAAAAACGCAATCATTGCTACTGGATCACGTCCAGTTGAAATTCCATCATTCAAATATACAAAGCGTGTCATCAATTCAACGGGTGCTCTTAACTTGGAAGAAGTTCCTGGACATCTAGTTGTTATCGGTGGTGGATATATCGGTACTGAACTTGGTTCTGCATATGCAAACCTAGGTTCGAAAGTTACGATTATCGAAGGTGCTGACGATATCCTAGCAGGTTTCGAAAAGCAAATGACACAAATTGTTAAAAAAGGCTTGAAGAAAAAAGGCGTCGAAATCGTTGTGAAAGCTTCTGCAAAAGACGTTGAAGAGTCTGAAAGTGGAGTTGTAGTAACATATGAAGCTAAAGGCGAAGAACAGAAAGTCGAAGCGGATTATGTGCTTGTAACAGTAGGACGTCGTCCAAATACCGATGAAATCGGTCTTGAAGGATTAGGCATAAACTTCCTGGATCGTGGCCTAATCGAAGTGGATAAACAATGTCGTACAAACGTACCAAACATTTATGCAATAGGAGATATCGTGTCCGGTCCACAACTTGCACACAAAGCTTCTTACGAAGGCAAGGTTGCGGCTGAGGCGATTTCTGGAGAAAAATCCGAAGTAGACTATATGGCTATTCCCGCTGTTTGTTTCACAGATCCTGAACTAGCGACTGTTGGCTTGAACGAGCAACAGGCGAAAGACGAAGGATTCGAAGTTGTTACAGGTAAATTCCCGTTTGCGGCGAACGGCCGTGCACTTGCACTCAACGCAACGGATGGTTTTGTGAAACTTGTGTCGCGTAAAGAAGATGGTCTTCTTCTAGGCGCACAAATCGTCGGAGAAAATGCTTCTGATATGATCGCTGAGCTAGGATTGGCAATTGAAGCTGGCATGACGCTGGAAGATATTGCAATGACGATTCACGCGCATCCTACATTGGGAGAAATCTCAATGGAAGCGGCGGAAGTTGCTCTAGGTAAACCGATTCATATGATTACAAAATAATAGTTTGACAAAACGTCCAGTAGCTCAATGCTCTGGGCGTTTTTTTTACATAAATATGTTGAGTAAGGAAAATCGAATAAATGGCTCATAGATCGTTTGAAACGGGTATAGTTATCGTGTTAGGATTGACATATTCAACTAGAGGAGATGGTTTGATGAGGAAAAATTTGTTATACATATCATTATTCGCGTTGTTGTTACTGTCGGCATGCAGTGGCGACACAAAAACTAAACAACCTGCTAGTCATGCTAGCGGCTCGGAAACTGAAGATGTGGAAAATGAATCTGAATCGATGGAAATTGATGACGGAGAAGTAGTAGATGTCGAAGAGGAAATGGAGCAAGAGGAACCGATGGATATAGTAGAAGAACCTCTTTATGCATTAAATCCAAAAACGTATTCCATCGAACCGATAAAGGACGCAGATCCGCAGATTGTTTTATTGACGATCGATGACGCACCTGACAAAAGAGCATTGGATATGGCGAAAACATTAAAAGAATTGAATGTTCCCGCAATCTTCTTTGTTAATGGACATTTCATCACTACGGATGAGAAGAAAGAAACGTTAAAAGAGATCCATGATATGGGCTTTATGATCGGGAATCACACAAAGACCCATGCGAACTTGAAATCATTAACTGAAGAAGAACAACAAGATGAAATTCTTTCGGTGAATGAAATCGTTGAAGAGGTAACTGGTGAAAAACCGAAATTTTTCCGCGCTCCTTTTGGTTCAAATACAGATTATAGTAGAAATCTGGCTGAACAAGAAGGTATGCTGCTCATGAACTGGTCTTATGGTTACGATTTCGTGAAAGAATATATGACAAAAGAATCAATCACAGATATTATGATTAACACGGAACTGTTAAGGAATGGATCGAATCTGTTGATGCATGACCGAGAATGGACAGCAGATGCTCTGGAAGATATTGTCAATGGTCTAAGGGGAAAAGGTTATGAGTTTGTAGATCCTAAGCTCATCATGATTTTGGAAGATGGCGAAGCGGCGGAGTAAAGGGGTGTTTCCTAACATGGACTGGAATACGAGAATTACTGAACTGTTGGATATCAAGTATCCGATTGTGCAAGGAGGATTGGCATATCTTGCATATGCAGATCTTGCTGCCGCAGTATCAGAGGCTGGAGGCCTTGGCCAAATAACTGCAATGAGTCTGGAGTCTCCTGAAGCTTTACGGACGGAAATCCGTAAAGTGAAAGAAATGACTGCCAATCCTTTTGGCGTGAATTTCGCAATCGGACAACATGGCAGGCCATATGAACACTTATTGGATGTCGTGATCGAAGAAGGTGTTACAGTCGTTTCTGTCACGGGTGGTAATCCTGCACCATTCTTCGACTATTTGAAAGATGTTAACATGAAAAAACTTGTGTTAGTCGCGGCTAAAAGACAAGCCGTGAAAGCGGAATCTCTTGGTGCTGATGCGGTTATGGTCGTTGGACATGAAGGTGGAGGACATCTCGGTCGTGATGATATTGGTACAATGGTTCTCGTACCTCAAGTTGTGGATGCGGTCACTATCCCTGTCATTGCTTCTGGAGGAATCGGAGACGGCAGGGGATGGATGGCAGCCCATGCGCTTGGAGCAGATGGAATCGAGATGGGAACAAGATTTATTGCGACGCAGGAATGTGTGCATGCAAATACTGTCTATAAAGATGCTTTATTGAAATCGAAAGAAACGGGTACAGTAATTATTAAGCGTTCGCTTGGTGCTCCTGCCCGTGCATTAACTAACGAATGGACTGAACAGATTCTTCGGTTGGAAGCGCAGAATGCTCAATATGAAGACTTGAAGCATTTTATTAGTGGAGAAGCAAATAAGCGATTCATCCACGAAGGGGACAGTCATGCTGGTTTCGGTTGGGCTGGTCAGGTTGCTGGAATGATCGATGACATTCCCACTGTTTCGGAGCTTATTGAAAGAATGGTTCAACAGGCCGAAACTATTCGCAGTAAATGGCTATAAAGAAAGGGATGGAACTACTTGGACTATAATTATCCGATCAGTCATCATTGGTCGACCGATGAAATAATTGATGTTATTGCTTTTTTTCAAGCAGTAGAAAAAGCTTATGAATCCCACATTGAAAGACGGCAATTCATGGATGCATATCGCGCATTCAAAAAAGTTGTGCCGTCCATGGCGGAGGAAAAGACGTTATTCAATGAGTTTGAAGATGCGAGTGGATTTAAAAGTTTTAGAATCGTCAAACAAGCCAAAGAAGCAGTGGATGACGATTTGATTAAGAGCAACTGAATAACCTCCCGGAAAAAGTAAAAAGGAACGGCGCACTCTATATGCCGTTCCTTTTTTTAATTTGAACCGATGACGACATGATAAACAGGTAATAATTCATTGATTGTCTCATCAATCAATTTGAAAAATTGCTCTTGGGTCATTGAGATTGCCTGTTCCGGAGATACATGCTTTCCGATAACGAGTTCCGCTTTTTTCACTGTTTTCATCCTGTCCAACAATATTTCCAGACCGTTTTTTCCGATTTCGTTTATGTAGGAAGCTTCAGGCTTCATATGGTCCCCGGAAATTACATACTCTTTTGGAAGAGATATGAGCGTTTTCATATTCTTATCGAGTCTTTCTGCAATACCTTTTTTGTCCGGATTTTCATAAATAACGGCAAGTATGATGAATAGATGTGTTCCCCATAAGCCGACTTGAAAATGTGGTAATGCTTTGTATCCCCTCTTTGCAGGTGCAAATGCGACCCAACTGTCTTTAGGTGGGTTTACAGTTCTTCTGGCGTGTTTTGCGATATGTGGGAAAAACTCTCCCGTTCCAAATGATGATAAATAATTGGAAAGATGATCTCCAATGGCTGCGAATTTCGGTTGGATACGTGTCTGAAGTGCTTCCATCCTATGATCTAAACCATCGATTGAAAAAACATCAAAATCCTTTGAAGTCCAAAAACTTTGTGTCAATTTTACTCCCCCATTTCAATAATCACGTTTATCGTAACAGATAATGGGGAACAATCTAATACAAGAAGGCTTATAACTAACCAAAGCGATCATACGAGCATAAGTTAGAAGTAAGTAAATGCATCGTTGGATTATATTAAACGTAAAGGGGTGTTAGAGATGAAACAAGTCGTCCATATTATTCGTAAAAATGAAATCGAAAAGGAATATGTAAAACTGCTCCATCTTGAATTGGATTATGAATTAGCGACATTGTATGATGCTGTTCAAGAAGAAGATCGTAAGCAGGTTGAAAAAAGCAAAACGAGACTCACTGAAATTCATAGTGAGCTGGAGACATTCAATGCTTTTGCATAATAATGAAAAAATGAACCGTAAAAGGCGCCTTCGGTGATCTCCTGAAATAGGAGAATTGAAGGGGCCTTTTTGTTTATCCTTTTAACAGGTATGATACAATTAAGTTATATGCATTCAGTTAGGGTGATGATATGAATTGGGGAATGATTGACAAGTACGCAAAATCGTTAATAAAAGAAGCGGGACATATCATTCGTAATTCTTTTTTTAGAACGATTGATGTAGATACGAAAGCAGATGCAAATGATTTGGTTACAAATATCGATCGTGATATTGAACGGTTTTTCATTAGTAGGATCCAACGCGATTTTCCCGAGCATAAGGTCTTGGGAGAAGAAGGCTTTGGCGATGATGTTCAATCATTGGACGGTGTTATATGGTTATTGGATCCAATAGATGGGACGATGAATTTCGTCCATCAGAAGAGAAACTTTGCCATTTCACTCGGTATCTATCTGGATGGCATAGGTATGCTTGGATATATCTATGATGTGATGAATGATGAACTTTACCACGCTGAAAAAGGTGAAGGGGCTTATTTTAACGATGAGAAGCTACCGATGCTCGAAATTACACCTTTATCTGAAGCGATCATCGGTGTAAATGCAAGTTGGGTCGCACCAAATCGTCGTATTGAAAATGGACCAATTGCAGATATGGTGCACAAATGTAGAGGGACACGATCATATGGTTCCGCAGCTATGGAACTTGCCTATGTATCTTCAGGTCGTATTGATGCTTATCTATCATTGCGGCTATCTCCCTGGGATATAGCGGGTGGAATGGTGATAGCTGAAGAGGTAGGCGCGATTGCTACTAATTTAGAAGGTGAAAAGCCAGATTTGCTGGGACAAGATACTTTCATCGTGGCAAGACCGGGTTTGCATAGTGAAATCCTTAGAAATCACATTAAATTGAAATGAAAAAGGACTGCACGAAGTATGCAGTCCTGATTTGAAAATTATAGTAAACCTTGCTCGCGCATTTTCTTTTTAGTTTTAAAACCATTGCCCATTATCAAGACTAGTGCCAGCATTGAAATAAGTGCTACGGAAATGCTTCGAATCCCTACAGCAATACCAATTCCGCACATTGCTGCAACCGCTGCAAGAGAATATATGACAAAAATCCATTTGATATTTTTCACAAATGTACCTTCTTTCAAATAAAATGTTTTTTTATATCGTTCTCATGTGCTATAATAACACAGTTAATCATCTGATAAAAGATAACGGAGTGAAAACATGACAAATACACGAAACGACTTACGAAATATTGCGATCATCGCCCACGTTGACCACGGAAAAACAACGCTAGTTGATCAGCTTTTAAAGCAATCAGGGATATTTAGATCTAATGAACATGTAGAAGATCGTGCAATGGACTCAAACGACTTAGAACGTGAACGCGGAATCACTATACTTGCCAAAAATACAGGTATTGAATACAAAGATACTAAAATTAACATTCTAGATACGCCGGGTCACGCCGATTTCGGTGGGGAAGTGGAACGTATTTTGAAAATGGTTGATGGTGTTATTCTTGTTGTCGACTCCTTTGAGGGATGTATGCCACAAACACGTTTTGTTTTGAAAAAGGCATTGGAAACGAACTTAAAACCAATTGTTGTCGTGAATAAAATCGACCGCGAATTTGGTCGTCCGGAAGAAGTAGTCGACGAAGTTCTTGAATTGTTCATTGAATTGGACGCGAATGATGAGCAGTTAGAATTCCCTGTAGTTTATGCATCTGGATTCAATGGAACTGCAAGCCTTTCACCTAATCCTGCCGATCAAGAAGAAACGTTGGAAGTGTTGTTCGATTCAATTATTGAAAACATTCCTGCACCGGTCGACAATCGCGATGAGCCATTGCAATTCCAAGTTTCTCTACTAGATTATAACGATTATGTAGGGCGTATAGGGATTGGCCGTGTATTCCGCGGAACGATGAAAGTGGGCCAACAAGTGTCCGTTCTTAAACGTGATGGTTCCACAAAGAACTATCGTGTTTCAAAAATGTACGGTTTCTTAGGGCTTAAAAGGATTGAAATCCAAGAAGCATTTGCCGGAGATCTCATTGCTGTTTCCGGAATGGAAAATATCGACGTTGGTGAAACGGTATGCCCAGTCGATCATCTAGAAGCATTACCGGAACTTCACATCGACGAGCCGACTTTGCAAATGACTTTCCTAGTCAACAATAGTCCGTTTGCTGGAAAAGAAGGTAAATGGGTGACTTCTAGAAAGATTGAAGAACGACTCGAACAACAATTGCAAACAGATGTATCTTTACGCGTAGATCCGACAGATTCTCCAGATGCATGGGTCGTTTCCGGTCGGGGAGAATTACATTTGTCCATCTTAATCGAAAATATGCGCCGTGAAGGATTCGAATTGCAAGTATCGAAACCTCAAGTCATCATCCGTACAATCGACGGCGTGCGTTCTGAACCAGTGGAACGTGTCCAAATAGATGTTCCTGAAGAGTATACTGGCTCGATTATCGAGTCTATGGGTGATCGAAAAGGTGAAATGATCGATATGATCAACAATGGAAATGGACAAGTCCGTTTAATCTTCCTAGTTCCAGCTCGTGGATTGATTGGTTATTCGACTGATTTCCTTACGCTTACAAGAGGTTACGGAATCATTAACCATACATTTGATTCCTATAAGCCAGTTGCATCAGGTAAGTTAGGTGGACGACGCCATGGTGTTCTTGTTTCTATGGAGACAGGTACCGTTACTGGTTATAGTATCATGCAATTAGAAGATCGCGGAGTCATGTTTGTTGAAGCTGGAACTGATATCTATGCGGGTATGATTGTAGGAGAAAACAACCGTGACACTGACTTGACAATCAACCTGACAAAAATCAAACATGCAACAAACGTCCGATCTGCTACGAAAGATCAAACAGTTACAACAAAGAAACCGCGTATTCTGTCATTAGAAGAAGCGTTGCAATATCTCGGCGATGATGAATATTGTGAAGTTACACCGCTTTCCATCCGTTTACGGAAGCAAGTCCTTGATAAGAATGAACGTGAACGTGTACAAAAAAAGAAAAAACTTGGTGAGTGATCCATTCTCGTATTTGAAAGGGATGTGTTGAATGAAAAGCGAAGATGTACTTGATAGGATGTCGGGCATTGCACGATTCATTTATGATGTGATGCCATCATTCACTTCTGCTGGGTATGTTCTATTGGCTGTTGTGTTTCTCATGTCTGCTCTTGTATATAAATTAGGGTTTGCTCGTAAAATAAAGTTTTGGCAAAATGTAATCATCTACGCATTCCTCTTTATAGGATGTCTGATTCTGACATTCCTAGCATTCTTCCTTCCGATTGTTGAAGGTCTGATTGTTGCGGCTCTGATATTAATCATCTACAGAGTCCGCAGGATGAATGAACATAAAGAAAACTCCGCTGTTTGACAGCGGAGTTTTTTGCGTCTATTTAGTTAAAAAGCATCCTCGGCTGGATGGGAACTTCGATGAAAGATGAACTTTCCTGAGTTGACCCGGGAGTTTGTAAGCTCCTCGATTCTATCATGGCAGACAGGACACATATACGTGTTGATGAGGTGGTTTCTCAACTTTTTTGCTAGTGGATCATCATCTGATAGACTTCCGATTTCGTCACAGAGTACACATTTTACACGCATACGATTAACTCCTTCCATTCGATTTGAATTTTGTATGGCAACGTTCAGTCTATTGTTATGCCGTTGATGGAGCGGATCGGATTATCTGCATTTGAACCGTCTTTTAATAACAAGTGAACCGGTCCATCATCAGCTAGAGGTTTTCCATCCTGGCTGAATTTAAAAAGAAAGTCTTTAAGTTGACTGAGAGGGTATGGATACGTCGTTCCGTCAACTGATGTAAATGTAATTGTTGTAGCATCTTCTTTAGGAATTGCATTTTTCACGAACTGATCGAGGGATATGGCAAAAGTACCTGAAACCAGTTTCTTACGGTCGAATTTCTTCTCGGTTTTCAATGTTGGGGGAAAAGTAGCCCCTTCCATAATTTCGCGCGACCAATGCTTGCCCATATTCTCTTTATATTCTTCATCTTCATCTCTGAGCACTTGCTCTTCAATGAAAAAAGTATCAAGATCAATCTTACGGTCATCAAAAATCCAAACTGTCGGATCCAGCGTGATTATGTGTTTTACATTACCTTTGATTGGTATAATTGTTTCCAAAATAACAGCCTCCTACGGAAGATTAGATCATTCTTTATTTGTAACTAGTATACCTCTTCCAATAGGAAGTGGAAAGTCATTGATTTCTTAGTGTCCTTGATGGAGGGAAACACTTGCAATTTATCTCCTCAAAAGATACAATTTATTCATAATCACCATGTAGGAATAATAGGTGAATGGGGGCGTCCTCATGGATATAGAGTTACAGGAAACGTATCAGGAAAAAGCGATTCAGCAACTACAAGCCGATGCAGACAAAATTGCGCAACTCATAAAAGTGCAAATGGATAACTTGACGATGCCTCAGTGTCCGCTCTATGAGGAAGTGCTAGATACACAAATGTATGGCTTATCGAGAGAGATAGATTTTGCTGTCAAGCTTGGTCTGATTGAACGAATGAAAGGCAAGGAAATCCTCTCATTGCTTGAGAAGGAAATGAATATCTTGCATGAGTTATCTACAAAAAAATAAACAAAAGACTCAAACTCACTATTGGTTTGAGTTTTTTATTTAACAAAGAAGAGGTAATGTCAATGGGCAATTATTTTAAAAGAATGATAAGGAATTTTGATTACCCATTATTCATCACTTATGCTGTGCTCTGTCTGTTCGGGTTAGTAATGATTTATAGTGCAAGTATGGTTGTGGCCGTAAATCGTTATGACTATTCTTCAGACTACTTCTACAATAAACAGTTGAAGAATCTGGCTGTCTCGATTCCCGTGTTTTTGATGGCATCCTTCTTTCCGTTTCAAAACTATAAAAGAAAGAAACTAATGATCTCTTCTATCGTAGTCATGTTTGTTCTGCTCGTTCTTGTCCATATTGTAGGGACTGACGTCGGCGGGGCGAAAAGTTGGATCAAAATGCCGGGATTCGGAAGCATCCAGCCGTCTGAGATAGCTAAGATCGTCATCATTGTTTACTTCTCTAGTGTATTTGCGAAAAAATCCGAAACTGGAAATATTAATTACATCAATAAATCAATCGGTCCACCTGTTTTAATCCTTGTAGTCGCAATCGGTTTGATTATGATGGAAACGGATATTGGAACTTCTTTCATCATTATCTTGACAGCTTTGGCAGTCATAGCCGCAAGCGGTATAATGTTTAAAACCTTTTTGAAAATCAGCGGTATTGTTAGTATTGCGCTATTCGCCTGCCTAGCGATCCTGTATGTCGGATGGGATACAATCATGACACCTTCAAGACAAGGCCGGATTCTGTCATTCCTCAATCCATTTGAATATGAGCTGGGCTCCGGTTATCAGATTGCCAACGGCTATATTGCCATCGGTTCTGGTGGAATGAAAGGGCTCGGGCTTGGCAACTCGATTCAAAAAATGGGCTATTTGCCGGAACCACAAACTGATGTCATATTGGCCGTCATATCCGAAGAGACAGGTATATTCGGGTCGATCATCGTCCTGGGTGGATTAGGTTTTATTGTGATGCGGGCATTATACATCGCCATGAATACAAAAGATCCTCAAGCTAGGATGCTTGCTGCAGGAATTGGCAGTGTTATTGGCATTCAAACTTTTGTAAATGTTGGCGGATTGACTGGACTGATTCCGCTGACAGGTGTTACATTACCCTTTATTAGTTATGGCGGAACTTCATTAATTCTGTTATCTTTAGCTTTAGGAATATTGATGAATGTGTCAATGTTCACAAAATACCAAAAGAATAAATAGAAAAGGGTGTGCAGTGATGGTGGAAATGGGTCGTATCAAGAAAATCCTAGTGGCAAACCGTGGTGAAATCGCCATACGTATTTTTCGTGCGTGTACAGAATTAGAAATTCCGACTGTTGGAATCTATTCAGCTGAAGATAGGGGTTCGTTCCACCGTTATAAAGCAGATGAATCTTACCTAGTTGGTGAAGGGAAGAAACCAATCGATGCTTATTTGGACATAGAAGGGATTATTGCGATCGCCAAATCTAGTGGAGCCAATGCGGTGCATCCGGGGTATGGTTTCCTTGCTGAAAATGAAGAGTTTGCAAGAAGGCTGGAAGAAGAAGATATCATTTTCATTGGTCCTACATCAAAGCATCTCGATATGTTCGGTGATAAAGTGAAAGCACGTTCACAGGCAATCAATGCGGGTATACCGGTAATACCAGGTACAGATGGACCAGTAGGAACAGCTGCGGAAGTAACATCCTTCGGTGACGAGCACGGTTATCCAATCATCATCAAGGCTTCTCTTGGTGGAGGCGGACGCGGTATGCGAATCGTCAATTCCTCAGAAGAAGTATTGGAAGCGTTCGAACGCGCCAGATCAGAAGCGAAATCCGCTTTCGGTTCCGCTGAAGTATATGTTGAAAAGTATATCGACAAACCAAAACATATTGAGGTCCAAATTCTTGGAGATACATACGGCAATGTCATTCACCTGTACGAACGCGATTGTTCAATACAGCGCCGTCATCAGAAAGTAGTGGAAATTGCACCATCCATTTCACTGAATGAAGAATTACGTACCCAAATCTGTGATGCGGCGGTCAAACTATCAAAAAATATCTCCTATATAAATGCAGGTACAGTTGAATTTTTAGTTTCGGAAGGTAAATTCTATTTCATCGAAGTGAATCCTCGGATCCAAGTCGAGCATACGATTACTGAAATGGTGACGGGTGTGGATATTGTCCATGCGCAAATCCATATCGCCAATGGCGGGAATTTGCACGAAGGTGATTCAGCTATTCCGTTACAAAAAGATTTACCTCTTTTCGGATACGCTATTCAATCCCGTGTAACGACTGAGGATCCATTGAATGACTTTATGCCGGATACTGGGAAACTAATGGTTTATCGGTCAGGCGGCGGCTTCGGAGTACGTCTCGATGCGGGCAACGGATTCCAGGGCGCAGTCATTACACCTTATTACGATTCCCTTCTTGTCAAAGTGTCTACATGGGGTACTTCATTCCGCGATGCTGCAGCCAAAATGGACAGAAACTTGCAAGAATTCAGGATTAGAGGCATTAAGACAAATATTCCTTTTCTCGAAAATGTCGTGAAGCACGAAAATTTCCTTACAGGTAACTATAATACGAGCTTTATCGATTCGACGCCTGAACTGTTCGAATTTCCGGTCAAGAAAGACCGTGGAACTAAAATTCTGAATTATATCGGAAATGTGACTGTCAATGGATTCCCTGGCATCGGAAAACAAGCGAAGCCTGTTTTCAATACTGTGAGAAAGCCGTCAATCGATTTATTATCGCCGCCGGTCTCGGGAACAAAACAAATATTAGATGAAAGAGGCCCAGAAGGACTTGTGCAGTGGATTAAAGAACAGGATGATGTCCTACTGACAGATACTACCTTCCGTGACGCTCATCAATCATTGCTTGCAACGCGGGTTCGCACATCGGATATGTTGCACATCGCTTCTGAATCTGCGCGATTGTTACCCAACTTGTTTTCATTTGAAATGTGGGGCGGAGCTACGTTCGATGTTGCCTATCGGTTTCTGAAAGAAGATCCGTGGGAGAGACTTATCAAAATCCGTGAGCAAATTCCAAATGTCTTATTGCAAATGTTGTTCCGCGGCGCAAATGCGGTCGGTTATTCTAATTATCCGGACAATGTGATTCGGGAATTCGTAAAAACTTCCGCTGAATCAGGAATTGATGTATTCAGGATTTTTGATAGCTTAAACTGGATTAAAGGAATGGAAGTAGCAATTGATGCAACACGTCAATCTGGAAAAGTCGCTGAGGCAGCTCTCTGCTATACAGGAGACATTCTGGATGATTCTCGCGCCAAGTACACCGTTGATTACTACAAAGCGATGGCGAAAGAGCTCGAAGCTTCTGGAGCGCATATACTTGCACTAAAAGATATGGCTGGGCTTTTAAAACCGGAAGCTGCATATAGACTCATATCTGAGTTGAAAGCGATGGTCGATATTCCGATTCATCTCCATTCGCATGATACGAGCGGAAATGGGATTTATATGTATGCGAAAGCAGTTGAGGCGGGAGTCGATATCGTAGACACTGCATTAGGCTCTATGGCGGGTCTAACATCTCAACCATCTGCCAGCTCCTTATTCTATGCATTGCAAAATGGAAAAAGACAAGTGCGATCAGATGTTTCATCACTTGAATCACTATCCTATTACTGGGAAGATGTCCGCAAATATTATCAGCACTTTGAAAGTGGTATGAATAGCCCTCATTCTGAAATATATGTACATGAAATGCCCGGGGGTCAATATTCGAACTTGCAACAGCAAGCGAAAGCAGTCGGACTTGGGGATCGTTGGGAAGAAGTTAAAGGTATGTATTCACGTGTGAATATGCTTTTCGGAGACGTAATTAAGGTAACACCTTCTTCAAAGGTAGTAGGCGATATGGCATTGTTCATGGTCCAAAACGATTTGAATGAAGAGACTGTCATAACGCGTGGCGCTTCGATTGATTTTCCGGAATCGGTTATCGAGTTTTTCGAGGGGTATATCGGCCAGCCTTATGGTGGTTTCCCGATAGAACTGCAACAAGTCATTTTGAAAGAGCGAAAGGCGATTACTGTTCGTCCAGGTGAGTTGTTGCCTGATGTAGATTTCAAACAGTTACTAACTAAAACGGAAGAGCTACTGGCACATCCTTCGACAATGAAAGATGCATTGGCATATGCACTTTATCCAAAAGTGTTTGAAGAGTATGCAACGATGATGAAAGAGTTTGGAAATATCTCTGTCATCAATACGCCGGAATTCCTTTTCGGAATGCGACTCGGTCAAGAAATTGAAGTTGAAATTGAGAAAGGGAAGACACTCATTATCAAACTGGTTTCGATTGGCGAACCGCAATCGGATGGAACAAGAGTCATTTACTTTGAGATGAATGGCCAACCGCGTGAAGTAATCATTCAAGATATGAATGTTGAATCGGATGTTGTACGCAAGCAGAAGGCTGATCCGGCCAATGATTCCCATATTGCTGCGACAATGCCTGGTACAGTATTGAAAGTAGCTGTTTCAAGAGGAGCAAAAGTTAGAAGGGGAGAACATCTACTCATCACTGAAGCGATGAAAATGGAAACGACTATCCAAGCACCATATGATGGAATTGTGAAAGAGATTCATGTCTCTATGGGTGAAGCGATTTCAACAGGTGATCTTCTTTTGGAACTAGAACATTAAAAAAATAGAAGCTCCAGCGCACGATTGCGCTGGAGCTTCTATTTTTACTTTCTTTTGCTTCTCGAAACGAGAAGCACCATGTAAGTCAACAGACCGAACAATAATGTGACGAACAAGGAATGCAACAATGCGATATATAGGTTGAGCCTAGTGAAAATAACAACTGCTCCTGACATAACTTGAAGGCTAACTAGTCCGAATGCAATTATCCATCCCCAGAAAATAACACGCTGGTTCTTGTAGTTGCGGAATGCATGTATCGCGATGATTCCGAGCCAGATGAAGATAAGAGCCGCTGCAGTTCGGTGGCCCATCTGTACCCATTCCCAGAAGTTTGCAGGTAATGTGAAGTCCCCGTTGCGACACATTGGCCAATCTGTACAACTCAATTCAGATTCGGTATGTCTTACTAGCGCACCCGAGTAAACAACAATATATGAATAAATCGTTACACCTATTGTATGGAATTTCATCGTTTTGCCGATTTTAAGCTTGTCGGCATCGTATTTCTTGTCCACTTCAAAGACGAGCAAGGTTAGCAACAAAACTGAAGAGAACGATATGAGCGATATGCCGAAGTGAAGGGCGAGTATGAAATCGCCTTGCCCCCAAAGAACTTGTGCCGCTCCGATCAATGCCTGAAGTATTAAGAAGAACAAGGCTAGGAATGAAAGAAGCTTTGTTTCTCTAATATGGCCAATCGCTTTCCATGACCAGACTGCTAGAATGACAATTAGTATGCCAACGGCTCCTGTAACGAGCCTGTGTGAAAACTCGATTAGCACTTCAGCGGTGATTTCATCCGGTATTAATTGTCCATTACAACCTGGCCAATGTCTTCCACACCCCATCCCGCTGTCAGTTTTTGTGACAAGAGCGCCGCCTAATAGAATTAATAACATACCGATTGTTGAAGCGACACCAAACCATTTCAAATATTTATTGTAGCGCAACAAAGACACCTTCTTTAATTGATGATAAATATATGTTTCAAAAAGACTCCGTTCGTCGATGATAGCGAAAAAATGGCGAAAAAACAACGGTAAACGACCAAAAAGAGAGTCTAGGACCGCTATTTCACAAATTGTTCATAAAAAAGACCCTTTAACTTCACAAAAGGCATAGTGAAATGATTTACTATAGATAGGACGATGCTATATATGCAGTACATATACTTTCTGTTTTTGTCGAAATTCGGTATATCTATAGAAATTAGTGACGAATTTCGATATAGTTAAGTATAGCGGTCCATGCCGACATCATTGGAAGGAGGGTACATATGTCAAACGGTCGAGCGATTACTTCATCCGCTGAATCGGATATCGGATCGACTTCTCTACTTAAAGACTTTCTGGCGCTCATTAAAATCGGAATCGTGAACTCCAATTTAATCACGACGTTCACTGGTCTATTCTTGGCATTTCAATTTACGGGAATCAGTTTCATCCGGAATTTTGATTTGCTGTTTTTAGGGATATTCGGAACAGCACTCATCATTGCGGGTTCAGCCGCACTGAATAACCTGATTGACCGTGATATCGATCCAGTCATGACCAGAACGAAGTCGCGTCCAACCGTGACAGGAAGATTCAAAGCACCGGCTGTCTTGTCACTGGCGCTCACTTTCATCGCATTGGGTGAATTGCTGTTATATATGGCTACACCGGCCGCCGCATTATGGGGACTTGCAGGTGTGTTCAGCTATGTTGTACTCTATTCAATGTGGTCTAAACGAAAACATGTCAGCAATACGATCGTAGGAAGTATTTCCGGTGCTATACCGCCCCTGATTGGATGGTCAGTTGTGGAACCTTCTCTAGGAATGGGTGCTTGGGCATTGTTCTTAATTATGTTTGCGTGGCAACCTCCACATTTCTATGCGCTGGCAATGCGCAGAACGGATGAATACCGCGCAGCAGGCATTCCGATGCTTCCGGTAGTAAAAGGCTTCGAAAGGACAAAAAAATCGATACTTGGCTGGGTTCTATTATTATTCCCATTGCCTTTTCTCCTTTCTGAACTTGGAATCGGATTCATAATACTCGGAACTGCATTGAATATCGGATGGTTATACTTGTCTATAAGAGGATTCAAAGCGAAGGACGATTTGAAATGGGCTACTACCATGTTCATTTATTCGTTGAATTACATGACAATCCTTTTTGTGGCAATGATCATTTTCTCGATATTCATCTAACAGGTGGAATTCTTTCTTTTGACAGGAATTCATTATAGAGAGGTCAACTGTCCTCATTTGAAGAAAACATTTTTTTAGAAAGAGAGGTATTAGTTAGCGATGATGAAAGGACTCAAAAAGTGGCGTCTCTTTTCTCTATTGGCAGTACTAACGGTTTTCCTTGCAGGATGTGGTCAAGAAGAACTTTCAACACTTCTCCCGGCAGGACAAGTCGGCAGAGACCAGTTCAACTTACTTCTACTGTCATCAGGGATTATGTTACTTGTCATTATTGTAGTTGTAGTGATTTATTTGTTCGCATTGGTACGATTCAGAAGATCTAAATTGGGTGAGGACTTCATCCCTGAACAAGTTGAAGGGAGTCACAAACTTGAACTTGTCTGGACAATCATTCCTATCCTGTTAATCTTGCTTCTAGCTGTCCCTACTGTGTACTACACATATAAACTAGGTGACGTATCTGCAATGGGTGCAGTGGATGATGATGGGAATCCTGAAAACCTTATAGTCGATGTGACAGCAAAACTTTACTGGTGGGAATTTGAATATCCTGATCTTGGTATTGTAACTGCACAGGAACTAGTAGTGCCGATGGATGAAAAAGTTTATTTCAATCTGATTGCAGCGGATGTGAAACACTCCTTCTGGATACCTGCTGTAGGTGGTAAATTGGATACAAACGTAGAGAACGTGAATAAATTCTATTTAGTATTCGAAAAAGATTCCAAAGATCTTAAAGACGGAGTTTTCTATGGTAAGTGTGCGGAGCTTTGCGGTCCGTCCCACGCACTAA
Organism: Sporosarcina oncorhynchi; assembly: GCF_033304615.1. Lineage (GTDB taxonomy): Bacteria > Bacillota > Bacilli > Bacillales_A > Planococcaceae > Sporosarcina > Sporosarcina oncorhynchi. Next base: position 2,020,808 of record NZ_CP129118.1, on the reverse strand, counting down.
TGGACTTCAAAGTGAAAACATTACCTCGTGGAGAATTTGACCAGTGGGTAACATCCATGCAAGCGACTGGCGATAGTCAGATCGTTGCGAATGATCAGGGTGAAGAAGTATTCAACCAGAGCTGTATCGGTTGTCACGCTGTATCAGCTGTGGGTGAAAGTAACGAAAAACAAGGTCCAAACCTAGCAACATTTGGTGACCGTAACCGTGTGGCAGGCTTCATGGATCATGATAAAGAAACATTGATTGACTGGATTAAAGATACACAGAAATACAAGCCAGGAAATAAAATGCCTGGATTCGGTTCACAACTATCCAATCAGGAATTGGATGCGTTGGCTGAATACTTGATGGGATTATCAGTTGAAAAATAATTTTCATGTGATTTTGATGAGGAGGTAAACAAAGTGAGTTCAGTTGCTCAGAAAAAGGGTTTTGGCGCAACGCTGTGGGATTGGCTTACAACAGTCGACCATAAGAAAATTGGAATCCTTTACTTCCTTGGAGGCGGATTCTTCTTCGTAATCGGCGGTATTGAAGCAATGTTAATTCGTTGGCAGCTTCATAAACCGAATAACGATTTTGTCAGTGCAGGTCTATACAACGACTTGATCACAATGCACGGGACAACCATGATTTTCTTAGCAGCGATGCCTATATTATTTGGATTTATGAACGCGATAGTACCATTGCAGATCGGGGCGCGTGATGTTGCATTCCCATTCCTTAACTCTTTAGGGTTCTGGATGTTCTTCATGGGTGGTCTATTCCTTAACATCTCTTGGATCTATGGAGAAGTACCTGATGCAGGATGGACGTCTTATGCGTCATTATCACTTGCATCACAAGGGCATGGTATTGACTTCTATGCGATAGGGCTACAAATAGCCGGTGGTGGTACGTTGATGGCGGGGATAAACTTCCTTGTTACAATTATCAACATGCGTGCGCCTGGTATGACATACATGCGTATGCCGCTATTCACATGGACGACATTTATTGCTTCGGCAATGATTCTTTTCGCATTCCCTCCATTGACAATCGGTCTGTTCTTATTGACGTTTGACCGAATGTTTGGTGGTAACTTCTTTAATCATGAAATGGGTGGAAACACAATTATCTGGGAGCATATTTTCTGGATTTTCGGTCACCCTGAAGTTTATATTCTTATTTTGCCTGCTTTTGGGATCTTCTCTGAGATCTTCTCGATCTTCTCCCGTAAGCGTCTATTTGGATATCCATCCATGGTCTTCGCGACTGTGTTGATCGGTTTCCTAGGATTTATGGTGTGGGCTCACCATATGTTCACAGTTGGTCTGGGACCTACTGCTAACGCTATTTTCGCAGTAGCGACAATGGCAATCGCAGTTCCTACCGGAGTGAAAATCTTCAACTGGCTCTTGACCATTTGGGGCGGTAGCATTAAAGTTACAACACCTATGTTGTATGCACTCGGTTTCATTCCTTCATTCGTAATGGGTGGAGTTACGGGTGTAATGCAAGGTGCTGCGCCACTGGACTACCAGTTGCACGATTCATACTTTATCGTCGCTCACTTCCACTACGTAATCGTTGGTGGTGTTGTGCTTGCGATTTTGGCTGGAACGCATTTGTATTGGCCGAAAATGTTTGGAACGATGTTAAATGAAACACTTGGTAAAATTGAGTTCTGGTTCTTCTTTATCGGTTTCCATATGACATTCCTTATTCAGCACTGGTTAGGATTCTGGGGAATGCCACGTCGTGTCTGGAAGTTCATGCCTGAGCAAGGTTGGGATTTTGCGAACTTAATCAGTACAATCGGAGCATTCTTGATGGCAGTAGGTGTTATCGTGCTAGTTGTTAACGTAATCATTACGTCCGTCAAGAACGTTAGAGTTGGTAATGATCCATGGGGGGACGGACGTACACTTGAGTGGGCGATCGAATCTCCACCGATCTATTACAACTTCTCGGCAACTCCACTTGTTCGTGGACTTGACTCTGTTTGGATCGAAAAGATGGAAGGTAATGCATCTGGATTTACTCCGGCTGAACCTGTTAAGGATATTCACATGCCGAACGGTTCAATCATTCCGTTCCTAATGACTCTTGGTATGTTCATTGCAGGATTTGGTGCGATGTTCCGTACTGAAACTGAGTGGGGACTTGGTTTACTGATCTTCGGTCTTGCATTTACATTCGTATCAATGGCTGCACGTTCGTTGCAGGATGATACTGGATATTACATCAAGAAAGAAGAAATTCTACGTGATTTGAAACGCAAAGGGGGTCAAAAATAATGGATTTGAACAAAAAATTCACCCCTGAAACTTGGCCGGAGCATCCGGAAAGAGCTACACTCGAAGCTAAGAATAAATTTGTCGGCTTCTGGCTATTCCTTGGAGGAGAAACAATCCTGTTCGCGACTTTGTTTGCGACGTATATTGCGTTGAAAAACTCAGGTCCGTCCGGTTTTGGATTCTCGACTCAAGAATTATATGAACTTCCGTTAGTATTCGTCATGACGATGTTGCTGTTGACATCTTCTCTGACAAGTGTGTTTGCGATGTACCACTTGCGTAATTACAACTTCAAAAAAATGCAGCTATGGCTTGCCATCACTGCGTTGCTAGGTTTAGCGTTCCTTATGCTTGAAGTGTATGAGTTCTCACATTATGTTGGTTTAGGCTTCACATTCAATAACAGTGCCTTCAGTTCAGCGTTTTACACGCTTGTTGGGACACACGGATTCCACGTTGCTGTAGGTCTGGTGTGGATCACGTTATTGATTTTCCGTAATGCGAAACGCGGTTTAAACCTTTATAACGCGACAAAGTATTATACATTCTCGTTATATTGGCACTTCATCGACGTTGTGTGGGTATTCATCTTCACTGTAGTCTATTTGATGGGAGTGGTAGGTTAAGATGGCAGACATCCATGTTTACAAACGTACACCAGCTGAACAGTCACTTGCACAAAGACGCGCAAAGCAATCTATGCGTAATCAGGTAATGATGTTCTCGCTAATGATCTTCTTGACACTTGTATCATTTTCGATGGTGGTCGCTTTTGAAAATGGGGTAGCGGGCTTCTCTAAATACTTCATTGTACCGGTTCTTATGCTTTTTGCGGTTGTTCAAGTAGGACTACAGCTTTATTACTTCATGCATATGAATGAAAAAGGTCATGGCATTCCTCAGATGTTCATGTATACAGGTGCTCTTTTCGGCTTCCTGATCCCTTTGGCATTCGTAACAATCGTTTGGTGGTAATCTATTAAGAATGGCCTGTGGAATCAGTTCCACAGGCTTTTCTTTTTACTGTTGATTTTTAGCGGTTATCATGCCAATTGTCAATGTTCGTTCATTGTATTCACGGTATTTTAGATTTATACTATAGAGAGACAAGATTAAAGGAGCGATGGCAATGATGCCTTTAAGTATATTCGGATTTCGTGCTTTATGGAGTCCATACTTTTTTATTTTCATTATAGTTTTAACCGTATTATATTTTCTCTTAACAAAAAAGTGGCGACATCTATTCGAAGGTTCTGAGCCAGTTACAAATACAGAGAAAAAGTATTTTATTAGTGCCATGATATTGTTGTACATTATTAAAGGATCACCCGCAGATTTGCTGGGACATATCCTCTTCTCCGTCCATATGGCACAGATGGCATTACTATTATTGGTCGTGGCGCCTTTGCTCATAATGGGGATACCGGATTTCATTTGGAAGAAAGTATTGAGTGTGAAGCTGATTGACAGGATTGTTAGGTTGTTTACAAAACCTGTTATTAGCCTTCTTGTGTTTACAGTGATGTTCTCCTTAAACCATTACCCGATGGTATTGGACTTTATTAAAATGAGTATCATACTTCACTCTGTTTTTACAATTATGGTATTCCTATCGGCATTTTTTCTATGGTGGCCGGTTGTTAATACACTTGAAAGCCACCCGCAATTACACGGCTTGAAAAAGATTGGTTATGTCATTCTTAGTGCAATTTTGCTTACGCCAGCATGTTCGCTTATCATTTTTGTCGATGTACCCGTCTATGAGACATACAGCACTGGTGAAGCATGGTTAAAAGCTATGGCCCTTTGTGTACCTGCAGGAACTTTATCAGGTCTATCTATTTCAGGTCCTGAACTATTCACAAATATGCCAACTTTATATGATCAGCAATTGGGTGGAATCATTATGAAGGTTATCCAGGAATTAATTTATGTTTTCGTTATCGGCAAAATCTTCATCAAGTGGTACCGTGAAGAACAATTGAATGCGGATGAAATTACACAAAAAGACTTGCTTGACAGACAAAAATTTACAATGCACGGTTAAATTATATGAATAGCTAAAGGGGTATTTTGAAATGAGTGTTCCTTTTTTACCGACGTTAAGTACGTTTCTTATTGTTTTATCTGGAATTCTCGTCGCCATCGGTTGGAAGTTGGCGCGTGCGAAAAAATTGGACGCGCATAAAAAGATAATGATTGCTGCGACGGTTTCTGCTGTACTTTTCCTGATTATCTATCTGTCACGTACCATCTTTTTCGGGAACACGGCTTTCGCTGGCCCCGATAATGTCAAAATCTATTACACGATATTCCTGATCTTTCACATTGTCCTAGCGACAACGAGTGCTGTTTTTGGCGTAATTGTCATACGTGCTGGGTTCAAAGAACGACTGAAACGCCATCGGAAACTTGGCCCAATCACCGCAATTATGTGGATGTTTACGGCGATAACGGGTGTAGCGGTCTATCTACTCCTTTATATTATTTATAAAGGCGGAGAAACAACATCTATGATAAAGGCAATTTTAGGTTACTGAACTAGGAAGAAAAGCCGTTAATTCATATTCGAATTAACGGCTTTTCTTATTGGTTCTTTTGAAGGGTATTCAAATCTTGAAATTCAGTTTGATAATACCTGCTTCACGTGCAGTATTGAATAAAATTACAATCATTGGCCCGATAAAGAAACCTAGCACACCAAATAACTTCAGACCGATGAACATTGCAATCAATGTTGGCAAGGGAGAGAGTCCAATCTGGTTGCCCATTACTTTCGGTTCAATTGTTCTCCTTATAATGAGGAGAATTACTGCCAAAATAGCCAACTTTGTTCCGAGTGCGATATCACCGCTTAGGTATTGGTAAAGCGACCATGGCGCCAAAATAATAATTGAACCGAGAATTGGGATAATATCAATAATCCAGATGACAATCGCCATTACTAGCGCATATTTCGGCGCGATTATAAGTAGGCCGACGAAAGCGACTGCCAGTATGATAAAGCTCACGAGCAATTGTGCTTTTATGAACCCAATAACGACAGAATTTAATTTCACAGTCATATAACGTACTTTTTTTGTCGTTTCCACTGTGAGATGCCTGTAAACCATATTCTTTAATTCAGGTAACTCCAACATGAAGAGGAATAGGGCAATCATGAATACAATAAGGCTGACTAAGAAGTTCGGGATTTCGGAAGCCAATGCCACTACCTTATCGGGATTGAATAATGTCAAAAGAGACTTTTGGAAGGAAGTCAGAATATCATTAAAACCATTTTGCATAGATTTTATAACATCTTCAGGCAATCCAGATGTATAAACGAAAATTTTGTTTTGAAAGTCAATCCATATACCAGCCAGTTTGTTTAAGTAATCTGGTGCATCTTTTGTAAACTGTATGATTCTTCCAATCAGTGAGGTCACGGTATAATAGAGAACAACTGCTATGAGAACAAGTATGAAGATATAGACAGAAATAACGGAAACTTTCCTTTTCCATTTGAATTTAAGTTCTGTCAATTTTACCAGGGGCTCAAAGGCTAGTGCTGTCAATAAAGCCAAAATAATCGGTATTGAGACTGGAAGGATGAATATGGAAATGAGAATAAGTAAAATTATAGTTAGTAGGATAATGAAATTTCTCTTTATAAGCCAACGGGACAACAGTCATTCCTCCAAATAGTTCATTGATATCATTATAACCAAAACAAGGGGGAATGAATAGACAAAAAAGCCGAAGAATAAAATCTTCTTCGGCTTTAGTGGAAATATGGATTATTTAGTTAAAATATATGGTTGAAGATCTGCATAGACCGCTTTTAGAGTTGCTTGGCAATCTTTCAAAAGGCCTTCAGGGAAAAACTCGTCTTCTCCATACTCGACGCCATGTGGATAATAGTGCTTTCCGACAACAGGCTTTTTCAAATGCATGACTGCATCGCCAGTTCCGACATCTCCATCAGGTGTGAAACCGAATACACGTAAGTAGTAAGTTCCTTCTTTGATAATATATTTCTTATCATAAGTGACACGCTCATAGTCCCACTGGCCTGCTCGTACTAAATCGTGTTTAAGCATGATTTCGTCAAGTAGGGGTAAGTCGGCTACAATTCCTTCAATGTTTGTATTTTCGATATACATAGTTAAAAGTCCTCCTTCATGTTCATCCAGTCGAATGCCTATACTTATTAATCATAGAGCAAATCACTGTCAGTTGCAATGACAACATTGTGTCAACTAGTATTCCCTTATTTATTTTTGTTAATGCTTCATTTCGATTTTTGCTAGACGAAATAATGAATAATGGATGACATCATACCGATTACTATGTAGAGTTGTCAGTAAGAATATATATGAAAGGAGGGCAGAAGGAGTGAAAGTACTTAATGTATTATGGAAAATAGCTTTGTTGTTAGTCGTCCTTCTCGCTCTCTTTTATTTTATGGACAGTAGAGTGAAGGAAAATGCCCCTCTTGAATCACCTGTTAAACATGGAACAGCTATTCCTGCTCCCGGCAGGGAAGTCAATGAGCAGCCGGTAGGACAACAACGTCCAGCGAGTGGGCTCTCCACTTACGTTGGGAAAAATGTTGATCTTGTCATCGAAGAGTTCGGACAGCCAGATCGGATTGAACCATCTTCTTTTGGTTACGAATGGTGGGTTTATTCTTCCGAATCTAGAATGATGGTCGGTGTCGAAAATGATAAAGTGAATCAAATATTTAGCACAGAAGAAAGCTTAGATTTATCTCCCTTTTCAATTGGACAGAATATCGAGGATATCTTCCGCTATACGATTATCGAATCGGAAGTGAATGTGCACTTCGATGAAAATATTTATACATTCACGTTAAACAGTAAGGATATTAAAGAGAAAATTTTAATTAAATACGATGATCTGTTTGCGCAAATATACGTAGATGTTGAAGATGGTAATATTGAAGGGGTAAGATTTATCACACCGAAAATGCTTGTCATACATCAGCCGTATGATATGGAGTATACAGGAGAGCTCGTTAGCGTTAAATTACCTTCGTCAACTGAGCAGATGGAGGTAGACAGGGCTGTTGAAAGGCAAATTTACGAGTTGACGAATATCTATAGAGAGCATAATGGGGTGGCCCCGCTAGTCCATGATTATTGGTTGTCTTCAATTGCCCAGGAACACAGCATGGATATGGCGATTGAGAACTATTTCTCGCATGAATCACCTACTGGCGGGAACTTGTCAGAACGATTGAAGAGTTCATCGATTGAACATAAAAGAGCGGGTGAGAATATCGCAACCAATTATGTCGATGCAATCGACGCCGTACACGGCTGGTTGAATTCTCCCGCTCACCGGAGTGTGCTGCTTGATGCGGAAATGACGGAAATTGGGACTGGGGCTTACGGCAAATATTTCACACAAGTTTTGATTAAATCCGACACGAAAAGAAAAACAGAACCTGGCCTATTCCAAAAGTGAATTAGGGAAGAACCCATGTGCCGTTCTCTGTTGAAGCGATGCCTCTTACGTAAAGAGGTATCGCTTTTTTCATGGCATATAATGCCGCGCGCTTTTGGATGACCGGGTGATCCGTATCAAGCAAAGGCATTAGCTGTCGGAATGATAGTTGTTCAAATTTCTTTACTTGTGTAGTTTGACTTGGATCGGCTGACATGATTCCTGGAACATCCTTAAAAAATTCGACATGTGTTGAACGCAAGGCAGAACCGAGAGCAATTGCAGTCAAGTCGCTCCCCCCTCTACCAATCGTCATGACTTGACCAAATTCATTGATTCCTTGAAAACCGGGAATGATCACACAACCCGTCTCTTTTAAACTGTCTGAGATTAAAGCGGGGTCCACATCGCTGATTGTACCATCGCCAAAATCACCGGAAGTCCAAATGCCTGCCTGGATACCATGAAGGACCCTGTTCGGGACTCCAGCTTGCTCTAATTCGGCAGAGAGTATAGCGGATGCAATTAGTTCTCCGCATGAAACAGCCAAGTCACTTGCGGCTTTTGAATAGCTGAAAGCATCCGTAAGCCTAAGTAGGCAATCGGTCGAATATGGATCTTCTCCTCTTCCAATCGCCGAAACGACAACAATTACATTTTGATGTTCTTCTAATCCCTTTTGAACATGTGCAATACACAACTTTCTTGTCTCACGATCTTTCATGGCCACTCCGCCAAATTTTTGAACTATCATTCCGTCTCCCAACTTTCTTCGTGTCGTTCGTTTCAATTTGGTCATACGATAAAGTATGGTTCGCTCTCAATATATTCGCTAAACGAGAAAATTGTTCGGGAAGGGATGAGTGCTCATGTTGCTATCGGAGTTAGTAAAAAATTGGCCTTGCACAGTTCTAGGTAGTGTTGGAGTAGTGGTGAAAGGCATTACGGAACATTCTCGCTCTGTTCAGGAAGGCTATATTTTCGTTGCGAGGAAGGGGGCTTGTGATGATGGACTTGTCCATGTGGAGGAAGCGATAGATCGTGGTGCAGTCGCGGTCATTATCGACCGTAACATACAAACGGGATGTGTCGTGACACGCGGTGTCACATGGATTATTGTGCCAGACGGACAACAATTCATCTCTCACGCCAGTGCCAAACTTGCTGGAAATCCATCGCAGTCACTTACGGTGATTGCTGTAACGGGTACGAACGGGAAGACGACCGTGACGCATTTTATCGCACAATTACTACGCTTACACGGAGAAAAAGTAGCAGTAATCGGAACGACAGGCATTTATATGGATGAATTGAAATTGCACTGTTCACTACCCGAAATGACTACTTTACCAGCGGAACATCTTCATCCGTTATTAAAGGATTGTGTAGATGCAGGAGTGACACATGTCGTATTAGAAGCGTCTTCTTTAGGTCTATCCACATACAGATTGGAGCATTGTGAAATCGATATCGGAGTATTCCTTAATATAGGTGTTGATCATTATGATGAACACGGCAGTAAAGAGGCGTACATTCAAGCAAAGAAAAGGTTGACAACGCTCGCAAAATGTCTGATTGTGAATGCAGATGATGAGCAGTGTGTCTCTTTGGTAAGTGAAACGGATAAACCTTTGGGGTATTTCAATGAACATATGATTCTTGGAAGACAGGTTGCCTCCGGACTTTATCCTAATACTTTGCCTGGCAAGCATAATAAAAGCAATGCATTTGCCGCCGTGAGTGTTTTGACGATGCTCGGTTATGATCAATTTCAATCACTTTCATTCTGTAATCGTCTCATGCTGCCAGAAGGTCGGCTGCAGCGAATTTCAAGAGGTGGTTTAACCATCTTCGTGGATTATGCACACACACCGGATGCCTTGCAAACGGTTCTCATGGCACTAGAAGAAGAGTTTAAGGATATACCTATCACTACGGTATTCGGATGTGGTGGAAACAGGGATCGTGGCAAGCGTCCGCAAATGGGTGAAGTGGCGGCGACATTTTCATCTAAAGTGATTATTACTTCCGATAATCCAAGAAGAGAAGATCCTTCGTCTATCATCAATGATATTCTGCGCGGAGCGATTTTTCATATGGAAAAAATTATTGTCGAGCCTGATCGGTTGAAAGCAATCAGGCTGGCCATCGACACGGCTACAGATAGGGAAATCATCTTAATAGCTGGTAAAGGGCATGAGAAAACGCAACAGATCGGCCAAGACCTTTATCATTTTTCTGATTTTGAAGTGGCTAATAAATACTTGGAAGATAACTTTTTTGGAATCAGGACGGAATGAATGCAACAGTCTTCTATTTTTTGTTATGATAGAGAAGAATGGAGGGGAATGCCCTATGATGATGACAGACGAATGGATGTCTATCATTGAGCAATCGGAAGCACTTTCCGACATGCTGCTCTCTTCGGAGGCTGTGCTGGAATATCGAAGAGCAAACAATGTCGTATACTCCGACAAAGAATTGGTGAAAAAGATTTATGATTTCACCGACATGAAAGAGCGGTATGAAGAAGTACAGCGTTTTGGCAGATATCATCCTGACTATCAATTGGTCATGAAAAATATACGTCTTCAAAAAAGAGATTTGGATATGAATGAGCAAGTGGCTGCATTGCGGCTTGCTGAAAACGATGTCCAGGATTTATTGAACGAAGTAAGTTCAATTATCGCAAAATCTGTTTCCGATGCTGTTAAAGTTCCGACAGGTGATGGTTTCTTCTCAGATTCTTCCTGTGGTGGCAGTTGCGGTTCGGGCGGAAGCTGTTCTTGTTCCGCGTAAATAGTGTAAATATAAAAACGGTTGCCGACGATCTCGGTAACCGTTTTTATATTTAGTAATTAATCTGTTGCATGACAGCCAGCATAGCTTCCGCGTGATTCGTAATGAAACCTGCTGCGCCTGCGTTCAATAGTTTTTCAATCGTTTCCTTGTCATTGACGTTTTCGTAATAGACTGCAACATTAAGGTTGGATAAAAACGACATGAAGCTTTCTGTATTCATTCTGAACAATCCTATCTTTTCAGGTATGATAAATAAATCAGCGCGAGGGGTGTATAAATGACCGAATTTACTGGAATATGCACCAAATGCCTTTTTCACTTCATCTTTTCCCGCACCAGTAGCTACTTTGTTTTGTGCATATAGATTAAAGCGGTCGGTTTGTTCATCAAAATCGCTAGTCACAACAACGCGGTCTTCCGCTTCGCTCTCTTCGAGCAAACGCCATAGCTTGGATGGCATTAAGCTACCTTCATACGTATCGGGTGAATCCATTAGGTTAATAACAAACAGCAGTTGAGGATACGCGAGTAGCAGTTCCTGCAGTGTTACAATTCTTTCTCCCGTGCCACGGTAAGGAGTGTGGCCATCTTTATCCGTTAACATATAGCCTGCATCCGCCTGTTGTAATTCGGCAAGTGTATAATTACAGATTCTGCCAGAAAAGTCGGTTGTCTGATCCAAATACTCGTCATGGAAAAGTACGATTTCCTCATCTTTTGTCAGTCGGATATCAACTGAAAAACCATTGACACCAAGTTCCGCACATTTTTTGAACGCCGTCATTGTCATATCTGGTACATCCTTCATGCCGGAGCATTTTGCTAAAACGACTGGATCTTCAAATGCAAGCGCTTTTTTGAATGTTCGCGGCTTAGGCTTAACAACAGCTTTTGACGCTGCCCAAGCCGCGACCCCAGCCGCGCCGACTGTCAATGCCACTTTCGTTTTTCTTCCCATTTTCATAGCCTCCTATCATCTAAATAACTTTTCTTTCCTCATTATAGGTGATTAAACGGAAGATGTCAGCATGTTAAGTTGCAGCCCATTTCTCACATATGGTATTGTATGTGGTAGGAAAGAGGGGGAAATCATGATTGATCGACAAGGTATTATTGTTTATCTCCATCATTTGAAACAAGCTAAATCATTAAGAAAATATGGTCACGTCCATTACATTTCCAGAAAGATGAAATATGTTGTCCTATATGCAGACCAAGCCGATGTGGCTGACAATATCCGTAAAATTGAACGGCTTCCATCTGTGAAGAAAGTATTACCGTCATTTAGGCCTTTTGTGAAGACAGAATATGAAAATGTAAAGCCTGACAAAGCAAAAGAATATGATTATAAAATCGGATTATAGGAATTCAAACATAATCTTTGACGTTTCACTGCAACGGCGGCACAAGATTATTCAATCTCAGAATTCCGGTTATGTATTGGAAATATAATCGAGTGTCTGCGAATTCTGAAGAATGCTTGACGCTGATTGGTACTGGTATATTACCGTATTCGGCGGCTGCCTGTTCAAAGAGCAACGTCCGCTTGGATTTTTGTCCGACTTCTTCTTTAATACCTTCTCTGCAAATGTAAACGGGCATGAAATTGCTGTTGTTTGCTGGCTTGAACGTTGCGGCGAGCGAAATTGCCTGCTTTCCATTGATCTCTGAAGAGAATATGAACGTGCGGTGTAAGCGATGTTGATTCGTCTTCAAAAGCTCTAGCAATTCATAGACGTCTCCATAACCTTCACCAAGCTCGATAAAATACTGTTGCAACATCTTTTGCACGACCCTTCTATTTCGGAATACTGTCATCATAACATAAATATTTTAGTCCTTTTAATTATCCCTTGCAATGAGGTGCAATCGTTGAAAATAATTATACGAACGGTTTTTCTGCTGGCGATTATAAATATCGTACTCTTATATATGCATTATAGCCAATTGGCTGATGCAAGTGAGGATCCTGCAAAGAAATCCAAGTACAGCCAGGAAATAGAAGTTATAAACCGCGTGGATGAACTTATTGTGCGTCATCATTTCAATAAATTGGACACAAGTCGCCACGAAATCGTTTTGCCTGTCGGCAGTAAAGATCCTTCCTGTTATATGGAGACTGAATCAGCCTGCACAAGAATAAATGAGAACACAACTGCTTTCCTCGAAGGGGATGGCGATCAACAGTCCATTTCTTATATTATTCCAAAACAAGGCGAGTTAGGTTCACGAAAGCTTTTCAAAGCACCATTTGCTTCTTTGCGAAATGAAAGGGTTATGTCTACAATTCTTCATATTACGGATGAAACGAATACTGGTGGAATGTGGATTAGTGGACTACAACTGGTTGGCAGTAAAAAGTTGGACATGATTGAGTATTCATTATTTACTGGCACAGGACAAGTGACTGATCTATATTGGCAGCGAAATGCTTTGCCACTCACTTTTGAAGGCTCTCATATATCGATATACGGGAATGATGCCGATGCGGGACTTGTTGCTGTAATGACCGATAATTTGGAGCAATTAAAAGCAAATCATGTCGATATGGTGTTCGACGGCACAAGTAAATCGCTGGAATCCGACCGGATGATTATCACATCAGGCAACAAGTCTTCAGTCTATATCGAAGCTGTGCGTAAATCGATTCGCACGCAGTATATGATTCCTTCCAATGAATACATTACAGCTGATTTAGTCTCATCTTTATTACTCGAGAAACCGGCTGGTGGAAAGAAGTCCAATTCCGCCTATCAAGAACTAGTCTCTGTATTAACACCTTCACAGTCGAATTCCTTAAAAATAGATTTGGAGGAAAGACGGGGAAGTAAGGTAGACGCCATTGTCCTTGATGAAATGATCGGAACGAATACAGGGAAACACACTTCCTTTGTTCAAAAAAATGTTGAAGCAGTCTATCCGCTCCTATTTGAAGAATCGCGCGAAGTGCTTGTTGGCGGTGAACGTGTAGATGGGTTAAATGTGATTGTCAAAGGTGGACGGACATTGTATCCAGCTGATAAAGTACTCGGTCAATTGGGATATTCAGTTTCTTCGAATAATCGATCACTCTATATTGAAAACGAAACTGACAAACTCAGATTTTCATTAAGAGACCCATTTTATGTCTTACATGAAAAAAGACATACATTGAGGGAAACTCCTTTTGAATTGATAGGGGATGACTATTACTTTGAAGAAGATGCGCTAAGGCGTATATTCCAGTTATCCATACAAAAGTCTGATGATATAATCACTGTGACATCATTGAAGAGAGGGAATTCCGAATGAGAGTCGTAGCAGGTACAAGAAAAGGTACAACATTAAAGTCCATAGCGGGTAGTGAAACACGTCCGACTTCCGACAAAGTGAAAGAGTCCTTATTTAATATGATTGGCCCTTATTTTGATGGAGGGGTCGTCGCTGAGCTTTTTGGCGGCAGTGGATCTCTCTCGATTGAATCATTGTCTAGAGGAACGGAAAAAGCTTATATTTTTGAAAAAAATCCACGCGCCTGCTCGGTCATCCGGGAAAATGTTGCAAAATGCCGTTTGGAAGAGTCTGTAGAAATTGTAAAAGCAGATGCTAGAAATGCCGTCAAGACACTGCAAGCAAGAGACGTGGATATCGATCTGTTATTCATAGACCCACCTTACGCGGAAGTGAAGTACTATGAATTAGCTGAAGCGTTTGTGGCAGCTGGTTTATTATCCGAGAGCGCAATCATCGTGTGCGAACATGAGAAGCAATTGACATTGCCTGAGCAATTCGGACCGTATGTGAAAACCAAAAACCCTATTTATGGAAACATTGCAATATCCATTTATATGAAATGAGGTAATACCGTGAAAAAGATAGCAGTAGTGCCCGGTAGTTTCGATCCAATTACAAATGGTCATCTCGATATTATCGAACGTGCATCCAGAGTTTTTCCTGAAGTAAGAGTCGCAGTAATGAACAATTCATCGAAGAATTCCCTATTTACTGTGGAAGAACGTATGGACTTGATTAGTACAGTAACAGCAAAATTTCCGAATGTCCGGGTAGAATCATCAACGGGTCTGTTAATTGATTATGCTAAATCTGTCGGAGCATCGGTCATAGTCAGGGGGTTACGTGCAATATCGGACTTTGAATACGAAATGCAAATCACCTCAATGAACCGCATGTTGGACGAGTCAATCGAAACATTTTTTGTTATGACGAAGAACCAATACTCATTTTTAAGCTCTAGTATCGTGAAAGAAGTTGCACGTTATGGAGGCGATATTTCGGCACTTGTGCCTGCTGAAGTTGAAAAAGCATTGGCTAATAAATATCGGAAATAGAATAATGCTCAGTACATAATAAACAGAATCAAGCTGGGACATAACATACAAAAAGCGTAAAGGAAATAATTCTTTACGCTTTTTGTATGTTTATTGTTAGCAAATACTTTTTAGAACGTCAGAGTGCTCCGGAGTGGAAAAAGGCCGACTCCTGCGAAAGCTATTACGAAGAACAGTTTTTGAGAGCGGGGAGAGATGCCTTAATTTCTGTAAAAGACGCAGAAATTAAGGCGAATCGGACTCTTCGTGATCTGATTGGCTCAAGCGCGCCTGCGGAAAGAGTGCCTTTTGGAGCGCAGGGAAACAGGCTGTATTTTAGTTTTTTCTCAGCCTCATTTTTTATATATTGTTACAAAAGTACATATAAAATAGCCGGAACCGCAACAACACTAAATGCACGGCTGAAAACATACGGTATCATCGGGACATTAGCACTTTTGCCGATGACAAATACTTGCATATGGATGCTTAGTCCATTTAACGAAATGATTGCGGCAATCATATAAGGGAATACTGGGTGCGTAAAGAAGTGATCTGCAGCGGATTGTACACCGGAAGTCATTTCAAAAATAGCTAGCAGAACCGTCTTGGTAATTCCTAGATCAATGGTGAAAGCAGATGTGATGACCGATGTTAAAACATTGCCGACGGATGAAAAGAAAATGACAGTTGTCGCGACAAGAATGATGACGGAAGAACTTTCTTTTATAGAATCTAAAAATGGCGAGCTATTGAGTTTTAGGTTTGTCAAAACAGCACGATTCTCGTCTTTATTCCCATTATTCGTCAACGAAAACAAAGCAAAAAGGAAAAAGAGAAGATTTGCGATATGGATTGAAGCGAGCAATTTCCATCCTACGCTCACATCGCCAAGCAATTCAGTACCTACGAATCCTATTATAAACATAGGACCTGGTGCATGGCACGCAGCGAGGAGATATCCACTTTCCCTTCTGGTCAGTTCACCATTTTTCAGCATTTCAGAAACGGTAACGGCTCCTACCGGAAAACCCCCGAATGAGCCTAATATATAGGCTTTCAAAAAACGTTTCCAGTTACGGGTGGTTTTTCCCGATGATGGTATTTTTAACAGCCATTGCGTCAATATAATATAAGGTAGCAGATAGGGAAGCAAAGCGTGAACGAATAATTGTGCTCCCGCTTCAGCGCCGTCATGAGCGATACCTGGCTGTAAAATGAATAGAAAAATCAAACCCCATATTATTGCAATACTGATCATAGAATCAATGGATGCTGATTTCTGCTGCGGATAATCAATCATGCTCCTCCTTTTAAAATCAATTACACATCTGCTGTCGTTTTTTCTTTATTATGGATTTTCTAGGTGGTACACTTACTAACAGTGTTTAAGAAGAAAATGCAAGCTTGTCATCATATATATGTATAACGAGTACAGGCTATTAACGGAGGTGCGTCGGCTTGAAAATGAAAAAGCTCGGTTTGTATACTGTTGCATTGGTTTTCATCGCATTTTTATTTCTTTACCCACTGGATGCTTATGTGTCTAAACCAGGAGGTGCTTATGATTTGGCACCGATTGTGGAAGTAGTAGGTGGAGATGAAGATGATGTAGGATCGTTCAGTCTTATGACGATTTCCATTGGAAAAGCAACCCCGCTAGCCTATGTCATGTCGAACTTTTCGAGTAAGATGAAAATCCTGCCAATCAATAGAGTCCGCCGGGAAGGTGAGAATGACAAAGAATATAATATCCGTCAGAAAAAGCTGATGTCAGACTCGCAGTTCAATGCCATTACGGTCGCTTTCGACAGAGTGGGTATACCAGTAGATATCGTTTATGATGGCGTATTTGTTGCAGCAATCGTGGAAGGCGGTGCAGCGGATGGAAAACTTCAAGCTGGTGATAAGATCCGTCAAGTTGACGAAATTGTCCTCAAGGAATCGGGTGAGTTTGCAGAGCTCATCTCTACCAAAAAGGAAGGCGATACAATTAAAGTTACTGTGGAACGCGGTTCAAAACAAGTCGATGTGGAATTGACATTAAGTGAGATACCGAAGTCAGATGGAAAAGTAGGACTGGGTGTCCAATTTCAGGAAGACAGGGAGCTGACAACAAATCCTGAAGTGAAGATGAACACAGCTGAAATCGGTGGTCCATCGGCAGGTTTAATGTTCACGTTAGAAATCATGAATCAGCTACTTGATGAGGATCTCACGAAAGGATATATGATTGCAGGAACAGGAGAAATGTTGCCCGATGGAACCGTTGGCCGTATAGGGGGAGCTGATTTCAAAGTTATTGCAGCCGACCGCGAAGGTGTGGAAATATTTTTTGCGCCGGATGATGAATTGAACGGGATGACCTCTGGCATTAAGACAAACTATGAGGAAGCTGTAGAAATGGGCAAGAAAATAGGCACGAAAATGAAAATCGTGCCTGTTAAAACAGTTGATGACGCTTTGGCTTATTTGAAAGAATTGGAAGAGAAGTGATTTCCGATAATTGGTGATGTGGTGTAGTCTAGTCCTGTCATCTGTCCAGTTGCCAAAGCGTAAATGCTAGAAGCGTGGATATCCATATCCAATGAAGGATCGGAAAAAGAGGCTGCTTTGCTGATTAAAGGCAAATGCAGGCTTTTTTTCTTTTCATTGAGATAAGCTCTTCCTTCATTCGTCATACCAAGAAGTCGTAAATAAGATGGGGTATGCATCGAATCACGCATATTATAGGTGAAACCGGTAAGTATATGAGTGAGCATACGCTGAATGCGTGTCCATGTATAGCGCTTTGATTTGACTGTCTCCATAAACGGCTGGTATGAAGAATGATCCTTAGCAGCTTTATAAATTAGATTTTCAATACCTTCTGTAATGTCTGCGATGTGAGCTAGTTTCTCTGGACCTTCACGTAAGATGATGAAGCGTAAATAAGGATAAAAGCTTTCCCAGTTTCCGAACTTCAACCCGGCTTCTTGCCATTCGTCTAGCAGTTCCCCTGTTGTAGCAGGAACAAAATCCATTACTTCTTTGAGGCTCGATGTGGAGAAGTAGGATTTCCGGATACCTGTTGCGCTTGCAATCTCACCGAGCTCTAATGAATCTTTATGGTAGTCCGCGCCGAGCCGTTGTATTGTAGAAGGCATTATGTCCGAACCGATTGTCATGGCGGCTTGCATATAATGAAAGCCTAAAATGTTATTCGGTTTTGATAAATCAGCGCCTCCTAACCCTCTTTCCCTAATTGTCTCATAGGCTTTGTTTAGGGCTTTCGGATAACTCGTCCCTTCTTGGATTGCCTGCTTGACTGTAAATTCGTACGTATCTCTAGAGCTATCAATGTTTTTCAAACTTTGTTTAAAAACGCCAATATCGCCTTCTTCGCTTCCGAAACAGAAGGCCGTACAACCCGCCGCATCTAGTAAGCGAATAGCCCCTTCAGCGAAAACAGGCGCATGGCCGGTTGCATATCGATAAGGCAGTTCGAATAGGAGATCGACACCTGTAGCAAGAGCCATTTTCGTTCGGGTCCATTTATCGACGAAAGCAGGTTCTCCCCGTTGAAGGAAATTTCCGCTCATAACGGCAATAATGATATCTGAACCAGTTACCTTTTTTGCTTGTTGTGCATGGTAGACATGACCGTTATGCAGAGGATTGTATTCGACTACAATGCCTGTCGCTTTCATTCTGCTCACCCCTTCGATATAATCTACTTGCATTATACGTTGATGCGATTTAGGTGACAAGAAAATATCTTGACATCCCTTTTTATCCATTATATAATCAACAGTGTTGTCTTGAGGTGATATAGACGTGAAATGGTCGATTCATCAACTACAGAAATACAGACAAGGTGCTATGCCGCTTGACGAAGCGGTGAACCTTGACTCCGTTAAAAAACGGAACCCGGAAATCCGGGATATCAAGCCTGTCTACGTAACAGGTAGCTGTGTGATCGGTTCGAAAAAATTGACTTGTCATTTTCATCTTGAAGGTGTGATGACGTTGCCGTGTTCCCGAACGTGGGAAGATGTTGACTATCCATTTTCAATTGAAACGGACGAGCAATTCAGTTGGGACGAGACAGTTCTTGCTGCGGATGATACGATTCACCCCGTTATCGGGGAAGTTGTAGATCCGACCCCTGTTTTTGAGGAGTTAATTCTACTCGAAGTGCCCTTGCAGATTATCAGCGAAAAAGCTGAAGATATGACAAGTGCGGAAGGGAAAGGCTGGTCGTATACAACTGATGAAGAATACGAGGCATTGCAACTTGAAGAAAAGAAAAAGAAAGTTGATCCGCGATTAGCAGGATTAGCCGAATTTTTCGATTCTGATAAGAAATAGGCGATTATAAGGAGGTGCCCAAATGGCAGTACCAAAAAGAAGAACTTCAAAAACTTCAAAAAGACTTCGTCGTACACATTACAAACTACAAGTTCCAGGCATGACAACTTGCGGTAATTGTGGCGAAATTAAATTGGCACACCGCATTTGTAAATCTTGCGGTCATTACAAAGGAAAAGACGTAGTAGGAGAATAATTCAGATTTCCCTACTCAAAAACCACCGCGAGGCCATGGCTCCGGTGGTTTTTTGTATACCCAAAAGCGGAGGGCGCTTGCTCAGATGTGACAGGCATAAGACAGGTATGCGAAACGGCGCCCTTTGCCGTGCAGCAGGCCTGCCTTATGACCCGAGCATCTAGCGCCCGTAGCTGGACGTACAAAAGCGGAAGCGGCCGTTCAGATGCAGCAGGACTGTCTTATGTCCCAAGCATCTGTCCAATGTAGTTAAACCAAAAGGAGGTAATCACATGGCGTACAAAATGAATTTTAGTGAAGGGATTGCTACTTTCACAATTGATCGGCCTGCAATGCGAAATGCAGTCAATTATGAAGTGATGGATGGCTTAGAAGAGTTCTTAGAGAAAGTTGAGAAGGACGGGGAAATCGCTTTTGTTGTGATTACAGGAAGTGGAGACCGTGCATTTTGTTCAGGTGGAGATCTTTCTGAGTTCCACGGTTTCCGCACAATGCAAGAAGCTTATCCGATGCTCAGCAAAATGGCTGGTTTATTATACAGATTATCTACTTTGCCTATGCCAGTTATCGCACTTGTCAACGGAACTGCAGTAGGAGGGGGTTGTGAAATCGCTTCAGCGTGCGATTACAGAGTCTTAGCGTCTTCGGCGAAGGCGGGGTTCATCCAAGGTACTCTCGCGATCACAAGCGGTTGGGGAGGTGCTACGCAACTGTTTGAAAAACTCGATAGACATGATTTGGTATTGAAATTATTGTCGGAAGCCAAAATACATACTGCTCAAGAACTAAAAGAAATTGGCTGGGCAACTGAAATACTAGAAGGAGATGCCGAGGTTGGTTTGCAAAAATTCATGAAACGTATGAAATCCATTCATCCTGATGTCCATAAAGCGTACAAAAAACTGTCCATTGCAAATTGGACGCACAACGAAATGCGCGAACGCATGATAGAGGAAGCAAGACAATGTGCACAGTTATGGGAAAGTGAAGCTCATCATCTAGCTGTGGCCAAGTTTTTGAATGGAAAATGAGTAGTTTTTAATGTTAATTGGAATCCATCTGTAAGTGAATACGTTAGAGAATGTACATTTAATTCTATGAAAATCGACAAATAGTTGAAAACGGTTTCATTCATCGTTTAAACTGTAGATGTGGAGAAATTCAATTCAAGCAACTTGGGGGTAACAATATGGATAAAATACTAATCGCGAATCGTGGGGAAATCGCGCTTAGAATCATGCGTACGTGTAAGAAACTAGGCATTCAGACCGTTGCTGTCTTTTCAGAAGCGGACGAGCATATGCCGTTTGTGAGGGGAGCGGACGCATCTTTTCTTATCGGACCTGGTCCAGTTCAGCAATCGTATCTTAAAGCGGATGATATCATTGACATTGCAATAAGAGAAAAAGTCGATGCTATCCATCCAGGATACGGTCTATTATCCGAAAATGCAGCATTTGCTCGTAAAATTGAAGAAGCAGGCCTAATTTTCATAGGACCGGATGCAGATACGATTGAATTAATGGGGGATAAGATTGCTTCACGGACAAAAATGAAAGATGCTGGCGTGCCGGTAGTACCAGGAACGGATGCGGGAGTCGCTTCTCTTGAAGAAGCAATTGAAGCGGCAGAAGAAATCGGTTATCCGATCATGTTAAAAGCGAGTGCCGGTGGCGGAGGCATTGGAATGGTTTGCTGTGAAAATGAGCAAGCGCTCAGTCAACATTTTCAATCCGTCAAGACGAGAGCCAAAGCTTATTTTGGCGATGATGTCGTTTTTCTA
Organism: Sporosarcina oncorhynchi; assembly: GCF_033304615.1. GTDB lineage: Bacteria > Bacillota > Bacilli > Bacillales_A > Planococcaceae > Sporosarcina > Sporosarcina oncorhynchi. The sequence goes on along the minus strand of NZ_CP129118.1, from coordinate 1,999,637 downwards.
GAAAAATTCATCGATAAAGCCCGTCATATCGAAGTGCAGATTTTTGGTGACTCCAAAGGGAACATCGTTCATTTATTCGAACGCAACTGTTCCGTACAGAGAAGGAATCAGAAAGTGATTGAAGAATCGCCTTCGCCAGCTTTGTCCGATGATGTGAAAAACCGCTTGCATGCAGCTGCTGTAGCTGCGGCTGAAGCAGTTAATTATCGAAATGCGGGTACAGTGGAATTTATTTTATCAAACAATGATGAATTCTATTTCCTTGAAATGAACACACGTCTGCAAGTGGAACACCCGGTGACGGAAGAAGTAACAGGGTTCGATCTAGTCCAATGGCAAATTGAAGTTGCACGAGGAAACGAATTGCCTTGCACTTCGCAATCTGACATACACTCGAATGGTCATGCAATTGAATATCGTATCTATGCAGAAGACCCGAAAACGTTTTTGCCTTCACCAGGAACGATTACAACGTTGTCGTATGAAGAATTCGAAGGCGTGCGGATAGATAGAGGATATGATGAAGGTGGAAAAGTTACACCATTTTATGATCCGATGATTGCTAAAGTGATTATTCATGGAACTCAACGACAAGAAGCAATTGACAAATCTAAGAAGTTCTTTGAAACGCTAACAATTGATGGGGTAAAAACGAATATACCACTCTTTGAAGAATTCGTAGATTCAACTGAATTCGGAAAAGGTGACTATAATACGGATGTATTGCCACAATGGTTAAAAAAGAAAAAGGAGGAAATTTAATATGACACAATTAAAAGCAGCAATGGCAGGAACGGTATTTACAGTAAATGTAGCTGAAGGGGAAGAAGTGCGGGCTGGCCAAGTAATCATCGTATTGGAATCAATGAAAATGGAAATTCCTGTAGAAACGGACACTGCTGGAAAAGTAGCCTCCATCAACGTACAAGTGGGCGATTTTGTGAACGAAGAAGATGTCCTTGCTGTAATAGAAGCATAATATAAGCTTGAAATTACATCAGTTTATAAAGGATTGTATGGGGAAGGGGTATACCGATGACTAAACAAGCAGAACAGACTGGATATAATGAAAAGTTGGCGGCGAGAATTGATGAAGTGATGGCTGGTGGTCAGCCGAAATACCATGAAAAACTAAAAGAGCAGAATAAGTTATTCGTGCGCGATCGTCTTCGTCTTCTTTTCGATGATGGTGAGTACCTTGAAGATGGACGATTTGCAAACTGTGAAGCAGGCGATCTTCCTGCAGATGGCGTTGTCACAGCAATGGGGAAAGTAAATGGCCAAACAGTTTGTGTAATGGCGAATGATTCAACTGTCAAAGCGGGTTCATGGGGATCTCGAACAGTTGAAAAGATTATCCGTATTCAAGAAATCGCAGAAAAAAACAAAGTGCCTATGTTGTACTTGGTTGATTCAGCGGGAGCACGTATTACTGATCAGCTTGATATGTTTCCGAATCGCAGAGGAGCAGGAAAGATATTCCACAATCAGGTGAGATTATCGGGTTTCATTCCTCAAATATGTCTATTGTTCGGTCCTTCTGCAGCGGGAGGCGCTTATATACCTGCGTTTTGTGACATCGTTATTATGGTTGAAGGCAATGCATCCATGTATTTAGGTTCCCCACGAATGGCAGAAAAGGTAATCGGGGAAAAAGTTTCGCTCGAAGAAATGGGTGGGGCGAAGATGCACTGTTCGGTCAGCGGTTGTGGTGACGTGCTAGTTTCAAGCGAAGAAGATGCGATCAGTGAAGCACGCCGTTATTTGGAATTCTTCCCAGCCAACTTCAATGAAAAACCTGCACTAAAGGAATCGGTGGCGGCGAAAGTTGGCCGAACGCTTGAAGAAATCATTCCTGAAAATCAAAACGCTCCGTTTGATATGTATGAAGCGATTGATGCGCTAGTGGATGAAGGAACATTCTTTGATGTGAAAAAATTATTTGCTCCTGAACTTATTACCGGACTTGCACGTATCGAAGGCCGACCGGTAGGAATCATTGCAAATCAGCCGAAAGTGAAAGGCGGTGTTCTTTTCGTCGATTCAGCTGATAAAGCGGCGAAGTTCATCAATCTTTGTGACGCTTTCTCAATTCCACTATTATTCTTAGCCGATGTACCAGGATTCATGATTGGAACAAAAGTGGAGCGCGACGGTATTATTCGTCATGGTGCGAAACTCATCATGGCAATGAGTTCAGCTACAGTGCCTAAGATTTCAGTAATTGTCCGTAAAGCTTATGGAGCAGGTCTGTATGCGATGGCTGGTCCTGCATTTGAGCCGGATGTATGTATTGCATTACCGACGGCTCAAATCGCTGTAATGGGGCCAGAAGCTGCAGTCAATGCTGTCTATTCGAATAAAATCGAAGCGATAGAAGATCCGAAAGAAAAAATTGCTTTCGTCCAAGCGAAGCATAAGGAATATAAAGAAGAAATCGATATTTACAAGATGGCATCTGAATTAATCATCGATGAGATAATCGCTCCTTCTGATTTGCGTAAAGTACTTGCAAACCGATTCACTATGTATTCGACAAAAGATCTTCCGATGCCACCAAAAAAACATTCCGTATATCCTGTATAATAGAATGATCGATAGACGAAGGGCGCCTCTGAAAGGGCGCCTTTTTAAAAAGGAGGAATTTCCGATGGAAGTAGTCATTGCAGGGGCAGGTTCTATCGGTCTGTTAATTGGGTCGTATCTTGCTGAAAGTGGATGGAAAGTTACGTTTTTTGTACGAAGAGCTGAGCAGGCGAAGCTGATTCAGTCGCAAGGCATCCAACGGATCAATCAGCCTGATTCGGCGGTAGTTTTTGAAGTGAAGGCTGAAACAGATATTCAACGAGTGTCGAAAGACGTTCCTTGGATTGTTGCTGTAAAGTCAGCTGGTGTCGCATCGATTGTCGATACATTGATTGCACAACAAATAAAGAATCCTATACTTTTCGTGCAGAATGGATTTTCCCATTTTAACCTTGTGAGTAGTACTGCTTTGCCGAATGTCTTTTTTTCAACTGTGGAACATGGAGCTGGACGAATTGATGATAGGACGGTTTCACATAATGGAATTGGGGTGATGAAAATCGCGCCTTATCGTGGCGTAGCAAGTTCTTTTGATGCGCTAAAAAGTAGTTCAACAACTTCGTTTCCTATAGAGTTTGTTGCAGATGCTAGAAAAACGGTGTTTCGAAAAGTTCTTATTAATTGTATGATCAATCCGCTGACTGCCATTCTCCAATTGAAGAATGGTGAATTATTGGTGAATTCTTATGCGAAAACACTTTTTGATCAGTTGTATGATGAAGTACTAAACGCCTTTCCCGAAATGCACTGTGAATTGCCTAAGTCGGCTGTGGAGGAAATCTGCAGGCGTACATGCGACAATGAATCGTCCATGTTGAATGATCGCTTGAAAGGCAGGCCTATGGAAATCGACACCATCGTTTCTGTGCTTTTGCAAATGGCTGAAGAACGCGGAAAAAGAATGCCATTACTGAAAACGTTGGAACAATTACTCTATGCCGTAGATAGGAGTTGACTAGAACTTGTGAAGGTGCTCATTTCATTCGTTACGGGAATCATTGTACTGTTTCCATTTCTCGTCACCGTTTCATTTTTGATCATTATGCGGAAGAGAGGTAAGGCGCCTGCCAGGATGATGGGAAAGGCTGCCGATTGGACGACGCCATTCTTGATCATTTCCGTTTACTTCATCTCGCTGTCGGTTTTTGGAAAAGGATCGGGGTTCGTCTTAAGTGGTGCGATGATTATCATTGCACTCTATTTTGCGACAAAGGAGCGGCTGAAAGAGAAAGAGTTTCAAATGATCCGTTTCATTCATAAGACTTGGCGGATGTATTTTCTACTTTTGGCGATTTCCTATTTAGCGTTGCTGTTTATTGGGATTTCGATGAAAGTTATGGAATATGTAAAATGAGATAAGCTAGACCAGGTTAGTAAGCGTATGTTTTTCCTACGGTGATCGAGGATGATATACTCTGTTCAAACCAGTAAAAAGGGGCATTCATGATGGAAATCGAAACATTAGTCTTACAAAATGAAAACAAAGTGCTACATGCATACACAAATGATGATCAGTTCATACATACTTTTTTTGATTACAAAAACGAAGCGGCTTCGTATTCGCAGAGAATCGAAGAATTATCAGAAAGAAACTATTCGCGAATGCAACTTGCCGAAGTCATACGGTCATATATGGAACCATTCGGTATTTCCGCACAAGCCTCAAAACATATCGAGGAACTTGCTGACGATGGTGTTGTAGTTATAGGTGGACAGCAAGCGGGAATTATGACCGGTCCTCTTTACTCGATCCATAAAGCGGTCACTGTCCTGATTCTTGCCGAACAACAAAGGGAGCAGTTGGACATTCCCGTCATACCGGTATTTTGGGTAGCGGGCGAAGATCATGACTTGAATGAAATCAATCATGTGTACACGGAGACTGCGGGTAAAGTGACAAAAAAACAATACGATGAGAAGTTCGTCTTCAAATGGATGGCATCTGACGCAGCATATACTGAGGCGCAAATGGTGTCGTTTGTGGAAGATATTTTCCGTCAATTCGGCGAAAACACTCATACAAAGGCTTTGAAGCAAGATGTGCTCGAAGCGGTCAAGTTAGAGAAGACATTTACAAGTTTCTTTGTAAGATTGATGAATGGACTCTTTAAAGAGAAGGGTCTATTGTTCATCGACTCGGCGTATAAACCTTTGCGTGAAATCGAAACGGAACATTTTTATAAGCTGATCTGTGAATCTGAAAAACTGTCAGAAATGATTGTTTGCAAAGAAAATGATTTTGAAGATCGAGGTTTTGTCCGTCCGATTCAAGCCCAGCGTGATGCTGCAAATCTGTTCTATGTTCATGAAACTGGACGTGTCCTGTTGTCCAAAAGAGATGGGCAATTTGTGAATGACTCGTTAGGCATCCGTTTCACGGAAGAAGAAATGATTAGCATGGCTACTGAACAACCGTGGATGCTTAGCAATAACGTTGCCACACGGCCGATCATGCAGGATTTTGTATTTCCAGTCCTTGCATTTGTCGGTGGTGCGGGGGAAATTGCTTATTGGGCATTGCTAAAAGAGTCATTTCATCATTTAGGCATAAAAATGCCGATAATTGTTCCTCGAATTTCAATGACGCTTGTGACGCCTAAAGTGCAACAGCTCTTAAAGGAGTTATCTTTGACAGTTGAAGACGTTATGGCAGGAAAAGTTCATGAGGATCGTGAGAGTTTGCTTGAGTCTCTTCACAATGAAGACTTTGAAAACTTGCTAAAAGAAACTGAGCAACGCTTGGATAGGAGCTATACAGAATTAATGAGTGAAGCAAGTAAAGGGATGCAGCAGATTCTTCAAAAGAACCTAAAACTCCATAAAAAGCAATTTGATTATTTGAGGGGGAAAATGGAAGAGGAACTGCTGATTCAAAATGATGTAACGCTCCAAAAGTATAGTAAAGTTGAAAATGAACTTTTACCGGAAGGTTCTCTGCAGGAGAGAATATTTACCCCGTACTTCTTTATGAATAGCTATGGCAACTCATTAGTAGACGACCTACTTCAACAAACGATAGCGATGGATAATACACATAAAATTGTCTATCTTTAAAGAACCTAAAACCCTTCCAGTCCTATTGACTGGAAGGGTTTTTGCTTGTAAATCGATTTGGATATCTCAATGAAACAAGTACTATTGACACATTTTAAAAGGAAAATAGAATATAAGTGGAGGAATGTGGAGGGATGTGGTACATTAAATTCATATAGTGGGGTGAAGAGTATGTTCATGGGCGAATATCAACACACAGTCGATACTAAAGGTCGTCTAATCGTTCCATCGAAATTCAGGGAATTTTTGATGGATGGTTTCGTGTTGACTCGTGGATTGGATAATTGCTTATTCGGTTACCCTATGGAGGAATGGAAACGGTTAGAGGAGAAGTTAAAAGCATTACCTGTAACCAAAAAAGATGCACGAGCTTTCGCTAGATTTTTCTTCTCCGGTGCAACCGAAGTGGACATTGACAAGCAGGGCCGTGTTAATATTCCAACCTCCTTACTCGATTATGCGAAAGTTGAAAAGGATTGTGTCGTCATCGGAGTGTCCAGCCGTATTGAAATATGGTCTAAGAGCGCTTGGGATTCCTATTATGACGAATCTGAGAAATCGTTCAACGAAATCGCGGAAAATATTATTGACTTTGACTTTTGATAACTATTACTGAAAGAGGCGGTTTCAATGTTTGACCACACAACAGTATTACTGCAGGAAGCCGTCGATGGCCTTAATATTAAACTTGATGGCATTTATGTTGATTGCACATTAGGTGGAGCTGGCCATAGTCTTGAGATTGCAAAAGAATTGTCCCCATCTGGTCGGTTAATTTGTTTTGACCAAGATATGACGGCAATCGATGCAGCGAAGGAAAAGCTGAAAGAACATTTGGCGAAAGTTACATTCATTCATTCGAATTTTAGAGATTTAAAGAGCGAGCTAAACAAGATTGGCATCACTTCTGTAGATGGGATTCTATATGATCTTGGAGTTTCCTCACCACAACTGGATACTCCAGAAAGAGGCTTCAGCTATAACCATGATGCAGTTCTTGATATGCGCATGAATACTGATGCGCCACTGACTGCATTTGAAGTAGTGAATGAATGGCGATATGAAGATCTTGTTCGAATATTTTTTAGGTATGGCGAAGAAAAATTTTCAAAAGGTGTAGCAAGGAAAATCGAAGAAGCTAGAACCCATGCGCCGATACGTACAACTTCGGAACTTGCAGAACTTATAAAAGAAGGCATTCCTGCTGCTGCGCGAAGAACTGGCGGTCATCCTGCGAAAAGAATTTTCCAGGCAATCCGTATTGCGGTAAATGATGAGCTCGGAGCAGCTGAAGATTCATTAACAGACGCTTTGACAATGTTAAATACAGGCGGGCGTATAGCAGTCATCACATTCCATTCCCTTGAAGATCGGTTATGCAAAACGATATTCAAAGAAGCATCATCGTTACCTGAGCTTCCGCCAAACTTACCAATCATTCCTGAAGGTATGGATCCTAATTTTAAACTTGTTACGAGAAAACCGATTATTCCAAGCGAAACCGAAATTGCTGGAAATAAAAGAGCCCGGTCTGCAAAGCTAAGAATCTTAGAGAAAAAATAAAAAGGGGGAATTGTTAGATGGCATTGGAACAAAGAATATTTCAAACGAATACGATTCATGAAGTTGAACAGCCACAAGTACCAAAGAGACAAGAAAACCAAGAGCCGGTAAGACGTTCCAGAAAACATTTCTCATCCGGTGAGAAATTCTTGTTTCTGCTATTTGCAGGAGCACTCGTTGTTTTTTCTACAATGATATTGCATACTCAAGCCCAAGTTAACGAAACAAATTTAGAAGTTCAGAAGCTGAATCGGGAAATTACAGAGACGACTAAACAGAATACCGAATTGGCCATCCAAGCGAGCGAGAAATCTACATACGAAGTAATCTGGAATAAAGCAAAGGAGCTTGGGTTGAATCTTAACGAGAAGAACGTAAAGGTTGTGCCTGGACGATGAAAAAGAAGTTTCGATTTCAATGGGGAGCCTTTCTGATGTTTGTAGTTTTCGGAGGGCTCTTTTTGCTATTATTCGTACGACTTTTAAGCATTCAGATAACAGGGCAAGCGGAAGGTCGTCAGATGGCAATGATGGCTGAAGCAAAATACGCTAAAGAAGCGATATTAAAAGCTGAAAGAGGCGAGATCATTGATAGAAATGGTGAAATGATCGCTTCTGATACGTTGAGCTATCGACTGATTGCTATTCTCGCTGAATCCGCTACTGAAAAAAATGCAAAAAAACCAAGACACGTCGTAGATTATGAAAAGACAGCAGAATTGTTAAGCAGATATATCGATATGGATAAAGAAAAAATTTTAAGCCAAATGAAAGCCGCCATAGCTAAAAACACGGAAGATTATCAAGTCTATCAAACCGAATTTGGCAAAGCTGGCCGTGACATCAATCATGAAACGATGCTTGCCATAAAAGAAGCAGCTAAAAATGAAGATGTTACAGGCTTGCAATTCATAGAAGATAAAAAACGGTTCTATCCAAATGGTGATTTTGCTTCGTATCTAGTTGGGTTTGCAATGAAAGAAGAAGGCGAAGATAAAAAAATTTCAACAGTCGGCAAAATGGGACTTGAAAAGACTTATAACGACCTACTCACAGGTGTCAACGGTAAAATGGATTATAAGACTGATTTTTGGGGATTCGTCCTACCAAAAACAGAGAAACAGATTGTTGCCGCTAAGGATGGGATGACGATCCAATTGACAATCGACAAGACCATCCAGAACTTTGTGGAAGATGCTATGAATCAGGTGAATCAGCAATATTCCCCTGAAAAGATGCTCGTTGTTGTCGCGAATCCGAAGACGGGAGAGATATATGCGATGAGTCAGCGGCCTTCCTTCCATCCAGGGACACGTGAAGGACTGACGGAGAACTGGCTGAATGACGCGGTGGAGAACACGGTAGAACCAGGTTCTACGATGAAAATGTTCACATTGGCTTCAGCTATAGAAGAAAAGAAATGGGATCCGATGGCCGAATACCAATCTGGACAATATACGATTTATGATAAGACGATCAGGGATGTGAACAGGACAGGGTGGGGCCGAATATCGTTTCTAGAAGGATTCCAACGCTCATCCAACGTCTCTATGGCCTATCTGTTAGAACGTATGGGAGACCGTACATTCATCGAATACTTGAAAGGTTTCGGCTTTGGTGAGAAAGTGGGTATTGATTTACCACATGAGGCATCGGGCATTCTTCTCGATATTAACCCGAGTGAACGTCTAACGACTTCTTACGGACAAGGTTCAACGGTAACACCAATTCAAATGATACAGGCGGCCACGGCGATTGCGAATGATGGTAAAATGATGAAGCCTTATGTAATTGATAGAATCATAGACCCGAATACCGAAAAGGTTATAGAAGATCATAAGCCTGAAGAGCGTCAATCACCGATTTCTGAAGCGACTGCCAAACAGGTAAGGGAAATATTAGCATCTACTGTCACATCTGATGCTGGAACCGGTCGGAAATTCGCCTTATCCGATTACACTGTTGGCGGCAAAACGGGAACAGCTGAAATCCCTAACACTAAGGGACGTGGTTACTTGGCAGGCGACGGAAATTATTTGTATTCGTTTCTTGGAATGGCACCCATCGATGATCCACAACTGTTGACTTACGTTATAGTCCAACAGCCGAAACTGGAAGTTGGGCAATATGGATCTGATCCTGTAGCAGCCCTTTTTACATCCATTATGGAAAGTAGTTTGAAGTATATGAACATCGTGCCAAAAGACAGTGGATCACCAGCTTCAGTTTCATTGTCCACAACTGTTGGTAAAGAAGCGTCTGATGCATTTGGTGAAATGCAGGAACAAGGCTTTACGCCGATTCTAATCGGTGAAGGCGGTAAAGTAATTAGTCAATATCCCGAAAAAGGAGCAAAATTGACGAAAGGTTCAATTGTACTTTTGCAGACCTCCGGCGACACGAAGTTGCCAAATTTTTCCGGATGGTCGAAAAAAATGGTGTTATCGTTTAAAATGTTATCTGGACTGGACATTCGTTTAAATGGCGATGGATATGTTGTAGAACAAAGCCTGTCAGAAGGTTCTGTTGTCAGCAAAGTTGACCCTGTCGTCTTGCAATTACAGTCGCCTGAAATGAAACACTCACCTGTAAAGTTTGAAGATGAATCAGAAGAGGAAGAAGAGATAATTGGCGGATGATGTATAGCTTTCCGGATCCTTTCATAAGTTGATAGAAAAATGAAAGGTGTGGGGAACTGCGAAAATATGCCGATTTACAATCAAAAAAAAGATTACGAGCAGTTTTCATCTTATTTATCGTCTGTATTATAATGGTTGTTGGCAAACTCTTTCATGTTCAAATCGTGAAGCATGATTGGCTAAAAGCAAAAGCGGAAGAGAATTGGGATAGAGAAATACCTTTTGGTGCAATTAGGGGAGAAATAAACGATCGCAATGGACAACGTATAGTTGGTAACCAACTTGCTCCGACATTGTACTTTATGCCTTCCCAAAACCGTGAACCCGAAAAAGCGGCAACAGAGTTAGCTGCGATTCTTAAAACGGATGCTGCGAAGCTACTTGAAAAAATGACGAAAAAAGAGTATATGGTGAAATTGGCACCTGAAGGAAAGAATATTACGCAAGAACAGGCCGATGAAATCGCAAAACTGCAAATCGAAGGCCTGTACACTGGTGTCGACTTTGTCCGGAATTATCCGAATGATGATTTGTTAGCTAGACTTATTGGATTTACAGGATATGATGGTCAGGGGTTGGCAGGTATTGAATATGCTTATGATGAAATACTACAGGGTACAGGTGATAAAGTCAGACTTTATACAGATGCTAGAGCAGTTCCGTTACCCCATGTTGACGATGGTTTTCAAACCGGAGAAAACGGTGCAACAATTGAATTGACTATCGATGTTGAAATGCAAAAGATTATGGAACGTGAAATGATACAAGCGATGGAGAAATATGACTCCACTCAAGCGCTCGGAATTATCATGAATCCAAAGACAGGTGAAATCCTTTCTCTTGCATCTATGCCATCGTTTCATCCGACTAACTACCAAGATGTCGATCCGTCAATATATAATCGGAATTTACCTGTATGGATGACATTTGAACCGGGATCGACATTCAAAATAGTAACGTTGGCAGCAGGCCTTGAAGAGAAAGTCATCGATCTTCATAATGACCATTTCTATGATCCAGGTTATACAAAAGTGGCAAATGCCAGATTAAGATGCTGGAAAAGATCCGGACACGGTCATCAGTCCTTTTTAGAAGTAGTTGAAAACTCTTGTAACCCGGGCTTTATAGAGATTGGACAGCGACTTGGAGGCGAAAAACTGGATTCTTACATTCGAAAGTTCGGATTTGGTGAAACGACCGGCTCCGGAATCGCGGGCGAAGCAAAGGGAATTCTATTTTCTAAAGAGGCTTTTGGTCCTGTCGAACAGGCTACTACTGCTTTTGGCCAAGGGATTTCCGTTACGCCAATCCAACAAGTGCAAGCGGTCGCCGCTGCTATAAATGGCGGTTATTTATATAAACCGTATATTGTGAAGGAAATAAAGAATGATAAGGGTGAGACGATACAAGCTTTTGAACCGGAAATGAAAAGACGAGTCATTAGCGAAGAAACTTCTGCCCAAGTGAGAGAAGCTTTAGAGTCTGTTGTCGCAAACGGATCTGGACGCAATGCTTTCAATGATGGACTTCGTGTCGGCGGTAAAACAGGGACTGCTCAAAAGGTTGTAGACGGTGCATACCGGGACGGTGATTATATCGTTTCATTTATCGGTTTTGCACCAGCAGATGATCCCGAATTGCTTGTTTATATCGCAGTCGACAGTCCGAAAAACTCTGTTCAGTTCGGTGGAGTTATCGCGGCGCCGATTGTAGGAAGAATTATCGAAGAAATAGCACCACTAGCAGGAATCGAAAAGCGGGCGGATCAGATTGAAAAGGAATACCGATGGGGCGATCAAGTCACTCACCGTGTACCAGATCTAACAGGGATGACAAAAGGCATGGTAGGTCGTCAACTTCATACGTATTCTATAAAATGGCATGGAAAAGGTGAAGTCGTCAAATATCAGATGCCCGAGCCGGATACGCTAATGAATGTTGATGATATCATCCATGTCTATACAGAAGAATGAGCAATACCGCATTTTTAAAACAGTTAAGGAGCACATACTATGAAACTCGTCACAACAATGACGGTCATCACCGTCGCATTCATCATAACAGCTCTATTAGGCATGGTGATTATACCATTGCTTAGAAGACTAAAATTCGGGCAAAGCATACGGGAAGAAGGTCCGGATGCCCACAAGAAAAAAGCAGGCACGCCTACAATGGGCGGCCTTATTTTCCTGGGCTCGATTATCATTTCAATGCTTGCCTTATCATACATATATGAAGATGTACTAACAACCCAGACAATTGTCTTAATGATTGTTCTCGGAGGCTTCGGTCTAATCGGGTTTTTGGATGACTTTATTATTGTCGTCATGAAAAGAAACTTAGGATTGACGTCCATTCAGAAACTAATCGGTCAAATCGTCATTGCGATTATCGCCTATTTCCTTTTGAAAATGGGGCCATTTGACACGACGGTCATTATTCCATTTACCGATTTCTCCATCGATTTGGGTATCTTCTATGTGGCGTTCCTTGTTTTTTGGCTAGTTGGGTTTTCAAATGCGGTCAATTTATCAGATGGTCTAGATGGTCTTGTCGCGGGAACGTCAACGATTGCTTTTGCTGCTTTCGGTGTATATGCTCTTGCGTACGAACAAAATGATATAGCGATATTTTCATTCGTTGTCGCTGGTGCGATGCTTGGCTTTTTGCTCTTCAATATGAAACCCGCTAAAGTGTTCATGGGCGATACAGGTTCATTGGCACTTGGTGGAGCGATCGCCATGCTATCGATTCTAGTGAAACAGGAACTTCTTTTACTCGTTATCGGGATCGTCTATGTGATTGAGACATTATCGGTCATGATTCAGGTGACCAGTTTCAAATTGACAGGGAAAAGGGTTTTCAAAATGAGTCCGATCCATCATCACTTTGAATTATCAGGTTGGTCGGAATGGAAAATCGTTATAGTCTTTTGGGGAGTGGCTTTCTTGGCTGCGATTATCCCTTTATTGTTGGAGGTGTTCTAATTGATGAAGCCGAATAGGTTCAACGGGCAACGCGTGCTAGTACTGGGTCTTGCCAAAAGTGGATTTGCGGCGGCTGAACTCCTTCATTCGCTTGGTGCTGTCGTGCTTGTTAATGATGCATCACCTGAAGATGGAAACGAGGATGCTCTTATTCTACGTTCAAAAGGTGTGGAAGTGATTTGTGGAAGCCATCCGCAAGATTTACTTGACAGGGAATTTGATTTAATTATTAAAAATCCAGGTATTCCTTATCACAACAATGTATTGCAACAGGCATTGCAACAAAATATACCGATTTGGACGGAAATTGAGTTGGCCTACTTGGTCAGTGAAGCTCCGATAGTTGCTATTACCGGTTCGAACGGTAAAACAACGACGACGACATTACTCTATCACATGCTTAATATCGGCGGTAAAAACCCGCTTATTGCCGGAAATATTGGTACAGTTGCCAGCTCAGTTGCTGAACAAGCAACTGAAAACGATGTAATTGTCATGGAAGTCTCTTCTTTTCAATTAGCTGGTATCGAAAATTTCCGCCCGAAAATAGCTGTCTGGACGAATTTGTATGATGCCCATATCGACTATCATGGAAGTGCTGAAGAATATGCCAAGGCGAAAGCGAAAATCATTATGAATCAAGAAAGTGACGATTTCTTCATCTACAATGCTGACCAGGCAGAATTGCAGCCGTATATCGGACATGGTCGTGGGGAAAGAGTTCCATTCTCGCTCAACGGTAAAAAGCAGGAAGGTATTTCAGCTGATGATGAGTTGATCTACTGGCAAGGTGAGCCATTCGTAAAAAGATCTATTATCAAACTGCTCGGACAGCATAATCTGGAAAATATCTTAGCAGCAACAGCATCTGCTATTCTTTTAAATTGTGATAAAGAAGCAATTGAAAATGTCTTGAGTTCCTTTACGGGTGTGCGTCATCGTATGCAATTTGTAAAAGAACTGGATAATCGTACCTTTTTCAATGATTCCAAAGCAACAAATACGCTTGCTACAAAAAGTGCTTTATCATCATTCGATGAACCCGTTATTTTGATTGCAGGTGGCTTGGACCGTGGTCATTCCTTTGAAGAGTTAAGACCATACATGTCACAAGTGAAAGCACTATTGACACTAGGTGAAACAGGCAATCGGTTAGTTGAATTCGCCCAATCATGCGGAGTCCCATTCGCTAAAAAAGTCACTTCCATGGAAGAAGCTGTTAGGGCTGCATATGAGGTTTCTAAAGAAGGGGACCAAATTCTTCTATCACCGGCTTGTGCAAGCTGGGACCAATACAAGAGCTTTGAAAGCCGTGGAGATGCATTTATCGAAGCTATTATGAAACTGTAAAACCTACGACGATGTAGTAAACAATAAGACGGAAGGATGCGTTCACTGGACCGGAAATTGAAAGCTGCGTTTCTCATATCAGCTGCATTACTGTCTATAGTCGGATTGGCATTTGTCCACTCAGCAGGTTCTTACTGGGGCCAAGTCCATTATGCCGATTCTTCGCCTTTTATAGTCAAGCAAGGAATTTATATGGCGGTTTCAATCTTTGCCGCGTTCGTGTTGATGAAAAGCCCATGGACCTCTAACCACACATTTTGGACAGTCTTTTATTACATAACGATTCTGTTGTTAGTAGCTGTCATGATCCCGGGTGTGGGGGCTGTCAGGAATGGTTCTCAAAGTTGGATTGCTTTGGGACCATTCAGTCTTCAGCCTGCTGAATTCGTCAAAGTGGCTTTGATTGGAAAGCTCGCTTTTTCAATGAAGATGCGTGCGGGAAAAAGTCCTTTTCACATCAGTCATTTTATTCTAATCCTATTACCGGCGGCTTTAATTATGTTACAGCCGGATCTTGGTTCAGCTGTCATTATGATTGTCTCGGCGTTCGTCATCTTGTTTATAGCGGGTTATCCATTATCGTTTTTCACTGTCATCGGATTTGCAGGCATCGGAGGTTTCATTGCTCTTATTGCCGCAGCGCCATACAGATTAGATCGCATCAAATCGTATATCGATCCTTGGAATGATCCACTCGGAGCAGGGTTCCAGGGAATCCAATCTTTATTCGCTATAGCACCTGGAGGCCTGTTTGGTCACGGATACGGAAATAGCAGACAGAAGTATTTGTACTTGCCTGAGCCCCAGAATGACTTCATCTTTTCAATCATTGCAGAAGAAATCGGTTTTCTTGGCGCGACATTCATACTGTTATTGTTTGTTGTATTACTCGTCTCTGCATTTGGGATTGCTATTCGGACAAAAGCATATCCTTCTTTTTTAATAACTGCTGGTATGGCGTCGATGATCATTTTCCAGACATTCCTCAATGTTGGTGTCGTATCCGGACTACTACCTGTGACAGGCGTGACATTGCCTTTCATTAGCTATGGTGGTTCCTCATTATTGACAACATGGATGGCAGCGGGCGTTATTTTACATTTTGCATTTAATCGAAAACGAATTTGAAAGGTGGGGAGTCAATGGATAAAGTGATTGATATTGAAGAACGGATTCCTTCGTTAAGAGAAAAGCGAAGGAGGAAGACGAACAAAAAGTTTCTCTTCATCATCGCGATCTTTTTCATCGCTCTCCTCGTCCTATTATATTTCCAGTCCCCATACAGCAAAGTCGGGGAGATTGTAACAAATGGCGCTCACTTGTATGAAGACACTTATTATATTGAGAAGAGCGGGATTTCATCTGGCACACCATATTGGAGCTTCAGCACGGAAGGTGTTCAGAAACAGTTGGCTTCTATTGATGGCGTGAAAGAAGTAACTGTTACAAGAAAGTTACTGAGGGATATTGACATCGCTATTATTGAATGGGAAACGGTTGCTTATATCGAGGACAAAGGAAATTATTCTTTACTGCTAGAAAATGGTGAAATATTCCGAAGTGAAAACATCAGTTCAAATATTCCGATTTTGAATCATGTGGATGATTCTGACGTCCGAAAAAAACTGACAGCACAACTGTTGAAAATAGACGATGAAGTGTTGCATCTTATTTCTGAAATCATTTACACGGGTTCAGGAGATGATCATGATACTATTACGGTTTATATGGATGATGGATACGAAGTTCGTGCAATCATTCAAACGTTTGCAGAAAGCATGGTGTATTATCCAGAAATTACATCACAGTTGAATGGCCTTGAAAAGGGTATAATCGATATGGAAGTCGGAACGTTCTTTTCTCCTTTCAGCGAAGTTTATGGCGGAGGGGAGGGGGAAGAAGGAGTAGGTGATGAAGTTGACGAAGAAAGCGAGTAATGGGAATAACCAAAGGGGAAGATATGTCCTGTATGCGATTGTTTTTCTTGTGCTCGGTTTTATTTTCGCATTTTCTTACCGAACATTAGGAAAGGACAAGTCGGATGCAGTTCATGGCGCTACTTCTCAGCAGGAAGAACAGTATCGCGAAGATCTTATCAGTCAGAAAGAGCGCAACAAAGAACTCGCTGATGAAATCCTTCAAAAACAAGTCGAAATCAGGGAGTTTGAAAAATCGTTCTCGGAGAATGAAAATAACCATGCAGGCCTAGTGAATGAAGCAAAAGATTTGAGACTGTTACTCGGTGCAATTCCTGCAACAGGTCCTGGCGTAAAAGTGACATTATCAGACGGGGATTATGATCCTGTGGAACAGAATCCGAATGAGTATATTGTCCATGAGAGCCATGTGTTAGGTGTCGTTAATGAATTGAAAATATCAGGTGCACAAGGAATTGCGATTAATGGACAGCGGATTTCATCGAATTCGTATATAAAATGTACAGGCCCTGTCATTAAGATTGACGGTCGTACACTACCGGCACCGTTTGTCATTGAAGCTGTAGGAGATACCGAAGTACTCTCAGCATCACTGACTTTAAAAGGCGGCATGGTGGATAGCCTGCTTCACGACAATATTGTAGTTGGAATTGAACAACTGAAAGAGATTCGATTACCGGCATTACGAAACGAATCATGAGAATGACGTCTTTCGGGAAAGGGGATATTTGATGAAAAAGACGATAAATCTTAAATTCACACTAATCCTCCTTCTAATCGGTTTTATGATTGCCGTTCAATATAATTCAATAGAGAATCCTAAGCAACGTGATACGAGGGATATATGGGCGATACGCCAAGAATTAGCTGAAGAGAAAAAACTTCACTCTGAACTACTGTCTGAAATACGTGAGTTGGACAGGACGATGTCTTCCTATCGAACGCTTAGTGATTTCAGTACTGGACAAGCGCTGAGAGACACAGTGGACAAGCTACATCAGAAAGCAGGCACTACTGACATAGAAGGACCTGGGATTATTATCGATATCCTTCCATCTGCAGAAAGTATAGCGTATGGAATACCAATCACGAGTATTTCATCCGATCTATTAACCCGTTTTGTCAATGACGTAAACAGATTTAAAGGAATTGATATGGAAATAGACGGTAAAAGATATAACGTCTTAAGTTCGATACGTGTCATTAATGGTTCCACTTCCGTTAACGGTTTAAATGTTTCGACACCGCCGTTCAAGATAAAAATCATTTCACAGACATTAGCAGATAGTGAGAAGCTCTATAATTATTTGTTGGCATCATCGATACATGATGATTTCTATTTGGATAATCTGATTCTGGATATTAAACCCCCTGAAAAAGGCGTAATCATCCGTGCTTGGCCAGAAAAGTTGGAAAATCTGTATTTGAATGAGCTACCGAAAGGGGAATAACTATGTGGTTGCCGTTGTTAGGTTTAATTTTTGGAGTTTCGTTAGGGTTATTATCAGATATTCAAATCCCACAAGTATATAGCAACTATTTGTCGATAGCAGTCCTGGCAGCTCTGGATACTCTTTTCGGAGGCATACGTGCACATCTCCAGCATATATACGATGACAAGGTTTTCATCTCGGGCTTCTTTTTTAACATAGTGCTTGCGGCATGCCTGGCCTTCCTTGGCGTCCATTTAGGCGTAGATCTGTATTTGGCTGCGGTATTCGCATTTGGTGTGAGATTGTTCCAAAATATCGCTGTCATACGACGGATTTTATTAGCTAAATGGTCTGATCGAGGGAAGTTAACACAAGCTAAAGTACAGGATTGAAAGGAAATGTTGCCCTTATGGCGAAAATATTTAGACAATATGACCGTAATACAATAGAATGTAAGATAAGGACTGTAATAGGAGGTGCCGGGAAATGAGTGAATCGACAATATATGTATCACTAGATATAGGTTCTTCATCCATCAAAGTACTGATTGGTGAAGTGGATGGCGGATCACTCCACGTTATTGGGGTCGGAAACGTTCAATCCGCGGGTATTCGTAAAGGAACCATCATCGATATAGATGCGACTGTTCAATCCATCAGAAAAGCGGTTGAGCAGGCCGAACGCATGACGGGCATGCAAATTAGGGATGTCATTCTTGGCATACCTGCCAATGGTGTATTACTGCAAGATGTAAAAGGCGTTGTCGCGGTCAATTCCGAAAATCGCGAAATAACCGATGATGACTTGGACAGGGTTATGAAGTCTGCACAAGTGATGTCTGTACCGCCTGAAAAAGAGATTGTCAATATCATAGCGAAGCAATTCATTGTAGATGATTACGATGAAATTAAAGATCCAAGAGGGATGATAGGTGTTCGACTTGAAATGGATGGAACGCTCATTACCACTTCTAAAACGATGGTACACAATATATTAAGATGTGTTGAAAGAGCTGGTTTAGTCATCCGTGAAATCTATTTGCAGCCTCTTGCATCAGGCACATTCGCATTGACAGAAGATGAGATGAATCATGGAACCGCATTTATCGACATTGGCGGTGGATCCACGACCATTTCAATCTTTGGTGATAATCGCTTTATTTCCACATCGGTCATCCCAGTTGGTGGAGATCATTTAACAAAAGACCTATCGATTATTTTGAAGACACCGACCGAACAGGCCAGAAAAATTAAACATCAGTATGGACATGCTTTTTATGATGATGCTTCTGATGATGAATTATTTGAAGTGCCCGTAATAGGTGCTGATTCAAAAGATCAATATAGTCAAAGATACATATCGGAAATCATCGGTGTCCGATTGGAAGAATTATTCGAATTGATTTTGGAAGAATTCTATCGCATGGGTATCCATGATTTGCCGGGTGGGGTCGTCTTGACTGGCGGCACGACAAAACTTGAAGGCATCCTGCAGCTAGCTAGACATGTACTAAAAACAAGAGTTAGGATTCACACGCCTGAATATATCGGTGTTCGTGAACCAATGTATTCGACTGCTGTAGGTCTTATCCGTTATGCTAATATGGAAGATACGTATTTTGGCATATCGGCTGAAGCACAATCTGTTGCAACTACTCAGGAAACAGACTACGGTCTTGCACCTAAGAAGAAAGTTGCAAAACAGGATAAAGAAAATAGACCGGGCCTGATGAGTAAGACAAAGAAGTTTTTAGATGGATTTTTCGAATGACTAAGACGTTCAGTAAGGACTAGGAGGAGAGACAATGCTTGATTTTGATACGAATATCGATGCTCTTGCTGTCATCAAAGTAATTGGTGTCGGCGGTGGCGGTAATAATGCTGTCAACCGAATGATTGAACATGGAGTACAAGGCGTTGATTTTATCGCGGTAAATACTGATGCGCAAGCACTTAATTTATCAGAAGCTGAAGTGAAACTGCAGATTGGTGCAAAATTAACACGTGGACTGGGTGCAGGTGCTAATCCTGACGTCGGCAAAAAAGCAGCAGAAGAAAGTCGCGAACAGATCGAAGAAGCACTTCGTGGTGCTGATATGGTATTTGTAACTGCGGGAATGGGCGGAGGTACTGGTACAGGTGCAGCACCCGTCATTGCTCAAATTGCAAAAGATCTTGGTGCACTGACTGTTGGTGTCGTTACAAGGCCATTCACTTTTGAAGGGCGTAAACGTTCTACACAAGCGATTGGCGGAATTACTGCAATGAAAGAATCTGTCGATACGCTAATTGTCATTCCAAATGACAAACTACTTGAAATCGTTGATAAAAACACACCTATGCTCGAAGCGTTCAGAGAAGCGGACAATGTACTTCGACAAGGTGTTCAAGGTATATCTGATTTAATCGCTGTACCAGGTTTGATTAACCTAGACTTCGCAGACGTTAAGACAATCATGTCCAACAAAGGATCTGCACTTATGGGGATCGGTATGTCTACAGGTGAAAATCGTGCCGCTGAGGCTGCCAAAAAAGCCATATCAAGTCCTTTGCTTGAAACATCGATTGATGGTGCCAAAGGTGTTCTTATGAACATTACGGGTGGCTCTAATTTGAGTCTATTCGAAGTACAAGAAGCGGCAGATATCGTTGCTTCGGCATCTGATGAAGATGTCAACATGATTTTCGGTTCGGTCATCAATGACGCGTTGAAAGATGAAATCGTTGTGACAGTCATTGCAACAGGATTCAATGAAGAACAGCTTAGCCCACCGAAACCATCACGTGGTGCAGGATTTGGTGCTGGACGTACGCAACCACAACAACAACCACAACAATCGCCTGTCCAGCCTTCACATACGCGTAGAGAAGATTCGCAGCAGTTCCAACAGCCGGAGCAACCTGCACGTCAGCAACATAGTAACCAACAAGATGATGCGTTAGATATTCCAACATTCCTTCGTAACCGTCGTCGATAAGATAGTATAGCTTCTCAGAAATCCATATGGATTTCTGAGAAGCTTTTTTGTGTTGATTTATCATCAATAATTTTTAAAATGAATAAGCAAATACACGAAACTCTCAAATTGTCGAATATTTACCGATAATTCATCTTTGATACGACAAACATTGCAGAATTCAAATGTTATCCTTATTTTCAAGGAGGGCGTCGTGATGTATGGGGAACTCATTATCGGAATCAATATGGTATTTAATTTTGCGGTTTTATTATTTGCTAATCGAATGGGCAAGGCACAAGCCACATGGACACGATTGGCGCTCGCAGCATTCATCGGCGCGTTGCCAGTAACTTTTTTCCCTGACTCCTTGATCGCTCTCATCGCCGCATTTGCCTGCATGATTCTATACGCTTTTGGATTTTCTTTTAAAAACTGGGGTGGCGCTTCGATACTTGTCCTAATCGGTTCTCTATTTGCAGGAGGAATACTTACCGTCTTGACGGAAAGGCTGCTGTTTTCAAATACTATTTACACAGTACTTGTTTGTGCATTGCTAGCTTATATCACATTGTATTTATTGAAAGTGAAGTGGCTAGATGTTCGGGTAGCCCGTCATCTTTCTTCGTATAATATGGACTCTCAGTTATCGATTTGGAATAAACAAGTGGACATTACCGTTTTCGTCGATACAGGAAACCAATGCAGTGAACCACTTTCAAGTGATCCCGTACATTTTGTATCGCTACAATCGATTCGAAATATAGTGCCTGATGAACTATTAAGTCCATTGGAGTCGTGGGATCCTAAAGGAATGCCGAAAATAGCATCTTTTCCGCAACGCTATCAAAAAGGGATACGGTTAATTCGTCTGCAGACAATTCAAGGCATTTCCTGGGCTGCAGGTTTTAAATATGAAAAATGGCTAATTGGGGAAGGAAGTGAATTGCCGTCAGGCTATATTGTGCTGACAAAAGAGGATAACCGGTATCCGGAAGGGGCAGGCGCGATATTACATGTATCCGCATTAGAATCCATCACAAACGAAAGGGGAACAGGTTATGTGGTCTGAAATGAAAAAATGGCTATCAATCATTAAAAGTTATTTCAAAAGAAAAAGTGGCACATATTATATTGGAGGACATGAATCCCTTCCAAAACCATTGACGAGAGAGGAAGAAGCGGTAGCAATTAGAGCGTTCATGGAGGGCGACATGAATGCGCGTGACACATTAATTGAGAAAAACCTTAGACTTGTCGTCTATATTGCGCGCCGTTTTGACAATACAAATACACATATTGAAGATTTGATTAGTATAGGTACGATTGGACTTATAAAAGCGATCGAAACTTTCAAAGCCGATCGCAACATTAAACTTGCGACATATGCATCACGATGTATCGAAAATGAAATATTAATGCATCTGCGAAAAACTAACCGTACCAAATCAGAAATTTCTTTTGATGAACCATTGAATTCAGATGCCGATGGAAATGAATTGCTTCTATCTGATATTTTGGGCACAGACGAGCATATTATTACTGATGATGTCGAAAAAAAGCTTGAAAGACAACATATGATTGAAGCAATCAGTACATTGGATGAACGTGAGAAATATATAATGGAATGTCGTTTCGGCTTGACAGGCAGGCTAGAAATGACGCAAAAGGAAGTCGCGGAACTGCTGGGGATTTCACAATCCTATATTTCGCGTTTGGAGAAGAAAATCATCTCGGAACTTCGTGATAAATTGAATCATCCGATTGCCTGATGGTTGAAATTGGCGAATCTTGTTTCGCATATTCCGGCTGACTGGGGACAAACTATTTCTTACAGTCATCTACAGAATGTGGAGGAAAAGCGAATGATGCGTACAAGAGTCGAGATTTGTGGTATCGATACGTCCAATTTGCCATTACTGACAAACGAAGTGATGAAAGAGACATTCATCAGATTACAAAGCGGAGATGAATCGGCAAGAGAAGAACTGGTATTTGGAAACTTGAGATTAGTCCTTAGCCTTGTTCAGCGATTTGCCTATAGAGGGGAGCAGGCAGACGACTTATTCCAAGTAGGTTGCATCGGATTACTAAAGTCGATAGATAATTTTGATCTGAAACATAATGTACGTTTTTCAACATATGCTGTACCAATGATTATTGGTGAAATCAAAAGGCATTTAAGGGATCATCATTCAATTAGGGTATCCAGATCTCTCAGGGATATTGCTTACAAAGCAATTAGAGCTAAAGAACAATTTATAAATGATCATCAGAGAGAACCCAAAATATCCGATTTGGCGGAAATTACGGATATTCCAGAAGACGATATCCTATTTGCATTGGATGCGATACAAGATCCAATGTCGCTACACGAACCGATGAATGGCGACGGAGGAGATCCGGTGTATATCATGGATCAGTTGCACGATAAAAAAGTATCAGAGGATCGCTGGTTGACGTATGTGTCTGTTAAAGAAACTGTAGCAGGTATGACAGAAAGACAAAAAACAATTCTTTCAAAACGGTTTTATCTAGGGCAAACTCAAACAGAAATAGCGAAAGAATTGGGCATATCTCAAGCACAAATATCCAGGTTAGAAAAAAATGCAATTCAGATTATTAAAGAAGGCATGGAAAACGAATGACTGTTGAAAGAATCGCGATGTGTTGTATGCATTGCGATTTTTTCTGTATAAAAGCATACCCTATATAAAGGAGATGATGAAATGAGGTTTTCTGAGTTGCAGAAAAAAGAAGTTATTGAAGTAAAACGAGGTTCTTTCCTTGGTTTTGTACAAGACGCTACAATTGATATGAAAAACGGAAAGCTCGACGTTTTGCAAATAGGCGGTGCAGAAAGAACTCTCTTCATGGAGCCGAAAGTGAAAGAATTCAAGCAAATTAAATACGATGACGTAGTAACAATCGGGAAAGATATCATTTTAGTAGGCAAAAAGGCGGGCAATTAACGACTTATCATTGATATGTAGGCACTCACTTGATACAATAAAGCAAAGTAAGCAGAAAAGTAGTGATGTAAATGGAAAAGCTTCATGAAAATATTGAACAAATAAAAAGTGAAATCTATGATGCCTGTCAGCGCACTGGACGAAATCCGGAAGATATAACGACAATTGCTGTAACAAAGCAGGTTTCGTCCAAGCGTGCATCTAAAGTTATTGAATCGGGTATATGCGACCTTGGTGAAAACAGACCGGAAGGCTTATTATCCAAAAAGGCGGAAATTCTTGACCCTAATCTGAACTGGCACTTCATAGGAAATGTACAAAGCAGAAAAGTGAAAGATATTATTAATGGAATCGACTATTTGCATTCTTTGGACAGGTTAAGTTTAGCGAAAGAAATACAGAAACGAGCAGATCATACAGTTAATTGTTTCGTTCAAGTCAATGTATCTGGAGAAGGATCTAAATCAGGACTTCAGATTGAAGAAGTTGAGGAGTTCGTGCAACAGCTGCAGCAATATGATAAAATTAAAGTTGTAGGACTAATGACGATGGCCCCTTATACAGATGATCGCGAACTGATTCGTTCTGTGTTCCGTTCACTCAGGAAACTGCGTGATGAAATGTCTTTTAAAGAATTAAAATATGCTCCATGCACACTATTATCCATGGGAATGTCAAATGATTATGTCATTGCGATTGAAGAAGGTGCAACTCACGTCAGAATCGGTACCGCATTAGTCGGAACGGAGAGCGAGGGAGAAGAATGAGTATAAAAAGACGTATTGAAAAGTGGTTCTATCTTGACGATGAAGAAGAACTCCAACAGGAGCAACCTGCGAGAGAGCCAAAACAGCAACCTGTGCAGCAGCAACAGCCAAGAAGGACTCCGGCACGTAGACAGCCTGAAGTCGACACGCAGCAACCAGGTACTGTGGTCAGTTTGCAAAGCTTGCAGAAGTCTTCTAAAGTCATTTTATTTGAACCGCGTGTATACGCTGAAGCACAGGACATATCTGAACATCTGAAAAACAAACGGGCAGTTGTCGTTAACTTACAGCGTATTGAACGCGACCAGGGAATCCGTATTGTCGATTTTCTGAGCGGGACAGTTTATGCTTTAGGCGGAGATATACAGCGCATTGGAACAGATATCTTCTTATGTGTACCTGAAAATGTTGAAGTGGCAGGGTCCATTTCAGATTACTTTGAACGATAGAATTGGATGAGGTGTACAGACAAAGATGGTAATTTTAAATTTGATTTATATAGCTGCTCAATATGCAATAAATATTTTTTCAATTCTTTTAATCATATATATTTTAATGTCATGGGTACCTGCTTCCAGAGAAACTAAAATCGGGAAACTCATAGGCAGAATTGCAGAACCGTACTTAGGGTTTTTCCGTAAATTCATTCCGCCTCTTGGTATGATTGATATTTCGCCAATTGTCGCGATATTTGTTTTGCGGTATTTAATCTCACCGGGTGTGTATCAAGTGTATTCAATGATTGCCTCACTTATTAGGTGAGGTTTTTTTATAAGATTACAGTAAGGGGTCGTCAAAGATGGATTCGATAGTACAGCATTTCAGGAAAGAAGAGCAGCCCTTCATCGAAAATGCGTTAGGTTGGACGCGCGAAGTGGAAGACACATATGCGCCCAAGCTTACAGGCTTTCTAGACCCTCGAGAACAGTTTATAGTCGAAACGATTGTGAACAATGCAGGACTGGCTTTTGATGCTTATGGTGGATTTAGGAAACCGGAACGACAGCGGCTGCTTATTTATCCGGATTATTATACGCCACAACCTGATGATTATCAGGTTGCCCTATTTTCAATCAACTATCCTGCAAAATTTGTAACCTTGGAACACAGGGATATTTTAGGGTCGTTAATGTCCCTTGGGATAGATCGTTCCAAATTCGGCGATATCCGTCTGCAAGCTGATGCGGCACAGTTTGCCGTTGTGGATGAACTGAAAGATTATCTAATCGCGAATTTTAATTCGATTGGCAAATCGAAAGTTCGGATTGAACAGCTTGATTTTTCAGCACTGCTCATTGAATCCATGGAAACTTGGACAGAACAACTGTATACAGTCAGTTCATTGCGCCTTGACGCTGTCGTTTCCGCGATCATGAACAGCCCGCGACAAAAAGCCGTTTCACTTATTCAGAATGATAAAGTGAAAGTGAATCACACTGTGAGAAGTCAACAATCATTCGAGCTCAATGAATTGGACAGTCTGTCAGTGAGAGGGGCTGGCAGATTCAAGATTTTATCGATAGAAGGACGTACTAGAAAAGATAAAATCAGATTACTAATAGGCGTGTTAGAATGATTTTTCAGAAATTGACTGTAAAAATACTTACAGATTCTAATTTGACATGTATAATGAACTGAGACGATTTGAAAGGGGAGAAACAGCCGATGGCACTGTCACCGCTTGATATACATAATAAAGAATTTAGCCGCGGGTTTCGCGGGTATGATGAAGACGAAGTGAATGAGTTTTTGGAACAAATCATGAAAGATTATGAGAATGTTCTGGAAGAGAATCGGGCGTTAAAAAGCAGTTTGAAAGATTCGAAAGAACAAGTTTCTCACTATAATACTATTGAAGGTACGTTGCAGAAATCGATTCTTATTGCACAAGAAGCTGCCGAAGACGTACGAAGAAATTCCATTCAGGAATCCAAGCTCATTGTCAAAGAAGCTGAAAAAAATGCAGACCGCATTGTCAATGAAGCTTTGTCGCGTGCAAGAAAAATCGCAATCGACATCGAAGATCTGAAAAAACAATCCAAAGTATTCAGGAACCGATTCCGAATGCTAATTGAAGCTCAGCTGGATATGATTAAAATGGATGATTGGGACAAACTGATGGAATATGAACCTGAATCCGAACTGATGGAAATTGCAGCAGACCAAGAATAACAATAGTTGCTTGACATTTTGTTTTAAACACACATATAATAATGACCATATATACTATAAACAGACGTTGACAGAGAGAGTAGTTTCCATATACACGTATTAGCGAGCCGGGGATGGTGAAAGCCCGGTCGATGGATAGGAAATGAAGATCACTCCAGAGTCGGATTGACTAAAAACAATCCCGCAAACACCCCGTTAAGGTGTTCTAAGAGGCAGTATGATTGTATGCTGCAACTAGGGTGGTAACGCGAGTAATAGTCCTCGTCCCTTTATTGGGACGGGGATTTTCTATTTTTAGTCGCAATATCTATCTAATCGAGCGTGCGGGATAACATATTATCGAGGAGGAAATCAGATGGAATACAAAGACACATTATTAATGCCTAAAACAGAATTTCCTATGAGAGGGAATCTCCCGAACAAAGAACCTGAAATGCAAGCAAAGTGGGAAGAAATGGATATTTACGAGAAAGTGCAAGAGCGTACTAAAGACCGTCCATTCTTTGTTCTTCATGACGGTCCACCATACGCGAACGGCGATCTTCATATGGGTCACGCGTTGAACAAAGTGCTAAAAGATATGATCGTCCGCCACAAATCGATGTCAGGCTTTCATGCTCCATACGTTCCAGGTTGGGATACGCATGGCTTACCGATTGAACAGGCTCTCGTCAATAAAGGCGTCAAACGGAAAGAACTCAGTATTGCTGAATTCCGTAAAATGTGCGAAGAATATGCCTATAACCAAATCGATAATCAACGTAATGAATTTAAACGAATCGGTGTCCGCGGAGATTGGAAAAATCCATACATCACATTGAAACCTGAATTTGAATCTAGACAGATCCAAGTTTTTGGCGAAATGGCGAAAAAAGGCTATATCTACAAGGGGTTAAAACCGGTTTATTGGTCACCTTCAAGCGAATCTGCATTAGCGGAAGCGGAAATCGAATACCAAGATAAAAAATCACCGTCTATTTATGTTGCCTTCCCGATTAAAGATGGATTAGGTGTAATCGATGAAGA
The DNA here is from genome assembly GCF_033304615.1 of Sporosarcina oncorhynchi. GTDB lineage: Bacteria > Bacillota > Bacilli > Bacillales_A > Planococcaceae > Sporosarcina > Sporosarcina oncorhynchi. The sequence continues at coordinate 1,972,196 of NZ_CP129118.1, read as the reverse complement.
TGTCCGTATTGTCATCTGGACAACAACACCGTGGACGATCCCTGCCAACTTGGGAATTTCCGTTCATCCACAATTCATTTATGCGATCGTTGATGTTGAAGGAGAAAAATTCCTTATGGCAAAAGATCTCGTGGAATTCGTGGCAAAAGAAATCGGATGGGAATCTTATGAAATCGTAGGAGAAGTGAAAGGATCCGATTTGGATAGAGTCGTTGCTAAACATCCACTTTACGAACGTGATTCTCTCGTCATGTTAGGTGAGCATGTGACAGCAGAAGCAGGAACAGGCTGTGTCCATACAGCACCTGGTCATGGTGAGGATGACTTTTATGTTTCTCGACAATACGGAATCGATGCTCTATCTCCGATTAACGACCGTGGTGTCATGACAGATGAAGCACCTGGCTTTGAAGGACTATTCTATGAAGATGCAAATAAAGAAGTAACGAAGAAGTTGGATGAAGTCGGTTCGTTATTGAAGCTTTCATTCATCACTCACTCGTATCCGCATGACTGGCGCACAAAGAAACCGGTAATCTACCGTGCGACTTCTCAGTGGTTCGCTTCAATCCAGTCATTCCGTGATGAGTTGCTGGACGCAATCCGTAATACGAAGTTTACTCCGTCATGGGGTGAAACACGTCTATTCAATATGGTGCGTGACCGTGGAGACTGGTGTATTTCACGCCAACGTGTTTGGGGAGTTCCAATCCCTGTCTTTTATGCAGAAAACGGAGAACCAATTATTACGGATGAAACGATTTCACATGTATCTGCATTATTCCGTGAACACGGATCTAATATTTGGTTTGAACGCGAAGCAAAGGACCTTCTTCCAGAAGGCTTCACGCATCCTGATAGCCCGAATGGCATTTTCACTGCAGAAACGGACATTATGGATGTTTGGTTCGACTCAGGTTCGACACATCAAGGTGTATTAGATGAGAGAGACGATCTTATCTATCCAGCTGATTTGTATCTTGAAGGTTCAGATCAATACCGTGGCTGGTTTAACTCTTCACTTACAACAAGTGTCGCCATTAACGGTATCGCTCCTTATAAAGGCTTGTTAAGCCATGGCTTCACTTTGGATGGAGAAGGCCGAAAGATGAGTAAATCACTTGGAAACACAATCGTTCCAGCGAAAGTGATAAATCAGTTAGGCGCGGATATTCTACGTTTATGGGTATCTTCTGTCGATTATACTGCGGATGTACGCGTTTCTGATTCGAATTTCAAGCAAGTATCAGAAGTGTACCGTAAAATCCGTAATACGCTTCGTTTCTTGCATGGTAACGTTACAGATTTCAATGTTGCAGAAGACCGAGTAGCGTTCGAGGATATGCGTCCGATTGATCAGTATGTGTATGTGAAACTTCAAGATTTGATTAACGAAGTACTTACTTCATATGAAAACTATGAATTCGCGGGTGTATATCATGCAGTCAATAATTTCTGTACGGGTGATTTGAGCTCGTTCTATCTAGATATTGCAAAAGACGTCGTCTACATTGAAGGTGTTGACCATCCTTATCGCCGTGCAATGCAAACAGTCATGTATGACACTTTGCTGTCGCTGTTAAAATTGCTGACACCGATTATTCCACATACAACGGATGAAATGTGGGCGTATATTTCCGATGTGGAGGAAGTGAGTGTCCAATTGACTGACATGCCTGAAGCTGTCGACTTTGGTGAACAGGCTGTTGCACTTCGTGAACGTTTCGGCAAATTAATGGTTGTACGTGACGATGTATTGAAAGCGTTGGAAGAAGCGCGGAATTCGAAAGTAATCGGTAAATCACTTGAAGCAAAAGTGACTGTTGCTTTACCTGAGAAATATGCAGGGATTTTAGCTTCTGATGACATCGATTTTGCACAATTCTTCATCGTTTCCAATTTCCAAGAAGGCAAATTCGGAAAAATGCCGGCTGAAGCTCTTGCACTTGAAGCAGTGACGGTGCTAGTTGAAAAAGCAGACGGTGAAAAATGTGAACGGTGCTGGACAATTTCTGAAACGGTCGGTTCCGATCAGGATCATCCTGCACTATGCACACGTTGTGCAACTGTCGTTGAAAACTATTATTCGTAAGGCATGATGTTAAAAGCTGTTTGTACCCATGGCTGCCTGTCATGGGTGCATGCGGCTTTTCTTTTTTGCAGTGATTACATGATACCGCGCTATTTGTGGTAAAATAGTACAGAAACTGTCGGACGGAGGTTTTTCGAGTTGTTATTATATTATGGAATAGCGATTGTCCTGATCTTAATTGACCAGTTGACGAAATGGCTAGTTGTTCAAAATATGAATTTGGGTGAAAAGATTTCAATTGCCGAACCCTATTTAGGACTCCTTTCGCATCGTAATAAAGGTGCTGCTTGGGGAATGCTTGAAGGACAGATGTGGTTATTTTATATTGTGACCATTATTGTGGTCATTGGAATTATTTACTTTTTCCATAAAGAAGCTAAAGGTTCTCCATTGCTCGGGATCAGCTTAATGTTTTTACTTGGCGGTGCAATCGGAAATTTTATAGATCGATTGTGGAGGAAAGAAGTTGTGGATTTTGTAGATGTAATTATCCCCGTCATCAATTACGATTTCCCGATTTTTAATATTGCAGATGCAGCGTTGACTGTGGGAGTCGTGTTAATCATTATCCATGTCATTATGGATGAAAAAAAGAACAAGAAAAAGGTGACATAATGGAACCAATTAAGATTGAAGTTACAGAAGAACATGGAAATGGCCGTATTGATAAAGTATTATCTACTGTCAATACTGATTGGTCACGTACACAAATCCAACAATGGCTCAAAGATGGAGCAGTAATTGTTAATGATGAACAGGTTAAACCGAATTATAAAGTTAAAATTAACGATGTGATTACAGTCGTTGAGCCTGAATTGGAAGAGTTGGATATTGTCGCAGAAGATCTTAATCTGGAAATCATTTACGAAGACGCGGATGTACTCGTTGTGAACAAACCTAAAGGGATGGTCGTACATCCGGCTCCTGGCCATCCGTCAGGCACGCTTGTGAATGGATTGATGCATCAGGTGACTGATCTGTCGGGGATTAATGGCGTGTTGCGTCCGGGTATCGTTCATCGTATCGACAAAGATACATCAGGACTGCTGATGGTTGCTAAAAATGACCAGGCACATGTCTCTCTCGTGGACCAACTTGTCGACAAATCAGTGACACGTGTTTATACTGCTCTTGTTCATGGTCATATACCACATGACCAGGGGACAATCGATGCGCCAATTGGCAGAGATGTGAAAGAGCGTCAGAATATGACGATCGTCAATGATGGGAAGCATGCAATTACACATTTTAAAGTGTTGGAGAGATTCGGTGATTTTACATTAGTCGAATGTCGACTTGAAACAGGCAGAACCCACCAAATTCGCGTGCATATGAAATATATTGGTTATCCACTCGCAGGGGATCCGAAATATGGTCCGAAGAAAACAATTGATTTCAACGGTCAGGCTTTACATGCCGGTACAATTGGCTTTAAACACCCACGTGACGGTGAATATTATGAATTTACGCAACCGCTGCCGATAGAGTTCCAAAACTTAATTGAACAAATACGTACTGAAAAAGATTGACAAACAGATTACCCGGCTCTATACTTAACAGAGAAATTGAATAGCGATACCTTTAAAGACAGTCCAGAGAGGCTGGGAAGGTTGCACGGAAGTATAGTAGGATAGCCCGCGAGCTATTTCTGCGTACATTTTTTCTGCACGTATACCCTCCCGCCATTAATGGCAGGAGGGTTTTTATATTCTAAAAGTGGCCAAATCCACTAGTTCAAAAATAAAAGAAATAAAACCGAAAGAATAGGAGGAATGGATATGACGGAAAAAGCGATTATTTTAGATGAACAGGCAATCGCTCGTGCGGTTACACGTATAGCATATGAAATCATCGAAAAGAATAAAGGGATTGATGAATGTATCCTGGTCGGTATTAAGACTAGAGGTGCGGTTTTGGCGAAACGTCTAGCTGGACGGATTGAACAAATTGAAGACAAACCGATTTTGACAGGTGAACTGGATATTACGCTTTACAGAGACGATCTTCAATTGAAACATCCAGACCAAGAACCGCTCGTCCACCAAGTCGATATCCAACACAATGTCACCGAAAAGAAAGTAATACTAGTTGACGATGTACTATACACAGGCAGAACGGTCAGAGCTGCAATGGATGCGGTTATTGATTTAGGAAGACCAGCTGCTATTCAGCTTGCTGTGTTAGTTGATCGGGGACACCGGGAATTACCAATCCGTCCAGACTTTGTAGGCAAGAACATACCGACGTCAAGCGGAGAACGGGTTGTCGTAACGGTCAGGGAGCAAGATGGTACAGATGGTGTAACCATTCATACAAAATAAATCGGACAAGCACGGAGGCGCAAACATATGAATGATAATTTAACTGTTTTAGATGTACAAGACAAACCGCCTGTAGGTAAGTGGCTGGCACTCAGCCTGCAGCATATGTTTGCAATGTTCGGTGCGACAATCCTCGTTCCACAGCTAGTTGGACTCAGTCCTGCCATTGCTTTATTGACAAGCGGGATTGCGACAATCATTTTTATAGTAGTCACAAGATTCAAGGTGCCTGCCTATTTGGGATCCTCATTCGCTTTCATAACGCCCATACAAATTGCAACAAGTACTGGCGGTATCGGGAGTGCAATGATTGGCAGCATGTTTGTCGCTCTTGTCTATTCAATCGTGTCATTAGTAATTTGGAGGACTGGTTCGGGTTGGATCATGAAAATACTTCCACCTGTTGTAGTTGGTCCGGTTATTATGGTCATTGGACTTGCTGTAGCACCGGTTGCAGTAAATATGGCAAGTACGGTTAAAGTGAATGGTGCTGACGAATATAATCTGTTGCATTTCTCAGCAGCGCTAGTCACTTTAGCTGCGGCGATTATCTGCCTTATGTTTTTCAAAGGTGTTGTCAGTCTAATGCCGGTGTTAATTGGAATTACTGTTGGATACATATATTCATTAGCGATTGGGATCGTCGAATACGAAAAGATATTTGCAGCCAAGTTCATAGAAGTTCCGGAATTCTTGCTGCCGGGTATTGATTATGAGTTTGTCATCACGCCTACCTTATTGTTGATCATGGTGCCAATATCGATTGTTACAATATCCGAACATATCGGACATCAATTAGTACTTGGCAAGGTTGTTGAAAGAGACTTCATCAAAGATCCAGGTTTGAATCGTTCCTTGCTTGGAGATGGACTGGGGACATTCATCAGTGGGATGCTTGGAGGACCGCCAAAGACCACTTATGGAGAGAATATCGGTGTAATGGCCATTACACGAGTATATAGTGTATATGTCATATTGGGTGCGGCAGTATTTGCAATCTTGTTTTCATTCAACGGAACATTGATGGCACTCATCTCAACAATCCCCCAAGCAGTGTTAGGGGGCATATCCATCCTACTCTTTGGTATTATCGCTTCTTCAGGCTTGCGGATGCTCGTCGATCATAAAGTGGACTTTGGGGAGCAGCGAAATCTTGTCATCTGTTCAGTCATCCTTGTAATCGGTATTGGCGGTGCTTCCATCAATATTAGTGAGACATTCCAAGTTGGTGGTATGGCGCTTGCTGCAATCGTCGGTGTAGTACTTAACTTGATACTGCCGGGAAGAAATAATTCAACCTTAGCGGATGAATCAATTGAATAGAAAGACCTTTTAACATTGTACAGAGAGACAGGGAAAGGTTCGGTTGGCGGACAGTCATTCATTCAATTTGGATGAGGGTTGTTCAGTCATACATATCGAGCCCTTCCTACTGCAGGAAAGGTTCTTTTTAATTGACTGAAGGAGGAGAATTAAGTGGAAAATGTAGTATCCATGAATGATTTGTCGGTAGAAGATATTAATGCGTTAATAGAGCGTGCTGAGATTTTTAAAAAGTATGGCATACGAGAGCTTCCAGGAGAATTTATGATTAGCAATCTCTTTTTTGAACCGAGTACACGGACGAAAACAAGTTTTGAAGTCGCAGAACGCAAGTTGGGTTTGGAAGTAATCCCGTTTGAGGCGGGCTTTTCAAGTACATTGAAAGGGGAAACGCTTTACGATACTGTACGAACACTCGAACAGCTAGGAATCGATGCAGTAGTGATCCGGCATCAAGACGATAAGTATTACAAAGAATTGATTGGCAAGACGGGTGTTTCGATTATCAATGGTGGAGACGGATCGGGGCAGCATCCGACGCAATCTTTGTTAGATCTGTTTACTATTAAAGAGGAGTTTGGACATTTCGAGAACTTGAATATTCTGATTGCTGGTGATATTTCACATAGCCGGGTAGCCAAGTCCAATGCTGATGCACTGTCAAGATTAGGTGCAAATGTCACATTTTTATGCCCGGTTGAATGGGCAGGAAGCTTTGAAAGTACAGATAATTGGGATGGTCTGCTCGAACAAAGTGATGTCGTCATGCTACTGCGTGTCCAGCATGAAAGACATGGTGATGATACGGGTTTTACAAAAGAGGAGTATCACCGCCGGTTTGGTCTGACAGTCGAACGCGAAAGAAAGATGAAACCAGGCGCAATCATTATGCATCCCGCACCTGTAAACCGGGATGTTGAAATTGCAGACAGACTTATAGAATGTAGCCGCTCTAGAATCTTTAAGCAAGTTGAAAACGGTGTCTATATACGTGCAGCTGTATTGGAAACCGTATTGAAAGGGAGGAATTGACATGGAGAAGATTATCAAAGGTGCTCAATTACTGAACGATGAAGGGGAACTCGTTATTTCTGATGTCCGATTGAAAAAGGACCGGATAACTGAAATTGGTCAAGACTTGGTAACGGGTGATGCAGAAATCATCAATGCGGAGGGGCTTGTATTGGCTCCGGGATTCATTGATGTTCATGTGCATTTGCGCGAACCAGGCGGAGAGCATAAAGAAACAATCGCGTCAGGAACATTGGCTGCTGCAAAAGGCGGTTATACAACCATTTGTGCGATGCCAAATACGCGGCCGGTACCTGATACGAAAGAAAATCTGTCCCTTGTCAATAATCTGATTGAAGAAAATGCGTTGATTCGTGTACTTCCTTATGCATCGATCACAATTCGTGAAGCTGGAAAAGAACGTACGAATCTGACTGAACTGAAGGAGAACGGAGCTTTCGCCTTCACGGATGACGGAGTAGGTGTCCAAGAAGCAGGTATGATGTACGAAGCGATGAGAGATGCAGCTAAGCTCGATATGGCCATCGTCGCACATTGCGAAGACAATACGTTGATCTACGGAGGGGCAATGCACGAAGGCAAGCGAAATAAGGAACTTGGCTTACCGGGCATACCTTCGATTGCGGAGTCTGTACATATCGCACGGGACATTTTATTGGCAGAGGCTGCAGGTGCACACTACCATGTGTGTCATGTTAGTACGAAAGAATCCGTAAGAGTTATACGAGACGCCAAAAGAGCAGGCATCCATGTCACTGCCGAAGTAAGTCCTCACCATCTTCTCTTAAATGAAAACGACATTCCGGGTGATGACGCGGATTGGAAGATGAATCCTCCACTTCGTGGAATCGAAGACCTTGAAGCGTTACGTGAAGGGCTAATGGATGGCACATTGGACTTTATCGCAACCGATCATGCCCCTCATACGGCAGAAGAAAAGAGGGTGGGATTTGCCAAAGCCCCCTTTGGTATTACGGGATTTGAAACAGCATTCCCGCTGCTTTACACACACTTTGTAGCTGAAGGGAAATGGTCGTTGAAGCAATTGATCGATTGGATGACTGAAAAGCCGGCAAGTGTGTTCGATCTGCCTTTCGGTAAATTAGAAGTTGGCGCAGCAGCGGACCTGGTTTTACTGGATTTGAATAAAGAGCAGACAATTAACCGCAAGACTTTCCTCTCAAACGGTAAGAATACACCTTTTGACGGGTGGAAATGCAAAGGCTGGCCTGTAACGACAATTTATGGCGGAAACATCGTCTGGAAGGATGGTCAATGATGAAAAAGAGATATTTGGTACTGGAAGATGGAACGATTTTTGAAGGAACTGCTTTTGGATCTGAAAGTGCTTCAATTGGTGAAACAATTTTTACAACAGGGATGACGGGTTACCAGGAAACGATTTCAAACCCGTCTGGTTTTGGCCAAATTGTTGTTATGACCTATCCGCTCATTGGCAATTATGGCATAAATCGTGATGATTATGAATCGATCGAACCTGCCATCAATGGACTCGTTGTTAGGGAGCTTAGCGAAGAACCATCAAATTTCCGCAGTTCAATGACTTTAGGTGCGCTGCTTGAGCTGAAAGGCATCCCAGGCATCGAAGGGATTGATACAAGAATGCTCACCAGAATCCTGCGTCAAAAGGGTTCATTGAAAGGGAAGTTGACAGCTGCTGGTGAAGAACTTAACAACAGTGAAGTTGTCGCGGAAGTTGTTAACTATCAAACGCCAAAAGATTTAGTAGCGATGATATCGACGAAAAAGCCGTACCCGAGTCCTGGGCGTGGCAAGCGTGTAGTAGTCATAGATTATGGGTTGAAGCACGGTCTGCTGCGAGAGCTGAATAAAAGGGATTATGATGTCATTGTAGTGCCTTATGATACATCAACAGAGGAAATACTTGCTTTGGTCCCTGATGGTATTTTGCTATCAAACGGACCTGGAAATCCGACAGATGTTGAAGGAGCCGTGGAAACAATTAAACAACTGATTGGAACAGCACCTATCTTTGGAATCGGTCTGGGTCATCAGCTGCTGGCATTGTCCTATGGAGCTAAAACATCGAAGATGAAAATCGGGCATAGTGGTGGGAATTATCCAGTGAAAGATCTGTTGACAGGCAGGACGGAACTGACTTCGCAAAGCCATGGTTATCAAGTCGATGAAGCATCCATCGATGAGTCAAAACTTGAAATTACGCATAGGGCTTTAAATGACAACACGGTTGAAGGATTGCGCAGTCAAAAAGATGCAACCTTCTCGGTCCAGTTTCATCCGGAAGCATCTCCTGGACCGGAAGATGCAAAACATCTTTTTAATCGATTTGAAGAACTGATGAATGCAAGCAAGAGAGAGGGGAATTTCAATGCCTAAAAGACAAGATATAGAAACAATTCTCGTAATTGGTTCTGGTCCAATTGTTATCGGACAAGCTGCTGAATTCGACTATGCGGGAACGCAAGCCTGCCTTTCGTTAAAAGAGGAAGGCTACCGTGTAATCTTAGTCAACTCCAATCCTGCGACAATCATGACCGATACGGAAATAGCAGACAAAGTATATATCGAGCCATTAACATTGGAATTCGTAAGCCGCATTATCCGCAAAGAACGTCCTGATGCCCTGCTGCCTACACTTGGTGGTCAAACGGGTTTGAATATGGCGATTGAATTGCAGGAGTCAGGGATTTTGGATGAACTCAACATTGAAATACTTGGAACAAAGCTCGATGCAATCCATAAGGCAGAAGACAGAGATCTGTTCAGAACACTTATGAATGAACTTGGCGAACCGGTACCTGAAAGTGACATCATCCATAATCTTGAGGAAGCGCACGCGTTCGTTGAAAAAATTGGCTATCCGGTAATTGTCCGCCCTGCTTTCACCTTGGGAGGAACAGGTGGCGGGATTTGCTACAATGACAAAGATTTAAATGAAATTGTTGCAAGTGGATTAAAATACAGTCCTGTTACGCAATGTCTTCTTGAAAAATCCATCGCAGGCTTTAAAGAGATCGAATATGAAGTAATGCGGGATTCAGCCGATAATGCAATCGTTGTTTGTAACATGGAAAACGTCGATGCAGTCGGTATCCATACAGGCGATTCCATTGTTACAGCTCCTTGCCAGACAATGACAGACCGGGAAAACCAAATGCTTCGGAATGTGTCATTGAAGATCATCCGAGCGCTTAAAATTGAAGGCGGCTGTAACGTCCAGTTAGCACTAGACCCGCACAGCTTCAATTATTATATTATTGAAGTGAACCCGCGTGTAAGCCGTTCATCAGCGTTGGCGTCCAAAGCAACCGGTTATCCGATAGCGAAACTTGCTGCGAAAATCGCTGTAGGATTGACGCTTGACGAAATGATGAATCCTGTAACTGGAACAACGTACGCATGCTTTGAACCGACTATCGACTATGTAGTAACTAAGATTCCGCGTTGGCCATTTGATAAATTCGAATCTGCGAAACGAAATCTAGGTACACAAATGAAAGCGACAGGTGAAGTGATGGCAATGGGTCGCACTTTTGAAGAGTCGATTCTTAAAGCTGTCCGCTCACTTGAAACAGGCCAATTCGGTCTGAGTCTCAAAAATGGAGATGATATGACTGATGAGTGGATTGAAAAACGTATCAGACGAGCAGGAGACGAGCGTTTATTCTTTATCGGCGAGGCATTACGTAGAGGTGTATCGATTGAAACGTTACACGAGTGGAGTATGATCGACGTCTTCTTCTTGCGGAAATTCGAAAAGATTGTCCGATTTGAAGAACAATTGAAAGCAAACCCACATAACCTTGAAATTTTGTATAAAGCAAAGCGCATGGGCTTTTCAGATGTGACAATTGCCCAGCTATGGAATGAAAAAGAACGGGCGATTTATAGTTTGCGGAAAGAGCATGGCATTATTCCGGTTTATAAGAAAGTGGACACATGTGCAGGCGAATATGAATCTGACACACCTTATTTTTATGGGACATATGAACAAGAAAATGAGTCTGTCAAATCGGAAAAGAAAAGCGTCGTAGTTCTCGGTTCCGGTCCAATCCGTATCGGGCAAGGTGTAGAGTTCGATTATGCAACAGTCCATTCCGTATGGGCGATCCAACAGGCCGGTTATGAGGCAATCATCATCAATAATAATCCCGAAACGGTGTCAACAGACTTTTCCATATCGGACAAATTATACTTTGAACCATTGACGATTGAAGATGTGATGCACATCATTGACCTGGAACAGCCTGAAGGTGTAATCGTTCAATTCGGCGGGCAGACGGCCATCAACTTAGCAGCTGGGCTTGAAGCGCGCGGAGTGAAAATTCTCGGTACTTCACTAGAGGACATTGATCGCGCGGAAAACCGTGATAAGTTTGAACGGGCTTTGCATGAAATCGGCATCCCGCAACCACTCGGCAAAACAGCAGTTTCTGTTCCAGAAGCAGTGGCAATTGCGAACGAAATCGGTTATCCAGTACTTGTAAGACCATCTTATGTACTAGGCGGTCGTGCGATGGAAATCGTCTACCTTGAAGAGGAATTACTTCACTATATGGAGCACGCTGTGCAAGCAAGCCCTGAACATCCGGTTTTAATTGACCGCTATTTGACAGGGACTGAAATTGAAGTTGATGGAATCTGTGATGGGGAAAACGTCGTTATTCCAGGTATCATGGAGCATATCGAGCGCGCAGGCGTACACTCTGGCGACTCTATTGCTGTGTATCCTCCTCAAAACTTGTCTGCCTCGATGGTTGAAACCATCGTGGACTATACAAAACGACTAGCTCTCGGATTAAATATCAGAGGATTGTTGAATATCCAGTTTGTTATATCCGAAGGCCAAGTGTATGTCATTGAAGTGAATCCGAGATCAAGTCGGACCGTTCCTTTCTTAAGTAAAATTACGAATATCCCAATGGCAAACATCGCGACAAAAGCGATTTTAGGCCAATCGATCATTGAGCAAGGTTATAAAGACGGCTTAGCGGATATTCCGTCGGGTGTCTATGTGAAGGTACCGGTATTCTCATTCGCAAAACTGCGCCGTGTGGATATTACACTAGGACCTGAAATGAAATCGACAGGTGAAGTGATGGGGAAAGACATAACACTTGAAAAAGCACTTTACAAAGGCCTTGTTGCTGCAGGTATGGAAATTAAAGAATATGGTTCTGTACTGATGACAGTCTCCGACAAAGACAAAGAAGAAATTGTCGATATTGCTAAGCGTTTTGTGAATATCGGTTACCATATCATGGCTACTGAAGGTACAGCAAAAACGTTGGAAGAGGCCGCTATCAAAGTGAAAACTGTCGGGAAAATCGGTTCGGATGGACCGACACTTATCGACGTCATTCAAAAAGGAGATGCTCAACTCGTTATCAACACATTGACGAAAGGGAAGCAGCCTGAACGCGATGGTTTTAGAATTAGACGTGAATCTGTGGAGAACGGAATCCCATGCCTGACGTCGATTGATACAGCAGAAGCTATGTTACGTGTCATCGAATCGATGACTTTTCAAACGGATGAAATGCCAAAGCAACAGGTGTCAATATGATTATTCAAGACAGGATGACTATTGTCGACCAGAAACAGATTGCCAAAGACATTTTCGAAATGAAACTAGCAGGTAAGTTGGTGGGGGAAATTACTTCCCCCGGCCAGTTTGTCCATATACGTGTATCGGATTCATATGAGCCGTTATTGAGAAGACCGATATCGATTGCATCTATCGATCAGGATATCAATGAAATGACGATCATTTACCGCGCAGAAGGAAGAGGAACTTCATTGCTGTCTGTAAAGCGAATAGGGGATGAAGTGGATGTGCTCGGTCCGTTAGGTAACGGTTTTCCGGTTGAAGAAACCTCTGTCAGTGAAACGGCGATATTAATCGGCGGCGGAATTGGTGTTCCACCCCTTTATGAATTGTCGAAACAACTAACTGCTAAAGGTGTTACTTGTATTCATGTACTAGGATTCCAGACAGCCGAAGTTTCTTTTTATGAAAAAGAATTCAATGAACTGGGTGAAACGTATATTGCGACGGTGGATGGAACTGCCGGTACTAAAGGATTTGTAACGGATGTTATGGAACAGTTTACCAATGAATTTTCAACGTATTACACGTGTGGTCCGATGCCGATGCTGACTGCTGTTCAATCTGCATATGAAGGCAAAAAAGGATTTCTTTCTTTTGAACAGCGAATGGGCTGTGGGATCGGAGCTTGTTTCGCATGTGTCTGCCAAACAACGGATAAATCGGATAAACCGTACATCAAAGTATGTTCAGATGGACCGGTATTTCCTGCAGGGGTGGTGTCGATATGAACAGGTTATCAGTAGAGCTGCCAGGCTTGCAGCTGAAGAATCCAATTATGCCGGCATCAGGTTGTTTCGGTTTCGGTAAAGAATACGGTAATTTGTATAACTTGTCCCAACTAGGCGCAATTATGATCAAAGCGACAACATTGGAAACGCGCTTCGGGAATCCGACTCCGCGAGTAGCTGAGACTGCAGCAGGAATGCTGAATGCTATCGGTCTACAAAACCCAGGCTTGCAAGGCGTCATGGAAAACGAATTGCCTTGGCTAGAACAGTTCGATGTTCCGATCATTGCAAACGTGGCTGGTACTGAAACGGCAGATTACGTGGAAGTCGCACAAAAGATTTCATCTGCGCCGAATGTGAAAGCGCTGGAATTGAATATTTCCTGTCCGAACGTCAAATGTGGCGGAATCACATTCGGAACAGACCCCCAACAAGCACATGATCTGACGGCAGCGGTGAAAAAAGTGTCAGAAGTCCCTGTCTACGTAAAATTGTCTCCTAATGTCACTGATATAAAAGAAATTGCAAGGGCGGTTGAAGCAGCTGGAGCAGACGGTATTACGATGATTAATACATTGGTAGGCATGCGTCTAGATCAGAAGACAGGCAGACCGATCATTGCGAATGTAACAGGCGGTTTATCAGGTCCCGCGATCAAGCCGGTTGCACTACGGATGGTTTATGAAGTGAGTCAGATAGTCAACATCCCGATTATAGGAATGGGCGGCGTTGCAAATGTGGATGATGTGATCGATTTTATGTCTGCAGGCGCAAGTGCCGTAGCAGTAGGCACAGCCAATTTCGTGGATCCATTCGTTTGTCCAAACATCATCAACGAACTGCCTGCAAAGCTGGATGAACTAAATGTCAATCATATTTCAGAACTTATCGGAAGGAGTCACCTACTATGAGAATCTCTCCAATCATTGCGCTAGATTTTGATTCAGGCCAAAAGACAATGGAGTTCCTCCGTGCGTTCGATGGGGATGTCAATGTAAAAGTCGGGATGCAACTATATTTCAAAGAAGGTCCGACGATTATTGCCAAGCTGAAAGAACTCGGATTTGACATCTTTTTGGATTTGAAGCTCCACGATATTCCAAATACTGTGAAGTCTGCTATGGAAGTATTGGCTCGTCTAGGTGTCGATCTAGTGAATGTCCATGCAGCTGGTGGGAGGATAATGATGGAGGCGGCGCTCGAAGGATTGGATAAAGGGACGCCAGCTGGTATGAAGCGACCCTCCATCATTGGGGTGACGCAGCTAACGTCTACTGATGATCGCCAAGTTCGGGAAGAACAATTGATTGGAGTTTCTTTGGAGAAATCCGTACTTCACTATGCGAAATTGACAAAAGAAGCTGGTTTAGACGGTGTTGTTTGCTCGGTCCATGAAGCTTCGATAATCCAGCAAGTTTGTGGACAATCATTTCTTAAAGTGACTCCGGGTATTCGTTTGCCTGAAAGCAGTACACATGACCAAAAGAGAATTGCTACTCCTGAAGAAGCGAGAAAAAAAGGTTCAACACACATTGTCGTTGGTAGAGCGATTACAGGTGCAACAGATCCGCTAGCTGCGTACGAACAGATTAACGCTCGTTGGAAAGGGATGGAATAAGAATGGATAAAAAAGAAATTGCAAAAATCCTATTACATGTAGGCGCTGTGGAACTAAGTCCTGAAGATCCCTTCACTTGGGCATCAGGTATTCAGTCTCCAATCTATTGTGACAACCGATTGACGATGTCTGATCCTATTGGCCGAAAGAAAATTGCTGAAGGCCTTGCGGGTCTTATCAAAGAGTATTATGCTGAAACGACATTGATTGCTGGGACAGCAACTGCCGGCATCCCACACGCTGCTTGGATTGCAGACATTCTGGGCTTGCCGATGGTCTATATCCGTTCAACAGCAAAAGGGCATGGAAGGAGTCGTCAAATCGAAGGGAAAGTAACTTCGTTAGATAAGGCGATCATTATCGAAGACTTGATTTCTACAGGTGGCAGCAGCCTGAATGCAGTAAAAGCACTACGATCAGAAAATGTTGAAGTAACGGGTGTCGTTTCTATATTTACATATGAACTTGAAAGTGCAGATAAGGCATTTGAAGAGGCGGGATTGAGCTATAAGAGTTTGACAGACTTCAATGCATTAACAGAAGCAGCTAAAGATAGCGGTGCAATTACTGATGTATCTATCCGTGAACTTCTTGAATGGCACGGAAAATTAAAAGCGGGTTTATTGAAATAAGGAAAAAAGGCAGAATGGAGTTGTGAAGCTCCATTCTGCCTTTTCGTTTGCAATCACTTCTTCAGTTTTCTCACAATATCTTCTTCGGGAGTGACATGAATAGTCTTCTGCTCGAAATAGATGACAAAACCGGGTTTTGATCCATTCGGCTTTTTCACGTGTTTCACTTCCGTAAAATCGACAGGTACGGACGATGAACCTCTCGCTTTACTGAAGTAAGCGGATAGAACTGCCGCTTCCTCGATTGTCTTCTCATCCGGATTTGCATCATGTATGACAACATGTGATCCAGGAATATCTTTTGTATGCAACCAGATTTGATCTCTAGCTGCCACTTTGAATGTTAAATAATCATTTTGCTTATTGTTTTTGCCGACAGAAATAGGAATGCCGGAAGAAGAAATATAACTTTCAGGTGCAGGCTTTTTCGGTTTCGGTTTCTTTTTTCCGCGTCTTGCTTTCATCAAACCGAGATCGGATAATTCTTCCCGTATTTCATCGATGTCATTTGGAGAAGCTTGCATGACCTGCTGTTTAATCATTTCAAAGTAATCGATATCTTCCTGCGCTTTCTGCAGTTGCTTTGCAATCATGATTAATGCATTTTTTGCTTTCGTATAACGGGAATAAAACCGTTGAGCATTTTCAATTGGTGTCTTCCTAGGATCTAACGGAATAGTTACGGTAGTGCCTTCCTCGTAATAATTGTCGACAACCGCTTCATTATCACCTTTTTGTATCGCGTAGCTGTTTGCAGTAAGGAGTTCTCCGTATAACTGGAACGTATCCAGTTTCTCGGCAGCTTTCTGTTCTTTTGCTAATTTATTCATCTTAAGTTTCAACTTGGCAACTTCATTATCAAGCCAACGTTCAAGATCTGCCGCCTGGGATTTTACACGCTCTCTTTCAGCTCTAGCAAAATAGACTTTGTCTAGCATTTCACCAAGCGTATTGAACGTGGCAATCGTCTTATCTGCAAACGTCAATGCTGTAGCGGAGAATAGTGATTTATTGCCGTTTTCTGCAATAGTAGGGGTTTTCTTATCGCCCAAAAAGGATGAAAGGAATGCTTGGAATACATTGAATGACTGGTCGTGTGAGATACCATTCAGCCGATGCAAAATCTCTTCGGCATGGATTGGGGAAAAACCTGAGAAAGCGTCTACGACATCCTTAGCTCCTTCGATTGCAGAGAATATTTCAGAATATATTTTTTCATCCACCTCAAATGGGTTCAGCTTGTTTTGCGGCGGTGCAGGTATATAGGGTTGGCCAGGCATAACAGTTCTGTAACTATTAACAGAAGGAGGCAGATGTTTCAGACTGTCGATAATCATATTCCGATCAGGATCGATAAGTATCATATTGCTATGTCTACCCATAATCTCGATGATCAGTGTGCGATTGATGTCATCACCAATCTCGTTTTTTGCACGGATATTCAAAATGATAATCCGATCGTTACCTTCCTGACGGATCGATTCAATGGTGCCCCCTTCAAGATGCTTTCTAAGTACCATACAAAACATCGGCGGTTCAGGTGGATTCGTTTGTGTTTCTTCTGTCAGTTGTACACGCGAATAAGAAGGATGTGTGGAAATAAGCAATTTATGATTGCTTCTTCCTGCTCTTATCATTAGAATGACTTCTTGTGTGTTTGGTTGGTGAATTTTGGAGATCCGTCCATCTTTTAAAATCTGCAATTCGTCTGTCATTGCAGCTGTGAATAAACCATCAAATGCCATTATGAATTCCTCTTTCAAACGTTTTGTTCCATTTTAGCACTCTCGCGTGTAGATATGTTATAATATGATAAGAATGTTTGCTAGGATGAATGAAACAAAATTAGCCGAAGATTACATAAGAAGAGGGATTGCATGTACAAACAACGAGGATTGCTGATTGTCCTATCCGGTCCTTCCGGGGTCGGAAAAGGTACAGTCAGAAAAGAACTTTTTCAACAACCTGATACGAACTATGAATATTCGATTTCGATGACGACTAGAAGTCCGCGTGAAGGCGAACAAGACGGAGTCGATTACTTCTTTAAATCCAGACAGGAATTCGAACGCCGAATTAGCGAAGGCGGCCTTCTTGAGTATGCCGAGTATGTTGGCAACTACTACGGGACGCCGCTTGATTATGTGAATGCTACATTAGATGCCGGCCGAGACGTTTTTCTTGAAATTGAAGTTGTCGGAGCCGCACAGGTCCGGGAGAAAGTGCCGGATGGTCTCTTTATTTTCCTTGCTCCTCCAAGCTTATCCGAGCTTCAAGTAAGGCTTGTCGGAAGAGGGACTGAAGAAGCCGATGTTATTGCGAGCCGTGTATTAAAGGCGCGTGATGAGCTTGAAATGATGAATCTTTATGATTATGTTGTTGAAAACGATGAAGTGTCAAAGGCATGCGATCGCATCAATGCAATTGTCACTGCTGAGCATTGCCGTCGTGAACGTGTTGAAAAACGCTACTTACAGATGTTGGAGGGAGAATGATTTATGTTATATCCATCAGTTGATTCATTGAAAAGCAAGATTGATTCCAAATATACACTTGTTACACTTGCCGCTAAACGCGCGCGTGAAATGCAGGAAAGCCGTAATCCGTTGTTGCAGAAGTACACGTCTCACAAAAATGTTGGCAAAGCACTGGAAGAAATCGCCACAGGCGCATTATCTAAACAGGAACAAGATGCTTCCATCATTTATGAAGACGAAGTCTGATCTTAACGAAAATATCAACACATTTTAATAGTTAGTGTGTCACTCCCTTAGAAACAGACTTTCTTGGGGAGTTTCTTAATTTATATAGAACTACTTTTTGGTGAAAGGATGAGCCAATTGTTGAACAAAAAAATACTCGTCTGTGTTACTGGAGGCATCGCTGTCTATAAAGCTGTCGCTCTTGTAAGCAAGTTGTCTCAAGCAGGGGCTGAAGTCAAAGTGATTATGACAGCGTCTGCCATGGAATTTGTGAATCCCCTTACTTTTCAGGTCATGTCCCGAAATGATGTTTATTTTGATACGTTTGATGAAAAAGACTCTCGTGTTATCGCGCATATTGATCTTGCTGATTGGGCAGATCTAGTCATTGTAGCTCCTGCGACCGCTAATGCTATCGGAAAAATCGCGAATGGAATTGCAGATGATATGGTTACTTCGACATTGTTGGCAACGACTGCTGAAGTATGGATTGCACCGGCGATGAATGTACATATGTATGAAAATAAGTCGGTCATCAGAAACATAGCCCAACTTCATGAAGATGGGTACAGGTTCATTGAGCCTGCTGAAGGTTTTTTAGCTTGTGGCTATGTAGGTAAAGGAAGATTGGAAGAACCTGAACAGATTGTTGCATTGATACAAGAACGATTTTCAAAATCAGTAAACTTACCACTAGCAGGTAAGAAAGTGGTCGTCACTGCTGGACCGACTCGTGAAAGAATTGACCCTGTTAGATATATTTCGAATTTCTCGAGCGGGAAGATGGGGTATGCGATGGCGGAAGCCGCTGTGAAATTGGGCGCATCAACGGTTTTGATATCCGGACCGGTAGATTTACCGAAACCTAGCGGTGTTCGTCTCTTGAAAGTCGAAAGTGCTGCCGAAATGCTGGAAGCAGTATTAGCCGAGTATGAAGATGCTTCAATCGTCATAAAGTCGGCTGCAGTGGCAGATTACAGGCCGAAAGAAGCGCATGCTCAGAAGATGAAGAAAAAAGAGGGAGATTCCTCAATTAGTCTTGAACGGACGACGGATATATTAAAAACGCTCGGAGCACAGAAGAAGAACCAAATTCTTATAGGCTTTGCAGCTGAAACGAACGACGCCGTTGCATATGGTCAGTCAAAGCTTGACAGTAAAAACTTGGATTACATTATCGTCAATGATGTCACTGATCCTGGTGGCGGTTTCGGTAGCGATACAAATGTTGTCACACTACTGACGAAAACAGGGAAAACGTTTCCGTTTGAAGCTATGTTGAAGAGCCAGCTTGCAGCCGCACTTCTTGAAAAAATAATCGAAGAGGAAAGGACAACCGTCCATGATTGCTGAAGTCATTGTCGATGTGGCTGCTTATCCGATCGACAGGCCGTTCGATTATGTTGTGCCTTCCAATATGCAAGAGGTAATTGAATGTGGATCACGTGTGAAGGTTCCCTTCGGACCAAGAAAAGTACTCGGATATGTCACCCGATTGAAAACTGATAGCGATCTCGATGAGGAAAAATTGAAATCGATTGATGAATTAATCGATTTGGAACCTGTACTTTCACCAGAACTTCTGAAACTATCTAAAATAGTAGCAAGAGAAACACTTGCCTATGAAATTGATGCTTTGCAAGTTATGTTACCCGCAGCAATGCGTGGCAAATATGAAAAATTTATTGAAGTGGAAAAGCCCTATGAAATAAGGGATGCAGCATTGCTATCTTTTTTGAATGGGCGAACGAGGTTACCATTAAAACAAGTAACTGATTCTGCTTTATTGAAAATCATTAAAGCATACGCGAAAATTGGCGTTTTAACAATCGATACGGCAATAAGTCAACAGACAAAAGTGAAAAAAGTCCGTGTCATTCATATAAAAGATGCAAGTACACTTCAAACAATCGATGAAACAATCCATACGAATGCAAAAAAGCAGAAAGAATTGTTGGATTGGATGAGACGCCATGCAAACAAAACGGTAGTGGCTGCAAGTGTACTGAAGGAAGCTGGCGTCCAGGCACCCGTGCTAAAAGCTCTAATCGAAAAAGGGGCTGCTTCTGAGGAGCATGTTGAAACCTATCGTGAACCAGATGCTCCACGGCTACGAGATACCCAGCTGCCTTTGACGTTGACGGAAGAACAGAAAGTAGCATTGGACCTTGTCAACGAAGCATCAGACAAAAATTCGGCCAAGACATTTCTATTGCATGGTATTACAGGTAGTGGGAAAACGGAAGTCTATTTGCAGGCAATTAGCCATGTACTTAAACAAGGCAAGGAAGCGATTGTCCTCGTACCTGAAATTTCTCTTACACCGCAAATGACATCACGCTTCCAAGCAAGGTTCGGTGGACTCGTTGCTGTCATGCATAGTGGTTTATCAGCGGGAGAAAAATACGACGAATGGCGAAAAATTCACCGTAAAGAAGTAAAAGTAGTTGTAGGAGCACGTTCCGCTATTTTTGCACCATTTGAGAATATCGGCATTATCATACTAGACGAAGAACACGAATCAACCTATAAACAGGAAGATAATCCGCGATACCATGCGCGTGATGTAGCGATTTGGAGATCGGAACATTTTGGTTGTCCTGTCGTACTCGGAAGTGCAACTCCTTCATTGGAATCATATGCCCGTGCATCCAAAGGTGTATATACACTTCTTGAGTTGTCAAAGAGAGCGTTGAATCAAGGGCTTCCAAGCGTGACAGTCGTTGATATGCGGGAAGAGTTGAAGGAAGGAAACCGGTCGATGTTTTCCGTTGAATTAGCGGAAGGGATACGAACACGTCTCCAAAGGAAAGAACAAATTGTCCTATTCCTTAACAAAAGGGGTTTCTCTTCATTTGTATTGTGCAGGGATTGTGGAACAGTCGTCCAATGTCCGAACTGCGATATCTCTTTGACGTATCATCGTGCAAATGAGACGTTGAAATGCCATTATTGTGGCCATGAGGAAGGGGTTCCGACGATCTGTCCGGAGTGCGAAAGTGAGCATATCCGTTTTTTTGGTACAGGTACCCAAAAAGCCGAAGAAGAAATTGCAAAGTTATTCCCTGAAGCGCGCGTCTTACGAATGGATGTTGATACGACGAGGCAGAAAGGGTCTCATGAACGAATTCTCCGTCAAGTAAGTGAAGGTAACGCAGACATACTTTTAGGTACTCAGATGATTGCAAAAGGATTGGATTTCCCGAATATTACGTTGGTCGGCGTACTCGCGGCGGATACAACGTTGCATCTAGCGGATTTCCGTGCTGCAGAAAAGACATTCCAACTGCTGACACAAGTAAGCGGTCGTGCCGGACGTCATGAACTTGCCGGTGAAGTGTTTATACAGACCTATACGCCAGAGCATTATGCAATCGAATTGGCAAAGACGCAACACTTTGAAACGTTCTATCATATGGAGATGGCGGCGCGCAGACAATATGGCTATCCTCCTTTTTTCTATATAACACTCATTCAATTTTCACATGAAGATCTTATGAAAGTGATCGATTATGCAGATAAAGGTGCAACATTCATCAAAGGAGCTCTATCTCCAGACACATTTATTATCGGACCAGCTGCTGCGGCAATAAGCCGAGTGAACAATAGATATCGATACCAATGTTTGATAAAATACAAAAAAGAGCCGAAGCTTATCGATACGCTTCAGCAATTAATCAAAATGTACCGGACGAACTGGATGAAAGACGGGTTGCTAATGAGTGTAGATGTAGATCCGAGTTCCATTTTCTAATCCGGCTTGACGAACAAATTGTGAGAGAAGAGGAATTGAATTGGCAATACTAGAAATCGTTAAAAGTCCATCGACACTCCTTACGCAACGCTGTAAGGAAGTCAAAAAGTTTGATAAGAAACTCGCGAGATTATTAGATGATATGTATGAAACAATGGTTGATGCGGACGGTGTCGGACTAGCCGCTCCACAAGTAGGTGAATTATTGCGTGTCGCGATTGTTGACCTTGGTGAAGGCGATGATGTCATTGAAATGGTCAATCCGGTCATCACGGCAATTGGCGGATCCGAAATTGAAGTGGAAGGGTGTTTGAGTTTTCCTGGATTATATGGAGAAGTGGAACGTCCATTCTATGTAAAAGTAGAAGCACAGGAACGCGATGGTTCATTATACGAACTTGAAGCAGAAGATTACGAAGCACGTGCAATCCTCCATGAAATTGACCATTTGGATGGGATTCTGTTCGATACTAAAATTAAAAGAATCGTTGATCCGGAAGAGTTCGAACAAGTAGATGAGGAGGGGGAAACGGAATGACCAAAATCGTATTCATGGGAACTCCTGATTTTTCCGTTCCTGTACTAACTATGCTTAAAGACGAAGGTTTAGAAATTCTTGCAGTTGTTACCCAACCCGATCGACCAGTCGGAAGAAAGCGTGTTCTCACCCCCCCTCCTGTAAAAGCTGAGGCAGTTCGGCTCGGTTTGCCTGTACTGCAACCTGAAAAACTAAGGCATTCAGAAGAACTGAAAGAAATTATCAACTTGAAGCCCGATTTGATTATTACTGCAGCATATGGTCAAATTTTGCCGAAGGAGCTCCTTGAAACACCTGAATATGGTTGTATTAATGTGCATGCTTCATTATTGCCGAAATACCGAGGGGGAGCGCCAATCCATCAAGCAGTTATTGACGGCGAAACTGAAACCGGTGTCACAATCATGTATATGGTCGAAAAATTGGATGCGGGCAATATTATATCTCAAGTGAAAGTGCCGATAACGGAAACGGATACTACAGGTATACTGTTTGATAAGCTTTCAGCAGCCGGTACACAACTGCTCAAAGAGACATTGCCTTCAATACTAGACAAGACGAATGAAAGTATAGAGCAAGATGAAGAAAAAGTGACTTTTGCTAGCAATATTTCCCGTGAACAGGAACGAATTGACTGGTCGAAGAATGGACTAGCCATTTACAATCAGATCAGAGGATTATATCCATGGCCCGGATCATATTCTGTGTTCCAAGGAGATAATGTGAAAATTTGGAGCGCGGAGAAATCGGATATTGTTTCAGAAGCGAAACCAGGTACCATTATCAAACGTTTAAAAGATAAGCTGATTATTAAAACGGGTGATCAGACTTCAATAGCAATCACCGAATTGCAACCTGCCGGTAAAAAGCGATTGACTGCCGAAGAATTCATGAACGGTGTCGGGGCGAAATGGCATGAAGGAGACTCATTTGAATGACAACTACTAAAAAGAAAATCTGGAACGGCAATGTACGGGATGCCGCGCTGTCCATACTGATTGAAATTAATGAAAATCAGGCATACAGCAACCTCCTTCTAAACAGGACTATCAAAAAATATACGATTGATCCTAAAGACCGGGGACTGTTAACAGAATTGACTTACGGCACACTTCAACATCGCTTGGCGCTGGATTATTATTTGGAACCGTTTGTGAGAGGCAAGTTGGATAAATGGGTGCGCGAATTATTACGACTGTCCATCTATCAAATTGTTTTCCTGACAAAAATCCCTCCCCACGCAGTCGTCCATGAAGCAGTTGAAATAGCGAAGCGACGAGGCCATAAACGGATTGCGCCAACTGTTAACGGTATACTGCGTTCGGTATTGCGTGAAGGGGTACGTTCCATCGAAGATATTAAAGATGACGCTGAAAGGATTTCCATCGAAACGAGTCACCCAAAATGGTTGATTGACAGATGGATTAAGCAATTTGGGAAAGAAGAAG
Source organism: Sporosarcina oncorhynchi (assembly GCF_033304615.1). Classification (GTDB taxonomy): domain Bacteria; phylum Bacillota; class Bacilli; order Bacillales_A; family Planococcaceae; genus Sporosarcina; species Sporosarcina oncorhynchi. The sequence goes on along the minus strand of NZ_CP129118.1, from coordinate 1,948,394 downwards.
CGTTGGCGATGGCACATGAAAACAATAATCCTGCACGAATGACAGCAAGAGTCAATTCGCTGAAATCTACGGTTGATGAAGCAATATCCGCATTGAATAGTGAAGGCATCGAAGCAACGGCGGGACAAGTTGTAGCCGAAAGTGTACAGACAGCTAGCGGTAGCTTAGCAAACACAGCTGCATTTTCGAATGGTTTACTGACTATCCAAGATGAAAGCTCGATGTTGCCTGTCCTTGCACTTGATGTGAAACCGGGCATGAAAGTGCTCGATATGTGTGCTGCACCAGGTGGAAAAACAACGTTCATCGCAGAGAAGATGAATGACACCGGGGAAATCTATGCCCATGATTTACATGATCATAAACTTGCGTTAATTGAATCGAATGCAGAACGCCTTGGGATAAAGTCCATTCAAACGAAAAGTGGCGACAGCAGAGAATTAACAACAATTTATAAGCCCGCTTCATTCGACCGGATACTTGTCGATGCACCTTGCAGTGGTCTCGGTGTCATCCGCCGGAAACCGGAAATAAAATACAATAAAACTGAACAAGATTTAAAAAACCTTTCGGACATTCAACAGCAATTGTTGGAAGTAGCCTATCAGCTTATCAAACCGGATGGGATTATCGTCTATAGTACATGTACGGTGGAATATGATGAAAATGAAGGGCTCGTCAGAGAGTTCTTGAACACACATTCCGATTTGCATCTTACAGAGCTGGATGGAATACAGAGCAATGTCCCATTGCCGATTGAAAACAACATGTTGCAAGTGCTTCCTCAGCATTTCGGTAGCGATGGATTTTTTGTAGCCGCTTTCCAAAAAAAACATAATAGCTGAATGATTCAAAAGGGGGTACGGATGATGCAATTTGAAGTTCTGACAGACATTGGTAGAAAGCGCACGGTAAATGAAGACAGTGCAGCTGTTTTCACGCTTCAAGACGGTCCAGCATTGGCGATAGTTGCTGATGGTATGGGGGGGCATCGAGGTGGGGATTACGCGAGCTCCACTGCTGTTCAGTTAATAGGCGAAAAGTATACAGCTATTAAAGATTACAGCCACTTTCAGAATGATGACTGGATAAAATGGCTGAATGAAACGATTACATTCGTCAACGATGAAATCTATTCAAAAGCCATGAATGACCCCGATTTAAAAGGGATGGGCACGACATTGGATGCTGTTCTTCTCTTTGAGAATAGGGGAATCATTACACATGTCGGTGACAGTCGTGTCTATATAATCGAAGAAAAAACGATTCAACAAGTTACAAAAGATCATTCTTTCGTAAATGTATTGCTAGAATCGGGAGAAATCACGGAAGAAGAAGCTGAAGTTCATCCACAAAGGAATTGGATTATGCGCGCTTTGGGTTCAGAAGCATCAATAGTGCCCGATTTTTATCAGTTTACCTTCGATATTCACTCATCATATGTTTTAATATGCACAGACGGTTTAAGTAATAAAGTTACAACTGCTCAAATTTTGACGATAGTTACTTCAAAAGGTAATTTACATGAAAAAGCAGCCCGTTTGATAGGATTGGCCAACGAACTGGGCGGAGAAGATAATATATCCGTCATACTAACGGGTCCATCCGTTTCGGAGGTGGATGAAACATGATCGGTAAACGAGTAGGCGGCCGTTACGAAATTATTAAAGGCATCGGCGAAGGCGGTATGTCGAAAGTGTATCTTGCGCACGACATCATTCTGGACAGAGATGTAGCCATAAAAGTACTTAACTACGACTTTGTGAATGAACAAGATATGAAAAAGCGATTCCAGAGAGAGGCACTCTCTGCAACGAGTTTGACACATCCACATATCGTTAATATTTTTGATGTTGGAGAAGATGGCGAATTGCATTACCTTGTAATGGAATTCATTGAAGGCCAGACACTTAAAAAGTATATCCAAACAAATGGTCCTTTACGACCCATTGAAGCAATCAATATTATGAAACAATTAGTTTCTGCAATTGCCAATGCGCATCATAATGGGATTATCCATCGCGACATCAAGCCGCAAAACATCTTGATGGATAGCGAAAATGATGTGAAAATCACTGATTTCGGTATTGCTATGGCACTAAGTGCAACGTCCCATACAAAAACAAATTCAGTCATCGGCACAGTCCATTATTTGTCACCTGAGCAAGCAAGAGGTGGGATGGCGACGAAAAAGTCGGATATCTATTCACTAGGAATCGTTTTTTATGAATTATTAACGGGGAAATTGCCGTTTTCAGCCGAAACTGCAGTTGCGATTGCCTTGAAGCATCTACAGGAGGAAACGCCATCAGTCCGCCTCATCTATCCTGAAATTCCGCAGAGTGTTGAAAATGTCATTTTAAAGGCGACTGCAAAAGATGCTACCTATCGATACCAGTCAGCTGATGAGATGTACGAGGACCTTCTTACTGTTCTCTGCGAAGAAAGAAATGATGAGGAGAAGTTCGTTGTTCCTTTTGATGATGATAAAACCCGGATCATACCAGCTATTAAAGATAATACATTACTGGATGAAGCGGAACAGACACGTATCATTGAACCTATTCCCGCTCAACCTGTAGCACCTGTAAAGAAAAAGCGAAAGAAATGGCACATTGTAGTTGGTTCATTAACGGCTTTAGTTGCGATCCTATTGCTTATCTTTTTACTCCCTGGAATGTTAGGGCCAAAAAAAGAAACGATTCCAAATGTAGTTGGAATGGATGAAGCAGAAGCGATAGCTGAACTCGAGGAATACGGCTTTACAGTGAGCGAGATAGAAGAAGACTTTTCTGATGAGTTCATCGCAGGTCAAGTTTTCCGCACAATTCCAGAAGCTGACAAGCTGAGGGATGTTGGAACTCCTGTCACGCTGTATGTGAGTAAAGGTAAAGAGACGATGGTGTTGACGAACTATATTGGTCGTGATTTTGAAGAAATTAATAGCCTTTTGGATAGATATAATTTCAAATCCATTAAATCGAATCCCGTTCATGACGATAAGCCAAAGGGACAAATCATCGGGCAGTCACCGGAAGAAGGGGAAGAAATCGTTCCTGAAGATACCGACCTTGTTTTCACAGTCAGTCTCGGTAAAGACATCAGAAAAATTGATAACTTGACAGGCTATAGCAATGAACAACTACAGAAGTATGCCAAAACTTCCGGCTTCGATATTAGAGTTGTAGAAAAAGAACACCATGATACGATTGAAGAAGGTCGAGTCATATGGCAGAAACCATCTGCAAACTCTGAAATTGAAAAAGGGGCACTGGTAGAAGTCGGACTTTCAAAAGGACCAAAAGAAAAACCTGTAAAATATATTGTTCGTACAATTGAAATTCCATATGAGGTTGTTGACTTCGAAGAGGAGGAAGACGAACAGACAGATCGCGAACCGCAGACAATTCAAATTTATATACAAGACAGTAAACATTCCATGACGGATCCTGTTAAAGAGTTCACCATTATCGAAGATGTCAAAGAAAAAATTACGATTGAACTTGGAGAAGGACAGCGTGGAGCATATAGGATATTCAGAAATTCCACAGTCATCGCGGAGGAAACAATAGATTACGACGATATTGATTAAGAAAGAGGGATTGGATGCCAAAAGGACAAATCAGAAAAGCAATTAGTGGTTTTTATTATGTCGAACAGGACGGGCAATTGATCCAGTGTAAAGGCCGTGGTGTTTTCAGGAATCGTGGAATAACGCCATTGGTCGGAGATATTGTGACAATTGTCCGAGAAGGCGACAATGATGCAACAGTAACTGAAATTGATGAGCGTAAAAACGAACTTGTCCGGCCGCCAATCTCTAATATCGATCAGGCTTTTCTCGTTTTTTCTTTGGTGGAACCTGATTTTAGTCCGCATTTGCTGGACAGGTTTCTTGTTGTTATAGAATCTTATGGCATTAAGCCGGTAATTTGTGTTACGAAAAAGGATATCGCAAGTGAAAGCGTTGTTCAGGATGCAGAAGCCGCCTTGAACTATTACCGAGATATTGGTTATGATGTCGTTGAAACATATATTGATGATCCGAATTTATTTACTGTATTGGAGCCTTTCCTGAAAGATCAAACAACAGTACTTGCCGGTCAATCAGGCGTCGGGAAATCGACCTTGTTAAACACGCTCATACCTGAGCTAGCTCTGAAAACAGGAGAAATTTCCGATGCGTTAGGTAGAGGAAAGCATACAACGAGACATGTGGAACTGATGGAAGTGGCAGGAGGGCTTGTAGCTGACACGCCAGGTTTCAGTTCACTCGAGTTCACACATATCGAAAAAGAGGAGTTGCGGAATTATTTCGTTGAAATGGAACGCAGCGCGTCAGATTGTAAGTTCCGGGGATGTCTTCACACGAAAGAGCCCGGTTGTGCAGTGAAAGCGAAGGTAGAGACTGGGGAAATCTTGCAGTCTCGTTATAAGAATTATGTGCAATTCCTGCAAGAAATTACTGATCGAAAGCCGAGGTATTCATAAAATGATAAAAATTGCACCTTCTATTTTAGCAGCCGATTTCTCGAAATTAGCTGAAGAAGTATTGGAAGTCGAGAAAGCAGGCGCCGAACTTATCCATATTGATGTCATGGACGGCCATTTTGTTCCGAACATCACAATGGGGCCGATTGTTGTCGAAGCATTACGTCCTATAACAAAACTCCCACTGGATGTCCATCTCATGATTGAGAATCCGGATGCGTATATTGAAGCGTTTGCGAAGGCAGGAGCAGACTATATTACGGTTCATGTAGAAACATGCAAGCATCTGCATAGAACGATCCAACTAATTCGCTCATTTGGTGTGAAACCGGGGGTTGTGCTTAATCCTCATACGCCTGTCGAACAGATCAAACATGTGCTTGAAGATATCGATATGGTGCTATTTATGACTGTCAATCCAGGTTTCGGCGGACAAAAATTCATTCATTCCGTCATCCCAAAAGTAAAGCAACTGTCTGAAATTATTAAAGAAAAAGGATTGTCAATTGAGATTGAAATAGACGGCGGCATTAATGAAGAAACAATTATTCCATGTGTAGAAGCGGGTGCGACAATCTTTGTTGCGGGGTCGGCGATTTACAATGAAGCGGACAGGGCAGCGGCATTACAACGGATTAAAACAGCTGGAGAAAGTGCGCTTACCTGATGAACAGAATCATCATATGTGCCGGTGGTCCTTTAGAAGAATTGCCTGATTTGCAAGCCTGCAGTTCAGAAGACACGCTATTCATTGGAGTAGATCGCGGTACTGTTCATCTCATGGATTTAGGCATTATACCGTCTATTGCCATCGGTGACTTCGATTCCATAACAGCGACTCAGCTAGAGCTGATCAAAGAGTGCGTGGAGGAAGTGTCCGTCTTCAATTCAGACAAAGATGAAACAGACACAGAGTTGGCCATCATACGGGCGCTCGAGCTGGAACCTGAAGAAATCATTTTAACAGGTGTAACAGGTGGAAGGCTGGATCATTTTCAATCTGTGTTGCATCTGTTATACCGTCTGCAATTTGAAAATGCAGGTGTTTTATTCTCGATAAGAAATGCTTCAAATGAATTGGCATTTTTCCGCTCTGGTGTTCATAGAATCTATAAAGTTGATGAACTACCTTATGTATCATTCTTCGCTTTTGGGGGCACCGTTTCCGGTCTGACGTTAACAGGCTTCAAGTACGAGACGGTGAATGCTGAAATCGGGATGGGGATGACGAAATTTACTAGCAATGAACTGATTGCAGAAGTTTGTACTATCTCATTCCGGCAAGGCATATGCTTAATGGTAAGGAGTTCAGATTCCTGAAAGGAGCGGGGAATTGCGAGTTTATACATTTACGATGCCAAAGTTTCTCAGTAGTTTCGTCCGAAAGTGCATGGTTGTTTTCCAAAAGGACGATAAGTCGAAAAGTCAAGCGGCAGCAACTGCAAGTCAACGGGACCGAAAAAGGAAAAAAGAAAAAACGTCAGGCTGATTAATCGGCCTGGCGTTTTATTTCTTTGGAAGTATACTTTGCGCATATACCTTAAACGCGCTGTACTTTACCTGATTTGAGTGCTCTTGCAGATACCCAAACGCGCTTCGGCTTGCCGTTTACAAGAATACGGACTTTTTGAAGGTTAGCTCCCCAAGTACGTCTGTTAGCATTCATTGCGTGTGAACGATTGTTCCCCGCACTAGCTTTACGACCAGTAATTACACATTCTTTAGCCATGTTTATGTCCTCCTCGCTAATAATGATTAAGCGATTCACTATCTAATTCGCATACCATAATACTTTATCACAGGAAATAACGCCTTGCAACCTTTTTTACTGCTCTTTCAAGGAGAATACCTTTACAGATCTTCTTTAGCAATCAGATAGTTCTCCTTTTCTTAAGTTAAAGTGTATAGTACAATGGAAATATCGATTAAGGATGCAGGAGGGGAAGCTTTCATGTCCATTGAATTGAAAAACGATTACGGAACAATAGATATTACGAATGACGTCATAGCCCAAGTGGTTGGAGAGGCGACTATCGAATGCTACGGAATTGTCGGCATGGCTTCGCGTCATCAGATCCGTGATGGTCTTACGGATATCCTAGGTAAAGAAAATTATACCAAAGGGGTTATCGTGAGGAATATCGGTGATGAAACGCATATTGATATGTACGTCATAGTCGGTTACGGAACTAAAATCTCTGAAGTTGCCTACCAAGTGCAGTCCAAAGTCATGTACACACTAAGAAAGACATTATCGTTAACGGTAGCTTCTGTGAATATATTTGTTCAAGGAGTTCGGGTGACGAACTGATTGAAGGAGGAAAACATTGCAATGAATTTTATTGATGGAGTTAAATTTGCGGATATGGTGAAAATGGGAGCTCATCATCTTCATCTAAATGCGGATTATGTCGATTCATTAAACGTGTTTCCAGTACCCGATGGCGATACAGGAACGAATATGAATTTGTCCATGACGTCAGGCGCAAAAGAGACTGCAGCTCATGTGACTACTCATCTGGGTAAGACAGCACAGGCGTTGTCCAAAGGTCTATTAATGGGAGCTCGTGGGAATTCGGGTGTCATCCTGTCTCAATTGTTCCGTGGGTTTGGAAAAGCGGTTGAAGAAGAGGCGACATTGACGAGCGGTAAATTTGCTGAGGCACTGGAATACGGTGTTCAAACGGCTTATAAAGCTGTTATGAAGCCTGTAGAAGGTACGATTTTAACTGTTGCCAAAGATGCTGCCAATAAAGGCGTTGAAGTTGCAAAAACAACTGAAGACATTATTCTTGTTATGGAAGCAATTGTCGAAGAATCTAAAGCTTCATTAAAACGTACGCCTGACCTACTTCCCGTGTTGAAAGAAGTTGGTGTCGTCGATAGTGGTGGACAAGGTCTTGTATATGTTTACGAAGGCTTTCTTGCGTGTCTAAAAGGTGAAGAACTTCCTGAGCGGGTTGCTACTGACTCGATGGATGAAATGGTGAATGCCGAGCATCACCGTGGCGTTCAAGGATTCATGAACACGGAAGATATCGTTTATGGATACTGCACGGAGTTCATGGTCAAATTCGAGGATGAAAAGTCGAAAAGTCATCCGTTTGAAGAAACAGAATTCCGATTGGATCTTAGTAAATTCGGTGATTCACTCCTTGTCATTTCCGATGAAGAATTAGCGAAAGTACATATCCACACTGAAGAGCCTGGAGATGCGCTAAATTATGCGCAACAATATGGTTCGCTTATAAATATAAAAATCGAGAACATGCGTCAACAGCATATTGATATTGTCGGTGAACAGCATTCTGCGAATCCAGCTGAAGTTTCATCCCATCCATATGCAGTTATAACTGTCGCAATGGGTGCTGGTGTAGCGGAATTACTGAAAAGTATCGGAGCATCGACAGTTATCGAAGGTGGACAGACAATGAATCCTTCAACAGAAGATATTGTCAAAGCGATTAAAGATGTCGGCGCAGAACGCGCAATCATTTTACCGAACAATAAAAATATTATCATGGCAGCAAAACAGGCTGCTGAAGTAAGTGGCATCGAAGCGGCTGTCGTTGAAACAAAATCAATTCCTGAAGGGTTAGCAGCAATTCTTGCTTTTAATCCAGAAGCGGAAGTGGCTGAAAACGAAAAAACGATGTCGAATGCTGCATCTGGGGTTAAGACTGGACAAGTAACACATTCTATCCGTGATACATCCATTGATGGCATATCCATTCGAAAAGATGATTTCATGGGTCTTGCGGGCAGCAAAATCATACTATCAAATCCATCATTAGACACAGTGATGAAATCATTACTGGATTCACTGATTGATGAAGACGATGAAATCGTTACTCTCATTTATGGTGAAGGGGTTTCAGATGAAGATGCTTCTGAAATCGCCAAGTTTGTAGAATCCACTTACGATCATATCGAAGTGGAACTGTATAATGGTAAACAACCGCTTTATCCATATATTCTCTCGGTTGAATGAAAGTGCTGATGAGAACGGTATGCTCGATTCTGAGTATACCGTTCTCTTTGTATTCTCTGTTTTGTTTTTATTGGTTGATTCATGTAAACTATGTGTAAGCGCTTTGCTTTTACTTAAGGGGGTATTTAGATTGAAATATAGATCCGTATTTGAAATTATCGGTCCTGTAATGGTAGGACCTTCATCATCACATACAGCGGGTGCTGCAAGAATAGGTCTTGTGGCAAGGGATCTGTTTGGCAGACAACCGGAATATGCAAAAATTCATCTTTATGGTTCTTTTGCAGAAACGTATAAAGGTCATGGTACCGATGTGGCAATTATCGGTGGCCTTCTTAATTATGATACATTTGATGAACGCATCAAAACATCGTTTGAAGACGCTACAGCGCTCGGCATGACGTTTGAATTCATTCCTGAAGAGGAAGAAGCTGTTCACCCGAACACAGCTCGGGTTATTATCGGAGACAGTTTAGGCGAAATGGAACTAGTCGGAATTTCAATCGGTGGCGGGACGATGGAAGTTGTTGAGTTGAATGGGTTTCCTCTCCGACTTTCCGGTCATTTCCCAGCCTTGCTTGTTGTCCATGACGACAGGGCTGGTGTCATTGCAGGTGTTTCAAATGTAATTGCTGCCCATGACATGAACATTGCGCATATGGAAGTCGGACGTAAGGAAAAAGGGAAGATGGCGCTTATGGTCATAGAAGTGGATCAAATGTTTGACGAAAGTCTGACAGATCAACTAAAAGCTTTACCGAACGTGACGCAAGTTTCAACTCTAGCAAATTGATTGTACAATAATCACCCTAGCAAACTGAGGAGGAAAATATATATGGACGTATTGTTTAGCAATGTAAAAGAATTAGTCGCTCTTGCAGAAAAAGAGAGCAAGCCAATTTCTGAAATTATGATTGAACAGGAAATGTTGATAACACGACGCACACGTGAAGAAATTATTGCACAAATGGACAATAATCTATCAGTCATGGAGGCAGCGATTGAAGAAGGATTGAAAGGGGTGCAATCTACTTCGGGATTAACGGGTGGAGACGCGGTGCTACTCCAAAACTATATAAAAACAGGTAAATCCTTATCGGGTGAACTTCTATTGGATGCGGTCAGTAAAGCAGTCGCAACGAACGAAGTGAATGCAGCTATGGGGATGATTTGTGCTACGCCGACAGCAGGGGCTGCTGGAATCGTACCGGGTACTCTTTTCGCTGTGAAAGACAAATTGAATCCGACGCGTGAACAGATGGTGAACTATCTATTTACGTCAGGTGCTTTTGGCTTCATCGTCGCCAATAATGCATCTATTTCGGGTGCAGCTGGTGGATGTCAGGCTGAAACAGGTTCTGCAGGATCTATGGCTGCGGCAGCTATTGTTGAAATGGCAGGAGGGACACCACAGCAGAGTGCGGAAGCTTTCTCAATCGTCATGAAGAATATGCTTGGTCTTGTTTGTGATCCAGTAGCAGGTCTTGTAGAAGTCCCTTGTGTGAAACGGAATGCAATGGGCGCTGCAAAAGCGATTGTCGGCGCAGATATGGCACTTGCAGGTGTTGTCAGTAAAATACCTACAGACGAAGTGATTGAAGCGATGCATAAAATCGGTCAAAGTATGCCTTCTGCACTCAGAGAAACAGCTAAAGGCGGATTAGCAGCTACTCCAACAGGAAAAGCGCTGGAAGCCGAGATTTTCGGGAAGGATAAAGCGGGTCGTGACACCGTCAATTCATGATTCGGTTCTGAATTTGAAAGGTGTCGGCAAAGCATCGGCTGAACAACTTCAAAAACTAGGAATCGGTACAATTGAACAATTGATCGACACATTTCCGTATCGTCATGAAGACTTCAGACTCAAAAATCTCGCCGAAACACCACATAATGAACGTGTCACGATTGAAGGAAGGGTCGAAAGCGAGCCTTCCGTTCTTTTTTTAGGGAAAAACCGTTCACGCATGCAAGTACGTCTGCTAGCAGGAAATCATTTAATCAAAGCTGTCTTTTTCAATCAACATTATTTGAAAGACAGAATGAGCATTGGAGCGACCATTACAGTTACAGGTAAATGGGACCGCGGCAGGCAAGTAATCAATGTAAGTAATTTCAATATGGGACCGAAGGCAGATCAGGCCGATTTTGAACCAGTCTATAGTTTGAAAAATGTTATGCATCAAAAGACATTTCGTAAATATATGAGACAGGCGCTAGATCTTTGTGTGAATGAAATGGAAGATGCACTTCCTGTTTCATTGCGGGAAGCATATATGCTTCCCGCAATTGGAGAAGCGTTAGAAATGGTCCATTTCCCGAAATCCCCTGTAGATGTAAAGCAAGCGAGAAGAAGATTCGTTTACGAAGAACTATTGGAATTTCAATTGAAAATGATTTACCTGAAGAACAAAAGGAAAGAAGACGAAAGAGGCACTCAGATAGACTATGATCTTGATCGCTTGAAAGCATTTATTTCTTCGTTGCCTTTCGAACTAACTGGTGCACAAAAAAGGGTTGTCAACGAGCTGTGTGCTGAAATGAAAAGTCCGGTAAGGATGAACCGGTTGCTTCAAGGCGATGTGGGTTCAGGAAAGACAGTCGTTGCGGCTATCGCATTGTTCGGTGCTATTACAGCATCTTTTCAGGGAGCGCTAATGGCTCCGACGGAAATCCTTGCAGAGCAGCATGCAGACTCACTTTCGGAGTGGCTTGAACCATTTGGAGTTACGATTGCATTCCTTTCAGGGTCGACTAAAAGCAAAACACGCAAAATCATTTTGGAACAATTGTCAAAAGGTGAAATCGATTTAATTATTGGTACACATGCGTTGATTCAACCTGACGTAGAATTTGCAAAACTTGGCCTTGTTATAACAGATGAACAGCACCGTTTCGGAGTCGAACAGCGACGTGTGCTGCGTGAAAAAGGGCTTAGCCCGGATGTTCTTTTCATGACGGCAACGCCGATTCCTAGAACGTTGGCGATAACCGCATTTGGAGAAATGGATGTATCGATTTTAGACGAAATGCCGGCCGGACGAAAAAAAATTGAGACATATTGGTTGAAAGAAGACTCCTTATTGCCTGTTCTGCAAAAGATGGAGAAAGAATTGCAAGCCGGCAGGCAATCTTATGTCATTTGTCCACTCATTGAGGAGTCTGACAAATTGGATGTCCAAAATGCGGTGGATGTACATGCTCAGCTAACTGCCCATTTTGCTGGCCGCTACACAGTTGGTCTGATGCACGGCAGACTCCTTCCTGCTGAAAAAGATGAAATCATGCGTGATTTCAGCGACGGGAAAATAGACTGCCTTGTTTCGACGACTGTAGTGGAGGTGGGGGTCAATGTTCCCAATGCGACTTTCATGCTCATTTATGATGCCACACGTTTCGGACTCGCACAGCTTCATCAGTTAAGAGGTCGAGTTGGCAGAGGAGCCGATCAGTCTTATTGTGTTCTCTTGGCTGACCCGAAAAACGAGGAAGGTAAAGAACGGATGCAGTCGATGACTGAAACGAATGATGGTTTCCTTTTGGCGGAAAAAGATCTGGAACTCCGAGGTGCCGGAGACTTTTTTGGCAGAAAACAAAGCGGCATGCCGGAATTTAAGATGGCGGATCTTGTACATGATTTTAGAGCACTCGAAACAGCTAGAAAAGACGCCGAAGACATGTTGGCGTCAACTGCTTTTTGGACTGAAGATGCGTATGCAAAATTACGCACGAATCTCAAAAAATCAGGCGCTCTATCACAAGAACGTATAGACTGAATGACAAGTGGTCCGCAAGTGAGTTGTCATCTCTCTCTCTTGCAGACCCTTTTTTGCGTGGGATATATTCGTTTCAAGGCTTCCTTGCAATTGTTTTGTAGAAATCAATCAAGAACTGTGATAATATACTGGTGTTAGTACCAAGTGCTAATCCGGAAGGGTGAATGGAGTGAGAATTCCCAAAGGGGACAGGCAGATACGTCTTGCAGATAGCCTTGAACAAAATCCTTTTATGACTGATGAAGAGTTGGCGAAGCAATTTAATGTCAGCGTTCAGACAATTCGCCTGGATCGCCTGGAATGTGGCATCCCCGAATTGCGAGAGCGGTTGAAGACGGTCGCCGCACGAACGATGGAAGCAGAAGTGAAATCTCTTCAATCTGATGAAGTCATCGGTGAAATTATTGATATAGAGCTAGATAAGCGTGCAATTTCGATATTTGACGTCACAGAAGATCATGTGTTTCAGCGTAATGGAATCGCGAGAGGGCATCATTTATTCGCCCAAGCCAATTCACTTGCTGTTGCTGTTCTTGATGATGATCTTGCTTTGACAGTGACTACGACTGTCAATTTCCTGAAGTCTGTTAAAGTTGGAGATCGCGTCATTGCACGTGCAAATGTGGACAAAAAGCGATCGAACGAGAAACGGACTTTTGTTGAAGTGACTTCGACAGTCGGAAGCGATGTCATTTTCACAGGTGAATTCCAAATGTATCAGACAACTGAACAAAGCGGGAGGAAAAACAGATGATTATCGCATTGGACGGAATGGGTGGAGATCATGCACCTGGAGAAATTATTGACGGAGCAGTGAAAAGTCTTCTTGAATTTGAAGATATACATATACATATTTATGGAGATGAGGACAAAATGTCTCCATTTATGAAACAACATGACCGTTTAACAGTTATTCATTGCACCGAAAAGATTGAGGCGGAAGATGAACCTGTACGGGCGATTCGTCGGAAAAAGGATGCTTCGATGGTCCGAATGGCCCAATCTGTAAAAGATGGGGAGGCTGATGCGTGCGTATCTGCCGGCAATACTGGAGCACTTATGGCCGCTGGTCTGTTCATCGTTGGACGTATTGACGGGATTGACCGTCCGGCCTTATCGCCGACACTTCCGACAATTAATGGGCAAGGGTTTGTTTTTCTTGATGTTGGAGCGAATGCTGATGCAAAGCCTGATCATCTACGCCAGTATGCAATTATGGGAAGTATCTATGCGCAAAAGGTGAGAGGGATCGAAAAACCACGCGTCGGACTGTTGAATATTGGTACTGAAGAAGGTAAAGGGAACGAATTGACAAAGTCCGCTTATGCATTATTGACAGATGCACCAATTAATTTTATCGGAAATGTCGAGTCCAGGGACCTTCTAACCGGTGTTGCTGATGTTGTCGTATCAGATGGATTCACAGGTAATATGGTCTTGAAAACGATTGAAGGAACAGCGGCAGGTTTCTTTACGATGCTAAAAGAAGTGTATGGAAATTCATTAAAATCAAAGCTATCTGCAGCTATGGTAAAAGATGATCTGCGAGGATTGAAGAAGAAGATGGATTATACAGAGTACGGAGGAGCAGGTCTTTTTGGGCTTAATTCGCCTGTTATCAAAGCGCACGGCTCTTCAAATGCGAATGCCATTTTCAACGCGATTAGACAAGCACGAACAATGGTGGAGTTTGATGTATGTGGAACAATTGGACGAACTGTCGGAAAGGTGGATGCTGAATGAAGAAGATTGCTTTTATTTTCCCTGGGCAAGGTTCACAAGCGGTTGGAATGGGAGCGGAACTTGCACAACATGAGGATGGCAAAGCGTTTTTTAAGACTGCAGATGATGTGTTGAATGCGGATTTAAGTCGTTTAATGTTAGAAGGTCCTCAAGAAGAACTTACTGTGACTTATAATGCACAACCTGCACTATTGACGGTCGGTGCAATGGTTGCATCTCGTTTGATAGAAGCAGGTATTACGCCATCATATACCGCTGGTCATAGTCTTGGTGAATATACTGCTCTCGTCGCTTCTGGTGTGTTATCATTCGAGGATGGTGTTTCGGTTGTGCGAAAGCGCGGACAGTTTATGAATGATGCAGTGCCGGCGGGTGAAGGAGCAATGGCCGCAATTCTTGGTATGGACGCAGAAGCATTGGTAACCGTGACCGACACGATAACAGCAGACGGTTATCCCGTTCAACCGGCCAATATGAATTGTCCAGGACAAATTGTTATTTCCGGCACGAAAGAAGGAGTCGAACGGGCCTGTGTAGAACTTAAGGAAGCGGGTGCCAAAAGGGCGATTCCGTTAAATGTTAGCGGACCATTCCATTCATCGCTTATGAAACCGGCAGCTGAAAAGTTGACGGGAGCTCTGGATGAAGTGCAGATGACAGATGCTGAAATTCCTGTCATTGCCAATGTAAACGCACAAGTGGTCACTGACAAAGTAGCGATTAAGCAATTATTAGTAGAGCAACTATATTCACCCGTTCTCTGGGAAGATTCTGTAAGAACAATGATTGAATCAGGAGTTACTCATTTCATTGAATGCGGTCCTGGAAAAGTATTAAGCGGGTTAGTGAAAAAGATTGATCGCTCAGTAACGGTAATGCCTGTCTATGACGAGGAAACGCTGGAAACAGTCATTGAAGCATCGAAAGGGTGGTAGAAATGAAGTTTGAGAATAAGACGGCGATCGTTACGGGAGCATCTCGAGGCATTGGTCGGGAAATTGCGTTGAAGTTAGGCAGAGAAGGCGCTAAAGTAGTAGTGAATTATAGTGGAAGCAAGGATAAAGCGGATGAAGTTGTCGGATTAATTCGTGAAGCAGGCGGAGAAGCATTTGCGTTCCAAGCGAACGTCTCAGATTCCGAGCAAGTGAAAGCAATGATCGATGCGACGATGGATGCATTCCAGTCTATCGATTTCCTTGTAAACAATGCGGGGATTACACGTGACAATCTGCTAATGCGTATGAAAGAGGACGAGTGGGATGATGTAATCGACATCAACTTAAAAGGCGTCTTCCTTTGTACAAAAGCAGTCACTCGCCAGATGATGAAACAACGTGCAGGGAAAATCATAAACCTCGCTTCAATCGTCGGCGTTATCGGCAACCCTGGACAAGCAAACTATGTCGCTGCTAAAGCAGGCGTCATCGGTTTGACAAAGACAACAGCTAGAGAATTAGCAACCCGCAACATCACTGTTAACGCAGTCGCACCTGGATTTATAACAACTGACATGACAGAAGCACTTCCTGAAGAAGTGAAGTCACAAATGTTAGGTTCTATCCCTTTAGGCAAATTAGGCTCGGCCGAAGACGTTGCGGGCACAGTTGCATTCCTATTATCAAATGATGCAAATTATATTACCGGACAAACTATTCATGTCGACGGCGGTATGGTAATGTAATAACCTGTATAGTGTTAGTGTCCAGCTGCGGGTGGCAGCTGCTCGGGTCATAAGCTAGTCATGCTGTACGGCAAAGAGCGCCGCTTCGCATGCCCTTCTTATGCCTGTCGCGGCTAAACGCCACCCTCCGCATTTCATTGAGGGGAGGTGAATGTTTTGTCAGTACTTGAACGCGTAACGAAAGTAGTTGTCGACCGTCTTGGTGTCGATGAAAGCGAAGTAAAACCTGAAGCTTCTTTCAAAGACGATCTCGGCGCAGACTCTTTGGATGTCGTTGAGCTTGTAATGGAATTAGAAGATGAATTCGATATGGAAATTTCCGATGACGACGCCGAAAAAATCGGAACTGTCGGTGATGCTGTTAAATATATCGAAGAAAAAGTAAATTAGTTCCCGAAAAATGGGTGCACTTATGCAATTGCGTAATTGATAAAACTTCCATTGAGATGCTTTCGTCCTTTCTTGCATAAAGAAAAGGACCGAAAGTATCTCTTTTCGGTTAGAAAAGCGGAGTGCGGCCGTACAACTGCGACAGGCGCTGATATGCCCCGTGGTGACAACGACTCTAGGGCATTTTATATAGGATAAATATGCTCTTTGCATGTGATGGCATAACCATGTAAAATTAACATCACTATGAATTGAAAGGTAGAATCTTGATGACCAATAAACGAACGATTAAAAGTAAACACTCCACTTCTATCCTTCCAATCGAAGTGAGGAAGAAGTTTGAACAACTTCAACGCGAATTAAATATATTTTTCAAAGATGAATCACTTCTTTATCATGCATTTACCCATTCGTCTTATGTCAATGAACATCGCAGGAAGAACTTCACGGACAATGAACGGTTAGAGTTTTTAGGAGATGCCGTATTGGAACTTGGTGTATCCAGATTCCTTTATGCAACCGAGCCGGGCATGAGTGAAGGGGAACTGACAAAATTGCGTGCTGCAATCGTCTGCGAACCCTCGCTCGTTAAATTCTCGAATGAATTGCATTTCGGGGAATTCATCTTGCTTGGCAAAGGGGAAGAACAGACAGGTGGCAGGCTTCGTCCAGCATTACTTGCAGATGTTTTTGAAGCTTACATCGGAGCGTTATTTTTAGATCAGGGAATGGAACCTGTAACAGGGTTTCTAGAAAAAGTTGTATTCCCGAAAATAGGAGACGGTGCTTTTTCGCATGTGATGGATTATAAGAGCCGCCTGCAGGAAATGGTCCAGCAGACGAATACTGGCAGTTTGGCTTATGAAATCATTGAAGAGAAAGGTCCAGCGCATGCGAAAAAGTTTGTAACCGTCGTACGATTGGATGATCGTGAACTTGGAACAGGAATTGGAAGGTCTAAAAAAGAAGCCGAGCAGGAAGCGGCCCGTCAAGCCATTTATGTACTAAAAGGAAATGAGGCCGAAGGGGAGAACTGATTGTGTTTCTAAAAAGAGTTGAAATTATTGGGTTCAAATCATTTGCAGAACGTATTGGAATCGATTTCGTTCCAGGCGTTACGGCGATTGTAGGTCCGAACGGCAGCGGCAAGAGCAATATTACAGATGCGATCCGATGGGTGCTAGGCGAACAGTCAGCCAAATCGCTTCGTGGAGCAAAAATGGAAGATGTCATATTTGCCGGCAGTGATTCGCGCAAACCATTGAACTTTGCAGAAGTGACACTAATTCTTGATAATACGAACGGTTTATTTCCATTGGATTATACAGAGATTAGTGTGAGTAGACGGGTATTCCGTTCAGGGGAAAGTAATTATTTACTTAATGGTCAGCAATGCCGACTAAAAGATATCAATGACGTGTTCATGGACTCTGGTTTGGGAAAAGAGGCGTTTTCAATCATATCCCAAGGCCGTGTAGATGAAATCCTTAATAGCCGACCTGAAGACAGAAGAAGTATTTTTGACGAAGCAGCCGGCGTGTTGAAATATAAAACTCGTAAAAAGAAAGCGGAGCATAAGCTGTTTGAGACAGAAGATAATCTGGATCGTGTGCTTGATATTTTAAATGAGCTGGACGTTCGCATGGGTCCATTGGAGAAGAATGCGCAGGCCGCTGAGCGTCATCAGATTCTTTCGGTTGAAATGCGGGAAGCTGATGTTCGTCTTCTGAATTATGACGGAGCGGCATTGCGGAAAGACATTATGTTGAAGACGAAGCTATTAAATGAAAAAAATACGAAACGAGAACAACTTGTTGGAAAAATAGTAGAAACTGAAAAGCAGTCCAATGCAATGAAACTACGGCTTCATGAACTGGATAGTCATTCGGATTCGCTACAAAAGCAACTAGTCGAAAAAAGCGCCGAAGCTGAGAAGTGGGAGGGACGTCGTCTTTTATCACTAGAGAAGAAAAAGAATTCGGAGCAGCAACTTAACCGGGTTCAAAGTGAATTATCCTCTTTTGCGAAAAACAAAGAAGAGCTTGCGATGAAAATTGAAACAGCTAAACAGAAGATGTTAACTACAGAAACAAGCATCGGAAAACTTCAATCCGAAATGAATGAAATTACGAAGATCCTTAAACGTTCAGTGAAAGAGACAGAGAATGAAATCGAAGAACTGAAGGCATCTTATATCGATTTATTGAACGAAGAAGCGACCATCCGTAACGATTTAAAACATGTCGAAGAACGAATGATAGGCGAACTAACCTCTACAAATCGGATTGGAGAACAAGCATCTGTCTTACAGAACGCAATTGCTAAATTGAATGAAAAAAGAACAGTACAAATTGAAATGATTACCACACTGAACGAGGAAACGGCTACGGCTAAAAAAGCTTTAGCAAATTCAGACAAGCAATTTTATGCATCTGAAACAGAATTGGCGAATCAGAAGCAAATCCTGCAGACTGCCATGAACAAATATTCAGAGATGCAAGGCAGGATGCGGGCATTAAAAAGTCTGGAAGCTGATTTTTCAGGTTTCTATTCAGGTGTCCGGGCAGTGCTTATTGCCAATAGTGAAGGCAAACTAAGCGGGGTGGATGGAGCAGTAGCTGAGCTTATCTCAATGGATGACCGTTATATGAAGGCGATTGAAACGGCACTTGGGGGTGCGATGCAGCATATTGTCACATCAACCGAGGTGGAAGCGAGAAGCGCTATCGGTTATTTGAAGAAAAATAATGCAGGTCGGGCCACTTTTCTTCCGAGGGATATCATGAAGCCGCGTACCCTACCGTCTTCGATTATACGTATGGTCGAGCAACATCCAGAATATGTTGGAACGGCTGCCGATCTTGTCCGCTCAAAACCGGAATTCTCGATCATAGCGGAAAATCTTCTAGGATTGACAATTGTCGCAAGCACTCTCCAGGGAGCTTCTGCTATGGCAAAGCTGATCGGTTACAAATACCGAATAGTCACATTGGATGGTGATGTAGTGAATGCCGGCGGTTCATTGACCGGTGGTGGAGCGAAGGGTCAGTCTACTGTGTTTTCAAGAAAAGCAGAGATGGAGACATTGCAAAATCAACTCGACCGAATGTCCTCTTCGATAGAAACTGCAAAAACAAAAATCGGTGATTTCCAGATGACTGTCGCTGGTCATATGCATGATGCAGAAAAATGGCGTACGCACTTAAACGGTTTACAACAGAAAATGTCTGAAATCGAAACGGTAGTTCGTAATATCGATATGGAAATCCGTACAAATGAATCCGAACTGTCAATGATTGACAGAGGTAGAGCGGGGTCTGAAAACACAGGAATTGAATTACAAAATAGAAAAGAACAGCTACTTGGTCGGCATGCGACGGTCAAAGCGACTCTAGAATTGACACACACTGAAGTAGAGACGCTTGAAAGGCTCGCTAATGATAGACGAAAGGAAGAGGCGGCGCTTGTTACAAAGAGCAGTGAACTTCGAGAACATTTAGCGGTCCTACGAGAACAAAAAGGACATCAGCAATCAATTTTGACTGAGATGGAAGAAAGTATTTTGCAAATGGAATCGAAAATTATTTCATTGGAACGAGAACAGGCATTGTACGGAGAGTATGAAAAGGGAATCGATTTGTCACCAGAGGAGATTGCCGGAAGTATAGAAAAAACGGCTTCTGAAAAAGTTGCAATCGAAGAAGCCTTGAAGAAAAGCAGAGAGAATAGAAGTTTGCTGGCGACAAATCTTGATGTCAAGGAAGAGCAATTAAAAGGGTTGCGAATTGAGGAAAGTCAAGTCGTGTCTGAGTTGAACGAAATCAATATCACCATGTCACGTCTCGAAGTGAAATATGAATCGATAACGAACCGGCTATTAGATGAGTATGGTTTGTATCCGGATTTCGAGAGTGACACTGAGTTTGATATAGATTTAACGAGAAGCCGCGTGAATGAATTGAAAGACGAACTGACACATATCGGTCCAGTTAACCCTAGTGCGATTTTTGAATTCAAAGAAGTAGCAGAGCGATATGAATTTTTAACAGAACAACGGAATGATTTGCTAGAAGCAAAAAGTACATTGAACGAAGCTATGTCTGAAATGGATAAAGAAATGGAAATGCGCTTTAGTACGACATTCAATGCTGTCAAAAGTAGATTTCATCATGTGTTCAAAGAAATGTTCGGTGGCGGGGATGCGGATCTCATATTGACTGACCCAAATAACCTGTTAGAAACCGGTGTTGAAATTGTCGCTAGACCTCCAGGCAAGAAACTACAGAACTTAAGTTTATTGTCAGGTGGGGAACGAGCGCTTACAGCAATTACGCTACTGTTTTCCATCATCGAAGTGCGACCGGTGCCATTCTGTATATTGGACGAAGTGGAAGCTGCTTTGGATGAAGCTAATGTTATCAGATACAGTAAATACTTGAAAAAGTTCTCAAATAATACTCAATTCATTGTCATCACACATCGAAAAGGTACAATGGAAGGAGCGGATGTCCTCTATGGAATTACGATGCAGGAATCCGGTGTTTCTAAATTAATTTCAGTGAAGCTTTCAGAAGTTCCATCTGAAGTTATGGATCATGTACTATAAATTATATTTCCATTGAAAAAGGAGAGAATGAGCTTGTCTTTTTTTAAGAAATTGAAAGAAAAGATCACTGGCACGACCGAAACTGTGACAGTTACTGAAAAGTTTAAAGATGGGCTATCAAAGACGCGCAATTCATTTACGTCAAAAGTAAATGATCTTGTCGCACGTTTTAGAGAAGTGGACGAGGAGTTCTTTGAAGAGCTTGAAGAGTTGCTTCTGCAAGCAGATGTCGGTGTCGAGACTGTAATGGAACTTGTTGATCAGTTAAGATGGGAAGTCCAACGCAAAAACATCAAGAATACGGACGGCATCCAATCTCTCATCTCTGAAAAACTAGTTGAGATCTACAAAGCAGGCGAAGAACTGGATACAGAATTGAATATGCAGGACGGATTGACTGTCATTTTGATGGTAGGAGTGAATGGAGTAGGGAAAACGACAACGATCGGAAAGATGGCTGCACGGCTGAAAGAAGAAGGCAAAACGGTCATGCTTGCTGCAGGTGATACATTCCGTGCAGGTGCAATTGATCAACTTGTCGTCTGGGGAGAACGCGTAGGCGTGGAAGTTATTAAGCAATCCGAAGGTTCGGACCCTGCAGCAGTCATGTATGATGCCATACGTGCTGCCAAAAACCGCAATGTAGATGTGTTGATATGCGACACGGCTGGGCGTCTGCAAAACAAAGTGAATCTCATGAATGAACTGGAAAAAGTTCACCGGGTCATCGGCAAGGAAGTTGAAGGAGCTCCTCATGAAGTTCTACTGGCACTCGACGCAACAACCGGTCAAAATGCGATGATCCAAGCGCAGACATTTAAGGAAGCGACAAATGTAACGGGTATTGTATTGACAAAGCTTGATGGAACTGCAAAAGGTGGAATCGTCTTGGCGATTCGCAACAAATTGGATATTCCTGTTAAGTTCGTAGGTCTTGGAGAAGGAAT
Source organism: Sporosarcina oncorhynchi (assembly GCF_033304615.1). Lineage (GTDB taxonomy): Bacteria > Bacillota > Bacilli > Bacillales_A > Planococcaceae > Sporosarcina > Sporosarcina oncorhynchi. Next base: position 1,926,772 of record NZ_CP129118.1, on the reverse strand, counting down.
GGACGATCTTCAGCCGTTTGATCCTGAAAAATACGTATATGGACTGTTTGCAGATGGATTGGAAAAAGAAGCTGAACAGTGAAAAATTGTTTGATTCCCGTCTTCGGTTCTTGCCTTTAAAGTAAATATACTTGACGGATAATCCGTCCCGTAATAAGATGACAGTGGGGGGCGAAATGGGATGCTTGAAAAAACGACACGCATCAACTTCCTCTATGATTTTTATCAGACATTGTTGACAGAGAAGCAGAGGATTTATATGCAGCTGTACTATCTGGATGACCTTTCGCTAGGTGAAATAGCTGAAGAATACGGTGTTTCCAGACAGGCTGTCTACGACAATGTCAAAAGAACAGAAGCGATGCTTGAAGACTATGAACATAAATTGAATCTATTTTCGAAGTTCCGGAATCGGATGGAAATCGTTGAAGAGTTGGAACTGCTTTTATCAGGCCAAAATGTGATGGAAGCAAATGCACGAGATTTATTATCCGCATTAAAAGATCATGAGTAGGGGGCTCTATGCATGGCATTTGAAGGTTTAGCCCAGCGCCTGCAAGGGACGCTTCAAAAGATAAAGGGCAAAGGTAAAATTAATGAAGCTGATGTCAAAGAGATGATGCGTGAAGTAAGATTCGCGCTTATCGAAGCTGACGTCAACTTAAAAGTCGTCAAAGAATTCATCAAAACAGTCAGTGAGCGTGCTGTAGGCCAAGACGTCATGAAGAGTTTGACGCCGGGTCAACAAGTCGTGAAAATTGTTCAAGATGAATTGACAAATCTTATGGGCGGGGAACAGAACCCCATCCAATTTGCGAGGAAATCGCCGACAGTCATTATGATGGTCGGGTTGCAAGGTGCAGGTAAAACGACGACAACTGGAAAACTGGCGACCGTACTTCGCAAGCGTCATAATAAAAAACCGTTGCTCGTCGCCGCTGATATTTATCGTCCTGCTGCTATCCAGCAATTGGAAACGCTTGGCAAGCAGTTAACGCTGCCCGTCTTTTCGATGGGGACAGATGTATCACCTGTGGAAATCGCGAGAAAAGCGCTTGAAGAAGCTGAAAAAGAGTATCATGATGTCGTGATTATTGATACTGCAGGTCGTTTGCATGTAGATGAAAAATTGATGCAAGAACTAAAAGATATCCGTGAATTGAGCAAGCCTGATGAAATCTTCTTAGTTGTGGATGCAATGACGGGTCAGGATGCGGTAAACGTCGCCAAGTCATTCGACGATACGATTGGTATTACAGGCGTCATACTTACGAAACTAGATGGAGATACACGTGGTGGTGCTGCACTTTCCATCCGGTCCGTCACCCAAAAACCGATTAAGTTTGTCGGTATGGGCGAGAAAATGGATGCGCTTGAACCGTTTCATCCTGAACGGATGGCATCTAGGATTCTTGGTATGGGAGATGTTATGTCCCTTATTGAAAAAGCCCAGGACAGCGTAGATGAAGAGAAGGCGAAAGAACTTGAACAGAAGTTCCGCACACAAACTTTCACGCTTGATGATTTTCTTGATCAGCTACAGCAAGTGAAGAAGATGGGGCCTCTTGATGAAATCCTGAAGATGATGCCGGGAGCCGGCAAAATCAAAGGGCTTGAAAACGCCAAAGTAGATGAAAGCCAGATGGGAAGAGTGGAAGCGGTAATCCATTCCATGACAATTCCCGAACGGACGACGCCTGAAATCATCAATGCAAGCAGGCGCAAAAGAATTGCGAAAGGTTCGGGCACTTCTATACAGGAAGTGAACCGGCTTTTGAAGCAGTTTGAAGAAATGAAGAAAATGGTCAAGCAGATGACCAACGCACAACAAAAGGGCAAAAAGAAGATGAAAATGCCTGGATTCGACTCTTTCTTTAAGTAAAAAGGCCGGATTTCCTCATTTTTTTAAGGTGTTAAGAAAAAACACTTTACAAACAACAAAAACCTTGATAATATACTATCTTGTGTGAAACTATTCGGAGGTGCAAGTTAAATGTCAGTAAAAATTCGTCTTAAACGTATGGGAGCAAAGAAAACTCCTTTCTATCGTATTGTTGTAGCAGATTCACGTTCACCACGTGATGGTCGTCAAATCGAAACAGTTGGTACTTACAACCCGCTTACAAAACCAGCGGAAGTAAAGATTAACGAAGAATTGGCACTAAAATGGTTACAAGACGGTGCGAAACCATCTGATACAGTTCGTAATCTGTTCTCAGATCAAGGCATTATGGAAAAATACCACAATGCAAAATTAGGCAAGTAATTATAAACGTAGACCGTTCCGGATTTATTTCGGCCGGTTGTAAGTAACGCTTTAGAATCAGACATATTTGGGTAATGACCTCACGATATGTCTGATTTTGCAAAACCAACCTTGATGTGGGGTCATACTGCCCGTGTAAGCGGGATAACCAGGAGGGGTGGACATGAAGCAGCTGATTGAAACGATTGTCAAACCTTTAGTCGATCATCCAGCAGATGTGCGGGTCGACAAAGATGAGCAAAATCATCGGGTCTCTTACAAACTTTCCGTCAATCCTGAAGACATTGGGAAAGTGATCGGAAAGCAAGGTCGTGTCGCTAAAGCGATACGGACGATAGTTTATTCGGCAGCAGGCAGCCACCATGGTAAGAAAGTTTACTTGGACATTGTCGACTGACCGTTTGACGGTAGCAGAACCAGATCAGCCATTAAAATAGCAGGCAGTATAAGGATAGCTTAATTGGCTGCCTTTAACACCTGCATTGAAAGGAGGGAGCCCAGGTTCCTTCCTTTTTTGTCTCTATACGCAAATGAATAAAACTCTATATGTAAATAGAAGTGAAGAAGGATGGTGTCATAGATGGAATGGTTTAACGTTGGGAAAATTGTTAACACACACGGCGTACAAGGAGAAGTGAGAGTCATTTCCCGCACCCACTTTCCAGAAGAAAGGTATGCAATCGGCAATGAGCTTTCTTTATTTATGCCAAATGAAACAAAACCGATTCAACTGATTGTCAGAAGTCATCGTGTCCATAAGAATTTTGATCTTCTTACGTTTGAAAATCACTTTAATCTCGTAGATGTAGAAAAGTACCGTGACGGCCTTTTGAAGGTATCCGAAAACGAGCTTGGTGAGCTTGATGAAGGTGAGTTCTACTATCATGAGATTAAAGGTTGCGCTGTTTATACGATCGATGGGGAAGAACTTGGGGAAGTAACCGATATCCTGGAAACAGGTGCGAATGATGTCTGGACGATTACACCGAAATCGGGTAAACCGCATTATATCCCCTATACAGATGAAGTTGTAAAGGAAATTGATATCGAGGAAAAAAGAATTATCATCGAACCGATGGATGGACTTCTATCATGATGAAAATAGATGTTCTATCCCTGTTTCCTGAAATGTTTGATGGTGTATTGCATTCGTCAATCATGAAAAAAGCACAGGAGAACGAAGCTGTTTCCTTCCGTGTGACTGATTTCAGAGAGCATTCGGGCAACAAGCACCATAAAGTAGATGATTACCCATATGGTGGCGGAGCGGGCATGGTATTGAAGGCTGAACCCTTGTTTGCTGCTGTAGAATCACTTGCACTTGAGGAATCAAAAAAACCGAGAGTAATTCTAATGTGTCCTCAGGGGGAACGGTTCACGCAGCAGAAAGCGGAAGAATTGGCGGCTGAAGAACATCTCGTATTCCTATGTGGCCATTATGAAGGCTACGACGAGCGCATCCGTGAGCATCTTGTCACTGATGAATTATCCCTTGGCGATTTCGTCCTTACTGGTGGAGAAATTGCTTCTATGGCGATTATTGATAGCGTTGTCAGGTTGCTGCCGAATGTCCTTGGCAATTCCGATTCACCCGTTCATGATTCTTTTTCAACCGGTCTGCTTGAACATCCGCAATATACGCGGCCTGCGGATTTCAGGGGCATGAAAGTTCCAGATATTCTACTTTCAGGAAACCACGGTGAAATAGAGAAATGGCGCCAAGAACAATCGCTGAAACGTACGTTTGAACGAAGAAAAGACTTATTGGAAAATGCACCACTGACGGAGCATCAACAAAAACTTTTAAAGAGTTTAAAGTCCAAAGAAAAATCATGATACATCTTGTGTTTGGTTTGTCTTTGTGGTAACATCTACTTTGTACTTCTATGTGAAGTGCATACTGACTGGTGTTCCGCTGCAAAGGAAACAAGTGCAAGAGCATCTGTGGAGAAGGAGAGAAAAAAACTATGCAACAGCTTATTGCAGATGTAACAAAAGATCAGCTTCGTACTGATCATCCGGATTTCCGTCCTGGGGACACTGTCCGCTTGCACGTGAAAATCGTAGAAGGAACGCGTGAGCGTATCCAGCTTTTTGAAGGTATCGTCATCAAACGTCGTGGAGGCGGAATCAGTGAAACTTTCACAGTCCGTAAAATTTCCAACGGTGTAGGTGTTGAACGTACATTCCCTGTACACACGCCTAAAATTGCTACTCTTGAAGTTACTCGTCGTGGTAAAGTACGCCGTGCGAAATTGTACTATCTTCGCAACCTACGCGGAAAAGCTGCACGTATCAAAGAACTCAGATAATAATCAGACAGCGGGGAGCGATCTCCGCTGTTTATTTTATCTGGGGGAAAAGGAGGCCAAACTTGGTCTCCTTTCTTTTTGCCTCTAACTCCAGGCACCATATGAAAGTTATACTACGCATTTGTTTTTGCCTGGAATATGAATAGACTGTACAATAAGGATTAATAGGTCAGCAGGAGGCTTTGATAATGAATGAAGAGAAGAAAAAAAATGAAACATGGGAATGGATAAAAGCATTATTGATTGCATTTGGTCTAGCGGCAATCATCAGAGTATTCCTGTTCACACCGATTGTCGTAGATGGCATTTCGATGATGCCGACACTTGAACATGGAGACAAAATGATTGTCAATAAAATCGGCTATACACTTGGTAAACCTGATCGTTTCGATATAGTCGTATTCCATGCTCCAGAAAAGAAAGATTACATCAAACGGGTCATTGGTTTACCGGGCGATGAAGTGGAATATCGAGATGATATTCTGTACATTAACAACAAACCGTATGAAGAACCCTATCTGGATAAATACAAAGCGGAAGTGCAGGACGGCCCTCTCACTGAGGATTTCACTCTTGATGAAAAAATCGGTTCGATTACCGTACCTGAAGGAAGTGTATTTGTAATGGGGGACAATCGCCGCAAAAGTAAAGACTCCAGACATATCGGAGCGGTTTCGATTGATGAAATTATTGGGAATACGAAACTGGTCTTCTGGCCGATAAAAGATTTCGGTATTGTGGACTGACGAAAGGTGTGTATAGCATGACAATTCAATGGTTCCCGGGCCATATGGCCAAAGCAAGACGAGAAGTGACTGAAAAATTGAAGTTAGTTGATATCGTATTTGAATTAATAGACGCAAGATTACCGCTGTCGTCAAGGAATCCGATGATTGATGAAGTAATTCAACAGAAACCAAGACTTTTAATTTTGAATAAAATGGATCTCGCAGATGATAAAGAAACGGAACGGTGGATCAATTATTTTGATGCACTTGGAATCCGCGCGGTTGCCATCAATTCATTTGAAGGTAAAGGACTTCAAACTGTTACAAAAGCCGCTAAAGAAATACTGGCCCCTAAAATAGAACGTATGAAAAAAAGAGGCATTAGACCTGGCGCCATTCGTGCAATGATTGTAGGTATTCCGAATGTCGGGAAATCTACGTTAATCAACCGGCTGGCAAAAAAGAACATAGCTAAAACGGGCAATAAACCAGGTGTTACAAAAGCTCAGCAATGGATTAAATTCGAAAAAGAATTGGAACTGCTGGATACGCCGGGAATTCTTTGGCCGAAATTTGAAGATCAGGCAGTCGGTTACAAATTGGCGCTGACAGGTGCCATTAAAGACACAGTTGTTAATATGGAAAACTTAGCTGTATATGGCTTGCGCTTCCTGGAACAATATTATCCCGACCGTCTTGAGAAAAGATATGGATTGACTGTTGTAGGAGAAGATATTCAACAAATATTCAACCATATCGGCGAATCGAGAAAAGTCTATACTGTAGGCGGAGAAATCGATTATGATAAAGTAGCTGAACTGATTATACAAGATATCCGAAGTGAACTTCTTGGGAAATTGACATTCGACTTTACATCTGAACAACATACGGAAGAGGCTGATTCAGTTACGGAGTAAATCCGTGACTATCGGCCTTTTTATATGCGCGAGCGACAATAAACGGTTTTCTAGCCGATATAAAGTAAAATGTCGGTTTTAGTGAGTATACATATAGAAGGTGAAATAGATGAAAACAATTAAAGAAATTGCAGAAGCATTACATGTAACAACTGAACCTGAACAATGGATGAAACAGTTGGAAACGGATGAAAGAGCCGGTGTACAAAAGGAATTGGTTCGGTGGAATAGAAATTACGAGAAAAGAAAAAAACGCCAAACGGTACATGAAGCTAAAATCGCGTTTGACGATCGTTACAAGCCGTTTCAAACAGCGTTGCTTGCAGGAGTCGATGAAGCTGGAAGGGGACCGTTGGCGGGTCCTGTCGTCTGTGCAGCGGTCATATTGCCGCGTGATGTTTCGGTGCTGATTGGACTTGATGATTCGAAACAACTGGCAAAATCTGAACGAGAGCGATTGGCACTCGTAATTAAACGTATTGCAGTGAGCTATTCAGTCCATTTCCAATCAGCTGAACGGATTGATTCGGTCAACATATATGCCGCAACAAGGGAATCGATGGAGCTTGCTGTTGGCAATCTTTCAATTAAACCGGATATGGTATTGGCGGATGCCATGTCTCTTAAAGTAGATTGCGCATCTGAATCAATCATTAAGGGAGATGCACAAAGTTTGGCTATCGCTGCTGCATCTATACTTGCAAAAACAACGAGAGATGATTTGATGGATGAGCTCGATACAGAGTTCCCGATGTACCATTTCAGAAAGAACGCTGGATATGGCACTGCTGCGCATCTGGAGGCGCTCAACAGCTACGGGCCATGCGTTCACCATAGGAAGACTTTTGAACCTGTCAAATCCATTCTGGAGAGAGGTGGCTTATAATGACGTATCCTTCCATCCCCCAACATATAACCGGGCAGACAGTTGCCGCTCCACAGACATCGGTTTCGTTGCGTGAAGGGCAGATGTTTCATGGTCAGATTAAAAAATTGTATCCTGGTCAGATGGCAGAAGTGCAAATCGGTAATCAGAAGCTGATGGCAAAGCTGGAAGTACCGATGAAAGCTGGCGATGCTTATTATTTTCAAGTGAAGTCAACTGATCCTGAACTACAACTAAAAATTGTTTCGGGTCCTGTCCAAGCGTCAGAGGGACAAACAAAACAATTGTCGAGTCTCATGGATTCGATGAAGTTACCGAATACGCAGGAAATGCAAGATCTTTTGAAGCATTTCATGACAAATCGCATTCCGGTATCACGTGAAAACTTATTAGCTGCAGAAAACTTATTAAAATCAATTCCTGCAGAATTGCGGACTGAAGCTCTGAACGCCATTCAAAAAGTAATTGAATTGAAACTCCCTCTTACACAAATGAATTTTAATTCTTTACTTACTGCAGAAAAGAAAGATGGTTTGCATTCAATCCTTGCCTCTTTGAAAACAGTGATCACAGAAGATGTCAGCATGGATCCAAAAGTAAAAATGACAATTTTGGAGTCATTGGAATCAGGTCACCGCGGTTCATTAACTGCTGGTACTGAAAAAGCGTTGCTTGCGAATGCGGTGCTCAAACTACTGGATAATACAGGACTAAGAGAAGAGAAGTTTCATGTTCTTCAAATGCTGAAACAAGTGGGGATATTACCGCCACAAACTTCATTGGCAAACTTGCAATCTGTTCTTCATTCAGCAGTTCTCGAATTTGAAATGCCGGAAGGTGAGCAGAGCGTAAGGCACCCCCCCGTAGTAAGTCAAGTTGCAAACTCATCAGTAGTTCCAATGCAATTCTCGAAAACTGATACTCCACAGTCTGCAGCATCTCTACTCAATTCCTGGCAAAGCATTCTAAAGGTTGCTAGTCAAACTGGTTCAGGAGAGATTTCCCAATCGATCAATCAATTAAAAAGCACTATCCAAAACGACCCTGTTCTACAACAGTTTGTTAAGGTTCAATTGACGACGATTCTGGATGAACTTGCAAAAATGCCGAGTAGTGAATTACGGTCGTCCGGATTGAGTGAACAAGTATCGCAGGGTCTTGTCAAGGTCGTCGCCGAACAGTCCCAAGCCAATCCGTTCAGAAATGATGCATCTTTCGATCTTTCGAAACTTTTACAAACGGATGGTGGAGTAAAGATGTCCGCACTTTTTCGTGTTATTGAGCAATCATCGCTACCTGTATCAAGAGAACTGCTACAAGTAACGCAGACGACAGTCGGACAAACAGTTGACGGGCAAGTAATGAAAGACACGATGCAGACAATTTTCCAATCGCTCGGCATCAATTATGAAGCAGGTCTTTTAAATCGAAATACTGATGCTGCTAGAACATCGGAATTGTTGAAACCACAACTTGTCGCTCTGTTACAGGACAACTCTGTTTCGCCGACGGTTAGGGAAGCTGCCGAAGCAGTCGTCGCGCGAATGAATGGCCCTATTATGCAATCGGTCGATACAGGAATGAATCAGCAGGTCATCATGCAGTTGCCAATCGAGATGCTCGGTAAGCGGATTGACGCGACAGTAGAGTGGAATGGCAGATTGAAAGACGATGGCAAAATAGACCCCGATTTTGCTAGAATTATGTTTTATCTTGATTTGGAATCGATTCGTAAAACTGTTATCGATATGCAAGTGCAGAACCGAGTCGTAACAGTTACAGTCTATAATGAAGATGACCGGTTAAAGGTCATAGGGGCTGCGCTACAAGGGAAATTGAAAGAAGGACTTGAATCCGTGGACTATAGACTGTCGGGCATTTCATTCAAAAACTTTGAGGAAGAAAAGCAGTTACCGTCGGCAAAACGGGAAATCATTCATGATCAGCAAGGAGTGGACTTTCGGATATGACAGATAAAAAGCATACCCGTAAAGAAGCGATTGCGCTCTCGTATGATCCGAATGTCGGTGAAGCGCCTAAGGTCATAGCCAAAGGCCGAGGGAAAATTGCGGAAAATATACTGGCAAAAGCCGAAGAACATGACGTTCCAATCCAGGAAGATCCCACATTAGTGGAACTGTTAGGACAGTTGGATGTGAATGAAACGATACCTGAACAATTATATCAAGCGGTTGCGGAAGTGTTTGCATACATCTATCATGTCGACCGAAATCACGGTTTAGAAAAAGAGATTCGCAGAAAATGATGATCGTTGTCAAAAAAGATCAGACAACATAGCATACAATTGTGGACATTTTTTGACGTTGTGACTACAATAGATACGGCAGTAAATACTAGCTACAAGTTCGATTGGAGGATGTAAGATGAATATCCATGAATATCAAGGAAAGCAATTGCTACGAGATTACGGCGTTGCTGTTTCAAACGGTCGGGTAGCATTCTCTCCCGAAGAAGCTGTAAAAGCAGCGAAAGAACTTACGCCAGGTGTGTATGTAGTAAAAGCACAGATCCATGCTGGTGGACGCGGTAAAGCAGGCGGTGTCAAAATCGCCAAGAATCTTGACGAAGTTCGCGAGTATGCCAAGGAGCTATTAGGCAAAATTCTCGTTACACCTCAAACAGGCCCTGAAGGCAAAGAAGTGAAACGTCTTCTAGTCGAAGAAGGTTCTGACATCAAGAAAGAATACTACATTGGTCTAGTTGTTGACCGTGCTACAGACCGCATCACATTGATGGGTTCTGAAGAAGGCGGAATGGACATTGAAGAAGTGGCTGAAGCTACTCCTGAAAAAATCTTCAAAGAAGTAGTCGATCCGATTGTTGGATTGACAGGCTTCCAAGCACGCCGTATGGCTTTCAACATGAATATCCCTTCACATCTAGTGAATAAGGCTGCTAAATTCATGTTGGGTCTCTATCAAGTTTTCAGCGAAAAAGATGCTTCAATTGTTGAAATCAATCCGCTCGTCGTTACAAATGACGATAATGTACTAGCATTGGACGCAAAATTTAATTTTGATGAAAATGCACTCTTCCGTCATAAAGACATCGTTGAATTACGTGATTTTGATGAAGAGGATCCAAAGGAAATCGAAGCTTCTAAGTATGATTTAAGCTACATTTCATTGGACGGAAACATTGGTTGTATGGTCAATGGTGCAGGTCTTGCTATGGCTACGATGGATACAATCAATTACTACGGCGGTTCACCCGCAAACTTCCTTGACGTTGGGGGCGGCGCGACAGCTGAAAAAGTAACTGAAGCATTCAAGATTATCCTTTCTGATGAGCATGTCAAAGGGATCTTCGTAAATATCTTCGGTGGCATCATGAAGTGTGACGTCATTGCTGAAGGTGTAATTGTAGCTGCGAAGGAAGTTGGCTTAGAAGTGCCGTTAGTCGTTCGTTTGGAAGGTACAAATGTCGATAGAGGTAAGGCTTTGCTGAATGAATCAGGATTGAACATCATCGCTGCAGATACTATGGCAGACGGTGCACAAAAGATTGTTGAACTCGTAGGCTAAGAAAGGCAGGGACAAACGATGGCAATTTATATTAATAAAGATACAAAAGTGATTGTACAAGGTATTACAGGCTCTACAGCACTTTTCCATACAAAACAAATGCTTGAATATGGAACGAAAATCGTCGGCGGAGTAACTCCCGGCAAAGGCGGCACTGAAGTCGAAGGTGTACCTGTTTTCAATACTGTTGAAGAAGCAGTAAAAGCAACTGGTGCGAACGTATCAGTCATCTATGTTCCGGCTCCATTTGCTGCAGACGCGATTTTAGAAGCTGTCGATGCAGAATTGGATATGGCTATTTGTATTACAGAACATATTCCTGTTATTGACATGATCAAAGTGAAGCGCTATATGGAAGGCAAAAAGACACGTCTAGTTGGTCCAAACTGCCCGGGCGTTATCACTGCTGATGAGTGTAAAATTGGTATTATGCCAGGATACATCCATACAAAAGGTCATGTCGGCGTTGTTTCCCGTTCAGGGACATTGACGTACGAAGCGACTCACCAATTGAGCCAGGCTGGAATCGGTCAAACGACTGCAGTTGGTATTGGTGGAGACCCTGTCAATGGAACAAATTTCATCGATGTTCTTAAAGAATTCAATGAAGACCCTGAGACGTATGCGGTCGTCATGATCGGTGAAATCGGTGGTACTGCTGAAGAAGAAGCGGCTGAATGGGTAAAAGCAAATATGACTAAACCTGTTGTAGGCTTCATCGGCGGACAAACTGCACCTCCAGGAAAACGTATGGGCCACGCTGGCGCAATCATTTCCGGTGGTAAAGGGACTGCTGCAGAAAAGATCAAAGCGTTGAATGCTGCTGGAATTGAAGTAGCTGACACTCCATCTGTAATCGGAGAGACATTGATCAAAGTTCTTAAAGAAAAAGGTCTTTACGACAAATGTAAAACTCATTAATATCAATGGACGGCATGCGGGAATTCTGCATGCTGTTCTTTTACATTTTCATAAAAGGAGGAATAGAATGAATCTGACAGATATCGACAAAAGATTACTAGTTTTGCATTATGTGTTTCCTGTACCATTTAACAAGTTGGAGAAAATGCTGCAAAACGATCCAGAATTGCAAAATCTTTTCCGTCACACAAATCTTGAACTAGCGCGAGTTCTGAAAATCTCCGCAACTAAAGCGATTCAGTTGAATGAACAGCTCAAACATCATGAAAAAACCCCTTTTACTCACCTGTATAATCAGGAAAACATCATTCCTATCCCGATCACCCATCATGATTATCCCCAAATGCTGAAATGGCTTATTGATCCGCCGACGGTTCTATATGTGAAAGGTGATAATTCCATATTAAAAGCTTCCGCCAAAATCGCGATTATCGGTTCCAGAAAAGCCGGCGCCTATACAAAAGAAGCACTATCATTTATCGTACCGCCCCTTATTGATCAGAATATGGTCATTGTTTCAGGACTTGCGAAAGGAGCTGACACAATGGCGCACGAATCTGCGATTTCTTATGGTGGCAAGACGATTGCTGTGCTTGGACACGGTTTGTTCCATCTCTACCCGAGGGAAAATGTAAAACTCGCTGAGACGATTGGGAAAGAGCATTTACTGCTGACAGAATACCCGCCATATGTAAGACCGGCAAAATGGACTTTTCCAATGAGAAACCGAATTATTAGCGGTTTGTCTGACTCACTCATTATTACGGAATCGGAGGAAAAGAGCGGTACAATGAGTACAGTCGATCACGCCCTTGAGCATGGGAAGACTGTTTACGCTGTTCCGGGTGCAATTACATCCCCTCTATCGATTGGTCCCAATAAATTAATTGAACAAGGCGCCAAACCTATATGGAACGGCTTTCAGGCAGTGGAAAACATCTTGATTTATGAATAGAAAAAAACCGCCTTATACTGAAAAGGTTGATTTTAAATCAAATCTGTTATACATTTTGCAACAGATATTCTTTTACGTCCGTATTCACCATCAAGCTGAGTTGGCATGAATATATAAACAGTGCCTACCAGGTGAATAAACAGGAAACCTCTATGAGGAGGAAAATGAAAATGGCAGATTATTTAGTAATAGTTGAGTCGCCAGCTAAGGCGAAAACAATTGAGCGATATTTGGGGAAGAAGTATAAGGTACGTGCTTCCATCGGGCATTTGAGAGATTTACCTCGCAGTCAGATGGGTGTCGATACAGAAAACAATTATGAACCGAAATACATTACAATCCGTGGTAAAGGTCCGATTTTGCAAGAATTGAAAAAAGACGCAAAAAAAGCAAAAAAAATATTTCTCGCGGCTGACCCCGACAGAGAAGGAGAAGCAATCGCCTGGCATCTGGCACATCAGCTCGGTGTTGACATTGAATCTGATTGCCGCGTAGTCTTCAATGAAATTACAAAGGATGCAATTAAAGAATCGTTTAAAACGCCAAGACCAATTGATATGAACCGCGTGGATGCCCAACAGGCAAGAAGGATATTGGATAGACTTGTAGGATACAATATCAGTCCGATTCTCTGGAAAAAAGTTAAAAAAGGGTTATCTGCAGGTAGGGTACAATCAGTTGCATTACGAATGATTATTGATCGAGAGAACGAAATCAATGCGTTCACACCAGAAGAATACTGGAGCATTGTCGGTCAGTTCAATAAAGACGGCAAGGATTTTGAAGCTTCTTTCTACGGAGATTCCAAGAAAAAAATAAAACTGGAAAACAAAGAGCAAGTCGACGAGATTCTTTCTCGCATGACAGATGATAAGTTCGAAATCACTAATCTCGTCAAAAAGGAAAGAAAACGCAATCCTGCACCTCCATTCACAACTTCATCATTGCAACAGGAAGCCGCGAGAAAATTAAATTTCAGGGCACGTAAAACGATGATGATCGCTCAGCAACTTTACGAAGGTATCAATACCGGTAAAGAAGGCATTGTCGGTCTGATCACCTATATGAGAACGGATTCCACAAGAATTTCTGATACAGCAAAGAATGAAGCGGCTTCATTCATTGAGACAATGTATGGCGATGATTTTATCGGCAAAATCAAAGCAAAAGCAAAAGAGTCGGCAAATACACAGGATGCTCATGAAGCTGTCAGACCGACTTCCGTTATGAGGCCGCCAGACGCCATGAAACAGTTTCTTACAAGGGACCAGCACAGACTGTATAAGCTGATCTGGGAACGTTTTATCGCAAGCCAGATGGCGTCTGCCGTATTAGATACCGTTTCTGCGGACTTGATGAATGGCGATGTGAAATTCAGAGCAACAGGATCAGAAGTCAAATTTCCTGGTTTCATGAAAGTCTATATTGAAGGAGAAGATGATCAAGAAGAGAAAAAAGATGGGATCCTACCGCCGCTTGAAAAAGGGGAGCGGATTAAAGGAACCGACATCGATCCGAAGCAGCATTTCACACAGCCGCCTCCACGCTATTCGGAAGCCCGGCTGGTGAAGACGCTAGAAGAGCTCGGGATAGGCCGTCCTTCAACGTATGCTCCGACACTTGATACAATCCAAAAACGCGGGTATGTCACATTGGACGCGAAGAGATTCGTTCCAACCGAACTTGGTGGAATAGTCCATCAAGCCGTCAATCAATACTTCCCTGATATTATAGATATTGAATTTACAGCGGAGATGGAAAAAAGTCTCGATCATGTCGAAGACGGCTCAATCCAATGGAAGCAAGTCATCGATGAATTCTACAGAGATTTCGAAAAGCATGTTAAGGTTGCAGATGAAGAGATGGAAAAAATTGAGATCAAAGATGAACCTGCAGGAGAGGATTGTGAGAAATGCGGCAATCCGATGGTCTTTAAGATGGGGCGATATGGAAAGTTTATGGCGTGTTCGAACTTCCCGGATTGCAGAAATACGAAAGCAATCATCAAACCGATCGGCGTAACATGTCCAACATGTAAAGAAGGTCAAGTTGTGGAGCGTAAAAGCAAAACGAAGCGAATCTTCTACGGATGTGACCGTTATCCGGAATGTGAATACGTTTCTTGGGATAAGCCGATTACAAGGCCGTGTCCGAAGTGCCAAAACACGCTAGTTGAAAAAAGACTTAAAAAAGGCGTCCAGATTCAATGCACGGAATGTGATTATAAAGAAGTCGCACAAGAATAAAACAACCAACCGAATCGTTTCGTGAAGCGAAATATGGAATCACAGACTGCCGGGTGCATAATTGCACGACAGGCAGTCTTTCTTATGGGAAATCGGAGAAATTGAACAAAATGTGTCAAAGAATTGAAAAATTCATTAGAGGTCAGACTTCTTGGTCTGAATAAGTTGCCTATCGGATGGCTGATAATGTATAGTAAATCGTGGATGAGTTTCGAATTTCCGTATTAATCCATATATTTGAAAAATATAGAATTAGTAAATGAGTAATTTATTTTGAAAAAGACTATTCAAATATATTCAAATATTGTAATATTAGTTTGAGTGTTCATAATGGGGGTGAAACACTTGCCGGAAAAAATTGAACCATCAGCAGTGCTCAATGAATACATATCCTATATACGCTTAGAGAAGAATTATTCATCCCGCACCATTTCAGAATATGAGAACGATATTAAAGAGTTCTATGTATTTTTGTCGCAAGAAGGGTTGGCGGATCTTTCAAGTGTTGAATATTCCGAAGCGCGTTTGTATGTGACAACACTTTACGACAAAGGCTTGTCTAGGATGACAATCTCCCGCAAGATATCATCTATACGATCTTTATATAAGTTTTGCAACGCACGATTCGGGATAGATGATAATGCATTCCGTTTGTTGTACCATCCAAAGAAGGAACAGCGGCTTCCGGCTTTTTTTTATGAGGAAGAATTGGCTGCACTATTCTCGGTCGGTGATGGGTGTAGTCCCAAGTCGCTAAGAAACCAGGCATTACTGGAGTTGTTATATGCCACGGGGATCCGGGTAAGTGAACTGGTTGCCATCAGCCTACGGGATATCGATAATGCGTTAGGTATTGTAAAGGTTATGGGGAAAGGGAGCAAAGAAAGATATATCCCTTTTGGTAGTTTTGCGATGGAGGCATTGGAATCCTATCTTGCTGTCGGACGTCCTTCATTGATGAAAAACAAAAACCATCAAAATGTGTTTGTCAATTTGCGTGGTGATCCCATTACAGCTCGTGGTGTTCGACATGTGTTGAACGGCATGATGGAAGAAGCGGCAATTCACCGCAAGATCCATCCTCATATGCTCCGCCATTCTTTTGCAACGCATATGCTGTCGAATGGCGCGGATATGAGGACTGTTCAGGAATTACTCGGGCACAGTCAATTATCTTCAACACAAGTGTATACGCACATCACAAAAGAACACTTGCGGAAAACTTATATGAATACACATCCGCGAGCGTAGGAGGGTGAACTCATGGAATTTCATGCTACAACAATTTTTGCTATCCGACATAACGGAGTATGTGCAATGTCGGGCGATGGACAAGTAACGATGGGTGATTCCGTTGTTATGAAACATACGGCGAAAAAAGTGAGAAGACTGTTTGGTGATAAAATACTTGCTGGATTCGCAGGTTCAGTTGCGGATGCCTTTACCCTTTTTGATCTTTTTGAAGGTAAATTAGCAGAGTTTAACGGCAATCTAGAAAGGGCATCTGTTGAACTCGCTAAAGAGTGGCGTGGTGACCGGATTCTTAGAAAACTGGAAGCTATGCTGTTGGTTGCTGACAATGATCGTCTGCTTCTTGTTTCGGGAACGGGAGAAGTGATTGAACCAGACGATGGTATACTCGCTATCGGCTCAGGTGGGAATTTCGCTTTAGCGGCTGGCAGAGCTCTGAAAAAGTATAGTGGTGATACATTGACCGCGGAGCAGATTGCAAGAGCGGCGCTTGAAACAGCTTCTGAAATTTGTGTCTATACAAACGACCGGATTATTGTGGAGGTACTTCAATGAGCAGAAAACAAGAAATGACACCACGCCAATTAACTGCTTATCTTGACCGTTACATTGTTGGCCAAGATGCTGCTAAGAAAGCTGTTGCAGTCGCTATGCGCAATCGTTACAGAAGAAGTCTTCTGTCGGATGAAGAAAAGAGCGAGGTCATCCCTAAAAACATATTAATGATTGGACCCACGGGTGTAGGGAAAACTGAAATTGCTCGAAGGATTGCGAAATTGGTAAATGCCCCTTTCATTAAAGTTGAAGCGACGAAGTTTACGGAAGTCGGTTATGTCGGCAGAGATGTCGAATCGATGATACGTGATCTGACAGAGACAGGCGTCAGGATCATTCGTGAGGATATGCGCGAGTCTGTAAGAGAACAGGCTGAAAAACTTGCTGAAGAGCGTCTAGTCGAATTGCTAGTCCCAGAGAAGAAACCTAAAGGCAATATGCAAAACCCATTTGAAATGCTGTTTGGTCAAAAATCGCCAGAACCTGAAACGAATACCGCAGAAGTGGAAGAGCTTAGCCGGAAACGCTCTCAAATCGAAGTTCGATTGGCTTCGGGAGAATTAGAAGAACAGATGATAACAGTAGAAGTTTCATCACAGCAGCCTTCAATGTTCGATGCGCTCCAAGGTTCTGGAATGGAACAAATGGGTGCCAATATGCAAGATGCTTTGTCTTCCATGATGCCTAAGAAGATGTCAAAGCGAAAAATGAAAGTGAAAGATGCACGTAAAGTCCTTCAGGCCGAAGAGGCAGATAAGTTGATTGATCATGATGAGATTGCGCGAAATGCGGTAGAGCTTACTGAGCAATCAGGAATTATTTTTCTTGATGAAATGGATAAGATTGCTAGCCGCGGTAACAGTAGTGGGTCTTCTGCGGATGTTTCGAGGGAAGGCGTTCAGAGAGATATTTTGCCAATTGTCGAAGGGTCAAGTGTATCAACAAAGTATGGAACGGTAAAAACCGATTATATCCTATTTATCGCTGCAGGTGCCTTCCATATGTCCAAGCCATCTGATATCATTCCTGAATTGCAAGGTCGTTTTCCGATTAGAGTAGAGCTTGAAAAACTGACGAAAGACGATTTTGTTCGAATCTTAAAGGAACCGGACTTTTCGTTGATTAATCAGTATGAAAAACTGTTGGCTACAGAGAATGTAGTTATAGAGTTTTCTGATGAAGCAATCGAACGAATTGCTGAAATCGCTTTTGATGTGAATGACAATACAGAAAACATCGGGGCACGACGTCTTCATACGATACTCGAAAAATTACTCGAAGAATTATCGTATGAAGCGGCAGACATCGGGCCTGCGACTATAAAAATAACAGAGAAATATGTCGACGAAAAGTTGAAAAATATCGTAAAAAACAAAGATTTGTCACATTTTATCTTATAATCAAAACGTTTTAGTTTATTTAATGATTGAAAAGCTTTAGAATATTCTATAGCTTCAATGAAAATTAAGGAGGAAATATAAATGTCTTTATTAGCGAAAACTAGAAAAATTAATGCAATGTTACAAGAAACAGCAGGTAAGCAAGTGAACTTTAATGAAATGG
This sequence comes from Sporosarcina oncorhynchi, assembly GCF_033304615.1. Classification (GTDB taxonomy): domain Bacteria; phylum Bacillota; class Bacilli; order Bacillales_A; family Planococcaceae; genus Sporosarcina; species Sporosarcina oncorhynchi. The sequence continues at coordinate 1,908,627 of NZ_CP129118.1, read as the reverse complement.
CGGCGAAGTTAAGCTCGGTGATCGAGTGTAATGCATTCATCGTCAGCAGAAAAGGTAAACTACTTGGTCATGAAATTCATCAGCAAATTGAGAACGATCGTATGAAGCAAATGTTTGAAGATCGTAAATTCCCTGAAGAATATATAAAGAAAATAGCAGAAGTGAACGAAACATCTTCCAACATTGATGTTTACAGCGACTATACAGTATTTCCTGAAGAAGAGCGCGAAACGTTCAAAGCAGGTCTTACGACAATCGTTCCAATCATCGGTGGTGGCGAGCGACTTGGCACATTGATTTTAGCGCGTCTTCAGCAGAAGTTCACTGAAGATGATCTAATCCTTGCTGAATATGGCGCAACAGTTGTCGGTATGGAGATTCTTCGTGAAAGAGGCGAAGAGATTGAGGTTGAAGCACGTAGCAAAGCAGTCGTTCAAATGGCTATTAACTCATTGTCATACAGTGAGCATGAAGCGATTGAACACATCTTTAAAGAGCTTAACGGTAACGAAGGGCTACTTGTTGCTTCAAAAATCGCGGACCGTGTAGGTATTACACGTTCAGTTATCGTTAATGCTTTACGAAAGCTTGAAAGTGCCGGTGTCATTGAGTCTCGTTCACTCGGTATGAAAGGGACGTATATTAAAGTATTGAATAACAAGTTCCTTGAAGAACTTGAGAACCAAAAGAACTAAGAAAATTGTCGAATGTCTTAACACTCCAGTTGAAGCTTACTGGAGTGTTATTTTTATGCAAAGGGCTATTCTAAATACATATATTAAAGTAATATGGAAAAACGATTATGTTATTAGTCCTATGAACTATAGGAATGTATTTAAAATTTGTTTAAAAGAGTTGTTTAGAACTACTAAAACTTTAACTATTAGATAGACAAAGTTCGTCAATATCCGATACAATAAGATATATGTTTTAATTATGTAAGTTTAATAGAAACAGGCGTGGCAAGTTAGCTGGCCCCCTAGTTCAATGAGGTGAATAGGAATATGAGTATTTATGGATCAACAATATCTATGTTGGAACAGGGACTGAATTTTTCATCTACTAAAGGAAAAGCTATAGCGCAAAATATCGCAAATATCGACACGCCAAATTATAAAGCTAAAAATGTTAATTTTAAACAAACTTTGCAAGATGTTCAGCAACAATCGATTTCAGCATATCGTACAAATAACCTGCATTTTGCATTCGGTTCTAAAGTTTCACAGCCCGGTGTCTCGTCTTATGCAAACTTCCAGTATCGTCAAGATGGGAACGGCGTTGATATGGATAAGGAGCAGGCGGACCTTGCTGCCAATCAGATTTATTACAATGCGCTTGTCGATCGTTTGAATGGTAAATTTGGGACGTTACAAAATGTCATTAAAGGAGGAAGGTAATCATGTCGATATTTCATAGCTTGAATACGTCTGCTTCCGCATTGACAGCACAACGTCTTAGAATGGATGTTATTTCATCGAACATGGCGAACATTGATTCGACAAGAGGGAAAATGGTTGACGGGGAATGGGAACCATATCGTAGGAAAATGGTCAGTTTTCAACCGAGGGAAGGACAGTTCTCGACTATGCTAAATTTGGCGATGGGTACTTCACGTCACGGCGGTGTAGGAGAAGGTGTGAAAATTTCCGGTATTAAAGAAGACACGGAAACACCATTGAAACTAGTCTTTGATCCAACCCATCCTGATGCAAATGAAGAAGGGTATGTCCAAATGCCGAATGTGGACCCCTTAAGAGAAATGATTGATCTTATGTCAGCGACTAGATCCTATGAAGCGAATGTGACGGTATTGAATGCAAACAAAGCGATGCTGATGAAAGCATTGGAAATCGGCAAATGATGAACAAGAAAAGGAGTTATACCTAAATGGCTATCCAATCGATCCTTAATGCCCAAAATACAGCCGCTCTCATGAAGTTGGACAGAAGTGCTCAACCGACCCCTTACGAAGCGCAACAAAGCTTCGGTACATACTTGAAAGATGCAATACAGGAAGTAAACGATGTGCAGGTAAAATCAGATGTCATGACAAAAAGACTGATCATGGGCGAAGATGTTGATTTGCACAATGTTATGATTACAGCGCAAAAAGCGACAATTGCACTCAATGCAACAATGGAAATCAGAAATAAGGTTGTAGAAGCGTATCAGGAAATCATACGTATGCCAGTCTAACGGCACAGAGCTAAAAACCATCTGTAGTGTGTTGTTGACTACGTAAGCAGACCGGGGGATTAGAATGAATGAACGATTGACGAAAATTAGGACTGATTTGCAACAGTACTGGTCAAGTCGCACTAAAAGACAAAAAACAACATATATTGCTTCTGTAATTTCAGTTATCGCGATAGCCGCACTTCTGACTTTTTTTCTATCCAGAACTGAATATGCCCCTCTGTACAAGGATGTTTCGCGTGCTGAGATCGGCAGAATTAAAGAGCAACTTGATGCTCAGGGAATACCAAGTCAGGTAGCACCGGGTGGAACTTCGATTCTCGTACCAAAACAGCAGGTCGATAGTCTTCTCGTTTCCTTAGCTGCAGAAGGGTACCCTCATACGGGCATGATCGATTATTCGTTCTTCTCGCAGAACGCGGGATTCGGCACTACTGACAATGAATTCAATATGATCAAACTAGCTTCGATGCAAACAGAACTGGGTAATCTGATCAAAGGAATTCAAGGTGTTAAAGATGCAAATGTCATGATTACTTTGCCGACACAGAGTGTTTTCTTAAATGAGTCTGTACAAAGTGCAAGCGCAGCAATTATGCTTGTCACAGAACCTGGTCATCAATTTACAGAACCACAAGTTAATGCACTATATAATTTAGTATCTAAGAGCTTACCGAATTTATCGACGGATGATATTAAAATCATTAATCAATATTCCGAATCAATTGAACTAAGATCTGGGTCAACCGGTACGAATATCGTCGATCAGATGGATCTGAAAAAGAGCATTGAATCGGATTTGCAACGCAAAGTGCAAATGATGCTCGGTACGATGATTGGACAAGACAAAGTCATCGTCTCCGTTACGACAGATATTGATTTTAAACAGGAAAACAGGCAGGAGAATCTGGTTGACCGAGTTGACGAAGATCTTGATAGTTTAGCCATCAGTGTCCAGCGGATAACAGAATCGTTTTCCGGCGATGGAGCTGTAGTCGGTGGTATTCCTGAAGGGGAAGATCCTACCGATAACAGGACGAATTACGTTGAAGGAAATAATGCGAACGGTGATTACGATCGTCTGGAAGAGACCATTAACAATGAAGTAAACCGAATACGTAAGGATATTGTTGAAAGTCCTTATAAAATCCGGGATATCGGTATTCAAGTAATGATAGAACCACCTGATGTAGAAGATATGAATTCATTTACAAGTACAGAAGAAGTGAAAAATATTCTAAAAGCAATTATTAGCACATCGATTGATAAAACTTACGTGCCTGCAACGATCACAGATCAATATTGGGAAGATAAGATTGCAATTTCTACTCAAGTGTTTAATGGCAAGATGATACCGGTGGATTCCAATGCGGAAACAAAGATACCTTGGTGGGTCTACGCAATCGGTGCTGCACTGTTAGTCGTTATAACTATTCTAGTTGTAGCGTTCTTCAGGAAACGGAAACGTGATCAGGAACTTGAAGAGCAGTTAATCATCGAAGAACAGCAAGTGTCACTTCAAATAGATGACATTAATACTGAGCAAGAAACGGAAGCTACGTTACGTAAGAAGCAACTTGAGAAAATGGCGAAAGATAAACCTGAAGAGTTCGCTAAGCTGTTGAGAACTTGGATTGCCGAAGATTGACGGAGGGATGAACGTGGTAAAGAAAGATAAAGGGATGACAGGCAAACAAAAAGCTGCACTCCTTCTCATATCTTTGGGACCGGAAGTTTCGGCGGCTGTCTATAAACATTTGACTGAAGAGGAAATTGAGCGGTTGACACTTGAAATTTCAGGTGTGAAAAAGGTCGATTCTATCGTCAAGGATGAAATTATTTCTGAATTCCATAATATAGCACTTGCTCAAGATTACATTTCGCAAGGCGGTATTGGTTATGCGAAAACTGTTTTGGAGAAAGCTCTTGGAAAAGAACATGCCCAGGCGATCATTAATCGTTTAACTTCATCACTGCAAGTTCGACCATTCGACTTTGCAAGAAGAGCAGATCCTGGTCAAATCTTAAACTTCATTCAAAATGAGCACCCGCAGACGATTGCTTTGATTTTGTCGTATTTGGATGCCGAACAAGCTGGTATGATCTTATCTTCTCTGCCTCAGGAAATGCAGGCGGATATCGCGAAAAGGATTGCCATGATGGATTCAACTTCACCTGAAGTAATCAGTGAAATTGAAGCTGTACTCGAGAGGAAATTGTCCTCGACTGTCACACAGGACTTCTCCGAAACAGGTGGCGTCGATGCAGTTGTTCAAGTGTTGAATGGTGTAGACCGCGCAACCGAGAAGACAATACTCGATGCGCTTGAAATCCAGGATCCCGAACTCGCAGAAGACATTCGAAAAAGAATGTTCGTATTCGAAGATATTGTCACGTTGGATAATCGTTCAATTCAGCGGATTGTCAGGGAATGTGAAAATGAAGACCTTGTCTTGTCCATTAAAGTGTCCAGTGAGGAAGTACGCGAAATATTATTTAAGAACATGTCCCAGCGGATGGCTGAATCATTCCAGGAAGAGATGGAAGTAATGGGTCCTGTGAGATTGCGTGATGTTGAAGAAGCACAAGCGAGGATTGTTTCCATCATCAGAAGATTAGAGGATTCAGGAGAAATCATCATAGCCCGCGGTGGAGGGGATGACGTCATTGTCTAATATATTCCGTTCGTCTAGGACGTTTCAAAAGATGGCAACGTTAAAGAAATTACCATCAGAAATCTGAATATGCCAGAGTACGCTTCAAGAACAGAGGAAACATTGTCGCGTGAAGTGTTTTTCCTGGAACGGGACAAGATGCTCAAAGAAGCGCGTATGACGATTGAGATTGAAAAAGCAAATCTTGAACAGTTGAGACAGACTGCGTTGGATGATATCCGCGATATGCATTCGTCTTGGGAAAAAGAAAAAGTTCAACTGCAACAAGCTGCTTACGACGAAGGCTTCCAAGTCGGTTATGAAGAAGGTCGCAATAAAGCATTGGCTGAAATGAGCGATGCGGTAAGAATTGCGAATGAGGTAACCGAGCATTCAAAGGTAAATGCCATTAAGTATATAGAAGGCCAAGAAAGAGTCATTCTCGAACTAGCGATGCGAACTGCTGAAAGGATTCTTGGATCTGTCCTGGATGAAAATGACGATACGTTCATCACAATGGTGAAAAGAGGCTTGAAAGAAGCAAGGGAATCGAAAGAGATTAAGCTCTATATCTCAATGGAAGACTATGAAAATGTGTCAGCGAACAGAACTGAACTTGCCGCTGTTTTCCCTCCAGATATTCCGTTTCTGATCTTTGCCAATGAAGACTTTGAGAAAAGTGAATGTATGATTGAAACAAATCAAGGGCGAATCGTTGTCAGTGTAGATGATCAATTGATTGAACTGAAAGAAAAACTCGTTGAACTAATGGAAAGTGGTGACTGAAAATGAAGAAAGCTGAAGAACTAATAGGATCTATTTCGAAATTGAATACATTTCCGAAGTTCGGACGCGTTGTTCGTGTTGTCGGTCTGATGATTGAGTCCCAAGGACCAGTAAGTTCAGTCGGGGACGTCTGTCATATCCATTTAAATAATGATAAAGATTCAATCATTCTTGCGGAAGTTGTTGGGTTTCGTGAAGAAATCGTTATCCTGATGCCCTATACAAGTATTAATGACATATCAAGTGGGTGTCTTGTTGAAAGCACTGGCAAACCATTGGAAGTTAAAGTCGGCATGAATCTGATTGGGAAAGTGTTGGACTCGATGGGGAATCCGATCGATAAAAGTGCATTGCCGAAAGGACTTTCTACTGTCAGCGCTGAACAGGAGCCTCCAAATGTACTTTCTCGTATGCCAATCAATGAAAAATTAGCGGTAGGTGTCAAAGCAATCGACGGGATGCTGACAGTTGGAAATGGACAACGTGTAGGCATATTTGCGGGTTCCGGTGTAGGGAAGAGTACGCTTCTCGGAATGATTGCGAGAAATACAACCGCAGATTTAAATGTCATCGGTCTTATCGGTGAGCGTGGACGAGAAGTGCGTGAATTTATTGAACGGGACTTGGGTCCAGAAGGATTGAGCCGCACGATAGTAGTTGCTGCTACATCAGACCAGCCAGCCCTCATGCGTATTAAAGGTGCTTTCACGGCAACGGCGATTGCAGAATACTTCAGGAATAAAGGCATGAATGTCATGCTAATGATGGATTCCGTCACACGAGTCGCAATGGCGCAGCGTGAAATTGGGCTTGCAGTCGGTGAACCGCCTGCCACGCGGGGGTATACCCCATCCGTTTTCTCCATATTACCAAAACTATTAGAACGGACAGGAACGAATGAAGTGGGTGCGATTACCGCTTTCTATACAGTTCTAGTTGACGGGGACGATATGAACGAACCAATTGCGGATGCTGTCCGCGGTATTTTAGACGGGCATATCGTGTTGGACAGGACACTTGCGAACAAAGGACAATATCCAGCCATAAACGTATTAAAGAGCGTCAGCCGTCTTATGAACCATATTGCCAGTCCGGATCATGTGAAAGCCGCAGAAAAACTTCGTGAATTATATTATACGTATGATAAATCTGAAGATCTCATCAACATTGGGGCGTACAAACGAGGTACATCGCGTGAGATTGATGAGGCAATTGAATTTGAACCACATATTACAAACTATTTAAAACAAAGCTATAAAGATAATGTGAGTATGGAAGATAGTATCAGTGAATTGATATCACTGGCTCCAGGAGGTGACTCACGTTGAAACCCTATCAATATCGATTCGAAAAAGTGCTCAATTTCCGCGAACAGGAAAAAACGGATACGGAAATGGAGTTTAAGAAGTCTGTGGAGTCTTTTGAAGCCGTCGCAAACGAACTGTATGAGGTGCTGAAGAAGAAAGAAGATGTAACTGACAAGCACCAGCAAAAGCTTGCGGAGGGATTCTTCATTACGGATATTCATCAGTTCGCCCATTTCATCGACAGTCTGGAAAAGCGTATCGACACACTCCAACAATCTGTCATCAAAGCTCGTTCGAAAATGAATTGGTATGAAGAGAAACTATTGGAAAAGTCGATTGAAGTGAAGAAGTACGAAAAAATGAAAGAAAAAGACAAAGAGCATTATCGAACGGAAATGGAACAGATAGAATCGACTATGCTAGACGAATTGTCTACATTAAAGTTCCATAGAAGAGAAACAGGGTGGTAATGTGGCGAAAAAGTCCGATCAATTGAAAATAGAAAAGAAAAAAGGTACTCGTGTCTTTCAAGACTTATTACTTTGGACACTCATTCCTTTATTGTTCACAACTATGGTGTTACTTGTAATTGCCTACGTTGCAGATATAAACGTTTTTGACAAAGCGAAGGAATTTACGCAAACTCTTCCTTTCGTCGACAAAGAAAAAGACGACGAAGATAGTACTGAAGATCTTGCAATGGGAGAACGTGTTGTCACGCTGCAAGCAGAAATACAGGAAAAAGAAGCGGCGCTTTACAAACTTCAAGAAGAACTTGATAAATCCAATATTGAAAAGCAGGATTTACTGACTGAACAGCAAAATCTTTTGAATGAAATCGAACTCTTGAAAGTACAAAAGGACGATTCCAAACGTGATATGAAAGAAATTATTTCCACGTTCGAAAAGATGTCACCAAAATCCGCAGCGCCTGTTATCTCCAAAATGAGCGATGCAGAAGCGATTCAGATACTTGCTAGCTTGAAACCAGACACACTTGCACCGATATTAGAGAAGATGTCTGTCGAGGATGCGGCAAAGTATACTAGTCTTATGACGAAATAACTAGAAAAAAGTAGTATAATAGAGATTGAGGGGAGGTGAAAGAAAAAGTGAATATCGCAGCGATGCAATCCATGATGGGATTAGGCACCCAATCGCCAATAAGCGCTGGTCAAAAAACCGATACTTCAATGCAATCATTCGGTAATGTCTTTGCTGGCATGACAATGAAAGCTGAACCAATGGGGCAGATTCTGAATGAAGAAATCGTACAAGTTCCACTCGAAATGATCCAACAACTATTTGCTGCTAAAACACCTGAAGAGCTAGAGCAGGCATTACAACAAATTCCTGGATATGAAAATGTCGAGTTTTCAAAAGAAATGCATACGATTAGTGGAAAGCTCAATTTAACAGACTTTGCAACAATGCTATCTATTGACCCTGAAAAATTATTGGAGTCTTTGAAGAGTGTTTTAGAAAAAACCGGTCTAGTTGAGGATGAAATAGATGAACTAAATAGTTTAACTGATGTTTGGTCACTGTTAACGGTGTTTGAAGATCGAGGTATGAATTTCTACCAACAACTATTCGATTCGATGGAAGGTTCTTCTAGTCAAAATCAATCCATTAACTTATTGGCACTTCTTAAGGCTACGGAGTTAATAGCACCTAAAGTAGATATGACATTGTCGATGGAACAGAAAATGTTCAGTTTTCAATCGATGCTGCAAAGTGCTTCTGAGCAAATCCAACAACTTACTTTGACAGCGACTAATGGTAAACAGAATGTACTTCCATTCATGCAGCAACAACAAAACTTAAGAGTCGTTGTTCAAGCCGATACATCCTCATCGAATGCAGATGAAAATGCAACTCAAAAGCAGCCTGAAACAACAAGTCATCTAACGAGTAGTCCGAATACAGCTATTACGCAGACAAGAGCGGAATTTTCCATCCCACAAACTGACAGCGCCGGTTCCTCACGCAGTGAAGCATTGATGCGTGAAATGCAGATGCTTTTCAAAAGATCGAATTTTGGACAAGTAGGTGGATCTACTAGGATGCTTATCAAGCTCTATCCAGAACATCTTGGACAAATCCGTATCGAATTACACGAAACAAACGGTGTCCTTTCAGCTAGAATACTAGCTTCAACAGCTTTAGCAAAAGGGATGCTTGATAGTCAAATGCACCAATTAAGAAATGCATTAGCTCAACAAAACTTGCAAGTTGAACGTATTGACGTGACACAGTCCATCCAAGAAACGTCAAAAAATGATCGCGAACAAGCTTTCAACGAACAGTTCAAGCGTGAGCAACAAGAAGAGTCCAATAAGGACAATAGTCAAACAGAAGAAGAAATGACGTTTGACGAATTTATGATTGAATTGGAGGTGTAGTGAAATGCCAGAAGTCCAAAAAACGATTACAGACTCGATGTATCTCGTCAATAAACAGCGCGATCAACGGCAAACAGGACCAGATACGATGGGGAAAGACGCTTTCATGAAAATACTGATCGCTCAACTGACAAATCAAGATCCAACTAATCCGATGAAGGATAACGAATTCATCGCACAGATGGCTCAATTTTCTTCCTTAGAACAGACGATGAACTTGGCGAAAGCATTTGATAAGTTTGCGGAAGCACAAAACCAAACGCAATTGATTCAATATAATCAATTTGTAGGGAAAAGTGTCAAATGGCATGAAGTGAGCGACAAAAAAGATGAAGCAGGTAAACCAATCATTAATGAAGGAACAGGCATTATCCAATCAGCGAAGTTCGTGAACGGATCTGTCGTATTCACAATGGAAGACGGCAAGGAATTAACACCAGGCAATATATCTGAAGTACTTTCAGGTTCAAGTGGTGCGAATAGTCTAGTAGAAGCAAGCCAGCTAATCGGTAAGACGGTAGGGTATATGGATGGTGAAGACGAAAAAACTGGAACAGTCATTTCTGTTTCAAACAAAGAAGGAAAGTTGCAATATATTTTAGAGGATGGTACAAGAATTGACGGAAAGTCATTTACGTCGATAAGCCAATAAGAACAGGAGCGAGTGTATGGAGAAACTAAACATCCACCACGTTCCGTCGCAGACGCACATACGCCAAGGACAACCTCATAAACCTGTTCAGCGTCCGCAGCAATCGTTTCTTGAACAACTCAACAAGGCAATTCAGCCGCAAGAGTTGAAAATTAGTAAACATGCAACCGACAGACTGAAAGAACGGAATATCCATATTTCAGAAGTCGAGTGGGCCCACATCTCAGATAAGGTGAACGAGGCGAAAATGAAGGGAATCAAAGAATCGCTTGTACTTATGGATCAAGCAGCACTGATCGTCAGCGCAAAAAATTCCACAGTCATAACAGCGATGGATCGCAAGGAAGCGAAAGATCAACTATTTACAAATATCGACGGCACAATCGTGCTCAGCTAACCGGCAGGACCTCAGATAGAGGATGCCAATCGTACTGCCGACCGATAGAGGCAGATACACATTCCGAGAGGGGAAAAATTACATGTTAAGATCGATGTACTCAGGAATTTCAGGATTGAAAAACTTCCAAACGAAGTTGGATGTAATTGGTAACAATATTGCGAACGTTAATACTTATGGATTTAAAAAAGGACGAACGATATTTAAGGATTTAATTTCACAGAGTGTTGCAGGAGCATCTGGTGCTACTGCTACACGTGGGGGGGTCAATCCAAAGCAAGTTGGGCTAGGTGCCCAATTATCTGCTATAGATACAATCCATTCTGGGGGATCAACTCAATTTACAGGTAATACATTGGATTTAGCTATATCTGGAGATGGTTTCTTCCAAGTCGCAGATTCAACCGGCACCACACCTACGGGATTTAATAATGTTTTATTCACACGCGCTGGAAACTTCTATATGGACAATAACGGTTATTTAGTTAATTCGGATGGAAAATACTTGGTTGGAGTTGCGGCAACACCAACTGGTACTCCTCCAGTTTACCCTGTACCAAATGCGAATTTATCACCTACTTTTAATGCAACTACTAATGCTATTTCAATTAAAACAGGTACTGCTGAAAATCCGATTAAAATTCCTACTGATGCGAAAAGTATGTCGATTGGAAAAGATGGTACTGTCACTTTTGTCGATAATGCTGGTGTATTAAAGTGGGCAGGTCAATTGGTTATCTCCAAGTTCCCTAACCCGGGAGGATTGGAGAAAGTTGGTGGGAATTACTTTTCAAGTACTTCAAACTCTGGTGATGCATTAAAGGGAATTGCAACTACGTCAGGACTTGGAGATATCGAATCCGGCTTCCTAGAAATGTCCAACGTTGACCTTTCCGAAGAATTCACAGAAATGATCGTTGCTCAACGTGGTTTCCAAGCAAACACAAGAATCATCACAACATCAGACGAAATCTTGCAAGAACTAGTTAACTTGAAACGATAATAGTATTCCCACATTATAGTTACCCAGTTAGCCAATCTCTTAAACATAAAATAGCTTCATCAGAAAAGGAGGGCCGGGCCGGCTCTGTGCCCGGCCCCTTACATATGATCCAAGTAACACGTTTGAACGGTGCGGTTTATACGCTTAATGCACTGTACATAGAAAAAGTGGAGACGTTTCCTGATACGACAATTACGTTGACGACTGGGTCAAAATATGTCGTCCTCGAACCGGCTGATGTCGTTAGCCAACGCATCATTAATTTCTATCAATCAGTTCAATTGTTATCGAATCCGCATATTTGGGGTGAAGAAGATGAAGAGTAAAGCATTGACTATTGCACTTATCGTATTAGTTGTTATTTCGTTGTTAAGTATTATTGGTCTTGTCCTCAAATTGCAATTGTCCAATAATAGCGGACCTAGTGAACCGAAAGAACCGACAATCGATGAGATTGTAGAAGCTTCTGTCGATGTACCGGAAATCACGACAAATCTTTCAGGAAAGCAGTATATAAAAATTTCCTTGAAGATCCAGACAAGCAATAAAAAATCTGCAGAAGAATTGAGAAAGCGGGATTTTCAAATCAATAATATTGTCATTCAGGAATTGTCTGAAATGACAGCGGAAGATTTTGATGGGAAATCCGGCAAACGCGCATTCGAGGAAGCTATAAAGGCACAGTTAAATCCGCTTATGCAGCAGGGGGAAATTGAAAAAGTGTATATCGTTTCTTACATTATTAATTAACAATGTACTAATCGTATACAGGGACTGGAGGTGGCTTAATGGCTGGAGATATTTTATCCCAACATGAAATTGATGCATTATTATCCGCAATCTCAACTGGTGAAATGTCAGCGGATGAGATGAAAAAAGAAGATGAAACAAAAAAGGTCAAAGTCTATGACTTTAAACGTGCTCTTCGATTTTCAAAGGATCAGATCCGAAGTTTAACTCGAATCCATGAAAACTTTGCCAGATTATTAACAACATACTTCTCAGCGCAGTTGCGGACATATGTACAAATCAATGTTGCCTCGGTCGATCAGATTCCATTCGAGGAGTTCATCCGATCGATTCCAAATATGACATTGCTAAATATATTCGAAGTTCCACCACTGGAAGGCAATATCATCATGGAAGTGAATCCGAATGTGGCTTACTCGATGTTGGACCGGTTAATGGGCGGTGTCGGTGATGGTCCGGGGAAAGTGGATAATATGACGGAAATTGAAACAAAGATATTGACCAATCTTTTTGAAAGGTCGTTTGACAATTTACGTGAAGCGTGGTCAGGAATTATTGAAATTGATCCGTTCTTATCAGAAATGGAAGTGAATCCTCAATTTCTGCAGATGATTTCACCGAATGAGACGGTTGTCGTCATTTCATTCAACATTATGATCGGTGAATCGAGTGGGATGATAAATATATGTATTCCACACGTCGTCCTTGAACCGATAGTACCGAACTTGTCAGTACGGTACTGGATGCAGACAAATAAGAAAGAACCGTCACCAGAACAAAGTATCATTTTGGAAAAACGACTTAAGCAAACAAGTTTGGCGATTACAACGGAGCTTGGACAAGGCTCGATATCAGTTGAAGACTTCTTGTATCTTCAGGCGGGAGACGTTATTTCGCTTGATACGAAAATAGATGATCCTCTTCTTGTGAAGGTGGGGGATATTCCAAAATTCACTGCACAGCCCGGCCATATGCGAAATCGGATGGCCGTGCAAATTATTGATATATTGAACGGAGGGGATGAAGATGATGAGTGATAACGTGCTATCCCAAGAAGAAATCGAAGCATTATTACGTGGAGAACCGCTTCCTTCAGAAGAAGCCGCAACATCGTCCTCTGAGAATAATGATTTACAAAGTCATTTAAGTGAAATGGAAAAAGACGCATTAGGCGAAGTAGGGAATATCTCCTTCGGTAGTTCAGCTACAGCTTTATCTTCCTTATTAGGACAGAAAGTTGAAATTACAACACCTGAAATTACAGTTGTGAACAGAAGTCTGTTGGAAACGGAATTCGTACATCCTTATGTTGCGATTCAAGTGGAATATACAGAAGGCTTACATGGCACGAACCTTCTCGTCATAAAGCAAAGTGACGCGGCTATTATTGCGGATTTAATGCTTGGAGGAGATGGGTTGGCACCAAGTGAAGAATTAAATGAAATCCACTTGAGTGCTGTGCAGGAAGCAATGAATCAGATGATGGGTTCTGCGGCAACGTCGATGTCGACTGTTTTCAATAAGAAAGTCGATATTTCACCACCTTCCATTGATTTATTTGATATTAAAAGCGAAGAAAGCACAGAACAAATTCCTGAAAATGAATTGATGATCAAAGTATCATTCGATTTAAGAGTCGGTTCATTAATTGACTCCAACATTATGCAGTTGTTCCCACTGGAATTCGGAAAGAATTTAGTCGCTCAGTTAATGGGTATGGGGGCAGAGGAGGAATCGGCTGTCACTATGGAGGAAGCCCCTGTTGAACCGCTTTCAACACAACAGCCGAATTATGAACAAAGGCCGCCGCAACAGCCGCAAAGACAGCAACAACAAGAACAACAATACTATCAGGAACCACCGATGCAACAACAGGCAGCTCCTCAGCAGATGCCAACTAGGCAGCAACAACCACCTGTACATGTACAGCAAGCCCAGTTTGCTAGCTTTGAGTCACCGTCGTTAAATCCATCGGAATCCAATAACTTGAATATGTTATTGGATATCCCGTTGAAAGTAACAGTTGAGCTAGGACGGACAAAGCGTTCCGTGAAAGAAATCCTTGAAATGTCGAGCGGTTCCATATTGGAATTGGATAAGCTGGCGGGGGAACCTGTCGATATACTGGTGAATAACCGGCATATTGCGCGTGGAGAAGTTGTTGTCATCGATGAGAATTTCGGTGTGCGCATAACAGATATTTTGAGTCAGACAGAACGTCTAAATAATTTAAGATAGTATTCGGGAGGTCATAGAGAATGGGTAAACGTATTTTAATAGTAGACGACGCGGCTTTTATGCGCATGATGATTAAGGATATTTTGACAAAGAACAGTTTTGAAGTTGTAGGTGAGGCGGCTGACGGTGCACAGGCAGTCGAAAAATATATGGAATTGAAACCTGACCTTGTCACAATGGACATTACAATGCCTGAAATGGATGGAATCGCAGCATTAAAAGCAATCAAGGAAAAAGATCCATCCGCGACAATCATTATGTGTTCAGCGATGGGGCAACAGGCAATGGTTATCGATGCAATCCAGGCGGGGGCAAAAGACTTCATCGTTAAGCCTTTCCAAGCAGACCGAGTTGTCGAAGCGATTCAAAAAGCTTTAGGTTGATTGTATGAGAGTAGCAATTATATTAACGAAGTCATTACCATTCATTCTAGTGTGTTTATTGTTCTTTACATTGCCTTCGCTTGTTGTATTTGCAGAATCCGATAATGATACATTTCTTTCGGATTTTTATAAAACTGGTAAAGATGAGAAGGATGAAACTCCCATAATGGAAGAGAAAGATGAACCGGCTGCCAATCGTTCAACTAGCGAGGCAGCTAGTGGTTCTTCTTGGGGAGATTATATACGGATGATTTTTGCATTTATCTTTGTCATTGCGCTTTTGCTTGCATTATTAAAGTTTTTAAATCGTAAGAACCGGATGTTTGAACAACATCGATTGATGAAAAATATGGGCGGTCTTTCCTTAGGTCAGCAAAAGTCTATACAACTTGTCATGATTGGTGACACTTACTATTTGGTAGGGGTTGGAGATGAAGTCAGGTTGCTGAAAGAAATTGTTGATCCTGAAGAAATCCGTCAATTGGAAAGCTATCTCGGAGAAGATGGAATAAATCCATCATCCGGATTTGTAAGTAAGATTATAACGTTCATTTCAGAGAGAAGAAATGGCTCTTCAGACAATCAGAGTGAACAAGAAGACTTCAAAAATATTTTCGCAACCCGATTGGATGAACTCAAATCAGAACGCCAGAAACACTTAAGCCGATTGGAAGAAAAGGAGAGCAGAAAAGATGAATGATTTCGTCCAGTTTTTTTCGGACAGTGACGCGGCAAACGTATCAACATCCATCAAAATGCTTCTTCTTCTCACTGTTCTTTCGCTTGCACCTGCTATTCTAATTCTAATGACTTCGTTTGCGAGAATTGTCATCGTGCTGTCGTTTGTCAGAACCGCACTAGCGACACAGCAAATGCCTCCAAACCAAGTTATTGTAGGACTAGCGCTGTTTTTAACGTTTTTCGTCATGGCACCTACTTTTCAGGAAGTGAATGATAAAGCGCTCACACCATTATTCGCGGAAGAAATTTCGCTTGAAGAAGCCTATGAAGAGATGAGTGGTCCTTTCAAAGAGTTCATGAGCAAGCATACGAGGCAAAAAGATCTGGAACTGTTCATACGGTACAATAAAGCCGAGCAGCCCGAAAAATTGGAAGATATTCCTTTGACAATGCTCGTTCCTGCTTTCGCTTTAAGTGAAATCAAAACCGCATTTCAGATGGGTTTCATGGTTTTCATCCCATTTCTCGTCATCGACATGATTGTAGCAAGTGTACTAATGTCTATGGGTATGATGATGTTGCCGCCGGTAATGATTTCATTGCCTTTTAAAATTCTGTTGTTTGTTCTTGTGGACGGATGGTATCTCATTATTAAATCATTGCTTCAAAGCTTTTAGCTGACTATAGCTAATCAACCGGTATCTTTTTTATATAATGGGAGTGGTGAATCATGACGGGCGAAATGGTTATAACGATAGCAGAACGGGCGATATGGGTCATTTTGTTAGCGTCAGGCCCACTATTAATTGTCGCTTTAGTTACTGGTTTGACGGTCAGTATATTTCAAGCGACCACACAGATTCAGGAACAGACATTAGCGTTTGTTCCGAAAATCATAGCAGTACTTGTTGGCATTATATTTTTCGGTCCTTGGATGCTGGGAAGGGTGACAGCTTTCGCTTCAGATATCTTTGAAAACCTAGTCAGGTATATAGGGTGATGTAATGGAAGAATTATTGCCATCCCTAGCTGTTTACCTGCTCATACTGACTCGAGTCACTGCATTTATCGTTACCGTACCTTTGTTTTCCTATCGCGCTATCCCGACAACACAACGCATATTGTTTGCTGCTCTGTTGGCTTGGTTCATGGTCTATACAATCGATGCACCCGATCTGCAAATTGATGGTACATACATACTTTTGATATTAAAAGAAGCAACAGTCGGCCTATACATAGGCGTGATAGCATACATCGTCATGTCTGCTATCCAGATTGCTGGCGGTTTTATCGATTTTCAGATGGGTTTTGCAATTGCCAACGTCATTGACCCTCAAACAGGTGCACAATCACCTTTGCTCGGTCAATTTTTTAATGTATTGGCTATGTTATTGCTGCTTACATTGAACGCGCATCATATGTTGTTGGATGGTATTTTTTATAGTTACCGCTTTGTTCCAATGGATATGCTTTGGCCGGCGTTCGGTGAAGAAAGGCTGATTGAATTTGTTGCGCGGTTGTTTATGACAACGTTCGCCATCGCTTTTCAAATGTCTATACCAATTGTCGCGACATTGTTTCTTGTCGATTTGGCTTTAGGAATCACTGCAAGAACGGTCCCTCAATTAAACATTTTTGTTGTCGGTTTTCCGATTAAGATTGGCGTGAGTTTTCTCGTGCTAGTGACGATGTTCACCGTCATGATTTCGATGATGCGCAAGTTGTTTGAAATAATGATGTCGGCAATGAGGGATTTGATGATCATCTTAGGGGGTGGCTGAAATGATGATTCGCTTGGATCTACAATTCTTTGCAGGCGAGAAGACAGAAAAGGCCACTCCAAAAAAGCGTCTCGATTCCCGTAAGAAAGGGCAAGTACTGAAGAGTGCGGATGTTACAAGTTCAATTGTCTTGCTTTTTGTGTTTATGTTCTTGTTTTTTGCCGCGGGATTCATGCGTGATCGTTTCTTTACATTCTTTACACATACATTCACCGAATTCATGCCTATTAAAACGTTAGATGAAGACGGAACGATGATCATTTACACGACGATGCTCATACAGATGGCTTTTATTCTACTACCTGTCATGGCAGTTGCCGTCCTTGCAGGTATAACAGGAAACCTTGCCCAATTCGGTTTACTGTTTACGACGGAGACATTGAAATTCGATTTGAAGAAGATTGATCCAATTAAAGGGTTGAAACGGATATTTTCTATCCGTGCATTAGTTGAATTGATGAAATCATTATTGAAAATTTCTTTTATCGGCTCTGTTACGACATTACTTCTTGTCACAAATATCGAGAAAGTACTCGGGCTGGCTTTCAAAACGCCGAAGGATGCGATGATCGTCGTCGGACAATTAGTTGCGTTGATGGGGATCGTTGCATCATTCGTGTTGTTGTTCATATCGATCCTGGATTATTTTTATCAGAAATATGATTATGAAAAAAACCTTAAAATGTCTAAACAGGATATTAAGGATGAATATAAAAATACGGAAGGGGATCCTATCATCAAATCGCGCATTAAACAGCGCCAACGCGAAATGGCGATGAGAAGGATGATGCAAGAAGTTCCCCAAGCCGATGTGGTTATTACAAACCCAACCCACTTTGCCATTGCTCTTAAATATGATGACGATCAGATGGATGCCCCGGTAGTTATTGCTAAAGGTGCCGATTTCATAGCCCAGAAGATTAAGCTGATTGCGAAAGAGCATGAGATTGTCATGGTAGAGAATAGACCATTAGCTAGAGCTTTGTATGACGATGTAGAAATCGGAGATCGAATTCCAGATGAGTTTTTCAAAACAGTGGCTGAGATATTGGCATATGTTTATCGCATTCAACGAAAAATATGAGTACACTATGAGAAAGTAGGGATGACATGCAGTTCAAAGATATAGGTGTGTTAGCGGCGGTTATCATGATTGTCGCAATGCTCGTCATCCCGTTGCCACCGTGGCTATTAAGTTTTTTAATCATCATCAATATTACATTAGGTTTGATGGTTTTACTGACGTCTATGAATATGCAGGAAGCTTTGCAGTTTTCCATATTTCCTTCTTTGCTCTTATTGTTGACGTTGTTCCGCTTAGGCCTGAACGTCTCTACTACACGTGCTATTCTATCTAAAGGTGATGCAGGGAGTGTCGTTGATACATTCGGTACATTCGTAACCGGAGGGAATGTCGTAGTCGGTTTAGTCGTTTTCGTCATTTTAATCATCATTCAGTTTATTGTTATTACAAAAGGATCCGAGCGTGTATCTGAAGTTGCTGCCCGCTTTACGCTTGATGCTATGCCGGGTAAACAGATGAGTATCGATGCGGATCTGAACGCAGGTATGATTTCCGAAATTGACGCACGTACACGCCGTGAAAAAGTAAGTAATGAAGCGGATTTCTACGGGGCAATGGATGGTGCGACAAAGTTTGTTAAAGGAGATGCAATTGCTGGAATCATTATCGTTATCATTAACCTGTTAGTCGGTATGATCATTGGTGTTGTCCAAATGGACTTGCCATTCGCGGAAGCGGCGGCGCGATTTTCTCGGCTGACAGTTGGAGACGGAATCGTATCTCAAATACCAGCACTACTTATTTCCACAGCAACCGGTATCGTTGTTACAAGAGCTGCGTCCGAAGGGAATCTTGGATCGGATATTACAAAACAGTTATTGGGACAGCCAAAGTTGTTAATTGTTGCAGCTACAACCTTATTACTATTAGGTCTATTTACGCCAATCTCCAATATTTTCACGATTCCAGTCGCAGCTACGCTTGGTATTGCTGCAATGATGCTTATGAGAAAACCCGAAGAAAATCCTGATGAGATGTTGGAGATGGAAGAGGAAGTCGAAACGGAAGGGTTGAAAAGTCCTGAAAATGTCGTCAACTTGTTGAATGTCGATCCGATTGAGTTTGAGTTCGGGTATGGACTAATTCCGCTCGTTGATGCACAGCAAGGTGGAGACCTGTTAGATCGAGTCGTTATGATTCGTAGACAACTTGCACTCGAACTTGGGCTAGTCATACCGGTCGTTCGAATCCGTGATAATATTCAGTTGCAACCAAATGAATACCGGATCAAAATTAAAGGAAATGAGCTGGCTAGAGGGGAATTGCTTCTAGATCACTATCTCGCTATGAGTCCTGGCGGAGATGATTCGATTATTGGTATAGATACTATAGAGCCTTCATTTGGACTTCCAGCTAAATGGATTACGGAAGATGTCAAGGAAGACGCTGAAATTATGGGGTATACCGTTGTCGATCCGCCAAGCGTTGTATCTACTCACTTGACTGAAGTGATCCGTGCAAATGCAGCTGATTTAATTGGCCGTCAAGAAACAAAGCAACTAGTCGATCATGTGCGTGAGACGTATCCAATTCTTGTTGATGAATTGACGCCGACTCCGTTATCAATCGGTGAAATCCAGAAAGTGCTTGCCAAATTGCTTAATGAAAGTGTATCTATTAGAAATCTGCCAATTATTTTTGAAACGCTGGCGGACTACTCTAAGTATTCTTCTGACATTGATCTTTTAACTGAGTATGTCAGGCAGGCTTTAGCAAGACAAATTACTTCCCAATATGCGAGCGGTTCAGACGCATTAAAAGTATTGACCGTTTCAGGCAAAGTTGAAAAGCTGATAGCTGATAACATCCAACAAACTGAGCAGGGGAATTACTTATCGATTGACCCAGCCAGTTCACAGGAGATTTTGGAATCGATCGCAAGAGAAGTCGAAAGAGTTGCCTTGATGGATCAATCGCCGGTCATTTTATGCTCGCCTGCTATACGGATGTATTTACGTCAGATTACGGAACGATACTTCCCGCAAATACCGGTATTATCTTATAATGAACTTGAAGCTTCCATAGAAGTACAAAGTGTCGGGGTGGTGGATATTTGATGAAGATGAAAAAATATACTGCCGACACAATGGTGGAGGCGATGAAGAAAGTAAGAGCTGATTTCGGCGATGAAGCTGTCATTCTTAGTTCATCAGTCATAAAATCAAAAGGATTTATGGGATTTTTTCAAAAAAAATCCGTGGAAGTGGTGGCAGGTTATGATGAACCTGTTGCCTTTCCACAAGAACCTGCACGCTATAATAAGCCACAGCAGACTTTTGCAGGATCCGAAGCCAATTCCGAAATTAAAAAAGAGATGAAAGAAATGAGAAAACTGCTTCAGGATATGAAACAGTCTTCTGCATATATAAATTTGCCAGAAAGCTTGACACCATTGCTATCATCACTCGAACAGCAGGAATTATCGGAAGAGTTAATCTTTAAAATCGGAAATGAACTGTATACACGGATGAAAGATGAGAAAAAGGATTTCAATTTAGAAGAGCAGAATGAGTATGCTAGAAAAATTTTACTCGATGAATTTTCTGCACTTCCTTTTGGCGGAATTTCCTTTAATCGAAAATATGTCAATGTCCTTGGTCCGACAGGAGTCGGTAAAACGACGACAATTGCCAAAATTGCCGCTAGGGCATTGTTGGAAGATAAAAAGAAAGTAGGCTTCATCACAACCGATACATACCGTATTGCGGCCATTGAACAACTGCGGACTTATGCAAACTTGCTTCAAGCGCCTGTAGAAGTTGTCTATAACAAAGAAGACTTCAATGAAGCTATCGCCAAGATGAAAGACATTGATGTCGTTTTCATTGATACAGCGGGACGCAATTACAAAGAAAGCAAATATGTCGATGATATAAAGAATCTTATCGACTTTGAGCTTGATATGGAGTCGTACCTCGTGTTATCTGTCACATCGAAAGAAGAGGATATGAAGACAATAGTTGATAGATTCACTTCATTTCCAATTGGAAAATTCATTTTCACAAAAGTGGATGAGACTCATTCCGTTGGTCCTATTTTCAATCTGATGAAACAATACGGAAAAGGGGTCGCCTATTATACGGATGGTCAAGAAGTGCCGGAAGATATTTCTGAAGCTACTCTAAAAAAGTTAATTGATCTCTTGTTGGCAGGTGTCAATCATGCATGATCAAGCCGAAACACTACGTATGAAGATGTTGAAAGCACAAGGTGGACTGGCCAAGTCAATTGCGATAGTTAGTGGTAAGGGAGGAGTCGGCAAGTCAAACTTTTCGACTAATTTTGCACAGGCACTTCGTATGAAAGGGAAAAAAGTCATCGTTGTAGATATGGACATCGGTATGGGGAATATTCATATTCTTCTAGGCGTCACACCTACTTACAGTTTGAAAGACTATCTACTTGGCAATCGCCAACTGGATGAGGTTATTAATCACGAAAACGATGGACTCACTTTTATCTCCGGTGGATCTGGATTAGATTCCGTGCTAGATTGGTCAGAAGATATGTTCGGCCGACTGCTAGCGGCATTTGAGCAGTTGCAACTAGATTATGATTTCATCCTATTTGATATGGGTGCGGGTGCAACGCAACGATCGATTGAACTAATCATCGCTGTGGATGAAGTCATTGTCATCTCTACAACTGAACCAACTTCAATTACAGATGCGTACTCCATGATGAAATTCATCTGCTTGCAGGATCCAGATAAGAAATTCAGTATTGTGAGTAACCGCGTGTCAAAACATGACGACGGAAATGAATCTGTAACCCGCTTACAATATGCAATGAAGAAATTTCTTGATAAAGAGACGACTATTCTTGGTTTTCTCCCGGAAGATCCATCTGTTCATAAAGCTGTATTAGCCCAAAAACCTTTTATAGTTATGTTTCCACAAGCGCTTATCTCAAAAAGAATGTCAGCAATCGCGGACACTTTTGTAAAAGAGAATCTCACAGTAGACAAGCAACAAACAGGTTTTCTCAGTAAGCTGAAAGGGATATTTTCGAAAGGGCGTGACTAATTTGATATCCAGCGATAACTTGAAAAAAGTTCTGGTTGTTGATGATTCAGCATTTATGCGCAAATTGATTTCGGATATGCTTTCGAAACATCCTTCGTTAGAAGTCGTAGCAACGGCGAGAAACGGAAAAGATGCTCTATTAAAGGTCAGTGAATTGCGTCCTGATGTAATTACAATGGATATTGAAATGCCTTTGATGAACGGTTTGGAGGCACTCCAACAGATTATGAAACACCAGCCTACGCCTATTGTCATGTTATCCAGTACAACGGAAACGGGTGCAAGGAACACGATGATGGCTATGGAATATGGCGCAGTGGATTTCATTGCTAAACCAGGTGGTCCAATTTCCTTAAACCTCCAAGACGTTGAACATGAAATTGTCGAAAAGGTCGTAGCTGCGTCCAAAGTCAATATAACGAATCTCGCATCTGGACGAAGTGTAAAAAAGGTCGAAAAATTGGAGAATAGCCTTAAGGTGAATACTTCTGAAAAGCCACTGATTGTTTCAACAAATAACCAAAAAGTGCCTAAAGAAAATAAACTTTCCAAAATGCATGAAACTTTTGTTATAATAGGCACATCGACAGGGGGACCTCGGGCACTACAAGAAGTATTGACCCGATTGCCGGCTGCACTCTCTGTCCCAATATTAGTTGTCCAACATATGCCACCGGGGTTTACTAAATCTCTAGCCCAGCGGTTGGATGGTTTGAGTGAAATCCATGTCAAGGAAGCGGAAGATGGGGAGCTGTTCCAAAAGGGTGTCGCGTATATTGCACCGGGTGGTAAACACTTAAAAATGAGGAAATGCACCAATGGTTACTGTGTACATCTTGATGACATCGAACCTCCGCGCAAAGGTCATCGTCCAGCAGTGGATGTTTTGTTAGAATCAGCCGCATTACAAACAAGTCTGCAATTCATTACGATTATCATGACAGGAATGGGCTACGATGGTAAGGAAGGTATGCAGCAATTGAAGAGTGCTCGCCCGACTATCACTATAGGGGAATCAGAGAGGACTTCAGTCGTCTACGGCATGCCAAAGGCAATAAATGAAGCAGGTCTGGCAGACAGAATCGAAGACTTGCAAGATATATCAGCAGCATTGCTAGAATCTTTACAATCATGAAGGGGGCGTCATTATGGATACAAATCAATATCTCGAAATGTTCTTGGAAGAAAGTAAAGAACACCTTCAAGCATGTAACGAACACTTGCTGGAGCTTGAAAAAAATCCCGAAGACTTGGCGATTGTCAATGAAGTCTTCCGTTCAGCACATACTTTAAAAGGTATGTCCGCAACAATGGGCTATGAAGACATTGCAGATTTAACGCATAAGATGGAAAATGTGCTTGACGCAATTCGAAATTCTAAGATCAATGTTACAACCGAAATCCTCGATGTTGTTTTCAAAGCTGTCGATTATTTAGAAGAGATGGTTGTGGATATCGAAGCAGGAGGATCTGGTAAGAAGAATGTGCAGGAACTTGTCAACGCATTGAATCTGATTGAAGCGGGCCAAATGGGTGTCGATTTACAATCACAAGAAACTGCTGCAACTGTAATCGAAGACGCTCCCACTAATGATCAGGTAGAAATTGAAATGATTTATGATGAATATGAACTAACAGTGATTAGCCAATCTCAAGAACAAGGGTTCAATGCTTTAGAAGTTGCTGTATCGTTAAGAAGTGACTGCTTGTTAAAAGCTGCCCGCGTATTCATGGTCTTCGAGATTCTTGAAAAAGCAGGCGAAATTATTAAGTCGAAGCCGAATGTTGAATACCTGGAAAACGAAGAGTTTGATGAATCATTCAAGATTGTTCTTGTTACGAAAGAAGAAGCTGCTGTGATTCAAGCTAAAGTCATGAAAGTTTCTGAAGTTGAATCAGTTACGGTGAAGAACTTGACCGCTGAAACATTGATTGAAGGAAAACGAGCTAAAGAAACGAATTTACAATCTGCCAGGGAAACTAAACAAGTCGCGGAAATCGGGAAAAAAGATGCATCGCAAGAAAAAGCGAAAAAGTCAACTAGTACTCAAAATACGAATAAGACAATCCGGGTCAATATTGATCGCTTGGATATCTTGATGAATCTATTTGAGGAACTAGTTATCGACCGAGGTCGCTTGCAATCAATTGCCAGTGAACTACATAATCCTGATCTAAATGAAACAGTGGAACGAATGACCCGAGTTTCCGGTGATCTTCAAAACATTATTTTGAATATGCGAATGATCCCTGTAGAGACAGTATTTAACCGATTCCCTAAAATGGTCCGTCAACTTGCACGAGATCTGGACAAGAAGATAAATCTTGAAATCATCGGAGCAGAGACGGAACTGGACCGAACGGTCATTGATGAAATCGGTGATCCATTGGTCCACTTAATACGTAATGCGCTAGATCACGGTGTTGAGACGCCAGCAGAGCGTGTAGCTAAAGGGAAGCCTGAAGAGGGTACTGTGACTCTACGTGCCTATCATTCCGGCAACCATGTGTTCATAGAACTGGAAGATGATGGTGCAGGCGTAAACAAGAGCCGTGTTTTGAAAAAGGCGCTAGAAAGAGGAATCGTTACAGAAGAGACCGCAGCCTCTTTGACAGACAAGCAGGTTGCTGAACTAATCCTCGCATCTGGCTTTTCGACAGCTGAAAGCATTACTGATGTTTCAGGTCGCGGTGTCGGTTTGGATGTTGTGAAAAACACTATTGAATCACTTGGCGGTCACATTACAATTGAATCTAAAGAAGGTCAAGGGTCACTATTCCAAGTCCAATTACCACTTACGCTATCAATCATATCCGTCATGCTCGTTAATTTGGAGAAGGACATTTATGCAATTCCATTGTCCTCCATCATCGAAACAGCTATTATCCAGAAATCTGAGATATTGAATGCTCATAACCAAAAAGTGATTGATTTCAGAGGCAGCATCGTTCCGCTTGTCAACTTGAAAGGTATTTTTGAAATGGACAATGCACATGAAATGGATGAATATCAGTCTATTGTCATCGTGCGTAAAGGCGACAAATTAGCAGGACTTCTCGTCGATTCATTCATTGGGCAACAAGAGATTGTTTTGAAATCTTTAGGAAACTATTTACAAAGCGTATTTGCAATTTCAGGAGCTACGATTCTTGGAAATGGGCAAGTCGCTCTCATAGTCGACTGCAATTCTTTGATTAAATAGATGGGAGGGGCTATTATGGCTCAATATAACGAGCTGGTCGCACGAGAAGAGATGAAAGTAATCGTGTTCCAATTGATGGACAAGGAATATGCGATTGAAGTAGATGTCGTTGAATCGATTGAGAAATTGATTTCAATAACAAAAGTACCGAGGACTCCATCTTATGTGTACGGAGTGATTAATCTTAGAGGGTTAGTTACACCGATTGTCGATCTTCGCGAACGTTTTGGTCTTGAAGTGAAAGCATTGGACGACTCGAGCAGAATCATCATCGTTTCTATGGAAGATTTCGAAGTTGGCCTAATCGTCGATGACGCAAATGATGTATTCGATATCCCAATGTCATCAATCGAACCCCAGCCGGAAGTCGTCGGAACAATTGAATCGGAGTTCATAGCGGGTGTTGCAAAAGTGGAGAATCGTCTTTTAGTATTGCTGAATCTTGAACGAGTGCTTGAACCGTTGAAACGAGTGACATCTGATGAGTTCTAATGAGCAGATAAATGATATGCATCTTGACGTGTTAAAGGAAATTGGCAATATCGGAGCTGCTCACGCAGCGACGGCATTATCGCAATTGCTTGGACGAAAAATCGAGATGCTTGTACCAAATGTCAATTTAGTTTCATTTGATGATATGTTCGAATTGGCTGGTGGTGCGGAAAAGATCGTAGCAGGAATTTTTTTACGCATACAAGGAGATCTTTCTGGAAGTATGTTTTTTGTTCTCCCCGTTGAATCGGCAAACCAATTCATCAGAAATCTGATCCATGACGAAACGTTTGACTTCCATGCGATTCCGATTTCTGAAATGGGTGTTTCTGCAATGCAGGAATTGGGTAATATTCTTTCAGGTTCTTACCTGTCCGCGCTATCGGATTTTACAGGACTCAATATCCATCCTACCGTACCTTCGTTAAGTGTCGATATGGTTGGTGCCATCGTCAGTTTCGGATTAATCGAAGTATCTCATTATAGTGATGAAGTCATTGTAATTGATACTCGTATTATTGACGAGGGAGATGAAGAAAGCTCGACTATTAACGGTCATTTTCTTCTGCTTCCTGATCCTGAATCGTATTTGACCATATTCCGATCCCTTGGTGTGCTGTGAAATGAGCACGTTGAATACAGTCGTCAGAGTAGGAATAGCCGACATGAACATTGTCAAAGCACCGAATACAATAAGGACTTCTGGATTAGGTTCTTGCGTTGGTGTCATTTTATATGATGAAATGAAAAAGATAGCGGGAATGCTTCATGTTATGTTGCCTGATTCAAGTCTAGGAAGATCGGATAATATAAATATAGCGAAATTTGCTGATACAGGTATTTATGGATTGATGGAACTTTTGAAGGCTGAGGGTGTCCGTCCTCTTTCACTGAAAGCAAAAATAGCTGGAGGAGCACAAATGTTCCAGTTTGGGACAAGCGATTCAATTAGAATTGGACCAAGAAATGTCGAAGCTGTCAAAAAAGAACTGGCGCGCCTGTCAATTCCGATAATTGCTGAAGACACCGGAGGTTCAAGCGGTCGGACAATCGAATTCGACCCAATGACAAAAATGCTGAGTATTAGGACTGTCAATTCGGGTACAAAGGAAATTTGAGCATATCCGAATAAATAACGCCTGCGTGATTTCATTGCACAGCTTGAATAATGCGTAACTAAAAATCTTGGAAATTGTATAGTTATCAATAGCGGCTGAACGGTTCAGTCGCTATTTTTAATTAGCATTTGCTATAATAGTCATAACTCATTTTTTCTGAAGTAGAGGGATGCTGGATAGGAGTAGCTTGGAGGTGAGCGATTCAATGTATAAGAAAGAAATGACAGAAGCGGCGTATTGGGATCTTTGGATGAATGAAAGAGATGCTGAGGCAGGCGACTGGCTAGTTCGCACATACACGCCCCTTGTCAACTACCATGTTCAACGCATAAGCTTGGGACTGCCGCGAAACGTTTCTAGGGATGATATTATGAGCTTGGGCTTGCAAGGGTTATTTGATGCGCTGACGAAGTTTGACAGAAGCAGAGATTTGAAATTCGATACATATGCATCTTTTAGAATTAGGGGCTCTATCATTGATGGTTTGCGTAAAGAGGATTGGTTGCCTCGTTCATCCAGGGAGAAGTCAAAAAAGCTGGAAGAAGAAATCAATAGACTTGAACAAAAATTGTTGCGCCATGCAACTCCGGAAGAAATTGCAAATCATCTAGGCATGACAGTTGATGAAGTGTACCAAACTGTTCATGAACACTACTTCTCAAATGTGCTTTCCATAGATGACCGGATGAATGAAGATGATGAAGAAGGTCAGAAGTCATTTATCATCAAAGACGATCTCGAACGTTCTCCTGAACAGCATATTATGATGGGGGAGCTTGTCGGTGATTTGTCATTAAAAATCAAGGAACTCAACAAAAATGAGCAACTAGTGCTGAATCTTTTTTATACCGAGGAAATGACATTGACCGAGATTGGGGAAATCTTAAGTTTATCAACTTCCCGGATTTCACAAATCCATTCAAAAGCATTATTCAAACTGCGGAAACTTCTTTTGCCCGAAATTGTTGATGGAGGGATTTTATGAGCCTTAAAGTGATCGAACTCCAAATTGCAATACCAAAAACGTTTGAAGCTGGAAAAGTTGCAGAACATAAACAACAACAGTCTCAACTCAATCAAGAGCAGGCACAGGCTTTGACAGAGAAGCAATTGCTCAAAAGTCGGGAAAGTGTTTTGCAGTCGGACAAGTCCGCAAAGACAGACCCAGATTCAAAAGATGGCAAGCAAAACAATGGACATGGGAAAAATGAAAAAGAACGAAATGAAGAGGAAAAGGCGACCGTGCACCCTTATAAAGGTTCATTTGTCGACTTTACGGGTTAAATCAGATGATGGCAGTGTTTTTAGTAATTTTGTTCATAATGCAGCTAGTCAGTTTTTACATCATTGCACTTCTTTATATGAAAATCTCCAAATTCAAGGACCTTGAGAAGAAACAACAGAAGTTGATGTCTGAAATGGATGATGCGATTGGTGCCTATCTTAATGAATTAAAAGAGGAAAACGACCGTCTTATCCAAATAATTGATCAGAAATCGTTCCAGACGGATTCTCGTCATGAGCAGGCACAAGAGCAGAGAACCAATCAGACTGATGATTTTATTGAAGGGGAGCAAGATGTTCTAACGATTAACCCCGTGAAATATCCCATGAAGGTTGCCATGAAGTCTTATCAATCATTTGTATCAAAAGCAGCTGTTATACCAGAAATAGTCACCGAAGAAAAAAAGAAGGATGACCGTTCAGTCGCTATCGACATGCATGATGAAGGTAAATCAATTGAAGAAATTGCTAAAAAGCTAGGGAAAGGCAAGACGGAAGTAACCCTGCTATTGAAATTCAGATGAATAAATTTGCATATGCAAAATAGATATGGTATATTATCAAATGGTGTTACTACACACGTGTGCGGACGATGGGAAAGGTGCCGAAAGGTCTGTCCAGCGGATGATGCATGCGGAGGAATCAAACCAAATAGGAGGAATAAAAAATGTCAGTAATTTCAATGAAACAACTGCTTGAAGCAGGGGTGCACTTCGGACACCAAACACGTCGCTGGAACCCGAAAATGAAGAAGTTTATTTTCGTTGAGCGTAACGGAATCTACATCATCGATCTTCAAAAGACTGTGAAGAAGCTTGAAGAGGCTTATGACTTCATGCGTCAAGTTGGAGCAGATGGTGGTAAAGTACTTTTCGTAGGTACTAAAAAGCAAGCACAGGATGCGATTAAAGAAGAAGCAGAACGTGCAGGCATGTACTACATCAACCAACGTTGGCTTGGTGGTACACTTACAAACTTCGGTACAATTCAAAAGCGTGTTGCGCGCATGAAGAAAATCGAAGCTATGGAAGAAGATGGCACATTCGCTGTACTTCCTAAAAAAGAAGTTTCCGAATTGAGAAAAGAACACGATCGTCTTGTTAAATTCCTTGGCGGTATCCGTGATATGAAAACACTTCCTGATGTAATCTTTGTCGTGGATCCACGTAAAGAGCGCATTGCAGTTGCTGAAGCAATTAAATTGAACATTCCACTTGTCGGAATTGTAGATACGAACTGTGATCCGGATGAAATTGACTATGTCATTCCTGCGAATGACGATGCAATCCGTGCAGTGCGTCTACTGACTAGTAAAATGGCAGATGCTTTGATTGAATCTAGACAAGGCGCTGACGAAGAGGTTTCTGAAGAAGAAAACCAAACAGTAGCTGCAGAGTAAGACTACATGACCAGACGATAAGCGGCCAACCCCCTTATCGTCTTTTTTAAAGACTTTCGATACACACAACTACTTTATTGGGAGGAAACACTAATGACTATTACAGCACAAATGGTTAAAGAATTGCGTGAGAAAACAGGCGCAGGAATGATGGATTGTAAAAAAGCATTGACTGAAGTCAATGGCGATATGGAAGCTGCAATTGACTTCCTTCGTGAAAAAGGTCTTTCAAGTTCAGCTAAAAAAGCTGACCGTATTGCAGCTGAAGGTACTACTGCAATTTTAGTGAAGGACAACGAAGCAGTTATCTATGAAGTGAACGCAGAAACGGATTTCGTTGCTAAAAACGAAGCATTCCAAACGCTTGTTAAAGAGCTTGGGGAGCATTTGTTGGCGACAAAACCTGCTTCAATTGAAGAAGCTGTCGATTCCAAAATGGATAACGGCCTTACAGTTGCGGACCATATTTCAAATGCTGTAGCTAAAATCGGTGAAAAGCTAACACTTCGCCGTTTCGAAATCAGAACGAAGACAGACAACGACGCATTCGGTCCATATTTGCATATGGGTGGACGAATCGCTGTTTTGACTATACTAGAAGGTTCTACAGATTCAGATGCTGCAAAAGATGTTGCTATGCACATTGCTGCTTTGAATCCTAAATACATTTCACGTGATGAAGTTTCTGAAGATGAAGTCGAGCACGAGCGTAAAATTCTAACAGAGCAAGCGTTGAATGAAGGCAAGCCTGAAAACATCGTTGCGAAAATGGTAGAAGGCCGTCTTGGTAAATACTTCGAAGAAATTTGTCTACTTGATCAGGCATTTGTTAAAAATTCCGATCAAAAAGTCCGTGATTTCGTCAAGTCTACTGGTGGCACATTGAAGGAATTCGTCCGTTATGCTGTCGGTGAAGGTATCGAAAAGCGTGAAGACAATTTCGCTGATGAAGTAATGAGCCAAGTGAAAGGCAACTAATCGTTGTCGTTATATTTATCCAATTAGGGGACACACTACTGTGTTCCCTATTTTTCGAGAAAAACATAGTAGACGGAGGGTACATATGAGCGTCCCAAAATACAAAAGAATTGTCTTGAAACTTAGTGGAGAAGCACTTGCAGGTGAAAAAGGTTTTGGCCTCTCACCTGAAATCATCAAATCAGTCGCGAAACAAGTCAAGGAAGTTATTGACCTTGAAGTAGAAGTGGCTGTTGTTGTTGGGGGAGGAAATATATGGCGAGGGAAAATCGGCAGTGAAATGGGCATGGATCGAACGACTGCAGATTATATGGGTATGCTCGCGACTGTTATGAATTCCCTGGCGCTTCAAGACGCTCTTGAGAAATTAGGCGTTGAAACACGTGTATCATCTTCTATTGATATGAGACAAGTCGCAGAACCGTATATTCGCAGGAAAGCAATCCGCCATCTTGAAAAGAAACGGGTTGTCATTTTCGCTGCTGGAACAGGCAATCCGTATTTCTCTACAGATACGACAGCGGCATTAAGAGCTGCCGAGATTGAAGCGGATGTCATTCTGATGGCTAAGAATAATGTAGATGGAGTCTATTCAGCGGATCCCTTGAAAGATAGTAATGCTGTCAAATATACGGAATTGACGTATATCGAAGTGATCAGCCAAGGTCTAGAAGTTATGGATTCAACTGCTTCAACCCTATGTATGGACAATGATATACCTCTCGTAGTATTCTCGATTATGGAGAATGGAAATATAAAAAGAGCCGTCCTTGGTGAACCAATTGGTACGGTTGTCAGGAGGAATGCGTAATGCCGAAAGAGTTAATGGATCAGACGAAAGACAAAATGGACAAAGCGATAGCCGCTTTCTCAAGACAGCTTGCATCTATCCGTGCAGGCCGCGCGAATGCATCATTGCTGGATCGTATCACAGTTCTATATTACGGAGCACCGACGCCATTGAGCCAAATGGCTGGAATCTCTGTACCTGAAGCAAGATTGATGGTCATTCAACCCTATGACAAAACGACATTGGGTGATATTGAAAAAGCAATATTAAAATCCGATATCGGTATCACACCATCAAACGACGGATCAGTCATCCGTTTAGCTGTACCCGCTTTGACAGAAGATCGACGTAAAGAATTGGTCAAAGAAGTGAAGAAAGAAGCAGAAGAATCCAAAATTGGTATTCGTAACATCCGCAGGGATGCAAACGATGATCTGAAAAAGATGGAGAAAAACAGTGAAATCACAGAAGACGAATTGCGTCGTGAAAGTGATGAAATCCAGAAGTTAACGGATTCTTACATTGAAAAAGTTGATGAAGTAGCAAAAGATAAAGAAAAAGAAATACTTGAAATTTGATTGAGAACTTTTTATAGGCCAAGACGTCCTACTTGCAGGACGTCTTTTTTTGCCTGCCTATTGAAGGTGACATACATATGACGAATGATCAAACAAGGACTAAAAGCAATATATTTTCTTTCCAACGCATAAGATAATTATCATTAAGCAAGATTTTCATCAGAAAGTTGATTCTTTTAAATGAAATTTAATGCATCATTTGGTACGATAGACTAGATACTTGCTCAAATAGCAGGCGAGTGGAGGAAACTGAATGCTAGAAAAACTATTACGTAGAAAAAATGTAGAAGTCCAGTTATCCATTACAGAAAGAGTAGTGAATATTAAACATAGGACGATCCCTTCACACGTCGCCATTATCATGGATGGAAATGGAAGATGGGCAAGCCGGCGGAGTCTTCCACGTATTGCCGGACATCATGAAGGTATGAAAACTGTCCGCAAAATCACTCGTATTGCAAATGATATAGGCATCAAAGTTTTGACACTATATGCTTTCTCCACGGAAAATTGGAAACGGCCTAAAATCGAGATTGACTTTCTTATGAAACTTCCAGGAGAGTTTCTCACGACCTATTTACCGGAACTTATTGAGCAGAACGTGAAAGTCGAAATGATTGGCGATACAAGCTCACTACCTATCCATACACAAGAGGCGATAGCAAAAGCAGTGGAAGCAACATCTTCGAACAACGGTCTAATTTTGAACTTTGCCATGAATTATGGGAGTAGGCTTGAAATTGTGGAAACGGTGAAAGAAATCGCTCAAATGGCGGTTTCAAACCAAATTTCGATTGAAGAAATCGATGAGACGTTGATTAACGCCCATCTCATGACATCACACTTACCTGAACCGGATCTTCTAATCCGTACAAGTGGGGAAGTAAGACTATCAAACTTCATGCTATGGCAACTTGCCTATTCGGAGTTTTCCTTTACGGATGTTCTTTGGCCGGATTTTGATGAAGCGTGTATGTTAAGTGCGATAGAAGAATTCCAATTGCGCAACCGGCGCTTTGGAAGTGTGGAAGGAGAAAAAGGGGTTTGAAACAGAGAATCATAACTGCGCTAGTTGCATTAGCGGTCTTTTTTCCACTAGTCATCTTAGGCGGCATTCCATTTACAGCTATTATATATATCATTGGAACCATTGGTTTATATGAATTATTGCGTATGAAAAACCTTTCTCTATTTTCAGTTGAAGGTTTCCTGACTTGGCTACTCTTAGCAGTCCTGCTAATTCCATCTACTTGGATGTACGAAGTGGAGCAAGTCCTCGGTACTTCAAAAATGGAACTGGTTTCAGCGCTTATTTTACTTTTATTAATTTACACCGTGCTATCAAAAAACAGATTTACATTCGAACATGCTGCGTTTACTGCTTTTAGCGCGTTATACGTGGGAATTGGTTTTTATTATCTTATTGAAACTAGATTCTATGGGTTTGAATATGTGTTCTATGCACTTCTTGTTATCTGGATGACTGATTCTGGTGCTTATTTCACTGGCCGAAAACTCGGTAAGAGAAAACTATGGCCGGAAATTTCACCAAACAAGACGATAGAAGGGTTTATCGGTGGTATTTTGGCGGCGGTCATTTTTGCTTGTGTATTCCAATATTTCTACCCGCTCACATCGTCCTATACGTTGATGATCATTGTGACAGTTGTTGCGTCAATGATTGGTCAGCTTGGAGACTTGGTGGAATCAGCTTTGAAACGGTATTTTAATGTGAAGGATTCAGGAACGTTATTACCTGGACATGGCGGTATACTTGATCGGTTCGACAGCCTTCTTTTCGTGTTACCGTTACTCCATTTTTTGAATTTTATCGGTTAATGAAAGGAAGTCGTTTAGTACATGGTAAAGAAAATTAGTCTGCTGGGTGCCACAGGGTCTATTGGCACACAGACGCTAGATATAATCCAATCAAATCCCGAGAAATTCAAACTCGTTTCTTTTTCTGCAGGGAAAAATATTGATAAGGTTCGACGGATCATCTCTCACTTTCGTCCTGAAATCGTTTCTGTCTTATTTAAAGAAGATGCACATAAGCTGCAAAATGAGTTTCCGTCAACGCGTTTCTTGCACGGCAAGGAAGGTCTTATCATTGTAGCTGCACAATCAGGAGCGGATATGCTTGTGAATGCAGTGATTGGAAGTGTTGGTCTGGAACCGACATTACATGCGATTCGCGAAGGAATAACAATCGCGATTGCCAACAAAGAGACTCTTGTCGCAGCTGGTGATATCGTCATCAGTGAAGCGAAAAAATATAACGTGGAATTATTACCTGTAGATAGTGAGCATTCTGCATTATTCCAATCGATGAACGGAGAAAACCCGAAGACCGTCTCTAGGCTCATTTTAACCGCGTCTGGGGGAAGTTTCAGGGACTTGACACGTGAACAGTTGAAAGACGTCACAGTCGAGCAGGCGCTAGCACATCCGAACTGGTCGATGGGAAACAAACTGACAATCGATTCGGCAACGATGATGAACAAAGGTCTTGAAGTGATAGAAGCGCATCACTTATTTAATCTCCCTTACGAGCAGATCGATTGCCTGCTTCACAAAGAGAGTATTATTCACTCTATGGTTGAATTCGAAGATACAAGTGTGATGGCGCAGCTTGGCTCGCCGGATATGCGCGTCCCGATTCAATATGCAATGACATACCCTGTTCGGATTCCGATGCAGAATGCTAAACCGCTACGTCTGGAGGACATCGGCACATTGCATTTTGAAAAAATGGACTATACACGCTTCAAGGCTTTGTCGTTGGCATATACAGCTGGGAAAGAAGGCGGTACAATGCCAGCTGTAATGAATGCGGCAAATGAAATTGCGGTCCAATTATTCATGGATGGTAAAATTCCTTTTATACAAATTGAAGAAATCGTGGAAAGAATGATGGATCAGCACCAAACGATAGCAACTCCAAATCTTGACGTAATACTAGAAATTGATTCAGCTATCCGAAAAATGGTGTATGATAGAGTGAAGTGAAGTTTTGATAAATAGGCCAAACTGGCCAGTTAAGGTGGTTTTTTATGGAAACCGTTATTGCGTTTATTATCATATTCGGTTCGCTAGTGTTTTTTCATGAATTAGGACACTTCCTTTTCGCGAAAAAAGCAGGAATCATGGTACGTGAGTTTGCGATTGGCTTTGGACCGAAAATACTTGCAATACGCAAGAAAGAAACATTGTATACAATACGTATTTTGCCACTTGGCGGATATGTAAGAATGGCTGGAGAAGATTTCGATACTGTCGAATTGCTTCCTGGCTATAGAGTCGGTCTTGAATTGAATGACTTGGACCAAGTTGAAAAAATCTACTTAAATCGAGAGATCTCCAACCCGAATATACTTTTCCTTGAAACAGAATCTGCTGATTTGAGCAAAGATCTTTTCATCGAAGGGTATGATGAGGAAGGTGAGCTTGTAAAGTATGATGTTTCACGTGAGGCTATCATTTACGAAAAAGGACAAGAGACATTAATCGCACCATATGACCGTCAGTTCGATTCTAAGCCATTAGTAAGTCGCATCTTGACGATTTTCGCAGGACCTTTGTTCAATTTTATTTTGGCTTTCTTCATTTTCTTGGCATTAGGCTTGATTAATGGGGTGCCGAAAAATGAGCCTATTATCGATGAAGTTGTTTCGGATAGTCCCGCGTATGAAGCCGGTATGGAAGCCGGTGACTATATTACTGAAGTAGACGGCACTCCGGTCGATAAATGGACAGAGTTCACTGAGATTATTCAAGAGAAACCAGGTGAAAACGTTCAGGTTAAAGTGAACCGGGCGGGAGAAATTGTGACAATGACAATGATTCCATCTGTTGTTGAAGATTCAGGACATAAGTTCGGACAGATAGGTGTCAAATATAAACCGGAATTTGAAAAGAGTCCTATTAAAGCATTAAAATACGGAGCGACAGAAACAGGAACATGGATTAAGCGGATTTTCGACCTGCTTGGCCAGCTTGTCACAGGTAAGTTTTCAATTGATGCCTTAAGTGGTCCTGTAGGAATCTACAAGGCGACTGGTGACATGGCACAGCATGGCGTATTCACGCTCATGAACTGGGCTGCAATTCTGAGCATCAATCTTGGAATTATGAACCTTCTACCATTACCAGCTCTTGACGGCGGCAGATTGCTCTTCTTCCTATTCGAAGGCTTGCGTGGCAAACCAGTTGATAAGCAGAAGGAAGGTATGGTGCATTTCGTAGGTATCATGTTATTAATGGTTCTCATGTTAGTCGTCACCTGGAACGACATTCAACGATTCTTCTTTTAGAAAAGCTGATTCACGTAAATTCTAGAATTTCGAGGTGAAATGAACATGAAGCAATCACGAACTTTCATACCGACAATTCGTGAAATCCCAACTGAAGCCGACATCATCTCCCATCAGTTATTACTGAGAGCTGGATTTGTGAGACGGCATATGAACGGGGTGTATTCCTATCTGCCTCTAGCCCATAAAGTATTGCGGAAAATAGAAAACATCATCCGTGAGGAGATGGAAAATATTGATGCTGTTGAACTTTCAATGCCATCGCTGCAACAGATGGAACTATTGGCTGAAACGGAAAGCGGAATTTCAGATCGCTCGGACTTGTTCATGCTAACAGATCGATCCGATCGCAAAATGGCATTGGGTCTTGATCAGGCAAGTATCATAACTAAAATTGTTCAGGATGAGATTAAATCCTATAAAAAACTACCGTTGACACTTTATCAGATTGCCACATTATTCAAAGATGAAAAGCGTCCTCGTTTCGGTTTGATACGTATGCGTGAATATATGATGACAAATGCCTACTCTTTCCATGCGGACCAAGAAAGCCTTAATGAGAAATACAAAGATATGATGAATGCCTATTCAACTGTATTTACAAGATTAGGCTTGGATGTCCGAACGGTCATTGCAAATGGAACTGGATCTGCCGGTAATAAGTCCCACAAGTTTATGTCGTTATCTGAAGTTGGAGAAGCGACAATTGCTTACAGTGACGCATCCACTTATGCTGCCCTTATGGAAATGGCGGAAGTGAATGCCAATTATGTATTGCCGAATGATTCTCTTAAAGCAATGGAAAAAATAGAAACGCCAAATCAACACACAGTTGAAGAAATTTCGACATTTCTTGACATAGCCCCTTCAAAGATCATTAAGACCCTTATATTCAAAGTAAATGATGATTTTGTTGCGATATTAATGCGTGGGGATCATATGATCAATGAATCGAAACTGAAACGTGCTCTAGGGACAACTGCTATTTCATTGGCATCTGAACATGAAATTAAAGATGTCTTGTCCTGTGAACCTGGCTCCATTGGTCCCGTAAAGTTACCACTTGACACAAAGGTATATGCGGATCATGCTGTCGGTTTCATAGTGAACGGAGTGAGTGGTGCGAACGAAAATGGTTATCATTTGATGAACGTAAATCCTGAACGCGACTTCGCTATTGATGACTATATGGATTTGCGGTTTATCCAAGAAGGAGATCCTTCTCCGGATGGAATTGGGGTTATTAAGTTTGCGGCCGGTATCGATTTAGGGTTCGTAACTGACATTGGCGACGATATTAGCGGAACAATGGATGCCTCATTCCTAGATGAACAAGGAAATGCTAACTCCTTCGTCATGGGTAGCTACGGGCTTGGAATTTCTCGGATACTCGCAGCAATTGCAGAACAATATAACGATGCGAACGGCTTAAAGTGGCCAAAACAGTTAGCCCCATATGATATACATCTCGTAACCGTCAATATAGAAGATGAAACACAGAAACAGCTTTCAGAAGAAATGTATCATCTATTAAAATCGTACAGATATGCAGTTTTATATGACGATCGGCATGAACGTCCAGGTGTAAAGTTCGCCGATTCCGACTTGATAGGTTTACCGATTCGTATAACAATCGGCAAGAAAGCCCAAGACGGAATTGTAGAAGTGAAATTACGGTCAACTGGAGAGATATTTGAGTGGCAACGCGAAGAAATCACTGAGAAACTACAGCCGTTCTTTGGATAGTGATACTGGATATAGTGAAGGAAGGGGAGACCGTGCGTTATCGGTGCTTCCCTTCTTTTAACGGAACGAAATGGGGGATTCAAATGGATGCGAAAATGAAATTACTGACTTTGCTTCAGCAAATCGGTCTGACTGATGACCAGACAATTGTCCATTTTCAACATGGGACGCTGGAACGCGTTGATATCCATCGAAAATCAAGAGTTTGGCAATTCAACGTGCAACTACAGAAGACCTTGCCAATCGAAATCTTTCGTCTGTTCCATCAACGTTTGACTGAAACGTTCCGTACAATCGCGACGGTCAGAATACAAATTAGTACAAACTCTACCGAAAGAGACATCGAGTCACTTATCGGTTATTGGCCATATGTCATCGAAGAAATGCGAGACATGTCCCCGCCAATCCGGGATTGTCTCGTTGGGCAACAACCGGTTATGTCCGGTGAAAAGATGACGCTAACTTGTTCATCTGAATTTGAGCAACAGACGATGAAAAACAAATATGTCAAACTTATTATGGATGTCTATTCTTCCTTCGGTTTCCCACCTATGGCGATTGAATTTATTGTCAATGAAAAAGTTGAGGAAAATGAAGCTGAACGAATTGCTTTCATTGCCCAAAAAGAAGCAGAAGAAGAAGCGTATGCGAAAACTGCGTTGGCAAATCTACAAAGAGTAGAAGCCTTAAAGAAAGAAAATGGCGGAGCAGGAAACAGGCCATTTGTTTTAGGGACACCGATCAAACAGGATGAGCACATTCTTGATATTCAGACAATCCAAGATGAAGAACGCCGGGTTGCAATCGAGGGGTATGTCTTTGATGCAGAAGTGAGGGAGTTGCGCAGCGGCCGTTCCTTGCTGACGATTAAAGTGACAGATTACACTGATTCAATCCTCGTGAAAATGTTCTCACGCGATAACGAAGATGCAGAACTGATGAAGACATTGAAGAAAGGTGCATGGATTCGTGCGCGCGGGAGCATTCAAAATGACACATTTGTCAGAGATTTGATCATGATGGCACAGGACATAATGGAAGTTGCGCCGGTCATCCGAAAAGACAATGCACCGGCAGACCGCAAACGAATCGAACTGCATGCCCATACGACAATGAGCCAGATGGACGCAGTCACTTCGGCATCCGCTTTAGTGGAACAAGCCGCTAAATGGGGTCACCCAGCTGTTGCAATTACAGATCATGCGAATGTCCAAGCCTTCCCGGAAGCGTATGCAGCTGGAAAGAAAAATGGCATCAAAGTGCTCTTTGGATTAGAGGCGAATCTAGTCGATGATGGAGTACCAATTGTTTTTGATGAACAGCACAGGAAACTCGAAAATGATACCTATATCGTTTTTGACGTTGAAACAACAGGGCTTTCCGCGGTTTATGATACGATCATCGAATTGGCCGCTGTACGTGTTGTAAATGGAGAGATTGTTGATACGTTTGAACGTTTTGCCAACCCTCATCATCCATTGTCATCTACCACAACGGAATTAACAGGTATTACAGACGATATGGTTAAAGACGCTCCTGAGGTTTCAGAAGTGATAAAGGACTTCAAGGAATTTATCGGAGATGGCATCCTCGTCGCGCATAATGCGAAATTTGACATGGGCTTTTTCTATGAAGCAAGCAAGCGGGCAGATCTTCACGACACAAGTTATCCCGTTATCGATACATTGGAGTTAGCACGTTTCCTTTATCCGGAACTGCGAAATCACCGATTGAATACATTAGCTAAGAAATTTGACATCGAATTGACCCAGCATCACCGAGCTATCTACGATACTGAAGCTACAGCCTATTTATTTATTCGCTTCATGAAAGAGGCTGCTGAAAAGGGAATCGTATACTTGGACGATTTCAATAAGAATATTGGTGAAGGTGATGCTTACAAGCGATCCAGGCCGTCACACTGTACATTACTTGCAGTAG
Source organism: Sporosarcina oncorhynchi (assembly GCF_033304615.1). GTDB lineage: Bacteria > Bacillota > Bacilli > Bacillales_A > Planococcaceae > Sporosarcina > Sporosarcina oncorhynchi. The sequence goes on along the minus strand of NZ_CP129118.1, from coordinate 1,868,443 downwards.
ATGATGAAGGATTGAAAAACTTGTTTAAGCTCGTTTCGATTTCTCATATGGATTACTTTTACCGTGTTCCTCGGATACCTAGATCCCTTTTGACGAAATATAGGAATGGCCTACTAGTTGGTTCCGGTTGCGACAAAGGGGAAGTATTCGAAGGATTGATGCAGAAATCGATGGAAGAAGTCGAAGAAATCGCTAGTTTTTATGATTATCTGGAACTTCATCCGAAGCCTGTCTATTCCCATCTTATGGAACTCGAACTAATTCGGGATGAATGGAATTTAGAAGATATCATGCGAAAGATGATCAAACTTGGCAAGAAGACAGGTTTGCCCGTTTGCGCTACCGGCAACGTTCACTATATTGATGAAACGGATAGCACATACCGTCAAGTCCTCGTCCGCTCGCAAGGAGGGGCGAATCCGATGAACCGGCATTCGTTGCCTGAAGTGCATTTCCGTACAACAGATGAGATGTTAGAGCACTTTGCTTTTTTAGGCGAAGAAATTGCAAATGAAATAGTGATTGACAACCCAACAAAGATCGCTGGTCGCATCGGTGATGTCAAAGTTATTAAAGATGAGTTGTTTACGCCGACAATTGAAGGTGCAGACGAAGAAGTTCGTGAATTGACGTATTCGATGGCACATCATATTTACGGAGATAACCTTCCAGAAGTACTTGAAGCACGGATCGAAAAAGAATTGAAATCAATCATCGACAATGGCTTTGCCGTCATTTATCTTATTTCACATAAATTGGTCAAGAGATCGTTGGATGAAGGATATTTGGTTGGATCCCGCGGCTCTGTCGGTTCGTCTCTCGTTGCTACAATGATGGAGATAACTGAAGTGAACCCGATGCCTCCACATTATGTATGTCCATCTTGTAAAGTATCGGAGTTCTTCGATGATGGTTCCGTCAGTTCTGGATTCGATTTACCAGACAAAGCATGTTCTGCATGTGGAGCTATGTTCAAAAAAGACGGACATGATATTCCATTTGAGACATTTTTAGGTTTCAACGGCGACAAGGTTCCGGATATCGATTTGAACTTCAGTGGGGAATATCAGGCACATGCCCACAATTATACGAAAGAGCTTTTCGGTGAAGATTTTGTCTATCGGGCAGGTACAATCGGTACAGTAGCTGAGAAAACAGCTTACGGGTATGTTCGGGGTTATATGAATGATAATAACCTGAACCTGCGAGGAGCAGAAATTGACCGTCTTGTCCAAGGTTGTACTGGGGTCAAGCGGAATACAGGCCAGCACCCGGGCGGCATTATCGTCGTACCAGATGATATGGATATTTTCGATTTCACGCCTATTCAGTTCCCTGCAGATGATACAGGGTCAAGTTGGAGAACGACACATTTCGATTTTCACTCTATTGATAACAACTTACTCAAACTCGATATTCTCGGTCATGATGATCCTACAATGATTAAAATGTTGGAAGACTTATCGGGTATTGATCCGAAAACAATTCCTCCGGATGATGCGGGAGTTATGGCGTTGTTCAGCGGAACCTCTTCTCTTGGTGTGACGGAAGAACAGATTGACTGCAAGACAGGCACGTTAGGTGTACCTGAGTTCGGTACTCGCTTTGTTCGTCAAATGCTTGAAGAAACGAAACCGTCGACATTCTCGGAACTGATTCAAATATCGGGGCTATCCCACGGGACGGATGTGTGGCTCGGCAATGCCCAGGAATTGATTCAGAACAAAACATGTCAATTGTCAGAAGTAATCGGATGCCGTGATGATATTATGGTGTACTTGATTTATCAGGGGCTTGACCCGTCCATGGCATTTAAAATTATGGAGTCCGTTCGTAAAGGAAAAGGGCTGACACCTGAATTTGAAGAACAAATGAAGGCGAATAACGTTCCGGCCTGGTATATTAGCTCATGTAAAAAGATTAAATACATGTTCCCTAAGGCGCACGCCGCCGCATATGTAATGATGGCACTTCGTATTGCCTATTTTAAAGTGCATCATCCGATTATGTATTACGCAACGTACTTTACGGTGCGGGCGACTGATTACGATTTGGTCACAATGACAAAAGGCAGCGCTTCGATCCGTGCGAAAGTAAAGGAAATCAATGATAAAGGACTGGAAGCTTCTCCAAAAGAAAAGAATTTACTTACAGTATTGGAAATTGCTCTGGAAATGTCTGAACGCGGATTTACGATGGCAAAACCGGATTTATACAAGTCTGATGCGTCTGTTTTTATTATTGACGGCAATAGTCTTATTCCACCATTTGATTCAATTCCTTCACTTGGGACAGGCGTAGCAAAAACGATTGTCGAAGCTCGAAAGGACGGCATATTCTTATCGAAAGAGGACTTGCAACAACGTGGACGTGTTTCGAAAACTGTTACAGAATATATGGATACATTAGGATGTTTGGAAGGACTGCCTGATGCCAACCAACTTTCACTTTTCTGATAGAGAAGGCCGCCCTTAAAGCGGGACACCGGCACTTTATTTGCAATGATAACCTGTAGATGGTATAATTGAAGCAACTTTTGCTATAAGTCTTTCGTGAAAAGAGTGGGGTTTCCCGCTCTTTTCTGTTGTTCTTTATAGTTTTCATATAGTTGAATCAAATTTCTGGAGGGTTATGATGAGTAAAATTACAGAAGATGTCGAAAAACTCGTCAGTCCGATTGTGCAAGACCTCGAGTTGGAATTAGTTGATGTTGAATTCTTGAAAGAAGGAAGAGACTGGTTTTTGCGTGTTTATATCGATACGCCAGAAGGAAATATCGATATTGAACAATGTGCGCAAGTCAGTGAGAGGCTAAGTGAGGAATTAGACAGGACTGATCCAATCCCACAAAATTATTTCCTCGAAGTTTCTTCACCTGGAGCAGAACGACCTTTAAAGAAGGAAGAGGATTTCCTGAAAGCTGTCGGGCAATATGTGTTTATCAAAACATACGAACCGATCAACGGCATGAAAGAATTCGAAGGCCATCTGCTAGCATATGGTCCTGAAACTGCAGAAGTTGAAATCCGCATCAAGACGAGGAAGTTGAAAGTCGAGATCGCGAAGGAAAAAATTGCATTAGCAAGATTGGCGATTGATTTTTCCGCATAATTGAATATAGGAGTGATTTATTATGAGTAGTGATCTACTCGATGCATTGACAGCCCTTGAAAAACAGAAAGGCATTCCAAGGGAAGTAATTGTGGACGCTATTGAAGCGGCACTTGTCACCGCATACAAACGGAATTTCAACCAAGCGCAGAACGTGCGTGTGGATTTGAACTTGGATAAGGGCACGATGAAAGTTTTCGCACGTAAAGATGTAGTGGAAGAAGTGGAAGACGACAGACTTCAAATTGCTCTTGAAGACGCACTGGCTATCAATCCTGCCTATGAACTTACGGATATCGTTGAAGAGGAAGTCACGCCACGTGATTTCGGGCGTATCGCTGCTCAGACAGCTAAGCAGGTTGTCACACAGCGTGTACGTGAAGCTGAGCGTGGTCTAATCTACGACGAATATGTTGACCGTGAAGACGATATCGTCAACGGGATAGTCGAGCGTCTGGACGCAAGGAATCTTTATGTCGGCTTGGGGAAAGTCGAAGCTGTATTGCCTGCAGGCGAACAGATTACGACTGAAACATTTAAACCGCATGACCGGATAAAGGTTTATATAACGAAAGTCGAACGGACTTCGCGCGGACCGCAAGTTTTTGTATCCCGCACACATCCCGGTCTTCTTCGCAGATTGTTTGAAATGGAAGTACCGGAAATCTATGATGGTATAGTTGAGATAAAGTCGATTGCGCGTGAAGCTGGAGACCGATCGAAGATTTCCGTTCATACAAACAACGCTGATGTGGATCCTGTAGGGGCATGTGTCGGTTCAAGAGGTGCTCGCGTACAATCCGTTTCGAATGAATTAAATGGCGAGAAAGTCGATATCGTAGAATGGTCTGAAGATCCTGTCATATTTGTTGCCAACGCATTGAGCCCTTCCAAAGTACTGGATGTTCATGTGAATGAAGAAGACAGATCGACTACAGTCGTTGTCCCTGATTATCAGCTATCTTTGGCAATTGGTAAGCGCGGACAGAATGCTAGGCTTGCAGCCAAGTTGACCGGTTGGAAAATTGATATTAAGAGCGAAACAGATGCACGAGAATTGGGCATCTATCCAAATGAAAACAGTCTGATGGAAATTGAAGGTAAATTCGAAACAGACGTATATGCAGATTTGGATAATGGAAACGATAAGTACGAAGACGATCCTTATTCAGAGACTGAGTCTGAGGAAACCGTCATCGATACGATCGATCTTTATTCGGAAACAGACGAAGACTAATGAAATGACAGAAAGGATGGACCGTCCATGACGAGCAAGAAGAAAATCCCTTTACGCAAATGCGCATCTACCGGCGAAATGCGTCCGAAGAAAGACATGATTCGCATTGTCCGTACAAAAGAAGGCGAAGTTTCAGTTGATTTGACAGGAAAAAAATCAGGGAGAGGCACCTATGTCTCCAAAACTGAAGCCGCGGTTGAAACGGCGAAAAGTAATGGCTCAATCGAGAGCCAACTTGGGTCTTCTGTTCCTGATGAAGTGTATGATGAACTTCTTCATGCAATCCGTCGTGAGGCATTGAAATGAATCATCCTTTCAAGGTCTTTCAAATGTTGGGTTTGGCGGCAAGAGCGAGGAAATTAATCACAGGCGAAGAGCTTGTTTTAAAAGAAGTAAGAAATGGTAATGCATCTTTAGTTATTGTGGCTGAAGATGCATCTGATAACACACGTAAGAAAATAAATGATAAATGTAGCTTTTACAACGTTGAGAAGCATGAATTCGGGAGCCGTGAAGCTCTCGGTCATGCAATCGGGAAAGAGTCGCGGGTCGTACTCGCGTTAACGGATAGCGGCTTTGCCGAAAAAATATCCGGGCTCCTCAACGAATATAACCGGGGGTGGGCTAATGACGAAGATACGTGTACACGAATACGCGAAACAAGTGAATCGGACGAGTAAAGAAGTCATCGAAGAGCTTGGAAAAATTAATGTGAATGTAACGAACCATATGGCAATGTTGGATAAGGATGCGACGTCGAAATTGAATCAGCGATTTGGTAAAGGTGATTCCAAGACAGCAAACCAATCCTCTAATACTCAAAGCAAACCAGTACCTTCACGACCGGCAGTAAGCCAGGATAAACCGAATCAGACGAACCGTCCGGCTCAAAGCCAACAACGTTCAGGTCAAGGAGCGCAACAAGGTGGCAATCGTCCAGCTCAAGGCCAGCAACGTCCAGGTCAAGGAGCGCAACAAGGTGGTAATCGTCCGGCACAAGGCCAGCAACGTCCAGGTCAAGGAGCACAACAAGGTGGTAATCGTCCGGCACAAGGCCAGCAACGTCCAAGTCAAGGAGCACAACAAGGTGGCAATCGTCCGGCACAAGGCCAGCAACGTCCAGGTCAAGGCGCACAACAAGGTGCTAACCGTCCGGCACAAGGCCAGCAACGTCCGGGTCAAGGCGCACAACAAGGTGCTAACCGTCCGGCACAAGGCCAGCAACGTCCAGGTCAAGGCGCACAACAAGGTGCTAACCGTCCAGCACAAGGCCAGCAACGTCCAGGTCAAGGCGCACAACAAGGTGCTAACCGTCCAGCACAAGGCCAACAACGTCCGGGTCAAGGTGGTCCGGGTGGCAATCGTCCAGCGGGGCGCGGTGGAAGACCTCCTGCGCGTGGCATAAACCAAGGACGTAGAAGACATCGTCCAGCTCCGATGCCAAAGGTGGAAATGCCGCTTCCTGAAAAAATCACATTCTACGAATCACTTACTGTCGGAGAACTTGGTAAAAAATTAGGTCGTGAGCCATCTGAAATCATCAAAAAGTTATTTATGCTTGGTGTCATGGCGACAATCAATCAGGAGTTGGATAAAGATGCGATTGAACTAATCTGTGCTGATTACGGTGTGGAAGTAGAAGAAGAAATCCGCATCGATGTAACAGATCTTGAAATCTATTTTGAAGAGCCTGAAGAAGTGCAAGGCGTTCCAACTGAAAGACCGCCAGTCGTCACGATCATGGGGCACGTTGACCATGGTAAAACGACGCTTCTTGACTCCATTCGTGATACGAAAGTGACACAAGGTGAAGCTGGTGGAATTACTCAGCATATTGGTGCATACCAGATTGAAGTCGAAGGAAAGCAGATTACATTCCTAGATACACCGGGTCACGCAGCATTCACGACTATGCGTGCTCGTGGTGCGAAAGTTACTGACATTACAATCTTAGTTGTAGCGGCTGATGATGGTGTTATGCCACAGACAATCGAAGCGATCAACCATGCTAAAGCGGCGGAAGTTCCGATTATCGTTGCAGTAAACAAGATGGATAAACCTTCAGCCAACCCTGACCGCGTCATGCAAGAGTTAACTGAGCATGGTCTATTGTCGGAAGCATGGGGTGGAGATACAATCTTTGTACCAATTTCTGCATTGACACGTGACGGAATTGATCAGTTGCTTGAAATGGTCCTTCTTGTTTCTGAAGTGGCTGAGTTGAAAGCAAGCAAAGATATCCGTGCGAAAGGTACAGTTATTGAAGCACAACTCGATCGCGGACGCGGTTCGGTTGCAACATTGCTAGTACAAGACGGAACATTGCGTGTTGGTGATCCAATTGTTGTTGGTAATACTTTCGGTAAAGTAAGAGCAATGATTAACGACATCGGTCGCCGTGTGAAAGAAGCGGGTCCATCCACACCTGTTGAAATCACTGGGCTCAATGGTGTACCACAAGCTGGAGACCGTTTTGTAGTATTCGAAGATGAAAAGAAAGCACGTCAAATTGCCGAATCCAGAGCAGGAGATGCATTGGTTGAGCAACGCGGTGAAAATACTCGTGTTACTCTCGATAATTTATTCGACCAAATGAAGCAGGGCGAAATGAAAGAATTGAACTTAATCGTCAAAGCTGACGTTCAAGGTACAGTTGAAGCGATGGCTGCTTCACTTATGAAAATTGAAGTCGAAGGTGTCAACGTTAAAATCATCCACACGGGTGCAGGTGCCATCAACGAATCAGATATTTCACTCGCTGCCGCTTCAAATGCTATTGTTATCGGTTTCAACGTCAGACCAGATGTGAATGCAAAACGTGCAGCTGAAGCTGAAGGTGTCGATATCCGTTTGCATAAAGTCATCTATAAAGTGATTGAAGAAATTGAATCGGCTATGAAGGGAATGCTTGATCCTGAATTCGAGGAAAAAGTAATCGGCCAAGCTGAAGTGCGAGAAACCTTCAAAGTTTCTAAAATTGGTACAATTGCCGGAAGTTATGTAACTGAAGGTAAGCTGACGCGTGCTGCAAGTGTGCGAGTTATTCGCGATAACATTGTTATATTTGAAGGCGAACTGGATACATTAAAACGCTTTAAAGACGATGTGAAAGAAGTTGCCAAAGGATACGAATGCGGTATTACGATCAAAAACTTCAACGATATTCAAGAAGGCGACATTTTTGAAGGATTCATCATGCAGGAAATCAAACGGACATGATTGTATACGCCGAATGTATATTTTTCATACCAGATGTGCATTCCTTAAAAGGCAAAAGGTCAATACTGAAAAAAATGACCGATCGTGTTAAAAATGAATTTAATGTCTCAATAGCAGAAATTGATCACCAAGACTTATGGCAACGTACAACTCTTGCACTTGTTTCGGTCGCTTCCGTAAAAGCGGCGGCCGAAGGTGAGATAAGACGGGCCATTCGTTTCCTTGAGTCAAATCCCGAATGGGAAATGACCGATCTTCTGCATGAGTACTACTGATATTGAATAGGGGTGACCATCCATGTCTATGCGTGCGAACCGTGTCGCTGAACAGATGAAGAAAGAGCTTGGTAGCATCATCGGTCAAAAGCTAAAGGATCCAAGAGTCGGATTCGTTACAGTTACTGATGTAGAAGTGACCGGCGATCTTCAACAATCGACAATATATATTTCTGTGCTGGGAACTGATGCTGAGAAAGAAGCCACATTAGCTGGTCTTTCAAAAGCAAAAGGTTTCATCCGCTCAGAAATCGGACAGCGGATCAGACTCCGTAAAACACCGGAAATCGAATTTGCTTTCGATGATTCCGTTGCATACGGCAACCGTATCGAAACATTACTTCGCCAAGTTAAAACTGAAGAAGAATAAGGAATTGGAGGAAGTCGGTGTCCAAATGGACTTTCCGGCTTCCTTCCTTTTATTTTTAGAAAAGAGGGAATAACATGGACGGAATCCTGCCGTTATGGAAAGAAAAAGGGATGACCTCCCATGACTGTGTCTTTAAGTTGCGTAAAATACTAGGTATGAAAAGAGTCGGTCACACGGGAACACTAGATCCGAGTGTTGAAGGCGTCCTTCCGATTTGCCTTGGTCAAGCAACCAAAGTCGCTGAATATATTACTGATGCCGGAAAAGAGTACATTGCTACAGTTTCAATCGGGTCGGCAACTGAAACAGAAGATGCTGACGGCGAAATCGTGGAACAAAATTCAACCTATAAATCGATTGCGCGCGAAGATCTACTCGTAGCACTTGAACAACTGACTGGTGACATCATTCAAATTCCGCCTATGTATTCTGCTGTCAAAGTGAATGGTAAAAGACTATACGAATATGCACGAAAAGGAATCGAAGTGGAACGTCCTAAGCGTACCGTAACGATTCATCAGATAGAACTTTTGGATGAACGTGAACTGTACGAAGGGGAAGAAATTGAATTCTCAATCCGTGTTAGATGCGGAAAAGGTACATATATTCGAACTCTGTCTGTCCAAATTGGTGAACTGCTTGGCTATCCTGCTCATATGGCAAGCCTTGTGCGAACTGCTTCTGGAAACTTTACGAAGACGGATTGTCTCACTTTACAGGAAGTTGCTTCATCCAAAGAACGAGAGCAACTACATACACATATTAGACCATTGGAAGATGCGCTTACTATATTCGAATTTATCGAGATTGAAGAAGCTTTATATGATAAAATAATAAATGGTCAAGTGTTGGAGCAGCATCCCGCACTTAATGAACACGAATATATCGTATTTACAATTTCAGAAAAAGCGGTTGCGGTCTATAAAAAACATCCTTCAAAAGAAGGATTAATGAAACCTGAAAAGATGTTTCCATTTAACAGCTAGGGGGAAATTCATGGAAATCTATCATTTAACATACCCAGAAAAAACATCAATTGATGACAAAGGACCCTTTTCGATGGCTCTCGGTTTTTTTGATGGGCTGCATAAAGGTCATCAGACAGTTATCGGAGAAGCGATTCGTAAAGCAAAAGAACTCGGAATCCACTCAGCTGTCATGACATTCGATCCACATCCATCTCATCTTTTCGATAGTGGAAAGAATAAAGTCGGATATATTACGCAGTATGATGAAAAAACTAGACTGCTGAAAGAAATGGGTGTTGACACATTATTCATTGTCAAGTTCGATTTGGATCTTGCATCATTGTCACCTGAGCAGTTTATCGAACTGTTTATCAAAGGGCTCGGTGTAAAGCATGTGACGGCAGGGTTTGACTTTACATTCGGCTCAAAAGGCTCTGGGACGATGGAGCAGATGGAATCACTTGCTGGAGATTCATATGGTACAACGACAATTGAAAAAGTTAAAGATTACGATGAAAAGATCTCTTCAACTCGTATACGGAAATTACTGTCCGAAGGCGATGTGGAAAAAACCGCTGCTTTATTAGGTCGCCCTTTCCGTACTTCAGGTATTGTTGTACACGGAGAAAAAAGAGGAAGACAGCTCGGTTTTCCGACAGCCAATATTTCTTACAATGAAGATTCAATCATCCCTTCAATTGGTGTCTATGCCGTTCGGATTGAATTTGCTGGAAAGGTATACGGCGGTGTTTGTAGCGTAGGTAAAAAACCGACATTCCATGATTCAAGTTCGATGGCGACGACTGTTGAAGTGCATATTATCGATTTTGACGACGATATATATGGCGTGGAAGTGAAGGTTGACTGGATCACATTCATTCGGGGGGAAGTGAAATTCAGTTCGGTTGACGCTCTAATTCAGCAAATCGGAGAAGACAAAGAAATAGCTAGGCAACTATTGTTTAAGGACTGAGAATTACATAAAAGTCTTTTTGCATCTTTATTGCATATGACCGATGTGCATGATATGATAAATCAGTGCAATCGCACAAACCTTTCTTTGGCGAATCGAGTCACCAACGATTGCTAGGGATTCGGGGATATTTTATAGAAATTAGGAGGTGAATAGGATGGCTATTACACAAGAGCGTAAACATGAATTGATCAACGAATTCAAAATTCACGAAAACGATACTGGGTCTGCCGACGTGCAGATCGCTATCCTTACTGAAGAGATCAACAACTTGAACACACACTTGCAACTTCATAAGAAGGATCACCACTCACGTCGTGGACTTCTTAAGATGGTCGGTACACGTAAAAGACTTCTAAAGTTCTTGCGTGAAACTGATGTTCAACGTTATCGAGATCTTATTGCAAAACTCGGCCTTCGCCGTTAATAAGATGGATACGGAAAGCGGGCCTTGCCCGCTTTTTTTTATTGAGTCCATTGACTGGAATCTTTTCTTTTCAATTAATTAAGCTATTTTTCGCATAAGCACGTCATTTTTGATACACTACTACTAAATACATACAACGTATGATTGTTGGACAAGTTTGGAATAAGAGAGGGGAAACACAATGACAGAACAGAAAAAAGTTTATTCACTTGAGTGGGCTGGAAGACCGTTGACGATTGAAACGGGTCAACTGGCGAAACAGGCAAACGGCGCAGTACTTGTACGTTACGGCGATACAACCGTATTATCGACAGCAACTGCATCCAAAAAGCCAAAACCGCTTGATTTCTTCCCATTGACAGTGAACTATGAAGAGAGAATGTATGCGGTAGGTAAAATTCCAGGAGGATTTATTAAACGAGAAGGTCGTCCGTCAGAAAAAGCTGTTTTGACGAGCCGTCTAATTGACCGTCCGATTCGCCCTTTATTTGCGGATGGATTCCGTAATGATGTACAAGTTATCTCACTTGTCATGTCTGTTGACCAGAACTGCACATCTGAAATGGCTGCGATGCTTGGATCATCTCTAGCGTTGTCTATTTCTGATATTCCATTTGAAGGACCAATCGCTGGTGTCCAAATCGGCCGTATTGATGATGAATTCATCATCAACCCAAATCCTGACCAGCTAGAAAAAAGTGATCTTGATCTTGTAGTAGCAGGAACTAAAGACGCAATTAACATGGTTGAAGCGGGTGCAAAAGAAGTCGCTGAAGATATCATTCTAGAAGCGATTATGTTTGGTCATGAACAGATCATTAAACTCATCGAATTCCAAGAAATGATTATTGCCGAAGTTGGTAAAGAGAAAATGGAAATTACGTTATTCCAATTGGATGAAGATGTATTGAATGAAGTGAAAGAGAAATGTGAAACAGATTTAATCAATGCTATCCAAACGGAAGAGAAGCATGCCCGTGAAGAAGCAATCACTGCAGTGAAAAATGATATACTCGAATTCTACACAGAAGCAGAAGCTGATGATGATAAAATGAAGCAAGTGAAAAGCGTTCTGGATCACCTTGTCAAAGAAGAAGTCCGTCGACTGATCACTGATGAAAAAGTCCGTCCTGATGGTCGTGGTTTGGATGAAATCCGCCCATTAGCATCAGAAGTTGGGATTTTACCCCGTACGCATGGTTCAGGGCTGTTCACACGCGGACAAACTCAGGCTTTGAGTGTATGTACATTAGGTGCACTCGGTGAAGTACAAATCATTGATGGTCTTGGACTTGAAGAGTCCAAGCGTTTCATGCACCATTATAATTTCCCGAATTTCAGTGTAGGTGAAACTGGTCCAATCCGTGGTCCAGGCCGCCGTGAAATTGGTCACGGGGCACTTGGTGAACGCGCGCTTGAAGCAATCCTACCCGATGAAAAAGATTTCCCGTATACAATTCGTCTAGTGGCAGAAGTGCTCGAATCAAACGGCTCTTCATCCCAGGCGTCAATCTGTGCATCTACGATGGCAATGATGAATGCAGGGGTTCCTATTAAAGCACCTGTAGCTGGAATTGCTATGGGTCTTGTGAAAAAAGGCGAAAATTATTCTGTCCTTTCAGATATCCAAGGTTTAGAAGACCACTTAGGCGATATGGACTTTAAAGTTGCTGGAACTGAAAAAGGAATTACAGCTTTACAAATGGATATTAAGATTGACGGACTTTCCCGTGAAATTCTTGAAGAATCACTGACACAAGCCAAAATCGGTAGAATGAAGATTCTTAGCCATATGCTGTCAACAATCTCCACTCCGAGTGAAGAGCTGTCTGCGTATGCTCCGAAAATCATCATGATCCATATTAATCCCGATAAGATTCGTGATGTAATTGGGCCTGGTGGGAAAGTAATTAATAAGATCATTGAAGAGACTGGCGTTAAAATTGACACAGAACAAGATGGAACGATTTATATTTCATCACCAGATTCACCGATGAACGAAAAAGCGAAAGCGATGATTGAAAACATCGTCCGCGAAGCGAAAGTCGGAGAGTATTATTTAGGGAAAGTGAAACGGATTGAAAAGTTCGGTGCATTTGTAGAAATATTCCCTGGTAAAGATGGCTTACTTCATATTTCTGAAATTCAGGAAGAACGTACGAAAGCTGTTGAAGATGTCTTGAAATTAGATGATGAGCTAATGGTTAAAGTCATCGAAATTGACAACCAAGGCCGCGTTAATTTATCCCGTAAAATAGTTATCAAAGAAGAGAAAGAAGCAGCAGAAAAAGAAAATAACGCGTAACATATTTGCATAGACTAAAATGGAAAGCCCCCACTTTGCAGCAGTGAAGAGGGAGGCTTTTTGTTCTTTTGCAAACTAAAGGGGGAAGAATGGATTGATTAGTAAATATAGTTGTGGAAATGGAGTCAGAGTGATTCATGAAAAGATGCCATACGTCCGCTCTGTGGCAATCGGTATTTGGGTCAAAGCAGGCTCTGCGTTTGAAAAGGATGAAGAATGGGGCCTCTCTCATTTCATTGAGCATATGCTTTTTAAAGGAACACCAACGAGAACTGCGCGGATGATCGCAGAACAGTTCGATCGGATTGGCGGTGATATTAACGCTTATACATCTAAGGAATTGACTTGCTATACAACGACCGTATTGGATAATCATGCGGAAGAAGCAATGGAGATTCTTGCAGATATGTTCTTCCATTCCGTATTTGATGAAAAAGAGATGCAAAGAGAGAAAACGGTCATCTTGGATGAAATTGCGTCCGTTGAAGATACACCTGATGATGATGTAGATGAGCGCTTATGGTCCGTGATGTATCCTGAACATCCTATCGGCCGTTCAATCGGTGGGGTGAAAGCAACAATCAATCGTTTTGATAAAGATATGATACGGAAATATATGGATGAACATTACACACCTCGTAATATTGTCATTTCAGTCGCGGGCAATTATGATGATCGACTGATTGATACGATTGCCAAGCATTTCGGTACTTTCGAAAAATCACCAATAGAAATTGAGCAAAAAGAATCGGCACCTGTTTTTCATGGTGGTTCAACAATTAAACGAAAAGAAATTGAGCAAGCTCATATTTGTCTTGCGTATCCGGGATTACCACTAAAAGACGATCACTTATATGACCTTATACTTCTTGACAGCATAGTCGGCGGAACGATGTCATCGCGTTTATTCCAGGAAATTAGGGAAGAACGTGGACTTGCCTACTCGGTCTATTCCTATTACTCGTCATACCTCTCCACAGGCTCTTTTGTGATTTATGGCGGTACATCCCCCGAACATCTGGAGGAGATGGTTTCGATGATGGACAGCATCATTGGAGAATTAATTGACAAAGGTGTATCGGCCCGGGAATTGACCAATGCCAAAGAACAGTTGAAGGGGAGTTTTCTGCTTGGCTTAGAAAGTTCAGAATCTCGCATGCATCGTAACGGAAACAATGAATTGATCATCGGTGAACATCGAACGATTGACGAAGTAGTGGCACTAATTGACAATGTCAATATTAACGATGTTAATAAAATGGCACAGACAATATTTAGTTGTGAGCGTGCGGTTTCGATTATCAGTCCTTATGACCAAGAAAGTGAATCCCTTAATTGAAATAGGCAGTTTTGAACAATACTTGACATATGATAAGTAAGAACATGTCAAGGAGGATGAGCATGCTATTATCTGAAATGGCTCAAAAAGAGCTGATACAGGTGGAAGATGGAGTTCGTTATGGCTTTCTTGCGGATACGGATTTGATATTCAATCGGAAAACAGGAGCGATTATCGGTTTTGAAGTAAAAAAGAAATTCAGTCGCTTGCCGTTTCGCAACAAAGAGCAGGAAGCTGCAGAATTTATACCGTGGAGCGAAATTGTATTGGTTGGTGAACATCGGATCCTCTTCGGAAAGACGCACAGTATGGGAGATTTCGATATTGAAGATGATTGAAGGGAATTGGTTGTTCATTGGAACAGATCCTCGTCTGTTGAAATGCAGTCAAATTATGAAAAACTGGGGTTACAAGACAACTCTTTATAGCAGCAATAGTCATTCTGATACTCTGTCTGCACTACTAGACGAATTGTCGCCTGCCCATATCGTCTTACCAATTTTGGAAATGAAAAACATGATACCCGCTGAAAGGATTCCTATAGGGACAACAATTTATCCAGGTGTCATCTCAGCAAATTGGATAGCTACCTATGAAGACTCAGGATTTTCAATCCGCCCGTATATGAAAGAAGTGGAATACGTTTGGGAGAATGCACGATTGACAGCAGAAGGGTTTTTGTTTGAATACTATGAGTCGACAAGACAAAGTGTATTTGGCAAGCAGTTCTATGTGACCGGCTTCGGCAAAGTGGGAAAGATGACTGCAGAAGTGCTTGCGGCACTTGGTGCGTCTGTCACGGTCATCGCAAGATCTTCTGAACAATTGGGGGAAGCCACAGCACTCGGCTATTCCACAATTCCTTTTGCATCTGGCGATTTCAAACTACAAGGGACACTGATTAATACAATTCCCGCACGCTGGTTGACACTCGATGAGCAAAAGGGTTTGCGCGTATTCGATCTTGCATCTGTTCCTGGTTGCCTAAAGGACAATGCCCCTGATGAATACTATACAATACACCTCGGTTTGCCCGGAAAGCACTTTCCGGAAGATGCGGCTAACGCGTTGGCAAAAGCATTGCTGAGGATGAATAGTATATGAAAGGGGAATGACATGCTGCAAGGAAAAAGGATCGGTCTTGGAATAACCGCATCACATTGCACGTACGATCAGATATTGCCGGTCATCAACGAATTGCAGTCAAATGGCGCTACAGTTGTACCTGTGATCACGCATTCCGTTTTGACAGCGGCAACCCGATTCGGCACAGGTGAAGAGTGGATTGAAAAAATAGAGGGAGCAACAGGTGAAAAAGTAATTTCGACAATTGTCGGTGCAGAACCTTTTGGCCCATCCTCTCCAGTTGATTGTATGATTATCGCTCCGATGACTGGCAATTCGATAAGCAAATTTGCGAACGCAGCAACGGATTCACCGGTGCTGATGGCCGCAAAAGCAACATTACGCAACGGCAGTCCAGTCTTGCTCGGTATTTCAACAAATGATGCGTTAGGATTGAATGGTAGCAATATTATCAAGCTATTGAACATGAAAAATGTTTTTTTCATACCCTTTGGACAGGATGATCCGTATAAGAAGCCGAATTCTCTAATCTCCGATTTCACATTGATGGTACCCGCAGCGGCTGCTGCCCTCGAGAAAAGACAACTTCAACCCTTGCTGATTCTTCACCGTTAAAAATACAAAAGCAGAACCATTTTAATTATGATATAATTCCTCCAATGCACTCTTGTTATATAAAGGATCGCTTTCAATTAACGACTCCCTCTTATATAAACAAGTGTCTTTATTAACGGGTAAGGGGAGATAGAATTGGATAAAAAAGAGTTGAATGTAGCAATTGTCGGAGCGACTGGTGCAGTAGGAAGCAAAATTCTTGAAAAACTTGTAGCGCGTAAGTTCCCGGCGAAATCGATTAAAATGCTCGCTTCTAAAAGATCAGCTGGTACTGAGATTGTTGTAGATGGACAAAAATATATCGTAGAAGAGACCGTTCCCGAGTCGTTTGAAGGTGTCGATATTGCGTTCTTTAGCGCAGGTGGCTCCATTTCAAAAAAGTTCGCTTCAGAAGCTGTAAAACGGGGAGCTGTAGTCATCGATAATACGAGTGCTTTCAGAATGGATGAAGGCATACCGCTTGTCGTGCCTGAAGTGAATCCCCATGAACTGAAAAACCATAAAGGCATTATCGCTAATCCTAATTGTTCAACGATTCAAATGGTGACTGCATTGCATGCGGTGAAAGAAAAATTCGGTATTAATCGAATTATCGTTTCAACCTATCAGGCGGTTTCCGGAGCTGGTGCGGAAGCAATTCATGAACTTGGCACACAAAGCCTACAATTCGAAGAGCGTGCTGACATTGAAGCCGAAATACTTCCTTCTGCGTCTGCCAGTAAACATTATCCAATTGCTTTTAATGCGATTCCACAAATTGATCTGTTTGATGAATCGGGATATACATTGGAAGAACTTAAAATGATGAATGAGACTAAAAAAATATTTTCGGATGATAAAATTGCTGTTACCGCAACATGTGTAAGGCTTCCAGTTGTAACCGGGCATTCTGAATCGGTCTATATCGAAGTAGATAGCGAAGATGTTACAGTTGAAGCAATCCGCGCAGCGATGGCAACGACAACGGGTGTCGTCGTCCAAGACGATCCGTCTTCACAATCCTATCCGATGCCATTATATGCCGAAGGGAAAGATGAAGTATTCGTCGGCAGAATCCGTAAAGATCCGGCACATCCATCTGGATTCCATATGTGGATTGTGGCGGACAATTTATTGAAAGGTGCGGCGCTTAATTCCGTGCAAATTGCAGAAGAACTGATTAAGTGAAAAAGGTATTTAATGAAAGCAGGCATATAAAGAGTAAAAAAGGATGATCGAATGGAACTTGGTCAAATTGGCACTGCAATGGTTACTCCTTTTTCAAAAACAGGAAACATTGAGTATGATTTGACAGAAAAGCTCGTGGAACATTTGATAGCTACAGGAACTGATTCCCTTATTGTCTGTGGCACGACGGGGGAATCTCCAACTTTAAATCATGATGAAAAGTTTTCTATGTTCAGCAATGTCATTGAAATTGTTCGAAAAAGAATCCCGGTCATTGCAGGAACCGGTACCTTTAATACTGCAGAATCAGTCAAGTTGACGCAACGTGCTGAGAACCTTGGTGCTGACGGCATCATGCTCGTAACGCCGTATTATAATCGTCCCGATCAAAATGGAATGATTGCGCACTTTTCTCATATTGCCGCTGAAACAGCACTGCCGATTCTTCTGTACAATATTCCTGGTCGATCAGCGGTTAACATGCAGGCAGAAACCGTAATTGAGCTATCTAAAATTAAAAATATTCGTGCCGTTAAAGAAGCGAGCGGCAGTCTTGAACAGATGTCGAAAATCATTAGCGGAACAGGTGACAGTTTCAAAGTTTACAGCGGGGATGATGCGCTGACATTGCCTCTCCTGTCAATTGGGGGAGAAGGCGTCATTTCAGTTGCATCACACATTGTTGGGTTGGAAATGAAAGAAATGATTAATGCGTACAAAAGCGGAGACACAGTAAAGGCAGCCACATTACACCGGAAGCTACTGTCGTTGTTCCAAGCAATCTTTTCCGCTCCGAATCCGGTACCGATCAAATATGCACTATCAAAAATTGGGATTGAAACAGGTGGTGTACGGATGCCTTTAACGGAGTTCGGAGAAGGCTCTATACCGTTTGATGAAATATGGAATCGCTATAAAAACGCATAGATTTTCCATACAGTTTTGAAGCCGGATGCATACTCCGGCTTTTTTTGTTTGTGTAGTAAGGGCATTCTCACGTATAATGAAAGATAGTCGTTCTGGACGGGTATTTATCAATATGCTTATGCATGCAAAACAGTATGCATAGAAGGCGGTTTTTCCGTAAAAAAGAGTATAGGTATGCGGAAAACGCCAGCACATCACTTTAAGCATACATAGACGGTCTATTATCCATCACCAGTCTTTTTAATTAGAATATAGGAGGAAACAATGTGACGAAAACAAAAAACGAAGTAATCAAAGTCATTCCACTCGGAGGAGTTGGAGAAATAGGGAAAGCGATGTACGTCGTCGAAATCGATGAGGAGCTTTTCATCGTAGATGCAGGACTAATGTTCCCAGAAGGTGAAATGTTAGGGATTGATATCGTCATTCCTGACCTCACGTATATTGAAGAGAACAAAGAACGTGTGAAAGGCATCTTCCTAACTCATGGACACGAAGATGCAATCGGATCGATTGCTTATCTTCTTCAAAAAGTACAAGCACCGGTATACGGCTCGAAATTGACGCTTGCACTTGCAAAAGAACATTTGAAAGATATGCCTGCTCCAGCAGGTGTCAAATTCTTTGAAGTATCAAATAAAAGTCGCATGAATTTCAAATCCACATACGTGACGTTTTTCCATACGACGCATAGTATCCCTGATTCGTTTGGAATCGTATTCCATACGAGTGAAGGGGCAATTGTCCATACAGGTGAATTTAAATTCGATCAGTCCGCTAAAGGAAAATACAGACCTGATATCGCGAAGATGGCAGCATTGGGCGAAGAAGGTGTCTTCATCCTTATGTCCGATTCCAACGAAGCGGAGCGTCCGGGCTATACGACATCTGAAATCGTCATCGAAGAACAATTGTCGAAAACATTCCATGCGGCGGAAGGTCGGTTGCTTGTTGCGTTATATGCATCAAACTTCATTCGAATTCAACAGGTTTTTGACAGAGCCCTTGAAACAGGAAAAAAAGTAGCAGTTGTCGGTAAAAGTCTGGAAAGCTATTTTGAAGTCGGAATGCGCTTAGGCTACTTACAAATCGACGAGGAAATGGTCATTTCAGTGAAGGACATTGGCAAATACCGTGACGAGCAGGTCGTAATTATCGTGACCGGCAATCAAGGTGAGCCACTTGATGCACTTGAAAAAATTATTCGTAAACACCATAAGGATATTAAAATCAAAGAAACAGATACTGTTCTAATCACATTCACGCCGTCACCAAGTATGGAAGTGGAAATGTTCCAAATGACAAATGAACTGGCAAAAGCGGGTGCACATGTACTTACTTCCCAACGCAATGTACACGTATCCAGTCATGGTAGCCAGGAAGATTTAAAGTTAATGTTGAATTTGATGAAACCGAAATATTTTATACCTATTCAAGGGGAATATAAAATGCTTATTGCCCACTCGAAAATCGCACAACAGCTTGGTTTGCAAAAATCCGAGATCTTCATTGCGGACAAGGGGGATATTGTCGAATATAAGAACGACAAGATGCGGATGAGTGGACGTGTACAAGCTGGGAATGTCCTTATAGATGGAATCGGCGTTGGGGATGTAGGGAATATCGTCTTACGCGATAGAAAACTCCTGTCTCAAGATGGCATTTTTACGGTTGTCGTGACGCTCAGTCGCAGACAGAAAAAGATTGCAGCTGGCCCCGAAGTCGTGTCACGTGGATTTGTCTATGTACGTGAATCAGAAGAGCTATTAGAAGAATCCAGAAACCTCGTTACAAAAATCGTTGAGAAGTATGTGAATAAAGATACGTTCGAATGGACAAACATTAAACAAGAGATCCGCGATACGTTAAGTTCATACCTGTTCCAACAGACAAAAAGAAGACCAATGATTATTCCTATCATCATGGAATACTAAAATTAAATAAGGCCGTCGGCAACGGACGGGCATCAGGATAGACAAAAAGGATTTCCAAGCCGTCAGCACGGCAGGAAATCCTTTTTTCGGAAGGAGGAGAAAAATGTCCAAAAAAACGAAGAAACGTAAAAAGACCGGTGCTAATAAAAAGAAGAAAGATGAACCCAGTCCGCTGCTCTATGAAGTGGCAGGTATTACTATGATAGGATTGGCTATCATCATCATTTTTGAGTTTGGCATTGTCGGTCGAGGACTGTCTTCATTTTCTAGATTACTGTTTGGTAATTGGCATGGTGCTGTGCCTTTTTTATTAATTGTCCAAGCATTACTTTTCATGGTAAAAAGAAAAACAATCGGTTGGAAGAACCGTATCGTCGGTGGAAGTCTCTTTATCCTTGCAAGTTTGTTGTTATTCAGTCATATCTATCTCTTCAAAGAACTCTATGAAAGTAAAGTGCTCATGTCCAATTCTGCTATTAAAGAAACTTGGAAAGTACTTATTACAAACGAAGGCATCACTTCAAGAAGCGGCGCTTTAGGTGGTGGGCTGGCAGGTGCTATGCTATTTGCTTTGTTCCACGCATTATTCGATTCAGCAGGTGCGACAGTCGCAGGGATACTATTGCTTGTCATCGGACTTATACTCTTGACGGGGAAAGCATTGGTCCCGTATATCGCTGAACATTATCCTGCTTTTAAGACTTCGATTAAGTCATTATTTGAAAAGAAAGAGACAAAGCCAGCCAAAAAAGTATCACAGAATTCGGAAACTAAAAAGACGCGTTCTAAGAAATCTATACCCGTTGAATCGGATATAACGGTTCAACCGGATATTCAGACAATCGATCCAGTCATTTCAAAACCGATTATATCTGCTTTTAATGAACGTATTGAAAAACAATCTGCAACGAATGAACAGACAGCTGTGCAACAGAATCAGCTTGAACCAATTAGAAAGTCTGATGGCGAGACGGAAATTGACGAAGTGGTCACATATTCTGCCGTAGCAGGAGAAGAAGAGAATGAATCGTATATTTTGCCACCGCCTTCATTGTTGAGAGAAACCCCTTCAAACGATCAATCTGCGGAATATGATTCCATTCACGCCAATGCTGAGAAGCTCGAAAGAACGTTTTTGAGCTTTGGTGTGAAAGCGACTGTAACTCAGGTACACCTCGGTCCAGCTGTGACGAAATATGAAGTGTTGCCAGATACTGGCGTGAAAGTAAGTAGAATTGTTAGTTTGTCCGATGATATCGCGCTTGCGCTCGCTGCTAGCGATATCCGGATTGAAGCGCCGATTCCCGGCAAGTCAGCTGTGGGAATTGAGGTGCCAAACAGCTCCGTCGCAATTGTTAGTTTGCGTGAGGTAATTGAGGCGAAGGAAAATAATCGGCCTGATTCTAAATTAATGATTGCACTCGGGAGAGATGTGACGGGGCAGGCGATGATGACAGAATTGAACAAAATGCCCCATGTGCTAGTCGCAGGTTCAACAGGTAGTGGTAAAAGTGTTTGTATCAACGGGATCATCATCAGTATTCTCATGCGCGCCAAGCCACATGAAGTGAAAATGATGATGATTGATCCGAAGATGGTCGAATTAAATGTGTATAATGGAGTTCCCCATCTATTGGCTCCTGTTGTAACGGATCCAAGAAAAGCGTCTGTCGCTTTGAAAAAAGTCGTATCGGAAATGGAAAGAAGATATGAATTGTTTTCGCATACAGGGACGCGTAATATCGAAGGCTACAACGAACATATTGAAGTATGGAATGCGGAGAATGATGAGAAACATCCACGTATGCCCTATATCGTTGTAATTGTCGATGAACTTGCAGATCTTATGATGGTCGCTTCAAATGATGTAGAAGATTCCATCACCCGGCTTGCGCAAATGGCACGAGCAGCGGGGATCCACCTAATTATCGCAACACAGCGTCCTAGTGTGGATGTCATTACCGGAATTATCAAAGCAAACATTCCGTCACGTATAGCATTTGCGGTGTCCTCGGCAATTGACTCACGGACTATCTTGGATGGCTCTGGGGCAGAAAAACTACTTGGGCGTGGTGACATGCTGTTCTTGCCTGCAGGAGCATCGAAGCCTGTGCGAATACAAGGTGCATTCGTGTCAGATCAGGAAGTAGAAGCAATTGTCGATTTTGTCATTGAACAGCAAAAAGCGCAATATCAGGAAGAAATGATTCCTACAGAAGTAGAAGAAGTACCAGCTTACGAAGAAACAGATGAATTATACGATGAAGCAGTTCAGCTTGTCACAGAAATGCAGACTGCATCGGTTTCCATGCTTCAACGACGTTTTAGGGTCGGATATTCCAGAGCCGCAAGGATTGTCGATCAGATGGAATTGCGTGGCGTTGTAGGGCCGCCGGAAGGTAGCAAGCCCAGACAAGTACTTGTCGCGAAAAGTGAAACCGATAGTCACGTTTGAAATTCGTGACAAAAGAGGTACTTTTTCACATGGATTTCAAACATGTATTGCTTTTTGATAAATTGGATGTTTATTTTGTCGCATGAAAATGATATAGTATGGAAGATTGGAACAGTCGTTACACATCAGAGGTCTGACCTCGTATGGAGGAGGATATATATGGTGGTGAAGACAGATCAAAGACATCTATATGTCCAAGTGATTGAGCGATTAAAACAGGACATTGAAACGGGCGTCTTCAAAGAGAACGAAAAATTACCATCCGAATTCGAACTCGCACGAAACTTAGGTGTCAGCAGAGCGACTCTTCGGGAAGCATTACGTCTCTTAGAAGAAGAAAAAGTGATTATCCGTAAACACGGTGTAGGCACCTTTATCAATTCGCGACCGGTCTTTTCTTCTGGTATTGAGCAATTATCCAGTGTTTCCTCCATGATTAGTGATGCAGGGATGGAACCGAGCACCATTTTCATGGAAGTGCAGGAAAATGTCCCTAACGATGAAATGATTGGGAAATTCAATTGCGATACAGATGACTTGCTTGTTACAATTAAAAGAGTAAGGACAGCGGATGGTGATCCCGTCGTTTATTGTATCGATCACGTGTTATCCAAAAATCTTGAAATGGGTCAGGATGTTCTCTTAAATGAATCCATTTTCGATTCCATTGAAAAAACAGGTAAAATAAGAATTGTGCAAGCTGTGGCGAATATTGAGCCTATAGGATATGATGATGAAGCGTCTTCAATTTTAAGATGTGGAGTCGACATTCCATTACTTGTACTAATCCAGTATCATTACAGCGAGGAAGGCGAAATGGTGCTTTACTCAAAGAATTACTTCCGGGCTGATAAATTCAGCTTCCATGTAGTCCGAAAACGGGTATAAGGTACATTTTGAAAAGCGGTCTGCAATTATCGAGTCATGCGGAAAATTGTTTATTGCAATATACGCGGCATCGACAGCTTGCAGTATGCTTTTTGAATGTCCTTTAAAGACGTGTAAACGTCATATTTATATACCAAAATAAAAAACAGGGGAGGTCCAATCAGTGAGCAAACGTAAATACGGTCTTGCATTATCATTGGTTTTAGCAGCAGGTACATTACTTGGTGCATGCGGTACGGACAAAGACAAAGAAAAAGATAATTCATCTTCAGCAGGTGGCAATGATTCAGATTTCTCAATTGCTATGGTTACTGACGTTGGCGGAATTGACGACAAGTCATTCAACCAATCGGCTTGGGAAGGAATCAAACTATTTGGTAAAGATAATAATTTGGCTGAAGGGGATGGCGGATACGCTTACCTTCAATCAAAAGACGAATCAGACTACACTTCGAACCTTAATGCGCTAACACGTCGTGATTTCGACGTAGTATTCGGAGTCGGCTTCCTGATGGAAGATGCGATTGGGACAATTGCTGAGCAACAAAAAGAAACGAATTATGCGATTATCGATGGCGTTGTTGAGCAACCAAACGTTGCGAGCATCCTGTTCAAAGAACAAGAAGGTGCTTTCCTTGCTGGTGTAGCTGCAGCTCTAATGACAAAGACTGATAAAATCGGATTTGTCGGCGGTATGGAGATTCCGGTTATCGAACGTTTTGAAGCAGGATTTGTAGCTGGTGTTAATGCGGTAAAACCTGACATCAAAGTTGATGTTAAATACACAGGTTCGTTTGACAAAGCTGAACTTGGTAAAGCTGCCGCAGGCCGTATGTATTCTTCTGGCGTCGATATCATCTTCCACGCTGCTGGCGGAACAGGAAATGGTGTATTCTCAGAAGCGAAAGAACGTAAAGAAGCTGACAAGAATGCAGATGTATGGGTAATCGGTGTTGACTCCGATCAGTATGAAGAAGGTAAAGTCGGCGATCAGAATATTACAATGACATCTATGTTGAAGCGTGTAGACAATGCTGTTCAGGATATTGCAAACCTTGCTAAAGAAGGTAAATTCCCTGGTGGCGAAACAAAAGTCTATGGTCTTGAAGACGATGGTGTAGCTCTTGCTGATTCACGCGGTGCTATTCCACAAGATGTTTTGGATCAAATCGACGAATACAAGAAAAAAATTGCTGATGGTGAAATCGAAGTACCAGAATTTGCTAAGTAATAAATCGAACGACAAAGGCCGGTTGATTCCGGCCTTTGTTGTTTACTTGTTGTCATTGAAAAGTTAATAGACTAAAAGGTTTAAATTAAACCTTTTATTGTGTTAATTTCACTTGTACTCCAAATCTATATTACTAATTAAGCAAGGAAGTGAATCCATTGGAATATGTCATCGAGATGTTGAATATTACAAAGAAGTTCGGCAATTTCTACGCAAATGACAATATTACTCTTCAACTTGGAAAAGGCGAAATTCATGCTTTACTAGGTGAAAATGGCGCAGGCAAATCTACATTGATGAACATATTATTCGGATTATACCAACCCGAAGAAGGCGAAATTAAGGTGAATGGAAAAACAGCCAATATTACGAATCCCAATGTTGCAAATGATCTCGGGATAGGAATGGTTCACCAGCATTTCATGCTTGTCGAGAATCTTACTGTCACAGAAAATATCATCTTAGGTAATGAGCCCAAAAAGATGGGGATTGTGAATATTAAAGATGCTGCAAAAGAAGTAGCTGAGATTTCAAAGCTCTATGGGCTAAACGTTGATCCATACGCTAAGATTGAAGATATTTCGGTCGGAATGCAACAACGTGTAGAAATTTTGAAAACGCTTTATCGTGGCGCTAACATTCTGATTTTTGACGAGCCTACAGCATCTTTAACACCGCAGGAAATCCAGGAATTAATTTCGATTATGAAAAAACTGATTACGGAAGGCAAGTCGATTATTCTTATTACACATAAATTGCAGGAAATAATGGATGTATCGGACCGGGTGACAGTTATTCGTAAAGGACAGGGCATTGGAACAGTCGTTACAGCTGAAACGAATCCGGAAGAGCTTGCGACACTCATGGTAGGTCGTCAAGTAACTTTCAAAACAGAAAAAGGCCCATCTTATCCAAAGGAAGAAATTTTGCATGTCGAAAATCTTGTTGTTGCTGACAACCGTGGCATCGAAAAAGTAAAAGGCTTGAATCTTTCCGTACGACGAGGTGAAATCGTCGGGCTTGCTGGCATTGATGGAAATGGACAATCCGAATTGATTGAAGCGATAACAGGATTGCGTAAACCCAAAAGTGGAAGTATATCCATCAATTCTAAAGATGTTACGGGCATGAAGCCAAGACAGATTACTCAAGCAGGACTCGGTCATATACCCCAGGATCGTCATAAGCATGGATTAGTTTTAGAGTTCTCTGTTGCCCACAACGCGGCTTTGCAAGAGTATTACCATGAACCTTATTCAAAAAATGGAATTATGAACTATAGTACTGTATCCGAATATGCGAAGAAGTTAATTGAGGAATATGATGTTAGAACTCAAGGTGAACACGAATTGGCTAGAGCATTGTCAGGCGGAAATCAGCAGAAACTAATCATTGGACGTGAAGTTTCACGTGACCCTGATTTACTTATAGCGGCTTTACCTACACGTGGGCTAGATGTCGGAGCTATTGAATTTATTCATAAGCGTCTTATTGAACAACGTGATAACGGAAAAGCGGTCTTCCTAATCTCATTTGAACTTGATGAAGTCATGAACGTCTCTGATCGAATTGCCGTCATTTATGATGGGAAAGTTGTTGATACAGTTATACCAGGTGAAACAACAGAGCAAGAACTAGGACTTCTAATGGCAGGTCATAACAAGAATGCTCGTGTAAAAGATAGGAAAGCAGGTGATGGTCGAGATGTCTAATAGAGTTATCAATTTATTGGTCCCGATCATTTCAATTATTCTCGGCCTAATTGTCGGTGCGATTGTCATGCTATTTAGCGGATACAATCCTGTCGAAGGATATATTGCATTGTGGAACGGGATTTTTGGCGACACTTATGCAATTGGTGAGACAATTCGCCAGATAAGCCCATACATTCTTGCGGGACTTGCAGTCGCGTTTGCATTCCGCACAGGGTTATTCAACATCGGTGTAGAAGGTCAATTGATAGTAGGATGGTTTGCAGCTGCTTATGTCGGTTCAGCGTTTACAATGCCAATGTACATTCACTTACCTTTGTCATTGCTTGCTGCTGCTGTAGCTGGAGCTCTATGGGGCCTAATTCCAGGCCTATTGAAAGCTAAGTTCCGTGTACATGAAGTTATTGTAACAATTATGATGAACTATATTGCATTGCATGTCGTAAATGCACTTATTAAAACGGTATCCGGCGGAGGCTTCAAAACGGACAAGATTCAACCGACAGCCTCTTTACGTTCCGATTTCCTATCCAATTTAACGGATTACTCAACGCTTCACTATGGCATATTTGTTGCACTCTCCATGGTAATTGTTATGTGGTTCATCCTAGAAAAAACGAAGACAGGATTTGAATTGAAATCCGTAGGTTTCAATGAAAACGCGTCTCAATATGCAGGAATGAATGTAAATAAAAACATCGTATTATCCATGGTTATTTCGGGTGCTTTCGCGGGACTCGGAGGCGCGATGGAAGCATTAGGTACTTTTGGAAATATGACTTCCCGCGGTGGTTTTACGGGTATCGGATTTGATGGTATTGCGGTTGCGTTATTAGGTGCAAACACTCCGCTTGGCGTCATTTTTGGAGCTTCTCTGTTTGGCTCGCTGAAATATGGTGCGAATAACATGCCGAACGCAGCGAATATCCCGCTTGAAATTGTATCAATTGTTATTGCACTTATCATTTTCTTTGTTGCCTCAGGCTATATTATCCGTGTCGCCTTGCAACGGATGAATAAGAAAAAGGAGGCGAAATGACATGAGCTTTTTAGAAGTTTTATATTTCATCGTGCCTACTTCAATCGCTTATGCCGCTCCTCTGATCTTTACTGCAATCGGCGGCGTTTTCTCTGAACGCTCAGGGGTCGTCAATATCGGTTTAGAAGGTCTTATGGTTATGGGGGCATTTATCGGAATTGTCTTCAACTTGGCGTATGCAGATGTCTTTGGCAGTTGGACTCCTTGGATTGCTCTCTTAGTCGCAATGGCTGTCTCGGCACTGTTCTCAATTATGCACGCCGTGGCATCCGTTTCATTCCGTGCGGATCAAGTAGTATCGGGTGTTGCCATCAACATGCTTGGTATAGCAATCGCATTGTTTTCCGTCAAAATGATTTATGGAAAAGGTCAAACCGATTTTATCCAAAAGAAGATACCAAGAATTAACATACCGTTTCTGCAAGACATTCCAGTAATTGGACCGATGTTCTTTAAATCCGTTTACGGAACATCCGTCTTGGCAATTGCGGTAGCACTTATCGCTTGGTTCGTCATTTATAAAACACCATTTGGTCTGCGTCTACGTTCAGTAGGGGAACACCCAATGGCTGCTGATACGATGGGAATCAGTGTAACAAAAATTCGATACACAGCTGTTATTATTTCAGGTGGTCTAGCTGGAATTGGAGGAGCGATTTACTCTCAGACGATGACAGGTGATTTCGGTCATG
Organism: Sporosarcina oncorhynchi; assembly: GCF_033304615.1. Classification (GTDB taxonomy): domain Bacteria; phylum Bacillota; class Bacilli; order Bacillales_A; family Planococcaceae; genus Sporosarcina; species Sporosarcina oncorhynchi. The sequence goes on along the minus strand of NZ_CP129118.1, from coordinate 1,840,473 downwards.
CGACGATTAATGGCCAAGGTTTCATGGCTTTGGCAGCAATGATCTTCGGGAAATGGCATCCGATTGGTGCGATGGCAGCCGCTTTATTCTTTGGTTTTGCCCAAACACTTGCAATCAGTGCAGGATCTATCGATATTGAGTTCATTCAAAAAATTCCAAGCGTGTACTTCCACATTCTTCCGTACGTTTTGACCATTCTTGCTCTTGCTGGATTCATTGGTAAAGCGAATGCTCCAAAGGCGAATGGTGAACCTTATATTAAAGGCAGTAGATAAATCATTATTAACCGTTTAAGCTTGCATGATGAGCTTAAACGGTTTTTTAAATTTTTATAGATCTTGGGAAAATGCGTTTTTTTTGCCATGTGTAAGTTGTGGAATGTATAGTGAAGAAAGGTATTCGTATAATAAGGAAAAAGAGGTGTCCACATGTTCACTAAAATTGAATTGAAAAAAGGTGTAAACTTATACATTCGTCAAACAGAGCAATTCAAGACAATTACGATGTCTTTCAGATGGACTGCTGAATTGGACGAGAAACATGCGGCGAACCGTACTGTCCTTTCTAATGTGATGCAAGATTCAAACGCGGATTATCCAAAACAGAGTGATTTAAGAAAAGCGATGGATGAGCTCTATGGATCTGTGTTCTATATGGATTCGGGAAAACGTGGGAATTCTCATATCCTTTCATTAAACATGGAATGTGTGAATGATGAGTATTTAACGACTGACGGTGTTTTTGATGAAGTGCTTAAGATGATTAGTACTGTACTTTTCCGTCCCAATGTAAAGGATGGGAGATTTGATGAAACGATTGTCAACCGTGAGAAACGGTCTGTCATTGAACGAATTCGTTCCGTCTATGATGACAAAGGGAGATACGCACAAAAGCGTATGTTGGAATTGATGAGACCTGATCATCCCGCTTCCATTTCATCAAACGGTACTGAGAAGGATGTAGAACAGATCACGGCAGAATCTCTAATGGAGACGTACGAAAAGATGTTAGCGGAAGATGCTGTTGATATCTATGTCGTTGGAGATATACAACAGGAGGAACTTGTAGAGAAGATCCGTTCCATGTTCAATTTCGCAGACCGTGCTATTTCAACAAAACAGTTTGAACTTCCACCTGTAGAAACGAAAGAATCGCAACAAGTATTTGAAAAGCAGGATATGAAACAAGGGAAATTACAAGTCGGATTTAACACACCAATCACCTTTTTTCATCCGGATTTTCCGAAGATGCAAGTAATGAATGGAGTGCTTGGTGGTTTTGCGCATAGTAAATTATTCATGAATGTCAGAGAGAAAGAAAGCATGGCCTATACGATAAACAGTATTTACAGTGCGAATTACGGCATCCTTTACGTTATGGCTGGAATTGATGCTCAACTGGAAGAGAAAGCGGTTAAAATGATCCAGGAACAGCTTAGCGCGATAAAAGAAGGCGATGTAACGGATATGGAAGTAGAACAGACAGTGGCGCTTCTCGCAAATAGCATTCGAAGTGCTTTTGACTCTGCAAGAGGTCAAATTGAATTATTTGACCAATATAAGCAATTAGATGAAGACTTTAATGCAGGCAAACTGATTGCCGAATGGAATGCGGTATCCATTGAAGACATCCAGCAAATGGCTTCGTCAATCCAATTGGAACTTATCTATTTGCTATCAGGAAGAGAGGCGTAAACAATGGAGAAAATCACATTTGATAATTTGCAGGAAACATTGTTCCATGAAAAACTGGATAATGGGCTTAATGTCTATATATTACCGAAACGCGGATTTTCAAAGACATATGTTACTTTCACTACAAAATATGGCTCAATCGACAATACATTTATTCCAAGAGGAAAAGATGAGTTTGTAACTGTGCCCGACGGTATTGCGCATTTTCTCGAGCATAAGATGTTTGACAAAGAAGATGGGGACGTTTTCCAAAAGTTCGGTGTGCTTGGTGCATCTGCGAATGCATTCACATCGTTTACACGAACATCCTATCTGTTTTCTACCACAGAGAATTTATACGAAAGCACAAAGGTTCTATTGGATTTTGTGCAAGAACCTTATTTTACGAAAGAGAAAACAGAAAAAGAAAAAGGAATCATTGCACAGGAAATTACGATGTATGATGACAATCCGGATTGGCGTAATTATTTTGGTACCATTCAATCGTTGTATTCGGAATTCCCGATTAATATTGATATTGCGGGCACTGTTGAAACGATTCAAGATATTACTGCCGAACATTTATATGAATGTTATGAAACGTTCTATCATCCATCCAATATGTCTGTGTTTGTCATTGGGGCAGTCGATCCCGATGAGATGATGGAATTCATCCGCAAGGACCAGGCAGGAAAAGATTTTTCAGAACCTGAAGAAATCGTCAGGAAATATCCAGATGAGCCCCTCGAAGCAAGTGAAAAAGATGTCGTTCTGGAAATGGATGTTTTAAGGCCGAAATTCAATTTTGGCATTAAGTGTACGAATGTGGATATCGAAGGGGAAGAAATGCTACGACAGGATCTTGCTGTCAATCTTTTGATGGATATTTTATTCGGTCGTACATCAGATTTCTATACGAATGCATATGCGGAACATTTGATTGATGAAACGTATAATTACGACTTTACGTTAGAAAAAGGTTTCGGTTTTGCAATGATTGGCTCTGATACGGAAAAACCTAAGGAATTAGAGGCTGCTATAACCAACTCATTACGTGCTCAACAATCGGATTGGAGTATTACGGAGGAAGACTTGGACCGGTCCCGCAAACGGAGAATCGGACAATTCATGCGGTCGTTGAATTCAATTGAATTTATCTCCAATCAGTTCACTCAATATAATTTTAATAACATGAATTTATTCGATGTCGTTCCCTCACTTGAAAAGATGACGATGAATGATCTGAAAGCTGCTTTCGCAATAATTATAAACGAAGAAAGTCATACAGCCATGACTATCATTCCTCCGACAACAAAGGCCTGACCATGAAATCTCGTGCAATCGTTTTAGGGGCATCAGGTGGAATTGGGCAAGCCATTTGCAGAAAACTCGCTGCAGATGGCTGGTCTTTATATTTACATTATAATGAGAATGCATATCAAGCGACGCAACTTCTCGATGAACTGTTAGCTGAATTTCCAAAACAGGACTTTCAAACCGTCCAATCGGATTTCAGCAAACCGGATGGCGGACATACACTTGCAAGTCTTACCGGCCACATTCAGGCTGTTATAGTGGCAAGCGGCCAATCGATGTTGAAACTGCTAAGTGATACATCCATAGAAGATATGGACGCTTTATGGCGTGTGCATTTGCAAAATCCCGCGTCATTCATCAGTCTTGTTTCACCCAGTTTAAGGAGCTTTTCCGTTTCATATATAGTGTTCATAAGCTCGATATGGGGTGAAACCGGTGCTGCTGGGGAAGTAATGTATTCGGCGATCAAAGGTGCTCAACAGGCTTTTGTTAAAGCATATGCCAAAGAAGCAGCCTATACAGGTACAAGGGTGAATGCGATTACTCCAGGCTGGATTGAAACGGTCATGAATGATGAATTGACTTTAGAAGATAAGCAGATGGTCGTCGAGCAAATCCCACTGCGTTCAACAGGAACCCCGACGGATGTAGCAGAACTTGTCGGTTTTCTATTGAGTGGAAAAGCCGATTATATGACTGGCGAAATATTGAAGCTTAACGGAGGTTGGCATATATAAAACAAGAAAAAAGGAGGATGTTTTCCCCCTTTTTCTTTTTCCTTTTCATAGGCTCAAGAATCCGCTATTATGGAACTAAGTTGCATCTTCTGCGTCCTGTATTTATGAATAGTTGTAAATATATAATTGAAATGGATTTTTCAATCGAAAAGAACCTATTCTTGCTGACTACTGGACAAAAGATGGAGGGATTGTTGAATGGGTGAATGGTATGTCGAATACGAAGTTCAAGTAAATAGGCCAGGGCTGCTCGGGGACATTGCTTCACTACTTGGAATGTTACGGGTCAATATTACAACAATCAACGGTGTTGATGGCGGTCATAGGGGTATGCTTGTGCGTACGGAAAACGATGATCAAATCAAACGTTTTGAATTGATCGCTTCCACAATGGAAACGATACAGGTGAAAAAGATACGAGAACCCAAATTACGAGATATTCTGGCTGTCCGTCATGGGCGCTATATTCAACGCGATCTAGATGATCGAAAGACATTCCGGTTTGTCCGCAGTGAGCTTGGGGTACTTGTAGATTTCATGGCGGAGCTTTTCAAGCAGGATGGCCATAAATTAATCGGAATCCGTGGTATGCCGCGTGTCGGGAAAACCGAATCTGTCGTGGCGGCAAGTGTTTGTGCGAACAAAAAATGGATATTCTTATCTTCGACGATGATTAAACAGACAGTTAGAAGCAATCTTGCAGGGGATGAATTCTCCAACGATAATATTTTTATCCTGGATGGTATTGTCACGCGGAAATCGGGTGACGAACGGCATATGCAACTCGTTCGCGAAATGATGAATATGCCAACGATTAAAGTAGTCGAGCATCCCGATATGTTTGTACAACACTCTGAATATGATGTCGAAGATTTTGATTACATCATCGAATTGCGTACAGATCCTGATGAAGAGATTACATATGAGATGATGGAGAGAAACTTAATGGACCCAAACTCTGGAACAATGGGTGGGTTTGGTATGTTCAACTTTTAATGAGGTAGGTGATACAATTGACCGGATTAGGTGATCGTCTTAAAGAGGCGAGAACAAGTAAGGGGTATTCATTGGATGATTTACAATCCATAACTAAAATTCAGAAACGATACCTTTCCGGTATTGAAAATGAAGATTACAGTATGATGCCTGGCTCTTTTTATGTGCGTGCGTTTATTAAACAATATTCTGAAGCTGTTGGCTTAGATGCGGATGAAATGCTTTCATTGTACAAAGAATCTGCAAAAGACAGCTCGCTTGAAGACGAATCGGCTCAGATTGTTCCGCCAATGAATAGGAGAAGCGGTCTGAAAAACAACAGCAGTTTGAATGAAGCGATTCCTAAAATAATAGTGGCATTATTTATCATCGTCATCATTGTTGTAGCATGGGTACTTTGGCAACAATCAGGCTCTTCCAATAAGAACTTGACCGATCTCGAACCGGAACAACCTTTAACTATGGATAACAATCAACCACCAAAAGGAACACCCGACGGGACAGAGGACGATACAGAAATCGGTGAAGAAGAACCTGAACCGGATCCTGAGCCTGTTGAAGAAGTGAAAGAACAAGTGCTGACTTTTGAAAATTCGAGCGGTGAGGATTCCACTTATACTTTGACAGATGCAGAGGAGTTTAAACTGAAGATTGTTATTGCAGGTGAAACGTGGATTGCAGTGACGGATGAAAATAGAAAAGAACGGACTGAAAAAGCTACAGTCTACAACGCAGGGGATTCGATGGAAATGGACGTCACTGATGCTCAATTTGTCCGAATCCGAGTGGGCAGAACACATAATACTGAAATCTATGTGAATGATGAAAAGCTTGAATATTCATCTGACAGAACTACACAGAACATCATTATTGAATACGAGAAATGAAAATAGTCATCTCTTAGGATGACTATTTTCATTCTGTTACATAATTAGCTACATAAGTACACAGTAGAGGAAAGGTGAACCCATTGAATTTACCGAATAAAATAACGGTATCCCGTATAATTCTCATTCCAATATTCATGCTTTTTATGATTGTCGATTTTGGATTCGGCAACTTTGAAATTGGAGGAACAATTCTTTCTATTGAACATATCATAGGGGCAGCTTTATTCATCATCGCTGCGGCGACCGACTGGTTTGATGGTCACCTTGCTAGAAAACATGGTCTTGTAACAAATATGGGGAAGTTTCTCGATCCTCTTGCGGATAAATTGCTTGTATCGGCTGCCTTGGTCATACTCGTGGAGCTTGGAAGTGCTGCTTCGTGGATTGTCATTATCATCATCAGCAGAGAATTTGCGGTGACAGGACTTCGTTTGATTCTTGCAGGCGGAGGCGAAGTCGTCGCTGCTAATCAACTTGGGAAAATCAAAACAGCTACTCAACTAGTCGCAATATCTTTTTTATTACTGAACAATGTCTTTTTTGAAGCGATTAACTTCCCTTTTGGAACAATCATGCTTTATATTGCATTGATTTTCACAATCTGGTCTGGTGCGGATTACTTCTATAAGAACAGAAGAGTCCTGCTTGACTCCATGTAAGGAGATGTCTTAATGAAGGCGGAAATTATTGCTGTCGGATCAGAACTACTATTAGGTCAAATTACGAATACAAACGCAAAATTCATATCTGCCCGACTTGCAGAAGTGGGTATAGATGTTCTTTATCAGACTGTGGTCGGTGACAATCCACTTCGTTTAAGAAAAACGATTGAAGTCGCCCAAAACAGAGTAGATCTGATCATTTTCACGGGTGGTCTCGGACCGACGAAAGACGACTTAACAAAAGAAACGATAGCAAACATTTTGCATACCGAACTCGAAAGTAATGCAGACGCATTAGATTCCATTGAAAAGTATTTTCAACGGACAGGAAGGACAATGACGGAAAACAATCGAAAACAGGCGCTTGTTCTTCTTGGTTCAAGTGTCCTTGTAAATCGTAATGGAATGGCTCCGGGAATGGCAGTTGAACAGGATGGATCTCATTACATCTTGTTGCCGGGTCCACCGCATGAGATGCAGCCGATGTTTGAAGATGAAGCAATTCCTTATCTTTTAGACAAACTAGGCAAGCGTGAAGTGATCGTATCCCGTGTTCTGAAATTTTATGGAATCGGTGAAGCCGAACTTGAGTTCAGGATACAAACTATACTGGCTGAACAGACAAATCCTACGGTAGCCCCTTTAGCTACATCTGAAGCGGTAACACTTCGTCTAACTGCGAAGGCGGAATCGATTGAGCAAGCAGAACAGCTTATTGGTCCGGTAGAGAAGCAGATTCGTAATCTCGTTGGCGAGTTCATTTATGGACTTGACGAAGATACTTTATCATCAAAGGCAGCTGAACTGTTGCGAGAGCGAAGACTTACGATTGCCGCTGCAGAAAGTCTGACTGCTGGTCTCTTCATGTCGGAACTTGCAAACGAACCGGGCATTAGTTCCTCCCTGATTGGTGGAATCGTCGTCTACAATGAAAAGACAAAAGTAGAGCAGTTAAACATTCCAATGGAGTTGCTCGAAGAATTTGGAGTTGTCAGTGGAGAATGCGCCTCAGCACTTGCGTCTCAAGTTAAGAGGAAATTCGCATCTGACATAGGGATTGGGTTAACCGGTGCCGCTGGACCGGATCCACATGACGGTGAACCGATGGGTACTGTCTGGGTCGGAATCTCTATTGGAAATGCACCAATAAAAACATTTAAATTACAATTATCAGGGTCAAGAAATGCCAACCGCAAACGCGCTGCGAATTTTGCACTCTATTACTTGATTTTAGAATTACAAAATGCAGATTTGCCTCCGATTCTCAATTAAAAAGCTAATTTATATACCCATTCTCAATTAAAAATGAATTTTGATAAAAATAATCGAATAAGCGTTCGATTTTTGTTTGAGTTTTTCTCGTAGAACGAGTATACTAGAAACAGGAAGATAAGAAAAACACCTTTTAAGGGAGGAATCGTTTTTGAGCGATCGTAAAGCAGCTTTAGACCAAGCTTTGAAACAAATAGAAAAACAATTCGGTAAAGGCTCCGTTATGAAATTGGGGGAAAAGACCGATCTTCAAATAGCTACTTCATCCACAGGATCACTTGCACTTGATGCTGCACTTGGAGTGGGCGGATATCCAAGAGGACGTGTCATTGAAATCTATGGCCCTGAAAGTTCGGGTAAGACGACGGTCGCGCTTCATGCAATCGCCGAAGTTCAGGCAGCAGGAGGACAAGCAGCATTCATCGACGCAGAGCACGCATTGGATCCAATCTATGCTCAGAAGCTTGGAGTAGATATCGATGAATTACTCCTCTCCCAACCGGATACAGGAGAGCAGGCACTTGAAATCGCAGAAGCGCTTGTCAGAAGTGGCGCAGTAGATATCGTCGTTATTGACTCAGTTGCAGCATTAGTACCTAAAGCTGAAATTGAAGGCGAAATGGGCGACTCACACGTCGGCTTGCAGGCACGACTAATGTCTCAGGCGCTTCGTAAACTATCCGGAGCCATTAACAAATCGAAAACCATTGCTGTCTTCATCAACCAAATCCGTGAAAAAGTCGGAGTCATGTTTGGTAACCCTGAAGTAACACCTGGTGGACGTGCATTGAAGTTCTATTCTTCCGTGCGTCTCGAAGTCCGTCGCGGTGAAGCGATTAAACAGGGAAATGACATCATGGGTAACAAAACAAGAATTCGTGTCGTGAAAAACAAAGTGGCACCTCCATTCCGTACAGCTGAAGTGGATATCATGTATGGTGAAGGGATCTCAAGGGAAGGCGAAATCGTCGACCTTGGAGCGGAACTTGAAATTGTTCAAAAGAGCGGAGCATGGTACTCGTACGAAGGTGAACGTATGGGGCAAGGCCGTGAAAATGCTAAGCAGTTCCTAAAGGAAAATACTGATATCCGTGCTGAAATTGCCAACAAAATCAGAGACTCATATGGAATGGCGAGCGCCAACTATGTGATCGCAGCCCATAAAGAAGAGGACGAAGAAGAACTCGAACTGTTCGCAGAAGACGAAAAGAAATAATCGAAAATCCGGGTGCCCATCAATGGCAGCCGGATTTTTTGTTTGGTTAATAGATCATGGAATATTCACTTCTTATCTATCCACTCTTCTAATTAAACATTAATCTTGGTGTCGTTTAAAAAAGTAAACGGTCAACGGTACCAATCGATGGTCTTAAAGATATTCGTTATAAAGATTCTTTTCTTCGTTCATATATAAAGATATAACCTCATTGAGTAGTAAATCGTTATAAAGATCGAATGGGAATTAGAATACTCAGACTTGTCCATCTAAATGACTATAATCCCGCTTGAACACTTATGAATCCTTGACATGGCAAATTATCATAGATACAATTAGAATTGTATAATTTCACACCAATGAAATCACTATGGCAGTATGTTGAAGGTTGATATACGGGCCGACTGAAAACGAAAATAATAGCTGGAGGAGGTGACCTGGATGCAACCAGTAATCACAATCATCATCTCCGCTTTGATCGGTCTGTTCGTCGGTGCAGTTGTTATCTATTTAGTTATCAAAAAAGTGAATGATTCAAAAGTGACGGGTGCTAAAAGCTCTGCAGAACAAATCGTTGAAGAAGCGAAACGTGAAGCAGAAGCTATGAAAAAAGAAGCACTGCTAGAAGCGAAGGATGAAAATCACAAACTGAGAATTGAAGCGGAATCGGAAGTCCGTGAGAGAAGGGCGGAACTGCAAAAACAGGAAAACCGTCTTTTACAACGGGAAGAAAATCTTGACCGCAAGGATGATGCTCTCAATAAACGAGAAGCGGGACTGGAGCGCAAAGATGATGCGATTGCCAGTAAACAACAGCATATTGAACAGATGGAACGCAAGGCGGAAGATCTAGTTGCTGTGCAACAGACCGAACTGGAAAGAATTTCAGCACTTACAAGGGACGAAGCTAAACGTGTCATCCTGGACGAAGTTGAAAATGAGCTTTCCACTGATATCGCGGTCATGACGAAAGAATCGGAACAGCGTGCGAAAGAGGAATCCGAAAAGAAAGCACGGGAAATCCTTTCACTTGCATTGCAACGTTTTGCAGCAGATCATGTTGCGGAAACAACTGTTTCTGTCGTTAACTTACCAAACGATGAGATGAAAGGTCGGATCATCGGAAGAGAAGGACGAAACATCAGAACATTGGAGACACTTACGGGAATCGATCTAATTATCGACGATACACCTGAAGCTGTTATCCTATCTGGTTTCGATCCGGTCCGAAGAGAAACAGCGCGTCTTGCTCTTGAGAAACTCGTGCAAGATGGCAGAATTCACCCGGCGAGGATTGAAGAAATGGTCGATAAGTCCAGACGTGAAGTGGATGAGCTTATTCGCGAAAAAGGAGAACAGACTACATTTGATGTAGGTGTTCATAATCTGCATCCTGATCTGATCAAAATCCTGGGTAGATTGCATTTCCGTACAAGCTATGGTCAAAACGTCCTTAAACACTCTGTTGAAGTCGCTTATTTAGCAGGTCTTCTAGCTGCAGAATTGGGAGAAGATGTGACGCTGGCTAGACGTGCTGGATTATTGCACGATATCGGTAAAGCTATTGACCACGAAGTCGAAGGAAGTCACGTGCAAATCGGAGTCGAGTTGGCTACGAAGTACAAAGAACACCCTGTCGTCATCAACAGTATCGCTTCCCATCATGGTGACGAAGAAGCTACATCTGTTATAGCTGTTCTTGTAGCAGCAGCCGATGCGCTTTCTGCAGCACGACCGGGTGCCCGAAGCGAAACGCTTGAAAACTACATCCGTAGACTGCAGAAGTTGGAAGAAATCTCAGAATCCTATGATGGTGTTGAGAAATCATTCGCCATTCAAGCAGGTCGCGAAGTACGGATCATTGTCCGACCAGACCAAATTGATGATATAACAGCGCATCGTTTGGCCAGGGACATCCGTAAACGAATCGAAGAGGAACTCGATTACCCGGGTCACATCAAAGTGACCGTAATAAGAGAGACTCGTGCAGTCGAATACGCAAAATGATGATAGAGACTCCTGTCCGAGTATGGTGCAGGAGTCTTTTCATTTCAACTATGATAAGTTTGATTCAGTGCTAAATAGAAAGAGGTAACAACAATGAAAATTTTATTTATCGGCGATATCGTTGGATCAATCGGAAGGGATATGGTCTTTGATCATATTTCACGGTTAAAGAGAAAATATGAAGCAGATGTCATTATCGCAAATGGTGAAAATGCAGCAGCTGGAAGAGGTATTACAAAAGTAATTTTTGATGACCTATTGCGTTCTGGCGTGGATATTGTCACAATGGGCAACCACACGTGGGATCAAAAAGAAATCTATGATTTCATAGACGATACCGATTACCTGATTAGACCCGCCAACTTTTCTGATGAAGCACCCGGAAGAGGTATGACAACGATTTCAAAAAATGGAGTCACGTTATCAGTCATCAACCTGCATGGCAGAACGTTCCTACCGCCACATGACGATCCCTTCAAGAAAGCAGATGAATTGGTCGCAGAAGCGAAAGAGCTTTCGCCCCTCATCTTTGTCGATTTCCACGCGGAAGCGACGAGTGAGAAAATTGCAATGGGTTGGCATCTCAATGGGAAAGCATCTGTCGTTGTCGGAACCCATACACATGTTCAGACAGCTGATGACCGCATCTTACCAGGAGGCACTGCTTACTTGACTGATGCAGGTATGACAGGACCTTATGATGAAATACTAGGTATGAAAAAGGAAGACGTACTCTATCGTTTCCAGACGAACTTGCCAGTCCGATTTGAAGTGCCTAAACAAGGTAGGGGTCAATTGAGCGGCCTATTTGTGGAACTGAATGATCAAACTGGAAAAGCAATGTCAATTGAAAGAATCCTTATCAATGAAGATCATCCATTCCAATCCTGAAGTTGAGTCTAATCAGCCTCTTTCATTCATAAGATGACGTATGGATAAACAAATTCCATAGACATCGTGAAAACAAGGAGGAAACATGGTGAGTCCATTGAAAGTATCATCCCGCTCTAATCCGAATTCCGTCGCAGGAGCACTCGTAGCGGTCATCAGAGATCAAGGGTATGCCGAAATGCAGGCAGTCGGTGCAGGAGCGCTCAATCAAGCGATCAAAGCCGTGGCGATAGCACGCGGTTTCGTGGCGCCAAGTGGAAACGATCTAGTTTGTGCGCCGGCATTCACTGATATTGAAATTAATGGTGAAGGAAGAACAGCTTTGAAGCTATTGGTGGAAAAACGGCCAAACAGATAAATACATCCGGATGACGTTTTCTAGTCGTCTTGTGCAATAAGGATACAGACAGATGAGACCACGGAGAAAAATTCCGTGGTCTTTTACTAATCCTCGAAAAGTCTCGAGTCCACCTATTTGTCACATTCAGTTTACACAGGTATACGTAAAGAAGCCGGCACTTCAAACTGTCAACAACTTCATGTATAATGAATTGCGAGTATGTTCTATTCACACCCGGTTACGAGAAAGGGGAAGTCTTATATGAATGAAGAACAGCGCCTGCAAGCAGGAGTCATAAAATCAAGTACAGAAAAACTGCATCCGTCTGTCGAAAAAGATTACAGTAAATACTTTGAAACTGTCTACACGCCACCTTCTTTGAAAGAAGCAAAGAGACGTGGTAAAGAAAAGATTGAGTATCATAACGATTACCAGATTGAAGACCGCTTTCTTGGCATGGGTACTAATCGTAAGTTTCATATCCGTACATATGGCTGTCAAATGAATGAACATGACACCGAAGTGATTGCTGGAATTTTAACCAGTTTAGGATATGAATCGACGGACAACGTCAAAGAAGCAAATGTAATTTTGATGAATACATGTGCAATCCGTGAAAACGCCGAGAACAGAGTTTTTGGTGAACTCGGACATTTGAAGCCATTGAAACTTGAAAATCCGGATCTACTTATCGGTGTGTGCGGCTGTATGTCCCAGGAAGAATCAGTCGTCAACAAAATATTGAAAACGTATGACCAGGTAGATATGATTTTTGGTACGCACAACATCCACAGACTTCCGAACATTTTACATGAGGCATATATGTCCAAAGAGATGGTGATCGAAGTCTGGTCAAAAGAAGGCGATATCATTGAAAACCTTCCAAAAGTCAGACACGGCAACATCAAAGCTTGGGTGAACATTATGTATGGCTGTGATAAGTTCTGTACGTATTGCATAGTGCCATATACAAGGGGAAAAGAGCGCAGCAGACGTCCTGAAGACATCATTCAAGAAGTTCGGCATCTTGCGGCAAGTGGCTATAAGGAAATAATGTTGCTCGGTCAAAACGTCAATGCTTACGGAAAAGACTTCGAAGATCTTGACTACCGTCTAGGAGACTTAATGGATGATTTACGGACAATAGATATTCCTAGGATTCGCTTTACAACAAGTCATCCAAGGGATTTTGACGATCACCTTATTGAAGTACTTGCAAAGGGCGGCAATCTGTTGGATCATATCCACTTGCCAGTTCAGTCGGGATCTTCGGAAATTCTGAAAATCATGGCTCGTAAGTATTCGAGGGAACATTTCCTTGAACTAGTTAATAAGATTAAAACCGCCATACCAACCGTTACATTGACGACGGATATTATCGTTGGATTCCCTAATGAAACGGATGAGCAATTTGAGGAAACACTCTCTTTATATAAAGAAGTTGGATTTGAAATGGCCTATACGTATATTTATTCGCCAAGGGAAGGTACACCTGCCGCGAAGATGGTCGACAACATACCGATGGAAGTGAAAAAAGAGCGGCTCCAACGATTGAACAAGCTTGTCAACGAAATGTCAGCAGAAGCGATGAAACCATATAAAGGAAAAACTGTTAAAGTGCTTGTAGAAGGTGAAAGTAAGCGAAACCCTGAAGTTTTAGCAGGCTATACGGAAAAAAGTAAATTGGTCAATTTCAAAGCACCACGGGAAATGATCGGGAAAATTGTCAATGTGAAAATAATCGACACAAAATCATGGTCGCTTGATGGCGAATTCATAGAGGTCGTAGAAGAGGAAAAGGTGATGTCATAATGGAAAAGATTTATACAAAAGAAGAAATAATTGAAAAGGCAAAAGAAATTGCGCATATGATTGCAAACACGGAACAAGTTGAATTTTTCAAAAGAGCAGAAGCACAAATCAACGAAAATCAAAAAGTCCGTGAAAAAATCTCCAGCCTAAAATCTTTGCAAACACAAGCTGTAAACTTCCAAGCGTACGAAAAAGCGAGAGCTCTTTCAATTATTGAAGGAAAGATTGAGAAAATCCAGGAAGAGATTGATGAAGTTCCTATCGTCCAGGAGTTTAAGCAATCACAAGTCGATGTCAATGGCCTTCTTCAGTTAGTCAGTAATACAATCGCCAATAGTGTAACAGATGAAATCATTGAATCGACGGGCGGAGATGTACTTAGAGGAGAAACAGGTTCAAAAGTGCAAAGCACACAACATAAACCATTATCATAATGAAAAATCGGTGAGGAGAAATTCCTTGCCGATTTTTTTCACTTTCTGGGCTCTTGATGCATAGGATAAGTAGAAGTCAATGAAGGAGGAAATGAACTGAAGAATTTACGGCAAATTGTAACAAAGGCAGTCATTGCTAAAGGTAAAAAACGGACGGAATCTACTATTTCACTGAAGCCACCCAATAATCCATCAAGTATTTTAGGGTGTTGGGTCATTAACCACACGCACCAAGCCAAAAAGGTAGGCCATTACATTGAAGTGACAGGAAAGTTTGATGTGAATGTGTGGTATTCGCATCATGATCATTCCAAGACGTCTGTGTTCTCTGAATCTGTACCTTATAAGGATCGCATCAGACTCAGTTACCGTGACGAGCCGACATCCGGTCAAGAAGAAATCCTCGTCAGTGTTGTGCAACACCCGAATTGTACGGAAGCACTCATCTCAGATTGCGGAGAGAAATTCGTCATCAAAGTTGAAAGGGAGCTTGTCGCGGAAGTTGTTGGTGAAACGAAAGTGTGCATCACTGTACACCCTCATCAGTTTGAAGAAGAGTGGTCATTCAAAGATGAATCATCAACGCATCAGGCCGAAGCAGATGGACCGAAATTAGATGATCGAAAAGGGAAGGATTCAAATCCGTTTTAAAGCCGGCAGCTATGTCCGGCTTTTTTTTATCGTTATCGGATAAATAACGCCCCTTTGTTTCTTTGAAAGACGATGTTTTGCTATACTAAAAGAAAAAGAACATACAGCGAGGTTAAAGAATGACTACTTATACACCAATGATTCAACAATATTTCAGGATTAAAGCCGAATATGAAGATGCATTCCTGTTCTTCAGACTGGGCGATTTTTATGAAATGTTTTTTAATGATGCAATTGAAGCATCCAATATTTTAGAAATTACATTGACGAGCAGAGATGGTGGAAGTTCAGATAAGATACCGATGTGCGGTGTCCCTTTCCATTCAGCGGAAGGCTATATCGAGACGCTCGTCAAAAAAGGATATAAAGTCGCGATTTGCGAACAGACAGAAGATCCACGGACAGCAAAAGGGATTGTTAGACGCGAAGTCGTTAAAGTGGTCACGCCCGGGACAATCGTAGACGGTAAAACGATTGACGCCAATTCAAATCATTACATAGGAGCTGCAGATCAACTGGAAGAGGGCAAATATGCTCTTGCATATGTAGACTTGGCTACAGGTGAAGGCAAGGTGGAAATCGTCTCAGGAGATGAAAGAACACTCATTAGCGAAATCGAAGCACTTGGTATGAAAGAAATAGTCGTCAGAGAACGTTTGCATATAATGTTGAGTGATAGCATGTCTAAACGGGATATCGTACTTTCCATGGAAAATGGGGAAGCGGAAGAAGGTGAAAATTCACAAAGCAGTTCCATTCCTCAAAACGTATCAGAAGCCTGTAAGACACTTGTCACTTACTTGAAGCGCACGCAGAAATCTTCACTTGAACATCTGCGGCCATTCCAATACATACAAAAGTCTGGGAAATTATCGATAGATGCCAACTCCATGCGAAATCTAGAACTTGTTCAGTCTATTCGTAACGGCAGCAAAGAAGGAACTTTATACTGGCTATTGGATGAAACTGCGACAGCAATGGGCGCAAGGAAATTAAGGAGTTGGATTCATCAGCCTTTGGCGGATAAGACTTTGATCGAGGATAGGTTGTCGCTTGTAGAGGATTTAATACAAGCGTATTTTCTCCGTGATGAACTAATTGGCATGTTAAAAGAGGTATATGACCTTGAGCGGTTATCAGGAAGAATATCTATGGGGAATGCAACTGGCAGGGACCTTGCCCAATTAAGAAATTCATTACGAAAAGTGCCGTTATTAAAGCAGTCATTAATGGATTCAGACCATGAAAGACTGCAGCAATTTTCCGAGCGATTAGATCCTTGTGAAGAAGTTCTTAAAATACTGGAATCCTCCATTGCTGAAAATCCTCCTTTATCCATAAAAGAAGGTGGAATGATTAAGGATGGCTATCATGAACAATTGGATACCTACCGGGACGCATCTAAAAACGGCAAAGAATGGCTCGCAAGCATGGAGAGGGAGGAACGCGAACGGACAGGCATCAAATCGCTGAAAATCGGATATAACAGGATTTTTGGCTACTATATTGAAATTACCAAGTCCAATATCCATCTCGCTGACTTGCAGCGCTATGAGCGGAAACAGACACTTGCAAATGCCGAGCGTTATATTACTGCTGAATTGAAAGAAACGGAAGAATTAATTTTAAATGCAGAATCTGAAGGGACAGAACTGGAATACACATTGTTCTGTACTGTTCGAGACACGATGAAAGAACATATCAGCAGAGTACAACAACTTGCAGGCATCCTATCTGAGTTAGATGTACTTCTTGCGTTTTCAACGGTTTCCGAAAGATACAGGTTCGTCAAACCTGAATTTCATGAAGGACGCTCACTAGACATAAAAAACGGACGCCATCCCGTTGTTGAAAAAATGATGGATGTCTCGCTCTATGTACCAAACAGTTGCACATTGGCTGAAGATGCGAATATGCTGCTTATTACTGGTCCCAATATGTCCGGGAAAAGTACATTCATGCGGCAAGTTGCATTGACCGTCATTATGGCGCAAATGGGCTGTTATGTACCATGTGAATATGCCAAGCTTCCTGTGACAGATCAGATATTTACTAGAATAGGAGCAGCGGATGATCTCGCTTCAGGGCAAAGTACATTCATGATGGAAATGATGGAATCCAGGTATGCAATTGGCAACGCGACTGCAAACAGTCTGTTGCTATTTGATGAGATTGGGCGAGGAACCTCCACATATGATGGTATGTCTCTTGCACAGGCGATGATGGAGTTCATCCATGATGAAATCGGTGCAAATACACTATTTTCGACACATTATCATGAGTTAACAAAGCTGGATACAGACCTTGACCGGTTGATGAATGTCCATGTAGCCGCAATGGAGCAAGAGGGAAGGGTTGTCTTTTTGCATAAAGTGATGGCAGGTGCAGCGGATAAAAGTTACGGAATTCATGTTGCACAACTTGCCGGATTGCCGGATTCTATAGTAGTACGTGCGAAGAGTCTATTGGAAACGTTTGAGAGTGTGGACCAAACACCTGCAAACCAACCAGCTGCTGAACAGATGTCGTTCTTCGATTTACAGGAAGATTCCCAATCGATCGATGCCACTTCAGTACAGGTTGTTAGTGAAATCGAGCAGACAGACTTGCTGAATATGACTCCGATGCAAGCAATGCAAAAAATTCTTGATTGGAAAGAAAAGTTAAAAACTAGTATATAATGAAAGTGAATTCACTTATCAATGGGGAGGGATCCATTTGGATATCATTTCAGTAATGGATGATACATTATCCAACAAGATAGCTGCAGGAGAAGTTGTGGAACGTCCCGCCTCGATTGTAAAGGAACTAGTTGAAAACGCAATTGATGCGGAAAGCACGATAATTGAAATTGCACTTGAAGAAGCAGGTCTTACCTCTATTCGAGTTACAGATAATGGGAAAGGTATGTCAAGAAATGACGCGACGCTTGCGTTTGAACGGCATGCCACTAGTAAAATTTCCAACGAGCATGACTTGTTCCGGATCAGGACACTCGGTTTTAGGGGAGAAGCGCTTGCAAGTATCGCGTCCGTTTCCAAAGTAAGGCTTTGGACGTCAGATGGTGAAACTGAAGGGACAGAAGTGCATATTGACGGGGGGGCAGTTATCAAAGAATCGAATGCTGCTTTTCGAAAAGGGACTGATATTTCTGTCAACCAATTATTTTATAATACACCCGCCCGACTAAAATACATGAAGTCAATGCAGACTGAGCTGGGTCATACAATCGATCTGGTGAACAGGTTGGCGCTTTCCCATCCAACTATCGCTTTCAAATTATCCCACTATGGTCAAACGATTTTGCAGACATCAGGCAATGGCGATCAGCAACGGGTACTAAATGATATATACGGTGTTGCGGTAGCAAAAAAGATGGTGCCTTTTAGCGGTGAGAACGCGGACTTCAAAGTAGATGGATTTGTCACACTACCGGAGATGACGCGAGCATCGAAAAACTATATGACTCTTGTTGTGAATGGTAGATGGGTGAAAAGTTATACTGCAAATCAAGCGGTGTTAGATGGGTTGCACACGTACTTACCGATTGGGCGTTATCCTATCTCTATCGTAAATGTGGAAACTGATCCGTTTTTGACCGATGTCAATGTGCATCCGGCAAAACAGCATATTCGAATGAGTAAGGAAAGTGAACTTTTCACACTTTTGAGATCAGCTGTTCATGAAGCGATTAAGCGCGCCATTATTATCCCGGATGCTATAAAGCACAAACCTGTTAAACCGACGCCTTCTGAACAAGTGACGATATGGAATGAAGTGCATCCGATTAGGGAAAGAGAAGTAGAAGAAAGAAAAGAATATCCACAAGAACGACCGATTTCAGAACAAACCACATCAGGAGAACCCGACACTCTTCCTGAAAAAGAAATGATTGTCTATCCATCGTCGTTTCAAGAAAATAATGAATTACGTCGTCCGGAAAAGATTTTCGAAGAGGTGGATAGGCCTAATGAAAGTGATGCGCCAGTAAAAGAGAAACGGTTTCCTTCACTAGTGCCAGTCGGTCAAGTGCATGGGACTTACATTGTTGCGCAAAACGAGGATGGCTTTTATATGATCGATCAGCATGCAGCACAAGAACGGATAAAATATGAGTTTTTTAGAGATAAGCTGAGTAATGTTGATCAGGGCGAAAGACAAATGCTGTTGATGCCGCTAATCTTCCATTACTCGGGAAATGACATGGTAAAAATACAGGAAAATGTAGAGGCGCTTAACGAAGTCGGTGTTTTTCTAGAAGAATTCGGTCCTTCTTCTTATACAGTGAAAGAATATCCTGCCTGGTTTCCTGCTGGGGAAGCAACATCATTAATCGAAGGGTTGATTGAACAAGTACTAGAATTCAGGAAGACTGATATCGGTAAGCTACGTGAAGAATCAGCGATTATGATGAGTTGTAAACGGTCAATAAAGGCAAACCATTATTTGACAATTTCAGATATGGAGAAATTACTCGAGGATCTATCATTAGCTGAAAATCCGTATACATGTCCGCATGGCAGGCCGGTTCTTATCCATTTTTCAACCTATGAAATCGAAAAAATGTTTAAACGAGTGATGTAAACAAATCGACAATTCATTAATGCGTAGAGGGAGGTAATAGATATGGGGAAATTCATTCTGGCCATCGATCAGGGAACTACAAGCACTCGCGCAATTCTATTCGATAGACAAGGAAAGATTGTCCATTCCGCACAGCGGGAGTTTAAACAGTTTTTCCCGCAACCGGGTTGGGTAGAGCATAATCCGAACGAAATCTGGGGTTCTGTTCTATCAGTTATTGCATCAGTTTTGACAGAAAGCGGTCTTCAACCACAAGAAATCGATTCAATCGGTATAACGAATCAACGGGAGACAACCGTTGTCTGGGACAAAAATACAGGACAGCCAATTTATAACGCCATTGTCTGGCAGTCAAGGCAGACACAGGAAATCGTCGAAGCTTTGCGTAAGAATGAAAAAGAAGAATTAATCCGCAAGAAAACAGGCTTGCAGTTGGACCCTTATTTTTCTGGTTCCAAAGTGAAATGGATACTCGATCATGTAGAAGGCGCTAGAGAACGGGCTTCCAAAGGAGAATTGCTATTTGGAACAATCGATTCATACCTCATCTGGAAACTGTCTGACGGTGCGGTCCATGTAACGGATTATTCTAATGCATCCAGAACGATGCTTTTCAATATTCATGAGCTAAAATGGGACGAGGAATTGTGTGACCTACTTGAAATTCCAATGGAAATGTTGCCAGAAGTCCGAATGTCATCGGAAATTTATGCAACTACTGATGCATCAGTCTTTTTCGGCACCGAAATTCCTATTGCCGGCGCTGCGGGGGATCAGCAGTGTGCGCTATTCGGACAGGCTTGCTTCCATGAAGGCATGGCGAAGAATACGTATGGAACCGGTTGTTTCATGTTGCTTAATACAGGTGATAAGCCTGTTCAGTCTGATAATGGATTGCTAACGACAATCGCCTGGGGGCTAGATGGAAAGGTGACATATGCGCTTGAAGGAAGCGTATTTGTCGCAGGTTCTGCAATCCAGTGGCTGCGAGACGGAATGCGGATGATCCAGAAAGCCGAGGATTCCGAACGGTATGCACAGAAAGTTGCTTCAACCGATGGTGTATATGTAGTTCCTGCGTTTGTGGGGCTTGGTACTCCCTATTGGGATTCTGATGTGAGAGGTGCAGTCTTCGGTCTCACACGAGGTACCGAAAAAGAACACTTCATCCGGGCGACAGTTGAAGCTTTGGCGTACCAGACAAAAGATGTCCTGCTAACTATGGAAAAGGATTCCAAAATGGACATCGATCTGTTGCGAGTAGATGGTGGTGCCGTTTCAAATGCCTTTTTGATGCAGTTTCAAAGTGATCTGCTTCAAATTGAAGTAGAACAATCCGCTTATTTGGAAACAACCGCACTCGGTGCTGCTTACCTAGCAGGCTTAGCGACAGGCTTTTTCGAATCATGTGAGCATGTCGAATCGTTATGGGCAAAAGAAAAAACCTATTCTCCAAAAATGGCTATTGAGAAGCGTGACGACCTATATAATGGGTGGAAAAAAGCTGTAGCAGCTGCACGCTTATTTAAATGATGAAAATAAAGGAGGAAATGGCATGTTATCATCGATCACTAGACCAAAAGTGAAACAGTTCATGGGCGAGTACCAATTTGACCTGCTTGTTATTGGTGGGGGCATTACGGGAGCGGGAATTGCATTAGATGCCGTTACTCGAGGATTGTCTGTTGCATTAGTCGATATGCAAGATTTTGCTGCAGGTACATCTAGCAGATCAACAAAACTTGTACATGGCGGTTTACGCTATTTAAAACAGATGGAACTGAAAATTGTTTCTGAAACAGGTAAAGAACGGGATATCGTTTACCGAAACGCTTTGCATGTAACGGAACCAGAACGAATGTTATTACCTTTTCACAAAGGAGGAACATTCGGTAAGCTAACTACTTCTGCTGGGTTGTTTGTCTATGACAAACTGGCGGGCGTTAAAAAAGACGAACGCCGTGAAATGCTAACTGCAGATGAAACACTTGAAATGGAACCTTTACTAAAAGAAGAAGGTTTAATGGGCGGTGGGCATTATGTCGAGTACCGTACAGATGATGCCAGACTGACGATAGAAGTCTTAAAAAAAGCATCCCAAAAAGGTGCGCTCTGCATGAATTATATGAAAGTGGAAAAATTCATTTATAGTGACAAAAAAGTAAGAGGAGCTATCATACGGGATATGCTTAACGGTGGACAATTAGAAGTGAATGCTTCAGTCATTGTTAATGCAACAGGTCCTTGGGTAGATGAGATGAGAGGTAAAGATCAGATTTCAAACGATAAACGCTTGAAACTGACTAAAGGTATTCATATTGTAATCGATCAAGCTGTGTTTCCGCTACGCCAAGCGGTCTATTTCGATACGGCCGATGATAGAATGATTTTTGCTATTCCACGAGGCAATAAAGCGTATATCGGTACGACCGATACATTTTTCGACGGGGATCCGTCCAATCCTATCGCGAACGAAGAGGATATTACCTATCTTCTAGAATCCATCCATTACATGTTTCCGACGATAAAAGTTGAACGTAAAGATGTTGAATCAACGTGGGCTGGTGTTCGCCCACTTATATACGAGGAAGGAAAAGACGCTTCTGAAATATCACGCAAAGATGAAATTTGGCAAGCGGATACAGGTCTAATAACAATCGCGGGAGGCAAATTGACCGGATATCGTAAAATGGCCGAGACTGTAATTGATCAAGTCGTCAAAAAGTTTCCAACGACATCATTCGGTCCGTGTGTCACAGAGTTCCTTCCATTATCGGGTGGAGAATTCGACAATGAGGATCATTTTGAGACATTTTTAGAGAGTAAAGCAAATGAATCACTTTTATACGGACTGACGAAAGAGGAAGGCAGACAACTAGCTTCATTATATGGAACGAATGTCGATACGATTTTAAACTATGTAAATGCCGTATCAACTGAAAAGTCTCTATTGCCAACTTTATGGAAAGCTGAAGTTCTATATGCTGTTCATCATGAAATGGCGATGACGCCGTCCGATTTCTTTATTAGAAGAAAAGGTGATTTATACTTCAACATTGGCTTCGTTAAACATTATAAAGAAGAAGTAACATCCTATATGGCTGCCTTATTATCTTATGATGCTGAAACGAGCGAGGCGCATCTAAAGCAATTGGAACAACATATTAAAGAAGCCGAATGTAAAGGCGGTGCTTAAGTTTGGATGAAAAAAAACTGGAAATGTCCGATAATTTTTATATCCATACCGTTTCAGCAGCTCCAAATGGAAAACCGAAAGGACATATACATTTACTTCACGGGATGGCCGAGCATATTGATAGGTATGAAGAGTTTATCGAGTTTTTAGTAAAGGAAGGTTTTTCGGTATCGGGACATGATCATAGGGGGCATGGTAAAACTGCCCAATTGAATGGTAAGCTCGGAACGTTTGGAGATTCCATTGGTTTTGACAGAATCGTGGAAGATGCTCAAGAGGTCATTCATTTTTACAAAGAGATTTTCAAAGCGCCACGATTTATATTGATTGGTCATAGCATGGGTTCATTTATCGCCAGAAGGTACGCCCAACTCTTTGGGGACGAACTAGATGATCTTGTCTGTCTCGGCACTGCGGGAAATCCTGGCGCAAGCGGTGTGGCAGGAGCGGCAATCGCAACGTTGAAGGGTCGTATGACTTCATTTGAAGAACCAGATCATCTCATCAATAAATTGGTGTTCGGCAGCTTCAATAAATCGATTCTAAATCCACAAACACCGTTTGACTGGTTAGCGACAGATAAAGAAACTGTTAAAAACTATATAGAAGATCCGTATTGTGGTTTTGTTCCCACGACTAGCTTTTTCATCGCTCTCTTTGAAGGATTGAAGAATATCCATGATTCATCAAATATGAATTATGTTCCTAAAAACCTTCCAGTATTATTTTTATCAGGCTCAGATGATCCTGTAGGCAATAAAAGTAAAGGGGTTTGGCAAGTTGCGAATCAATTTGTCAGCAATGGCATCAAAGACGTCACAGTCATGATTTACGAAGGTGGCCGTCATGAAATGCTACAGGAAACGAATCGAAGAGACGTTTTTGAAACCATCATGAATTGGATCAGCAAACGATGAGCGCATTGACAGATGTAATTGCCATCGTAGGACCTACTGCTTCAGGTAAAACAGCCTTAAGTATAGAACTGGCTAAAACCATTGATGGAGAGATCATCAATGGTGATGCGATGCAAGTATACAGGGGTCTTGATATAGGAACTGCTAAGATTACTGAAGAAGAAAAACGAGGAATACCACATCATTTATTTGATTGTAAAGATCCCGCTGATTCTTTTTCTGTCGCAGAATATCAATCTGTTGTAAGACAAGCAATTGAGGATATTTCACGGAGAGGTAAACAGCCAATCATTGTCGGTGGAACAGGATTATATATTCAGTCCGTGCTGTTTGATTTCAGGTTTACAGAAGAAGCTGCGGATGCAACTGTTAGAGCACGACTGGAACGAGAACTTCAAGTGGATGGTGGTGTAGAACGTCTCTACAGTAGACTACAAGCGCTGGATCCGAAAAGTGCAGACAAGATCCATATAAACAATCACCGCCGATTGGTACGTGCATTAGAAATCATGGAAGTGACGGGCACAACAAAAAATAATCTTGAACAGGACCAAGGGCAGGAACCGATGTACAACCATTTGATAGTCGGTCTGGAAGTGGAACGTGAACTGCTGTATGAACGAATCAGTGAACGTGTGGACAAGATGATGGACGCTGGATTGCTAGAAGAAGCACGAGCGCTTTGGGATAAAGGCATTCGAAATGTCCAGTCGGTGCAAGCAATCGGTTATAAGGAGCTTTTTCTCTACTTTAATAATGCACTCACATTGGAAGATGCTGTCGAATTGATAAAAAAGAATACTCGAAATTATGCTAAACGTCAAATGACGTATTTTAGAAACAAAATGGGGATTTCATGGTTCGACGCTATGATAGAGAAAGAAAAAGTTGTTGAAGGAATTTTGACAATAATGAAGGATTTCACTCATATCGAATCGAATAAGTAAGTAAGCAATAGAAATATAGAAGCTACTGGAGGCTGGGGTGTATGGCACAAGTGAATATGCAAGAAACATTTTTGAATGCTTTAAGGAAGAACAATACGTTTGTTACGGTTTTTTTGTTGAACGGTTTTCAATTGAAAGGTCTTATCAAATCTTATGATAATTATACCGTTCTCCTTGAATCGGATGGCAAACAGCAGTTAATTTATAAGCATGCCATTTCAACATATGTTCCAAGCAAACCTGTTCAATTAAAAGACCAGGAATAAGAAAGACCCTCGAAGTTCTTTCATAAAAAGATGACCAGCAGAAATGTGCGAACACACATCTGTTGGTCATCTTTTTTTACGTGATAGAATTCCTTATCGACCTTGAGGCAGACGCCACTGCAAACTGTATGAGAGGATGCGCATTGTTGTAGTAACAATTAAAAGGACGTATAAAGCCCAATCGAATTTATAAAGCCCGAGACCTACGATTAGACCCGCAGTCCCAGCCCATACTGCATAAATGTCTTTCTTGAAGATGAGTGGTCTCCTGCCTGCCAGCAGATCCCGAATCACACCTCCACCAGCACCAGTTAAAACGGCTGCGACCATAACAGCGAATAGAGATAAGTTCATATTGACAGCAAGCATGGCACCTTGAATTGCAAAGGCGGCTAAACCGATAGCATCAAAATAAGTTCCCCAACGGTTCCAGTGAGTCAGTACATTTTTTGAAAAAAAGAAGATTAAACTGATGGAAATGGTTGCCACGATAAAAAGGAAATTCTGGTCCCATAATACAGATACAGGAATTCCGATGAGCACATTTCTGACCGCTCCACCCCCGAAGGCCGTTACCATTCCTAATATATAAACGCCAAAAATATCGTACTTTTCCTCAATGGCAATTAGGGCACCAGAAATCGCAAAAGCGACTGTGCCGATAAAACTGAATACTTCCCATGCCATATCATTCACTCCTTTGAGCTTCAAACCTCTAATAGTATATAGCAAAAGTTCAGATATGACTAATCAGTAATCGTTCTTCATTGACCTATTTCCCTGGACTGATAAAATAATGAAGTGACTATTCGCAGGAAAGAGGATATGAAAATGATGATTCAAGAGTTTACAGAAGAAATTGAGAGACGAGCAGAAACAATCGAAGAGAAACTTGGCAGTCATTTCCGTTTGATTGAGAAAACAGCTTTTTACAATCAGCGTAAAGTATTGGCTGCTTTCCGTAAAAATATGGTAAGTGATTTTCATCTAACAGGGTCGACTGGCTATGGTTACGATGATAGCGGAAGAGATGTCCTGGAACAAGTATATGCAGATGTGTTCGGAGCCGAGGATTGCCTCGTGCGCAACCAAATCATATCGGGCACGCACGCCATTTCCATAAGTCTGTTTGGAATCTTGCGTCCAGGAGATGAACTGCTTTACATAACAGGCAAGCCCTATGACACATTGGAGTCGATTGTATCTGGAAAAGGGGAAGACACAGGCTCACTAACTGATTATGGCATCAGCTATCAACATGTAGATTTGCTCAAAGATGGAAAAGTAGATGTAGTGAGTGTAAAGGAGTCAATCAGCGAGAAGACGAAAATGATTGGGATCCAACGCTCGAAAGGCTATTCTGATCGCCCTTCTTTCACGATTGAAGAAATTGGTGAAATGATTCGATTTGTAAAAGGAGTTCGTCCAGACATTATCGTCTTCGTTGATAACTGTTACGGAGAGTTTGTTGAGATGAAGGAACCGACAGAAGTGGGGGCCGATTTGATGGCTGGTTCACTTATTAAGAATCCCGGTGGTGGATTGGCAAGAACCGGTGGCTATATTGCTGGTAGAGCTGATCTTGTAAAACGCTGCGCTTACCGCATGACTTCACCTGGTATAGGAGCGGAAGCGGGCGCATCACTTGATACTTTGCTGGAAATGTATCAGGGATTCTTCCTGGCGCCGCACGTTGTCAGCCAAGCCGTAAAAGGAGCCGTCTTCACAGCTGGATTCCTGGAAAGTTACGGCTTTGACACGACGCCACATTATTCAGTTAGACGAACAGATCTGATTCAATCTGTGAATTTCGGGAATGCTGATCAGATGATCGCTTTTTGTAAGATGATCCAGGACAATTCCCCAATCAATGCGCATTATGCGCCTGAACCTTCTTATATGCCAGGTTATACGGATGACGTTATTATGGCAGCGGGAACTTTCATTCAAGGCTCCAGCATCGAGTTAACTGCGGACGGACCGATTCGACCACCATATACCGCTTATATTCAAGGCGGCTTGACTTACGAGCATGTCAAGGCTGCCGTCATGTCTTCTATGCAAAAACTACTTAGTGAAAAAATGTTATGAGAACCAAAAAACTCCCTGCCAGTTTCGAGGCCACTGAAAAAGTACAATACTGTTGAATTGGGCTTCAGTCGGACGCGTTCCGCGGGGCGGGCGGTGAGCCTCCTCATTCGCGGCGCTTCGCTCTGCTTCCTGCGGGGTCTCACCTGTCCCGCTTATCCCGCAGGAGTCGCCGACTTACGCTCCAATCAACGGAGACTACCAGGAATCCAAAGTTGTTTTTGAATAAGTTAGCTTAACGAAGTCCACTACCAGTAAAAATAGGTAGTGGACTTCGTTTTATTTAGGGTGAAATTCCCATATTACATTGAGGTGGTATCCCGATACTTTCAACCTAAGAAACATAAAAGAGTCAATTCGTTCAAAAACGAACGAATTGACTCATTTTTGATTTTCAAGACCACTATAAATTAAAAACCGTAAGTTTTTCAGTGGCCTCGATTACGCTAGGGAGTTTTTCATTTTAATGAATCTGTCTGTAGACGCCTACAACTTTTCCAAGAATAGAAACATTATTGACGATGATTGGTTCCATCGACTCGTTTTCAGGTTGAAGACGGAAGTAATCTTTCTCTTTAAAGAATCGTTTCACAGTTGCTTCATCTTCATCCGTCATCGCGACAACAATTTCACCGTTGTCAGCTGAATGCTGTTGTTTGACAATGACGTAGTCACCATTCAAAATTCCAGCTTCTATCATACTATCGCCGACAATTTCCAGCATGAACAGATTGTCATCTGATGTGCCATATGTGTCAGGAAGCGGGAAGTACTCTTCGATATTCTCGATTGCGGTGATTGGTAGCCCTGCCGTTACTTTACCAACTAAGGGAACATGAACAACTCCAGCTTTCATCGAGTCCAGGCCATCTGGATCCAATATTTCAATCGCCCTCGGTTTAGTAGGGTCACGTCTAATATACCCTTTGCTTTCAAGTCTTGCTAAGTGGCCGTGTACAGTGGAACTTGAAGCAAGTCCGACTGCTTCACCAATCTCACGTACGGAAGGCGGGTACCCTTTCAGTTTTACTTCCTCTTTGATGAACGTTAGAATATCTTGCTGTCGTTTAGAAATTTTCTTCATTTTTCCACCCCTTCAATTAATCACTTGATAGTCCGGAAATGTCCGAATAGTACTCTAGAAAAAGATTATTCCTTTGAAAATAGTATAACAGGTGTTCGGGCTCTTAGCAAACAAAGGTTCGAATAAATTGTTGACTTCTGAAAGAACGCGTCCTATAATGGGAACAAGCATTCCGAACAAACATTCTTGGAGGGGTTATCAATGACTTTCATTCAAAAATACAGTTATATTCTGATGATTTTCGTAGTAAGTGCTACATTTTCGGTAGCAGGTGTTATGAAAGAGAAAACGAGCGATGCAACTGTCGAGATTCAGATTGTTGAAGGAGATACATTATGGGAATTGGCACAAAACTTTTCTGAAGATGGAAAACCTGACAAATGGATCAGGGAAGTACTGAAAATGAACGATATGGAATCGACAGATATAAAGAGCGGCGCAACATTAAAAATGCCCGCAACTGCACCAGCTCTTAGTAAACTGACAGAAATCGCAGGAGAAGACTGATGGCGAGTCCAGACAACAGTAGTTGTGTGCTATATTGCCGAGTAAGCACAGAAAAAGATACCCAAGAAGCTTCTTTAGCGAGACAGGAAGAAGAACTGACGAAACTGGCAGGGGAACTAGGTTTGGTAATCCGGCAGACATTCAAAGAAAAACATAGCGGTTATGATATGGAACGTGACGGTTTGCTCGATTTGCTGGATTATATACGTCAGGAACAAGTTGGCACAGTGCTCGTTCAGGATGAGACAAGACTTGGAAGAGGAAACGCCAGAGTCGCTATTCTTCATCTGTTGGCAAAAACAGATACTACTATAATTACAAATCATGATAGTGGACCAATGAAGTTAAATGAAATGGATTCGATGTTGTTGGAAATACTCGCGATTGTCGAAGAATATCAACGCAAACTCCACAATGCCAAAATTCGACGCGGTATGAAGAGGGCTGTCAGAGAAGGGTATAGACCTGAGCATAACCTGCGTAATAAAGGAAATATTGAAGGTAGAGAGAGGATTGAAGTTCCTCTCAATGAAATCATTTCATTGCGTCAAAAAGGACTAACTTATGAAGAAATTGCAGGTGTGTTACAGGGTCTGGGCCACTCGATAAGCAAAGCTACGGTCCATAGGCGGTTCAAAGAATATGAAATGGAGCAGGAAGGCTGACAATTCAGCTTCCTGCTTTATTTAATTTGCATTGAATTTCCTGCGGTCCGGGTGTATTCGCTACTATAATTGGTAAGTTAAATGGTAAACTGACGTATAGGTGTATTTTGCGAAGGAATTTCGCATGCCACACCGCTTAAGAAGAAATTACCAATCAACAAGGATATCAGGATGGAGGAATAGTATGTTATCACCAGATAAACTAAATCGCATTAATGAACTTGCAAATAAGTCGAAAACAATCGGCTTGTCGACAGAAGAAGCAAAAGAGCAGACAAAACTTCGGAAAGAATACTTGGAAACATTTCGTTCATCTATGAGAGATACGATTGAAAACGTTAAAGTGCTGGATCCTGAAGGAAATGATGTCACCCCTGAAAAAGTGAAAGATGCACGAAACTCAAAGTACCTGAATTAATCATGTCTATTAAGATCGATTGTAATCTACATTCAAATTGTCTACACTATAGAAGTAAATGGAGCAGAATACAACAAAAAGAGATTGTACGGGAAAGGATGTTCTGAATGACAGAGAATATTGATCAGTTAGCAATTAACACGATTAGAACGTTATCCATCGATGCGATTGAGAAAGCTAATTCCGGTCACCCCGGATTGCCAATGGGGGCTGCGCCGATGGCCTACACGTTATGGACAAAGCACATGCACCACAATCCGACCAATCCTGATTGGTTCAACCGTGACCGTTTTGTCCTTTCTGCTGGACATGGTTCCATGCTTCTCTATAGCTTGTTGCACCTAAGTGGTTATGGATTACCAATGGAAGAAATAAAGAACTTCAGACAATGGGATTCGAAAACACCAGGACATCCTGAATATGGTCATACGGTCGGCGTGGAAGCGACAACAGGTCCATTGGGACAAGGAATCGGAATGGCTGTCGGAATGGCGATGGCAGAGAAACATCTAGCTGCAGTTTACAATCGACCTGGCTTTGACGTTGTCGATCACTTTACGTATGCGCTTTGTGGTGACGGAGATTTGATGGAAGGAGTCGCAGCTGAAGCAATTTCACTTGCAGGACACCTTCAATTAGATAAACTAATCGTTCTTTATGACAGCAACGATATCTCCCTTGATGGAGAATTGGATATGTCATTCACGGAAAACATTAAAAAGCGTTTTGAGTCGTACGGATGGAATTATATCCGGGTAGAAGATGGTAATGAAGTTTCAGACGTCTCCAAAGCAATAGAACAAGCGAAAGCCAATACAGGTGGACCAACAATGATCGAAGTGAAGACAGTTATCGGTTATGGTTCCCCGAACAAGTCAGGTAAAGCAGATGCACACGGAGCTCCTCTAGGTGAAGATGAAATGAAACTAACAAAAGAGTATTATAAGTGGACATTTGAAGAGGACTTCGCTGTACCGGATGGTGTCTATGAAGCATTCAAGGAAGCGACAGATGAACTTGGAGTGCTAAAGGAAAAGCAATGGAATGAGTTGTTCTCAAATTACGAAAAAGAACATACTGAACTTGCTGCGCAGCTGAAGACGGCGATTTCAGGTGATATGCCTGAAGGTTTGAAACTTCACTTCCTAGCTATGATTCAGGTTCATCACACGCAACCCGCTCTGCTTCTGGTGATGCCATTAATGCAATTGCGAAAGTATTGCCATCTTTCTTCGGAGGAAGTGCTGATCTTGCAGGATCTAATAAGACGACGATCAAAGGTGCTGGCGATTTCCTGGCTACAGATTACAGCGGGCGCAACATTTGGTTTGGCGTACGTGAGTTTGCAATGGGTACAGCATTGAATGGCATGGCCCTTCATGGTGGTTTACATGTCTTCGGCGGAACATTCTTTGTGTTCAGTGACTACGTAAGACCAGCTATACGACTATCTTCCCTTATGGGGTTACCTGTAACATATGTGTTCACACATGACAGCGTTGCAGTAGGTGAAGATGGGCCGACACATGAGCCGGTAGAACATTTATCTTCTTTGCGTTCTATGCCAGGTCTGACGGTATTGCGACCAGCAGATGGAAATGAAACATCTGCAGCGTGGAATATCGCTCTTACATCCAAGAGCCGGCCGACAGTTCTCGTGTTGTCACGTCAGAACTTGTCTGTCTTGCCGAAGTCAGGGGACTTGGCGATGGATGGTGTCCGACGAGGCGCTTATACGATTTCAGGTGCAGAGAAAGATATCGCTGATGCAATCATCATCGCAACAGGTTCTGAAGTAAATCTTGCTGTATATGCTCAAGCTGAACTCCGTAAAGACGGAATTGATGCTGCAGTCGTTTCCATGCCTTCATGGGATCTTTTCGAGCAGCAGGACAAGGATTATAAGGAAAGCGTCTTGCCAAAATCCGTCAAAAAACGATTATCGATTGAAATGGGGGCTTCGCTAGGCTGGCATAAATATGTCGGTGACGAAGGGGAAGTGATGGCGATTGATACATTCGGCGCTAGCGCTCCAGGTGAAAAAGTGATTTCAGAATATGGCTTTACAATCGAAAATGTAGTAGACAAAGTTAAAACAATGATTGGTCGATGAGCTGAAGAGCCGCTTTGGAATGAAAAGTCACTCCAAAGCGGCTTCCTTTAATTGATGCAACAATTTGAACTTTACGACAATAATAGTGTATAAATTTCGCGTGATTTGACAAACTTTTTAGTTAACTTAGTTTAAACTATTGTAAAAGGAAGGTGTCGGTCATGAGGACATATGATATTTACAAAGTCAAAAAGCGGTACCAATCATTCATCTTAGGAAGGGAAAACCTTCTTTATGAATTATTAAAAGACTATAGTACAGATGAACCTTTGCAGGAAGTCACCTATCTATGTGATGAAATTGAGGAATCGGCAATTGATCAGGCGATCCTTTACAACCTAGGAAAAAGTTTTACGAAGGTCGAAAGTGATGATGGTGAATATAAACTCTCTCATCCTGTGAAAGGTTCTATCCATATTTCTCTTAGTCCATATTCATTACAAGCGTATTGCGACGGATCAAGAATGTTGGATTTAGACTTATTTGTTGCTTTGTCAGGAGCAGAAGACCGTTTCTTTGCGGTAATGGACGAGCATGGTGAGTGGGGATGGTTAAAACCAATTAAGCATGAGCATCATTTGGTGAATGATCAGAAAATATTCTTTTAAGGTGAAGAACCTCAAACAATCCTAGACAATTTATCTGCCAGACATTGCTATATACTACTCCTTTGTTGTATAATCCATCATGGTAGAGTAAACCTGATTTAGGGAAGTGAAGGAGGTAATAGCATATGGTGTTAGGCACGGGATGGTGGATCCTGATCGTTGTCGTAGCATTAATAGCTGGTGTGGCCCTCGGATTTTTCATCGCTCGTCAATACATGATGAAATATCTAAAAGAGAACCCGCCAATTAATGAGCAAATGTTGCGTATGATGATGATGCAGATGGGACAAAAACCTTCACAAAAGAAGATTAACCAGATGATGAATCAAATGAATAAGATGAATGATAAAAAATAATTCGTTCTTCCAAAAAAAAGACCTTTTTCCGAGTTACTCAGAAAAAAAGGTCTTTTTTCGTTGTTAAGCTGAAGTGAAACCGAATTCCCGAAAGAAATTTTGGACTTCACGTTCGTATTCTTCTGGATTGTCGTTAAATGATTTCGCATGCGCCCCTTTAGGGAATAGTTTCATCAGTTTTCGGTCTTTCTTCAGTTTGAAAAGCTCTTTTGTCATATCAGGCAAAATGAAATCATCTTCCAGGCTATGGATGAATAGCATTGGTTTGGAGATGTTGGATATAACTTGCCGTGGTGATACCAGATTTGTTGTATAACCATCTCTAAATTTAAGTAGCAGATTCGCTATTCTTAACGTCATTGGATTCCGCAACGGTGTATTCGTTCTCATGATATGAAGGATTTGCTCAGTGAAGTCGGAGAACGGACAGTCAGCAATATAAAAATCTACCTCATCATCATGTTCCCCACCATATAATATCATCGTTGCTGCGCCCATCGACTCCCCGTGGATACCGAGTAATGCCCGACTGCCGATACGATCACGAACAGCCGAAACAACTGATCCTAAATCACTTTTTTCATAAAAGCCGAAACTCGTTGTTTTACCGCCAGAATCACCGTGCCGCCGGTGATCATAGACGACGGAGTTAAAACCAAGACGTTCGAACAAGCGAGCGTATTTGATGGAGTTGATTTTATTCTCCGTTACACCATGACAGATAATTACTGTCTTTGTCGTGTCAAGCGGACGCAGGAAAACAGCTCGAAGTGGATAACCATTTGGTGAGTCGACCCAAAAATCATCTTTTCGGACTGATTCATACCAACGTTCATCGAATCTCTTTGCTAAAATTTCCCTTTTTAAAATTAAATCACTGTCTTTTACTTTCATGAACATTAAACGGTTTGTTGCGTAGAATGCAAGGATGGTAAGAATGGCTGTATAAATGCTCCCGATGATTCCTGTGGCGTAGAGGAAGCGCCTTTTCAATCAGCTTCATCTCCTTTAGTGGATCTTGTTCTTATATAATCTGTACATTCCTGTTTCAATCGGATGTGAAACATGTTGAGCAATCGTTTCTACGGCGGCACAAATCTTATCGACATCAATACCTGTTTCAATTCCAAGTGAATCGAGCATATTGACTACGTCCTCAGTCGCTACATTCCCCGTTGCACCAGGTGCAAACGGACAACCACCCAAGCCACCTGCAGACGTGTCGAAACGATCTATCCCGGCCTGTAAAGCAGCAAAAATATTGGCCATCGCCATTTTGCGGGTATCATGGAAATGTGCAGTTATAAGAATTTCAGGGAATTCTTTTTTGAGTTGGAAAAACAGCTCATAACTTTCCACTGGATTCGCCATCCCAATCGTATCTGCGACACTTAATTCATCTACACCCATTGAAACAAATCGACTACATAGATTCAAGACATCTTTCAATTCGATCTTACCCTCATACGGACAATAGAACGCGGTTGAAATACATGCGCGCACAAAGATGCCGTCATGTTTCAATTTAGCAATCACGGGTTCAAGTGCGTCCATGCTCTCTTCAGTCGTACGATTGATGTTCTTTTGGTTAAAAGTATTGCTGACCCCGACGAAAACTGCAATACTGTCTGCATTAGATTCCAATGCAAGCTCGGCCCCTTTTGCATTTGGAGCGAGTACAAATTGTCTGCCGATTCTGTCCGATTTTTCAACTATTGCTTTTGCATCTGCCATTTGAGGAACCCACTTCGGTGAAACAAATGATGTAAGTTCCATTTCGCGGATACCAGCTGCCTGCAAAGAGTGTATGAATTGCAGTTTATCTGTCTCATCCACATGGTTTTTTTCGTTTTGTAGACCGTCTCTAGGTCCTACCTCGATAATTGTTACGTTCTTTGGTAAAATAAACATATCATCCCTCCTATTGATATTGTACTGAAGGGATGACACAAAGAGCAATGAAGAAGATAGAAATCACTCAATTTCATATGTACACAACTGATAGGGGGAAACGACATGTCAAACGAAGTAGTAATTGTCAGTGCCGTCAGAACGGCAATCGGTTCTTTTTTAGGATCACTGAAGGATATTCCGGCAACTGAATTGGGTGCCATCGTCATCAAAGATGCACTTGAACGTGCAGGTGTAAAAGGGGACCAGGTCGATGAGGTCATCATGGGGAATGTACTTCAAGCTGGCCTCGGGCAAAATCCAGCACGACAAGCGGCAATCAAGGGGGGACTGCCTGAATCAGTGGCTGCTATGACGATTAATAAAGTATGTGGATCAGGTTTAAAAGCAGTCCATCTGGCAAGACAGGCAATCATTGCGGGAGATGCGGAAATCATTGTTGCCGGCGGGATGGAAAACATGAGTCAGGCACCTTTTCTTTTGCAAAACGCTCGTGAGGGTTTCAAAATGGGTGATCAGAAAGTCGTCGACAGTATGATATCTGACGGTCTCTGGTGTGCATTCAATGATTACCATATGGGAATTACAGCAGAAAATTTATGTGACCGCTATTCACTTACTCGAGAAGAACAAGATGCTTTTTCTGCAGCTTCTCAAGAAAAAGCATCTGCGGCTATTGAAAATGGTCGATTCAAAGATGAAATCGTACCCGTTTCGATACCACAGCGTAAAGGTGATCCTATCATCTTTGACACGGATGAATATGTTAAAAATGGCACGACAGTAGAAAAACTTGCAAAATTACGTCCGGCTTTCAAAAAAGACGGCAGTGTTACAGCGGGAAATGCTTCAGGTATAAATGATGGTGCTGCAGCATTTGTCATCATGTCTAAAACCAAAGCTGACGAATTAGGTATTACGCCATTAGCGACAATTACTGCGAATGCCAATGCTGGCGTTGATCCAGCTGTAATGGGGATCGGACCTGTACAAGCTGTGAAAAAAGTGCTATCCAAATCAGGCATGAAACTTGAAGACATCGATCTGATCGAAGCGAATGAAGCATTTGCAGCTCAGTCGCTTGCTGTTGACCGGGAACTTGAATTTGATAAAGAAAAACTGAATGTAAATGGAGGAGCGATTGCGCTTGGACATCCAATTGGTGCGAGTGGAGCCAGAATTCTTGTCACATTGCTTCATGAAATGAAACGTCGTGATGTGAAAACAGGTTTGGCGACTCTTTGTATAGGTGGGGGACAAGGCGTTGCAACAATTGTTCAACGTCCTTAACCTTGAATGAAAGAAGGTGAAATGAGTGGCAAAGAAAAAAAGACTGCAAGCAACTCCAGTAAAACGACAGAAGGAAAAAAATATATTCTCTGATGCGCTTGATGATGATATTCTGATGAAACTGAAAGCGGCCAAGAAAGATCTATTAGCCGACGAACAAACAAAAGAGGAAGAACGTCAAGAACAACTTCGAAAAGATCGTGAAGAACGTGAAAAGAACAAAACATTTGCAGAACTGCTCGACGAATACGATAAGGAAACTACAAAATATTGATATTAGTCGGATAGAACGGATGGGGTATGTCCATCCGTTTTTTTGTTCTTTTAAGTCCAAGTTTTTTATAAGGGATAAAATAAGAGAGACGGCACATGCTATCGGTGAATATACTACTGAAACGAGCAACTACCTTCGAAATTATGTTTAAAGATGTTTTCCCTGCATCTATTCGTAGATGTGGTTTAATCATAGATGGAATAGGGTATTCATGAAACATCACCCTATTCCTTTGAATTGTGAACAACTTGTGACAATTTAAATTTAATTGGAAACGATACTCATGATTCGACATTTTTTTTATTCTTCGCCTAGTATGATGAGATAGGGTAAAAACTTGACGGAGGAATAATCTGATGAAAATAGTAACTAAACGTCTTTTATCTTTAATGATCCAAATAAAAAGATCCCAAATGATGAAGAAAGCGACTGACCAAGGTTTTACACATCCAGAAGTCGTCGCATACAGCCAAGAACTTGACACGTTATTAAACCGATATCAAGATATAGCGTAATAAGAAAAGACATACCTGTAGTCGGTATGTCTTTTCCTATTACGCGAGTTTTGCGATTTCATTATTCAGTTGAAGAACCCAACCAAACGGATCCATTTCTTTGCCATTTTGAATATTTGAAAGTGTGTCAAACAGCTGTTTTGCCAATGGGCCAGTCATATTATCGTTGACAATCATTTTATATCCGTCCCAATTCAACTCACCAACAGGAGAGATGACAGCAGCGGTTCCTGTACCAAATACTTCTTCCAATACACCATTCTCATAAGCTTCTTTTATTTCATCTATGGAAATCTTTCTTTCAAATACCGGTATATTCCAATGTCGTAAAAGCTGTAAGATGGACTTGCGTGTGATGCCTTCTAAAATACTACCATTTATGGCTGGTGTGATAACTTCTCCATTTATCTTGAAGAATATGTTCATGCTTCCTACTTCTTCGACATATTTCCGCTCTACTCCATCGAGCCACATGACTTGCGAATAACCTTTCTGATCGGCCACTTGTTGAGCTTTTAGACCTGAGGCATAGTTGCCAGCCGTTTTTGCGCCTCCTGTACCTCCCTTTACTGCTCGCACAAATTCATTTTCAACTAGAATTCGAATCGGATGAATTCCTTCTTTGTAGTAAGAGCCTACTGGCGATAGAATAATGTAAAATTGATATTTCTTGGCAGGTGCTACTCCTAGAAATGCTTCATTGGCGATTACAAATGGTCGTATATATAAGGATGTGCCCCAAGTAGTGGGAATCCAATCTTTTTCAATCTGGATTAATTGAGTAAGAGCATGCAATGCCTGTTCTTCATTTATCCGTGGCATGCAAAGTCGATCTAAAGACATGTTCATCCGTTTCATATTCTCTTCAGGACGAAAAAGTCTGACCGATCCATCATCTGATTTATAAGCTTTCATTCCTTCGAATACCGTCTGTCCATAATGCAATACGATAGATGCCGGATCCAACGTGACTGGAGCATATGGAACAATTCGGTGACTGTGCCAGCCCCTTCCTTCATCAAAATCTGCAACAAACATATGATCCGTGAAATTTCTACCGAAAACAAGTGTAGTCGGGTCGGGTTTTTCTTTTTTTCCTTCACTAAGTTTAATCTGGATGGGGTGTCTGCTCATTTACATCATTTCTCCTTAATTTATAGTAAGTAAAAGTGAGTTCATTGAATAAAACAATTATACTGCAAATTTAGAAAAATGGAAGCGGGTAATTATTTCATTATTGTTACCATTTTGAAAACGTTTCCACTATACGTTAGTTGTCGGTATATAAAATCACTTGTACAATATATATAAAACATAGGAAATAGGTGCAGAAAATGGAGCGTGTAATCATTATTGGAGGAGGAATCCTTGGTGCCTCCGCAGCTTATCATTTAGCGAAATTAGATGTTGAAGTGTTGTTAATCGACAGGCATGATAGAGGACAAGCGACCGACGCGGCAGCAGGAATTATTTGCCCATGGTTATCTCAACGGCGTAACAAACCCTGGTATGCGCTTGCAAAAGCTGGGGCATCCTATTATCCCCAACTTATACAACAACTAACTGAGGATGGGGAAACGGAAACGGGTTATCGTAAAGTCGGTGCAGTAAGTTTACATACTGATATTGGAAAACTGAAAAAGATAAAGGAGCGTGCATTGGAACGTAGAAAGGATGCACCGGAAATAGGGGAAGTAGCATTATTAAACGAAAGTGAAACACAAGCTAAATTCCCGCTTTTGGCTCCACAATATTCATCTGTTCAAGTGAAGGGAGCTGCAAGGGTTGACGGTCGTGCCTTGCGTGACGCCCTACTAAACGGCGCCAAAAAATACGGAGCGGAAATTATCCAAGGGGATGCGAAGCTTTTATTGGAAGAGAATAAGATTGAAGGTGTGTGTGTTAATGGAACCGTGTACCTGACTGAGAAAATCATCATAGCAGCGGGTGCATGGGCGCCCGAGTTGTTTTCTTCATTTGGCTTGGATGTACATGTGAAAGCACAAAAAGCCCAGATTTTACACTTTCGTGAAGACTCAAAAGATACATCAAAATGGCCAGTTGTCATTCCACCAAACGATCAATATATTCTGGCATTTGACGACGGGAAGATTGTAGCTGGTGCGACACATGAAGATGACAAAGGATTTGATGTCCGTCCTACAGTGTCAGGTATACATGAAGTTTTAGACAAAGCGTTAGAAATCGCACCAGGACTATCTGAAGCAGCAGTTGAAGAAATACGAATCGGATTGCGGCCATTTACACCGGGTTTTTTACCGATATTCGGTCCGGTTCCCCAATATCCCAGGATTTTGTTTGCGAATGGACTAGGGGCTTCAGGGTTGACGGTTGGACCGTTTATAGGAAGACAACTAGCTCATATAATTGTTGGACTGCCAACAGATATAGATATAGCAAACTATAAAGTAGATGAATCATTTAGTAAAAGCGTCGAATAAGCAGGGTGAATTATTTTCCTTGAAATATTTTAAACAAAAGTTTATAATGAAAACAAATGTTTAAAGGGGTGATGACATTGAATGAAAGAGAAAAAGCGGTCATTGAATTGATCAAAGCCAACCCTTATCTATCGCAGCAGGAAATGGCAGATGCGTTGCAAGTCCCAAGGCCAACGCTTGCGAATCTAATTTCAGGTTTGACGAAGCGCGGGAAAATAACTGGACGAGCTTATATCCTTGCAGAAGAGAAAGAAATCGTTTGCATTGGCGGTGCAAATATCGATCGGAAATTCCATTTGTATGAAAATACACAATTGGGGACATCCAACCCAGCTGAAATGAGTGTGTCAGTAGGTGGTGTAGCCCGCAATATCGGAGAGAATCTTGGGCGGCTAAATCACCATGTTCGATTATTAACTGTTGCAGGCAATGATTCGGATTGGGAAATGATCGTACAGGAATCGGCTGCTTTCATGGACGTCTCAGATGCCGGAATGTTAATCGGGCAGTCCACAGGCTCCTACTCGGCTGTTTTAGATCCCGCAGGAGAACTAGTAATTGCTATGGCGAACATGAATGTGTATGATTCGCTGTCAACAGAGTATATTGAAGAAAAATCCAGAATTATATCAAATTCTTCGATGATCATCATCGATCTCAATTGTCCGAAAGACACAGTTACCGCTGTTAAGTCCATTGCAGAGACAAATGGAATACCATTAACGATCATTCCTGTATCCTCTCCAAAGATGAACCGCATGCCGGTAGATTTGAAAGGTGTATCCTGGTTCATATGCAATCGAGACGAAGCTGAGACGTATACAGGTCAAACGATTGACAACGATGAAGATTGGAAAGAAGCCGTGCATAAATTATTAGAATTTGGTGCGGAAAACATTGTTGTTACAGCCGGACCTAAAGGTGTTATGGCTGCCTCTAAAGGTAGCGATGCAAAGCGGTTCAAAGCAGTCGAACCGACAGCTATCGAAGATGTGACAGGAGCAGGAGATGCATTTGTATCTGGTGTGCTGCATGGCTATTTGCAAGGCGCAGATCTGGAAGATAGTATACAAACAGGTTTGCACAATGCTGCTAAAACACTTGAATGTTCATTTACCGTACGACCTGAATTGACAAAAGAGCGTTTAACTACAGAAATGGAGGAATACAAATGAAAAAATATCTATCCTATTCAGCAGAAGTCCAAGAAGCAATGAGCACAGGGAAACCGATAGTTGCTTTAGAGTCAACAATCATATCACATGGTATGCCATATCCTCAGAACGTGAAAACTGCTAGAGAAGTTGAACAAATTATTCGAGATAATGGTGCTGTACCCGCTACGATTGCACTAATCGATGGTGAGATTAAAATTGGTCTATCTGACGACGAACTTGAGATGTTCGGAAATAGCCAAGGAGTTGCGAAAGCATCCCGTAGAGATCTTGGCTATCTACTAGCGACTAAACAGCTAGGGGCAACTACTGTTGCAGCAACGATGATTTGTGCAGATCTTGCAGGTATTCGTATTTTTGTAACAGGAGGAATCGGTGGAGTTCACCGTGGGGCTGAAACGACAATGGATATTTCAGCAGATTTGGAAGAACTCGCGCAAACCGATGTTGCAGTGATTTGTGCAGGTGCTAAATCCATTTTAGATATCGGGTTGACGCTCGAATATCTTGAAACAAAAGGTGTTCCTGTTGTTGGATATGGAACAGACATGTTGCCGGCATTCTATACGCCGGAAAGTGAGTTTACTGTCAATTTCCGTGCTGATAATCCCGAAGCGGTAGCGGATATGCTCCGAGTTAAATGGGATCTTCAATTGAAGGGTGGAGCTGTCATTGCCAATCCTATTCGGAAAGAAGATGCGATTGAAAAGGAATTCATTGACAATATCATTCAGCAAGCTTTGACTGAAGCACATAATAACGGCATCAAAGGAAAAGATGTCACACCTTTCATGCTTGGTAAAGTGAAAGAATTGACAGAAGGGCGCAGTTTGGATGCGAATATTGCATTGGTTAAGAATAATGCAGTAATTGGAGCACAAATTGCTGTAGCTTTTAACGCATAATAATGAAGGTGGAAGAGGAATCAGCTCTTCCACTTTTTTGTTGAGAGATTTGATTTATCTAGGGGGATTGGGCGATGAAGCTAATATCGTGGAATGTGAATGGTTTACGTGCTTGCGTAAAAAAAGGGTTTCTTGACTATTTTCATGATCAGAATGCTGATATTTTCTGCGTTCAGGAGACGAAATTGCAAAATGGACAAATTGATCTAAAACTTACTGGTTATCATCAATATTGGAATTACGCTGTGAAGAAAGGGTATTCAGGCACCGCAGTTTTCACAAAAGAGAAACCGTTAACGGTTAGGTATGGTGTAGGTGACTTGGAGATGGAAGACGAAGGAAGAATACTGACATTGGAGTTTCCGCAATTTTATCTTGTGAATGTATATGCACCTAATGCGCAAAGAGATTTGGCAAGGTTGCCCTTTAGATTGGACTGGGAAACAAGAATGAGAGCGTATCTAGTTAAATTGGACGCAGTGAAGCCGGTGATTCTATGCGGTGATCTAAATGTTGCTCACAAGGAGATCGATATTAGGAATTTTAAAACGAATTATGGTAACTCCGGCTTTACAGTCGAGGAGCGAGTGGAGTTGACGGCTCTACTAGATGAAGGTTTCATTGATACATATCGTGTTTTTTATCCCGAACGTGAAGGAGCTTATACATGGTGGTCCTATATGACCAAAGTTCGCGAGCGCAATATTGGATGGAGAATTGATTATTTTATCGCTTCCGAAAGATTGAGGCGAAAAATAACTGGTGTAGACATACATTGTGCGGTTATGGGAAGTGATCACTGCCCAATTGTGCTGGAAATGGATCTCAGCGAATAAAAAGCTGAGAGGGAATCCTCTCAGCTTCGTTCACGTTACTTATTGTCTCTTTGTTGAGCGCGTGCTTCTCCGCCTTTTCGTCCAATCGTTTTATAGAAATCATTATCGTGATTTTGAGCAGTTGCTTTTCCACCTTTTCGGCCAATTTCTTCATAGAAATTGCTATCGTATTTTTTAGCGGTTGCTTCTCCGCCTTTTCTACCTATTTTTTCATAGAAGTCTTTGTCGTGTTTCTTTGCAGTTGCTTCTCCACCTTTTCGTCCCGCTTCTTCCAATGACATCTTCGTGCGCTTGTTTTGATTGTTATTGTTTTGTTGCATCATATAAATATCTCTCCTTTTAAAACTACTTATTTTATTTTTCTCTACAGTGTTTCTATTACCTGAATAGTAGTTAGTTAAACGGATTTAGAACATTCATTAGATTTGAGACAGAAATGTCATGAACGTAATATACGGTATGTAAAAGTTAAGTGGTTTAATAAAGGATAATCTTGAGTAGTTACCAACAAATCGAAAACTTTATAACTCATCACGAATTTCAATAAATTCGTGATGAACGGTTTGGTTATAAGAAAAAATCAATTGGTAAATGACGTCTAAGCTATCAAATATGATGTAAAAAGATTGTTTGTCGTAAAGGAGTGCAGTTTTTAGTTGTAATCGTCCAATAGAAAACTTTCTTGTAGTAATAAATCGTTACATATTAATAAAATTTCTTTAAAAAACGCAGCCCCTTTAAAAGGGGCTGCACAGACTGTAGACAAACTCCATGAATTTGGGTGTTTGCCTACAGTCTTTTTTCTTTTAAAATAGAGATAAAGCTACAATGTTGATTTCCGCTACGAGCGGACGCTTTCCGCGGGCACGGCTTCAGCCGCTTCCCTCGCTGCGCTCAGTCCAGGGTCTTCAGCTCGCGCTGTTCCCGCTGGAGTCGCCGCTCTCCGCTCCCATCAACGGTGTTTCCTATTAAATGAATGAGGTGATGGATATGATGACAAAGAATCAAATCAATGAACGTGAACAGTTGGAAATGCTGACTATAGAGCAGTTGGTTCCTCAAGAACATCTGGTGCGCAAACTGGATGCGGCAATTGATTTTTCCTTTATCTATCCATTAGTTGAAAATCTTTATTCAACCATTGGGAGACCCGGCATTGATCCTGTAGTACTGATCAAAATGACATTCATCCAATATACCTTCGGCATCCGTTCCATGCGTCAAACAATCAAGGAGATTGAAACGAACGTGGCATATCGCTGGTTTTTAGCCTTCGGCTTTCATTCAGAGGTTCCTCACTTCTCCACGTTCGGAAAAAACTATGTCCGTCGCTTCGCAGATACAGATCTGTTTGAGCAGATCTTCTATAAGGTTTTAAACGAGGTGGCAAATCGCGGACTTCTCAGCCCGGATCATGTCTTTATTGATTCAACCCATGTTAAAGCGAGCGCGAATAAGAGAAAGTTCGAGAAGAAGGTTGTTCGTAGAGAGACACGGGCTTATGGAAAAAAAGCTCCAGGAGGAGCTCAACCTCGATCGGGAAGAGCATGGGAAGAAACCATTCCCACAGGAAAAGTTTGAAAAGGAAGAGTATAAGGAGATTAAGGAATCGACAACAGATCCTGAAAGTGGTTACTACGTAAAAGATGAACGGACAAAGCAGTTTGCCTATTCTTTTCACGCAGCTACGGACGAAAAGGGTTTTGTACTCGCAAATATCGTAACCCCAGGAAATGTTCACGACAGTAAGATTCTTGAACCGTGTCCAGAAAATCATCGACCAAGTAGGACGACCAGTCGTCGTTGCCGCTGATGCAGCTTACAAGACACCAGCAATCGCCAACTTCCTTTTAGAGAATCAGGTTCTTCCTGCACTGCCGTACAAACGACCAATGACAAAAGAAGGCTTCTTCAAGAAACACGAGTATGTCTATGACGAACACTATGACTGCTATCTCTGTCCGGAAGGACAGGTTCTTACATACCGAACAACCACAAAGGAAGGATACCGCCAGTATGCATCAACTCCTTCTATTTGTGAATCGTGCCAGTAATTAGCCAATGTACGGAGAGTAAGAATCACCAAAAGATGATTCAACGTCATATCTGGCAAGATTACTTGGATGTAGCGGAGGACTTGCGTCACAATCATGAAATTAAAGAAATATACGGAAGGCGTAAAGAGACGATTGAGCGTGTCTTTGCCGACGCCAAAGAAAAGCATGGCATGCGATGGACAACCCTAAGGGGACTTAAAAAATTGTCCATGCAGGCGATGCTGACTTTTGCTGCCTTAAATCTTAAGAAGCTCGCCAGCTGGACATGGAGGACGCCGGTTGTAAATATCACTTGAATCCTCAAGAGTATTTAGTTGATTGGAGTGCAGGGCGGCGACTCCTGGGGGATCAGCGAAGCGCGAAGACCCCGCAGGAGCAACGCGACGAGGAGGCTGAGGGCAACATAGCTGTCAACTTAAGGACTTGGAGTAAATCTTCCATTATTTAAGCCGGACTGAAGATAAAATAGGTTTGCTCTTTGAAATTAGGGGAATTGAATTGTTGAGATGTTGAGACTACAATTTTCCTTTTTTAGCGAGAGGGTTGATTGTTTTCTCTAATTGAATTGAAGGCGTTGAAGGGCTGTTCCTTTGGATGACTTTGGTTTTCGGGCAGTTTTGATGAGTAGCCTGATTGCCAGACACAAAAAGTCCTTCAACGCCCTCTTTTTGTGGATAAAGATTCGATATAACTTCGGCAAGAATTCTATGGCTACAGTGCGTACGGCGATCATCTCGCTGATTTCCAACTGTTCTTCATCCCAAATGACATTACGCAGTTGATAAGCTATCAGTTGGCTGATGATGATTGCTAGAAG
Source organism: Sporosarcina oncorhynchi (assembly GCF_033304615.1). GTDB lineage: Bacteria > Bacillota > Bacilli > Bacillales_A > Planococcaceae > Sporosarcina > Sporosarcina oncorhynchi. The sequence goes on along the minus strand of NZ_CP129118.1, from coordinate 1,795,584 downwards.
TGTTCCATAAAGATGACAGAGCCACCGTTCTTTCTTCATCACCTTGAATTGATCCACACCGAGGTAGGATTTCCATGTTTTAAAACATAGTTCGACGTGCCATCTCAAACGATATAATTCTACCAACTTTTTTGCGGGAATGGATTCAGGCAGATTTGTCATATAAACTGTTATGCCCGCCAGGTCACTTACAACTTTCTTAGGTTTCTTTCCGGATTTGGTAGTACGCCGGTGAATTTTTTTTAAGCGGTGCTGCCGTTGAGTTTCATCGTGTGAAAACACAATACAACGGGCTGGAAAATGGGAGTCCCTACCAAAATGAACTCCCTCAAGCTCCAAATATTCACCAGGTTCTAGATTTTCACAAAGCTTTACCAGGTCAATTCGTTGATACAGGCTACTTTGAACCACTTTTCCGTTTTGATGATAAGCAGGAAAAGGGTTTTTGAATGCCAGATAGGCATCATTTCTTAGCTTCGTGATAAAAAAGCCTCCGTTTTCCTGCATCTGGCCAAATTGTTCAAAACTGAAATACCCCAAATCTTGCAAACATAAATCATGGTCGTTGATGTAAGCTAAACGTTCAGCACCCTTTCTTGTATCATTCACACGTTGGAAATCAATATCTAAGAACGTAGTTTTACCTGACAAGATATCGTACTCATATTGAATTTTCACAGATTCCTGCTCTGTTTTAACGGCTCGTTTTTTCAAATGATCTGGTACTTCGATAGCTGTCGCATCAAGCACGCGGATGCTTAGAAATGGGAACGGGTCTGCAGAAGAATGAGTAGGAACGTGTTCTAGGAACTGATGATGTAGAATCTCTTGGACAAGGCGTCGAAGAAACAGTGCGGCTTCTGGGGTAAACTTCTTATCTAGGGCAGTTCTACTGATCAGGATATCTTGTTCAATGACTAGTTTTGAACAGAGTTCCTGAATAGAACATCCTGCAAAGTTCCCGTGAAATTGAAAGAGTAGGGCAAGAAAATCACTTGCAGTAACGAGACGCTTTCTTTTAATAAAACCTGTTTCCTTCGCAATTTCATCTACACGTGTTGGTTGGATACTTTCAAAAAGCTGTTCAAGAAGTTGAGTTGTCTGAGATGTAGTCATGAAAAGAACTCCTTTCCAAAAGTTGTTGGTAATTATTACATACCAACATTTCGGAAAAATCACACATTTATCTTAAGTTGACAGCTATGGGCTGAGGGCAAGCCCCCCGGAAAGCGTCCGCCCGGAATGGAAATCAACGTCGTGTCAGTCTAACGTTTATGAGCCAAATGCGTAAAATAAGACAAAAGGGATGGAAATCAATTCGATTTCCATCCCTTTTGTCTACAGTCTGCGCAGCCCCTTTAAAAGGGGCTGCATTTCTAGAACTATTATTTACTATCATCATCCATGTCGACTCCATCATCGACACCATCATCCACGTCTACATCTACATCTGCCGGCGGATTATTGTCTACATCTACATCTACATCGTCCTTGCCGTCACCACAAGCTGCGAGAAGCCCGACTGATAAGAATGTTGCTGCTCCAAGTTTCATCCATTTTTTATCTTCTGTTAATAGTTTCATTTGTGATCTCCTCCAAGTTTTATAATTAATGTAGCTTACTTGTTAGATACCCGGCGAAGATTTAATTAATCATTACGTTTGTGTTACACAAATATTTCTGAAGTGTAATGGGCCGTTACGGACGATGTTCCGTATATTGATGAATGACCAAAGCAGCGGAAATGTCATCTAGCATCTTTGAATCGACATTTTTCTCATAGGCGATAATCGAATCTAAAAGTTGACCTGTTGAACTTGCTCCAACTATTGCCGACGCAACAGCCTCATTGTGTAGATTGAATGCGATAGCAGAAGCATGGACATCTTCGAATTGGTGATGAATGATTTTTAACGTTTCTTGGAGTTCGACGTTTCCGAATTCCGCAAATCCGTTCGCTTTTTTCAGTCTTCCAATTCCTTCAGCTGTTAACAAGCCTTTTGCCAATGTGCCACGGGTTAATATGGATGTATTATGCTTTTGTATAGAAGAGAACCATTCTTCTGGCCTGCGATCAAGCATACTGTATTGCATCATGACTGATACAGCCGTACTCTTTTCCAAGAAGCGTCTGATAACATTCGGTCGGATAGAAGAGATTCCGTATTGGCGAATGAGCCCTTCCTTTTTTAAGCTGTCGAATGCATCAATCACCTCATCCGCATCGTCCTCCATTGTGCCGCCGTGTAGTTGATATAAATCGATATAATCAGTGCCTAGCCGTTTTAAACTGCCTTTTACAGCTTCTATTATATGATGCTTGGAAGGATCCCAAGTCCATCCATCCTGACCCGGAATTCTCCGGTTTCCTACTTTCGTAGACAGAATGACTTTATCACGTCTTCCCTTTAAAGCTTCTCCGACGATTGACTCGTTATTTCCCGATGCATATAAGTCAGCTGTATCAAAGAAATTGATATCTGCCTCGAATGCTGCATCAATAATATTTTTTGCTTCAGTTGGATTTTCAGGTAAAGACATACAGCCTAGTCCAAGTTCCGATACAAACATGCCGCTGTTTCCCAGCTCTCTTTTTTTCATAATTGCACCTCCGTATTTTGGTCAACTTAACTATTAATGGTACAATCATGCCTAGAAAAGTGAAAGCATTAGTACTTACCTACTTATGAAGGAGTGTTGGAAATGAATCGATTTGAAGAAAAAACAATTTCATCAACGAATGTCTATAAAGGCAGAGTAATCGAACTAAGACTAGAAGAGGTGGAGTTGCCAGATGGTAATCATGCTTTAAGGGAGCTAATTGATCATCCCGGAGCTGTCGCGGTCCTCGCCATTACTGATGATAATAAAATCGTATTTGTAGAGCAATACAGAAAAGCATTAAATCGTTCCATAATCGAGATTCCCGCCGGTAAAATTGAACCGGGGGAAGATAAAGAGTTGACCGCTATCCGTGAGCTTGAAGAGGAGACCGGTTATGGATCACGTGCATTCACATACATACAATCGTTTGCCACATCACCAGGATTTGCGAATGAAATCATTCATATTTACTTGGCTCGTGATTTGTACAAAGTAGAGAATCCCGCTCCTGGTGATGAGGACGAATTTATCCGCATCCTTGAATGCACTATAGAAGAGGCAAAACAAATGGTTCAGGAAGAACAAATCTATGATGCTAAAACAGCCTTTGCGATTTTGTATGCTGAAAAACTTCTCGATTTTTGAGCTATTTTCGAACGGACAAGCATACGATGAACAAACGATGTGAAGGTGAAGGTGAAACCTATGGTCCGTTCTTTATCATTTATCCATCTATTCGTCATATTGTCTATAGGATATATCGGCGGTGCACTATTATTCCGTGAGATACCTCTGGAAGCTTCAGAAAAATGGATTCTTTTTTTTGATCCGCGAATCGTGTCTTCGGGAGAGGGAAGCCTGTTAAAACCTATATTGACGACAATCTTATTTTTTTTAACGGCATTCGGACTATCATTCAACAATAAAACGCGCCATGCAATTCTTTTAATCGGTGCGGTCAAGTGTGTGATTTTTGGATTATCATCTTCCTATTTGCTAGCTTCCGGGATGGCACTACTAGTGTACACGGTCTGGTGGTTCCCGTTTCAACTGCTAGGTTGCCTCTTGTTTCTAGTATATTGCACTGTTCTGAGTCCTCCTTATTTTAATAGAATATCGAGAAGACAACGGAATTTAAGAGCTGTACCAGTCTTGCTAGCAGCCTATGCCATCATCTTATTAGTCGAAATGACACTCTTCCATCTACTAGTGAATTGAACAAAATGTATGTAACTCTTTCCTTTATGTTGTCACACTCAACTACCATTTGATATAATGGTTTCAGTGTTGAGGGGGGCGTCGTATGGAAAGCCGGATTGAACGGATCAAGAAGCAATTGCACGGGGCCAGCTATAAGTTGACGCCTCAGCGGGAAGCTACGGTCATGGTCCTTCTGGAAAACGAGGAAGATCATTTAAGTGCTGAAGATGTGTTTTTACTCGTAAAAGAGAAGGCACCGGAAATAGGACTTGCGACAGTCTATCGTACATTGGAATTATTAACAGAACTTAAAATTGTCGATAAGATAAATTTTGGCGACGGTGTATCCCGATATGATTTGCGAACTGAAGGGGCATCGCGTTTCCATCATCACCTCATCTGTATCGAGTGCGGAAAAGTTGCTGAAATCCAAGAAGACCTTTTAGGGGACGTTGAGAAAATTGTCGAAAGTCGTTATGGCTTCAATGTAAAAGACCATTGGTTAACATTCCATGGTATTTGTCAAAACTGTAAAACGTCAGGAACAAACAATGAAAAGTGAAATGGGGGATGGCGAAGCGCTGTCCCTTTTGTCATTTGTAAAAAAAGGAGAGAAGGCGATATGCATTTCGTCAATTTACTATGAAGGATGCCCGATTTGCATTGGAAGATTACGTGCACTTTCTGAAAATCGAACGTCAACTATCTCAAAATACTATTTTCTCCTATAAACGTGATCTCGATAATTATATTGATGCGATGGAAAAGAATGGTTTACAAACAATTTCACAAATTGACAGATCTGCAATACTGAATCATTTGCACCGCATGAAAGAAGAGGGTAAGTCGTCGCGAACGATTGCCAGGCATATCTCTTCAATCCGTTCATTTCATCAGTTCATGTTGCGTGAGAAAGTTTCGACTGAAGATCCTACTGTTCATTTGGAAATGCCGAAACTTGAACAAAAACTCCCGGAAGTTCTATCTATTTCGGAAGTGGACAAACTTATTTCGATTCCTGAAGAAGGCAAGCCTCAAGGTAAACGTGACATAGCACTTTTAGAACTGTTGTACGGCACAGGGATGCGCGTCAGTGAGCTAATTGGTTTGAATATGGATGATGTCCACATTTCCATGGGGTTTGTGAGGGTCTTTGGAAAAGGCGGCAAAGAACGAATCATTCCACTAGGTGGCGGAGCAGTGAAAGCGTGTTCAGTGTATACAAGAGATGCACGACCGAGCTTTGTTGCCAATAAACCCGGTACAGACGCCTTTTTTGTGAATATGAGAGGATCAAGGTTGACCCGTCAAGGATGTTGGAAAATACTTAGAGGATATGCAGTGAAAGCGGGTATACATAAAGAATTGACTCCACATATCTTACGTCATTCTTTTGCAACCCATCTGATTGAAAACGGAGCCGATATACGGGCGGTTCAGGAAATGCTCGGACATGCGGACATTTCCACTACTCAGATTTACACCCATGTCAGCAAGTCTAGACTGAAAGATGTATATGTGAAATTCCATCCGCGCGCATGAAGTGATGGAATGGATAAAAATTGGAGGGATACACATGGAACAGAAAAATTTCAAACGGGTACATTTAATTGTTTTGGATTCTGTAGGAATCGGTGAAGCACCTGATGCAGAGCAATTCGGTGATCTAGGAGCTGATACCCTTGGTCATATAGGTGAAGCAATGGGCGGCTTGAAAATGCCACATATGGGTCGTCTAGGCTTGTCGAACATTAAAGAAATCCAAGGCATTTCGCCTGATGAAAATCCGATTGGCCTCTTCGGGAAAATGCAGGAAGCATCTGTCGGAAAAGATACAATGACAGGTCATTGGGAGATGATGGGGCTTAATATTGATAAGCCGTTTAAAGTCTATCCGAATGGATTCCCACAGGAGTTAATCGATGAATTGGAAACTCGTACGGGCAGGAAAGTCATTGGCAATAAACCAGCAAGTGGTACTGCAATTATCCAGGAACTTGGTGAAGAACATATGAAGACTGGTGCAATCATCGTATACACATCTGCTGATCCCGTGCTTCAGATTGCAGCACATGAGGGAATTATCCCGATTGAAGAACAATATGAAATCTGTGAAATCGCAAGGGAAATCACTTTGCAGCCTGAATTTCTGGTAGGTCGTGTCATTGCCAGACCGTTTGTGGGAGAACCGGGTAACTTTATCCGTACGACTAATCGTCATGATTATGCATTAAAGCCATTTGATAGGACAGTCATGAATGAAATGAAGGATGCCGGATTCGATGTCTTGGCTGTAGGGAAAATCGCTGATATCTTCAACGGAGAAGGCGTCACGGAATCAGTACGTACTGTGAGCAATATGGATGGAGTAGATAAACTGCTGGAAGTTATGAAATCTGACTTTCACGGTATGAGTTTTACGAATCTTGTTGATTTCGACGCATTATACGGTCACCGAAGAGATCCAATCGGTTATGGTAATGCATTGCAAGATTTTGATGAACGTCTGCCTGAAATTATGCAGGCACTACGGGAGGATGATTTGCTTATCATCACTGCAGATCATGGGAATGACCCGGTCCATAGTGGAACCGATCACACCCGTGAATTCGTTCCGCTGCTCATCTATTCACCATCATTTAAAAAAGGTGGCTCAATGCCGTTGCGTAAGACATTCTCTGATTTAGGAGCGACAATTGCTGATAACTTTGCTGTCAAAATGCCGCAATTCGGAGAAAGTTTTTTATGTTCATTAATTGAAAAGGTGTGATATCTGTGTTCAGAATGGTTGACATTATTGAGAAGAAAAGAGACGGGGAAAGACTATCTAAAGAAGAGATATCATTTTTTATCGATGGCTATACTGCTGGGACGATTCCTGATTATCAGGCAAGTGCTTTGTTGATGGCGATTTACTTCAATGGAATGTCTTCAGAAGAACAAGGCAATTTGACACTGGCGATGGTCGAATCCGGTGATCAGATTGACTTATCAGATATAAGCGGCGTCAAAGTCGATAAGCATTCTACAGGTGGGGTCGGCGATACGACAACATTAATATTAGTTCCATTAGTGGCGGCATGCGGCGTACCTGTAGCTAAAATGAGCGGAAGAGGATTGGGGCATACCGGAGGAACACTGGATAAACTGGAAGCAATTGAAGGATTCCATATTGAATTAACGCAGGAACAATTCGTCAAACAAGTGAATGATTTGAAACTAGCTGTAATCGGCCAGAGTGGTAATTTAACACCTGCTGATAAGAAGCTTTACTCATTGCGTGATGTAACAGCAACCGTTAACAGCATTCCACTTATTGCAAGTTCGATTATGAGCAAGAAGATTGCAGCAGGGGCAGACGCGATTGTCCTCGATGTGAAAACGGGGGACGGAGCATTCATGAAAACGGTTGAAGATGCAGAAGCTCTGGCGCATGCAATGGTTTCAATTGGCAGACAAGTTGGACGAAATACGATGGCTGTCATCTCAGATATGAGTCAGCCGCTCGGATTTGCGATTGGCAATGCCTTAGAAGTGAAAGAAGCGATTGAAACATTGCAAGGACGTGGGCCTGAAGATCTAACAGAACTCTGTCTCGTACTTGGCAGCAAAATGGTTGTCGCGGGCGGCAAAGCAGAATCGATAGATGAAGCGCGTCTATTACTTGAAAAAGTAATAGAAGACGGGTCAGCATTAAAGCTATTTGGTGAATTGATCGATGCACAAGGGGGCAATAGTGAAATCATTCATGACACATCTTTATTGCCTTTTGCAACCTATGAAATTAATGTTCCCGCATTGACGACAGGTTTCGTTTCGAAAATGGAAGCGGATGAGATCGGAGTCGCAGCAATGGTATTAGGAGCTGGTCGGGAAACGAAAGATGATGACATTGATTTAGCGGTCGGAATCATGCTTAAGAAAAAGATTGGCGATGCGGTTCGAGAAGGGGAAACGATTGCAGTCATCCATTCGAACAGAGAAGATGTTTCAAAATCCATGAAACTCATTCAACAGCATATTCATATATCTAAAGAGGCGCAAAAAAAGCCTGAATTGATCTTACGAATGATAACCGAATAACAGGACTGTAAAGCCATTTCATCATCCATTATACGGATGATGAAACGGCTTTTTTATTTACGATGAATTAAATACCAATTGAATTACTACTGTACTCTTGCAACTATTTGGTGACTAATTGCGGATTATTTATCCAATGTATGTGTAAAAAGCGTTTTAAATGGAAAGGCTTTTAAAGGCGAGCAAGTATGTCGAATCATGAGAGAAAGATGTAAGAAGTGACTAGTTTTGTCGTTGAAAAGGGTTTTGTTCTTAGTATGTTGAATGTTCCGCTAGAGGGAGGGATTCAGCATGGCTGATATTAATCAAGTTGGCGATATTGTAGTAGTAACGTTAGCAGGCGAGCTAGATAATCTTGAAGCGAATAAAATCCGTTCAACAATCTCGTCTTCGATATTTACAGGTACTGTAAAGGCGGTTATTTGGAATTTAAGTAAACTCGGATTTATGGATAGTGCGGGTATTGGTTTGATACTTGGGAGGATGCGCGATTTAGCACCTTATAAAGGGGAAACGTTCATTTTGAATCCATCCCCGACGATGGAGAAAATCTTTAGTTTTTCAGGATTGGCTTCAACTATCAGACATGGCACGGTCGAAAGTGTACTTGGCGAAATCGGAGGGGTACTGCATGAGAAATGAAATGACATTATCATTTGTCGCGATTGAAGAGAACGAAGCGTTAGCAAGGATGGCATTAACATGTTTTATCACACCCCTGGACCCGACATTGGAAGAAATCTCGGAATTCAAGACAATCGTATCCGAGGCCGTCACGAATGCCATTATCCATGGATATAATTGCGATGGTCAAAGTCTTGTCACAATCCATGCTGAGATGGATGGCTCAAAAGTGAGTATGACAGTAGAAGATCAGGGCGAAGGAATATTTGATGTCGAACAGGCTATGGAGCCGATGTTCACGACCAAACCTCTTATGGAACGGTCAGGTATGGGGTTTACAATTATGGAAAGCTTTTCAGATAACCTTTCTGTAGATTCGACTCCAGGAAACGGAACGATTGTACGCTTCGAGAAAATGTTTTCTCCGGTTACGGAAGCAAGCAGAATGAGGTGACCGATGGATACGTCTGTTGAGAGACAAGATGCCCTATTGTCCCAGGAAAAAATGAGAATCCTTATTCAGCAATCGCAAGACGGCGATAAAGAAGCTAGGCGTATGATGGTGGAAGGGAATACAAGGCTTGTCTGGTCCATCGTGCAACGATTCGCTTCCCGTGGTGCGGACTTGGAAGATCTGTTTCAGATTGGCTGTATTGGATTGATGAAATCAATCGATAAATTTGATTTGTCTTATGAAGTGAAATTTTCCACTTATGCCGTACCTATGATTGTTGGAGAAATTCAACGATTTTTAAGAGATGACGGTATGGTTAAAGTAAGCAGATCGATTAGGGAACTAAGTTTTAAAATCAGACATGCCACTGACGATTATGTGAAAAAACATGGAAAATCTCCTTCAATTTCAGAAGTAGCTGAAATTCTGGAAGTAACAGTGGATGATATTATTCTCGCATCAGATGCATTGCGGGATCCAGCTTCACTTCATGAACAGCTTTATGAAAGTGAAGGAGATAGTCTTACATTGATGGATCAGTTGAAGGATGAACGGTCTGAAAGATTTTTTGATCATATTCCACTACGTGATGTTGTGTCCAAATTGAATAAGAGAGATCAGACAATCATTTACATGCGCTATTATTTAGACTGTACACAAAGCGATATTGCGGAACGGATCGGTATTTCGCAAGTCCAGGTTTCGAGGTTGGAGAAGAAGATATTGGCACAGTTAAAAGAGTGGATGAGTGCGCAACCAGAAGAATTGACATAATAGCGAGGACGGATTGATAAATGGCTAAATTATTCACATCTGTGAAAGAAGCGGAAGAATGGTTCCAAAGCAAATTTGGAATAGACGAAACTTTTGATGCCACATTTAAAAGTATCCATCTGTGGGGAATGCCTGTCGGGTTATTTTATATAAATGGCCTGGTAGACGGGCAGACGCTCACATCGCTGTTGACGGAAATGCAGGAGAACTATCGTAATTCGGATGAGTATCGCGAAAACCCTACTGATTTTCTGACATACTTTCCTTATCATGCGCTATCAGATGTAGATGAAAGGGAAAAATTTTTAACAGATATATTGAGTGGGCAAGTCGGCTTTGTTATTCCGGATGGGTTCACTTTCATAGGAGATATCAGAAATTATCCAGGCAGACAGCCTGAGGAACCTGATACTGAAAAAGTGATTCGAGGTGCAAGAGATGGCTTTACTGAGAATATCATTCTGAATACGGCTTTAGTCAGAAGAAGACTCAGAACCGAGAATCTGCGATTTGAAATGCATCAGACATCATTGAACAGTAAGACGGATGTCGCCATTACATTTTTGAAAGAAGCGGCAAGTGAAGAACATCTGGATTATATTAGGAAAAGGTTAGATGACATTAAGACCGACGGCTTGACGATGACAGATAAGTCACTCGAGGAATTTCTCTTTAAACAAAGTTTCCATCCGATGCCTTTCGTCAGGTATACAGAACGTCCCGACATTTGCGCTGCACATCTTTTGGAAGGACATATCGCGATTATCGTTGATACTTCACCATCTGTCATACTTGTTCCGACGACCTTATTCCATCATTTGCAACATGCGGAAGAATATCGGCAGGCTCCGTTCATCGGTACCTTTGTCCGCTGGATTCGTCTATTAGGGGCTACGCTAAGTCTCTTTCTTCTTCCGCTCTGGTATTTACTGTCTACGTACCAACAGTATTTACCGCTATCCCTAAGTTTCATCGGACCGGATGATCCTGGGACTGTTCCTTTGATCATACAAGTACTTATTGCGGATGTAGGGATAGAAGTTCTTCGTATGGCAGCAATTCATACACCTACACCAATGTCCACCGCCATGGGACTGGTAGCGGCAATCGTTATTGGACAAGTGGCAATCGATGTAGGACTTTTCACCGCCGAAGTGATTTTGTATGTGGCTGTCAGTGCGATATTCACATTCGCCATACCTTCTTATGAATTAAGTATCACAACCAAGGTTTTTCGATTATTCATTCTAATTTTTACAGCGATTTTTGGAGCGAGCGGGTTTTTCTTAAGTGTTGTAGCTCTATTTTATTATCTTGCGGCACTAAAGCCGATGGGTACTCCCTATCTATGGCCGGCAGTACCGTTCTTTCCAAAAGCAATGACAAGAATACTCATAAGATATCCTATGACGGTCGACTCGCCAAGACCGTTCATTACAAAATCTCCTGATCGTAATAGGCTTTCATAAGATTGCTTCCAACCTTTGAGATATGATAAAGTTTTATCTATATGACTTGGAGGAATGGAATATGCATCTTTACGGAACACAATCTGTGAACAATTTAGGCCATCTGACAATTGGCGGCGTCGACGCTGTAGAATTAGCAACTACGTATGGAACACCGCTGCTTGTATACGATATTGCGTTATTCAGGCAACGGGCTAAAGCTTTTAAGGAAACGTTCAAGCAGGCGGGCATAAAAGCGCAAGTCGCTTATGCGAGCAAAGCATTTTCTTCTATCGCGATTTATGAGGTTGCAAAACAGATGAATCTCTCGCTGGATGTTGTCTCTGGGGGCGAACTTTATACCGCGGTAATGGCAGATTTTCCACGGGAGAAAATCCATTTCCATGGAAACAATAAAAGCTTTGAGGAATTACAATACGCTTTTGATGAGAAAATCGGATGCATCGTCATCGATAATTTCTTGGAAATAGAACTAATAAAGGAGATTTCAGAAGCTCGTCAGCAAAGTATGAATGTTCTGTTGCGTGTAACACCAGGTGTCAATGCATCAACACATGATTATATTACAACAGGTCAGGAAGATTCGAAGTTCGGTTTCGATTTGAAGAACGGCCAGGCAGATGATGCTTTTTTGAAATTGTTTAACCATCCCTATATAACTGTTTTAGGAATGCATTGCCATATCGGTTCTCAAATTTTTGAAACGGCTGCTTTCCGACTTGCAGCAGAGGCACTAATGGAGAAAATGGTTGAATGGAGAAAAAAGTTTAAATTTGTCTGTCCGGTTCTTAATCTGGGTGGAGGTTTCGGTATACGCTATACGAGCGAAGATAAACCTCTTCCACCTTCAGATTACGTTCAGGAAATGGAGAATGTTGTACTATCCATGACGCGCGAACATAATTATCCTTTACCTGAAATTTGGATCGAACCTGGTCGCTCACTTGTCGGGGATGCAGGGACAACACTTTATAAAACCGGCAGTACAAAGACAGTGCCTGGAACTAGGACTTATGTCGCTGTTGATGGCGGGATGTCTGACAATATTAGACCAGCCCTTTATGGAGCGAAATATACTGCTGTTTCCGCCGGAAAGATGATGGATCCTCATTTGGATAAAGTGACGATTGCGGGAAAATGCTGTGAATCAGGTGATAAACTTATTGAAGATACGTATCTTGCAGAACCGGTAGAAGGAGATATCGTTGCTGTTTTCTGCACAGGAGCGTACACTTATTCTATGGCGAGCAATTACAACCGCCTCCCTAAACCGGCAATTGTCTTCTGTGAGGATGGAGAGCATCAGCTCATAGTCCGCAGGGAGACCTATGAAGATATTATCAAACTTGATATTCCGCTTCAAAAAACGGATAGTGGTAAATTGTCATGAAGAAGCCAAATATGATACTATTATTAATCCTAGTGATCTTAGCGCTTATCTGGGGTGTCGTATACTGGTACTTTATTGCCCCTTTTTCATTGCCGAATAAATGAACTTTCCCGATCATTGAAAATGATTGACGTATCGGGTACGATAAATTCTATAAAGCTTTTAATTGTTTGAATGAGCGAAAATGCCTGTTTTTCAAGTTTATCCGGCATTGCAACTTAAGGATTTTTTTGAAAAGAAGGGATTTCAATGACACTTTTAAGATATAAGAAGGCATATGAAAAAATAGCCATGGGCTTACTCTCCTATATGCCGGGGGAAAAAGCCGTTAAGAAACTTCAGGAACTCGTCCATCAATATGAGGAAAATGAATCTTGGCAGTTATTCCTATTGAAAAAGGGCGAAGACTTTATTGGAATCATTGGTATTTCATTGGATGAAACTACTTACACAGTCATGCACATTGCAGTGAATCCTTCCTTTAGAGGTGAAGGCGTTGGCAGGGAAATGATAGACATGATTGGACAAGTGTTTCCAGAACTTGAGTGTAAAAGCACCGATGATACGGAGTCTTTCTTGCAAAAGTGTAAACAGAATGACAATGAATCCAAAATGGAATAGAAAAAAGGGCAGATCAATCCGGTCTGCCCTTTTTCTTTTCGCGTTCAGCAAGAATATCTGAACGGTCCCGAAGCATATGTTTATGAATGACAGCATCACTATTAGCAGGAAGAAGTTCAAGTTGGCCAGGTGAGTTTTCGACAAGACACTTTAGTGTTTTAGAAGAAACAGCTATTTTAAATGGAACAAAACTATGTCCGATCTTCACGTTTTCCAAAGCTTGGTGAATGTCTTGCAATAATAGCTGAAAATCGATTTCCTCGATATAAAGCTCACCATGCGACGCGAAATCCAGCATTCTCCTCTCGGCTTTGAGCATTGTTCTATATGCTCCACTATGATTATCTCTTCTCCAGTGATACATACCTGTCGCTAACAGGATGAAAGCTGTCAGTGGATGCTCTTTTGTATAGCCAGGAATGGACTTCCAATAGTCTTCCAATACTTCATGGCATTCAAAGTAATCTTGATTTTCGTTGAAATAAACAATAAACTTACAGAACAATGGATGATGATATGGATGCATACAATCAGTCCTTTCAATGACAATACTTAATACATGCAGTATGGAGGAACCATTATGACATATAAAGTGAAACTCGAAGCGTTTGTTGGTCCTCTGGATCTATTATTACATTTAATCAACAGACTTGAAATCGATATCTATGATATACCAATGTCTGAACTGACAAGTCAATACATAGAACATCTCCATGCGATGCGGGTATTGGAACTTGATGAACTTAGTGAATACCTCGTACTTGCTGCAACATTAATAGAAATCAAAAGCAAAATGTTGCTGCCTATTCATGAAGGGGATGTGCTTGATCATGAAGCTGAATTTGAAATGGAGGAAGATCCACGTGATGAACTGGTTGCCCGACTGATTGAATATAAGAAGTTTAAAGAAGCCGCCCACACATTGAAGGAATCAGCAGAGGATCGATCCGTCCATTTTACAAAACTTCCTGAAGATTTATCTGAATTTGGTGAGGTCGTCGTTAATAACACCGAAGAAAAAATGAATGTATTTGACTTAATAGGCGCTTTCCAAAAAATGCTCGATCGGAAGAGGTTGCGCTCACCATTAACAGCAAGTATTTTAAGATCCGAACTTTCCGTCAGTGAAAAGATGGATGACATCATGACACGATTGGAAAGAATTGGAGGAAGTTGTGACTTTGAATCGTTATTTGAAGATGGGGATGTCAATGATCTTGTTGTGACGTTTCTTTCACTTTTGGAACTGATGAAAAGACTAGATATTATAGTTAAACAGCAAGGCAATTTCGGGAAAATGACCGTGTTTGCCGGACAGGAGGACACTGATGGAGCCAATCGATGAACGACTACTTGGGATGCTTGAGAGCTTCCTCTTCATAGCTGGAGATGATGGTCTGTCAATAGGGCAACTATCGATCTTACTTGAGTTGGAATCTGAAGGGACAGCCATAGCTCTTGAGCAATTACGCGTAAACTACGAAACAAGAAATGATTCGGGTATCACACTGCGCTTGTACGGAGGAAGTTACCGTCTTGTGACAAAGGCGGAGTATGCAGACGATATTCTTAGAATGCTCGAAAACCCGTCCAAGAACTCCATCACCCAGGCATCGCTTGAAGTTTTGGCAATCATCGCTTACAAGCAGCCAGTGACTCGTGTGGAAATTGATGATTTGCGAGGAGTCAAATCGGATGGTCCGATTCAGACACTTATAGCAAAAGGATTCGTTATGGAAAAAGGTCGGTTGGAAAGCAGTGGCCGCCCAATCCTGTACGGGACAACCGATTTATTTTTGGATCGATTCGGATTGGAATCGATTGAGATGTTACCACCTTTGATTGAAGATGATGATGAGCCTTTTGGGGATACGGATTTATTTATGACAAAGTTTCAGGAAGCATTTGACCTATCTGATGAAGGAGGAAACACTGATTGAAACGGACATTCATCGTTGTCCTTATACTGACACTACTATTGCCGGCTTTTCCAGCAAATGCTGACGCTCCAGGAAGCGCATGGGCTGTAATTGATGCGGATACCGGCCGATTATTGGACGGATCAAATGAAAATATGCAACTGCCGATAGCGAGCTTGACAAAGATTTGGACGGCATTCACTTTTCTGGAAAGTGGACATTCCTCGGGAGAAATCCTTATTTCACCAGAGGCAGCATCAGCAGAAGGTTCTTCACTTTATTTGGAACAGGGTACATCAATGGAGAGTGAAGCAATGCTGTACGGACTTATGTTGCGTTCGGGAAATGACGCTGCATTCGCGTTGGCTGAATTTGCTGGAGGCTCTGTAGAAGGCTTTATCGATTTGATGAACGATAAAGCGAGTTTTTATGGACTGGAGAAGACTACATTTGTGAATCCATCCGGACTTCATCATGAAAAGCATTTATCCACAGCCTATGAAACAGCGCTTATGCTTCACTACGCAATGCAGAATGAACGATTTAAAAAGATTGCTTCTGCCGAAAACTTTGTATACCGTAAAGGTGATGAAGTGAGAAGTTGGCGGAATAAGCACCGGCTCATTCATTCTAATAAAACAGTCATCGCCGGAAAAACGGGGTTCACGAAAGCTGCGGGAAGAACACTAGCAACCTATTTCGAAAAAGATGGTAAAAAAATCATTGTCGTCACGTTAAATAACGGGAATGACTGGAATACCCATGAACACTTAGCGAATGAAACGTTTAACAATTATGAATTGGTCACTGTAGCAAAAAAAGGTAAATATAAAATTTTAGCCGGGACTACGGGTGTATTGAAGCAACCGATTACCGTCCTTTTGAACAAAAAAGAAATTGAACGGGTATCCCATGTGCTCTATATACCAAGAGGTCAAGGAACCCATGGTAAAGGGACTTGGACAGTCTCCTTGGATAATGAACCACTTGTCACTGCTCACGTAGAAATAAGGAAGTAATGTGGGAAGTTTGTAAATGTGTCTAAATAATTCGGGAAGGCTGACTGTATATAGGTCGGTCTTCTTTTCATTTGCACGAAAATGTGACATAATTTTTTGAGATAGAAAGAAGGTGTCGAGTTGGAAAGATTGCAAAAAGTATTGGCGCAAGCAGGCGTTGCATCACGTCGGAAGGCTGAAACGCTCATCGTCGATGGTAAAGTGAAAGTGAATGGACAAGTTGTGACTGAATTAGGAACAAAAGTGACCCGTGCGGATCGTGTTGAAGTGGAAGGCGTGGAACTCGTCAAAGAAAGGTTTGTCTACTATTTGTTGTACAAGCCTAGAGGTTATATATCCACGGTTAGTGATGAAAAAGGCAGGAAGACTGTCTTGGATCTGCTACCGATGGTTGAAGAGAGAATTTTCCCGGTAGGACGTCTTGATTTTGACACTTCTGGTATCATCATCATGACAAATGACGGCGACTTTTCTAATTTGATGACGCATCCAAAATACGGTATCCAAAAGAAGTATGTTGCAAAAGTGAAAGGCGTTCCAGAACGGGATGCGCTTAAAAAGCTTGAACGTGGTATTGAGTTGGAGGATGGAGTGACAGCTCCAGCACGTGTAAAAATGCAGTCGTTCGATAAAAAAACAGGTACTGCTCTTGTCGAAATCACTATTCATGAGGGCAGAAACCGCCAGGTGCGCAGAATGTTCGATGCGATCGGTTGCCCAGTTCAGAAGTTGAGAAGGGAATCGTTTGCGATGTTGACTACTTTAGGGTTAAATGCAGGCGAAGCACGCGAATTAACGACGCATGAAGTAAAACAGTTAAGAGTGCTAGCGGAAACAGGTAAGATTGGATGACTTACTAAACCGTTTTTCGACATAATTATGAACGTTCACAAACCTATCACGACTTCATCTCTTTTTAAAAAGATGTTTTGTTATAATGTAAGTTGAAATCTTAAAACTGTAAGGGGGCTATCCAATTGTCCAAACCGAACAAAAAGCGCTCTCGTCTCATTTTCAGGGGAGTAGTCCTGCTTTTATTAGCATCGGCAATTCTGTTTTCCATATTCTCCAAAGATAAAGTAAAAGTTTTGGCAGTAGGCGATAAAGCACCAGATTTTGAACTTGTTGATACGGATGGAAATGTTCATCGTTTATCCGACTTTAATGGTGAGGGAGTTTTCTTAAACTTCTGGGGTACCTGGTGTCCTCCTTGTAAGAAGGAAATGCCTTATATTGAAAATCAGTATAAAGAGTTCAGTGAAAAAGGTGTACATGTCTTATCCGTTAACATTGCTGAATCTAATCTGAAGGTAGATACATTCCGTGATCAGTATGGGCTGACTTTTCCAGTCGTTATCGATAAAACGAAAGACGTGAGGGACTTGTATAATGTCGTTCCTCTCCCGACAACCTTTCTGATTAACAAAGATGGCGTAATTCAGGATATCATCAAACAAGAAATGAGTGAGGAAGAAATCATTTCCTTAATGGAAAGCGTTCTACCTCAATAAGGAGTTCGTACACATGAGTAAGATCAAATGCAAATGCGGTCATGAAAATCCATTTGGAACAGTACTCTGTGAAAAATGCGGTCGTCCGATGACTGATGAAGCGAAAAAAAGTGAAGTAGTAGATATGAGGTATGAGGGATCTGCACGTAGATCCCAAACGTATAAACGTTCAATCATCGATAAAATTTGGAACTTCTTTTCAAGCGTCAAAATAGGAGTAAGCATCATCATTGCTGTGTTGGCTACTTCTGCAATCGGAACCTTATTCCCACAAAAGTTTTATGTGCCTGTTCAAACCGATGCGGATTTGCTCGCTTATTATGAACGACTTTACGGATTTGTGGGAACACTATACTACAAATTGGGCTTCTATGATATGTATAATAGCTGGTGGTTCAAAGTTCTTATAGGTATGTTAGGAACATCCATCATCATTGCGAGTGTGGACAGGGTATTCCCACTTTACAAGTCGTTGAAGAGACAGCGTACAAAGCGGCATCCATCCTTCATGAAACGACAAAGAATCTATGGAGACGGAGCTGCTGTAACGCCTGATCTTTCCCTGGAAAAATCTGCAGAAAAATTAAAGGAACTGAAATATAATGTGAAAACGGAAAATGGCGCTATATTAGCCGAGAAGAACCGTTTTTCACGTTGGGGTCCTTATATAAATCATACAGGACTTATTATTTTCCTGTTTGGAATCCTTCTTCGAGGTATTCCGGGTTTTTATGTCGACGAGACGATGTGGATACGTGAAGGGGAACTAAGATCGATCCCCGGCGCGCCCGAGTACTATTTAAAGAGCAATAAGTTCATTATGGAGATGTATACGAAAGAAGAAGCAGACGAGGTTTTCGGTAATGCGTTGGACAGAGTCGGATCGATTGTTAAAAATTATCAGACGGACGTCTCGCTATACAAGAAAAAAGAAGACGGTTTGCCAGGTTCAACAGATCTTGAATTTGAAAAAGATTACTCGATTATTGTTAACAAACCACTGAAGTTTGATGGTTATAATGTCTTCCAAATGGACTATCGATTGAATGAATTAAAATCCATGAAGATGAAACTGATTGAAAAAGCGACTGAAAAATCATTCGGTGAATTCACGATCGACCTGGATGATCCGAAAGGCGTCTACGAGCTTGAAGATGGAGCGACGGTCAATCTGATTGGTTATTATGCAGATTATGACGGTGTTGAAAATGGAGAACCTGTCTCCAAGTCACCAATTCCAAACAATCCAGCTTTTATTTTTGATATGAGAACACCTGATAAGCCTCAAGGCGAAAAAAGTTTTGTAGCGATTCAACAAACACTTGAAACTGAAGAGAACGCATATCAAGTCAAGTTTGTCAGCGCTGATACCCGACATATCTCTGGTTTGACGATCCGGAAAGATAAAACGCTCTATATTTTACTACTAGGCGGAATCATCTTTATGATCGGTGTCATCCAAGGTTCCTACTGGAATCATAGAAGAATTTGGGTTCAAAAAGGTGAAGACGACAATCTATTGATTGCGGCTCATACGAATAAAAACTGGTTCTCGTTGAAAAAGGAACTGGATGCCGTTAAAGATTATGCGGGTTTACCGAACTATGTAGATCGACGGGATACCGACATTGAATCAGAGCAAGAGGAAGGAGAAAAATAATCATGGGACTCGCTTCGTTAAGCGCCAATATGCTTTTAGTATCTTTTATTGCCTATTTGGTGGCCACCGCATTTTTCGGTGGAGCCATCAAAAAGGCAAGTTCGGAAACAACATATAAAAAAAGCCGTTGGGGTCAGATTGGTATTATCATCACAATTATTGGTTTCATCTCAAATATTGGCTACTTTATAACAAGATGGATGGCTTCGGGTCATATTCCATTAAGTAATATGTTTGAATTCACCGCTGCTTTTGGAATGATGCTTGTTGGTGCATTCATACTTTTGTTCTATCTTTATAGAACACCGTCTCTTGGCCTATTCGCATTGCCAATTGCTATTATTATGATTGCCTACGCGAGCATGTTTCCTAAGGACATTACCCCGCTAATTCCAGCGTTGCAAAGCCATTGGCTAGTCATCCACGTTATTACGACGGTTATTGGTGAAGCAATCTTGGTCATTAGTGCAGTTGCAGGACTTATTTTTCTCTTGAAAAATGTTGATTTGAAAAAACCTTCAAGAGAACGTTTCTGGCTTGAAGCGGTTATGATTGCCCTTATATTAGTAGTAGGATTTGTCGTTTCGTCAACTACATTTAAACTTACAGGTTATGAAGCCCATTTCACATATATTGATAAAAACGAACAGCCGGCGAAAATGGAGTATAATTATCCACCATTATTCGGTATGAGTGGCTATGAAGCGCAAACGCCTGAAGCAATGACTCCACTTATAGAAATGCCTTCTATCGTCAATGCAAAGACTTTAACGACATTCGTATGGTCAATTGCGACAGGGCTTGTAATCTATCTACTGTTGCGGCTGATCATTAGGCGACCTGTTGCTACCTTACTGCAACCTTTCGCTAAAAAAGCAAATTCGCAGCTAATGGACGAAATTGGCTATAGATCAGTACTAATTGGGTTCCCTGTATTTACACTCGGTGCCTTAATCTTCGCAATGATTTGGGCACATGAAGCCTGGTCCAGATTCTGGGGATGGGATCCGAAAGAAGTATGGGCGCTTATTACATGGCTATTTTATGCAGCTTTCTTACATCTCCGTCTATCTCAAGGCTGGGAAGGCAAAAAGTCTGCCTGGTTGGCAGTAATTGGTTTCATTATCATCATGTTCAACCTCATTGCCGTTAACTTGATAATTGCAGGTTTGCACTCTTATGCGTAAGCCGATTGGACTGCACAACCATTAACAGGTTGTGCAGTCTTTCTTTTTTTTCACACTGCTTGTACAATAAGAGTATTAGTGGATTTTGAAAGGGGTTATTAACGATGGAAGAAAGTGTTAAGTTGCTCGTAGTAGATGATGAAGATCGCATTAGACGACTTCTAAATATGTACCTTTCCCGTGAAGGGTTTGAAATTGATGAGGCAGTGGATGGTGCCGAAGCGATTGAAAAAGCAATGGCTAATCACTACGATTGTATCCTCCTTGATTTGATGATGCCTGAAAAAGACGGTTTGGAAGTTCTACAAGAGTTGAGGGAAGAGAAGAAAATGACGCCAGTCATATTGTTGACTGCAAAAGGTGAAGAATCTGATCGCGTAGAAGGATTTGAAACAGGCGCAGATGATTACATAGTGAAACCTTTCAGCCCAAGGGAAGTCGTTTTAAGGGTTAAAGCGATACTCAGACGTTCAGTTACGTTTCCTGATGCTGCTGCAACGAACAGTTCAAAGGATCTGGTTGTTTTCCCTCAACTGACAATCGATCATGACGCACATCGTGTGACCGCGGAAGGCAAAGAAGTGAATTTAACACCGAAAGAGTATGAGTTGCTCTATTTCCTTGCGAAATCACCTGACAAAGTGTTTGATCGTGAACAGTTATTAAAGGAAGTATGGCATTATGAATTTTTCGGTGATTTGAGGACGGTAGACACGCACGTCAAGCGTTTGCGGGAGAAATTGAGCCGTGTATCAGAACGCGCAGCCAAGATGATTGTTACGGTCTGGGGGGTCGGATACAAGTTTGAGGTTCCGAATGAATAGAATATGGCATTCGATTGTCGGGAAGCTATGGGCAACCATATTGCTTCTCGTTTCATTTGTCCTGTTTATCGTGACGTTGCTGTTACTGGAGTTCTTGGATAATTTTCATACGAAGCAAGCTGAAGATTCATTGCGTAGGGAAGCGACGACTATCGGAAAGATTGTTATTGATCATGATAGTGAATCTGCCATGCGGTTAATCATACGGGATATACTCGATGATGAAACGAATGCATTAATCATCGACTCGGAAAAAAATGTTAAGTATGCGTTTCACAGTGGCCTAAATCAGAAATTGATTGAAGAAAAGATTTTATCTGAAAATCGAATATTTGCTGATTTGAAACCGAATGAAAAAGTTATGAAAGAAATGATATTACCTTCACTATCCGATGAAAATGTAATGGAACAATTTCTTGTGCTCGTCTATCCTTTTCAGCTTGAAAACGATTTCAGCCAGTCGTTGATTATGTATCAAAGCTTGGATGCTGTCCACCGTACAACAAAAAGCACGACGCAAATTGTTTTCTTATCCGCATTCATCGCATTCGTCCTGACGACGTTCTTTGCATTCTTTCTTTCAACACGAATTACTTCGCCGCTCCGGGGCATGAAGCAAGCAGCCTTTGAACTGTCCAAAGGGAATTTTGACATGCGGTTGCCGGCCACTCAAAACGATGAAATCGGCCAACTCGCTTCAGCATTCAACCAAATGGGCAGGCAATTGAAATACCAGATGGAATTGATTAAACAGGAAAAAGAACAATTATCAAGCATTCTTACATCAATGACGGATGCAGTTATTACATTTAACCGAGATTATTCGATATTATTGAGCAATCCACAAGCGGAGCGTCTACTGCAAAAATGGTATTTCGCCAATGGTGCAAATGACAATGTTCTGCCGCCTGAGATTTTTCATATGCTTGAGCATGTCATCTCATTTGCTGAGGAAATAGAAGAAGAATTAGAACTTGGAGGGCAGTTTTACGGGGTATCAATTAGTCCTTTATACAGTGAGAATAGTATACGTGGAGCCGTTGCGGTTTTGCGGGATATGACTGATCAGCACAAATTGGATAAATTACGCTCTGATTTCATTGCAAATGTATCGCATGAACTGAGAACGCCTATCTCGCTTCTGCAAGGCTATAGCGAAGCGATTATTGATGATGTCGTCACGTCTGAAGAAGAACGCAATGAAATGGTCCAAATCATTCATGATGAATCGAAAAGAATGAGTAGACTCGTTACCGATCTTTTGGATCTTGCAAGAATGGAATCAGGACATATGCGTTTATACAAAAACAATCTGGATCTAGTTGAGTTCCTGGAAAGAGTCATGAATAAATTCATGCAAATTGCCCGTGATTCAAATGTCACACTGTCTTTGGAAAATCCGAAAGAATTGGAGCCTATCATCATCTTTGCAGATGCAGATAGACTTGAACAAGTGTTCACAAACCTGATAGACAATGCAATCCGACATACGCCGAATGCAGGAAAGGTGACAATCTCTGTCGAAAGAAAAGGAGAGATGGCTGAAATTTCGTTAGCCGATACAGGAAGTGGTATTCCTGTCGAGGATCTACCTTTCATCTTTGAGCGTTTCTATAAAGCAGACAAAGCGAGGACGCGCGGTAAAGGTGGTACGGGTCTGGGACTCGCAATAGCTAAAAATATAATCGATTCGCATGAAGGGCAAATCAGTGCCGAAATAGGCTCGGAATCAGGAACAGTCTTCACCTGTATTCTTCCGATCGACACTCATAACGAATAAGAAGAAATATGTATATCTATTCGTGTAATACAAATAGAGTGAAACTTTTTGTCTTGAATTACGACTAATGAAA
Organism: Sporosarcina oncorhynchi; assembly: GCF_033304615.1. Taxonomy (GTDB): domain Bacteria; phylum Bacillota; class Bacilli; order Bacillales_A; family Planococcaceae; genus Sporosarcina; species Sporosarcina oncorhynchi. The sequence goes on along the minus strand of NZ_CP129118.1, from coordinate 1,772,392 downwards.
TGAACGGGGGGATTTCGTGGATGACTCCGTTTTCCATCGGCTATATGAACAATATCACCAGGATGTCTTCAACTTCCTGATCTATTTGACAGGTGATCGGAACCAGTCTGAGGATCTGATGCATGAAGTATATGTCAGGGTGCTTAAAGCATATGCCGGATTCGAAGGGAAGAGTTCCGAAAAAACATGGTTATTTTCAATTGCCAAAAATGTTGCTATTGATCATTTCAGAAAAAAAACGGTCAGGCAAAAGCATCAATTTAACGAATTCGACTGGGAAGCGAATAAGCTTGTTTCAGCTAACTCTGCCCCTGAAGATATCGTTTTATTGAACGATGATATGAAAGAATTGCTTCGTGTATTGGATACATGTACAGGTGATCAGAAAATGGTCATTGTATTGAGGTATTTTCAAGAGTTGACCATCTCAGAAACCGCCGATACACTTGGCTGGACTGAAGGGAAAGTGAAGACGACACAACATCGGGCTATCAAATCACTACAAAAGAAATTGAACGCTTCTTCGGATGAAGGGGGAAGATGAATGCCGGACAATAATTGGAACGATGATAAAATTGAATACCTTCTTCGCTCGATGCCAAAAGCGTCGGATGAACGAAGCGCCAGTGATATATTGGACCAACTGAAAAAAGATGATCGACTAATGACGAAGTCATCTAATCGTTTTGCAAAAAAATGGATACCTGGATTGGTCGCTGTTGCAGCACTATTTGTACTAAGTCTGCTCGTTCCTTCGATGTTGAATGGAAATAAAGGTCAAATGAATATAAGTTCAGAGCCTGCAACTATGAGAACTGAAGGGAAAGGCGCAACTGAATCAGTCGAAATGGAGGAGTCGGAACAATCCTCCGCGGCGGAAGAAAGCATGGACGCAGCTTCATTTTCCTTGAAGTCAGTAACGACAAGCCATGTCATTATCCCTGATGACTATGTGGAAGGTCGCCTGTTTCCTATTGGGCTAATCCATGAAGCGACTGTTATTCCAGTAACATTTATAATGCCTGAAGAGATGTTAACGAATGACTTCCCGGGTAGTTCACCATCAAGCGTGGAATTATATAATAAATATGTAAGTCAAGTAAGAGAAGAAGAACTAGGGTTTGATGACTATCATCCATACAAAGGAGAAATTTCCGAATCAGCGGATGAAATTATCCATCAAGTTGGTGAAAATCATTTATACGATAATTCACCAACCACGTTGGAAATATATACGAACTCCGCAATCGCTACATTCAGTACCGACCATACAAAGTGGAAAGTGGTTGATGAAAAGGGGAATCCTGTAGCCTTTGACTATATTGGTTTAGAGATGGAGTTTCATCTGGAGCGCAGAGGACCATACTTCAAATACGTTATGGCTGATGGGCGTGTCTATCTTGTCCCATATCAGAACGGGGACACCAAAACGGTAAGTGAAGCATTGCTCGCAATGCGGCAGGCTACGAATGATGTAGTGCAGGAAGTCATTCCTTCAGGAGTGGATTATTCAGTGGAAGTGCAAGATGGCACAATTATGTTGACATTCGACGCTTCGTTGGATTTGACCCGATTTGCGATTAATGAAGTGAACGAAATGTTAGAAGGTTTTATGTTAACTGCGGAAAGTTATGATATGCAAATACAACTAAAGAATGTCCAACAGGAGTTCTTTGGAAACTACGATCTTACAAAGCCTTTGCCGAAACCGGTGGGTGTGAATCCAATCATGTGGAGATGACTAAAAGAACGTCTTGTAAACAATGAAGTTTACAAGACGTTCTTTTTTGTATACAATAGTAACGTAATCTAATATTGATTCATCTTCGGGGCAGGGTGTAATTCCCGACCGGCGGAAATAGAAAAGAAATTTTCTTAGCCCGCGAGCTTAACAGCTGATTCTGGTGAGATTCCAGAGCCGACAGTATAGTCTGGATGGGAGAAGGTGAAGGTGCAGCCGTCTTTTTGTATTGTCTACAAAAAGGGTGCGTATTTAAGTGCGGGAATAAAGGATTTTCATTCTTTATTTAATCCCTTATTTAATGTTGCCTTTTTAACTCTCCCTGAAGCTTTTTAGCTTTAGGGATTTTTATATCTATTGAGTAGGCGAATCGATTAGATGTGACAGACGTGAGGCAGACTTGTAAAACAGTTTTTTCTGTAAAGCAGGGTTACCTTATGAAACTGAATGTCTAGATGCCTAAATTAGATGCAATAGACAATATGAATTACGGTCAGACCTTTCCTCTTTTGAAGTGAATCGCAAAAGGAGAGAGGAACAAATGAATAACAAGAAACTGAGAAAAATGATTCTCATCGCAATGCTGGGCAGTATATCAACTGTACTAATGCAGTTGAATTTTCCATTGCCTGCAATGCCGGTCTTCCTGAAAGTTGATTTCAGTGAAATTCCTGCAGTTATTGCAATAATGACAATGGGACCATTGGCTGGAATCTCTGTAGAATTGCTGAAAAACCTATTACATTGGTTTTTGTCAGGCAGTCCGACCGGAGTACCTGTAGGAGAGATTGCGAACTTTGTGACAGGCGTATTGTTCATCATGCCGATATACTTCATATTTAACAAAATCCGTTCTGCAAAAGGCCTTACGGCAGGCTTGGTAGCAGGTACCGCTACAATGGCAATCGGAATGAGTGTTTTGAATTATTTAGTTTTCCTGCCGATGTATGTCTATTTCCTGAACATGCCTCCATATGAAGGGGTAGCACTGTTCAATGTAGTAGTATTAGGGATTCTTCCGTTCAACTTAATTAAAGGTGTTATGCTGATGGTCATCTCATTGCTTCTTTACAAGAGCATGAGCAAATGGATCGATAAGCAACAACGCGAACTGACATTACAGTAATAAAATTATAGAACTTAAAAAAGCCATCCGTTTAGGATGGCTTCAGACTGTAGACAAACTCCATGAATTTGGGTGTTTGCCTACAGTCTTTTTTAAAAAAATAGAGATAAAGCTACCATTTTGATTTTCGGGTACACGGCTTCAGGCAGCCTTCTGCTCGCAAAGCTACGCTTCTGCTCGCAAACGCCGTTCGCTGGAGTCGCCGCTCTCCGCTCCAACCAACGGTGTCTATTCGCAGGGTCTGGAGCGCTTTTTACAAGATGAAAACTTTTCATATACACGCATGAATCTATTAGGCGCTAAGCTTCAAATGGCAACAGGAAGTATGCGTCACCAAAAAACAGATATCAGCAACGCTCTTGAATTATCTAAGCGTTAGGTCTATTTGTGATACCTTAAAATAAGGAAGGAAATTAGCTTGTCAGTTTCTTTTTTTCTCGCTATGTAAGATTGTAGCGGAAGACAGGCGACTCCTGTGGGAGATATCGGGATAGGCAAGACCCCGCAGTGTCGCGCCTTTTGCGACCGAGGAGGCTTCCTCCCGCCCCACGGAAAGCGCCTGTCTGGAGCGGAAATCTTAGCGTTCCTCCATTAAGTTACTCAGCTTTCGTATTCTTTTTAAATAAAAATGTTTTACTAGAGGTAAGAAAGCAACCGCCCGGAACGGAAATCAACGTCGTGTCAGTCTAACGTTTTTGAGCCAAATAGTAAAAAAAACAAAAGGGATGGAAATCAATTAGATTTCTATCCCTTTTGTCTATAGTCTGAGACATTCGTTTTGGATGGCTTTTTTAATACTACCTATTCATAGACTCAGTTGGAGTCAGTCCTCGTATTTTAATGCATCGCCATCGAATGGCGAGTCTGCAACTTTGATTGAATCAGTTGGGCAACCGTCAAAAGCATCTTCCATATCTTCTAACAGTTCTTCTGGAACTTCAGTTGTCCCCATGTTATCATCTAGGATAACAAAAGCGATCCCTTCGTCGTCATAATCGTAGATGTCGGGTGCAGCTGCACCGCAAGCCCCGCATGCGATACAGGTATCTTGATCGACAATGGTGTATTTTTTAGTAGACATTGACGTTCTCTCCTCTTTTCTCCGCGCTATCTAATTAGTTCCCTTATCATTCTAAAGCTGTTTTCGTTTGTTTTCAACCTAAAAACATTGTTTCGGGAGGAATTAGGCATGGATTTGTCTTCAATCCTATTATTTATTATAAGCAAAATGAATGGAGAGCGTACGATAAATGCCGGTTTGCATTTATTGAGGGGGAAAAAATCTGGGCAAACCCTTCAAGATGTTGAATATTTTGCTGTAAAACCATTCTTTGGTATTCTTCCTAAATTGTCAGATCAGGAGTTTGATGAAGCAACAGACGTACTTAGGAAAGCTAATTTCATTGAAGAGGATAAGAAACTTATCCGATTAACGACAACTGGTGAAATTGCAGCCGGTAAATTGGATGCTTTCCATTTCAGCGGTTGGGATTACCGGGGTAAGGAAATTCTCTTCTTTAAAAGATTAGCACTTACTGTGCAGACGCTTTCACATCTGCATCAAGGAACGAGCACATTTCTTCCAATTGAAAGAGATCGAGAAGTCCAATTGTTTGTCAAAAACATGTTGCATCAACAACCAATAACATCAGCTGAATTTGCAAAAGCTATCGGTTCTGAACTAATCGTTGCGCTTGAAGCAAGTGGAATGTCTGATATACAAAAATATATTTTCAGTTGCCGCCTTTCCGGAAAAGATTGCACCGCCAAAACATGGGATCAATTAGCGATGGAATTGAATGAACCACCACCTACAATCCGTCTACTGTTCATTGAGAGTTTGCATAGACTACTGAATAGCATAGATACTTCGAAGAGAACACCTTTCCTCTTGCAACTAACGGCTGACATAAAAGTTCAGTCCTATTTAACCGACTCGGCTAACAGGACAAAAAAACTTTATGATCAGGGGCATGCTTTGGAGCGAATCGCTGAGATCAGGCAATTGAAAATGAGTACCATTGAAGATCATATGATTGAAATAGCGATGAATGACAGTTCTTTTCCTATTGTGAATTTCGTTACTGAAAAACAAATGAAAGCTGTCATTGCAAAAGCTGATTCAATTGGAACAAAACGTTTAAAGGTATTGAAAGAGGCATTTAGCTCACTTTCCTATTTTAAATTAAGATTAATAATGGCTGTGTATAAGGATGGTGAACATTGATGGATCTTATTCGTGAACTGCAACGGCACTTCGGTTATGAACAATTCAGGCCTGGTCAGCGGGAAGTGGTTGAGCATGTTTTGGAAGGCGAGGACACGATTGCTATCCTTCCAACAGGGATGGGCAAATCCTTATGTTATCAGTTACCAGGCTATTTGATGACAGGCACTGTTTTAATTATTTCGCCGCTCGTTTCATTAATGGAAGATCAAGTCACTCAAATGCGTAAGAACGGGGAAAAGCGGGTCATTGCACTGAATTCTTTTTTGTCGTACAGTGCTCGTGAAATAGTGATGAATGAATTAAACCACTATAAATTCATTTTCATTTCACCAGAAATGCTGGCTCGCAAAAATAGTATAGGGCATTTAAAAAAACTTACTATTGGATTAGTTGTTGTGGATGAAGCCCACTGCATTTCACAATGGGGATTCGACTTCCGGCCTGATTATTTACGAATTGGTGAATTCATTTCTACTATTCCGTCTACACCTGTTTTAGCATTGACAGCAACTGCAGATGACAAAGTGACAATGGACATTACCCGCTACTTGCAGATGGACAAACCTGCTATCGTGCGACAATCATTGGATCGAAAAAACATTAGTTACTCAGTATTGCAATTGGATACACAATCCGCCAAACTGGAATGGATTAAAGAACGTGTAGCCAATACGACTGGCCCGGGAATCATTTATACAAGTTCTCGCAAACGTGCCGACCAATTAGCGATGGAACTTCAAAAAATGGGCGTTTCATGTCAATCTTATCATGCAGGCAAGGATCAGGATGACCGATCGATTATTCAAGGTCAATTTCTCTCTGGTGAGCTTCAATGGATATGTGCAACGAACGCATTTGGAATGGGAATACATATCAATAATATCCGCCAGGTCATACATGAACACATGCCTTCTACTATTGCAGATTACATTCAAGAAGTTGGAAGGGCAGGCAGGGACGGTCTGTTATCAGCTGCAACTTTGTTATATATGCCTTCAGATGAGCGGTTAACGGAATTCATCATACAAGCGGATATCCCGCGTGAAGTAGAAGTTCGTCATTATACAAATCTTCTCCATCAAGGAATAGAATCAGCAGATGCTGCTAAGTTTACAAGTTTGACGGAAACAGGGAAAAGGGTAATCGATTACTATGTTGAAAAACTTACTGTGGACGAAATCGTTTTGAAACTGAAAGACATAGCTGAAGAGAAGGATTACCAATTGAAAAAAATGCTTACACTTGTCACTAGTGATAAGTGTATTCGTCGAAATGCTTTGTCGTATTTTGGTGAAAGCTATAACGTAAAACCGGCTCAATGCTGTTCGAATTGTGGACTTGAGGAAATCGAATGGTTATTTTCCGGAAAAAGTGGGCAGTCCGAACAATCGATAATGAGTTGGGACGAAAGGATAACTAAGCTACTGGGGTGATATATCGTATGGTCGTTTACTTTTACGACATTATTCGTCATAATAGAATGAAGAGCATCATGGGATAGGAGAATATGCAGATGAATAATAATGATTATAAAACCGATTTCGAAGAACAGCGTAAAGAAATAGATCTGAACAATGGTACCGATGACCAATTGCCTTCTAGAATTGAACGGCATGGGAGACAACGCAAGTCGAGAAAAACCTCTAACCATACGATGATAAATATTATTCTTGGGGTCTTTGCGTTTATTCCTATTTTAATATTTGCGTTTGTGATCTATAATTTCTATTTTGGTTCGGATAGCGGTTCGGCTAGTGACAAATCAGACGTAACAATGGACATATCACCTGGAAAGACGGCAGGATCTGTCTCGGTTGTGGATGATTCAGATAAGGAAGAGAACTCCGATAGTGCTAAAATAGAAACAAATACAGGTGCGGGCAAACCGCCAGTGTCAGTTAATCCTCCCGCAAATGGAAAAGATGATGTTTCTGACGGGAAAGAAAAACCTGAAGTGGAAAAACCTGAAGTGAAACCTGAAACAAAGCCGCAAGCGAAACCTGAAGTAAAACCTGAAACGAAGCCACAAAGGAAACCTGAAACGAAACCTGAAACAAAACCTGAAACAAAACCTCAGTCAGCAACACATATTGTCGCTGCTAATGAGACGTTATACCGTATTTCTATGAATTATTACGGATCAGATGTTGGTGTTGAAAAGATCAAGAAAGCGAATGGTCTATCGTCAAATGATATAAGAGTAGGACAAAAATTAATAATACCAAAGTGATATATTCTGAGAATCCAGAGTTAGGCAAAGTTCGCTTCTTTGCCTTTTTCTTGTGATAGGTGCCAACATGAAAATACTATTTAAATGCACTTTAGCTGTTTTTCTATTCATAATTAGTTTATTAATGCATATGTTCTTTTTAGCAAAACGACGTAATGTTTGCCACCATTCGTACAGTGTAGATTCTGAAAATCCGGAACGGAAGGTTCTGTCCGTTTTTTTCATCTCTGACATACATCGAAGACGTATTGACAAACGATTGATGAAGCAAGTGAAAACATTTGGAGAAATGGATGTCGTTGTAATTGGCGGTGATCTAGCTGAAGGCGGTGTACCACTTTCACGAATCAATCGTAATGTAAAAGAGCTTTCAAAACTTGGTCAATTGTTTTTCATTTGGGGAAATAACGACCGTGAAATTGGTGAGGAAGCGTTAAGAGAGATTATCACACGAAACGGTGGAACAATATTGGATAATGAAAATGCGGTTATTAAAGTCCATCCTTCTTGGGCTATTTGTGGAACGGATGACCCTTCAAATCGGAATGTCGATGTGCAAAGTACTTTAAAAAATATCAATCAGTATAAGCATTTGATTGTTGCCACACATACGCCGTCTCTGTTTAGAAAAATCGAAGAAATCATTCATCCAGAGTTGATGCTTGCCGGACATATGCATGGAGGACAAATCCGATTCGGAAAGTACGGTATGCAACCGTTAGGCAAGTTTTCAGAACAAGAGGGCAAAGCCAAACTGATTAGCAACGGATATGGAACTTCACTACTTCCATTGAGACTCGGTGCCAAGCCGGAAAGTCATGTTATTAAAATAAATTATTGATGTTGAAAGAAGCTGATTTTAAATGAACAATAAAGATGTCATCATTATCGGTGGAGGGCCATGTGGCTTATCCGCCGCTATTGAATTACAGGATAAAGGATTGGATGTTCTCATAATTGAAAAAGGGAATATTGTCAATTCGATCTACCGTTATCCCACACACCAAACGTTTTTCAGTTCTAGTATAAAACTATCTATCGGGGATATTCCGTTCATCACTGCGAAAGAAAAACCAAAAAGAAATGATGCGCTTGTCTACTACCGTACAGTTGCCAAAATGAAAAATCTAGCTTTGAACAGTTTTGAAACTGTGCGAAATGTCAAGAAAACTAATAATGAGTTCATTGTTGAATCGGATAAAAACACTTATTCAGCTAAATATGTTGTCGTCGCTACAGGTTATTATGACAATCCAAACAAGCTTGACGTACGAGGAGCAGAATTACCTAAAGTTTTCAATTATTTTAAAGAAGGGCATCCTTTCTTTGGTAAGAATGTTGTTATTATCGGCGGTAAGAACTCTGCAATTGATGCTGCGATTGAACTTGTACGTGCAGGTGCATCCGTCACAGCACTCTATAGAGGGTCGGAGTATTCCCCAAGTGTAAAACCTTGGATTTTACCTACATTCGACAGTTTTGTTCGAAGCGGTGAAATTTCGATGCATTTTAATGCGACAATCGAGGAAATCACTGAAACATCAGTGCAGTTCGATACGAATGGTGAAAAGTTGACAGTTGCCAATGATTATGTATTTGCGATGATTGGGTACCATCCTGATCACGAATTTATAGCTCGTATGGGTGTAGAAATCGATAAAGAAAGTGGAAAACCGAAATTTAATGATTCGACTATGGAATCGAATGTCGAAGGTTTATATATTGCGGGTGTCATTGCCGCAGGGAATAATTCAAATGAAATATTTATAGAAAACGGAAGACTGCATGGCGGACTTATTGCGGAGGATATAAGCAGGCGGATGTTATAGTGTTTGCTAGCTGTTTTGTTAAAACATCGGAATGATGAGTAGTAGGGAAAGGATGACTGCCTGGGTATGATCATTTTGCTTTCAGTGGCGATTGCGCCAGGTCTGGCTTTATTCAGCTATTTTTATTTGCGTAAACAGATAGCTAAGGAACCTTCACTTACTTTGTTTCATACGTTCATTTATGGTGCTATCATGACATTCCCGATTATGTTCGTTCAACATGTGTTTGAAGAAGAGCAGATAATCCAGAATGAGTTTTTTCGGAACGCTATTTTCACGAGTGGTATAGAGGAGTTTTTCAAATGGCTCATCTTATTAATTGCCATCTTTAAACATGTCGAGTTCGAAGACGCATACGATGGAATTCTTTACGGCGCAAGTGTTTCTTTGGGCTTTGCGACAGTGGAAAACATCCTTTACCTGTTTACTTTTGGGGTGGATACGGCTTTCTTGAGAGCTTTGTTGCCTGTGTCGAGTCATGCATTATTCGGTGTCGTCATGGGTTATTATTTCGGGAGAGCTAAATTCATAGTTGGTTCAAACCGAAAAGGTATGTTGTTCTTCGCTTTTTTCGCCCCTTTTATACTACACTTCATTTATAACGGGATTCTAGGGGTAAACGATCTTTCATTATATCTGATTATACCTTTCATGCTTTTTTTATGGTGGTTCGGGCTAACAAGGGTGAAATACGCTCATACATTTGCTATGCAGCAATTCAGAAGAAAAGCGAATTTGAAGATTAAAAGATAACTGAATACCAATCCGAAGATCCGGCGATACAGTCGGATTTTTTTTATTGTCAAAAACTAATAAAACCGTATTACTTGGACAAACTGAAGAAAAGGAGGGTCTAATATGAAGAAAATATTTACAAGCTTATTGGCGGTTATTGCTGTAATTGGAATTTCGTTTATGGTTACAAGTGATCACACAGATGCTTTTTCCTCCAGGGATTTAAGTAAAGGTGCAACAGGGGACGATGTCATCGAACTGCAGGCCAGACTGCAATATATTGGTTTTTATAATGGAGAGATTGACGGTAAATTTGGCTATGGAACCTATTGGGCTTTACGTAATTTTCAAGAAAAATATGGCATGCCGTTAGATGGAATTGCTGGATCCTTGACGAAAAAGAAGTTGACTGCTGCTTCTTCATATGACGAGAAGTTTGTCATGGATAACATAAAGAAAGGGAATCAGTTTACTTATTATGGAGGGACGCCACTGTCATCTCAAGTTAAAAAGGGAGGTGGCAAGAAAGAAAATATACACTTGCCATCCAAGTATTCTGAACAAGACTTGAAATTAATGGCTAATGCTGTTTACGGTGAAGCCCGAGGAGAGCCATATGAAGGGCAAGTCGCCGTCGCAGCTGTCATCCTTAACCGCGTAGAACACCCTGACTTTCCAGATACAGTTGGCGGTGTTATTTTCCAACCAGGAGCATTTACAGCTGTAGCAGATGGTCAAATATGGCTAACGCCCAATGATCGTGCGAAAGAGGCTGTATTGGATGCTTTGAACGGGTGGGATCCATCGGAAAGTTCCATTTACTATTTCAATCCTATTACAGCAACAAGTAAATGGATATGGTCGAGACCCCAGATTAAGAAAATAGGGCTGCATGTTTTCTGTCACTGATTCTGTAAATGAAGGAGGATTGAATAGCTCCGTTAAAAAAATGGAGCTGTGGACAACACTATGAAAAAAATACTTTTTGTTCTCGCTTACGTTTTAGTCGTTGTTTCAGTGTTTGCAGTAAACAAGTCTGCAGAAAATGAGAAATTATCGTTGGCGCTAAGTAACCAATATGCAAAAAAAATGTCGGATGCATCCGAAAAATTCGAAGAACTAGATTCTGCAGTGAAACAGACACTTTTGTTCAATGAATCTGAAGGGTCTTCAAAAGCTCGAGATGATATTTGGAGGCTGTCATCCGATATTAAAAATTCAGTATCCTCATTACCTCTAGACCAGGGATTTTCCACTTCGTGGATGAACTATCTTGGAAGAATCGGAAATTACGCAAAAGAGGTTGACGCTTCGGGGATGCCTAAAGATTATCATACAGTTATGTCACAAGCTTCTAAAAATCTTGGTGAGATGAAGAAGGAATGGTTGGTCGCTACGTCTGGGCTAGTAGACGGAAGATATTCTATGGATGAATGGACAGATCGTTTAAATGCAACGAATAACGAGTCTAACTGGACGAATATTAGTCAATCCATCAAAAGTTATACCGAAAGTGATTTTCCCCTGACTGCAAGTGAATCTGACAGGATGAAAAAGAAGGAATTAAAAAATATCGATGAGCCAAAAGTGAAACAGGCAGAAGCTGTCAAGAGGTTCCAAACTCTTTTCCCGGAAGTATCCAATGATGTGATGGGTGTTGAAATGAGCAAACCCGGTGCGCCTTATCCATTCTTTCATATCCGGTTCACTGATGGTGAATCGCTTGGCTATATTGACATAACAGAAAAGGGTGGCCATGTGCTTTCCTACTTATCCGAAAGGCCTTTTGGAAAAGGAAGCCTTACTTTTGAAGAGATTGAAAAAAGAGGAGATGCTTTCCTCGAATTAGCGGAATATAATGACCTCGTTTTCGAAGAAGCTAGAGAGAATTCAACAGCATGGCATCTCGTCTATGTCAGGAAAGAACCCTTTTATGAAGCTAAAGTATTTTCAGATGCAATTCACCTCAAAATTGCAAAAGATACTGGAGAGTTAATCGGGCTTGACGCTACGGAATATATTCAAAAAGAGAAACTCCATCGGCAGAAAATCGAAAAAATCGATTGGAATGAATTCTTCTTTGAAGACGTGAAAATTGCGAAAAATGAAATGGCTTATGTTGAAAATAGCAAATTTGAACAAAGATTAGCTTATTATTTAACGGTTACACGCGATGAGAATGGCCAAACTGGAACGTATAACGTTCTTGTAGATACAGAAAATACGGAGGTTATCAAAACAGAGAGACTGCATTGACAAAATTCCAATCGTTTTTACGATTAGTTCAAATGAACTGAAATTCAATATTGGAATTTATGCCTACCCGTGCGATAATAGATACAACTAGTAAAAGGGTAGGTGTTTTCAGATGCGTCTTAAAGTTGGTACAACTGTCATCATTGATAAAGATTACACCGAGAATGGAGACAAATATAAAAGCAAAGTTGTAGACGCAGGGGACGATTATGTAATGATTGACTATCCTGCACATATAGAAACAAATCGCACAGCATTTTTCATGGATGGCACGCAATTGCTCATATCATTCGTCGATAATAAAATGTCCTTTGCTTTTAGAGCTGAAGTCACAGGGAGAATGAACAAAGGGATACCTATGCTGAAATTATCCTATCCCGGCGATGAGCAGTTGATCAAAATCCAGAGGCGTGAATTTGTTCGTGTCGAAACAGCGATTGATGTTGCAGTCAATCATGCGGGTGTCAGCAGTCAATTTGTAGCTGAAGATATTAGCGCAGGTGGTATTGCACTGAATCTTGGCGACAAAGAGGTTTTTGAAGAATCGGATATTGTGAATCTGAGTGTAGTTCTGCCTTATGTGAATGACGATATCAAATACGTCCGAACAGAAGCACAAGCAGTACGAATATGGGAAAAGGATGGGCGTCGGATTGCTTCGATGCAGTTTTCTGAAATTGATACGACGGATCGACAGAATATCATCCGTTTCTGTTTTGAGCGACAATTACAGCATCGTAATGAAAAGTAGAGAAAAAGTGTAGTAATGGGAAAAGACCTGTTTAATTCAGGACTTTTCCCATTTCCATATGTTACAATGTTTTCGAATTGAATTCGGGGGTAGATGATATGTTAAATGGGATTATCATAGCGATTGACGGACCGGCTGCTGCTGGAAAAAGCACAATCGCCAAAAAAATCGCGCAAAAATTGAATTATACGTACATTGATACGGGAGCTATGTATCGTGCATTGACACATAAAGCGATTCAGTTGGACATAAATTTAAATAGTGATCATGATTTGACTGCTTTATTGGAGAACACGGACATCCATTTGAAGCCGGATGGAGATAATCAAGCCGTTTTGATTGATGGCATTGATTGTTCCGAGGAAATCAGATCACATGAAGTGACAGCTGGCGTATCAGCGGTTGCTACCCATATGAGTGTTCGCAAACTTATGGTTGAAAAACAAAGAGAGCTTGCTACTGGAACGGGTGTTGTCATGGATGGTCGAGATATTGGAACAGCCGTACTTCCCAAAGCGGAACTGAAAATATTCATGACAGCTTCGGTAGATGAACGTGCAGAGCGCAGATTCATAGAAAATGAGTCGAGAGGAATTTATACTCCGCTTGAACAGCTGAAACAGGAAATCGAAAAACGTGACCAATCAGATAGTGAGCGCGCTGTATCACCTTTGAAGATGGCGGATGACGCAGTTCTCGTTGACACTACTTCCATGACAATTGATCAAGTGGTAGACAAGGTTATTGTACTCGCTGAAATGAGGATGCAGCCATGAACTTGTATCCGCTCGGTAAGTTTCTTATAAGTACAATTTTTTATCCGTTATATCGTATTAAGGTGACTGGTAAGGAGAATTTCCCCCGAGAAGGAGGAGTGCTGCTTTGTACGAATCATATTGATAATCTTGATCCGCCAGTCGTTGGGATCACGTGTCCAAGAACTGTCCATTTTATGGCGAAGGAAGAGCTTTTCAACATGCCAATCTTGAAGTCTGTACTTCCTCAAGTGCAAGCTTTTCCAGTCAAGCGTGGCATGAGTGACAGGGATGCTTTCAGGACAACCCTGAAACTGCTGCGCGGCGGTAAAGTTGTGGGTATGTTCCCTGAGGGGACAAGGAGTAAAGACGGACAACTTGGAAAAGGACTTGCTGGTGCAGGTTTTTTTGCACTAAAAGGTGATGCAGCAGTAATACCCTGTGCTATTGTTGGTCCTTATAAGAAATTCAAGAGGTTACATGTCATCTATGGTCAACCGATTGATATGACGTCATACCGGGAAAACAGAGCGTCCGCAGAAGAAGTCACGGAAGTGATTATGAAAGAAATCCAGTCCCTATTAAATCAACATAAATAAAATGATAAGCGTAATTTTTTGTTTTTATGAATCGATTCGAATAATATAGAGGTAGGAATCATTATAGAGGAGGACTACATATGACTGAAGAAATGAATTTAGATGAGATGAACGCTTATAAAGAAGGTGACCGTGTCACCGCAAAAGTGACGAACATCGAAGATAAATCCGTGATGGTCGAAATTTCCGGAGCACCTTTCGATGGCGTGATTCCCATCAGTGAACTATCAAGTCTACACATTGAGAAAGCGTCCGATGCGGTTGATGTCGGCGATGAGCTTGAATTGATTATTACTAAAGTTGAAGACGATAATTTTGTCCTATCTAAAAGAAAAGTGGATGCCGAGAACGCATGGGATTCGCTTGAAGAGAAATTCAATAAGCAGGAAACAATCGAAACCGAAGTGAAAGATGTAGTCAAAGGCGGTTTAGTCGTGGATCTGGGTGTGCGTGGATTTATTCCAGCCTCTCTGGTTGAAGATCACTTTGTTGAATCTTTTGAAGACTACAAAGGGCGGACGATGGAATTCAAAATCGTTGAAATGGACAAAGAGAAAAACCGTTTGATCCTCTCGCACCGCGCGATACTTCAAGAAGAAAAAGCGAGCAAGAAAGAAGAAATCCTAGACGGATTAAATGAAGGTCAAGTGCTCGAAGGAACGGTTCAGAGAATCGCTTCATTTGGCGCATTCGTAGATATCGGCGGTGTGGATGGGTTAGTCCATATTTCTCAACTATCTCATGAACATGTCGATAAAGTGTCTGACGTACTAAAAGAAGGCGACAAGGTAAATGTTAAAATCCTATCTGTCGATCGTGATTCAGAAAGAATTTCCCTATCCATCAAAGAAACATTGCCTGGGCCATGGGAGGGAATTCAAGATCGTGCACCAAAAGGATCTGTCTTGGAAGGGACAGTAAAACGCCTTGTCACTTACGGAGCGTTTGTAGAAGTGTTCCCGGGAGTAGAAGGGCTCGTGCATATTTCGCGAATTTCTCATCAGCATATCGGAACGCCGAACGAAGTGTTAGAAGAAGGACAGAAAATTGATGTGAAAGTTATTGATGTCAATGCAGATGACAGACGTCTTTCGTTGAGTATTAAAGATCTTGTCGACAACGAAGATGATAATTCATATGGCGATTATGAGATGAAAGAAGAAACTGGATTCTCGTTAAGTGATGTAATTGGCGATCAGTTAAAAAAGTTCTCGGAATAATTTTGTCCGTTTCATGAACAACTGAATGAACGTCAAACTAAATGGTGATGGTGCTTGCATAGGCATCATCATCTTTTTTGTGTATAATAACACAAGAGATATACTGGAAGGGTGTTTACTTATGAATAAACCAACTGTAGCAATTGTTGGAAGACCAAACGTAGGGAAATCGACGATTTTTAATCGTATTGTCGGAGAGCGTATTTCAATCGTCGAGGATGTTGCCGGAGTAACACGTGACCGCATCTATAGCTCTGCAGATTGGCTAGCGCATGATTTTAATCTTATTGATACTGGCGGAATTGATATTAGCGATGAGCCGTTTATGGAACAAATCCGTTTACAAGCTGAAATCGCAATAGAAGAAGCAGATGTAATAATATTTTTGACCAATGGTCGGGAAAGTGTCACAGATGCTGATGAACAAGTTGCCAAAATATTGTACAAAACGAAAAAACCTGTTGTCCTCGCCGTCAATAAAGTGGACAACCCCGATATGCGTGATATGATTTATGATTTCTATTCACTTGGCTTTGGAGATCCGTACCCCGTCTCAGGATCGCACGGGCTAGGACTCGGAGATTTACTCGATGCTGTAGCCGCGAGCTTCCCTGAACCAGGAGAAGAGCTTGTGGAAGATGACGTCATCCGTTTCTCTTTGATTGGACGACCAAATGTAGGGAAATCTTCACTCGTCAATGCTTTACTCGGTGAAGACCGGGTTATCGTCAGTGAAGTAGCCGGTACAACAACTGATGCCGTCGATACTTCCTATGAATTTGAAGGACAGAAATATAAAATTATCGACACAGCTGGTATGCGAAAAAAAGGCAAAGTGTATGAAAATATGGAGAAATACAGTGTGCTGAGAGCATTAAAAGCGATTGACCGTTCCGACGTCGTGCTGATTGTCCTAAATGGCGAAGAGGGAATACGTGAGCAGGACAAAAGAATTGCTGGCTATGCTGAAGATGCAGGGAAAGGTGTCATGTTCGTCGTCAACAAGTGGGATGCTATCGAAAAAGACGACAAGACGATGAATAAATTTAATGATGATATTAGAAAGAACTTCTTATTCCTTGATTATGCACCAATCGCTTATGTTTCAGCTAAGACAAAACAGCGTGTGACAACTTTATTTGATCAGATTAAAATAATTAGTGAAAATCATGCGATGCGTATTCAGTCAAGTGTCTTAAATGAAGTCATCGAAGATGCAGTTGCGCGTAACCCTGCACCATCTGACAAAGGTCGTAGACTACGCATTTATTATGCAACACAAGTAGCTGTCAAGCCACCGGTCTTCGTTGTCTTCGTCAATGAACCTGAACTTATGCATTTTTCTTATGAACGCTTCTTGCAAAACCGTTTACGTGAATCATTCGGATTCGAAGGGACGCCAATTCGTCTCATAACACGCGCAAGAAGTTGATATGAAAGAGGTGGGACTTTTGGAAAAAGTTACAGTAATCGGAGCTGGTAGCTGGGGTACTGCCATTGCATTTGTCCTTGCTGAAAACGGTCATGACTGTCTGCTTTGGACCAGGCGAGAACAACAATCATTTGAAATAAATGAACGTCATACGAATGAAGCCTACTTGCCGGGTATTTCATTGCCGACAAATCTACAAGCCGTTTCAGATTTAAAAACCGCTATTGAGCATGCTGAAACAATTGTGATTGCTGTTCCGACAAAAGCAATCCGCGATCTTTGTAATGATATAGCAGGGATTATAGAGAAAAAGTGTCTGTTTATTCACGTTTCCAAAGGCATTGAACCGGATACGTTGAAACGAATTTCAGAAGTGATAGAGGATGAAATCAGTCCAGACAAACGGGAAGCGGTTGTCGCGTTGTCAGGTCCAAGCCATGCAGAAGAAGTTGTACTGCGACATCCGACAACAATTACCGCCGCGTCTACAGATCAGCTATCCGCAGAACGAGTCCAGGATCTGTTCAGCAATAACTACTTTCGTGTGTACACGAACAGCGACCTGATTGGCGTTGAAATTGGTGCTGCTCTAAAAAATGTCATTGCATTAGCTGCTGGTATATCAGATGGCATTGGTTATGGAGATAACGCGAAAGCGGCCTTAATTACCCGTGGACTTGCGGAGATATCGAGACTGGGCGTGAAAATGGGAGCAAATCCCCTTACGTTTTCAGGATTAACTGGACTTGGTGATTTGATCGTTACGTGTACAAGCGTGCATTCAAGAAACTGGAAAGCCGGCAACTTGCTAGGGAAGGGGAATAGCCTTGATGAAGTCGTTTCTGGTATGGGCATGGTCATCGAGGGCGTCAGGACAACTAAAGCTGCCCATCAGCTGGCGAAGCGCTACGAAGTTTCTATGCCGTTGACTGAAGCGCTGTACGCCATACTATTTAAGGATATCCCTCCAAAAGGAGCAGTTGATGAGCTTATGAACAGAACGAAAAAACATGAAATAGAAGACTTTTTCTTAAATGATTAAGCTTCATGATAGACGAAAGGATGATCCACTTGTCTCCTTTGGATAAAATGTGGCTGTCTTTTTATGCAATGGGTTTCATGGCAATTTCCATGGGGCTTATTTATTTGAGCAGACACAAACTTTCTAATAGATTAATTAAATTTATTTTGGCCCTGATAGCTTATGCTTTACTGATTTTCTCGTTTTTTGCAATGGTTTACCTGGTATTCAGCGGACCAGGAGGAGGATGAAGATGAATACACATCACAAAAAGATCACGTTGTTGTTGACGATTATGCTGACGATTTTACTTTCTGGTTGTATGTATCCCGGTGATGAAAAAGCAGTAAGAGAAAATCCTTATGCAGATCAGGTTGAAACTGTCCAGAAGGCGGTAAACTCGTACCAAGAGAGTAATGATGGACTATTACCTATCAAAACAAAGGATTTAGAGACGGATCGTTACATAAAATACCCGATTGAATTCTCGAAAATTGTTCCTGCATATACTGAAAAGATTCCTTCCAATGCTTATGAAAGTGGTGGCATCTTCCAATATATCCTCATTGATGTGGATGAAAATCCTACCGTTAAGCTTGTGGATTTACGAACTGCAGAACGCATCAGGGAGTTGCATCTACGGAGACAGATTAATGGAAATCTGCCATTTAAAGAGTCTGTCGGAGAAAATGTATATGAAATTGATTATAAAAAGATGGGCTTCGAAGCACCATTGATGATTGATAGCCCTTATTCGAATGCTCAGCTTCCAATCATTGTGAGTGGAGATGGGAATTTCTACGTCGATTATTCAATCGATTTGAACCGGATTTTAAGTGAACAGAAGCCTGAAGTTAAGCCGGGTGACGATATTCGTTTTCTGCTTGAGGAAGAAAGTTTAGTAGTACCCGCCTACTCTCTGCCATATACTGTGAATGAACAGAATGAACCTGTCTTTATGGCAAACATTCCTGGCAAATAGATTTCAAAACGTTTCATGTCTTTATTGGCATGAAACGTTTTTCTATTACATAAACTAATATGCGCGAAAAAAGGAGGGCTAAGTATGAAAGAAGAGTTGTATGAAAATTTGGCTCGACGAACTGATGGGGATATTTATATAGGTGTAGTGGGCCCTGTCCGTGTCGGGAAGTCGACGTTCGTGAAAAGGGTGATGGAAGAAGTCGTCATACCAAATATGACGGATGCGGGAGACAGGGCAAGGGCGCAAGATGAATTGCCTCAAAGTTCGCCAGGTCCAGTTATTATGACAGCCGAACCTAAATTCGTTCCCGCACAAGGCACACAAGTTTCAATCGGGGACGGAGAACTTTCATTCCAAGTGAGGCTGGCGGACTGTGTTGGCTATGTCATCGATGGTGTGAAAGGTTATGAAGACGAGGATGGCCCGAAGTATGTCCATACGCCTTGGCATAATGAACCGATTCCATTCGAGGAAGCGGCCCGCATCGGTACGGATAAAGTAATCCGTGACCATTCCACAATCGGTATCCTCTTGACGACAGACGGGACAGTAAACAATATTCCGAGAGCCGCAGCTGAAGTTGCAGAAGAGGAGATTGTAGGCAAGTTGAAAGAAATCGGCAAGCCTTTTGTCATCGTTTTGAATTCAAAAATGCCTGCGCATGACAGGACCGTTGCATTGAAAGAGCAATTGCATGAAAAACATGGTGTGCCGGTGATCGCCATTAGCGCCGACCAATTGAATGCACAAGAGATTCAGCTCATTTTAAAAGAGGCTTTGTATGAATTTCCAATTACGGACATTGAATTACAAAAGCCCGATTGGATGGACGTGCTCGGTGCAGATCATGAACTGAATACATCCATAGACAATGTCATCAAGGAAGGCTTCCTCGTTGCATCAAAAATCCGTAAAGTCCAGGAGTTGGCTGAGCGGCTGAAAGATGAGAAATATGTGCGAAGTGCTGAAGTGGTTGAAGTGGATGCAGGAAAAGGAAAAGCTACCGTTAACATCGAAATGGATGAGCGGGCGTTTCTTGAAGTATGCGAAGATTTAATGCAGCAAGAAATGACGACTAAAAAAGATTGGTTGTTATTCGTTAAGGACGCTGTAAAAGCGAAAAAATCATATGATATGTATGCGGAAGCCATTGATACGGCGAAGAAGACTGGATATGGTGTTGCTTTACCGACAATCGACGATTTCCAGCCGTCCCCACCGGAACTTATTAAACAGGATAATTTCTATGGTGTACGTATGAAAGCTGCTGCACCATCCCTTCATATTATTCGCATTGACATGGATGCAGAGTTCTCACCTTTAATCGGATCAGAATTTCATAGTCAACATCTATTGAAGGAATTGAAAAATGCATATTTGCATGATCGGGATGCACTCTGGCAGACACAACTATTCGGTACACCATTGCATGAAGTAATGAAAGAAAGTATTCGTTTCAAAACATCTTCTGTTCCACCAAATGCCCGTAAAAGACTTAGGGAGACAATTGAACAGATGGTAAATGACGGCAATAAAGGAATGATCACATTTATCGTTTAGATAGTGGTGAAGTTCCGATTTGTCAAGCTTGACCCTCGAAAGATCCGTATTTTACGGGTCTTTTTCTGTTTTTACGTAAATATGCCAAAATAGCGTGGAAACGCTGATAATATTGTTGCACCGCGGTTTTTAGTATGTTACTCTTTTTACAGTGAAGAAAAGCGGAGAGTGGCGTTTAGCCGTGACAGGCGTTGGAAGAATTACCGCAAAGGCGCCCTTTGCCTTTTCGGTAATTCTGAAACGACCCGAACGGCTGCCACTCGGAGCTGGACAAAAGAAAAGCGGAGAGTGGCGTTTAGCCGTGACAGGCGTTGGAAGAATTACCGCAAAGGCGTCCTTTGCCTTTTCGGTAATTCTGAAACGACCGGAACGGCTGCCACTCGGAGCTGGACAAAAGAAAAGCGGAGAGTGGCGTTTAGCCGTGACAGGCGTTGGAAGAATTCCTGCAAAGGCGTTTTTTGCCTTTCGGTAATTCTGAAACGACCCGAACGGCTGCCACTCGGAGCATCTAAAGTATAGTTCCCATTGAGAGGAGGTGAATGGTGTGAATAAAACAGAATTGATCAACTCGGTTGCTGAAGCAGCGGGTCTAACTAAAAAAGATGCTACTAAAGCGGTTGAAGCTGTATTCGATACAATCCAATCGACACTTGCTAATGGTGATAAAGTACAATTGATTGGTTTCGGAAACTTTGAAGTGCGCGAACGTGCTGCTCGTAAAGGACGTAATCCGCAATCTGGTGCAGAAATTGAAATTGCAGCTAGCAAGGTTCCTGCATTTAAAGCAGGTAAAGCTCTTAAAGATGCTGTCAAGTAATCTTTAAGGTTACATAGGGGGTCCGTCCGCAAAGTCTGGCTAACAGATGGATCGGGCGGCCCTCTTTTTCATTTGCCCAGCGGGTTAGCAACTTGAAGGAATCCGCGAACTGTACGTATTTGTAGGTTTATGCTACTATCTTTGAAGGAATAGCATTACTGAATGATGAGGGGATTGGCAAAATGACAGAAATGGATCTCGGTAAGATTGAAAAAGCTGTTACGATGATTCTTGAGGCGATCGGTGAAGATCCAGAACGTGAAGGTTTACTGGAAACACCTAAACGGGTTGCGAAAATGTATGCTGAAGTTTTCGAAGGACTTAATATTGATCCGAAACATTACTTTGAAACGGTTTTTCATGAGAACCACAATGAAGTGGTGCTCGTCAAAGATATACCATTCCATTCAATGTGCGAACATCATCTTGTGCCATTTTATGGACATGCCCACATTGCATACATACCGCGTGACGGAGTCGTTGCTGGATTGAGCAAGTTAGCAAGGGCTGTCGAAACAACGGCGAAACGTCCACAATTACAAGAAAGAATCACTTCCACTGTCGCGGATGTTATGATGGAAATGCTTAATCCTGTCGGTGTCTATGTCGTTATCGAAGCTGAGCATATGTGCATGACGATGAGAGGTATAAAGAAACCTGGATCAAAAACTGTGACAACAGTAGCTCGTGGCATTTATGAACATGATGATGTGAAAAGAGCGGAGATTCTGTCTCTTATCAAGTAGGCTTGATGTCTTTGCGAAGCGACGGAATTCTATGATATGATGGAATATATATGAACGACAGGAGTGGTACACATGGCACAACCTGATTATATAATGATCAAAGCTCTTGAAGACGGTGTAAATGTCATCGGTCTTACAAGGGGAAATGATACAAAATTCCACCATACCGAAAAACTGGATCGCGGCGAAGTTATGATTGCTCAATTTACTGAGCACACATCTGCTATGAAAATCCGTGGCAAGTCTGAAATTCATTCTGCGCACGGCATTGTTTACAGCGATGGGAAAGAATAGATCATACGGGATTGCTCTTTCACGTTATCTTTGAATGGAGAACCGAAGATGGACAGACAAATAATGAATCGAACGATCCAAAACTATATAAGGGAAGTCGAGCATTCCATCCGTGAACCTATTACACATAGGGAGCTCGGGAGAATGCCATTTGACGAGGCTAAGGCGTTTTTTCTTCTATTGCCATTTTTAAATGGGGAAGAATGGTCGTACGCTCTTAACACATCTGCGATCGCTGTTGGAGCAGTCCATGCCGCATTCGATATACATGATCGAGTAGATATGCTGGATGCCTCATCTAAAGACCAACAGCTTATGGTACTATCAGGAGATCATTTTAGCGGTATCCATTACAGATTATTAGCTTCGATACCGGATTTTAAATTTATAACAGCTATGTCTGAAGTGATTGGCCGCATTAATGAGACAAAGACTAATGTGCTAATGGAAGGGATGTTAAGTCCGGAAAAACTCATGCATGCGATGATGTGCATTGAATCTGGGTGTATTACCGAATTCCATCAGAGCTACGGGTTTTCACGATATGCCGACATATCACGAACTGCTTTGGCGCTTATATGGTTTTCCAGAAAATTGATGAAGGATCCTGCTGTACAAAATGGTTGGACAAGCAACAAGATGAAAACGTCCAATATTGAAACGGCAATATCCATACTAACTTCCACACTTCATGAGGAGCTTATGAAAGCCGGTTTTCTAAGCCCGTTTTTAAAGCAGGAAATCCATAGGATGGCGACACCTCTATTAGGAAAGACGATTTGAGGAAGGAAGAGAAAACTTATGGAAACACCAAAAGAAGAAAAGGTCCATCATGTTTTTGAGAACATTGCTGGAGAATATGACAAGATGAACTCTGTCATTAGTTTTAACCAGCACAAAAAATGGCGAAATGATATTATGTTACGGATGAATGTCCAAGAAGGTTCACGTGCATTGGATGTCTGCTGTGGAACAGCGGATTGGACAATTGCGCTAGCTGATACTGTTGGTCCTCAGGGGCATGTGACAGGGTTGGATTTCAGCGAAAGTATGCTGTCATCTGCGGCACCGAAAGTTAAACCATATCCGAATATCCATCTAATTCAAGGTAATGCAATGCAACTGCCATTTGAAGATAATTCATTTGACTATGTGACAATTGGTTTCGGATTGCGTAATGTACCTGACTACGGGCAAGTACTTAAAGAAATACAGCGAGTACTAAAGCCGGGAGGAATGGCAGCTTGTCTGGAGACATCCCAGAGTGAAATTCCTGTCTTCCGACAATTATTCAGGTTTTATTTCAAGTTCATTATGCCGCTTTTCGGAAAACTATTTGCGAAAAGTTATGATGAGTATTCCTGGCTTCAAGAATCGGCCGATGATTTCCCGGGAGCACTGGAATTATCCCAAATGTTCGTTGATGCCGGGTTCAAAGAAGTATCATTCAAAAAGTACAGCGGTGGAGCAGCTGCAGGGCACATCGCATTCAAATAATTGCAAGCGGGGAAGGTAATTGTCTTGGAGAAATTGAAGTTAATGTCGCTTTACACAGCTTTCCGAAAAGACCTCTCGTTCATTGAAAAGGAGCTTGAGCAATCCGTGGACTCGTCTTCCCCAGTCATTCGGCAAGCATCACTTTTATTATTGCGTGCGGGCGGGAAAAGGATCCGACCAATTTTTGTCATATTGTCTTCCCAATTTGGCGAATATTCTTTGGACAATGTTTCCAAAGTCGCGGTTTCACTTGAACTTATACATATGGCTTCACTTGTCCATGATGATGTCATAGACAATTCTGATGTGCGAAGAGGTTTTGAAACGGTTAAAGCAAGATGGAATAATCGTATTGCGATGTATACGGGCGATTATATTTTTTCGCGAGCCCTAGTTTCCATTGGTGAAATTGAAATTCCAGCCGTCCATCAATTGCTTGCAGAAACAATGTTGGAAATATGCAAAGGCGAAATTATCCAGATTGAATATCAAAAAAGAGTTGATCAGAATTTTAGAGATTATTTACGCCGTATTAAGAGAAAGACAGCCTTGTTACTATCTTCCAGTTGTGAGCTAGGCGCACTTGCTTCGAATGCTGAAACTGAAATAGTTGGCAAGCTCAAGAGATTTGGATACTTTGCAGGAATGGCTTTCCAAATCGTGGATGACATTCTGGATATCACATCGACAGATGAAAAGTTAGGTAAACCTGCTGGAAGCGACTTGCTGAACGGACACTTGACGTTGCCGACATTATACATAAAAGATGATCCTGATTTCCAACCGTACTTGAAATCTGCTTTTGAAGGTTCTTTGACTGAAGAAGATCGCGTAAAAATGCTTGCTTTTATAAGACAATCCGGAGCTGTAGAGAAAGCGCAATGTGTGAGTAATCTATATCTGAACAAAGCAGTCTTAGAAGTGGAGTCTTTACCCGAAGGTGAAGCGAAAAGATCATTATTGCAAATTGCTGAATTTCTTAGCAAAAGAAAGTATTGATTGGTGAGATCACAGTTGAAAATTTGCAATCTGAGTGGTACGATCAGTAAGGAGAAAATTCCATACATATGTGAAGGAGTGTTTATAAATGGAAAAAACATTTTTGATGGTCAAGCCTGACGGCGTACAGCGTAACCTAGTTGGAGAAATCGTAAATCGCTTTGAAAACAAAGGATTTACATTAGTGGGCGCGAAGCTTATGAACATCTCTCAGGAGTTGGCAGAACAGCATTATGGCGAACACAAAGAGCGTCCATTCTTTGGTGAGCTAGTTGACTTCATCACTTCCGGTCCAGTTTTCGCAATGGTCTGGGAAGGGGAAAACGTCATTTCAACAGCTCGTTTGATGATGGGAGCAACTAATCCTAAAGAATCAGCTCCAGGAACAATCCGCGGAGATTTCGCAGTCACTGTTGGCAAAAACATTATCCACGGTTCTGATTCATCTGATTCAGCAGCTCGTGAAATCAACCTGTTCTTCAAAGAAGAAGAGCTTGTAAGCTACGATAAGTCAATGATCAGCTGGATTAACTGAGCGACTCAGCAAATCTGATCACTATTAAAACAGCCAAGCGTTCCGACGCACGGCTGTTTTTGCTATTATTAAAAGTTTAATCGATATGCATTTACTGCATAAATATAAGTGAATATGTCAGTTTGTTGTACCGAATTGTATTTTTCACACATTATCTGACCCTTTTCGGCTATAATGGGAAAAAAGGTTTGCAGGAGGGAAATGGGATTGACGGATTATACGGATTTTATACAAAAAATCAATAAAAAAACAGGAATCGATTTATCACTTTATAAAGAGGCCCAAATGAAGAGAAGACTCACTTCTTTATATGAAAAAAGAGGATTTAAGAACTTTAACGATTATTATTTAGCCATACATAATGATAAACAATTGCTTGATGAATTTTTGGATAGGATGACAATTAACGTCTCAGAGTTTTATAGGAATAGTCAGCGCTGGGACGTACTCGATAAAAAGATTTTCCCGATGTTACTGTCCGCTAACAAGAAACTGAAGATTTGGAGTGCGGCATGTTCCACGGGGGAAGAACCTTATTCACTTGCGATGGTCCTCTCTTCACATAGCCCACTGAAAGATATTTCGATATTGGCGACAGACCTTGATTCCGGAGTGTTAGAACGGGCAAAAGTCGGACTTTACTCTGAACGTTCGTTGAAAGAGGTACCAAAAGTAATTCTGAACAAATATTTCATTAATGAAGGACAGCATTACCAAGTAAAAGATGAAATCAAAAAAACGGTTCAATTTAAGCAACAAAATCTCTTGAATGATCCGTATGGTACAGGTTTTGATTTAATTGTCTGCAGAAATGTCATGATTTATTTTACTGAGGAAGCGAAAGACCAAATTTACCAAGGCTTCTCAAAAGCACTTAGACCTGGAGGCGTATTATTCGTTGGCAGTACTGAACAGATTTTCAATCCTAGTAAATACGGATTTGAATCTGAAGAGACTTTCTTTTACCGAAAAATCTAGTAATCATTCATTTTATAAATATAGATATGGTCAAACCTGTTCTGGTTTGATAAAGTGCTATGAAACGGAAGTTTGCTAATCCGTCTTAGATAATGACAAAGGAGGAATTGGAATGAGGTTTTTCACAGCTGGAGAGTCACATGGTCCGCAATTGACCGCTATTATAGAAGGTTTGCCTGCTCAGATGCCATTGACGGCAGAAATGATCAATACCGAATTGAAGAGAAGACAAGGTGGTCATGGACGCGGTCGCAGGATGCAGATTGAGAAGGATCAAGTTCTAATCACTTCTGGAGTCAGACATGGTAAAACACTTGGATCACCAGTTACGCTGACTGTCGTCAATGATGACTGGAAGCATTGGACTGGAATTATGGGAATCGAGCCTTTGGAGGATGACGTCAAACCGGAAGACATTAAAAGACAAATTACAAGACCACGTCCTGGCCATGCAGATCTCGTCGGTGGTATGAAATACGGTCACCGTGACTTACGTAATGTACTTGAGAGGTCTTCAGCCAGAGAAACAACTATGCGAGTTGCGATCGGAGCAGTAGCAAAACAGTTCTTACGCGAACTTGGCATTCAAACTGTCTCCTATGTGACTGAAATCGGCGGAATAAAAACAAATGTGAATTCATATGCAAATGTATCGATAGAAGAATTGCGGGCAATTGTCGAAAATGATCCTGTTTATTGTGCAGATCAGGAAGCTTCGGCCAAAATGGTTGCTGCAATCGATGACATCAAAGGCCGAGGTGATACGCTTGGTGGTGTCGTCGAAGTTGTCATTGAAGGTTGTCCACCTGGAATTGGAAGTTATGTGCAGTTCGATCGTAAAATGGATGGAAAGCTTGCTGGAGCGATGATGAGCATAAATGCGTTTAAAGGTGTGGAATTCGGACTTGGCTTCGGCATGGCGAAAATTCCGGGCAGTGAAGTACATGATGAAATTGCTTGGTCAGAAGACCGTGGCTATTACCGCAAAACAAATCGCCTCGGTGGCCTCGAAGGAGGAATGACTACAGGAATGCCAATCGTTGTACGCGGAGTCATGAAGCCTATTCCAACTTTGTATAAGCCGCTTGAAAGTGTTGATATCGAAACGAAAGAGGCATTTACCGCAACAATCGAAAGGTCAGATCCATGTGCAGTTCCAGCCGCATCCGTTGTTGCAGAGCATGTCATCGCGACAGAAATGGCGAAAGCGATTATGGACGAATTCCGTTCAGACACAATTGAGGGATTGAAAGAGGAAATTTCGAAGTATAGAAAATATGTAAAGGAGTTCTGACATGGGCACACTTACAGTTCAATTGCCGGATACATCGTATGATGTGCATATAGACAATGGTGTATATGAGTTGTTATCCAACCGTTATAAGGAACTGTTGGATAGTGCCGATAAAATCGGTATTATTGCGGATGAACAAGTGGCATCCATTCATCTCCAGATACTTTTGGTCGCATTGCAAAAATGCGGTATTGAACCGGTCGTAAAAATTGTACCGGCGGGTGAACAATGCAAAACTGCGGCTGTCTATGTAGAGTGTCAATCATTTCTGTTAAATGAAAGCTTCACAAGGAATTCGATGTTAATTGCTTTCGGGGGAGGAGCTTGCGGGGATTTAACTGGTTTCATTGCAGCAACATTCATGCGGGGAATCAGGTTTATCCAATGCCCTACAACGATTCTTTCACATGACAGTGCAGTTGGAGGAAAAACAGCTATCAATTTGCCCGAAGGAAAAAATATGATCGGCTCCTTTCATCAACCAGCGGCTGTTCTATTTGAAACAAGCCTGTTTAGGACGTTGCCTGTACGTGAAATCCGATCAGGGTTAGCAGAGCTTATGAAGCATGCATTCATCTCTGACCCCTACTGGAGCCAACAGCTTTTAGCTGAAAAGAGTTTTATTTCCCCTAGTGAAAAGTGGCTTGCTGAAGAGCTTTTAAAAGGAATTCGAGTGAAAGCAACTATTGTTGCTGAGGATGAATTTGAACAATCATCAAGAAAGTATTTGAACTTTGGACATACGTTTGGCCACGCCGTTGAAGCAGTTTGTGGATTTGGCGGACTGAGTCACGGTGAATGTATTATGATTGGCATGGCATTCAGTTTCGTAATGAGCGAAAATCACGGTGAATTGGATGCCGTGTTTACGAACAAATTCATTCAATTTGCCAAGAAAAATGGCTATCCTTTTTCACCTGTATCTGATTACGAGTTTGAAGAGTTTTTAGCATTTATGATAAAAGATAAAAAAGCGACTTTCGGAAAAATGAATTTCGTTGTCCTTGAAAAGCTTGGATCGCCAATCGTCAAAACGATTAGTACAGAGGAGTGTCGAAAAGTTTTCGAGGAACTAGTAAGAAGAATCCAATAGGGGGAGAGCATATGACAGTTCGGGGAATTAGAGGAGCGACGACAGTCGTGGCAGATGAAGCGGGCTACGTCCTTGTTGCTACAGAATCATTGGTGAAGGAAATGGCTGAACTGAATAATGTCAATCCTACTGATATCGTATCAGTTGTCATCTCGACTACACAGGATATTGCATCTGCATTTCCCGCTAAAGCGGTCAGATCAATTCAAGGATGGACTTTCGTACCTGTCATGTGCACGCATGAAATGAACGTACCCGGTGGAATGCCACTATGTATCCGAGTGCTCATGCATGTAAATACTGAAACTCCACAAAACGATATTCAACATATTTATCAAAATGAAGCCGTAAAACTTCGTCCTGATTTACAAAAATAATAGCGACTATCTAACAGATTGGAGGAGCTCAAGTGAAATGGAAAGAAGCATTAAGCACAATGAAGCCCTATAAGCCCGGCAGATCAATCGAAGACGTAAAAGAAAAGTACCAGCTTGATGAAGTGGTTAAATTGGCTTCTAATGAAAACCCTTATGGTTGCTCAACTCATGTGGTTGAATTTTTGACTAGCTCGTCCCTGCCTTTTGAGATTTATCCTGATGGACATGCAACGATCTTACGGGAGAAGCTAGCCGAAAAGCATGGTGTGCAAGAAGAAGCAATTCTTTTTGGCAACGGTTCTGACGAAATCATTTCAATCATATGCCGTGCATTACTCGATGAAGACGCGCATACTGTCATGCCCACTCCTTCATTTCCGCAATACGCCCATAATGCAAAAGTAGAAGGGGCAGCCATAACTGAAATTCCGTTAGTTGACGGGCAACATAATCTAGATGCACACCTAGCAGCAATCGATGAACGTACGCAAATCATGTGGGTGTGCAATCCAAACAATCCGACAGGTAACTTGATTGCTCACAAAGATTTGCTACGTTTCCTTGAAGAAGTGCCTTCCGATATTCTTGTCGTTCTAGATGAAGCTTATTATGAATATGTTACTGATCCGTTGCATGTGGATTCCATCAGCTTGCTAGAACGTTTTCCGAATATCCTTATTTTGCGTACTTTCTCAAAGGCTTACGGACTTGCATCATTCAGAATTGGCTATGCAGTCTCCTCACCAAATATTATCACTGAATTGAATAAGATTCGTAATCCATTCAACACCAATACACTGGCAATTGCAGTGGCTAGCAAAGCGTTGGAAAACGATGTATTTGTAGAAAAATGTCGAGCATTGAATGAAGAACAGCGAAAACGGTTCGAAACGTATGCCGAAAATAATCGGTTACATATTTATGATTCACAAACAAATTTTGTGCTGATTGAAGTACCATGTGATGCGGATGCTGCAGCGGAATTCTTATTAACGAATGGTTATATCGTCAGAAGCGGAAATGCTTTAGGAACACCGGGATATTTAAGAATCACAATTGGCACAGAAGAACAAAACACAGGTTTATTTCATGCGTTTGATCGATTACTAAATGAAAACAGGTAGGTAATTATGAAAAAATATATTACAATAATTGGACTTGGTCTCATAGGTGGTTCACTTGGTCTTGCGCTTAAGCGCGAAGACCAGGATATACATATAACAGGTTTTGATCGCTCGTATGCAACAGCCGACAAAGCTTATCGTCGTGGCATCATCGATACTGTCGCCGCTTCTGCCAAATCAGCATGCGAAGGAGCAGACTTTATCATTTTCGCAACGCCGGTCAATACGACGGTATCATTATTAGAAGAAGCAAGTGATTGGGATCTCAAAAAAGACGTCATTATTTCAGATACAGGCAGTACAAAAAGCCCCATTATGGAAGCGGCAAAATGTTTGATTGAGAAAGGATTTACATTCATTGGCGGTCACCCTATGGCAGGCTCCCACAAAAGTGGAGTCACGGCTGCCAAAGGGCATCTATTTGAAAATGCTTATTATATATTGACTCCAATCGGAGATGAAAGCGAAGAGCGAATTCGAACGCTATCAAACTTGTTGGTTCCTACAAAAGGAAAAATTGTTGTGTTGGATGCACTGGAGCATGACCGAATGACTGCAATTGTCAGTCATTTCCCTCATCTTGTTGCTTCTTCGCTCGTAGGTAGGTTGGCGGACCAAGAATCATCTCAGCCATTCGTAAAGAAGTTGGCGGCAGGGGGCTTCCGCGACCTTACCCGCATTGCTTCTGCAGATCCAACAATGTGGCGAGATATTACGATTCAGAATAGACTTGAATTACTTGAACAACTAGATGGCTGGTTACAGGAGATGAATCATGTACGGGAAATGATCATTAACAATGATCCTGAACAGATATTCGATTTTTTCAATGACGCTAAAAAGTTCAGGGATGAACTTCCATCCACGTATGAAGGGGCTATCCAAGGCGCATTATATATGACCTTCGATTTGCATATCGACATACCTGATCACCCCGGTGTCATATCTGAAATTACTAAAATTCTTGCTGAAGAAGAAATCAGTTTGACGAACATTCGAATTGTAGAAACGAGAACAGATGTCTACGGAATTCTTGTTATCAGTTTCCAGACGGCAGAAGACCGGAAAGCTGCGAGATTTGCACTCTCAAAAGCGACGGATTATAGCATGCATATTCTTTGAATAGGAGTGGTAGATCATGACTGAACTAAAAACCGTTAAGTTCGATAAACCGGTCATTAAAGGGTCGATAAAAGTTCCTGGTGATAAATCCATTTCACATCGTGCAATTATGTTAGGGTCCATCGCAGAAGGTAGAACGTCAATAAAAGGCTTTCTCGACGGCGAAGATTGTCTACGAACGGTAGATATTTTTAAGCAACTTGGCGTAACAATTGAACGGATGGGCACGAATGTAGTTATTGACAGCCCAGGTTTGAGAAACTGGAGGCAACCGGCAGTTGATTTGTACGCGGGAAATTCGGGCACAACAGCAAGACTGATGCTTGGCATATTGTCAGCTTCAGAAATTGAATCCGTTTTAACAGGCGATGATTCATTATCAAAACGGCCGATGAAAAGAGTTACAGGGCCGTTGGAATTGATGGGCGCCTCCATCAAAGGAGGCGACTTGCTACCGCTAACCATTACTGGAGGGAAACTTCAAAGCATTGAATATGATATGCCTGTCGAGAGTGCACAAGTGAAGTCAGCAATCTTATTCGCAGGACTGAATGCGGAAGGTGATACAACAGTCACTGAAACGACGATTTCAAGAGACCATACTGAACGTATGCTTAAGCAATTCGGTGCAGATATCAGCCAACAGGGGACTTCGTCGACGATTCGTGGAGGAAGTGTTCTCACTGGGACAGACGTCACTGTTCCCGGAGATATTTCTTCCGCCGCATTCTTTATGGTCGCTGCGGCAATTGTGGAAGGGGGAACTTGTGACTTCATCGATGTCGGATTGAATCCGACGAGAACAGGGATTATTGAGGTGTTGCGGCAAATGGGCGCCCAAGTGGAATTGCTTGAACAAACCGATGAAGTAGGAGAACCTTATGGAAGAATACGTGTTTCTCATTCTTCAATACACGGCATTGAAATCGGCGGAGATATTATTCCTACTCTTATAGATGAATTGCCTGTGATCGCCTTGCTTGCAACACAAGCGAAAGGGAAAACGATTATTAAGGATGCTGCTGAACTTCGCGTCAAAGAAACTGATCGGATTGCAGCAGTTACGACTGAGTTGACTAAATTGGGAGCTAGGATAGAGGCGACTGAAGATGGGATGATCATTGAAGGACCAACTCCACTGACTGGTGGAACGCTCAAATCATACGGAGACCACCGACTTGGTATGATGGCGGCAATTGCTTCTCTCGTATCTGAAGGTGCGATTCATATTGAAGATCCATCCTGTATCGCTATATCTTACCCAAACTTTTTTGAACACTTGGAAGAACTTGCTTTGACAACATATGAAGAATAATTTTCCTAATGTATACAACTTGAAGGAACAGGTGAAAATATGATGCAGTTACATGATTTTGAAAAAGCTGTCCAAGATGGAGATATCCAACAGATTAATGAACTCATCGATCAAGTCGAAAGTGATGGAAACTATGACTTGCTGTATGAAGCTGCAGGATTGCTCGTAAATTTCGGTTATATCGGACAAGCAGATCATATATACGAAGTACTTATGATCCATATACCCGATGAAGCACAATTGAAAATCGATAGGGCAGGTACATTGCTGGAACTTGGAGAAGAGGATGAGGCATTACTGCTTTTATCTGATATTACCCCAGATGATGATGAGTACGTTCAAGCATTAATGGCGCTGGCAGACTATTATCAAATGATTGGAATGGCAGAAGCTGCGCTTGATAAAGTGAAAGAGGCATATCGGTTGGCACCCCATGAACCGATCATCCGATTCGCTTATGCTGAACTGCTATTAGATGCGGGAAGGTATATCGAAGCTGCAAAATTCTATACCGATCTTTACAATGAAGGGAATGCTGATATTGCAGGTGTGAACATCCGATTAAGAATCGCTGAAACTTACAGTGCCGGAGCTGCATACGAAGAGGCACTTCCGTTTTACAATGATATTCTAAAAGATGAAGTCCTGCCAGACACATTATTTGGAGCCGCTTTCGCATACTTCCAAAGTGGGCAACCGGAAAAAAGTAGTGAGCTTGTCGAAGAGCTTATCGAAATCGACCCTGATTATTTTTCGGCATACATGCTTGGCGGTCAGGCTTATGCAAATTCAGGTGAAGATGAAAAGGCCTATAAACTGTTCAAACTCGGTATTAATCGTGACGAATTCGATAAAGAATTGCAGCTCTCCGCTGGCAAATCGGCGTTGAAGCTTGGATTTACAGATGAGGCGGAACAGCATCTTTCCGAGTCAATCGCTCTGGATCCAGAGTACATCGATGCCATTATCACGCTAGCATCACTTTACAATCAGAAGGAGCAGAATGAAGAATTGCTTGAACTGCTCTCTGGCGTGACGGAAGAAGTTATGGAGCTGCCACTTTTATCAGCATTTCAAGCATTTGCATTGGAAAACAGTGAACAATTCGAGGATGCATACGTATCTTACACTAAAGCATATACTGGTATGAAAGATGATCCATCATTTTTAGATAAATACGCAAGATTCCTTTTGGATGAAGGAAAAAAGGATGAAGCTATCGAAGTAGTAAGGGTGCTTGTAAAATTGGAACCTCATGAGGAATGGACCGCTTTTCTTGAAATGTAAAATGACGAGGAGGTGTGATATGACAGCCATGATTCCTGTCGCTGCCAAAAAAGATTTTGTTAGATGGTTCTTAAAGCGCTATAAATTGAAGCGCAGGGAATGTGTATGGATTCTGAATTATCTCCTTAGCCATGAGGAACTTCTTCAAAATGTACACTTTACAGATGAAGCTCATTACTGTCCGAGAGCAATGGTCATTTCAACGATCAATTCAGAAAGCATACCCTTCCGTTTTTACAAAGGCAATCTCATGACGGCGGATGCGGAAAAGTCTTTTCATGATCTACGTCTGCATCCGGATGAAAAAATGTATATCCAGCTGAACTTCCCGAACAGCCACACATGTCCTCATTACGCCAGTGTACGTGAGGAAAATCCTTTCCTGCCTGTAGAACTGCAAGTCAGCGCAAGGGACCGTAAAATCGCTGAACGGCTGTTAGAAGAAAGCGCAACATCAATGTCGCTCGAGTTGTTGATGAAGAGAGTGGATGAAGCCCTCGATTCAAATGACAGGGAACGTTTTCTCATCTTGTCCGCAATGTTAAACGATATGAAAATTGCAAAAGACTGATGACTCCGTCTTCACGATGGGGTCATTTGCTTGGATTACAGAGGAGGTTAAAACAGTTGAATTGGACAGGCAAAGATATGAATACATATTTGCAACAGAAAGAATATATCGACACTTTAGTGATACCGCTTGTAAAAGTCGAAACGAACATGGATAATATAAAGACAAGCGCATCTTCGACAGAATTTGTCATGCATCTCGCTTCGCTTATTGAAACACAGTTCAAAGGAAGGATGATGTTTGTGCCCCCAGTTGTCTATACATCTAAAACGGATAGGGCAAATATGGCACAAACGACATTGCAGGAATTTAATGACACTTCTTTCAAGCATGTGTTTTATCTTACGACGGATCACGCTTGGAGCGAAATAGAATTGGGGGGACAAGTCATCTGGATGCCTTCCATCCCTCTTGAAAGTATGGAAGTGTCATTGCGGCAATCTATTCTTGAAGATCAGCTAAGACAAATACTGCCGAAATTCACAGAACAGTGGTCAATGATGTAAAAATCCCATCCTATCTTTAATATACCGGTATTGGAAGCAAATAATTGTCGATTGAATGATTAAAATTCATGAATTGTTCACATTCTGCTTTTACTATGTATGGCATGATTGAATTTACATTAATATTGATATATCATAGATATGTCCTAGTATTACAATATGCAATAATATGTCCGTTGGACTGATTTTGGAGTAAGAGGAGGGAAATTGATGAGCAGCAAAGTTTCAAGGCGCCAATTCCTGAGTTACACATTGATGGGTGTCGGTGGATTTATGGTTTCGGCCACAGTTATGCCGATGGTCCGCTTTGCGGTTGATCCTGTATTGCAGACGAAGGGTGATGGCGATTTCATTCCCACTTCTCAAAAAGTGGCTGACTTGAGCGAAACACCTGTACGTGTTGACTTTACGATTAAAGATCGAAAAGATGGCTGGTACAAGTCAGACGTTTCCGACACCGCTTGGGTGTACAAACAAGGCGATGAGATCATAGCACTTTCTCCTGTCTGTAAGCATCTTGGATGCACAGTAAGCTGGGAAGGCGACAAGCATGAAAATGAATTTTTCTGCCCTTGCCACGCAGGACGTTACCAGAAAAACGGTAAGAATATACCGGGAACACCACCTATTGGACCACTTGACGAATATTTGGTCGAAATCGTGGATGGGTATCTTCATCTTGGAAAAACAGTTCCAAACACATTAGTTTAATATGTAAGGGGGTACGACCGAAGTGCTAAACAAAATTTATGACTGGGTTGATGAACGGTTGGATATCACCCCGATTTGGCGGGATATCGCTGACCATGAAGTACCAGAGCACGTAAACCCTGCACATCATTTTTCTGCATTCATCTATTGTTTCGGTGGTTTGACGTTTTTCGTAACGGTCATCCAGATTCTATCAGGAATGTTCCTTACAATGTACTATACCCCGGATATTGAAAATGCATGGAAATCCGTTTACTATCTTCAAAACGAAGTAGCATTCGGAGAAATTGTGCGCGGGATGCACCATTGGGGGGCATCGCTTGTTATCGTAATGATGTTCCTACATACGTTGCGTGTATTCTTTACAGGCTCTTATAAGAAACCACGTGAACTTAACTGGATCGTCGGTGTTCTTATTTTCGTTACAATGTTAGGTCTAGGCTTTACAGGTTACCTATTGCCTTGGGATATGAAAGCATTATTTGCTACCAAAGTTGGTATCGAAATTGCAGCATCTGTACCGTTTATCGGTGAACAGATCAAGATCCTCCTTGCAGGGGATTCGACTATCCTAGGTGCACAAACATTAACACGTTTCTTCGCGATTCATGTATTCTTCCTACCAGCTGCTTTGCTTGGGTTGCTTGCAGCACACTTTATCATGATCAGAAGACAAGGTATTTCCGGACCTCTATAAGATCCACTTCAATCGTGGATGTTCGATTGTCTGAAATTAGAATAAGGAGGGTACAAAATGCAACGCGGAAAAGGTATGAAATTCGTTGGCGACTCGCGCATTAAAGCTACTGGTAAAATGCCGAACGTTCCAAAAGATTACTCTGAATATCCGGGTAAAACGGAAGCATTCTGGCCGAACTTCCTCTTGAAAGAGTGGATGATCGGAGCTATCTTCCTAATTGGATATTTGATTATAACAGTTGCTCATCCATCGCCGCTTGAGCGTCAAGCGGATCCGACAGATACAACTTATATACCAGTTCCAGACTGGTACTTCCTATTCATGTATCAATTGCTGAAATATGAATTTGCTTCCGGGCCTTACAACGTCATTGGAGCTCTCGTAATTCCAGGCTTGGCTGTAGGTGCTTTGATGCTAGTTCCATTTATGGATACATCGAAGGAAAGACGTCCGTTTAAACGTCCTTTACCAACAGCGTTTATGCTTCTAGCCTTTGCATCAATTTTCTACTTGACATGGGAATCTGTTGCGAACCATGACTGGGCGAAAGCTAAAGAACAAGGAGCTATCCGTGAGGAAGTCGTATTTGATACGGAATCTGATGAATATCAGATTTATGCTGGTTCTTCGTGTATTAACTGTCACGGTGATGCATTCCAAGGAGCACTTGGACCCGCATTAGCTGATACTGGTCTGACTGCAGAAGAAATCATTGATATCGCTCATAACGGAATCGGTACAATGCCTGCAGACCAATGGACAGGCACGGATGAAGATCTTGAAATTTTAGCTGAATTCCTTGCTAATCTAAAATCTGGTGAATAACAAAAAAGAGTCAGGAGACTGACTCTTTTTTTGTTACATGCAAATCAATGGGGAGATGGTCAAGATTTCTTTGATAACTCGAATATGGTTGATATTATCCCATAAATCATTTTTATGGATATTGCTTTTCGTTAATTTGCTCGGAACTGTATATGGCTATGACTGGTATATGTGGCAATTGAAAATAACAGACCCGATTTTCTGGATATTTGTGCCTGACAGTCCAACAGCAAGCTTGTTTTTCACAATTGCCATTTTGGGTTGGCTTATCGGAAAACATTTTAAGCTGATTGAAGCACTCGCGCTTATCACACTTGTTAAATATGGCTTATGGGCAGTCGTTATGAACCTTCTGACACTTTTAGAGAACGGATCAATCGGTTGGGTGGGATGGATGCTCATCATTTCACATTTTGCAATGGCATTGCAGGCGTTACTATATATTCCGTTTTATAAATTCCGTTTTGGTCACATTGTAATAGCCGCGATTTGGACATTACATAATGATTTTATCGATTATGTCTTTGAACAGATGCCGATTTATCATGATTTGATGAAAAATATAAATGAAATCGGTTACTTCACATTTTGGCTTTCAATCATCTGTATAACGATTGCCTATTGGGTATGGAAAAACAGAACAAAAACAGATAAAGTTATAGCGTAATAGTAAAAAGTTGCGCTTACATGGTAGGCGTTATAAAATAGTGATAGAAAAGGGGAGGGGAACCGAAGATGTTTTTGATTTATCTGGGCATTATCATTTTGCTTCCATTGTATGCTCAATTCAAAGTAAAAAGCACATATAAAAAATATGCACAAGTCCGATCTACATCGGGAATGACAGGGGCACAAGTTGCACGTCTTATTTTGGACCGTAATGGCTTGGAAGATGTAAAAGTGGTAGAGAGCAAAGGTTTTCTAAGCGATCATTATAATCCAATGACAAAAATAGTCGCTTTATCTTCAGACAATTTTCATCATGCGTCCGTCGCGGGTACTGCAATTGCCGCACACGAAGTAGGACATGCTATACAAGACAAGGAAGCTTATGCATTCCTGCGCTTCCGTCACCGGTTAGCGCCAGTTGCAAATATTACATCAAATGCTTCATGGATTTTCATTATTGCGGGTATGCTCTTAACGATCCCGATGGGAAAATCTTTACTAGGAATTGGTATTGCCTTTATGGCAGTAGGTGTTTTATTCCAAATCGTAACATTGCCGGTAGAATTCAATGCATCTAACCGTGCAATGAGCCAAATTGTTGAGCTTGGGATTATCCGAAATGAAGAAGAGCCACATGCGAAAAAAGTATTGAGTGCTGCTGCAATGACGTATGTTGCCGCTACAGCAGTTGCTGTAATGGAATTGCTTCGACTCATTCTTATTTTCACAAACAGAGACTAACTCAAAAACCCGACCGCAATGGTAATTGGTCGGGTTTTTCTTTTATAAAATTTTAATGATCTAACGGTCGTTTCTGGTCATCTAGTGTAAAGCCTTCACCAAGTACATCATGTACATCCGTCACTGACACAAAAGCATGTGGATCAATTGAGGTAATAATATTTTTCAAACGCATCATTTCATTTCTCCCAACGACGCAATATAATATTTCACGGTCGGATTTGGTGAAATGGCCATAGCCCCTGAAAACAGTAACGCCCCGATCCATTTCCGCCGTGATTTTGGAAGCGATCTCATCCTGATATTCTGAAATGATGAACGCTCCTCTTGCCGCATAAGCCCCTTCTTGAACGAAGTCGATGACTCGAGCCCCGACAAACAGCGCAACGAGTGTGTACATCATGGAACGATAGTCCAAGTATACAGCCCATGAAAGCATAATGACGAATGCGTCAAACATGAACATGGTCTTTCCCATGCTCCAGCCTATGTATTTATGTGCCAAACGTGCGATAATATCTACACCGCCAGTAGTTCCACCATAGCGGAAAATGATGCCGAGTCCGATTCCGATGAATATACCGGCGAATAGAGCAACGAGGAACATATCATCTTCCATATGAATCGTAAATTGGTACTTCATGAAAACTTTCAGGAACACAGAAACACCAACAGTTCCGATAATCGTATAAATAAATACTTTTCTGCCTAGTAGTTTCCAACCAATGGCGAACATCGGTATATTCAAGACGAGGTTCATGATGGCAGGATCCCATTTGAATGCAAATAACAGAATTAGCGTTATACCTGTGAAGCCGCCTTCAGCAAGTTCATGTTGGATATTGAAATGCACGAGTCCAAAACTGAAAATGGCAGCACCTAACAAGATGAAAAAGATGTTTTTGAATTTTATACCACGCAGCAAAAGATGACCACCTTTCTTGAAGACCTTTTTATTATCAACCATTCTTCAAATTTTGACAATAGCGATACGAATGAATAAGATATCAGATGAAGGGAAATGAAGCAAATGGAACAATCGAAATCATTACAATTACTTCAAGATGACGTCCATACCTATATAGCTGGTTTTAAAGAAGGCTATTTTCCACCAATGGAGTTGTTGGCCCGTTTAACAGAAGAACTTGGTGAATTATCACGAGAAGTCCAACACGTCTTTGGCATGAAAAAGAAGAAGAGTACCGAACAGATCAGATCGTTGGAAGAAGAGACGGGTGATTTGTTTTTCGTGCTTATCTGTTTCGCAAACTCCCAAGGCATTAGTCTTGAAAAGGCTTTGACTACTGTTTTAACTAAATTCAAAGAACGTGATGCAGATCGATGGACTAAAAAGGAGGAGCAGGAATGACGATCAAAGTTGCCATAGCTGGTGCTAGGGGTAGAATGGGAACGACGGCAATTGAAGCGATTGAGTCTTCACCCGACGTTGAAGCGATTGCAGCACTCGATTATAAATATAATGGATTGCATTTACATAATGGAAATATAAACGATGAAGGTAACGGCATTCCAATCTATACAAGCATGGCTCAAATGATGGAAAATCATGCTATAGACGTATTATTAGACGTTACAGATCCTGATGCGGTCTTCAAAAATGTAGAAGAGGCACTTGCTCACGGTGTGCACCCTGTTGTGGGTACATCGGGATTATCGAGACGTCAAGTGGATGAAATCTCTGTACTTGTCGAAACAGAGCATATTGGTTGTATTATTGCACCGAACTTTTCCATCGGAGCCGTTTTAATGATGAAGTTTGCAGCTCAAGCATCTCGATATTTAGGTGATGTAGAAATCATTGAGATGCACCACGACCGTAAATTGGATGCACCATCAGGTACTGCAGTAAAGACGGCAGAAATGATCCGACAATATCGGCCGGCTCATATACAAGGTCATCCCGATGAACAGGTTCATATTGAAGGTGCACGTGGAGCAGATGTGGATGGCATGAAAATTCATAGTGTCCGATTGCCGGGTTTATTGGCCCACCAGCAAGTATTGCTCGGAGGAGAAGGCGAATTACTGACTTTGCGTCATGATTCCTTCGATAGGAAAAGTTTCATGCCAGGTATCTTATTGTCGATTCGGAACGTGGTCGGTAGAAAAGATCTTGTGTATGGCCTGGAACATTTGATTGATTAAACCGTTAAGGAAGAGGAGATGTATGTGGAAAGATTGAAAGTAGGGGTCATTTGTTACCCGACATTAGGCGGATCAGGTGTCGTTGCTACAGAGTTAGGGTTGAAAATGGCGGAAAAAGGTCATGAAATGCACTATATCACGTCGAGCAAGCCGTTCAGGTTCACCGATGTCCATCCTAATATCCAGTTCCATGAAGTGAAAATCGACGGCTATGCCGTTTTCAAATATCCACCCTATGATATTGCCTTGGCGAATCGTATTGCACAAGTGATTATTGAAGAAAAACTTGACTTGCTGCATGTCCATTATGCCGTGCCACACGCCATTTCTGCGGCATTAGCAAAAGATATGGCCAATTCCTCGATTGGTGTCATTACGACGTTGCATGGCACCGATGTGACGATTCTCGGACATGATCCTGGCTTGAAGAATACGGTCCGCTACGGAATAGACAAATCAGATATTACGACCGCGGTATCGGAAGCTCTCAGACAGGAAACCCTTGAGATGATTGAACCTGAAAAGGAAATATTGACAATTTATAACTTTATCGATGAGTCTAAATACAGGCCAATAGATCCAGGGTGCATGAAAACCGCACTTGGCATCGATGCAAATGATAAAGTACTCATACATATTTCGAATTTCCGCAGTGTCAAGAACATCCCAGATATTATTGACAGTTTTAAATTGATTCGACATGAAACATCCGCAAAATTATTGTTAGTCGGTGAAGGACCGGAACAATTTGAAATGATGGAAAAAGTTCAGGCTGAAGGATTGGCTGATGATGTCATCTTTACTGGCAAACGTGATGATCTACCTGAATTATTGGCAATCAGCGATCTCATGTTGCTATTATCTGAAAAAGAAGCATTTGGTCTAGTTCTACTGGAGGGATTTGCTTGTGGTGTACCCGCGATCGCAACAAATATTGGAGGTATACCCGAAGTAGTCGAAGACGGGAAGAATGGTTTCCTTGTAGAACAGGGGGATGTTGAAGCTGTTGCTGTTCAAGCGTT
Source organism: Sporosarcina oncorhynchi (assembly GCF_033304615.1). Classification (GTDB taxonomy): domain Bacteria; phylum Bacillota; class Bacilli; order Bacillales_A; family Planococcaceae; genus Sporosarcina; species Sporosarcina oncorhynchi. The sequence goes on along the minus strand of NZ_CP129118.1, from coordinate 1,730,533 downwards.
AAAGATCTTTTCTGATGCAGAGCTATATGAACGTCTCTGTCAAAATGCACTGCTAACTGTCAAAGAAAAATTTAATTCAGAAACGATTGTTTCGCAGTATGAAGAACTTTATTACCGAATAGCAGGTTTGACGAAATGACAAAAACATTTGGAACGAGTGCTAGCCGGGAAGTCATTGCAACGCTCGAATCTGCCGGTTATGAAGCTGTTTTTGTAGGAGGGTCTGTAAGGGATCATCTTCTAGGCAAGACTGCTTCTGATTTTGATATCGCAACCTCTGCTACACCCGATGAAGTGAAAGGGCAATTTCAGACAACCTTCGATATCGGTATTGAACACGGGACGATCGTTGTTTTACTTGAGGGTGAACCGATTGAAGTTACGACATATCGTTCGGAGAATACAAATACAAGCACCTATAAAAAGGCAACAGCTGATGTTCCGTTCGTACAATCGTTACACGAGGATCTGAAACGCAGAGATTTTACAATGAATGCCATGGCTTTGACATTGAATGGCAAACTGGTTGATCCGTTTGGTGGTGTAGCTGATTTACAAAGTAGGATAATTAAGGCCGTTGACAATGCTGAAGACCGTTTCAACGAAGATCCGTTAAGAATGTTACGCGCAGTACGTTTCTCATCTGTATTTGGATTTGATATCGAACTGAATACGTTTACAGCAATCGCTACTAAAGCTGAAAAAATTAAGCAAGTTTCAATTGAACGTATTAAAAACGAAATGGACAAAATATGGACAGGTTCCCATTCGCAAAAAGCGATAATTTCTCTGCTCACTACGGGCTTAGCTGATCATCTGCCGCTCTTTCCGAAAGATCCACAGTTACTCATAAACAGCAGTCCTTTCGTCAATGCATGGGAAGGCTGGGCGAATATAATGCTCGTAGGTGACTATTCTGTGGACAAGGTAGTAAAAGCTTATAAGCTTTCTAAGAAAGAACGATTTTATTTGATTGATGTGCGATCTGCGTTCATGAACCGTATTGAAAGAATCTACACAAATGATGACTATTATCGCTTTCCACAGGAAGTTCTTGTCGTTGCAGAAAAAGCTTTTTCAGCATTTCATCCTGAAGCGAGCTCACTAAACGAATCGGAAATTGCGCATGCAAAAGCCGAATTGCCGATCCATTCCAAAGAAGATCTTGCTATCAGTGGAAAAAATCTTTTGGATTGGAAGAATCAACGAGGCGGACATTGGGTAGGTGAATGGATTAGCAAGATTGAATCGGCTATCCTACATGGAAACGTGCAAAACGAAGTTGATGATATAAAGGAATGGTTTCTTAATGAATACACAAGTGAAAAATGAGTTGCTAAGGAGACTATTCGAAGCGAATGGCATCCCAATATCCGGACAGGAATTTGCCGATGAATTCGGTCTGTCCCGAACGGCGATATGGAAGTATATTAAAGAATTCGAAGAGGAAGGCTATGATATTCTATCCATTCGCAAAAAAGGGTATGTATTGACAGGTTCGCCTGATCGAATCAATGCCGCTAATATTCAAAAAAAGTTGAAAACAAAAAGCTATGGCAGGATTGTTGATTATTATGAAAGCTGCGCTACTACACAATTGATTGCGCATGATGCCGCACAAAACGGGGCAGCAGACGGAACGCTCGTCGTTTCAGAAGAACAGACAGCCGGTAAAGGCAGATTATCAAGACCATGGAGTTCCGCTGCCGGCAAAGGAATATGGATGAGTCTGATTATACGTCCATCACTAATGCCACAGGAAGCCCCACAAATGACTTTGGTAGCCGCAGTTGCGATAGTTAGGGCGATTGAAGAAATCGTGGGACTAGAGGCGACGATTAAATGGCCGAATGATATTATGATTGATGGCAAAAAGATAACAGGAATACTCACCGAATTACAGTCAGACCCTGATCGTGTAAAAGCGATAATCATCGGTATCGGAATGAATATCAACCACGATATAGACGATTTTCCTGAGGAAATTCAAGATATAGCGACATCTTTAAAATTAAAAACTGGTAAAGTAACGGATCGAGCACGACTTATTGCAGAAATCCTTAGTTTCCTTGAGCTCTATACGGAAATGTATGTAAAACACGGATTTGGTCCAATTAAGCTATTGTGGGAAGGATACTCGAATACTGCCGGTAAACGTATCAAAGCAGTCATGTTGAATGAAACGGTTGAAGGCATTGCGCTCGGCATATCAGAAGAAGGATTGTTAGAAGTGAAAATGGATGACGGTACAATTAAAGGGATATACTCTGCTGATATCATCATCGAGAAATGAGGGTATACAACCTACCAGCCATTTGATATAGTTAGTGCGAAGGGCAGTATCAACCGGAACTGCACCTGCATTAAGCGCACTTGCACAACCACAATCAATTTAATACGATCTGCCTTGATCTTGCAAGAGACAGGGACGGAGGAAACCAAATCTTTTACTACACAACCCTTCTGTCCTTTTATGGATGGAAGGGTTTTTATCTTTATTCAGAAGAAGTGTTTTACTTCAATAGGTGTTTACAAGAATGCCGATTTGTTGACTGCTCGGCGATTGTTAAATACTTACTGCATGAAGATAAAACCTACGGTGAATGTCACGGATTTTGATAAGAACTACTGAAGGCAGTCTAAATACGCGAACTTCTATTGCAATGACTGCATTTCCAACGTCCTGTTGGTGTCATGTTTTATTGAAAATCTGGAAGCGATAACGCCAAGGTGAACTGGTTATAAGGTTTTCTCCATTCAATATGAATGGAAATGGGGAGAGATAAAATGAAAAGCACTGCGGACTTCACGAAAATGAAAAAGGCTAACGAAAAGATTGTTATGTTGACAGCGTATGATCATCCATCTGCACAACTTGCTGAGGAAGCGGGTATTGACGTCCTTCTAGTCGGAGATTCACTTGGCATGGTAGTGCTCGGATATGAAACGACAGCATTGGTCACTGTGGAGGATATGATACATCATGGAAAGGCTGTCAGAAGAGGGGCGAAGAATACATTTGTTGTAGTCGACATGCCGTTCGGCTCTTACCATGGATCCGCTGATCGGACACTTATGTCTGCAATCAAACTATTTCAGGAAACCGGAGCAAACGCTTTAAAACTCGAAGGTGCAGGAAATGTGATAGAGACAACCCGATTGTTAACAGGTGCTGGTATTCCTGTAGTTGCCCATCTTGGTCTATTGCCCCAGTCAGCAGCAGTCGCTGGTGGCTATAAAGTTCAAGGAAAGACGGCTGTTGCTGCCGAACAGCTCATACAAGATGCGATAGCGTCTGAAGCTGCGGGCGCATGCATGATCGTTCTGGAATGTATTCCTTATCAATTGGCAGAACAAGTGTCAAAGGTCGTTACAGTCCCGACAATCGGTATTGGGGCGGGGGCGGGAACTGACGGCCAAGTGCTTGTATTCCACGACACGGTGAAATACGGTAACCACCATATACCAAAGTTCGTCAAAGCATTCGCTGAAGTGGGAGACTCCATTGTACGAGGGGTAGAAGAGTATGTATTAGAAGTGAAATCAGGAACATTTCCTTCTGAAGAACATCGTTTCACAATGAAAGAAAATGAATTGAATGCATTATACGGAGGAAAAAATGATGGGCGTTGAATGCAAGAGTCTTCAAATCATTCAAACCGTACGGGAACTGGAGAGCGTATTAAATCGGGATTTCCGGATGGGTAAAACGGTGGGATTTGTGCCGACGATGGGATTTTTGCATGAAGGACACTTGAGGCTTATTGAGACCGCCAAAGAACATGATGACATTGTCGTCATGAGTATTTTCGTCAATCCCGCACAGTTTGGACCTGGAGAAGATTTCGAGAGCTATCCCAGGGACTTAGAGAATGATATCATGAAGGCTGAAAAAGCGGGAGTGGATATTCTTTTCATCCCAACTGCACAAGAAATGTATCCTTCAGACAGTGGGATAAGGATTCTGCCCGGACCTCAAGCCGATGTCCTGTGCGGGTCAAAACGGCCTGGACACTTTGATGGTGTTTTAAAAGTCGTTTTGAAGCTATTCAATATCGTTGACCCGGACCGATCCTATTTCGGTATGAAAGATGCACAGCAACTTGCGCTAATTGAAACGTTTGTCAGGGATTTCAATTTGCGTACTCAAATTGTTCGAGTTTCGACTGTACGTGAAGAAGATGGACTCGCAAGAAGTTCGAGAAATGTAAATTTGAACGCATCGGAACGTCTTGAGGCTCCTAGTATCTATAGAGCCTTGTTAATAGGAGCAGAGAATTTTGATGCACAAAAGTCACCACAGGATATTGAACGCGAAGTAGTAGAGTTGATTAACTCCAACACTTCAGGTGAAATCGATTATGTAACTCTGTTATCCTATCCATCATTGACAGCGATTACAAAAGATTCAAAAGAAGTTATTTTGGCTTGCGCGGTAAAATTCACAAACACAAGATTGATAGATAATATTATTATGTCAACAAAGGATGGTTTTCATGTTCCGAATGATGATGAACAGTAAATTGCATAGGGCAACAGTGACGGAAGCAAATTTGAATTATGTCGGAAGTATTACGATTGACAGCGACGTTTTGGATGCAGCGGGCTTATTGCCAAATGAAAAAGTCCATATTGTCAACAATAATAATGGTGCCCGCTTTGAAACATATATCATAGCAGGGGAACGAGGAAGTGGTGTTATTTGTGTTAATGGTGCAGCTGCAAGGCTTGTTCAAAAGGGAGATATCGTCATTATCATTTCCTATGCTTATGTTACAAATGAAGAAGCAGCGACCCACCAGCCTACCGTCTTGCTAATGGATGAAAAGAATGGCATCAAAGATATTATAAAAGAACGGCCAGGCATTATTGCCTGATTAGAATCACTGCCTAAGGACAAAACCTTTGGGCAGTTTTTTTGCAGTATTTTGCCTATTAAAGACTGAGCAATATACGAGAAATCCAGCCAATCTGATGCCTAAATACGCAAACACAACGGTGAATATGATACAATCTGCTGTAGTATTCAACTCGCTTGAACAGTCTTCCAATTATTCAAGTACAGTCACTGATGATCACAGGTTATCGGGAGAAGATCCGAAAACGATTCGTCTAAGTGACAATCAATAACAGGAAGTTGATGATTGAATGGATAACCATACATATGCGGTCGTCGATTTGGAAACCACTGGGCATTCTCCTTTGAAAGGCGACCGGATCATACAAATCGCCATCGTTTTCATTAAAAATGGATCTATTATAAAAAAATATTCATCATTTGTAAATCCATTAAGGGATATCCCGGTGTTCATCCAACACTTGACGTCCATTTCGGATAATGAAGTGCACTCTGCACCTACATTTGAAGAAATCGCGCGTGATGTTTCAGAGATGCTTCAAGATACGATTTTTGTAGCACACAATACAGATTTCGATTTGTCATTTTTGCAAAGTGAATTCAAGCGTTGTCAAGTCCAAAAATGGATTGGGAAACAGATAGACACAGTTGAATTGTCCAAAATTCTGTTCCCTTCTTCTTCAAGCTATCGACTCCAAGATTTGGCAGAAGAATTCGGTATTGCGCTGCCTGCTGCCCATCGTGCTGACGACGACGCGGAAGCGACTGCACATTTGTTGCTGATTGCACTATCCAAACTAAAAACATTGCCTGAGGAGACATTAAATCTTTTACATCGTCGCTCGTTCTCATTACGTTCTGATATCTCAACTCTCATTTATGATGCTTTGAAAGTCGTGAGGAAACAAGCAGGCAAAAAGGAGTACCAACTATTCAGAGGGATCCCATATCGAAGCCCGAAATTACCTGAAGGGAAGGCGTCTACTCGCTGTCAATATCCTAAAGACGACAATGACAAGGTTCGTTTATTAAAAAAAGGATATGAGCTGTTTGAATACAGACAATCACAACTGCGTTTTATGGATACAGTCTGGTCGACATTACGTAACGATTCAGAAACGATAGTTGAAGTTCCAACCGGCATCGGCAAGACTGTCAGTTATTTATTGCCGGCTGCCATTCATTCGGTTGAAACCGGAAAACCGGTCGTGATTAGCACATTCACGAATCATCTTGTCGATAAGATTATGGAAGATGAAGTGGAACGGATACAAAACATACTTGACATAAATTGCACGGCGACTGTTATGAAAGGGAAAGAGCAGTATATCGCCCTTGGGAAATTTGAAGAGTTGCTGAGAATAACCGATGAATCTTATGATGAGACTTTTTCTATCATGCAAATTCTCGTCTGGCTAACTGAAACGACGACGGGAGATGTCAGCGAACTAAATGTATCTGGTGGCGGGCAGCTGTTCATCGATCGTATAAGAAAAAGAACAAACCATATGGCGACAGATGAAAAAATGGCTGATTATCATCAGAAAATGATGCAGGCATGTCAGTATTCGGATTTGATCATTACAAATCATTCGATGCTTCTCTCGGACTCTTTCCGTGAACAGAAAGTTTTTGATCAGATATCTGGGTTAATCATTGATGAAGCCCATCAATTCCCTCAGATAGCAGCCCGTTTCAATGAGACTGTTCTTTCTTATATGAATTGGAAGTATGTGATGGGGCAGCTTGGATCAGATGCAGAAGGTCAGTTGCTTCACCAGATCATGAAAATGCACAGTAAGTTCAGTAGCTATGGAAATTACGTTTTCAAACACATGATGAATTCTTATGAATCCTTCACACTCGCATTCGATGAAGTAGCGGGGAAATTAGCTTCTCTACATGATAAAGATAGTAAAAAACAGTTGGGAAATCGTATTATATTTTCTTTGGATGATACAAATGGTGATGACAAGTTGTTCAAAAAAATGGTCGATTCGATGAATGTGTATATCGAGGATATCGAGCGGATCAGCGATCAACTTCAGGTCCATAAGCCCGTAATGTCTGACAATGAAATCGCTTTTATGGAAGAATGGGCTTATTGGTCACGTGAGTTGAAAATCAAAGCTGGCGAGTGGATTGAAGTGTTTCTTGAAAAAGAACAGGATCGATTCACTGTCTGGATTGAAAAAGATAAAAGAAGTTTGCCGGGCAGTTTGCATATCGTCAAAAGTCCGATTGATCCGTCCACCGTCATTCAAGAATTTGTATCAGTTATGAAGAATGAAAATGTCGGGATTGTTTGGACGTCAGGAACGATGACAATCAATGAAGATGAGCGCTTCGTCGCTAAACAATTGGGCGTTGAAGAAAATACACCGTTGGTTGTATTCGGTGCGCCAGCACACTTTTATGATAAGGCAGGTATTTTCATCGTCGATGATATGCCGGCAATCCAACAAGTCTCCCAACATGAATATATTGAAGCTGTAGCAGATGCCGTCGTCCAGACTGTAATTGCAACCGGCGGAAGATTATTTGTGCTGTTCACTTCACAGGATATGTTGCGAAAAACATACGAACTGATTGTTGACAGCGAGCTCCTTGACGATTACGCATTAATTGCGCAAGGCGTCAGTTCGGGTAGTCGGATGAAGTTGTTGAAATCATTTAGGCAATTCGATAAGTCGGTTCTATTCGGAACGAACAGTTTCTGGGAAGGCGTCGATGTACCGGGCGAAGCGTTATCGGCTGTCATCATCGTCAGGTTGCCCTTTACCTCTCCGGATGAGATGGTATTTAAAGCACGCGCATCGAAGCTTACAGAGCAAGGCGCAAATCCATTTACCGAATTGGCGTTGCCTGAAGCGATACTGAGGTTCCGCCAAGGTTTCGGAAGATTGATTCGCTCGTCTGAAGATAGGGGCTTTTTCATTATATTGGATAAACGGATTGAGACGAAATCTTACGGTGAACGGTTCTTAAAAGCGTTGCCTGAAGTACCTATCAAGAAACTGTCACTAGAACATATGGTGAATGAACTCGAAAATTGTTATAATGAATAGGAACCCAAAAGAAAGCGGGATGGACAGTTTAAAGAATTGTCGTTTCGTGTTTTAGGAAGTGATGCCAAATGATGAATTGGATAAAATTTATTGCGGCTTTTCTTCTTGCTCTGACGCTTGTCATCACTGTCCTCGTTTTTTATAATGCGAACAAACCATTTTCAGCCGTGACGGACAAAGCTGAAGCCGATGTTCTAGCAAACGGACAATTGAAAGTTGTCAATCATTCCGAAGTTTACAACGGAACGAAGGCAATGGTCATCGTTTACGGCATCGATGAAGAAGACATCGAAAAAGCAGTCTTTATCGATGAAAAAACAGGTGAAATGCTTGATGAAGTGGCAATAAGTGATGGTGTCACCTCCGATGTTGCGATTAAAACAGTCCGATCTGAATTGAAAGTGGAAAAAATTATCCATGTGAAACTCGGGTTAGAAGAGGATGTTCCCGTTTGGGAAGTGGCATTTAAAAGTGAAAATGGCAAATTGAATTATGTCTATGTATTTTTTGAAAGTGGCGAATGGTGGAAGAGGATTTTGAATTTGTAACTTCTTTTGAGCATTCCTGCTCACTACTATGCGTACAAAAGGGAGCGATTTTAGTTGAGAACAAGTTTAGCGGCACGAGTAAGCACGTTGACTCCATCTACAACGCTTGCCATTACGGCAAAAGCCAAAGAAATGAAAGAATCGGGAATCGATGTCATTGGTCTAGGAGCTGGCGAGCCTGATTACAATACGCCAGACAATATTATTGAAGCTGCTTATCGGTCGATGATTGAAGGCAAAACAAAATATACCCCATCGGGTGGGCTCCCTGACTTGAAAGATTCAGTTATCAATAAACTGAAGCGTGACCAACAACTTGCTTATTCCCGACAGGAAGTTATGATTGGTATTGGTGCTAAGCATGTACTTTATACACTTTTCCAAGTCATATTGAATCCTGGCGATGAGGTTATTATCCCGACGCCTTACTGGGTCAGCTATCCCGAACAGGTAAAATTGGCTGAAGGGGAACCTGTATTTGTCGAAAGCTCGTTTGATACTCAATTCAAAGTATCTGCTCAACAAATACGCGACGCAGTTACAGATAAGACAAAAGCGGTAATTATTAACTCGCCAAGCAACCCTTCAGGTATGATCTATTCTCGTGAGGAACTTCAACAAATCGCGGATGTGTGTAAGGAATATGATCTTTGGATTATCTCAGATGAAATTTATGAGAAATTAATTTATGCTGATGAAGTGCATGTTTCAATCGCCCAATTGTCTGACGATGCGAAAGCACGTACGCTAATCATTAACGGCGTTTCGAAATCCCATTCGATGACGGGGTGGCGCATTGGCTATATTGCGGGTGATAAGGAAATCGTCAGCGCAATGACGAATTTGGCAAGTCATTCTACATCGAATCCGACAACTACTTCACAATATGCGGCAATTGAAGCTTATAATGGTTCACAAGATGCAGTTGAAACGATGCGACAAGATTTTGAATCACGGTTAGAGCGTGTCTATCCGCAACTTGACGCCATTCCCGGATTTAAAGTATTAAAGCCGCAAGGAGCATTCTACTTGTTGCCGGTCGTTACGGAAGCAGTAGAAAAAACAGGATTCAAAACGGTAGATGAATTTGCGGCCGCTTTATTGACCGATGCGAAGGTTGCAGTCATTCCAGGATCAGGCTTCGGTTCATCGGACACAATTCGCTTATCCTATGCAACCTCAATTGATCTGATTGAGGAAGCCGTTAAACGGATCCGGACTTTTGTAGAAGCAAACTGGAAAGACTGAAATCACCTATCCAATACTTATACCCTATACAAACAAATAAATGTCTTAGACTCGGAGGAACTTATGAAAACAATTATGATTCACGAAATGCCCAATCATATCGGAGAAACTGTGCGGATTGGAGCTTGGTTGGCCAATAAAAGATCAAGTGGAAAGATTGCATTCCTACAACTTAGAGACGGCTCAGGATTCGTTCAAGGCGTCGTCGTTAAAGAAGTAGTTGGGGAGGATGTTTTTGCGAAAGCGAAAGCTATCCACCAGGAAAGCTCACTTTATATAACAGCAGAAGTAACTGTAGATGAACGTTCATCATTCGGTGTGGAACTTCAAGTAAAGGACGTCGAAGTCATCAAAGAGGCTGTCGACTATCCAATTACGCCGAAGGAGCATGGTACGGAGTTTTTAATGGATCACCGTCATTTATGGCTACGTTCTCGTAAACAGCACGCAATTATGAAAGTGCGTGATGAAATCATCCGCGCTACATATGAATTTTTCCATACGAACGGTTTCGTTAAAATCGATCCTCCTATTTTGACAGGTTCTTCACCTGAAGGAACTTCTGAACTATTCCATACGAAGTATTTTGATGAAGATGCATACTTGTCACAGTCTGGTCAACTTTACATGGAGGCTGCAGCAATGGCTCTCGGAAAAGTGTTTTCATTTGGACCGACTTTCCGTGCAGAAAAGTCTAAAACACGCAGACACTTGATTGAATTCTGGATGATCGAGCCTGAAATGGCCTTCGTCGAACATGCAGAGAGCCTTGAAGTGCAAGAACAATTCGTGGCACATCTAGTTCAATCTGTACTAAAGAATTGTCCGTTGGAATTGGAAAGACTCGGTCGTGACATTTCGAAACTTGAAAAGATCAAAGCTCCATTCCCTAGAATTACGTATGATGAGGCCATCAAATTCCTTCATGAGGAAGGCTTTGATGATATTGTATGGGGAGACGACTTTGGTGCACCACATGAAACGGCAATTGCTGAAAAGTATGATATGCCTGTGTTTATCACACATTATCCGATTGGCATCAAGCCTTTCTATATGCAACCCCACCCGGAGCGCGATGATGTTGTATTATGCGCGGATTTGATTGCACCTGAAGGGTACGGTGAAATTATAGGTGGTTCAGAGCGTATTTACGATTATGAATTAATGAAACAGCGTATTAATGAACATAATCTGGATGAATCTGCTTATGAATGGTATTTGGATCTCAGCAAATACGGAGCGGTTCCACACTCCGGTTTCGGTCTGGGACTTGAACGGACTGTCGCCTGGATTTCAGGAGCGGAACACGTTCGCGAATCCATTCCATTCCCACGCTTACTGAATCGTCTATATCCTTAATAGTCAACAAAGTTTAGCAGATGTAAGTATATTTTTTAGTACAAGAAATTGCCGGCGCCGAAGATGTGGTTTTTTCTTCTGCCCGGTTTTTTCGTAACTGAACCAAACTTTATCGCTTGGATGCGATAATATGGAGTAATCATCTACTAGAATGAGGTGTTCGGCATGCAACAAGATGAACGGCTCCAGTTGTGGATCGAGCGGGGAAATGTAACCATTCCCCAACTTTTTTTTCAGCATTACAAAACGTTAGACATTAAAGATGTCGAAGCCATGTTAATCATGCATATGATTTCATTCCAAGCAGAAGGTTCTAAGTTTCCTACACCTTCTGATTTAGAAGCACGTATGCACCTCGATCTCAATCAAATTTCTACGATTCTGCAGCGATTTATGCAACGAGGATTGTTGGAAATACATCAGGGCCAGGATGAAAACGGCGTATTATTCGAACATTTTTCACTTCAACCGTTATGGAATCGACTTATCAATCTCCTTGTTTCTGAAAAAACAGCCGAGGCGGAACAAGTTGTTAAAGCTGACGAAGGAGAGATTTTCACGCTTTTCGAACAGGAATTCGGACGTTTGTTATCTCCTATGGAGTGCGAAACGATTACGATGTGGCTTGATGAAGACGGTCACACTGCACAAATTATTACGGCAGCATTAAAAGAAGCAGTCTTAGCGCAGAAACTGAGTTTACGGTATATTGACAGAATACTTTTCGAATGGAAGAAAAAGAATGTAAAGACATTGGCAGATGTTGAAAATCAGACTAAAACGTTTAGGACGGCGATTATACGGCCAATGCAAAAGGAACAAAAAACAGTAAAGAAAGTACCATTCTACAATTGGCTTGAAGAACGGGAATAGGGTGATATAGGTTGTTGACAAAAAAACAATGGGAATTCTGTCTAGACGAGATTGGAAAAATGTTTCCGGATGCACATTGTGAATTAGTTCATGACAATGCTTTTGAGCTACTGATTGCTACATTGCTTTCAGCACAATGCACGGACGTTTTAGTGAATCGGGTAACTGCAGAACTTTTTACTAAATATAAAAAACCTGAGGACTATCTGTCCGTTGATATAGAAGAATTGCAGATGGACATCCGATCAATCGGACTATACCGAAATAAAGCTAAAAACATACAGGCTTTAAGCGCCATGCTTATTGATCAGTTTAACGGAGAGGTACCAGCTGACAGAGATGTACTCACAACATTTCCAGGCGTAGGGAGGAAAACTGCAAATGTGGTAGTTTCCAATGCGTTTAATATTCCTGCTTTGGCAGTGGATACGCATGTTGAGAGAGTGGCAAAACGTCTAGGCATGAATAGATGGAAAGACTCAGTACTCGTTGTCGAAGAGAAGATTATGCGGTGGACACCAATCGAACGATGGACGGATACACATCATCAGCTCATTTTCTTTGGACGGTATCATTGTAAGGCACAAAATCCCGCTTGCGGAGAATGTCCACTTCTTGTTGTTTGCAGGGAAGGGAAGAAGCGGATGAAAGTTTTAGCATGATGTCATTTCATCCATCTAGAGAAAATCTTGAATCATTCCAGAATGACTGGATTGTGTTGAAAGGGAAGCTCGCGATTGCTTTTTCTGAGGAAAATCAAAAAAAATCCGATTTGATGAGGGAAGCAATTGGGCTCTATCATTCATTTATAAGCACGTTTACAAGAGATGTGGCTACTTCCGATGATGAAGGGATGGATATTAGACCGTTGAACGCTAAAGAACGTTTGCGGTTTATCGAAGAAAAGATGTCGGGAAGATTCGCATTTATCCAATTGGACGCCTTGTTTTCAGAAGCGATGAAGAAAGCAGCTAGTCAACTGGCTAGGATTCATCGATAATTTATTGTAAGACTACGGGTTTTTTTAAGATAAATCCGTAGTCTTTTTCTTTGTACAATTTACCTTAAAGACATATAAAAAAGCAGTTGGAATGCATGCATTCCAACTGCTTTAATCGCCATGGCGATTTATTCATCGCCACTATCATCGGTTCCACCAGTGTTCCCGCCGGCTCCAGGTTCACTACCGCCAGTTCCAGGATTTGAGCCATCATTTCCGCTTGACCCATCGGAGGAACCATTATTGTTTCCACTACCGCCATCATTGTTATTTCCGTTGTTACCGTTGTTTCCATTATTATTGTTGTTGCCGTTATTCCCATTGTTGTTGTTGTTCTCATTCTGATCATCATTTTGATCTTCTTCGAACTCTTCTTCATCTATTTCAGGTTCTTCAATCTGCTCTTCAATGAGAAGGGAAGTGGATGCCGGGCTACTCTCCAAATCACCCGCACGTGCAATTACTCGGAAGACGTACGTTCGACCTGGCTCAGCTCCCGAAAACGTGACAGAGTTTTCTTCAGTAGACGTCATTTTTTGCTCTTCACTGCCATCTACTGCAACAAATACATCAAATTGCACTTGACCATCAAATAGCTCTTCATCAGGTGCGTTATGGCTCCATTGCAACGAAATCGATTGACTGCCTTCATCGTAGTTCGCTGAAAGACCAGTAGGAGCTTCAATCTCCGTAAGCACTTCTATTTCTTCAACTTCAGTCGGAAGTGTGCCACGTACAAACAATTCTTTGCTAGTCATATCGTCAGGTATTGTATTACCTGCTAAAACGATTGGATTCGATCCTTTGATAATTCTAGTTTCTTCAACCGAACTCGGTTGTTTGAAGTGAGGAGTCGTTTTCCCGGCGACTAATTCCGTCATTACTGTTCGGAATAATGTTTGAGGAACTGCACGACCACCTTCTCCGGTTGATCGTATTGGTGTCGCATAGTCTTTGTAACCTCCCCAGACGGAAATTGTGTATTCTGTCGTATAACCGGTGAACCAGCTATCAGGGACGTCAGTATTTTTTAGATTGTATTTCTGCTTTTGGTCGGATGAATAGTTTGTTGTCCCTGTTTTACCTGCCATATCCAATCCTTGAACATTGGCTGTTTTGCCAGTCCCCATTGAAATGACATCGCGCAGGATATCCGTAATCATATAAGCAGTTGAATCTTTCATGGCTGCTACGGGGTCAGGAGTAAGACCTCGTTCCGTTTTTCCGTCACGTAAAATGACTTTTTTTACAGCGTGTGGTTTTGTGTAAATTCCACCATTACCGAAAGCTGCGTATGCACCAGCCATTTGCATAGTTGAAACCTCATATGTGCCTCCACCAAGCGAGTTGGAGGAATCCATTTTTTCGTAGTTAAAGCCAAGTTTATTTGCGAATGCACTAGCTTTTTTTGTTCCCGATTCTTCAAATACTTTTACTGCAGGTATATTCCGCGATTTATATAACGCCTCGCGGATTGTCATCGCACCATGATATTTGCCATCCACGTTCTGGATTGAAACATCAGTACCTTTGTATTTATATGGCTCATCGACAACGATTTGACCTGTTGACCAACTTTCATTTTCGATAATAGGACCATAAGAAAGAATGGGCTTAATAACCGAACCGGGTTGCCTCTGGTTATCACCTGATGCAAAGTTCAAGTTTCTACCGCTATAATTCCTTCCGCCGCCTATCGCAACAATTTCACCTGTTTTCGTATTCAATACCGTCATTCCAGCTTGCATCTCTTCAGACTCATAAGTAGCAGTATTGATTGCATTTTCCACAGATTGCTGCGCTTTCGGATCTAGAGCTGTTTGAATGGTCACCCCTTCGGACAGAAGATCCGTCATACCTGCTGCTTCCAATTCATCTAATACGATATCTACATATGCAAGGTATTTCGAGTTTTGAGTGTCTTTACGCTGATCTTCAGGAAGAAGTGTCTGCGTTACCGGGATTGCTATTGCCGCTTCCATCTCTTCTTTTGTAATTTTATCATGTTTGTACATAAGACCGAGCACAATATTTCTGCGTTTTTCAGCTCGTTCCGGATTTTTGAATGGATTATAACCATTAGGCGACTGTGGCAAACCTGCCAACATTGCCATTTCGTGAAGTTCGAGTTCATCCAGACGCTTGCCGTAGAAACTATCCGCAGCGGTCCCGAAACCGTGCACTAATCCACCCATAAGAATTTTGTTGAAATACATCTCAAAGATTTCTTCTTTTTTGTATTCCCTTTCAAGTTTAAAAGCTAGCCACGCTTCCTGCGCTTTCCTTTTCAATGTTTTCTGATCCGAAAGGAAAGAGTTCTTGATGACTTGTTGGGTCAGTGTGGAAGCACCTTGTGAACCGAATCCACTACGGAAGTTTGCAATAACTGCACCACCAAGTCTCCAGAAATCCATTCCGTGGTGTTTGAAGAACCGAACATCTTCAGTTGCCAGTATCGCATCCCGCATTTCTTCAGGAATATCTTCGTAGGGAACGAACTCTCTTTTCTCTTGGCCGAATTTCATGAATATGTCGCCATTCATGTCTGCAAAATTTGATGTTAGTGGATCTTTTAACAATTTCTCGTCAAGATCAGGGGCACTGCTTGCGTAAAATGCAAACAAGCCTGCGCCACCTACTAAAATTGCTAAACCTAGCGCAACTATCCCGAGCAATATTTTCTTTATAATCATTTTGTTGTTCTTTTTAGGTTTTTTCTTACTCCCGTGCTTACGCTCATTTTCCATCTGTTGACGGCGAGCTGCCCGCGAATTCATCTGGTCACTCATTCATTTTCCTGCCTTTCAATGCGTTCTTTTATTGGCGACTGCAAGTGTTGTTCTAAAGCAGCCAAGTAATCAAGCCGTGGATTGAATCCTGCCTGTATTTCGATTGACATGTCTTCGATTTCAGTGAGTGTCATCGATTTACGGCCACCTGCTATTTTCCTATCCCACTTTTCCTCGAAATATTCATATGGAACGATAAAATAACGTTCCAATGCGGTGAATTTTATAATAAGAAAAGCAATTCCGTCAAGTTCTGTTACCTTTTTCATGTGCTCGACTTGGTGTTCATGTATATTATTCAATGGAAAGGAAGTGCGGCTAGTCGTTTCTTTTGCTTCAAAATCTATATATTTTCCTCTCCATATACCGTTGAAGTCTGTAGTCGATGGTGATCTGAAATAAGCTTCTGTAATAACTGCTGCGCTACGCGCGGGGTACTTGACGTGTACGATTTGAACTGGAACTGGTTTTTTATGGATGACAGCAATGCTTCTGGATAGATAATATTCATTGGATTCATTTAACTCGTCTTCCAATGCTTTCCCTCGGTTACTGAATGAAAGATTGGTTTTCTTTCTGGCTATCGGATGTTGTGTGGGTTCGTATTTTTTTCCGTTAGGATATCTTATTGTCAAACCTATCACCTCGCATTTCCTATCATACCATAATGATTGGACGGAATAGCCTCTTAAAAGTTCCACAGTTGTCGCAAGTATTATTACGTTAAAGAATACATGTTCGCTGAAGTTTGGTGTCTTTCACACTTTTTTGATAGACTAGAGATAATAAGTTCGGAGAGGAAGTGAATGCATGTTAACTTTACAAGAAAAAACGATCCAACTCCTTGCTGTTTGTGAAGAATGTCTTGAGAGACATACAAAAATGAGAGAAACGGGACATGAGCCAGATTTCTTTACTGAAGTTAAACCATATGCGGATGTAAATCATAGATTACTGGAAGAATGGGCTGATGAGGTACGGGAACTCATCAGGAACGAACGACCAAAATATGTCCACATTCATCAAGTCGAGTCATTGAATGATTCAATGAAGCAGTTTATTGTTCAATCTTTTTATTCAAAGACAGGAAAAAAACGGTTTATCCTTTCCATTAACTCAGCAACATATACATTTAAAACAGTTTTAAAAGCGTTGCAAGATGAAGGGGGAGAGGACAATTGAAAAAAGCAAGTGTCATGGAAGTCGTCGATCGGCTGACAACAGACCCTGAAATCTCTCTGAATATTGTCCATCATGAAAAGATTGAAGGTAAATCTGCAACATATGCTCCGTTTCCAGAACGTCTCCATCCTTCAATTGTTAAAGCTTTGGATAAAAGAGGTATCAAGCAACTATACAGCCATCAACGTGATGCGTTCGACTTGGCAACATCTTCCCAATCGATTACAGCTGTAACTCCCACAGCATCAGGTAAATCCCTTTGTTATCATCTGCCAGTGCTGCAAAGTATCCTGGAAGATGATTCTTCGCGTGCTTTGTATCTGTTTCCTACGAAAGCACTCGCACAGGACCAATTGGCAGATTTGCATAGTTTGATTGAAGATAGCGAAGAAACGATATTAAGTTATACGTATGACGGAGATACGGCGCCGGGTCTTAGAACAAAAGTGCGCAAGTCGGGCCATATCGTTTTGACGAATCCCGATATGCTCCATTCAGGCATATTGCCGCATCATACAAAATGGGTATCGCTCTTTGAAAACTTGAAGTATATCATCATTGATGAGTTGCATACGTACAAAGGGGTCTTTGGAAGTCATGTGGCACACGTCTTAAGAAGATTGAAAAGAATTTGCAATTATTATGGATCTGACCCCGTTTTCATCTGCACATCAGCTACTATTGCTAATCCGAAAGAACTTGCAGAAGCACTAACCAATTCTTCGATGCAGCTCATCACAAATAACGGTGCACCTGCAGGCGTGAAGCATTTCATCTTCTATAACCCTCCAGTTGTTCACAAGACGTTCGGTATCAGACGCAGTGCAATTCTAGAAGTACGTGATATCGCCTCATTTTTATATCGAGAAGGCATTCAGACAATCATTTTCGCGAAAAGTAGAGTACGTGTAGAAATGCTCGTTACTTATATGAAGGAATTGACGAAGAAAAAACTGTTTGACACAACAATCATGGGATACAGGGGAGGATACTTGCCGTCCGAGCGAAGAGTGATTGAAAAACGATTACGTGATGGAGAAATAAAAACCGTTGTCAGTACAAATGCATTGGAACTCGGTATCGATATCGGACAGTTGCAAGCATGTATTATGACGGGTTACCCAGGCAATATCGCAAGCGCATTCCAGCAAGCGGGCAGGGCGGGGAGAAGACAGGATGATGCATTAATCGTCTATGTTGCTCAGTCAATGGCACTGGATCAATACATCATACAACATCCCGACTACTTATTGGGACAGACTCCTGAAGAAGCGAGGATCCATCCGGACAATATGCTGATCTTAATGGATCATCTGAAATGCGCTTCTTTTGAATTACCTTTTACAATGACTGAACTATACGGGGAGTTCGAAGTCCAAGAACTTCTTGCTTATTTAGAAAGTGAAGGAATTCTCGTAAAGACGTCTGATAAATGGCATTGGATGACGGATCGGTTTCCAGCAAGTGAAATTAGTTTACGTTCAGCTTCTCAAGAAAATGTTGTCATCATCGATAAAACAGTTCCAAAAGGTACGGTTGTCATCGGAGAAATGGACAGATACAGTGCTATGACACTTTTGCATGAAGAGGCAATCTATATTCATCAAGGCAAGCAATACCAAGTGGAACTGCTAGACTGGGAAGAGAAGAAAGCATACGTCAGAGAAGTAGATGTCGATTATTATACAGATGCTAATTTGGCCGTCGAGTTAAAAGTAATTAGCGAGGATGAAACAGCTCTAGTCGGAAAAGCAATAGTCGCATACGGAGATATAGCCGTTTTGGCGATTCCTACAATATTTAAAAAAATTCGGTTTGACTCACATGACAATATCGGTTCGGGTCCGATTTCTTTACCAGCAGAAGAACTTCATACATCATCTACATGGTATTCATTTGATACACCAGACGGTTGGAAAGAGTCCGATTTAACGGATGCTCTAACCGGTGCAGCGTATGCTATACAATCTTTCATTCCGCTATTTGTCCGATGTGACCGCTCTGATATTCATGTCGTCCCTCAAGTGAAAGCTGTTCATACAAATCGACCGACGATTTTTATATATGACAGCTATCCTGGTGGAATCGGTTTAAGTGAGAAGATATTTACGAGATGGGAAGAATTATTAACTATGGCTGCTGAACATGTTCGCAATTGCAGATGTGATAATGGTTGTCCGGTATGCATTGGGGCTCAAGAAGAAGGGATACGAGTGAAACAGGATGTATTATCTCTTCTTCGCGCATTAACTGGGGGACGTAAACATGTCATATGAAGCAAAACTAATGCAGATGAAGAAGCTGGTGAAGAAGAAAGCCCCTTTGCCGCTGGAAAATCAACCTGATCGAGAACACGTTATCCCACCTTCACCATCTTATGAGGATCGATGGCTCAGTGCAGGGCTAGTGAAAGAAGAAAACGAATATGGATCCGTCTATAAGCGAGTTATCAATTATAAGCCGGGCTATGAACACGGAAACTATGAATTGGCGAGTTTACTTCATACGGTTGAACGATGGGGGAAAGCGAAAGAAGACCATCCGCTTGCACCAGACTTCAAAAGGCCTCTCGTCTTTTTCGATACAGAAACAACAGGACTTAAAGGCGCAGGCACCCTCATCTTCCTTATGGGCTTCATTGAATACACTGATACTTCATTCACGTTGACACAATATGTACTTCCCGGGCCTGACCATGAAGCAGCATTTCTCTATGCTACGAACTTGTGGAAGTATCCGATGTCGGTTGTCATGTATAACGGTAAAAGTTTTGATATGCCACAAGTCCAAACAAGATGGACAATGAACAGGAATACACTTCCACCTTTGCTCAAACACACTGAAATCGATTTATTGCACGGTTCCAAAAGGATTTGGAAAAATGAAATGGATACTTTTAAACTGACTGCAGTCGAAGAGGAGCAACTTGGTTTTTTCCGTGAAGGGGACATTCCCGGTTATATGGCACCCATCATCTATCAGGATGCCGTGAAAAACGGTCGTGCAGAAATGTTAATGAAAGTACTTCTTCACAATGAATGGGATATACTGTCGCTTGTCACGTTATATATCCGTACCACTGATATGCTTTTACTCGACTCGACCGAAGCATCTTCAAATGCGGATACGAATATTGGGAAATGGTTCACCGATCTGAAATCTTATGACCGAAGCAAAGAGATTCTTAGCAGAGTCATTTCGGAATATGGAAACGATGAGCCTCGCGCACATTATCACATCGGTTTCATATTGAAAAGAGATGCGCATTATTCAAAAGCGGTTGATTCATTCACGATAGCCGCAAATGGATTATCCGGAAGAGAAAAAATTATCGCATATGAGGAATTGGCCAAACTGTATGAGCATAAGATGAAAGAGTTGCAATCGGCTTTAAAATGGACTAAAAACGCCCGAGAGCTTTTAGAGGAAGGTACAGATATTTCTGAACGCTTCAAAAAAAGAATGCGAAATAATTTTGAGCACCGGGAAATGAGATTGATGAAGAAACTATTTCCCGGGCAAGCGCAGTAACCGACATAAAACGTGTTTATCCATCGAAATAGAAAGACAAGGAAGTACAAATTATGCTATAATTACGTCATGTAAACATAGATGGAAGGACGTTATTTCATGGAAATAAAACTAGATTCTAAAACGATTCTTGAAAAAGAGTTCAAAACCGGCATGCGAGGCTATAACCAAGAAGATGTGGACTTGTTCCTGGACCAAGTCATTCAAGATTATGAAGCTTTCAAAAAGAACATTTCCGAATTGCGTATGGAAAATGAGAAGTTGAAGGATGAACTGGCTATCGCTGCAAAACGTCCTGCGACTACAAATACCAATACGACGAATTTCGATCTCTTAAAGCGAATCTCAAACTTGGAGAAACACGTCTTTGGCAGTAAGTTATATGAAAACGAATAAACAGCTTCAATAGAAATATAAGCTAAGCCATTGATTTTTGTTGAAAAAAGGATTATACTGTTGAAACCATAGTGTAAATTCAGGTAATCGCTGCAACTTACGTTGTAGAGGAAAGTCCATGCTCGCACGGTTCTGAGATGACTGTAGTGTTCGTGCTCGGCGAAAAGATAAGCCGGGGCTTCGCGCTTGCGCGTTGACGGCGGGGATAAATCCTACGTTTGTTTCGACAAATATGGATGAGGTTCCCTGAAAAGTGCCACAGTGACGTAGCTGTTCCGGAAACGGTTCAGATGGAACGCGGTAAACCCCATGAGCGAGAAACCCAAATTATGGTAGGGGCACTCTTCTGAAGGAATTGAACGGATGAAGGGACAGACCCAGTCTGTAGATAGATGATTACCGCCCTAAGTACGAGGCGAAAGCCGTTTGAGTACACGGGAACAAAACATGGCTTATCGAATTTACGATGGTTTTATACAACAATCAATGCTCTCCTTCTGTTTTGGAGAGCATTTCTTCATTTGACAGAATATGAATGGATTTCATTTCCTTTCACACACTACATATACGTGAGAAAGTTAACTATACTATTTCCCGATGGACAGAATTGGAGTTGAGAAGGCATGACAAACTATAAATTGGTTGCAACTTCAGCAATGGGACTTGAATCCATCGTTGCGGATGAAGTAAAGGAATTGGGTTTCCAGACAACTACTGAAAACGGAAAAATCTATTTTGAAGGTGATGAAACCGCAATCGCTAAGACGAATATGTGGCTACGCGTTGCAGATCGTGTCCGGATTATCGTAGGCGAGTTTAAAGCAACGACATTTGATGAGCTGTTCGAACAGACAAAAGCATTACCTTGGGAACAGTATTTACCTGTAGATGCTGAATTTCCAGTAGCGGGAAAGTCCGTTAAGTCCATTTTATATAGCGTTCCCGATTGCCAGGCAATCGTTAAAAAGGCGATTGTCGACAGATTGAACAAGGCATACGGACGTACTGGTTTTCTGGATGAGACAGGACCTTTGTTCAAATTAGAGGTTTCAATTCTTAAAGATAAAGTTACCCTTACAATCGATTCAAGTGGAACTGGACTGCATAAACGCGGCTATCGGATGAGCCAAGGTGATGCCCCATTGAAAGAAACACTTGCAGCAGCACTTGTCAAATTGACTCGTTGGAATCCCGATCGTCCATTTGTAGATCCTTTTTGCGGTTCTGGTACAATCGCCATCGAAGCAGCAATGATCGGACAACAGATTGCTCCTGGTTATAATCGCGAGTTCAGCAGTGAACATTGGCCGTGGATGGATCAAGCCATTTGGGACCGGGTTCGCGAAGAGTCTGAAGATCTTGCCAAATACGATCAACCGCTTGATATTAAAGGTTTTGACGTAGATCCACGAATGATCAAAGTTGCTCAACAGAATGCCGTTGAAGCAGGATTCATGGATCTTATTCAGTGGAAACAGGGCGATATTCAAGATTTGACACTGGAAGGTATTAACGGTGTGCTAGTAGGTAACCCTCCTTATGGGGAACGTTTAGGAGAACTTGAAGAAGCCGAGGAACTGACAAGTATTCTTGGCTCTATCATGGAGAACTATCCGAGTTGGTCTGTCTACATGTTATCCTCATTGGAAAACTTCGAGACAATGTATGGCAAGAAGGCTACAAAGAAACGGAAATTATTTAATGGCTTTATCAGAACCGATTTTTATCAATATTGGGGTCAACGACATAAATGAGTAGAAACTGACGGAAGAGGCCATCCCTCTTCCGTTTGTATGTGCACTGAGTAAAGGAGATGTTCTGATGGGCAATAAAATGCCATTTGCGTTATCAAAAGAAAAGTCTTTCTATGAATCACTGAATGACTGGATTGGCGATACATTATATGATGATCTAACAGAAAAAGGTTTCGAATGCAGGGACGAACAAATTTTCATGGCATTTCAGATTGAACAGGCACTAAAGGAGAAAAAAGTGTTATTGGCAGAAGCTGGAGTCGGTACAGGGAAAACAATCGCTTATTTGCTCCCTGCAATCGCGTATGCGAGATACACTGGAAAACCTGCTCTTATTTCATGTGCAGACGAAACCCTCATAGACCAACTTGTAAAAAAAGAAGGCGATATTCATAAAATAAGTGAAGCGCTTAATATTGATATAGATGTGCGACTTGCTAAGGCGAGAGACCAGTATGTCTGTTTGAAACGACTTGATGATACACTCGACGCGACGGATGAGGAATTTGCAGAGATTGTCCATAGTGAACTGCCTGAATTTGTGAATGGTAATGGGTCACTTCAATCCATTTACCCATATGGTGAACGCTCAGATTATCCAGATTTGAACGATGCGCAATGGAATTCAATCAATTTCAATCCTATCCAACAATGTTCAGCTTGCGATGTGAGAAATAGATGTGGCCAAACAATCCATCGGAACCATTACCGTGATTCGGCAGACCTCGTTATCTGTTCACATGACTTCTATATGGAGCATATTTGGACGAAAGAATCTAGAAAACGCCAAGGGCAATTAGCATTGCTTCCAGATGTTTCAATGATTGTTTTTGACGAAGGTCATTTGCTCGAATATTCCGCACAGCGTGCATTGACGTATGAAGTCCAAAATCAGACATTATTAAATCTATTGGAACGGATCATGGTAGATGGGATTAGGGAAGAGACATTACAATTAATGGAACGTCTAATTGATGTACACGAACATTTCTTCCGACTATTGAAATCGAACTCTCAAACGAGCCATGATGAGCGGATCGCTATCAGTAAAAGTGAGGAACTGCTCGCGACAGGAAAAGAAGCTGTTTCCATCTCTACAGATCTTCTGGAGGAGTTTGTCTTTGATGGGGAATTGTATATCATTCCAGAATATGATTTGAAGATGGTTGAAGAGTATCTAGAGCAGTATATCTTCTCAATGGAGCTATTCATATCAGAAAATGATGTCGTTGACTGGCTTGAAAAGCGCGAGGATGAAGTGACATTAATTATCATGCCTCGTCTAGTTACAGATATTTTGCAGGAGAAGCTATTTTCGTCAAATATTCCAATTGTTTTTTCTTCAGCAACATTCTCCGTAGAAGAGGATTTCACTTATATACTCGATAGTCTAGGAATTGAAGATTTCTTATCTTTTTCGGTAGAATCGCCATTTGACTATGAAGAAAAGATGCAGGTCATTGTAACGGATGTCGTAGAAAACGGAAAATCCAGGCATGTGGAAGATTTGTTGCAAGATGAACAGCAAACCTTGCTGCTATTCAAATCTGAACAGTCTATGTTGGATTTCCAAAGTCAGCTCACTGAAGAGCATACGAAACAGATTGCTTTTGAAGGTGATCGAGAGCTGTCAGCGATGATACGTGATTTCCAACAGAAAAATGTATCCGTTTTATGTTCATACCATTTGTGGGAAGGTCTTGATGTTCCACAGGATGCGTTAACGCGGGTGATCATATACGATTTGCCATTCCCGCCACATGATCCATTATTTGATGCTCGCAGGAAAAATGCAGAAAAACCATTTGAAGAAGTTGATTTGCCATTTATGCTTCTTCGATTAAGACAAGGATCCGGCCGGCTGATCCGGACATCAGATGATTATGGTTCTGTGCATATCTTGCTCGAAGGTAAGGAACAAGAGATGAAAGATATCATTTCGAGGTTATTCCCTGTAGAGATTCAATTGACTGCTGCCGCATTATAAAATAGAAGCTGTCTTCCGTACCAGTGCAAACTGGTCAAAGACAGCTTTTCTCATTTTCATTCATCAATTGTCAGCAGAATATTCATTATAGAGCCGCTGTCGAACTGAACAGGCAACTTAAAAGCCTTTTTGAAACCATAGAACTTTGTATTGCCTGTCATGACCGTCGGAGTAGAAATATCCAGTATAAAATCATCCGATTCCAATACCGTACATAAATTTCCGGCGACCATATTGCCAAGCTCGCCTGTAAACGATTCAATCATCTCGCCTTCGATGATCATTCCAAACATCGATTGGCCTATAAGATCTATCAATTCTATATTCGTATCCAATATCAATCTGCCTTTAATAGCACCTACAATATGTATGAGAACACTTAGCTCTTTCTGTTCATATGGCTCGCTAGTTAGGACGGGGGCCAATACATTGAAGTTTAAAGGAACAATATTCGTCAATGAAGTGATGGTACCATTTAACACTTTTTGTATATTGACAGCAGCACTCATTTGGACACCTCCCATAAAAAAAGTATATAGTCTAATAATACCATGATAAAGGTCGTTAGTATAGATGAAAGTAGGATGACTTTTATAGGTAGTTAGAATGTGTAAAGATGTTATGATAGAAAGAGAATTGAAAGAAGGGTCGAAAACCAATGCATACTACTGACATACTGAAAAGAACATCGATTCATGGCGAGCTTTTCATAGAGAGCCATGACGAGGAACGATTTAAAAAAGCTGCTTCACTAGCGGAGAAATTGATTGACGAAGAATTCGTTATCGGTTTTGCGGGCCACTTTTCGGCCGGCAAATCCTCCATGATTAACGCATTGACTGGAGAGGATCTTTTACCTTCCAGCCCCATTCCTACGAGTGCAAATATTGTTAAAGTGAAAAAGACTGAACAAGAATATGTCATTATCCACAAAACAGATGGCGCAACAGTGAAATTGGATGGGCATGGTTTCCCCGATGCTATTAAGGCATTTAGTAAAGATGGAGCAGAAATTGCATTAATTGAAATTGGTCATCCAAATTCTGCTTTGCCTGAAGCAATCACTGTGATGGACACGCCAGGTGTAGATTCTACTGATGATGCACATAGGATGTCTACAGAATCAGCGCTTCATCTTGCGGATCTTGTGTTTTACACGATGGATTACAATCATGTCCAATCTGAACTAAACTTCAAATTCACGAAAGAATTACTTCGGTATAATCCGAATGTCTATTTGATTATCAACCAGATTGATAAACACCGTGACAGTGAATTAAGTTTTTCTGATTTTAAAAAGTCTGTTGAAGATTCTTTCCGATTATGGGGCGTTGAACCGAAGGCTATTTTTTATACATCTCTTCGTGACCAGGAGCACCCACATAATGATTTCAAAAAAGTGAAGTCCATAGTTGATGGCTCCATCTCCAATTGGGAAGCGCATTTTCTAGACAATGCAGACCAATCACTGCTCAAGTTACAAGAAGAACATCTTGCATTCCTGCAAGACGAACTTGAAGAACGAAAATCTGTCTATGCAGAAATTGTTGCGGAAGATGAGTGGCACCTCTACAAAGAAATCGCTGCTGACGTCAAGGAGTTGAAAACGCGCGCATCTCTCTTAGGCAGTAACGAGTTTTATGCTTCTTTTGAAAGTGAGCGCAATGAACTACTCAGAAATGCCTCCATCAGCCCATTCGAAACACGCGAATTGATGAAAGCGTATATCGAATCTAAATCACCTCGGTTCAAAGTAGGGTTGTTGTTCGGTGCGAAGAAAACAGCAGAGGAACGGGATAGAAGAAGATCCGAATTTGACCGCAACCTTTCGGATCTGGTTCATACGCAAATAGAAGTTCATTTGAAAGCGTTGATGAAGAACACATTGAAACGAGCGGGTTTAATGACAGATGAACGCTCCATTGAAATCGATGAAATGGATATGAGTATCCCGTTCGATGAAATTGACCAGCATCTCCCAGTATCTGATGTTATGACGGGTGACACTGTACTCAACATGGCTGAGCAGATGAAAACGGGGATCCAACAGATTCTTAAAAAACGAACAGATGCATGGAAAATGAAAATGTCTGAGATTGCTGCAGATGCAGGAAACGAGCATATTGAACATTTGCTACACACTGTACAGACACTTGAAACGAAACTAAATGCTATTGCGCATGTCGAAAAAATCAATATGCAATTGACCACATACATAAATAGCTGCTCGAACCCATCTGTTGACCTTCTTAAAAAAAGTGAGTTGTTATTGGATAAATGGACAAAAAAACCAGAAATTGAAATAGTCGACTTAAATTCACTTGAGACAAACGAAGTGAGTCAAAGTGTAGCCAATCAACAAACAGAAGACCAGATTGCATACATGACATCTTCTTATACGGATGCCGGAATTGTAATTGAACAAGCGCAACGAATTGCTGATGCTGTTATGGACATTCCAGGATTCCTTGAAACAGCGCACTATCTTAAAAATAAATCAGAACGGCTGGCCGAGCAGGAATTCACCGTTGCGTTATTCGGAGCTTTCAGTGCTGGGAAATCTTCGTTTTCAAATGCACTTATCGGTGACCGCGTATTGCCGGTGTCTCCGAATCCAACGACTGCAGCTATCAACCGGATTCGCCCCGTCATGGACGGTAAAGAAGATCGCACAGCAGATGTTCATTTAAAATCAGAACAGCAGATGCTTGAGGATGTAGCGTTTTCGTTTGAAGCTTTAGGCATACCACTTACATCGTTAAAAGAAGCATTTGACCGTTCGGATGAAGTGCTTACAAAAGAACTCGATGACGAAAGCTTGCATATCCATAAGACGTTTATACGTGCTTTCCAAAAAGGATATCCTATCTATCACGGAAGTCTTGGACAGTCGATGAATGTAAATCAAGTTGAATTCACTCGTTTTGTTGCAGAAGAAGACCGTAGCTGTTTCGTCGATTCAATTGATTTGTTCATTGATTGTGCATTAACTCGTCAAGGGATTACATTAGTAGACACTCCGGGCGCCGACTCAATCAATGCACGTCATACGGACGTAGCTTTTGAATATATCCGTAATGCGGACGCAATCTTGTTCATTACTTATTATAATCACGCTTTTGCTAGGGCAGACAGAGAATTCCTTATCCAGCTTGGGCGGGTGAAAGATGCTTTTGAATTAGATAAGATGTTCTTCATCGTGAATGCAATTGATCTCGCTTCAAACGAAGAGGAAGCGGAAGCGGTAAAATCTTTTGTTGAACAGGAGCTAACTGCATTCGGAATCCGTCATCCACGAGTTCACGGAATCTCAAGTCTTCAGGCATTGGACGCAAAACTTGCTGGCAATGAAGATCCTTTCATGCAAGTGTTTGAGAGCCATTTTGAACATTTCTTAAAAGATGATCTGAAAGGTCTGGCTATCCAAGCGCTAGAAGAAGAGGTGGAAAAGACCATTCACCGTCTGGCTACATTGATTGAGCGGACAGAATCAAACCGGACTCGTAAAGCGGAACGGCTAGCTGAACTCAATCGGTTGGAGCAAGAAATCAGAACTCACTATATGCATAGCTTTGCAGAAGTGATCCGCAAAGCTTCCATTAATGAATTGAACGAATTGGTGTATTATATTTTACAACGGGTATTCCTGCGCTTTGGAGATTTCTTCAAAGAAGGCTACAGCCCGTCAACATTTGCGAACCATTCGACCGAGAAAGCGCTGACTATGGCTTTGAACGAGACTGTGCAGATGGTCGGGTTTGACTTGACCCAGGAATTGAAAGTGACAAACTTGCGCATGTTGAATTTCATGAACAAACAGCTGAAAGAGCGTCAACGCACTGAAATGCGCCGGTTAACTGACATCGACCAGTCAATTTCTCCATCTCCTTATGAGCCGGATGATGCTGACATGCTTTCATTCAAATCACCTTTCGAAAAACCTTCCGTCTACAGCGGCGTCAACCGGCTATTTAAAAACCAGAAGGCATTCTTTGAAAAGGGTGAAAGACTCATCTTACGGGAGCAATTGGAGGAACGTTTGAAGCAAGACTCATCCCTCTATTTAGGTAATGAAAAAGAACGAATTGAACAATGGGCGGAACAATGGATTGAAGGGGAATCTGAAGGTCTTCGGAAGCATCTGTTGAATCAAAGTGTCCAACAGATTGAATCAGAACGAGCCTTGTTGTCTGACAGCGAACAATTGGAAGAATGGCGTACAACCTATGAAAAAATACGACTGAAGGAGTCTGACTGAAATGACAAAAGTTTTCACATCAATTACCGAAGTGGCAATCGATGAAGTGAAGTGGATCGATACACGTTTTTCATTGCAGGATAAGTCATCTGGTCGAAAGAAATTTGAAGAAAGCCATATTTCAGGGGCTGTGTATTGGGATCTAGAAGAGGACTTGTCCGATATGTCTAAAAAGCAAGGTAGGCATCCGATGCCGAGTAAAGATTCCCTAACCGTCCTTTTTAGAGCAAGTGGACTCCAACTGAATGATAAAATCATCATTTACGATGATGGAGGGAGTCCTTTTGCAGCAAGAGCTTGGTGGATTTTGCAATATGCGGGGTTTACTAACTCTTTTATTCTCCTAGAAGGTTTTGAACAGATTCGCTCCACGGGTATTGCAATTACGGATGAACTTTCAGCTCCCGATAAATCAGACGTGGTGCCTATTTGGAACGAAACTATTTTCGCTTCCCGGCAATTCGTTGAACGGACAGTCGCTGGAGAAACGGGTAATGTCCTATTGGACGCACGGTCGGGTGAAAGGTATAGAGGTGAGGTAGAACCAATCGATCCGATTGCAGGACACATTCCGGGTGCACTGAACTTCGACTGGGAAGCTTTAAAAAAGAATGGACAGTTTTCAATGGATCCGCATGTGAAAGAACAACTTTCACATGTAGTAGATAAAAGCGATCATATCACTGTCTATTGCGGAAGTGGTGTGACAGCCGCTCCGTTATATGCCATGCTCAAACAAAATGGCTATGACAATGTGAATGTATATATTGGTAGTTATAGTGATTGGATTTCAAGAGACAAGATTGAAGTGGAACAAAGCTAACGAAGATGGAGGTAGTTGCATATGCGATACGCAATCATCGGAGACATACACTCAGCCAAACAAGATTTGGAGAAAGTTTTGGCTGATATTCGTAAAATAGCACCCGACGCTGCTTTAGTCAGTACTGGTGATTTATTCGAATGCACGATTAGTAAACGTCGTATGACTGACAAAAAGTTTGAATTCCTTACCGATGTTATGCTTTTACCTGACGGCTTCGTTGAATTATTGACTTTTCCATCCGTTATTGGGAATCAGGAAGAACGTATCCTTTTCATTACGGAAACGGAAGATCCACTTCTCGGCATGTTGTCTGCCATGCCCGAACGGATGGAATTGGGTGCTGCAGAGATTATTCACGGCCATCAATTCGAATGGGGCGGTGACCCGTGGTCGCTACTAAAAGCGGAAGTTACCAAACCGTTGACGTTTTATGGCCATAGTCATCGCTCAGGCATGATTTGTGAAGGGGTAGAAGATGAACAGGTGAACTTCGGAAAAACGTATAAAATGGACAATCGACAGACCTTGGTGAATGTCGGCGCGGTCATCCACGATCGGGAATGGGTTTTATATGACAGTATTAGCAATACTGTTATGTTTATGAAAACACAATAAAACAATGAGCATTTACCTTTGGCATATGGCCAACTGGTAAATGCTTTTTAGCCTCTCCAATGGGAGTAAATATGCGAAAACAGGGAAACTCTTTAGTAACTGGGAGGGTGATACTGTGTCAGATAGTAAAGATGCTATTATTTTAAAAGGGCTTAAAGAAAATAATTTAAAAAATATTGATCTAACGATTCCTAAAGAAAAAATTATTGTCTTTACTGGCCTATCAGGCTCTGGTAAAAGTTCTGTCGTTTTTGATACATTAGCTACTGAGAGCCGAAGACAGATGACGATGAACTATCCTTTTTACGTTCGCTATCAAATGCCCAGGTACGAGCGGCCCCATGCAGATTTCATGCGAAATTTAAGTCCAGTTGTCGTTGTCGAACAAAGACCAATCAGTGGGAATTCCCGTTCAACAGTCGGCACCTATATGGATATTCATCCATTGATCCGACTGCTATTTTCAAGAATCGGTGATCCTTTGATAGGTTCGGCCACAGATTTTTCAAGCCAAAGTTCTTTTGGTAGATGTCCCGAGTGCAGTGGATTCGGTGAGGTCGTTTCACCAGATCTCAATAAAATCCTCAATGTCAACAAATCACTTCGGGATTACGCCGTACAATTTAAACCACTATCCCCCTCGGGTTGGCAAGGAAGATGGATGATAACTGGCGGGTTATTTGATCCTGATAAGCCGCTAAAAGAGTATTCCGAAGAAGATTTTCGACTATTCGTCCATGGTCCACGAGAAGGGGAGCGGGTGTTTGCTCCTTTCCATACAAAAAACGGACCACAAGATCATGAATGGGATGGTTTATTGCCCAGGTTTACGCGTCTTTATATAAACAGAGATGTTACAAAGTTGAAGCAGGTATCCCAAGAAGATGTACTGGCAGTATCAACACATAGTTTATGCCCGATGTGTTTAGGTTCAGGACTCAATCCGAAAGTATTGGCGTCTAAGATAAATGGTTACAATATAGCGGAATACGACCAATTGGAGTTGACGGACTTACTTAAGGAACTGGCTGTTGTAGATGATCCAATCGGAGCGTCTATAGCTCAGCAAGCTATACCGCCAATCAAGCAATTGATCGAATTAGGTTTAGGTTATTTGAGCCTTTCACGAAAAATGGGCACATTGTCTGGCGGCGAAGCGCAACGTGTTAAAATTGCCCGTCATCTAGGAAGCAGTCTTAATAATATGACCTATATCTTCGATGAACCTAGTGCGGGACTTCATCCCGAAGAGGTGGATATGTTAATCCAGATGCTCCAAACAATTAAAGCCAACCATAACACGGTAATCGTGATTGAACATGATGCTTCTGTAATTAGAGTGGCAGATGAAATTATTGAGATGGGTCCAGGGGCAGGCGTAAGTGGTGGGGAAGTTGTGTATCAAGGTGTACTTCGGGCGCTCGAAAACTCTTCTACCTCAACTTCACAATTGCTTAATCATAAAGTGAGCATCAATAAAACAACGAGACAATCCGAAAGCTATTTCACTATTACGAAAGCAGATGACAATAACTTGAAGGATGTAACGATACATATTCCTAAGCATGTATTCGTTTCAATTTGCGGCGTTTCAGGTTCCGGTAAAAGTTCCCTGATGTTTGATGCATTCGCAAGTCGCCACCCTGAAACTATTCAAGTTAGTCAAGGACGTATCGGCATTTCAAGTCGTTCCACGATGGCTACTTATATGGGAATCATGGATGATGTGCGGACAATATTTGCAAAAGAAACAGGACAGCCAGCAGGTCTATTCAGTTTCAACTCGATTGGGGCATGTCCTGTCTGTGAAGGAAAGGGTGTAACAACTCCTGACGTCGCATTTGCAGATCCCGTCACAGTAACATGCGAAGCCTGTCAAGGACTGCGGTATTCAGACGAAGCCTTGTCCTTTGTGTACAAAGGAAAAAATATTGCGGAAGTTCTGGAGTTAACAATTGTTGAAGCTATGGATTATTTTATATTGCCCAAAATCATCAAACGACTGAACACACTGCTAGATGTCGGATTAGACTATCTGACGTTAGGACAGACGACAAGCTCCTTAAGCGGTGGCGAAATCCAACGGTTGAAGCTTGCTAGCCATCTGCAAAATGAAGGCCAAATCTACCTATTGGATGAACCGTCCTTAGGACTTCATCTTAGAGATAATGCAAAACTGCTGGAGTTATTTCAGAGGCTCGTCAATCGGGGTAATTCCGTTATTATTATTGAACATAACCTCGATTTCATAGCAGCAAGCGACTGGGTAATTGAGCTTGGTCCTGGGGGAGGGAAGCAAGGTGGACAGATCATTTACGAAGGGACGCCTGAACAGATGTTGGCCGCCGATACTTCTACAGCTAAATGGTTGAGGAAGGAAGTCTGAACAGGTTCAGACGCCTTTCGGCTAGTCAAAGATCCCCATCAATCCTTGACGGCTTCTCTTTATGAATCGCTTGGCGGGCGAGACTGTCCGCTGTGCGGTTTTCTGCATCCGGAATCCATTTTATAAAGAAAAAATCGAACTTCTTCGTTATAGCTAGTATTTTATGTAAAATCTCCTTATGCAGTTCGTTTTTCACAAACTCATTTTCCACCGCTGAAACGACGGCTTTTGAATCGGAGCGGGCCGATACGATGCCTGTCGTAAGGTTCTCTGTCTCTTCAAGACCTCTAAGAAGAGCAGTGAATTCAGCTGTATGATTATTCGTTGGTTCAATCGGCTCTGAAATCCTCAGTTGGCGCCCTTCACCTTTAATATAAATTCCAATACCGCTCTTACCTGGATTACCGGCACTCGCGCCATCGACATACAACTCGATCATCGTTAGTCACTCCTTACATATAGTTGCAACTGATCGGAATGCATACTAAAATGGATGAATGATCCGATCGGGAGGTTTCTATGGATAAATTAATGGTCATGCAGGAAATCAATGATGTGCTCGATACGTATTGTGAAGGATGTTTTATCAAAACGCAACAGGCAAAAGAATTCGGCAAAACCGGAGCCCATCAATTTTGCATCAGCACATGTACTATCGGAGAACAATTGAAATTCCTTGGGAATGAAATGAATAAATTGACAAAATAATATCCCGCCACAAGTTGCCGGCGGGATGCTTTAATGCATGATTATTTACGAGATAGTCAAGACATTTGCCGCTTGAGGTCCACGGTTTCCTTCGATGATTTCGAAGGATACGGCCTGGCCTTCATCGAGTGTCTTAAATCCTTCTGACATAATGCCAGTATAGTGGACGAATACATCCTCGCCATTTTCCGTTTCGATGAAACCATATCCTTTTTCATTGCTGAACCACTTTACTTTACCTTGGTACATGCATATTCCTCCCTCGGCATTTCAATGTCCTACCCATTATTAACATGGTTGTTTTTACTATACATGAATCGACATTATACGTCAATGATGTGCCGAAATTTTCAGTCGAGTCAAAATTGAACAGAAAAGGGTGAGTTTATGGAGACGATTTTTAAACAATGCATGAAGCAGGTGCGCGGTACATATGAACGTTTTGATGCAAGTCACGATTTTGATCATATCTTACGTGTCATGAAAAATGCAGAGAATATTGCAGCGGCAATGCCAGAGGCAGATTTGCCAATTATCCGGTTGGCAGCTCTTCTTCATGATATCGACGATCCTAAATACTTCAAACGAGGCAATCAGTCGGCAGAAGACGTCATGCGAAGTGCTGGGGCGGATGACGAGACTGTATCACGTGTACTGGACATTATCAAAAGCGTTTCTTTTAATGGAGGAAACGAAGAAGCTATCACTTCCACTGAAGGAGCAATTGTACGCGATGCAGATAGGCTTGACGCACTGGGAGCAATCGGGATTGCACGCACATTTGCATTTGGCGGCGCAAGAGGGAGAAAACTATATGATACACAAGAGATTTCAAGAAACAAGATGACCGAAGCGGAATATCGGTCGAAAGAGACGTCTTCGGTTACGCATTTCTATGAAAAACTTCTACTTCTGAAAGAATTGATGGTTACTACAGAAGGAAAACGTCTTGCCGAACAACGTCATACGTTTATGGTCGCTTTTCTTGATCAGCTGGAGGATGAAACGGGTAGTAGCTTCCAAGCAGATATCAACTGATGTGTATGTGTATTTCTTTTTCTTGTTGCATCTGTTTGTTAAGATGAAGGACGTAATTAAGGAAGGAGTGAATTATGATGGACATCGAAAGATTGATGGAGTGGCTCAGGATGGAACAGGTAATCAGTTCCTTGATCGCAGTAGGCGTACTGCTTCTGTTTTGGCTATTGCGTAAAGTTTTTTCAAAATACATATTTACGATTGTATTGAAGATAAGCAAAAAAGCACCAAACAGTTTCTTTTCGAATATAATGCTGTCATTTGAGAAACCTTTTCAATGGCTGGTTACTATCATCGGATTTTATATAGCAGCTGGCTATTTTCCTTATTTCAACCGAGAAAGTTTACTTTTTCTCGATTTAATCAGGTCGTCGATTGTTATTTTAATCGGTTGGGGATTTTATAATCTGTCAGGCGCAACATCGAATTTATTCTCCAATTTGAATACCCGTTTCAATATTAAAATTGATGACATACTCATTCCATTCCTTTCAAAAACATTGCGATTTGTCATTATCGCTGTGACGGTGAGTGTAGTTGCCCAGGTATTTGGCTATAATGTAAACACATTTGTTGCGGGACTTGGTATCGGCGGATTAGCTTTCGCCTTTGCCGCTAAGGAGTCACTCGCCAACTTGTTCGGAGGAATTGTCCTCATTACAGAAAAACCTTTCACAATCGGAGATTGGATTTATACGCCTAGTGTTGAGGGGACAGTAGAGGACATTTCTTTCCGCAGTACGAAAATCCGGACATTTGGTCAAGCGCTTGTCACTGTTCCAAATGCTACGCTTGCCAATGAAGCGATAACAAATTGGAGCAAAATGGGGAAACGACGTATTTCGTTTAACCTGCAAGTCACATACGACACGGAAAAAGTTTCCCTTGAACGAAGTATCGCCCGTATTAGGAAGATGCTCCATAATCATGCGGACATTCACCAAGAAACCGTTTTTGTCACGTTTGACGAATATAAGGTAAACGGAATGGATCTCATGTTCTACTTCTTCACTAAAACAACTAATTGGGAAAAGTATTTGCAAGTGAAAGAGGATGTCAATTTTAAAATCATGGATATTCTCCGGGATGAAAATGTCACATTTGCTTTGCCGAACAGCAAGTTGATTGTCGAAGAACAGAAATAAAAATAACTAAGCGGGTATTCTTCATTCAATGAGAATACCCGCTTTTCTTAATGCGTTCTCGGCTTCGTTAATCTGTTCATATGTGTCGGCTGTGACGGTGTGCAGATGTATGCCTTCTTCGGATAGATTCGCAAGATACACGGCTTTTGCTTCAAGCACTTGATGCATGAACGCTTTCACTTCACGCCTGTTCGACACCATGATCGAAGCACTCAGATCCCCATATACAGGATGCTCGACCTTGACATCCTTAACAGTCAGCCCATGATCGACTAAGATGTTCAATTCCTCTTCTGTCTGTTCTGGAGTATGCTTGCAAACAAGCGTCTTTGCAATCTTTGCTGGCCCTTTCAGCGGATGAACATAGAGGTAGCCTTGGCTAGTCGCGATAATGGGCTCGTTCACCGCTTTTAGCAAGTTGACGTCACCTACAATGACTTGCCGGCTGACATTTGCCATGTCACCTAGATCTTTTCCAGTGAGCGGTTTTTCGGATTCGCGTAAGGTTTGCAGAATCATTTCCCGGCGCTCTTCCCCGGGCATCTTTATCGAATCGGTCATCCTTATCACTCCTTTGTTTACATTTTATCATATCAGCCTTGGGAATTTCGTGTATAATGAAAAAATACATAGTTCGATCAGGAGGGATTTATCTTGGAGAATTTATCGATAGAAGTAAAATTGACAAAAGAACCTAAAGTGAAACCGGCATCCGATCAGCTTGCGTTCGGCACTGTATTTACGGATCATATGTTCACAATGGATTATACGGAAGGTCACGGATGGCATGATCCAATGATTATCCCCTATGAACCAATCACAATCGATCCAGCAGCTATTGTTTTCCATTACGGTCAAACCGTTTTCGAAGGATTGAAAGCTTATGTGACCGAAGAGGATGAAGTGTTGTTATTTAGACCGGAAGAGAACATGAAAAGATTGAACCGTTCCAACGAAAGGCTTTGCATGCCCCACTTTGACGAAGAACTTGCCTTGAAAGGTTTACGTAAACTGATCCAGATTGACAAGGATTGGATTCCGAAAATAGAAGGTACATCTCTATACATACGTCCGTTCATTATTGCGACACAGCCGTATTTAGGGGTGGCTCCTTCGAAGACGTACCGTTTCATGATTATCCTTTCGCCTGTAGGTGCCTATTACAAAGAAGGCATCAACCCGGTGAAGATCGCAGTTGAATCTGAATTTGTCCGCGCTGTGAAAGGTGGGACAGGTAGTGCAAAAACTGCAGGCAACTATGCAGGTGCCATGAAAGCACAGGAAGTAGCTGAAGCAAAAGGTTATTCCCAAGTACTATGGCTCGACGGCAAAGAACATAAATATATTGAAGAAGTTGGCGCGATGAACGTCTTCTTTAAAATGGATGGAAAAGTCGTTACCCCTGAACTTAATGGCAGTATCTTGGAAGGAATTACACGCAAATCCGTCATTGAATTACTCCGGTATTGGGATATCCCTGTAATAGAGCGGAAAATATCGATAGATGAACTGTACGAAGCGCATCAAGTAGGAATACTTGAAGAGGCGTTTGGCACAGGAACAGCGGCCGTTATTTCCCCGATTGGTGAACTTTCTTGGAACAATGCCAACCTAACAGTGAATAACGGTGAAATCGGGGCATTATCGAAAAAAATCTACGATATGATGACTGGAATCCAGACAGGCAGATTGGAAGATCCATTTGGCTGGCGCATGACAGTGGAATTATAATTACAACAACACCCTGTCAATCGGTGACAGGGTGTTTTTATGGAGGGATTAGCATGCTTATCGAACAATTCACGGTCCGCAGATTGAAAATGAGAATGAAAGAACCTTTTTCAACTAGTTTTGGTACGATGCAGGACAAGCAGTTTTTATTGATTGAAGTGAAAGACGAACTCGGGAACTGCGGATGGGGGGAATCCGTTGCTTTTGAAGCACCATGGTATACAGAAGAGACTGTAGAAACGAATTGGCATATGATTCGTGACTTCCTCATTCCTCTTCTCATTGGAAAAGAACTTTCCCATCCCGATCAAGTCGGAGAAAATTTTTCGTCAATACGTGGAAATAATATGGCGAAAGCGGCAGTCGAAGGGGCTGTTTGGGATCTGTACGCTAAGCGCAATAATCTTTCATTAGCAGAATCATTGGGAGGGGGGCGAGCGTATATTGATGTCGGCATCAGTATCGGTCTCCAACAAAATCTGTCGGATTTGATAGAAAAAGTCCGAATGTTTTTGGATGAAGGTTATAAAAGAATAAAAGTGAAGATCAAACCAGGAGCGGATGTTGAATTGCTTCGCAGACTGCGAGCCGTATACCCGGATGTCCCACTTATGGCGGATGCAAATTCGGCGTACACACTCGACGATATCGACTTACTTAAACAGCTTGATGATTTCGGTCTTCTCATGATTGAACAACCGCTCGGCTATGACGATATTGTCGATCATTCCATACTGCAGAAAGAACTGAAGACCCCCATCTGCCTAGATGAGAGTATTCACTCTCTTGCGGATGCGCGAAAAGCGATTGCTCTCGGCAGCACAAAGATTATCAATATTAAGATTGGCCGGGTCGGCGGATTATCCGAAGCGAAAAAAATCCACGACTACTGCATGGATAATGGTATTCCGGTTTGGTGTGGCGGTATGCTGGAAGCAGGCATCGGCCGCGCTCACAATATTGCTTTAACCTCTTTGCCAAACTTCATACTTCCCGGCGATACTGCAGGCTCTTCACGTTATTGGGAAAAGGACATTATAACGCCTGAAGTGACTGTGCAAGACGGTAAAATCAAAGTACCAGTCTCCAAAGGTATCGGTTTTACACCGAATCTTGCAACGATAGAGGAATTTACAGTTGGAAAATGGCATTTTACGAAATGACTTTACAGCCTATTTTATAATCGATGCAACTTCTTATTCGAAATTTCCGTCCAATGCATTGATGAAGTTCACTTATTCCAGTAAAATGAACGTAGGTTTTGTAGAAAGGAAGTTTACATTGAAAAAAATAATGAGTATCTTCGCTGTCAGCGTAACTATTTTGCTGCTTACGGCTTGCAACAGCACGGGTGGTGCGGCACAGAAGAAAATGACGGCGGCAGATCTGTTGGACAAATCTGAACAGGCAATGGCCTCATCGTTGAAATCGGTTCGTGCACATATTTCGTATGACGATTATGGCGTGACGATTTATGACGGTGATATTGAAAATAACGAGAAATCAGGATCGAAATTCGATATGAACATGGATGCTTTTCTTGACCCAGTCAAAATCCGCCGACAAGTTCAGATCCATCCGCGCGGTGTGGAGAAATGGAATCTGGAAATGTACAATGTTGGAGACAATTTGTTCGTGATGGACGATCGAGACAAAAAATGGAACGAAACGTCGACTGATCCTCTTGCGGAATCTTTCGGTACGTTAATCTCAGCGACAAATCCGCTGTTAGATTTGTCGAAATTCAAAGTGTTTGCGGATGATTTTATCCTTGAGCCAATTGAATATGGGTATGCACTGCGTTTATCGTTGGACCGTAACGAATTTAAGAAATTCAATGAAATATTTCCCGAAATTGGTCCGTCCGAAGAAGGTTTCCTACTCATCGACAAAATGGATTTTGTCATTACAATCAACAAAAACACTTTATATGTGACGAGCTTTAAAATGTCCGCGGACATGAAAACATACAGCGGTGGTAATTCCTATAGGGCGCGTCAAAAGTTGAACGCCACATATAGCTATTTCAACGATATAAAAGATTTTGTATTGCCTGAAGAAGTGAAGGCTTCTGCAACAGAATAATATGTCTGGTGTCTATCCTGGTAAGGATGGACACCTTTTTTATATCCTGCCAATTTGGTGCGATACCACACATTTTTATGGGAACTGGGAATAGAGCCCATTGAATAACTTCGTTCGTTTCGTGTATACTATTGAGAACGAATGTTCGATATCGGAGGTATGCGGTATGTACGAAGGGTTACCGGACCGGAAAATTGTCTGTCTGGATATGCGTAGTTTCTATGCAAGCTGTGCAGCTGCACTTGAAGGGCTGGACGTTATGGATACGCCTATCGCCATTATTGGCGACAAAGAACGAAAAGGAGGTATCGTCCTTGCTGCCTCACCGGCTTTAAAAAAGGAATTTGGCGTACAGACGGGCATGCGGCTGTTTGAAATACCGGATGATCCATCCATTCGGCTAATTGAACCGAAAATGCAGTTTTATATCGATGTTTCCATGGAAATCGCCCGCCATCTGAACCGCTACGTGCCAAAAGAGGCAATCCATGTATATTCCATTGATGAAAGTTTCATCGACTTAGATGGAACTGAACGGCTTTGGGGCAACCCAGAAGATACAATACGGCGGATTCAGGATGAGTTGTACGAACAATTCCAGTTGCGATCGGCATGTGGAATGGGGCCGAATATGCTGTTATCCAAACTGGCACTGGATCTTGATGCAAAAAAGACGGGGTTTGCCCAGTGGAAATACGAAGATGTCCCGGCAAGACTTTGGCCCGTAGCTCCTTTAAGCAAGATGTGGGGAATCGGCGGACGGATGGAGAAGAATCTCAATGCAATGGGGATTTTTTCAGTCGGAGACTTGGCACATACGCCATTAGAACGTCTGGAAAAGAAGTTCGGTATCATGGGCAATCAGTTGTATCATCATGCGCATGGCATCGATTTATCGGAAATGGGTGCCCCTTTGATAGAAGGACAAATCAGTTACGGCAAAGGTCAGATCCTCTTCCGGGACTATGTGAAGCGAGAAGATATCCTCGCTGTCCTGTTAGAAATGTGTGAAGACGTTGCTTTTCGCGCAAGGGAAGCAGGTCGGGCTGGTCGCACAATCCATCTGTCTGTTGGTTATTCAAAAAACGCGCTCGGTGGTGGGTTCGGACGTTCCCGTACGATGCATGAAGCGACGAATGATACACTGAAAATCTTTGGTTTATGTGCGGAACTGCTTGATGAATTCCATGACGATCGCCCCGTAAGACGCCTCGCCATTAGCCTCGCAAATCTTGAAGAAGAACAGTCGATGCAATTGAGTCTTTTTGAAGAACATAAATGGCGAAATCGCCAACTGGGCAAAGCGATGGATTCTTTGCGTAAAAAATATGGATCCACCGCAGTATTGCGTGCGGTATCCTATACGGATGCGGGAACAGCAGTCCATCGTTCAAAACTGATTGGTGGTCACTACAAATGAAATGCCTGCCCAGCAAAAAGCCAGGCGGTCCAATTTTCGATTACAATTTTTTGTTTGACCGGAATTCGGCCAAGTCGCGTTCCAACTGTTCCACCTTCTTCATAAGTCGGGACGAATCAATGGCGTTACGGACAATGAAGCGAAAGATGAAAGAAACGATTACGATTGAAAAAATCATTGTCAGTATGAAAGTAGTTGTATCAAGCATTACTAGTTCACCTCTTCTCGACGAGTGTATTCTATCAGTATAGCAATAGCAACTTTTACAAAACAATTTGATGTCAGCAGAATTTCATTACATATTAAAGGAGATGAGCGTATGCTTCGTGACCGCGGACGTATCAAATGGACGGCAATGATGCTGCCGGAACATGTCGGGCAACTGCGCGAATGGCAAAAAGAAGATTATTTTCAACAAAGACAACAACCGGATGAACAACAGCTGGAAGAATGGGATTTACAGTTTCAAAAAGCAGTCCAGATGAATCTGCCGATTGCCATCGCTTACTGGAAAGGTCCAGAGGTGTTGATAGGTAAGGGTTTTATCGGCAAGATTGATCTGCTTGAAGGCGTTGTTCACATGAAAAATGAAGCAGGTGAAGCACACCGAATCCCATTTGTCGACATAAAAAGTATTTCAGATTTCGAATAATTTAAGTTTCGTACCTTTTCTATTGTTCAGAATTTTGATAGACTGTTCAAGGGTAGAGAAAAAGAGTAGGGGGAATACTGTGAAAGTCTTATTACAGCTAGGCTGGTTTTTCAAACAACGGAAGAAACAATACGGTCTCGGAATCGCAGCACTCATATTTGTTTCCTTGCTGCAGTTGCTTCCTCCAAAAATCATCGGCTATATCGTTGATGATATTACAGAGGGTACATTAGTTGCGTCAAAGCTGACCAACTGGCTCATCATTTTGGCAGTCGCAGGAGTTTTGATGTATGCATCTCGCTATTATTGGAGGGTAATGATTTTCGGATCAGCTGTACTGCTATCCAGAACGATGCGGGAAAAGTTATTTACTCACTTCACTAGGATGTCGCCGTCATTCTATCAGAAAAGACGGGTCGGCGATTTGATGGCTCATGCCACTAATGACATCAACGCCGTCCAACAGACAGCAGGGATGGGGATACTGACACTTGTCGATTCCATTTCAACAGGGGGATTCGTCATTTTGACAATGGCGTTGACGATCAACTGGAAACTGACATTAATTGCACTTATTCCATTTCCATTCATGATTTTCCTGACGAGCTATTATGGCAGACTGTTGCGTCGCAGATTCCGGTTTGCACAAGAGGCATTTTCCAATCTGAATGATAAGACACAGGAAAGTATTTCAGGTATCAAAGTCATTAAAACGTTCGGGCAACAAAAAGAAGACATAGATGACTTTACCGATTTGTCGACAGATGTTGTTGCGAAAAATATGCGCGTTGCAAAAGTCGATGCGTTGTTCGATCCGACGATAGCGGGAATTTTTGCAATATCGTATATTCTATCATTCTACTTCGGAACGAAATTCATTATCGCGGAAGACATGACGATCGGTGATATGGTAGCGTTTAGTACATATCTCGGACTATTAACTTGGCCGATGCTGGCATTCGGTTTTCTATTTAATATCGTGGAGCGTGGAAACGCATCCTATAGCCGTATTACGGAATTGTTATCCGTCGATGCCGATATCCAAGACGTCACTGGAGCGATTGATGAGCGTCCTGAAGGTAATCTGCATTTTGACATCGATGAATTCTATTTCCCGGATGACGAAACACCAGCTCTCCATAACGTTCATTTCACATTGAACCGCGGGGAGACGTTGGGGATTGTTGGGAAAACAGGATCAGGTAAAACCGCTATTCTAAAACTGTTGTTACGGGAATTTGAAGGATACAAAGGAAATATCATGTATGGCGGACATCCAATAAACCAATACAAGCAACAGCGTTTACGTGAGTCGATCGGTTATGTACCGCAGGATCATTTCCTATTCTCTACGACAATTGGAGAGAATATCGCATTCACGAATCCGAAACTGGATCGTGAAGAAATTTATGAAGCAGCAAGACTTGCCCATATCCATGAAGACATTTTAGGATTTGAAGAGTGCTATGAAACAATCGTCGGCGAACGTGGCGTATCCCTGTCGGGCGGACAGAAACAACGTGTATCCATTGCGCGTGCACTGATTATGAAGCCAGAACTGCTTATATTAGACGATTCGTTATCTGCCGTCGATGCAAAGACGGAAGAGGCCATTCTTGAATCATTGAAACGCACACGGACAGGGGAAACAACAATTATTACCTCTCACCGATTAAGTGCAATTCAACATGCGCACAAAATCATCGTCATGGATGCAGGAGAGATTGTTGAAGCAGGCACGCATGAGGAATTGCTCGCGTTAGATGGAAAATATAAAGAAATGTACGACCTGCAACAATTGGAAGTTCTTGTTGAGCAAGGAGGGGAAGAATAATGCAACCGATGGAAAAACAGCCTAAATTGACAGCAAAAGATCAGTGGGGCGTATTCAAACGACTGATGCGCTATGCCATCCCCCATAAATGGAGTATTACAATTGCATTGTTCTTCTTGCTGCTGACAGTTGCAGGAAGCATCATCGGACCGCTCATTATCCAGACATTCATCGATGATTATTTGACGCCGCTTCAGTTCCCGAAAAGTGAAGTGACGACATTGGTGCTCGTTTACATTGGACTGCAGCTGTTTATTGTTGCCGTCTCCTATTTTCAGCTATTACGTTTCCAGGACATCGCATTGAAAGTCATTCAGCAAATGCGAATTGACGTGTTTACAAAAGTGCAAGGACTGGGGATGCGTTATTTTGACCAGACACCAGCAGGAAGCATTGTATCACGTGTTACGAACGACACTGAATCAATCAAAGAGATGTTTGTCAGTGTTGTAGTGACATTCCTTCAAGCGATTTTCGTTCTGATTGGTGTATATATCGCGCTCTTCTCACTCGATGTGAAGTTGACATTCGCTTCCATGACACT
Organism: Sporosarcina oncorhynchi; assembly: GCF_033304615.1. Taxonomy (GTDB): domain Bacteria; phylum Bacillota; class Bacilli; order Bacillales_A; family Planococcaceae; genus Sporosarcina; species Sporosarcina oncorhynchi. The sequence continues at coordinate 1,686,698 of NZ_CP129118.1, read as the reverse complement.
AATGCCATTGTTCTTACTCATCATCACTATATACCGTCGTTACAGTGCGGACTTCTATCAAGATATCCGCGAACGGTTAAGCCAGTTGAATGCGAAAATTGCTGAATCGCTATCAGGAATGGGCATGGTGCAGGCATTCAGACAAGAGCAGCGGTTATCTAAGGAGTTCGATGATATAAATGAAGGACATTACCGCGCTGGAATGCGTAACATTAAGTTTGACAGCGTGCTGCTAGGTCCATTTATTGATCTTCTATATGCATTTACTATTGTTTTCGTGCTCGGTTATTTTGGATTTATGTCGTTAGACAGCGCAGTGGACGTTGGGATTATTTATGCATTCACTACGTTGATCGGTAGACTTTTTCAACCAGTTCAACAAGTTATGCAACGGTTGTCGATTTTTCAACAAGCGCTCGTATCAGCATCACGTGTATTTAAATTGATGGATGAACCTGATATGGAACCATTGCAGCATGATGCTGAGCAGAAGAAAGTGCAAGATGGAAAAATTGAATTCAAAAATGTCACATTTGCCTATGACGGCAAAAACGACGTATTGAAGAATATTAGTTTTACTGCAAACGCCGGAGAGACAATCGCACTTGTCGGGCATACAGGAAGCGGAAAGAGTTCCATCATCAATCTTCTCATGCGTTTCTATGAGTATGAAAAAGGTGAAATTCTTATTGATGGTGTTTCATTGAAAGAATTACGGAAAGCTGAACTGCGAAATAAAATCGGTCTGGTTTTGCAGGACCCGTTCCTGTTTTACGGTGATATTGAAAGTAATATCCGTTTGCATAATGAAGGCATGACATCGGAAGAAGTACGAGCAGCGGCAGAATTTGTGCATGCGAATGAATTCATCGAAAAGCTTCCTTCAAAATATTCACAAAAGGTGACGGAACGCGGATCGACATTCTCAAGTGGACAACGCCAACTTGTCGCATTTGCAAGGACGATTGCAACGAATCCGAAAATCCTTGTACTCGATGAAGCAACAGCAAACATCGATACGGAAACAGAAGTAGCAATCCAGACGAGCCTTGAGAAGATGCGTAAAGGTAGAACAACTATCGCCATCGCACACAGATTGAGTACGATTCAAGACGCTGAACTGATACTCGTGTTGCATAAAGGGGAAATTGTTGAGCGTGGAACCCACCAACAACTTCTCAATCAAAAGGGTTTATACTTTATGATGTACCAACTTCAAAACGGCATCGTGGATGACGCCATCTAATTGTTTAAAGACCTGCCTACACTGGAATGACAGTGATATGCAGGTCTTTTTCACATTTCCGAAACAATTAACGCATATTTCACATGTTCATAAACTGTTCACAGTCAAATATGACGTATTTGACTGGAGGATTTGATACGATAGTGGGAGAAAAAATAAAGGGGAGAGAATAATGCCGACAGATTTAAATGTATTCCTAGCGTTCGGCGCAGGCTTCCTAAGTTTCATATCACCTTGCGTCCTGCCGTTGTACCCCGCTTTCATTTCCTATATTACAGGGATGTCAATCGATGATTTGAAATCGGATTCGAAACGGATGAACCGAAACGGAATGCTGCACACACTATTTTTCCTACTCGGATTTTCAGTCGTATTCGTATTTTTAGGATTCAGTACTTCATTCGTAGGCACTTTCTTTGTACAGTACAAAGATTTATTGAGACAAGTAGGAGCTATTTTCATCGTTTTATTCGGATTAATGGTCATTGGGCTATTTACACCAAAATTCCTGATGAAAGAGCATAAACTTCAGTTCAAGAATAGACCTGCAGGTTATTTGGGTACTGCCCTAATCGGTCTAGCGTTTTCAGCGGGCTGGCAACCGTGCATGGGGCCAATTATCGGTGCAATCATAGGACTTGCAGCGGCAAACCCGGGATCTAGCATGTTGTATATGATGTTATATGTATTAGGTTTCGCTATTCCATTTTTCGTATTATCGTTTTTCATTACAAGACTCGGATGGATTCGCAGAAACAGTCAAAAAATCATGAAAATCGGCGGCTATATTATGATAGCGTTTGGACTATTGCTGTTCTTTGACGGCATTCAGTTCCTAACAAGCTTGTTGAGCCCCATTTTCGGTGATTTCCAAGGATTCTAACAGCCGTATAGTGAATGAATATAAAAAAGCTTGCCTCCGGATAAGTAGTCCGGAGGCATAATTGATGGTGAAGTGGAGGAAATGCCGATGAAAGAAATCGGAACTTTTGAACAGTGGTTGGAAATTAAGGTAAATGAACCACAGTTGGTCTTATTCGTTAAAACAGAGAATTGTTCTGTCTGTGAAGGCTTGTATCCCCAAGTGGATGCATTGCGAAGTGATTACACAATTCCTTTTTTTAAAGTGAATATTGCTAAAGTACCGGAAATGGCCGGACAGCTGTCCTTGTTCACCGCCCCTGTTGTCTTACTATTTCACGAAGGACGAGAGATGTCCCGTTTTGCACGTTTTGTCCAAATGGAGGAGTTAAAATATCGTTTGGATGAACTAATGGAACGGAGGGAGGGGCATGAATAAATTACAGCAGTTCGTCACGTATGTGTTCAATGATATCCCTCCTATCTATTTGATAGTCGGTTCTACCGTCGTGTTTATCGTGATGGGTACGCTTGCTTTCATTGTCCGCTCAAAAGCTTCAGCTAGGCCAATATCTCCTAAGCGCATTATTTTGCCACCTATGTTCATGTCGACAGGCGCACTCATGTTCCTTTTTGTAGAGTTCAGAGTTCCCTTCACGCAAGTTTTGGAAGCTTCATTAGTAGGACTACTCTTTTCGTTGCTTTTGATTAGAACGACTAATTTTGAACAAATAGAAGAGAAGCTCTATGTGAAGAAATCTAAAGTATTCCTTTTCATCCTGTTTGCATTATTAGTCATCCGCATGATTGCCAAGCTTATATTGAGTAGTTCAATTGATGTTGGTGAACTGGCAGGCATGTTCTGGATTTTGGCATTTGCTATGATAGTGCCATGGCGAATCGGCATGCTCGTGAAATATTATGGAATGGTAAAGAACCCCTGATAATAAACAAAAAGGCTTTCCTTAAACAAGGAGAGCCTTTTTGCATGTTATTTAAAATAAATGCTCGTATGGGGTCATGTCAACTTCCATGGAGTTTAACTTTTTTCGCAGGAAATTATGATCCCTCTTGGGAGTGGCGATAATATAGCCACGGATAATATGGTCAAAGTCAATGGTTTTTGCCCGATCCTCTAAAGCAATCTGTCCGATTTTTGCACCGATTTTCTGTTTTGCTACATCACGAAATAATTCCGGTACCGGACTGACGAGTTCATTTAACATGCTTTTCGCTTCCTCATTCCAAAGATGAAGGGATTCATTCACATAATGTTCTTCCCAGTCCAGTGTCGACTTGCCATCCGCTTTCGGAAAGACTTTGAGAAATTTCCGGAACATGAAAAACCCGCCGATGCCGAATAACCCTACAAGGACGATACACCAAAAAAAGATGAACCACATAAAAAAATCTTGCACTTTCTTCACCTCTTCCATTCTACTATCCATTATAAGATCTTTTTCAAAAAAATACACGGACAACGTATCCGTTCTTCATATTCTTCTCTATATAGTGTGTGAAAGCTCTCCAGTTCAATGCTGGAGAGCTTTTAGCTTTTGTGTAAAGGGAAGCTGAGTCATAATGGAACAATGGATGAATCTTATACAGCAGGTCGGTATTCCAATCTGTGTATCCTTTTATTTGCTGCACCGTCTTGAAACCAAACTTGAAGCCATTCATGATGCGCTGGTTTCATTGAAAGTGAAGTAAACTTCACTGAACCGTCAAAGTTTTGACAAGAACGTATGGATAGTGTGGTTGTTTGTAAAGTATGTATCCACTATGATAAAGTAAATACTGATAGTAGGGGAGTCTGAATATGCGTAAAAAAATGATGGCATTAACTTCGATGATTATAATGATGCTGGTCGTAAGCGCTTGTTCCATGGGCGGTTTCAAGGCTGATCATAAATATAAAATCGAAGACTTTGATTTTGAAAACCAGCATAATGAGAACGTTTCATTGGATGATTTAAAAGGCACTGTTTGGCTTGCGCAGTTCGTCTTTACAAATTGCGAAACCGTGTGCCTGCCAATGATGGCGAATATGACTGACCTTCAGAAGCAGTTAAAAGATGCGGGTGTGGAGGACTATAAGCTCGTTTCGTTCAGCATCGATCCAAAAACGGATACGCCTGAAGAAATGCAGTCCTATTTAGATTCATTCGATCCGGTCGATCAAAGTAAGTGGGAAATGTTGACAGGCTATAGTCAGGAAACGATCGAGAAGTTTGCGATTGGCTCATTCAAGACGTTCGTCAGCAAAACACCTGGAAATGACCAAGTCATCCATGGCACGGCATTTAGCCTTGTGAATAAAGACGGTGTCTCAGTAAAATCGTATAACGGTGCCGAAAATGTACCATACGACCAAATCATCAAAGACATGAAAGCATTAATAAAAACAGACCAAGAATCTTAAATGATATATGGAAAAGAGTGGTGCAGTGAAAAAAAAGAAGCGGAAAGGTTTATCGAACAAAACCAAATTCATTATGATCATTTTGCTTCTTCCCGTCGCTGTCACGACCTTCACTTTGGCGGCTATCGTCTGGACAACTGTTCAACATCCCGAACTCATCAAAAAATCAGCAAGCACGCTATTGGAACTTCAGGAACGCCATACGGCAACAACAATCCCTGAAGAATATATTCCAATTTATCAGGCTGCAGCAGATGAATATAATATACCTTGGACACTCCTCGCTGCCCATCATCGTATAGAAACCCGATTTTCTACGATGGATTCCTTATTGTCACCGGCTGGAGCGGAAGGCCATATGCAGTTCATGCCCTGTACATTTGTCGGGTGGTCTTATCCGGGATGCGACGGACTTGGCAAAGGGAATATTCTCGAAGCTGATAAAACTGATCCAGCTGTCATTAAGAAGTATGGCGGTTACGGTGTCGATGCAAACGGCGACGGTATAGCAGATCCTTATGATATCGAAGATGCTATTTTCAGTGCGGCGAATTATTTGTCTAAAAGCGGAGCAGCGGACGGAAATATCGAAAAGGCAATATTCCATTATAATCATAGCGAAAAATATGTGGAAGATATATTGTTCTTTTATAATGAATTTGAAGGCCAGAGAATAGATATGGAAGCCAAAAAAACAGTGGGAACGGATTAACCGTTTCCACTGTTTTATTATATATTCTCGAAGGTCTTATAATATTATGTTGCTCTACGCATTGACTTCATGATCAAGCTGACAATGAATACCAAGATGATTGCGCCTAATAATGCAGGGACAATATAGAAATCTGAAACTTTCGGGCCCCATGCGCCTAGCAATGTTCCACCAATCCATGCACCAATGATACCCGCAATAATATTACCAATAATTCCACCTGGAATATCTTTACCTAGAATAAGACCTGCTAGCCAACCGATAATACCGCCAATAATTAAGAACCAAATAAAACTCATGTACGCCATCTCCTTTTTTGTAAGTTGTAATTGCCTTCGTAGTATTTGAATATCCTTTATTTTGATACCTCAAACATTTTTAGCAAAATAAATACAAAAAAGATTACTATCAACGTATGATTTTTGCTCCAAGCGTGTTCTCAAAATGGCGTAATGCCCAAGCATGACCTTCTGCATCGAAACTCGCGACACCTTTTTCATGGATGACGAGATTATATCCTTTGTTAAAGGCATCAACAGACGTGTGTAAAATACAAATATCTGTACATACTCCGACCAAATGCAACTCTGTAATACCGCGTGAACGAAGTTTAATATCTAGATCAGTTCCTGCAAATGCACTATAGCGCGTTTTATCGGTCCAAATAATTTCTTCCTTCCGTTCCTCATATAAGTCGTGTAATTTGCCATAGAGATTGCGTCCTGCAGTCCCTTTAATATTATGGGGAGGAAATAATGTTGTTTCTGGATGATATGGATCGTTTTTTTCGTGTATATCATTGAGCGTGATAACAAGGTCACTTGCATCTAGAAAATTTCTAGTTAGATCTAAGATATACTCTTCCAAAGCGATTCCCGGTTCTCCACAAGACAATGCACCGTCTCTAGCAACAAAGTCATGTGTATAGTCAATAACCAATAAAGCTTTTTTCATCTTTCCCACTCCTTTTGATTAGCTGCATATTCATCATGCCATAAAGCTAGAAAATTATCAGCAAATTTCAAATGTAAAAGACCTAATTTTTGCGCCTGTCACGAAATCAGAATATACTTAACTTATAGAGAAAAACATAGGGAGATGGATAAAGTGAATGATGCTTTGAAGGCCTATGCTAACCTAAAGCGTCCATTTGCATGCATTGATATGGAAGCGGTAGATTGGAATATCGAAATGGTAAACAGACTTACTGTCGACAAAAAGATCCGTATTGCTACCAAATCGGTCAGATCTGTCGAACTACTGCGTTATATCGCCGAACAGTTGACTAATCACGGTGGCTGGATGACGTATGACTGCGAAGAGACCCAGTTTTTATTGGAAAGAGGTTTTGACGATTTGTTGATCGGTTATCCGCAGTTGGAGAAGGCAGCTATCGTTTTACTCATTCCTTACATCGCCAATGGTGCAAAAGTGATTTTCATGGTGGACAGTGAAGAACAAGTGGGTCTTTTACATCGTATCGGTGAAGCCTTCGATGTAAAGATTGAAATCTGTCTTGATATAAATCTATCTACAGATTATAAGTTGCTCTATTTTGGAACCCAGCGATCATCCTTGAAGAAACTAGATGATGTGAGAGAACTGATTCAAAAACTACAAGTATATTCATTTGTCGAAGTTGTTGGCGTTATGGGTTATGAAGCGCAGATTGCCGGTGTAGCAGACATACCTGCTGCCAAATGGCAGAAGCCTATTATTCGCGCATTAAAACTTCATTCAGAAAAAAAAGTGGATTTATATCGTAAAGCTGCAGTCCATGAAATCCGCAAAGCTTTTCCTGCTGTCCGTTTTGTGAATGGCGGGGGGTCGGGCAGTATTGAATTTACATGCCGTGCGGAAGAGGTGTCAGAAGTGACAATCGGGTCGGCCTTTTATTTTCCTGCATTGTTCTCCAGATATAACAATGCACCATTTGAGCCTGCGACATTTTTTGCTTTGCGAGTGACCCGGAAACCGGATGCCCAAATTGCGGTTTGCCACGGGGGAGGATATGTAGCATCAGGCGCACCAGGCATCGATAAAAGTCCAGTACCGGTATGGCCGAAGCATTTGACGCTATTGGCAAACGAAGGAGCCGGGGAAGTGCAGACGCCTGTCTATGACAAAGAAAAATCTTTATCGATAGGCGATACAGTCTTTTTTCGACATGCAAAGGCAGGAGAGCTTTGTGAGCAGTTCAATGAACTGCATGCAAGACGGGGAGATCGTTACGTGAAAACATTCAAAACGTATAGAGGAGATGGAGCATGCTTCCTGTAATTCGTAGTGGACGACAAACGTGGAATAACTGGGCTGGCAATGTACATGCACAACCGGAACATTTCCATTTCCCTGAATCTGTGCGTGAAATTCAACAGATCATCGACAGTTGCAGGATCCGTGGGAAAACATTAAAAGTGATTGGGGCTGGTCATTCTTTCAGTGCAGTAGCGAAACCGGATGATGAAGCGCTATCTTTGCACCGAATGAGGGGATTGGTTTCCGTCGACCGGTCATCGATGGAAGCAACGTTTTGGGCCGGCACCTATTTGTATGAAGCTGCCCCGCTGCTTGCTTCTGCTGATATGGCATTTGAGAATATGGGGGATATCCAACAGCAAACGATTGCGGGTGCAATTAGCACAGGGACACATGGTACCGGGATCAGATTTGCTTCATTATCGAATCAAGTCGTTGCGTGGACGTGGGTGGACGGCAACGGGGAAGTACGACATCATCGCCGCGATGATGACGATCTGTCAAACGCTTTAAGTATCTCGCTCGGATTACTCGGTGTACTTGTTAAAGTTACCATTCGTACAGTACCACTATATAGTTTGACTGTGACAAATGAACGCAAGCCGTTTCAGCAGGCAATGGCGGAATGGTCAACCGGTTTAACAGAGCATAGACATCTGGAATGGTTTTACTTTCCAGGTTCAGATAGTATACAAGTCAAAACGATGAATGAGACAACATTAAAAAAACAACATTGGCATTCAAAATCGATGGACTTCGTAAAGGATGGTATTATAGAAACAGTCGGCTTCAAACTCATGTCCGAAATCGTACGTCTAAAACCACAACTATCAAGAAAAATGACGCATTTTGCTGCATCTGCCATCCCGACTGGAACTAAAAGTGGCTATTATCATGAAATATTGCCGACTCCTAGATTAGTTCGGTTCACAGAATGCGAATATGCGATTCCGCTGAGCAGTTTTAAGACTTGCATGGAAGAAATGCATGGATTTTTAAAAGCACATCCATTTTACGTCCATTTCCCGATTGAGTGTCGGGTGACAGCTGGAGAAAAGGGAATGTTAAGTCCTACTCAGGGAGTGCCTTCCGCTTTTATCGCATTTCATATGTATAAAGGAATGGACGATGCACCTTACTTCAAATGGGTCGATGCTCTAATGAAAAAATATGACGGAAGACCACATTTCGGTAAGATGAACAAGCTGCACGGCGAAGAAACAAAAGCTCTTTACCCTCAGCTTGGGCGCTTCCTTGAAATCAGAAAACAGTTTGATCCTGCAGATGTATTTATGACACACTATATGCAAAACCTGCTTTTATAAGAGTCTTTCTCGGGTCATTACAATTTCTTATGAAAGACTATAATTATTAAGTATTTTACTTATGAACCTAGCTGTATTATGATGTAATAGAGAAAAGATGCTTATTTATGGCCTTTTCAGTAGATAAAGGAGGAATATACACATGGCTAAAAGTAATTTGCATAACAGCCGCAAGTCATTCGAGCTGAATGGTAAGACGTATAACTATTATCATATCAAAGCTCTTCAAGACGCGGGAATTGCTAATATTTCTAAACTGCCTTACTCAGTGAAAGTGTTACTTGAATCCGTCCTGCGCCAATATGACGGCTATGTCATCAAGGATGAACACGTTGAAAACTTGGCGAAATGGGGGAAAGATGCAGACAAGGATGCTGAAGTTCCATTCAAACCTTCTCGCGTAATTCTTCAAGACTTCACAGGTGTACCTGTAGTTGTCGATCTTGCCGCACTTCGCTCTGCAATGGCTAAAATGGGTGGAGATCCAAATAAAATCAACCCAGAAATCCCGGTTGACCTTGTCATTGACCACTCGGTGCAAGTTGACCGTTATGGTACTGACGATGCACTACGTTTGAATATGGAACTTGAATTTGAACGTAACGCTGAACGTTACCAGTTCTTAAGCTGGGCACAAAAAGCGTATGACAACTACCGTGCAGTTCCACCTGCAACAGGTATTGTCCACCAAGTAAACCTTGAGTATCTTGCAAATGTTGTTCATGCAGTTGAAAACAAAGATGGTTCATTCGAAACGTATCCTGATACGTTAGTCGGAACTGACTCGCATACAACTATGATTAATGGTATCGGTGTTCTAGGGTGGGGTGTCGGTGGTATCGAAGCTGAAGCTGGAATGCTCGGGCAACCTTCATACTTCCCAATTCCTGAAGTTATCGGTGTTAAACTTTTAGGTGAACTTCCAAACGGAACGACTGCAACTGACCTTGCACTTAAAGTGACACAAACTCTTCGTGCACATGGCGTTGTTGGCAAATTCGTCGAGTTCTTCGGACCAGGTGTAGCAAAACTACCACTTGCAGACCGTGCAACAATTGCCAACATGGCTCCTGAATATGGTGCAACATGCGGATTCTTCCCTGTTGACGAAGAGTCACTAGATTACATGCGTCTGACTGGACGCGAAGAAGAACATATTCAAGTCGTAAAAAGATATCTTGAAGAAAACGATATGTTCTTCACAGTGGACAATGAAGAGCCGACATATACGGAAGTCGTCGAAATCGATCTTTCTAAAATTGTAGCGAACCTTGCTGGACCAAAACGTCCTCAAGACATGATTCCTCTCACAGAACTGCAACGTTCTTTCAAAGATTCTGTTGTAGCACCTGAAGGAAATCAAGGTTTCGGTTTGACTCCTAAAGAATTTGACAAGAAAGCTACTGTTGAATTTGAAGATGGACGGTCTGTAGGTATGAAGACAGGTGACCTTGCAATCGCTGCAATCACTTCTTGTACAAACACTTCTAACCCATACGTAATGTTAGGTGCTGGACTTGTTGCGAAGAAGGCAGTTGAAAAAGGATTGACACCTCCTGCATATGTGAAAACATCACTTGCACCAGGTTCAAAAGTCGTTACTGGCTATTTGAATGATTCTGGTCTAAATGAATACTTGGATCAAATCGGATTCAACACAGTCGGGTATGGTTGTACAACATGTATCGGTAACTCCGGTCCACTTCTACCTGAAATCGAGAAGACAGTCATCGAGAACGATCTATTGGTATCTTCTGTACTTTCAGGGAACCGTAACTTCGAAGGGCGTATCCACCCTCTAGTGAAAGCGAACTACTTGGCATCTCCGCCACTAGTTGTTGCTTATGCACTTGCAGGTACAGTCGATATTGATTTCGAAAAAGATCCAATCGGTAAAGGAAAAGATGGTACGGATGTATTCTTCAAAGATATCTGGCCGACAACTGAAGAAATTAATGAAGTCGTCAAATCGACAGTAACACCTGAGCTATTCCGTAAAGAATATGCACGTGTATTCACTGAAAACGAAGCATGGAACGCTATCGAAACGACTGATGATTCCTTGTATGATTTCGATGAAAACTCAACTTATATCCAAAATCCGCCGTTCTTTGAAGGTCTCTCAACAGAGCCTGCTGATATCCAAGCATTATCAGGACTTCGCGTCATCGGTAAATTTGGTGACTCAATTACAACGGACCATATCTCACCTGCTGGCGCAATCGGTAAAGATACTCCAGCTGGTAAATACTTGCGCGAAAATGGCGTAGAACCACGTTACTTCAACTCATATGGTTCACGTCGTGGTAACCACGAAGTCATGATGCGTGGTACATTCGCAAACATCCGTATTCGTAACCAAATTGCTAAAGGTACAGAAGGCGGCTACACAACTTACTGGCCGACAAAAGAAATCTGCCCGATCTATGATGCAGCAATGCGCTATCAGGAAGATGGAACTGGCCTTGTTATCATTACAGGAAAAGACTACGGAATGGGATCTTCACGTGACTGGGCTGCTAAAGGTACATCCTTACTTGGCATCAAGACAGTTATCGCTGAAAGCTATGAGCGTATCCACCGTTCAAACCTTGTGATGATGGGTGTACTTCCACTTCAGTTCATGAAGGGTGAAAGTGCTGAAACACTTGGTCTTACAGGAGAAGAAGAAATTAGCGTCAATATCGCAGAAGGCGTTAAGCCACGCGATATCCTGAAAGTAACTGCTACTGCAAAAGATGGTTCTGTTAAAGAATTCGACGTGTTGGCACGTTTCGATTCTGATGTAGAAGTAGACTACTACCGTCACGGCGGAATCCTTCAAATGGTTCTTCGTGATAAGATGAAAGCTGAATAAGCATAGAAATTAAACATCCGGATCGCGTAGTCGATCCGGATGTTTTTCGTATGTTCATTTGTTTGGGTGAGTCGAAGAACAGCATTTTCTCTCGCTCTTTTGTATAATGACCTAGAGGTGATGACGATGTTTATAAGTGAAAAGGAAATTGAAATCAGGTACGCAGAGACCGATCAGATGGGGGTCGTCTATCATGCGAACTATTTAATATGGATGGAAATTGGTCGGACAAATCTTATTAAAGATCTGGGTTTCACGTATGCTGGCCTTGAAAAAGAAGGCTACTTATCTCCGGTTATCGATTTATCGATTCAATATAAAGCCGCGATGAAATATGGTCAAACCGCAACTGTAAGGACATGGGTTGAATCCCATGGGAAGCTGCGGACAGTCTATGGATATGAAATTTTACATGAAGATCAAACCGTTGCAGCTACAGCCACTTCCGAGCATGTAGTAGTGAAAAAGGAGAATTTCCGTCCAATCTCACTACGGAAAATCGACCCCGTGTGGGATGCTAAATATGTTGAAATCCAGCGAGGGACTGACTAATGGCTTTTGGTATTAACCGAAAAGAATTATATGCATGGAAATCGGCGGTCCGATCTGGTGAAATGGCTTTTTTGACGCATTATTGGTTGGATGATCGTTTTCCTAGTAGTAAAACCGTTACGAAAGCGGGTTGTGCAGATCTGGAAAAATTGATTGAATGGGGAAAGGCTTACGGATTGAAACCAGAATGGATCGATCACAAAGCGGATTATCCGCACTTTGATTTGTTTGGTAAGGTCGAAGTCGAAGTACTGCTTAATGAAGGTCTGATTGAACAACTGAATCGTTTTAATCTTTTACAGAAGCACAAAGGGTGAGCCACCCTTTGTGCTTTTTTGCTGCAATCGTCTTATACAGCCTAAGTCATTATGAGGGCTATTGCATACAATTAGGAAGAGATAATTGTCTAGATGAAAGGTGTGACTTGTTCGATGAAAGCCATTTTATTTGTCGAAACAGCACGCAATGGCTCAAGTAGTGAAGCCTTCTTCGCGGCAAATCGTTTAGGATATTCGTCAATTCTTCTCACTCAACGTAAGCGGTTTTTAACAGAAAGAGAGAACTTCCCAGCCGATATACGGATCCTGCTTGTTAAGAAGATTGATGTTGAAACGATTCGCGAGGTGGTTTTTAGGCTTCAACAGGAGAACTACCGGTTACAAGCCGTCCTGAGCTTCACTGATCCATACGTATCTGACGCAGCTTTAGTATCCAATGAATTATGCGGATCAAATCTTTCAATTAATGCGTTGCGATTACTCGAAAACAAGAGTGAGACACGAAAAGCATTGAGAAAGAATCAAGCATCCGTCCAGTTTGAAATTATTCACTCTTCCTTCTCTGAATTTGATGGGATCTATCCAAAAATCGTCAAAAGAGTAGTATCCAACGGTTCCAAAGATGTTCTTTTCATTAAAAACGAAATTGAAATGAAGGACGCGATACGGAAGTTATCTACTGGAAAGTCCACTCACGAATTGATGATTGAACCGTATATAGAAGGAACTCAATATAATGTTGAGCTATTTGTAGTTGAAGGTATTCCTATTATTGTTGCAATCATTAAGCAGGAAATTACACGTGATTTCACATTCATTGTCACAGGTTACGAAGTTTGCGTCAAGATGGAACAACAATTGTATGAATCATTATGGAAAACAATAATGGAAATTACGTCTGATATCGGATTGGAAAACGGAACTTGCCATATGGAAGTGCGACAAACAGATGAAGGTTGGAAACTGATTGAAATTAATCCACGCATGTCCGGTGGTGCTATGAACCGGATGGTGGAAGAGGCTTACGGCATCAATATCGTTGAACAGACGATTAAAATGTATGTTGGTCTAGAACCGGATCTAATCAGAATTCGGAACCAACCGATATATACTTCTTATATTACGATAGCCGGAATGGGCTATTTATTGAAAATTGATGGGCTTGAAGAGGTAAACACAATTCCAGAAATCATTGATGTCCACCTTACGCCAAAAATCGGTTCACTCATGCTACCCGCATTGTCGATGGGCTACCGGTATGGCTATGTAATGGCGAAAAGTGATACGCAAGAAGAGGCTAAATATTACGCAGAATATGCAGCAAGCTTACTGAAGTTCTATTTGGAACCTATCGAATGACTGATCATACATAAAAGAGGAGGGATGGAATTGGATGCATGCTGTATTTGCAAGGAGATGAGAGCGCTGCAAAATGAACAGAAATTATTATCGGAATTTGGAAAGAATTGTCGTTATATTGTTGGGTCTAAACAGCTGGATACCATTCCATTCATGTTAATCACGGCGGAAGGATTCGAACCATTTACCGCCATTCTTCACAACACGACTACACCATTCTTTCGATTGGAAAGCATTGAAAACGATAGCTGTTGTGCTCAATTGACACTTCTAAAAGCTGTAGATATGATGGGTCGTCCTTCAATTTCTGCAAACGATCTGTATTCACTTGAAAAGACAGATCGGTGTATTCATTTGAAACTTTGTTGTTTTATCGCCATTAATCCGATGCCCGCAAACCTCGTTTCAAAACCATTGCCTACTATAGAAATGAAAGTCTGAGAAAGGATAGTTTACAATTATATATTTTTTCTCTATGCGACTGTCTTTATCACACTCCCTGTCGTGTGCATGTACTAGATAGAGTTGTCAAAAGAAGAGAGGGAGTTTGTGAATGACGATTATCGGTATGTTACATCATCGGAAAGACCCTAAAACTGTAATTAAAGCCTATGCATTTGCGGCTGTTGCAGCTGCAGAAGGTGCAGATTTCTATTATTTCTCCCCAGGAGAAGTCAATTTTGCAACCCGTACAATTAAGGGACAAGTATATGAGAAAGGGAAATGGAAGTTGAAAGTCATGCCTTTTCCCGATGTGATTTATAATGCAGGCAGTCCGGAAAAACTTGCAAAATCAAAGAATGTTATGCAAAAGTTGAAAAGCGAAATTCCATTTACGACCCATTCCATCGGCAATAAATGGAGTGTCAACCGACGACTGAAAAAGGCAAAAGAATTTGCCAGTTATTTAATTCCGGCAGAAATTCTTAAGACTACAGATCAACTTCATCATTATATAACTGCATTCAATAAAATTGTCTTTAAACCGGTTGATGGCAGAAAGGGTAAAGGAATCTTTTTTATTGTCGCCGAAGGAAATGGTTACAAGGTGAGCGGTCAAGGTTTAAATAAACTATTCTCCAAATTAGAATTAGATGAATTTATAAGACGTAAAATGAAAGCAGAGTCATTTATCGTACAACCGTATATTCAATCTGTGACTAAAAATGGTCAGGTTTTCGATTTCAGACTTCATGTACAAAAAAACGGAACGGGCGATTGGGTTATCACCGCTATCTATCCTCGCATCGCTCCGGAAGGATCCATTATTGCAAACATCAATAGTGGGGGGTATACAAACTATCTAGATCCTTTCCTGGAGCAGGAGTTTAAAGAAGAAGCATTCAATATTAGAAAGAAACTAGAATTTTTCTCCTTGTCGCTTGCGAAGCATTTGGATGAACTTCAAATGGAAAAGTTCGGTGAAGTAATCGACGAAATTGGTGTTGATATCGGCATGGATGAGCAACAGAAATTATGGATTTATGAAGTAAACTGGCGGCCGGGTTGTCCCCCTACATTCTATTTGGAATTGGATGTCGTCACAAACACGATACAGTATGCAATCTATATAGCTGACAATCAGAAGGTAATACAAAGCAAAATCCGTGAAGTGAAACGGAAACGTTCCAATGGCAAAGAGAAAATTCCGGTCATCGGGATTACAGGGAGTGCAGGTAAAACAACAACGAAAGCATTTCTAGCATCTATTCTTGCGAAGAAATGGAATGTATTTGAATCCAAAGATTATTGGAACACGACTGAACATACGAAGAAACATGCCGCTGAAATCAATGACTCTCACCGCGCTGTCGTTCTGGAATATGGAATGGCCTATCCAGGAGTCATCACCGAACATTGCAAAATCATCCAACCGACGATCAGTATCGTTACGAATATCGGACTCGCGCATGTCGGAAATTTCAATGGAGATCCAAGAGGCGTAGCTAAGGCTAAATCAGAACTAATCCATGGAATGGACCAGCAAGGTGTACTTTGCATTAATAAGGACAATGATCATTCTAGATATCTTGAAACAAAAAAGTTCAAAGGTGAAATCCTTACAGTCGGGATAAAACGACCTGCTGACTACCGAGCGTATGATGTGAACTATACAGACAGCGGTATGAGTTTCAAAATGAAGTTACAAGCTGAGGAAATCGAACTTTTCATCCCGATATTCGGTGAGCATCATGTGTATAACGCTTTGTCTGCAATCGCAATCGCTGACAATCTTGGCTTTTCACCAATGGAGATTAAGTCAGGTCTGCTCTTCAAAAAGCCGCCACGTAGATTAACAATCTATGATTTAAAGAACAATATCAAGTTGATAGACGATACTGTCCACTCGCATCCTGAAGGAGTTCGCGCAGCGATTGATGTTCTGAAGAATATTGCCAAGAAACGAAAGATCGCGATTATCGGCCAAATGCGTGAATTAGGAGACTTGCGAGAGCAAGAATATCGAAAAGTCGGTGACTATATCAATCAGCAAGAAATTGATGTTCTCATTACGTACGGTTTTAGAACAGAGGAAATCGGTGCCCAAGCAAAATTGAAAGGGATGGATGCCAGTAAAATCTTTCACTTTACAGATCGGGAAAAACTTCATACACTCTTGGATTCAGTAATTCAAAAAGGGGATACCATTCTTGTGAAAGGAGCAAGTAAGACGAATATGTTTGAAACAGTGAAATACATGGACGGTAAATATTCCTAAAAAAAAGGGCTCCTCCTCCAATGAGGTGCCCTTTTTTCAATCTTTTTTGAGATGAAATTGTATTTCTTTGGCGGCCCGTTTCGCCAGCATTTTCGCTTGCACCATTGATCTGCCTGTTGCGATAACGTATGCGTACCGATGACCCATCGATAGCGGAGGAATAAGTAATGTCCCTTTCTTCGGTTTAATATAAACCTCGACAACCCCATCGGAATTTCTAGCCCGATTTTTGCCGGTCACTTTTTCTAGAATCCCCTTATTCTGCACAATTACATATTGCGTAAATATGTAATGAGTATGTTTACGGTCTAGGACAGGTTGTTCTCCCAAGTATAATTTGAGAGTTTCTTCTGCTAAATCAAACCCGAAAGCTGCCTGCAACATTTTATTCATCGCACCACCTGAGATGCGAGGGTTTATCTCAATCAGACGCCAGCCCGACTGTGTTAACCGTAGTTCGGCATGAAGAGCGGCATTGCGGATGGCAAGTCTTTCGACGATTGACTCCAATACTTCCATCAGACTTTGACGCATTTGTACAGGTATGATGCCAAGAACACCATATCCTGTAATAATGAACCGTTTCCCAAATGTGATTTCCTGTTCAATGACGCCGGCAATATGGATTTTTCCCTCATGGACAATAACTTCGACTAAATATTGATCTCCTTCGATAAATTCTTCTATGATAATCTGATCATCCTGATCTTTTTCATGTAATTTTCGTATATGTTGCTGTAATTGTCCAATGGAGGATGCCTGTAAAACGTCTTTGGAACCTGTAGAAGATGATGATTTCACGATAAGAGGAAACCGATTAAGTGCTTTAATAGCCTGAACGTCGGCTGTCTGTCCCGCAGACACCGTCATATACGCAGGAGAACAGGGCAGTCCTTCCAATGCTGACCGAGTCATTGCTTTATTTTCCATAATTTCCGCAGTAGTAGATGATAGGCCATTTTGGCAAAACTCTTCGCATAATTTCAATGCGTTGGCAACGTTGGAGTCGACAAAACTGACAATGGACATAATCTCATTTCCTTTTGCACGGAGGTTCATGATTTCCTTCCTCATTGTAGCTAAATCCCCTGTATTTGTCATGACCATCTCATGCACATCAACATATTCATTTCTTTGCGCCAATTGCCTTTCTTTGTTCGTGAACAGAACGGTGAAGTAGCCAAGCCTGACTGCCGCTTTAATTGCTTCACGGCTCGATCCGGATTTGTTCGACCCAATGAAAATAATCGTTTTCAAAACTAGTCAACCCCTTTGGAATAAGACAACTCTATATAACTTATGAGTCAATTAGCTATCTGTATGGTTATACACCCTATATGTACGGGTCATAATTTTATTTCTATAGGTATCCGTACAAGCCGGCAGTATAAAAGGAACATAGGATGGTAGAGGTGAAAGGAGTGATCGAATTGAAACCGTTATCTGCCGGTTATGTCCGGAAATTAATAGCTGGTTCATTAATTCAGGGGAGAGACGAAACGCTTATCAGACATGCGGCTTACCGGTTGAAACAGGTCAGACATCCGGACACGTTGTTGTTCTTAAAAGGAAAGATCGTCAACTGGGATCGGTTGGAGGCGTTTTTTCCGTTGACAATCGTGACGGACAAAGTGCTGCGCCGGTATGAAGATAAGAAAAATGTGACGATTATCAAGGTGGAAGATTTGGAGGAAGCCTATTGGAAGGTGATTAATGACTATCGACAAAATATTGATATCCCAGTAATTGCAGTAACGGGTACTGCTGGCAAAACGACAACGAAGGAGATGATTTTCCATATTCTTTCTACAAATCGTGAAATAGCACATTCAATTAGTACGAACAATTCACGGACAGCTCATCTGACGAACTTGTTCAGTATTGGAAATACAACCGAAACGGCTGTATTTGAAACAGCTGTAGGTGCACCAGGAGATTTGACGAAGGCTGCCGCTTACTTAAAACCAACAATCGGTATCATCACGAATATCGGAGAACATCATTTAAATTATTGTAAAACAATAGAAGGCTATATTGCGGCTAAAGGGGAACTATGTCATGCACTCGGACCAGATGGAAAACTGCTTATAAATTGTGATGATTTGTACACGAAGCGCTTGGATCTATCTAAATTCAAAGGTAAAGTCATCACAGTCGGCATCCATGAACCATGTAATTACCGAGCAAGTGATATTTCCTTTTCTTCTCAAGGTATGCATTTTACCGTCTTGAGAAATGGCAAGAGACATCAAGTCTACGTTCCTGGGCTTGGCGTGCATCAAGTATATAATGCGTTGTTTGCCATTGCCGCAGCGGATGCAGTGAACATGGATTTTGAAACCGTGAAGGAACGACTGAAGACGTATGAACCGCTAAATAAGCAATTACAAGTCCGAGATGGTTTGAATGATTCAATCCTAATCGATGATACATGGAGCATAACGACAACTTCCCTCGAAGCGGCTTTGAAAGTGCTAAATGCTGTTGGTGAAACCAAAAAGAAAATAGCTATCATCGGTACGATAACGGATTTGGGTTCTTGGGGATTCATTATCCATAAACACGCCGGTAAGATTATCGCCGACAACAAAGTGGATGTGCTAATTACGGTGGGGGAGCATGCGAGTATTATGGCGGAGTATGTCAAAAGAACAAATCCTGTAAAAGAAGTGTATTCGTTTGCTAATCAGCATGGCGCTTTTAAACTGTTGAACGAAATTGTGGATAGCCATACAATCATTCTCATTAAAGGGGATATGTACAGCGACGCCATTGCAAAACTTGCTCTTCTGCTGCGAAAACAGACGTAAGGGTCTAGACGTTTAAACAGCTTCCCGAATGGGACAAACACCAAGTCTACTTAGATTTTCAGCAATATACTAAAGTATCATACAAAAAAAGGAGGAAATTTTATGGGTTTGGAATGTCATTGCGGTGTGAAAGCAGATGCAGAATCTTTTGCTCGCCACGCCAAGTTTCACGGACAACATTATACAGTTAAAGGGTGTCTGACCTATCACGCAAACGTTTGTGTTTCTGCACTTGATAACGCATTACTAGTTGTCGATTTTGAGGATGAGCAGACGGAAGGCGCTAAATACAGCTTCATATTTACGGCGACAAAAGTATCTTGTGTCGAATGTTGTAACAATAGCCATGCATGTGAAGTTACCGTTTCTGGTATGGGCACGGTAAATGGCAAGGAGTATCCGTTTGTTGCAGTTTTCTACGATACCGACGAGAGGACGAAAGTTGATTTCGTCAAACGCTTTACCATTTCAGGTTTTTTTGACCAGAACGGATTATTAGCTGTGAAAAAAGGCTCAATTAGGGCTTTAGGATGTGAATAGATTCTTCATCATGATCGCTGGTTTGCAATAGGAGGGAATGGTATGACAATTACACGTGGACGCTTTGGTCATTATAAACTGCTAAAAAACACAAAGCGTCTATCACCGCATGTTCCTGATATACACGTCTATTCCGAATCCGTTCTTACAAGTTTGCTCAACAATTTGCAACCATTGTTTATTAGACCTCTCCTTGGACCTGAGTTAATTCGGATAATTAAATCCGGAGAGACGTACAATTTAGTTGTCAATGATAATGAGCCAATTGTTACGGATAGAAAATCAATCGTCCCCTGTCTGATAAAACAACTTCATCCAAAAAAGACGTATATTATTCAAGTCAATCCGACAATTTCCTATACGCCGTGCAGAACTTTTTATACGCTTCAAAGGAAGCGTGAAGGAGCCAACTGGAAAACGGTTCATAAGACAGTACAAGATACAGAGTGTACACCACGATATATGAATTTTCTTATCCACTGGAAGCTAAATCGTTTCCTCCTTGCAGTGGCGGGAAAGCTTGGCGATGCCTTTGTAGGATGTCATACAATGGTTTTGGAAATTGGATATGCTGAGGGCGCCTTTTTCCTCTACGATACCATCTTGCATGAACGAAACAGTAAGTGGAGCCAATACCAGTCTTTCATCAGAAGTAGGACTATACGCCCTTTTATGCCGCATACAGACCTTTGCACAAAATCGACATTAAAAGCTTTTCTTCGTAATTACGGGAAAGCGATCATTAAACCGGCTGTTGGCCAACAAGGAAAAGGGATTGTTAAAATAACGATTATGCCTAGCGGAGATTTTGAAGTGCAGAAAAGGAACAACCTCTCAACATATAAAACGTTTGATGCTCTTTTTCAGTCTATACATTCACTTCATCTGTCAAGAGAGGATTATATTATCCAATACTATATTGCTCTCGGCATAGTAGACGGTTGCCCGTTTGATGTCCGCGTCATTACGCAATTCGACGAAGAGTATGGTTGGATTGCAACAGGAAAGCTTGTGAAAGTAGCGGCACCCGGTTATTTCATTACGAATCGTGCCCAGAAGCTATTGGCAGTAGAAGAAGTTTTAAGTGTCCCAGATAGCCATATAGAACAGGTTTGTATAAACGGCTCGATTGCTCTTTCAGCACAGTTGAACAATCTCTCGATCATTGGATTCGATATCGGAGTGGAAGAGGGAGGAAAGGTCTGGGTGATTGAAGCTAACCATGTCCCATCCATCGCCATGTTCCATAATTTCGGTAACAATGAAATGCACACGAAAATTACTCAATTCATTGGTAAGCGTAGAAGGTCTTTATCTGAGAATAGAAAAGAGGAGGGATAAATTTGAAGAAATTGACAGTCAGATCAATCCGAATGTTGTTGGATGGAAAAATTATTTCCGGTCGGGAAAATTGGTACGTGACCGATGCCATCTATTATAAAAGGCATGAGCATGTGAAAAGCCATACGCTTTTATTCATGAGCAGGGCGGATTCCGCTGATTGGAAAGCAATTGATTTGAATGGCCCGGCACTCGTCATAACGGATAAGCCTGATAGTGAATTGAAAGCAGCTTTGCCAAATACAACGGTTATGAAAGTGACGAGTCTCGTCCAATCCTATTGGAGATTCATTAATTATTACAGGAGCCTCTTTCAACTACCCGTTATTACGATAACAGGAACTTGTGGTAAGACAACGACGAAAGAAATGCTCAAACATATTTTGTCTGCAGATAGAAAAGTGCATGCTTCAGTCAGCAGTATAAATGAGCCTAGGCAATCATTTCCTTATTTAATGGGAATTGACGACACAACAGAAGTAGCTGTCTTTGAACATGGACTGGGAAACTCCGGAAATATCGCACATCAGTGCATGATTTATCAACCGACAATCGGCATTTTGACGAACGTAGGTGTTCATCATCTGGACGGTTGTGTTGATCTTGAAGGTTATATTCGAGCCAAAGCTGAAATTGTGGGAGGTATCCGTGAAGGTGGTGTGTTGATTTTAAATGCGGATGATGCAAACACGAAGAAAATAAATCTTCGTCTGTTTACAGGCGAGATCATCTATTTTGGAACAGATAAAAAAGCACATGTGCGTGCTTCGAACATGACCTTCGGGAAAACCGGCATGGATTTCATTGTCCATACTGAAAATGAAAGCTATGAAGCATTTATCCCTGGTTTTGGCGAACACCAAGTGAGCAATGCTCTTGCTGCTCTTGCGGCGGTTCAAGCGATGAAAATGGATGTCGGGCAGGCGATAGCCAGATTACGTTCATTCAAGGAAATGGCAAGACATCTGGAATGTACGATAGGGAAAAACGGCTGTCTAATCATCGATGATACATGGACCAATAACCCCACATCGATGAAAGCCGCTCTAAAAGTAGTCGATGAACTCGGTAAGGGCAAAAAAACGATGTTAATTTTAGGTGACATTAAAAGGTTAGGCGATTTTGAGAAGAAATATCACCGTGAAATCGGTAGTCTAATCGCAAAGCGTACTATTCATACACTTATTACAATCGGGCAGAAAGCTGAAGAGATTGCAATACAAGCAAAGAAAGATGGAAGCACGGCATCGATACGAACATTTAAGGATGCTGTAGAAATTGGTAATCTGTTAGATCATATGTTGGATGACCAGACTGTCGTACTTATCAAAGGCCCAATGTCCAGTCGTTCAATGATCAGTTTTGCGAAAAAGTTAAAAAGAAGCACCTAACGAGAACCGTTAAGTAGCTTCTTTTTGCTTTATTTTACAACTCTTTTTGCTTGTACATAGTTATTGACCGACCAGGAAGAGGAAAGACTCTGTTTAACTACGTCCCCTGAAGTGGAGAGACTAATAAATTGGTTACCTCCAATATAAATACCCGTTTGTGTAATCCTTTTTCGTTTTCCATCCGTTGAGAAGAAGAGCAAATCACCTTGAACTAACTTGGACTTCAGTACGGAACTTCCCGTTTTAGCCTGATCGCTAGCCATTTTATATTTCAGATCAATGCCGTTTCGCTTATAGACGTAATACGTGAAGCCAGCCCCCGTAAACGTAAGCGATTTTTCATCATAAGTATAGCCGAATTTCGCCTTTCCCGTTAAACTTGTTGCCAAGCTAACCACTTTGTTTGTATCGGCAGTACCTGTTGATGCAGCAGGCAGTTGTACGGTTGGAGACGATATAGCTTTGTTTGGAACCACTCGTTTTGCGGTAATAAAGTGATCTTGATAATAATCGACAAGCAATACACGTGATAGGACACCGCCGGAATTTGGAATGATTAGCCGGTGTTCACCTGCATAGATACCTACGAGACTTGCATTCTTGGAACCTTTTACACTATTGAAGAATACAAGATCACCTTTTTGTAAATTAGATTTAGAGACTGTTGTACCTTTAGCTTGCAAGGAAGCGAGATTGTTTGCGTTCAACGTAATGCCATTCTTCTTGTAAACATGATCTACGAAACCTGTCGGTGTGAATCTTTTTTGCGTTTCATTATTAACATTACCAATCGTGGCGGAGTCTTTTAACTCGTACGCAAGACTGACGATTTTATCACCAGCAGTTGCCGGAGACGAAGGAAGTAGACTCGGCAAAACTCTTCTTGCACCGAAATAACTGTCTGTATAGTACGGTTTGCTATTCAAGTCAGAGATGACGATGTTTTGTTTAGAGTCCGCCATATGGATGACCTTATTGTCACCAATATACATGGCAACATGATCGGGATCGGTTCCTGTCTTTTTACTCTTGAAAAACAACAGATCACCTTTTTGCCAATTGCCTTTTGAAACTGGCGTGCCTTGCTGCATCATGTAATCTTCATTGTATGTGGCAATGTCCACCCCATTTTTCTCGAATATGTACATAAGGAATGTGGCACAAGAGAATTTATAGGGATATGTCGGTTTGTAGACAGCAGTACTATATGTGGATTTACCCATCAGACTTTTAGCTGTCGCAATAAGTTGGTCCGCTTTCGCATTCACAACTTGCTGATTCGATTGAGTTGTCACAGTGGCAGCAGAAACATGGTTTGTTTTATCAAATGAAGGCATGGCGAGTGAGCCGAACCCTACACAAGTGACGAGTGCAACAGATAATAATTGTTTTTTCATACGTAATCCTCCAAACATTTTATTCTTTCTTCGTAAATAATCGTAGCATGGAAGGAATGAAGGATTGGCAGGAAAAATTGTCCATAGACCAGGTATAAGCTATGTAGTGCTTGCTCTGATTACGCTGAGCCCTCTATTTTACAAATACATTACAGACTGTAATAGGGAAATTACGGCATTAAAAAAGCGGATAACTGGAAGTTATCACGCTTTTTCGTATGAATAAATGAGTTCGTTGGCTGTAGAATCGACATTCACATGCAAGTCGTGGCCATCAAAATACCAAAAATCTCTGTCCTCAATATAGAAGTGGATGCCTTTTTTCTCGACATGCACTTTCATTTCGTCAGGTTGTTCTTTCGTGATTCCAAGTGAAAAACCTTCGTGTAGTGGACTAGAGCCGCCGTATCTTGCGAAAAATTTAATATAATCACCGGTTACAGCTTCCATTTCCTTGTGGAACCATTCAATCGCTTCGTCCGATAAATTAATATTCATTGTTATCCCGCCTTCCGTTCGTTATAACCATTGTATTATAACCATTTCACTTTAGGCTCGGTTCCCGCCTTAATCCGTCCAATATTTGCACGATGTCTGTAAAAGATGAAAATCCCCATCAGACCGACAACAATCATTAAGTAGAAATCTCCCGTCCACACATAATAGATGATACAGTAGAGGAATCCGACAAGCGCGACAATCATCGATGACAATGATACCATCTTTGTAATTTTCAGCGCAATCAAAAATGTCAATAGCACGATGATGAAAATTGGCCAGTTATATCCAAGCAATACGCCGCCTGATGTAGCAACGGCTTTCCCACCTTTGAAACCCGCGAAAATTGGTAACATATGACCAATCACCGCGACAATTCCAAGGAAGAGTGGATGCATGCCCGTCGAACTGAAATAGGGAAGTGAAACGAGCAGCACAGCGGCAGTTCCTTTTAATATGTCAATTATCGTCACAATGAGTCCAGCTGTTTTACCTAAAACACGAAACGTATTCGTAGCGCCTAGGTTTCCACTTCCGTGTTGGCGTACATCTGTTTTGTAAAAAAGCTTGCCGATCCAAAGCGCAGAAGGGATCGAACCGAGTAAATACGCGAAAATGATAAGTAGAATAATATCCATAATGCTCCCCTTTGTCATAGTATTGCCATATCCCAAGTTTAGCAGAAGTTGTTGAGCGCTACAATGAACGATAATTGGTTTATGCGCCTGAAAAACGGATTCCAATATGACAATCGTTAGTCAACATTTTCCACATCTCATTGCAATAAAACGGTTTCTTCTATACAATTAATTGAGCGAGCTTCTTGAAACGTTGATTTGACAAGCTTTACAGGAAGCGATACGATATTATATAACTACTAAAGAGAACATTCGTTTGATGGGGGTTGCGATTTGACGAAGAAAGAAGAAATATACACATATGATGACGATTCCATTCAAGTGCTTGAAGGTCTTGATGCCGTTAGGAAAAGACCTGGAATGTATATCGGTTCGACAGATTCAAGGGGATTACATCATCTTGTCTATGAAATCGTCGATAACGCCGTAGACGAGGCGTTAGCGGGTTACGGAACAGAAGTTGACGTGACGATACACAAAGACGGTAGCATCGGAATACGTGACTATGGACGCGGTATGCCCACAGGCATGCATAAAACAGGAAAACCAACGACTGAAGTCATTTTGACAGTGCTACACGCAGGCGGTAAATTTGGACAAGGCGGCTATAAAACAAGTGGTGGATTGCACGGTGTAGGGGCATCAGTCGTCAATGCTCTGTCCGAATGGCTAGAAGTTACAATATTCCGCGATGGAAAGAAATTCAGGCAGCGCTTCGAGAATGGCGGCAAGCCTGCGACATCGCTTGAGGAAATCGGAACGACTAAAGAAAAAGGAACACTAATTCATTTCAAACCTGATCCGACTATTTTTTCAACGGTTAAATACCAATATGAATTGTTATCAGAACGTCTAAGAGAATCAGCATTTCTGCTGAAAGGACTCAAAATTGTTTTAAAAGAGGAAGGGACCGACAAACACGATACATTCCATTATGAAACAGGCATCCAAGCTTTCATTTCTTATTTGAATGAAGAAAAGGATGTCTTGCATGACGTTGCCTATTTAGAAGGCGAATCAGAAGGAATTGAAGTTGAATTCTCATTCCAATTTACAGATGGTTACTCAGAGACAATCCTCTCATTTGTCAACAACGTTCGTACAAAAGATGGCGGAACACATGAAACCGGTGCTAAAACAGCCATGACGCGGGTTTTCAACGAATACGCAAGAAAAACGGGTTTATTAAAAGAAAAAGACAAAAATCTGGATGGTTCAGATATCCGTGAAGGAATATCAGCCATCATTTCTGTGCGCATTCCCGAAGACATCCTTCAATTTGAAGGCCAGACGAAAGGGAAACTGGGAACAAGTGAAGCCCGTACCGCGACAGATGCAATCATTTCACAGCAACTTCTGTACTTCCTAGAGGAGAATGCTGAACTTAGC
Source organism: Sporosarcina oncorhynchi (assembly GCF_033304615.1). Lineage (GTDB taxonomy): Bacteria > Bacillota > Bacilli > Bacillales_A > Planococcaceae > Sporosarcina > Sporosarcina oncorhynchi. The sequence continues at coordinate 1,660,104 of NZ_CP129118.1, read as the reverse complement.
GGAAATCTTATCCGGAAGGCTGTACGTGCACACCAAGCTAGGGAAGCTGCACGGAAAGCACGGGAAGATGCACGTTCAGGTAAAAAAAGACGGCGCTCTGATACGCTACTGACAGGTAAATTGACACCTGCCCAATCGCGTAATTCGGCAAAAAACGAACTGTATTTAGTCGAAGGTGACTCCGCAGGTGGATCTGCCAAGCAAGGTAGAGACCGAACTTTCCAGGCGATTCTGCCGCTGCGCGGTAAAGTCATCAATACGGAAAAAGCGAAGTTAGAAGATATTATGAAAAATGAAGAGATAATTACGATCATCCACGCAATTGGTGGCGGCGTCGGAGCTGATTTCCAGATTGCTGATATTGCTTACGATAAAATCATTATCATGACAGATGCTGATACAGACGGAGCACATATTCAAGTATTGCTTTTGACATTCTTCTACAGATATATGAAGCCGTTGATAGAAGCCGGCAAAATTTACATCGCTTTACCGCCTCTTTATAAAGTGTTCAAAGGATCAGGTAAAAGTGAAAAACTCGAGTATACATGGACAGAAGCTGATCTCGACGTCGCAATCGCTAAAATCGGCCGCGGCTATATGTTACAGCGCTATAAAGGTCTTGGTGAGATGAACGCCGATCAATTATGGGAAACAACTATGAATCCTGAAACGCGTACATTGATCCGTGTGACAATTGAGGACGGGGCACAAGCAGAAAGACGTGTTACTACGCTAATGGGCGATAAAGTTGAACCACGTAGAAAATGGATTGAAAGCAATGTCGATTTTGGCACAGAAGATAAAAACATTTTAGAAAATGAATTCATACATGTTGAGGGGGAGTTTGAATGACTTCAACGGAGCGTATTCAAGACCTTCCTTTAGAAGAAGTTATCGGGGATCGTTTTGGAAGATACAGTAAGTACATCATTCAGGATCGCGCGTTACCTGATGCACGGGACGGCTTAAAGCCCGTTCAAAGAAGAATTTTATATGCGATGTATCATGAAGGTAATACCCATGAAAAAGCATTCCGAAAAGCTGCAAAGACCGTCGGGAATGTTATCGGGAACTATCACCCACATGGAGATACATCCGTCTATGACGCAATGGTGCGAATGAGTCAGGATTGGAAACTACGACATCTGATGGTGGACATGCACGGGAACAATGGTTCGGTCGATGGAGATTCGGCAGCGGCTATGCGTTATACCGAAGCAAGATTATCACCGATAGCTTCGGAAATGTTAAGCGATATTAATAAGGATACAGTCGAATTCATTCCGAACTTCGATGATACTGAACCTGAGCCGACAGTGCTACCCGCCCGTTTCCCTAATTTGCTTGTCAACGGTTCGACAGGAATCTCAGCGGGGTATGCTACGGATATTCCACCACATGCTCTCCATGAAGTGATTGATGCAGTACTCATGAGAATGGAAAACGCGGATGTTACTGTTGAGGAATTGATGACTGTCATTAAAGGTCCCGACTTCCCAACCGGAGCCATTATCCAAGGAACAGATGGCATTAAAACGGCCTATGAAACGGGAAAAGGACGGTTCATCATCCGTGCAAAATCAGAAATCGAACAGCTCAAAGCAGGTAAATCCCAGATTGTTATTACTGAAATTGCTTATGACGTGAATAAAGCCAATCTCGTCAAGAAGATTGATGAATTGCGTCATGATCGTAAACTCGATGGAATTGCTGATGTTCGTGACGAATCGGATCGTACTGGACTCCGGATTGTCATAGAGCTGAAGAAAGATATGGACGGCAATGCAATTTTACAATATTTATTAAAAAATACGGATCTTCAGATCACGTATAACTTTAATATGGTTGCCATTTCGGACAGAAGACCGACATTAATGTCATTACCGATGTTGTTGGATGCTTATATTGGTCATAGGAAAGACGTTATCACGAGAAGGTCAACGTATGATATCCAAAAAGCGAAAGACCGACTGCATATTGTAGAAGGTCTGATGAAAGCATTATCGATATTGGATCAAGTCATTAAAACGATCCGTGCGTCTAAAGACAAGCGCGACGCAAAAAACAATATCATTTCTGAGTTTGAATTCACTGAAATTCAAGCTGAAGCAATCGTTTCACTTCAATTATACAGATTGACAAATACGGATATTACAGAATTAGAAGCTGAAGATGCTGAGCTTCGTAAGCTCATCGACAAGCTTGATGCGATTTTAAAAAGTGATAAAAAGCTTTCAAATGTCATTAAAAAAGAACTGTTGGACATTCGGAAGCAGTACGCTGAACCTAGAAGATCTGTCATCGAAGAAAAAATTGAAAATATCAAAGTAGATCTTGATATTTTGGTGCCAAGTGAAGAAGTTGTCGTTTCCGTTACAAAAGACGGTTATGTAAAGAGAACGAGCATCCGTTCGTTTAGCGCCTCAAACGGCACAGGACAGGATATGAAAGAATCGGACTACAGCCTTCTCGAAACCGTCATGAACACACAGCACCATTTGCTATTATTCACTTCTTTAGGCAATTATCTTTACCAACCTGTCCATGAATTGCCGGATATTCGTTGGCGTGATCTCGGCCAGCATATATCAAGCATTATTTCTTTGGAGCCGAATGAAGAGATTATTAGTGCAATCGGTATTGATAGTTTTGATGAAAATACGGTCGTTCTTACTGCCGCGGATAATGGTAATATCAAACTGTCAAAACTCATTGATTATCAAGTGCAGCGGTATTCAAGAACATTCAAGGCGATGAATGTGAAAAAAGGAGACCGTATGGTGGATGTTCAGCTTGTCAATGGCGATGAAGATGTTGTACTCTTCACTGAACAGGCATATGCTCTACGTTTCTCTTTGACTGAGCTATCGTTGACAGGTGTTAGAACCTCAGGCGTCAAAGGCATCAATCTTAAAACGGATGACAAACTTGTTTCAATGCTTGTTGTGCGCGATGAAGGCGAATCGGTATTAATAGCCACTCAACGTGGATCAGTCAAAAGGATGGCATTGAAAGAGCTCGAAAATGCAACAAGAGCGCAGCGAGGGCTCGTTGTATTGAAAGAGTTAAAATCAAACCCACATCGTATTATTGGTACCGCACTTGTCAAACCGGGTGAAACTGTCATTTTGACTACAACTAAAGACAATAAAATCCCAATTGAAGCAGGTTCGTTACGACTTGTAGATCGCTTATCTAATGGCAGCGCTCTTATAAATGAGAGCAAAGATGGAAATGTCTTAAGCGTATATAAGGAAGTCAAAGCAGAAACGAAATAATACATTTACAAGCCTACTTATAGCGAAATATGCTATAAGTAGGCTTGCTTTTATCATTCACTACATTTCTATAAAATTGTCGTGACATTCACAGAATCCTATCGTATAATAATTCGACAATCGAAATATATAAAAGAGCGGGGAAGAGACATGTGGCGAAACCGTAACGTTTGGATAATTCTTACCGGCGAAATGATTGCCGGACTTGGATTATGGACCGGTATTATCGGGAATCTTGAATTTTTACAGGAGAAGATTCCATCTGATTTTGTGAAAGCGGTTATTTTATCAATCGGCTTACTAGCCGGTATCATCGCTGGTCCAACAGCTGGGAGGATTATCGACCAATCAAGAAAGAAAACAGTACTGATTATCGCAGGGTTAGGCAGAATGATTAGTGTATTGTTTATGTTGCTGGCGATTGCAACAGGATCTGTATGGTGGATGATTGCCTTTATCGTATCAATCCAAATTTCTGCAACTTTCTACTTTCCGGCATTGCAGTCAGCAATACCGTTAGTCGTTAAAGATAAAGACTTGTTAACGATGAATGGGATGCATATGAACGTTGCTACGATTGCACGAGTTGCTGGAACAGCACTTGCAGGTATCATGCTTGTTTACTGGTCATTGGCATCATTGTATTGGGTTTCTTTACTTGCATACGGGCTATTACTATTCTTCACAATGGCATTGAAAATCGATGAAGGGAAGGGGAGTAGCCAAGCCGGCAATGAGAAGCGTGAAAAAAGTGGATTTATGGATGTTTTTCCTGTATTGAAAGCTTATCCAACTGTCGGGATGACGCTCGTCATGACGATGATTCCTTTACTATTTTTAGGATCATTCAACTTAATCGTCATCAATCTAAGCGAAATTCAAGATTCGGCATCAATAAAAGGACTCGTTTATACATTTGAAGGCATTGCGTTTATGATTGGTTCATTTGCTGTGAAATATATAGCGCGAAAATGGAAAACAACAGTCATTCTGTTTTTCTTTGCAACGATGGTTGCAGTTGCGGAATTCATGTTGTATTTTGCCGCTAGTATGACGATAACATTAAGTGCTTTTGCTGTATTAGGATTTGCTTTAGGTTGTTTTTTTCCAACAGCAATGGTTATTTTCCAGAAACAAATGCCGAAAGAATTTCACGGACGATTTTTCTCATTTCGTAACATGTTGGAACGGGTCATGTTCCAAATTGTATTACTAAGTACTGGGGCATTTTTGGATCTTGTAGGACTGCAAACGATGGTCATTATATTTGGTGTAATCAGTTTGAGTATGACAGCTATTTTCTTCATTCAAATGAAGCGAAGGAATATCATCTTAGATGAACCGGAAATTGAGCCTGTAACAAACCCTGCAGCGGAAATCGTGTAAACGATTGTTGCAGGGTCTTTTTTCAAGAAAATTGTAGAAGGACATCACAGAACGTATAAAAGCTGAATAAAAGTGAAAATAAATTGGTTGCTTAAATGGAAAAATATCTTTGGGAGAAGTTTTAGAGATAGTAACAGTCCGAACATTGATGTCCAAGAAGTTCGAACTTTGGTGTCCCTGTACAAAAAAAACGGTTTTATCTCACTGTTTCAAGTATACTTATTTGTGATATTTAACTTCCTCTAATATATATTATGTAAACTAAAAATAATTAGAAAAAAATAGGACGCTATTTAGCTGTCCCCTGAGTTTAGAATGCTGTATTCAATAACCTCATTAATAAAAAGTCCATTCTCTTTCGCAAAGCTTCTAACATTGTTTAATAATTCTTTTTTATACGTTGTTTTAAAGTGAATACGATCTTTTCTTAGCGTAGTTTTAATGACAGTCGTTGTATTTTCATTTAAAAATGATTCAATATAACTTTCTAACAAATGATTTACATGCATATCCTTGTATCTTGCATTTTGTTTTAGCTGATTTAATAAATGAGCATTAATTGTAGTTCTAAAATTGACACGGCCTTCAGCAGTTTCAAATTTTGCTATCAACTTACTGTTGTCAGAATTACGATGAAAGTTCATTCTATCCCTTTTATGTACAACAAAATTCGTGTCACATTTTTCATAAATAATATTCGCCAGGCGAAGTAACTGATATTTACCCTTAATCCAAACTCTATAAATAGACTTAGTTGCTGTTTCGTCAATTGTACTTATTGTACTTTTCAAACCCCAACGTTCAAGAACCGCTTTAAATCCTATTGCAAATTCATTACTAGCTGTAGTTATATTCATTCTGTATCCATTCCGATCGACCCAACCATCACCATCAATAACTCCACGGATAAAAGCCGGCAAATATGCTTCAGGCACTTCCGGAAATATTACTGTATAAGATTTAGCTGTTGTCATGCCGAGTCGTTCTAGATCAGCCCTGATGATTTTAGAATTGATAATAAGCATAGGTATTGTCCGCGTACCACTTGGCTTAGCAATGACGGGCTCTGCACCCATCAAAATGCCGACTTTCCGCAAAAGGTCTTCATCTTTTTGGGACAAATAAATACTTTGGTTGGTTTTGCTCACATGGCCATCCGTTAAGAGCAACCCTAAAACCCATGCCATTTCAGGTGACCACGTTTGAAAAAACAGTTCATTCACTTGGTGAATACGCGGTCTGCCAGTGGATCTTCTATCAATACCATGTTTTTTAATAATATTCCGAATTGCCCGATCTGATAATCCAACCATTGGACAAAGTTTTTCATACGGTAAACCATTTTTATAGAGTTCAATAATCTTTTCATCAGTCATTCCGCGAATTCTTGCCAACGCTACTCCCCCTTTTTGTATACAAGAATGCCATAATCCCACTATACAAATGTACGTTCGTATTGTCGACAAATTGACGGAATAAATAAAACAACCTCTCGTCTATGTGATAAGAGGTTGTTGAATAATTTAACGCTTACGATATTGTACCCGATCAGTTGTTTGCAATTGCCCAATGGTTGCAGCGCCAACGCCGAACATGGCCATACGAAGTTCCAATTCTTTCGTTTCCATGACTGCTATGACATCTTCAACGGATTGTGTCGCTTCCTTTAGAATAGATCTGCCGAAACCAACCATATTCGCTCCTAATGCGATTGTTTTCGCAGCATCCATTCCTGTATACATGCCGCCACTAGCTACGATTGATTGCTCCTGGATGCTTTCACGGACAGCAACGACACAGTCCACCGTCGGATTGCCCCAATCACTAAATGTTTCTGCCGCTGCACGTTTGATCGGCTCTTTGGAACGGAATTTCTCAACTTGACTCCAAGACGTTCCACCTGCACCTGCCACGTCAACGAACGAGATACCTACATCACATAATTTCCTTGCAGTTTGGCCATCGATTCCCCAGCCGACTTCTTTGACACCGACAGGAACACCCAATTCAGTAGTCAATATCTCGATTTTCCTTAACAGATCTTTGAAGTTTAAATCACCATTCGGTTGAATGACTTCCTGAATCGTGTTGAGATGGAGCACTAATGCATCGGCGTCGGTCATTTCGATAATTTGCTTGCATTGCTCTGTCCCGAATCCGTAATTCAGTTGAACAGCTCCAAGATTGGCGATAATCGGTACGTTCGGAGCATATTGCCTCACTTGAAACGATGATCGATGCTCTTCACTTTCAATTAAAGCGCGCATTGAGCCAAGTGCGAGTACCCAACCTTTTTCTTCTGCTGCCATAGCAAGATTCCTGTTAATCGTCTCTGCAAATTCAGCACCGCCTGTCATCGAACTGATGACGAATGGTGTCGGTCTTGATTGACCAAGGAACTCACTTTCGATTGAAATCTCATTAAAGTCTATTTCCGGCAGTGCATTGTGGATAAAGTGCACACGTTCAAGACCTGTTGATATATTGTTTCCGGTCACTTTTTCATTCAGAGTAATCTCTATATGTTCTGCCTTACGTGTATGGATTGAATCAGTCATCCGTCAATTTCCCCTTTCCGATCAAACATGCACCATCGATGGAAACCGATAGATCCAACGGTTCAATTTGCGCCAGTTTCCATTCAGTTTTTACTGCGGCAGCATTTTCCATACTGTCCATGAACGCAATGCCACAATCTCCGCCACCAGCACCGGAAGTTTTACCTGCGCCATACCGGTCAGCGATGCGGATCAATTCTTTCAATTTCGGTGTTTCAATTTCTGCATTCGCTTCATTTCCTAGTTGCATAAGTGCCAGACGGTTACGTGTTAAACTTTGCATGGCCGCTCTTACATTTCCGTCAGCAAAATCCTGTACCATCGAAGAAACGGCTACGGAGCTTTCTTGTATGAATGCATCAAATAAATGAGGTTTGTTATTCTGCAGTTGCTGGATTTTGACAATCATTTTCGATGTAGACATTTCACTGCCCGTCCAACCTACACATAGCAACAGGTTTTTCGGTGCAGTTACAGCATTTAATTGCAGTCCTGGCCAGTCTTCCTGTACCAAACTGTAGATATCGGCTTCATTCTGAAGATGTCCCAACAGCCATTCGGCATCAAACGTACGATAATGTACCCATCCGCCGAAAGTAGACGCTGCAATATCTGCACAAGAACCGTTTCCTTGCGTCACAAAATGAGCGATGGAGGCAAGTTTGTAAATCAGTTCTTTCGTTGGCTTAATGCCAACATTTTCATGGCAGCGTAGTACAGATGTAATGACAGCAACGACGACCGCCGCACTCGATCCAAGGCCGTATTTTTTACCTGACACATCATCTAGCTCACTATGGATCGACAATGTGAATGGGACAGACTTCAAGCCAGCACCGCTAATATATTGATGACAAATTGTAATCGCATTCTGGATGAACGTCAATTTCGGTGCGTTTTCACTGAATAGCAATCGTCCATCCAACTCTTCCCACGTGATAGCGGAATGCCCAAGTTGTGGAAGGTCCACATGATTTCGTCCGCTTACTTGCGCCTTGGCATATACATAACGATCAACTGCAGCAACAATACATTGCCCTTCTGGTTCGAGAACAGCGTACTCTCCTGCTATGAACAGTTTTCCAGGTACGCGTATTTCAAATAATGGAGTGTCCATGCGTACACGCCCTTTCGCTTACGTAGTTAAATAGTGGATGCCCGGTCCTGGATGGCATAGGAATATATCCTGGACACATTCCAATTCAAGCAACCGGTCTTTCACAACCTGCTCATCAGCCGGTTGGCAAATTACTTTCACATTTGGACCTGCGTCAATTGTGAAATAAGCCAACACGCCGTTCTCCCGCAACTCCTGAACTACTTGCATAACGTCGATTGTTGCGCCTGTCCAATAAAGGAAAGGTGGATTCGCGCCAAATGTCGTCGCATGCATCTTTAGCGCATTGCGTTCAAGGACTGTGCCAAGTTGCTCAAAGTCCTGCTTATGTATTGCATCTCGTGCCGCAGACAAGTCGATTTCAAGTGAATCGAGCCAACCTGCATAAAAAGGGGATGTTTCTACCGTACGTCTCATTCCTTCGCGGCTCAGCACTTTTTTCTGCCTGGCTTCGACCATTACGGATAGAACGCTAAGATCCCATGCGTTTTCAGGAAGAATTTGTGTCGCAAATGAATCACTACCGTCCTGACACGTTCCTTTATGCCATTCCGCATATCCCCCATAGATGGAACGACTCGCTGAACCAGAACCTTGTCGTGCAAGAATGGAAAGTCCTTCATTCGAAATAGTGAAGTTGAGTGCTCGTGTCGATGCCGCCGCCAACGCAGCAAAACCCGATGCGGACGATGCAAATCCTGCAGCTGTCGGAACCTCGTTCAAGGAATCGACAACGGCATATCCTTGATGATTCGCAGTCCGTCTGACTAAGTTAAGAAAGCCCGAAATTTTCTCCCGTTCATGGCCACCCATTTCCTTGCCGTCTAAAACAAAAACGTCCGCCGAGAGATCTTCTCTGAATGAGACAGAAGTTGTTGTGTAAAATCGATCGAGTGTAATCGAAATGCTGTTATTCATAGGTAAGAACAATTGTTCGTCCCTTTTCCCCCAATATTTGATCAAAGCGATATTCGTGTGCGCTCTCGCTGTAGCTTTCAATTTAACTCCCTCACTTCATTATCATCTTGAACATATTCACTTCTATCCGACAACACTTGTCCATGTTTGGTAAGCGCCAGCTTGTTTCAATGCAGTGCTTACTATCTGTGCCTGATGGCCGTCTTGCGCAAGAACCAAGATGCACCCACCTCTGCCGCCACCTGTCAGTTTAGCGCCTAGGGCACCATGCAAACGTGCTGTATGAATCAAATGATCAAGCGACGGGTCACTTACACCCAATACCGCTAGTTCGTCTTGCGCCAAATTCAGACACTCACCGATTTTTTGTAAATTACCTGTTGCCAAAGAACGTTGACATTCATACGTATAATCTCCGAGTAAATCGATCGACCTACGCGCTACTGCAGGGTTATTGCGGTACATGAAGCGTATACCTTCCACTGCTGTACGTGTGTCACCAAAACGGCCAGAATCAGCGACAATTATATGTAATGGTTTATCGATTAGTAATGCCGTTGTTTCTTTGCCCTTCTGAAACCAGATTGGAGAATCATTACATGTAGCTTCCATATCGATACCGCTAGGATTTCCATGAGCGTGTGTTTCTGCAATTTGAACAAGATGCATTTGGACATCATGACGCAATGGAGCATCATAATAATTGAAAATAGCTTTCACGACGGCATGGGCAACAGCGGCGCTTGAGCCAAGTCCCCTTCCGGACGGAATCGATGAGTCGATGTGAATATTAAGGTTAGTAGGTGAAACATTCAACAGGTCGAACGTTTCATCAACACTGGCTTTTATGCCGGACAGTTCATCTGGTGCATCTAGAAGAACACCATTGAAATATTTGCTTGAAAACCATATTTTATTTTCACCGTCGGTCGGCTCACTTTGTTCGACAAGTGCTGTCACGTTCACTTCATGAAATGGGATAGCGATTGCGGGCTTGTCGTATACGACGGAGTGCTCACCGATCATGATTATTTTCCCATGGGCTTTGCCTTCTGCTCTTCTGGACATGTGTGTCCCTCACTTCTAAAAAAATTAACGACATGCATTTTTTACGTTTTAATTCTAATTCATTATAGGGTACGTCAACCCTATTTTCAGCTAATCCGCTTTTCAAATACGTTGTTATGAACGATTACCATCTATTTTACCAGTAACATGCATTGATTACGATACTGGACATTATTCGTACGCATAAAAAAATAGAGGATGCGTATGCCGCCTCTACTTGTTCAGAGATCTTGAGTAGGTGAACTGTTTGTTAAACACCCATTTTTCTGCTAGATTGTGTTACTGGTTTAGATTGTTGGCTTTTCATTTTAGGTCCTTGTTGCAGTGGATTACCTTTTGGCTTGCTTGTAGCATTCTTATTCTTTTTTGCTTCTAGTTGCTGTTTGACAGCATCCTTCAAGCTGATTTTCCCTTTTGCTTCAGTCATTACTATTCCTCCTGAATAATCATATTAAGTTTCTAAATCGTACCATTTCCTGCATCTGATTGTCCACATCGAAATTAGTGTTTTCGACAATTAGATGTTTGCTGACATCCACGAAGAACCTGAATTTAATCTGTCCGGGTGTTGCGTTTACGGAAAACGAGCCAAATAATGAAGAACATCATCAATGCTGTAAATTCAAGCCAAAGGATATACCACGGATATGGACCCATATAGTCTAACAAGCTACCGTTTTGTGGCTTCCTTCGTAAGAACATGTAATTTCCATCAAATAGCAGATTAACAAGGATAATAATCGGCAGTATAGCGTTAAGCGTAATGAAAGTCCTGATAGCGCCAATGAATGTTGGCGAATAGCCTTTTACCCAAATGAAATAAAGGCCTGTCATAACAATTCCTGTATGGGTATAAAAGAAATGGAAAAAACGAAAATGCGGAAAGTTCATATCCAAATCTGGCGTCACAATTGCCTGTAAAGCTCCTGCAATCCCTGCGAAGATGACGAAATCAACCAAATGCCTATTTCCTGTCCATAATAACAAAATCGTAACAACAAGAGATAAGCTACATAACTCAAGCGGCAGCGAATGATCAAGAGACCACCTGTCAGTCTGGATGAGCCAGATGTGATAAAGCACATCGCAAACGAGTAACGTTATGGCTATAATTCTTTCGAGCCGCTTTGAGTTATCAGGCTCCAATTTAAGATTCTGTCGAAATCGATATAGTAGAACAATGGCAACGAACAAAACAACTAACACTGCCAGATGAACAATGGAAAACATTTTGAATGTAGAATCCACTTGTTCTTCTCCCCCCTAGACAGATCACTTATCCATTTGACGAAATTCACAGTGCAAGGTTCTTTTCCTTATACTTGAAGATTAGACGATCTTTTCGTAAAGTCAATTTCTTCATAGTATGCATCTTTAACTAACAAATTAGGACCTAGACATTTGACGACGGGACAATGGCAACTGATTGTTTTCGCCAGCGGACTGGCCATCCAACGATCCAGCATCTCCTCTAACGGATCAGTAGTAATATTACCCATCGGCGGTGTATCGCCGAAATCAGTCACAATGACGTCACCCGTAAAAATGTTTACGTTCAACCGAGAACGTCCGTCGGGATCATTTCGTACAGAAACATTTTTGCTAGTATAGATCCTTTTCAACAATGCCAAATCTTCTTCAGCAGGGCTACATGGATAAAACGGTAACGTCCCAAACAACATCCAAATATCTTCGTCGCGAACATCCAGAATATGGTGCAATGCTTCCCTTGTTTCATCGAGCGTTAATACTTCTAATGAACTCGCAAAGTCGCTTGGATACATCGGGTGAATTTCATGTCTTGCGCATTTCATTTCATCAACAACTTGTCTATGGATTGTCTCGAGATAAGGAAGTGTTCGTTTATTCAACATCGTTTCAGCGGAAACCATAACGCCCATTTCAGCTAATGCTCTGCTATTCTCGATCATCCGTTGAAATTGCTCTGCCCTTTTCTCTACGGGTGGCTTTCTTTCCATATTTGCAAATCCGCCTTCAACGAAATCATCAACGGTTCCCCAGTTATGGGAAATATGTAAAACATCCAGATAAGGCGCAATCATTTCATACCGGTCAAGAGGCATCGTCAAATTTGAGTTCATTTGCGTTTTGACGCCGCGTTGATGCGCGTATTTTAATAACGGTAATACAACATTCTTAACGGACTTCTTTGAAAACATCGGTTCTCCACCCGTAATGCTAATCGTCCGCAAATGTGGAATTTCATCTAACCGGGCAGTTAGCAATTCTATCGGCAAAGGATCAGGATCTTTAGGTTGCAACATATATCCGACCGCGCAATGCTCACAACGCATATTGCATAAATAAGTAGTTGTAAACTCAATGCTTGATAATGTCATTTTACCATGCTGTTGCATGTCTAAATAGGCTTCCCACGGATCATTTTCAGATGTCATAGCGGTTTTCTTTGGTACAATTTCAATGATTTTCGTCATTTTTATCAAAACTCCTAAAAAGTATAAGTAACTAAATTAGTATGAACTTATCATGCTGTATATTCAAGGACAAAATGAAAAACACCTTATCCGAAAGAGAGAAGGTGTTCGCTCAAGACGTCAACAACTATCCATACTGTCTATGCGTTCTACAATTTCACCCGCTTCCAAGAAAAGAATCCGATGACCGAGCCTTTCCGCTTCCTCAAAATCATGTGTAACGATTATGAAAGGTATTTGCCACAATGCATGCAATCGAAGCAACTCACTCTGGCATTCTATCCGAGTCTCTTTATCCAGGGCGGACAAAGGTTCATCCAGCAATAGAACTGACGGCTCTGTTGCCAATGCCCTGGCCAGTGCTACACGTTGTTTTTCCCCGCCTGAAATCTGGTGGGGATATTTTTGCAGCAGATGTTGGATACCTAAAACATCCAGCAATTGGCTAATGACGAGATCAGATTTACCAACGTTCTTTTTTACGCCGTAATGAATATTCTTTTCCACCGTCATATGCGGGAAAAGCGCATAGTCCTGGAATAGGTATCCAATATTGCGCGCTTGTGCAGGCATCGAGTGAACGTCTTGACCGTAAAAGATTCGTTCATCCATTCGAATTACCCCTGCATCGGGTTGCATCAATCCTGCAATACTATCCAGAATGGTTGTTTTGCCAGAGCCTGATGGGCCAAATAGCACAAGTATTTCATTATCAACGTAAAAATCCACATGTAACTCATAGTGTGAAAGCTTCTTTTTCATCTTCACTTCCAGCATTTTATCACCTGTTTCGATTATCGTTTGTAAAACGTCTTATATTTCGCTTGCTCCACCAGTTCAGCCACATAATTGTACTGAACCCTAACGCAACAATGATTACGACCCAAAATGTCGCTTTTTCCATTTGGCCAGATTCTACAGCGAAATAGATCGTCATCGGGATTGTATCCGTCCTTCCAGGAATGTAACCGGCGAGCATGAGCGTTGCACCGAATTCACCAAGACCTCTCGCAAATGACAGCACGAGACCAGCCAAGACACCCGGCCAGGCAAGTGGGAACGTGATAGTCCAAAAAACGCGCCATTCAGACGCACCCATTGTTCTAGCGGCATTTCCCAATTTTTCATCAAGGCTTTCAAATGCCGCCGCAGCGCTTTGATACATGAGCGGGAAAGATACGACGACAGCTGCAATGACGGCTGCGATCCATGTAAACACAATTTGGTAGTCAAACCATTCCAGTAGCCATTTGCCAATCCATCCTTTTTTTCCGAATAAAATCAATAACCCGAACCCAACGACTGTCGGCGGTAAAACGAGTGGCATCATAAAAAAGGATTCGATGATACTTTTCCCAAAAAAATCTCTGCGTGCGAATTGATGTGCAAAAAACACACCGAGTACAAATACAATCGAAGTTGAAATGACCGCTACTTTCAATGATAATACTAAAGGTGAATAATCCACTCCACTCATATGATTCTCCTTTTCTTTTACTTGAAGCCATATTCTTCAAAAACAGTTTGGCCTTTTTCGCTAATCAGGAAATCAAGGAAATCCTGAGCGGCTTGCTGGTGGTTTGTATTTTTCACAATCGCGCCCGGGTAAACAATCTGTGCATGCCAAGCGGGATCCGATTCCGCCAATACTTTCACTTTATCAGAAATAAAGGCATCACTGGAGTAGACGACTCCTAAATCTGCGTTGCCCATTTCCACATGCGTCAAAACTTGCCGCACATCGCTTCCCATGACTAATTTAGACTGAAGTGGCTCCCATAAGCCGAGGTGCTCGAATACTTCTTTCGTATATCGACCGACAGGCACACTTTCAGGTACACCGACTGCCAAGTGGCTGATGGTGGCAGGATCTATTTCCTTGAATGAGCGGATTGTCATCTGGGAGTCGTTATTTGCGATCAATACTAATGCGTTCTTTGTGAAATCAACCCTTGTCGATTTATCAATTAGACCAAGTGAATCTACTTTGTCCATATCTTTCGAGCTTGCGGATAAAAAAATGTCCGAAGGTGCTCCTTGCTCAATCTGTGTCGCTAATTTACCAGAGCTGCCAAAATTGAACGAGATGGATACGTTGTCATGTTCCGCTTCATAGGTGTTTTTCAAATCAGTCAAAGCATCTGTTAAGCTTGCGGCTGCTGAAATCATGAGTTCCACTTCATCTACATCCGTTTTCTTCACACCATTTCCTGAACAGCCTACTACAATCACCATTGCAATCACCATTATAAACAGCTGCTTAATCTTCATCACACTTAACCTCCTCTTTTATAACTGCTTGCGTTTAGATATAACTAAATATAACATGATACATCTAAATATAACTACTTATATTTAGATGTATTTAATTACATCCAAAATTCACTGTATACATATAGATATCATCTGTTAGTTGCAAATACTACATAAATAAGAGAAAATAGAGTTAATAATTAAAGGAGGAACCTATGACACACGGACAAACAGCTTCTTATACGACCGAAGAAATAGCAGACCTATTAAAAGTTTCTAAACTGACTGTGTATGACCTTATAAAAAAAGGGGATTTGCGTGCATATCGGGTCGGAAGACAGATGCGAATCGACGCTGCGGATCTTGAAGATTACAAGAACAACAGCAAAAGTGGCGGCCACTTAGTGGTAGCTGACGAGAATGCAGTACAGACAAAAAATGAAGAAACTCCATCAAATGAAACAGCCCTCCCCTCCCCTCAAACTCAGCCTCATGCAACGCGTAAAGTAATCATAAGTGGCCAAGATATCAGCCTGGATCTACTTGCCGGCGCAATCGAAAAGAGCGGCAACGGCTACCGCCCATTACGGTCCTATACCGGAAGTCTTAACAGCCTAATCGACATGTACAGAGGTGAAGCAGACATCGTCAGCACACATCTATTTGACGCTGAAACAGGTACGTATAATATTCCTTACATCAAAAGAATTCTCACTGGGCATTCGTACATCGTCATAAACTTGCTTTCTCGAAAGGCTGGATTCTATGTCCAAAAGAACAATCCGAAGCGGATCTTTTCTTGGGCTGATTTCAGTAAGCCAGATATAAAAATGGTCAACCGCGAAATAGGATCTGGAGCAAGAGTCCTTTTAGACGAAATGCTGCGTGTTGAAAATATCACAGGCAGAACTATCAATGGATATGACAATGTGGAATTGAACCATATAACCGTTGCGGGAAAAGTCGCTTCCGGCGCCGCGGACATCGGAGTAGGAATTGAAAAAGCCGCTACGTTAGTCGGGGTTGATTTCATTCCCTTAATGCAGGAAAGATATGACTTAGTCCTTTTCAAAACTTCAGAGAATGACGTTTTGCGGAATACCATTTTATCCACGCTTCAATCAAAAGCTTTCCAAAATGAAATACATGCTATAAGCGGCTATGATCTATCACTTACAGGGTCAATTATGTATGAAACCGATTAAATTGAATCTGGACAACATATACAAGTTGACATAATAAAATTATTAAAGGAGTGTTCTCTTTTCAGGAACACTCCTTTTTTGTTCATATGTCTTTTTCATCATAATGTAGCAACGGATCAGGTTCGTGTTTATTGTAACGTAACCTAAACAGCTTGAACATATGGGTGAATACGACCTTTAGTAATGCATAACCTGGAATACCAAGAACGACACCCACCACCCCGAACAAAGATCCTGCAGTCAGTAAAACGAAAATTATAGTTATCGGATGTATCCGTAGTGATTTCCCCATGATTTGTGGTGAAATGAACTTCCCATCCACAAGCTGCACAATCGTCCAGACGATCGCCAGTTTCACGAGCATGAGCGGAGATGTAACAATTGCGATGATAACCGCCGGAGTAATTGCAATCAATGGGCCTAAATAAGGTACGACACTTGTGAACATCGCCAGCGCACCAAGTAATAACGGGTATTTCATATCAATAATTAAAAAACCGATGGACACCATTATACCGATACAAATGGCGACAAGAATCTGGCCTTGAATATAAGCACTAATTTGGTGATCGGCATCATGCAAGATTTCTTCCGCATCATCGCGAAGTCGAGGAGGAAGCATCCGCTTAATAATCGCCGGAAGCTTTTCACCATCCTTCAGCAAGTAGAATAATATGAATGGGACAGTAATGATTGAAAGAATAAATCCTGTCAAAGCAGAGATGAAAGATGTGACACCTGAAGCAATTCCCCCAATCGCATCAGTAAAGAATTGACCGATTGTCCCTAGACCGTTATCCAGTATGTGATTAACGTTAATATCCAATTCCTTGTAGTAAGTCGAGAAGATGGATGTCCGGAAAAAATTATCGATATTGATCAGCATCTGCTGAAAATAGGTCGGAAACTCTTCAATCAAATTAGAAAACTGGTTTTTCAAAAACGGAAAAACCAAGAAAACGAGTAGAGTGATTAAGCCGATTAAACCGATGAAAATGATGAATATACCCCAAATTCTCGGTATTCTAATCTTCTCCAATACTCTCAAAATCGGTCGCAATAGATAATAAGCGATCGTCGCTAGAATTATCGGCAACACAACAGTAGAGAAAAACACTTTGATTGGAAAGAAGATGAAAGAGACTTCACGGAATACGAGAATAATCAATCCAATTAATAAGATTGACAACAATACATACATCGATGTTTTCCCGCCTAGAAAATGGACGATTCTGGACTGTCCAGATACTTTACCGGGTTGTTTATTGTTCAGTTCGCTATCTGTATTTTGCATATACTCCCCACCCTTGGCATATCAGTCGATTTTACTGTTCAAAAATTTGCTCAGCGCAGCTTTATTTTTATCGATGTCAAGTTCGATGACAGACCCTGCATGTGAATATGATGTAAAGTCATAGGATCCTTCAATCGGAATGGTCATTGTCTCAATGTCCACATTCCCTTTCAAAAGAAGAGTAAACGCTTTGGACAATTCGTCTTTTGCTGTCAAATCGGTTTCCACAAACCCCGATAGTGCCCCTGTCAGCTTCGGTACTTGACGTATCATGCCAGGTCGCAGCGCTTCATCCTTTAATGCAGAAATAACTTCCTGCTGTCTGCGGACCCGTCCGAAATCTCCTTCTGCATCTGCACGAAAACGAGCATAACCAAGCAATTCCTTCCCGTTTAAACGTCGGATGCCAGGCATTAATGTGACACCGATTTTTTCCGACATCTCCTTTTGAACATTCATTTCAATTCCTTTTGGGAAAGCAATATCAATGATTGACTCGAAATTATCGAAATCTACGATGACATAATGGTGTATCGGTATGCCGAACATGCCTGTAATCGTATCTTTCGTTGACTGGACACCGTTCAGATAATAAGCTGTATTCAGTTTGTAATTTTGATAACCTGGTATTTCTGCATAAATATCGCGCATGAATGACACAAGCCGAATCGAACCTTCTTTTTTATCCCATGAAAGCACCATCATCGTATCTGTCCGAGATTTCCCGCTACCATCATCGTCAACTCCAAGGAGCAAATAATTTTCAACTGATGGGTTTTGAGGATCAGCTACATCCCCGGTAAATGGCCCAGGATTAATCTCATTCCCTTTTGCTAATGATTGTCCACGATTGTATTGAATATATGAATAAAAACCTATGGCAAGGAATAGCAAGAAACAGATTGTTACGATCAGCCTCCCAACGCGTAATCTCTTCCGTCTCCTTCTTCTCGGCACCGGTCCTTCGTATTGTTCTTCAGTCAAATTCGATTCCTCCAGAAAGTTGTTGTTATATATAGGACGATTGGATTCAAGCCGGGTTGCGCATCCTCATGGATAGTATATCACTATCCATACTCATGTTACTGAAATAATAGCCGGTATTTTACCTATGTATAACCATTAACTTTGCATAGTCTATATAGAAGGTGGTGGAATTGATGGGAAATGAAGTCGGTACAAAAAGCGGATTCTCTTTCGCATTGTTAGTTGTACTATTCATATTATTGATCATTATTGGTGCTAGTTATCTGTACTAATTTAACGGAAGTCCATTCTTTTTTCATAGTGAACGGATTTTAAATATAACAGAACCACTCATCGGCATCTCTCAAAAAAGGTTGCATTTCCGTCTCTCATAGACGGTTAGGCGACCTTTTTATGTAATTAAGACTAAAAGTAGAAATGCGAAATAATAAGACTTTCACCAGTTCATGGTATAATCAATTTATACTTTACACGGGGGATTGATTTGGATGTCAGATAAGAAATTTGAAAAAGCCACTTTTGCAGGCGGTTGCTTTTGGTGTATGGTGAAGCCTTTCAAAGAATGGGACGGAATACATGATGTTGTATCGGGATATATGGGTGGACATATAGAAAACCCTACATACGAGGATGTAAAACGGGGAGATTCGGGTCATTTGGAGGTTGTCGAAATCACATTCGACCCGTCTCTTTTCAGTTATGAACAATTACTAGAAGTATATTGGCAACAAATCGACCCAACAGACGCAGATGGACAGTTTCAAGACCGCGGCCATTCCTATTCAACAGCTATTTTTTACTACACAGACGAACAACGAAGAATTGCAAGCTTGTCAAAAGAACGCCTCGCAGCAAGCGGTAAATTTAACAAACCTGTTGTAACACCGATACGCCCTGCAGAAGACTTCTATCACGCAGAGGATTATCATCAGGACTACTATTTAAAAGAAAAAGAGCATTATAAAGAAGATCGTGAAAAATCCGGTAGGGACGAATTCATCAACAAACATTGGAGTTGAAAATGATAATCGAAACGGCAACAGGTTTTCTTAAACCCTGTTGCCGTTTTTGTCACCTATAATGAATGTCAATCCAAGCATTCCAAGGAATAACAAAGCGAATATCAAAAAAGTGAAATCATGATTTCCCGTCCAATCATATAAAACTGCAATGAGCAAAGGCAACAGTCCCCCAATAATAAATCCTCCCGTTTGCATCATCGCTGTCCAAGCATTGGTTTGTTCAGGAGTATCTGTCTCATCAAGCGGCAATACAAGCGCCGCAGGGAAAAGTCCACCTAAAGGTATTCCCATCAGCACTGCCCCAATCCACATAAGCGGACTGCTTCCAGTCCACAGCAAGATTATAGCTACAAGACCAATGCTAAGAAGGAGAAAAAGCCAAAACCGTCTTGCCTGAAACCGTTCCATAAGCAATGGAAATAGGATGTTCAACGCAATTTGAATAATCGTCATGACACTCACGAGTGTTCCTGCTTGTAATAAGGTCATACCTTTTGAAGTTGCTATCGGTACTAGCCAAGTTATTATGGAAAAGAAAGCGGATGCCTGCAAACCAAAAAACAAGAGAAACACCCAAGCTCTCTTAACTTTCCATGGTGATTTTGTAGTTGACCTCGGTCCGAAAATAGTCGTTTTACCGGACTGCTTTACTTCTAACTGATTTTGCATCGCAATAGCCCAGAAAATGATTCCGACAATGGCCAATAATGACCAGCTAGCCAACGCTAACGGGTATGATCCGCTTTTTTCAAATAACAGCGCAGTAAGGCCCGTACTCATTGTAGCACCGACACCCATACCAAAAGAATAAATACCGATAACAGAAGCTGCGCGATCCGGAAAGTTCTGTTTGATCATGGAGGATAATAATGGCCCCATGATTGCAATCGCTATCCCGATAAAGATAGAAGATATAATGAGTACAGTATAACTAGCATAAATGCCCCTTACAGCAGTAAATAATCCAACTGTCAACAAGAGTATATACATCGTTGTTCGAAGACCGAAGAAACGATTAAGTGCAGGAGCAAGCGATGCAAATAGCCCCATGCAAATGACTGGCAAAGCGGTCAACAGAGAGACTTGTGCGTTTGTGAGCATTAACTGCTCTCTTATGACATCAAGCATAGGACCAATCGACGTAATAGCCGGCCGCATATTGATAGCTACTGCAAAAATTGCGACTACTAGTAAAATCATAGTAATTAACGACTTTTTAACTGGCATTTTATTCTCCTTTCGAACTGGACCCGAACTTGCGTTTGGTAGGCTCTCATCATATACTAGTAATGTAGAAAGGGTGTTTGAACATGGAGCTGGTACACTGGGAATACTGGCGGAAATATCAGATCAAAGGTGTTTTCGACCGCTTTCCTACAACCGTTGTCATCTTTCGACAAGTCAAAAACTATTACTTCATCTATTCGATGTCAGGACTGGACGAAACAGTAATTCCGACAAGGAAAGACTATGTCCAGATGGAATACTTGCTCAATAAGGAATTGGGCAGCCTTCCAGCTTATCGTAAAAGATTCGTATTCACTCAATACAAAAAAACGCAGTAGAGATCCTTACACACCTCTTCAAAATGAACTGGTGTGTTTTTTTACGCTACCTCATCATACCGCAGGCACAATAAAAAAAACAGAAACAGCATCGAACACATACCACCTGTAATTGGATTCGTGCTATAATAGGAGCATTGTGAATTTAGGAGGATTTTTTATGATAGCAGTAAGTAATGTAAGTCTTCAATTCGGTGACCGTAAACTGTTTGAAGATGTTAATATACAGTTTAATCCCGGTCATTGTTACGGATTAATCGGTGCAAACGGTGCAGGCAAATCGACGTTCCTTAAAATTCTTTCAGGGGAACTTGAACCACAGACTGGCAATGTCATCATGAACAAAGATGAACGTTTGGCCGTTTTGAAACAGAACCATTTCGAATACGAAGAAAATGAAGTACTTGATACTGTCATTATGGGGCATAAACGTCTTTACGACATTATGACAGAAAAGAATGCCATCTATATGAAAGAAGATTTTTCAGATGAAGATGGTATGCGTGCTGCTGAACTTGAAGGTGAATTCGGGGAGTTGAATGGTTGGGAAGCTGAATCAGAAGCGGCAATCCTTCTTCAAGGTCTAGGTTTACCTGAATCATTTCATC
Organism: Sporosarcina oncorhynchi; assembly: GCF_033304615.1. Taxonomy (GTDB): domain Bacteria; phylum Bacillota; class Bacilli; order Bacillales_A; family Planococcaceae; genus Sporosarcina; species Sporosarcina oncorhynchi. Next base: position 1,638,386 of record NZ_CP129118.1, on the reverse strand, counting down.
ATGTAAAAATGGCAGAATTGAGCGGTTCCGATAAAGTCAAAGTACTACTTGCACAGGCACTATTCGGTAAACCCGATGTTCTTCTTTTAGATGAGCCGACAAACCACTTAGATTTAAAAGCAATCCAATGGTTGGAAGAATTCCTAATCAACTTTGAAAACACAGTTATTGTCGTTTCCCATGACCGTCACTTCCTTAATAAGGTTTGTACGCAAATTGCGGATCTGGATTTCTCTAAAATTCAGCTATTCCCAGGAAACTATGACTTCTGGTATGAATCCAGTCAATTAGCTCAACGGATGGCTCAGGATCAGAATAAGAAAAAAGAAGAGAAAATCAAAGAACTACAAGCATTTGTTGCACGTTTCAGTGCGAACGCATCAAAATCTAAGCAAGCAACATCCCGTAAAAAAGCATTGGAAAAAATCGAATTGGATGATATTCGACCTTCTTCACGTCGTTATCCATTCGTCAACTTCCAGATTGGCCGAGAAATCGGAAATGATGTACTTAGTGTCCAAGGTGTTTCGAAATCACAAGAAGGCACTGTATTATTGAAAGATGCGACATTCACGATGAATAAGGAAGACAAAATCATCCTTCTTGGAAATCCGCTTGCTAAAACAGCTTTGTTAGAAATCCTAGCTGAGGAAGCTCAACCCGATGAAGGGTCTATTAAATGGGGAGTTACAACTTCACGTGCATACTTCCCTCTTGATAACAATGAGTACTTCCAAGGATCTGAGCCTTCTTTAGTAGATTGGTTACGCCAATATTCACCAGAAGATCAGACAGAAACTTTCCTACGTGGATTTTTAGGACGTATGCTCTTCTCCGGTGAAGAAGTTAAAAAGAAACCATCTGTTTTATCAGGTGGTGAAAAGGTCCGCTGCATGCTTTCAAAAATGATGTTGACGTCAGCAAACGTCCTTCTATTGGACGAACCGATGAACCACTTGGACTTAGAATCCATTCAGGCATTGAATAATGGTTTAACAGCATTCAAAGGTGCGATGGTCTTCACTTCCCATGACCAACAGTTCATCCAAACGGTTGCGAACAGAATTATTGAAATCCGCGAAGACGGAACAATTTTTGACAAGATGATGCAATACGACGAATACTTGGAGTGGAAAGATCAACAATCAGTTTCCAACTGATCATCGGCTAGTACACTTAACTAATTATCCAGTCATACAAAAGAGCCGTTTTCTTAAATAGGAAACGGTTTTTTTGTATTTAAATTCGAAACTTTACAGGATAGCTTTCAGTTAAGCGGCAATACTAGCGTAAAAGGAGTCGATAGCTGCATGAAGAAAATCCAAATAATCTGGATAGCCCTTTTAAGTCTATTGCTTGTTACGGGTTGTACGAACAAAACAACGGGACTAGATGATTCAGGTAATAGTGGAGAAAGCACAGATCCTGCCAAACAAGAAGACGAAAGCGCTGTTGGTAAACCCGGCCAATACAACGAAACTGCTTTAAGTGACTATTTTTTACCTGACACTTCAAAAGCCCATTTTCAAGGTGACGAAAACAAAATAGCGAATTTGGATATCGACTATGCACAACCTTATAAAAATTATGTAATCGTTCATGAGAGTTACAATGGAACACTGACCAGATATATCTATAAGATCGAAGAAAATCAAATCATGCAATTGAATCAACGTGTTGTTGAATTGAAAGAGGACTTCCCTTCTCTTGAGGAAGTTGAAAAAATGGAACCTAACGGGATCTATTTAAAAAAACCATTTGAAGTCGGTATGCGTTTTGATGAGTGGGAGATTATTGAAACAAAAGTCAAGGTTGACACACCCTACCAAACATTCGAAAACGCTTTTATTATCGAAACAAAATCGAAAGATGCACAAATCCGAAAATACTTCGTCGAAGGATTTGGCGAAGTAAAACGAGAAAAAGTTATGAATACAACTGATGGTGATGAGGTTCAAGAAAATTTAGAATTATCATCTGTCACAAAACCATGAATTAAAAAAAGAGGCACTCCAATTGGTTTGGAGTTGCCTCTTTCATTTTACGAATTATAGTTTAGTTACATTAGCAGCTTGAAGACCACGATTGCCTTCTACAACTTCAAACTCAACTTGCTGGCCTTCATCCAAAGATTTAAATCCATCTCCTTGGATTGCTGAGAAGTGTACAAACACATCTTCTTCTCCTTCAACTTCGATAAATCCGAAGCCTTTTTCTGAGTTGAACCATTTTACTGTACCTTGTTTCATGTGTGACTACCTCCAAATAATTTACTTTATAATACATGAAAAAATTCACATATTATAAAAGGTACCGACAACGCCGATCACCTTTTGTAATACGTGAATACGCTTGTTTCGGTTTTGCAATTATAATTACTGTTACTATACCATACCCAAATTAATTGTCAATATAACATTATCAAATATTCGAATTATTGTCTAGTACTAAGGAAGTGGGATTTCCATCTTGAAATGAAATGATACCATGAAATATTTGTAAATTATCATCACAGCCTTCGCAAAATATCCGCTCTTGTGGAGACCAGTAAGCGAAAAATTTGTTTTTCCTCATTTCAGAGCAAGTAAACTTGCTAATGAATAACGCATTCAATTCATCCAAATACGCTTTTGCTTCTACTATGTTGTCAAAAGCTTTTCGTGTCTGCACCATCTGTTCCCAGTCATCAAACATCCACCACGGCTCATAATCCGCTTTGATATAAATGATTTCATACACTTCATCTTCAACCTCCTATATCAATCCCGTCGTGAGTGGGTTTATTTTAACAAATCTATCGGTACTATCCAAGTAAATGGATTGATGTATTCATATGAATGTATTTAATGCGGATTTCAGTTATAATTGTACTATGGACATTAAACGGATTTGAAACTTTTCACCATTCATAAACGTAGTAAAGAGTAGAGAGAAAATTAGGAGGCCTGAAGATCATGCAGGAAGTAAAACAGTTTTTCCAAAGGCACTTCATCCTTGCACCTGTCAGTTTCGGAAGCTGGTTGACTTTGATCTTTGCTGCCGGCATAAATCCATTCATGGCAACCGGTATGATGATAGCGATCTATCTTGGTGGTAATTTTACAATCAAACAAATTCAGCTCAATTCCAGTGTTAAACAACTGGGTATGTCCAGATCTGAATATAAACATATTAAAATGCAAATTTCCGAAGCAAACGGAAAGATAAAGAAACTGAATAGCCTCTATGGACAAGTGCGTTCTGTTCAAGCATTTAAACAAGTATATGAGATGAACAACCTTGCTAGAAGAATTCTACAGATTGTACGCAAAAATCCAAAAAAATTCTATCATGTAGAGAAGTTCTTTTACTCACATTTAGATTCAGCAGTTGAGTTAACTTCTAAATATGCAATACTTGTCAACCAACCATTAAAAGATCAAGAAATCAGGTTAGCCCTTCAACAAACAAGGGAAACGTTAACTGATGTTAATAAGCAGCTAGAGCAGGATTTGCGTGGTGCACTAGCAACTGATATCGAACAGTTACAACTTGAACTTGATTATGTGGGAGTCACGATGAATAAGAACAAACCGTTACTTGAAATGAAAGGGGATTTGCGCAATGACAGAAAATAATGAGATGACAACAGAAAAAGTTAAAACGATGGATGATTTGCTTGATAATCCATTCAATATGAACGAACCGCTTCTACCTAAAGAAATGCAGACAGAGCAAATACAAAAGCAAACAGCAGTTAAATTGATCGATCGGCTAAAACCTGAAGAACAGGAAAAAGCTCGTCAGCTAGCAGAGCAGATTCCTGTCGGTAACTACGAAGCTATCATCACGTATGGTGCAAATGCCCAAAACGAACTATCAAACTTCTCCCATAAAATGCTCGATCACGTCCAAAGTAAAGATATCGGCCCTGTCGGTGATGTATTAAGTGATCTGATGGGAAAACTCTCAGAAATTGATCCTGAAGATCTTTCGGATAAAAAGAAGTCAGGTTTAAGCCGTCTTTTCAGTAAAGCAAGTCGTTCAATCCAGGAAATGATGACGAAATATCAAAAGCTAAGCACTCAGATTGATCGAATCGGCGTTCAGCTCGAACATTCAAAGCGTGGTTTGCTGGAAGATGTCCATATGCTAGACAATCTCTATGAACAGAACAAAACCTATTTCCAAGCATTGAATATTTACATTGCTGCTGCAGAAATCAAACGTGATGAAATCGCGACTGTCATCATTCCTGAAATGCAACGGAAAGCGGAGCTATCAAATGATCAAATGGCTTTCCAGGAAGTGAATGATATGGGACAGTTTTTAGATCGTTTAGAAAAACGTCTATACGATCTTCAGCTTTCTAGACAGATTACGATCCAAAGTGCTCCCCAAATTAGGATGATCCAGCAAACAAATCAGACTCTTGCCGAAAAGATTCAATCGTCCATCATGACGTCCATTCCTTTATGGAAAAATCAGATTGCCATTGCACTAACGTTGAACAGACAGCGTAAGGCAGTGGAATCACAGCGGCTTGTAACGAAGACAACGAATGACCTATTACTGAAAAACTCTGAAATGCTAAAAGTGAATTCCATTGAAACTGCAAAAGAAAACGAACGTGGTATTGTGGAAATTGATACGTTGAAGAAAACACAAGAAAATCTTATTCAAACAATCGAAGAGACATTATTGATACAAGCCGATGGTCGTGCAAAACGAAAAGCTGCTGAAGTCGAAATTGCTCGTATGGAAGAAGAGTTGAAAACTCGTCTTCTTGCTGTACATGAAAAAACACAATCTCCAAGCCGTCCTTTGTGAAATTGGCAAAAGTGATCATAGAAAAAGCAACTTCCTTTCTGGTGGAAGTTGCTTTTTCCTTTTATCTTTTATTGATTGATGACGATAGCAAGTAATTTCCGCAAAATCCTTATAGTTTGATCAGTGAAATCCTCGACGGAATCTGATGCAGCAGACTTATTGCCAAACATCATAGAAAATAGCGCTCTTTGGTCATCGGAAGGATTCTCGGAAGATAAAAACAAGTGTATCACAGACACTCCCCTTTTTTCAGCTTCCAACACAGCTTCTCGCGTATCGAGTATTCCGTTGCGATCATAACCAAAGGCCGATGGCTCCCCATCCGAAAAGACGAGAAGGAATTTATGCTTCTCCATTCTTCTCACTAAACGATCTGCCATCCATCTGATTGCAAACCCATCACGATTATCTTCGTTTGTTTCAAAAGATAAGATCGTCATTCCATCATCTTTTTGAATATCTTCGAATGTGTGCATTAAATTAAACACATTTGGCTGAACATCTTTTGTAGCATTGTCTGCATCTTCATAATAAGAAGAGATTTCATGACGAACTGATAATTGTCTAAGCACATCATGAAACAGTAATACGGCTTCCTTTGTTTCATCTAGTTTATCCATCATAGAAGCGGAGCCGTCTACAAGCAGTCCAAATACGGCATCCAACTTTTCCGAAGGGCTATTTTTCCTGTAAAAAGGACGTGGTCTTTCATCGACTGCCATTGTTAGCAGATTAGATGATAATCGTCCTTTCATCAAACCAGTTCTACGGACGTCCTCTTTCATTTCCATTCGCTTTTTCATTTCTTCAATAAAAGATCTGACATATGGTTTCTGTTGTTCACGCCATTGTAAAAGCTGTTTTCGATTCTTTTCATCCATCTTAATGGTGACGAATTTTTCTTCATAGACAACATTTATATTTTCTTTACCAAAATGATTGCCTGCTTTTTTTTGTCCTGAGCGTTCATCAAGCTCTTTCTTATCTTCTTCAGGTTGTTGACGGTTCTGTTTTTCATCTCCCGCTGAGTTTCCTCTTCCGATCTCCTCAATTTCGGCATTTTCATTTCCTTCTACCGCTTCGCCGCCATCACTTTTCCCTGATCTGCCATGTTCAAGTTCAAATTGGAGATGTATCCCGGATTCGTCTTCACTTTCACGATGCCAAGTGCGAAAGATTTCTTCAATCGTTTCCTTCACTTCATCTTCGCCTTTTTCTGCTTCAGACATCCCTTTATGATAGTGAAATGAAACCGTTTCTTCAGAAATGGATTCACCTACAGCATAATATTGGAGAATAAGGTCATTTTCAAGTATCTCTTCCACGATCAATATAATGCTTTCAGTCAGATTAATCATATCAAAGGTAGACTTTGCATCGGTTGCATAGGTCACTATATTTTGTATTTTTTTAATAGGCAGTTGCCAATCCACTTGTGAATCAGAGAAAAGACTATCATGTAATGTAATGTACAGCTGATTCATCAAAGCATCAGCAACAAAACCTTTTTGGAAGTTGGACTTTAATAAATCTCTATGGAATTCCATTAGTAATTCCCGTCTAACCAAAAACGCATTCTCTGTTCCAGGACGTTCTTTTTGGACTAGATCCATCAATCTATATTCTTCCAACATTAATAATAGTTCTTCAGCAAATTTACGAATCGAATGTTCAGCATATCTTTTCCGAAATTCTAACCATGGTTTAACCGAAAAGTGCTTCCAAAAACCAGTGGTCAACAAATAGACATCGGACAGCCTTCCGGCATGGGTTATGTCTTCTCTTCGATGTCTCCAAAAGACGCTTAATGAAACATTTCCTTCTTTTGGTTGGAATTCAATTAGTTTTCGTTCTGTCATATTCAAATACGGGGCATCAGCAAGCGCCTTCCCTACTCTTTCATACAGGAGAAGCAAATTAGCATCGATCGTCTCATCATTGAATTGTATGAATCGATTTAACTTCACCATAATTTTCTCCTCACTTTACCCAAGTGTCCACTAATTCCATAATTAACTTATGCTCCATCTTATCTTCAAGTTTTTCAGCAATCGCATATAATACCGCCCTTTTGATTGGGATATACTGGGCGAGTGCTACTGCATCAAGTAAACTTCTGACAGATGCAGCCTCTTCCGCAAGAAGTCCATTTATCACTTGTTTTTTCAAATCTTCATTTATATTCATCAGGGACTCTATTAGTTGCTCACTTACTTGTGGGAATTGTGCTCTTATAACTTCACGAAGTTGTTGGCCCGTTAAATAAGGTATTGAGAAAGAGATAAATCGATTCTTTAGGGCCTCATTCATCGGTGATGTTCCCACATAACCTTCATTGATAGCAGCAATGACAGAAAAATCTTCATGTGCATGGATCACTTCTCCGGTAAAAGGGTTCGTCAGCATCCGACGGTGATCAAGTACACTATGCAAAATCGGCAATGTTTCGGGTTTTGCCATATTAATTTCATCTATATAAAGGATATGTCCTTTTTTCATCGCTTGAATAACAGGACCATCTATGAATTCAATAATAGATTGTCCTTCTTTCGTGATGATTGTCTTAAAACCAAGAAGAGATTCTGCATCTAAATCAACCGAACAATTGACACTATGCATCGGCTGGTTGAACAAAGCAGAAATACTCTGAGCTAGTTTTGTTTTACCTGATCCGGATGGCCCTTTTAAAAGAATCGGTTTTTTTAAAGTAATTCCGATTAGTATATCTTCCCATAAAAAGTCAATAGGTGCGATATAACCTCCCACTTGAATGAGAGATTTTGTCTCATCAGAGTACTTTCGTTGGTTTCTCTTCACTTTTTCCATTGAAATCATATCTTCCATTTTTTCCGCACTCCTTTATTAAAAATACCCGATACCCAAGACTCGGGCATCGGGTATTCAATCATTCAAAATAGGTTTTGTAATAGCCGCCAACTTTTCCGCTATTATCCACGATGAAAATGAATTCATCCGTTTCATTTTTCACAGCGTACTCTTTGCCGGGTGTCAAAACGTCTGTGACGACATACTTTGCCGCATCGGCATGTGTACAGACCACTTTACGGATTGTCGGTGCTGTCGTCCATGTTGTAAAGTTCATATGGGTTCACCATCCAATAGCTATGATTTGAAAAAAGACCCGGAAATTCCGGGTCTTGAATTATCGTTTGAAAATTAAGAGCCTAGAAGAAGATCTTCTGGGTTTTCCAAAAGTTCCTTCACCATTTTTAAGAATCCAACTGAATCTTTACCATCGATAACACGGTGATCGTACGACAATGCAATATACATCATCGGGCGAATTTCAACGTTATCTCCAACAGCAACTGGACGTTTTTGGATTGTATGCATACCTAGGATACCTACTTGAGTACCGTTAAGGATTGGTGTTGAAAGCAATGATCCGAATACGCCACCGTTCGTAATTGTAAATGAACCGCCTGACATATCTCCAAGAGTCAACTTATTGTCTCTTGCTTTACCTGCTAGTTCTCCAATTGTAGACTCGATTTCAGCGAAGTTCTTGCGATCTGCATCGCGAACGATTGGAACAACAAGGCCACCTTCAGTGGAAACAGCGATACCGATATCAAAATAGTGTTTCAGTATAATTTCATCGCCGTCGATTTCTGAATTCACATATGGGAATTTCTTAAGTGCTGCAACGACTGCTTTCGTAAAGAATGACATGAATCCAAGACGCACATCATTTTTATCGAAGAAATCATCTTTTTTACGTTTACGAAGTTCCATAACTGCAGTCATGTCAATTTCATTGAAAGTCGTCAGCATTGCCGTTGACTGTCTAACTTCAAGAAGACGTTTTGCAATTGTTTGACGACGACGCGTCATTTTTTGTCTAGTTTCTCTTCCGTCTTCCTGAGCTGGAGCGGCTGCTTTTGCAGGTGTTGCCGGTGCCTTTGGCGCTGTACCATGTGCATTTACATCTTGTGCACGTACACGACCCATCGGATCTACTGGGGAGACCGCAGCAAGATCGATTCCTTTTTCGCGCGCCAATTTACGCGCAGCAGGACTTGCAATCGTGCGATCAGTTGAACTTTGTTCAGCCGGTTGGGCTTGCACAGCTTCTTGCTTCGCAGGAGCGGATTCAGCAGCTTCTTCTTTTTTCGCTTGTGGAGCAGTTGGTTGAGCCGCAGCTCCTGAACCTTCGCCAACAACAGCAATTACTTGTCCGACTTCAACAGTATCGCCTTCTGCCGCAAGAAGTTCTTGGATGACTCCAGCTTCTTCTGAAATAACCTCAACGTTTACTTTATCTGTTTCAAGTTCAACGATGAATTCTCCTTTTTCTACACTTTCGCCCGGTTGTTTCAACCATTTCGCGATTGTCCCTTCTGTTATCGATTCTGCAAGTTCAGGTACTTTAATCTCTGCCACAATAAATTCCTCCTCTATTCTACCGCACTTACGGTGTATAACATTTAAAAATCACATTTACTTTAATATCTTATTTACTTTTTAACGCTTCATCAATAATACGCTGTTGTTCAGTCTTATGGTCTTCACCATTGCCCTCTGAAGGACTTGCACGATGAATTCGACCAATATAGGATACTTCTTTGCCGTCTGCAATTTCACGCAGATATGGTGATGCAAATGACCATGATCCCATGTTTTTCGGCTCTTCCTGTACCCATACTAGTTCTTCAGCTTTTGGATAGCGTGCCGTAATTTCAGCGATCTTTTCAGATGGGAACGGATAAAGCTGTTCCACGCGCACTATATGAAGATGATCAAAACCTTCTCCGTCTTTCACTTTTTCCGCCAAATCAATTGCCATTTTACCGCTGGCAAAGAGAATTTTCTTGACTCCATCTGTATTCTGACCCGTTCCAGGCTGTTCAAGCACTGTCTGGAAGTGACCGTCGGATAGATCGCTGACATCTGCACCTACTAACGGATGACGCAATAATGATTTTGGTGAAACGATAACGAGAGGACGTTCTACTTCTGTTCCAAGCATTTTAGCCTGTCTGCGTAAAATGTGGAAATAGTTCGCTGCACTAGATAGATTTGCTACAGTCCAGTTATTCTCTGCACAAAGCTGTAGGAATCTTTCAAGACGTGCGCTGGAATGTTCAGGTCCCTGGCCTTCATATGCATGTGGCAACAGCATGACCAATCCAGATTGCTGTCCCCATTTAGAGTGACTTGAAGAGATAAATTGGTCGAACATGACTTGTGCCATATTTGCAAAGTCACCATATTGCGCTTCCCATATTGACAATGCTTTATCTTTTTCCAAGTTATACCCGAATTCGTATCCTACTACCGCAAATTCTGTCAATGGGCTGTTATACGCTACGAAAGAAGCGTTGGATCCACTGATATGGTGTAAAGGTACAAATTCTTCACCTGATTTTTCATCATGGAGAACTAGATGACGATGTGCAAAAGTTCCGCGTTGGATATCCTGGCCAGTCATCCGAATCGGATTTCCATCTTGGAGGATTGCGCCGAACGCCAATTGTTCTGCGTGTGCCCAGTCAATCTTACCTTTGCCTTTGAAAGGCTCTTCCCGACGCTTAAGAATGCGATCCAACTTACTGAACACAGTGAAGTCATCAGGATAGGATAGGAGCTCTTCATTCATGCGATGCAAAGTTTCCTGATCGACGCCTGTTTCAAGATCCCTTGGGAATCCATTAAGTACGTAGTCAGGTGTTGCATTCGACATTTTTTTCACATCTGACGAATGCTCTTTTACTCTGTCATATGCAGCTTGCATTTCAGCAAATACATTTGAATCGAGTTTCTCAACATCTGAATCATTCAGGATATTCTCTTTTACGAGTTCCGCTCCATATAACTGACGAGGAGTCGGATGTTTATGGATTAAATGATACATTACCGGATTCGTGACCAACGGTTCATCCATCTCATTATGCCCATAGCGACGATAACCAATTAAATCTATCAAGATATCCTTGCTGAATTTCTGGCGATATTCAAAAGCGAATGCTGCAGCAGCGATAACTTCTTCAGGGCTATCTGCGTTGACATGCAAAATTGGCACTTCAAAACCTTTTGCAGGATCTGAAGAATAATGAGTCGATCTTGAATCGTAATATTCAGTCGTAAAGCCGATTGTATTATTTGCAATGATATGAACAGATCCGCCTGTTTTATAACCACGCACGCGGCTGTAGTTAAATGTCTCCGGAACAATACCCTGCCCAGGGAAAGCTGCATCACCATGAATCATAATAGCGTAAGCCGCATTCATATCCTGGGTCGGCATTCCTTCGTGATTAGTCGTTTCCTGAGCGGCACGAGTCTGACCTGCGACAACAGGGTTTACTACTTCCAAATGGGAAGGATTGTAAGCAAGAAAACGTTCCATTCCGGATTGACCTTTGTAAAGTCCACCCATATGGTATTTCACATCTCCGAACCAACCACGCGTCGTAATAAGTGAACCGTCTTCTGGAAGGAATGGTGAAGATGGTACTCCTGCGAATTCTGCGAACATCATTTCATAAGGTTTATTCAAAATATGCGTAAGTACATTCAGTCGGCCACGGTGTGCCATACCAATCAGTACTTTTTTCATCTTTTCAGCTTCCGAACGGCGGACCAATTCATCCAGTAGGACGACTAAAGAATCTAGGCCTTCAATGGAAAACCGTTTTGCACCGACAAATGTCCGGTGAATAAATTTCTCAAAACCTTCAATTTGTGTAAGTCTAGTAAGCAATCCTTTGCGATCTTCAGCCGAAAGGTTAACAGTAACTTCACCGTTCTCGATTTTAGACTGGATCCAATTACGTTCTTCCTCATCGATTACATGGGCAAACTCATATGCAATTTTGCCTGTGTACAATGATTTTAAATAATTTACAGCTTCAAGTCCTGTCTCTACGCTAGATGGCGCATTTGGCAAGAAAAGAGAAGCCGACATATTCTGCAAATCACTTTCTGTTAATCCATAATTCGATAACTCTAGACGGCTCGAATCCTTCGGACGATCGTTGAGAGGATAGATGTCCGCAGCAAGATGTCCGTAAGCACGGATTGCATCTATTAGTGTGTATGCAGCGAGAACTTTACCGAAATCACCTGCAGACACTGCCGCCGCTGCTGTCGCCTGCTGATTACTTTCAACAGAAGGAGCACCGTATTTTTTGAACATCTCTGCAAGTTCAGGGTCGACCGTGTCCGGTGATACCTTAAACTTCTCATACATTTCCATTACATACCCAAGGTTCGGACCTGCGAATACCGAGTAAGGGGAACGTTGGGAACCAACATTGTTCGACATGTAAAATGACCTCCACATTTGCCTTTCGGCCTGTTGTGTTTATATTTTTTATCCGTATACATAGTACCATGCAAACTGTATTACTGAAAGGGTTTAGCACTATATAATTGGCTTTTATACCGCACTCAACTTTACACCTTGTTTTTGAATATTGCAACAGTCTGCGTATGGTTGAATGCGCATAATTATCAACGCGGCCTAATTTTTATAAGACAAAATCATATTTGCCATATCCTCAGGAGATTTCGTCGTTGCTACTTTCTTCATACTCTTGAGCAGTTCTTCTTTATGGTCAACGAGAGATGCAAACAACTCTACTGCAGATAACTTTTTCAATTCTTCTTCTTCAACGACTTCTGCGATACCGAGGGATTCGAATAGCGATGCATTCAACAACTGATCTCCCCGACTTTGTGAAGCTGATAGCGGAATAAGTAGCATCGGCTTTAAAACGGACAACAATTCAAAAATTGCATTCGAGCCTGCCCGTGATATAGCAAAATCAGCAGCGGCTAATAAATGCGGCAGACCTTCCGTGACATATTCAAATTGTGTATATCCAGGAATATGCTCCAAGGATTCATCTATATTACCTTTACCGCAAAGATGGATAATTTCAAACCTTTCAAGCAATCTATCCAATTCTTTACGGACAGTAGCGTTGAGAATTGCAGATCCCTGACTACCACCTGTTACGATAAAAACCGGTTTCTCCCCTTTTAAACGTGCAATCCGCAACCCTTCAAACCGCTCACCTTCAAATATTTCCGGACGAATAACAGCACCTGTGCATGTTGCCCGGTCTGAAGGAACATGTTGCAATGTCTGTTCAAACACTGTGAAAATATGTTTTGCAAATGGTAACGCAAGTTTGTTCGCAAGACCCGGAGTGACGTCAGATTCATGGATAACAACAGGGATTTTCGCCAATTTCGCGGCTAAAATGACTGGAACAGAAACAAATCCTCCTTTGGAGAATATGATTTCCGGCTTCAATTTCTTCAGTAATGCAAACGCCTGAAGGACTCCTGCTCCTACACGGAGAGGATCGGAAAAATTTTTCAAAGAAAAATATCGTCTTAATTTCCCGCTCTGAATTGAATGGTACTTCACTTCTTTATGACCGTTGCGGATCAATTCCTTTTCAATTCCATTGTGGGAACCGATATAATGAACTTCATATCCTTTTTCGATAAATACAGGAATGAGCGCTTCGTTAACGGATACATGCCCCGCTGTCCCGCCCCCTGTCAATACTATAACTGGCCGTTTCATCTGGCCCTTCACCTCATCTTACTAAATTTGAATGATACAATAGTTGCTTAGCTAGTATAGCAAAAAAAACATGTTACAATGTGAATTGATTTGCGATTGAGCAAACAATTGTCTTTTGATGGTTGGTAAATCTATTTTCATGCAGAAAGGAGCATCCCTAATGGAAGAAGAATTACCGCTGAAGAAAAAAATGAGTATTTTTATTAAAATCGTCATACCTATCCTTATTACTCAAGTAGCAATGTATTTGATGACTTTTTTCGATATTCTCATGACAGGACGCTATAATACGCACGATTTAGCCGGTGTTACAATAGGATCTTCCTTCTGGGTTCCTGTGTATACAGGATTATCCGGAATTCTGATGGGCCTCACTCCACTTATTGCACATTACATAGGCGGTGGAAAGAAAGAAGAAACCCGGCCTTCAGTACAACAAGGATTATATGTCGCTATTGCCTTATCTGCAATCGTCTTTACAATCATGTACTTTGCCGTCATCCCCTCTATCAATCATATGCCACTGGAAGGTCCGGTTAGCATAGTTGCTGGCGAATACTTAATAGGGATGTGCATTGGACTTATTCCTCTGTTCGCTTATACTGTATTACGCGCCTTTTTTGACGCTTTGGGAGCGACTCGTGTTTCCATGTTCATCATTCTATTGTCAGCGCCAATTAACATTTTTCTCAACTACTTACTCATATACGGTAATTTCGGATTTCCGGAATTAGGTGGAGCGGGTGCAGGCTATGCATCAGGTATAACTTATTGGATTGTATTGAGTATCGCTATTCTGATTGCATGGAAGCGAAAACCTTTCCAACAGTATTCGCTGTTTGCTAATTGGGAAAAAATATCTCTAAAAAAATGGTTAGAGATTTTAAAAATCGGTGTTCCGATCGGATTATCAATCTTTGCTGAGATCAGTATTTTTTCAGTTGTCACGTTATTAATGAGTGGATACACAACTGAGACAATATCTGCCCACCAGATCGCCTTAAATTTCACATCACTATTGTACATGATTCCATTAAGCATCTCTATGGGGGCAACTATTCTTGTTGGTCAAGCTGTCGGTTCAGGACGGATGACCAATGCAAAGCATTACAGCTTCCTTGCTGTAGGTATGGCAATAGCTTTCAGTTTCATTTCAATTGTCATCCTTTTACTATTCCGAGAACCGATCGCATCATTATATACTGAGGATCCCGAAATCATCGCCTTAGCGATTAAATTCTTTGTGTTCGCCGCCTTCTTCCAATTATCTGATGCAATCCAGGCACCGATTCAAGGATCGTTGCGTGGTTATAAAGATGTCAATATGACGTTTATCGTCGCTATTATATCTTTTTGGGTTATCGGACTGCCTGTAGGGTATGTAACTGCGAAATTCACCGAACTCGGTCCATATGGCTATTGGGTCGGTTTGATCGTCGGGTTAACAATCGGCGCCGTTACATTGAGCATCCGCTTATCGATTGTTCAAAAACGGTTTAGAATAATGAAACAATCCTAGATTCACGCAAAAAAGAACATGACGGAGGTATGAACCCGTCATGTTCTTTTTCTTCACATCTTATTTTTGAATGAACTGCTGTGTCCAGTAGTTGCCGTTTGCATCATAACCGATACCGATATGAGTGAAACTAGCTGTTAGGATATTCTGTCTGTGACCAGGTGAATCCATCCATGCCTTAACTACTTCTTCTGCGCTGCGTTGACCCATCGCAATGTTTTCTGCAGCAGCCCGATAGCTAACTCCATTTGCTTTCATCTGATCAAATGGTGAACCGTAAGTTGGACTAGTATGTGAGAAATAATTTTTCGTTGCCATGTCTGTAGATTTCTGACGTGCAGAATTCATTAAGTTATTATCAATCTGCAATGGCTGCAAACCTACTTTTTGTCTTTCGGCATTCGTCAAGTTAAGTACCGCTTGTTCAACAGCTGATATTGACGTGCTCTGTCCCTGATTAGCAGGCGGTTGCTGAACAACCGGTTGTTCACTTGGTGTTTGTGGAACTGTTACAGGTTTTTGCTGCTCTACCGGTTTATTTGGTGTTACAGGTTTTTGTTGTTCTACCGGTTTATTCGGTGCTACAGGTTTTTGTTGTTCTACCGGTTTATTCGGTGCTACAGGTTTTTGTTGTTCTACCGGTTTACTCGGTACTACAGGTTTTTGTTCGATAGTCGGCTCGGTCGGTTGAACCGGTTTTGCTGAAGGTTTCTGAACTGTTACGAACAGATTCTCTCCAAATTTCTTCTTCAATTCTTCTATATAGGAAGAGAAATATTCGTTCATGTCACTTGAGGAGTTGTATTGCCCCTCAGTTCCTACGTAATACTGAATGGTTTGTACTGCTTTTTGAACGTTTGCATCATTATTTTGATATGATGCTTCTACATTATTGTTATTCGACACTAGTAGTGCCGAACCGAGTAAGATGACTGCCATCGATTTTTTCATCTTTAACTCCTCCCTTCGCAATCTATCATAACTGAGAGAAGAGAAGCAGAAACGGTAGAACTAACCAATATATCCATAGAATACGTTAATGCCTTTGTACAAGGCGTCTAGTAATATACGAATTGGATAATACCGGTTAATACGGCCATTATTTCATCTGAGATGGGGTTGACAATCATTTTTTTTATAAAATCATCCAGGATATTCTAGTTGTTGCACACCTTCGCCGATAACAACGAGTTGAGGCTCCATCTTCACATATTCAGGAAGCCAGTTAACCATGCCATACGCATATTGAAACAGATAAGGGTTCTTTGCACCGACTAGAGGTACATAGCCTTTCATTCTATAAACTGTATCAGGTAATGATTTCACCCAATCTTCAAATCGATCTTTCTCCACGGAACGATCAAAAACAATCAGTTTTGAAGATAAAGGGAGGTGTTTACCTGAAATAACTTGTTTTTCAGATATGGCTTTCATATTCGCCAATGTTTCTTCGATAAAAGAAAAAGAAATATCTGCATTAACGGTTTGTATTATCGGTGCATTTTCATTAAAGTTACCTAGTTCCATCGTCACAGTTGCCAATTCAGATTCTGTCAGTAAATCTGCTTTATTGGCTAAAATTATATGTGCATGACGAATTTGCTCCATGAATAGCGAACGGATTTGAGGCGAAAGCTTTTCCCTTTCCAACCAGCGTTTGGAATCAGCCACAGTCACAATCCCTTTAATGGTTAACCGCTCGGCGAATAAAGGCGAATAAACAGCATCTAATGCCTCAACAGGATGTGCAGCACCTGTCGTTTCAATGAGAATGACATCAATATGTTCATACTCCTCTAGTAATCCTTGTAACTGTGCTTCAGTCTGTTCGGAACCCGTGCAGCAAATACAACCGTTTAAAAGCTCTTTCAAAGGGATATTTTCCTCATTTGCCACTGTATCTGAATCGATTGAAATCGAACCGAATTCATTCATTAAAACTGCTGGCTTCTTTCCTTCTGCTTTCAACTGTGCAATTAAATTCATGAGCAAGGATGTTTTCCCACTCCCTAAAAACCCGCTTAACAAATAGACATCTGTCATTACAATCCCTCTTTTGTATATGAAAAGCGTCCATCCATGAAGGAGTGGACGCTTTTCAATTATTTTCCGATCTGTTCTTTCAAGACTTCCATCGCTTTCATCAGTTGTGGGTCATCATTTTTAATCTTATCTCTTAATTCATTCATAAGCCCATATGTCGTATCGCCTGAAAGGATTCCATTCACTTTCAATGATAATTTCTCTTGCAGCGCTTCGACAGCTTCTTTTGTGCTGTTATCGTATAATCCATCGACATCTCCCGGTTCAAAACCGATGGCAGCCAACATTTCCTCAGCTGCTTTAATGGAAGGTGATACCATTCCTTCGTTCATTTCCACAGACGGATCAAGGAAGGGCAGCATAGCGTATGACGGGTACTCGACCACAATATCAGGTTCAATCCCCTTTTCATGAATCCAATTACCATCTGGAGTTAGCCATTTGGCAGTTGTAAGCTTCAAGTTAGATCCATCTGGCAGATCTTTAGGTGTCTGAACAGTCCCTTTACCGTAGGTTTTGATGCCGATAAGAGGTACTTTAGCGGACTCTTTCAGAGCACCTGCAAGAATTTCTGAAGCCGAGGCACTGCCATCATCGATGACTAGCGTTACTGGCACTTCAACTTTACGTCCATTTGATGCAACATAAATCTCAGGATTATTTCCTTTTCCTTCATATTGGAAAAGGTTTTTATCTTTCTCTACAAAGAGATCCGAAATATCGATTGCTGTATTTAACATACCACCAGGATTTTGACGAACGTCAACAATGAGACCTTCCATCCCTTGCTTTTCCATTTCATCAAGAGCCGTTAACAACTCTTCATACGTATGTTCCGAGAAGCTCGTAATATGAATATGTGCAATGTGATCATCCAGCATTTCAGCATATACCGTTTCAATTGGAATGACATCTCGTTCGATTTTCACATCAAAAGGCTCAGACATCTCACCTCTTCGAACAGACAACGTGACAGTTGTGCCTTTTTCTCCACGAATCAGCAATACCGCTTCAGATGATGACATGCCTTGGATGCTTGTTCCGTCAACGGCGATAATCAGATCATTCGGCAACAATCCTGCACGTTCAGCGGGGGAGTTTTTAATTGGTGAGACGACGTTGATATACCCGTTCAACTCCTGGATTTCAGCGCCAATCCCTTCAAAACTTGATGAAATACTTTCATTTAATTGTCGTGCTTCCTTTTCACTCAGGTAATCTGAAAACGGATCTCCTAGCGCTTCAATCATTCCATTAATGGCACCATCAATAATAGCAGTTTCATCAATATCATTATAATAGGTTTTTTTCATTTCATCATATGCATCGTACAGTTTCTTGAACTCTTTACGATCCACATTTGTATTATTTTGCGGACTTATTACTTCTACGACTTTGTCTTCACCCGTTGTCAAAGCAAAAAATGTCACAGCTGCTGTAGCGAGAACGAGACCGAATACGAGCATGACCAGTGAGAACGGTTTCATGTGAATAAAGCGCTTACCACGAGGTTCATATCCGGTTTCGGTTTCGTTTTCGAGACCGTCATTATTCTCTCTATCGTCCATCCCATTCCCAACTTTCTTCACTCATTTTTTATGAGTTGATAAAAAATAGACCGCCGCCGATAAAGCGAGCGGTCTTGCATTGCGTTCTTATTGAATAGCTGCGTCTAAAGCTACAACGATCATTTCGTTGAATGTCGTTTGTCTTTCTTCAGAAGTTGTCACTTCACCTGTAAGAATATGATCACTCACTGTAAGAACGGCTAGTGCCTGTCTTCCAAATTTGGCAGCAAGTGTGTACAATGCAGCAGTTTCCATTTCGACTGCTAATACGCCATACTGCGCCAATTTCTCATGTTCTGCATGCTCATTGTAGAAGAAATCTTCCGTGAAGACATTCCCGACCTTCAAGTCCAGACCTTTTTCAACACCTGCATTGTAAGCTTTCAATAATAAATCGAAATCTGCTGTCGGCGCGTAATCGACACCGTTAAAAAATGTCCGGTTGATTGGTGAATTCGTCGTTGCACTTTGCGCTAAAATTACATCACGTACATGTACATCTTTTTGGATTGCACCGCAAGTTCCTACGCGAATCAGTTTCTGTACATCGTATTCCTGCATTAGTTCCGTTATGTAGATTGAGATAGAAGGTACACCCATTCCTGTCCCTTGTACGGAAATACGTTTTCCTTTATATGTGCCTGTATATCCGAACATATTTCGGACCTCATTATATTGGGTCACATCTTCAAGAAATGTCTCTGCGATATATTTAGCACGCAAAGGATCTCCTGGTAAAAGTATCGTATCAGCGATATCGCCTTTTTTCGCATTAATATGTATGCTCAATTTGCCCGCCTACCTTTCAAAATTCTGTACTAATCATACAGTTAATTGTTCCATTATGCAATAATGATGGATCTGCAAATGCATCAAAAACGCTCTTTATATAAAGCATACAATTCATCAAAGATTACACTTCGCATGTGAGGATCCGCCTTCTCTTCCAAGTAACGAGAAAGTGGATCGAATTCTTTTTCATTTTTAGGAAATGCAAGATCATTGAACATAGCTTCCGCAAAGACTGCATGGTCATCGTCTTTAGAGCCGCCCCGATAAGCTAATGCAAACTGATAAAATGACCGCTCCATTCATTAACCTCCCATTCAGTCTTCGAATAACTTACGGTAGTCACCATATCCCTCGGCATCAAGTTCATTTACAGGCACGAATCGCATAGATGCAGAATTGATGCAATATCGTAATCCTTCTGGCCCTGGGCCATCGGGAAATACATGTCCCAAATGGGAGTCGGCTGTCTTACTGCGGACTTCGGTTCTTCGCATGCCATGCGTTGTATCAAAGTGCTCTGTCACTTCCGCGCTATCAATTGGCTTTGTGAAACTAGGCCATCCGCAACCTGCATCATATTTGTCGAGTGAGCTAAATAGTGGTTTTCCGGATACGACATCTACATAGATGCCTTCATCAAAATGGCTATCATATTCATTTTGAAATGGTCGTTCTGTGCCATTTTCTTGTGTTACATAATACTGGATTTCCGTCAATTTGTTTTTCAAATCTTCTTTCATTGTTGATCACTCCAATTCTCTTTTTTAAAGTTCTCTCTGCCTGATCCTACGGCATATCGATTATAGTGAGTTGGATTTTTAAGATAATAATCCTGATGACCTTCTTCTGCAGGATAAAACGTTTTAGCTGGAAGAATATCTGTCTGGATTGGTTGCTTGAACTTTCCTGAATCTTGCAAGCTTTGCTTGGATGTCATTGCCAACGCACTTTGTTCCTCGGAATGCGTGTATATGGCAGTTTTATAAGAATCACCGCGGTCGAAAAATTGTCCACCTGCATCTGTAGGGTCAATTTGACGCCAAAATATGGATAGTAATTCTTCATATGAAATGATTGAATCGTCAAACGTTATTTGGACGGCTTCTCTATGACCCGTCGTATTTGTGCAAACCAATTCATAAGAAGGATTGGGTACATCCCCACCCGTATAGCCCGATACGACAGAAAGTACACCATCATATCTGTCGAACGGTTTTACCATGCACCAAAAACACCCTCCAGCAAATGTTGCTAATTGTGTTGTCATGTTCTCTCCTCCTTATTCATGTGGAATAGTAACTTCAAATACTATATCGTCTTCTGCCAAGTTTAACGTCTTCGCTCTTACGTGCAAGTTTCCAGAAACCGGAAGTTCGGCGAGGTTTATGAAAATCTCTTCTTCTTTCGGACGGACAACCATCCATTCCGGTAATTTGATCGAATCACGTAAAAGCTTTAAAACAGTCTCAGGAGGGATGTCCAACGGCCCAATTTCCATAGAGGTCTGTTTCAGTAATAGATTTCCATCGGCTAGAACGACAGGATCAAAGTGCATGTTTATAGGAACTTTAAAAGAGAAGGCAATCAGTTCAGAATGCAGGATGACGTCATCTTCAATTCTCATCATTACAGGCAATTGTTCACCTTTCATCGCTTTTCCGATATATGTGTTGGCCAGTCCTTCCAAGTCATCACGCGATGCCTTTACACTTAACACACTGCCATTTCCAGAATATCTTTCGGTTATGGGCAATGGATCGGAGTCACCCGGACTTTCTATAAAAATCACTAAGGCTACAATTCCGGCAATGATAAGGCCAACCAGCCCTAAAAAAGCTATTTTCCAACGGTTCAAAATATCACCTCTGCATCTCCAATTTCCCGTCAGTTAAATCCGCCAAACCACAAGCATCAATTTTTTCAATCAAGCGGTTTGCCATCGATTCATATCCTTTTGCATTTGGATGAAAGAAATCGGTATGGTAGACCAAGTTTTCATTGCCGACAAATAAGTCATTCACTGGTGTAAAACAAGCTTTTCCATCCATAACAACTTGAATTTCAATCGCTTCATTCCAGTCATCGATGATTGTTTCAAATTCATTCTTTTCGTCGGTGATAATGGAGAACGGATTATATAATCCTACGACAAATATTGCTGTATCGCCGTTCAATGCACGAATTGTTTTAAAAACTTGGTCGAGTCGATTTTCAAACTTCCCCAATTCAGAATAGAATTGCTCTGACTCTAATTTAAAGAGATTCTTTTTCACGACTTTCATAATGTCATTCCCGCCAATGGTCAGATAGATGACATCAGCTTTTTTTATTTTTTTTTGAATTTCCGGATCATCGAGCTGTTCTAGAAGTTGGTCGCTTCGTCTGCCGCGCTTTGCCAAATTGGAAGAGTTAATTTTTTTAACGCCTTTCCAATCATTCATGGCTAGTGTGACACGCCCATA
Organism: Sporosarcina oncorhynchi; assembly: GCF_033304615.1. GTDB lineage: Bacteria > Bacillota > Bacilli > Bacillales_A > Planococcaceae > Sporosarcina > Sporosarcina oncorhynchi. The sequence goes on along the minus strand of NZ_CP129118.1, from coordinate 1,616,630 downwards.
ATATCCTTCCCTTTTATATTCATCTCCTACACCTTGTGTTAGTGAATCTCCAAGTCCGATTACATAGATTGTTTCCGGTATGAAATAATCCCGAACTTCAAAGTTTTCAAAGCTCAAGTAAACACGATCGGAGAACAAAGGTGTTTCATGAATATCATTGTTACTGCATCCAGACAACAATAATGAGAAGATGAGTAAGAATAGTACTCTTCTCATAGTAATAATTCCCCTTTTTCTGTTTATTGAACCATGCTTTATACAGTTAGTCGGTATAATACATGAATCCGATTGCACCTTCACCGGTATGTGTACTGATAATTGGTGATGTGAAAGAAAATTTAATATCTTTCCAATCGAATTCTTCAATCATTTTCATAAGAGGCTCAGCCATTGCCATTCCATTTGCATGAGATATTCCTATGGAGCGTATGATTTTACCCGCCGTATCTTCTTTAAAGGCCTTGAACAGGAATGAAGCAACTTGCTTATGACTTCTAGCTTTACCAACAGGTGTATAGACTCCATCCTGTAAAGTGGCAATCGGTTTAATGTTTAGCAAAGAACCGATCATTGCTTTACCTTTGCCAATTCGGCCACCCTTTACGAGATTATCCAACATATCTACAACGACAAACAATGTCGTGTTTTTGCGCACGACTGCTAATCGTTCCTCAATCTCTTGTACGCTTTTTCCATCCTTCGCCAACTTTGCCGCTTCCAACACTTGGAAAGTCAAAGCGTGTGAAATATACATCGAATCGATAACCGTCACATTAGAATCAGTCATCGAAGCTGCCGCTTCGGCTGACTTTACCGTACCGCTCATGCCGCCCGTCATATGGATGGAAATAATTTCACTACCGTCAGCGCCAAGTCTATCATACAATTCTTTGAACACACCTGTGGCAGGTTGAGAACTTTTCGGAAGTTCATGGCTACCTTTCATTTTTTCGATAAATGATTCAGGTTGTATATCGACTCCGTCTATGTAGGTATCCCCATCTATATGAATAGTAAGAGGAACGACATGAATATCATATTCAGTTAGGTAATTTTCAATTAGATCTGCTGTTGAGTCCGTGACGATGTGGATTTTTTTCATATATAGCACTTCCTTATCATATTGGCTACTTTTATAATATACTAGTATAATACTTACAAAGGAGGAATGAAAATGACTGAAGCTTTCGATTATAAAAACTCAAAAGAAGAACTTTGGAACGCTATCACCCACGGCGTAGGTGCCTTGCTCAGCATTCCTGCGTTAGTCCTCCTCATACTAGCAGGAATCGAACATGGGACGGCCAGAGCCGTCGTCAGTTTCACGATTTTCGGTGTATCCATGCTTCTGCTATTCGTAATGAGCACTCTCTTACATAGTATGCCTGTGAAGGTGAAAAAATTGTTCTCGATTTTCGATCATTCGGCGATTTATGTCCTGATTGCGGGAACGTATACACCCTTTGTTCTTGTAACGATACAAGGAGCATTAGGTTGGACCTTATTCGGCGTCATCTGGGGACTTGCAATCGCAGGTATACTATTCAAAGTATTTTTCATCCATAAATATGAGGCTGTTTCACTCATATTCTATATTGTAATGGGTTGGCTAATCATGGCTGGTATCAAACCGCTCTATGTCAACTTGCCTACTGAAGGATTCGTGCTTCTAGTCGTTGGTGGCTTATTCTATACATTCGGCTCTATCTTCTATGCTTGGAGAAGAATACCATATAACCACGTCATCTGGCATATATTTGTTATGGCTGGCAGTGCAGCAATGTTTTTCAGCGTCCTTTTCTATGTATAAGGGCGCTTTTTGCTGTAAACAATATCGGTCTATTTTCTTTCATATACAAGATATGAGTAAACGATTCCATCAGCCGAATGCTGTTCCGTCGATTCGGAAATAACTTTCCAACCTTCTCCATAATTAGGGAAATAAGTATCTCCATCGTACTCGTTTTGTATCACTGTAATATATAACTTATCCGCAATTTCCATTGATAGATTAAAAATTTCAGCCCCACCGATAATGACGACTTCCTCAGAGTATTTCTCACCTAATTCGATTGCCTCTTTTAACGAATGAACAACTTCGGCACCTTCAGGCGAATATTCTTCATTTCGTGTAATGATAATATTCAACCTTCCAGGCAGTACTTTCCCAATAGACTCGAACGTCTTACGACCCATTACAATGGCTTTTCCCATTGTCACTTTTTTAAAATAACCTAATTCTTCAGGTATATGCCAAGGCATTTTATTGTCAACCCCGATAACACGATTTAAATCATGTGCAACTAACAATGTAATCATAGTAGTCTCCTTTTCGCCAGGACGCTCATACTGCGATTGGCGCTTTGATTTTAGGATGAGGGTCATATCCTTCAAGCTCGATATCCGCAATTGTCAAATCAAATATACTTTTATCTTGAAGATTAATACGCAATGTTGGAAGCTCTCTTGGCGTTCTTGAAAGTTGCTCTTTCACTTGTTCCATATGATTCAAGTAGATATGTGCATCACCTAGCGTATGGACAAACTCCCCTACTTTCAATCCACATTCCTCTGCAATTAGATGAACAAGCAAAGCATACGAGGCGATGTTGAAAGGTACACCTAGGAAAACATCCGCACTTCTCTGATAAAGTTGACAGGAAAGCTTCCCGTCAGCTACATAAAATTGGAACATAGCATGGCAAGGTGGCAAAGCCATATCTTTCACTTCAGAGGGATTCCATGCGGTCACGATATGCCTACGGGAATCCGGGTTTGTCTTGATACCTTTAATTAAAGCATCTATCTGATCAATAACTTCGTTGCCCGTCGTCCAAGATCTCCATTGTTTTCCGTAGATGGGCCCAAGATCTCCATATCGTTCAGCAAACTGATCATCTTCGATAATTTGTTTTTTATAGTTTTCCATCTCAACTTTATAGATGGCCGCGAAATCCTCGTCTTCCAAGCTTCGTCTGCCGAAATCAGTCATGTCAGGACCCACGTACTCATCACTTTTCACCCAACGTTCAAAACCCCACTCATCCCATATTGGATTTCTATCTTCAATAAGTGTACGAATGTTTGTATTGCCTTTTAGAAACCATAATAGCTCAGTTGCAATCAAACGAAATGCAGTTTTTTTCGTTGTCATCAAAGGAAAACCTTCTTGTAGATTATATCGCATCTGATACCCAAATACGCTTTTCGTTCCTGTCCCTGTCCGATCTTGTTTCACTGTTCCATTTTCAAGAATATGTGTGCATAAATCCAAGTATTGTTTCATATGAATATCCTCCTTGTTACTTACTTGACAGTATAGCAAAAAGCACAAAGAAAGACCGCCAATATGGTTTAGGATAACCATTTCGGCGGTGTGTTTTTTGACCAATAGATATCACCCAGTGAATGGTGGCCAGTAAAACCATCATCTGCAGTGTGGTAATGAAAGTTATAAAAATAACCGTCTTGTGGCCTTTTTTCCGTGCGTACGTGGAAACGGATTAGATCGCTACCGTCATTTTTGTCGGTTACGTGAAAAATCTTTTCGGAATAATGTCCTGACGGTTTCTCTGCTATAAATAGACGTCTGTTGTCCAATCCTCCGAAAGAGAGTACTGTTTTGCTTATAACTTCTTCAATTTGCGGGAAAATGAACTCGTCAAATTCAGGTTGGATAACAGGGCCGATTTTTGATCCGAATTTCAAATAAGCCAATTCTTTAGCCGGGGTGAATAGAATGTTTTCAATAGAAGAAACGGAATCGTAATCGCGTTCAAATATTGAATTTTCAAGGCCGAGTTGCAATTCGTGTTTGGAGGAAGCACGAAAATCCGATTCTCGCGCATCATCTTTCGGTTGAAGATTTGTCCATATTTCATGATTTGGCGAAATGACGCCGAGTGTCAGGACGGCAACGGTTGAAATAAGCAATCGCTGGAAGTGTAGTTTCATTGTCTTCACCTGCTTTTCTAGTTATAGGTTACTATTAATTTAAAGAATAATTTATGCCATTACAGCTTAGTACGAAAAAAACTTGAAAAGGTTTCATATTTCTTCTTTTCATTGTACAATAAATACGAACATAATTGTTGGGTTTTATGAAGGAGGTTTTATAAATGAACGTAGAATTGCTCATGGGAATCGGAATGCTCGCACTCGTCCTTTATTTAAGCTCATTGAACTTTACGCATTAATAACCAAAAACCGTCTCTTCCATTTTGGAAAAGACGGTTTTTTCATTTATTCAAATGGCCAAAATGAAATTTTGTATTCGGTCTTTCTTCTCGAATGAATCCAAAATCTTGAAAAACAATGGAATCATAATGGGCTTTGATGACAACACGTTTCCTGCATACTCTATACGCTTCGCTCACCCATTCTTCTGTCAGGTTGGAATGGACACCCGCCTGTCGAAGCGGAGTGAAATTGGACGATTCTTCAATAGGTGCGTGGAACATCGGATCGATGTAGACGACATCCATTGAATTCGCCCGCTGCAATTTCAAATAATCGATTGCATCATTTTGTACGACTTCGATACTAGACATAGAATGCAGCAATGCATCTGATTCCGTTAGATAGTGCTGGAGACCATATTTTGTTATAAATGCGACAGTAGGATCAGCTTCTATACCTATACACCTTCCACTGTTACCTGTTTTATAGGAGGCAATAATACTATCTGAAGCTAGCCCAAGGGTACAATCCAGAAATTCATCACCTTGTTGAAGATCGCACGCCTCAATGAGTGGATCGATACCACCTTTCAATAACCGTTTCAACCGGTACGCGGCTGAGTTGGGATGAAAAAAGAATGGTTTCTCCATGCCGATTTTGAAAAACTCAAACCGGTTTTTACCAGCAACAAGAACATGTGCATTGTATTCTTGCTGGACGCGTAAAATCGATTTTTTATTTCTAGGAACGATTCGAAAACCTAATGCACGTTGAGCATATTCTGCTAATAAAACAGACTTTCCGTCAGGTCGTCCAGCTGTAGTAATAACCGTTGTCACTTATTGGAGACTTGATCTAGAACTCCTGAAAGATGCTCTTTGATCTGTTCCATTTCAAAATTCTCAATTTGTTCCCGTGGGATGAAATACGCTAGTTTACCATCTTTCCATACAGCGATAGAAGGCGAACTTGGCGGAACTTCCGGGAAATAATCTCTCATCATCAATGTCGCTTCTTTATCTTGTCCTGCAAACACCGTCAATAAGTGATTGGGTTTTTCTGTTACTTCGTTTAATGCTTCCCTCACTGCTGGTCTCGCTAGTCCTGCTGCGCAACCACAAACCGAGTTCACAACAATCAGTGCAGTTCCTTCAATGTTATCCATCGTCTGTTCGACGGCTTCCGCAGTCGTCAGTTCAGTGAAACCATATTGCACAAGCTCTTCACGCATCGGTTTTACAATACTTTTCATATATTCATCGTATGCATTCATCGGTTTTCAGTCCCCTTTCAATTTGTTCACATTCATTTTACATGCTAGGGATAGTAATTTCATCCTTTCGTATTCGGATGGCACTTTTTTAGTTTACATAATATTATTATGTTTCGAATTTGACATTGGAATAACTAATATAATGAAAATGTGGAGATCAGTTTGTATTCAAACCGCCTCCACTTACTCAATTTTAAAGAAATATATTTATTCATTTGGCGTAAACCTGACAAGGAAATCTTGTGTCCCTCGCTTTGAGGATTGACTAGAATATCTTTCGGCTAATATTCCGACTAGTAAATATTCATTACGATATTTCAATGAATACATAATAGTTTCTAACATTCCATTCAATAAATTCTTTAAAACTTACCTATTTTATCTGTTACCATCACTACGAGCTTCTGTCATTTGCTTCCATACCGAACCTTTCGCTTCTTCGCCTTCTGCTATACGGGCAATCGCCATTCTAATTTGAAGTTTCACTTCGAATTCAGAATCATCCTCAGCTGCCTTTAGTTCCGGCAGTGCTTTTTCAGTACCCGCTTCATATAAAAACATTGCCGCACGCCAACGCACAAGTTTGTTTTTATCTTGTAAGGCTCTTACAGCAGCTGCTTCAAATCCTGTGAAACCTAAATCACTCATGCAATCACCCGCCGTTCGGCGAACTGCCCAACTTTTGTCTGTCAGTGCTTTTTCTACATAAGGAATGACTGCTTCATCTTCAATCATCCCGAGGTATACTGTCGCTAGTCGTCTTATCGACATTTTTTCATCGTCGAGCGCTTTGTCGAGCAACGGCAAATCCGTTAAGTCCGGATCAGGCATCTGATCAATTAGTTGGAATCTCCTTTCCCATTCATCATTTTCGAATTCCGACAACGTCACTTTTACTTTTTCAGAAGCCGCAGACGACTTTCCTTCTTTAGATTGCTTGATGATTTCTTTTAACCGTTCTTCAGGATAAGCAGCTTCTACTTCTGAAACAACTGTTTCGCCGATTTCCTTTTTATCGCCATAACGTATGCCATAATCCGCCCATTTTCGCAGAAGGATATAGTTTTCCACTTCCGCACTGTGAACTTCATCCATGGCGCGTGCAAAGCGATCACTTAAACCAAAACGCAATTCAGACTCACTGTCAAAAACCTTCACTTGCAAAGGGATATCTTTATACGTTTGCACATGGACATACACTTCCCCGTAATTATCAACCGCGACTTCATCGTCCACATTAACTGCAACGGTTTGCTCATCATTGAAAATGGCCTGTACTTCCGCAAGTATATCTTCCCAGGGTACATTACCAATCCTCTCGACAGCCATAAAATCCATTACATGATAAATCCCCTTAACACCTTTGATGGCAAGAATTTCAGAAACAGGATAAGGAGCTTTTCCAGTATCTTCTTTCTTATAGTTATGACCGATTCCCATTGGAAGCGATACGTCCACTACTATTTTCATCGAGTTCGGGCTTGGTGTAGGTTCTATCGTAATAATCTTCACTTCGAATCACTCTCCTATTATCCTTCAACAACTTCCTGCAAATAAGTCCATCTTTCAAGAAGTTGTTCATATTTGCTGTTCAATATCTCCAGTTTCTTGTTAAGTTCACTCAATTTATCATAGTCTGATCCAAATTCGACCATCATCTTTTTAGCTGAGCTTATTTGTTCTTCGATTGTTTCAATATCTTTTTCAATTGTTTCCCATTCTTTTTTCTCGGCATAGGTCAATTTCTTTTTCTGGTCGGCCGAAACGATAACAGGTTCAATTATTTCTTTCTTTACTTGTATCTTTTGATTTTTTTTCGAACCCATTTCTTCAATAAAATCAGAATAGGTGCTAAAGGAAATTTCCACTTTACCCGATCCGTCAAGCACCCATAACTTTGTCGAAGTTCGGTCTAGGAAGAACCTATCATGGGAAATAATCAGTACAACCCCTGCAAAAGAATCGATGAATGTCTCCAGAATGGAAAGGGTTTCGATATCGAGATCATTTGTCGGTTCATCCAACAAGAGGACATTCGGCTGTTCCATAAGCAATTTCAATAAATATAGCCTTTTCCTTTCCCCACCAGACAACTTTCCAATTGGAGTACCGTGGGATGAACTTGGGAACAAAAATCTTTCAAGCATTTGAGTCGCAGATATCCTCACGCCGTTCCCATCCTCAATATCATTAGACGTTTCCCTAATAAATTCGATGATTCGTTTATTCTCATCCATCTTCGGTAACTGCTGATGGAAGTGTGCAATTTTCACCGTACTTCCCTTTTCGATACGACCTGTATCTGGCTCTATATCTTCAGCAAACATTTTCATCAATGTCGTCTTCCCGGCACCATTCGGACCGACTATGGCGATTCGGTCACCCGATTGTAAAAGACTGCTGAATCCATCGATGATGACTTTATCACCATAAGACTTGGAGATCTCTTGCACCTCAATGACTTTCTTCCCTAGACGGGATGTTTTCAAAGCAACATCCATTTCCGCAGATGCATCATTTTTCGACACCTTTTCTTCAAGTTCTTCAAAGCGTCCGATTCTCGCCTTTTGCTTTGTCGATCTTGCTTTCGCCCCGCGGCGTATCCATTTCAGCTCAGTCCTATACCGGTTACGCATTTTCGCATCTGTTGCCTCGGACATTTCTTCCCTAATCGCTTTGGATTCTAAGTAATCACCAAAGTTTCCTGTATGTGAATAAAGCGTACGATCCGCCAATTCAAAGATTTGAGTCGAAACTTCATCCAAAAAGTAGCGGTCGTGTGTGATGAAGATGACTGCACCTGACTCGTTTTTTAAATAATCCTGTAACCATTTTATAGATTGGACATCAAGATGGTTCGTCGGTTCATCCAGCAATAGTAAATCCGCAGGTTCTATGAGCACCTTCGCCAATGAAACCCGTTTTTGCTGTCCTCCTGAAAGTTCTCCCATCTTTTTATCAAATGAATCGATTCCAAGTTTCGTAAGAATCATTCGTGCTTTCGTATTCAAATCCCACGCTGAGCGATTATCCATTTCGTTTTGCATTTGCGAGAACCGTTCTTGGTTTTCGGTTGACATAGGATCGGTTGTCAACGCGATTAGTGCGTGTTCGTATGCCAAATTCACTTGAAGAATTGGCGCATCCGATGTGAAGACTGTTTCCATGACCGTCAATGATTGGTCAAGATTTGGGTCTTGAGGTAAGTAGGAAATACTGTAATTATTTGGATGCTCTTTAGTCAAGCTGTCCGCTTCTACAGTTCCTGCAATAATTGAAAGAAGTGTAGATTTCCCTGTTCCGTTTATGCCAATCAGACCAATCTTCTCACCCTCTACGATTGTGAATGCAATATTTGCAAAGAGGGTCTTCTCTCCGACTGTCTTAGTTAGCTTTTCAATAATCAATTGACTCATTCGAACACATCCATTTCTAGTAACTGCTTATGTCCATAATAGCTTATATTAGCTAATTTTTGAATGCGAACGTGTTACATCTCTATAATTACAGTGTGTGACAGCAATATATGAACCCTAACGTATCGGTTTTCTTTGTATCGATCTCTATTTCAAGGGCAATCTACAATGAGTATTTCCACTTCGGCCCCTATAAAGGTAATTTATATATATGTTGAATAATTATGTATATTAATATTCGTAAATAGTTTACCAATATACGCCAAACATCTAAATATAGAGTTTATTCGCCATTAAACAACATTTTATCTTCAGTGAATTTAATTTTGACTTCCAATTTACTTATTTCGTATAATGAAAACCATCAAAGGAGGAATACACACAATGAACCGGATACATAAAGACGAAATTGTAGATAGCGTTCCTCAAACAGGATTTTTTGGTCACCCTAAGGGGCTATTCACATTATTTTTCACCGAATTCTGGGAACGATTTTCATATTACGGAATGAGAGCCATTCTAGCCTTTTACATGTATTATGAAGTGTCAAAAGGCGGTTTGGGAATCGACAAAAATACCGCATTAGCAATTGTCTCCATTTACGGATCACTTGTTTACATGTCAGGCATCATAGGTGGTTGGCTTGCTGACCGGATTTTTGGTACGTCTAGAGCCGTCTTCTACGGTGGGATATTCATCATGCTCGGTCATATCGTCCTAGCGATGCCTGGATCATTAACGATGTTCTTCATATCAATGGTGCTTATCGTCATCGGGACAGGACTTCTGAAACCGAACGTTTCCACTATGGTTGGAGATATATACAGCGATGATGATGTCCGTAAAGATTCTGGCTTTAGTGTTTTCTATATGGGTATTAACATGGGTAGTTTTATCGCCCCGTTGATAGTAGGGACAGTAGGTTTAGAATATAACTTCCATCTTGGTTTCGGATTGGCTGCTGTAGGAATGTTCCTTGGACTTCTTTTATTCGTTTTCACAAAGAAAAAGAATCTTGGATTGGCTGGCACTCAAATTGCGAATCCATTGAGCCCAACAGAACGTAATCGAATGATAAAGATTGTCATTGCAGTCGTTTTAGTTCTCGGTTTACTTGTCTATATTTCTATACCGAGAGGCTGGTTGACATTCGATTCTTTCATCATATTTGTCGGGATACTTGGCTTTGTTATCCCTTTCTCTTATTTCTTCTTTATGTATAGAAGTAAAAAGACAAGTGCGGATGAAAAATCTAGAATTCTTGCGTATATACCTTTATTCCTTGCATCCGTCATGTTTTGGGCGATTGCTGAACAAGGCTCCACAATTTTAGCTTTATATGCCGATACACGGACAAACTTAGATGTTTTTGGGTTCCATATTTCACCTGCATGGTTCCAGTCATTGAATCCATTATTCATCATCGTTCTTGCCCCCGTGTTTGCATGGCTATGGATTAAGATGGGTAGAAAGCAACCTACTATACCTCAGAAGTTTTCATTTGGTATCCTCTTTGCCGGGATTTCATTTATCGTCATTTTAGTACCCGGCTATTTAGGCGGAACGGAAGCACTTGTTAATCCGATGTGGCTTGTTTTAAGTATCTTCATTGCCGTTATAGGAGAACTTTGTTTGTCTCCAGTAGGTCTTTCAGCAACGACGAAACTGGCGCCTGCTGCGTTTTCAGCACAAACAATGAGTTTATGGTTCTTATCGAATGCTGCTGCACAAGCGTTAAATGCACAGCTTGTCCAATATTACTCTCCCGAAAATGAAATGATGTATTTTGGAATAATTGGAGGTACTGCAATCGTTTTGAGTATCCTATTATTCATTATTTCTCCGATTATCTTACGCTATATGAAGGGTGTACGTTAACCTTCTACTTAAACAGCCTTAAAAGCACACTCTTCCAGGGTGTGCTTTTTTCATTCATCCGATTTCTATTATTGTCTTTATAAGAATAGATTAATATATAGTACTAGCTTTTTTCACGTATAGAAAAGAGGTTTTATATGTACATTGGATTATTTGTTGTTTTAGCCATGGTGCTTTTACTGCCATTTGCAGTAAAATCCGTAGAAAGAAATTTGGAATTATTTTTATTCATCATGGGTCTAGTAGCTGCCATGATTAGTAATGTGTTAAATTCATCACTTCTATCTGAAGCGCTTCATAATCCAATCAATATTACATTCGCAGTTGTTATCGCAGGGCTTCTCTTCCGGCTGTTTCAGATACCTTTTAATAAGAGCGTCAGATACATTTCAAAGCGAATGCCATTTCCTTTGTTCATTGCTCTCGTTGTGATAATTCTAGGTATCGTTTCAAGTATTATTACAGCAATTATCGCCGCCATTATTTTAGTTGCATTAGTCAGCGGGCTTAACTTAGCGAGGAAAGATTAAATTCGTTTTGTAGTTATTGCGTGCTTTTCAATCGGTATGGGTGCGGTCTTAACCCCAATTGGCGAACCATTATCAACGATTGCAACAAGTAAATTGAATGAAACATTTTTTTATATGCTGAATCTTTTAGGCGTGTATGTCTTACCAGGGGTTATTTTCTTCGGTATTTTAGCAGGCCTACTCATCAAACCTCCTTCCAGGAATACAAAAAATTCGAAAAACACTAGTTCTGAATCTATTTTTGCAATCGTCATCAGAGGTTGTAAAGTGTATATTTTTGTCATGGCTCTCACATTACTAGGAGCGGGTTTTGAACCTTTCATCGGAAAATTTCTATTGGATATCAATCCGTATAGCCTTTATTGGATTAATATGGTTTCCGCAGTACTGGACAATGCTACACTTGCTGCAGCTGAAATCAGTCCTGACATGGATGAAACAACGATACAAGCCATCCTCCTTGGTTTAATCATCAGTGGAGGCATGCTTATACCCGGAAATATCCCTAACATCATTGTTGCTGGGAAGTTGAAAATCACAAGTCTTGAATGGGCACGCATCGGGATTCCTGTCGGGCTTGTCTCAATGATTCTATATTTCATCGTTATTAGCGTAAGTTGATGGAATAACTACCATTAAAAAAATGCAAAAAGCCGTCAGCATCCTTAATGGATACTGACGGCTTTTCAGTAGACGCAGATTATTTCTTTTTCGTCAATCTGCCCAAAGCGAACGCACCTGCGGCGAGTCCTATCATCGTATTTGTCTTCTTATTAAATACCTGTTTTACAATTAAGTTCATGTTCTGTGGTCTTTCAGCAAGTCTGCGCATGAAATAACCGTACCAATCCTGGCCAAACGGAACGTATGTGCAGAAGTTATATCCCTCTTTCGCCAGTTCCAATTGCATATCTTTCCGGAATCCATAAAGCATTTGGAATTCAAATTTATCATTTGGAATGTTGTTCTCTTTAACAAACTGCTTCACATGATTAATAACATTATGGTCGTGTGTCGCAATGGATGTGAACTTACCATTTAACAAATGCCATTCGATTAGTTCGATATAATGCTTATCGATCGAAGCTTTGTCCTGGTACGCATATTCTGCTGGCTCTTTGTATGCACCTTTTACAATTCTGAGACGAAAATCCTTATGCTTATGCAAATCTTCATCAGCACGGAAGAAATACGCTTGAATAACCGTTCCGATATTGTCATATTCAACAGATAGCTCGTCCAGTAAATCAAAAGACGGCTGAAGACGGTTATGGTCTTCCATATCGAAATTCACGAAAATACCGTATTCATGAGCGGATGAAACAATTTCCCTAATATTTGATTTGCAGAAATCATAGTCGATATCCAGTCCCAATTGAGATGGCTTCAAAGAGATATGAGCATCCACCTCATGTTCATGAATGGCAGAAACCAATGCAAGAATCTGATTTTTTGCTTCTGTTGCTTCCTCTTTTTCATACACAAATTCCCCGAGGTTATCGACAGTGCATGAAATACCGTGTTTGTTCAATTCTTTGATGCTTTCAATTGTCTGATCGATCGTAGTTCCAGCGACGACATTTTGAGCACCCAATTTTAATCCGTATTTTTTTGCTGCACTATTCAAAAACTGGTTTTGAGATAAGCCGATAAAAAAATCTTTTAACATTTCCATAACTCCTCGACAAAAAATTATTATTTTCAACATGAATTATACCATAGCCTTCTCATTTAAACACATTATTAAGCGGTATGAAACGCAAGTTGATTTCTAAGAAGCCTTCTTGTTGTCTAAAATCATTTAAATAGCAAGATAAGTTCTTCAACCTGACTTAATAACTTTGTTTATCATCAAATGATGTGGTTAAATAATAACTGACCTGTAATCGCAGACTTATTAAAAAAGGGGGATTTTACGTGTCAGAGAAAACGATATTTGAGTTACTTCACACCATTGAACAAGTTACACATAAAATTCTAGTACGCTGGCGACAATCATCTGAAATCGACCTTGGCATATCACATATTCTAGTTTTACATGAACTAAGTGTCCACGGGGAAAGCAGACCGTCCGATTTAGCAAAAAACTTGAATTTCACACCGGCATCTTTGACTCATCTGTCAACGAAATTGACGAAGCAGAAGTTAATTGTAAGACGGCAGGACGAAACAGACCGTCGCACTTCCTATTGGTCGATAACAGACAAAGGTCTGGATATCCTTTCGGAGGCACAGGAGAACGGTCAGGTCGTCAGGAAAGAACTATTTTCGCATCTTTCTAGTGAAGAACAGTCAACCTTATTGGCAATTTATAAAAAGTTGAATGAATCTTTGGACTGAAATTCTTTTCATTCAAATAAATAAAACCGTAAGATGAATAAGATTCTCATTTTACGGTTTTTGATTATGAAATAAACCTCTATGTTTTTTATCAATCAGCCCTACTATACCCTCCGAATTTTCTTTCAAGAAACTCTCCAAGTTTGAAAATCGCATCTTCTTGACCGTTCTTTCCGATGATTTGCACGCCGATGGGCATTCCATCTTGATCCTTACCGACAGGGATTGTTAAAACAGGTAACCCCCATGTATTAGCATATGCCGTGAATGGCATATATTGCATGAAGGATTTTTTAATGGAAAAGATTTCTTTATATACGATTCCATGCTTTGGAGCGGCAGTATGGTAGACAGGCATGACAATCAAGCGCCGATCCAAATACGTATCTAACAGTAAGTCCCCTTCGCTTAGAATCTGCCTCATCTTCTCGACTCTTTTTGAAGAAGGTTTGAATAAAGAAGCACCAATAAGCGCCCATGACAGATAGCGGTGGATCTTAGACGTCCCATTCGTCAGTTCTTTTACATACTCCATGTAAGGATTCCTGTTTTCTTCCCCAAATGCATCCGACTTGGTTGACTTTCCACCATCAATAGACATAATCTCCTGCCATAACAATGCCGCGTCATCCAATAACGGCAATGATTCACGTTCTGCCTGAAACTCACTTTTAACAAATAAGTATATGTTGTTCAACAAACGAATCGTCTCATCCGAAAGTGGAAAATCTACCGTGCGGAAAACATTGACGGTATACTCATCCATATTTTGGTTGGACATCTTTGAACCAGAAACAATTTCATATACAAGCCGCGTATCCCGGACTGATTTAGCGATTGGTCCGATCCCGAGCATCCTCTGCTGCCACACATCTTCTACAAACGGATAACTGCCTCTTTGCGAAACTTGACCATTGCCTGATTTAAATCCAATCACTCCGTTAAAATGACTTGGAAAACGGATGGATCCACCTATATCCGATCCAAGACCCACTGCCGCACTGCCTGATGCAATAGCAACCGCTTCCCCGCCACTCGACCCGCCAGCTGTCCTTTTTACATTCCACGGGTTATTTGTTCTGCCAAATAGCTTATTATCCGTTTCCTGACAAAAACATAATTCAGGCGTATTTGTTTTCCCAAGAATGATGGCTCCTTCAGCTTTTAGCTTACTGACGACATCGGCATCAAACTGAAGGACATTCCCTTTCCAGCGAACAAGACCACCTGTCGTTTGCATTCCGCTGACATCGAAGGATTCCTTCATGCTGATCGGCACACCGAATAATCGACCATCCACTTTCCCGTCCTTCAGCATTCGATCAGCTTCCTGCGCTTCTAGTAGCGCTATCTGAAAACGGTTTTCTGTCATGAAATTCAAAGTCTGTTGTTTATCTTTTATATGTTCAATGTACGTTTCTGTTATGTCTACAACTGTCATTTCTTTGTTTTTAATCCATTCACTAATTTGGATGGCATCAGCATTTAAAATAGCAGTCTTTTTATCAGTCATCATTAAATTTTCTATATGCCCCACTCCCCATTTAAATAATAATTCACTCTATTCATTATAATGAATAGAAAGCTAGTTTACAAACTAATCAGTTGCATCTAAAAGTTGTTCAGAAGAAAAAAATTGCAGGAAAACAGTAGTATCCTGTTTCCTGCAATCCAATTTGGATCTTTTCTCAGAGTAAATTCATGAATATGACGACTACAATAATGGCAGATGCAATCCCTAAAGCTGTCCATTGACCAACGTCAGGTTTTTCAGGTCTGCTATCCCACTTCTGCATACTGTTCAACTCCTTTTAAAATCACTTTCAATAAAAAGCTTGTGCTGAATATCGTGATATTATCCAACCAGTTAAAACTTACTGACTTCCATTTACCCTATTATGCTAAACTATGCATAGGATTGGAGGAAATCAATGTATATTTTCATATTAAATCCAAAATCAGGAAATGCAAAAGCTCTTTCAAAATGGTCAAAACTCAAACCTTTTCTCGATGACCATCAACTCTCCTATGAACTGCATGTCTGTAAAAATAATGAAGATACACGAAAATATATGAATGAAATGATTCATCGTTGCCATATAACGGCATTCGTTGTCATCGGCGGTGATGGAACAATCAGTTCAGTGATTCAACAACTCAGCTACACGGATATTCCATTGGCAGTGCTTCCTGCAGGTTCCGGTAATGACGTGAGCAGAAATTTCAATTTAGTATCAGAAGTACACAATTTCGCTCATAAACTTCTTGAGAATGAAAAGATTACAATTGACCTTTTACAAGTTAACGGTTTGTATGGAGTGACAGTAGCAGGGGTTGGATTAGATGCAATGATTGGAAAACGAACGGATGAATCTTTCTATAAGAGACTGCTGAATCGGATCAATTGTGGATCTTTCGCTTATACGATTGCTGCAGTTATTGAGTTATTGCAATTTAAACCATTCCACGGAAAGTTGACGATAGATGGTAAAATGCTCTTGGATTCTGAACTATGGCTCATCGCAAGTGGAAATGTAAAAATGTATGGTGGCGGTATGCCAATCTGCCCGAGTGCTGATCCTCAAGACGGATGGATTCAAGTGACTACGTTACATAATGCCCGGCGCTTAAAGGTTCTTACCCAGCTTTTCCCTGTTCTTCTTCAAGGAAAACACATTTTTCAAGATGAAGTTCTGTATGCAAAAGGGAAAGAACTTACCATTCAAACAGATAGACCAGTGTCCCTTGTCATCGATGGGGAGATATTCCACACAGATAATGTTGTCATTTCCATGAAACAAAAAGCATTACAACTCATTAAAACAAGCTATTAAGAAGATGGATTTATACTTTTTCATTAAGTAAACGCTTACATAATTAACTTAATAGACAGTCTATCGAAATTAATACGCAATTAAGAAAACATGTATGTCTTTCTCTTCCATTTCATGTTACTATAATAAAATCTTCATTATGATAACGGAGGAATGACTACATGACCAAAACGTTGAAAACACATCCTAATACTGTGCTTGTTGAAGACATTCTTATCGCAAATCAATTGCTGAAAGATGTCGTCTCGCATACACCTTTACAAAAAAACGAAAGATTATCGGAAAAATATGCTTGTACGGTTTATATAAAACGAGAAGATTTGCAGCATGTCCGCTCTTTCAAATTACGTGGTGCATTTTATAAGATAAAAATGATTGAAAAAGAAGCGAAGGAACAAGGAATTATCTGTGCGAGTGCGGGTAATCATGCGCAAGGAGTCGCATTTGCATGCGCATATTTACAAATAAGCGGTAAGATCTTTATGCCGCAGACGACCCCTAAACAAAAGGTCAATCAAGTAAGAATGTTTGGAAAGAATTTTGTTGAAATCATACTTGTCGGGGACACTTTTGATGATTCATTCACTCACGCAATGGAATGTGCTGATACAGATAATCGAATTTTCATCCATCCTTTCGATGACAAAGAAATTATTGCGGGTCAGGGTACGGTGGCGGTCGAAATTATGAATGATATTGAAGAACCGATGGATTTCGTGTTTTCAAGTATTGGTGGTGGCGGTCTTATGTCCGGCATCAGTACGTATATTAAAAATTTATCACCATTAACAAAAATGATTGGCGTGGAACCTGAGGGTGCATCAAGCATGAAAACCTCTTTCGAAAATGGTGAAGTGACAACATTGGATACCATTGATAAATTTGTTGATGGCGCTGCCGTAAAATGTGTCGGCAACATGACTTTTGAAATCTGCAAAAAATATGTCGACGAGATTATTAGTGTGCCCGAAGGCAAAGTTTGCACCTCTCTATTGGAATTATATAATGAACACGCAATCATTGCTGAACCGGCTGGCGCATTACCAATTGCTGCCCTCGATCTGCATAAAGATCAAATTAAAGGCAAGACAGTCGTCTGTATAATTAGTGGTGGAAATAATGATATTGGCCGTATGCAGGAAATTAAAGAAAAGTCACTTATACACGAAGGTCTTCTCTATTATTTCATTATTAATTTCCCCCAACGGGCTGGAGCGTTGCGACAATTATTGGATTCCGTTCTGGGACCTGACGATGATATTACAACATTTGAATATACGAAAAAACACAATAAAGAAAATGGCCCCGCACTTGTTGGCATTGAGTTGAAAAGAAAAGAAGACTATGCCGGATTGCTGGAACGGATGCAGCAGAACGGCTTTCCTTTCACCGAAATTAATAAGGATAGTACATTGTTTGAATTACTTATTTAAAAAAAGCCGGCAATGGAGAAAACTCCAATTGCCGGCTTTTTTTCTGTTGTATATCTTATTTTATAGAAGTTGTTGCAATCGCACTCGCGATACGATCCAAAGTTGGGATTGTACTCTTTTTCTGGTTTTGTGTAAGCACGCTAAAGATTAACGTCTCCCCTTCTACCGTCTCCACGTATCCGGCTAACGAATTTACATTATTCAAGCTCCCTGTTTTGGCTATCACTTTACCTTTAACGGCGCTACCGGTCAATCTGTTCTTTAGTGTTCCACCGACAAAGCGCTCCTGCATACCAGAAACAGGCAACCCTTGTACAAAACTCAAGTACCAAGATGCATTTCTGACAAGGTATAGTAATTCAGTCAGTTGTGCTGAAGACACCTTGTTTTTATGAGACATGCCTGAAGCATCCTCAAAAGACCATTCCGCAGGATTTAATCCAATTGACTGAGAATAATCACGCATCACCTGCAAACCGGAATTCCAGCTGCCATCCGCATACACGTGCTTGCCCATTGTTTTCGCCAATATTTCAGCATGGGTGTTATTGCTAAGCTTCATAAACGGCCTCATGAGACTTTTAAGAGGCATAGATTGCTTAGTCACAAGAACTTTCGTGTTTTCAGGGGTTTGTCTACGTAACACCTGCGCAGAAGGAACAAATTTGATCCCTTTTGAGGCAAGTGATTTTTTAAAGACATCCAATGTATAGGCGGTAGGATTTGAAACCGTCACCCATTCTTTCTTTCCAGCACTTCCTACTGGTACATTTCCGGAAATGATAATTTTGTTCGTGCCCGACTGACGCTTTATCGTCAACGTATTCCGGTTGCCTTTTGCGACTGTTTTGGATTTATTGACGATAGAAACAACATTTGTATCCGGTGACATTGAAACTTTCGCTTTATAACCGTTTTTTGTTGGTGTTGCATTTACTATAACTGTTCCTGCATCATAGTCGTTGTTCGGTGATAAAGTCAGTCCCGAAATTTGTGCAGCATAATAATGCGTTTCATCACTTTTTTCGATACTCGGTGATAATCGTACAGCATCAAACCACGTATCATCCCCTATTAAATTACCGTTTATCTTTTTAATGCCCAGTTTCGATAATTGAGCAGCAAACTGATCCAAATCATTTTTCAACAACGTTGGATCTCCTTGACCCCGTACATACAAGTTACCATTTAACACACCGTTAACTACTTTTCCATCAGTTAGCAAATCTGTTGTGAATCGGTATTCTTCACCTAGCGTTTCAAGTGCTGCAGCCGATGTCAATAATTTCAATGTAGAAGCAGGTGTCACTTTCCGGTCTGCATCCGCTTCATAGATAATTTCACCTGTCGAAGCTTTACGAACTACCACACTGCTTACTACGGAATTCATGGATGCATCACCGAGCAATACATTTATCTTTTTTTCCAATGACTCATAGGGACTTGTAGCATGGACTTCCGATTGTGTAGGAAGTACCGTGAACACAGCTGCAAACGACATGACAATCGCCATTAAGATCATTGCACTTTTTCTTAAAAACAAATATTCCCCCTCCTTCTAGGTTGACGTTATAAGTCTACCATTTATTTATCAATCTATATATAGTTTTTTAGTTACTATTTTAATAGGGTTAAAATTATGTAAATTAAAATAGACATCCAATAATTACTTAATGGATGTCTAGCTAAACCTTATAATCCTATAGAAATATATTTTACTTCTATATATTCATCCATCCCCTGATGACCGCCTTCTCTACCAAGTCCACTCTGTTTAAATCCTCCAAACGGTGCTTGTGGAGTGGATGGCAAGCCGTCATTCAGACCGACGATTCCGTATTCCAGTTTCTCGCTCATACGTATGCCTGTTGATAGGTTTTCAGTGAATAGATAGGCCGCCAATCCATAAATGGAATCATTGGCACGATGCAGGACTTCTTCTTCTGACTTGAAAGTAGTAATCGGTGCTACGGGTCCAAAAGTTTCTTCGTGCATACAGATCATTTCATCGGTTACATTCAATAAAACGGTCGGTTCAAAGAATAGGCCGCTTTTCGTTTGTCCACCGACAGCTACTGTAGCACCCTTTTCTTTTGCGTCGTCAATATGGCTCTTCACTTTCAGGACAGCATCATTGTCAATAAGTGGTCCAATGGCAACTCCCGCTTCTTTGCCATCACCAACTTTCATCTTCTTGACACGCTCAACAAACTTTTTCGAGAATTCGTCAACAATCGATTCATGAACGTAAATCCGGTTCGCACAAACGCATGTTTGACCAGCATTCCTGAATTTTGCAGCAACAACACCATCAACTGCTTTATCGATATGTGCATCTGCCATTACAATTGCAGGAGCGTGGCCTCCTAGCTCTAACGAAATCTTTTTGACTGTATCCGCCGCCCCGCGCATCAATACCTTGCCAACTTCCGTGGAACCAGTAAATGTCAATTTACGTACTCTTGGATCTTGAAGCCAACTGTCACCAATTTCACCCGATTTACCGGTCACAACATTTATGACACCATCCGGAATGCCTGCCTCTTTTGCTAACTGAACCAACTTAATAGCCGTCAAAGGTGTTGCCCCTGCAGTTTAATAACAACTGTGCAACCCGCTGCTAAAGCAGGTCCAACTTTTCGCGTAATCATCGCTGCAGGAAAATTCCATGGCGTGATTACAGCTGTGACGCCAACAGGTTGTTTATGGATGATAATTCGTTTGTCAGAGCTGCTCGACGGAATCGTTTCTCCATATAGACGTTTAGCCTCTTCTGCGTAAAAAGAGATGAATCCGTTCGCATAACCGATTTCACCTCTCGCCTCCTGCATCGGCTTGCCTTGTTCTTCTGTCATGACTGTCGCAAGTTCTTCTGTATGCTCGGCAATTAAGGTATGCCATTTCATCAAATAGGAGCTTCTTTCATACGCAGAAAGTTCAGACCACGAATCAAATGCCAAGAATGCTGCGTCAACTGCTTTTTCAGCTTCGATCGTACCTCCGTTTGGAACTGTAGCGATTGCTTCACCGGTTGAAGGATTGATGACGTCAATTGTCGGAAGTTCACTTCCTACATCATTTCCGTTAATAATCATTGAAAATATCTTCATTTGATGACCTCCTTAATTTTCATAGCTATTCTCTACCAATGTATCATGTATATTTCCAAATTTCAGTCGAAGTGTTCCGAAAATATGGTTTACATAGGAGGACTAACTCTCAAAACGTTTAATGAAAAAACGTCGTAGTGCCCTTGCTACTTAGGTTGTGGTACACTAAATAATGTTAAAACGCTTGAAAGGCGGTTCACTAAATGAACAATTCTGATTCTCAATCTGTAAAACTAACGACATTGACAACGAAAGGGGGTTGCGGCTGTAAAATCGGACCAGCAGACTTATCGGAAGTCTTACGTGCCCTTCCTCCTTCTCCCTACGACCCCAACTTATTAGTCGGTTTAGATACAAGCGATGATGCGGGCGTCTATAAATTGAATGATGAACTTGCGATTGTTCAAACACTTGATTTTTTCACTCCGATCGTCGACGATCCCTATGATTTCGGTCAAATTGCAGCGACAAATGCTATTAGCGATGTATATGCAATGGGCGGAAAACCGATAACTGCACTTAATATCGTTGCATTCCCAATTGCAAATTTGGAGAAAAGTATCCTATCGGCTATTTTGCGAGGTGCGGGTGATAAATTGATTGAAGCGGGTGTAACACTTGTTGGTGGTCACTCGATTGATGATCAAGAACCAAAATTCGGACTGGCAGTTACTGGTACAGTACATCCTGATAAAATCCGAACGAATGCCGGTGCTCAAATCGGGGATAAACTCGTCTTGACCAAACCGATTGGTGTAGGTATTTATACGACTTCATTGAAAAATGGATTATTATCCAATGAAGAAATTCAACATGTTACTTCAGTTATGACAACTTTAAACAAAACAGCGTCAGAAGTAATGTATGCCTATGACGTGCACGCAGCGACAGATGTCACAGGATTCGGTCTGCTTGGCCATGCAACTGAAATGGCGAAAGCAAGTAATGTGTGCATAACGATTGTTGCAGACCGTGTTCCAATACTCCCTCGCACAAAAGAACTTGCTGAAGCAGGAAAAATCCCTGGCGGCACGAAAAACAATTTTGCCCATGTAGCAGATGACGTAACATATTCGGAACATCTTGACCAGATTGACCGCTATATACTTTGCGACGCCGTCACTTCAGGTGGCCTCCTCATCTCTATTTCAGGTGAACAAGTCGAAAATATGGTCGCCGAACTCAAAGAAAAAGGCATTGACGCTTCCGTTATCGGAGAAGTGACTGACGGACCGCAAGGAAAAATTATTGTAGAATGATCCCTATACTAGAAGGTGAATAACTATGTACCGCGATATAACGTTAAATGATTTATTGGAGCAAAAAAAACGTGAACCACACACGACAATCGATGTCCGTTCACCTTCGGAGTTCAAAGAATCAACAATTCCAGGAAGCATTAATATTCCTGTTTTCACAGACGAAGAGCGGGCAGAAATCGGAACACTTTATAAGCAAGTAAGCAAAGATGTGGCAACTAAACGCGGTTTGGAGATTTTTTCAGCGAAACTGCCGACTTTCATCGAAGAATTCAAGCATATCGACACATCAATGACTGTATTTTGCTGGCGTGGAGGCATGCGCAGTAAAACCGCAGCTACTGTTCTCGACTTGATGGGCATCCATGCAAACCGGCTAAGTGGCGGGATTCGTACATATCGGCAATGGATTGTAAAAGAATTAGAAAGCGCCACTTTCAAACCTGATCTGTTTGTCTTGAACGGCTATACAGGATCAGGGAAAACAATTCTACTGCATAAGCTCGCCAAGGATGGATATCCAGTTATAGATTTGGAGAATCTCGCGGGACACCGCGGATCTATTTTCGGACAAATCGGTCTCGAACCTAATAATCAGAAAAAGTTTGACTCGCTGTTGCTCCATGAAATTGAAAAAGTGAATGATCGCCCTTTCGTCTTTATCGAAGGTGAAAGCAAACGAATTGGAAAAGTATTGGTTCACCCTTTTCTATACGATAAAAAAGAGAATGGCGTCCAAATTTTCATCCATCTTCCCGTAGAAGAGCGTGTGAAGATTATTCTAGACGATTACGACCCAAAGACATCACCTGACAAGTTTATAGACGCTTTTAAAATGATAAAAAAAAGAATTCACGTTCCGATTGCTAATGAAATTGAGATAGCCTTGGATGAGAACAATTTTAATGAGGCTGTCAAGTTGTTGCTTGAACATTACTATGATCCACGTTATAAATATTCGACAACAAATGAGCAACGCGAAAAAAATAAGATTATTCAGGCGAATACAATCGATGATGCGTATGGACAGCTGATTGAGTTAATCAAGACATTTTAAATCCAAAAAGGACATTCAACACATTTGTGTTGAATGTCCTTTTTCATTTGCTTCAATTCGTTTTTCTCTCCCGCCAAAGTAAAAACTGTTCAACGACAATTGCAAGTACAGTACCTACTATCAACCCATTAGATAGAACAGCTGAAAATGCCCTTGGCAAATCAGACATGCTTTCTTGCGGAATGAACATAATTCCTACGCCTATCATCAATCCAATTGCCGCCGTTTTATATGCCCTCAACTGATGGCTCTCCCCTGCAAGCTCCAAGAAAGCCATTTCTACCATTTTAGTGAAAATCGCAAAAGTGACGGCATAAGCAACTGCTGGTGGTAAAGCTGCAAATATGGACATGATTGATGGAAATAGTGTCATGACCATAATGAGTATACTGCCCATAATGAACGGTTTTAATGAGGACAGCCGTGTAGCACCTACAAATCCTGCCGCTCCAGAAATCGGCACTGGTCCAATTGCAGAGAATAGCCCAGCGAGCAAATGATTCACACCTGAAGCAATTGAACCTTGCTTCATTCGATCGGGTGGTGTGACTGCGAATGATTTCTTTAATAAACTTTCCATGACGCGGATGGAAGCCATCATGTTTGCAATGAGCAATAATGTGATGAATGAAGCAGTGACTACGACACCGGTATCCCATACAGGTATTCCGTATACAAGCATATCAGGCAGACGAATTAAATTTTCTGACTCAAATTTGATGGCATGAGTTTTACCGATGATTAAAAATAATAGCCAACCGGCAGCAATCGATAACAACACTGAATATCTCGAAATCCAAGGTGTCTTATGATTCATCGTCAAGAACGTAACAAAGATAACTACTAAACTTCCAAAAAACAACACACTGTCAATACGATCATCGCCACTGTCTACACCTATCATTCCTTTTAAAAACGTGCCACTTAATTGCAAGATGAGCAACATCAAATAAGTAAAAGTGATCGCAGGCGTGAATAACGTTTTCATTTTGTTAATGACTCCTGTTAGAGCCAATATGATAAAGAGGACACCGCTAACGAGCATTCCGCTTTGAAGCGCTTGTAAAGCATCCGAACTCGTTGGATACATTACTCCCACCATTCCCGCGTACACAACGAATATCCCCCACCATAATCCTGCAGGACCTTCATTAATTGGAAGTTTATGTCCAATGAATGCCTGAATTAGACATGCCGCTCCAAGAACAAATATCGTTCGTTGGATGAACAATGTCGTTTCTCCAGCATCCATGCCAAATACATGCGCTATGGCAATGGGTGCAGCTATGGATGAAGCAATCAGAAAGACAGCCCATTGAATGCCACCAAGTACATTTTTCATAAAACACCTCAATATCAATGGAATCATTTCTTTTTCGCCCTTAAGTATACCACTTATACATCATGAACCGAATCCCCAAATAATTCGTCATTCTATTGCCTTCTGATTCGGAATTGTTGCCGGATTAGATACTAACGTCGACTGGCCATTCAGACTTATAAGCCGTCCTACCAACATCATTTGTAACATTCGTAATGTTTCAAACTAAACACTACGGGTATTCTCTATACTAGCAATCGAAGAATACTAACATTACTCAGGAGGCGTTTTATAATGGTACAACGACACGTAGTAGGCTATTATCATACGGAAGCAGAAGCGGTACAAGCAATTGAAGAATTGAAAACACAAGGATACACATCAGAAGATATATCAATAATTAGTAAAGACCACAATCAAGTCAACCATATCGAAGAAGAAACAGGTACACACGCGGCTGATGGTGCAGCTACAGGAGCAGCAACTGGAGGAGTCCTTGGTGGGCTTGGTGGTGTATTGCTCGGCATCGGCGCTTTAGCAATTCCAGGAATCGGACCCATTATCGCAGCAGGACCAATCGTTGCAGGCATCACAGGTGCCGCTGCAGGAGCTGGCGTCGGTGGTCTGGCTGGCGCATTAATTGGAATGGGTATACCTGAAGAAGAGGCAAATCGCTATAATGAATATTTCAATGAAGGAAAAATTCTTGTATTGGTCGATGGTGAATATAGAAATCCCAATAACCGCATGGATTATCCAGATAGACCACTCGTATAATGAAAGAAAAAGGCAGTCCCGCAAATGGGGACTGCCTTTTTCTATTTAATAATAGGGAGAAATCATAAGATAAACGAGGACACCGGTAAAGCTGACATATAACCAGATTGGCATCGTCCATCTGACAATTTTCCTGTGGCGTTCATGTTCTTGATTCCACGCACGGGCAACACTCGTCAAAGCAAGCGGCACGATTGCAGCAGCCAGTACAATATGTGTAAGTAATACAAAATAGTAGATGCCTGCTAATAACCCGGAACCTCCGTACGGAGTGGAGGGTGCTAAATAATGGTAAGAAACATACGTCACGAGAAACAGAGTTGTCGTGAAAAATGCAGCGTAAATAAATTTCCGGTGAACAGTAATATTCCTTTTCTTGATCGCGATTAATGCGCCTACGAGAAAGAGAAATGTAAAGCTGTTAAATATGGCATTCATCATCGGAAGAATCGTAATATCGAATGCAGTGAATTCCTCGACTCCCCTACGCCCAGAGAGTAAGCCAATAACCCCTATTAACACAACTGATAAGATAATGATTGCGGGTTTATAGTTTCTTTTCTTGAATGGCTTGCCTGATTGTATTTCAGTTCCTTTGTTCATAAGCAGTACATCCCTTTCTATCCACTCTATCACTCTGTAGTGTACCATATTCCCATCTAAATATAGTCAACTTCACAGTGTTGTCAAATTCAAAAAGCCAAAGAACAAGTCTTCAGCCGGGATACATTTATTAGAAGACTAGTTGACTAGTCTTTTCACCACATTTGTTCTTCCATACATTTGTTCTTCCATTAATTTCGCATTGTACGCTGCAAGAAAGCTTTTGTACGTTCCATTTGAGGATTCGTCAACAATTCAATTGGACTACCCATTTCAATAATTTCCCCATTGTCCATAAAAATCGCTTTATTGGCGACATCTCTTGCAAACTCCATCTCATGCGTGACAACAATCATTGTCATAGACGCTTGTGCAAGATCCTTCATCACCTGAAGCACCTCACCTGTCAATTCTGGATCGAGCGCGGATGTTGGCTCATCAAACAATAATATGTCTGGATTTCGCATTAATGCGCGTGCGATAGCCACTCGTTGCTTCTGTCCACCTGAAAGGTTTGCAGGTAAGACATTCGCTTTATCTACCAAACCAACCTTTGCTAATAATTCCAATCCACGCTCCCGATGTTCCGTCGTACTTCCCTGCTTAAGAAGTTTAGGTGCCAGTACTAAATTTTCTAGTACGGTTAAATGAGGGAATAAGTTGAAATGTTGAAAAACCATTCCCATTTTAGATGTGATTTGTTTTAATTGCTGAGGTTTCGAATAAACGCCATTATTTACAATGAATTCTCCTTCCACTGCAATACTACCTCCATCAATTTCTTCTAAATGGACTAAGCTTCTTAGCATCGTGCTCTTCCCTGAGCCTGATGGTCCAATAACTGCGATGACATCGTTTTTGTCCACATCAAAGCTAATTTGTTTTAAAACTTCAAGTGGTCCAAATGATTTTTTTAAATTGGATACTTCTAGAATCGCCATATAAATCACTCCCTGGAGGTTTAAATTAATCGAATTGTAGTCGTCTTTCAAACCACTTAAAGAACAAAGTCAAACATAAAGTGATGAGAAGATAGATCACACCCGCCATGAGAAACGGAATGACGGTAAAATCACGATTGACAGCTGTTTGAGCAAAATGCAGTAACTCAGGTACTGCGACTGCATAAAGCAATGCTGTATCTTTTACTAACGTAACCGACTCATTCGCAACTGACGGCAATGCAATCCGGATCATTTGCGGCAATACGACCCGTGTCGTTGTTTGCCACTTATTCAGTCCAAGTACTTTCGAAGCTTCATATTGTCCTTTATCGATTGCAAGAAGACCCCCACGGAAAATTTCCGCAAAGTATGCTGCATAATTCAGGATAAATCCTATGGTCGCTGCGACAAACCGATCTAAAACGAGAAACTCACCAATGATCGGAATTAGCGGAAGGCCAAAAACGATAAATAAAAGCTGTAGCAATAACGGTGTTCCACGCATGAGGTAAATATACGCATTTGCGAGCCATGACATTGGTTTAACCGCACTTCTTACAGCTAATGTTAAAACAAAACCTAGTGGAATCGAAACAATGATAGCTAGTAAGAATAGAAGAACAGTAGCCTGAGCTCCTTCCAACATCGGTTTTAAAATGGATAGTAAATAATCTATTGTCATCTATACGAACTCCTTTAAAAAGCAAAACGGGTTTTCATAATGAAAACCCATTATGCTAGCCTATTTACTTCACGACTTTGTCTTCACCAAACCACTTCGTTGAAATCGTCGCTGCACTACCGTCTTCATTCATTTTGTCTAAAGCTGCTTGCAATTTTTTTAGTAAGTCCTCGTTACCTTTTTTGACCCCGACACCATACTCTTCAGGAGCTAACGATTCATCAATCACTTTAAAAATCCCATACTGCTTGGACATATAATAATCAATGACGACCTCATCGATAACGACCGCATCAACACGTCCCGCCTTCAAGTCCGTCAACGCTAAAACATTATCCGCATACTCTGAGACCGTCTTCACTTTCGATTGGATTGGATTGGCATTTAATGCATCTGATGCTGATGAAAGACCTTGTAGCCCAATCTTTTTTCCACCTAAGTCGTTTAACGTCACAATATCAGAATTAGTTAACGTCGCAACTACTTGTGCATTTTTCAAATAGGGTTTTGTGAAAAGAACTTTTCCTTTTCGATCTTCCGTAATCGTATAACCATTCCATATCAAATCGATGCGTCCACTGCTCAATTCAGTTTCTTTCGTTTTCCAATCGATCGGTTGGAATTTAGCTGTCATACCCATATGCTCCGCTGCCGCTTTTGCATAGTCAATGTCAAAACCCGTTAACTCATTGTTTTCATCACGAAAACCCATTGGCGCAAATTTATCATCTACTCCAATCACAAGCACATCTTTGTCAGCGGAATTATTTTTAGAACTGCCACATGCAGATAAGATAATTACCGTAGCGATTGAGACGGTGATTAATGTCAATATTTTTTTCATATCAATTATCTCCTTTTAATAAAACCATAATTCAATACTTTAACTCGGTAACGCATTAATACCATAACATGATAATTAACACTTGAATACCCTTTCCCTTAAACGCAGAATCTTCTATTTCTTTTACATTCAAACTGATTATAGGTCTTAGAAAACGTTTGAAGAATGTAAATAAAGGCTATTGTATTAGAACAACGAAAATAAAAACTGAATAGCATCTCGATTAAAATGTAAATAACGTAGGAGGAATTCACATGAAAAATAATCCAAACGAATACCCTGTAGAAGAAGAGCGTCGCAAATTGGAAGTGGAAAGTCGATTTGAAAATGATTTGGCAAAACCGAACAGAACGGATCCGCTATCAAATGAATTTGAAAATAACGAAATGGATCAGGAAATCCATAAAGACTTAGACACACCAATGGGACAAAATCCTCTATCCGATGAATATGAAAGTAATGAGTTAGACACGCCCCCAGCCAATATGGAGCACAGAAACACAGAACCGCATGCGATGGAAACCACTGCCATGGAACGGAATCGAAGGAATTTTAATGATGCGGAACCTAACGGTATGAACCCTGATCACCAAATAAACAATGACATTGAACCAAACGGCATGGATCCTAAACAGCAATTTGAAAACGGTCATTCATTCCAGAAAACTCCGGGAGAAATTCACACACAAAATATGGATCGCACCGGAAAAGAACCAAACAGTATAAATCCAGATGATAAATGGAAATAATATTAGCCTCCGATATCCATTTTGGGATAGCGGAGGCTTTATTATGCTTAAAAAATTATTTTAATTGCTCGATGGTTAAGCAATGGCTTGGCGGCAAGCATCTGCACACTTCTTACACGCTTCTGCGCATCGTTTACAGTGATCATGATCATGCTTCCCACACTCTTCAGCACACTGTTCACAAACTTTCGCACAAAGCTCCAAAATTTCATTTATAAACGGACTGTTTCGAGTAATTGCCTGAGCAGCATACGAACAAACATCTGCACACTCCCGATCTAAACGAATACACTCCGCCATCATCTTAACGTCATCTTCCTTGAGACATGCATCAAAGCAAGTATTGCATGCTTCCAAACATTCTTGAATAATTTTCAGCACATCTGCATGATTCGTATTCATTTCATCGCCTCCATTTAATAGTTCAGTCCTTCATGGGTTTCCCTTGTGAGGAAGATTTAAACGGAATGAAACGAAATTCATTGAATCACCTACTATCAAAAAAAGCCGATGGCATATGAAAAATATGCATCGACTTTTTTGTTCTTAAATTTAGATACGTCCCAGGCAGGAATCGAACCTGCGACCCACAGCTTAGGAGGCTGTTGCTCTATCCCCTGAGCTACTGAGACAAAACGAATTACTCTACTAGTATAATCAACGATACAGCTGAGAGCAATAACTTTGTTTGAATTCCCTCCATCTAAAATCCACACACATATGATGATATGGAAATCTTACCTCATTGGATACAGTTTAAATCCTCCAGTATTGGACATCCTTATACCAATATTGAATGATTCGGAGGTTGCGATATGGATCGTGTAGAAAGAAACATAACAAAAAGAAATGAAATTGCTAAGCAAAAAAAGATGGCAGAAGAATTCGCTCATGAGTTTGCCTCACCGCGAGATTATAGAGAAGCACTCAAGCAGCAATTTCGTGCCGCTGAAGCGGAACAAAATGAAAAAAACAAGCCATCCGACTACTAAATCGGCGGATGGCTTTTACCTGTACTTATTAAATAAAGAAGAACGGAACTGTCAGCAAAACAATCACAAAAATAAATATGATTAGTAATGTTACCGGAAGCAAAACGACGAGCACTGCTTTCCATATAGCAAACTTATGGACTTCTGCAATCGCACCAATCATTGAAACTGTGGCCCAAATACCAAGCGCAAAGTTTAAGATAAGGCTTACGACAAGCCATACCCCCTGAAATAGCGAGAAATCATATTCAGAAACAAACATCCCTTTTCCATTGATTAATAGATCAGGAATCCATATTAACCCCGATACAATTAAAATCAGATTAGAAACGGTAAATGCCATCCTTGTATCCGCGAACGTTCCCCGTCCCCCGAACATCAAAGATAACAAATGTAAAACTCCACTTCCGATGAATAATGAAATCACGCCTAGAATCGGACCACCTATAAGTGCAATCAAAATAATTTGACCGATGCCCATCGTTTCACCTAAATCATTCGAGGAGGCTTGGTCCAATACAGTGAAGACACCGATTATTAAAGCAATCATCATAACAAAACGCCATGTTTTATGTTCAACCGCGTAACGAACCGTCTTTCTTGGATGAAGCCAAATGGATTTCCACATGTTCAACGATTCTACTTGATCATTCCCCTGTTTCTCAATAGTTTGCATACTATTAACCTCTCCTTCGTATATCAGCGAGTAAAATACAATTCTTATACTGATATACGAACGAACAGAGTAAAAGATTCATAGTTCGTGTTATTTACCGTTCAAACCTTTCCCCATACCTTTAAGGAAGTCCATTCCAAATTTTATCGATCTGTTAATATCAGGATCATTCAATGCCTTCATCAGTTGAAATATCGACACTTTTTCATCAGTGCCACTGTATAATTCAGCTTCGCGAACCCCGCTGGCGATTCCGCTTTTTAGTTTTGCTGTCACTTCAGGATCGATAGCAGTCAAAACCCCCACCAAATTCATCGCATTGTTCAACATATTTGTCATCGGTTCGCGTGAAGCTTGCGCTACAGCTATACCCGCAAGCTCATCTTTTGCTTTTACCACTGCATTCAATGCATCCAAAACACCGGCTTTATCCAGTTCGGCTGTCAATTCAAGTATTTTATTCAACGATTGCTGCTGCTCAACAATGAGGGCTTGCAATTCATTCACTTTCGCCTGTTGCAACTCTGCTTCTGTAAGCTCAATCTTTTTAATAGTCGTAATTGGCGCTGCCATTCATATCATCCTTTCTTCTCGTGATCTGTAAGATGCGCATAACCAGGTCTCGCCCACTTACGTTCAACTTCAATACCACTCGTAGGATGCCGCTTCTTATTTCGGTGATTGGTAGAAGGCAAGGGATTATCAACCTTTTCCTTCAATACTTCCATACGGACTTTAGCTTGTTTAAATGCAGGGGTATTCGTCCGTTGGTCTACAGCTGACCCTGTCAGGAAGTTAATGGCCGATTCTTTTTCAACCGAGTTCATCGGTAAAAACAACTCATTCCCTTTTACTCGGTCTGTTACAAGTGCAGGCAATCGTAATGCCCCATGGGGAGAGATTAGCCTTACCATCGTTCCGCTGACCACTCCTCTTTCCTTCGCAAGACTAGGAGAGACTTCAACAAAAATTTCCGGGACTTTTTCTTGGATACCTGCTGATTTATTCGTCAAATTACCTTCATGGAAATGCTCAAGCATACGACCGTTATTGATGTGCAAATCAAAC
This sequence comes from Sporosarcina oncorhynchi, assembly GCF_033304615.1. Taxonomy (GTDB): domain Bacteria; phylum Bacillota; class Bacilli; order Bacillales_A; family Planococcaceae; genus Sporosarcina; species Sporosarcina oncorhynchi. The sequence goes on along the minus strand of NZ_CP129118.1, from coordinate 1,584,665 downwards.
TCATCCGGATATTCTACAGGTTCTATCCAATCCGATAACGCGAATCTAGCTTTTTTATCCGGGAAGTTAAAGCCGTCCGTATAAAGTAATGGTGTGCTTTCCCCATCTAAGCTGCCCCAAAAAAAGCTGTCCCAGTCTTCCATATTCGTATAATCTGCCTGACTGAATAACGGAGAGAGACTCGACATTTCTGCAAATATATCACTTGGGTGTGAATAATTCCAATCCGCACCTAAACGGTTTGCAACTTCCTGTATAATCCACCAATCGGCTTTCGCATCGCCCATTTCAGGCAACGCCTTATACAAGCGCTGAACTCTTCTTTCAGTGTTTGTAAATGTACCATCTTTTTCAAGCGACGGCACAGCCGGTAAAATAACATCTGCATATTGCGCAGTCCGTGAGAAGAACAGATCCTGAACGACTAGGAATTCAAGTTTCGATAGCACATCATGCACATGATTCGCATTTGAGTCGACAAGCGCCATATCTTCTCCCACAACGTACATGCCTTTCATAATCCCTTCGTCCACAGCATGGAGCATTTGAATATTGTCTTTCCCTGGGCTATCGCCTATTTCAACACCATAAGCTTTTTCAAACTTTTTCCTAGCTGCATCGTCTGTCACATGTTGGTAACCAGGAAGCCATCCAGGTAATGTGCCCATATCACATGCACCTTGAACGTTATTGTGCCCACGAAGCGGATACGCACCCGCACCAGGTCTGCGATAGTTCCCTGTCGCAAGCAACAAGTTGGAAATCGCTGCGGACGTATCCGAACCACCTGTATTCTGCGTAACACCCATCCCCCATAAAATACATGTGCCATCCGCATCTCGGATCATTTCTGCCGTTTGGATGAACTTTTCTTTAGCTACGCCTGTGACATGCTCCGCATAATCTAGCGTATACGTATTCAATACTTCTTTAAATTCATCGAAGTGATGCACATTTTCCTGGATGAATGCACTATCATGCCAGCCTTGATCGATCATATATTTGGTAACAGCCATTAGCCATACTTGGTCCGTCCCTTGTTTAGGACTGATGAATATATCCGACCTCTCAGCCATTTCATGTTTTCGCAAATCCGCGACAATCAGTTTCTGACCGTGCAGTTTATGTGCACGTTTCACTCGTGTCGCGAGTACTGGATGGCCTTCGGCAGGGTTCGCTCCGACAATGATGACTAGGCCTGCTTTAGCGATGTCTTTAATTGTTCCTGCGTCTCCACCCATCCCGACCGTACGGAATAATCCGTCCGTTGCAGGCGACTGGCAGTAGCGAGAGCAGTTATCGACATTATTTGTCTTGAATACTTGTCGTGCCAACTTTTGAATGACGTAGTTCTCTTCATTCGTTATTTTGGATGAAGAAATGATGCCGATACTGTCTTCTCCATGTTCTTTATGAATGGCTCCTAAACGTTTAGCGACGAGATCTAGTGCTTCTTTCCATGTAGATTCGACGAAAGACTCTCCTTTTCTAATTAGCGGAGTGGTGATTCTCTTATCACTGTTCACAAAATCCCAACCGAACTTCCCTTTCACACATGTCGAAATAGCATTTACTGGCGCTTCTGAGACTGGCTGGATCTTGAGTATTTTCCGATCTTTCGTCCAGACTTCGAAAGAACAACCGACACCACAGAATGTACAAACTGTCTTTGTCTTCTTTGTACGAGTATCCCGCATTGCTGCTTCAGCGTCAGAAATTGCCATAATTCCGCTATAGCCGGGTTCGACCTCCTTCACTAGCTCAATCATTGGATCCAAGACTTCTTCTTTCAGTCCCGTCATGAAACCTGCTTCTCCGAGCATCGATTTTTCCATTAATGCATTACATGGACAGACAGTTACACAATGGCCGCAACCGACACATGATGAATCATTGATCTTGGCGCCGCCATCCCATAAAACGATTGGCCGGTCTCTTTCCCAATCCATGCTGAGCGTTTCATTCACTTGCAGATTCTGACATGCTTCCACGCATTGCCCGCATGCGATACATTGGTTTGGATCATAACGGTAAAATGGATGTGTAAAATCGACGCTGTCCTTTGTACATTTAGGCTCATACGGATATTTCTGTTCTTCGATACCCATCATGTCGACAGTGTTATGTATTTTACAATTACCGTTATTGTTATCGCATACCGTACAATATAGAAGGTGATTTTCGAGGATACGATCCATCGCTTCAGTTTGAGCTTCTTTCGCTCGAGGAGAAGCAAGTTTTACTTTCATCCCTTGCAAAACTTTAGTCGAGCATGCGCGCTTCAGTTGTCCATCCACTTCCACGATACATGTATCGCATGTTTCGATGGGATCTACTTCCGGTAAATAACAGATTTGCGGATGTTCAATTTGCAGTTCATTGAGTACTTGAAGAATTGACATGCCTTCTCTGAATGGGTGATTCACACCATTTATTGTAATCGTCAAGAAAATACCTCCTTTTCTTTATAAAAAAACCCACCACAAACAAATACATCCTTTTTGGGGATGTGCTTCATTCATAGTGGACAGCGTGTTGGCAGAGCTTGCCAAACAACATATCCGATTGTAAAGTAATGGTTGTTAATTAGTGAACGTACTTATTTTACGATTACTAGTATACTAGTAGTATAAGTTATTCAAATACAATATACAACGGAATCCAGAAATACTATGCGAATATTCAACAAATCAGAAATGGCAGTAATGACATGTAGAAAGGAGAATTTAGATGGAGAGGATTCATACACAATCCGTTTGGCGATTTGAAGATAATCGTTTTCTAGAGAAAGAAGATGTCATCGCAACTGAGTACCCGATTACTGTAAAAGTGAATGGTAACGAATTGTTGACGATCGTTTGTACTCCGGAGTTCATCGAAGATATGGTAGTCGGTTTTCTTATATCTGAGCGAATTATTGTGAAATATGAAGATATTACCGAAATCAGAATGGATGAGTCGATGGGTATCGTTCACATTGAGACAACACGTTCCTTTCCATTTTTCGAACAACTGCACAGCAAACGCTACATTACGTCCTGCTGCGGAATGAGTAGACAAGGTTTTGTATTTGCCAATGATGTCTTGACCGCCAAACAAATGAACACTAAAAATGTCATTTTGGCGCCGGAAGATTGCTTCAGTTTGATGGAGAAGATGAATTCCAATGCGGACTTGTTCATGCAAACGGGTGGAGTCCATATTGCGGCTCTTTGCGATACCACTGCGTTTACACTTACTAGAATGGATATCGGTCGTCATAATGCGCTGGATAAAATATATGGACACTGCTTAAAAAACGCTATTCCCGTAAATGATAAAGTAATTGTTTTCAGTGGGAGAATTTCGTCTGAAATTCTTTTGAAAGTAGCAAAGATTGGTTGTGAAATCGTTCTATCAAAATCAGCTCCCACTGAACTTGCGATCAATTTGGCACACGAACTTGGCATAACAGCTGTCGGTTTTATCCGCGAGAACTCATTTAATATTTATTCGCATCCAGACCGAATTAGCGGAGCAATCCAATCGTTCTAACATAGACAAATCGCCTCTTATCCCTTTACCGGATAAGAGGCGATTTCTTTAGTGAAGTATGTTATTCATCACTGCGTTCCTTGTCTGGAATATAATCATTCTCCCAGAACGTCGCATTTTTAATGCCCAGTTTTTTCGGATTGAACACTGGATCCAATCCGAGATTTTTCTGCTGTTCATAGTCTTTCAAAGCAAGCAGAGCTGGTTTTGCCAATATAACGATAGCGATAACATTGAGCCAAACCATAATACCGAGTCCGACATCTCCCAACGCCCATGCAAGATCCGCAGTTCTGATTGTCCCCCAGAACGTTGTAATCAGAATGATGATCTTTAATATAAACATAACTGATCGCGTATTCCTTTTCCTAAATAAATAGGCGATGTTCGTTTCGGCAATATAGTAGTATGCCATGATTGTTGTAAATGCGAAGAAAAACAAAGCAATCGCGACAAATCCTGCACCAAAGCCAGGGAGGATACTATCGACCGCGGCCTGCGTATATCCTGGTCCTTGCTCAACTCCTGCCAAGTTTTCAACGATAAAACCTTTACCGTCTTCTGTTTGCGTATTATACATTCCGGTAAACAAAATCATGAATGCAGTAGCGGAACAGACGAATAGCGTGTCGATGTAGACGGAAAAAGCTTGAACAAGACCTTGTTTAGCGGGATGGGAAACTTCGGCCGCAGCTGCCGCATGTGCCCCTGTCCCCTGTCCTGCTTCGTTTGAAAAGACTCCTCGTTTAACTCCCCACATAATTGCCATACCGATGATTCCACCAAATGCAGAATCCATTGCGAATGCACTTTTAAAAATCAATCCGATGACTTCCGGAAGTGCCGTAATATTCATAAGTACAATGACTACTGAAAAAAGAATATAACCAACTGCCATAAATGGCACTAAAATTTGAGCTGTCGAAGCAATCCGCTTCACTCCACCCAAGATAATGAAACCTAATAATACGATAAGAATAATACCCGTAACCCATGGTGAAACATTGAACGCATTACTCATCCCTGCCGCAATCGAATTTGACTGTACACCCGGCATTAAGACAGCCATGGCTATCAGAGCTGCAATCGCAAACGTCATACCAAACCATTTCCACCCGATCCCTTTTTCGATGAAATATGCTGGTCCCCCACGATATTGACCGTCCTGTTTCACTTTATAAATCTGTGCAAGAGTCGATTCAACAAAGGCGCTCGATGCCCCAATGAATGCGATTGCCCACATCCAAAATACTGCACCGGGTCCTCCGTAGAAAATAGCTGTCGCGACGCCAGCAATATTCCCTGTACCAACACGTCCGGACAATGCAATTGACAATGCTTGGAACGATGAAATACCTGCATTTGAACTTTTCCCTTTGAACATGAGCCTGACCATTTCCTTTACATGGCGCACTTGTAGGAAACGGGTCAAAATCGAGAAAACCAAACCAACACCGAGTAAAATGTAAATAACTGGTGTACTCCATAAAACATCGTTTAACAGATTAACAAAGTTCTCCAACGCGTAACCCCCTAAACAAATTTTTAGCTATTTTATATTCAGACTATGATGGCTACATTGATAATATACAATAGTCTAATTACTGTAAAGGAAGTTTTTAATGAATTCTGAAATATAATCACAACGTAATCATATACATAGTAAAAAAGGTGGATCAATCTATCAATCCACCTCAGCAGGCTTAGCACTATCTATAAAAGCAATATACACTAGATAGATCGAAAAGCAGATGGCCAGCGTCAAATACCCCCATCCTAACGTAAGCTGGTCTATAAGCAAATAGTTGTTACACAACTGCACGGGCGCTTTAATATAAAGAAATCCCATCACATAGAAGAGGGTTGTAAAAACGATGAATGTAATTCGTTTACCGTTGTTAGCTATTTTACTCCAGCTGTCTCTTAACGGTAAACCCGCCAAAAACGGTAGACTTATAAACTTGAAAACTTCTACAGGTAACTTAGTCAGCGCATCATCCATTGTCCGTGGTATCATCCAATACAGCATTATTACAGTGAACAGGAGCATTCCTGGTATACCGTTCTTATTCCATTCAGCAAAGAATTGGGGATACTTCCATTGAAAAAAAGGAGCTATCAGGAAGCCTGATATAATCAGAAGCGGCATTTGCATATGCATATGCATTATCATTATTGATTCAAGCAATTGAGCAACAATTGGAATTGCCAAAAATAGAAGCAATGCCAAACCGTATTTTGTTTGTTTCATAACGGATTCGCCTCGCTATCTAATATAGCTAAAATTGATTCCGCTGCAGCATCTACGTCTTTATAGTCCATTACTTTTTCAAGTCTTCCAGTTGGATCCACAAGATAAAACGCCGAGTTATGTGCAAAGTTTCCATAATCATCAGGAATAACAATGACACCGAATTCATCCAACAACGCAGCTAGTTCTTGTTGATCTGGAATTCTCGCCATTCTCCACGTTTCCCCATCACTATTGAACATATTTTTATAAAGATCCAATTTTGTAGGATCATCTCTATCAGGATCGAAACTGATACTTAAAAAATCGATGCCATGCCCAAAATATTTTTCGGGAATCTTATCATATAGCTCAGACATATTCAATTCAAGATCGATACAAACTGTAGTGCATGCAGAATAGAAAAAAGTTATGAGTACATAATTGCCATTGAATTCATCAATGGAATATTGACGTTCTTTACTATCTTGCAGCGTTACTGATGGGAACTGGGGTTGTTCTTGCAATAGTTTATTAACACGTGCTGTTTCTGCTGTAAATGCGGTAAACCCATCCGTACTCACGAAAAATAACCCGAATCCAAAAAGCAACACAATACTAATTGAAATAGATGTTTTTCTGTTTGACATTCTACTCACTCCTTGAGTGATGATAAATATAAAGGGCCATCCGGTTTCCAACTGGACCGCCCTTCCAATCTTTTTTACCAGGTTTTGAACGGAGGTGAACCTGGTGGTGCATTTACAATAAGATCCACTAACGGGACAACATATCCCATCGATACAACGATGAGCATAATGACAATCCATAATCCCCATCTATCAGTCCATGCAGGTGTTTGATTTTCCGCCACTTCAGGTTCAGCAATCGGAAACTCTGTAACGCCTTTTGGTGCAAAGAACATCATATGGAATACTGCAAATACTTGAATGAGGACTCCGATGATCAATAAAGTTCCACCTACTGCAAGGAATATGAGGTATGGATCCCAACCGAGTGCAGTTGCATTGTCGCCGTATGTTGTATAGGAAGTTCTTCTAGGAGAGCCAAGCAAGCCAACCCAGTGCATAGATCCTGACATGAATAACATTCCCAACGTCCAGATGATTGTCTGTACAACACCGACTTTATTCATACGAGGTGTCAGTCTACGTTTGGAGATGTATGGGATCAGCCAATAACTGATACCAAAGAAAGTCAGAATGACGGAAGTACCTACTGTTAAGTGGAAGTGTCCGACAACCCATAATGTATTATGAACGACTTGGTTTAGTTGGTTAGTTGTTTGTGCAATTCCTCCAGCTCCCGCAGGAATGAACGCAATCATAGCAATCATTGGCGCAAGGAAACGTACATCGCCCCATGGCAATTTCTTCAGCCAGCCGAGTAATCCCTTTCCACCAAGTTTACGACCTGTTTTTTCAAGCACATAGAACATGGCAAATGCTGTCATTAAAGATGGGAATCCGATGGATATACTCATGAACATGTGAAGGAACTTCAATGTTTGACTCATTCCCGGGTCAACAATTTGATGGTGGAAACCTCCTGGAATATTTGTGATGACCAACAAGATGATGACAATTCGAGTCAGTGTATCACTGAATCGTCTGCCTCCAATAATTTTTGGAACTACTACATACCAAGCAGAGACCGCAGTCAAATACCAGATATTCACTAATGTATGACCGAATGACCAAAATAGCGTTCTGCTTAGCAGTACATTCACTGTTGCTTTCCAACCGAAAGCCCAGGCAATCAATGTAAATACTTCGATTGTGACGCCGATGCTCCCGAAAAATAGAAGTACGAATACCCCTGTCGCAAAGAATGCGAAGATTGGAATATGTTTTCCAGGATTCGCTTTTCGCCATTTCGCCACGTTGATAAATGCCCCGAAGGCACACAACCAGATACCTACAACAATTAGTGCAAGACCGATGTAGAAATAAGGTGAAGCTGCCATAGGTGGGTAAAATGTATACATGACAGTAGCTTCATTCATGATAATTGGAACGACTGCAATGACTAGCCCTACGACTTTCAACCAGAAACCGACCCATGCCATTGTCCGTACTTTCGGAAGCAAACCGCCAAGAGTATGGGAAAGGCCTGCATAGAAATACCCGATTGTGAAGAAAGCCGTCAAAACAATGACCAGTAGAATACCGTGTGCTGTAAGAACCTGATAATAATTGAACCAATATGGAAGTTGTATAAGTCCTGCACGTTCTAGCCCTTGAAGCAAACCGAGTATTCCTCCAATTAGCAATGCGATGAACGCCACGCTCATATAGGCTTTTGTAAGTTTCGCATCAGCCGGGTTCATCCCCATTAATTGTTCGGACTTCTTTATCAACGTGCTTTTTCCTTTTCGATTGACTGTTGTCGTATTCATTGTACGATCCTCCTTTATTTAACAGTAATGACTGTACTCATATGTTGATGGCCAGTGCCACAATATTCATTGCACAAAACAAGATATTCACCGGGTTTTGAAAACTTCTGTGTAGCCCGTTGGATATGACCTGGCATGACCATTGCATTTAAATTCGTATCCACAACCTGGAAACCATGTACGACGTCTTTTGAAGTCATTACGAATGTGACTGTTGAACCTGCTGGAATTTCAATATTTCCTGGATTGAAGTTGAACACCTCAAGGGTCATGATCACTTCATATTCGTTTTCACCCGTCTTGTATACACCCGGCTTATCAAATGGTGCCGTCTCATCCACTTTCTGAGGATCAATTGTCTCCTTATTACTTGGAGGGCCCATTCCTAACGCAAACGTTTGATATCCTGTAATCACCATGAAAATAACAAGCATTGCACCACTTAACATCAGCCAAATTTCTTCGTATCGATTCATCTTCATCGTTTTTCCTCCTACTCATTTAAAATTCCAATCTGACACTTAATAGCGATACATGTAAATGACGAATAGCAGTAGCCATGCAAGCAGGATGACGAATCCTACAATACCGAGAGAAAACATTGTACCTTTCACTGTGTTTTCAACTTCGACTTCTAATGGATCTACTTGAACCTCTGTCGCTTTCATGTGTCTCACCTCCGTGGTTTTGATGTTGTCTTCATATTAATTGATAACGATTCTCACTACTGTGATAAATATCACACTTCTTTTTTCCATTCCAAAAATCAACCGAAAAATGCGTATTCAATCCGTGCAGCTTTATGCACAAACCCTTTCACAACGGATTTCCCAGCTTTTCGCGAGCCGATTTACATATAAGTGACAGATTAATGAACTCGATTTCGAACATAAAAAAACCGCTTTGCAATTCCGCTGGAGCGGAAAACAAAACGGCATTCTCAATGAAATTCAGATGATATTTAGTAATTCATCCTTTATTTTATCAACATAGACTAAGTACTCCCCGTCTTCTATAATGACGGCATCTTCTTTTCGTAAGTGAGAAATCATCCGGTTGACAGATTCCCTAGTCGTACCGATCATATTGGCTAAGTCGGCATTTTTAAAACGAGTGTTTAGTTTGATCCATCCATCTTTAACAATTGTTCCATGCGTCTCACAAAGCCTTACTAATAATAACAGAATTCGTTCATTCGCACTTCTCAACGCCATCTCTTCAAGTCTTTGCTGCAAGTTTACAATTTGATCTCCCAGAACACGGAAAAGTTTGATAAATAAAGAGGGATTGTCCAATAGCACTTGTTCAAAGTCTTTTATGGAAACTGTATACACTTCACTGTCCTCTATCGCTTGCGCATTCGCTGGATACTGCCCGCGTCGAAAAAATCCCACATGCGGGAACAGGTCCCCTACTTGTTTAAAATGCAGTACTTGTTCCTTACCAGAAGGGTCATGCCGAAAGATTTTAATTTTCCCTGCAGTAGCAATATAAACATTTGTTATGGGATCACCTTGCAAGAATAAGTTTGTCTTATCAAGTAGCTTCTTTTTATTTAAAATCGGTAAAAACAGCGTCAATTCCTGATTGGATAAATCTCGAAAAAACATCGTATTCTTCAAAATCGATTCGATATTGTCCATCTGAATTCCTCCTATCTCTATAAAATCATTATATCATTTCGTTCTATTTTACCTGAAGTACTCGTAACTACTCGTAAAGGGTTTACAGATATGGGAAGAGTGGTACAAAATAGATAAAGGACTAAGCATTGGAATGGAGTTGATGTGGAATGGAAATCCTGTTGTATGCAAGTGCGGCAATTGCTGCGCTTTCCCTGTTGCTTATTGCAATCTTTGTTATAATCGCTTTAAAAAGCGCAAAAAAAAGTATGAATGACATTTCAGAAACAATGTCGAGAATGGAAACGAAGCTTAATGGTGTTACCGCAAAATCGGAAAGTCTGATGGAAAAAACGAATCGAATTGCAAGTGATGTAGAAAATAAACTACAACGACTGGAAGGATTCAGTCGATCAGCTGACAATTTAAATCAATCTACTAACCATTTGAATCGTTCGTTTGAAACATTATCTTCAGAAATTGAAAATCCGTCACGCAAATATAAAGACTTGATGCAAAAAGTCGCTTTGTTAACTGAAACAGTATCAAGAATGTATTTCAAAGTGAAAAAAGAAAAAGAGAAGCATCAAGATACTTCTTACCCCGTACAGAAGGAACTTCCTTCACCGCGACAAACTAATTATTGACAACAAACAATTGGAGGTGGCATATATGGACTGGATGGGCATAGGTGTATTGGTGATTGGCATTGCCTTCGCTGTTCTTGTCATAATTCTCATCAAACCTGTTCGTAAATTGGGTGATGTGCTTGAAGGTGTAGAAAAAACAACAAACAAACTACCTGATATGTTGGACGATTTGACAAAACAGACGAGTGAAGTAATGCATTCGGGTAATTCAACAATTCGAAATGTGAATGGACATATACAAAAATTGAATCCACTATTTGAGATAGTTGAAGATACCGGCCAAGCTACACGTCAATTGACACTATCCGCATTGGAAAAGACAAATACATTGAAAGCACAAACATCTAGTGCAGCAACGTTCACAAGAAAGGAAAAGTATGAAGGAATATATGGCATCATCTCTTTCATCTTCTTCCTCTCACAACGAAAAAAAGAAATCAAAAAAGTAACAGAAGAGCTATAATTATACAAAAGCTGTCCGGATTGTCAGTGAGAACTGATTATCCGGACAGTTTTTGTAGACATATTATCGTAATTTTTATAGGTCATCACTTACGTGCTTATGGATCCGAGCTGCTTCTTTAGCTTCTTCTTTCATCCTGTTCACATCAAACATCCGTTGTTCCCCACTCATATATAAATTGGAAGTAGATGTTGATTTCACTTTTTTCCGCTCTTTACCACTTCTAATTGTATAATAAGCAAGTGCCGATGCACCATATAATCCACCCAATCTTTTATTTCTTGTATCTTCATCCGTTGTATCGATCTTCTTTTTAGCTGTTAATGTAAAATCATGAACTGAAGAAGTCAACTTACCCGTCACTTCTCCAACATCGCCTACAATATTGAATACTGGAGTGAGTGTTCCTAATTTCACATTAACATCTGCTAAGGTGTTATTAGAATTCTGGATAAGTTGTTCTGATTCTTTAATCACACCGTCCAATTGGTCAGGAAGCCTTTCAATTGTCTTGCCTACTCCATCGACAACCTTCGCCGTTTGGTTAAGCACACGTGCTAAAAATACCGCTAAAACTAAAAATGCTACACCTATTAATAAAACACCAATTCCTGTTAAATCCATCGTCATCACTCCTATTCATTCCTTTTAAACTGTTTGTCCGCGCTTCCAGGATTTTATCACCCCTTTGACAAACTCTGCTCCCTGAATGATACGTATAAAAGGCTTTTCACCTTCAACTCTTCTTCCGTTTGCATATCCGACTGTCAGATCATTCAGTTCTTCACTGATCAAATCCGTTGTATGGCCAACTTCGCCGACAGTGTAGAAAACTCCATTCAATGCACTAATTTTCACTTCCACATCCATTGCTGTAGCGTGTGTGTTATCAAGGACTTTTTCAACTTGATCAAGTGTTCCATTAAAGGAAGATTCCATCTGTTTAGCCGTTTCACCCACGGACTTTGCGACGAACGATAGACGCCATAAGTTTTTAGCAAAGAACACCGCGAAAATCGCAAATGAGACCGCCATTAAAAAAACTCCAATATCAACAAACATAGACTATCCCTCCTTTCCTATCCATACCACAATTCCCAGTTTTATAAGCATTATATCAATCACTATAATAGAAAAAATCCAATGCCAATAATTAGATATGCGGCCAATAAAGTCAATCCCTCAAACCAATTTGATTCGCCATCGTTTGATAAATTGATAACGAGCAAAGTGGCTGTAACCATTGCGACAAGTTCAGGTATCGTAAAGACAAGCGGCATGCTTTCAGGCATGAATAATGAAATGAGCACTAGGATCGGAGCGACGAACATGGCTACTTGCAGCGTAGATCCAACTGCAATTTCCACTGCCACGTCCATCCTGTTTTTCATCGCCATTGTAATTGCCGAGAAGTGTTCAGCTGCGTTACCAACAATCGCAACGATTATGACGCCGATGAATAATTCCGTCCAACCAAACTTTTCCCCCAACGTTTCAAAAGTATGTACAAGTTGCTCCGAGACAAAAGCGACCGCAACGGTTGACAACAATAATATAAGAATCGATTTTTTCTTAGACCATTCCGGAAGTTCTTCCTCTTCATTTGTTGTATCGCCGGATGCGAAGACCCCTCTATGCGTAACAAGTTTAAAAAACAGACCTGCAACATACAATGTGATTAAAATAATGGATACACCGATACTCAAGGTCAGCGTTGCCGAATCATCCATAGTCTGTGAAAAAATCTCCGGAATAATAAAAGCTACAATGACCGCAAATATTAGCAGTCCTGAATTATATTTTACATCATGCAACCCAAACCGTTGAGTTTTATATTTCAATCCTCCTGCAAAAAATGAAACGCCAAGCACAAGAAGCAGATTCCCTAGAACCGAACCTGTTAGGGACGCTAATACAATTCCAATAAGACCTGCTTTTAACGTGAAGATGGAAATAATCAATTCAACGGCATTACCAAATGTTGCATTTAAAAGTCCACCTACTCTTGGTCCACTTACAATGGCAAGGCTTTCCGTCGCTCTCCCGATAAAACTTGCAAGTGCAATGATTGTTAAACAACTGAGGATAAAAATCGGAATGTCCGATAAATGTATAATTGATCCGACTAATACTGCCGGAACTCCCAGGAAGACCATTATTAAAAATAGCCGATTCATAAGTTCACTCTCCTCAAATGAAAGTTTTTTATATCTTTCCCTCCACCTGTAATTTACAAACAGTAACAGCATCCAAACAACTTGTTAGTTTTGGAAAAACAAAATACGGTTAGTTTCAACTTTTGAGGACATGCTACATTTTGTAGGTGACAGTACCTAACAACGATTAAAGGAGCTACTTACAAATGAGAGAAGAGCAAAACCAACAGCAACAAAATAAGGACAGGCAGAATAATCGCCAGACAAACCGTAAACCGCAAGAGACCACTAACACAGAATTCGGTGAAGAGTTTTTCAGCTCCGTACAGCAACCGCAGAATAACAAGCAAAACGAGCGGAATAATAATGAAAACCAAAACAAGCGAAGAAAATAAGACTGCTTACAACTTATTTTAAGTAAAAGACGGGAAAGGAGTCAATTCACTCCTCTTCCGTCTTTTCATTTTCATTGCATCCTCATTAATGCATCTGTGCCTGTCATACCTACTCGTATACCGAATTGCTCAGCTTCAACTGTAACGGACTCCAATGGAGCTTTCAACAACTCATCAATCGTTTTTACACCTACAGCTCTTCCAGCAACAATCTTCCGGTCAGCAAGCACATTATTAAGTAATCCGATATCCAGCGCCCCGCACATAATATAACCGATCTCATTTGAAACTGTCAGCAAAGTTGTTTTTGGCAAGCGTACGGTTACAGCGGTAAACGGTTGGCCTCCAATAATAATAGGTGTCAATGTTACCAATCATCTCTCCCCTTTCCATTTATACATATGGAAATCCTTTCACTTATGTGCAAATTGACCGAATCCCTCTCGTTTTCTATTGTTCCTTGCTATAATGTTAGAAGTTGCCTATGAAAAACGGGATGTGAAAAATAAATGAATGATGAGGATAAAACGCTTAATACAAATGATGATGAAGAGATAAAAGAAGAGATTGATTTGGATTTGATAGAAGACGGAGATCTAACTGAAGAACAAATGAACGAAATTGCATTACAAGCGAAGCATGAAGCAAGAATACAGAAAGAAAAAACTGTACCTCCTAAAAGAGTACCAAAATGGTTTATTTGGCTGATTTCAATCATGTTAGTACTCAGTACAGTTGCAGGATTGTTTCAAGTGTTTTCTATACCGGCAATCGATTTTCTCTTGACTTCAGCAAAGCTTTCGCAGGATGAGGAAATTATGGTGTACAAGGAATCCGTAGTTGTCGTCGTGACGGAAAATGGGAAAGGTACCGGTTTTTCGATTTCAGACGATGGAGTCATTATTACGAATTATCATGTTATCGAAGATAATCAATCCATTTACGTCGTTTACCCGGAAGATGGACGATACGAAGCGACCATCTTGGAAAGTTATGAAGATATCGATTTGGTCGTACTGAAAGTTGAAGGTGAAAATCTCCCTTCATTGAAGTTGAGACCAGATGCAACAATAAAAAAAGATGACCCAATTACTTTCATCGGGAATCCACTCAGTTTTAAAGGAATTGTAAATGAAGGTATGATTTTAGCGCCATTGAAGTTAAAGGATTGGAAACATGAAGTCATGATGATTCAAGCCCCTGTTTATCGTGGAAACAGCGGCAGTCCCGTCCTTGATGAAGATGGTGAAGTAATCGGGGTCGTTTTCGCTACTTTGAATCACGATGAATTCGGAAAAGTGGGTTTGTTCATCCCTATCGATCTTTATTTTGAAAGAGTAGATTAATGTCTGAAGGCTAAACTACCGGGAAGAGGATATTCCTGTTCCCGGTGATTTCTATTCAATCATTTATTATTTCTTCCAGTACCCTACCATCCGTTTCCCCAAGATCCAACCCTAATAGTCTTGCGAAAGTTGGCCCTTCATCCACCAAATTCATGGATTCAATAACCTGGCCAGGTATTATGCCATTCCCTTTGGCGATAAATACGGTCGAATAATCAGGTTTTGAAGGTGAATAACCATGTACCGCTTTGCAATGCTTTCCTGAGACGATCTCTGATTGTGTAATTTCAACGATTGGTTCGCCGGCGACTTCTTCTGTAAAATAAAATCCTTCCCGTGCTTCAATCATAAATGCCGCTTCGCCGTCAGCACCTAATTCAGCGGCTTCGGTCCCTGTATATACTCGTTCAAGTCCATTGTTAGGATTTTGCATCAAAGAATGCAACAGAGCACCCAGTCTATCCATTGTCGGTTTATCTTTTTGATCTTTTACATATAGATAAGCGGAACCATCGTTACTTTTGCAAAATGCCTTCCACCCTTTTACCTTTCCCTGGATATCTGTATGAATCAAACCACTTTCAAGCAAAAAAGCATTCATTTTGATGACATGTGTTACATCCAAGGCACTGTGATCGCCTAGTGCAATAATTGTAGAGTCATTCATTATCCCACTTTCATCCATAGCACGCATAATTTTACCCAACCGTTCGTCTTGACGTTGTAGAGCCGCAAATGATTCATCGCCTAAAAAACCATGTTCATGACGCTGGTAGTCAATATCTACCAAATGGACAAGCAGCAAATCCGGCCTTTTAGATTTAATTGTATGCACAGTGGCAGCTGTCACAAAATCATCCAGCCAAGGTTGCTTGATCCCTTTTCGCAGTTTTCCAAAACGTCGATTCATATCGATTGTATAAAAGAAACTTCCGTTCAACAAAGAGACGGCAACTTGGGAATGCCAAGAGCGATTTGCGAACACTTCTGGGATATGATAATCAATTTTCGCTTTCGCAGTAACCGGCCAAAGCAGCGCCCCCGTATTCATCTTCTGTTTTTTTGCTTCATCATACAAAGTTGTGCCTTGGATATATTTCCTTTGCCAATACCAATCGGGTGACTGCTTGCCAGGCTGAATCAACGTATTTCTAACGATTCGATGACGTGAAGGATAGTTGCCCGTAATAATTGATGTATGACACGGGTATGTAACTGATGGATAAATCGGCGTTACATTATTACAGATCGCAGCTCCATCCAGCAGGCGTCTGAAGTTTGGAAGTTGTTGTAATGTCGGCATATCCTTTGAAGATAAACAATCAAAAGAAATGACGATCAAATGATCAGTTAGCCGTTTCACGTATTCAAGCCTCCTAGGTATTTCATTAAACTATATAATACCACTTCTTATGAAGTGCATGAAAAACTTCATACATCTTTACGTGCAAAAGTGGAACACTATTTGAAAAGGAGGTGTTCCAGAATGGTTCAGCGAATACTTTGTGAAGTGGATAACTGTAAGTATTGGGCAAACGGAAACAGATGTAACGCTGATGTTATTTATGTCACCAATCAAACAGCAGAAGAAGCGGTAGATACGGATGATACTGGCTGTAAAACGTTTAATCCGGAATAACGAATCAAATGCTGAACGACTACCAAGCGGCTAAACCAATATCCTAGTGAGGATTGCGGATTAGCCGCTTTTTTCGATAGTGCTGAAAGACTATAATGTGCAATTGTGTGGCATTCTAAAACTCAATTATCCAT
Source organism: Sporosarcina oncorhynchi (assembly GCF_033304615.1). Classification (GTDB taxonomy): domain Bacteria; phylum Bacillota; class Bacilli; order Bacillales_A; family Planococcaceae; genus Sporosarcina; species Sporosarcina oncorhynchi. The sequence goes on along the minus strand of NZ_CP129118.1, from coordinate 1,568,077 downwards.
TGACTTATAAAATACTGATTCGGGATAATTTCAAGTTTTATGTTTTTTTAAGTAATACATTCACTAGTTGACTATACTTTCGAAAGCAATTCATTCATCTCTTCTGAGCCGACGATTTTTCTTGGAAATTGGGCATATACTTTCTCCAACTGCATATTCATCTCTTCTAACTCAGTCGGCTCATTAAACACATATTCAAAATACATTGCGTCCTCTTTTGTTTTCACAATGATTCTAAGCACTTGTAGTACTTGTCTGCCTGCGGTGTCTTCATCAGATAGAATAGCTTCTTCAGCGTTATGATTAGCTTGGTTGATGATTGTTTCTCCTTTTACTCCCCTTTTATTGTTTTTAGAAACAAAATCTTGTAATTCCTGTAAATTGTTTGTCTGTTCCAAAACGTTTCCTCCTTTTTCGATATGTGTAGGTATCCATTCCCTGTAATCTGATAAAAGTAAACGTTAAAGATAGCCGTTGAAAGATTGTTTAAAGAGGGTATCTATTTTTATTTACGATAAAAATCGGATTATAAGCAAGCTATCTAGGGAATGAGTGGAATGGAGGAGAAGTTACCAGCATTTTAATAATCGCGATTCGAACTTTTTTTCATTCTACACGTCTATATACACGGGAAATTTATCTTGCCGAAAATAGCAATTGGTGGTATGATAACGCGTGCTTTACTTTACAAAAAATAGATTTCCAACTATAAGAGGCGGTGAGCCGTTTGAGCAGAATTGAAAAAAGACAAACGAAAAGTAAACGAATTAAAATAATCGGCATTAGTATTGGTACACTGATTGTAGTTCTTTTAATAGGAGTTTATTATTGGACTACACAGTATAATGAAGGTCTGGCTTTATCAGAAGAAGGAACATTAACAGAACAAAATGAAGACTTCGGAATATTCGACGGGCCTGAACCACAATTCGGGGAAATCAATGTTCTCTTGCTCGGATCCGATGCCAGAAAAGAAGAAGCAGGTCATACAGATACATTGATGATTGCAAATTATAATCAAAAAACTGAAAAAGTCAAACTAATTTCCATTATGCGAGATACGTATGTCAAAATCCCCGATTATGGCATGCAGAAAATAAATACAGCCTTTACAATAGGCGGACCTGAGCTCGTCCGGCAGACAATTAAAGAGAATTTCGATTTAGACGTTCACTATTATGCAATGGTCGATTTTAAAGGCTTCCCTAAAATTGCAGATATTATAGCGCCTAATGGAATCGAAGTTGACATTCCATATGCAATGTCACATGGGATTTACATGACATTACAACCTGGTGTGCAGACATTGCATGGCGATCAGTTGCTAGGCTACGTTCGATTCCGTCATGATAGTAAAAATGACTTCGGACGTGTAGAACGGCAACAAGAGGTCCTATCCAAGCTGAAAGATGAAGCAGTCAGCCTCCATAGTTTAGTGAATTTACCTAAACTACTCGGCGCAGCGGATGCGTATGTCGATACAAATCTTGATAAGATGAAAATGTTGTCTATCGGGAAGGGACTTCTTGACAATAAATCTGGCAAGGTTGAAACGCTGCGGATTCCGGTCGATAATTCATTTACCGATCCATTAGTAGACGCAGGAAGAGTGTTGGAAATTGATTTCGAGAAAAACATTGAGGAATTGAACAAATTTCTAGATGGGACAGCTGATGTAGCAGAAACTGACGTTAATGAAGTCAATTAACCATACAGAAAAAGCAGAGGATGAATGAACATTTCATTCCCTCTGCTTTTCTGTTTTATGAAAGTTATTATTTTGCTGGCTCCCCTTCTCTTCTGAAGAAGCCGAAAATCCCCACGGTTTGCACGATATTCGTAAATGCTTGAGCATCTACTTCATTGATAATTTTTTCAAGATCATATAACTCATAGCGCGTAATGACAAGATAAAGCATATTTTTGTTTTCGCCAGAATATGCGCCTGTTGCTGGCATAATTGTAATACCACGCACCATTTTTTCGTGAATTGCTTTTTGCAGCTCTTCAGCCTTATGTGTAATAATCATTGCCGTAACTTTTTCATGTCGCGTATGAATCATATCAATTACAGCTATTGAAACATATAAAGCAACCATTGTGTAAAGAGCATTTTCAGGTTCATATAAAATTCCTGCAAGGACAATGATAATTCCGTTAAGCGCTAGAAAGTAAATGCCGATTGGTTTATCTTGCAATCTCGAAAGAACCATCGCAACAATATCCATCCCGCCAGTTGAAGCACCAAGTTTTAGTGAAAGTCCTACACCTACCCCTGCGATCACTCCGCCAAATACCGCATTTAGAATGATGTCGTCGGATAATGACAATACCGGCAGTATCTCCAAAAAGAGCGTTGTAAAAACGACGGAGACGATACTGTAGATTGTAAATCCTTTACCCACTTTGAACCAACCAAGGATGAATACAGGGATATTAAATAGGAACAGCAAAATCCCTGTACTAATTATAATACCTAAATGATCATTTAGAACACTGGAAACGAGCTGTGCCGCACCAGAAAACCCACTTGCATAAACATTTGCATTGATTAAAAAAAAGTTTAATGAGATGGAAACGAGAAACGCTCCAAAAATGACAACGATAATTCGTTTTGCTTCAATAAAAAACATAAGTACCTCCTACACATTTCATGTCCGGTAATTGATTATACTCGATTGAACGATAATTTACCTTCTGGAACCACTCCCTATTTTTCAAATAAAAAAACTCCGGCATGTACCGGAGTTTACGAGTGTGCAATCTGTTTTTTATATTGGAAGTAAAAGACTGATGTAATACCGAATAATAATAGTAAAGAAGTGAGTCCAATCATGGCTCCTTCAATATCAAAACCATTAAACAACGTGATTGTTGAAATACTTGCTACTGTACCTGCCAATAACGCCAACATGATAATTCGAAGCATGATTTTCATCCTCTCAATCCTTTTCACTCCATGTGAGTGAGAAGTATTCTCAAACTCATCATATCTTAATTGAGAACATTTATCAATACATATACTAAAACATTCCTGATGTATTTATATGAGCCAGGAAAATTTATATGACCTCTAAAAACGAGATTTTCAGGAACGCGTTAATATTCATAAAAAAGCTTGTATTTCTATGAATCAAGCTTATAATTTTGAGTTGATGGCAACTACCCTACTATTACGAGTATTGGAGATATTATGCGACCTTACAATGAAAAAATTAGTATTTATCACGGCATGGCAACAACCGTGGCCACGAATTTTTCGGGAAACTTCTTTCCGATTTTCGCAATTACCATACTTGGAGCTACCAATTATCAAGTCGGATTGATCAGTTCATTACCACCTTTAATGGCACTATTAATGACAATTCCGGCTGCGATCTTATTGAACCGTACACAAATGCAAAAAAAGCTTGTGGCAATGTCAGTTTTGATTGCACGGCTCATGTTTCTGCTAATCATCGGGATTGTATACATCCCTTCCCAACCTGCGCAAGCTTGGATTTTTCTTATCGTCATAGCCCTGATGAATTTGCCGAATACGGTAGCTACTATAGGGTGGCAAACCTTTATTAGTGGATTAGTCAAAGAATCCAGACGTGGGGAATTTTTCAGTGACCGCAATCGATTGCTAACAATTGTCGGCCTTGTCTCCACATTGATCATCGGAATTGTGATGAAAGATGCTTCTGCGAGCGTTACTGCCTATCAGATCCTGTTTGGTATCGCCTTTGTTTTTGGCCTCCTTGAAGTGTTCTTGTTAAAGAAGCACAATGAAGAACCTATGGGATTGAGCGGCCAAGTGATTAGAAGGAAAACGATGGATTGGTCTATTTTCAAGCATAAAAATTACGTATCATTTTTGATTGCTGCTCTTTTTTTCAATTTTGCTTGGCAGATGGCGTGGGGAATTTTTAATATATACCATGTGCGCGTAGTCGGAGCTACAATTTTTTGGATCAGCATGTTCTCTGTCGGTAGCATGACTGCGCAATTTCTGTCATTTCCATTATGGCGGAAATGGGCGGAGAAAAGATCCAACACGTTAGTTTTCGTATGGGCTGCTATCGGAATGGCAACCACTCCTTTTCTTACGGTGCTCTCAACTAATCTTTTTTATATAACACTGATACAAACATCTTCAGGATTTTTCCTCGCAGGGGTTGTCCTCCTTTTATTTAACTTGTTGCTGGAACAATCACCTGAAGATGTAAGAACGTATTGCATTACGACGTATAATGTACTTTTATCCATGTTTGCCTTCATTGCGCCTCAGATTGGTATTTGGCTATTGAACCAATTCGGTGTCGAGATTGCGATGTATATTAACTCAACACTAAGGTTTCTGAGCGCCGTAATGTTCTTTTTTGTTTATGTGAAATTTGCAAAAAAGCCGGCATTAACCATTCATTTAAAATCATAAAACACCTTTGAAAATAATTGATTGAATTGAAGGAAGTAAATAGTAACTCTTCATTCTTTTCGACAGATAATGTTTATAAAGGTCATTCCAGAATCGGGCTATTATAAAGTATATTAAATGTTACTTTGCGTTCCGGTGCACGCTTTCCAGAATCAGACCAAATTATAGGGTATATAAACTGTTGCTTTACGCTCCAGACGGCACGCTTTCCGAGGGGTGTGGCTTAAGCCTCCTCGGTCGCAAAGAGCGCGACACTGCGGGGTCTTAAGGCGCACACTAATCCCTCCGGAGTCGGCCGTCTTCCGCTCCAAGCAATAAATCGTAGTTGTTATAAGGCCTGTATTCAAGAAACGGGCCAATTAGTTTAACAAGGGTAGTACAAATAAATACTTATTTTTTTATGGAGGATGGATGAGTTGATAACCAAAGCAGAAATAATAAATCAACCATATTCGGGACAATACAGGGAGAGGATTTATGATGTTACAAATCCATGGAATTCCCAAAGTTGGACATGGGTAAAATTTGAGAATGAGGATTTTAATGAATGGTGTGGTGAATTCAGAGGGTTACCGTGGCTGTTGCATTATCTAAGAAATATAACAATGTTCTAGTTCTCACTTCAGATTATTTATTTCAAATGGATTGTCTTAGTGGAGAAATTATCGAATATGAGTCCCAACATCTATATCAAAGTTTAACTGTAACTTCATCAGGAGAATTCATAATAGCTGATTATTATAGTATTGAAAAAATAGAATCAAATTTAAAAAATAAGGTGCTTTTGGAAAGTCCATTAGAAATGATGGACATGATTAAATTTAATGGTTGGTCTAATAATAAGTTATCAATCACATGTAAGGAGGTAGTAAATTGGGACAATAATTTTGTGGTAGAACTTGATGGAGATACACTAGAAATAACTTTAAAAGACTTTACATAACACGCCATATAGCTGCGTTTCAGTCATTTTCTTATTCAGTTAACGGTTGCGATTGTGAAGTACCGCACTTTTAGTTGATTGAAGTGCAAGCCGTTGACTCCGAGAGGATTAGCAAAAGCGATAGCTTTTCGAGCATATCTTTGCACTCGTCTTGAGAGCCTGGACTTATGCCTTAATTTCTGAAGTGCATAGAAATAGGGCCAAGCCACGCCCTCTGGAAAGCGAACGGCTGGAACGCAAATCAACGGTTTTACATTGCTCCGCTAAAGGGATGCGTTTTATCCTTAAGCTATTAAATAAAAATTTCGTACAATCCAATGATGATTAGTAATATCGCACCGACATTATCGGCATTTTTCCCAAACCATGTGTTGCCAATTTTATGGCCAAGCTCAACACCGATAATGATCGAAACGATAGAGAAAACTCCGATAGAAAAAGCTGTCTGCAAAGATGGAGCACCCGTTATTCCAGCGCCAAAACCGATTGTCAAGCAGTTCAATGCCATGATGAAACCAACAGTCACAGCTTCACGCAAATCAATTGTAGTAATTTCTTTTCTTGTAGGCGCTTGTTCAAAGAATATCGATTTGATTATTAGCCAAATACCAATAGCAATTAGCAAAGACCCACCAATTAAATTGGCAGCTTGGGTCTTTAAGATATCTGCAAAGTAGGCTCCTGCTTCTAAACTGATAATCGCAAAAACCATTGAAATAAATGAAATGGTTAGATTATATTTGAATGGAATGCGATTGAAACGCAAACCATAGGAAATACTGATTCCGACATTGTCCAGATTGGCTACAATGCCAATCAATAACACAGTCACAACTGACATATAATCCCCCCACACACATGTTTATCATCATCTACTATATGTGGGTTTTGTTAAGACTGTGCTAATCGAAATAATACCTATTGTTTTCATACTTAATTTCACTAATGGATTACACGTCAAGTGAGTTATACTTGAATGAATTAGAAAGGAAGCGATTAGAATGGCGGAACACGAATTTCATTTACATGCCAATTGGCCAGGCTTGAGAAATGATGTCGGATCGATTGAGATGAAAAACTTGAAGACAAAAGTTTCCATTCCTCCCGAAATGGATGGTCCGGGAATCGGCACGAATCCGGATGAAATGTTACTCGGGGCAGCAGCAACTTGTTATATAATCACACTTGCTGCCATGATGGAGCGAAGCAATCTTAAAAAGTCTGATTTGCAGATGGAATCGCTGGGCATTGTAGATGTCACTAACGGCGTCATCACGTATAAAAAGATTATACATAAGCCAACAATTATGTTGGCTGAAAATGCGAGTGAGAAAGATTTTATGCTGGCCAAGAAACTAGTCGAGAAAGCTGAATCTTCCTGTATGATCAGCCGTGCATTACAAGGGAATGTTGAAGTGCAAGTTAAGGAGCTAATACTCCCGTATTCTTCATGAACGTTAACGTCGGCTAAAACATTCAATTTGGCCGACTTCCTTCTAATCATGCTGAAAACAATTCACCATTTCATGTCATTCAATGTTCTGCTCAGTTTTACCTTTTCCACCTCATCCATTTCCCAATGAGAAATCTCTTCTAGTAAATCTTCCTTTCTTCCAAAACCTTTTACAAATCCATTTAAGCGAGCTGCAAAAGTGGAATTCTCGAGTGATTCAAGATCCGGATATAAATCCTTCAACTGTTCGATTGCTTTAGGATACCGTTTCAAATAATACTTCTGATGGCGCTCTTCGGCTAATGTAAAGTTTTCAAATGGCGCAATATCTGTTTCAATCTTTTCACCGATTTTTATTTCCATCTCTGCTTTTACGTGTTCAATTGCATCGAGTTGCTCATCGCTACGAAAACGCAAGAGTGAAATATATTGTGTCCCTTTATATTGGTCTCTGTTCGGATAATGGTTGTTCCAGAAATGTCGCAGTATTTCTTCATAACTAATAATCGAATCATCAAAATCAATTTCAACTGTCTCAGTATGGTCTCCGAGCTGACGATAGCTCGGGAATTCGGTCGTCCCCCCTGAATAGCCTACCCGTGTACGTAAAACACCACGGAGGCTGCCGAATCGGGAGTCTGGCCCCCAAAAACAGCCCATCCCAAATGTAGCTGTTTTAATTTCACTATTGTTACTAACCTCTTTAGTTTGGCTATTCATTATAAGGACCTCCTATGTCGATGTTGTTTTTTCAAGTATAACAAAAAAGACCTTCTGTTTCGAAGGTCTTTGCTGGGCTGCACGTCAAAGATTGCTGGTTAAGTCCTTTGCCATTTTTGAATAAAATACGAAACGGCCGATCGCAATTGATGTGCGGAATGGCTTTTTTTCAATGCAAAGTAAAGTGTTTTCATAAACTGCAAAATATTGGTGCGTGAATGCAAGAATGAAGGTGACTGCCCGAATTCTGCAACTTCTCTGTCGAGACGGTCAAATATCTGTTCTACCCATTCCAGTAAAACTTCTTCTGGATAATCATCTGCTACTAATGCTGTTACGATAGTTACAAATCGTTCATCCTCATCATCTACATAGACGCCACCTTTGAAGAAACACGTCGATAGACCTCCTAAAATAACAGGTATCAGTCGTTGTTCAACGGACGGATGGGTCGCAATCATCCTATAAAGGTCTGCACCGTGGGCAATAGCATGCGCCCATCCATTTGCAGTATAACCGCGCACATCATTTTCTTTGTATAAATAGTGTACACATTTTTCCATTGCCAAACTTCTTAGCTCGGAATTCATAAAAGGTTGTTCTTTATCGACCCAAAAGATTCCTGTTAGCCATAGTGCGGCAAATGAGCGTATGAACACAGTATCCGTGTCCTTTTCACCAATAGAATTGAAAAGATACCGATCACTGATCAATTCTTCAGTCGCTCGTTCCATTTGTGCAGTGGTTAAATGATTTCCCGATAACAGCTTTACTAGCAGACGGTAAATAATTTCATCACGGAGCTCACTGTCTGTCGTTCCTACATTTTCAAGCATATAGGTGAAAATTGACTCTCCGTCATTTTCCATATAGATTCTGCACTGCTCATCGTTCATTGCCAACAAATCTATCAATTGCTTTCTCATTTCCTACCTCTTTCTTCAGACATGATCGGTTAAATCATTCTGACTCGTTGAACTCCGGTTCTAATCTTTTCATAAATTCCTCAACAGCACTATACCCTTGCTGCATTAAATACCAATTATTGGCCGCAGCTTCAATTAAACCCGCTACATCCCTTCCTGGTTGCAACTGAATTTGAATATGTGGTATTTGAACGTCCATATATGTTTTATATTTAGTATCCAGCTCAAGTTCATTGTTCAGTGCATTATCCTGCCATTCCGTCAATTCAATATCAAGGGCAATTCTGCTTTCTTCCTGAAACGCGGCCCTTCCATATAAACGGACGACATTCAGCAGTCCAATACTTCGCAAGGCTAGAAATTCTTTGTTCTTTTCATTGTGCGTACCGAGTAATGTTTGTGGGCTCAACTTTTTTAAAACAACGATATCATCGGCAATTAGTCGGTGACCTCTGCCAATCAATGTATGAGCAGTTTCACTTTTCCCGACGCCTGACTTCCCTCTCAATAAAATGCCGATACCTGCTACGTTCACACATACGCCATGCACTGCAATTTCAGGGGCCATAGCTTTCGTCACGTATGCATCCAACTTGGCACTCATCTCGCTTGTTGAGTCTTTTGTCCGTAATACGGGAATATGCTCTTCTGTGCAATATTGCCGCAAACCTAACGGCTCTTCCTGATTGGATGTAATAACGATGCAAGGCGGCTCGTATTGCACGATATTTGCAATCCTAATTTTACATTCTTCATCAGATAATGTATGTAAATAGTTGATTTCATTTTTACCGAGTATTTGCACATGCTCGGTTGCTATGAAATCGAATTTGTCCATAAACTCAAGTCCTGGTCTGCGAACTTTCGTTTTTTTTAATATACGATCTAATTGATCCGTTCCAATTAGCACTTCCATTTTAAACCGCTTTACAACTTCTTCTATTGTTACAGTCTTCAAAAAGACACCTCCGGACACTTTTCCTGATGTTCTATTTACTTATTTTTAGTATAACACGCTTACTATTTCATGTAGCTGTTCACTGTTAAATAAGCGAAAAATCGTTCCATCTAAAGTTTTTTTAAAAAAATGAAGGGATTTGCTAATTAAATGTTTAGCTTCTATCTTCTTGGGTATAGATAGAATACAAGGCACAACTTCCATCGAATACGAATTGGACATTTGATCTCGAATTCATGGAGATTTGCACAGCCTTGGCGGAAAATTTGTTTACTGGCAAGTGGTACACTCGTCTGGAACGGAGTACAGGTATTTATAAGTTCCAGCCACTTTGTAATGGTAATGGATGATTTTTTGTGGAAGTGCAACTTGAAACTGATTCCCGTATTAGCGGCTAACACGATTTTCTGTGAAGCCATCTATGCAAATGTAAACTCAGGGTTCAGTTATCTCAAACTGCACTGACGGGCGCTAATTGTTTGTCAGGAAGAACAGTTTGGTGAAAGTGATTTAACAACAAGTTTTCCGTGATATGTAGAAAAAGCATGTTCCTAATAGGAGCATGCTTTTTCTTAGTGCTATTTTTTCATGAAGTACTTTTTACCAAGTTTCTCAATCAATGTAGGTGCCAACGCATACAGTTTACTAGTCACACCCATAATGCCTGGCACATTCACTTCCCTCGCCGGTTTATCGATCATTCGTAAAACGGCGTCGGCCACTGTGTCGACTTTCAAGAGATGTCTGCCGAGAGATTTTCGATAATTTCCTGTCTGATCGGCTTCATCGATGAATGGTGTATCGATTGGTCCTGGATGTACGACTGACACATTAATACCGTACTCTGCAACTTCCATTCTTAAGGCATTTGTATAGCCTATCAATGCATGTTTTGAAGCCGCGTAGACGGACGCTTTTGGAGTTGCCACTTTACCGGCTTGAGACCCGATATAGATCAGTTGCCCTTGCTGTCGTTCTATCATAGTTGGAAGAACTCGTTTTGTGAGTTCCATCGGTACAACGACGTTCAGATCTATCATGTTCTGAATCGATTCATCAGAAATTTTGTGAGCTGATTCAAATAGTCCGACACCAGCTGAGAAGATGACAATATCAGGAGGGGGCATTTCCTCCAGCAATTTGTCCATTTGACCGGGTACGGAAAAGTCAGAACGGACGGCTACCGCACCTTCATTTTGCAACTGCCAGATCTTATCTGGTGCTCTTCCAGTAGCATATACCGTAAACCTGTCTGTATCGGCGAGCAACCTCATGGCAACCGCATAGCCTACCCCACTCGTTGCTCCAGTAATAAGAACCTTCTTATTGCTGCTCATATTTCAAAATACCACTTTCATCCGCAGTTTGCTTAATCAGCCCTTTTGAAAGCAAATAATCGGTCTGTCCAATTGTTTCCGACAAGGTCAGCCCCAACTCTTTTAAATAGACAGCCGGGAATAATTCGGCAGTCACTTCATAGATAGTTTTACTTCTGCCTGCAAGCATGCCGTGCACTTTCATTGCACGTTCATGCTGTTTTTGAAGTCTGGATTCAATTAGAGAATGAATATTCTTCACTTCATTACCATGCCCGCTGTAAATCATGTCGATCGGCATATCCAACAGTCTTTTCAATGAATCATTGTATTGCAATAAAGATTTCGGACGTTCATCGGATGGATTGAAAGGAGGTTCAATTAATGGATTTGATGAAACCTTTTCCAAAACTAAATCGCCCCCGATCATTTCGCCCGTCCGTTCATTAAATAAGGCTAGATGGCTTTGCGCATGTCCGAGTGTCTCTAAAACTTTCCAACCCGGATGACCAAGCCAGTCATCACCTTCGTTCGTTTCTCGGTCCAGTGTACGATCACCCATTAGCTTAATTGGGCGTTTCATTTTTTCAATCCAACTGAAATACTCTTCGGGAACCCCTTCTTCATGAAGACGTTCTAAATAGAACCGATCATGAAACGCCATGAATTCTTCATCTCTTTTCAACCAAAGATCAGTGTAAGGATGTCCGATCACTTCGGCTTTATCGAATGCGTCCATCCATCCCGCATGGTCAGGATGGTGATGCGTCAAAAATACCTGTTCAATATCATTAAACGTATATCCGATTTCTTTTAATCCTGTTTTCAAAGCTTCATAGGCGTCAGGTGTTTTGGGTCCGGCATCGACAAGTGACAGACAGTCACCTTTCACAACAAATGCATTCACATCTCCGACCGCAAATGGTGTCGGTATAACAATCTTATGAATCATAGGAAAAAACTCCTTTGGTTAATCGTTCTTCTCACAATGAATGAGTATTCAGTTCATTGTACATCTTTTTCTCGCGCAAGTCATGCATAGTAAAACATATGTTACGAAACCTTTTAAGAAGCTGTCCGTATATATGTTATAATGACCTAAAGTTTACAAGGGGGATGGATATGGGTATTTTCAACTTTTTTAAAGGGCAGTTCATCGAAGTCATTGAATGGACCGACCAAAATTCCAATACAATGGTTTACCGTTTTCCGGTTCAAAATAATGAAATCAAAATGGGCGCAAGTTTAATAGTCCGCGAATCGCAAGTAGCGATTTTTGTAAATGAAGGAGAAATTGCTGATGTCTTCACGCCTGGACATCATGTACTGTATACACAAAACTTGCCAATACTGACGAAATTGAAGTCGTGGAAAACAGGTTTCAACTCACCTTTTAAAGCAGAAGTCTATTTTGTAAATACAAAACAATTTATCAACCAGAAATGGGGAACGTCCAATCCGATCATGATGCGTGATCCTGAATTCGGCATGATCCGTTTACGTGGATACGGTATTTACTCCTATAAAGTATCTGATCCTGTCGTTTTCCTAAAGGAATTGTTTGGAACGAGCGGTTCATATGATACGGAAAACGTGGAAAGTCATTTAAAAAAGATGATTCTGTCCGGATTGACAGACCTGTTTGCAGAATCGAAAATACCTGCGCTTGACTTGGCGATGTATTATGACGAGCTTAGTACACAAGGCAAAGAAAAAATGAAAGAACGCTTTGCCAAATTTGGATTTGAAATTACATCTCTCTATATAGAAAACCTTTCTTTACCAAAAGAAGTGGAACAGGCGATGGACAAGCGCACAACGATGGGCGTACTCGGCGACATGAATACCTATACACAATTCCAGGCTGCAGAAGCAATACGAGAAGCAGCGCGGAACGAAGGCGGCGGTATGGCGGCTACTGGCGCTGGTATTGGTGCTGGAGCAGCTATCGGGAATGCGATGGCTGGCGCATTTACGTCGAATCAGCAAAATACCGCTCCATCTTCACCAGCCGAACCTGCGAAAATTGCTTGCCCGCATTGTCAGGCACAAATTAGAGCTAACGCTAAATTCTGTCCAGAATGCGGTAAGACTGTTAAAGAGCAAACGGCTTCTTGTACGAGCTGTAAAGCAACTATCAAAGAGGGTTCCAAGTTTTGTGGCGAATGTGGTGCACAACAAGTGACCGAGAAAAAATGTCCTTCCTGTGGCATGCTGAATGGGCCGACAGCAAAATTCTGTGGGGATTGCGGCGAGAACCTTTAAGATGTATGTAAAGAGGTGAAATTATGACGAATATAGATAGCGAATTCTCGGATGAGCCGACTATTGAGGTAACAGAAGTCAACCAATGTTCTTCTTGTGGTGGAAATACAGTATATGATCCTTCTACCAAAGGTCTGAAATGTCCTTTTTGCGGTACGCAACTCGAAATTGAGTCAACTAGAGAAAATGTAACGGAACACGACTATCTAGAATCCTTAAACAGTGCCGACCACAACTGGAGTGATGAGAAAAGAGTTTTTAAATGCGACAACTGTGGCGCTGAAACGTTATTAGATACTGATAAAGTCGCCGACTTTTGCACTTTTTGCGGGTCTTCTCATATTGCGGTAACCGAACACGATGCTGGGATAAAACCTGCACTCGTCCTCCCTTTCCAAATTCCGAAAGAGGAAGCAGTGGCGAAATTCAAGAAGTGGATCAAAAAGCGCTATTTCGCACCAAATAACTTGAAAAAGGATTATGAACTGCAAAAAATCACAGGCACCTATATTCCTTACTGGACATTCGATTCAGATACCCACTCAGCTTATACTGTGAAGATTGGGACATATTATTATGTCACTGAAACGAGAACCGTCATGCGAGACGGCAAAACTGAGCAGATAACTGAACAAGTACGTAAAATTAGATGGCGCACCCAACGTGGTACATATAAGAAATTTCATGATGATGTTTTAGTGAAAGCTTCTAAAAATGTCGCTTCTGATCTGATTGGAAAAGTCGAGCCTTTCCAATTGTCAGGACTGTTAGATTATCGTACCGAATATTTCTCAGGGTTTATTGCCGAGCGCTATTCAATTCAACTAAAAGAAGGTTGGACAAATGCGAAAGAAATTATTGACGGGAGAATCCGAGCGGGCATTTTCAGACAGGAAATTGGAGACGAAGTACAGATTGTAAAAGTGGATACACAATATGATGCAATTACTTTCAAACATATTCTTCTACCCATCTGGATTTCCTCTTTTCAGTTCAATCAGAAGGTCTATCGATTCCTCGTAAACGGACAGACCGGAAAAGTGAGCGGTAAAGCACCTGTGAGTGTGTGGAAAGTTCTTCTATTATGCCTTCTTGCAGTAATTGTCATTGTAGTATTCTATTTGTCTCAGTAATTTCGCTGAATATTGACTTCTATTTGAAGCCATGCCATAATTTCATTACTATTCAAGAAGCTTTCAGAAGAAAGTATGGATCGTGTGTAAATACTGGAAATGCGGACATATGCGTTTTCGTCCTGAGCCATTCAGGATGAGAACGTTTTTTAATTTTATTTTGCTTTGAGAGGATGGATATTGATGAAAAGAATCGTCTTTGTAGGCGCCGGTTCGATGGCCGAAGCGATAATTGCAGGAATTGTCAATGAAGATGTCATAGCTGCAAAAGATGTGTATGTCACAAATAAATCAGACGAAGAAAGACTGTTATTTCTGCAAGAAAAGTATGGTGTCTCCATCGTAAGCGCTGACCGTCGTGAATTGAATGAAGCTAATCTTATTATATTAGCAACAAAACCAAAAGATATCCATCAAGCGATGGCTGATATTATACACCACTTGAATGACCGGGCGGCAGTCCTATCCGTCATTGCAGGTGTCTCCATTTCAACAATCGAATCAGGTCTGGGTAAACGGCCTATCGCTCGGTCCATGCCCAATACATCAGCAACAATCGGAAAATCCGCTACTGGTGTAACGATGAATCAATCCGTAAGTTTGGAAATGAAGAATAGCATTTTGGGTCTGTTATCCGCAATTGGAATTGTCAAAGAAGTATCTGAAGATGAACTACACTTAGTAACAGCTCTTTCCGGTAGTGGTCCAGCGTATATTTATTACTTAGTGGAGGCACTTGAAGAAGCAGCCATTGCAAGAGGACTCGCTTCGGTCACTGCGCGTGAATTAATAATCCAGACACTCGACGGTGCTGCTTCCATGCTGAAGATGACTGGAGAGGAACCTCATGTATTACGAAAAAATGTAACGAGCCCAGGCGGAACGACTGAAGCAGGATTACATGCTTTATCTACAAACTCATTTAAGGAAACGATTGCAAGTTGTATTTACAAGGCAGAAAACCGATCCCGCGAACTGGGGGCTCTTTCTGACAAGATTTCCACATGATGCGAGCATCCAAAACGTTAAGTTCATAAGGAATTTGGTATACTTTAGTTGATATGTAAAGGAGGTCATTCGAGTGGCAATGTTATATTCTCCATATACGATTCGCGGAGTGGAAATGAAAAACCGAATTGTTATGGCACCAATGTGTATGTATTCAAGTCATAATTCAGATGGTAAAGTAGAAGATTGGCATAAAATTCATTATGCAACACGTGCCGTCGGCCAAGTAGGACTCATCATAGTGGAAGCAACAGCGGTTCAACCCCAAGGAAGAATTTCTGCAGGTGATCTTGGGATTTGGAGTGATGATCATATTGAAGGGTTAGCAGAAGCTGTCAGACTGATGAAACAGCATGGTGCAAAAACCGGAATCCAATTGGCACATGCCGGCAGAAAAGCGACAGTTGATGGTAATATCCAAGCACCGAGTGCTGTCCGTTTTAACGAACAATATAAAACGCCTGTAGAGATGTCCTTAGCTGACATTCAAGAAACGATCAACGCATTTAAGGATGCTGCGGTTCGATCTAAAAAGGCCGGTTTTGATGTTATTGAATTACATGGAGCACACGGATATCTTATAAATGAATTCTTGTCTCCTCTTTCAAACCAACGTAATGACGTATATGGAGGTTCTTCAGAAAACCGTTATCGCTTTCTAAGGGAAATCATCGATGCGGTTCGGTCTGTATGGGAAGGACCACTATTTGTACGTATATCAGCTGAAGATTATTCAGAGGGTGGCATGACTACAAGCCACTACATCGAAATGGCTACATGGATGAAAGAACAAAGTGTAGATTTAATCGATGTCAGTTCAGGAGCAGTCGTTCCAGCAAAAATCGATGTCTTCCCTGGCTATCAAGTACCATATGCTGAACAGATAAAAAAAGAGGCAGACATTCCAACAGGAGCTGTAGGACTTATAACCTCAGGATTACAAGCGGAAGAGATCTTGAAAAACGGACGCGCAGATCTTGTTTTTTTAGCACGAGAGTTGTTAAGAAATCCTTATTGGCCATATACAGCGGCCAAAGAATTGGGTGTTACACTCGAAGCACCAAAGCAATATGACCGCGGATGGGTATGAAAAATTGAAATTGAAAAGCTGTCGCAATGTGAACAACGTTGCGACAGCTTTATTTTTCGTATAATTCATCATTTTTCCATTCATATTGAGCGAAATCACTGGCGATATATAGGTCTGGAAATATCGTCTTCCCCTGTTCTTTCAATCGACTAATATCGGCTTGCATGAAACGGGCACTTATATGATTAGCAATCAACGTTTTAGCATTAGCCTTTTTCGCTGTGCGTGCGGCATCTGCGATAGTCGAATGCCCATATTCCTTCGCTAGATCGCCTGTTTCCACGTCAAAAGTTGCTTCATGCACTAGAATATCAACATCAGAAGCCAAATCCGTTGCTGCCTGACAGAATTTCGTATCTCCAAGGATTGCAACAGTGAATCCTTTTTGGCTATCTCCAGTCACATCTGAGCTGTATATGATGGTGCCGTCTTCAAGCGTAACGTCTTCCCCATCTTTCAACTTTTTCAGTAAAGGGCCTTTTGGAACACCTGCTTCAAAAGCTTGTTCAACGAGCAGTTTTCCAGGTAACGGCTTTTGTTCAATACGGAAACCGAAGCATGGGATTACATGCTGCAATAGCTGTGTGCGAACTTTGAATGAGTCATTTTCAAAAACAACACCTTCGAAAATTTCTTCGATTTTCAATGGATATGTCAAATGGGTCTTTGTTAGACGCAATGTCGAGTAAATCCATTCTTTCAGTCCGACAGGACCATAGATTGTCAATTCATCTTCACCGCCCAAAAATGAACGCGATCCAAGAAATCCCGGTAAACCGAAAATATGGTCTCCATGAAGGTGTGTGATGAAAATTTTATTGATTTTCCTCGGCTTTATTGGTGTATTTAATAACTGATGTTGTGTTGCCTCTCCACAATCAAACATCCAGTATCCTTCTTTTTCAGCAGATAAATTGAGCACAAGCGATGACGTGTTACGTTGTTTGGAAGGCATTCCTGCACCAGTACCCAAAAAAAACAGTTCCATTATTTATGTCTACCTTTCACTGAGGCCCCTTTTGATAGACTGAGACCCAAATTTTTTCTCTAGTTCTGAGACAAGTTTATCCATCTTTTCCTCTTTTGCATACTTCTCAAAATTATACATGGAAAGCTGTTCGTGTAATTCATTCACCGGTATAACATTTGAAACTGTAATTCCTAAAAGCCGTACCGGGTCGCCTTCCCAGTGCAGTTTAAAAAGATTAATCGCCTCTTCATAAATCTCCTCTTCTTTATAGACTGGATTTACCAAGGTTCTGCTCCGTGTAAAGTTACGCCAATCGGATGTCCTAATTTGAATCATTACCACTTGTCCAGCCAGTCCTTTGGCATCTAACCTTTTGGCTACTTTTTTTGCCAGGAAGCGGAAGGTTTCAAGACAAGGTTCTAGCTCGGTTTCATCAATTACCAATGTGGTAGAGCTTCCCACACTTTTACGCTCTTCAGCAGCTTCAGGATCTACAGGTCGATTATCGATCCCGTTTGCTCTTTTCTGTAATCTTAAACCATTTTTGCCTAATTTAATTTTAATCGTCAATTCTTCAGCTTGGGCAAGTTCACCAATTGTAGTAATACCGAGTTCATTTAGCCTTTTCTGTGTGCTCTGACCGATACCATGCATCTCAATTACTGGAAGTGGCCATAATAGGTGCGGTACTTGCCTCTTCCGTAAAATCGTAATCCCCATCGGTTTCTTCATATCCGAAGCAGTTTTCGCTAGAAATTTATTCGGAGCAATCCCAATTGAACACGGCAAATCCAATTCATGAAGGATCCGCTGTTGCATATTTTCAGCAATACGAACGGCATCGGTGAGACCACCGATATCTGTAATGTCGATATACGCTTCATCTATCGAGACTGGCTCAACTAATTCTGTATATGTCCGTAAAATTGAAAATACCGCATTAGAAGCAATACGGTATTTTTCATGATCAGGTGGAACTATAACAAGTTCAGGACAGATGCGTTTAGCTTCCCCGACAGACATTGTTGTATAGATGCCAAGTGCACGTGCTTCGTAGGAGCATGTGACAAGGATACCGCGTCTCTCTTTCGGGTTGCCTGCAACAGCCATCGGAATCCCTTTCAATTCTGGACTGTACGATTGTTCGACTGATGCAAAAAAACTATTCATATCCAGATGAAGGATGACTTTTCCTTGCTTACGTTGGACATTTGGCATTCGATCTTCCTCCAAAGTATCAAGAAAAGGCCGGAAGAATGGATAGAATCCGACTCACATTTCCTGTAATCGTTGTGATGCGACATATTCACCGATTTCATCCATACCAGATAGCGTTTTAGATAATATTTCTGGGTCGACGACAGTAATCATTCGATCTTCGAGATTAGCAACTGTCGTAAAGTAAGGCGTTCTTGAATAAGCCATCAAGCCACTCGATGTCAGTTTGTTCTCGGGTATATCGATGATTTCTTTTGCATGCAGGACGAGTAATCCAATATGCAGATTTTCAGTCTGCAAAATGACTACACGTGCATTTTCATCGTTTACTGCAGAATTTCCATATAGAATCCGTTGGAAATCGAGGATTGGAACTAATTCTCCTCTATTTTTCATTAAACCGAGCATATAGTCCGGTAGATGTGGAATTGGGTTGACACGTTCCAGTTTTTCAATTGTAATTACTGATTCGACCGGTAACGCATAGTCCTCCTGTCCACATTGGACAATAACCGCTTTTAAATCAGCCATCTGTCAAACCCCTTTCGATGCTGTAACCCGAACAATTTCTATCAACAGTTCAGTCAGCTTATTCAACTCTTCTACTGGCATACGTTCATTTTTTGTATGAATTTCTTCATAGCCTACAGAGAGCGTAACGGTAGGAACTCCGTGTCCATTGAAAACATTTCCGTCACTTCCCCCGCCACTCGTCATCAATTCAGGATTTCTACCAATATTACGGATCGCTGTCATCGCAGTTTGTACGACTTCTGCATCTTCGGCAAAGCTAAATCCTGGATACATCAATTTTAGCTCAGTTTCAGCTAATCCACCCATTGCCTTTGCCGTATTCTCATACGTTTCTATCATATGGGCAGTCTGTTTATCCAATTTGTCAGGATTAATGGAACGGGCTTCCGCTAAAATTTTCACTTCATCACAAACTATGTTCGTCGCTTGTCCACCTTCAAAACGACCAATATTAGCAGTCGTTTCCGAATCAATTCTTCCAAGTGTCATGGCAGAAATAGATTTAGCTGCAATATTGATGGCGGAAACACCTTTCTCAGGTGCTACGCCCGCATGTGCCGTCTTTCCATGGATTGTCGTCCAAAGTTTTGCCTGATAGGGAGCCGCTGTCACAATACCGCCGACTTTGCCGTCGCTATCTACCGCATATCCGTACTTCGCTTTCAATAGTGAAGCATCCATAGCCTTTGCCCCGACCAATCCACTTTCTTCTCCGGCAGTTATGATGAATTGAATATCACCATGATCCATATTGTCTTCTTTTAATACTTTTGCCATTTCGAATAAAGCTGCAATACCGGCTTTGTCATCCGCTCCAAGAATTGTTGTTCCGTCAGAATAGATATAACCGTCTTCCTTAAGCTCTGGCTTAATGCCCTTTCCGGGAACGACAGTATCCATATGACAAGTGAAATAAATCGGATCTGCTGCATCTACATTCCCTTTCAATGTAGCAATTAGATTACCAGCTCCATGTCCTGTCACTTCTTTTGTGTCATCCTCGATAACGTCAAAGCCAAGTTTCTCCATCTTTTCTTTTAAAATCGAAACAATTCCTTCCTCATGTTTTGTTTCCGAATCAATCTGTACTAATTCAAAAAATTCATCGACTAATCGTTGTGCATTCATTCAATATCTCTCCTTTTTAGTATCTCTTACAAAGGAATATTCCCATGTTTTTTTCGTGGTCTCGTTTCTTGCTTATTGCGCATCATTTCAAGTGCCTGAAGCAGCTTTATTCGTGTCTCTCGAGGATCAATGACATCATCCACCATTCCGTGTGAAGCTGCAACGTATGGATTTGCGAATTTCGTGCGATATTCTTCGATTTTTTCAGAACGCGTCGTTTCAGGATTATCACTGTTTGCGATTTCTTTTGCGAAAATGATATTCGCTGCGCCTTCAGCACCCATAACGGCAATTTCGGCATTTGGCCACGCATAGACAACATCAGCACCAATTGCTTTAGAGTTCAATGCTACATAGGCTCCTCCAAAAGCTTTACGAAGAATGACTGTGATTTTCGGAACAGTCGCTTCAGAATATGCATATAAGATCTTAGCGCCATGACGGATGATTCCTCCGTGTTCCTGTTTAACCCCTGGGAAGAAACCAGTGACATCTTCAAAAGTGATCAATGGAATATTGAACGAATCACAAGTGCGGATAAAGCGTGCAATCTTGTCCGATGAGTTAATATCTAGACCGCCAGCCATTACTTTAGGCTGGTTGCAAATCAAACCAACTGATTCGCCTTTCATTCGAGCGAAACCGACAACAGCATTTTTAGCGAATTCTGCCTGAACTTCCAAAAAAGATTCTTTATCAACAACTTGTTCAATGACTTTTCGAACATCGTAAGGTCTGATTGTTTCGAAAGGTACGACATCCGCAAGGTCGTTTCGGTAGTCGTCTTCCAATTCCGTTTCGATGATTGGGGCTTTCTCATCATTATTTTGTGGCAAATAAGAGAGTAAATGCCTCACATCCTGAAGAACCGTTTTTTCATCTTTGGCGCGGAAATGTGCGTTACCGCTTATTGAATTATGTACTTTCGAACCTCCTAGATCTTCAGACGAAATCTTTTCACCTGTAACTGTTTCGATCACTTTTGGTCCTGTTATGAACATTTGGCTCGTTTCGTCTGTCATAAACACGAAATCAGTAATGGCCGGAGAATAGACGGCACCCCCCGCACAAGGTCCTAGGATTACTGAAATTTGCGGAATGACGCCTGAATAGATAGCGTTCCGATAAAATATCTCACCATACCCGTCAAGAGAAACGACACCTTCCTGGATACGTGCTCCACCTGAATCATTCAACCCTATGAAAGGCGCACCATTTTTCGCAGCTAAATCCATAACATTCGCGATTTTCATCGCATGCATTTCACCAAGCGCGCCGCCAAAAACGGTAAAATCTTGGGAAAACAAATAGATCGGACGTCCTTCTATTTTGGCATATCCAGTTACGACTCCATCTCCAGGACCAACTTGCTTGTCCATTCCGAAATCACGTGTCCGGTGGACAACAAATGGATTCAGCTCGACGAACGACCCTTTATCAACTAAAAGTTCAATCCGTTCACGCGCTGTTAATTTGCCTTTTTCATGCTGCTTAGCAATTCTTTCATCGCCCCCACCTAGCTCGATTTCTCTCTTCTTATCGTATAATTCGTTGATTTTATCGTAAATATCCATTCATTTACTCCCCTTTGTCACATAATTCGTACAATACACCGTAAGAAGATTTTGGATGCAAGAAAGCCACTTCCGCTCCGCCTGCACCATTTTTGGGTTCATCCTGCAACAAGAGAACGCCCTTTTCTTCCAATTCCGCCATCCTCGAACGGATGTCTGTTACTCCAAAAGCAATATGATGGATACCTTCACCACGTTTTTCGATGAATTTTGCAACCGGACTCGTTTCGTCCATCGGTTCTAGCAGTTCGAACTTTATGTTGCCAGCATCAAGAAATGCAACTTTAACTTTCTGACTTTCCACTTCTTCAATCCCTATGCATGTTAAACCAAGTGTTTCTATGTAATATGACAGAGCGCTCTCTATTTTTTTTACAGCGATTCCGATATGATCGACTTTTTTCATTCAGACACCCCCTCTCTCCATTGTACCGTTTTCTAATTAATTCTGCTACATCTTGAGAATTTCTGTATTTCTGTTAAAATGAAAGTATCTATAACGGTAAGGGGATTTGTCCGATGAGTAATAAGAAAGTACAAAAGACGGTAGTCTATCTTATGGTTGCAGCCATGGTTGTTTCAAGTATCATGATGGGGTTAGGCGCTCTTCTAGGATAAAACAAAAAACAGTCCAATGATTTGGACTGTTTTTTTGTTTTAAACTTCTTCACAGAATTCTTCAAATTGACTTTGCAAGTTCGTTACGACGGACATTGGATCATGACCTTCAATCTCATAACGACCGACTTCTGCTACCAATTTTCCGTCTTTCATGAGTGCAAATGATGGTGAAGATGGGAGATGGTCTTCCCCAAAAATCATTCGTGCATAGGCAGTCGCTTCTTTATCTTGTCCCGCAAAAACCGTCACTAGATGATCAGGACGTTTATCATAATGCACTGCGTGCGCTGCTGCTGGACGTGCAATTCCACCTGCACAACCACATACAGAGTTGACCATGACGAGCGTAGTACCCGGACGTTTCAACGCCTCTTCCACCTCTTCAGGTGTCTGAAGTTGTTGATAGCCGCTTGCCTCCATCTCGTTTCTAGCCACTTTCGTTATATCATCCATATAAAAATTAAAATCCATAGTCATTCAAATCGTCCCCTTTCCTTATATGTGTTTATCATAGCAGTTGACTGTATTACTTGCAAAAAAGCGATTTGCTTAGTAATTCAATCATCGTTCTTTTTTGACGGAAGTATTTGGTCAACTGCACTAGCTACTGTCATTTCTCCAGTCAATAGCCGCTGTTCCAGGCCACTTACCCGTTCTTTCATCCCTGTTTCAGCGAAAAAATTATCAATGAGACGATCTCGTATCATGGATTGGAACCAATCCTTCGTTTGGGATTGGCGACGTTGATGCCACATACCGCTTACTTCCATCTTTTCTTTAAATTCCGTAATCGTCGACCAAACATCATCGAACCCCGTGTTTTTCAAAGATGAGACAGGAATCGAATTAGACATCCACCCAGGCGTTGCCGGTTGCAGAAAATGCAATAATTGCCGATATTCCCTAACCGTCTTCTTTGCCAATTTCAGATTATCTCCGTCAGCTTTATGAACGATTATTGAATCTGCCAATTCCATTATTCCTTTTTTCATCCCTTGCAGTTCATCACCAGCACCGGTCAGTACGAGCAGCATAAAGAAATCAACCATCCCTCTAACAACTGTTTCACTTTGACCGACTCCTACCGTCTCAACAAGGATGATGTCATAACCCGCCGCCTCACAAAGAAGCATTGTTTCCCGTGTCTTTTTGTGAACTCCGCCAAGAGTGCCTGAGGAGGGGGATGGCCTGATGAAAGCGTTAGGGTGCCTCGCTAACCTTTCCATCCGTGTCTTGTCACCTAAAATGCTGCCTCCAGTAACCGTTGAACTCGGATCGATCGCTAGGACAGCAACTTTATGGCCTTCTTCTGCGAGTCGCAAACCAAATGTTTCGATAAAAGTACTTTTCCCAGCTCCAGGCACACCGGTAATCCCAATGCGGATGCTGGACCCTGTTTTCGGCAGCAACTTTCTTAGTAATTCCTGCCCGGCGACCTTATCTGTCTGTTGCATGCTTTCAAGTATTGTAATCCCTTTTGATAGATGAAGTCTGGAACCTGCGCTAATTTCATTATATAGGGCATCAACAGCTACCGCTTTACTTTTCTTAACAAATCGTTTGCGACCCGAAGAAACAATACCGTCATGCCTAGACTCGATGCCGCCCATCACATTCAAAGCACTGTCTTGCACATCACGATCTTTTTTTCTCACTCTATCACTTCCTCGTAACCGAGTGCGCGATAAATGTCTTCAATCACTTTCTGAGCTGCGACAGGGATGACGGTTCCTGGGCCAAAGATCGCTGTCGCACCATTCTCTCGTAAAAATTCATAATCTTGAGCAGGAATGACGCCACCGACTACGATTAAAATATCCTGTCTACCAATTTTCGCCAATTCATTCCGCAATGTCGGCACGAGTGTTTTATGCCCTGCAGCAAGGGAACTGACGCCTACAACGTGTACGTCGTTCTCAGCAGCTTGTAAGGCCGTCTCTTCAGGTGTCTGGAATAATGGGCCAATGTCCACGTCAAATCCAAGATCTGCAAACGAGGAAGCAATAACTTTTGCTCCACGATCATGCCCGTCCTGACCCATTTTTGCAATGAGAATACGTGGTCGCCGACCTTCATTTTCCATGAATTCATCTGCCATCTGCTTCACTTCATCAATTTCTTCCGCATTGGAGAAATTAGAACTGTACACTCCGCTAACAGAGCGGATAATCGCTTTATGTCTGCCAGAAACTTTTTCAATTGCATCTGAAATTTCACCAATTGTCGCTCTTGCTCTAGCAGCATCCACTGAAAGTTCGAGAAGATTACCTGTTCCATTACTAGCAGCTTCAGTCAATGCATCAAGTGCGGTCAACACAGCACTTTCATCTCGGTTGTCTTTCATCGTATTTATCCGATCAATTTGTTTTTGTCTGACGAGTGAATTATCGATGTCCAGTATATCAATTGGCTCCTCTTTATCAAGCCGATATTTGTTGACTCCGATAATTGTCTCTGCACGCGAGTCAATTTTAGCTTGACGTTTCGCTGCAGCTTCTTCGATTTTCATCTTCGGTAAACCGGTTTCAATGGCTTTTGCCATGCCGCCGAGTTCCTCGATTTCTTCAATCAATTCCCAAGCTTTCTCCATCAATTCATCTGTCAATTTCTCAACATAGTACGAACCACCCCAAGGATCGATAGTCTTTGTCATATACGTCTCTTCTTGAAGGAACAGCTGGGTGTTCCTTGCGATTCTGGCAGAGAAGTCTGTTGGCAATGCGATCGCTTCATCTAGCGCGTTCGTATGGAGTGACTGCGTGTGACCCATTGCGGCTGCATTCGCCTCTACAAGCGTACGTGTCACATTATTAAATGGATCTTGTTCTGTCAAACTCCATCCTGACGTCTGTGAATGGGTACGCAGTGCAAGTGATTTAGGATTTTTAGGGGAAAATGTCTGCATCATTTGAGCCCAGATTTTACGGGCAGCACGCATTTTAGCGATTTCCATAAAGTAATTCATACCGATCGCCCAGAAAAACGACAGACGCGGAGCAAATGAATCGATGTCAATGCCCGCTTTCAATCCCGTCCGAACATATTCCAATCCATCCGCAAGTGTATAGGCGAGTTCGATATCTGCAGTCGCACCCGCTTCCTGCATATGATAGCCAGAAATGGATATCGAGTTGAACTTCGGCATCTTTTTAGACGTATATTCAAAGATATCTGCGATAATCCGCATCGACATTGCAGGAGGGAAGATATATGTGTTTCGCACCATATATTCTTTTAAAATGTCATTTTGGATAGTTCCTGCAAGCATATCCGGCCCAACACCTTGTTCTTCCGCCGCGACGATATAAAAAGCCATGATAGGCAATACAGCACCGTTCATCGTCATCGATACGGACATCTGGTCGAGTGGAATCCCGTCGAAAAGGATTTTCATATCTTCAACAGAGTCAATGGCTACACCCGCTTTACCAACATCTCCTGTTACGCGCGGATGGTCGGAATCATATCCTCGATGTGTGGCCAAATCGAAAGCGACAGATAGACCTTTCTGTCCCATCGCCAAGTTGCGTCTGTAAAATGCATTACTTTCTTCGGCAGTGGAAAATCCTGCATATTGACGCACCGTCCACGGTCTTGCAACGTACATCGTCGGATAAGGTCCTCTAGTATTCGGAGCTATGCCAGGCAAATCTTCTAGATGACTAATATCTGCAATATCCTCTAGTGAATAGGTGGATTTAACATTAATACCTTCATTCGTCAAAAAAGGAGATTCATCAGTTTTTTTCTTCATTGATGACGTCAATTCAGCTAAATCTATATTGTTGAAATCAGGCTTTTTCATTTGTGACGACCTCCTTTGCACAACTCATGGATGCTTTGCAGTTTAGCGATTTTATCTTGTCCGTTGTAGATTGTCCCAGTCAGACCTTCCTCTTTCCAAGCAGCAACTAATAGATCGTTAAACTTTCCAGCCACGTCCAACATTATTCCCGCAGGTCGATTATTTAGAAGTGTTTGCATGACCGATTGCACAGTCTCATCATTTGCACAAACAATCGCATAGTCTGGCTTTTCCTTCTCAAGCCATGCAACAGCCTCATTGGCGGAAGTGAAGGCAGGACTCCATTTCGAATGAATGCCCCCTGTTGACAAGAAACCGGCTACGAAATCAGCACGTGGTTTGAAATCTTTCAATTGGCCGAATGTCAAAATGACGGTTTCCGGTTGCGATGTGGCAAACTTCTGTCTGTATGATTCAAACATTCCAGCAGGTCTCTCCGTTTTTTTGATGCCGTTCCAATCCTTCAATTCTACCTCTATCAATTCTGCATACGTATTTGTTCCGACAAGTGATTTCTTACCGCTGGCTAGCTCTCTATTGCGTTCGGCGGTCAGCTTAAGCAGATGATCATCCAACAAGAAACCGTCTATGCCACCAGCATTTTCTATTTCAAGGAATAGTGTCCACGTATTGCGGACAAGTTCTTCAGTCAGTTTTTCGATGAAATAAGATCCACCTGCAGGATCAAGTACTTTGCCAACATGTGACTCTTCTCTTAGAACGAGCTGAATATTTCTGCTGTAGCGGATTGAACTGGCACTTGGTCCCGTTAAAATATCGTGTGGGTGCGTCGTAATAATATCCGCTCCTCCCAGTACTGCAGCAAATGTCTCATTTCCAGCCCGCAACAAGTTGACGTAAGGGTCCAGTTTAGAATACGAACGGATAGACGTAACCGCAGCTAATGGAATAACCGGTGCATCGTCGATTTTATACGCTTTTGCGAAAGCCTTCCACAAAATACGAAATGCACGAAGTTTGGCGATTTCCATGAAGAAATGCGTATCAATCGCAAATCTGACGAAGAATGCAGCCGCAAAGTCCGCAAACGAATTGGAAGCGGTTGCTAATTTAGATGCCGTTGCCAGCGAGACTGCCAGTTCAGTTACAGCATCGGCACCTGCATGGTGAATGTCCCAAAGATCAGCGCCACGTGTTCGAAGTTTTATGTACCCTTCAGGCACTGCCCAATTGTTGGAAGCGACAATTCCGGCGACTTTGTCACGACTTTCTACTCTGATGAGGTCAAATACCCGTAAAATGGAATCTCCGCTATCGATATTGAACATGTATGAAGGATATTCAGTTAACAAACTTGCTAATTGTTTGAGTTCGTCTTCATTCCAATTCATTGGATTTGTACCGTCATAGACGATCGATTCATTGCCTCTTTCAATGGATGCTTTCAACAGTTCAAGGAAACTGGTTGCATCATCCGCTATGGTTTGTTGAGCGATGATCCATCCCCGCTCCTCTTTCATTTGTTGGATGATTGACGTATTTTGGTGATTACAACTCTCATAATAGAGCGGGTGAATATCAATTCCTTCCAAAGTATTCGTTGTCAGTTTGGTAAATGGTTTGCCTTTCAGCGAGTCGACAGCGAGACTTTTCCATTGGTCGAAGTCAGCTTTTTCGAAAGACGTATTTTTCATTTTCTCAATTGTCACTTCATTTGCCCCTTCCGCTTTCTGGAGTGAACCGGCCCGGAAACTTCAGACTAATTTAAAGTCTATAGTTTCCAACGGTAAAACGGTATGTATACTACATGTGAAGTAGTTAAACTTCAGTAAAACTCGCTTTATTTCTATCTATAGTGTACCCGACAAGTGAATCATTTTAAAGTTAATTTACAACCGTGATCTAGCTGCCAAAATCCTTAGGGAAAAAAGCCGCCTCCCGCAATGAGAGACAGCTTTTCATTAGTATTAATAAATTGATGTATTATCTGCACTAATATTTTCAAGTATTTCTTTGACACGAGCAAGGAAATTACCAGCAACAAGACCGTCCAAAACACGGTGGTCTAGTGATAAGCACAAGTTCACCATATCACGCGCTGCAATCATTCCACCATCCATGATGACTGGACGCTTCACAATCGATTCGACTTGCAGAATCGCCGCTTGTGGATAATTTATAATCCCCATCGATTGGATGGAACCGAATGAGCCGGTGTTGTTTACAGTGAACGTACCACCTTGCATTTCATCCGATTTCAATTTACCTGAACGGACTTTGGAAGCCAGTTCATTGATATCGCGGCCGATGCCTTTAATTGTTTTTTCATCAGCATGCTTGATGACTGGTACATATAATGCATCTTCCGTCGCAACTGCAATGGAAATATTAATGTCTTTCTTTTGAATTATCTTATCTCCAGCCCACATGGAGTTCATCATCGGGAATTCTTTCAATGCTTGGGAAACCGCCTTCACGAAGAATGCGAAATACGTGAGATTGAAACCTTCCTTCTGTTTGAAATCTTTTTTCAATGAGTCACGGTATTGTACTAAGTTCGTAACGTCAACTTCAATCATTGTCCAGGCATGAGGAGCTTCATGTTTTGAACGCAACATGTTCGTAGCAATCGCTTTTCGAACGCCTGTTATAGGGATTTCAATATCTCCGGCTGAAGTTGGAATTGGTGCAGGAGCAGCTGGTTTCGCAACTGGTTGCACAACTGTAGCAGATTGTGCTTGAGTTTCAGATTCCTTAGCAGTTTGCACAGGTGCAGCAGTCGGGATGTTTCCACTATCGATGATCGATTGCAGATCTTTTCGAGTGATGCGTCCTTCTTTTCCTGATCCTTCAACGAGAGATAGGTCGATGTCATTTTCCTGTGCCATTCTCATAACGGCAGGAGAATAGCGAGACGCTCCTGCACCTTTTTTCACTGGTGAAGCTGGTTTTTGAGAGCCGGCTGCTGGCATCTCGTTAGCAGGTTCCTCTTTTACTGGAGCTGCAGCAGGTTGTTCTGCCACATCTGCTGATGCTTCTCCGCCACCTTCAGTCTCAATCGTACAAACGACGACGCCAACCTCCACTGTTTCACCTTCTTGAACAAGGATCTCCTTGATTGTTCCGGTAAACGAAGACGGGATTTCAGCAGTCACCTTATCGGTATTTACTTCCGCCAAAGGATCGTATTTATTAACTGTATCGCCAGGCTTTACTAGCCACTTCTCAATTGTTCCTTCTGTGACACTTTCACCCAGCTTAGGCATTTCAATATTTTGTATAGCCAATTAAACTTCCTCCTTCCACTTAAAATTCAGCGAGTTCACGAGCGGCTTTCTCCACTTTGTCAGGATTGACCATAAAGAATTTCTCCATTGTTGGAGCATATGGCATTGCAGGAATATCAGGTCCAGCAAGACGTTTGATGGGAGCGTCCAGTTCGAACAGGCAATTTTCTGCAATGATGGCAGAAACTTCGCTCATGATGCTTCCTTCAAGATTGTCTTCAGTGACCAGAAGAACTTTACCTGTTTTTGAAGCAGCTTCAATGATTCCTTCTTTATCTAGTGGATAAACCGTTCGAAGATCTAGGATATGCGCTGATATACCGTCTTCTGCAAGTCTTTCAGCAGCTTGCAATGCGAAGTGTACGCATAGGCCGTACGTGATGATTGTAATGTCGTCCCCTTCACGTTTAACATCTGCTTTACCAATTGGAAGTACATATTCCTCTTCAGGAACTTCACCTTTAATCAGACGATAAGCTCGTTTATGTTCAAAGAATAACACTGGATCATCATCGCGGATAGCCGCTTTCAACAGTCCTTTTGCATCATATGGAGTCGATGGGATAACGATTTTCAATCCTGGAGTGCTAGCAAACATCGATTCGACTGATTGTGAGTGATAAAGTGCACCATGAATACCTCCACCAAAAGGCGCACGGATAACAATCGGACAAGACCAGTCATTGTTCGAACGGTATCGGATCTTTGCAGCTTCAGAAACAATCTGATTCACTGCTGGCATGATGAAATCCGCAAACTGCATTTCAGCAATCGGTCGCATTCCATACATTGCAGCACCGATACCTACACCCGCAATTGCCGATTCTGCAAGCGGTGCATCAAGTGCACGATACTCTCCAAATTGATCATATAAACCCGTTGTCGCTTTGAAGACTCCGCCTTTACGACCGACATCTTCTCCAATAACGAATACGTTCTCGTCTCTTTCCATTTCTTCTTTCATCGCAAGTGTAATTGCATCAATATAAGAAATGACAGCCATTATTCGTTGCCCCCTTCCTCTTTGTATACATGTAGAAGTGCAGATTCCGCTTCCGCATATGGAGCATTCTCAGCATAGTCAGTCGCTTCGTTAACGATTGCCATAATTCTATCTTCCATCTCTTTTTCATAAGCTTCATCCATTACGCCCGCTTCTCTTAAATATGCCGCGAACTTAGGGATTGGGTCTAGCTTCCGCTCCGTTTCAAGCTCTTCAGCATCTCTGTATAGACGATGATCATCATCAGAAGAGTGCGCCGTCAAACGATAACAAACCGCTTCTACAAGACTAGGACCTTCCCCGCTACGAGCTCTGTCAGCAGCCTCTTTAACAACACGGTACACTTCAAGTGGGTCTGTGCCATCTACCGTAACACCTGGCATTCCGTACCCGACAGCTCGGTCTGAAACATTTTCACATGCCAATTGCTTTTCGTATGGTACTGAAATTGCGTATTTATTATTCTCGACCATTATAACTGTAGGTAGTTTGTGAACGCCTGCAAAGTTCATTCCTTCATGGAAATCCCCTTGGTTTGAAGATCCTTCGCCTAAAGTGACGAAAGTAATGAAATCTTCATTTTTCATTTTCGCGGCCAGTGCAACACCGACTGCGTGAGGCAATTGAGTTGTAACAGGAGAAGAACCTGTCAGAATACGGTTTTTTCTCTGTCCAAAGTGACCTGGCATCTGACGACCGCCGGAATTTGGATCTTCAGCTTTGGCAAAAGCAGATAACATAAGCTCTTTAGGTGTCATTCCAAAATGAAGGACGACGCCCATATCACGATAATATGGAGCGATCCAGTCTTTATCTTTATTTAGTGCAAAAGCGGCGCCCGCCTGAGCTGCTTCCTGTCCTTGACAAGAAATAACAAATGGAATTTTGCCGGCACGGTTTAAAAGCCACATGCGTTCGTCGAGACGACGAGCCATAATCATTGTTTCATAAATTTCCAACACATTTTCGTTAGACAGACCTAAGTCTATATGACGTGAATTCGCCATTTGATGTACCCCCTTCTTTAATGTATCCCTGCTCATAGAAAGTCATTTAAGATTGCCCATTGCAGAGACACGACAGATTACATATGAATTGCTTTGCCATCTACTGCAAGTGCTGCTTCGCCGATCACTTCTGACAAAGAAGGATGCGGGTGGATCGTTGATGCTACTTCCCAAGGAGTTGCGTCAAGAACCATTGCAAGACCAGCTTCAGATATAAGATCTGTCACATGTGCACCAATCATATGGACACCTAGCAAATCATTTGTCTTTTTATCAGCAATAATTTTCGTGAAGCCTTCAGAATTGCCATTGACAAGCGCTTTTCCGATTGCAGCAAACGGGAACTTCGCGACTTTTACGTCAAAGCCTTGCTCTTTAGCCTGAGCTTCTGTCAATCCGACACTTGCTGCTTCAGGACTTGAATAGATACAACGTGAAATGTTTGTGTAATTAATCGGTTCAGTTTGATGCCCTGCGATATGTTCGATTGCTGAAATCCCTTCATGGGACGCGACATGCGCAAGTTGAAGACCACCGATGCAATCACCGATCGCGTATATATGATTTTCTTTAGTTTGGAATGTTGGCCTAGTCTGTATGTAGCCATTCTCTACTTGTATTTCGGTGTTATTAATACCGATTCCTTCTGTATTTGCTTGTCTGCCGACTGAAACCAACATTTTCTCTGCTGTGAATTCTTTCGTTCCGTCTGCAACTTCAGCGGAAATTGTAACGGAATTATCCGATTTAGATAGTGTTTCAGGAAGCACTTTAGCACCCGTCACAAATGTAATCCCTTTTTTCGTCAAGATTTTCTTCATTTCTTTAGAAATATCTTCATCTTCTGTCGGAATGATTCTGTCTGCATATTCAATAACAGTTATGTCTACACCAAAATCATTCAACATGGAAGCCCACTCAATACCAATTACTCCTCCGCCTACAATAATCATTGACTTCGGCAAATCAGTCATTTTTAACGCGCCATCTGAAGATAAGATTTGTTGCTCATCCAGTTCAAGTCCGGGCAAAGTACGTGGTCTTGAACCCGTCGCGATGATCAAGTTTTTCAAGATTAGCATTTCATTCTCTTCACCATTATTCATTTCAACCGAAATTGTACCTGGCATCGGTGAAAAGATCGAGGGTCCTAACATTCTTCCGTACCCTTCGTAGACATCAATTTTCCCTTTTTTCATAAGCGCTTTGACACCGTTATAAAGCTGTTTCACTACTTCATCTTTTCTGGCCTGCACTCTTGAAAAATTCAAAGTCGTGTCAGATATATCCACTCCGTAATGGGCAGCTTCATTTTTAGTCATTTGAAATACTTCCGCACTTTTCAGCAATGCTTTACTTGGAATACAGCCTTTGTGCAAACAAGTTCCACCAAGTGCGTCTTTTTCGACTATCGCTGTTTTAAGACCCAATTGCGCAGCCCGGATTGCAGCGACATATCCACCGGTTCCGCCACCTAAAATAACTACATCATATTCCTGTGCCATTTGTTTTCACGGCCTCCTGTCACTATCCAATCAGGCTGGATAGGTTTTAGCGTTCTCTTCACCGGTAAGGACACGTAGTGCCCCTTCGGCTAATGCCTGCAACTCATCTTCACCTGGGTAGACGATTACATCTGCAATCCATCCGACCCTTGAAGCAATCATTTCAACATATTGCTTACCGTAAGCCAGACCACCCGTTAAGATGATTCCATCCACTTGACCCTCAAGGACAGCAGCTGCACTGCCAATTTCTTTCGCGACTTGATAGGCCATTGCTTCATAGATGTGTTCAGCTTCCTTGTCGCCATTTTGAATCCGTTTTTCGACAGTTACGGCGTCATTGGTACCAAGATAGCCAACCAATCCGCCTTGGCCTACAAGCTTCGTCATGACCTCTTTACGGAAATAGGTTCCCGAATAGCAAAGCTCCACCAATTCACCTGAAGGGACTGTACCTGCACGTTCAGGACTGAAAGGACCATCGCCATGCAATCCGTTATTGACATCAATCACTTTGCCGTAACGATGCGCACCGACGGTAATTCCTCCACCCATATGCGTTACGATTAATCGCAATTCTTCGTAGCTCTTCCCTGTCTGTTTTGCAAACCTTCTGGCAACCGCTTTCTGATTCAATGCATGAAAGATTGATTTTCTGCTGATTAGCGAAAAACCAGACACACGTGCAAGAGGGTGCATCTCATCCACAACAACGGGATCGACAATGAATGCCGGGATATCTAAAAAAGAAGCAATTTCATTGGCTATGATGCCACCCAAATTCGAGGCATGTTGTCCAGAATAGCCATTCTTCAAGTCTTCAATCATGACATCATTTACTTCGTACGTACCGCCTGATATAGGACGGAGCAAACCGCCCCTCCCGCATACGGCGTTCAGGCTAGCCAACTCGACGCCTCCCTGTTCGATTGAATGGAGAATCGTACCTTTGCGGAAGCTGTATTGGTCACTGATGGAAGAAAAGCGCGCAAGTTCCTCGTTAGAGTGTCTCAATGTTTCTTCCATGACAAGTTGGTCATCATCATAGACACCAATTTTCGTTGATGTGGAGCCTGGATTTATAACAAGGATTCGAAAGCTAGATTCTTGCAAAGCAATTCCTCCAATCACAGCAATGCAAACGTTATATTATTACTTCTTTTGTGTTAGTACGCTTTTTTCGTTTTGAAGAAACTGACTGCGTGATTTAGCCACACGCGCAATACGTTCTTCAGCAAGTCTATCCGCCGCTACGTAGGAAGGAATGTTGTCTCGCTTGGATATCGCGAAAATCTTTTCGATTGTATCGTAAATCCCTGCAACACGTTTTAATGCACGTTCACTGTTATAACCTGCAAGTTCATCTGCTACATTGATAACGCCGCCTGAATTGATGACGTAATCCGGAGCGTAAACGATACCCATTTCATGGATTTGATCTCCGTGTTCAGGATTTTTCAATTGATTGTTTGCTGATCCAGCTATAACTTTAACTTTAAGTTGTGGTATCGTTTCGTCATTAATGATTGCACCTAATGCACATGGTGCGAAAATATCTGCTTCTTGTGAATAGATTTCATTTATTCCGACCGCTGTCGCTCCAAAAGCATCTACTGCACGTTGAACAGCTTCTTCATTGATGTCAGTTACAATCAGATTTGCCCCTTCTTCATGAAGATGTTCACAAAGTGTATACGCCACGTTGCCGACACCTTGAACCGCTACAACTTTACCTTCCAATGAATCAGAACCGAATGCTTCTTTAGCAGCCGCTTTCATACCTTTATACACACCAAAAGCTGTTACGGGTGAAGGATTACCTGAAGAACCGAATTCGGCGGATACGCCAGTCACATAATCAGTTTCCAAATGGATTAAATCCATGTCTGCTTCAGTTGTACCAACATCCTCAGCTGTAATGTATCTGCCATTAAGCCCTTCGATAAAGCGGCCGAAAGCACGGAACATTTCATCATTCTTGTCTGTTTTAGGATTTCCTATAATAACTGTCTTTCCGCCACCAAGATCCAATCCTGCTGCGGCGTTCTTGTAAGTCATTCCTTTTGCAAGACGAAGTGCATCTTCAATCGCTTCTTCTTCACTTGCATACGTCCACATGCGTGTACCACCAAGCGCAGGTCCAAGCGTTGTATCGTGAATGGCGATGATTGCTTTCAATCCTGAAGTTTTATCCTGACAGATGACTAGTTGCTCATAATCGTGAGATTCCATGTATTTGAATAGTTCCATGATGAATTTCCTCCTTCGGATTATCCGATTTTAGTATTTAGATGTTTGTATTGCTAAAGCTAGTGAATACAATTTACTTTCGGCGCTATCTGATCTAGATGTGAGGACGATGGGCGCCCTCGCGCCTTGTATGATACCGCCGACTTTTGCGTTGGCGAAGTACATAAGAGATTTGTAAAGAATATTTCCGGCTTCTATCGAAGGTACCATAAGGATGTCTGCATTTCCCGCAGTTTCACTTGTGATGCCTTTATGGCGAGCCGATTCGACTGAAACCGCATTATCCAATGCAAGCGGGCCATCGATGATACAATCTTTAATTTGTCCACGTTGATTCATTATAGTGAGTAAAGCCGCATCTGTTGTCGGAACCATATTCGGATTGACCGTTTCGATAGCTGCCAACGGAGCGACAATTGGTCTATCCACTCCGCATGCCCGCGCTGTAGTTACAGCATTGCGGATGATTTGTGCTTTTTCGTCAAGGTTCGGAGCAATATTCATGCCAGCATCTGTCACAAATAACAGTCGATTATAACCGCTAACTTCAAAAGCTGCGACATGTGACAGCACTTTTCCAGTCCGCAATCCATATTCACTGTTCAGTACGGATTTCAAGATGACAGCAGTCGGCAAGTTCCCCTTCATGAGCACTTGCGCTTCCCCACTTGAAACTGCACGAACAGCTTTTTCTGCAGCGTCTTGCATTGATTCAGCATGGACGATGCGGATGGATGGGTGTCGTGATAATTTCGAAAAATGCTCTTCTATGATTTTGTAGATTTGTTCTTCATCATCAAACAAGATAAAGGAAGCAATCCCTTTCAATATAGCCATCTCAACAGCTTCCAGCACTTCAGTATCGGCAGCGCATGCCACCGAGACGATCCGTGTGCCTGATAATGCTGTTTGTTCTACGAGTTCATCTAAAGTAGCCATGGTGTGCCTCCTTTGTTTCAAATGAGCTTAAATTTCTCCATTTTGTAGTAAAGGGAGCGCAATGAAATGCCCAATCTGCTTGCTGTCAATGATTTGTTGCCATCGTGTTCTTCAAGTGCTTTCTCTAGGACGGATTTTTCGTAATCATCCATGACAGAAGCCAAAGTGCTTTTTTCTGGGAGGACGTATTCAACCGCTTTCACTTCATTTGTGAAGAGAGACCGATTAATATCTTCCCCATCAATCATAACGGAACCGGTTTTCATATATATCATCGCTCGACTCAGCACATTTTCTAGTTCGCGAACATTGCCTGGCCACTCATATTGCTGTAGCCGCAGCATCGCATCCGCAGTCAATGTTTCGACATTCATCCCAAATTCCTGGTTAAGTTTCACCAAGAGATGTTTTACCACTTCCGGTATATCTGCCTTCCTAGTACGGAGCGGAGGAATTTGTATCGACAAACGATTTAAGTGGTAATAAAGATCGGTATTGAATGTACCGTCATGAATTGCTTTTTCTAAGTTTTTAGAAGATGCAACTATGATTCTCGCTTTGTTCACGCCAGGTACAGATACGTCTGAATAGGCCGTTCCATTTTGCAAATAAGAAAGTAATTTAGATTGAACAGTCATGCTTAAATCTGTCACTTCATCGAGGAACAGCGTGCCTTCCCCGACCTCTTCTAATATGCCGCCCTTATGCGTATCACTGTCATCGGTTTCACCGAATAATTCCTTTTCCATTGTAGCAATGTCGATTGCACTGCAATTGACACGTATAAATTTATTCCCTTTTCTTGAGCTTCCACTGTGTATAGCATTCGCAAACAATTCTTTTCCTGTTCCAGGTTCTCCACGAAGCATAACTGGGATATCCGATTTTGCTGCAATTTTACCTTGGTCTATCGCAAGGCTAATATCACCGGATTGACCATGTATATCGGAAAACGTATACGTAGACTCCAATTTCCTGATGATTTGTCTTGCCCAGTCCAGTTGTTTCATAAGATTGCGCATCTCCGTAATATCGTGAATAACACCGATACTTCCCTTCACTTGCTGATCGACGATGATTGGAGCTACGTTTACGATAACATCACGGTTGTCCTCACCAATTCGCATATTCACTCCACGAACAGGCTTACCTGTCGTCAACACTTTCATATGGATGCTTTCACCTTGATTGATATCGACCGAAGCGGGTTTACCGATCACTTCGTCTTCGCTTAGTCCGGTAATTCGTGTATAAGCCGGATTGACAAGTACTCCATTTCCCTTTTCGTCGACGACTGAGATGGCATCATCACTAGAATGGATAATGGCTTCAAGCATCGTCTTGACCGATTTCAAGTCTGTAATTTCTTCAGCTAGTTTCACAACTTCCGTAACATTCTTGAAGACAGCAAACGCACCAAATGGCTCTTCAGTTGTAGAATTGAGTGGATATCTTGAGCTAACGATTTCCAGTCCATTCGGCAGAATAAGCTCATCGTTCAATTCTGCTTTGCCAGAATGTAACACTCTCATCAGTTTACTCGTCGGTATGATGTCATAAATCGGACGTCCAAGTGCATAAGAATCAGAAACTTCTAACATTTTGCAAGCGCTTTCATTAATGAAGTCGATTTGCCCTTCCCGGTTGACACCAATCATTCCTTCATCAATTGAATTGAATATCAATCGTTGTCGGTCTCTTTCCGCTTGGATTTTATGAATGAATTGGTCTTTTTCATCGAGAAGATCTACAAGAAGATTTGCAACGGATCCAGGTATTAGTAATGTATGGGATGGAACTTTCTTCCGTAGCTCTTTAAAAACTTCTGGCTTTCCTGTTAAATCAAATACGATATCTACTTTTTCAGTCAGATGTATATTCCAATCTGACCCATGCGGTACCCCTCTTTTTTCGGCGATATGTAATCCTGGAGCCTGTCCGTCTATGTCTACAATCGCCATTACATGCATTAAATCCAGATTCAAGAGCAGATTAAGAATTTTTGTGCCTCCGGAACCTGCACCAACAATGAGAACATTTTGCAAGGATATTCATTCTCCTTTAGGCACCATGCAATCTTTTGCAAATCTATTTTCATCATACACGATTGCACCGTTCTTGACAATATTTGTTGAGCAGGTAAAATAAAATTATGTAAGGAGATTGATAATATGGCTCGAATGGCTGCATTTATCGTTCTTTTGATACCGATTCTAATCACTGCCGGAGGAATAAAATTGATGCGCGATTCTTTTTTTGCTTTCCAAGGCGGAGCATGGCTTCAATTTATAGGTGGGCTACTCATGTTTCTTGCGGGGCTCGGCTTTCTTGCAGGTTTTCTTTTGCGCCGTGATCGAAGGACGGGAAGAGTCAAAGAACAACTCAAATAAACTGCATGCATTGTCTATATGCATTCAAACGAAAGAGGCGCCGGGGAAAGTTCCCGGTGCCCCTTTTTTAATCCACCAAGCGCTTTTAAACATTTAAGATTTCATCCACAACTTCAAATACACCTTTTGTCAACTTGTTCAAGATGCTCGATTTATTGCCAATTTGAATGATGACTCCTGGATTCGCTTCTTTTGTAATTTCAATTTGTGGTGCGATCGCTGTCTTGATTTTATGTAGACCCAGTTGAATCTCCCTATCAAGTTCGAACATTTTATTTCTACTCGCATTCAGAGTTGCTTGTAATTTCTCATATGCCAGAGCCTGTTCGCCAAGAAGCTTTGAAGAAATATGGTTGTCGATCTGCGTTAATTGTCCTTCTAAAGCCGTCGTAGTCGCCTGTATTTTTTTTAAGTCGACTGCCATTTCTTGAATTTCCTGATAGATCATATCCTTATTTATGCCTTTAGCATGGAGATGGGTTGTCCGTTCATGGCTATTGCCAGCGTACGCACATTCTATCTTATACAAAGCTTCAATTCTGCCACCAATAATTTTACCTCTATTTTTATCTACAAATACGTTCTGCGCCACAACGTCTGAGCCTAATATATATAACCCAACATGAAGTTCCCTTGCATGAAGTTTACAGTTGTTCGCATGTTTAATGAAAATATCACCACTAGCTTCGATAATCGACAGATCCCCACCGAATACTCCACCTTTTATGTATAAATCGCCTTCCGCAGAACAGATTTCTTTGGCGTTTGTAATTCCCTCATTGCCTTCTATGGATATGTCACCAGTCGCATTCACTGAATACCCAGCAAGAACAGTTCCATATACAGTAACCGCTCCGTCAAATGTGATAGATCCCGTTTCCGGACCTACATCTCCATTAATAATCAGTTGCTTTCCGACACTTACCGTTTCACCGTCAATGAACTCTAATGAACCGCCGAACATTGCTCGTAACACCGTTTTACCTGGCTCTTCAACTTCAACGACAGATTTGCGGTCATAACGTAATTTTGCATCATTTCCCCTAAGGGCTTTAATTGGATTACCCATTATATCGCTACCGGGCGTCCCTTCTTGAGGTGGCACCTTCTCACCTAACCAATCACCCGACTTAATATGTGTCACAAAATTCATCTCATAATAATCAGCGACACCATCCTCCCTGATGATAGGTTTCCTTTCGGGTTTGTCGATGTATAAGATTTTTGCGTCTGCTCCTTGGGTAGGTTCTTTTCCTAGTGCCGCGATTGTCAATCTACCAGGAACTAGACTATCCATATCGATAGCGATTCTTCCAAATATAATGCCATATTCGTCTAAAGCGTTTTCGATTTTCCGGACTAATTCTTCTTTCGAATTTTCGAACTCTGCAGTATTCACGTTTAATGTGAATTCGGCTTTCATTTTATTATTGGAAATCTCAATTTCAATCATCGGCAAGTAAGTGCCTATTTTGTGACTATCCCCAATTTCTGTAAGCGCTTTCCGAAGTGCCGGAAATGAACTTATCCGGACACGCGGGTGTTCTCTTGTTATCATATCAAAAGACTTCAATGGATACCCGGTCTTTTTAAGATCCAACAGAACTTCATACCCTTCGACATACATATCAAAATAATCATTTTGAACAAGCATCGTTTCCACCTCATTTATTTAGGACTCAACTCCCTCTATTATAAGCTTTATCCAAACATATTGGTAGCCGATTCATTTTAC
Source organism: Sporosarcina oncorhynchi (assembly GCF_033304615.1). Classification (GTDB taxonomy): domain Bacteria; phylum Bacillota; class Bacilli; order Bacillales_A; family Planococcaceae; genus Sporosarcina; species Sporosarcina oncorhynchi. Next base: position 1,527,918 of record NZ_CP129118.1, on the reverse strand, counting down.
TATTTATTCAAATGAAAAAAGAAGCGATAGCTCATCGAAAATGGTTACCGCATCTCAGGAAAATAATGCCTATAAAGTTTTCATTCTGACTACAGTCTGTCATTTCTCGCGAAAACCAATTCAGCTTGCCATGTACTCAAGACGGATCTTGTCGGCAATCATTGCAATGAATTCTGAGTTAGTTGGTTTACTTTTAAGATGATGAACCGTGTAGCCGAAAGTTTTTGAAATGACTTCATAATTCCCGCGGTTCCATGCAACTTCAATCGCATGTCTAATGGCTCGTTCAACACGTGAAGGAGTCGTTTTGAATTTTTCAGCGATATCGGGATATAGAATCTTTGTGACTGAACCAAGCAAGTCAACGTCCGTATAGACCATCTGTATTGCTTCTCTTAAAAATGCGTATCCTTTAATATGTGCAGGGACTCCAATTTCCTTAATGATTGATGTGATGGTCGTATCGAGCGCACGCTGGGACATGACAGGTTCTTGATCTGTTACCTGTTTTTGCATAACAGGCTTCACTTGTTTTTGTGTTCCTGCAATCTGGAAGATCTGAGTTATTAATCGATCAAATTCAAATGGTTTCAACATGAAATAAGAAGCGCCTAAACTTCCAGCTTGAGCCATTACATCTTCTTGACCAAATGCCGTCAACATAATTATGTGCATATTGGAAATCTCCGGGTTCCCTTTGATCGTATCAAGGACTGCGATTCCATCCAGATGAGGCATGATAATATCCAATAATAACAAATCTGGCTTTTCCTGTTCAAGCATTGATAAACAGACTTTACCGTTATGCGCAGTCCAGATAACTTCAAGTTCCGGGTGCTGCTCGAAATAGGCAGACATTGTTTTGACAAGTTCCTTATTATCATCAGCGATTGCAATTTTAATTTTCCCCATTCTTTTTCCCCCTACTCATTTTTCATCCATGACCTATCAGTGTGTGACTCCATTATCCGCATGTATGTCTAGTTCGTAAAGGAAAATTTCGACAAAAACAGTAAATATCCTTTATTATTGTGAAAAATGAAACTTCTGGATTACGGTTTCCCTATGATTCGACTAAATTCTTTGAAAAAGACCAATCCCTGGATAGGATTGGTCTTTTTCCTGAAATTAGGACTTAATTGACTACGTTTCACTCTCCACCACGCATTGTTACAAGAAATAATCCAGCACCTTTTGTCGGTTCATCGACGAACATATGCGTAACAGCGCCGACAAATTTTCCATCCTGAATAACCGGACTTCCACTCATACCTTGCAGAATTCCACCAGTTTTTTCAAGTAGTTTCGCATCGGTGAGAACAAAATGAAATTGCTCTTCTTCAATATGTGTTATTTGGATGGAGAACTTTTCGACTTCCGTCCCTTTTACGGTTGTAAAAATTTCGGCGCCCCCGATTTGCAATTCAGTCGCTTGCATAATATCCAATGGTTTCGCTAACACTTTCTTATAGGCATCGTTCCACATGCCGAAAATGCCGTATACACCATTCTTTTGTATCGTTCCGAGATGGTCCTCATTTTCTAGGATCGATGAAATTTTATATCCGGGTGTGCCTGGCGTACTTTTCTTGATTTGATCAATTTCGGAGAGGTAAATTGCGCCGTTTTTAAAAGATGGTGGCGATTTCAAGGAGCTATCGACAATCTGATGTCCAAGCGCTCCATACGTCCCTTTTTTCGGATCGACATAGGTCAAGGTCCCAGTTCCTTCTGTACGGTCTTTCAGGAATGGAAGGAGACGTTTAATCGCATCAAGATCTGCGAGCAAGTCAATTTCTACACCATTACGATCGATTTGCATGAGCATTTGACCGGATTTGGAAGTGGACATCTTTTTTTCAAAGTCGCTCAACGTCGCTATCGGGATTTTGTCAATCCGGTTAATGGCATCGCCGGCTTTTAACCAATCGTCCTCGTTTATAAGGACGTCGTTTGTAACAAATACCCCTGACAACTCCATTTGAATTCCAATTGAATGTCCCATCGGAATGACCTGTTCACGTACTGATGCAGATACCGTCTCATGTAACGGTAAGAAAAACAATATCGCGGCTAACGAAACGGACAACTGCAGTCGTCTACTCCATCCCATGGTTCACCTCCTCGACTAAAAGATACTATTGGTATGTCCCTTCAGTCCGAACTTATGAAAGGGTAAATAAAGAAAAAACACGCATACTTACTGTATGCGCGATTCATAACCATTTAAGGTTTTTTCTTATTTTATGTGAATGAATTTTTCCTGTCGACCGCCATTTTTAGAAGTTCATCAGCATGTTGAAGTGTGAGCGTCGTTATCTCTGCTCCAGAGAGCATTCTGGACAATTCTTTGGTCCGTTCCATATTATTTATATCTTCAACCGCAGTAGTCGTACGGTTACCTTTCACTTCTTTCCTAATCAAAAAATGATGATCGGCCATTGCAGCTACTTGAGGCAAATGTGAAATGCATAAGACTTGAGAATGGACAGCAATCATTGCAATTTTATCAGCAATGGCTTGTGCCACGCGCCCGCTTACTCCTGTATCAACTTCATCAAATATGATTGAAGTGACACCTTGGTGTTTTGAGAAAATCGTCTTTAGTGCAAGCATGATTCGAGATAATTCACCGCCTGAAGCGATTCGGACAAGCGGTTTTAGCGGTTCACCAACATTTGTTGATATGAGGAAAGCAACTTCATCAAAACCATTTGCATCGAACATATTTGCGGATTTTCGTGAAATCTGTACTTTGAATGTCGATTTTTCCATATGTAATTCTTGTAACTGGGTCATAATGGCTCTTTCCAACTCGACTGCAGCGGCTTTTCGAATAATGGATAATTCGTTTGCTTCCACTTCCAAATCTTGAATCAGTTGATCTAACTTCTCTTGTTCGCGTTCAACACGTTCGTCACGATTAATTAATTGATCAAGTTCATCGGCAATTTTTTCTCTATAGATGAGAATATCTTCAATGGTCGCACCATATTTCCGTTTCAACGAAATCATTAAAGCAAGACGATCATCCACAACCGATAATCGGGAAGGGTCAAACTCCATCTGGTCAATGATACTTTTTAATTCATGTGCTGTATCTTGCAATGAATAAAAGCTGGATGATACGGTTTCAGAATGCGAAGCAAGCTCCTTATCTATTGAGGCCGCCTCTTCCAAATCACTCATCGCCGATCCAACCCAATCAAGCGCATGACCATCCCCACTGATTGATTCGTAAGCAGTGTTCATCCGTTCAAATAGACGGTTGAAATGCTGAAGCTTAAGTCTTTCCTCTTCCAGTTGCTCTTCTTCGCCAATAATTAGATCAGCAGCGTCGATTTCTTTTAACTGAAAAGAATAGAGATCAATTCGCTGAGCGACTTGCTGTTCATTTTCAGTTGAAGCATCCAGTTTTCTTTTTAATTTTCCATACTGATTATACAAATCAAGGTAATTATCCTGTGCAATTGTCAGTTTTTGTCCGGCAAATTGATCAAGCAGTCGAATATGTCTTTTTTCATGCATCAGTTCTTGGTTATCATGTTGCCCATGTATATCAATAAGCTGAGAACCAATTTCGCGTAATATTGCAATCGTAACAAGCTTACCATTTACTCTGCATGTCGTCTTACCAGTAGAATTAATGTCGCGACGTAAAATGATAATTCCATCTTCAGCTTCGATACCAAATTCGGCGAGTTTACCGAAGATTGGATGTTCGGTGTCCTCAATGGTAAACATCCCTTCCAACTCGGCTTTTTTCGCACCATGTCGGATGAACTCCTGAGATCCTCTGCTTCCTGCAAGTAATTGCACGGCATCGATGATAATCGACTTACCGGCTCCAGTTTCGCCGGTTAGGACCGTAAGCCCACCATCAAAACCGACTTCAAGATGCTCGATAATAGCAAAATTATGAATGGAAATTTCACTCAACATACAATCTTGCGCCCCTTTCATCGAACACTTAGTTCAGATTAATGCTAATAATCGGGTTTTCACCTCTACGGTCATTGATTCATCTCTGCAGATAATCATGCACGTATCATCACCGCAAATCGTTCCAAGCATTTCCTCCCAACCGAGGTTATCCACGAGGGATCCTACTGCATGGGCATTACCAGGCAACGTTTTAAGGATGATGAAATGACTTGCACTATCCACTCCAACGAAAGCATCTGTCAATATTCTACTCAGCTTTTCTTCCGTATTGAATTTATGAACTGGCGGCAAACTATATTTGTATCGTCCATCAGGAAGAGGGACTTTAATCAGATGCAATTCTTTAATATCCCGGGACACCGTAGCCTGCGTCACATCTACGCCCGCACTTTTTAATTTATCGACCAGTTGATCCTGCGTTTCTATTTCGCCGTTCATGATGATATCACGGATTCGTAAATGTCGTTGCCCTTTCGTCAAAACAATCACTCCAATGCATAGTTATCACTTTTCTATCCATCCCACAATTACGTTAAATGAGTATGCGCTTCGTTAATCAAACTAGCGTAAGATGTTTCATCAAATAAATTGACTGGAGTTTCTTCAGACAGTAAATGAAATAGAAATTCAATATTCCCTTCCCCACCGGTCACTGGAGAAAAACTGATTCCTTTGATAGAGAATCCTTCCATAACGGCCATATCCGCAACTTTTTTCAACACTTCCAAATGCACTGCCTTGTCTCTAATGACTCCTTTTTTCCCAACTTTCTCTTTCCCCGCTTCAAATTGTGGTTTAACGAGTGCAATAACGTCGCCATTAGCTTCCAGAATACCTTTTAGTGGCGGTAGAATGAGTTTAAGAGATATAAAAGAAACATCGATTGTTGCCACTTGTGGTAATCCTTCTTTGAACATGTCGCTAGTCGCATGTCTGAAATTCGTCTTTTCCATAACAGTAACGCGTTCATCACTGCGAATTTTCCAAGCGAGCTGATTGGTACCGACATCGAGTGCATAACAATGCCGGGCTCCGTTTTGCAATGCGCAATCCGTGAACCCGCCAGTAGATGATCCAATATCAAGTACGATTTTTCCGTCCACGGAAAGATCGAACTGTTCAAGTGCTTTTTCTAGTTTTAAGCCGCCGCGGCTCACATATTTTAAAATGGAGCCTTTCACGGTCAGTGGTGCATCAACTTTAATCTTCTCGCCAGGTTTGTCCATTCTCGTTTCTGCGGAGAATACGATGCCCGCCATGATTGAACGTTTGGCCTGCTCCCGCGTTTCAAAGAGACCCCTTTGAACGAGCAATATATCAACACGCTCTTTAGATTGTCCGTTCGTCATACGCTCTCCTTTTTGACAGAGGGCTGTATGTTAATGGCCTCTTCCATCGTCATCACGACTTGCTCAGTCGTCAAATGAATTTCTTCGAGTAGTTTGTCAACGCTTCCATGTTCGATGAATTCATCGGGGATTCCGATGCGTTTAATCGTTATATCCGTAATCGCCTTCTCTTCGGCATATTCAAGTACTCCACTGCCGAAACCACCTGCTAACACAGCTTCTTCAAGTGTCACAATCGGTTTGCCTGACGTGAAGAGCAGGTCGAGCATATCCGTGTCAAGTGGCTTGATGAAACGCGCATTAATTACTTTTATATGTCTTCCTTTTTCGGACAAAATTTCGGCTGCTTCTAGTGCCATTGGAATTGTCGTTCCAAAAGTAAGAATTGTTCCATCTGTACCTTCTTTAAGCACTTCCCATGTACCGATAGGAATGGTATGAAGTTCTTCGTCCATAACGACACCTAAACCATTTCCTCTTGGATAACGCATCGCGATAGGTCCATCATTGTATTCAATAGCCGTCTTCACCATATGTTGACCTTCATTCTCATCTTTTGGCATCATAATGACAAGGTTAGGCATATGACGTAAAAATGCGATATCAAAGACACCTTGATGTGTCTCACCGTCTGCTCCGACCAGTCCTGCACGATCGATTCCGATGAAGACATTCAATTTTTGTCTCGTGATGTCATGCAACATTTGATCATAGGCTCGTTGAAGAAATGTAGAATAGATCGCAAGGAATGGCTTCATCCCTTGTGTTGCTAATCCACCTGCCATTGTTGCAGCATGCTGTTCAGCGATACCTACATCAAAAAAGCGTTCCGGAAACTCTGCTGCAAACGATTCCAATTTGGAGCCTACGGGCATTGCCGGTGTAATTGCTGCGATTCGTTTATCTTCACGTGCAAGCTTCCTTACTGTTTCCGCAACCAAACCACTCCATGAAGGAGCCGTAGTCGGTGATTTCACAAAATCACCTGTTTCAATTTTATAAGGACCCGTTCCATGCCAAGTCCCAATTTTATCATCTTCGGCAGGTCTGTATCCTTTACCTTTTTTCGTAATTACGTGTAGTAATACAGGTCCTTCCATCTTTTTTGCGTACAAAAGATTTCGTTCCAGATCATTGAAGTCATGGCCGTCAATCGGTCCAAGATACGTAAAACCGAGCTCTTCGAAAAACACTCCCGAAACCAGAAGATACTTCAAACTATCCTTTACGCGTTCAGCAGCTGCTGCTACTTTACCGCCTACTGCCGGAATCTTTTTTAATATATATTCCAATTCGTCTTTCGCACTGTTATATTTCCCTGCAGTCCGTAACTTGCCAAGAACAGTGTGAAGTGCTCCAACATTAGGTGCAATCGACATTTCATTGTCATTAAGTATAACAATCATATTGGTTTTCTGATGGCCAATATGATTAAGTGCCTCCAAAGCCATTCCACCTGTTAATGCCCCGTCACCAATAACCGGCAATACATAATTTGAAGCGCCCTGCATATCTCTCGCAAGCGCCATTCCCATCGCAGCGGAAAGTGAAGTGGAACTATGACCTGTTTCCCAGACGTCATGTTCACTTTCTGCCATTTTCGGGAAACCGCTCAAACCTTTATATTTCCTCAAGGTATCAAACTGGCCCGCACGTCCTGTCAGGATTTTGTGTACATACGCCTGATGCCCGACATCCCAGATAAATTTATCCTGTGGACTGTCAAACAGTTTATGCATCATGATCGTCAATTCGACGACTCCAAGGTTCGGACCGATATGCCCTCCTGTTGTCGAAAGATTTTCAATAAGAAACTTCCTGATTTCCGCCGCCAATTCCGTCAACTGTTCTTTAGTCAAGTTTTTAATAAAAGACGGATTGGTAATCTGAGTGAGATCCATCACTATCACACACCTTCATAAATTGATAATCACGTTTGTAATCGAATTGTATTCATTATAGCAAGTAGCCCCATCAATAGAAACTGCGGACGTATGCTGTGTTGAATCAAAACTATGGGATTGACAGTTATCAGATATTTCTTTGGACGATGTAATCTGCGAAAAGTTTCAGCAAAGAGCTTTCTCTTTTCAGGAAAGACAAGCTTTCCAAAGCATTCTCATGATATTTTTGGAGTTGCTGTTTAGCTCCATCAAGTCCCAGTAGAGAAGGATATGTCGATTTTTCACTGGCCATATCACTATTTGCAGGTTTTCCAAGCTGTTCTGTCGTGGAAGTCACATCTAATATGTCGTCTTTGATTTGAAAAGCAAGACCAATATTTTTTGAATATTGACGTAGAGCTGCTGTTTCTTCTTCACTCGCATCTGCTAAAATCGCACCCGCTTCAATACAAAATGAGAGCAACGCTCCTGTTTTGTGTAAATGTACTTCTTCTAGCTGATCCAACGTCAAGGTACTCTTTTCACCTTCCATATCGAGCACTTGCCCTCCAACCATTCCTTTCGCACCTGAAGCTTCAGCTAAAAGACCAACCAATTGAATAGCTTTTTTTGCATCGACTTCTTCAAGAGACGCCAAAATGGTGAAAGCTAGTGTTTGAAGCGCGTCTCCGGCAAGAACTGCGGTCGCGTCCCCAAATACTTTATGATTCGTCAACTTACCCCTTCTATAATCATCGTCATCCATGCAAGGAAGATCATCATGAATAAGAGAGTATGTATGAATAAGCTCGACTGCACATGCTACTTTTAATGCATCCTCCGATGTTTTCATAAAATCTTCAAGAACCGCCAAAACAAGAAGTGGTCGAATTCTCTTCCCTCCAGCATCTACAGAATACAACATGGACTCTTTAAGATTTGTTGTAGGGTTTTCTAATTGAATTAGCCGATGCATTTCCGCATCGATTTTCGGAACGTTTTCCTCTATGAATGATTGCAATTGTTTATTCATTGGGCGCGCTACCTTTTGATGGATCGAATGAAGTCGATTCACCATCCTTATCAATAATTGTAATAAGTTGTTTTTCTGCGTCTTGCAATTTTCCGTGACAGTAGGCCGAGAGTTCCATTCCTTGTTTATATAGATTAATGGCTTCTTCTAGTGGGACATCACCTGATTCCAACTTTTGGACGACATCTTCCAATTTTGACATTGCTTCTTCAAATCGAAGTTCTTCGTTACTCATTTTTCATCCTCCTTGACATTCGTGTTATTGTCAAAACTTCTATAGTAAAAAGCTAATAAATCCTTATAGATTATGGGTTTCAATAAAAAAAACTTGCCACCCCCTAAATTCTACGGATAATTGAGGTTACCAGACACCCAACATCCAGAATAGGAAGTGACAAGTTGTACCCTCAATTATTAGCTTATTTACTTCAATATATCAAGTACCAGCACACAATTATTATTACGTTACTTACGGTAGTGCTTGGAAAGGCCGTCGGGAGTGTGCGGCCCGATGAGCCTGTAGACAAGCCTTATCGAAAACTTCAGATTGATGAGCTTCCCGTTCTGGAGAAACTCGAGAAGCTGTCCTTTCAGGACTTATTGGATGATTATTTTAAAGCCCATGGGAAGTCTCTAAAACCCGTCCAGCGACGAAAGAATGCCAAATCGAGCGTTCCTGAAAAGCTGTGCTGTCCGCGGTGTAGTGCTCCATCCAGCTACCTGTATGCGAACAACGGAGACAAAGGGCAATTCCAATGTAAAGTCTGCGGATGCCTCTTTAATAAACAAAGCCGGTATCTGAAGGAAGCCATCCTCAAATGTCCCCACTGCTTAAAAACACTTGAAAAAGTAAAAGAACGAAAGGACTTCGACGTTTTCAAATGTAAGAACAATGACTGTTCCTATTACCAAAAGAAGTTGCGCCAAATGACACAAGCAGAAAAGAAACGATTCAAGGAAGATCCCCAGGCCTTCAAAGTTCGGTATATTTACCGTCAGTTTCAATTCGATTTCAAACCGATGGCAGATGCGTCCCCGGTTCAACCTAAGGTGGATCTCTCCAGGATCTATGTGTCTTCACACACACTCGGGCTCATTCTTACGTACCACGTAAACTATGGCATCTCCGCACGGAAGACCGCAGCGCTGATGAGAGACGTTCATAACGTGCATATTTCTCATCAAAGTGTGCTGAACTACATGAACAGTGTTGCGTTGACGGTGAAGCCTTTTGTGGATAATTTCCCGTACGAGTTGTCTGATCAGTTCTGTGGGGATGAAACCTACATCCGTGTAAACGGGCGCTGGCATTACATCTTCTTCTTTTTCGATGCCGCTAAGAAGGTCATCCTGTCCTATCGGACTTCACCGAATCGGGACACCTTTTCAGCGATTCGCGCCCTGGATGATATGTTCAGGAAGATGAAGACCATTCCAGAGAACTTGAACATCGTGGTGGACGGAAACCCTATCTACCTGTTGGCCCAACAATTCTTTGCGCAACACGATATCCATTTTGATGTGACACGTGTAATCGGGCTGACAAACGAAGACCCTGTGTCAACTGAATATCGTCCATTGAAGCAAATCATCGAGCGTTTGAACCGGACATTTAAAGGGAACTACCGCGCCACCCATGGCTTTGGTTCCGAAGATGGATCGGTTTCTCACGTGACGCTGTTTGTCGCGTACTTCAACTTTCTCCGTCCTCATTCATCCTTGGAAGGCCGGGTACCTGTGATTGTCCCAGAATTGAAGGAAATGCCTCACATGCCCGCTCGATGGACGAAACTGATTGAACTATCGCAACAGTGGCTGACCGAGAATGCCAGCTGACTTTTTGTTTAGCTGAGCTTTTGGGAACATCGTGAATCGAGCAATCGGCGAAGCGAACTCTTGACAAACCGAACGGAGAAAAAGGTTAAAATTGGTTAAAGTCAAGGGCTATTTGTCATGTCTTCTTTTTGTCCCCTTCGCCCTTGGTGCACACTACGCAACCTTTTTCGACTGTTTGTCAAGAGCGATTGCGGTACATGGCCGACGACTTACTGTAGTGCGAGTCGCGAATTTGAGTTTTCATAGAAATTTTGACACTACCACATTCGTTCTGATGGATTTGATTTCTGCATCCAACACTCCGTCCTGGACACGTACTTGAATCTGTTCACCTGTTATAAAATCTTCAATGGAGTTTGAGACATTTCCATCTTTATAGACGATGGAAAATCCACGATCCATAATATCCAATGGATTAAGCGCTTTTAACATTCGAATTGAAGTTTCGAATCGGTCTTTTTTTGTGCGCAACTCCTGTAGGATAGATCGTGTCAATCTTTCTGTTAACAAGGATGCATTTTTTGTTCCATCTTTAATCTTTTGTTCAGGCGAATAAAAGAGAAGCATACGTTGCAAACGTTCATGTTCGGCCTTTCGGTTCACAGTCAGTTCACTTTTGTTTCTGACAAGACGATCACTGAGTCCACTCAATCGTTCTGTAAATGGACGATAGAGTCTTTCAGGAAATTGCAAGGGATAGGATTGCTGAAAATGTTGTAATCTTTTTCTTTCATGTTTAATCTGATTGGAGAAAGACTTGTATATGGAACGTTTTCTGTCCAGAATTCGTTCAAATAATTCCTCCCTAGAAGGGACAGCAAGTTCTGCTGCCGCTGTAGGGGTAGGTGCTCTCCTATCAGATACAAAGTCTGCTATTGTCGTGTCTGTTTCATGACCTACAGCACTAATAATCGGTATTTTACATGAAAAGATGGCCCTAGCGACAGTCTCTTCATTAAAAGCCCATAGATCTTCGATAGATCCGCCGCCTCTTCCGATAATGAGAACGTCAAGTGAACCATATGAAGATGCCTGTTCTATTGAACGAACGATAGAGGGCGCAGCTTGCGGACCTTGGACAATTGCAGGGAACAGCACAATTGAAGCCAAAGGATAGCGTCGCTGGATTGTTGAACAAATATCACGTAAAGCGGCGCCAGATTGTGCAGTGATGACACCGATTGTCCGCGGGAGGACTGGCAAGGACTGCTTCCAACGTGCATCGAACAGACCTTCTTTTGCCAATTCATTTTTTAGTTGTTCATATGCAAGATAGAGCGCCCCAACACCATCAGGCTGCATCGATTGCACATATAATTGGTATTGTCCGCTTGCCTCATATACATTCACATCCCCTGTTATGAGGACATTCATTCCCTCTTCGGGCTTGAACTTCAAATCCTTTGCTGCTGTTCTGAACATTGCAGATTGGATTCTGCTCTTATCATCTTTCAATGTGAAGTAAATATGACCGCTCGGATGTATTTTGACATTCGAAAGTTCCCCTTTTACAAAAACATTCCGTAAATAGGGATCGGCATCAAATTTTCTTCTTATGTATTTCGTTAGCGAGTTTACAGATAAGTAATTGTTGCCATCCATCACTTGCACCCCCAAAATCCGTACGTATAGAAACGCTGCCTTTCAAATGAAAAACAGCGTCTGGATGATCTTCATTTCATTTTAGTATCAATTACATTTTTCAATACGTTTAGCAATTTCAGCGCTTTGCAATGTATTCTTTAACAGCATCGTGATTGTCATGGGACCTACTCCGCCGGGAACTGGCGTTATGGCAGAAGCAATTTCTTTCACGCTGTCATAGTCAACATCCCCACATAGTTTACCATTTTCATCTCGATTCATACCGACGTCGATAATTACCGCGCCGTCTTTCACATGCTCTTTTGTCACAAATTTCGCTTTACCGATTGCCGCGATGAGAATATCCGCCTGCTTCGTAAATGAAGCGAGATCTTTTGTTTTGGAATGACAATATGTAACCGTCGCATCTTTTTGCAACAATAATTGGCCCATCGGCTTACCGACTATATTGCTTCTACCGATGACTACTGCATGCTTGCCGGCTATCTCAATTCCGCTACGTTCCAACATTTCCATTATGCCATGGGGGGTACAAGGAAGAAATGTCTCTTGTCCGATCATCATTTTACCGACGTTTTGTGGATGGAATCCGTCAACATCTTTGTCGGGTGAAATGGATTTGATGACAAGATCTTCGTCAATATGTGATGGCAACGGCAACTGCACAAGAATCCCATGGATTGAGTCGTCGTTGTTGAGGTTATCTACATGCTTCAACAGTTCTTCTTCTGTAATCGTTGCCGGCAATTTGATTTGTTCTGATTTCATACCTGCTTCAATAGTTGATTTGTTTTTGTTTTTCACATACGTCTGGGATGCAGGATCTTCCCCGACAAGAATGACAGCCAACCCCGGTTTACAGCCTGACTCAATCAACTTGTTTACGCCGCTCTTAATCTCTTCTCTGATTTCCTTACCGATTTCAACACCACTGATTACTTTTGCAGTCATCTGATTTCCCTCCACACTGATACATTCTTATTTTTCTTCTGCGAATTTAGATAGAACACCATTCACAAAACGCCCGGACTTTTCATCACCGAAATGCTTACACAGCTCAATTGCTTCGTTTAAAATAACTCTGTGTGGCACTTCCTCCTGAAAAAGAAGTTCATATACAGCGATTCGTAGGACCGTCCTTTCAATCTTTGGAAGGCGATCCAAAGACCAGTTCTCAAGTTTACCAATTAGTACTTTGTCGACCTCATCACGGTTTTCAATTGTCCCTTTTACAAGTGATTCATAAAAAGGGTCGATCGGTCCGTCCATAATATATGTGATGGCTTCTTCCAGTGTCATTTCTGAGTTGTCCATCTGAAAAAGGGTTTGCACCGCTTTTTCACGCGCTTCTCTTCGTTTCATTCGTTTGTCTCCTCCACTACTGTATCTCTTGGGCTATATCATAGCATATTCACTAAGTGAATATATAGCAGGACAAGTTGAAAAGCATCATCCGATGGACGATGCTTTCCGATCATTCTAGTTCTGCTGTTGTATCAAAATCGATTCCTGTAATATGAACATTCACTTCTTTTGTGTCTAGTGATGTCATATTGAAGATTGCATGACGAATCTGTTTCTGGATTTCCAACGCTACTGTAGGTATTGAGTAGCCGTATTGAACGACGCAGAACACATCAACGAGAAGTTGGTCTTCCACCCAATCCGTTTTAACACCTTTTCCGTGAAACACTTTGCCGAATTTCTCAGCTACTCCTGTAGCGAAGTTGCCTTTCGTCGTAGCGACACCATCGACTTCATTTGTCGCGATACCGATAATAACTTCAAGCACTTCAGGAGCAAGCTGGACCCGACCTAAAACAGCGTCACCTTTAGAACTCATTCCAGCGAATGAAGCATTTGTTTTGTCTGCCATTACACTTCTCCTCCTTTGTATGGATGTAGATGATTAAATAGCTATCGAGTAATTACATCACGGTGTATTTTTCAAGAAACTTTGTATCAAAGTCGCCTGATTTGAAGACCTCGTGATCCATCAGATTGAGATGGAAAGGAACAGTCGTATGGACGCCTTCGATGATAAACTCGCCAAGTGCACGTTTCATACGTGCTACCGCTTCTTCACGCGTATCTGCGTGAACGATTAGTTTGGCAACCATTGAATCATAGAACGGTGGGATTGTATAGCCTGTGTAAACAGCCGAATCCACTCGTACGCCAAAGCCGCCCGGCGGCATGTACATCGTTACTTCTCCTGGTGAAGGCATGAAGTTTTTCGAAGGATTTTCCGCATTGATTCGGCATTCAATCGAGAAACCATTAATTTTTATATCTTTTTGGCGATATGCCAATTTTTCGCCCGAAGCCACTTTCAATTGTTCTTTAATAAGATCAATGCCGGTTATCATTTCTGTAACAGGGTGTTCGACCTGAATACGCGTGTTCATTTCCATGAAGTAGAATTTTTGATTGATATGATCGAAAATGAATTCCACGGTTCCTGCTCCACGATAATTAACGGCCTCAGCAGCTTTGACAGCAGCTTTCCCCATCTCTTCACGCAATTTTGGTGTAAGCGCAGGAGAAGGAGCCTCTTCAACTAGTTTCTGCATTCGTCTTTGAATCGAGCAATCCCGTTCGCCAAGATGGATTGTATTCCCGTGTTTATCAGCAAGCACCTGAACTTCAACATGACGGAACACTTCAATGTATTTTTCGAGGTAGACACCCGGATTTCCGAATGCGGCGGCAGCCTCTTTCTGAGTGATCTTGATCCCTTTAATAAGTTCCTCTTCATTCAAAGCAACCCGGATTCCTTTACCGCCACCGCCAGCTGTCGCTTTGATGATAACTGGAAATCCGATTTGTTTTGCAACTTCAAGTCCTTCCACTTCATCAGCAACAATGCCCTCAGATCCCGGTACGATTGGCACACCTGCCTGTTTCATCGTTTCTCTGGCAACGTCCTTTGTTCCCATTCGGGAAATTGCATCCGCTGTTGGTCCGATGAATTCGATATTTACTTCTTCACAAAGTTCTGCAAAGCTTGCATTTTCAGCAAGGAAACCGTATCCCGGGTGGATCCCGTCGCATCCTGTCAGCTTTGCTACACTAATAATATTCGAGAAATTTAAATAGCTGTCTCTTGATAAAGTCGGACCGATGCAATACGCTTCATCGGCTAGCTCCACATGCAATGCTTCTCGGTCTGCTTCAGAATAGACAGCGACTGTTTCGATATCCATCTCTTTACATGCCCGGATAATTCGAACAGCAATTTCGCCCCTGTTTGCTATTAATACCTTTTTCATCTTTTCATTCCTCCTCAATTCCGTTTGACGAGGAAGAGAGGTTGTCCATATTCAACCAATTGACCGTCTTCCACGAGGATCTCCACGATTTCGCCGGATACTTCCGCTTCGATTTCATTGAAGAGTTTCATCGCTTCAACGATACATACGATCGCATCGGGTTTTACTGAATCCCCTTTTTGTACATAAGGAGGCACGTCGGGTGAAGATGATTGATAGAAAGTTCCAACCATCGGTGATAGTACCTTGTGCAAGGACGGATCATCTTTGGCAGCCGGTGCACTTACCGGCGTTTCTTTTGGTTGTTCAACAGTTGCTTTTACTGGTTCCTCACTTTTACGTTCCTGTTGAACTGGAGCATCCTGTTGTACTGGTGATTCATGTTTCTGTTCCGCCTGGACAGGGGCAATTGTTACATTCCCTCTTTTTTCTAATTTTATTTTTGTACCTTCTGATTCAAATGTGAATTTTTCAATTGAAGATTGATCGATTAATTTAATGATTTCACGGATTTCTTGAATTTTCAACATTGTCGATTCTCCTGACTCATTATTATTTACGTACTTCATTCCTATTTTAGACGTTTTCCGGACATATTGAAATAGATATAGTGGATTTGATGTAAAAAAGAGGTGGGCAAAAAGAAAAAGACCCGAATTGGGCCTTGATATTGCTCACTTATTCCATGAAGACAACTTGTACAGAACGGGCATCTTCCCAGCTTGTCATGACGAATTGAGTGATTTCTACTGCCATTTTGTTGGAATGACCGCCATCATCCGAAACTACAGTGATTGTCACTTTCCCATCTTCTTTTCTAACAAAAGCTTCTGGATAGCCAAGATTTCTAATTTGCATTTCCATTAATGCTTCCGCCGAATCACGTTTGATAAGTTCTGCCATTTCGTTGTATGCATCATTTTGTTCTTCTGCTGTCATATCTGAAGACAACATTTTAGTTGTCAATTGGTCTTTCAGGTTGCTACGCTCATTTTTCACTTCCATACGCATCTCTTCCAATTTCATGGAATCAGCGTAAACCGGTTTTTTCACACTATCTGTATCTCCCGTTTTCGTGACCGTCATTTTGTCGGCTTCACCAAAAATCGCCATTCCATCCAAATCCATTGGTGCTTCTTTCTTTAAATAGTAAATTGAAATTACCGCTACAAGACTTAGTAAAGTTAAGAACCACACTGTCCGTTTGTTCGCTCTCATCAAGTATCCCCCTTATTTTCCATTTCGACGATGACAATCCGATGTTCCGGCAATTGAAGAACTGCAGATAAGATCCGTTTTAGCTCATTTTTAGTCCTGGGGTTATCTGCTCCTTCCGCTACGACCAATAAGCCTTGCAGTGGATTTTTTTTACTTGTACTACCACCGCTCACTGAAAAGTAATCAGCTAGCGGACTTGCCACTTCAGCGTGCTCATAATGGAAGTAAATAACCACTTTCCCGATACCTTCCATTTTCATCAACGTAGCTTCAAGTGCGGCTACCTCTCCGCTCTCTTCCCCGTTCTTCTTCTCCCCTCCAATCGAACCGAAAGCCGTATTGATGAAAATGATGAAAATCGCAAATGCTGTTCCGACGAAGAGAATATGAAGCTTCTTTTTTGGTTTTTGCATATGATCACCATTTCACCCCTTCGTGCCGGATTTGGTTCGTGTCATCTATGATGCATAATATGCTTGTTCAAAAGAGGCTATGACCAAAAATTCTTGTTATGGAATGAATAATCCAAATTCCCATCGCTATTTTCAACAATGGCAGAAATTCATCCTCCAGATGATCCGGCGAAAGCAGCGTCAAAATAGTCGACATGACAGAAATGAGCAGAACGCCTGTCAAAAATTCGATCAACGTGACCCCTCATTTCACTGCTGTAATCAATTTGATTAGAATAACAGTAAATAATGCCGTGTAAATAAAAGCAAAAGCAACAAGAAACGAAATTGCACAAAGCACGAATAATGTCTTTCCGATATCATCCAATAATCCTGTAATCTCTTCATTGGCGAATGGTTCAATAAGTGCAGCTGTCCAACGATATAAAAAACCTGTGATAAGCGTCTTAATTGTAGGCAATAAGGCTACTGTCCAAATAGTCATAATGAGCCAAGCACCAACAAATACGCTTGCCCCTGATGAATATCTGCCAATCGCACCCATGCTATCCGTTATAAACGAGCCAATAATCGGTATGTTTTGGCTGATGAGCTCTTTAATCGGCTCGCTCGCAACCCCGCTCAATGCCCAGGAAATCGTCCCCCCTGCTGTGATGAAAATCGAATAGGCTGCAACTAACGCTGAAACGATTCCCAATAAGGTTGTCCGTAGCAAGTCCGCCAATTTGGAAAAAGAAACAGACGGGAATAGTCTTGAGATGATATCTAAGAGAATTGCAGCCGCCAGCATCGGAATTAGAATTTTGTCCGCCATAAGGACAGCACCGTTCGCAAATAACAACATGGCTGGCTGAAAATTCAACATACCAAAGGAACCACCTGAAGCAATGATACTTGCAGTCAATAACGGATAAATCGAGATGAAAATAGTGGAAATGGTTTGAGTAATGGACCTGATCATTTCAAGATGTTCAAAAGCCGGTTGCAAAACAACAGTAAGGACAATGAAAAATAAAAATATCCTCGTCCATTTTTTAAAAGCCGGAAAAAGAAAATCGACTACAAGCACTAAGAATGATGATATGATCACAACGATAAAACTCGACAGGACTGTCCCAAGTACAGATTCAAGCATAGGTATCATGGATTCTTCATCCGATCATTTAATGATTAGTCTGGATAATGTTTCAATCATCTGTGATAAATGAGGCAGCCATAGCGTAATAACGGCAATTTTGACTGCGATTTGTGCAATTGCTGAAATCGATCCGTATCCAGCCTCACTTATATGATTGACAATTAGCTCCGATACATAGAACAGAAAAACGCTTCCGATGATCAGCTTCACATAAGGACTTGGCAGAGGCGCGAACATGTCGATTAACGTACTTCCAAATGGAATAATGAGCAACACCGACACATAAGACAGAAAGATGAAGAACAGGGCGGCATAGATGATAGGTTGCAAGCTTTTGGAAGCGAATGTTACTAAAAGCAGAAGAAGATAGACGACAATGAGTTGGAAAATCGTTGCCATCAGATGGCCAGTGACAGCCATTGAAAGAACTCAGCGATTTCCGAAAAGAAAATTCTTAGGAAACGGAGCATTTCAGCGGCAATGTAAATATAGGCCACGAAGAAGAGAAAGAAAGAAAACTCCTTCTTACCGGTTTGCTCAAAGAAGACATGCAAAAACCCTAAGACCAATCCTATACCGGCAATTCGCAATAAATCATTCAATTCCACTTCGGGTTTCCCCCTTCATATAACAACTTATGAAGCGGAATGCTGAAATATGAAAAGTTTTATTGATAAAAAAAACGCCACAACCGTTAATAGGTTGTGACGATTTTATCGTTATTTATTATGCTCTCGAGACGTATTCAGCTTCATCTGTGTTGATAATCAGTTTATCACCGATGTTTACAAAGAATGGAACTTGTACGACAAGACCTGTTTCAAGTGTTGCAGGTTTAGACCCACCGCTTGCCGTATCTCCTTTAATGCCTGGTTCTGTTGCTGTAACTTCTAAAGTGACTGTCGTCGGTACTTCGACGCCAAGAATTTCATCTTTATAAGAAATAACATGCACTTCCATATTCTCTCTTAAGTAGTTCAATTCCTCTTCAATCTGAGTTGAAGGCAATTCAATCTGCTCGTATGATTCATTATCCATAAAGACATGCTCATCACCATTTGCATACAGATATTGCATGCGGCGGTTATCAATCTGCGCCTTTTCAACTTTCTCTCCTGCGCGGAATGTCTTTTCATTCACATTACCTGAGCGAAGGTTACGTAGTTTCGAACGGACAAATGCCGCTCCCTTACCTGGTTTAACGTGTTGGAAATCAATGACGCGCCAAATGTCGCCGTCCACTTCAATTGTAAGACCTGTTTTAAATTCGTTAACTGAAATCATAGGTGTTCCTCCATTTAATTCATTATAGGATAATAAGTTCTTTTGGCGATTGTGTCAGACGGTAATTTCCAGCTTCCGTAATGATGATATCATCTTCAATACGAACACCGCCAATTCCTGGAAGATAGATTCCAGGCTCGACTGTAACTGCCATATTTGGTTCCAATTTAGTCTCCGAACGGAATGACAAAGCCGGACCTTCATGCACTTCCAATCCAATTCCGTGTCCGGTTGAATGCCCAAATGCTTCTCCGTAACCTTTTGATTTGATATGATCGCGTGCAATCGCATCAGCTTCTATTCCAGTCATACCCGGTTTAATCTTTTCTAAAGCAAGTTCTTGGGCAAAACGCGTTACTTCATAGATTTCTTTTAATTTTTCTGAAACCTCACCGACTGCTACTGTACGCGTAATATCAGAAATATATCCATTATAAAGAGCACCAAAATCGAGTGTTACAAGCTCGCCTGTTTGGATGACCTTGTCTGAAGCAACACCGTGCGGTAATGCTCCTCTTTCGCCAGAGGCTACAATAATATCGAATGATGATGAAGTGGCTCCCTGATTCCGCATAAACATTTCTAATTCATTTGAAACTTGCAGCTCAGTTACACCCGCTTTAATGAATGTACAAATATGCGCGAATGCGTCATCGGCTATTTTTGCAGCTTGTTGAAGCACTTCTATTTCATCTTCAGATTTCACTAAACGCAATTTCTCGATTAGCCCTGAAACAGGTTTTAACTCGGCATCTACTTTCCCATCATACATTTCGAACATCCCATAAGAAAGATCGTCCTTTTCAAAACCTAGCGTTTTGACCCCCATGTCTTTCACTTGAGCCGCTACTTCTTCGATAATCGTCTTTTCATGCTTCACAATGCGGAAATCTTTCACTTGTACCGCCGCCTGCTCCGTATACCTGAAATCAGTAATGAATACAGCATCAGTTGCGGATATAATTGCTACTCCCGCGCTCCCTGTGAATCCAGTAATGTAACGTCGATTATACGAATTTGTGACTAGAAGAGCATCTATCCCCTTCTCTTTAAATGTTTCACGTAATTTTGCCAGTTTCATAACTTTACCCCATTTCTACGGAGAAGGAATGCATGGAGTGCAAGCTCGTAACCATTCGTGCCAAAACCCGATAATTGCCCTATGCAGACCGGAGCAATGACTGATGTATGTCTGAAAGGTTCCCGACTATGTATATTGGATATATGGATTTCAATGACAGGCACATCAACCGAAGCTATTGCGTCCCTTAGGGCAATGCTTGTATGCGTAAACGCACCCGGATTGAAGATGATTCCGGCAACACCGATATCTTGTGCTTCGTGAATTTTATCGATTAGATAACCTTCTACATTTGATTGATAAAATGACAGATCCACAAGTTTTTCATCCGCAATTTCCCGCAGTTTTACTTCGATATCCTGCAAGGTCTCTGCGCCATAGATTTCCGGTTCCCTTTTCCCTAATCTGTTTAAATTCGGTCCGTTCAGCACGAGTACTTTCAAAGTCGCACCATTCCCCTCACCATTATCTTTCTCATTTTATCATATCGTTCCATTGTCGCAACCTATTTATATGTTTGAGCTGAAAGATTTTTTCATATATACCGCAGTCCCGGTCACAAATCTGCTTACGATTGCCAGGATTGAAAAGAAAGGAATGGAAAGCGACCTTATCCCTTCCATTAGTGTATTAGGGGAAAAAATAATCCATTCAATAGAAGCCGCAGCAATGATACTTATCGCGATAGCTGTTATTGAAGGTGGAATGCGACTTGCCAAATGCGATAGACCATAAAGCAGCATATAGCCGAGTAGGATTAAGATTAAAAGAGCTGTCCACTTCCACCAATCATGGGAAGAACCAAATAACAGCCATTTCTTTCCCCAACCGATCGGAGACCATTTTATAAAATTAAAAAACTCCAGTGCTATCAAAGAAAATAGTGTGAAGATCGCCGCCACGCCGGATGTCCAAATCGAATTTTTACTGAGCATAGTCATCCCTCCTGCACTATAGTGTCGGGAATTAATGATATTTCTAAACCTTTTTAATGGTGAAGATAATCGTTTTTTTGTACACTATAAAGATAGGAAATTTGTTATACTGAAAGATGTACAGATTCATTTTGTAATGATCAGTAGCTATTCGAAAAGAGAAGGTGTTGACGAAAAGATGAGTAAACAACAACCGCCCACATATGGGGGCCAAGCTTTAATAGAGGGTGTTATGTTCGGCAGCAAAAACCATACAGTTACAGCCATCAGACGAAAAGATGATTCGCTCGATTATTTCTATGTGCCGAAAGAACAGAAACCAATCTCCACTAAACTGAAAAAAATCCCTTTCGTCCGCGGCATTGTCGCTTTAGTGGAATCAGCCGGAATTGGGTCCCGCCATCTGACATTCGCAAATGAGCGTTATGATGTTATGCCTGGAGAAGAAGTGGAACCATCTGAAGAAGAGACTTCAAAGCTTGGTATGATTATCGGTGTAGCCGCAATTGGGGTTTTATCATTCCTGTTCGGTAAATTTGTATTTACATTAGTACCGGTTTTTCTAGCGCAAATGCTTGAATTTATGGCACCTGGCAAGACCGCACAGATACTTTTGGAGAGTTTCTTCAAACTTGCCCTGCTGCTCATCTATATTTCACTCATATCGATGACTCCACTTATCAAACGTGTGTTCAAATATCATGGAGCCGAGCATAAAGTAATCAATACGTATGAGAATGGTTTGCCGTTAACAGTAGAGAATGTTCAATCCCAATCCCGTCTTCACTATAGATGTGGAAGCAGTTTCCTTCTTTTCACTGTAATTGTCGGTATGTTCATCTACTTTTTCGTACCATATGATCCTTTCTGGCTTCGTATTGTGAATCGAATTTTATTAATACCTGTCGTTATTGGTGTATCCTTTGAAGTACTACAATTTACGAACGGTCTTCGGAATATCCCAGTATTGAAATACCTAGGTTATCCTGGGCTTTGGCTTCAATTACTAACAACAAAAGAACCTGATGACGATCAAGTTCAAGTAGCGATTGCTTCTTTTAACAAATTGTTAGAAATTGAAGAGCAAGGTATTGAAAATGTTGAAATCCTGAAATCGACTGACGCAGTAGTTCACCAGAACACAGCGACAGTTAACTGATTATAAAACAATAAAAGAGTGGCGGCATGGAAATACTCATGCCGCCACTCTTTTTCGTTTTA
This sequence comes from Sporosarcina oncorhynchi, assembly GCF_033304615.1. GTDB lineage: Bacteria > Bacillota > Bacilli > Bacillales_A > Planococcaceae > Sporosarcina > Sporosarcina oncorhynchi. The sequence goes on along the minus strand of NZ_CP129118.1, from coordinate 1,505,705 downwards.
TAACCCGCACTTTAACTGCGCATTACAGTTCGTGCATGTATTACAACCACCAATCTCTTCAACCGTTCCTTGCCTGCATACTGGGCAAGTGTTTCCAACTTCAGAACCGATTGTGACATTCGTTGAACGCAAATCTTGAATTGTGTTAATCAAAACAACTTTCCGCTGTTCAATAACCTCTTCCTGCATTTCTTCTTCCATAACGTTCTCTTCGGCTTTCAGCGTGAGAACTTGCGAATCACGGCTACCGTCCACATAGACAGTACCACCCTTCGCCCCACCTTTATAAAGACGTTCGTACACACTTTCCACCTGTTTAACAGAATAACCGCGCGGTGCGTTCACTGTCTTAGAAATCGAGCTGTCAATCCAGCGCTGGATGATACACTGGACATCAGCGTGTGCTTCAGGAGATAGACTCATAGATGATACGAACCATTTCGGCAGGTTTTCTGGATTCGCTTCAGGATGACGTTGGAGGTATTCTTCAACAATGCTTGCTTTTACTTCGATGAATTTTCCAAGTCGACCACTACGATAGTAAGAGAAAGAAAAATATGGTTCTAGCCCTGTACTAACTCCTACCATCGTACCTGTAGATCCCGTCGGCGCGACTGTCAACAGATGAGAGTTACGAATACCATATTCAAGCACACCTTCACGAATATCTTCAGGCATTTTTTTCATAAAGCCAGTGTTGATAAACGCATTACGCAAAGCTTGTGTTTCTTCATCCGTTTTTCCGATTAGGAAAGGGAAACTTCCCTTCTCTTTAGCAATTTCGATTGATTCACGATAAGCCGTCGTAGCAATTGTCTTGAAAACTTCTTCAACAAGTTCGTTGCCTTCAGGAGATCCGTATTCTTTTTCACAGTAGATAAGTAAGTCTGCAAGCCCCATAACGCCAAGTCCTACCCGACGTTCACCTAATGCTTGCACTTTATTGTCTTCTAGGAAATAAGGCGTTGCATCGATTACGTTGTCTTGCATACGCACACCAACTTGGACAATTTCCTTCAGTTTTTCATAGTTCACTGTTTTCGAATCTTTATCGGCAACTTCTGCAAGGTTTACTGCAGCAAGGTTACAAACAGAATATGGCGCAAGCGGTTGTTCCCCGCAAGGATTCGTCGCTACGACTTGTTGTCCGTATGCTTTCGCATTCGTTTCGTTGTTAGCATTATCGATAAAGAAAATACCCGGTTCTGCAGAATACGTCGCACAAATATTAATGAGATCCCATAATGCTCGTGCTTTGATTGTACGGTAAACACGCACTTCATGACCAAGGCGTTCCCATTCACGCACATCTCCGATTTCATGCCATTGCTCATTATAAACTTTCATCTCGTCAGCGGAGTACGACTCAACTGCAGGGAAACGTAGTTCATGTGCGCCATCCAGTTCAACAGACTTCATAAAATCATCTGTCAACGTGATTGATATATTAGCTCCACTCAAAAATTCTGGATTATGGACAGAATAAGTACCACCGTCATTTAACTTCATCTCAGCATCCCGCATAATGGCTTCGTTGAATCCACCCATCCCAGCAATTGCTCGATAGTTTAATATACCTTGATACATTGCTTCTTCTTGAGAAGTAAGCGGTTTGAATTTCAATTTATCATTTGCTAGTTTTTTAATCAGCTCGTCTTCAGTATTTTCTATTAAATAACGTAGAATTCTTGGGTTCTGCATCTTCGAGATGATAAATTCGTAAATGTCCGGGTGCCAGTCTGCTAGCATAATCATTTGCGCACCGCGTCGGGATCCACCTTGCTCGACAAGATGCGTCAATTTCGCAATGTCATCCAGCCAAGAAACCGATCCGGATGATTTGCCATTCACTCCACGTGCCAATGTATTCCTTGGTCTTAGCGTAGAACCGTTTGTCCCTACTCCTCCACCACGACTCATGATCTCCATTACCTGCTTACGGTGATCGGAAATCCCTTCGCGAGAATCAGCTACAAAAGGCATAACGTAACAGTTAAAAAACGTTACTTCTGTTTCTGAACCAGCTCCATATAATACTCTGCCTGCTGGTATGAAATTCAATTTTGACAACTGATTATAAAAGCGTTCGAAAGATTCTTTCCGCTTTTCTTCTGTTTTCTCCACACTTGATAAACCCGTAGCATTCCTTTTCGCAATCTGTTCATAGAACACTTCTAGCGGCTTCTCTATTACTTCTAACGGACGAGAAATAACCCCTGTTTCCTGTTCTTCAGGATTATCAAGCGACGACCGATATTCCTGTTCAATCCAGATTTCAGCAATGCCTTTATCTTTGTTCAATGACTTGATGAAACCTAAGCCTCGTGCAGGGAACTTCGGATCTTCTTTAACTGTCAAAACGACGAAATCGCCGACTTTTAATGTTTTCTTTTCCGTGTCTTTAAATGAATATCGATCAATCATTACAAGACGTGAAACACCACTATGGACAATACTCATATCATTTGTAATGGGATGTACTTGTGAAAATTGTTCTATATCTCGATTAAGTTGTTGCTTGTCCAATACCGGTGTCTGTTCATTTGAAAAAATAACCACTCTCTCTACCTCCAATAAATAAGCTCTAACAACACAACATATTGTATTTTATTCAGTTAACACTATACTACATATTGATTAATCATTCAATATGATGCACTTTGTATTTTATTTAAAAAGCTGGACCATGTTAGTTTCACACTAAAAGTTCAACGGATCTCCCATTTTTACTTTTTATAAGTCCAGTCATCATTGGCATATTTCTTGTGTTCAATTTCCTTTATATAGAGCTGCTGTTCAACAGACAGTTCATAGGGAGTTAGATGAATGGATAGCGCTGTTTCAAACCCACGGGAAAAGGCATCTATGCACTCTTCCATTGAAATTTTACGATCCGTCAATCGATTTATGGCAACTGCTTTTTCCGGCAGACTTCTTCTCATCCGATTTTTGCTATCTTCGCTATCAAATTTGAACAGAGAAACTAATTTATCCTCATCCAATTCAAGCAAGATAGCACCATGTTGTAAGATTACACCTTTTTGTCGCGTCTGGGCACTTCCAGCGACCTTTTTACCTTCGACAACTAATTCATACCAACTCGGGGCATCAAAACAAACTGCACTCTTTGGTTTTTTCAATCCAGCATTCTGTTCTGCAGTTACAGGAACTGAAAACTCTGCTTCAAGACCTAAATTCCTGAAACCTTCCAACAATCCGCCCGATATGACCCGGTAAGCTTCTGTCACGGTCTCGGGCATATCAGGATAAGCTTCTGTCACGATAACGCTGTATGTAAGTTCGTGTTCATGTAGGACACCCCTACCACCAGTAGGACGTCTAACAAATCCTAGACCATTTTCTTTCACAGCATCCATATCAATTTCATCGTGTACACGTTGAAAATAGCCAATTGATAAAGTCGCAGGCTCCCATTCATAAAATCGGAGTACTGGACCTATTTCCCCTCTGCTGTGCCATTCAAGTAACGCTTCATCAAGTGCCATATTATAAGATGGGGAACATTTTCCCGAGTTAATGAAAAGCCATTCTGTTTTCGCCATTGCATTGCCCCCTTTTTACCCACAATGCTTTTCATTTTATCATTCCCATTGAACATGTGCTACTCATTCTTTATAATGAGAGTAGAGAAAGAAAGGGGAAAGTGTTTGTGAATACTAATTGGTATATTCTTGGAGTCATCGCAGTTGTCGTCATTGCATATTTTGTCATTACGATGCTACGTCTCCGTAAAGCTGTGAGCAATTTAACACAAGAGCAATTTATAGAAGGGTATCGGAAAGCCCAATTAATCGATGTGCGGGAACCGAAAGAATTTGAAGCAGGCCATATTTTAGGCGCACGAAATATTCCCTATTCCCAATTCCGTCAGCGTTATAAGGAAATACGCCCGGACAAGCCCGTTTATCTATACGATCAGAATACAGGAAAGAGCTCGAGATCAGCCCTGTTTCTGAAGAAGAAAGACTACACACAATTATACCAACTCCAAGGCGGTTTCCGTACATGGACAGGCAAAGTTAAGAGCAAATAATTTCGATTCTCAGTAAAGAAGCAACAGAAAAACGCACAGAGAATAACCTGTGCGTTTTTGCATGCTAAATTCTATTGTTCAAACTTGTATAGGATTCTTCCACAATCGAATGCACTCTATTGCGGGAATATGGTTACTTGCGTTTTTAGTCGGATTGTTAACTGCATTATTTTATTTTAAAACTGTCTCGGCTGAGGTAAATGCTTCCCATTCATTATATTTCGTTGTTATTGAGGAAATAAACCAATACTCTTTAAATGGTTGTAAATTCATTTCCACGATTATTATCTTCTCTCCACCACCAAAATCGCCATAGGATGCCCATAAATCGTATTCAACGGTATACCGCATTTTGGATTCGCTAAGTTTTTCTACTTTGGTAAAATGGAAGTTACTAACCGAAGGGCTTGACTGACCTGTTATCCAATGAGTCTGTCCAAATTTACTTCTTGATTGTTTTCGAAGCGAAGGGGACAACGTTGCATATTGTACAGCACCACTCCGATTATTTACACCTAATATCCACAATTCAACTGCTTGTTTTGGTTCGGTGACCATTAAACCCGTCATGAAAGACATTAATTGGCTTTCTAACGGAGTGAGTTGTTTTCCTTTACTAATTTCGTTTTCAAAGGAAGGAGGAGGATCGTTCGTTTTTGCATGTACTGTTTCATAATACACCCCACATATTAGTACACTTAATAAAACCAATCGAAGAGGTTTAGATATATTCAATTTTATCACTCCAAACTAGATTTAGGTTTAGCGTATCCAGTTCAGTTGCAACAATCCCCGTCAAGTGTATGTTCCGTTTTTGATGTGGATGCAATTTCTTTTTATAACAACCCGTTAGTTTGAATGTGTACTGTTATTTTGGATGTTCTTAGGTAAAAGATAAGAAATTAAAAGTAAATAATTCCTATTGTAAATCCTACCCAAATTTAAAGCGTCAATTGTGCTAGATGTAGAGGCAATTCCTATGTTCAATAACACTAACTTTAGGACAAGTAAGGATTACGATTCCAAATGCAATCCACTGAATAATTTTCCGTTTGCTGTTATTTTTACTTTTCATAAGTTCCTCCCTACCTTTTGTAAATCCTTAATCTGACCCGATTCTAGAATTAGCTTTATAGATACTATTCTCCGTTGCTTGAAGTGCAGGCGCCGACTCCAAGAGGATCAGCGTGCGTCTTGAGACCCTGGACGGAGCGCAGCGAAGGAAGCGGCTCAAGCCACCATAGCTGTCAACTTAAGATAAATGTGTGATTTTTCCGAAATGTTGGTATGTAATAATTACCAACAACTTTTGGAAAGGAGTTCTTTTCATGACTACATCTCAGACAACTCAACTTCTTGAACAGCTTTTTGAAAGTATCCAACCAACACGTGTAGATGAAATTGCGAAGGAAACAGGTTTTATTAAAAGAAAGCGTCTCGTTACTGCAAGTGATTTTCTTGCCCTACTCTTTCAATTTCACGGGAACTTTGCAGGATGTTCTATTCAGGAACTCTGTTCAAAACTAGTCATTGAACAAGATATCCTGATCAGTAGAACTGCCCTAGATAAGAAGTTTACCCCAGAAGCCGCACTGTTTCTTCGACGCCTTGTCCAAGAGATTCTACATCATCAGTTCCTAGAACACGTTCCTACTCATTCTTCTGCAGACCCGTTCCCATTTCTAAGCATCCGCGTGCTTGATGCGACAGCTATCGAAGTACCAGATCATTTGAAAAAACGAGCCGTTAAAACAGAGCAGGAATCTGTGAAAATTCAATATGAGTACGATATCTTGTCAGGTAAAACTACGTTCTTAGATATTGATTTCCAACGTGTGAATGATACAAGAAAGGGTGCTGAACGTTTAGCTTACATCAACGACCATGATTTATGTTTGCAAGATTTGGGGTATTTCAGTTTTGAACAATTTGGCCAGATGCAGGAAAACGGAGGCTTTTTTATCACGAAGCTAAGAAATGATGCCTATCTGGCATTCAAAAACCCTTTTCCTGCTTATCATCAAAACGGAAAAGTGGTTCAAAGTAGCCTGTATCAACGAATTGACCTGGTAAAGCTTTGTGAAAATCTAGAACCTGGTGAATATTTGGAGCTTGAGGGAGTTCATTTTGGTAGGGACTCCCATTTTCCAGCCCGTTGTATTGTGTTTTCACACGATGAAACTCAACGGCAGCACCGCTTAAAAAAAATTCACCGGCGCACTACCAAATCCGGAAAGAAACCTAAGAAAGTTGTAAGTGACCTGGCGGGCATAACAGTTTATATGACAAATCTGCCTGAATCCATTCCCGCAAAAAAGTTGGTAGAATTATATCGTTTGAGATGGCACGTCGAACTATGTTTTAAAACATGGAAATCCTACCTCGGTGTGGATCAATTCAAGGTGATGAAGAAAGAACGGTGGCTCTGTCATCTTTATGGAACACTTCTAGCAATCATCATCAGCCAACTGATAGCTTATCAACTGCGTAATGTCATTTGGGATGAAGAACAGTTGGAAATCAGCGAGATGATCGCCGTACGCACTGTAGCCATAGAATTCTTGCCGAAGTTATATCGAATCTTTATCCACAAAAAGAGGGCGTTGAAGGACTTTTTGTGTCTGGCAATCAGGCTACTCATCAAAACTGCCCGAAAACCAAAGTCATCCAAAGGAACAGCCCTTCAACGCCTTCAATTCAATTAGAGAAAACAATCAACCCTCTCGCTAAAAAAGGAAAATTGTAGTCTCAACATCTCAACAATTCAATTCCCCTAATTTCAAAGAGCAAACCTATTTTATCTTCAGTCCGGCTTAAATAATGGAAGATTTACTCCAAGTCCTTAAGTTGACAGCTATGGGCTCAAGCCACGCCCTCCGGAAAGCGTGCGCCGGAACGGAAAGTAACAGTTTATATGCAACAAAATAGCCCCTTTCTTGAATAAGTGCTTTATAATAACTACTCTCCATTGCTTAGAGTGCAGAAGCTGAAAAGTCTCGGAGCTTCGCTTGGAAAAGTCATACTCCATGAACATCGTGCGTTGGACAGTAAGCATTAGTTCGCAAGAAACAAATTGGTCACTAATTTATCTGGCCCTTCCGTTTAATTCGAGTAGTAATCTTTGGTGAAATCCTCAAATTGTTGAAAATCGGTCGTTTGCAATAGCAACCGTTCATTATCGAACACTAGAATTGTAGGAAACTCTACAATCTTAAACATATCTATAGCTTCTTCCGTTTGGTCGTGCTGAACAGTGATTGCTACGTTACCTCTAAGAACGGGAGATAAATGTTCTGTGATTTTGTTATGTATAGCCGTTTCTTCTGTTTGCTCAAAGCTGTCGTAGTAGACGTATACAGAAAGCTCTTCTGCGTCAGTTGAATACCAGTCGTCTAGAGACATCGGATTCCCTTCACATGCATATAGCAACAGCGATAAAAATAGAGCTGCCAATCCAAACCTTTTGCATTTCTTTTCCATCCAACAACCTCCAATATAATAACATTCATCTTACTGCCATGACGCGGTAATACGAGCCGTCTAGAGCCTAAAACGACAGTTTTTGTAGTATATAGTGACTTGTTTGTTTAATCTGTTTTATACATAATATTATTCGTCACTTAAAGCGTATGATTCCTAATTTATCTAGAGTAAATAGTAACAATTCATGTTAGGTTATTCCGCGTTTGCTAACAAAATTTTTCAAAATCTATTTTAGCATAAAATCCTTTGTTCCTTTTACTATTTTCATTAACTTCAGAATAAATTCGCGATAGTTATGCCAACCGCAAATTAACAAAGTCACTTTCAATGTTGGTAATTCAAAAACTGATAGTACTGTGAGAAACTTCCAAAAGACCCCTATATAACATGATACAACAAAAATAGGGACACTCATTCGTATTCGAATAGTGTCCCCAAAAGCTATGTTTGTTATCGTTTTCTCAAGTACCGAACCCGTTGATTGAATAGGGCTCTTCTATTTCATTAAATTGTTTATGCGTTTACTAGTTCTTCTTCTTTTGTATATCGCAATACCGGATGACGTGCAGCCTTTGTTTCATCCAAACGATTAATGACAGTCGTATGTGGCGCTTCCTGGACGATTTCAGGCGTCTCTTCTACTTCTTTCGCAATTTGAATCATTGCATCGATGAAGGAGTCGAGCGTCTCTTTGGATTCTGTTTCCGTCGGCTCAATCATCATTCCCTCTTCAACATTTAACGGGAAATAGATTGTTGGCGGGTGGAAGCCAAAGTCAAGCAGTCGTTTCGCCATATCTAATGTACGCACACCCAATTTCTTTTGGCGTCTGCCTGAAAGAACGAATTCGTGTTTACAGTGTTGCGTGTATGGCAGATCAAAATAGGGTTCTAGTCTGCGCATCATATAGTTCGCATTCAATACAGCATATTCAGTAACAGCTTTCAAGCCGTCTGGACCCATTGAACGGATATACGTGTATGCACGTAAGAAGATACCGAAGTTTCCGTAGAACGGCTTCACGCGACCAATGGATTGCGGACGATCGTATTCGAACGTGAACGTATCACCTTTTTTGACAAGTACTGGTTTTGGTAGGAAAGGAGCCAATTCACTTGTTACACCTACTGGACCTGAACCGGGACCGCCACCGCCGTGTGGACCTGTAAAAGTCTTGTGCAGGTTCAAGTGAACTGCATCAAAGCCCATGTCTCCTGGTCTAGCTTTTGACATGACGGCATTCAGGTTAGCACCGTCATAATATAATTTACCGCCGACACCGTGGACAATTTCAGCCATTTCAAGAATATCTTCTTCAAACAAACCTAGCGTATTCGGGTTTGTCAGCATCAAAGCTGCTGTATCAGGACCGACTTTGGATCTTAAATCTTCAATGTCAACGAGACCAAGCTCATTTGACTTAACTGTCACCGTATCAAAACCTGCTACAGTTGCAGATGCAGGATTTGTTCCGTGTGCGGAGTCAGGGACAAGAACCTTTGTACGATTAGACTCTCCGTTTGCTTCATGGAAAGCACGAATCATCATTAATGCAGTCCACTCTCCGTGTGCTCCAGCTGCAGGCTGAAGTGTCACTTCGGCCATCCCTGTAATTTCAGACAGATGCTCCTGCAAATCATACATAACTTCCATTGCGCCTTGAACTGTTGACTCATCTTGCAATGGGTGAATATTTGCGAATCCAGCATAACGTGCAACGGATTCGTTGATTTTCGGATTATATTTCATCGTACAAGATCCAAGCGGATAGAAACCTGTATCTACCCCGTGATTCCGATTAGACAATGCAGTATAGTGACGCATAATATCAAGCTCTGAAACTTCAGGCAGTTCCGGACTTTCAACACGTTCAAATCCAGCTGGCAAATGGCTTGAAAGATCGATTTCAGGAACATCCAATTCGGACAGATTATAGCCTACCCGGCCTTCTTTCGTAATTTCAAAAATAAGAGGTTGGTTATCTTTATGCATTGTTTGCCTCCATTTCCTGCACGAGTGCATCGATTTCTTCTTTTGTACGTTGTTCCGTGACAGCTAACAAGACGTGGTTGGACAGTTCAGGATATGTGAGTCCAAGATCATAGCCGCCGATTATACCATTTTCAAGCAGTTTCGCATTCAATTCTTTAATAGGCTTCTTCACTTCAACTACGATCTCGTTGAAATGGGCATGATTGAATTTCACCGTAAATCCAGCTTTTTCAAATGCTGTTTTTGCATATGCTGTTTTAGCGATATTATGATAAGCGATTTCTTTTACACCCTTCTTACCAAATGCCGTCATCGCAACAGATGCTGCCAAGGCATTCAATGCCTGATTGGAACAAATATTGGACGTCGCTTTGTCTCGACGGATATGCTGTTCACGTGCTTGAAGTGTCAACACATATCCGCGTCTGCCAGCTTCGTCAGTTGTTTCCCCAACTAATCTACCTGGAACTTTACGCATTAGTTTTTTTGTTGTAGCAAAATAGCCGCAATGCGGTCCGCCGAATTGTTCAGGGATACCGAATGGCTGTGCATCACCAACAGTGATATCTGCACCGAGTTTTCTAGGAGGTGTTAAAACACCAAGTGCAAGCGGATTGGAAGAGACTACGAATAATCCGCCTTTGTCATGTGCCATTTCACCGATTTTCTGGATATCTTCAATTTGACCAAAGAAGTTTGGGTATTGGACAAGAACGGCTGCTGTATCTTCATCGATCAATTCTTCCAATTTAACAATATCTGTAACGCCGTCTTTCTGTGGAACTGTAACTACATCAATGAATTGGCCGGATGCATAAGATGCGACAACATCACGGGATTCAGGATGTACGGTTTCAGAGATAAGAATCTTTTTGCGTTTCGTATGGCCTGCAGCGAGGTTGCCTGCTTCAGCAAGTGCAGTTCCGCCATCGTACATGGATGAGTTTGCAAGATCCATTCCCGTCAACTCGCAAATCATTGTCTGGAATTCAAAGATTGCCTGCAATTCACCTTGTGAAATCTCTGGTTGGTACGGCGTATAAGCTGTGTAAAACTCAGAGCGCGAAATAACATGGTCAACGATGATTGGTTTGTAATGATCATAGACACCAGCACCAAGGAAAGATGCGTTCGTAGTGGAGTTTGCATTTTTAGCAGCAACTCTTGAAAGCTCTTTCGTCAGAGCAGATTCGGATTTTGCTTTCTTAATTGCCAATTCACCTTTGAAACGGACTTTTTCAGGAATATCCTCAAATAATTCATCAATTGTAGCAATTCCGATTGTCGATAACATTTCATCACGATCAGATTCCGTCATTGGAATATAACGATGGTTCATATCAGCATGTCTCCTCTTCATTCAATTATCGTTTATAGAATGGTGTTGCGATTAGTGCAGCTTTCAAACGCTTTCCGCGAATTTCAACTTCGACTTCAGTACCTTCAGCAGTATACTCTGCTTTCAAAAGCGCAAAGCCGATGTTCTTTTTCAATGTAGGCGATTGAGTACCAGTTGTGACTTCACCAATTTCTTCTTCGCCAATGAAGACCTTATAACCCGTTCTCGGAATGCCTTTGTCAATCATTTCAAGACCTACGAGTTTTCGTGGTACTCCGTTCTCTTTTTGACTCGTTAGCACATCTTTCCCATTGAAATCCGATTCCTTATTAACTTTAACGACAAATCCAATACCTGCTTCCAAAGGAGAGATATCCTTAGACAATTCCTGTCCGTACAGTGGCAAACCAGCTTCAAAACGAAGAGTATCGCGTGCGCCTAAACCAGCTGGAACAAGCCCTTCTTCTTCACCTGCCTCAAGAATCGCAGGCCAAAGCGCGACCATCGATTCAGGAGCACCATAAATTTCAAATCCATCTTCTCCGGTGTAACCCGTGCGTGAAATAAGCACTTTATGTCCTGCAACATTGACGCCTTCTTTAAAACGGAAAAATTTGATATCTTCCAATGGTTGATCAGTCAGTTTTTGCAGGATTTCCTGCGCTTTCGGTCCTTGCAATGCAAGCAAGCCATATTCGTCAGAACGATTTTCAATCACTACGTCAGCTGACGCATGCTTTTCCATCCATTCCACGTCTTTTTCAATATTAGAAGCGTTAACGACTAAGAGATAATCATTGTCGGCTCTTTTATAAATAAGCAAATCGTCAATTGTGCCACCGTCTTCATAACACATCGCCGTGTATTGCGCTTGACCGTCTTTCAGTTTTGCAACATCGTTCGTCATAAGTTTCTGCAAGAATGCAAGCGCGCCAGCCCCGCTGACAAACACTTCACCCATATGGGAGACGTCAAATAGTCCTGCCTTCGTTCGAACAGCCTCATGTTCAGCTTTGATGCTTGAAAATTGGACAGGTAACTCCCATCCACCAAAATCAATCGTCTTGCCACCGTACTGTTTATAGCTTTCAAATAAAGCGGTTCGTTTTAAATTTTCTGCCACAGCCATTTTCCCCCTTAAAGTAAATGATGACTTGCATAAATCGTAATGTTCTTTTGGCAAACCAATCTGATATGACACTATTTAAATAGCTAGTATCAAAGAATAGTTGCCATAAAAAGACAGAGATCCCCTTATCGCTAAGAGAACCTCTGTCCGTCTACCTGAAAGTTTGACCTTACGGCTTTCCTCGTTGGTGGCCGATAGAATCGGCTCTCTCCAGAGATGCGTCATGGATGGGTCTTGTTACCTGAGAGATTCATAACTTTCGTTACTTGCTCCTTCGGCGACGCCTAATGCGTGCTCTCCCCATACAATCATCCGCGCTTATTCATTTTTAAATATGTGTAAAATGTTTAGACAACTATGTAGCCTTTCGCCTTATATCTTAACATTACATCCAGAGAATCGCAATCCTTTTCAAGTAACGATAATAAAACGAATAATGAAGAGGAATTAAATATAATCGTTCGTGTTAATGAGTTCTGAATAAAATGATTTACATATTTTATAAAGTACTGCAACTTCTAAAATGCAAAAATGCTAAACAAAGATAAGAGTCCGTGACATAACCACGTGAAAATTAAAAAAGTGCATGCAATCAAATATATGAGCCTTGATTACATGCACTTTTCTTTTTGAACAATTAGTGAATTTTAATGACTTTTCTACTTCTGTCCCATCGACATAGGAGTAGTCAAAATGAACTTTCACTCAATCCCCTTTTAAACGAAGTATCTGAAAGGCTATATATTGTGTAATTTCGTTTAGAGATCGTCCCGTCGTTTCGACTTTAAATTGTGCACACTCCAAATAAAGTGGTTTTCTTTTATGATAGAGTGCTTCCAGCTGTTCACGAGTGGAGCGTTGAACGATAGGCCTGTTTTTATCCGTTGATACTCTTCGCCAAATATCCCGATATGTTGAATTAAGAAAAAACACCAGACCCGTTGCACGCATAATCTCACGGTTGTGTGCGCGCATAGCAACACCGCCACCAGTAGCGATAATGCAATACTCATCTGGAAAATGAAGTAGAAAGTCAGTTTCCATCTCCCTGAATTTCTCTTCCCCATACGTTTCGAATATTTGCGGTATTGTCATACCGGTCTTTTTTGCGATTTCCGTATCCATATCATAAAAAGGAAGATTCAACAGATTGCTTAGGCGTTTGCCAATCGCACTTTTACCACTGCCCATGAATCCGATCAAATATACTTTCTTCATAATTGTAACCGCCCTGCCTCATAATCTTTGATGTTTGATTTTCGTAATACGTTTCAATGGAATCGAAAGTTCTATATAGATTACTATGCCATGAAACGAGGGTAAAAAGAAAGAGGCTTACGATAAAAAGTAATATTAATGAAGCTGCAAGGACAGTACCCTGTTCATCCCTGACGAAGTCCAATTACGAACCTCCACTCCCGGGTTTTACCATCGAGCATCAGAACTTTTAAAGCAAGTTCTTCTCCTTCATATGTGAAGGTCGTTTCTCGCACATTCGTAAAGAGCGGTATATATCCTTTTGTATGAACGAGTTTTCGGATGACAGAGCCACTTTGTCCAATTTCGATTTTCCCTCTGTCATTTAGAAATGAGATTGAACGGTTACCTACTAAGATGTTGAATTCCTCCACTTCAATAAGTAATTCTTGTAGTTCAATTCCAAAGAGTTCCCACTCAGTCGCGTAATAATCTTCAAATTGACGCTCAATTGGCGCTTTCCAATAAAAAAATAGAAGAACGAACTGTAGAAAAATCCCTAAAATCAGCAATTGAAAGATTGACTCAATTAATGAATAGCCCGATTGATTAGCACCTTTTAGTAATGCACGCATTTTTCCTGATCATCCTCTAACAATTGATAAGAGACACAGACTGCGTTTAATCCTACATACCAGTTGAAGTGAACATTCTCAATGGAAACAGTACCAGACGTCCTCCCATAATAATGATGCAGAACAGCTCCATGATAAGCAGTCTTTGTAGCATGCATTTCAAGCCTCTTTCTTTCCAAACCGTTTGCCATATTGGAATATAACGGCAGCAAGGTACCAAAGATGACCGTGAGTACAACAAGAGCCAGAATAGATTCAGGCCAAGAAAAGCCTTTTTCATTGATCACGGACGAGAACCCTCCCATGCTGTAATTGCAAGGTGATCAATTTTACTCCGGCAGAGGTTTTCAATGTAATGGTACCCGAATTGACGATATTTCCAGCTTTAGTAAATTCAATTCCCTTCATGTTACTGCTGATTGCGATTACACGCATGCCTGTCGGAAATTCGACATCCCTAGGTTTGGTTGACTCTAAGTTAGGTGTATACAGCCTATACGTAGCACCTGAATCTTTAAATTTTATGGCAGTCGATGCTTCATATGCGATTGCATAAGCCTGTGCATGATGGATTGTTGCAATGAACGTCTCAAGCGCTTCTTTTTCGCTCTGTTTTTTTACCCATTTATCTCCACTCGGAATGATAATTACCGTTACAATTGCCACAATACTTAGTACTAATAGCAGTTCCAGAAAAGTGAATCCTGATTGTTTATTATCAAACATACTTTTACTCTGCACTTAGATCTGTCTCGGTTTTCACTATGCCTTCATCAGTGACAACTATTTTCGTTCCATCAGGACATTCTGCATTTTTCGGCAAATAATCAGCATCCTCCAATTCAGCTAATTTAGGCACTTTGTGGTTCTCCATCCGATAAGCCTCCACTTGTCCCTGCACCATTTTCACATACGCTTCACATCCCTTTTTATCAATTGTACTTGCATGTTTTGTCACATTCGGGATAGCGATAAGCACTAGTACAGAAATGATAAGAAGAACGATCATCATTTCAATTAACGTAAATCCTTTTTCATTTTTACTGTTAAACACCTTCCTACCTCCTCAAATCGTATCGAACATATTATAAACCGGTAATAACAATGCTAAATATGCGGCCAAAATACAGACAGCCAGAATGGTGAATAGAACTGGTTGCAATGAAGAAAGCCATTTGCCCAACTCTACCTCAATCCGTTCATGAAGATTTTCACTGTAGATAATCAATTCCTTCGGTAAATGTCCAGTGTTCGACCCGTGTAATGCATACGAACTCAATTCATTACTAAGGCCGTCAGTCATGAGAATAGCTTGATCAAAACTTTCGCCATAGACGACATAACCTTTAAACGTATCTGAAATTTCAGCCATTATTTTATCGATTTTCTGATTGATAAGTACATCAAGTGCATCCTGCATCGATAAACCTGAATGCAATAAGCTTCCAAGTTCACCGGCAAAATCTCGCGTTTTCATACTTATAAAAATGCGGCCGACAAATGGAATTTTTATTACAAACTTAACTTTCTCTGAAGGGGATAGTCTACGATAAAATATCGAACCTATAATCATGAGTATGATGAATACTAATCCAGTACCGATTAGGACATCGGGTATTTTTGAGACGATTATTGGTAATAAAGAGACTAGCCCTGTACTTGTATCATTTCTAGAAATCGCTAAGGCTTGAAGATTAGGGAGGAAGTAATTGCGGAATAGGACTAACAATATGGCCATGAATGAAAACAACACAATTGGATAAGCTAATATATTTCTTAGCTTCTTACGTCTTTCATCTACCTTTACCAATCTGTCTGCAATTCCTTCCAATGCTTCCGCCAATTTGCCATCAACTTCGGCAATGATGACTGGCAATAGGCTAGATGATGAGAAACCAAGGCTAATTAATACATTGGAAACTCCCAAACCTCCTTTTATGTCGCTTTCAATCCGGGAAAGTATGTCTTCATAATTTTTACTATGATGTGGCAAAAGTAGTATAAGACCGTCATGGAAGGTATAGCCTTCTTTCAATAGCACTGCGAGACGCTTAAGAAAAGCGGGATGCTGGTTGATTCTGTCCAGTCGATTGTGGGGACGAGACAAAGAAAATTCAATCATGCAACTTTCTCTCCAAATTGTCATAGCGTTGCATAACAGTTTCAATTTTCTTCTCCTTAGGCATCTGAATTCTTTCGCCATTAACAATGCCATCTGCTATCAAATCCAGCAAATCTCCTTGAACAATTTCAAAAATTGCACTTAAGTCCCCGCAATCTTTCTTGATCAAGCGCTGAGCACATATACAGACGATTGTCTGTCGCAGTTCTTCTGGCGTAATGCCGAAGTCCATTAAACGGTAGAAACAACCCTCGGGATCTTTAGAATGAATCGTTGTAAGCACGAGATGGCCTGTGAGGGCTGCTGCTACAGCCGTCTTAGCTGTCTCAGCATCTCTTATCTCACCAATCATGATAACGTCCGGTGAGTGTCGGAGAATCGCTTTAAGTCCCGCAGCATACGTCATTCCGGAACGTTCATTTACTTGAATCTGCAAGAGATGCGAATGATTATTTTCAACAGGATCTTCTAGCGTAATTACATGCCGTTCCAATTCATTTACGCAATGTGCGGTCAATGAATAGATAGTAGTCGTCTTCCCGCTTCCCGTTGGCCCAGTAACGATTACTAAACCTTGCCTCTCCTTTGTCGCCTGTCGTAGTTGTTGTTCCCAGACAGGTTCTAAACATAAATTATCGAGTGGAACGATTTTGTCGTGCTTTTGCAGTCGGATGACTACACTTTCTTGCATGTTGACGGATGGGATAGTTGATACACGAAAGGAAAAGTTATCTGCTTGGATTTTTTTATGGAATGAACCACTTTGAGGTTTGCGTTTGTCGCTAATATCTAACGAAGAAAGAAATTTGTAAAAGGAGATCATTCGACCAGCCAACTGTGGGGGGACTGTGCTGGACGTTTCAAGTTTGGAATTGATTTTAAAGCGCACTTCGTAAATGTCTCTCATTGGTACGAGATGGATGTCAGTCGCCCTATGGCTAATTGCCTTCTCAAGCAAAGCAAAACATTTCTTCTCAATGAGATTATCTCGCTTCTCCATTGAACACCCCTCTTTCCTAGTAGGCGAATGACCGCTCCTCGCCTTATTGCGAGTATACGGTACAAATTCTTTAAAAGGAACAGTTTCTGCCAAACTCGATTTTTAAGGTGAAATACCATATGAAAATCAATATTTGAAAGTATTGTTCACAACTACTTTCCATCTAATTGTCACAATGTCTACTTCATAGGAGTTTACAATTGGACTGACTATCACTTATAATGAATTAGAGAACTTTTCAACGTTTTATGTTAAGGAGGGACGGACTTATGGATAATATGTTTAAGTTATGTGGTTTTTGGACTGGTATTTTCGCTGTAATGTTTTTCATCGGCGGCATGATGCCGGCAACCGTCATCTTTATCGCTAGCACTATCTTCTTCTTGTTGCTTGGATACTTGAATTTAACGGAACGTATGTATATGTACATGTTCGGAGCTTATCTAATGATTTTCATGGTAGGGTTCAGTTACTACGCAACGTTCATTCACGTACAAGGTGGAGGACACTAAAAGAGTTAAAACAAAAAAACAGCCGTTTCGGCTGTTTTTTTGTTTTCTATTTCAAAATCCATTTAGAAATGGATTCGTATCTTTCTCTTCCCCTGGCGTGGTCGGCAAACCATGTCCCGGATAAATCATGTAATCATCGTCCAATGTTAATAATTTCTCATGGATTGATGTAAGAAGTCTTTTCGAATTCCCTCCCGGAAGATCGGTTCTCCCAATACTTTGTTTAAATAGAGTATCACCTACGATAGCCATCTTGCTATCAGTGAAAATAAAGGACATACTGCCTGGTGAATGTCCCGGTGTATGACGTACATCGATTTTGAATGGCCCAATCTCCATTTCACCTTCGTCTAGAAATGCATCTGCCTTTGCATTGCTCACAGACGGCAGTCCAGGATACTTCGAAGAGCCGTTCAAATTCGGGTTAAGAAGCCAGTCCTTTTCAGCTTCATGAATATGGACAGGAATTTTAAAACGATCCCTAACTTCGTCAACGGCGCCAATATGATCAAAATGTGCATGTGTCAACAATATCGCTAAAGGTTCAGCTTCCAGCTTATTTATTTTCCTAATAATTTTCTTGGACTCTTCTCCCGGATCAATCACAAGGCATTTGCCTTCATCATTCATCACAATATAACAATTTGTTTGAATCGGCCCCAATGGATATGTATGTATTTTCAACATCATTCCACCTCCTATTGTAAATAATAATGAAGCTGAGAGCAGAATTCAAACTTTGGACATTTATTTGACTCGACAAAAACTTGAATAACCATTACAATAGAGGAGGAATATTGCTAAATCGGCATTCATTTTTTCTCTATTGAAAGGAGTGTCTACCGCATGAACATATTAATGGTGATTTTCGGGCTAGTTGCAATCTTATCAGTTATAGGTACGGTACAAGGATTCAAAGAACGCAATCTCTTGAGCATCGTGTTCAACGTTGCCGCAGCTGTCATCTTTGGCGGATTTACAATTGCAACGATTGTATTCCAGGGTTATCCACCTACTCTTCATTAATTTTGTATTATAAAACATCCTCCACGATATTCCGTGGAGGATGTTTTTATTCTGGTTATATAAAATTGACGTTAGTGAATGTAAATTAACTTCTTTTCAAGAAAGATTATTCTTCAAAGTATATCCAGTTCCGTTTGACACCTGTATCCTTCTCAATTAACTCTTCCGAAGTGTAACCGCTTAAACAATACTTGCCGGTAGGCGAGCATTTCAGTGGTTCAGCACCCATGCCTTCCATGACTGTACTGTTTACTCCGTCAATCCATTCATACAAATTAAAAGACTGTCCGATGTCATCTAATTGGCCACTTTTTTGAGCACTTTTAAACAGCATATGGTTTTCATTAATCCACTCGACTTCAGGAATGACCCATTCAGAATAATTACTGACTGCAGGCATTTGCCATTCTGAAATCACTTTACCGTCTAACGAACTCATCAAGAAGGTAAACAGCTCATTAACTGGTGACTTCACGGTGAGTAATCGATCACCGTATGTGTCAAAATAAATTATATCTTCAGATTCCGAGAAAGTAATTCCGTCATTTTCCACATTTAAAAATTGCAGATTACCTCCATCAAGTATATGTTCTGTAAAGGAAATGCTCACGACTTGATCGGTTCCAGCCCATTTCGGGAAAGGATCATCGATATTGACGATGAATAGATTTTCAGAATGACCATTAAAAATGAATATGTCGAAAGTCCAGTCCTCATGAAATGCTGTGATCAATAACTTTTGCGCATCGACCGGATTCCAATTCACCGTTATTTCAGTAGAAGCAATCTCCATTTCATGTATGACAGTACCTTCTGTAGTAAGAACTTTTAAAATTGCAACGTCTGATTGATCGCTTGTATGTATGAGTATGTATTCCTGAGAAGGGTGTACGATGATATCCGTAATAAAAGACGTGTCTTCGTAAATCATGCCAGATTCACCTGTCTCAATATCGAAATAGTTAACTTGGTAAATTTCATTTTTCTCAACATAAAGTATTTTCGAATCGGTCAGCCAATCACCAACAAAATGAAAAAAAGAAGGGTTCGCTTTGAAAGAATGGACTGATTGGTTAGAATCCTCTTCTACTTGTAGGATTGGATCTTCATTATCCACATCGACGGTAGTTGGTTTCTCACTCGAACAAGCAGTGATAAATATAAGCATTAGACCGAGTAACATGACTACTCTTTTCATCGCGACCCTCCTTTGTTTATAGAATTCAATCTTTAAAAAAGTTCTGCACGGTGAACAAACCCGTGCAGAACTAAGTTGACTTTCGTGATTTTCAACTATTCTATTCTTGGCCTTCCTCAGTGAATCTGAGCAAGTCACCATTAATGATCATATCAGAATAGTCAAGTTCTGTTGTGGCGCGTTCATTATAAGACTCGCAAGCTCCACTTTCGTCTATTTCACCTGTCTTGATATCATAACATACTTCCTGCGTATAAATATGATCATTTGTTACAAATCTGCCGTCTCTGAAAATGACGAATGGCTCATGATCTGGTGAAAATACGTCAGAACCTAATTGCATATCCTCTTTCGTGTCAATTCCGAGCAAATGCAGAATTGTTGGTCTCAAATCGAGTTGACCAGCAAGTTCATCTGACATTTCTCCTTTTCCGTATCCAGGAATATGCACAAACATCGGTACTTTCTGTAACTCCACTGTATCTACAGGCGTAATTTCTTTTTCAAGATACATACCCATCGCTTTGTTGTGGTTTTCTGATATTCCATAATGATCACCGTACATGATAATGATTGAATCATCGTACAGTCCACTTTCTTTCAAGTCTTCAAAGAAAACTTTGATTGATTCGTCCATATAACGGACCGTTTGGAAATATTGATTTAGGGTTTTGGAGTTCGATTCATATGGAGGAATGAGCATATCTTCCTCATCAAGATCGAATGGGTGATGATTCGTCAAGGTTATCATTCGCGTAGCAAACGGTTGTGGCATTTCCTTCAACAAATCAATAGATTGTTCAAAGAACGGAATATCTTTCATGCCCCAGTTGACTGCTTCACCTTCTCCAATTTCATAGCTTTCGACATCATAGAATTTCTCAATCCCCATAGCCTGATACATAATATCCCGGTTCCAAAAACTACGGTTATTGGCATGCATAACACTAGTGAAATAACCGTTATCGCCAAGCTTTTCGGACAATGAGTTATAAGTATTTCCACTATTCGTAAAGAAAACTGCTCCTCCATTCCGTCCATACAAGGAGTTTTCCAGGATGAATTCAGAATCGGACGTTTTGCCTAACCCTGTTTGATGGTAGAAGTTATTGAAATAAAATGTATCGGGATCTTTTGTCAATTCATTTAAAAATGGTGTGATGACATGACCGTCCATTTCATTGTTAATGACGAAATTTTGCAGTGATTCTAAAGAAATCATAATCACATTTTTCCCTTTCGCCACTCCGAACATTTCAGGGTCAGGTTCTGCATAGTTTGCATTCACATAGTTCGCGACTTCGGTCAATTCACTGCCATCCGCAAGCGCACGTTGAGCATGCGTTTTGGATTGGATAAACAGATCATAAATATGATAGTTGTACGTACCGATATTTTTAACAAGCAGTTCGCGGTCGAAGCTTCGCGTAAGCAATTGAGGTCTCTGTGCTTCCGCAAGTCCTAAATTGACCATAAGAATTGTCGCAGCAACAACAAAATACAATTTCCGGCCTATTTTTCGATGGCTTACCGACTTTTCCATATTTGGAATAAATTTTAATGCCAATGCGATAATAATCACATCAGTAAAGAAAAAGATGTCCGCTCCATGGATATTCGCAAGTACAGATGATGATAAATCACCGAAATTACTCGTTTGGAACAGCAACGGCAATGTGATGAAATCACTGAAAAACCTATAAAAAACCGCATTACTGAACATGATAATAGATGTGATTAAACTTATAGAGAGAATATAAATCTTTCTTCTCTTCACGCTCTTGATGAAGAGAGCAATACCATATATGAATAATAAGAAACTCAATGGATTGATGAAAAGAATCAATTCCTGGATCATATTATCAATTTTCATATTGAAACTAGTTATATAGCCGACATACGTTGTAAGCCAAGTTGCAACTATCGCAATGACTAGCACAGAATGTTTTGGCCAATTCACCTTTTTCATTTGTTCCCTTCCTTTCAAAAACTCTATCGACTGAATGTTGGGCGAGCATAAGTAGAACCCATTATTCGTCAAATTACAGACAAGCTATATATATAAGACGGATGAAACGAGAAAAAGTTTCAAAAAACGACCGTTTATAGTCAATTTTTTTGCGCACATTAAAATATGTTCACTGCAATGGTTACGTGAATTTCATCAAAGGGCTATTTAGAATTGAAGCTATCATTCATATTATGTCTAATTCACTTCTTGGTATTACTCAATTCCTGACGAAGGATAAGCGTCGCAAGTAAATAATCCTCTTTCATGATTAGGCCGTTGTCATACAGGTCCTTCACCTCATTAAGCATTAATTCAATATCGACCTTTCTATCCCCTGTGTATATGAATATACCAAAACGCTTCAAAAGTTGGAGTACA
Organism: Sporosarcina oncorhynchi; assembly: GCF_033304615.1. Taxonomy (GTDB): domain Bacteria; phylum Bacillota; class Bacilli; order Bacillales_A; family Planococcaceae; genus Sporosarcina; species Sporosarcina oncorhynchi. The sequence continues at coordinate 1,483,629 of NZ_CP129118.1, read as the reverse complement.
TCCAAATGGTTTTTCATGATTTTCTCCGTTGCTCGCCACAGTCAATGGACCTGTTTTCAGTAATAATCCAATCCACTGGAATATCATGCGGTTCAACTGGAACATCGTCGATAAGCTGTACTTCAAAAGCCAACGAAATGCATTCACCATTATAACCTTCTAAATACCTGTCATAATAGCCGCCGCCAAATCCTATCCTGAAGCCTTTTTCCGAAAACACGACGCCAGGCACAAGCTGTAGATCAATCTCGTCTTTCTTGATTGACGATGTGCGTTCTTCAATTGGTTCAAGAAGATCCATATAAACTGTTTCCAAGTCATCAAAAGAAGTGATTGCACGGAAATCCATTTCTCTAGTTGAAGCGATGCATTTAGGCACAACCACTCGTTTTCCAGTCTGCCAGGCATGCTCAATCAACAAGCGAGTATCCACCTCAGGAAAACGAGAAATCGTCACAGCAATTGTTCCGGCTTCTTGAAACAATTTACTCGCTACTAACCGTTTCATCACCTCTGAAGATTGGCGTACATGTTGGGTACGTTCCATCTCTTGCAGTATGTCAATTATATTTTTTCGAATATCAACTTTTCCCATTTACTATTCCCCCATCTTGAAATAAAAAACCAAAACCCATAAAGGTTTTGGCGTGAGCGATTATTTTGTTTCACGGTGCAAAGTTTGTTTCTTTTCACGTGAGCAATATTTTTTCATTTCAAGACGTTCCGGATTGTTACGCTTGTTTTTCTTTGTAGTGTAATTACGCTCTCCACAATCTGTGCAAGCGAGTGTAATATTTACGCGCATTGTTGTCCCTCCCACTCATTAGCAATATAAAATAAAAATATGAGCATGATTTATACGACTTTTTAATTGTATCACATACCACGTGTATGTAAAGAAGAAAGTTTCAAATTACAATAAATACATCATTATGATAGTATGGGAACAAAGTATTCTATTTTCGGAGGTATTCTTAAAGTGGATATAACATTAATATTATTAATCATCGGACTTATAAGCATTATTTTATCGTTCTTTTTCGGGAATTCCTCCGGAGGAGATGGGGATGATATCGAAAACATTTCCATCAGCCTCCATCAGGAAACAAACCAGTTGAAAAAACGGTTGCGGGCGGTTGAAGAGGAATTAATGATTGGTGTCAACCCGATTGGTAAAATACTGCCTGCCAAAAACAAACCGGTCCATGAAATTATTATTAATCAAATTCTTTCTTTGCATGCACAAGGTTATTCTATTGCAGAAATCGCCAAACGCTCCTCCCTTTCAACTGAACAAGTTTTGGAGGTGTTACAGGCAAGAGGTGTTTCCATATGATCAAACTTATATTGCGCAGTGTTGGTATTGGATGTATTCTGGCAGCAGGTGTCCTTTATTTCACTAATGGGGATGAAGAGATTTCATCGGCCAACGATCAAAAAGAGCAACTAAAAGCACTACAGACAGAGCTTAATCGGGTAAAGGAAGAATTAGCAGTAGCTCAAACACTTTCACTATCAAAAGAGGAAAATAAGGAATCCTCGGCACCACTTATCGAAGAAAGTGAATCGGTCACTGAAACGGTAACCGAACCCATTGTCAAGTCAGTACTAACGATTGAACCAGGTTCCAATTCAACAACAGTCGCGGACAAGCTTGAACGTTCAGGTATACTTGTCGACGGAAGTGAACTCGAACAATATTTGACGGACCATCAATTATCTGGTCGTATTCAAATCGGAGAGCATGAAGTGGATTCCACAATGTCAATTGAAACGATTGCAGGTATCATCACCAATACGAAAAAGTGAAAAAAGCTGCCATTGCCGGAATTTTGACCGGTCTTGGCAGCTTTTTTGTCATTCTTCATCATCTGTTTTTTCTACCTCTTTTTGACGATTAATCAATTGACTCGTCGTTTCCGCCTGATTCACTTGTGCTCTATTCTTTTTCAGTTCGAAATAATGATCCAGTGATTGTCTGACAAGTTCCCCCATCGTTTTGTTGGCAAAAATGTAATCGCCCCTATTCGTTGAAGCATAGGGAATCAGTAGGGCGTAAGCGATTTCCGGATTTTCTGCAGGAGCAAAACCAATATGCGTCAAATTAACCGACGCCATGCCATATTTACTGCGATCATCACCAAAATAAGAAGTTTGTGCGGTCCCAGTTTTTCCGGCAGCTGTATAGGAAGCGCCATCGAACAGATTACGTCCGGTACCGTTAGGACCGTAGTATGTGTAATGCATCCCTTTTTTCACCTGTTCGATTTCTTCTGGAGTGTTATTAATATGGTTGAGCACTTTTATTTCTGTTTCCTGCAACAATGAACCAAGTGTCTCTCCGTCTACAGAAGGCTCCCGAATTTCTTTAAGGATTTTTGGCGCGACCCGATTGCCTCCATTCGCAATTGTAGACACATATTGCAGCATCTGCAGGGGCGTATACGTATCAAATTGACCAATTGCAAAGTCTAGTAGCTTACCAGAAATGGTATCTGTTCCGGTTACACCGGAGTATTCTCCCGGCAAATCAATTTCAGTTTTCACACCCAAACCGAATGAAGCATAGGAATTCCGTAATCTATCGAAAGCACCTGTGTCGATTGGTAACGGTTTGTGAGGACGGTATACTGCATTTCCCATGGACATGGCAATTTTGAACATGTATACGTTGGAAGAACGACCTAACGCCTGGATGTCATTTACCGAAACACGCCCATTCTGATTGAACAAGGATGCCTTCTTCTGCGTTCTACTAATGTAGATAGGTTCATCTATCTTCACTTCACCGAGAGATAGGACATTCTCGCTGTATCCAGATAGAACAGTGGCAGGTTTTACGGTTGAACCGACTTCATAGGCAGCCGTGAATGTACCGTAAGCGTAATCACGAATTTCCCATTTACCTGTATCTTCGTCTTTCACAAGCCTTTTCCCGACAAGTGATAGAACTTCTCCATTATTAGGATCCATCATAACGATAAACGCACGGTCCAACAGGCCTGCTTTTGGATCTTTTTTCATTTCCAGCAGCTTTTCAGCGAGTAATTCTTCTAGGAACTCCTGTAGTTCACTGTCCATTGACAAAATTAGATCTTTCCCGGGCACCCCTTCTCTGACTGTTTTTGTTTCAATGACACGCCCAGTCCGATCTTTAATATTTTTGACAATTGTTTTTTGACCTTTTAATAGTTCTTCATATTGCTGCTCGAAATAACTGCGGCCAATGCGATCATTTCGTGAATAGTTACGGGCTAAATAATAATCCAAATGGGATCTTGGGATGCCTTCCACCGAACTCGTCATTGTTCCGAGTATTGTGCTGTCGGAAAACTTGATACGATTCCAGTCAGTCGTCGTGTTTACACCCTCTAAGTCATCCAGTCGCTCTGATACAGCGGCGAACTCTCTGTTGGTTACATTCCCACTTTTGATGATTTGTGGCGAATAGGCATACCCTGACATCATTTCCCGATAAATTGCCAACACTTCGAGTTCATGATCTGTGAAGGATGCAAGTTCTTCATCTGTAATTCGATCACGGGTAAGAATATTTACTTGACGTTGAATATCACTTTTGGAAACGGAACCGTCAGAACTAATCTTTTTTATCTCTTCCTTAGTGACTTTAGCGGCCGCCTCTTCAGGATGATTCAAAATCCAAAAGTCCCGTTTATCGCCTAACGTCACACGCTTCGTGTCCTGTTGAATAAGCTCAGAAAGAGCCTCTGCAATTTCCAGCATATCTTTTGCAGTCGTGGAAGTTGTTTTTGTATATGTAATGGCATTCATTGGCTTATTATCGACAAGTATTTTGCCGGTGCGATCATAAATCCGCCCTCTTGGTACGCTTGTATTGACAGGAATTTCTTCCGTCTTTTCTAGCAGTCTTGTATATTCTTCCCCTTTGACGATCTGCAAATATCCAAGACGGAAAATCAGCAGGGAAAATAGGATGAAAATTGAAAAGAACAGCAGATTCATCCTGAAGGCGATATGTTTCCGTTGCCGGATTTTAGCTTGGTCTACTTTGCGCATCGACTTTTTCATAACAATTCCCCTTACAAATTTAGTTCACATTGCATTATAGCATTCCAAATACAAAAAGCATACATCCTGACGAACAGGATGTATGCTTGGTTGCATGTCAGAAATTAGTTTTGAAAGTTTTTAGCAACTGCGTCCCAATCTACAACGTTCCAAAATGCAGAAACATAATCAGGGCGTCTGTTTTGATAGTTCAAATAGTAAGCGTGCTCCCAAACATCAAGTCCCAATAACGGCTTTTTGCCTTCCATCAATGGGGAATCCTGGTTTGGCGTCGATGTGATTTCAAGTTCACCATTGTTGGATACTAACCAAGCCCAACCTGAACCGAAACGAGTTGCTGCTGCTTTGCCGAACTCTTCTTTAAACGCGTCAAAGCTACCGAACTTTTTGTCGATTGCTTCAGCTAATTCACCAGTCGGCTTACCGCCGCCGTTTGAAGATAGTGTTTTCCAGAAGAACGAGTGGTTAGCATGTCCTCCACCGTTGTTGCGTACTGCCGTACGGATGTCTTCAGGAACAGCATCCATATCGGAGATTAAGTCTTCAATCGACTTGGAAGCCAAATCATCATGACCTTCCAAAGCCTTATTCACGTTCGTCACATAAGCATTGTGATGTTTCGTGTGGTGGATGTTCATCGTTTCTTTGTCGATGTGAGGCTCTAGCGCATCATATGCGTAAGGTAATTCTGGTAATGTGTAAGCCATTTGTCCATTCCTCCTAGAGTGATAGTGATTTTTCCTACACCTTAACATTATCAAAAGAGAACATGTCATTCAATTGAAATGAACTATATGGCTATGAACACAATAAAAATGCCAATCATTAGGAGCATTACGAAGCCTTTTGTCACAATAGACGTCAAAAAACCTACTAGTGAGCCGATACCGGTCAATAATGATTGTTTCAGACCTGTACGCGAGAAGATTAGTTCAGCAATTACCGCTCCAAGGAAAGGTCCTAGTAAAATCCCCGCTACAGGTATAACAAACGGTCCTACAAGCAATCCAATCGTGCTTCCCCACATTCCAGCTTTTGAACCACCAAACTTTTTGACTCCTACTATATTGGCGAATGTATCTGCTCCGAATAATAGGACGACGAAGAGAAGTTGTATAATCCAGAAAATCCAACCCATCTCATCAAATGACACGATCCAACCATATAGCAAGAAACCTCCGACAATAAAAAAGACGGACGGGATGATCGGATAGACCAACCCGATAAAAGCAACAGCAAACATGACGACAGCAATTATCCAGCCCAGTATCTCCAAACCTTCCCCTCCTCTATCAATTGCGTCTCGGCGTAATCGCCTCTAAAAAATACCCCCACTTCCTTCCGAGACTTAACTTAAATCAGCAGGAAGTTTGAACTCCGTTTGATTGAAATGCTTTTCGGGCACACATCCCACCACTGATAGAAGTGGAGCACTTCTGCTGAAACAAGTTATACACGCTTGCCTAAAATAGCTTCTGCAATATTGACTGCATGATCACCGATCCGCTCCAAGTTGGACACGATATCAACAAACACAATTCCAGCTTGCGCTGAACAATTGCCACCATTCAGTCGAACAATATGGCTTTTCCTGAATTTACGTTCCATCTTGTCAATCAAATCTTCTTGTTCTGCTACCGTTTTGGCCAATTCGATATCATTTGTATCTAACGACCGGATAGCTTTATCGACAGTGCCGATTGTTAATGTAAACATTTCAGTCAGTTCACTCATTGCATCTTCCGTCAGTTTCACTTTATTGACTTCACGGAAATCAATAAGTTCAATAATGTTTTCAAAATGGTCACCAATCCGTTCAATATCCCGAACCGTGTCCATCAACATTACGTGTCTGGCAGATTCTATTGGCGAAATATTGACTGCAGATATATCAACCAGATAATCGGTTATTTTACGATCAAGGTTGTTTATGGCATCTTCTATTTGATAAGCTGTTTCAGCATTCCGTTTATTGCTTGTTTTTAAATATTCATACGTTTCCTGAAGCCCCTGGACGGCGAAATCACCCATCCTGATAATCTCTTCTTTCGCCTGCCCAATCGCAACAGCTGGTGACTGGTTGATGAAATTCGGATCAAGGTGCTTCGGTTTATATTCGATTGTAACATCTTTGCCAGGGATGATTTTCGTAACGAATAATGCCCAGGCACCGATTAACGGGAATTGTATTAATGTATTCAAAACGTTGAAAGTACCATGTGCAAATGCAATCTGCATTTTACTTTCAAGATTCAAAACACCTGAAATCCATTCCACGTACAATGTAAATGGATGCAATAGGATAAGGAAAACAATTGCCCCAACAATGTTAAAGAGTACATGTGTTGCGGCCGCTCTTCTAGCTGCCACTGATGCTCCGATTGCTGCAAGAATCGCTGTAATTGTCGTACCGATATTATCTCCAAACAAAACCGGCAGGGCTGCCTGCAAATCGACGAGGTTCTCAGCATATAATCCTTGCAATATACCGACTGTCGCGCTGGAACTTTGAACGATGAGCGTGAATACAGTACCTGCCACTACTCCTAACAAGGGATGTTCGGCCATTGTCACCGTGAAATCTGAGAAAGCTGACAACGATCTTAACGGCTTCATACCTGCGCTCATCAATTCTAATCCCAGGAACAATCCACCGAACCCGAAAATGACTTCTCCCATATTCTTGATGGAGTTCTTTCTAATGAAAAAGATAAGAAATGCGCCAAATGCCATAATTGGCAATGCGTACGCACCGACATCAAGACCGATAATGAATGCAGTGATAGTTGTACCGATATTGGCCCCCATTATAACGCCAATTGCTTGTCGCAACGTCATGAATCCTGCGCTAACCAATCCTACTGTTATGACCGTCGTCCCAGAACTTGACTGGATCAGCACTGTGACGATAATCCCGACGAGCACACCCATGAACGGATTCGTCGTGAACCTGTCCAAAATCGAACGCAGACGATCTCCTGCCGCCTTTTGCAATCCGTCACCCATGTACTTTATCGCAAATAGGAAGATTCCAAGGCCTCCTATAAATTGAAACAGCATCTCTTGCCAATTTACATCCATTCAGCAATCAACCTCCATGGCACATATATGTATAACAACCCTATTATGTTGATACAATGAACCGATTGTAAATAGATATGGTCAAATCTTTACATTCCCTTAACAATCGGTGTCTAAAATGTCATCATTCTGTCGAATGTTTCATCCATCTTGATAAATACAGGTCGCCGGCATCCACTGGAATACGGTAAAATGGTAAACTGATTGTATATGAAGGAGGTTGTTTTCTCTGTGAAGTTCCATCAATTGTTTCTAGCCTCATTACATGAACCGAAAAAGTTGGCAGCGTTCCGTCTGTTGCCCATTGGCCGGGTCATCAAGTACGCGTTCTTTTTCGTTCTGCTCATGACCGTCATCTCTTTCAGCCGGTTTCTGTTCGGTGAAACTGAACTTTTTGTCGCTTCACCTGAACTTGCTGAGTACAGTGAAACGATGGGTGGTTTAATTTATCCGATGGCGCTCACTTTCCAATTTGTGATTGCGACTTTCTATGTCTTCGTTAGAATCAGTCTGTTTGCCGCAATCGGCTTGTTAATTGGAAAAGTTATTAAACGACGTGTGGAGTACCGTTTTCTTTGGCGGACAGCAGCAATTAGCATTACGATTCCCCTGTTAGTTACAATTGTTTTCGATTTCTTTCCCGCAACAGAAACTTTCAGTATATGGGTGACGTCCATTATACATATCACTTACATTTCTTTTGCCCTAAAGTATTATCCAAAAGCACCCCGATGAATACTTTCCCTGTGACATCATATAGTGTCTGAAGGGAGGGATTGTTCATGCGTACAATAATTATTGCGGCTCTGTTGTTTCTTGTGTTTCATATTATACGGGTAGATCTTTTTGATGGGACAATCCCTCTGGCTGCTTTTTTCGGTGAAGAGACGCCATGCATAGAACCGGTCATCAATGTCATCCAAGTAACGACAATCCAAGGTGACACGATTGAAACGCTTTTGTCCATGTATCCCGATGTGGAGTCGACTTTCGTTGAACGATTATCCGCATTTTATTCCCTCAATCCATATCTTCAGAATCAGGAGCTAAAAGGTGGTTTGACTGTCAAACTTCCAATTACGAAGTTGGCACAAACTGTGTGTGAATGAGAGAGTTAAGAGATGTGCCTTGTCTTTTAAGGTTAATGATTGCTAAAATAGAATTCAGTTATTAGTTTTAAGGAGAGAAAATCCATGAGTGAAATGACCCACAGATCCAAAACTCGTCCTGTTCGTGTCGGTAATTTGACAATTGGTGGCAGCGATGAGTTATTCATCCAAAGTATGTGTACGACGAAGACGCATGATGTTGATGCGACTGTAGAAGAGATTCTCCGCCTCGAAGAAGCAGGTTGTCAGATTGTCCGTGTAGCATGCCCGGATGAACGCGCAGCCTATTCAATCGGCGCAATTAAAGCACGCATCAACATTCCCCTAGTTGTCGATATTCACTTTGACTATAAATTGGCATTGATTGCAATTGAACAAGGGGCAGATAAGATTCGTATCAATCCCGGAAATATTGGTCGCCAGGAAAAAGTTGAGGCAGTCGTCAAAGCAGCGAAGGAAAAAGGGATTCCAATCAGAATCGGAGTCAATGCCGGTTCTCTTGAAAAGCATATCCTGAAAAAGTACGGCTATCCGACAGCTGATGGAATGGTCGAAAGTGCTTTGCACCATATTAAAATATTGGAAGACTTAGATTTTCACGATATTATCGTTTCCCTAAAGGCGTCCGATGTCAATCTTGCAGTGGAAGCCTATACTAAAGCAGCGGCTGCGTTTGATTATCCTCTTCACTTAGGTATTACTGAGTCCGGAACATTGTTTGCCGGCTCCATCAAAAGTGCTGCAGGGCTTGGTACGTTGCTATCAGCAGGTATCGGCAACACATTGCGTGTATCATTAAGCGCAGATCCTGTTCAAGAAATCAAAGTCGCACGTGAATTACTGAAAGTATTCGGTCTTTCCTCAAATGCGGCAACACTTATTTCCTGCCCGACGTGCGGACGTATCGAAATCGATCTCATTACAATTGCAAATGAAGTAGAAGAGTATATTTCAACGATTAAGGCGCCTCTCAAAGTCGCTGTACTCGGTTGTGCGGTTAATGGTCCAGGTGAAGCTCGAGAAGCTGATATCGGTATTGCAGGTGCCCGTGGAGAAGGTCTTCTATTCATGAAGGGCAAAACTGTTCGTAAAGTTCCCGAAGAAACAATGGTTGATGAATTGAAGATGGAAATTGATAAGCTCGCTGAAGAATATTTCGAGAAGAAAAGAAAAGAAGAACTTCTTCTTCAAAGCGGAGCTACCGAATGAGACAAATCCGTTTCGGAATTGATATTGATGGGACAGTGACTTGCCCCACTTCCCTGCTTCCTCATATCAACGAAAAGTTCGGTTGCAATCTTATTCTTGATGATATAAAAGAGTACGACCTGACCAAAGCGATACGAATCGATGAAAAAGAGTTTTCCGAATGGTATCGGTCAGCAGAATCCGTAATTTATGAAACATCTCCTGCTCAGGAATACGCGAAAATGATTTTGTCAGAGTGGAAAAAGCGATATGAGTTGTTTTACATTTCCGCACGCGGTGAAAATGTTATGGATTGTACCCGCCAATGGTTCGATAACGAGCAGATTCCATATGATCACATCGAACTGATTGGTACCCATCACAAGATTGAAGCCGCCAAGGAATTTAAAGTCGATGTGTTCTTTGAAGACAAACACGATAACGCGGTCGGCATCCATGAAGAACTTAACATTCCAGTACTGCTTTTTGATACACCTTATAACCGTGAACCGATTCCTGAAGGGGTTATTCGCGTAAATGGTTGGAAAGAAGCCAACGAATGGATTAAAAAACTATTTCCAACGAACGCTGAAATAATTTCATAAAAAAAAGAGGAAGTCGGATTATGATCCGTCTTCCTCTTTTCATCTTATCCAAAAATAGTGTTAAGGGTACAGACAAACTGGACATTTTCCGTACACTTCGAATTTATGACCTTCCACTTCATAACCTGGAAGATTGACAGAAAGGGATTCCATCGGACAATGGGGTATACTTTCCGTCTTCCCACAATCCGTGCAGATGAAGTGATGATGATGGACGCCATGATCGCATTGCATCCTGAAATGACGCTCCCCATTCAGCTCCGTCTCTTCCAATATCCCTAGTTCAGAAAACGTCGTCAAATTTCGGTAGATTGTATCAAAACTAACGCCAGGGTTATCGGCAGCCATATGATTCCGGACTTCCATCGCTGTGAGATAACGATCTTTTCCAGAAAAGAATTCCAGAATGATTTCCCTGTTTCTTGTGCGTTTGAACTGACTACCTTGAAGTATTTCCCACGCTTCATCCAACGTCATGCATATACCCTCCCTTCACTTTCGCAACTCGTTTTTTGCCATTGAGTTTATTCCACCCCAGGATTCCAAGTAAAATAATAATTGACGTAATAACAATCGTTCCACCTGGCGCAATGTCAAGATGGTACGCAGAAATTAAACCTATTATGACTGATAATTCACCGATCGCAATTGACAAGAGCATTGCCCCTTTAAAACTCTTTGCTACTTGGATTGCCGCGGCTACAGGGATTGTCATTAAAGATGAGACGAGAAGAATCCCTACTATTCGCATCGAAGCTCCAATGACAAGTGCCACGATAATCATGAAGACAGTCTGAATAACCTTACCGTTAACACCTGAAACTTTTGCATACTCTTTGTCAAAGGACAATGCAAATAGTTCTTTATAGAAGAAGCGGATGAAAGCAATGACGACGATGGCAATAATGATGATGACGAACAGGTCCTGTCTGCTTACTGCAGAGACCGAACCAAATAGATATCCGACAAGATCAGAGCCAAATCCTTTCGCCAATGAAATAAATATGGCGCCAAAACCTATTCCAGCTGATAAAATAATAGGGATTGCAAGTTCTTCGAAATTTTTATAGGCACCCCTCAACCGCTCGATAAGCAGTGAGCCGCCGACAGCAGTTGCCATACCCAGATAAACAGGATTCAATGCGGAAAAGAACAGTACGGATTGACTAAGGTAAAGACTACCCGCTATACCTGCGAGTGCAACATGACTCAATGCATCCGCGATAAGCGCCAACCTGCGAACAACGATAAACAATCCAAGCAAAGGCGCGATAACTCCAATGATCAGGCCTGAAAGAAAAGCATTCTGCAAAAATTCATAGGACAATAATGCACTGATCATCTCATTACACCTCTTCCTTTGGGGCATGTACACGTCTGACAGGATGCCCGTACCAGGATGAGATATCATCGTCATCCATATTCTTGTAATCCGATTGGATGCCATGGAAATGGATTGAACGGTTTAAGCATGCGACATGTGAAGCGAGTTCCGTGACTAGATCGATTTCATGCGTTACAAGGAGGATAGCGATGCCGTGTTCACGGTTCAAATCGTTTAGCATAGAATAGAAAGACGCAACATTCTTCTGATCGATACCCACTGTCGGTTCATCCATGATAAGCAGATCTGGTTCTCCGACTAAAGCGCGGGCGATAAATACCCGCTGTTGCTGCCCACCCGATAACTCACCGATATTCGAATTGGAGAACTCATCCATCTTTACGATTTTAAGTGCGTCCAACGCATGTCGTTCATCTTGCTTTGAAAAGCTTTTGAAAAGACCAACTTTGCGAGTCAATCCACTTTTCACTACTTCAAGGACAGTAGCTGGAAATCCCGAATTGAAAGAATTGGATTTTTGTGAAACGAAGCCAATCCTTTCCCGCTGCTTAAACGTTCCAATGCTTTTCCCAAAAAGTTTGACGACTCCTTCATCAGGCGCCAGCAAACCAAGGATGATTTTTATAAGCGTTGACTTACCTGATCCGTTTGGTCCGATTAACGCCCAGAACTCCCCTGCTTTGACTTGCAAATTGATATCTTCAAGTACCGTGGAATGGCCATAATGGAAGCCGACATTCTCACAATCAATCAGTATATTTTTCATGTGTAGTACCCTTTCTGATTTAACAAGACTTCAACATTAATAGTAAGCTATTGCGAATTTTTAAATAGGAACGATTACGATTACTCGTAAAAGTATAAACGAAATTGCTTAGCGACACAACTCTTTGAGAAGGAATGGTGAACTTTGGAGTATATGCAATTACTAAATGACATCAAAATGAAAAGTGATGCAGAAGCGAAGGTACTCGCTGATTCATACGGAATTGATTTGTCAGTAAAGGAAATACGTGCTTTACGACCACTAATCGATGAAATTTCATTTCATTGGCTGTTTACAGGCATACCAGAAAGTTTCATCGCTAAAGTCAAATTAGCAGTTGGGGATAAAAAAGGTGAAGAGCTTTTTCGTCAATACCTAGATATGATTTGAAAACAATGACGCCATCCCATTTGAAAAAGGGATGGCGTCATCGTTTTAAAATCGCATAATTCTTACTACTTCAGTAGAATTTAAACGAACAGCAACTCACGCATTTCGGGTTGGAATTTATTCGCTTTGAACATCTCTATTTCCATTTTGTACGGGGCTACCTTCTTTTTAGGATCATTGCCGACAAAAGGTGTTTCAAGGATTTTCGGAATTAACTTGAAATCAGGATGATGAACAATAAAATTAAGCGGTTCGAAGCCGATATGGCCGTGTCCGATATTTTCATGACGATCCTTCATCGCTCCACGCTCATTTTTACTGTCATTGACATGTATAACAGAAATTCGGTTTTTGCCGACAATTCTATTGAACTCGTCAAGGACGCCTTCAAAATCATTGACGATATCATAACCTGCATCATGTACGTGGCAAGTATCGAAACAAACTGTTAGACGTTCATTGTTTTTTACACCATCAATAATTCTTGCAATTTCATCAAAGTTTCTGCCACACTCGCTGCCTTTTCCAGCCATCGTTTCCAGTGCGATACGAACCGTTGAATCATCAGAAAGTACTTCGTTCAAACCTTCGATAATTTTAGCAATGCCCGCATCTGCACCAGCACCCACATGGGCACCCGGATGGAGAACAATCTGATCTGCTCCTAGTGAAGCAGTCCGATGTATTTCCTGTTGAAGGAAATCGACACCTAATCTGAATGTTTCTGGCTTCGTGGTGTTGCCAATATTGATGATATAAGGTGCATGCACGACGATATTGGATAATCCATTAGCAGTCATATGTGCTGTGCCTTCCTCAATATTCAGTTCTTCTATCGGCTTTCTCCGCGTGTTTTGTGGAGCACCCGTGTAGATCATGAACGTAGTTGCTCCATACCCAGCAGCCTCTTCACTGGATCCGAGTAGCATTTTCTTTCCACTCATTGAGACGTGTGAACCTAACAGCAATGGTTGATCATTTCCCATTTTTACGTTTCAGTCTCCTTTCCCTCTTTTTAAAGTTCTCTATATCCTTCGTCATCTTCTTTTTATAGCCTGGTTTAACTTTGTCAGGTTTTCGGACGAATGAACCCGCTTTCCGATCAAGTTCATCACTTTCCTTTACACGTTTTTTACGTGCATTCCGCTCTTTGACTTCCGTCCACTCGCCATTTTTGACATCTTCATGAATGAATGGAATGCCCATTTTTTCAATCTGGACGATTTTATCATCTTCTGATGGATCGTAAAGAGTGATGGCAATCCCTTCTAGACCTGCCCGTGCAGTTCTACCGACTCTGTGTATGAAGAATTCATTCTCATCGGGTAATTCATAGTTGATGACATGACTTACGCCTGGAATATCAATTCCACGGGCAGCAAGATCTGTTGCGACGATAAATTGATAGTCAAGATCGCGGATTTGTTTCATCATCCGTGTTCGTTCACGCGCATTTAATGCCCCGTGAATTCGTCCAGCTTTAATACCGTGGGTAGCAAGGTAATTTGCAACTTCATCTGTATTCTGTTTCGTGTTTGTAAAAACAATCGCCAAATAAGGATTAATGGCCTGCAATACATGAAGCAATTTCTTTTTACGATCCATGCTCCGTACAGGGACCAAGGAATATTGCATCCCTTCAGTCAACGGCTTTTTATTGCCAATCTGTACATGTATTGGACTTTCCATATACTTCGAAAGAAATGGCTTAAGCTTTTCTGGTATTGTCGCAGAGAACACATACATTTCAAGATTACTCGGCATTTTGGAAGCGAACTGATCGATATCTTCGATGAATCCCATATCAAATGCAAGATCCGCTTCGTCTATTACAAGTATGGACGCCGTATGAATATTCAACGCTTTCACTTCTGTCAGATCTCGGATTCTTCCCGGTGTTCCAACAATTATATGGGGATTGGATTTCAATTTGTCAATGGAACGTTGTTTGTCTGTTCCACCGATTAAGATTGAACTGCGGATCCCTGTTTTTTCGAGCATCTTATTGAGTTCTTCATAAAGTTGCGTGGCAAGTTCTCTTGTTGGTGCCGTGATGACAGCCTGCAACTCTTCTTTTTCTTCATCAAGACGTTCGACGATTGGAATAAGGAAACTATGAGACTTTCCGGTTCCGGTGTGGGCTTGGCCAATCGCATTTGATCCTTTTAGAATCAACGGAATCATTTCTTTTTGAATTGGTGTAGGTTCTTCAAAACCTAACCGTTCAATTGCTTCCCGTAAAAACGGTTTAAATTTGTAATCTGTGAATTTAGACATTTATATGCCTCCTAACGTATTCTTATTGTAGCATGATTCCGTTCCGCCGTATGTGATTTTCGCATAGTATATATTGTGAATGCTCACAATGACTAAAAAGAAAGGGGTATATCATGAGATACGAATCCTTCTATCCATTCACGGGCAATCAACCTCCTCCTGCGGCGAGGGCACAGCCCATCCAATACGGTTACCCAGGGCAGCAATATGCCGACCCGGTTATGCAATACACCAACCAGGGTATGCAACAAAGGCGAGCGTATCCAGTAAATCAGATGGAAAATCCATATGGATCACCAGCGCAAGGTCAACAGCAAGATGGTTCAAAAATGGAAATGTACATGCAGACAGCCAACCGTTTTTTGTCTACCGCACAACAATTCGCACCTCTCGTCCAACAGATGGCTCCAATGGTTCAGAACCTTCCCGCGATGTGGAGATTATATAAAGGCTTCCAGTCACTCCCGTCCGCTGGAGCAGGTCCTGCGGCAGCTCAAACTGTACCTACCAGAGTTCCGCCTGCCGGTACGCCGTTAGGTCAGTCCAACCCGCGTATTTTCCAACCGCCCAACTAATAATTTTGAATCAGTTGCCAGACTCCGCTATAATGGATACAGATCCCTTTTGAGGAGTGTGGAGCTGAATGAAAGTAATGAAGATTTCCCCTCGCGGTTATTGCTACGGGGTTGTCGATGCAATGGTCATTGCAAGAAATGCAGCGCTCGACAAAACATTGCCTAGACCTATTTATATACTTGGCATGATTGTTCATAATAAACATGTTACAGATGCATTTGAAGAAGACGGTATTATTACGTTGGACGGGGAAAACCGACTGGAGATTCTCGAGAAGGTCGAGACAGGAACTGTCATCTTCACTGCTCATGGTGTATCGCCAGAAGTCCGGGAACTTGCCCGTCGCAAAGGACTTGTATCCATTGATGCGACGTGCCCTGATGTGACCGTGACACACGATTTAATCGAAGAGAAGACCGCCGAAGGATATGACATTGTTTATATTGGCAAAAGGCATCATCCAGAGCCTGAAGGAGCAATTGGTGTTGCACCGCATGCCGTTCATTTGATTGAAACGCTAGATGATGTTGAAGGACTTGAACTTAGCAATGATAAATTGCTAGTAACAAATCAGACGACGATGAGTCAATGGGACGTCGTTCATATCATGGAAGCCCTTAAAGAAAAGTTTCCACATATCGAAGTGCATAAAGAGATTTGTCTCGCTACACAAGTTCGACAGGAAGCCGTCGCCGAGCAAGCCGGTGAATCCGATTTGTTAATTGTCGTAGGTGACCCTAAGAGCAATAACTCTAATCGTCTGACACAAGTTTCAGTCGAAATTGCTAATACACCTTCCTATCGGATTTCAGATGTTTCGGAGATTGATATCCAATGGTTAGAAGGCGTGAAAACAGTTTCCGTAACAGCCGGTGCTTCTACCCCGACATTAATTGTCCGTGAAGTGATTAATTTCCTTGATAAGTTTGATCCTGAAGATCCAGCGACTCATATACCGGAAAGTACATTCAAATTGGACCGTATTCTTCCAAAAATTAAAAATCCTGAACCCGTTAAACGGATTGAACCTTATGCGCTTAATGAATGAAAAGTTGTTCCGCCATCGAAATAGGGCGGAACAACTTTTTTTCTCTATTACATGATAAAGCGAAACGGCTCAGTGTCAACTACTGATCGGATGAACGTAATTTCATACCCTTTTTCCGCGCATAAATCTTCCATCTTTTTTGCCACACCTTCAATCATCACTTTTTCCACATGATGACCCGGATCGACGATTCCTAAATCGAGCAGTTCTGCATCCTGCGCACTATGGAAATCCATGTCTCCTGTCACAAAGACATCCGCACCTGTTCGTTTTGCATCACGTATATACTTACTGCCACTCCCACCGAGAATAGCAACTTTACGCACGCTTTTATTAAAATTTCCTACTACCCTAACTGCCGGAACATCAAATGCGCTTTTAACATAACGGGCGAATTCTTCCAGGCTCATTTCTTTATCCAATTTACCGACTCTACCCAGCCCGAATTCCTCTGTTCGCTGATCTAACATAAAAAAGTCATAAGCCGGCTCTTCATATGGATGGGCGGCAAGCATCGCCTTCACGACTATCGATCTCATTGGTCCAGGCAAAACAACTTCAATCCGCTCTTCAGACACCGCTTCTTCTTTGCCGACTTGTCCGATGAACGGATTTGCTCCTTCAGCAGGCGTGAAACGTCCTATTCCAATTGAACTGAAACTGCATCCGACATAATCTCCTAACGCTCCTGCACCTGCATGCGCTAGTACAGTACGTAAGTTTTCAGCATGTTCCACTGGACAGAAAACTGCAAGTTTATAGAGTGGGTCGGAAATTGAAGGTGCCATCACTTGCACTTCTTTTAAGTTAAGCTTATCCACGAGAAGGTCGTTAACGCCTCCCGGTGCTACATCTAAGTTTGTATGTGCTGCGTAAACAGAGATGTCATGTTTAATGCACTTCTCAATAAGTCTTCCTTGAGGTGTATCTGTCCAAATATGTTTCATTGGACGGAATATCGGTGGATGATGTGCGATGATTAAGTTCACACCTGCTTCAATTGCTTCATCGATTACCATTTCGTTCACATCCAATGTGACGAGCACCTTTTCTACTGGACGGTTCAACTGTCCTATATGCAGACCTATAGGATCCCAGTCCTCAGCAAACCGTTTTGGCGACCATTGTTCAAACAACGTAATGATTTCATGTCCATTCACTTTTTTCAAGATGATAATACCCTCCTTACCAACTCCATTTTCTTTTCCAGTTCATTCTTTTTATCATTGATATCTTCAGAGTTGCCGGCATGCTCCAAAGAATCAAAAATGCGCTGCCACTCCGATGCTTCTCGTCGCATTTCTCTAAGAAAATCGCTGATTTTTCAATCATCAAAACTGGTCCGACAAGCAATTGTAATTCATTGTAAGTTGCCTGTCCTCTTTCCAAAACAAGAATTTCGTAAATTTTATGATCTTCTTTCAGAATTCGCTCGTCCACAATCTTCCAACCGTTTTGCATTGCCCATATACGTATGGATGATGCGTGTATGTTCGGTTGAGCGATAATTCTTTTAACGGAGGTTAGTGCGCTAGAGCCGTCTTCCAATATAGAAGCGATTAACGGACCACCCATGCCGGCGATTGTAATCGTATCGACATGATCTTTTGGATCTATTGCAGCCAACCCATTCGCCAATCGGACGGTAATTTGGTCAGATAGTTTTTTTCTTTCAACATTTCGTTTTGCAGATTCAAATGGACCTTTTACAACTTCCCCAGCTATCGCTTTATTAATTTTCCCTGTACCAATTAGATAGCATGGTAAATAAGCATGGTCACTTCCGATATCGGCAAGGATTGCACCTTGTTCGACAAAATCGGCAACTCCCGTCAGCCTATCTGATAATTTATCATGATTCAATCAATTCCCCGCCTTTCTGTTCACTTAATTGTACGGGATTTCGCCGTTCATTGCCAGAAATCAAAAAACCATCGGAATGGCATATTTCAGCCACTTCCGATGGTTTTCCACTCTTATTTAAGTGTAAAGAGATATTCAGTCAATTCGTCAATTTGCTCATCTGCAAGCTTGTCTCCAAATGCAGGCATACCGCCTTGACCATTTTTAATGATGTCGTGAACCGTTTCTTCTGAGTCAGTCAAACCAACTAGGCTTGGACCGAATGCTCCAGTTAGGTCACCACCATGACAGCTAATACATTGACCTTGAACGAAGGCTTCAGGATCGAAATCTTCAGCGGCTGCTGAGCCACCTTCTGTTTCTTCAGTGTTACCTTCCTCGTCCGTTGCAGCAATTTCTTTTTTCTGATCGAGACCGTAAAGTGACATGAAGAAAATAAGTCCTAATCCAAGCGCAAATATTAGGATATAAGGCACTACGGGATTGTTTTTCATTGAATTACCCTCCTTCACAAGGAATTATTCTGTAAATATATACAGTGCACATCTAATATTGTACTGTATATGAAGAAAAACTGAAAGAGTTATCCCTGTAGATTTCAACCTTTGTGACAAATTCGACAAACTTTCTACATTAGCAACCGATTTGACGTGCAATTACCATACGTTGTACTTCGGAAGTTCCTTCTCCGATTTCAAGAAGTTTCGCATCTCTCATATAACGTTCGACTTCATATTCTTTCATATAGCCATAACCGCCATGGATTTGAATCGCTTCATCTGCAACTTCCATTGCAATTTCAGACGCATACAATTTACACATCGCAGCTTCTTTTGTGAATGAACGTCCTTGATCTTTCAGCCAAGCGGCTTTATAGACCATTGTTCGAGCCAATTCAATTTTCATGGCCATGTCCGCCAACTTAAACTGAGTTACTTGGAATTCTGATAACGTTTTGCCAAATTGCTTGCGTTCTTTGGAATATTTCAAAGCACGATCATATGCCGCCTGAGCGATTCCTACAGCCATTGCACCGATTCCAATGCGTCCACCATCCAATGTGACCAAGAACTGTCTGAAACCGTTCCCTTGCTTCCCTAACAGGTTCTCTTTCGGAACGCGGACATTATCCAGCACGAGTTCTGTCGTATTGGAAGCATTTAAGCCCATTTTTTCATAATTGTCGATAACTGTAAATCCTTCCGCGTTCGTCGGAACGATAATTGCACTGATTTCTTTCTTGCCATTTTCCGTCCCTGTAATTGCTGTAAGCGCCAAGTGCTTAGCATGGCTTGCATTTGTAATGTATACTTTTGAGCCGTTTATAATATAATCGTCACCATCTTCAATAGCGGTCGTCTGAGTGCCCCCAGCATCAGAACCCGCATTCGGTTCAGTCAGTCCAAAAGCTCCGAATGATTCACCTGAACAGATTGGTGCTAAATACTTCTGTTTTTGTTCTTCCGTTCCAAAGAGATTCAACGGTGCTCCACCTAACGAAATATGTGCTGAGTACGTAATTCCTGTCGATGCGCATCCCCTGCTCAATTCTTCCGTAACAATAGCAAAACTCGTTGTATCTGCTCCTCCGCCGCCATATTTCTCATCGAACGGCAGGCCCATCATCCCCATTTCTGATAGCTGCTTGAAAATCTCAATTGGGAACGCTTTCGTACGATCCCGTTCAATAGCTCCAGGTGCAACTACTTCATCAGAAAACTCCCGCATCATCTTTTTAATCATCTGTTGCTCATCTGTCAAATCAAAATTCAATTTCTTCATCCCCTTTAATTGTGAACGCTTACAATACTATTATACAGAAAAATGTCCGACTATCAAAACCATTCTATCAGAAGAATGGCAGACACCGGACATTTCTTGAAAATCTTATAAAGTTTTGAATATGAAAGCGATAATAAGAAGCAGTCCACCTGCACCCGATAATGTAAAGTATAATAATTTTAATAGCCTGCCTGCCAAAAGCCAGAGCATACAATTCAAGATTAATAGACCGACAAGCAATGTAGGTTGTCCGATGAAAAATACGGTCCAGATCTTTAATGATATGAGTAGCAGCATAAAAGCAGCTATTATATAAAGAAATGAATTCAAACCAGATCGTGCTGTTTTTCCAAACATTGTTTTAATTAATATGCTAATTGTGAACAAAGCCGCGATTGATAGTGTAACTGTAGGATATTCAGTGATGAAAAATAGTGCTATTCCGCTTAACAGCGCAGTCAACAGAAAAAGCATGATTGTTACATTCATACTTTTCTTTTCTTTAACTAAGACAGCATCCGAAATATCTACTTTACTATCTTCTTCTCCTTGCGTATAAAGAGTTATTAAGAAATCACAGTAATGCTCAGGTAGCAATTTATTGCTTTTCCAATAATTGATTTCTGTCATAATAATTTTCTTACGTTGAGCATTCATCGAAATTCGCCCCTACTCCTATTCGTTCGATTGAATCATTTGCCTGTCGAGGCTAGACGCCTGCTTCCACTTTTTTTAATCCAGTTCCTGCAGGCAGCCTCTCGGGTCACTTCGGACTTACCGAAATGGCGCAAAGAGCGCACCTTTTCGGTAAGTCCTCCAGTGCCTGTCGAGGCTAGACGCCTGCTTCCACTTTTTTTAATCCAAGCAAAAAACATCGGCATTGTTTTACTGCCGATGTGTGTTGCTTATTCTAAAAAGTCTTTCAAGCGTTTGCTTCTTGAAGGATGTCTTAGTTTACGGAGCGCTTTTGCTTCGATTTGACGAATTCTCTCGCGAGTGACACCGAAAACTTTGCCTACTTCTTCAAGAGTTCTTGTCCTACCGTCATCCAGGCCAAAACGAAGGCGTAATACGTTTTCTTCGCGGTCTGTCAGTGTGTCCAAAACGTCTTCTAATTGTTCCTTCAAAAGTTCATAGGCTGCGTGATCGGAAGGCGACTGCGCTTCTGAGTCTTCTATGAAGTCTCCTAGATGTGAATCGTCTTCTTCACCGATAGGTGTTTCAAGGGATACAGGTTCTTGGGCAATTTTTAATATTTCGCGTACTTTTTCTGCTGTCAATTCCATCTCTTCACCAATTTCTTCAGGTGATGGTTCACGGCCTAAATCCTGAAGTAATTGACGTTGTACACGAATGAGTTTATTGATTGTTTCCACCATATGAACTGGAATTCGAATTGTACGTGCCTGGTCGGCAATTGCACGAGTGATTGCCTGGCGGATCCACCAAGTTGCATACGTACTGAATTTGAAACCTTTTGTATGGTCAAACTTCTCAACGGCTTTAATAAGTCCCATATTACCTTCCTGAATTAAGTCTAGGAACAGCATACCACGGCCGACATAACGCTTAGCGATGCTCACAACAAGTCGAAGGTTCGCTTCCGCAAGCCTTTTTTTAGCATTTTCGCCTTTTTCCACAAGTTCCAGCAATTTCGGATCGGGTTTCTTCATATCTGCAAGCTGTTCTTCAGCCGCTACTCCTTCTTTAATGCCAATAGCCAATTTGACTTCCTGGTCACCTGTCAAAAGATCGACACGGCCAATCTCTTTTAAATACATGCGGACAGGGTCATTTATTTTGACGCCGGGAGGCACACTTAAATCGTTAAGGTCAAAAGTTTCTTCCTTAGCGGGAGCTTCTTCGTCTTCTTTCCGCTCCATTTCGATGCCTGCTGCTTCGATCTGGTCTAGAAACTCTTCAAACTGCTCAGGTTCCATCTCAAAAGTCGACAGTTTTTCCGCCACTTCATCTTGTGACAGTTCTCCCGCTTTTTTACCCGCTTCCAAAAGACTCGCTTTAACTTCGTCTAATGTCACTTCATTTTCCATTTCACCGGATTGCTCTTTTTTAGTCATAATACCCGTTCCTCCTTAATTCACCGGAATACGGCTCACATTGCCGATAATGATTTCCGGAGCTGTATGATTTCCCTGGCCAGCTCCAATGCCCGGGTATAATCATTCATTTTTTCCGCTTCTTTGGATTCGTGCATCATCCTGTCAATTTTCACCGTCACTCGGTGTTTTTCAAGATGATGGATGCAATCATGTATTTCTTGTTGCGCATATTCGGGATCTCTTTCCAGCATCGCTGCCTCCATAACAATCTTTCGAAGTTCACGATCCTCTAGAGATTCTGCGAATCTGTGGAAATCCGGCATTTTATGTTCTTCATAAAAAGCCGCTAATTTCACAAAAATCGTTGCATATTCTTCCCGATTGAAAAGTTCCTGGTGCTCATCACGCACTCTGTCAAACAGCTGAACGTCTGTCAAAAGGTGGCAAAGCAAGAACTTTTCCGCCCTTTCCACACTCGTCGTCTTTCGATTTCGAAACGTGTCCATTTGTGGAACAGTTTGTAAACCAGGCTCTGCTGTTTTCTCGCGTTTGGCGATTTTACCAACCGTCTTGGTTAGTTGCTCACGTAATGCTTCTGCTGAAACGCCTGTTTCCGTATTCAATTGACGGAGCAACAGATCCCTTTCAATAGGAGAAACTTTAGGAGCAAGCTCTTCCATTACTTCATGGATATATTGCAACACATCGTTCTCATGTGACAAATTCTTTGATCTCTTATAGTAGGCCATGGTAAATGACATATAGGAATGCGGATTGCCGATAACTTTTTCAGCAAAGGCTTCACCACCATACGTCGTGATATATTCATCGGGATCCATTTTGCCCGGCAAAAGGGCAATTTGGGCATCTAGGCCTTTCTGCTGTGCAAGGATGGCAAATCTTCTTGCCGCTTCCCAACCCGCATTATCTCCATCGCAACAAATGATCAGCTGATTAGCTATCCGCTTTAATTTCGTCAGATGGGTGTCAGACAAGGATGTACCCATAACCGCGACACTATTCATAATACCTGCTCTTTCAGCCGAAATTGTATCCATAAATCCTTCGAATAGTATTACTTTACCCGTTTTACGCACATTAAGACGTGCATGATGAAAATTATAGAGCAAACGACCCTTTTCAAAAATGGGCGTCTCTGGACTGTTTAAATACTTTGCTTCTTCTTTTGAATCGGACAAAATCCTTCCAGAGAATGCAACAACATTGCCATTGTCATCATGTAAAGGGAACATCACCCGTCCCCGAAACCTATCAAAATACCCGGTCCCATCATTTTTCATGATACAAAGTCCGGCTTGCTCCATCTCCTTCATATCGAATTTTTTTCTTTGCAGAAGTTGAGATAGAACTTCACGGTCATCAAGCGACCATCCTATACCATAGTTTTCGATATGCTCACGCGAAAACCCTCTTTGTTCCAAATATTGTAATGCCTTTTCCCCCTCTACCGTATTCAGTAATAAATGACTATAAAAATTAGCCGCAAGTTTATGGGCTTCGATCATCGATTGGTTTTCCAATTTCCGACTGTCTGCGGAACTGTTATTCAGATCGATGCCCAATTCAATTCCAGCGCGATCAGCAAGTTTTGATACTGCTTCCGTAAATGGATTATTTTCAATATCCATCACAAATGTAATGGCATTCCCACTAGCACCGCAACCAAAACAATGAAATAGCTGCTTGTCTTCCGAAACAGAAAAAGAAGGTGTACTTTCACCATGGAAAGGACATAGTCCGAACCAGTTCTTCCCTCTTTTAGTTAGTTGGACATATTCACCTATCAAATCAACAATATCCGTCTTTGATCTGACTTCCTCAATTGTCTCCTCGGGAATCTTTGTCATTCTATCACCATTCTCTTCTTACATACTTCAATTCTAGATAGCTTTCAAAAATCCTGCTTATTCGACAAAATAAATTCATTATGCTTCATTAGGCCGTAATTCCTTGAGGTTAATTCAGAACATACGGCGGCAATATACTATTGTACACAATCCCAAAAGAAGAACCAACCATTATTTACTGGAAGGCTCTTGTAATGATAGATTCTGTTTATGAATTCGACAATTCGCTTAAAATCAAGTTCGCGGTTTCTTCGACCGCCCGATTTGATACATTAATCACTTTACATCCTATTTTGTTCACAACTCTTTCAAAATGCAGCAGTTCTTGTTCGATACGTTCAACCTGTGCGTAATTGGCATCATCTTTCAAACCAAGCGCTATGAGTCTCTCTTTCCTAATGGAATTCAGGACATGTGGCGAGATAACGAGACCAAAACATTTTTTTGGATCAATCTGAAAAAGCTCTTCTGGAGGTTCGACTTCGGGTACAAGGGGTACATTGGCTACTTTATATCTGCGATGGGCTAAGTATTGAGATAGTGGCGTTTTGGAAGTTCTTGATACACCTACTAATACAATATCCGCTTTCAGCACGCCTCGTGGATCACGACCATCATCATATTTAACTGCAAATTCAATCGCTTCGATTTTCTTAAAATAGTCTTCATCTAATTGTCGGACGAGTCCCGGTTCCTCATAGGGTTTTTCGTTGACAGTCTCCCCTATCTCAGTGAGGAGCGAACCAAGTAAATCGACACATCTCAGTCCATTCAACCTGCATTCATCTTTTATCTTTTCACGCATTGAACTTTTCACTAATGTATAAACGACGATCGCTTGCTGACGTTTGGCCAAATAAGCGATTTCCTTCAGTTGTGACTCGTCCTCCACATGAGAAAAACGTTTCATCGATACCGTATCCAAGTCCTGTCTGAATTGGCTAGCTGCAGCTTTCGCAACCAGGTCGGCTGTCTCTCCAACAGAATCGGAAACGATGAACAATGTCAATTTCGTCATTGTATCTCTCCTTTATACACTTCATCGATGTTGATCGATTATAGTTTTCCACTGAATGGAAACGCAAGGGTTCTCAACTTCATTTAGAGATCATGCTCTTCTGCCAATGATAGGAAGGCGGCAGTGATGTTAGTCTTCGTTATTCGTCCGACGACCTCCAGACCCTCCCCTTTATTGACGATTACCGGAAGTGAGTCAATTTGCTTATCCATCATTTTTTTTGCTACATGAATAAGAGAATCCTGCTTTTTACAGAATGTTATATTGGGCATCCTTGTCATGATGACATGTACAGGAATCTTATCTAATTCCGTGTTCCCAAGACTCGTGCGCAATAGATCCTTGCGTGATAATACGCCCGTTAAAAAGGAGGATTTATCGACAACAAACAAAGTTCCGACATCGTCCAAAAACATCTGGCAGATAGCATCATAGACTGTAACATTTTCACTTACGACTACTGGAATGGATTGAAAATCCCCGACCTTCATTCCAATCATTTCGTCAGTTACCGACTGCGCCGGTTTTTTCCCCGAATAGAAATAGCCGACACGAGGTCTTGCATCCAGAAATCCTGCCATAGTAAGAATCGCCAAATCAGGTCTAATTGTTGCTCTCGCGAGACTAAGCCTTTCAGCAATCTGTTCACCAGTGATTGGACCATCCAATTTAACAATTTCAAGGATTTCATTCTGGCGCTTATTCAATTCCATATGAATCACCGCCCTAAACGTTCGATAATATATCCTTGCCTAGTATAGCATTTTGCTACTATAATTCCTATTGGCATGGCTTCCACGTTCGGAATTGTTCGAATTAGCTGGGGCATTGCAGATATTTTGGAACCATGCTACACTATTACTGAATTCAATAGGCAATGATAGGTCTATGAGTAATGCCAACAGAGCGAACGGGGATGGTGAAAGCCCGTACTGGCATGAAACGGCAACCTTGAGCTAACACTTTTTAAAGAGGGTTGTTACTACAACCAACTGGGGTGGAACCGCGGGTCATTACGCACTCGTCCCCGGACTTCGTGTCCGGGGATGGGTGCTTATTTTAATTGGAGGGATATACATGTTAACAATGGAACAAATTGTAAATGTATCGAAACAGAGAGGCTTTGTCTTTCCAGGGTCGGATATCTATGGAGGATTGGCGAACACTTGGGATTATGGTCCCCTCGGTGTCGCATTAAAGAACAATATCAAACGTGCCTGGTGGCAAAAATTTGTTCAAGAATCTCCATATAATGAAGGCTTGGACGCTGCTATTTTAATGAACCCGAAAGTCTGGGAAGCATCTGGCCATATCGGGAATTTCAATGATCCAATGATTGATTGCAAGAAATGTAAAACTCGTCACCGTGCCGATAAACTGATTGAGGATGCACTTGACGAAAAAGGGATGGAAGTCGTTGTTGATGGCATGCCTTTTGAAAAGATGGAAGAATTGATCCAAGAACATAAAATTGTCTGTCCTAATTGTGGTGCGATCGATTATACAGGTATCCGCCAATTTAATCTAATGTTCAAAACGTCACAAGGCGTAACAGATTCATCGGCGAACGAAATCTTTTTACGTCCTGAGACAGCACAAGGTATATTTGTGAACTTTAAAAACGTTCAACGATCCATGCGTAAAAAAATGCCATTCGGAATCGCACAAGTCGGAAAAAGTTTCCGGAACGAAATCACTCCAGGGAATTTCACTTTCCGTACACGTGAATTCGAACAGATGGAATTAGAATTCTTCTGCAAACCTGGAGAAGATATGAAGTGGTATGAGTATTGGAGAGATTTCTCCGAAAAGTGGTTGCATGATCTTGGTTTGACAGCAGAAAACATCAGACTTCGTGAACATAACGAAGATGAACTCTCCCACTATTCGAAAGGGACAGTGGACATTGAGTATAAATTCCCGTTTGGATGGGGAGAGTTGTGGGGTATCGCTAACCGAACAGATTTCGATTTGAGACGCCACATGGAACACTCCGGTGAAGATTTCCATTATCAGGATCCTGTCACGAACGAAAAATATGTGCCTTACTGTATCGAACCTTCGGTAGGTGCAGACCGCGTAACATTAGCATTCCTTTGTGATGCTTTTGACGAAGAAGAACTTGAAGGTGATGATAAACGTACAGTTATGCGTTTCCATCCAGCTCTTGCACCGATAAAAGCAGCTGTTCTACCTTTATCGAAAAAGCTCGCTGAAGGAGCAGATGAAGTATATGCGGAACTTCGCAAACACTTCCCTGTTCAGTATGACGATTCACAATCCATCGGACGTCGTTATCGTCGTCAAGATGAAATTGGTACACCTTTCTGCATCACATATGATTTCGATTCAGTAGAAGATCTTCAAGTGACAGTTAGGCATCGTGATTCAATGGAGCAAATCCGCATGCCGATTGCGGATGTCCGTGCTTATATTGAAAAACATCTTACATTCTAATCAATAAAAAGCCGCAGGAAAAGGGTCAATCACCTTCTTCCTGCGGCTTTTCTATTTTCGGTAATAATTCGGGTGTACGTTCCAATTGATCGAGAAATTGCCTGGATTTCAAGCGAATTCCCACTTGTTCATCATATACCGTTCTGACGATTTTCTTCATGAACTGTTTCGTTGCCTTTTTAAGTTTCAAAGAACCGACTTCTTGTATAGGCACTGTGAAAAATGTTCGGATAAGACGAAGTTGTGTTGGCGTCAATCTTACAAGATAAGGATCGATATGAAAGCACCGATGGCATAGAAAACCGATTTCTTTAAATGAAAATGCAAATTCCCCATCAGTTGCACGACAATTCGCACACTGATGAAGAACCGGGTGCACACCTGCCACCGGTAACATCTTCCATTCCACAAACAATGCAATTGCTTCGGGATCATATTGTTCATTGATCGCATGCAATGCATCATAGAGCAAAGAAAATACATTTGGGCTTTGACTCTGATCATCCGTTAACCGATCAATCAGCTCAACAACAAAGCTCGCGTATGCCGTTGCTTCTAAATCTTCACGGATATGTCGCATCGAGTCAATGGGCTCGCCTTGCTCTAATGTCCCCATCCCACGCCCTGTCCGCAGCAAGAAAAATCCATGGGTGAAACTCTGTGTGACGGCCGCTAATCGGCTCGCCGGCTTTTTAGCACCTCTTGCCATCGCCGTCATTTTCCCTGCTTCTCTAGTGTAGATAGTGACAATTTTGTTGGATTCGCCGTAAGGAATACTTTTCAAAACAATACCTTCCCATTTATTCATCAAGGTCATCACCTCTTAGAGAAATGGATCTGATCAATACTCATCGTCACGGAAACCGAATTCACGAAGTTGTCCGGGTTTATTGCGCCAATCCTTCTGCACTTTCACCCATAATTCCAGAAATACTTTCGAACCGAGAAGCATTTCAATATCGTGCCGGGCTTTTGTTCCGATTTCTTTCAATAACGCACCTTTTTTACCGATGACAATTCCTTTTTGTGAATCGCGGTCAACGATAATTGTTGCCGAGACATCAATGATTTCACGTTCTTCATCCCGCACAATCTTTTCGATAACTACCGCTACGGAATGCGGAATTTCCTCTCGCGTTAAATGAAGAACCTTCTCACGGATGAACTCGGAAATGATAAATCTCTCGGGATGGTCAGTCACATGATCATCAGGATAATATTTAGGCCCTTTCGGCATATACTTTATCAACGTCTCCATTAGACGTTCAACATTATTACCGTTCAATGCAGATACAGGAACAACTTCTGCAAAATCATACACTTGCGTATAAGATGTGATTGTTCCAAGAAGTGCATCCGGATGGACAAGGTCGATTTTATTAATGATCAGAAAAACTGGGGTTTCGGTATGCTCTAACATATCGATTATAAATCTGTCTCCCCCACCAATCGGCTCATCCGCATTAACCATAAACATGATGACGTCGACTTCTTTTAATGTATTGCGGGCTGACTTCACCATGAAATCACCAAGTTTATGTTTTGGTTTGTGAATTCCCGGTGTATCAATGAAAATCAATTGAGATTCATCTGTCGTTACGACACCCTGCACTTTGTTTCTCGTTGTCTGAGGCTTATCACTCATAATTGCTATTTTTTGTCCGACGACGCGATTTAAAAATGTCGACTTACCAACATTCGGTCTTCCGATAATTGATATAAAACCTGATTTAAACTGATCATTGTTTTTCTGCATATGCAAGATCCTCCTTGGAAAAAGCGCCTGGCAACAACTTTTCGACTGTCGTCGCTTGGACATCACCTTTTAAATTAGTTAGGTAAACAGGCATGTCCCTATCGCAGAATTCCGCGATGACTTGTCTGCAAGCGCCACATGGAGAGACTGGTCCTTCCGTATCCCCGACAACCGCCAAAGCTTTAAAACTTTTAACGCCTTCTGAAACAGCTTTAAAAAACGCAGTCCGCTCCGCGCAATTCGTCATGCTATACGAGGAGTTTTCAATATTACAGCCGTGGAAAATCTGGCCATCTTCCGTCAATAATGCTGCTCCTACTGGGAATTTTGAATAAGGGACATACGCTGTCTGACGTGCCAATTTTGCTTCTTCTATCAATTTTTCACGATCCATTATTACACCTCTGCCTTTAAATTATTAGAACCATTTCGGTAGGAATATGATCAATCCAATGACGGCACTGATTATCGCGAAGACAAGAACCGCGCCTGAACCAACATCCTTTGCTTGTCCCGCTAACGGGTGATGATCCGTTGTGACAAGATCCACGACTCGTTCAATCGCTGTATTGAGCATTTCCAAAGAAAGCATACCGCCAAAAAGAATGAGGATTATCATCCATTCAGTTATTGAAAGCCCTGTCAGTAGACCTGCTATCGTCACGAAAATCAAAGCGATTGTATGGAACTTCATATTCCGTTCTGAACGGAGACTATGGACGATTCCTTTCGCTGCGTAGTGGAAAGCTTTAAAAAATGCTCGCACGTCTCTCTCACCTTTCAAGTCCGAACGATGACAGAATTTCATCTTGTCTACCAAACATCAATTGTTCTTCAGCCTCCGTCAGATGATCATAGCCGAGCAAATGAAGAAAACCATGCAAAGCAAGAAATCCGATTTCTCGACGAAGGTCATGACCATACTCTTCCGCTTGACGTTTTGCAGTTTCAACTGATATGAGAATATCTCCAAGAACAACAGGTATTCCTTCTTGCCTAATTACGGCGACTTCCCCTTCGCCCATCTCTTCCAATGCGAACGAAATGACATCCGTTGCGGAATCTTTGCTGCGGTATTCGGAATTGATTTGCCGAATTGCTTCATCGTTCATAAATGTGACCGATACTTCAGGCTGGCCTTGACAGTCTTCCATCTTGGCTGCGTGAGTCAACAGATCTTCCACAAGTTTAACGATATCCTCAGAGACACTTTCTGTTTCGTCTTCAAAATAGATATCAAGCATTCAATCCCCTTCTTTCATCATCAATCTGGATATTCAATCCGACTATGAAAAATCCCGTTTAATGTTTCACATATGACATTTTCGATTTTCTTCAATTCTTTAACTGATAGATCACATTCATCAAACTGTCCATCATTTAATTTCCCGCCAATAATCGACTTGACAAGATTTGCAATTTTTTCCGGTGTCGGTTCTTTCATCGAACGAACCGCGGCTTCTACACTATCGGCAATAGAAATGATTGCAATCTCTTTTGTCTGGGGTTTAGGACCAGGATAACGGAAATCATCTTCTACTACATCTTGTCCCATTTCCTTAGCTTTCACATAGAAAAACTTCAGGAAGCTTGTCCCATGGTGCTGCCTTGCAATATCGACGATTTCAGGTGGCATTTTATGTTTAGCCAACAGTTCTGCCCCATCAACGGCATGGGCAATAATGATATCACGACTTTTTTCCGGCGGCAATTCATCATGCGGATTTACGCTGCCATGTTGGTTTTCGATAAAGAAATTGGGTCGGACCGTTTTGCCGATATCATGATAATAGCTACCTACTCTAGCCAAAAGTCCATTGGCGCCTACTGATTCACATGCTGCATCAGCCAAGTTTGCAACCATTACACTATGGTGATACGTGCCTGGCGTTTCAGTGAGCACTTTCTTAAGTAGAGGATGGTTCGGATTGGAAAGTTCAATCAGCCTCATATCAGATAACATTCCGAAGAATGATTCAAAGAATGGCATGAGCCCAATCGTCAATGCTCCGGACAATATACCTGACGTTATAGCTGCAATAATATAAAACAGCAACTCAGATAAATCATATGTCGTCTGTGTCATTTGTAAATAAAAGACGATGAATAACACATTTGAAGCTGCTACAGCCAGACTCGTACGTAATATATTTGATCTGCGGCCGTTATTGCCTAATATATAAATACTTAGAATCCCACCGAACAGAATATATAGAGCAATCTCCATCTGCATAATAGCAGAGAATCCTTCAAGCAGCATAATGCCAGCGGTAGCTGCTGTTACAATCGTCATCATGTACGCCATCCGTTCATTCGTAAGCAATTTGACGAGCAGTGGCGCAAGAGCCGTTGGGAATAGGAAAGCAACTTGCACATCAAATTCCTTATCTATCAAGCTTAGAAGTTTCATGATGGATACAAGGATAAAAAAGATGGCAATGACAATTAATAATGACTTCTTTTTCTTATAGCTGTCTTCTACCCATGTGATGAAATGCAAATAAATAATCATCATTACAAAAAACACATAGATGATGAGTCCGATGATTGGTTTTGACGAAGACTGGTTTGTCAATAATCCTGTCAATTCCAACTGGCGATATATCTCCGCATCAATGAACTGTCCTTCACGAACGATAACTTGTCCTTGAAGAATCCTTGTTGGTTCTACTGCATTCTTCTCTTCTTCTATCCTTTTATCCGTCAGTGCTTGATTGACAGTTTCAGTTTCAACGACTAGAGATCTGCCTAGCGTAATTAATGTCTGCAATTCTGCCGGAGGTATCGCTTCAGACAAACGAAGTTTCCTCTCCACCTCATAACGGGCACTGGATATGTCGCCACTTCGAACGGGTTTGGAAAGTTCTTCACCAATAATTTTCACGATTTCGTTTTTCATTTTTTCAAGACGGGATACTTCTCCCGTCAATAGACTTGCAATGGCTTCATCCGTCAGGCGAAGTCCTGGCTCGTCCTCTTCCAATTTAGTCAGTTCTTTACGCACATTTTTCACTTGTTCAGAACGTGATTTCACAGGTTTCTCTATATCTTCATCGGCAACAGGCACGTTTGCCTCTTTCTCTTTAATGATGAAATCGAATAATGAAGAAGCGATTGCTTGTCGATTTTTTGAAATATCCTCATTGAATTGATAAAAGGGTGGCACTTCCGATTCAATCCGACGTTTTTCCTGTTCAGTTTTCACTGTATCTTCAACCGTTTTCAACGAACGGATTGTTTTTGGCGAAATTTTAAATTCATGTAATTCATAGGTCTCTTGCTTAACATTGCCGTGCATGAGCGCAAACAGTCCAAATGATGCAATCAGAAGTATGAATAATGCTAAATAGTTGAATTTCAATGATTTGAATAGTTTCAATACGGGTTTGAACACAAATTATACCCCACCTGTCTCTTTAACTTCCCCTTCATTCTACCAATGATGAAAAAGCAGCCATTTTAAGATGACTGCTCATTTTCATAAGCTTCTATAATTTTGGCTACAATTGGATGACGAACAACGTCACCCTGCTCCAAATATTGGAAGTGTATTTCTTTCACATTTTTCAAGATTGATTCAGAGGCAATCAGTCCGGATTCGATACCACGCGGCAAGTCAATTTGTGTTTTATCACCTGTAATTACCATTTTAGAGCCGAATCCAAGTCGCGTCAAAAACATTTTCATCTGTGCTTTTGTTGTGTTTTGCGCTTCATCAAGTATGACAAATGCATCATCAAGTGTACGACCCCTCATATAGGCCAGTGGAGCGATTTCAATCGTTCCCCGCTCCATCAGCCTTTCCGTATGTTCAGCTCCCAGGACGTCGTGTAAGGCATCATACAAGGGGCGCAAATAAGGATCAACCTTCTCTTTCAAGTCACCAGGAAGGAAACCGAGACTTTCCCCAGCTTCCACCGCAGGACGGGTCAAAATAATTCGTTTCACAGATCCGGTTTTTAGCGCCTGGATAGCAAGCACAACGGCTAGATATGTCTTACCTGTTCCGGCAGGGCCGATACAGTAGACAAGATCATTTTTTCTGATCGCCTGGACATATTCTCGTTGTCCAATCGTTTTGGCACGGATTGCTTTGCCTTTAGCCGTTCTAGCAATTTCTTCATCATATAATTCGGCGAAATATTCGATTGTTTCATTTTTAACCATTTCAATTGCTGTCGTTATGTCGCGTAAATTTATATTTATACCTTTGCGTATAACTTTCAAAAGTTGTTCCAATAAAAACTTCCCTGCAGCAATATTGCCTTCTTCTCCGGCGATTGAAATCGTATCGCCTCTTGTAATAATAGAAATACTCAAGGATTCCTCAATCATTTTCATGTTCTGATCGGAAATTCCAAGAAGCATAACTGCATCGTTCGGCTCTTCAATATGAAGTTGAATTGTCTGTTCGCTCAATAGTTTCAGTCTCCTTGGGATATCGGTCTCTTGATTGCTATATTTTCATTCATCAAAAATAATATAGTCCCTACAACTGTATCATTTTCAAACGTCAAGTGTAAAATATTTTCATCTTTAATTATAATATCAGACTGCGATTCTGACATGATTTTATACTTTATCAAAGGTAATATGACGGACTCTTCCATGCCATCTGTCAACTCGAATTGTTCAAATCGGTCTGCTCGTTGTTTATCCGTGATGATGAAAGAACGCAATGATGGTTTATCTGATCCATGCTTCCATACGATTGGATTCTGCCACTTCACCTCTACTTTCTCGTCTCCGAGCAAATGATACGCAATCGTCTTTGGGATTTCAAATGTATATTCGGACCAATAGTCGGCATATACCGCCCCTTCAGCTCCGACTACGATCGTTTTGGTTCCTTGTTCTAATATACCTGTGGCCAGCAGATCACCTTTTTTGACCGTTTCATGTAGCCGGGCGACCCTTTCACCTCGACTTAACTGAAATCTCGTGATGACACCGCCCGTTCTTGCTACGAGGTCTGAAACCGGCCCCTCTTTTTCCACTATATCATCCAGTTTCGGCGAATGCATTGGTATGATGGTCAATTTGCTTCCCGATTGCACAAATCTCACCCATGATAATGAAGGGTCATCTTGCATGAGTGTACGACGTATTTCCCCTTCATCTGGAATGGATGAGAGCATTTTGTAATTCTTGATTGACGCTTTGTCCAGTTTATTTTCAATGCGTTCAATTACTTCAGGCGCTTCCGCCTCAATCGTAACCTCCCATAGAAACAAAGAAGCGACTAGCGGAATTAGACAAGCGATTAAAAACCGATAGGAACTGAACAGTCTTCTTTCCAACGACCTTTCTCCTGCGCGCGCGATAGATACTTTCACTTTATATTTACGCCTGTTTTTTCGGATAAAGTCTACACCCTTGTTATCCGTACGGAAATGAATTATCCCCTCTGATTCTGTGACAGCTATCGTCTTGACGCCTGAAGCCGCCAGAAGACTTAAAAAGCGAGTTGACCGTTCTTTACCCTCAACTGAAATATCATATCTATTATGAATCATATGATTCCTGCCCATCTCGGATTTCTTTCACCGATACGCATGTAATTGATTCAAATGACAGTACGGCCATCTCTTCAGACAGCGTCT
This sequence comes from Sporosarcina oncorhynchi, assembly GCF_033304615.1. Taxonomy (GTDB): domain Bacteria; phylum Bacillota; class Bacilli; order Bacillales_A; family Planococcaceae; genus Sporosarcina; species Sporosarcina oncorhynchi. The sequence goes on along the minus strand of NZ_CP129118.1, from coordinate 1,448,787 downwards.
CAACAATCAACTCTTCCCCAACCGCTTCAATGATGTGATTTCCACTTTTAAAAGCTGCATAATCAGGGCCGAGTTTTAGAAGTGAATATGGCCCTGTTATTCGGACTGAATTAAAATCCTCGATTGAAATGGATGAATTCATTTTAAATAGTTTTTTCAAGATAAAACCCCCTATCCAAGCTTATGATTTGGATAGGGGGTAGATGATTATTGTTTTGATTTGGGCGGTCCTAATATTTCAGAGAAGATAATTCCTTTTATAAGATCCCGTTCGTTTTGCGGAACCATGTCATGATGTTCGACAGGCTCTGCCCATACATGCTTCGCGCCATGCGCAGATAATCTTCCGCGATGGGAGCTTTCCCTGGTCGCTGATCGTTCTATCGAAGGGCGTGCGGCTGAAGGAGACTGTTCTCTCGGCTTGGCAGGCATCCGCGTTTCAGTACGCACCACAGCTGGTCTAGCTGCTACAGGTTGCGGCTGAGCGACTTGTGGAGCCTGTCTGCTTGGTGGCTCATCGATTTCCGTCTGAAACTCACGCTGGATCTCTTTATACATATCCTGGGACATTTCTTTCAGCTTTCTCATCGGATCAGGCTTCGCCGGTTGTTTCGAAGACTGCCTTTGCCTTTGTTGTTGTTGTTGCTTCTGCCCTTCTTCAGGTTTTTTACCTTTAAAGAGCATACTGACGATACCGATGACGACAAGTATGATTATCTGTTCCATCTGCGTATCCCCTTTCCGGAAACTGCACGTTCAAAGATCACTCTTTAGAGGAATCGTTTTTTTGTTGATCTGCACCGATTTTGCTGATTGAATCGCGCATACCTGTATCCGCCTGGATGTTCTTGTAGTTCATATACTCCATTATACCAATATTACCTGAACGAAGCGCTTCTGCCATCGCCAATGGAACTTCAGCTTCGGCTCCGACAACTTTCGCGCGCATCTCTTGGACTTTCGCTTTCATTTCCTGTTCATTTGCAACGGCCATTGCACGACGTTCTTCAGCTTTTGCCTGTGCAATATTCTTGTCAGCCATTGCTTGTTCAGTCTGAAGTTCAGCACCAATGTTCTTGCCGATATCAACGTCCGCAATATCGATAGATAAGATTTCAAAAGCTGTACCTGAGTCAAGCCCCTTCGCCAATACAGTTCGTGAAATCAAATCCGGATTTTCCAAAACTTTTGCATGGTCAATCGAAGAACCGATTGTTGATACAATCCCTTCACCGACACGCGCAACTACCGTTTCTTCACCCGCACCACCGACTAGACGTTCGATATTTGCACGTACTGTAATTCTCGCTTTTGCTTTCACTTCGATACCATTCATTGCAACACCTGCGATAAATGGTGTTTCGATGACTTTTGGGTTAACAGACATTTGTACCGCTTCTAAAACGTCACGTCCTGCAAGATCGATTGCTGCAGCACGTTCAAAAGTCAACTCGATATTTGCACGATGTGCAGCGATCAAAGCGTTTACAACACGGTCAACGTTACCACCAGCTAAGTAGTGACTTTCCAACTGGTTGATTGTTACATTCAAACCGGCTTTATGAGCTTTGATTAACGGGTTGACGACTCTACTCGGAATTACCCGACGTAAACGCATCCCGATTAATGTGAAAATACTAACACGTACACCTGCAGCCAATGCGGAAATCCACAGAGTTACTGGAACAAGTGTAAAGAATACTGATAATACGATGATCGCCAAAATGATGATGACGATTGGAATCATAATTCCACCTACTCCTAGAGCTTCTAACATTATTCATTTTCCCCCTTTTCGTTAAATTCTCGAACAACAATACGAGAACCTTCAACCTTTACTATGATAACATGTTTGCTCTTGCTGATGTAACTTCCTTGCGAGACGACATCTACACGTTCACCATCCACTTCGATTGTACCAGATGGTCTGAGTGGAGTAATCGCTAGCCCTCTCTTACCTAACAAGTCTGTCCGATTAATATTGGAGACATAACCACTTTCTGTGTCAGTTGCATCCATCAAAATCATCTTATTAAGCAAATGCAATTTTCTGCCAAAAAACTTCATAATGATCACCATCCCACTGACGGCTACAGCTAATGCGATCAGGACAGAATATGCCATGTACGCAGGATTAGCGCCCGCCATAATGATACTTGCCACGATAGCGATCGCACCTAATGCTCCGGCTATCCCTCCTGCTATGAAAAATTCTAAAAGGACGAGCACAACGCCTACACCGAATAGAATCAGTGTTTCATATCCTGCCAATCCAGCAATCAGATGCCCGAAAAAGAATAACAATAATGATGAAATACCCATTGTCCCTGCAACTCCGAATCCAGGTGAATACAGTTCAACAACTAGGCCTAAACCAGCAATTGACAACAATATCGGTACAACAATCGGGTTTGTGATGAATCGCACAATCCCTTCCGCGAATGATACTTTCGTTTTAACAATTTCGGAATCACTGAAACCTAGCAACCCGACAAGCTCATCGAAGGAAGAAACTGTCCCTTCACTATAACCGACTTCCTTTGATGCAGCTTCGCGAGCTGTTAACGTTAAGAGCTTACCTACGCCAGCCCGATATTGCGGAAAATCACGCGTATCATCTGCCATTGCCAATGCAATTTCCGAATTTCGATTAAAAGTATCCGCGGCACTTACCATTTCAGCTTTCCAGAAGCTGTTAGATTTCTCTTCTACGGCTTTCCCCGACCCATCAACCGCTTGCGCAGCGCCTATTTTACCGTTCGGAGACATATAGATCTTATCCGCATGAAGCGCTATGAAAGCTCCTGCAGAAATTGCACGGTAATTGATGTATGCGATGATTTCGGGTTCAGTATCATCCATCAGTTCGCCGATTTGTCCAGCAGCATCGATGAATCCCCCAAGTGTATCAATTTCAAGAATGATCGCTTTGGCGTCAGCTTCTTCAGCTTCTCTGAACGACCGCTTCAAATACGCATAAAGACCTTTCTCGACATTGTCATCTAACTTCACATGGTATACAGTGTTTCCTGCGGCCTCTGTATTCGAAAAAGGAACCGCAATGACCGAGAGTAACAAAATGAACAGGATCATCTTCCCTATCATTTTACGCATCAGTTCGTTCACCTCTTTCTCTAGAAGTAATTATACCTTCTATACGTAAGCGAATGCCAAAAAGATTCACTATTCATGTGAAATTATTTACTATGCATTCATTATTATCGTAATGATTTACATTCACATATTATTCCCGAGGTATTCAAATTATATTTACCGTCTACTGTGCTGTATTATGTTACTTCAGTATTTTGTCCAAGTTGTACTTCATTCATCTTTGTTATTCTTTCCCAGGAAGAAAAACCAAGTTTGTAAGCGTCTTCTATCCTAATTTCAATGGACAAACGCTAGTTAGGATATGCATTATACAGCATTGTGAAGCATAATAAAAAACCGGAAAACCCGTTAGGATTTCCCGATTTCATTCATAGTCACGCTAAGTTTATCGACTCATATGGACAAATATTAGAATTTACGCTTACGAGCAGCCTCAGACTTCTTTTTACGTTTGACACTTGGTTTCTCGTAGAATTCACGCTTTCTTACCTCTTGTATTGTACCGCTTTTCGATACAGTACGTTTGAAGCGGCGAAGAGCGTCTTCAAGCGATTCATTTTTGCGAACGACAGTTTTTGTCATATCTCTTGTCCCTCCCTCCGAGCACACTTCGAACAAGGATTTAGTCCTTGTACTAAAAAATTATATCGTATTATTTGTTTGCGGTCAATAAAAAACTTTCAAAATAGCAGTAGGATAACTGAAATTCTTTTATTGTAATGCTAAGAAGCTATTAATAATCCGAATTACTTTCAAGGCCTTGCATGATTTGAACGCCTGAACTTGCTCCAATTCTTGTTGCGCCAGCTTCAATCATCATTTCCATATCATCGAAGTTACGGACGCCTCCAGAAGCTTTCACTCCCATTTCAGGACCGACAACTGCACGCATAAGCTTGATGTCTGCTACTGTAGCGCCGCCTGTAGAGAATCCGGTAGAAGTTTTGACGAAATCAGCTCCTGCGGAAAGTGCTAATTCACATGCTTTTCTCTTTTCGATATCCGTCAAAAGAGATGTTTCAATGATGACTTTTACAATCGCCGAACCTTTTGCAGCTTCTACGACAGAAAGTATATCTTCTTTGACTGTAGCATCATCACCGCTTTTTAATGCACCGATGTTAATGACCATGTCTATTTCAGTTGCGCCATTGCTAATCGCGTCAGAAGTTTCGAACTTTTTGACCGCAGCCGTTGAAGCGCCTAACGGGAAGCCGATGACTGTGCACACTTTTACGGAAGAACCATCTAAGCTTGCACTCGCCGTCTTAACCCATGCCGGATTGACACAAACTGAAGCGAAAGAGTATGTTTTGGCTTCTTCACATAATGACAGGATCTGTTCTTTCGTCGTATCTGCTTTTAGTGCTGTATGATCGATATAGGAAGCGTAATTTTTAGTCACCGTATATTCCTCCTTGAGATGTATGTACCTCTAACATCATATCAAAGAATGTATTCTTACGCACTAAAACAGTCCATCCGTAATTGGATAGACTGTTAAAAATAGCGTTATACTAATGTACCAGCAGAATCCATAACCCGGACAAACTGCCCTTCATTATACGGATAACCCGCTTTCGTAATTTTCACTTTGACAATTTGACCAACCATGGACTCATCTGCAGAAAATACGACTTTTAAATAATTGTCTGTATAGCCTTCATAAAGACCACTTTCAGGATCAAGCTTGTATTTCTCTTCCGGAATAACTTCAAGCACTTCATTCTCGAATTCTGACGCATATTGTTTTGCCAACTGATCATTCAATTCAATCAGACGATGGACGCGTTCGTTTTTAACCTCTTCATCAACTTGGTCCTCCATACGCGCAGCGGGAGTACCAGTACGTTTAGAATACGGGAAGACATGGAGTTCGGAGAAACGTTGGTCACGGATGAAATTGTATGTATCCATGAACTCTTCTTCCGTTTCACCCGGGAAACCGACAATGACGTCTGATGTGATTGCAAGATGAGGCAATGCTTCACGTAGTCTGTCTAAACGCTCAGCAAAAAATTCCATCGTATATTTTCTTCTCATCCGTTTCAAGACTGTATCTGATCCGGATTGAATCGGAATATGTAGATGGCGGACAATTGTTTTCGATTCTTTTAGCACTTCGATAACTTCATCAGTCAGTTGGCTCGCTTCGATAGAACTGATACGTAATCTTTTCAGTCCCGTCACTTTTGTTTCAAGATCACGGAGTAATCTGGCTAAGTTATAGTCTTTTAGATCTTCTCCATAACCTCCGGTGTGGATACCCGTAAGAACAATTTCCAAATATCCTGCGTCGACCAGCTGTTGAGCTTGTCGAATGACTTCTTCAGGATCTCTTGAACGCATGAGACCACGTGCCCAAGGAATAATGCAAAACGTGCAGAAGTTATTGCATCCTTCTTGGATTTTGAGTGACGCTCTTGTCCGGTCAGTGAAGGCGGGCACATCCAATTCTTCGTATACACGATTCTTCATGATGTTCCGCACAGCATTGATCGGCTGACGTTCAACTCTATATTCGTCGATCAGTCCAAGCAGCTTTGTACGGTCCTGTGTGCCGACAACAATATCAACGCCAGGAATGGCCATAATTTCCGCCGGCGAGGTCTGGGCATAACAACCCGTTACACAAATAACGGCGTCAGGATTCTTTCGAACTGCACGTCTGATCACCTGGCGGCTTTTCTTATCTCCAGTATTTGTAACGGTACATGTATTAATAACATACACGTCTGCATTTTTTTCGAATTCAGAACGATCGTACCCGGCGTCTTTGAATAATTGCCAAATCGCTTCCGTTTCGTAATGGTTCACTTTGCAGCCTAATGTATGAAAAGCAACAGAAGACACTAGCTGCTCACCTCTTTCATTCAAATTCGTAAGACATTGCGGACAAGACATATAATGGGGCCGTTTCCGTTCTCAGGATACGCGGTCCCAGTGAGACAGGAAGAAAGTTGGCGGAAATGAGCATTTCCGCCTCTTTCCTTGATAGACCGCCTTCCGGCCCAAAAACGACTAATACTGACTGTTTATCATACACGTTTTTCAATCTATCTGCAATTTTATTAGGAAGTTCACTTTTTGCATCTTCTTCATCAGCGAATAGGCACACATCGAACGACGAGGAGGCTTGTATCAATTGTTTAAACGATTTCGGATTTTCAACCATTGGAACGACTGTGCGATGACATTGCTCAGCCGCTTCCTTAGCAATTTTCCGTAATCTATCAACTTTTTTACCGCCTTTTTTCTCATCCCATTTGACAATTGACCTTTCTGCTTCAAATGGAAGGATCGCCGTCATACCTAATTCAGTCCCTTTTTGGACAATCAAATCAAGCTTATCCCCTTTTGGCAGTCCACATGCAATCGAAACTTTCACAGGCATTTCATTGGAAGGAAGTGGACCTTCGATTTTACGAATTTCCACTCCATCCGGTAAAATGCTTATAATTTCTGCTATATGAGCTTCTTCATTAGCGACGCCAATTAGCTGATCACCAATGGACATCCTCATTACTCTGACAATATGCTTACCGTCTTCACCGCAAATTTCAGATCGATCATCTTCATCGAATGTATTCTCGAGGAAATAGCGTTGCAACAGTTACACGCTCCTTTTAGCAGCGATGATGGCAACCCAATCTTCCATTAGAACTGATTCGATAATTTCAAATCCTTTTGAAACAAGGTCATCTTTCACGAGATCCCGTTTTTGGGCAATGATTCCGGAAACTATGAACAGGCCGCCTTCAGGTAGAATCGCGTAGGCATCTTGTGAAAATGTCATAATCACTTCAGCAAGAATGTTTGCCACAATAACGGATGCCGGTTCTTTAATCGAATCCAACAGATTGCCATGCGTAACCTGTACGATCTCCTGGACTTTATTCAACTGAATATTCTCTTTCGCTGCAGTAACAGCGACTTCATCGAGGTCTAATGCATGAACAGTCTTTGCACCAAGAAGCGCAGCTCCGATTGACAACACCCCTGAACCGGTGCCAACATCGATGACTGAATCACCTTTTTTCACATACTTTTCAAGCGCTTGAAGACACATGACTGTCGTTGGATGCGTCCCTGTACCGAAAGCCATCCCCGGATCGAGTTCAATAATCAATTCATCTGAATCGACCAATTCATAGTCTTCCCAAGTGGGAACAATCGTGAATCTTTCTGATATTTTGACTGGATGATAATACTTTTTCCAAGACGTTGCCCAGTCCTCTTCATCAACTTCGTTCGTACTGACAAGATTTATACCTACATCGAGCCCATATTCAACAAGATTATCAACAGATTCACTGATTTCTTTTACGGTTTCTATAAGGAAACTGTTGACCGGTAAATAAGCTTTGACGATGACGCCTTCTTCAGGAAAATCTTCTTTCTTAAGTTCGTAGATTTCACCGAATTTATCTTCATGGATTCTGTCAGGTTCATGGGAATCTTCAATGATGACACCGCTGGCACCTGCTTCATGCAAAATATTTGCAACCGCTTCAGTCGCTTCATGTGTTGTATGGATGGAGATTTCGGACCATTTCAACAGCTTTCATCCCTTTCAGTCACCTTTGATTGTACGCTTGATTTTATCAAAAAAAGTGCTGGAGTACTCATCCGGAGAGTTACCTTCGATTGACGCAAACTCACGTAGCAGCTCTTTTTGTTTTTCAGTCATTTTCTTAGGAGTAATCACTTTTACAATTACATGCTGATCCCCTGTTCCATGACCGTGTACATTTTTGATGCCTTTGCCGCGTAAACGGAAGTTCGTTCCCGTTTGGGTTCCTGCGGGTATTTTCAACTTAACATTCCCATGAACTGTAGGAACTTCTAGTTCATCACCAAGCGCCATCTGCGGGAACGTCATCGGTACCTCAAGATAGATATCGTCTTCTTCACGGATAAACCGTTCATGATCTTTTACTCGGAATACGATGTACAAATCTCCCGAAGGACCGCCGTTAACTCCTGCCTCACCCTGTCCATTCACACGCAACTGCTGCCCATTGTCAACACCTGCCGGAATTGTTACTTTAATCTTCTTGCGTTTCGTAACTCTACCTGCTCCGTGGCATGTTGAACATTTCTCAGGAATGATTTTACCTGTTCCTTGACATTGTGGACATGTCCGTCGATTAACCATTTGTCCGAGTGGCGTATTTTGTGTTACTGAAATCTGACCTGAACCACCGCAATTCGTACACGTATTGACAGGAGTACCTTTTTTGGCACCTGAACCATCACATGTATCGCATTCTTCCTCGCGCGGAACTTCAATTTCAGTTTCTTTCCCAAATACAGCCTCCATGAAATCGATGGTCATCGTATATTGGAGGTCATCGCCTTTTCTTGGCGCATTTGGATCACGGCGTCTTCCACCGCCTCCACCAAAGAACGTACTGAAAATATCTTCGAATCCGAAACCATCCGCAGAACCGCCACCACCAAACCCGCCGAACCCTTGGTTAGGATCCGCATGGCCATATTGGTCGTATTGCGCACGTTTGTTCTCGTCATTCAACACTTCGAACGCTTCAGTAATTTCTTTGAATTTATCTTCTGCACCTGCTTCTTTGTTCAAGTCTGGGTGAAATTGCTTTGAAAGTTTACGGTATGCTTTTCTAATTTCCTCTTTGCTTGCCGTCTTAGGTACGCCAAGCGCTTCGTAATAATCACGTTTACTCATCATTCCACTCTCCCTGGATCATTGACTAATACTTATTCATATGAATGAGCAGCCAATTCCCGTTTCTAATTGTTCATTAGATTTTACTTAGGAATCAACTGCCCGGTTAGATCGGTTCTACTTACAATCCACACGGGATTGAAGGTTCGACTCATTGTAACATGCTAGGAATGAAGAGACAAAAAGGATTTTCATTCGTTCTCTTCCCTCCGGTTCATAACACAAGAAAAAGTCAAAGCCGGAATATCGGACTTTGACTTTTCCGTCAATCGTTTGTTAAATCAGTTTTTCTTGTCATCATCCACTTCTTCGAATTCAGCGTCAACAACGCCATCGTCCTGTGGCTGATCTCCAGCTTCACCATTACCTTCTTGAGCTTGCGCTTCAGCGGCAGCTTGTTCGTATAGTTTCATCGTCATTTGCTGAACAATTTCTTCTAAAGCATCTTTCTTCGTGCGCATATCTTCCAAGTTGCCTGCTTCAATAGCAGTTTTCAACTCTTCTTTTGCTTCTTCTACGTTTTTCACTTCTTCTTCAGAAACTTTACCTTCAAGGTCTTTGACTGTCTTTTCAGCCATGAACACTAATTGGTCTGCGTCATTTTTCAAGTCTGCTTCTTCTTTGCGTTGTTTATCTGCTTCCGCATTAGATTCTGCATCCTTAACCATACGCTCGATTTCATCATCAGAAAGGCCTGAACTAGATTGAATGGTAATATTCTGCTCTTTTTGTGTACCAAGATCTTTTGCTTTTACTGTAACAATACCGTTTTTGTCGATATCGAACGTTACTTCAATCTGTGGAATTCCACGTGGTGCCGGTGGAATATCCGTCAATTGGAATCGACCAAGCGTTTTATTATCTGTCGCCATCGGACGCTCACCTTGAAGTACATGGATATCTACAGCAGGTTGATTGTCAGCAGCAGTAGAGAATACTTGCGATTTACTTGTTGGAATAGTTGTATTACGTTCAATTAGCTTTGTAAACACACTGCCCATTGTTTCAATTCCTAAAGATAATGGAGTGACGTCAAGTAACACAACATCTTTCACATCTCCACGAAGGATTGAGCCTTGAACCGCAGCACCCATTGCAACCACTTCGTCAGGGTTTACGCCTTTGAATGGTTCTTTTCCTGTTTCTTTCTTAATCGCTTCCTGAACAGCCGGAATACGTGTTGAACCACCAACTAGGATAACCTTGTCGATTTCAGAAGGAGACAAGCCAGCATCTTTCATTGCTTGACGAGTAGGAACCATAGAACGCTCAACCAAGCTTGCAGTCAACTCATCAAATTTCGCGCGGCTTAGTGAAATTTCCAAATGAAGAGGACCCGCTTCTCCTGCAGTGATGAATGGCAGCGAAATTTGTGTTGACGTTACACCTGAAAGGTCTTTTTTCGCTTTTTCTGCCGCATCTTTCAAACGTTGCATCGCCATTTTGTCTTTTGAAAGATCGATTGCGTTTTCTTTACGGAATTCCTGAACTAGATAGTCAATGACGATATCATCGAAGTCATCTCCACCTAGTTTGTTGTCACCCGCAGTTGCCCGCACTTGGAAAACGCCGTCTCCAAGCTCAAGGATAGATACGTCAAATGTACCACCACCGAGGTCGTACACAAGAATTGTTTCGTCTTCGTCTGTTTTATCAAGACCGTAAGCCAAAGCGGCTGCTGTCGGCTCGTTAATAATTCTTTCAACTTCAAGACCAGCGATCGTACCTGCGTCTTTTGTCGCCTGACGTTGTGCGTCATTGAAATATGCAGGAACTGTAATGACCGCTTTCGTTACTTTTTCGCCTAAGTACTCTTCTGCATAACCTTTCATGTATTGAAGAATCATTGCAGAAACTTCTTGCGGAGTATACTCTTTATCTTCTGCTTTTACCTTATAGTCAGAACCCATATGTCTTTTAACGGACATGATCGTGTTCGGATTTGTAATTGATTGACGCTTAGCAACTTCCCCTACTTGACGTTCCCCATTTTTAAAAGCTACGACGGAAGGTGTTGTACGATTGCCTTCCGGATTCGGAATAACTTTCGCTTCTCCACCTTCATAAACTGCTACTACTGAGTTTGTTGTACCTAAGTCAATACCGATAATTTTACTCATTTGATTTCCTCCTAGATAAATGGATCATTCCATAGATTATTAACGAACGTTTTACAACGATTATTCGTTCACTTTGACCATTGATGGTCGCAGGACACGATCTTTTAACATATACCCTTTTTGAAGCTCTTGAAGCACTATGTTAGATTCCTTGTCAGGATCCTTTTCTGTCATAACAGCTTGATGGAAGTTAGGGTCGAACTCCTTGTCCACACAATCAATTTCGACAAGCCCCTCGGCCTTCAACGACTCCAGCAAATTACGATAAATCATATCCATACCAGTCATAAGTGACTTCGCTTCATCCGCTTTCGCTTCTACAGCAAGTGCACGTTCGAAATTATCGAGAACTGGTAGCAGCCCAGTCAAGATACTTTGCGCTTTATATTTGTTCATTGCTTCCTTGTCAAGCGTTGCTCTTCTCTTGGAATTCTCAAAATCGGCAAGTATGCGGAGCATCTTGTTCTCCTCTTCTTCCAATGCGGATTCCAATTCTGCAATTTTTTGATCTTTCGGATCTGTTTCTTCAGAAGGTTCTTTAGACATTTCTTGATTCATTGAATCATTTGCAAGTTCATCTGACTCAGCTTGTTCTGCCAAACCCTCATCATTCATTTCAACTACATCTTTTTCAGTATCTACTGTATCATTTTCCATTTTATCGCTATTATTAGCCATTACTCTTTCCTCCTGTCCACTCCAACGCTACCGATCGTCAATTTTCCTAACGCGTTTGATAAGTCTTCGCTTAAAATATCAAGCATCGTGATGACCCGGCCGTAATCCATCCTTTTCGGTCCGATGATTGCGATAGATCCCGCAACATGTTCGCCCGCCGCATAATTTGCGGTGATGATGCTGTAATCCTCCATCGCATTGTGCTTGTTTTCAGAACCGATTCGTACATGAATTCCTTTTGTATCATCTTGAAAGAAGGTCATCGCCGGCACATCGTTTTCCATCATTTCAAAAAACATTTTCATTTTTTGGAAATCATTGAATTCCGGTTGTTTCATCATATTCATTTTACCGCCGAAATACAGTCGTTCTTCGGGTTTGATCGTCATAGCCTGTTGGAACGATGCAAACAGATCACCCGCATGATGCGCATGCTGCTCGAAAACCGTTTTTGCTTCGTGAGCTAGCTTGTGTTGAAGAAAATTCAAAGGAGTTCCTACAAGCCGGTCATTCAAAATATTGACCATTTTTTCAATATCCGAGGCCATCATACCTTGCGGAACATCAAATACTCGATTTTCAACATGTCCGTTATCGGTGACGATAATCGCAACAGCCTTTGTTGAATCCAAAGGCACAATGGAAAACCGTTTCACAGAATGCATCGACATATCCGGCCCCAACAGGACAGACGTGTAGTTGGTCAATTCGGAAATGATCTTTGCGGAATTGCGTATCAATTCCTCCGTCTCTACAACGCGGTTTTGAAAAATGGAACGTAATTGAACACTATCTTCCAATGTAAGCTTCTCCGGCGTCAATAGATGATCGACATAGAAGCGATATCCCTTTTCGGACGGCACCCTACCTGAAGAGGTATGGGTTTTTTCCAAATAGCCCAAGTCCTCCAAGTCAGCCATGTCATTTCTGATCGTAGCTGGACTGAAAGGTGCTTCCGGTTTTTTAGATAACTGCCTAGAGCCGACAGGTTGAGCGGATTCGATGAAATCGTTAACCGTCAGTTGCAATATAAGCAATTGTCTGTTTGTCAACATAATCATCACTCCTGTTAGCACTCTTATTAAGCGAGTGCTAATACTACTCATAATTTATCAAATTGGAATGGACCTGTCAACGATTTAACTCTGAATCATTTCAGGAATTGCTGGAACACTTCGTTGCCACGGAAAATCCCTTTTCGGGTAAGCTTAATACGGTCTTCTGACAGTTCGATTAGTCCTTTACCACTCAATTCTTTCAACGCATCATCATAGATTTCAACCATGTGGACCCCGAATTTTGAATGGAAAGCATCAAATGAAACACCTTCCATTTTCCGCAACCCTAAAAACATCTCTTCTTCCATCGCTTCGACAGGAGTTACTTCATGACTTTCCATAATTGGGCGGCTACCTATATCTGTTTTCTCCATATACTTCTTAAGTGGACCAATATTCGCATACCGCTGACCCTTCAGAAATCCATGCGCCCCCGCACCTACACCCGCATACTCATCATTATCCCAATAAATCAGGTTATGAATCGATTGGTGACCAGGTACAGCGAAGTTACTAATTTCATACTGACTTTTTCCAGCTTGCTCCATTCGTTGCATTAACATGGAAAACATTTCTGTTTCTGCATCTTCGCCCGGCAAAGGAAGCTTCCCTTTGTTCATGAGATTATAAAAGACCGTTTTCGGTTCTACAATCAAAGAATAGCCCGAGTAATGAGGCAGATCGAGTTCTAACGCGATATCAATCGTATCCTCCCATTGTTGAATCGTTTGATCTGGAAGTGCATAAATTAGATCGATGCTTATATTTTCAAATCCGATGCTGCGTGCGGACTGGATGACTTTCAATGGATCGTTTGCGCCATGTGTCCTTCCAATCCTTTTCAATAACTGTTCATCGAACGATTGGACCCCTATGCTCAACCGGTTCACTTGCCCATTTTTCAGCACGGATAGTTTACCGTCCGTCAATTCATCCGGATTCGCTTCTGTAGAAAACTCGCGCAGGGATTTAACATCCACATACTGATGCACGATTTCCAAAAGTCGATCTAACTGTTTTTCTGATAAGGAAGTCGGTGTCCCGCCGCCAAAAAACACGGTTTCGACATCTATGAATGAATGGCCTTCAGCGACCATTATGGAAAGTTCTTTCCCAATCGATTCGATATACTCATCGACAGGTTGGTTTTTGAAAAACACTTTATTAAAATCACAATAATGACAAATCTGATGGCAGAAAGGAATATGAATATACAACCCTCGCATTTGGTGTTTCTCTCCTTTCAAAACAGCAACTATTGTGCTGCGCGTTTAATAATGACAGTACAACAAAACAGTTTACCGCATCCGTTCCTACTGCACAAACGATTGACAAGTGAACAAAGAAAAAAGGGTCCCCAAAAGGAACCCAATTTCCTGTATGGCTATTATTCCTCGTCCATTTTCAGGACAGCCATGAACGCTTCCTGTGGCACTTCAACAGAGCCGACTTGCTTCATGCGTTTCTTACCTTCTTTTTGCTTGTCCAACAATTTACGTTTACGTGAGATATCTCCACCATAACATTTCGCAAGAACGTTTTTACCTATCGACTTAATGGTTGAACGGGCAACGATCTTCTGTCCGATTGCAGCTTGTACCGGCACTTCGAACTGCTGGCGCGGAATGAGCTTACGTAATTTCTCAACAATTGCCTTGCCGCGTTCATAGCTGAAATCACGGTGGACGATGAAGCTCAACGCATCAACGTTTTCACTATTCAAAAGGATATCCATCTTCACAAGTTTCGATTCTTTGTAACCAATCAATTCATAGTCAAGCGATGCGTACCCTTTTGTGCTTGATTTCAATTGATCGAAGAAGTCATAAACGATTTCAGCAAGGGGAAGTTCATAGATGATGTTGACACGAGACGAGTCAAGATAATCCATCGTCATAAAATTTCCGCGTTTCTGCTGGCACAATTCCATCACGGAACCGACATAATCATTCGGCACCATGATTGATGCTTTGACATAAGGTTCTTCAACATGATCGATTTTCTGTGCATCAGGCATCATAGAAGGATTGTCCACTTTTAACTGCGTGCCATCTGTCAATACAACATTGTAAATTACACTTGGCGCTGTTGTAATTAAATCGATTTTAAATTCCCGTTCAATCCGTTCCTGAATGATCTCCATATGTAGAAGTCCTAGGAACCCACAACGGTATCCGAATCCTAATGCCTGAGAAGTTTCCGCCTCATACTCAAGAGCTGAGTCATTTAACTCCAATTTTTCAAGTGCTTCTCTCAAATCAACATATCGGGATGAATCAATTGGATACAAACCGCAGAACACCATTGGATTCATACGACGATAACCAGGCAACGGCGCATCCGCAGAATTTTTTACAGTTGTTATCGTATCCCCGACTCTTGTATCCCCAACATTTTTAATCGCCGCGGATAAAAACCCTACGTCTCCAACGGACAGTTCGTCCCTTAAGGAAATCGTCGGTGTAAATACGCCTGTTTCAAGCACTTCGAACTCTTTGCCTGTTGCCATCATCCGAATTTTGTCTCCAGGTTTAACTGTCCCTTCAACGATACGGATATTGACGATGACACCTTTGTACTGATCGTAATGGGAGTCAAAAATTAGCGCTTTAAGCGGTGCTTGCGGATCTCCCGTTGGTGCCGGCACTTTCTCGACAATTTGTTCTAGGATTTCCTCGATGCCGATTCCGGCTTTCGCAGAAGCATGAACAGCTTCAGACGCATCAAGGCCGATGACGTCCTCAATCTCTTGCTTCACTTTATCCGGGTCAGCTGCAGGTAAGTCAATTTTATTAATAACAGGAAGGATTTCAAGATCATTATCCAGCGCCAAATAGACGTTAGCCAGTGTCTGAGCTTCGATACCTTGTGCAGCATCCACTACAAGGATTGCCCCTTCACATGCAGCAAGACTACGTGAAACTTCATAGGTGAAGTCGACGTGCCCTGGCGTGTCGATGAGATGGAATGTATAATCTTCACCATTCTTTGCTTTGTACTTCAATTGCACTGCGTTCAACTTGATGGTGATTCCGCGTTCACGTTCAATATCCATCGAATCCAATGTCTGTGATTTCAAATCACGTGATGTAACTGTTTCGGTCTTCTCCAATAAGCGATCGGCCAGCGTCGATTTACCGTGGTCGATATGGGCAATAATTGAGAAGTTTCTTATGTTTTTTTGGCGTGCCATTCTTTCTTCATGATTCATCTGTAAGTTCACTCCTATATAAGCTATTTGCATTATAGCAAACAACTGATAAACATGTTACATTTTCTTGTTTTTCGATAAAATCGCCTATTTTACTCATATTACCTTATTAAGTCTAACAGATGAAGGCAGAATGATAAAGATTGGACTCATGGGAAAAAGCTTTGCGATATGTAATCCGCAAAGCTCTGTCCGTATCACTTCTCTTTCATTTGTTCTAACATTTCTTTTACCGATTCAGCGATGACGGCGATAGTCCGATTCAGTTCATCTTCCGTATTGCCGATACCGCCTAATTCCAGAAGAATTATATTTGGGTGAAGGTCTTGATTGTACTTACCATCCACGCCTGCTCCACCTTTAGGAATAACATTTCTTGTAATACCCGGTATTCGCTTTTCCATTTCCGTTTTCAGCCGGTTTGTCATAGCTTCGTTCTTTTTATAGTTGGGATTATCGGTTCCTACTACAAATGCCACTTTCGCGTACCGTTCGGATCCATGTACGATTGTCGTTTTATCAGGGCCTACGGAATCACGGTGGACATCAATAATCAGATCATAGTCCTTTTCAGAAATCCTCTTTTTCACATACGGTCTCATATCGCGATAAGCACGAACATAAGGAACGGCTTTTTTTAGTGTATCGGTCTCCACGCCGTACATGTCAAGTTGTGCCTTTAATTTGTCACCCATCTTCATAACATTTTCGGTTTGATGATTAGAAACTGCTATCTTACCGTCTACACTCTTCGTGATCGGTTGATAGGCTTCTGTCGAATGGGTGAAGTATAGCAGCAGGCTTCCGATTTTCTGTTCCGGTTCGGTTTGGATTTCCAATTCTGGTTCCACTTCCTCTTCCGGTATGTCTTCCTCCACAATATTCGAGGCGTAGACAATGAGCGCATTCTCTTTGATGATTTTCGAATTGGAGATTTTGGATTCTTCCGGTATGAATTGAATAATAACCGGGAAAAGGAAAAGAACGAGTATAACTACAGACCATATTTGCAAGTTTTTTTTCAAGCAGCATCCCCCCGTCTTCAACTATATGTTTGAAGAACCGGGTCCATGACTCATTAAATCTCTTCGATCCACTCGGTTAATGTACGCGATAACACATCCGCATATTGATAGACCCATGAATCGATTTCTTTAGGTGAAATGAACGTATTAAGTTCATGGTTTGCAAGTACTTCTTCAAATAATTGAACACGCTCCTCATGCGGCCAAGAAGCCCAATCTCCAAATATCGGTATAAGGTGGGCCGGATCTGTTTCCTTATCATCCGACCGTAACCACGGCGTGACGGAAAGTCTTGATGAGGGATGGCTCTCTTCTTTAATTTTCGATCCAATATAACTAAATAACGTGTTGATGGCGTCCGCAATCAGCACAGGGCCGTCCACGACAGTCGGAATGCCGATTGCAATAACAGGAACCCCAAGCGTCTCTTCGGAAACCTCTTTACGGCTGTTTCCAACACCAGATCCCGGGTGTATTCCTGTGTCGGTCATTTGAATTGTTTTACAAAGCCTGGAACTGTCTCTCGCAGCAAGAGCATCTACAACAATCAATAAATCAGGTTTAATTTCTTTCGTCATCGCCTGGACGAAATGAGCGGTTTCAAGACCTGTTTGAATAGTCACACCTGGCGCATAGACGAATAACCGGCTCCCTTCGTCTGAATAATAATGCGGGACGACTTCCTTCAGGCGATCCATCGTCAGTGGTCCAATCGCATCGGGTGTCACTTCGCGGTTACCTAGACCAATTAGAAGAATCTTACCGCCTTTTAAATTCTTTACGTGGGATGTCATCTCCAACAGTTTGCTTTTCATCACTTTTGAAAGTTCTTCCAAACCTTCTAAATCTGTTGGTGATAATGTCGGAACTGTCAACGTCAAATAAGTTCCTCTTTTTTTCCCAATTCTCTCTTCACCCTCCGGAGCTATTTTGACGGAGGTCACAATAACACGACCTGTTCTTTTTTCGTCGAACCATATCCCCTCCGATTCTTCTAACGTCTTCTTTTCCTGTTCAGTCCTGTGTTTCACCATCTCTTCGTGTTCAACGAGCAGATCGGTGCGGTAAAAATCGTATTTTTCCATTATAATCACCTCTATCTGCAGTTTGCACGATGCGTCGAAGAAATATTCTTTACATCTTTTTATTGCGTTATGTCTTTATTCTTGCTAAAATGTTAATGTTGTATAGAGATATCCGAATGTAATTATGGAAACACTCTTGCCTTACCTGAAATTGGAGGTGAATGGAATGCCAAACATCAAAGGTGCTATCAAGCGCGTTAAGCAAAGTGAAGCTGCTAACGTACAAAACTCACACGTCAAAGCTACAATGCGTACTGCTGTACGTAAAGCTGACAACGCTCTCGTTAACAAAGAAGAGAACGCAGGTGAACTTTTGAAATCTGCAGTTAAACATTTGGACACGGCTGCTCGTAAAGGTCTAATCCACAAAAACACAGCTGCTCGTCAAAAAGCTCGTCTTACTAAAAAGGCGCTATAAGAACTGAAGTTTCCGGTATCAGATTTTCTGACACTCGGAACTGAATGTAAAAAAGGTTGTCCTCGTGTCGTTCATTCGACAGTGGGACAGCCTTTTCTTTTTGACTATGACTATTTTAACGCATCGGTTCCATGAAGAATATTTCAAGGACACGTTCTCTTTTCCCGCTCGTTGTTTTTAATTGATGGTCGATATGCGCAAGCTTCTTCAGGATAAGTAAAAGCCTTTCCATATTAGGGATACGGCGATTTTCCATAATTAGCTTCACACGATAGGGATGCACGCTCAATGTTTTGGCGATTTGTTGTTGCTGATACCCTTTTTTCACTAACGTAGAGACGTGAATCATCAGGCGAATCTGACCTGCAATGAGGGATGTGAGCATGATGGGCTCTTCGCCATTTCGCAATAAGTCATGATAAATCTTAATCGTCTCTTTGACGTTTCCTGTCATATAGGCATCCGTCAACCGAAAAACATCCATCTCAGGCATGCGTGGTACTAATAGTTCAATTAATTCTTTCGTAACCTCTCCCGCACCGTTCATATACATCGTTATTTTAGACAGTTCGGATGATAAGGAGAGCAAACTGTCCCCTGTGTAATCTACAAGTATCTGTGCAGTTTCAGCGTTTATTTTTACGCCATTTGTACTCGCTTCCTGTTGTACCCAAGTTGTTAAGTCTCTTCCTGTCAAAGCGTTTGTTTCCACGACAACCGTTTTTTGCTGCAACGTTTTCGTGATTTTTTTCCGTCCGTCCAGCTTCTCATAAGGTGCCACGAAAACAAGAACAGCTGTCGGTGATGGATTATCAAGCCACGTTTCCAGCATAGCTATATTATGTACAACTTTTTCTTTAGATTTATCGGACGCTTTTAAAAAAGAAGCGTTATTCGCGATAATCAGCTTTCGCTCTTCAAGAAAAGGCAGCGTATCGGCTTCCTCGATCACGGCTTCAATCGGTGTTTCTTCAAGGTCAAATCTGATGACTGTATCTGCATCCGTATCCGGAAGTGCTTTGATTAGCCGTTTGATTGTCATATCCATCAAGAACTGTTCTGTCCCCGTCAATAAATAGACTGGCGCGATATCGCCCTCATTAATCTTCTTCCAGATTGCATTCACCAACATATTCACTCCTTTTGACGTGCTTTCATTATACCTTACTGGTTAAGGTCTATGAACACTTTGTGTCGATTGTCATAAACTCGCTATAAAAAAGGGTTTGATATAGATTTTTTATCCGGTATCATCTATACTATAGAGGAATTAGGAGGTGTAGCAATGAATGAGTTTGAACATGACGTACAGTCTAAACGCAATGATCTTATAGATTCAGGTGTTGGCTTTGTTGTAGCTTTTGTTGCTTTTTCTGCAATTTTCGTTATTGCTACAATCATAGACGTCGTCGCATTTTAATCGATTGTAGAAAAGACGGAGTGGCCTTTCCTCTACGGAATAGCCATTTCCGTCTTTTCTATTTGTGTAGGGACAATTGTATATCCTTTTTTCGATACGATGACCGTAATCGAACCGACATCTGCCGTTGCGATTGTTGGAATTTCATATTTTTTAAAAGTGTCCATCACTTCTTCATGCGGGTGGCCGTAACGGTTTTTCCTGCCGTATGACAAAATCGCCAACGAGGGCTCCAGTTCACGTATAAACCCATCCGAACTTGATGTCCTGCTTCCATGATGTCCTGCTTTTAAAATAAGTTCTCCCCAATCAGTTCCTGCATATTTTTTCACCACCCGCTTCTCCCCATCTAACTCCAAGTCTCCTGTCAATAAAAACGAAGGTCCGTCTGTGTTTATGAACAATACAAGGGAACTTTCATTTCCATTGTACTTCCCAGCTGTAGGTGCAATATAATGAAAATCAACAGAACCGATTGACCAGCTTACTCCTTCAGTTATTGACAGCATCGGTATGTTCATTTCGCCCGCAATTCTGACGATATCTTGCATCGTCTTTTCCTTTTCACTATTAGGTGCTATATGGATTTCTTTGACTGTAAGTTCATCCAGTATTTCATCCGCCGCTTCGATATGATCACTGTCCGCGTGCGAGAGGATCATTTTATCAATTGTCGTAATCCCTCTACCTTTCAAAAATGGTACTACGATTTTCCTGCCCACTTCGAATTCCCTCTCCGGCGTGCGCCAGTTAACTTCCCCCCATCTGACAACCCCACCGGTATCAAACAAGTACACACCTCTTCGGTAAGGCAATTCGATGACAATTGCATCCCCCTGTCCAACATCAAGAAACGTCACTCTTAGATCACGTTCCATAAAAGGTGTAAGTTGGATGAAAACAGCAGGAACTAGAACGAATAGAAAAGCTCTTATTGGCTTCTGTCCGCGTTCCAGGCAAATGAAGAACACCAACACTCCTGAAACCGCCAAGGCGGACAGATATCCTGACGGCCTTCCTGGCACCCACATCTGATACGGAAGCGAAGACAGCCACGCAGTGAAGACAGCAATCCAACTCCGCAACGGTTCGTAGATGGCAAATATGACATCAGCAATCGCAGGCATCCCAAAAGTCAAAAGCAGCAACAGAATATTAGCAGGTAAGATGATGATCGAATATAACGGGACGTACAGAAGATTTACGATGAATGATGAGAGTGACAGTTCATAAAAGTGAAAGAGTAGAACGGGATATAACGCCAACTGAGTGATTGTAGTCACAACAAAAGATAGGCCAAGCGCTGATGAGGTGTTCGCCAATATCTTCGAAGAAAAGATTAATGAAAAAGCTGCTAGATATGATAATTGAAAGCCCGGTTGGAAGACAATGAACGGCTGCATGAAGATGAATCCGATTGCACTGAGCGCAAGAGCGTCATCTGTTCTCAATCTCAACTTTCCAGAAGCCGTAAGCAGGATGAGAATCGTCAATGAAACCGCTCTCCAGACAGATGGTGCCCCTCCCGCCAAAAGGGCGTAGAAAGGCAATAGAATGATCAGAAGTGTATCTATAGTTTCTACTCGAATAGACAAACGCATAAGAACGGAACGCAAAAAAAACGTTAACAATCCGACATGTAAACCGGAGATTGCGAACAAATGTGTAATGCCAAGCGTTCTGTAACTGGTCGCCAATTCTTCATCCATCCCACTTCGGTCACCAATGAGCAAAGCCTCCGCTTCTACAATGAGCGATTCCGGAAATGTCTTTCGAATATGCTGCTTCACTTGCCATCTCTGTTTCGATAAAAGCGCTCGCAAACTGAATTTACTTTGGCTATCTAGTATGCTTTCCGACTCGAATATTCCGATTGCTCCATTCATCTTTACATACCGTTCCATGGAAAATGAATATTCATGTGCTGCAGGCTGAAGTTCACCAAAATGCCCTTTCAACGTAAAGGTATAGGAAGGTATATGGGCTTCTTGGAAGCTTTTTTTCTGTCGTTCACTATCAAACTTGTATACAGCGTATACGGTTGCACCTGAAGTGTCCTTCGCAAATCCTTTCATCGACCCTCCGTCGATTTTGACGTTATCCAACCATGTGAGGTCCAAGACAATCTGCTGATCATCCGTTCTTTGTTCGGGAATGTGCAAGGAAAAGGAGAAATAAGAAAACATCGCAGCGAGAATAGCAAGCAACGGTGTAAATGGATCGTGTTTCCTATGAAGAAAAATGGGGATAAGGAGAAGGTTCAGTGTTAAGAGATATACCGGCCCATATGCGGCAAAGGCCGATATGACAACCGGTATGCATAGATAAATTAAACGGACTTGCCCGATAAATCTCCGAATAGTTCTTCCACCCTTCTTTTAAAGGGAATCAATTCGTCAGATGGCGCACCCAAACTTTCCATCTTGTTCAGCAGTTCAGTAATTAACTCGATTTTTCCGTCTTTCGTGAAGTCCACTTCCCTTTCATCAAAAGGAATATGTCTTACTTCCACGCCGGATTGCTCGAACAATTGAATGGCGTATTCATCATTCTTATAATTAGTCGCATAATTAACTTTCCTAATGCCTGCCTGAATGATCGCCTTAGAACATTGCAAACAAGGAAAATGAGTGACATAAAGTGAAGCTCCTTCAACAGGACTGCCATATTTCGCACATTGTAGCAATGCATTCATCTCTGCGTGGATTGTACGCACACAATGATTTCCTACGACATAACATCCGTGATCGATACAATGATCGCCACCGGAAATGGACCCGTTATAGCCGCCAGCTATAATTCTATTATCTCGAACGATAGTTGCACCGACAGCAAGTCTTGTACATGTACTTCTGACTGCCAACAGATGGCATTGCGCCATGAAAAACTGATCCCATGTAATACGCTCCATATGTATGCCTCCAAACTCGTTTTTTAGTCTACCGTTACAAAAGACGCCAACTTTTCAAATGTCTTTTGCCCAATGCCTGATACGTCCATTAACGCATCTGTTGATGTAAATGAACCGTTTTCATCTCGGTATTGGATGATTGCAGCAGCTTTTGACGGACCGATACCCGGTATTGTCATCAATTCTTGCAACTCAGCCAGATTGATATTCACTTTTCCATCGGTTGTTTGCTTTTCCATTATTCCTGTTATGGAGGTCGTAAATCCCGGCTGACTCACTTCTTCGCCTTCCAAGGGAACATAAACATAAAACTCGTCCGTCAATTTCATCGCATGATTAAGCATACGGGAATTTGCATCAGCCAAGTAACCTCCAGCGGCATGGATAGCATCAATCAGACGATCGCCTTCTTTTAATGAATAGACGCCGGGATGCAATACAGCTCCTTGCACATCGACTACAATCGGTGCAGGTGCTGTCGGAATAACGGCACTGTAAGGTTCTTCTTCGGTCTTAGCAACTTCTTCTTCAACTTCAAAAAATGGGGATGATCCGCTTGCCACAGTCAATTGACTGTCAGCTTGTCCTCGGGGAAAGAACAAAATAACGGATAGTACAGCGATTGCTGCGATAGGGGTGATGATCTTACGCCATTTTAAAAATGCCAACTTACGAAACAGTGTTTTCACCCTTTCCGCGAGGCATTCATATGGAGTCATCACCACTATAAAGGATTAGGCTGAAAAAAGGAAGTCTCATTTATAAACTTGATAAAATATTCTTTCACTTTCTTCGGCAGGTGGCTCATCTTCCCAATCAGCGAAAATCCGCTCAATTGTAAAACCAGCTTCACGCAACATATCGACGTATTCATAGACGTGATATGTCCGTTGAGCATGACTTTCATCAAATCGACGGTACAGCCCATTGTCCTCACGGATGAAAAAAGCCAGTTCAGAATATACGGAATGCTCCGTGTCACCTTCTTCTGTTTCCCATATGTATGCAATGCGTCCGTTGTCGAATGTAAAAGGACCTTCCAAAAAAATCGTATCTGTCTTGAATGTAGAATGCACGTCGAACAACAGCTTTCCACCGGGTTTCAATGCTGAATGAATTCCTTTAAAAGTCTCCAGGACGTCTTCCCGTTCTTGAAGATAATTCAAGGAGTCGATCGCTATGACTGCAACGTCATATTTTTCTTCTCCTTGTATTTCCTGCATCGGTTGTTCTATAAAACGAATTGGCAATGCCAAATCACGCGCACGTTTTTCTGCGACTGCCAGCATATCAGATGAGAGATCGATTGCAGTGACATTGGCTCCTTTACGGGCCAATTTCACTGACAACAACCCCGTTCCGCAGCCAACATCCAAAATCTGCTTGCCATTCAATTCACCTGTTGCCAAGCCGATTAGTTCTACATAACTGTCATACGGAATGTCAGTCATCAATTCATCATAGACAAGTGCGAAATCCGTATAAGCTTCTTTCATTGCTTGTCGGCCATATTAAGAAACGGAGCGTCTCCCCAAAGTCTCTCAAGATTGTAATATCCACGCTCGTCTTTGTGGAATACATGAACAACGACGTCTCCAAGGTCTACTAGCACCCATCTTCCATTATCCAATCCTTCTACTCTCTTCACTTCGAATTCATTTTTTGAAGCTTTGTCCGCCACTTCACGTGCAATTGCTTGGACTTGACGTTCCGAGTTAGCATGACAAATGATGAATTGGTCTGCGATAAGCGAAACACCTTCCATATTTAATACAACGATGTCTTGCCCCTTTTTTTCATCTACTGCCTGATAAGCTGTTTCTAATAATGTTGGCATATTTTCACGATCCTTTTCATAGTTGTTCAATCCGTTTTTTTACATGTTCGTTATAGCAATCAATCGAATCAGGGTGGACTGCAACCCTTTTTCCAATCAGATATAAAATGGAATGACTGACACAATTCTTCATCAGTTCATCTACCGACTTTCCGTTCGTGTCTCTCAGTTCGCCAATGCCAGGGAAATCCCTGCCAGGTTCAATCAAATCCGCAATGTAAATCACTTTTTCCAACTTAGACATTGCTGCTCTTCCAGTCGTATGAAACCGGATCGCGTTCAGTATATCAGAATCATGAACTTCAAATTCATCCCGAGCAATTAGCCTTCCCGCGGCAGCATGCCAAAGTTCATGATGAAATCCTAGTACTGATACATCAGTCGGATCCGCTTCACGTTCAATTATCTCCCGCATTTGAGTTGGTTCCATGAATTTCGCAATATCATGAAACAATGCGGCCAGTTCTGCTTTTTCCACTGACACATCATATTGTTCTGCCAATTTCTTCGCAGTTTCAGTCACCCTAATCACATGTTCGTATCTTTTTTTCGGTAATCTGTTTTTGAGTTCAATCCGTAAATTCACGGCTGCCATACAGACCCTCCTGACGAATATAGGTGGCGATTGCATCAGGTACAAGGAACTGAATCGTACCGGATGTTTCAACCCGTTGGCGAATCAGTGTGGATGAAAGATCAATCTCCGGTATTACCACCTTTGTAACCGGAAAAGCAGATTGGCCGACAGCACCTGGTCTATCAACGCCAACAAATGTAACGATTTCTTGAAGTTCATTAATTTTGTACCACTTAGAAAGCATATCAATCATATCCCCACCGATAATGAAAAAGAAGTCGCTTTCCGGTTCAAGTTCTTTCAATCGTTTCATTGTATCATACGTGTACGATACGCCTCCATAATCGACTTCGAATGAAGATGCCTTTAATCCCTCAACCTTTTCAACAGCCAGCGAAACCATATGCAACCGCTGTTCAGGTGAGGCGTCAGACGGGTTCGATTTATGCGGCGGAATCGCCGTCGGCATTAATCGAACCTCATCAAGGTCTAGCGCATGTTTCACTTCGTTCGCGATGATGAGATGGCCGATATGCGGAGGATTGAAAGTTCCTCCAAGCAACCCGATTCTTTTCATACTCATTCTCCTTACGGCAGGACGATCTGTTTTTTCTCTTGTGATTCTTTATAGACAACAATAATTTTGCCGATTATTTGAACAACTTCCATACCCGCCTCTTGAAGATGTGCAGCGATGTCGCTTTTATCCTCTTCGCAATTTTGAAGAATGCTCACTTTTATTAATTCACGCGCTTCTAGTGCCTCTTCAATTTGCTTTATGATTGGCTCTGTCAAACCGCCTTTTCCAATTTGAAAAATCGGTGTTAGATGATGCGCTTTACTTCTTAGATAACTTTTCTGTTTGCCTGATAACATTTAATTTCCTCCAAGTTTTGTTGAGATTGACCGGATCATTTTCTCAGTATCCGGATAAATTCCTGTCCATAATTCAAACGCAAGTGCCCCTTGATGTACAAACATTCCTAATCCGTTCATCGTTTTGCCGCCTAACTTGCCTGCCTCTTTCAAAAACTCCGTCTCCAATGGATTATAAATGATATCAGCTACGATGGAACCTGAAGAGAGCAGGTCCGGCGATAGGGCCATGCCACTTTCCGCGTAATTCATGCCGACGGTCGTTGTCTGAACGATTAGATTGAATGCACCAAGCTTCTTTTCAGCCTGTTCCAGAGACAATGCATTGCTATCCAAGAAATCTTCAGATAGGGTTTGCGCTTTGGCGACTGTTCTGTTTGTAAATGTCAATGGACCATATCCACTTTCCTTCAAAGCAAAAGATATGCCACGTGCAGCTCCGCCTGCTCCTATGATAAGCACGTCACCGGATTCCGCATCGATACCAAACATTTCTGCCAGCGAGCGTACAAAACCGCGTCCATCTGTATTCATACCAAACAATGTCCCATCTTCCAACACTTTTACAGTATTGACAGCGTTCATCATTTTTGCAGATTCATCAATTGAGTCGAGCATCGGGATGATTGCCGATTTATGTGGAACAGTTACATTCCACCCACTGCATCCAAGCCTTTTCAAGCTTTCAACAGCAGCTTCCAAATCTTCTTTAGTGACATGCACAGGTATATAGGAAGCATCGATGTGATTTTCATTGAACCATGTATCGTGCATGGCCGGTGACATCGACTGGCCGATTGGATCGCCGATAACCGCATACCATTTTTTCACAAAGGCCACCTCCTTATATGAGTGATGGACGTAGGATGACATCCACACCGCGTGGAGCATGTACCGCAACGACAACACCTGGATGCTGAATCGTTATCCAGCCGAGTCCAGAAATAACAATATCCATTTTCGGTTTTTTAATGGAAAATTCATGTCTCACGAGTGGAGGCATCTTGTCCAACGATTCACCACTCGGTGGAGAGAGCATTTCACCTAGGTGATTCGCATATAACGTATCCGCGTTCTCTAGTTTTGTACGATGAATTTGCAATTCGTTTGATACATGAATCGTGAAAGAAGATCGTTCCCCCGAGATAAAATCAAATCTTGCAAGGCCACCGATGAACAACGTCTGTTCCGCGTTTAGTTGGAACACTTTTGGTTTTAATTCTTTCTTTGGTGTTATCGCTTTTAAATCATTTGCATCAAGATGATGCGCAATCTGATGATTGTTAATGATACCTGGCGTATCGTAGATTGCTTTCCCGTCATCAAGCGGAATTTCTACAAGGTCAAGTGTCGTACCCGGGAAATGAGAAGTTGTAATCACTTCGCCCATACCTGTTGCGTTCTTGATGATCCGGTTAATAAACGTTGACTTCCCTACGTTTGTACAACCGACAACATAGACATCTTTTCCTTTTCTATATTTATCGATAGCTGTGAGCGCTTCTTCCATACCATGCCCTTTGTGCGCCGAGATAAGCAATACATCAATCGGCTTCAAGCCAAGTTTGGACGCTTCTGCTTTCATCCAATTGATGAGTCTGTTTCGGTTGATGGACTTAGGCAAAATATCGGATTTATTGCCAATTAGCAGTATGTCTTTCTGACCGACGAACCGTTGGAGGCCATTAATCCAACTGCCGTTGAAATCGAAAATATCAACGACTTTAATGACGAGTCCTTCCTTATCACCGATACCATTCAAGATGGCTAGAAAATCGTCTCCCGATAAGGATACAGGCTGTAATTCATTGTAATTTCTTAATCTGAAGCAGCGACGACAAATAACTTCTTCTTTTTCTAAAGATGCCGCCGGTGCAAATCCCTCTTTTTTCGGATCATCTGTCTGGATATCGATGCCGCAACCTATGCATTTAAGTTCTTCCAAGCTTATTCCTCCCAATTAATCATTCCTGAGCGTTTCAGTTTGTCCAAGATTCTTCTTTCCATCATCCGGTTGAATTTCGTGAAAAACCCATCCGAATTTGCGACTGGCACGACAAGTATTGTGTGTATACCGAACCGGTTACCGCCGAGGACATCTGTCATGATCTGATCCCCCACCATTACAACTTCCTCTTTTTTCAATCCCATCATCGAGAGTGCTCGTTTAAAAGACTTCCGCAAAGGTTTCCGTGCATCGAAAATGAAAGGCGTACCAATCGGATCACAAAAAGCCTTGACCCGTAGTTGGTTATTATTTGAAAGGATTGTCACTTGAAGGCCAGCCTGCTCCATTGAACGGATCCACTCGATAATCTCAGGCGTCGCTTCCGGGCGATCCCATTCTACAAGCGTATTGTCCAAGTCCGTAATAATACCTTTGATTCCTTTTTCTTTTAATACATCCGGTGATATATGAAAGATGTCCTTCACATATTCATCGGGCATGAATTTTTTATACAAATCATCCACTCCGTTATATGCCAATTTCTAAAACGATTATACCATATAGACAGTTCGACGTATCCTTAAGTGCTGAGGAAATACCGCTTCATGAACATAGAATTAATACAAGCCACCGGTGCATATGCTGTCATATAACGACACAGGAGGTGGACCGATGAGCGGGTTTGTTATGACACTCGTCCAACTGTGGGTCGAAATCCCCGCGATGGTAGGATACATTCGGGGGCAGGCGTTTCGCCGTCCGCTATCTCAAGCGGAAGAGGCGGATTGCCTGAAACGATTGGCAGAAGGTGATGAAAGCGCCAAAGACGAACTCATCGAACGTAACATGCGACTCGTCGCTCACGTCGTAAAAAAATTCCATCCAAAACATGAACAACTGGACGATTACATTTCCATCGGCACAATTGGACTCATGAAAGCCGTGAATAGTTTCACACTTGACCGCAAGACAAAACTGGCTACTTACGCAGCACGGTGCATTGAAAATGAAATCCTCATGTACTTGCGAACACAAAAAAAGGTTCAAAAGGATGTTTCGCTATTTGACCCTATCGGAACTGACAAAGACGGACAGTCTTTGCAGATAGCCGACTTATTGCAAACCGATGAAGATGCACCAATCGAGACCGTACAGCAGAAAGAACAGAAAGAACGATTGTATCGACATTTAGGAAAACTCGACGGAAGAGAACTGGAAATCATTCAACGAAGATACGGGTTGTTGGACGACAAACCAATGACTCAAAAAGAGATTGCCGAACAACTCAATATCTCTAGAAGTTACGTCTCCCGCATCGAAAAAAGAGCCATTGTAAAGTTATATCAACTGTTCAAACATGAATACAATGAATGATAACCAGACAGGTTACAAACGATTTCCAAACAATGAAAAGGCGTTTCCATTCACAGATAACGAACCTGTGAAAGGAGACGCCTTTAATTGCCTATTTTTCTATAAAAGACGGATACCTCAATCAGCGCTAACCTCGCGCATAATGACTACCGCTATAACTGTTGTTGCAAAAAATACACCAGCCATTAGAAAGAACATCTGGACAACCTCCTCGGATCATTATGTATCTTACATTAATTATACCATATTCTTTTTACAATTTCGAGATGACTTCCCTAACAATTTCAGAAGAGTGTTTCGCAGCAATTGGTAGGAATTCATCAAAGCTGATTGACGAGTCCTTACCTGCGATATCTGATAATGCACGAATAACAACAAATGGTGTGTCAAACTGGTGGCAAACTTGTGCAACTGCAGCAGCTTCCATTTCGGCAGCGATCATAGAAGGAAATTGTTTTCTAACAACTTCTACCCGCTCAAGGTCGCTCATGAACACATCTCCTGAAGCGATTAGACCTGTTGCATGCGGATGTTCTCCGATTTGTTCAACAGCAGCTTTTGCGATATCGATTAGCTTTTTATCCGACCGGAAAGTTTCGGGCATCCCCGGGACTTGTCCAAGTACATAGCCGAATGCAGTGACATCCACATCATGGTGTGTCACTTCATCAGAGATTACGACTGTTCCAATCTCCAGTGATGCACCGAATCCCCCTGCAGATCCTGTGTTCAAAACGACATCCGGTTTAAATTGCTGGATAACCAATGTCGTTGCAATCGCAGCATTCACTTTGCCAATCCCGCTTTTTGCAAGTACAACTTCACGTCCAGCAATTTCACCTTCAATAAATTCACATCCACCTACAGAGGAAACGACAGGTGAATCAATCATGTCCCGAAGGATTTCAACTTCTTGTTCCATTGCACCAATTACAGCGATTTTCATTAACAATACCCTCCAAATGAGCGGTTAAACCGGCTCAATACTCAAAGTCCAATGTCGTTAACTTATCCATCTTGACAGGTTGCCAGCCTTGCTCATCGACCCATTCAAGAAAAACTCTAAATTTCTTGGACTTGTCTTTTGTAGAAACAATGCCGATGGATTTTTGTGGACTGCCACCATTTTTGATTTTCCAATAGATTAATTCATTTTCAGTAAAACCTGTTGCATATGCAATCGCCTTTTGCTTCTCAACCCAATCAAC
This sequence comes from Sporosarcina oncorhynchi, assembly GCF_033304615.1. Taxonomy (GTDB): domain Bacteria; phylum Bacillota; class Bacilli; order Bacillales_A; family Planococcaceae; genus Sporosarcina; species Sporosarcina oncorhynchi. The sequence goes on along the minus strand of NZ_CP129118.1, from coordinate 1,418,226 downwards.
CGATTCTCCATCATATTTGGATTCGTGGACACCTGTCTGTTCGGTCCCTACAGGTTTCCAGGCCGTATTAATAATCGATTCTTCTATGACTTCATCTTCATTCGGAACGATTGTGACAGTTCCCGGGCTCTCTTCTTCATCATCAGATGGATCAGCAGAATCAGCACCAGTTCCTTCACTTTCGCCATCACTGGATGATGAATCAGCATTCTGATTGTTTGTAGATTCGGAATCAGTTTCTTCATTTTCCGATCGGTCTGCATCATCATCTTCGTCTTGAGCTTCTCCTTGCATACTATCAGAAGGATCAGATGACGACTGTTCAGCAGCCAGTTCACTGTCTTTGCTTTTTTTCGGATCAATGATGATAAATACACCGACGACGATAATCATCAGAACGACAAGACCGATTAGCACATTCAATAATTGATTACTTTTACTGGAGCGGCGTTTACGGTTCATGCGGGAAAAGTTCGGATCATTATTATTCATCAGGCTGTCCCCCTTTAAATTGGTTTTCAAGAAGAAAGACCGCCTTACTTTCAGGCGGCCGTTCAAGTTTACTTGATTTCAACAATTACGACGGACATTTCTCCACCAGGCGTAATAATCTTCACTTGATCGTCTTTGCTGCGGCCAATTAATGCTTTTGCAATTGGAGAATCGTTGGAAATCAATCCCTCAATCGGATTTGCTTCAGCTGAGCCGACAATTGTGTAAGTCTCTTCATCGCCATCTGGCAATTCCTTAAATGTAACCGTTTTCCCAAGTTGCACTTCATGAGTATTGCTTTCGTCTTCAGTGATGATGACGGAATTTCGAATCATGGATTCAAGTGAAGAAATTTTCCCCTCAACGAATGCCTGATCCTCTTTCGCGGAATCATATTCGGAGTTCTCGGAAAGGTCACCATAACTACGGGCTACCTTAATACGCTCTACTACTTCTTTACGTTTAACAGTTTTCAGGAATTCAAGCTCTTCTTCTAACTTCATCTTGCCTGAAGCGGTCATTGGATATTTTTTCTCTGATACCATCACACAACACTCCTCATATTTCCTGTTCATAAAAACACTATGCCGCCCCTTTTAAAAGTATGCGACATAGGATCATTTATATTGAATTCTGACTACATCATATTACAATTTCGTTCCATATTCAAGAATTGTTTTTATTTTCGTTACCATTAGGTCGATAGCGACTTCATTGTGTCCGCCTTCAGGTATGATAATATCCGCATACCGTTTTGTCGGTTCAATGAATTGATTGTGCATCGGCCTGACGACGGACAAGTACTGATCGATTACTGAATCGATTGTCCTGCCACGTTCATTGATGTCTCTCATAAGGCGTCTGATAATCCTCAAATCGGCATCTGTATCGACGAAGAGTTTAATATCCATCAGATTACGCAATCGCTCATCTTCAAGCACTAAAATACCTTCAAGTATTATGACATCTTTTGGTTCGATACGGATTTTATGATCCGAACGCGTGTGGAGCGCGTAATCATAGACCGGTTTATCGATTGCCTTACGGTTTAAAAGCATGCCTACATGATGAATTAGATGGTCTGTATCAAATGCCAGCGGGTGATCGTAATTCGTTCTCAGTCTCTCTTCGAAATCTAGATGGGACTGATCTTTATAATAAAAATCCTGTTCAATTACTACAACAGAATGTTCTTTGAATACATCGTAAATACGGTTTGTCACGCTCGTTTTCCCGGAGCCTGAACCACCGGCAATCCCTATGACAAGAGGTTTTTCATTCACTATTGTTGTTCCTCCCTCATAACAAATATCCTCGTATGCACAAGGACAATTACTCTTCACGTTTCACAGCGATTAAAATTCCGTCGCCGACCGGCAATAGCGACGTTTCATAAGCGGGGTGCTGCATAATCCATGCAGTAAACGCTTTTAGATTCCTAATCATTGTACGATTTCGCTTTGGAATGTCTTCGTCCTCTAAAAGAATAGCACCATGCATGAACATGTTATCACAGTAAATGACTCCTCCTGGAGCTACATGTCTACTGTACTTTTCAAAAAAACGTTTGTATTGACCTTTTGCAGCGTCAATAAACAAAGCATCGTACCCCGTGGTATTTAGCACTTCATCATCTAAATCTAGTGCATCACCTTCGATAATCGTAATTCTGTCTTCAAAACCGCTTCTTCGAATATAGTCAACCGCGGAAACGTAACGATCAGCATCACGTTCGATTGTTACAACTGAAGTATTTTGCAGCGCTTCGACCATCCGGATAGCAGAATACCCTATTGCGCTTCCGATTTCAAGAATTTGCTTCGGTTGCTGAATCCGAAGCAGACCAATAAACGTCTCCATACCGCTCCTATCCATTATTGGCACATGGTTTAAAGCTGCGTATTGCTCCATCTCCTGTAGTAAAGGATTCGACAGTTCTGAGAAGCCCGCTATATAGTCTTCATACTCATTCAAGTTTTTTCCACTTCCTATCAATTTACCTCGATTACACCGAACTCTTACGGTCTATATTTAGCCCGATTTGCCAAATGTTCATCATAGGTTTTGGCGTAATGATTTTCACCATCATAACCTGCAAGGAAATACAAATAATCAGTCGTCGAAGGATCGATAACTGCTTCTATTGATGATCGACCTGCGTTCGCAATCGGGCCTGGAGGTAGTCCTGTATTTACATACGTATTATAAGGATCTTGAACTTCGAGGTCCGAATATAATACACGATCTTTATGTTCACCTAATGCATAAAGAACAGTCGGGTCGGTTTGTAAGGCCATATCGATTTTCAAACGATTGTAGAAAATGCTGGCAATTGTTTGCCGATCAGTTGTGGCAGTTGCTTCTCTCTCCAGAAGACTGGCAAACGTCAATAGCCAATGGACAGATTTTTCATTGTTCTCCAAGTACGAAATGTATGGTGTCAAGTTGGTAGCTGTAGCGTCCAGCATTGTTGTGACGACCATTTCTAACGATGGTTTTTCTTCAAAAAAAGGATAAGTTGCTGGGAATAGATAGCCTTCCAGTGGATACTTCACATCTTCACTTAGAATTTCATCTGATAAGATCGTAGGATATCTGCTCATCAATCCCTCTATCGTCTCTTCACTGTTAACGTAATCTAGAAATTCTTGTTCTTTAATACCAATTCGTTTTTCAACGACTTTAGCAATTTGGTCCAATGTCAATCCTTCAGGCACGGTCATTGTGAACACAGGTGTCCTGTAGACTTTTCCCGTTTTCAAGCTTTGAATCAACTCATCCAGTGTCATCGCTTTCGTCAATCCGTAAGAACCCGCTTGGAACTGTGATTCATTATTGAACTTCGCATAGTATTTAAAGATTCTGGCGTCTTTAATAATGCCCTCATCTTCAAGCATTTTTGAGATTGACGTCAAACCTGAACCAATTGGAATTTCAATTTCAATGATTTCTTCCGCTTCCGGGTCAGCCGGTTGAAGCGATTCGCTTATGTACTTATAAATTGCGCGGCCGCCTATTAGCCCTCCAATGAGAATCACAAGAGCGATAACAAAAACGATACGCCTGACAATTTTTACTTCTTTTTTCTTTTCAATCATCTTCTCGAACATCAAGTCTTTTTTGGAGCCATTGTCCATATAGCGCTACCTCATTTCAAACGATTTCTTTGTTTGATCGTTTTGAACGAATATAAATATTTTAGGTTTCAATAATTCTTAACAGTGAAAAAAACGGAATGGCCTTGCACCATTCCGTCCCGTGCACATATGAATTACTCTTCGTCTTCTTCCTCGTCTTCTTCAGCTAGGAAAGTGTTAAGCATTTCTTCAATCATGTCCCACTCTTCGTCTGTTTCGATCGGCAATAATTCGCCATCTTCCTTATCTTCAGAAGGAATAAATGCTGAAGCGTGGATTTCCACTTCTTCGTCATCGCCCGCTTCTTCTTCACCTAGAATATGATAAAGTACATAGGATTTCCCGAAGTCTTCCGAATCGAATGTGAAAATCACTTCACAAACGTGTTCTTGTCCGTGCTCGTCCACTACTGTCATTGTCTCTTGTCCATGTTCCATCTCAAATCACCTCATCTATTTTTTGAATCAAGATACCCTTGGAGTATCATGACTGCCGCCATCTTATCGATGACAGTCTTTCTTTTTTTCCTGCTGACGTCCGCATCGATCAGCATGCGTTCCGCTGCCATAGTTGTCAAACGCTCATCCCAAAGCACAACTGGATGACCGTATGTCTCTTTTAACAGCTCAGCATACTTTTCAGAAGCTTCTCCTCTAGGCCCGATCGAGTTATTCATGTTTTTCGGATAACCGACAACAAATGAAGTCACCACATATTCAGTAACAAGCTCCTGAATTCGTTCCATACCAAAATGGCCGGAACTTTCATCAATTTTGATCGTTTCGATGCCTTGGGCTGTCCACCCAAGTGCATCGCTAATCGCAATTCCGACCGTTTTGGAACCTACATCCAATCCCATTGTCCTCAATTCGACTTACCTCTGTTCTCACGGATATAAAACTTCACCAGTTCCTCAAGAATCTCGTCCCTCTCCAATTTGCGGATTAGGTTACGTGCTTCATAGTGACGAGGAATGTACGCCGGATCGCCCGAAAGGAGGTAACCGACAATTTGATTGATCGGATTATAGCCCTTATCCTCGAGTGCTGAATGTACATGAAGCATGACCTGTTGCACTTCTTGCTCCATGGATTCTTCAGGAAAGTTGAATTTCATCGTCTTGTCGTATGAATTCATAGTCGACACCCCGCTTTCCAATCGTCCGTTCACAAACCGGATACCTTTCCCACTTACTCTATACCCGAGTTGCATTTCCGCTTAAACGGATTTGACATAATCATACACGGATTGAAGTGCTTCATCAAGTTTAGAAGCATCTTTCGCTCCAGCCATTGCCATATCTGGGCGACCTCCACCCTTTCCTCCGCAAAGAGACGCTACATGATTGACGATTTTCCCTGCATGAAAGTTCCCGTTTTTCAAATCATCTGTCACGCCTGTCGCGAGCATTACTTTTCCATCCGCTTCAGCTCCGAGTACAATGACCCCTTTAACTAGTTTTTGTTTTAACTCATCAATCATCTGACGGAGCCCATTATTATCCTTGACGTCAACTCTCGCTGACAGGACTGTCACATCATCGATTTGTTGAGCAGATGCAAGTATATCAGTTAATTGGCTATTGCCAAGTTTCGCTGATAATGAATCGTTCTCCCGTTGCAATTCCTTCATTTCTGCTAAGGTTGCATTCACTTTCGATACAAGATCTTTCGTGTTTGATTTTAGTAACGCCGACGCTTCTGTCAACAGAGCCTCTTCTTCTTTGAATGAATGATATGCCTGCTTTCCGGTCACCGCTTCTATTCTTCTTGTACCAGCACCAATACCACTTTCAGATTCAATTTTGAATAAACCGATTGATGATGTCGCAGTAACGTGACAACCGCCACACAGTTCCAAAGAGAAATCTCCTACAGTCACGACCCGTACGATATCGCCGTATTTCTCTCCGAAAAGTGCCATAGCGCCCATTTCTTTCGCTTCACTGATTGGTCTCTGTGCAATTTCAACAGAAATATCCTTCCAGATTTTTTCGTTGACAATCGCTTCAATCTTTTCCAGTTCTTCTTTTGTCACTTGGCCGAAATGCGAGAAGTCAAAACGCAATCTGTCCGGACCGACATAGGAACCCGCCTGATTGACATGTTCACCAAGCACCATTTTTAACGCTTTATGGAGAAGATGAGTTGCAGTATGGTTTTTGACGGTCAGGTTTCTTGATTGGACATCCACTTCAGCAACAACGGGCGTATCGTTCGTCACTTCACCTGTTTTAACAGAACCCGTATGCAAATGCTGTCCATTCGGTGCTTTCTTCACATCTTTCACATCTATGATGAATGTATCGCTAGTCAACGTCCCTTTATCCGCGACCTGGCCACCGCTTTCAGCATAAAACGGCGTATAATCTAGCATGAACTGAATCTCTTCACCTTCTGATGCATGGGCAACCAATTCACCGTTATGCAATAATGCGACAATCTTCGACTCGGATTTTAACTGGTCATACCCAATAAATTCACTATCTGTATGAATATTACCTAATACTCCAGACTGGACACTCATTGAATCCACGGATTGACGCGCAGCGCGGGCACGGTTTCGTTGATTGTTCATCTCTTCATCAAAACCGTCACGATCGACTGTCACTTCAGCTTCTTCAGCAAATTCTTCCGTCAATTCGAATGGGAAACCATACGTATCGTACAATCTGAATGCATCCGCTCCAGACACTTTCATAGTTCCCGAAGCCTTAGCTTTGTCGATAACATTCGTGAGTATCGATAATCCTTCGTTCAACGTTTCATGGAAACGATCTTCTTCATTTTTGATGACTTTCATAATGAAGGATTCTTTCTCCTGCACTTCAGGATAGAAGTCTTTCATAATCTCCCCTACAACAGGTACTAAGCCATACATGAACGGTTTGTGGATACCAATCTGTTTTGCGAATCTGACCGCTCTTCTGAGCAATCTTCGCAGCACATAGCCACGTCCTTCGTTTGATGGCAGCGCACCATCACCAATTGCAAATGCGACCGTACGAATATGGTCGGCAACGACTTTAAAAGCAGTATCCTTCACATCATTTTCGCCATACTTTTCACCTGATACATTTTCAACAGCATGGATGATTGGCATGAACAAATCCGTGTCGAAATTTGTCGGCACATTTTGGATAACACTTGCCATCCTTTCAAGTCCCATTCCAGTATCAATATTCTTCTTCGGAAGTGGCGTGTACGTATGATCCGGATTATGGTTAAATTCTGAGAAAACTAAGTTCCAAATTTCAAGATAGCGGTCATTTTCACCGCCTGGATACAATTCCGGATCCGTAAAGTCGTTCCCATAGGAAGGGCCTCTGTCATAGAAGATTTCAGAGTTCGGGCCACTTGGACCTTCTCCAATGTCCCAGAAGTTCCCTTCAAGTCGAATGATTCGTTCTTCTGGTATTTCAACTTTGTCTCTCCAGATGGCATAGGCTTCTTCATCTTCCGGATGGACCGTAACGGAAAGAAGTTCAGGATCAAAACCGATCCATTTTTCATTCGTCAGGAAATCCCATGCCCGTATGATTGCTTCTTCTTTGAAGTAATCGCCGATTGAAAAATTACCGAGCATTTCGAAGAACGTATGATGGCGTGCTGTCTTGCCTACGTTTTCGATATCATTTGTACGGATTGACTTTTGTGCATTGACGATACGCGGGTTCGTTGGAACAACTCTTCCATCAAAGTACTTTTTCAGCGTCGCCACACCGCTATTAATCCACAATAGAGAAGCATCATCGATTGGGACAAGAGGTGCAGAAGGCTCTACGTCATGGCCAAATTCTTTAAAGTAGTCTAGGAACATTTTACGTATTTCTGCAGCTGTCAATTGTTTCATTGTCTATTCCTCCTAATGGTCGTTATTTCATTTCTGCTGATCGTTGAAGCAAGATCCTATTCAAGGGAAATAAAAAAGTCCCCGCCCCTGTACAAGGGACGAAGACATTTCGTGGTACCACCCTAATTTACCAGTCAGACTGGTATCTCAAGAAGCCATAACGCGGCGAACGGCAAGGATCAGTTGCACTCAGGAGTAGCTTTCTGTCAGATGACTAAGGGAATCCTTACAGCCAAGGGATTCCTTTCTAAACTCAGTCAAAAGCGTACTTTCTCCGTCAACGAATTTTACTATGTTACTTTGGATTATAGGTAAAAGCGGACCAACTGTCAATCCATCGAGTTAACGAAGTCGTTTGGTGTCACTCCGTGCATGCCAATCATCGGATCAATTCCTAAGATTGTATCCATTGTCAACCGGTAATCTCTTGTGATTTCCCGTTCTTCCCCGTTCGCAACAACCTCAGTAGTATTCACTTCAGACTTTGCCACAGTCGTCTCTTCTAAGGCACTGTCCCCTTCATCGACCATTTCGGTAATGAGATCTTTTCGCAAACGCTCTTTCAAAGTCGTCTGACGTTCCAATTCATCTGTGCGGTTAATACCGATTTTGAACTCCTCGGGCTCTCCACACAGGATAAGGAAGTCCTTTGCCCGTGTAATGCCGGTATACAGCAAATTTCTGCGAAGCATTTTACGATAGCCACGCACAACAGGCATGATGACAATCGGAAATTCACTTCCTTGTGATTTATGGATAGAGCAACAGTAGGCGAGTGTAATCTGTTTCAAATCATTCCGTTCGTACTCCACTTCTATACCGTCATAGGAAACGATGAGCAGCTCTTTTTTATCAACGGTTTCTTTTGCTTTAATGATGGAAATAACTTCCCCCATATCACCATTGAACACATTGCTCTCGGGTTGATTGACAAGTTGCAAAACTTTGTCACCGATTCGGTAGACGACTTCTCCGAATACAACTTCTTTTCGGTCAGGACCAGGGGGATTGACCATCTGCTGAATCATTTTGTTCAATCCATCGATGCCTGCTGGCCCTTTATACATCGGAGCGAGCACTTGGATATTTTTGATGGAATGACCTTTTGACAATGCGTTTTTCAAAATCTTCTCGACAGCTACGAGAATTTGATCGCCATTCGCCTTTATAAACGAACGGTCCCCTGTTTTCTGTGTAATATCACCTGTCATCGTAGAATTCTTAATCATATGAGCCATCTCGATTATGGTTGAACCTTCGCTTTGCCGATAAATTTCTGTCAGTTCAACAACAGGGATCTTGCCAGAGTCCAGCATATCTCTCAATACTTGCCCTGGGCCAACTGGTGGCAACTGATCCTGATCGCCTACAAAAAGAATCTGGATGTCATTATCCAACGCTTTCAATAATTGATGCGCAAGCCATGTATCGACCATCGACATTTCATCGATAATGATGAGCCTTCCTTCCACTTCCTTGCCGGTTGCATCCTCTTTCTCTTGACCGTTGAAACCAAGCAACCGATGAATTGTCATGGCAGGTAAACCTGTCGATTCTGACATCCTTTTGGCGGCCCTGCCTGTAGGAGCCGCAAGAACAATTGGAAACGTTTCCTCTTTTTGCGCGTACACTTTCGGATCCAATGACAAGCCATGCAATTCTGCATACACTTCCACTAGTCCACGTATGACGGTTGTTTTCCCTGTTCCGGGCCCGCCTGTCAAAATCATGACTGGAGAATGAAGGGCTTTTTCAATCGCCGCTACTTGCGTTTCAGCATAACTGACTTCAAGACGCTCCTCCGCTTCACCAATAGCTTTTCGAATTTCAGAAACTGGAAATGTATCCGATAAATCGTTTTCCAATAAACGTTCCAACTTGCTGGCAATGCCGATTTCAGAGAAGTATAAGGAAGGGATATATAATTTACGCCCTTCTCCAGATAGTCTTCCTTCTTCCACCAGCTCGATTACTGCCCGCGAGATATCTTGGAACGATACTTCTTCATTTTGGCTCGCTTCTAATAAGCCTTTCACTTCAGGCAAAATTCTATCTGCTTCCAAATAGACATGACCTGATGATTGAACTGCCTGATTTAACGTATGTAAGATGGCTGCTTTCACTCTGGACGGATGCTTCCCTGTAATCCCAAGTTGCCTGCCAAGTTCGTCGGCTCGCTGAAACCCGATTCCTTCGATATCTTCGATCAGTCTGAATGGGTTTTCCCTCAAAAGCTCTAGTACCTCTTCACGGTATGTCTGGTAAATGCGCATAGACAACTGAGGTCCGAATCCCCATTCGTTCAATTGCACCATACTCCGTTCCAGTCCGAGGTTTTCCTGAAGGACGGTGACGAGTGTATCTTTCTTATCTTCAGAAAGCCTAGGGACAAGATCGAGTACAGAACGGTCTGCCAAAATCTTTTTAATGGCATCTTTGCCTAATTTCTTGACGATGGTATCAGCAGTTTTGCGGCCAATGCCGGGAAACAGGTCGCCGGAAAGATAGTGGACGATACCTGTTTCTGTTTCGGGCATTTCCTTTGTAAATGTATGCACATCAAATTGCTTGCCATATGTTGCATGATTGACAAGTCTTCCGGTTAGCCGATAATCTTCTTCATTCGCAAGTGGCGGGAAGCTGCCTTTAATAACGATTTCCTTGTCCTCATATCCGCTGTTCGTTTTTGTTATTTTCATCTTAACGATTGAAAACAGATTGTCAGGATTATGAAAAATCGTCACGACCGGTCTTCCGACGATAAAAACCGCCTCGTCACTCGCAGCTTGTCCAGTATGCTGTGTCATTCAGTTCACCGCCTAGCATATATACTTAGGAAGACTGTTCGCCCAACTTGATCATATCGTAAATATACCGCGCTTGTGTATGCTCGGGTTCAAGTGTATACGCCTTTTCCAAGTGATGGAGCGCATCGTCTTTGCGGTCAGTCGATACCGCATACAAAACACCCATATTATAATGGGCATCGGCATGATCCGGGTCATTTAACAGAATAAAAGAGAATTCCTGGCCAGCTTCTTTAAACAGTTCCATTTCTGCTAGTAGAATACCGTAGGATAAACGGATCTCCAAATCTGTCGGCGCCAACTCTGCAGCACGTTGCATATAAGGCAACGCCAACTTACTTGTTCCTGAGTGGTTAAGGCTTTTTGCAAGCATGAAATAAGCATCCGCTTCGTCAAGACCTGTTCGGATCGCTTTTTCATATAATTTTGCAGCTTCTTCAAATCGTTCGTTCGAAAAATAGAGATTCGCTAATCCATAAAAAGCTGATCCAGCCTTTTCGTCTAACGTAATGGCTTTTTGGAAAAATCGTTCAGCTCTTTCAGAATCTCCCGCAGATGCAAATACGTTTCCAAGATTAATATAACCAACTGGATTTTCCGGTTCCTCTTCAGCAGCTTTCATGAATGCCTCTATTGCTTTTTCAAAATTCCCGTCTTGAAGGGCTTTAATGCCAATTTCATTGTGTTCCATTTAATTCGCCTCTCATCCTACATACTCTAGTTGAATACCATTTTTAATGACCTTATCAATTGTTCCGCCACCAAGACATTCTTCGCCGTCGTAAAAGACAACTGCTTGTCCAGGTGTGATCGCTCGTACCGGTTGCGCAAATATAACATCCGCCGTCCCGTCTTCATTCAGTGTGACCTTCACTTCAGTATCAGGTTGGCGATAACGGAATTTGGCTGTACATGAGAATTCCGAAGGGAGCTTTCTTGCAGTCGCAAAGCTAAGGTCAATGGCCGTCAGACTGTCAGAATACAAGGCATCGTGATGGAAACCTTGACCTACGAGTAGATTATTATCTTTCAGGTCTTTACCGATGACAAACCATGGATCACCCGCTCCACCGATCCCGAGTCCGTGACGTTGACCGATCGTATAATACATGAGCCCGTCATGCTTGCCTACCGTTTGGCCATCCATCGTTTTCATATGCCCCGGCTGCGCAGGTAAGTACTGACCGAGAAATTCCTTGAAGTTTCTCTCACCGATAAAGCAAATACCAGTAGAATCCTTCTTCTTCGCCGTCGTCAAACCAGCTTGTTCAGCCATTTTACGAACTTCCGACTTGTCGAGTCTCCCAATCGGGAACATGACTTTCTGTAGTTGTTCTTGTGTTAATTGATTAAGGAAGTAGGTCTGATCCTTATTTTCATCTTTTCCTCTTAGCATTGCAACGCCATCATCTGTTTCGACGACTTGTGCATAATGGCCTGTCGCCAGGAAATCTGCTCCTAGACTCATCGCGTGATCCAAGAATGCCTTGAATTTTATTTCCTTGTTGCACATGACATCTGGATTCGGTGTTCTTCCCGCCTTATATTCTTCGAGGAAATACGTAAATACTTTATCCCAATATTGCTGTTCGAAATTGACTGCATAATAGGGGATGCCTATATCATTACAGACGCTGATTACGTCCTCATAATCTTCTGTTGCCGTACATACGCCAAATTCGTCTGTGTCATCCCAGTTTTTCATGAAGATGCCGATAACATCATATCCCTGTTCTTTCAGAAGTAAAGCAGCGACAGATGAATCGACGCCGCCTGACATACCGACGACTACGCGTGTATCTGCAATCGGTTTAGTTGTTGTTCTCATTAGAATTCATCCTTTTTAATTTCATTTCACGAGTCTGTCAATAATTTCTGCGGTCGTCAATGCTGCTTGTTTCACATTGTCTTCTTCCAGTCCAAGACCGAAACTAAAACGGACGGAATTCCGCAGTTTGGTGGAATCCTTACCATACATCGCCGACAAAACATGCGAAGGTTCGAGTGATCCTGCAGTGCATGCAGAGCCGCTCGACACGGCAATTCCAGCCATATCCATATTCACAAGTAACGATTCGATATCTGTACCTGGAAAACTGATATTCACAACATGAGGCAGTGTGTCCGCATCATTAGCATTCACTTCGTAAGAAATGTTTTGGGCATCAAATACCGAACGTAAAATCTGTCTGAACCTGACGTATTTCTCACCATTACCTACCATTTCAGCTTTAGCGATCGTAACCGCTTCTGCAAAACTTGCAATGGCCGGGACATTTTCTGTTCCAGCGCGACGTTTCCGCTCCTGCTCCCCTCCGTAGGAAAGAGGGGTCGTTTGAACACCTTTACGTTGGTAAAGAAAACCAACACCTTTTGGTCCGTTTAATTTATGCGCGGAGGTACTTAACAGGTCTACTTGAAGCTCGTTCACGTCGAGGTCAACGATTCCAAAAGCTTGAACGGCATCTGAATGAAAAACCGCCTGATGCCCTATTAGTAGTTCTCCAATTTCTTTGATTGGCTGAACCGTGCCCACTTCGTTATTTCCATACATGATTGTGACCAATATGGTTTTTTCCGTCAACGCCTCAGCTACTTGACGGGCTGTAATTCTACCGTTTTCATCAACAGGAAGATAGGTGACTTGAAAACCGTTCTTTTCCAGCTCTTTGCAAGCATGTAGTACTGCATGATGCTCTATTGTCGTCGTAATAATATGATTCCCTTTTTCCTTCATATTGCTGGCGGTTCCAAACACCGCAATATTATCCGCTTCCGTACCACCCGATGTAAAAATGATTTCTGTCGGGTCGGCATTGATGGCTGCGGCAATTGTCTTACGGGCATCATCAATCAGTTTTCTGGAGGTGCGACCGAAAGAATGTATGCTCGACGGGTTTCCAAATACTGTATCCATCACATCTTTGTATACTTTACTCACTTTTGGATGAATCGGCGTCGTCGCTGCATGATCCAAATAGATAAATTCCATACGATGAACTCCTAACGTTTGTTCAAATATAAAACATGTATCCATCCGGTTCGTCGGATAAATCGGATGTCACGAGATCTTCTATTGTAGTTGTGTCGAGGACATTGCGTATTGCATCACCGATCCGGTTCCACAGTTCTTTTTGTGGTACATCCGCTTGATCAATCCCATCGACAATTTGGATGGGGCCTTCCAGTAATCGGATAACATCACCTGCTGTAATTTCTGCTGGTGGTTTGGACAATTTATATCCTCCATAAGCGCCCCGCACACTTGTGATAATCCCACTGTTACGCAAAGCCGGGATCAGTTGTTCCAAATAGGCTTCCGGAAGATTTTTTTCATCTGCAATTTTACGCAGTGCTAGCGGACCTTCCCCATACTTCTTACCGAGTTCAACGATAATCGTCAAACCGTAGCGTCCTTTAGTTGAAATTCTCATTACTAACCAGCGTCCTTTTCATTAAGTACAAAATAGTATAGCATAACTGATGGCTAGCTTCCTGCAAATGACTTCCAAACGAACCTTGTGTATAATGGTGGAACAGATGTGCGGGGAGTGATGATTTTGCATAACGAACCATTGGCTTTCAGAATGAGACCAAGACATATAGATGAAATTGCTGGACAACAACATATAATCGGCAAAGATACTGCATTATACAGGATGATTACACGAGGGCATGTCCCTTCCATGCTGCTTTACGGTGAACCAGGAATCGGAAAGACCTCGCTTGCTTATGCGATAGCAGGTACAAGTGATTTACCTTTCATAGCACTGAATGCAACAGTTTCAGGAAAAAAAGATGTCGAGGATGTCGTTGCGGAGAGCAGAATAACCGGGAAAGTGATTCTTTTTCTCGATGAAATACACCGGTTCAATAAATTGCAGCAAGATACGTTGCTGCCACATGTTGAAAAAGGGTCCATCGTTTTAATCGGAGCAACAACTGAAAATCCGTTCCATGACGTTAATCCAGCGATTCGCTCACGTTGCGGGGAAATCCTTCAACTGAAAAGATTGGAGCAAGTCGATCTTATTCAACTTCTTCACAGGGCTTTAGAAGACAAGGAACGCGGACTCGGAAAAACGGATATACATATTTCAGAAGATCAGATTGAGAAAATCGCATCTGGTGTGAACGGTGATGCGCGAAAAGCGCTCACACTTCTCGAATCGATTGTCTCTGCAAGTGACGAGGAAGATGGATCCGTCATTATTGAAGATTGGTTAATTGATAATTTGATAGGCAGAATCGGACTCGTAGGCGATAAAAAAGGCTCACATCATTATAATCTGCTGTCCGCTTTACAGAAATCTGTTCGCGGAAGTGATGTGAATGCTGCCATTTTCTATTTGGCTAATCTTCTGGAGACAGGTGACCTCATCGCCGTGAACCGTCGTTTGCTCGTCATGGCGTATGAAGATATCGGATTGGCAGCGCCTGAAGTCGGTCCGCATGTGCTCGCGGCAACTGATGCAGCGATTCGACTCGGAATGCCTGAAGCGCGAATTCCATTAGCAAATGCTGTTATTGAAATGTGCCTTGCATCTAAATCGAATTCTGCTTACAAAGCTGTCGATGCTGCAATTAGTGCCATCAATGCAGGGAAAACAGGAGATATCCCCCTTCATTTAAGAGATACGCATTATGCAGGATCTGCTGAACTTGGACACGAAGGCTATCAATATCCACACGCCACACCGATAGGATCATTTGGCGGATGGGTAAATCAACAATATCTTCCGGATAAAATCAAGGACATGGAATTTTTTGAACCGGTACTTGCAGGTGAAGAAAAGAAGCTTGCCGGCATTTACGAACGGTTGAAAGAATTCCGCAAAAAGAAATAGGCATTGAAACTAACTCGTTCAGTTTTCTAGTTCAAAAATGAAATCAAACAACTAAAAATGAACCCCAATCGTATTTGGATTGGGGCTCTTCGTTTCGTCTGTTTATCCAACTCTAGGGTGAAAACAATCGCTCGTAGACCATTCAACTAAGTGTAGACTACTCTAACAACCGCACCCATATCTAGAATAGTGTTAAACACGTTGATTTGCGTTCGTGCCTTACGCGTTCCGGAGGGCGCGGCTTGAGCCACGTGAACAACGAAGAGTTCGCTTAGCCGTATTTCTGTGCACTTTAGAAATTTAGGCATCATTGCAGGTTCTCAAGGCAGGAATAAAGAGATGCTCGAAAAGACTAACGTTTTGTTTCGCAAAAGCCGTTCTTCTTTACGGCTTTCGCTAATCCTCCCGGAGTCGACAGCTTGCACTCCAATCAACTAAGAGCGAAGTACCAAACAATCGCATCCTTATATGGAATAGTGGTTGGTACCCGTTGATCTGCGCTGCAGCCGGACGCGTTCTGGAGGGCGGGCGGTGAACCACACCCCTTCGCTTCGAAGGGTGTTTCACCTGTCAAAAGCAAAGATGTGCTCCTTCTCGCTACGCTTCACTCGCAAAAGCCGCTCTTCGTAACGTCTCTCGCTGATCCTCCCAGAGTCGCCGGCTTCCGCTCCGATCAACTAAAAGTGTAGTATCAAGCAGTGGCCCCCCTGAGAGTTGAACAATCACAGTTATTAAAATCCTATTGGGTAATTTCTTTTTGAATTTGTCTTCTGAAAACAATTGTTAGGGCTAATAAAAGAATTGGTGTTAATCCCAGAAAAGAAAAAGGCGGATTAACACTTGCAAAATAAATTGAGATAGGCAAGCTTGCAATAAAAGAAACTAACAAAGCTCTCCACGAACGTTTACTAATAGCGAAGAAAAGCGAAAAGAATAGTAAAACCACTGAAATCGCCATTACTATTGGCAGCAGTATTCCCACTTCAATCACCTCCTAATTTCTTAATCTGGCCCTTTAATGGCACAATGCTTATTCCAGAATTGCCGCCGATTCTACAAAGAGTTAGTAATTCGAAAAGGTTTCCCCTTTTTCTTAAGTTCAAGGTATTATCGTTAATCATGATTATATGGTTGTTTATCCATACAACATCAACTTTGTGCATCCGGTCTTGATAATAAATCCTTTTCTTAAACCAAAGCGGGCCATTTATAATTTCTACCACACTAATAGAGGTAGCCGCTCCGCCGTTCAATGTATAAAAGTCGATGATGATTTTAGAGTTAGGTGATTGTGTTGTTTCAAGGGGTTCCCTCGCATTTGTATTTACGGCTACCCCTAACAAAAAAATTGCAGAAAGCGGGAATGCCTTAGTAGTGTCAGCCAACTTCTCCATCTCGCCCATCTACTGCTTTTGTCTTTAAATCCCATAATAGCCATAATGAAAATAATAACGGTTAGTATCCATAACGCCAAAGCAGGTGGCGCAACTTGCCAAGTACTATCAGACGACGCATATAAAGCTTGTAGCGCTAGCATTAACACAATTAAACATAAAATAAATGCCCCTAAATTATATTTCCTATCCAAATAATTACCTCCCGATTGGCATATTACTTGTTTTAATAAATTTCTTGAACTCTAATTGTTCTATTAATCAAAATAATGGACCGATTATACCGTAACGCTTATGCATTAATCGCTCCCTTTAGTTGAAGATTAAGTATTTATTATTTATTTTTGATACCAACAATAACACGTGATAGTAAAAATTAGCTGCAAGACTTCCGTAAAGTGAATATGGAATAATTCCCCGCCAATCTATATTTTCAGTTAGTAAAATAGGGAAAATAAAACCAACGAATGCACCAACTAACGAATATAAACCTAATCCGACAAAATATCTTTTCCATCTTGAATTACTTTTAGTTTTTCCAATTAGCTTATCAATAAAGATTGAAGCTGGTATTCCTGCAAGGAAATAAACAGGTCCAGCATACAAAACTACAAAAAAGGATGTTTCTAAAAACCCAAAATAATAAACATTAGGTTCTCGTTGAAATCTAGGTGTATAGGAAACCCAAGCAAGTAGGGTTGCAAATAAAACAATGGATAGGAATGCTATTAAAATTCTCTTCATAATTTTGCTTCTCATAATCATCATCTCTCTCCACATAACTCAACAAATTAATTCTTTAATATACTGCACTAACTGCCTCGGTTCCAGGATAACCTTATGCCTAACTCACCTCTAAATGGCAGTTATTTATTACTGTCCATTAATTTTATGCCATTTCAAATCTTCAATTTTAATTACATTGGTATCCTTTGGATATCCATAATAATAAAGTTTTTCTCCATTTTTGTTAAACGCAGTTGGGTACAGGAAGTCTATTTGTTTCATAAAAGGAAACAAGAAAGTAATACGTTCGCCTTTGCTTATTTCCTTTTTTTCTACGTTCGGTTCGACACCAGCTTCTATGTATGCAACTTCTTCATCGTATGAAATTACACTTAACAAAGTTGCTGCACCTTTTTTTGTGGTCACACTAATGCCTCCGACTGTTTGAATAGCATCAGAACTATATGGAATATCAGTGGATACACTGCTGTTGTAAAACGGACCTGACTTTTCGGATAGTACCGTTTGATATATCTCATCCCTATCGCTTTTAAATAAAAAAATGACGGATGAATTTGCATCATTTCGTTCCACCAAACTTGCATCTTTTGAAAGAAAAGAATTACTTTTAGCAGCACTTAACGCAGTAAACCTATATCCATTAATAAAAAATATAAATATAATTACTAATATCAACGGTATAATAAGATTCCATTTCCTCACCTTTAACCCACTCCCAAAGTATGATAATTCTATATTTAAAGAAATGGCTCTATTATTGAAGACAAGACTCCGGAATGAGGCCTGAATTTCTGTAAAGTGTACAAAAATGTAGGTATAGCCAGTTCTTTGTGACTCACTTTGCTCAAGACCCCCCACGCGCGATTTAAAGCGCATAGTTACATTTTTCATCCCGTCTGCTACTCAAGCATAGTTCTACTATTAATACGTTCAGTTAGCATGTAAGGTTTCGCTTTTATGAGGGTTCAGAAACCAATGCATTTGTTTTAACACTCTTACTTCAATCTTTCAGTTACTATACATTAGGTATCCAAAAAATTCGATGCTTATAAAATCCAATAAATATATAAAAGCACCGCTAAATCCGATGCTAATTTGCTTGTTGATTCAACTTTTCGCGACTCAACTGCACGCATTATTCAAAAACAGCACTCCCCTCATTTTTTTCAATGAAGGAAGTGCTATTTATTAGAGAATATAGTTGTCCATCTTCAAAACGAGTTCTGCGATTTCAGGCTTGCTTACTTGATCGTCTGCGCCGACGCTCATCCCTTTATGCTTCAATTCATTAGTAATTAAAGAAGAGAAGATAATGACGGGCAATACGGCAAGATCCTTGTTTTCACGAATACGCTTTGTAAAATGATGGCCATCCATTTGAGGCATTTCGATATCCGTTATGACCAATTGAACTTCTTTAGTTACATTCTTACCTAGTGAAACAAGGTTTTCTAAATAATTTAGTGCATCCTTGCCGTTTTCAAAAAACTCCAAGTTGGCATAACCCGCTTCTGTAAGCGTGTCATTCAACAGTTTGCGCAACAGTGGAGAATCTTCCGCGATTAAAATGCGTTTATCGGATCGTTCACGTGGACCTAGTTTTTTAACCTCTTCTACTCTGATCCCACTATCTGGATTGATTTCAAGAACAATCTTTTCGAAATCAAGTAAAAGAAGCATATCATTTTCACGTTTAATGACGCCAATTACTTGTGATGAGCCGTTAGAATATAGATCGGACGGTTTTTCGATTTGATCCCAGGAAACCCGATGAATCTGTGACACTTCATGAACGTGAAAAACGACTTCCTGTTTGTTGAACGCGGCCACGATGTATTTTCCATCGTTTTTACCCAATGTCTTAGGCAGCCCCATCACTTTTTCCATATCAATGACTGGTAAAACTTCTCCACGCAACTGAATAATTCCTTCTATGGATGGGTGTGCATGAGGAATAAATGTAATTGGTGTCGGTAAAATAATTTCTTTCACTTTAATAACGTTTATGCCATATCGGTTGCCGCCCATTTCAAATTCAACAATTTCAAGTTCATTTGTTCCGCTTTCAAGTAAGATACCGTCTTGTTTATGCATCATTTCATTTCCTTTCCGGAATGCTTTATTGCTCTCTCTCTTTATATCGTCATTTTCTTAATCGAATCAATTGGATTGGTGAGTTTTATTTATCATTTACCCTTTCGATGGGCAAGTCCTTTACAATATCATTCATAACCCAGCTTGCGCAGACGAGTCCTGCTACTGAAGGAACGAAAGCATTTGATGCAGGCGGCATTTTCGCTTTACGGATTTGCGCATCGGGATTACCTACAGAATCGACGACATCTTTTCGGATTACAATGGGGCTTTCGTCAGAAAACACGACAGGTACGCCCTTTTTAATGCCTTCTTTCCGTAATCTCAAACGAATGACCTTAGCGATCGGATCAGTATGAGTTTTCGAAATGTCTGCAATTTGGAAACGTGTAGGATTTAGTTTATTCGCAGCCCCCATGCTTGAAATGATTTTGACACCGCGGGACAGGCATTCTTTGATGAGATGAATTTTGTAGCTAATTGTATCGGAAGCGTCAATGACATAATCAGGTTCATAGCTGAAAAACGTGTCGCTCGTCTCTTCCGTATAGAACATATGAAGCTCAACAACTTCACATTCTGCATTGACGTCTTTGATGCGCTCTTTCATCACTTCGACTTTGGATCGGCCGATTGTTGACAGTGTAGCGACTAGTTGGCGGTTAACGTTTGTAATATCGACGGTATCTTTATCGACCAGGATGATTCTGCCGATGCCACTGCGGGCACATGCTTCTGCAGCGAAAGAACCGACTCCTCCAACACCGAGTATAGCTACTGTTTTATTTTGCATCCGGTGAAGTCCTTCTTTACCGATTGCGAGTTCATTGCGAGAGAATTGATGTAACACTTGAATTCCGCCTTTCTTTCGGTTGAATAATTATAGTAGTTTCAGAGCACAAAAATAAAACCCCTCTGAGCTAGAGGGGTATATGATGTAGTGATATAAGTTTTGTAAAAAAGAACGAATCCCGACTGTGCCGTCCTTTTGTTATCGTTTTGAACCCGCACTCAGCAGGTGGGTGCCCCATCTAATCGTTTTGAAGTCCCCCGGGAGGGCTTTTCATCCAGAGCAGAATAGAAGCTCCCTACGACAATAATGTTGGGTCAAAAATGACTAGCAAAAAACGTACACTTCAGGATTCGTATTACTAGTATCCTATCATACATTATCAAACGAATCAAACATTTCACATCTACAAATTTCGGCACATTTAGAATTGATGCTTGTCCAACCGACTTATTTCGCGTTGATGGAAATGCCTAACTCATTCAATTGAGTAGTATCTACAGTACTTGGAGCTTCCGTCAGCAGGCAACTTGCGCTTGCTGTCTTTGGAAAAGCGATTGTATCGCGTAAATTTGTCGAACCGGATAATAACATGACGATTCTATCGAGTCCGAATGCGATACCGCCGTGAGGAGGTGTTCCGTATTCGAATGCATCGAGCAGGAAGCCAAATTGTTCACGTGCTTCTTCTTCCGTAAAGCCAAGTGCTTTAAACATCTTTTCCTGTATATCACGTTTATAAATACGGAGCGAGCCACCGCCGAGTTCATAGCCATTCAATACAAGATCGTAGGCTTGCGCTTTGACTGCAGTCGGATCCGATTCAAGCTGCTCCACATCCGCTGGCATTGTGAATGGATGGTGTGCTGCGTAGAAGCGTCCTTCCTCTTCGTCGTATTCAAATAACGGCCAATCTGTTACCCATAGGAAATTGAATTTTGTTTCGTCGATCATGCCAAGGTCTTTACCAAGTTTCGAGCGTAACGCACCTAATGCATCGGCAACTACCGACTTCTTATCTGCAACGAATAATAACAAATCGCCATCTTTCGCTTTGAGAGCATGCATGAGAGCTGTTGCATCTTCCCCTTCGAAAAACTTAGCAATCGGACCTTTCAATCCTTCAGCATCCACTTTCAACCAAGCAAGGCCTTTCGCTCCGTGCCGGGCAGCGAACTCGCCAAGTGCGTCAATATCTTTTCGGGAAAAGTTGTCAGCATTCCCTTCGACGTTGATGGCTTTCACTTGTCCGCCAGATTCAACCGCTCCGGCAAACACCTTAAATGAACTGTCTTTGACGAGTTCTGATACGTTCTGTAATTCCATACCGAAACGTGTATCCGGCTTATCAGAACCGAAACGTCCCATCGCTTCATCGTATGGTAACCGTTTGAATGGCGTTTCAATATCGATTCCTTTAACGTCTTTCATCACTTTTTTCATAAGACGTTCATTCAATTCAATAATCTCTTCAATAGACATGAAACTCATTTCCATATCGATTTGAGTGAATTCAGGTTGACGGTCTGCTCGAAGATCTTCATCACGGAAACAGCGGGCAATCTGGTAGTAACGGTCGAAACCGGATACCATCAACATCTGCTTAAATAACTGTGGAGACTGAGGCAAAGCATAAAATTCACCTTCATGCACACGGCTTGGCACGAGATAGTCTCTTGCCCCTTCGGGTGTAGACTTAGTCAGAATTGGTGTTTCCACTTCAAGGAAACCTTCTTCGTCCAAGAAATTGCGGACCGTTTTTGTTACGTCTGAACGCATTTTGAATACACGGGCAAGTTGAGGACGACGTAAGTCCAAGTACCGGTATTTTAATCGTAACTCTTCATTGACGTCCGTATCTTCCTCTATCATAAAAGGTGGGGTCTTTGCTTCGTTAATAATCTCGACTGTGTCGACATGTACTTCAATTGCACCTGTCGCCACTTTATCATTCTTCTGATTATCTTGACGTTCAACAACTTTCCCTTGTACTTCGATGACGTATTCGCTTCTGATTTTCTCTGCGGTTTCCAACGCTATTTTGGAAAGATCGGGATTGAACACTATCTGCACAATTCCTGATCGGTCACGCATATCAACGAAAATCAAACCGCCTAAATCGCGTCTTTTTTGTACCCAGCCTTTTAGTGTGACTGACTTGCCTATCGCTTCCTCAGTTAACTGCCCACAATAATCTGTCCGTTGCATTTCAATCATCAACCTTCCTTATTTCAACTTTTCTTGTACTGTCGTAACGATATTCTGATCTTCCACTTTTTCTTGTGAGCCATCCGCCATATTTTTAAGCTGGACATTTCCTGCTTCTACTTCATCTTCGCCGATGACGATAACTGCTTTCGCATCAAATCGGTCCGCTGACTTCATTTGCGCCTTCATCTTGCGATCCATATAGTCCATATCTGCTCTAATACCTGCGCTGCGTAGTTCATTAAGTAACTTAAAGCCTTTGCGGTGTGCATTTTCTTCTAAAGTGACAATATACACATCGAGTTCAGGATCATTTGCAAATGCAACACCTTCAGCATCCATAGCGAGTAGCAAACGTTCGATGCTCAAACCGTATCCTATGCCCGGTGAAGCAGGACCCCCGATTTCTTCTGCTAACCCATTGTACCGACCACCGCCACACAAAGTTGTTATAGCACCAAAACCGCTAGCTGTACTCATTATTTCAAAAGCCGTGTGGTTATAGTAATCCAGTCCTCTGACGAGATTCGGGTCAAGCTCATAAGTGATTCCGACATCATCTAAATAAGCCTTCACTTGTGCAAAATATGCAGCGGACTCTTCATTCAAAAAATCAGCCAGTGATGGAGCAGACTTCATGAGCGGGTGTTCCCGGTCTACTTTACAATCCAGGATTCTGAGCGGATTCTTGTCAAGACGTGCTTGGCAATCTCCGCAAAGTTCTTCGATGTTCGGTTTAAAGTGTGCGATTAATGCTTCTCTGTGAGCAGTTCTGGATTCCTTATCACCTAAGGAGTTAAGGACGAGTTTAAAATCTTTCAATCCTACGCGCTTATACAGTTCCATGGCAAGTGAAATAACTTCGGCATCGATTGCAGGGTCAGCGCTGCCAATTGCTTCCACACCAAATTGAACAAACTGGCGGTATCTACCCGCTTGTTGGCGTTCATAACGGAACATCGGACCTTGATAATATAACTTGACGGGCTGGTCTGCATATCCGAACATTTTGTTTTCAACGTACGAACGGACGACTGGCGCTGTTCCTTCAGGACGTAATGTCATGGAACGATTGCCGCGATCGGTGAATGTATACATTTCTTTTGTAACGATATCAGTAGTATCACCAACTGTTCGTTGAAACAACTCTGTCTGTTCGAAAATCGGTGTCCGGATTTCTTTGTAGCGGTATTTATCACACACGTCACGGATAATAGACTCGACACGCTGCCACTTCCATGATTCGGACGGCAAAATATCTTGGGTTCCTCTAGGCACTTTAAAATTCATTTGACTACCCCTTCCTGTTTCGCATCTTTCTGATAGAACATAAAAAAGCCCCCATCCCTTGTTTGCACAAGGGACGAGAGCCTATATCAGCTTCCGCGGTTCCACCCAAATTGGTACTTTTAAAGCGTACCCACTCGTATCCGGTTAACGGCCGGTTTCCGTCCATACCTACTGAATGTCAACTAACAGTGTTCAGCATGGAGCCTCGTTGGTGTTATTCACTCTATCCGTCTGTAGGATGGATTTCAGCCACGTCCGTCCCTCTCTTGTCAGCTCGCAATACAGTTACTTTCCACTTCATCAGCAAATTATATAATGTTCAATTACTCATAATCTTACTCATTCAGCTTGAAAGTGTCAACCTTTTAAATAATGATGTGGTTTTTTCCAGCTAAACCTTTTACAATGTAAAATAAGGGAGTGTGATAGTTTGTCAAAAAGTTGCAAATGGATACTGGCTTTCATCCTATTCTTTTCATTCGTTTACGAGTTGCCGCCAATTTCAGCAAAAGGCGAAATGGTCACCATTAATACAAACTCTCTGAATGTCCGTTCTGGACCCGGTCTCACATATGCAGTCACTGGTTCATTGAAATCTGGTGCACGTGCAGAAGTGATTTCCGTATCAGGCGAGTGGCTCGAAATTCAAATGGATTCAGGTACAGGCTGGATTGCATCCTGGCTTGTAAAAAGTGATGAAACCTCACAATCCGTCAATAAAACGGCTGTATCAAAAGTCGATGCTCTCAATATTCGAACTGAGCCGTCCTTAAGTGCGGCTGTCATCAGCAAGATGAATGCTGGAGACAAAGCGATTATTACTGGTCGTAAAGGTGAATGGATAGCCATCACTAGAAACGGGACAGATGGTTGGGTACATACGGACTATATAACCGAAATGTCAGAAACAGTTACTGAAACAGCTGTTAATGAGCGGGAAAATGACAATGCATCTTCGGATAAATTCACGGTAGCAGTCGATGTACTAAATGTTCGTAAAGAACCTGGTCTTTCTTCCAAAGTAATGACACAGATCCGACGAAATGAAACGTACGCTGTTGAAAAAGTCGACGGGAATTGGGTGCGCATAGCATTCGAAAAGGACAAGTCCGGATGGGTGTACACTTTCCACGGAACGATGGGAACAGGCTCCACCTCGTCGTCACAATCGTCAATTGAACCGGCAAAAAAGGTAACGGTGTTAACGAATGGGACGAATATCCGTTCTTCTGCAACAACATCGTCTGAGATTGTAACAAGAGTGAATGCAGGAGAACGATTAGATGTTGTCAATGAAGATGGGGACTGGTTCAAAGTTGCATTACCGTCCGGCGATCAGGCATTCATTGCCAAATGGGTTGTCTCCACAGGGACTGTTGCACAAGTCGACACCCCAACCCAACCGCAGACGAGTTCCCGCAGTAAAGGGACGCTAAAAGGCTTGACGATAGTCGTTGATGCCGGACATGGCGGAAATGACCGCGGTACGACTGGTCTACAAGGGACAGATGAAAAAGTACTCACGTTGATGACGGCCGAGTCACTAGCTGCAAAATTGAAGGCTGCCGGGGCAAATGTCGTTATGACACGAGAGTCAGATACGTATATCTCCTTGCGGAAGCGCGCATCCATCGGTCAACAATCCAATGTGGATGCATTCATCAGTTTGCACTATGATGCCAATCCTGATTCATCCATAACAGGTTTCACGACGTATTATACGCACGGCAACCAAAAAGCGATTGCATCATCTATTAATGAAGGGCTTGCCTCCGCGGTTTCATTGCGTAACCGCGGCGCACAGCCAGCGAACTTCCTCGTATTACGGGAAAATAAAGCGAATGCAATTCTGATTGAACTCGGTTTCCTATCCAATCCGACCGAAGAACGAATGCTGACGACAGAAATGTTCCGCGAGCAGGCAACACACGGAATATATCAAGGATTGCTTGACTATTTCAATGCGAATTAGAAACAGATAAAGAAAACCGCAGCGCCTGTAAAGGGTGCTGCGGTTTTCTTATTTCGACTCGACAATGATTGTAACAGGACCGTCATTCGTCAGTTGTACGTCCATCATCGCTCCGAATATTCCGGTTTCCACATGCAAGCCTTGACTGCGCAATGCTTCATTGAAATAATTCCAAAGCGGTTCCGCCTGCTCTGGTCTTGCAGCTTCGATAAAACTCGGACGGCGCCCTTTTTTCACATCACCATATAACGTGAATTGAGAAACTGACAAAATTGTCCCGCCTACTTCATCGATTGCCTTGTTCATTTTTCCGTCGTCGTCTTCCCATAAACGGAGTCCGGATACTTTTTTAGCAATATAATCAGCATCCTTTTCGGTATCATCATGCGTGACACCGACAAGCAACACATATCCTTTGTCAATAGACCCTGTCGTTTCGCCGTCCACTTTGACGGAAGCATAGCCCGATCGTTGTAAGATCACTCTCACTGCAATCACCTCTTTTGTTAATGAATGATTCGTTGAACGGAGTAGATATCTCGGATTTGTTTAATTCGCTCGACAATCCGGTTCAAATGCGCAATATCCGTTATTTTAATTGTCATATTGATTTTCGCCATCTTATCCTTATCTGCTTTGCCACTAACAGCGATCATAGGCGTTTTCGTCTCCGCTACTACCATCATCACTTCATTCAACAAACCTTGGCGATCAAAAGCGGAAATCTCGATATCGACCTGGAAGTCTTTGCTTTTATTCGCTTCATCCACTGCCCATTCAACATCAATAAGACGTTCATTGTCTTCCGAATCGATATTCGGACAGTCCGAACGGTGGACGGAAACGCCACGCCCTTTTGTAATGAAACCGACAATTTCGTCACCTGGAATAGGATTACAGCATTTAGACAGTCTAATAAGCAGATTTTCCAATCCTTTAACAATGACACCTGATTCCGTCGTCTTAATCGGTTGGGGCGCTTTCATATCTGAAACGATTTTATCAATTGTATCTTTCTGTTCACGGACTTTTCTAAGCTTTTCAGCGAGACGGTTAACAACTTGTTGTGCGGTGATGCCATTTGAACCGACTGCCGCATACATGTCCTCTTCGGATGTAAAGCTGAACTTATCGATCACCCGTTGGATGTTATCATTCGTCAGTACATCTTTCACATCATATTCCTGTAGACGGATTTCCTTTTCTACCATTTCGGCGCCTTTATCAATGTTCTCGTCACGCAACTGTTTTTTGAAATAATGCCGGATTTTATTTCTCGCTTGTGATGTGTTGGCGATTTTTAGCCAGTCGCGGCTTGGCCCGAATGATTGCTTCGACGTCAGAACTTCCACAATATCCCCAGTAAACAACTCCGTATCTAAAGGAACCATTTTCCCGTTCACTTTAGCACCAATTGTACGGTTTCCGACTTCCGAGTGAACACGGTATGCAAAGTCAATCGGAACGGATCCTTGCGGGATTTCAATGACATCACCGTCTGGCGTAAAGACATAAACCATGTCAGAAAACAGATCGAATTTCAGTGACTCCATGAATTCTTCCGCATTCGAAGATTCGTTCTGGAACTCAAGGATTTCCCTAAACCATTTTAGTTTGGAATCAATATTATCCGGTTTTTCAGATACGGTTTTTCCTTCCTTATAAGCCCAGTGCGCTGCAACCCCGTATTCAGCAATTCTATGCATTTCTTCCGTCCTGATCTGCACTTCCAGCGGATCACCCGCAGGACCGACAACAGTTGTATGGATCGATTGATAGAGATTCTGTTTAGGCATGGCAATATAATCCTTAAATCGACCGGGCATAGGCTTCCAAAGGGTATGGATGATTCCGAGAACGGCGTAACAATCCTTAATGCTTTTCACGACGATTCGGATGGCAAGCAGATCATATATTTCATTGAATTCCTTATTTTGCAGAACCATTTTACGGTAAATTGAATACAAATGCTTTGGACGTCCGTTAATATCGGCTTCCAAATCTACTTCTTCAATTTCATTTCGGATGAGTTCCATGACGTTGGATAAATACTTCTCACGTTCATCGCGTTTTCTCTTCATCAAGTTCACGATTCGGTAATATTGTTGTGGATTCAAATAACGTAGTGCAGTGTCTTCCAATTCCCACTTAATCGTAGAGATTCCGAGCCGATGAGCAAGTGGTGCGAAAATATCCAACGTCTCAGCCGATACCCTCTTCTGCTTTTCTTCGGAAACATGTTTCAATGTCCGCATATTATGCAAGCGGTCAGCGAGCTTAATGAGAATGACACGGATATCTCTCGCCATCGCAATAAACATCTTGCGGTGGTTCTCTGCCTGTTTTTCCTCGTTCGATCTGAATTTCAGCTTTTCCAACTTAGTCACACCATCGACAAGCATTGCTACTTCCTCACCGAAATCGCGTATGATATCTTCCCTGGACACAGCAGTGTCTTCCACGACATCGTGGAGGAATCCGGCAGCGACTGTCGAAGGATCCATCTGTAATTCCGCCAAGATGCCCGCAACTTGGACGGGATGCAGAATATAAGGTTCTCCAGAACTTCTGAATTGCCCTTCATGAGATGTCTTTGCCGCATTATATGCCTTCTTGACGAACGCGACATGCTCTTCATTCATATAGGATCCAATCAGCTCAAATAGTTCTTCGACTGTCATGTCACGATTTTTCGCCATTTTATAACTCCTTTCGACCATTTCCGCAAAAAATTAAAGATAATTCTATTGTATGTATAAATGACACGTAATGTAAAGCCCTTATACCAAAAAGGCCCTCCGCATCGAAGCGGAGGACCTTCCTATCAGTAAGTCATAAGTGATTGAATCTTATAGCCTTTCAACTTTTCGCGCCCATCCAAATAGGATAGTTCGATCAAAAATGCACAGCCAGCAACAATTCCACCCAATTTCTCGACAAGTTCGACAGTCGCCTCAACTGTACCGCCAGTAGCAAGTAGGTCATCTACAATAAGTACGCGTTGGCCAGGTTTAATAGCATCGCGGTGAATCGTCAATGAATCTTTTCCGTATTCGAGATCATACTCTACTGCAATTGTTTCCCTTGGAAGTTTGCCGGGTTTACGGACTGGTGCAAAACCGACTTCGAGAGCGTAAGCGACAGGACACCCTATGATGAAACCTCTCGCTTCCGGACCGACGATGATGTCCGTTCCGACTTCTTTTGCGAATTCGACAATTTTATCGGTCGCATATTTGTAGGCTTCCCCATTATCCATAATCGTCGTTATATCTTTGAAACTGATTCCTTTTTTAGGGTAATCCGGTACGATGGTTACAAAGCTTTTCAAATCCATAATTGTTCCTCCCTGATGACCACTTGTTCACAAACGTCATCAAACCATTTTTTAAGTTCCTTATAAGAAGCATAGACAAGCATTTTTTCTAATTCAATCTGGCGCTCTCTTTTCTGATAAGCGGCGGATTCAGTTAACTGTTTCTTGTCAGCGTCTTCCAAAATAATTGCAAGACCATTCTCTATCTTAACAAATCCGAGCTCAGAAAACACCTTTGTCATGAAATATATCGTGTCTATTTTCCAACCTTTATGTTTTGAAAGCTCTTGCACCTGATTCGCGAGGTCAAATGTACCCCGTTTTTTCAGAAAGCTGTAATACCATCCGAAATGTTCACGGCTTGGTACACCTTCAAAATATTTGGATTCTGGTATATAAAAATGTGCGTAGATCCGTTTAGGGTTTGTTGATTTGATCAGTTCCTGCAATTGTTCCTCATCTTCAGGAACGTCCAACAATACAATATAATCCATTTTCGGTATTTCGCTATTTCCGAATTGGTGGATAGCAGCGCCCTTTAGCAAAGGTGTGAAATGTGCAATCGTAGATTCTTGGAAAGCGACAATAGCGGTACCTTTTGCCGGTACAATTGACATCCATCTGCCAGGCTCATTAATTCCCCGTAAATCGAACAATTGTCTCTGATCGGACAGCAAATCTTCTAGTAGCATCTGCGGTTTTTTTCTACCATTCCATTCGTTCACTTGCAAATCGCCAGTAATGGATAGTATAGCACCTGGACTGATCGCATCAGCGAGTTCTCCATCACCAAATCCGATAACATCCAATGTATCAGTCCCATCGGATAATTCCATTTTCAAATGATTTTTGGCTGCACCGATTTTTCGAATGGATGAGGAAGATAAATTCTCGATTAGAAAGACCGGTTTTTCAAAAGACATGCCGAACGGTCTTAGAAGCTCCAATCCTTCAAGAACTGTAACATCGATTTCTCCGATTGTAAGCGGCACATCGATTTGCAGTTGTGGTATGAGCATGTCTTCTGTCAATACATCTTTTGCTTGGGAATTCAGCCTAGTTCTAAGCGCCACGATATCCAATACAGAAAGTGACATGCCTGCAGCCATTTCGTGTCCACCGAAATGTGGAAGGATATCGGCATTTTTTGAAAGCTCTTTAAACAAATCAAATCCTGCAATACTTCTGCCTGAGCCTTTTGCAATCCCTGTTTCATTATCAACACATAGAACTATGGATGGTCGGTAATATTTCTCCGTCAACCTGGAAGAGACGATTCCAACTACACCAGGATTCCACCCTTCCCCTCCGATGACGAGTACATCGGGAATGTCATCCCCATACATATCGACTACGGCCTGTTCAGCTTCTTCAGCTATACCTTTTACAATGCCCTGCCGCTCTTTGTTCAACGCATCCAATTGTTCTGCAAGCATCATCGCTTCTGCATGATTTTCAGATTTCAATAAACGAACCGCATCGTCTGCACTCCCAAGTCGTCCTGGCGCGTTGAGTCTAGGACCAATTGTAAAGCCGAGGGATTCCTCAGTCATACTGTTCTGTTCAGTTCCGCTAACTTTTGCAAGCGCTTGAATGCCGGGTCTTTTAGACATACGCATCCGTCTAATTCCTTCTTTTACGATGAAACGATTTTCATCTTGTAATGGTACAAGATCAGCCACCGTACCAATAGCAGCAATCTCATACAAGTCTTCAGGTACTTCTTCTAGAAGTGCACAGGCCAGTTTGAAAGCTACGCCTACTCCTGCAAGTTCTCCAAAAGGATAGTCCCCTTCCGGATGTCTTGGATGTATGATTGCATATGCATCCGGTAACTTGTCTCCCATTTCATGGTGATCCGTGACAATAACATCCATATTGACCGTGTTTGCATATGCAATCGCTTCCAAACCGGAAACCCCATTGTCAACTGTGATCAGTAAGTTGGTTCCCGATTCATAGAGCTTTTTAAACAAATCAGCATTCGGCCCATAGCCATGTTCAAAACGATTGGGAATAGCAAAGTCGACATTCGCTCCGAGCCGTTCCAATGCAGTTGATAAAACCGTGACACTTGTCACACCATCCGCATCATAATCGCCATAAACCGTTATTTTCTCATTCGATTCAATCGCTCGCTTTATCCGTTCTACACTTTTAGCCATATCGTGCAGCAGATAAGGATCATGCAAACAATCTTTACTCATATGTAAAAACGATTTCACTTCATCCACGTCTTGCAACCCCCTGGATACAAGTATTTTCGCATGGACTGAAGGCAAACCGAGTTCAGTCATTAACAGGTTGACTGCGTCTTCGTCAGGACGGTCAATCGTCCAAATCTTTTTTGACTCTATCAATTTGAATCACTTCCTCTACGTTTCATTATATAGGAGATACCCTATTACTTAAAGGGGCAGAAAGCGAATGCGGGAAAGATCTGCATAAAAGAAAAACACCCCGGCATCAAGGGTGTCTTCTACACATTCATTCAATATTGTCTTTAATAAGTTGCGGTTTTTCAGAATCCCGCATAGCCACGATTTCGTTTTGCTGATCAGCTATCATTAACTCTTTTGCGGTGTTTTCTTTTTGCAAGTCACTGATTCTCCGGTTCATCTTTACCGTTTTGAACATGGCCATGAATCCGCTAATCGCAGCTCCGAGCAATGCGGTGAAAAGGATCACAAGAATTAGTGGCAATTGTGCCGTACCAAATAAATAATTCACTTTCACGGCTTCGACGTTCAAGACAGCGAAAACAGCGATTAAGATTGCGAAAATAATACTTAAGATGATTGCCCATTGTTGTTTCATCGATTAGTCCCCTTTCAATCGAATAAATATATAAAAAAAACAGAGTATACACAAAGTATACCCTGTTCATTGAAAATTTGAAACGTAAAATCATTATACGACTGGTTCGTCTGAACCCCATTGTTTTTTCTCTTTTTCAATCTTCAACCCGCCGGCTTTTGTCAATTCTCTCTTCTTCAAATCAAACCAGATCTGTGCTGAGATGAAGATGGAAGAATACGTACCTGCTAGAAGACCGATTAATAAAGCGACAGAGAACGGACGGATGGCTTCCGCTCCTAGCGCAATCAATGCAACAACGACAAAGATGACAGTCAATACAGTGTTAACAGAACGCCCTAATGTTTGACGTAATGATTTATTCACAATTTCCGCCAAATGGTTTGCATCGTCGATCTTGCCGACTTTCCGCATATTCTCACGAATCCGGTCAAACGTAACAATCGTATCGTTGATGGAATACCCGACAATGGTCAGCACGGCCGCAATGAAGGTGATGTCAACCTCCAGCCTCGTTATACTGAACACTGCTACCATGAAGAATGCATCATGGACGAGACCGATGATGGAAGATACACCCATGCGCCACTCAAAACGGAAGGCGACATAGATGATGATGCCAAGTCCTGCGATAAGTAAAGCTTTGAATGCGTTCTTAACCAATTCTTTACCGACTGTATTGGAAACAGTGGATACGTTCGGATCAGCTCCAAACTTGGCTGAAAGTTCTTTTTTAATGTTATTGACAGTTTCCTGCTTGAATTCATCCTTGTAGCGAACAACACCAATATTGTTCGTATCGCCTGAAATAACGATATCGGATGAAGGTTGACCAAGTTCTTCAAGTGCTGCTGAAACCTCTTCAGTCGTCAAGGACTTATCAGAAAGGATTTCAACTCGGGTTCCACCAGAGAAGTCAATGCCTAGGTTTAATTTGAAGATACCTAGAACAATGATTCCTGAAACAATAAGAACTATGGACAGCGCATAAAATTTCTTCCGTGAATGAACAAAATCAAAACGATCAAATTTCGTTGTCAGATCGAATGTATCGACATTCTCTTCTGGGGCATGCACGCGTTTCTTCGATATTCCGAAAAGGTTCGTTTTCCCGTCAAGGAATCCACTATGCACGAGAAGACCAAGCAACAGACGTGAACCCCATACAGCTGTAAGGAAGCTGACAAGGATACTGATGATGAGCATCGTCGCGAAACCTTTGACGGAGCTTGTCCCGAAGATGAACAGAACTACTGCTGCAAGCAATGTTGTGATGTTCGCATCTAGGATTGCCGTAAATGCAGATTTAGCTCCAACTGTAAACGACGTCTTGACCGATTTTCCGATCCGGAGCTCTTCTTTAATACGCTCATACGTCAAGATGTTGGCATCGACTGCCATACCGACCCCGAGCATCAGCGCTGCAATACCTGGTAGTGTCAATACCCCATTGATGCGTGTAAAGACAAGCAAAATGAGATAAATATAAACGGACAAAGTGATGACCGCTACAAAACCAGGGACACGGTAATAGATCAGCATAAAAATGAGTATTAATGATATACCGACAATCCCTGCAATAATTGTTTTATCCAATGCTTGAGCGCCGAATTGCGCACCAACAGAAGTTGAATAAATCTCTTCCAAATGAACTGGGAGTGCACCTGCATTTAAAATTCCAGCCAAATCTTTTGTTTCGTCAACTGAAAAACTACCTGATATTTCAACATTGGAAGAATTGATAGTTTGTCGAACAGAAGGTGCTGAAATGAATTTCTGTTCCGATTCCGGCTTCATACGCTCTTCGCGATACGAGTCGACACCTTCTTCAAAGTCCATCCAGATGACCATGACGTTTTCCGGCATTTTCGAAATTTCGGAAGTGACTTTACCGAATTTGTCAGGGTCTTTCATTTCAAGCGTGACAACAGGATTGCCGTTCTGTCCGAAGTTTGCTTTCGCTTTTCCTTCTTTTAGATCATCTCCGTCAAGCATCAGATTGTCATCTGCATCACGGAACGTTAGATTTGCCTGTGTAGACAAAAGTTCACGAGCGGATTCCTGATCTTCGACACCGGCTAGCTGAACACGGATTCGGTTGTTTGATTCAACAGTGATAACCGGTTCATTGACACCGAGTACGTCGACACGCTTGACGAGTGCGCCTGCAGTATCGCTTACTACTTCTTCATTAATAACCTTTTCCTCTTTGCCCTTAAGCGGCAGTACTTCATACAGAACTTCAAATCCGCCTTGCAAATCCAGTCCAAGTCGTACGTCTTTTATGATTGGTTTGGATGTAGTGCTTACTAACGACCCTAACATGACGAGCAGTAGTAAAAACGCTATAATCCGGCTTCTTTTCTTCATCAATTAGTTCCCCCTCTGTACAACGAGCGGCAAAGGATTGCTATGTACAGTTTTTAAAAATACAACACTCCAATTATGAGACAGAGACTACCATCTGTCAAATCACTGGGCGCCCAGTATAGCTTGGTTTACATTGAACTCTTCGGCGACAGCAGCAATTGCAATTCATCACTGTTCAAGTCTGAGAACCAGTTAGAGCCTCTTTGCTCTTCAATTTGTGTATACGTCATGAATTCTGCCGATGTCAATCTGAGCACATCATTGACGATTTCATGGATACGCATAGTAGATATATTTTTTTTGCGCCATTTTTTTTTGACACAGTAATCCCAGATTTCCGGATTGGTCACTGTAGGATAGCCATACAGAATAAGTTCATTCCGCTTGCTTTGGATTGCCGGCAGTGCTTGATCGTATAACTTTTCGAATTGAATCTTCACCTTCCCCATTCCTTTCCCGTTCAGTCGTAAACAGACAAACCTGTGCATAGGTTTAGTGTATACGAAATGACCGGAATTGAGAAGGAGTTGTTTAAAAATGTCCACATTCATTCGTGGAACCGCCATATTAATGATCGCCGTCTTTATGACCAAGCTATTGGGATTCGTCTATCGTATCCAGTTCATGCGTGTTGCAGGTGAAGAGGCGGTCGGTATTTATATGACCGCTTTCCCCGCTTTCATTTTCTTCCTGTCGCTCGTCCAATTGGGTGTTCCGATTGCTGTGGCGAAAGTGATCGCTGAATTAAAGGCAAAAGGCGATTCTGCAAGGCTTCCTGCAGTTATGAAGACAGCGACCGTCATTACAATCGTGACAGCAATCATCTTCATACCTTTATCCGTCCTTTTCGTCCCCTTCCTTTCAGAGACTTTACTCGGGAATGCGGCAACGTCTACGGCGTTATACGTCGGAATTGCAATTATTCCTATTGCGGCCGTCGGTGGATTGATACGTGGCTATTTCCAAGGGATTGTAAGAATCGAGGAGACTGCGTGGTCCCAGATCATTGAGCAACTGTTTCGTATTATACTGATTACGATGTTATTGCCGGTTCTACTTGTCCCTGACAACAGTGCAATGAATGCAGCATATGCAATGGGGATCACGTTACTCGCTGAAGGATTATCAGCGGTTTACTTATATTTCAAATACCATCAGCATAAACGGAAAGAGGGGAAAACCTCTGTTTCAAAAGAACGCTTTCCGATGGAGCCAATTCTGTCCATCGCACTTCCATCTTCCGGAAGCCGATTATTCGGGACGTTCACATGGTTTCTTGAACCAATCATTTTTTTGCGCGCCCTTTCATTGGCAGGTGTCGGAGCAGTAGCGGCTACATCGCTCTACGGGATCATCTCGGGCGTTTTAATCCCTTTACTGCTATTCCCTGCTTTCATCCCCTACGCCCTCTCAGTCGTGCTTGTGCCCGCTGTGAGCGGAGCGGTTGCTACGAGCAACAAAAAGAAACTGCAAGAGCGTATCCAGTTGGCTTTGCGTCTATCCGCATTGACTGGTGCTTTCGCAGCTGCAGTTTTTTATATCCATGGACAAGATTTGGCCGAAAAATTGTTCAAGATTTCTGAAGGCGGTTCCTATATGTCGCTCCTTGCCCCGGTCTTTTTCTTTTATTATATTCAAAGTCCGCTCTATTCAATTTTACAGGCGACGGGCGATGCTAAAGCCGGAATGATGAATTCCGTTTATGGCGGGATTGCAAAATTAGGAGTCATGTTCATCTTAGCTTCACAAGCTGGATTACAGGTGACCGGAGCTGTGCTCGCTATCGGGTTCGGCGTCCTTGTAACTTCTTTTCTGCATATTGCCACTTTGCGTAAGAACAAAGCTGCTGGTGCAGGCTTTACAATGTTCGCCCTTCCGTATGTGTCATTCATCATGACGGCGGTTATCCGCCCGATTTTCATTCCGATCAACCAATTCGGTTTGTTGACGGAATGTTTGATAACGACTTTGTTCCTACTTGTCATCCTTATCCTTTTCGGCCAGGTGAAGAAAAACGATATCCTAATGTTAAGAAGGCTAGTTAAAGCTTATTGATAGTCTTGTTTCAACTGAAAATGAAGCACCCCGTTTTCATAGCAACAATAAAAAACTTTTTCCACATCGTTGACACCAAGTTCTTTCAAACCGCTTACAAGCCATTCTTCCGATTTTCCTATCAGTTGAATATGTCTCGTTTGAAGAACACCGTCTGAAATTAGGTCTAATACAGGTGCTGTATCCTCTTTTGTAAATACCGAAAGATTTCCTGATGGTTCTAAATAGGCATGCGTCACTTCGAGCACAGATCCGACCTGC
The DNA here is from genome assembly GCF_033304615.1 of Sporosarcina oncorhynchi. Lineage (GTDB taxonomy): Bacteria > Bacillota > Bacilli > Bacillales_A > Planococcaceae > Sporosarcina > Sporosarcina oncorhynchi. The sequence continues at coordinate 1,381,777 of NZ_CP129118.1, read as the reverse complement.
TTTTCACGTAATTGTTGAAACAAATCATCCAAGTTATACCGCTGTTTGCGCATCTCTTCTTCTTGTATGATGCCATCTTGAATAATGATCGTAGGGTCACCGTCCACAATGTCCCTGAATTTCTTGCTCTTTAGTGAAATAAAAGAAGTCAATAACTGAATGCCAAGCAATAGAAATAGCGGGACGAGAGAGTGGCTTATTTTTTTATCGGGGGAATCCAATGCAAATGCCACCACTTCTGCCATAATGACAAATATGACGACGTCGATAATGCTTAACTCCCCCACTTCTCTTTTCCCCATCACCCTGAGGATAAAGACAATAAGCGCATACATGAATATCGTTCTGAAACCGATAATGAGTAGATCATGCATAAAAATCCCTCCTTTCATAGAAAGGATGCCTTATCCAGAACAGGAATATACACAAAAAAGAGGCGGTTTACAGGGATTCCCTGTACACTGCCTCTTCATACGTACCGCGGACATGTAGCCGCATACGATTAATGATCAGATTGCGCTTGTATCCACTACGCGGCCAACAGCTTGTCTGTCGAACTGCATAGTCATGCCTTCCGCAACTTTTAAGAACACGGAGGAATCGTCTACTGCATCGATTGTACCGTGGATACCGCCGATTGTAATAACCTTATCGCCACGTTTCAAGCTCTCTTGCATCGACTTTGTCTGCTTTTGTCTCTTTTGTGCAGGTCGGATCAGCAAGAACCACATGATCGCGAACATCGCAACAATCGGAAGCAAAGTACCTAACATATCACCATTCATTTAATTTCCCCCCTCTTCTCTCGATTTATTATACAAGATTCAAAAGTTTTTTGCATTTGGTTTGTTAAAACCGTATTGTTCAAAAAACTCTTCCCGGAAATCTCCAAGACGGTCATGACGGATTGCGTCTCTTACTTGCTCCATTAAATTCAATAAGAAATGGAGGTTGTGATAGGATGTCAGACGGATTCCAAATGTTTCATCTGCCCGGATTAAGTGCCTAATATAAGCTCTGCTATAGTTTTTACATGTATAACAATCGCAATTCGGATCAAGTGGACCGAAGTCGCGTTCGTACTTTGCGTTTTTCACGACCAGTCGGCCTTCGCTCGTCATCAATGTACCGTTTCTAGCAATTCTTGTCGGTAGAACACAGTCAAACATGTCCACACCGCGAATTGCACCGTCGATAAGTGAATCCGGTGATCCGACACCCATCAAATAGCGGGGCTTATCACTTGGTAACAATGGTGTCGTCTGCTCCAAAACACGGTTCATAATATCTTTTGGTTCACCTACGGACAATCCGCCTATCGCGTAGCCGGGGAAATCCAAAGAAACAAGATCTTTTGCACTTTGTTTACGTAGCTCCTCGAATTCGCCGCCTTGTACGATACCGAAGAGACCTTGGTCTTCTGGGCGGGCATGTGCGCCAAGGCATCTTTCTGCCCATCTTGACGTCCGTTCGACACTCGCTTTCATATACTCATAAGTAGCAGGAAATGGCGGGCATTCATCGAACGCCATCATTATATCCGATCCGAGATCATTTTGGATTTCCATCGCTTTTTCAGGACTAAGGAATAGTTTACTGCCGTTCAGGTGATGACGGAAATGCACACCTTCTTCTTCAATCTTTCTAAATTTGCTTAGTGAGAATACTTGAAAACCACCTGAATCGGTTAAAATCGGACGATCCCAGTTCATGAATTTATGAAGACCGCCAGCCTCCTTGATAATATCATTTCCCGGTCTTAACCAAAGATGATACGTATTGCTCAAGATAATACCTGCGCCCATTTGTTTCAGTTCTTCTGGAGACATTGTTTTGACAGTTGCTTGAGTCCCAACAGGCATGAAAGTAGGTGTTTCGAATGAACCGTGCGGTGTATGGACAATTCCTAGACGCGCACCTGTCTGTTTGCATGTTTTAATATGTTCGTACGTTATTGCTGCCATTGTTGAAATTCCTTTCGTTATGGGAATCGTTGTAGACCCCGTTTACTTTTTTTGTGGTTTGATGAACATTGCGTCCCCGAAACTGAAGAAACGGTAATTCTCTTTGACCGCTTCATTGTAGGCGGCGAGTACATGTTCGCGTGTAGCCAATGCAGATATAAGCATGATCAATGTAGACTTCGGTAAATGAAAGTTCGTCAACATGCCGTCGAGGATACTGAATTCATACCCAGGATAGATGAAAATCGATGTCCACCCGCTGGATGCAACAATTTTCCCATCGTTCTCTGTAGCAATTGTCTCAAGTGTTCTTGCTGAAGTCGTACCGATAGCAATGATATTTCCGCCGTTCGCTTTTGTTTCGTTTATCGCGTTCGCCGTGCTTTCATTGACTTGATAATATTCCGCATGCATCGTATGGTCTTCGATTGTGTCGACACTCACTGGACGGAAAGTACCTAGACCAACATGCAAGGTGATGAACTCGATCCCTATGCCTTTGTCTTTAATCGCTTGAAGAATTTCTTCCGTGAAATGTAGACCGGCCGTCGGTGCCGCCGCTGAACCTCTTTCTTTTGCAAAAACGGTCTGATAGCGCGACTGATCATCCAGTGTCTCTGTTATATATGGCGGAAGTGGCATTTGACCAAGCGCATCCAGAATCTCGTAAAAGATGCCTTCATAACGGAATTTGAACATCCGACCGCCTTGATCCATCACGCCCGTGCACTCCGCCGTCAAACGACCGTCTCCGAATGTGACGATTGTACCCACTTTAATACGTTTTGCTGGCTTGACTAATGTTTCCCATTCATCTTTGCCTGTTTCTTTCAATAACAATACTTCGATGGAAGCACCTGTATCTTCTTTAATGCCAATTAAACGTGCAGGAAGTACACGCGTGTCGTTTAACACAATCATATCGCCAGCATCCAGTTCATCGATGATTTGGCGAAATTGTCGATGTTTCACTTCACCTGTCTGCTTGTCCAACACCATTAGCTTGCTTGCCGTTCTATCGACCAATGGGGTTTGGGCAATTAGACGGTCAGGCAATTCAAAATCGAAATCATTAACATCCATTAGTTCTGTATACTCCTTTTATTGTAAAGTGATCATTTTTTTCAGTACGTAGCGGTCATTCAAGGCCTTCAGGCATAGCATAACCGAAATGGCTATAAGCGAGTCCAGTTGCAACTCTTCCTCGCGGCGTGCGCTGGATGAAGCCGATCTGCAGAAGATACGGTTCATAGACATCTTCAATTGTAATCGATTCTTCTCCAATGCTTGCGGCGATTGTATCGATACCGACAGGTCCACCTCTGAAACGCTCAATCATACTTTTAACAAGTTTGTGGTCAATGTGATCTAGTCCGTGCGAATCTACCTGTAGCATTTCGAGTGCCTCTTTCGCAATCGCCATCGTAATATTGCCATCTCCTCGCACTTGCGCATAGTCACGCACTCTTCTGAGAAGTCGGTTTGCTATACGTGGTGTTCCCCTAGAACGCCTGGCAATTTCAACAGCAGCACTTGTATCGATTGCAACATCGAAAAGACTCGCACTTCGTATGACAATCTCTTTCAGCGGACCTTCTTCATAATACTCAAGCCGTAATGGAACACCGAAACGATCGCGTAAAGGCGCTGATAGTGAACCTGCTCTTGTTGTGGCACCAATCAATGTAAAGGGAGGTAGGTCAAGACGAATCGATTTCGCGGAAGGTCCTTTGCCTACGACAATATCAAGACAGAAGTCTTCCATCGCAGGGTATAGCACTTCCTCGATGGAACGGTTTAACCGATGGATTTCATCGATGAACAACACATCTCCTGGCTCAAGAGACGAAACGACAGCGGCAAGATCTCCCGGACGCTCGATCGCAGGACCACTTGTCATCTTAACATTGACCCCCATCTCGTTCGCAATGACAGATGCCAGAGTTGTTTTCCCAAGCCCCGGAGGTCCATATAAAAGAACATGATCCAAACTTTCACTTCTGCCTTTTGCCGCTTGGATGAAAATACTCAGATTGTCTTTGACTTTTTCTTGTCCAATATACTGTTGCAGCGTTTGTGGACGCAGCGATTGTTCAAAGTTATCATCATAATTCGTTTGTTCACTTGAAATGACCCGATCCATCTTCGACCATTCCTCCTCTCCTATTTATCTTCATCACTTCTGTTTCAAAAGCAGACTTAACGCAATTTTCATATAGCCTTCTGTATCAAGTTCTTCTTTCTGCATTTCAGGTCGTACTTTCGTTAATTCACGCTGTGAGTAACCGAGTGCTTGCAATGCAAGAAATGCTTCTTCAAGCGAATCGTTTTCCGCCATTGATAACAGAGAGGAAGCCGTATCAGGAAATTCAATTTCGGTAAACAGATCGCTGAGTTTCCCTTTTAAATCCAAAATCATCTGGCGGGCCGTCTTTTTGCCGACACCAGGGAATTTCACAAGGAAAGCCTCATCTTCGCTTTCAATGGCACCAATCACTTGTGAAGGAATGCCACTTGCAAGAATGGCCAACGCTCCTTTTGGACCAATTCCTGAAACAGTGATGAGCTTTTTGAACAGTTCCCGTTGCTCAAGTGATTTGAATCCGAGTAGCCATTGCATATCTTCGCGTACATGTAGATACGTGAAGATTTGCTGGATGTCCTCTGTCTGATGAAAAGCATACGGATTTGGTGTCATAATCTGCCATCCGATACCACCCTGTTCAAGCGTTATGTATTCCGGTGTAACCCGGGTGACTATACCTTTAATGTAATCGTACACGTCATTCTCCCCCTAATATAGTACCTATTATAGCATACGAACGCATTTTCTACCTAAAGAAGGATAGATGCAGAAACGTCTAAAAAGACAAAAAATAAGCCGCACTCAGGCGGCTTTACTTACTCACTTGCATTATGGTAAATATCCTGTACATCATCGTCATCTTCCAGCGCTTCGATCATCTGTTCAAACTGTTCAGCTTGCTCATCTTGCAATTCCGCATAGATGGTCGGAATCATTTCAACTTCCGCGGAAATGAACTGAATTCCCTGCGTCTCCAATGCTTCTTTCACATCGATGAAAGTGCCAGGTTCCGTTATGATTTCAAATCCTTCTTCAGTCGATTCAATATCTTCCGCACCCGCTTCCAGAGCTGCAAGCATAATCGAGTCTTCATCTGTGTCGTTGATGCGTTCGACGAACAAGCGCCCTTTCCTGTTGAAAAGATAATTGACCGAACCGGTTTCACCTAGACTACCGCCGTTTTTATTGAAAGCAACACGGATATTCGGTCCTGTGCGGTTTCTGTTTTCCGTTAGACAATAGACGAGTACCGCTACCCCACCAGGTCCATACCCTTCATAGATGACTTCTTCATAGTTTTCATCAGCTCCGGCTCCGGTCGCTTTATCGATTGCCCTATTAATGACATCGTTCGGCACGTTGAAACTTTTGGACTTCTCAATCGCCAAGCGCAAAGAAGGATTTGTCTCGGCATCTCCACCGCCAGATTTGGCGGCTACATATAGTTCCCTTGACATCTTTTGAAACACTTTTCCTCTTTTAGCATCTTGAGCACCTTTACGGTTCTGAATATTTTTCCACTTCGAATGTCCTGCCATCATTCACCCTCCTACTCCATGCTCCGTTCTATATCATACCATAGCTTCGGCCATGAAGTGAGGGCGGTTTCCGTGAACGGAATGAGTTTCCGGGCAAGTCGATCACAGTTTTCCTGCGGTAACGAAAGAAGATAGAGCCATTCCCGCAAGAGTTCATTCGGGTATAGAAGCATTGCTTTTGAAGCAGTATCCATTTCATTCAAACGTGTCTGTTCGGCGAACAGGAAGTCCAGATGATACCCGACATTTGGCAATACTCGATGAACCCAAAGTGCTAGTTCAATTCCAGTCGGTCCTGTACAAGCAAGATCGAAATCGATAAATCGGATATGATTATTGTAATCACGCAATATATTATGGTGGACGACATCTCCATGTAAAAGCGTGTTGTCTGCATGCTTCCTATCCGTCTTTTTTAAAACCGATAACGCTAAGCTTCCATAAGAAATGATTTCATCAACAGCTCGCTTGCCAAGATGCTTCTCTAAGGTCGTTCGGTTGTCGATGAACCGTTCCAAACGGTCTTTCCATTTATCCATGAGCTGATACCTGTGCAAATAGGGTGACGCGTCCCAATCAATCTGTTCGCTCGTCGCATGAAGTGCCTGTAAAGCGATAAGTGAATCTGTACGATCAATCCGCTTTCTAAAATTAACTGGCCTTGTTCCTTCATACCACGGCTGCATGATCATCATTGGATCTTCTGTCGTCAAAACCGGTACAATATGCGGAAATTGAATTGCATGAAGCTGGTTGTGAATATAATCCACTTTAACGGCAGTGGATCGACTTTTATACCTTTTCAATGAATAGGCAGCGTCTCCTTCTTCCAGCTTCCACACATTCTCTTTCACTTTCCGTATATTCTTCTCCAAGGCCATATGCCGATCAACACGATCCGCAATCGTTATTATCCGGTTGGTTGAAGTATTGCTGCTGGTTCATTGGCATTTGCTGCATCGGCCATTGTTGGGGTTGCATTTGTTGCATGGGCCATTGTGGCGGTTGCATTTGCCACTGTTGCATTGGCATCGGTACTGGCATCATCTGCGGATAGTGCCCGTGATGGTGGCAACCGTGATGATAGACCGGCTGGCATGGCTGACACGGGAAAAACTGCGGTTGCATCATTCCATACGGATTTTGCTGCTCCGGTGAAATTATCTGAGGCATATAGACTTGTTCAGGCGGATAATTGACCATTTGATGTGATGATTCCATTTGCGGCATAGTCGGTGATTCCATCATCTCCCATCCACTCGTTGGATAGGATGGCGGTGTGCCGGTTCCCATTCCCGGATAGATCGGGGATTCTTCCCAATCGAATTCATCACTCGATTCCATCGTATCAATTGTCGGCGGCTTCGTTCCCATCTGTGCGGGTGGAGTCGGTTTCATCTCCTGCGGCATCGGCATCGGTGGCATTTGCGGTGCAGGCATCGGCAATGGTTGCATTTCCTGATGATGATGAACCATCGGATAGCAGTCCGCATCGTAAATCGGCATCCAACCACAAGGCACAGGCATCATCGGCGGACAAAACTGAGGCATGGCCATCGGCGGCACTTGCGCTGCAGGTGGCATTGGTACCGGTTGGACAGGCGGCTTTTGCTCCGGTGGCTTCGGTTGCGAAACAGGTGGCGCAGGTTTTGGTGGTGTCGGTTTAGGCGGTGTTGGTTGCGGCTTTACTGTTTCACCAAGCGGTGGCAACGGGATGGGTTGCATCGGCTTACCCGGCTTTGAAGGCATACCCGTTTCAGGTTTCTTATGCGTCGGTGGCTTGGACGGTTGTGCGGGTGGAGCAGAATGTGCTGGTTTCCCCTGTTGCGGTTTCTTTTCGGGACCTTTCACACTCGGCGTATGTTCCTTTCTTTTGGCAGGCAGAAAGATTTTCATGCCCGGTACAATATAATCCGGATTCGCCAAATGGGCGTTCACTCTTTTCAAGTCTTCAAATGAGATACCGTATTGCCTTGCGATTTTCCACAAGGTATCCCCTTTTACAACAATATGGACATCCACTAAAAAAATCCCCCTTCCATCATTTCATCGTATGAATGAACGCCCGATTTGGTGACGTATTAATCAATTACGTCTTGCCATAATTGATTTTGGGTTTGAATGATGCAAAGCATTATTCATATTCCCAAACATCCACCGGAGATTTAACTTGAATCAGCAGGGCGTTTGAAAGCCCTTTGGTCGAAATACTGTTCTCGCATTCATCCCCCCACTTATAAAAGTGTGAGACTTCTGCTGAATCAAATTAAATACAGGCGCCCTCTCTCTTAGTATGTATATTGTGGAATGGGAAGGAATATTCATTAATTCCAAGCAAAAAAACCTTCCTGCCAAGTAGAATCAGCGGGAAGGTTTTTGTTCGTACGTACAGTAGGAACCGAATGAGCGAACGCTACAGTTAAGGGAAGCGAGTTCTTCGATTGCCCCCATCATCATCGGATGGTCTTCGTTTTCCAGGACGTCAATGATGAAGAAGTAGTTGCCAAGTCCTGTTTTAAGTGGACGGGATTCAATTTTGCTAAGGTTCAATTTGCGCCAGGCGAATACCGAGAGAATTTGATGGAGCATTCCAGATCGGTCATCTTCGGGCAATTTGACCATGAACGTCGTTTTCGAGTTTTCTGAATGACTCTCTTCTTCCAAATAGCCTTTTCTTAAAGACAAGACAACAAATCGCGTATGATTGAAATGAAAATCATGGATATTCTCTTCTGCGATATGTAAGCCGTACTTTTCCGCCGCTAGACGGTTTCCGATTGCCGCAACCCGCAGATCAGGGTTTTCAGATATGTATTTAGCAGCCGCTGCAGTCGATGTTGTCTGGATGAGCGGCGTGCGTCGATAGTGGTATTGCAAATACTTATGACATTGTGCAAGTGCATGAGGATGCGACTGGACCGAATCAAGGTTATCCAATGCCTCTCGCTGTTTCTCATTCACAAGTAAATGCTGTTCAATCGGCGTGGAAATTTCCGCATTGATGAACAGTTCGCTGCCATGGAACAAATAGTCGATTGTCATCGGTACGGACCCTTCCAATGCATTTTCCAAAGGTACGATGGCATACGCTACATGTCCCGCCGTAACGGCTTCTATGCAATCTGGGATTGTCGGTTGAGACACGAGTCCCGTGTTTCCAAATAATTGGGTCGCTGCCACATGTGTAAATGACGCTTCCGGTCCTAAGTAGGCGACCGTCGGCGAGTAATTTGAGTCAGTCACTTCAGTACCCTCCTATCAAAGTGCACCGGAACTAATCAGATGGACGGAATCGATGAAACTCGGCGTTTTCAGCCTCTGCATGAATTCCTCCATCGTGATTGGCATCTCGGTTACATCTAGTGATAATGTGATATTCGCACGTCCCTGGACAGGGATTGTCTGGTGAATCGTCAATACATTGCATTTCGCTTCGGATATAAGCCTAAGTAATGTCGCGAGTGATCCTTTACGGTCTTCCAGTTGAATGAAGATCGTCAGTACCCGCTCACGTGCAATCGATTCGAACGGGAAAACGGTATCTTTATATTTATAATAAGCGCTGCGGGAAAGACCGACCCGTTTTGTTGCTTCCTGGATCGTCTTTTCTTCTCCACTCGCGAGCATCCGTTTTGCTTCTAGCATTTTCTGCATGGATTCCGTAAGCACATCTTCGCGCACAAGATAATACTGCCCTTCCCCCAATGACTTCATTGAATGCCTCCTAGCTACAATTCATTCACTATTGAAAAACCCTTATTCGAGGAATTCAAATTCGAAGTCAAGGATTCTTACAGTGTCCCCGTCTTGCGCACCACGCTCACGAAGGGCATCATCAATCCCCATACCACGCATCTGACGCGAGAATTTACGGACAGATTGATCGAAGTTGAAATCAGTCATTCTGAACAGACGCTCGATTGTATAACCAGAGACAATGAACGCTCCATCATCATCACGGCTAATTTTGAAGTCTTCCGGATCTGCTTCATGCTTATAAAGCACAGATCGATTTTCTTCTTCTTCCTCAATCTCATGCATCGGAAATTCAGGTGTCGTTTCAAGCAATTCGGCAACTGCGAACAACAATTGATCTAGCCCTTCGCGAGTAAGTGCCGAAATCGGGAAGACCAAAGCCTTGTCATCATTTAATTTCTTTTTGAATTCTTCTAAGTTCCCTTCCGCTTCCGGCATGTCCATTTTGTTTGCGACAATGATTTGCGGACGTTCCATTAGACGAAGATTATATTTCTCCAGTTCTTCATTGATTGTTTGGAAATCTTCATAAGGATCGCGTCCTTCTACGCCTGACATATCGACAACATGAATAATAACACGCGTTCTTTCGATATGCCGTAAAAATTGGTGTCCAAGCCCAACGCCTTCATGCGCACCTTCAATCAAACCTGGCAAATCTGCAAGAACGAATGTATTTCCTCCGTCTAGTTCAACCATGCCTAAATTCGGAACAAGTGTCGTGAAGTGATAATCGGCAATTTTCGGTTTTGCTGCTGATACGACAGACAACAATGTCGACTTCCCTACACTCGGGAAACCAACAAGCCCTACGTCAGCAAGCACTTTTAATTCTAAGACTATTTCTCTTTCGACACCCGGTTCACCTTTTTCCGAAAGTTCCGGAGCGGGATTTTGGGGAGTCGCAAAACGGGAGTTCCCACGTCCTCCACGCCCGCCTCTAGCGATTACAGCCGTTTGGCCATCCTCTACGAGGTCAGCGATGATGTCACCTGTTTCCACGTCTTTAACGATAGTACCCGGTGGAACTTTTACGACCATGTCTTTTGCACCTTTACCATGCATATTCTTCGTTGCACCGTGCTCTCCTCGTGGCGCTTTGAAATGGCGTTGGTAACGGAAGTCCATTAATGTCCGAAGACCTTCATCCACGATGAATACAACATCCGCACCTTTTCCACCATCACCGCCTGCAGGACCGCCATATGCAATATACTTCTCTCTGCGGAACGCGACCATTCCATCGCCGCCGTTACCGCCTTTAACATAAACTTTTACGTGATCGACAAACATTAATTATTGCCTCCTATCGTCCACTTATTGTGAACGTCCATTGCTCATCTTGCATTGTAGTGCCAACTTCAAATCCGGTATGGACTGGGTCAATTACAGGTATTCCAGCAAGCAGTCCTCGTATTGTCAATTGGATGGACCACTGTTGCGCAGTGGCTTCAATGACAGTATCAATCGTATAATCTTCCATGGGATCCAGCACTTTCTCCACTGCTTCAATTAATCGTTCTAGATAGGAAGAAACAGCTTTGTCATCCGCTGCACGGTCGCCTGGAATTGCGGCACAGTGCAGCGTCTTGGAAAAAGATGGATGTCGCCATTCATACGTATTAAGCCATACTTCCGTTTGAGGCATTCGTAGATTTTCAAGTTTGGACAAATTTCGCATCCGCTCGGTTGCATCCAGTAAACTTTTTCTTGCTTCAGCCGGTTTGCCTAAATCCATATATAACAGCATGAGCTGAAGTTCATTCAAAAAATCATGACGTGCAAATTTCAGCGCTTGGCCTATCGTCAGTTGTTCAGACTCCATACTCTCACCGCCATTGGTTTCATAGTATATAGTATAACATCCCGATGAGCTATTCCGTCAAAAAAATAAAAAAAGGACTGCACGAAAAAATGCAGTCCTTCCAATATACGTTTAAGCTTAAGCTTCCTGAGCTTCAGGGTAGACGCTGACTTTTTTCTTGTCGCGACCAAAACGTTCAAAACGAACGACGCCGTCAACTTTTGCGAAAAGAGTATCGTCACCGCCGCGGCCAACGTTTTCACCTGGGTGAATTTTTGTTCCGCGTTGGCGATAAAGGATAGAGCCGCCTGAAACGAATTGTCCGTCAGCGCGCTTTGCGCCAAGACGTTTCGAATGAGAGTCACGACCGTTCTTTGTAGAACCAACACCTTTTTTCGATGCGAAAAACTGGAGATCCAAACGTAACATAAGTGCCACCTCCTATCGGTTGAAAATAATTTTTATATGTTGCCCGTAATCTTGTTCAATCGTCTGTAATGAAACAATCATCGCCTTCACGAGTAACTGGATTTCACTGTCCTTCTCCGATTCCGGAAAAATCACTTTCAAATAACCGCCGTCAGATCCTTGCTGGATTTCAGGTGTTATGCCAGTAAGCGAGATAATGGCATTGACAGCCCCAAATGAGACTGCTGATGCGCCTGCGCAGACAAGATCTTTTCCATGTTCAGCGTAATCGGCATGGCCTTTCATCTCAAAAGAGTTGATACGCCCCGATGCTTGTTCATCAATAATAATTTTGATCATGCCGGCTTACAGATTGATGCCTTCGATGACAACTTTCGTGTATGGCTGACGATGACCTTGCTTTTTGTGGTAGTTCTTTTTCGGCTTGTATTTGAATACAGTGATTTTCTTAGCGCGGCCCTGCTTAACGATTTTACCTGTTACAGAAGCACCTTCCACGAATGGAACGCCGACTTTCACGTCTTCTCCACCAACGAATAGAACTTTGTCAAATGTTACAGTTTCTTCAGCTTCACCAAAAACTTTTTCGATGTAAACCTCTTGACCTGCTTCAACTTTGATTTGTTTTCCACCAGTTTCAATGATTGCGTACATACTTGCACCTCCTCTATAGACTCAGACTCGCCTTCATAGGTGATCCATTCGGATGCTTGTACCTGATCAGTGCGGTTGTAGCACGGGTGCTACAAACAATAACATTAAAATATTACCACGCACAGACTTTCTCGTCAACTGTTTTCTTTTAAACGTTCGAACGCTTGCTCATATTTCCTAAACCTGAACGTTGTAACGTTTTGTATGAGAAGAAATATAGCTAAAGCGATGAACAACAGTGTATGGGGCAAACGCGGAATCATCAAGACAATTCCTATCGCCAAAAACGCGAGTGAGAATAGTAGAAACGAAGCTCTTATTGCGTATTTATTTTTTTCTGTCTCCAGCAATGTGCCAAGTGCTTGTCCACCGTCAAGCGGTAAAATAGGCAACAAATTCACAAATAGAATGACGGTCTGGATGCGCACAAGTTGCTCGTCACCAGGAAATGTGAGAAAGATGGAAAGCAAAAGAATGATTAAGGTAGCCATGGGACCACCTAACGCAACTATAATCTTTTGTTTTTTTGCATATTGAAACTTACCAGGTATATGCAATTCGCCGCCATAAGGCATGATTGTACACATACGCACTTTCATTCCGCTCATATAAGCAGCAATAATATGCCCAGCTTCATGAAGCAGTAGGGAGAGGAAAACAAGTGCGTAAAATGACAACCCTCCTGTCAACATAAGCGCCAGAAAAAATGGTACCAAAACAGGGTGAAGGCGGAGTTTCATTCTTTAACATCCGAAAAATACGTCGCCAGTACGGACGCTTCAAGAACAATCCCTTCCCGTTTCACTTTCAAATAGATTGCCTCTTCGTTCATTAATGCGAGCGTGTCCCCTTTTTTTACAGTCGAATACGGTAGTTTCTTAAATGATCCGACGAATCCATATGTCACTTCATCACCATCATCATAGAGCACCGTCACCGTTTTGCCAGATTGCCTTGTAGATCCTGTGAACACGACAAGACCGTCTCCTTGCGCTGTAATCGGCATTGCATTCATGTAGGAGACGATGACTCCATCTTTGTAGGGTTGCATCGACTCGTACGAAGCAAACGGCATTTCTTCTTCAGGACTTGCAGATACAACAATCTTGTCTTCATTAGGATCACCAAGAATCGAAGAGACCCACTTTTTCATGACGATGAAATCTTTCCCAGTCGTTACATATTGAGTGATTGGTTGGGAAGCGATACCCGTTTCCTCCAATTTTGCATATGTGAATACACCGATTGCAAAAAGAATCGCCAACACCCACTTTGTTTTCCATTTCACCCCGCCACACCACCTTTTCCATCAGTATATGATGGGTGGTGTATGAATATTATGGGCAAATGCCCGAACGTCCAGCAATATCTCTGGACAAAAAAATCCTTGACGGAAGTGTCAAGGACGGAAGTTTACTTATTTGGCGAATAATGTTTTTAATTTGCCGAAGAATCCAGGTTTGCCTTCATTCAAAGACATTAAAGGCACGGATTCACCAAGGATTCTGCGCGCGATATTGCGATAACCAATTGCCGCGGGGTTGGATGGATCCATAACGACCGGCTCACCTTTGTTGGATGAAGAAATGACATTTTCGTCATCAAGCACGATACCAAGCAAATCAATGGACAGATGTGTCGTAATATCATTGACATCCAGTGCATCCCCGCTGTTGACGAGTCTGGTTTTAATACGATTGATAATTAGTTTCGGTGGTTCAATATCTTCCTGCTCTAGGAGCCCGATAATGCGGTCTGCGTCCCGCACAGCAGAAATTTCCGGTGTTGTGACAACGATTGCACGATCTGCTCCAGCCACAGCGTTTTTAAAGCCTTGTTCAATTCCAGCTGGACAATCTATAAGAATATAATCATAGTCCCGTTTCAGTTCGGTGATGAGCGCTTTCATCTCTTCCGGCTGCACAGCGTTCTTATCCGTCGTCTGTGCCGCAGGAAGCAAGAAGAGTCCATCTTCAAAACGCTTATCTTTCACTAACGCTTGATGAACTTTACAGCGCCCCGAAATGACATCGACTAGGTCGTAAATGATCCGGTTTTCAAGACCTAAAATGACATCAAGATTACGCAGACCGATATCCGTATCCACTAAACAAACTTTTTTTCCTTGCAGAGCCAATGCCGTACCGAGATTTGCGGAGGTCGTCGTTTTGCCGACTCCACCTTTACCAGATGTTATGACGATTGCTTCTCCCACACTAGCTCCCCCCTTTAAATGTCGACAGATTAGGCCGGAGTATCCGAAGCTCTTGTAATCGGTCGATGGCAATGAACCCGTTCGGATGGATATATGCGCATTCCATCTCGGGTTGTTCTGACAGTATCGTCAGCTCATCAGTCATCGTTTCCAATTTGTCAGCTATCATCAGATGCGTCGCTTCAAGCCATGAAGCAGCGATTACAGCTTCTTCATTGCCGGTGGCGCCCGCATGAGCGATCCCTTTCAATCTTCCTAATATATAAATGCTGCCTGCCGCGACAACCCGACCATTCGGATTGACATCACCAATTACAACTAGATCACCTTCAGCTTCCACAATTTGCCCCGAGCGAACGATGCCAATATACGTTTCAGATTGGTTCTCCAAAACTTTACGGTTGCACTCTTCAATCGAAATAACCTCACTTTGAATTCTAGCAACTCGCAGATGCGGTGATTCGTGGACAATATTCATGATTTCCTTCAGTTCATCTTCATTGCAATAGCGATTGCCCGTGTGGATTCTCACTTCAGCAAGCCCTTCCAGACTATTTTCACTGACTTTATTGCGGAGTTCTGCAATCATGTCCGAGTAAGCGCATTTGTCGTCCAGTCGGAGGACAAGTCCTTCTTTTGTCCCTTTTATCGTAACATAGTGCTGTTTCGTCATTTGCGTCCCTCACAGTTTCTTGTTTATATACCGGCTAGTTGCTCACCGCTTTTAACGAAAAGTTGCTTAAATAGATAGCCGAACATCCCGACAAAAATCGAATTGGCGATCAGAGAAGGAAACAGCCGGCTCGTAAGGAAGTCGTCGAATCCGATCGTCGTCAACGAGATAAGACTCGCAAAGAAGTATGAAAACAGTTCCACCAATGCGATCATGACGATTGACAATGCCATCACGGTTAAAATATGCCTATGCACTTGCCGGATTAGTAAAGCGGTAAAATAGCAAATTACCGGATATAAGAAAGTATATACTCCAATAATATCAATGTGGTACATATCATACAAGAGCCCAAAGACGATTCCGTAAATGATTGCCTGTTTCCGACTGTAATAGACAGTGATGAAAATCAGGTAAACAATGACGAGTCTGGGCACAAGCGTATAGTCCATATCACCAATCGTCACGGGCGAAAACAGACTGAATATCGGTTCCAGATAAAATAGGACGACGGCAATAAGAGGGATTATGAATCTAGTCACGATTCATCCTCCCCTTCATCATTGGACGTATCTTTTCCATCCGTGCCATCATTCGTCATGGATACCCTCTTTGCAACCATCACATGGTCAATCATCGAGAAGTTCGCCGCAGGACGGATATACGCTAGCTTCGTTAAACCGAAATCGTCGGTGGACACTTTCGTCACCTCACCGATCAAGAGGCCTTTCGGAAAAATTCCGCCGAGGCCTGACGATTCGACTTTTTGGCCTTCTTTTATATCAAAATTCGAATCGATCCGTTTCATTATTAATTCGTCACGGTCGGCATCATATCCTTCAATTAGACCAAATATAGGCTTTTCTCCAGGAATGACAGCCGCAACCCGAAAGTTCGGATTCTCCGTCGACAACAATTCCACCGTCGATTTAAATTTCGCTTCAAGGACCACTTTACCGATAAGTCCGTTCGCGGTTATGACAGCCATGTTGAGACGGACTCCGTGTTCAGTTCCTTTATCGATAATGACTTTTTCTTCCCATTGATCGGGATTTCGTGAAATAACCGTCGCCTGAATGGGTTCGTACTCCCGAAGGCTGTCCTGTTTGCCGATGATATCCCTAAGCTTTGCATTATCGGCTTTTATATCGACCAATTCAGACTGCGTCGACGCGTACTCTTGCAATCTGGCTTTTAAATGCTTGTTTTCTTCGTATGTATTCAAAATTCCATCGATTTTGGCTAATGTACCTGTAAGGTAATGTGTCGGTTTCGAAAACAGAGACTGTCCGAAACCGACGACATCTTTCACAAGCTGTTCTGGAAGGGTGGCATTCTGCCTGTCCCGAAGTGAGAAGGAAATCAATGCCACAAGCACGATTACGCCTACAAGCAATAAAATTAATCGTTTATTCGAAAAAAATCGTGGCATTGCCTAAATCCTCCCTCAAATTACCTGACTTGCATCTTTTTAATGACTTCAAAATTATCAAGTGCTTTCCCCGTACCAATCGCGACACAATCCAACGGATCTTCTGCGATGAATACGGGCATATTTGTTTCGTCAGAAATGACTTTATCGAGATTTGCAAGCAATGCGCCACCGCCGGTAAGGACGATACCACGCTCCATAACGTCTGCAGAAAGTTCAGGAGGTGTCGCTTCCAATGTCTTCTTGACACCTTCAATAATTTGAAGGATTGATTCACGAAGTGCTTCAACAATTTCATCAGAAGAAATTTCAAGTGTCTTCGGAAGACCTGTCAACAGGTCACGTCCACGAATTTCCATCTTTTCAGGCGTGTCCATTACTCTTGCAGACCCGATTTCGATTTTGATCGCTTCAGCAGTCCGTTCACCGATCGTTAAATTGTAAACTTTACGGATATAACTGATGATTGCACCATCCATTGAATCGCCACCGATGCGGATCGATTCGCTCGTTACGATCCCACCTAACGAAATGACTGCTACTTCAGTCGTACCGCCACCTATATCGACGACCATGCTGCCTGTAGGTTCCCAAACGGGCAAGTTTGCACCGATTGCAGCCGCAAATGGCTCCTCAATCGTATACGCATCTTTAGCACCTGCCTGTTTTGCAGCATCCGTAACAGCACGCTGTTCAACAGATGTAATTCCAAATGGTACACAAACCATGACGTTCGGTTTTTTCCATGAACTGCCTGCAGCTTTTGTCGCTTCGCGCATATAATGCTCAATCATTGCTGTCGTAATTTCGAAATCGGCGATAACGCCGTCTTTCATCGGACGTGTCGCTACGATGGAACCAGGTGTACGACCGATCATATTTTTAGCCGCCGAACCGACAGCTACGATTTCATTTGTAATGGTGTTTTTCGCTACAACGGAAGGTTCCCGAAGGACAATCCCTTTTCCTTTAATAAACACTAATGTATTTGCTGTGCCGAGATCGATCCCGACATCTCTTGATCCAAATCCAAACAAATTTGTTCTTCCTTTCTATTCGACCGTCATAAAATGGTCTTCTTCAAATCATAAACCATATTATAACGGATTGGCGGACAAATTCACAGTGTCAATAGCAACAGACAAGATTTTGATGCTATCGCCATCCTCCCTAGATGCATGATTTAAAAGTAGCTGAAACCCTATAGGCATAGGGATCCAGCTACTATTATAGCAGTATAAGGAGGACCTCTTCCATGTCCAAAACAGGAGTTAATTGCTAATTCATATAGCCTTTTTCCTTAAGACTGAGGAACTTATGGTCACCTATAATAATATGATCGAGTAAATCGATGCCGATAATGGAACCCGCTTCGACAAGACGTTTTGTCACTTCGATATCTTCAGGAGAAGGTGCAGGATTGCCGGAAGGATGATTATGCGCCACGATAATGGATGCTGCAGAGCGCTTCACAGCTTCCCGGAAAATTTCGCGGGGATGGACAATCGAAGAATTCAAGCTTCCGATGAAAACGGTATGTTTATGCAACACTTCATTTTTCACATTGAGAAATATGACAACAAAGTGTTCTTGCAACAATGAAGTCATATCTGTCATCAGATAAGCAGCAGCATCTTCAGGTGACCGAATAACATATTTCCCTTCGGAATGTTTACGATAAATCCGTTTCCCCATTTCAGCTGCAGCGAGTATTTGAACAGCTTTAGCTCTTCCAATCCCCTTCACCGCTGTTATCTCTTCCACTGTCGCATCTTTGAGATCTTGTATTTTGTCAAACGACTTCAATACACGGTTCGCGAGCATGAGCACCGACTCATCCTTTGTTCCTGTCCTTAGCAGAATCGCAATCAATTCCTGGTTGGACAAACTTTCTGCCCCTTGCAGGATAAGCCTTTCACGAGGCCTGTCCGATACATGCACATCGCGGATCATCATTTGTCCTTTCATCTCAACAGTCATCGGTAAAGACACCGCCTTTCAGTTCGAGGAACCCTTCTTTCCGCATAACGTCAACGAACTTCGATAGCGGCAAGCCGACAACGTTCAAATAATCCCCGTCAATCTTCTCGACAAGCAATGCCCCTGTTGTCTGAATTCCGTAGCCACCAGCCTTGTCCATCGGATCTCCAGAATCGACGTAAGCTTTTATCAATTGTTCATCCAACGGTTTGAACGTTACTTTGGTCTCTTCAGAAAACGAGATAGTTCTTTCACCATACTGGAGGCAAATGCCCGTAAATACGGAATGGGTTTTCCCCGCGAAAGACGTTAAGAATTTCACAGCTTCTTCTGCCGTGGAAGGTTTCGGATATACGTTTCCGTTAAAGACGACGATTGTGTCTGCCGCAATGACAAGTGAGTGCTTTTCTGTTTCTGACACTACTTTTGCTTTCCGTTGAGCGAGCCGTTCCACATAACCGTTAAAATCCTCATCAATCAGATCAATAGCTTCATCCGCATTGCTTGGCAGAACTTCAAAATGGAAGCCGAGTGTTTGTAGTAATTCCTTTCTTCTAGGTGAACCGGAAGCCAATATGATCGGCACATTTGATACGAACTTCATTTGACTACCTCCTTTTTCATTACCATTATCATACGGCAAGAGGCAGCATTTGAAAATTTTCTAGAAAGGCCAAAAACTTCCCTTTGGTGAGTAAATTTTACTTAAAATCCGATTTTGACACAGCCATCCTTATGGGTATAATGCGACAACAGTTGCAACCGGATAATCTTCAAATCCGTTGAAAACGCCGTCACTGCAATAATATTCTTTCTGAACTCCGCTGATTTCTCATCTTCCAAACCATCCGTACCGGCAACTGTCAAAGTTTTAATTTGCGATAGCGCGGTTTCTGAAAGTGCCTTCTTCAACTTGCCAGCTCCCGCAGCCGAACACGCTGATGTATCAGCATAAAAAGGCTTTCGGAAAGAACCTTCTGCCTCGCTCACTTCAAATTCGCTTTCATCTAGACCGACAGCACTCCAAACATAAAACTGACCTTGCGACTCAATGACTGCCGCTTTCGCCAGCGCAGCATCCTCCGCTATGAATACTGCCGCTGATGCCGCAGATGAGAAGACACCATGTTGCTTGGCAACCAGTTTCAAAGGCTGCTCAGTGACTGGGTCTGCATCAGGTCCTGAAGTAGTCACCGTTTCACCCGGCTTTTCCACAGATTCGGTCACGGCATCCTTCTCCACTGCTTGCTGTTTGCCTTTACCACTCGTTCCGACAATAATAAAACCAACAATTGCAACAGCCGCTACACCAATAATGACGCCGTGGATCATCGCAGCCAAAACTGTCACTTTCGAATACTTTTTCCTGAAATTCAAAAAAGACCACCCCGTTTTAAGTAACCGTACCAAACGGGAAATGAAAAAGAACAAGACGGGTGTCGTCTTGTCCTAAATAATTTATCGACTTAAATGAACAAATGCATGTACCACTCGACAAAATCCGCTCCCCAGAAATAAGAAATGACAGCGGCAAGTGCAATGGACGGTCCAAACGGTACAGGTGTCTTCCGTCCTTTACCTGATTTCTTCAACATATATAAGCCTGCAACCGAGCCAATGACCGACGCCAAAAACAGGGTTAACAAAGTGTTTGCAGTACCTAGAACTAACCCTAGAACGAAGAACAATTTAATATCTCCGCCACCCATTCCACCTTTCGACACGACCGCGATTAGAAACAGTACGCCAAACCCAACAACAGCACCTAAGAGGCTATCCCACCACGGAGATATGGGGATGACTAGCCTTAGACCTAAAAGCGTGATAGCGAACGGCAATAGCACTTTGTCCGGAATGAGCATATACGCAAAATCGGAAACGGTAATGATAACGAGAAGTGAAATGAACAAAATGGCGACAATCAATTCAAAACTGAATCCAAGTTGATAATACGCCAAAGCGAACAGCGCGCCCGTTATAAACTCCATAATCGGATAAACGGGGCTAATTTTCGTTCCACAAGTCCTGCATTTCCCTTTGAGGAAGATGTAGGAAAAGATAGGAACAAGATCTTTCGGGCCAAGTTTACGCTTACAGTTCGTGCAATGCGATGGCGGTGAAACGATGGATTCCTTCTTCGGTACGCGCAAGCCGACGACGTTGAAGAAAGAGCCGAAGATGATGCCGTAGAGGAAGAATAAGGTCAGTATTACAATCTCCATATCTAGTTCACCTTCAATCTTTCATATAAAAGGTGGTCAGTTGAATTGAGGAAGATGCTGTTTCCAGCTGATCAATATTTATCATTTCCCCTGGCAAATTTAATTGAACCCCTTCAATAGTAATAATCCGTTCATGCTTTTCAATTTCTTCAATGAATGAATATAATTGTTCATAATCCTCATGGACAACTGAAATTTGTAAGGTTAAGAGTTGCAAGGTTGGAGGTATATCCGCAATCGTCATTTTAGTAACAGGTGGTTCAGATAGTTCAGTGGAGGAACCAGGGTTATTTTGATCTTCTATTCCTGTTTCTTCCACCGTCTCTGCAGACTCCTCCTCGTCAGCTTCCGAAAGCCCTGGCAACTGCTTATTAGTAGCAGACTCGTCATAATCGTTGAAAACGATTGATTGTATAACTGAACCAGTCGTCAATTCTGCTTCCTGTAATAATTGAATGATCATCTGGACATCTCGGTCTTTAGGCAACTTCGTAATCAGTTCCCTTTCATCACCGGAATCCTGTTCCCAACCTGAAGCTTCTAAGCGTGCCTCCAAAGCTCTCTTTTCCTGTTCCGCCGTCTCAATATTACTTTTAGTTGATTTTACAGAGTTTTTTAATGGTGATAAGAAATAATAAAAAGCAGAAAAAATCACTACAATCATTAATAGAGTTAAAAGAAGGTTCAATGTTCTTTTATTCGTATTCATCTTACTACCTCCTGCACTCTGATCTTGTTTGGATCAATTACCAGTGTGAAAGCTACTGAATACATTGGCAACTCTTCAAACATTGACGTATTATCCGTTGAATCACTGGAATTTTGAGTAAAGGAATTGATTTCTTGAATGGTAGCATCAACATAAAGTGGACTAGATTGTAAGGAAGACAAGAATAAGTTCACTTGTGTTTTATTTTCAAATTCAGTTTGCAGTAAGACACTGCTTTCTGAGAAATTCAGTTCTCTTAGATAAGCATGTTCAGGTAAACGTTTATTGACATCACTCATGATGGGCGTGACATCATAAGAAACATATTCAATGAAGTTTACCGCCGCAACACGTGAAGTGGCTTGATTACCCGTCTGTTCCTCTACCTGCATCTGTAAAACAGCAATTTCAGATTCAACAGTTTCTTTATACGCTTCAGCTTGAACTAGTTCTTGCTTAGAACTCATATACGAATAAGCTATGTATGCAGCTACCAGCAAAAAGACTGCAAAGACAGAGAACAGATAGATTCGATCCCCATTTGTCCTTTTCTCCCGTTTAGGCAGTAGATTTATATCTGCGATCATTCACTCTTCCCCCTTTAATGACAATCCGATGAGGGCGGCGTGACGACCAAACAAACCCGGATAGCTTCTGTTAACGAAACTGTTATCGATGACAGTAATGGCTTGTCCTTGAGCTTCTTGCAACTGTTCTTGAATATAGCGTAGTTCTGGGTTATCGCCCATTAACACAATTTCATCGACAGTTTTTTCACCCTTATGTAAGGAGAACTGATAAAAGTTAATAATTCGTCCAATCTCCAAAACCTGGTCAATCAGCTGATTCTTATAATCCATCTCATCACCGATATAAGAGAAGGTTACAAGCTGATCCGTTTCGCTTTCCACTTTCCAATCAGCTAGAGGTGCCTGGATTTCTTGGAACCGAAGGAATTCCAATTCGTCTCCTCCAAAAATTCCGATGGAAACGCCATTATGTATCCAATCCGCCACAAGAACCGTCTTTCCTTGTACCAACACACCAGACTGCAATAAAAATCTTGCATTTGCTAACATACGTACATCTGCAATTTCAGGCTCTAAGGACGCATCATCATACAAAGAAGCTATGCGACGCACATCTTGAGCAGGCGCAGCGTATAAAACCGCTTTCCCATCGTCTGAATTCGCATCGTGAATATCCAGAACTGGATTATCGAACGGCAAATGAATAGAGTGACCGACTTCCATCTGAATGAATCCAAGCAAAGAACCTGAACGCAAATCAGTCGGGACGTCAATCGGTCTCATCAACACAAATGGATCCGGCACAAAAAAATTAACCGGGAGTTTCTTCATTCCCCATTCACCTAATGTCGACTTGATATGTTCAAAAAGAGCAAGTTCATTCAAAATCTCACCGTTGTGAATAAGCCCTTCTTCAATAGCTGATTCATAAATTGAATAGTCACCCTGTGCGCTAGGATCTTTAATTAATAAACGAAATATGTAATCATTTAACTCGACAGATATAGGCGTTTTCTTACCTAATTTGGCAAACATGCTAATCCCCCTTCAGCTTTCAGTTCCCTTTTCCAACGAATGAGGATTCACTCGCTCGATAAGATAACTAAAGAAATGCGGCAGCAGGGGTGCTGCCGCTTCAAAAGTATTACTTACTTAGCAATTCATTCAACTTTGATTCAGCTAAAGGACTTGCTATTGATTCGTCCTTGTATTTTTTAGAATTGAAGTTTGTTAAGCCATTGTAAGTCACAGTCCAATTACCATCAGTATCTTTATCAGCACCATAATTTAACGTTGTACCTTTTTCCTCTTTGACATTTTCAACATATCCTTTCAAGTCATCTTTGTCACATGTAATAGAACCATCGTTACTTTCTTCACAAGCCCCATCAGTTGCAGCGATTTTAGCTCCTGCAAGGATGTTTGAAGCAGCTGCAAGTTTTGAAGAATCCTTAGAGTTATCAATAATATTCCCAATCGCCGGAACTGCAATTGCAGCAATAATAGCCAAGATAACAATAACAGCTAGTAGCTCAATCAACGTCAAACCTTTTTCATTTTTTAATCGCTTCGCGAAGAACTTTTTCATAGTATTACCTCCATTTTTGTGTGCACATCTCTTATCACTTGTTTCAAATCGTTTACATTCGTCCACTCTCTTTTTTCACCTCCTTTCAGTGTTTTAGACCTTTTAAATTTGCTCGAACAGACTGAACATCGGTACCATGATTGATAGAACAATCATACCGACTACTCCAGCGAGAATGACAATCATAAGAGGTTCAATTAACCCTTTTAATGTATCAACCGTCCTGTCAACATCCGCTTCATAAAAATCCGCTATTTTCTCAAGCATATAATCAAGTGACCCTGTCTTCTCACCAATCGCGGTCATTTGATGAACAAGCGGTGGAAATATCCAACTTTTCCGCAACGGCTCTGAAAGTGTCCCACCTTGTTCAAGGCTTGTCCTGGAATCCAGCACAACTTTTCCAACTACCGGATTCCCTACAACTTTCTCTACGATGGTCAATGCCTGCAGAATTGGAACAGAACTGCTGAATAGCGAAGATAATGTCCTCGTCATTCTTGCAATCGCGGATTTCTGTAACAACTTCCCGAAAACAGGTACTCTTAATAAAATCAAATTCACATTATAGTTAAAAAGACTATTATTCTTGTAAATATAAACAAATGTTACAACCAATCCGATAACTAACAATAATCCAAGCCACCAAAATTGTTGTATAAGGTCACTCAACGCCAGAACGAATAAGGTAATCGCAGGTAACTCTGCGCCAAAGTCTTCAAACATTGTTGCAAATTGAGGGACAACCGTCAGCATCAAGCCAATTACAACAATCACAATAACTACTAATAAGACGGCAGGATACATCATCGTCGACTGCACTTTCTTTTTCAACGTAAATTGTTTTTCGTAATAAGCTGCCAGTCTCTCGAGAGTTTCGTCAAGACTTCCTGTAAGTTCGCCCGCGCGTATCATATTCACAAATAACGGGGGGAAAACTTTTTTATGTTTATTCGCTGCATCTGAAAAAGGAATACCTTCTCTTATATCGGCTTCGACTGCAAATAATGAATTTTTCAATAGCTTACTGGGTGTTTGTGCAGCTAGTATTCCAGTTGATTCGACAATAGAGACACCCGCCCGCACCAATGTGGCAAATTGTCGGCAAAAAATGACAAAATCCTGGTTTTTGACCGATTCAAATAATGTAATATTTTTATGGAAAATGCTATTTGACTCAAGTATTTCCCGTGGATTAATTCCTTTTGTCCGTAATAGTTCAATAGCTTTCCCCTGGGTATCAGCTTGAATAACACCTTTTTTTAATACACCTTCCATGTTTCTACCGGTATAACGGAATGTTTTCATTCAAATTCACCAACATCCAAATACATTTTTGCAATGCTCATAGAAATAATTCCTTCTTTTAATAAACGCTGAATATCCATCTGCATCGTATGCATTCCTAATCCTTTGCTTGTTTGCAACACATTCGGTAACTGATGCACTTTTTCACTACGAATCAGATTTGATACAGACGGTGTTTGCAATAAGATCTCGGTTGCCGCAACTCTTCCTCTTCCACCAGCCCTGGCCAGAAGCCGTTGAGATACGATACCTAATATAACGTTTGCCAACTGTTGTCGTATTTGTCCTTGCTGGCCAGGTGGAAACACATCAATGATGCGATCGATGGTAGATGCAGCAGTACTTGTATGCAAAGTCGCGAAAACCAGATGGCCTGTTTCAGCAGCAGTCACGGCTGTGGAAATTGTCTCCAAATCACGCATTTCCCCTACAAGTATCACATCTGGATCTTGCCGTAATGCAGCACGTAATCCTTTTGCAAAACTGGTTGTATCCAAACCGATTTCCCGTTGATTTATGACAGAACGACAATTTTCATGCATATATTCGATGGGATCTTCTAAAGTAATAATATGTTTATCGAAATTTCGGTTTATATAATCTAACATTGCTGCAAGCGTGGTCGTTTTTCCTGAACCTGTAGGCCCAGTGATCAATACTAACCCCTGTTTGCTCTCAGCTATCTTTTTCAAAGTCGATTCCATTCCCAATTCTTTCAATGTCGGGATTTTTGATGGGATTAGTCGCAATGCCACGGCAAACGTTTGTCTCTGCTTGTATGCATTTACTCGAAATCTGCATATACCTTCCACTTCATAATTGAAATCCGTCTCACCTAGTTCATCAAGTTCCACCAATTTGCGTTGGGGAATGATTTCGTCAATCATTTCTAAAATATGAGTTGACGTTAAAACTTCATCACCTTGCTTTTTCAATGCCCCATCAATCCGGAATACAGGGGGCGAATCTACTGTCAAATGGATATCCGACGCATCCATATTAAAAGCATCGATCATTAAACCTCTTAATGAATTCATAGTTATCACAACCTTATTCTACTGTTGTCACTCTCATAACTTCTTCCAGAGTCGTCATTCCTTCCGCCACTTTATGTAATCCATCCTCAAGCATGGAATGAACACCATCTATTTTCATTTGTTGACGAATGTCATTTGTATTCATAGATGACATCATTATATTCTTGATTGCACGATTGACAGGCAAAACTTCTTGTATTGCAATCCTTCCTCTGAAGCCCGTATTATTACAAGATGGGCACCCTTTTCCGCGTCGAAGTTCAGTGACAACAATACCGTTTTGCTCAAAAAATGTACATGTAGCTTCGTCTGGTAGGAACGAATAACCACAATCTCTACATACACGCCTCACTAGTCTTTGAGCAACAATACCAACAAGAGATGAGGATAATAGGAACGGTTCAACTCCCATGTCATGTAAACGAGCAATTGACTCGACCGCACTATTTGTATGCAATGTACTTAAAACCAAGTGGCCTGTTAACGAGGCTCGCACAGCTATCTGGGCTGTTTCAAGATCCCGTATTTCTCCAATCATTACTACGTCTGGATCCTGTCGTAAAATAGATCTTAATCCTGCGGCAAAGGTCAATCCCACATCTTCACGGACGTGAATTTGGTTAACCCCTTCCAATTGATACTCAACTGGATCTTCAACCGTAATGATATTCACCTCATCTGTATTCAATGAACTTAATGCAGCGTATAAAGTCGATGATTTACCTGATCCGGTAGGACCCGTGACAAGGACAATTCCATTTGGTGCTTTTATCATTTTTTTGAAGCTATGTAAATTTTTTTCTGAAAACGCTAGTTTATCAACACTGTTTAAAGTTGAAGCCATATCCAGTATTCGCATAACAATTTTCTCACCGTAAACCGTTGGTAATGTGGAAAGTCGAATGTCAATTGGTTTAAGATTGACCGTAGTTTTAATCCTTCCATCTTGCGGGACTCTATTTTCTGTAATATTCAAATTCCCAAGTATCTTTACTCGAGCAATGATTACATTTTGCATATGTTTAGGGATTGATCGCTCATTACGTAGGACACCATCAACCCGATAACGGACACGCAGCTCATGTTCTTGGGGATCAAAATGAATGTCACTTGCATTTTGCGCAACTCCATTGGCAATAATTTGATTTACCAATCTGACAATAGGTGAATCTTCATCCATCAGTTCAGAATCGTCTTCTGTTTCGGTTGGTAAAGTACCAATTATTGCTGCATCCATTGATTGTTGCAAATCATAAAACTTAGTGATCGTTCTCATGATGTCTGTTTTCGATGAAATTCTTGGCTCAACTTGGTAGCCCGTCGCCAGTCTGATTTCTTCAATTGTGAAATAGTCCATCGGGTCAGCCATCGCAACAAAGAGTTTATTTCTTTCTCGTTTAAGCGGCATGACAAAGGCTCTTTTAGCTAATTCTTCAGGAACAAGCTTCAATACATCAGACTCAATTGGGATTTGATTTAAATGAATATGAGGAATTCCGAGTTGGAATTCAAGAACTTCGATCATCTGTTGTTCAGTTAACAAGTTTTGACGGATTAGATAATCCCCGATCTTTTCTTCACTTTCTTTTTCGGAAAGTGCCGTTTGTAGTTGATCGTCAGTTATGACACCCGATTCTACTAGAAGATCTCCAATCCGTTTCCTTTTCAACATATAATCGTCCTCCTATTTGCCACTAGAATTGATAGGCATTCCACTTTTGTCATAAATAACTGTGACACCTGAATCGTCATTGACAGATGTATCAACTTCTGAATCGTATTCGGATTGCTGTCCCTTAGATGGTTTTGTCTCATTATCCGGCTTATTATTGTTACCAGTTCCCACATTCACCGAGGGATTCTGTCCTTCCCCAGCACCATTTTGATTAGTTGAATCTCCATGAGTTTGACCATTATCAGCATTAGGTAGATTTGGATCTAATGTTGAATCAGTATCGATTTCATTATCTCCCCCCACATCTTGCTGAACTATAGATTTTAGAATCACCCGATGAACTGGTGGATAGAAATCTTTACTTAAATATTCGTCTTTTTCGAATTGCCCGCTCATGCTTGAAACTTTTCGATAGGACGTCACTACAAGTCCCGTCTCTCCAATCTCCTCTTCCACTTCATCCCCCGGTTCAAGGTCTTTTGAATAACGGATAATTGTTCTCGGCTGAACTTCATGCTTGTCCGTCTGGAAGAATTCTACTTTCACATCCAAAGGCATTGAATACAACTCAGCAACCAGGTTATCATCCTTAAAACTGAATTTCAGAGTCCCCATGACTACATTAGGATTCATAAAAACGAGATCTTTAGATTGCTTTTGATTTATATGAGCTTCAGTTCCAGGAGTGAACGTTTTTAAAGGAACAGCGGATGGATGTCTTTCTATAATTTCATAATTTGTTTGAATGAGTAAAGAATAGATTGTGGAAGCAATGAAATCTAATGATTCCTGATCCATTCCTTCAGTTTCCACTAAAGATAAAATTGAAATTCGTTCTCCAGGCATGATGGATAGTCCCGTTAACTGGTCCACCAATACATTGAGAGCCAATTTTTGTTGATTAAATTCATGTGTGGTCAAGGCGATTCGATCATCTTCAAGGATATCCCCTTCCAGCTGGACAGCAACAATAACATTACTCAGCTGAAGGCCAATCTCTTTCTCAATAACTTCCAATGTATCTTGTATCTTAATTGAAGGATCTTTTTTCAGTTCGTCGGAAACTTGTTGATTAATATAGACGGGCATCTGGATATCCACCCTATCAGGACTCTTCCAGAACAGATACCACGGAATTTTGGTTTCATGCATATATTCATTAATGGCATTTTCAATATCAAATTCGAATAACTCCGTATCTAAAACAGTCTTACCATAATCAGTTTCAACGACTAATGGTGTCTCTCTCCATTGTGAGACTTTTTCTCTGACAAGGACATTGATTTCATTACGGTCAGCTGTTTCAATTTCAACCCCAGCAATTGTAGATCCATTTACCGCCGCAACAACATGCTTGCTTGCTAATAAAGTTAAAAAAGAAAAGATTATGACGAAAGAAAAGATGAAAACCTTATTCTGACGATTGGATATCGACAATTTAACACACTCCCTCGACCTATGGATGGTTCTTTTAGATTACTATTTTATCTTAAAATAATTGAAAAGCTAACTTGCTATGTGACTTTTGAAACTTATTAATCTGTTGTTCAGGTTAATTATAAGTAATTAGATGGAGATTTACAAGCAAGTCTATGATAAAATATATTTAATTAATAGAGTTTGTCGAAAGGAGTAGAAAACTTGAAAAACCAAAAAGGGTTTTCTTTACTGGAAGTTGTCGCTTCATTGGTCATTATCACAATTGTTTTATTGAGTTTCTACCCTATGATTATTAATGCAAAGAAGATTTCAAATTCAAATATGGACAGACTTGTGATGATTAATTTGGCTGAAGCAACTTTAAATAGATTAAAAGCGGATCAATACGCTTATATAGAGCAACCATCTAATCAAACTAGCTATCTATTTAATAGTAAAAAATACACCTATTCTAATTGTTCAACTGAAAACTGCAAAGAACTTTATCTCATGCAGTTGAATGGGGAAAATTACCATCTCGTAATTAAAGTATCTCAGGACGAAAAAGAAGCCAAAAGTAATCTTTTAAATATTATCGTTTCTATTAAAAACGATGAGAAAAATACGCAATTTAATGTAGAGGGGTACATAAATAATGCAAGTAAAGAAGAATAAACAATCGGGAATGACTCTTATTGAATTATTGGGAGCAATTATTATTATGGCTATTATAACAACGCTTATTTTCCCAATTTTAATTGGGGGTATGAAAACTGCCGAAGATATAAGAAAAGAAACCATTTTGAGAGATGAAGCTGATTATTTAATGTCAGCTATTTTAAAAGAACTATACACAACTAAAGAATCCGAGATAACAACAAAAAATTTTGATAAATCATTAATTGGTGACTATTATATAATAAAGAACAACGACTCGATAACAGGATTTATGGACAACAAATTATACGTTTCTAATGAAATCTTAAATACAAACAATAAAAGCATAACACTACTTCCTTCTAGTATTAAAGATTTAGAAGAAGGACAATATGAAGTTATATTGAATCTTAAATTAAAAAGCAGAAATGATAAAGTGATGGAATTTAAAAATAGAATTCGAACAATTTACGATATTAATAAGGAGGAATTAGATTGAATCACTTAAAGAACGAAAAAGGTTATGCTCTATTTATCACTTTGTTCGTAATAATTTTATTTACTGTTCTTGGAATGACATTGTTAATTTTAACTTCAAACGGAACTAAAATGAATATGAATAGACAAGAAGTTGTTCAAGCGACAAGCCAGTCTGAAAAGGGAATCGAACGAATAGTAGCAGATATTAATGCAGAACTTACATTAGCTTTGGGTGAAAACGGATTACAAAGGGATGTTTTTAAAAATTTACTCAATTCAACTCTAAGTAATTATAAATGTAATTACATCAACAATACTATTGAGAGCCCTGAAGGAAATGGTTCTTACAATGTTTGTATTGATGGAGATACTAAGCCTATTTATTTTAAAAACGGAGAAATAAACGAACTTAGAAAGTTAGTAACTTTTAAAAGTATTGGTAAGTCAGGCAATATAACAAGAGATTTAATTAGTTCAATAGAAATAGGAGCAGAAGCATTTCCAGAAACTATGAAATACGCGATAGGTACAAATATTATGTCGAAAAACCCTCAAAATGGAGAAGGCAATTTATTACTTCATGGCAGCTCGGATATTCATGGAGATTTAAAGGTTGATGGCAACTTAATTACTTATGATTACGGAACAGGCGCTTATAAATGGATTCCAAGCCAACTTCCAAAATCTCTTCCGTCCCCTCAATCTACTTCATCTAAACTTGTCTTAGGTAACAATATGTATTTAGTAACATCTAATCCAAGTGTTAACGGCAACCAAAATAGCTATGATAATCATATCAGAAGAAATAATTTTAATACTGCAGGCTTCTCAATTAAAAAAAATCCAAACGATTTATTTTTCGAAGGGAAAGGTCCGAGAATTGTTAAACGTGATCCTAGCATCAGTCCTATAGGAATAAAAAGTCAATATGAAAATTTTTTCTTCGACTATAATTCAAATGGAGTAACCCGAGTTGAATTAGCACAAAACTACTTTAATAATTACACAAATAAGTCATCCCCCACCATCCCTATTACAATTCAGAAATATCAGTGTGGCGGCTCATGGTGGAACCCCAAATATTGTTATAACGAAACTCATTATGGAACATTTTCACTTTTCAACAAAAATTATTTTAATAAACTTGCATCTAATCAAGATATCATCTTGAGATATGGAGATCATACATTTGAAGAAGGTTTATATGTTGGAAAGAATTTAACTATTGGTAATGAAAAGCAAACAGATGATTCTCGTCAACGTGATGATATAAAGCTAGATGGAACAATATATGTTAATGGAAATGTTAAAATTCAAGGTGCTAATCTAGAAAGTAATGCACTTATGTATGTTGATGGTGATGTTGAGATTCGTTTTTCGTCAATAAATGGGAAAAAATTGAATGATAAAGATACAGGCACACTAATTATCTTTGCTACAGGTGATATATACATTGCCAATAACTCTGTCGATCAAGAAAAACCTAGTATAATTAAAGGGTTCTTTTACAGTGAAAAAAATTTCGAAATGTATGGTGTTGGTTCAAACATTAGAATTGAAGGAGGCATTTCGGCTAGAAGAATTGTTCTAAACGCTGTAAGAGGTAAGTCTTCAAACGGTAACTATGATAACAAAGAAGTTCAAAAAAGTAAGCCTTCACGTTTACAAGTTATATATGATGCAGAGATAATAGAAAACTTCCTAAAGTTAAATAAACCTGAACCAATCATTAGAAAAGTGGATCCTCCATTAGTAAAGGATAAACAAATAAATAACAATCATAATTAGTATTGATGATTAAAGATATATGTGAATATAATATACAACTTGGATCTTTCCTTAATAATGACGACCGGCAGATACAGGTCGTCATTTCACTTTATAGACATCGAAGTATTAATTTCAAACCCTATATGATTTGGTATAACTTGTTCAACATCAATAGAACCTGAATACAAAAAATATAAAAAACAAGCCCAACAAAGATTTTCACAAACGACAAACTAAATTCATTAGTTAGAAAACCGTCTCGTTTAATATTAATGTTTCCCATAAAACCAGATTTTTATATTTACTAATTAATTGGCGTAAAATCGTTTTTTGTTCCGGACTCTTGGCAATTAAGTTCTATTTTAGTTTGTAATTTTAACATGAATGTACTTATTGATCGCTTATTCCAATTCATATTCGTACGAAGTAGTTCTCCATATTACATTTGTTAATTTAATGAGATGAAGAAACTTTTCATAGGGAAATTGTGTAGACAGTTTTTCCGGGGACATGCTTTGGAACACATTATGTTCTTTTTGATATAGAAACCTAACGAGCCTGTTAATAGATCTAACATTTATTTGAGAGGATATTGATAAGATATTTAGGATATTTTATCAATTTCAATTCCTACTTTTATTGGCTTAGTTAAAAATTCATTGTAGAATAGATACTAGTCATGTGAGTAAGTATTTCCCATGATACGAATCCAAAATCTTTCATCGTATAATCTTCGTCTATAAATGCATTCAAAGAAAAAGACCGTCGTGACACAACGGTCTCTACATTTCGACATTCACACCAGTTTCATTGCAATACATTCCAACCCGATTTCTACCCGCTTGCTTCCCCCCTAAATACAACCCACGGTCAGCATTCCGCAGAAGATCCTTAGCATCACTCGCATCTTCAGGAATCGATGCTACTCCTGCGCTAACAGTCATATGAACATCCACTTCTTCTCTGTCTTGAGAGAGATCCCGAATGATTTTAAAGACTGATTCGTCAACTTGCTTGCGGATAGTCTCTGCGAGTTTGTAGGTATCGTACTTGTCCACGTTAGGTAGCAGTATGACGAATTCTTCTCCCCCATAACGTGCTAGTGTTGCATCTCCCGATACGTGCTGTCGTAACAGGTCCGCAAATGCACGTAATATATCATTTCCACTCTGATGGCCATATGTATCATTGATGGATTTGAAGTGGTCGATATCTAGGATAATGACTGACAAAGTATCGATTTCCTTTGTATGAAAGCGGATCATTTCTTCGTCCAGTTTGCGTTCAAGGTATCTGTAATTATTCAGACCGGTTAAACCACAACGTTCACTTTTTTCAACGGTCTTTTCATAATACTTCGCCTTGTCAATTGAGGCAGTTACATAGCCTGCCAATAAATCCACCATCTTAGCGTGCAAATCTGTAAATATATATTTTTTACTCGACGTTAAAAATAAGAATCCCTCCGTTACGGAGTTCCGTTTTAAAGGAGTTGTCATAAGGGACTGTATTTCATGAGCAAAATCATATCGTTCCAATTTGTCGATAAACTTTCTACTTGGATAGACATTTGTTTCATTGGAATTGAGCCCATCGCCCTCTTTGATTAAGTCGGGACAATCAAAAAATTCAGCTACCTTTAAGTTATGGCCTCCTTCGACGATGCGCAGCATGACGAGCTTTTCACCACGCAAGTCGACAATATAGGCGTTGTCATATGGTAGGACTGTTTTCAACTTCATGACAAATGTATCAAGTACGTCTGAAACGCTTAAGTTTCCTGCTAGTTGATGACCGATTTCAGAGCTGGACGTCAGCACTTCATTTAAACCTTCAGATTTTACATACTTTTTCGCAATAAGCAATAATAGAATACATGGCATGCCAACGAGTAAAAACGCTTTATTATGCAGCGTTTCTGTTAGTAAGCATAATGCAATTGCAAATGGCAACAGTACGATTGTTATAAAATAATCTTTTACGACACTATCTAAAAACCCCGTCACTTTATGACCAACGTATTTAAAGTTTATATAAAGTAATAGATTATTAATGATTGAATAGCTTGAAGCATAGATGAAACCAAGCAGTACAAGTTTCCCTAATGATTGTTCCATAAGGACTCCACCCAAGCCATAGTAAATCGATCCACTAATTAGCGATGAAAGAAGAAACACAATTGAGTTCGAACTAAAACGCATAACTTTGGGAGTAGAAGATTTATCCGAAAATAGCAATACAAACATTCCTATTTGCATGAATATCATTTCAACGATTAAGCCATAGTGAAAAAATATATAGAACAGAATCCAACGTTCCAGTGTCAATGTGACACTTTCCAACCGTAATGGAAGCATCATGATAACGATTAAAATTAGCAAGTTCAAACTGATATCTAAAGGATTAATCGTACCAATCGGGAAGAAATTATAAGCCACATATAAAATAGTCGGGAACAGCAAAAACCATATGCTTAAAACGACTCGTTTCTGCTTTGCATTATATAGCATGGCCATGCCCCCCTTTTCACCTTATATATTCTGCTACTCGATCTCTACCAGCTTGCTTTGCCCCTATATATAGGGCTCTGTCGGCATTTCGAACTAACGTCATGCCTTCATCTGTGTCATCAGGTACAGTGGAAACTCCGATGCTTGCTGTTATGGACACATTGACCGGTTTTCTTTCACGGTCTAAATCGGGCACTATTTCAAACGTCGTTTCTTTAATCTTTTTACGTATGGATTCCCCAAAAGCAAGCGCTTCAGATTTATCAAAATCGGGCAACAAGAATAGGAACTCTTCCCCACCATACCTTCCAACTGTTGCTCCAGTAGGCACTTCAGATTCAAGCAATCTAGCGAATGCCACTAAAATATCATTTCCACATTCATGACCATACGTATCATTCACTCGTTTGAAATGATCAATATCCATCATGACGGCCGACAATGTTTGTATTTTCTTCTGTTCATAATTTTTCATGTCAGAAGAAAGTTTCGTTTCAAGATATTTATAGTTATAAAGATTTGTCAACGCACATTTTTCACTTTGAGTAAGCGCCTTTTGCATATATTTTGCTTTATCAAGTGAAACGGTAAAATACGAGCTAAGTAAATCCACGATTTGCAATTGATATTCCTTGAAGATATTTGGTCTTCTTGAGCCTAAAAACAAAACATATTCCACATGATCGTTATGCGAAATCGGCACACAAAGTATGCTTTCTACATCCTGGTCATTAATATATAGTGCAACATCATTCCATTCTTTTTTTGCACTGTAGAGTATCGATTTATTAGTCGAAAATACTTTCCCTGCAATACCCCAACCACTCGGAAGTGGATCGAAATTATTGTTGATAAATCGATTATCTTCTATCGCACGGACTTGTTCCAGCCAATCATCATGACTTTTGAAAAGATACAAATAATCTGCATCAAAAAGTTTATTTACTTCTTCAAGGAATTGATCGCGGATTTTTAATTCATCTGTCAGACCTGTCAATTCACTGCCTATTTCCCCTGCTAATGCCAGCTCCGTGTTGACCTGTTCAGACTTGTCATATTGACGCACTAGTAAAGCTATGACTAAATACGTTCCACCAATTAAGAGAAATGCAGCGTTTCCTATAATATTAAGTAAGAAATATAAAGTTAGCGCCATCGGCAACAACAACACAACATTCCAATACTCATAGAGTACATCTCTAACAGAGAGATAGTTTGGACTTCCTTCGGCTGTAAGTACTAATTTCACAAGCGTCATATTTACGATTGTATATATAAGTCGATAAACAGCTAAGCTAACAAGGGCAAGCCAAAAAACAGTGGTACCAACCTCCCCGCCCACGAGATAAAAACTAATCGCAGCAATAAAGGATGCAATGAGTAGCATTGTCGAGTTAATGAAGTATCTCTTCAAAACATGAATGGAACTTTTTTGTACTATCAAAAAGACAAAAACAGTAAGTTGACTAATAACCAACTCTATAAAAAGGCCATAATGAAGGAAAACTGCCATTGTCACCCACATTGTCCAAGTTACCGGTTTCCCGTTAAACTTGATTAGAATTGATGATGTCAGAAGTGCCAATATTGTAAAACTGATAAACCTGTCCCACTCTATGGTTTGAGGGAAGAAATTGAAAAAAGCATAAAGTAATCCGGGAGGTACGATGAATAGCCATAATAAAAAATACAAATGCAAATTCGTTTTATTAAAAGCCATTCAATCTCTCCCCCTTTATAATTTATGAATACTAGTACACTATGATATAGCGAATCTTTTATAGTTATTTATAATCGTACGACAAGTTAGTTCAAAAGTCCAGAAACAAGGTACAAAGAACCTGCAACTATTTTCTTCGAACCTTCTTCGCCTATTAGTAGTATAGTATCATCATCGCTATTTGTCATCCTTTTTCTACTATACTGACAACTGGCCATTAAATCTATTGCTTTTGCGGCTTGCGGATGCGGAAATGAGACAAATGTAAATGAAGCGGCTACAGGAATCAGTTCATCTAAAGTCGCTTTGATATCTTTCGTATTGAGCATACCGATTACAAAATCCACTTTCTCTCCTGGCAGCTCAGTGCGAATTGTTTCCACCAACATTTTGGCTGCTGCCGGATTATGCGCTCCATCAACATAGACGCCTGGGGAGATTTCCTGAAAACGGTACGGTAACGATGCTTCTGCAATTCCTTTTCTGATGTTCTCATTGTCTAGTGATATACCCGCTTGCAGTAATGCTTCGATTGCCACAGAAGCATTCACCGCTTGATGGGGTCCTTTCATTTTTCGATCAGGTAGGTCGATATGAAATTCACTCGATGAAAAGTGATGATTATCCATCAGAAACTCTTCGCCGTATCTATAAATTTCACTTGTAGTTTCAAGGATTTTAGACTTAATTATAGTATAAGCCTCGTTTGGCAAGGGCCCAACAACGACAGGAACACCTTTTTTTATAATACCCGCTTTGTGCCCAGCAATTTTGCCCAAGTCATCCCCGAGAAAACCTACATGATCAAGTGCAATCGATGTAATGACAGAAACAAGCGGCGTCACGACATTTGTGCTATCCAACAGCCCACCCATTCCGCATTCCAAGAGTACATAATCAGGACGGATGCGTTCAAAAGTAACGAATGCCGCTACAGTCAACAATTCAAAATCTGTCAGCATACCGCTTAGTCCGGCTTTTTTCATCCTCTCAAATGACTTGTCCATTTCCTCCGTAGTGATCGGTAGACCATTACTTCTTATTTGATCATGCACGTCGACTAAAGCAGGTGAAGAAAATACGCCTGTTGAAAACCCCTGTTCTTTCAGGACGTTTTCCATGAATGCAATTGTCGAACCTTTTCCGTTCGTCCCCGCCACATGAATGATCCGCAAACTTTTTTCGGGGTTTCCGATTTTCTGAAGAGCCGCCTTTATACTGTCCAAACCGGGTTTAATTTCATCGTCACTTTGTATGTTAAAGCGCTTTTTATACGCATCAAATTTAGGAATCATTTGCCTCTCTCCTTATGATAGAATCAGCTTAGGTAAAGTATATCACGGGTGGAGGAAATGAATTGAAAAAATGTTGGGTCATTTATAATGGAAGTTTGACGAGTGATAAATTTCGTGATCAGGCTGAATTATTGGCGGAAGCTGCTGAAAAGGCAGGCGTGCGAGCGGACATCTTGAAAAATTATGAAGTGATGATGAACATTAATGAGAAAATGACATCACTCCCTGATTTCGTTGTGTTTTTGGATAAGGACATTTTACTTGCAACATTTTTAAAAAATGTAGGTATTCCTGTTTTCAATGATCCGGAAGTAATCGAGACGTGCGATAACAAAGCGAAACAATATATCCAACTTGCGAAAAACGAGATCCCAATGCCAATAACCATTATCGCACCGAAAGTGTATCCAAAGTTTACGATTGGCGGCACAGGCTATTATGAACAAGTGCTGGAAAAACTCGGATTGCCGATGATTATTAAGGAAGGCCATGGCTCATTCGGCATGAAAGTATATTTAATCGAAACAAAGGATGCGTTTTTTGCAAAAGTGGATGAACTGCGTGGTGTAGATTATGTATTTCAAGAGTTTATCGCGACAAGCAGAGGACGGGATATTCGAGTGAATATTGTCGGCGGTGAGATTATCGCAGCGATGTACCGCTATAGCGAAACGGATTTCCGCGCGAACATTACAAATGGTGGCGTTGCAACTGTTGTCGAGTTGAGCGAGGCACAACAGACTTTGGCAATCCGTGCTGCAGAAGCTGTAGGGGCAGAATTTGCAGGCGTCGACTTGTTATTCGGACCGGATGAAACTCCACTTGTCTGTGAAGTGAATGCTGCAGCGCATATCCGCAATATATATACTGTGACAGGCATCAACGTCGCAGACCGAATGATCAGTTATATTCTAGGTAAATTGGTATGAAAGGATATCTTTATTATTCATCCGTCGAAGCTGAACGAAATCGAGAATTTATCAATGATTTAGTGAAGCATGCCCACAAACAGGATATTTCACTGACACTGCTTGTCGATGAAGAACAGCCTGATGACGATGCGGATTTCATTTTATTCAGAGATCGAAAGCCAGAATTGTCCGCCACATGGGAAACGGCTGGCTACCGGATGATCAACCGTTCGGAAGTGAACCGGATTGCGAATGATAAATTGAAGACATTTGAAATGGCTACTTTGTTAGGGATTTCAGCAATACCTACTTGGCTTATTAAGAATGATAATGCGCTCAACAGCTATCCTCTTGTTTTGAAGACAATCGATGGTCATGGCGGAAGTGAAGTATTTCTTTGCAAGTCACTTGAGGAAGCATCTAACGTCTTTAGTTCATTGAAAGGGCGACGACTCATTCGTCAGCCATTTATCGAGTCGGGTTCAACGGATGTCCGAGTGTTCATGATTGGCGATGAAATTCTCGGGGCTGTTAAGCGGATAGGTCACAATTCATTCAAGTCGAATTACACATTGGGTGGATCCGTTGAGAAATATGTTCTGGCTGGTTGGCAGGAAAATGAAGTTCGTAAAATCGCAAAAGCGCTGAAAAGTGATTATATCGGCATCGACTTTCTGTTGCTTCCTGACGGTACATGGATTCTGAATGAAATTGAAGACCCCGTCGGCGCACGGTCGCTGTATGTGACGCATGACTTTTCGGTCGCTGAGAAGTTAATCAGTTATATTAAGGGGCTAGTAGAGAAGAAATGAATGATGTATGGACTTTTCGTGAGCGTTTTGGACTTTTGGTGGAAGTTATGGACTTTTTACAAGAGTTATGGACTTTTGCAGAACTCTTTGGACTTCTCGAAGAATTTATGGAGTTTTAGACTTTAAAAAAACCCCCAGTTTGCAACTTTCATGCAGACTGGGGATTTTCTATAAGATTTACATTAGATTTCTTTTAATTCTTCAATACGGCGCTCGACCGCCGCTTTCTTTTCGAGGTAATCTTTCTCTTTTGCTCGTTCTTCTTCGACGACGGCTTCAGGCGCTTTGGACATGAAGCGTTCGTTGGAAAGTTTACCTTGGACGCGCTTCACTTCGCCTTCCCACTTCGTCAGTTCTTTCTTCAGACGCTCGATTTCTTCGTCAAGGTTCAATAAACCTTCAAGCGGCAAGAACAGTTCAGCGCCAGTGATGACGGCGGACATGGATTTGCCTGGCGCGGAAATACCTACGCCTATTGTAAGTGTTTCAGGATTGCAGAAACGTTCGATGTAGTTTTTGTTTGCTTCGAGCACCGCTACTGTTGTTTCGTCTTTTGCAGCAATATAGAGCGGAACTTTTTTGCTCATCGGCGTGTTCACTTCTGCACGGATATTACGTACTGCGTGAATGAGGTCAACAAGAAGTTTCATATTGGACGCTTTTGCTATGTCCGTCAATGAATCATCTGCAACCGGCCAAGCTGCGACTGTAATGGATTCACCTTCATGCGGCAAGTTCTGCCAGATTTCTTCTGTGATGAACGGCATTAACGGATGCAATAGGCGCATTGTATTGTCGAGAACATACGCTAGAACAGAGCGCGTCATCTTCTTCGCAGTTTCGTCTTCTCCGTACAATGGCAATTTTGCCATTTCAATATACCAGTCACAGAAATCATCCCAAATGAAGTTATAGAGCGCTCGGCCCACTTCACCGAATTCATATTTGTCAGCGAGCTTCGTCACCTGATCGATCGTTTCGTTCAGGCGAGTTAGGATCCATGCATCTGCGACGGACTTTTCGCCTGTTAAATCGATTTCGTCATACGTCATACCATCCATATTCATTAACGCGAAACGGGAGGCATTCCAGATTTTATTCGCAAAGTTCCAAATTGCTTCAACTTTTTCCGTTGAATAACGAAGGTCCTGCCCTGGAGAAGATCCAGTTGCAAGGAAGTAGCGTAATGCATCCGCGCCGTACTGATCGATGACGTCCATTGGATCGACACCATTACCGAGCGACTTGGACATTTTGCGGCCATCTTCTGCACGAACAAGACCATGGATTAAGACATCATTGAAAGGACGTTCGTTCGTGAACTCAAGACCTTGGAAAATCATCCGAGAAACCCAGAAGAAGATAATATCATAGCCTGTTACAAGTGCTGCATTCGGATAATACTTTTTGAACTCTGCGTTGTCGATATCCGGCCAACCCATCGTTGAAAACGGCCATAATGCAGAGGAGAACCATGTATCGAGAACGTCTTCTTCTTGCGTCCAATTTTCAAGGTCAGCAGGTGCATCGTGCCCTACATAGATTTCACCTGTCTCCTTGTGGTACCATGCAGGAATTCGGTGGCCCCACCAAAGCTGCCGGGAAATACACCAGTCATGCACATTTTCCATCCATGTCAAATAGGTCTTCTCAAAACGTTCCGGAACGAAGTTGACTTTGTCTTCACCTTGCTGAAGCTTAATCGCTTCTTCAGCAAGCGGCGCCATTTTGACAAACCATTGTGTCGATAAATAAGGCTCAACAACTGCGCCACTTCTTTCCGAGTGGCCGACGGAGTGCATATGCTCTTCGATTTTGAATAAAACACCCATATCTTGTAAATCTTTGACGATCGCTTTACGGCATTCGAAGCGGTCCATACCATCGTATTTGCCAGCTAGACTATTCATCGATCCGTCTTCGTTCATGACGAGTACGCGAGCAAGATTATGCCGGTTACCGATTTCAAAGTCATTCGGATCATGTGCCGGAGTGATTTTCACAGCACCGCTTCCAAAGTCCATATCGACATAGTCATCAGCAACAATCGGAATTTCTCGTCCGACAATCGGCAATGTAACCATTTTTCCGATCAGATGCTTGTAGCGGTCATCTTCAGGATGAACTGCAACAGCTGTATCACCGAGCATTGTTTCAGGACGTGTTGTCGCAATTTCGATACTATCCGTACCGTCTGCTAGTGGATAGCGCATATGATAGAATGCACCCTGTACATCTTTATGAATGACTTCGATATCGGATAACGCCGTTTTCGTTGCCGGATCCCAGTTGATGATATATTCACCGCGATAGATCAGCTCTTTTTCATACAGTCTGACGAATACTTCATTAACCGCTTTAGAGAGCCCTTCATCCAATGTGAATCTTTCTCTTGAATAATCGAGCGCAAGACCGAGTTTACCCCATTGCTGACGGATATGGCCTGCGTACTCATCTTTCCATTTCCATGTTTCTTCAAGGAACTTTTCACGACCAAGATCATATCGTGTTTTGCCTTCGCCGCGTAGTTTCTCTTCCACTTTCGCCTGTGTCGCGATGCCTGCATGGTCCATACCCGGCAGCCATAACGCATCATATCCTTGCATACGTTTCATACGGATGAGGATATCCTGCAAAGTCGTATCCCATGCATGACCGAGGTGCAACTTCCCTGTAACGTTCGGCGGTGGAATGACGATCGTATATGGATCTTTCCCGCTGTCTGGTTGCGCTTCAAAATATTTTCCTTTTAGCCACCATTCATAACGGCCTGCTTCGATTGTCTGCGGCTCATATTTTGTTGGCATTGACATGTTTTCAGTTGACATATGAACTCCTCCTTTTGACTTGCAACTACGATTGTAAGATGGTCTGCTGATCCAATTATTTTTGGACACAAAAAAACTCCTGCCGCCAAAAGGACGAAGGAGTTATCCGTGGTACCACCTTTATTCGCGCAAACAGAAAAAACGTCTGCGCCTCAATAACAAATAACGGTTTCAAACCGGCTCTCGCTACGTACAAATTCATTTCACGAGAACTGCTCCCGGATGACTTTCAGCAACGCATTTATAGGCTCTTCCAGCAATGAAGCCCTCTCTTTAATAAATGGGTGTTGCATACTTTTCCGATCAACGCATCTTTATACAGTTACTAATAGTTTAGCCGACCGAAGGAGCTTGCGTCAAGTAAAAGACGAAAGGAAGATTAAATGAGACGAGGTTACAATCCTTATTTATTACCGCCTTGGTTACGAAAGACCAGATTTTACTGCAAAGGGATTATTATCCCGATTACTGTGTTTCAGCTTATCAGGCTGTTAATCGTTCCGACTACAGGAGATTTTCTACTGTTATGCGTTTTAGTAGGCCTCACTTTCATCCTGTACAAAGACATCATTTGAACGGAACGTTGTCGTCGCCCACTCGTCAGGTAATGTCGCGATATACGACAGTACATCATCATGGCCATTCCATGAACTGCTGTCGTGTATGGCGACCTCAGTCTCTCGTCGGACATGCCCTTCTGCTTTTGCAGCAGGGACAGGTTCTTTTACTTCTGCTACGCTTGGTATGGATGCAGGTTCTGACACCGCTGCCACTACTGTGGGTGCTGGTGCAGGTTCTTGCACTGCTGCCACTACGGTTTGTGTCGGCTCAGGTATTGCACCAACAACTTCATCCG
This sequence comes from Sporosarcina oncorhynchi, assembly GCF_033304615.1. Lineage (GTDB taxonomy): Bacteria > Bacillota > Bacilli > Bacillales_A > Planococcaceae > Sporosarcina > Sporosarcina oncorhynchi. The sequence goes on along the minus strand of NZ_CP129118.1, from coordinate 1,338,919 downwards.
ACTTTTCCCCATACGTACACGTAACATTCCATTTCACTGCGAGCGCACCATCGGCACTCGTCCTCGCTGAGACATCTGTTGCTTCAATGGTTAGGGGCGTCTCGACTTCAGGTGGTAAGTCGATGTAAAGCGGTACAGCATATTCGAAGTACCCTGAGTTTCCCTCCAATTCGACATCATCGACGAAGACAGCTTCATCTGAAAACTCGGCCGCTCTGTCACCTTCTGCAAAATTCACTTGGGCTGCAACATGGTAAATACCAGACAACCGGACAGCGTCTTCCGTACGATTTTCTGAAAACCCGGCATTTACTTTCACCGCGCTTCCTTCTTCGGGCACACCTATTTCTTCAGGAAAATAAAAGACCTCTTCCATTGTCCATTGTAATGTTTTCATTTCGCTTTCCCTCCCTCTGTACATTCACTTGCCATTATATGCATGAGAATAGAAAGTAGAATAAAGGGCGATGAAAAACTCCTTCCCGAAGCATCGAGAAGGAGTTTTGTTATTTCGCTAATTGAGCGAAGACTTTATGGAAAGCTTGTACCGTTTTATCGATATGCGCTTCCGTATGTGCTGTTGACAGGAACATCCCTTCAAATTGAGATGGTGGCAAGAAAATGCCTTCTCCCGCCATCAAGCGGAAGTATTCCGCAAATAATTGCAGGTCTGCCGTTTTCGCTTTATCGTAATTGAAAACTTTTTCATTTGTGAAGAAGAATCCAATCATGGAGCCTGCACGGTTAACCGTATGCGGAATGTTGTATTTAGTTGCCGCTTCACGGAAACCTATCTCCAACTGATCGCCCAGCTTCTTAAAATGATCGTATGACGCCGGTGTCAACTTTTTCAATGTCTCGATACCCGCAGTCATTGCAAGCGGATTACCGGACAATGTGCCAGCTTGGTAAACCGTTCCTGCAGGAGCGATATGCTCCATGATTTCTCGTTTACCGCCATATGCACCGACAGGCAACCCGCCACCGATTACTTTTCCTAGGCAAGTAAGATCAGGTGTGACGCCAAAATATCCTTGCGCACACGTATAATCGACACGGAAACCCGTCATGACTTCATCGAAAATCAAAACTGTACCATTCTTCTCTGTCAATTCGCGCAGAGCTTCAAGGAAGCCAGGCTCAGGTGGTACGACGCCCATATTGCCTGCAACGGGTTCTACAATGACTCCCGCTAGATCGTCACCATATTGTTCAAAGACAGCTGTAACGCCTGCAAGGTCATTATAAGGAACCGTAATCGTATTCTTCGCAACGCCTTCAGGTACGCCTGGACTATCAGGCAATCCTAAAGTCGCGACACCAGAACCAGCTTTAATGAGTAATGAATCTCCGTGGCCATGGTAACAGCCTTCGAACTTCAAAATTTTATTGCGACCCGTATATCCACGAGCTAGACGCAAGGCACTCATTGTCGCTTCTGTACCTGATGAAACCATCCGTACGATTTCAATCGAAGGGACACGGTCGATGACGATTTGCGCCAATTCATTTTCAAGCAATGTAGGAGCACCAAAACTTGTCCCTGTTTCAGCTACTTTCTTAATCGCTTCAACGACATCTGGATCCGTATGTCCTAAAATCAGAGGACCCCATGATAGGACATAGTCGATGTATTCATTGCCATCGATATCCGTAATCATTGGTCCTTTTCCACTTTCCATGAAAATCGGATCCATATTGACCGATTTGAATGCACGTACTGGAGAATTCACTCCGCCCGGCATCAATTTCACCGCTTCAGCAAAAGCTTTTTTCGATTTTTCGTAATTTCTACCCATTCATTTCTCCTCCAACCAACGAGCAGCGTCTTTTGCATGGTACGTCATGATGAGGTCTGCGCCTGCGCGTTTCATACTTGTCAACGTTTCGAGTACAATTTGCTTTTCATTGATCCAACCGTTTTGTGCGGCTGCTTTTACCATTGAATATTCGCCGCTCACATTATACGCAACGACAGGAAGCAACACATTATTCTTCACATCACGCATGATATCCAAATATGATAGCGCCGGTTTGACGATTAGGAAGTCTGCGCCTTCTAAAACATCCGTTTCTGCTTCCCGAAGTGCTTCCATACGGTTTGCTGGGTCCATTTGGTACGTCTTACGGTCCCCGAATTGCGGTGCAGAATCGGCAGCATCACGGAAAGGTCCATAATAAGCGGAAGCGTATTTCACTGCATAGGACATAATCGGAATATCTTCAAATCCTGCTGCATCAAGTCCTTGGCGGATTGCGATGACAAAACCATCCATCATATTAGAAGGTGCAATTATATCAGCACCCGCTTTTGCTTGGCTTACTGCGGTTTGCACTAACAGTTCAAGCGATGGATCATTCAACACTTTTTCGCCATGTACGACACCACAATGGCCGTGATCCGTATATTCACATAAGCATGTATCTGCAATGACAACTAGATCAGGATAGGCTTGTTTGACCAACTTTGTTGCCAGCTGAACAATTCCTTCATCATCATAAGCACCTGTACCAACGGCGTCTTTCTCCGCTGGAATACCAAATAGCAGAACGGAAGGAATTCCAAGCGAAACAACTTCCTCTACCTCTTCGAGTAGCTTATCAAGTGACAATTGGAAGATGTCCGGCATTGAACTGATTTCGTTTTTAATGTCTTCGCCTTCGATGACAAAGATCGGATAAATAAAATCTTCTTTTTGTAAAATCGTTTCTCTTACCATCGAGCGCAAAGTAGTAGAATTACGCAGACGGCGGTTACGACGAAAATGATAGTTGCTCATTGGATTTCTTCCTTTCGTCTCGCCAAAGCGTTGACGAGTTCCTTTAACGTATACGTTTCAGGTGTCACGTTGACCGTAGCACCCGCTTTCTTCAATGCATTTGCTGTCACATGTCCGATAGCACCGATTGTAAACCCACTCCAGCCAACAATCGGCACTGCACTTTCTACAAAAACTTGGACCGCAGACGGACTTGCAAACAATACTGTGCAGTCCGTCCGCTTTTTTAGCAATTCCACAATCGAAATGATTGATTGGGGTTTGGTGACTGTTTCGTAAACCGTCCATTCTACAACGTGGAACGGTAACTCTTCACGAATTAAGCTTCCCGCAAGTGTTCCTCTTAAGAAGAGGACATTTAGCTTTGTTGCTCCTTCAGGTTTGAACTGTTGGACAAACACATCCGCACTGAAAACAGTTGGGATGAACTCCACCTGAAATCCGATTTTTTCAAGCGCCGCAGCTGTCTGTGTTCCAACAGCCGCAATTTTAGATTGAATGTCCGCCGCTTTCAGTCGATAACGTTTCATTTTCGACTGAAAGGAATGCACAGCACTTTGACTCGTAAAAATAAGCCAATCATAGGCGCCGGACTTCTTTAACCGCTCTTCATCCGAGGAGTCTTCTATCTCCCCCACTTGGATTAAAGGGAAAGAATATGGCTCGCCACCATACTGTCGAACAAGGTCGAACACGTCGACAGATTTTGGCGTCCCCGTGAATATGACGGTTTCACCTTGTAAAGGCAACTGTTCAGGCATCCATTTCCGCCTTCACTTTCTGGATAACTTCAGCAGCACCTTCATCGCGCAACACTTTTGCTACAGCCTTCCCAACTTCCACAGGATTTTTTCCAGTCACAGTCTTTTTGAATACTTGCTTAGCATCTGGCGTTGCGATATAACCAGTGAATGTAATTTCATCACCGATTGTTTTAGCGAATCCTGCAATTGGCACTTGGCAAGAACCATCCATTTCAGAAAGAAATGTCCGCTCTGCATCGACTTCATTCCACGTTTTGTCGTCAGACATCTTTTTCAGCTCAGTCAACAATTCAGTGTCGTCCGTACGGCATTCAATTGCCAAAGCACCTTGTCCAACCGCAGGGATACAGTCTTCAATGGACATATATTCCGTAACGATATCCTCGCTCCAACCCATTCGTTTCAAACCTGCGGCTGCAAGGAGGATGGCATCATATTCTCCATCTTGCATCTTTTTAAGTCGTGTATCAATGTTTCCGCGTATCCATTTGATTTCAAGATCTGGGCGCAACAACAATAATTGCGAACTACGGCGCAAACTTGACGTTCCAACAACTGCTCCGACAGGCAGATCCATGAATTTCACACCGCCATTTGCAATATACGCATCACGTGCATCAACTCGTGGAGGTATACAGCCAATTGTCAATCCTTCAGGCAGAACTGCCGGCATATCCTTCATACTATGAACTGCAAAATCGATTTCTTTATTGAAAAGGGCTTGTTGGATTTCTTTCACGAATAGACCTTTACCGCCTACTTTAGAAAGCATGACGTCGATAATTTGGTCGCCTTTCGTAACAATTTCCTTCACTTCAAATTCAAATGGTGCACCCGCTGCTTTCATTTGGTCGATGAACCAATTCGTCTGTGTTAATGCAAGCTTACTTCGTCTGGAACCTACGATGATTTTTCTCATTGTACCCTTCCTTTCTAAAACGAATGTCTATTCCTCAAATCCAGAAATGGAACTGTGATAATTTACTTCCTAAAAAGAAATTGATAATCACAAAAAGAAAAGCGAATACGTTCGCCCATGCAAAATCGTTTGCTGTCAGTTTGCCTCTTCTTTGCAAAAACAATACTAAACTATAAATAATTATTAAAAAGAAAGAACCGATAATTTTCACATCAGAAATCATCCACTCATCCAATGCGACAATTGCCCATTGTGTACCAAGTATTAAGCTAATGAATAAAACCGGAATGCCTGTATAGATGGATGCTTTCATCCCAATCAGACACATTTGCAATGATGGAAGACGGCCAAACTGTTTCGTCCATTTCTTTCGTTTTAACACATTATAGACAAGCAGATAAAGAATCGCGTAAACCACAGCCATTGCAAAGGCAGCATAAGAAAATATGGCAAAAGTAATATGGATGAACAATAATTCCGAGATAAGCGATTCGCCTACTGGTGATTGCTCTATTTGAGCGGGTGCAAATGTATAAATCGTCATGAAAACGAAGCCGATGACATTCAAAAAGAAGACGGCAAATCCTACTTTCGTGAACAACTGTAGAATCATAGATAACGTAATCAGCAACCATGTGTAAAAATAAATCCCTTCATAAAGTGAAAGGATCGGTAATCGATGCGTTTCAATCAATTGGACGACAAGTGAGCCGCTCTGCATGAGATAGACGACCATTAAAATCCAGAAGGCGCTGCGGTGAGCAACTTTGTTTTTATTCAAGTAATCGATGAAATAAAATACAAGGCTCACCGCATACAGGACGACAATCACTTCGTGAAATCTCGCCATCGTAATTTCAGCCATGATGCATCCTCTGCCTTTCACTAGAAGTTGAGCAAATGAAATAAAGAAATATATAATATGAAATTTGGTGTCCATTTACAGTCCACACTTATTGGCTTACATCTCGATTAATCATAAATGCATTCCTATTAAATCAATTAAGGGACAAATCGGACTGTGTATAGAGCGGCGGTGTTGAAGTGGGTGCCGTCTCTTTATTAGAAACCTTCGTGGGCACCGCGTTTTCTGCTTCTGCCAATCCGAAGATCGTTTTGAACAATTCCAGTTTTTCACTTGAATGCTCATCCATTGCTAACTCTTTCGCCTGCAGAATAGGATTCTTCAGCAATTGGTTAACAATCGATTTCGTGTGCTTATTCAACAGCTTCTTTTCACGGGCTGTTAGATTCGGCATCTTATTTTCAATACTTTCCATTGTTTCGCTTTGAATAATCGATGCTTTTTCACGCAAAGCAGCAATGAGTGGAACGACGCCTAACGTCGCAATCCATTCTTTAAACAATACGATTTCCTCTTCAATCATCAAACCAATTTCTTCAGCAGCTACTTTTCGCTCAGCTAGGTTCGCTTCGACAATACCTTGCAAATCATCGATATCATAAAGAAAGACATTAGGAAGATCGCCAATTCGTGGATCTAGATCACGGGGTACCGCGATATCAACCATAAATATTGGTTTTCCCTTTCGAAGCTTTTCAACGAATTGCATCATTTCCAAGTCGATGACATAATCTGTCGCACCAGTAGAACTGATAAGGACGTCTGCTTCGAGCAAAGAACATTGGAGTTCTTCCATCGGTTTCGCAACGCCTCCAAACTGCTCTGCCATTTCTTCTGCTTTCGATAACGTACGGTTGATAACAGTGACTTTTCCCGCGCCGCTGCCATGCAAGTTTTTAATGGCCAATTCGCCCATTTTTCCTGCACCAAGTATTGCTATATGTTTATGGTTCAAGGAACCGAAAATTTTCTTTCCAAGCTCGACTGCCGCGTAGGAAACGGATACTGCATTGTCGCCGATTGCGGTTTCTGAGTGTGCACGTTTAGCAAGTGTAATCGCTTTTTTGAAAAGTTCATTGAAAACAGTTCCAGTCGTACCGATATCTTGTGCTTTTAGGAAGCTGTCACGTACCTGCCCAAGTATCTGTGTTTCACCGAGCACCATTGAATCGATTCCGGCTGCTACTTTCATTAGATGTTCAATTGCGCCGTCATTTTCGTAGATAATCAGATGGGGTGATAGTACTTCCAGATCCATGTTAAACCAGTCCGCCAAAAATCGCTTGACATAGTAACGGCCTGTGTGAATCTGATCTGCCACAGCGTATATTTCAGTGCGGTTGCAAGTTGATATGATAATATTCTCCAATATACTTTTCTCTTGTTGAAGTTGTTGCATAGCTCTCGGCAACTGATCTTCCACAAAAGAGAGTTTTTCTCTTATTTCTACTGGAGCCGTTCGGTAGTTTACACCGACCATGATTGTATGCATTGGGTGTTCACACCTCTCCCGTTCTTTTGACACAGTAATTATAACATATTGGCCAGCTATGTTCGGTGGTTATTGTGACCAACTCTTGAACCATCAAGGGTTGGTTGCCTGTTATTGGAATTATTACAATGTGTGTAACTGTATATGTTGAGTATGTTTTTATAAATAGTGTAGCTGCGCCCATAAATGTCGTGGGCTCGCCCGTTAACGTCGGATACGCGCTCGTAAACAGCGTGACAGCGCCCATAAATTTCGGACTCGCGCCCATAAACAGCGCGCCCCCGCCCGTAAACGTCGGATACGCGCCCATAAACAGCGTGCCCCCGCCCGTAAACGTCGGATACGCGCCCAAACAGCGTGCCCCCGCCCGTAAACGTCGGACTCGCGCCCATAAACGCACAACGCAGTGAAAAATAAAATCCGGAGGAGCTTTGGCTTCTTCCGGATTTATTTTTACTACAGGTATTACATTCTGCTTTCGATTTCTTTCCACGCTTCGTCCATACCCATTCCTTTTTCTGACGAGAAGAGAATGATTGGGTCACCTGCTCTTAAATGCAAAGTGTCTCTGACGATTTTTTTATGTTTTTCCCATTTACCTTTAGGGATTTTATCAGCTTTTGTCGCGACAATGATTGTCGGGATATTATAGTCCCCAAGGAAGTCATACATAATACAATCATCAACACTTGGTGGATGACGGAGGTCTACAATTTGGATGACAGCTCGCAATTGTTCCCTCTCTATCAGATAGGTTTCAATCATACTTCCCCATTTACCGCGTTCTGATTTCGATACTTTCGCATACCCATATCCCGGTACGTCCACGAAGAATAACTGTTCTTCAATTTTATAGAAGTTCAATGTTTGGGTTTTACCAGGCTTTGACGAAGTTCTCGCCAAACTTTTGCGACCAATCATCTTGTTGATGAAGGACGATTTCCCAACGTTCGAACGGCCTGCCAATGCGAATTCCGGGAATCCGTTATCAGGATATTGTTCGGGTCTAACTGCACTCATGATCATTTCAACTTGATTGACTTTCATTCGGAAGCCTCCTCTAATGCGATTGCTAATACTTCTTCAGCATCCGAAACAAGCTTGAATGTCAGCTCACTACGTACACTTTCAGGTATATCTTCTATATCTCGTTCATTCGCTTTCGGCAGAATGATTGTGGTCAATCCTGCACGATGCGCGCTTAATGACTTTTCTTTTACTCCACCGATTGGCAACACTCTACCACGAAGTGTTATTTCGCCTGTCATTCCAACCTCACGTCGAATCGGACGTTGTGTCAAAGAAGAAACAAGTGCTGTGGCAATCGTAACCCCTGCAGATGGTCCATCTTTCGGAACAGCACCTTCAGGGACGTGAATATGAATGTCACTTGACTCGTGGAAGTCGGGATCGATATTGAACTGCTCCGCTTTGGACCGTACATACGATAATGCAGTTTGTGCGGATTCCTTCATGACGTCACCGAGTTTACCAGTCAAAATAAGTTTGCCTTTTCCGGGTGACAGCGACACTTCAATTTGCAAAGTATCCCCGCCAACTGTCGTATAAGCAAGACCTGTCGCAACACCAATTTGATTTTTCTCTTCGGCTTGGCCATAACTATGCTTCCGTTTTCCAAGTAATGTTTCCAACGTTTTCGCGCTGACCGTGACACTCTTCTTCTCACCGGTCACAATTTGTTTAGCCGCTCTTCTACAAATTCGTGCGATTTCACGTTCCAGACCTCTAACGCCTGCTTCACGCGTATAGTACCTCACGATATTCATAATCGCTTCATCATTGAAACGAACTTGTGATTTCGTTAAACCATGCTCTTTCAACTGCTTTGGAATCAAATGGTTTTTAGCGATAGCACGCTTTTCCAATTCCGTATAGCCAGGAATCGAAATGATTTCCATGCGGTCCCGGAGTGGTCCTGGAATCGATCCAAGATCATTCGATGTGGCGATGAACAACACATTGGATAGGTCATATGGCTCTTCTATATAATGATCGCTAAATGAAAAATTCTGCTCCGGATCCAGTACTTCTAGCATTGCGGAAGACGGATCGCCCCTGAAATCATTGGACATTTTATCAATTTCATCCAATAAAAATACTGGATTAATTTTACCCGCTTTTTTCATTCCCTGGATGACCCTGCCTGGCATAGCACCAACATAAGTGCGGCGGTGACCACGTATTTCCGATTCGTCCCGAACGCCACCAAGCGAGATTCTGACAAATTGACGTCCTAAAGATTCCGCGATGGAACGTGCCAAGGAAGTCTTCCCGACTCCTGGCGGTCCATCAAGACAAAGGATAGGTCCGCGCAATGATTTTGTCATCTGACGAACTGCAAGATATTCGAGAATCCGCTCTTTCACAGACTCCAACCCTTCATGATCCCGGTTTAGTATTTCTTCTGACCGGTTAATATCAAGCTGATCTTTCGAAGAATCTGACCACGGCAAAGCGACTAGCCAATCGATGTAATTACGGATGACGCCGCTCTCTGCAGATGCCGAATGGACTTTTTCATAACGGTCCAACTCTCTATAGGCAGCATCCTTCACATTTTGCGGCATGCCGGCCTTCTCAATCTTTTCCGTCAATTCGACAATTTCGATGTTCTTGCCATCTTTGTCGCCCAATTCCTTCTGGATTGCTTTCATCTGCTCGCGCAAATAGAACTCTTTCTGTGTTCGTTCCATTGCTTCTTTCACACGCGTGTTGATTTTTCGTTCAAGCTCCAAAATTGCCTGCTCGTCATGCAATTTATTGATAAGGAATTCAAGTCTTTGCTTTACATCTGTCATTTCCAGAATCTCCTGCTTGGCAACGAGTTTTAACGGCAGATGGGAAGCAATCGTATCCGCCAATCTTCCGGGCTCTTCAATCGTTGAAATCGAATCGAATGTCTCTTTCGAAACTTTTGCCGAATACCCCATATACTTTTCAAAGTAGGAAAGCAATGTCCGCATTAAAGCAGTAGTGTTCATGTCTACCTCGTCATCTTCAGGAATCGCAACGACATCAACGACAGGATATAAGTCCGCCTCTTCGTAATTGGACCATATACCTCTTCCGATTCCTTCAATAGCCAGTCGATATGTACCATTGCTCAGTTCTGTCAATGATTTAACATGCGCCAACAAACCCATTTCGTACAAATCTTCAGCTTCGGGTTGTTCAACGCTTGTGTCTTTTTGGGAAGCGAGCATGATCAGATTTCCATTTGCAATTGCATGTTCGATTGCAAATACAGATCGTTCGCGTCCAACATCAATATGTAAGGCCATTTTCGGATAAACAAGAATACCGCGCAATGGCAATAATGGTACATTCACTTTTATATGTTTCGACATGTTGAAGTCACCTCCAGAAATTCATATGTTATGTATGTGTAGTTCACTGCTTCATATAAGGTGGAAAAAGCTGACAACCGACGAGCGAATAGATCGCATCGCCGGAGTCAGCTTCATTCCTCCATTTCTCAAGCCGTTTTCTCAGGATCGAGAATGAATTCAGTTCCGTCTTCCTTGTAAAGAATCGGACTGGATTTCTTCAGGACGGAATCTTTAGTAATGATGCACTCTGTTACTTCTTCTAGTGAAGGCAGCTCGTACATAATATCCAACATGATATTCTCAATAATGGATCGCAATCCACGTGCGCCCGTCTTACGGACAATCGCTTCTTTGGCGATTTCTAGCAAGGCATCATCTTCAAAGCGAAGCGCTACACCATCAAGCTCTACCATTTTTTGGTATTGTTTGACGATCGCATTTTTAGGAACTGTTAAAATCTGATAAAGCGTATCTTCGCTTAACTGCTCCAATGTCGCGATAACTGGAAGACGACCGATAAATTCAGGAATCAAACCAAAACGCTGTAAGTCTTCAGGAATCAGTTGGGATAGCAATGTTGCTTCCTCTGCCGACTTCTCGATTTCAGTTCCGAAACCAATCACTTTCTGACCTGTACGACGCTTAATGATTTCTTCCATTCCATCGAATGCACCGCCTACGATGAATAGGATGTTCGTTGTATCGATCTGAAGGAATTCCTGATGAGGATGCTTTCGTCCACCTTGAGGAGGAACGCTTGCTACAGTACCTTCAAGAATTTTGAGCAATGCTTGTTGGACACCTTCACCCGAAACGTCACGCGTAATTGATGCGTTTTCGGATTTACGTGCAACTTTATCGATTTCATCGATATAGATAATCCCTTTTTCAGCACGTTCAATATCGAAATCAGCCGCTTGAATCAACTTCAATAAGATATTCTCTACGTCTTCACCAACATATCCTGCTTCTGTTAAAGACGTCGCGTCAGCAATTGCGAACGGAACATCCAGAATACGCGCTAATGTTTGTGCTAATAGCGTCTTACCGCTACCTGTTGGTCCAATTAGAACAATATTAGATTTCGCAATTTCAACATCATCGACTTTACTGTTCGTATTGACACGCTTGTAATGGTTATAGACAGCGACTGCCAAAGACTTTTTGGCTCTGTCCTGACCTATGATATATTCATCGAGAATTGCTTGGATTTGACGTGGTTTTGGAACGTCCTTCAGTTCGAAGTTCTCCTCCAGACCCACTTCCTCCTCAACGATTTCAGCACATAATTCAACACATTCATCACAAATATAAACACCTTGACCAGCGACAAGCTTTCTTACCTGATCTTGGGTTTTACCACAAAAAGAACAACTTAAATTATCTTTTTCATCATTGAATTTAAACATCAAGCTCACCCCTATCAAGTCACAATATTACAAGATTGCCCCGTTTTAATCAACTAATTAGAACTTCACGTCTATTCGTCAGGACTTAATTTCCCCTATTAAAAACAAGGTACGGAAAAGCCGTACCTTGTATTATACATGATTCTTCTTATTCAACAATTTTAGCGTTTTCAACAAGGAATTCTACTGTCTTGTTAAAGCGCAAGTCATTTTCAAGAACTTTCGTTCCACCCAATGTTTGTTTGATCTGCTCGATTTCCATGCCGAATTGCTCGGACATTTTAGCAAGCTCTATATTGATATCCTCTTCTTCAACTTGAATGTTTTCAGCAGCGCCAATAGCTTCAAGTGTCAAGGATACGCGAACACGGTTTGTTGCATCTTCTTTCATCTGTTCACGCAACGTCTTTTCGTCTTGACCTGAGAATTGGAAGTAGAGTTCCAAGTTCATGCCTTGCATTTGTAGACGCTGACCGAATTCTTCCATCATGCGGTCGACTTCAGAATCGATCATGACTTCAGGAATGTCAACTTCTGCGTTTCTAGCAGCAGCTTCTACCAAATCGTCGCGCAATGCTGTTTCAGAAGCTGATTTTTTCTCTTCTAGCGTCATTTCCTTCATCTTCGTACGAAGTGCATCAAGGCTATCGACTTCTTCGTCAATTTCGCTTGCCAATTCGTCGTTTAGTTCAGGAATTTCTTTTGATTTGATTTCATTGATTTTCACTTTGAACACGGCAGGCTTACCAGCAAGTTCAGCCGCATGGTATTCTTCAGGGAATGTAAGTTCAACATCTTTCTCTTCGCCTGTTTTCAAACCGATAACTTGTTCTTCGAATCCTGGAATGAATGAACCCGATCCAATTTCAAGATCATATCCTTCAGCTTTTCCGCCTTCAAATGGTTCGCCATCTGTAAAGCCTTCGAAGTCAAGATTGACTGTATCGCCGTCTTCAACAGCGCCATCTTCTTTAACAACCATCTCAGCTAATCCTGCTTGACGATCTTTAAGTTGCTCTTCGATTTCTTCGTCAGTGACTTCAGTTTCCTGACGCGTCACTTCAAGACCTTTATACTCGCCCAATTTCACTTCTGGCTTCAAAGTAAGACGTGCTTTGAAAACGAGTGGCTTGTTTTGTTCCATTTCGTCGATTTCGATCTCTGGTTGAGCGATTGGCTCAACACCAGACTCATCTAACGCGTTACCATAAGCTTCAGGTAGGATGATATCAAGTGCATCATTGTAAAGTGATTCTACACCATACATTTTCTCGAACATCTTGCGTGGCATCTTCCCTTTACGGAAACCTGGTGCCTGTACTTTCTTTACAACTTTCTTGAATGCTTCGTCGATTGCAGCATTGACTTTCTCTGCTGGCACCTCGATTGTTAGTGTTCCTTTATTACCTTCTTCTTTTTCCCAATTAACTGACATTATAAAAAACCTCCGAATCATTTATGACAAATCTATTTTCGCACGCTAAATACGCCATTTACAACCATTACAGTATATCACAGTCTTTCGATCTTTCAACAGATTTACTGTTTCTCATTGATCTGTTTGTTCGTCGATGGATCTGATCACTGAATTGAGCTCGTTAACTGCCATTGGCTCACCTGAAAACATGCTTTCTATGTACTCCATATAGGCATCAGAAATTTCTACGATTGAAAAACCATCCCATTTGAATGGGTACGCAACGACATCATATCGTTTAATCGCATCAATCGCCATTTGCAGTCGACTTGGATCTTTTTCATACAGTTCGGTCATGCGCTCGATGACAGCATCTGTCACGGAACCGTGGCCAGGCAGCTCGAGCTCTGCGGGAATAACTTCTTTCGCTTGGCCAAACTTCCTTACGAGAACCGGTTCCTCATAATTTGCGTTACTTAATAGAACAAGCGCGTATGTAATAACAACCGATGGTACTTCTTCATCGCTGACAACAGCAACAAGAAAATTAATGATTTCCTCTTTCAATGAACCTTGTTCATATGTCGCAAGTAAGCCTTGTTGTTTCTCCAAAGTCCATTCTTTGAATTCATTTATAGAAATGATACTGTGGCTTATGACAGGTTCTTTATCTGCACGTTCGTACCTGTTAAACAATCGTTCGTTCAGATCGCGCAAGTAATTGAATTTCTTAATGACGTCAGTTGGCACGATCTCCTCATCAAGCAATGCTTCTATCGTCATCTCTACCTCTTCATAATGTTGAAGTTGAATACTGATAGCCAAATAGAGCTCCATCGCATCCAAGTAATCGGTAGCTCCACTATGTAACAGTTTTGTAGCGACTTCTTTTGCTTTTTCGAAATCTTTTGTTTCGTATAAGGCTACTGCATAAGGCGCCAGCAGACGCGTGTTTTCGGAATCGAAATGATAAGCCTGGCCAAATACGTCCACAGCTTTGTCATAGTCAACATCCTCGATCGCATCCAACCCGCTCTCGATTAGTCCATCCAACGTTCCAGGGAACACAACGACATTGTCTTTCTTCAACAACCTCCCATACCTATGTCGCAAACGACTCACCCTCTTTCATCCACTTCACTATAACATATAGGTTTTTCCAATAGGAAATGATTTATGCACGTAGAACGTGTTGTTTTGGAAAAGAATTTCATGCTAATTATTATGAATGTAAGTTTAAGGTTGGTCCATAACAAATCTAAAACGGCTGCTTTCTGATTGGCAGTCGTCACCGCAGTATTAATGAATTCCAAATCTAGAACGAGCTACATAACTTTTTGGAGTTCTTTGTGAGTAGGCTGCCTACTAATAATTATTCCCTTGCTGATTTTGACGGGCTTTCAAAATGGCAATCAGAATACCAATTTCATACGTATGTAGTTATAGCGTCGCGTAAAAGAGCTTGTTTAATTTTATAATGAGTAGCTTGCCACATTGCTCTACCATCTTTCAAGATTAAAAGTTGGGGTGATTCATTCTTCACGCCAAGATCCTTTTCAATCGTATTCGAGATGTGTCTGTCTTCTTGTACAATGACTATGTAAATAGGAAGTTCTGTTTCAAACGTTTTTAATTCTTTCATAGCAGTTAAGCTGCTCATACATGTCGTACTGAATTTAAATAGAAGAAAAGGTTTCTCTAACGACTGTTCGAGTAACTCACGCCAATTTTCAATCGATTTAATACGTTCCATATGTGTATACCTCCAACATTCCAACTAACGTTGATGCGACGCAGCTAGAGTAGAAATTTTTAGACTCGGTGCTCATCGAAACGCCATTGTTGAATTTCTTTTTTTATTTCATTCGGTGTCATATTTTTTACTGCAGCTTTAGAAACAAGCATTGGAAATTCGTCATCTGATGCAAAGCGTAAGGCAATTAATTGTTCTATCGTAATCTTTGGGTCGATTCGAGATCCAGTTAATATAAAATAACGCAATTGTTCTTCCACTCGAATCGTGCGGTCTTGCACTTTTAACGCGTTTACTCTTGCTAACAGTCCCGTAATGATACTCATAATAACTAGAGCCATGATTAAAAATGTAGTGAATGAAAAATCACCTTTCACAACGCTAATGATTGTAAAGATAATTGCCACCACTAATGTAATTGCACTAATCGGCAACAATACATAATGTTGTAGCGGATGAATACGTGTGTGATTTTCATAGTTTTGCAACTCTTTTTCAGCCAATTTTATACCCCTTATCATTGTTTTCCGTGTACATATCATTATATACCGCACCGGGTATATAATACTTCAATTATGCTTAGTAACCTATCTAATGAGGTTAGCTACTCTCTAAAACACCATTAAACTGTAAAACTCTATTCCACTTTTTCATAGAATAGAGTTTTACCCATTTGTATTAAACTGAGCTACTTTCTACAATTGCATTTGCTCTTGAAGCTTTGCAGCAAAATATTTTCGCGCTTCAGCAGTCAAGACCTGCAAACGCACTTCTTCTTCGTGCCGTTTAAAGATAATCAACATTCCACTTAAATTTTCATCTACCGAATGAATTGAAAACCCTTTGTTGATACATTCATCTATTTGCTTCATTTCATCCAACGTTAGTAATTGCTCAGACATACACACACCTCGCTATTCTATTGTTCCGTTTTTCCTTCTGTTTCCTGGACAACGATATCGTCCCAGTCATGGCCAGCTGTAATGCCTAAATACTCCGCATCGCTCGGATTATCGAGTTCAGCTTGCGGGTACTTTTTAAACCACCAATATTTCGCCAGCACATAGTAGACAATCGCCCCGGCGAAAAAGCCCACTAAAGCAGAATACGTTGGGAACATATTCGCTAATGCCCCACCAATTACCCAAGCAATCAGTCCCGCCAAGTTAAAGCCGTTCATATACTTGAATTGGCCGTCCAATTCGTAGAGATCCCTTACGTTTACACGACGCTTGCGAATTAAATAATAATCCGCAAACAAAATCCCTACAATTGCGGTTAAAATACCGCCGATGATTAATAGCGCTTCGACCAACACGCCAAACAGACTCCACGGCTGTGCTAAAATTCCGACTATCCCAGCTATGATGACAGCGGCCCAGAACGGCACTTTCGGTCCGCCGATGTTCGAGAAAATCGTTGCTGCTGGAATAACGTTTGCGGATGTGTTTGTGGACCATTGCGCCAATACAATCATTAGCAATAAAATCCCCAGTACAATTCCACTTGCACTATTCTGCAAGGCATTTATCGGATCAGCAGAGGCCGTTGCCATGTAAGCGACTGCCCCTATCGTTACGATAAATGTGTTCGTAATCGGCATGACGATTAAAGAGCCGACTAACTGTGTTTTATTACGCTTAAACCAATTGCGTTCATTTTTCGGAGCTTTAAAGAAACGTGACAATGTCGGCATATCTGCTGCCAATGTTGCCCAGAACCCCATGTTCGCCATCATCACAACCATGAAAGCTGTAAAAGCCGCTATCCCAGTTGTCGGGGATTCGATCCAAGCCCATACGTCTTTCCCTTGAACTGTCGCTTGATCGGCAAGCGTAATGTACATCCAGATTGCGATTAAAATAATGACCGGCGCTGCAAAATCCGCAAAGCGCTCGATGGATTTAATGCCGAGCGATGTGTTGAAGAGCTGTAATGCCGCAAACACAAGGAAACACAAAAACCAATTATTAAAGTCGAATAATAAATTCAAAATCCCATTGATGGCCATCGCACCAAAATATGTGTTAAGCCCGAACCAACAAGCTGCTGTCACTCCGCGAACGAGCGAAGGTATATGTGTGCCGATTGTGCCGAACGGGGCGCGCATATAAACCGGGAAGGATAACCCATGCTCAACGCCAATATCACCGATTAACGTCATAAGGACACCGATTAAGACGGAACCAATTAATGTAGCAAAAATGACCATGGGCAATGATAAACTCATAATAGCAGAGCCACCAATTGCAAAGGCGGCTAAAACAATAGCCATCCCTATCCAGATCACTGCAAAACCAAATGCCCCAACGCTTCTTTTTTGATGTGTCACTGGAAGTAAATCTGGTGATTTTAAATAACTCCCACCATTCGCCATACATGTCTCTCCCCTATAATAGATTTCCAGTTAACTATGAAAAGCGGAAGGCGTCCGTTAAGACGCGACAGGCATAAGTCGATTCAGCAACGTGGCGGTCTTTGCCACATAGCTGAATTGCTTATGACCCGAGCGGCTGGCGCCTGGAGTCTAGACACTACTCCAAGTATAAAGACGTGTACTTCCTTTCTTTCATTCTAACAATCGACCTTTTTTATCGGTTAAAGTTTCTGAGTAGTGATTGACGTTCGTTCCATGTCATCGGCGGAATTGTGGATCTTCTCTCAACCATTGAAATCGCACCGTCAACTGGGCACACGATCTGACATAAATTACAGCCAACACAATCTTGTTCACGTACTTTCAGCATCGGACGCCCACTTTCTGTGTAGAGGTCAATACATTGATGCGACGTATCTTCACAAGCAATATGGCATTTGTTGCAATTAATACAAACATCATTATTAATCTCAGCGACAATATTGTAGTTCAGATCCAAGTCGCCCCAGTTCGAATACCGTTGAACCGACTGACCGACGAGATCCATCACCGAGGCAATGCCTTTCCCATCCAAATAGTTATTCAGCCCATCAATCATATCTTCGACAATACTAAATCCGTGGTGCATCGCCGCTGTACACACTTGTACGCCTGTTGCACCCATGAGCATGAATTCTGCAGCATCCTGCCAGTTTGAAATACCGCCAATTCCTGAAATCGGTACATTGACGAGTGGGTTCCGCGCACATTCCGCGACCATATTGAGTGCAATCGGCTTTACGGCCGGCCCGCAGTATCCGCCATGCGCTCCCTTTCCACCGACATGCGGCACTGTATTCCACGAATCGAGATCGACACCTGCTAAGCTGTTGATTGTATTGATCATACTGACAGCATCTGCCCCTCCTCGCACTGCTGCTTCTGCCGTCATTGTAATATCTGTGATGTTCGGTGTCAGTTTGACGATTACAGGTGTCCGTGCAACTTCCTTCGCCCAATGTGTCTGCTTTTCAACTAATTCAGGGACTTGACCTGAAGCTGACCCCATTCCCCGTTCCGCCATTCCATGTGGACAACCGAAATTGAGTTCTAGGCCATCTACTCCGACAGCTTCCACCTTTTTAACAATCTCATGCCACTTTTCCTGGCGTGGTTCTACCATCAACGAAGCGATAATAGCGTGATTGGGAAACCTTTTTTTCGTTTCTAATATTTCATTCAGATTAACCTCTAAAGGACGGTCCGTAATTAGCTCAATATTATTGAAGCCTGCTACTCTTTGTCCGTTGAAGCTGACAGCCGCAAAGCGCGATGAAACATTCAAAATCGGTTCGCCCAACGTTTTCCAAACTGCGCCACCCCAGCCCGCTTCAAATGCCCGTTGCACTTGATAGCCCGAATTCGTCGGTGGTGCAGAGGCTAACCAAAATGGATTTGGTGATTTAATGCCCGCTAAGTCAATTCGTAAATCCGCCATACTTCTCCCCCCTATGCGATTTCGCTTGGTTTTTGTAAACGTTCATGAATGATGTAAGCAGCATCTTTACCTTGTTGCGCCGCTGTCACGACCATCGCTTCACCTTGACCATTGCCGAACACGACATCTCCGCATGCAAACACTTTGTCCTTCGATGTTTGCATCGTCGTTTCATCAATATCCACTACACCATTCGTATGCTGTAAGCCAAACGCTTCAATGAGCGAGACAAAGCGCGTTTGTCCAATTGCTTTAATAACAGCTTCGACTTCTAGTACAAATTCAGAACCGTCGATCACTTCAGGTCGTTGCCTGCCATCTGCTCCCGCTTCGCCTAGCTTCATCTTGACGCATTCAAGGCCAACCACTTTTCCCGACTCGTCACCAATAATTCGCTTCGGCGCTGTCAGCCACTTAAAACCTACCCCATCCTGCTTGGCAAACTCATATTCATATTGGTAGGCGGTCATCTCTTTTTCTGTTCTTCTATAAAGAATGTCGACTTGATCCGCACCAAGCCGAACAGCACATGTTGCACCGTCGATCGCTGTATTACCTGCACCGATAACCGCCACACGTTTACCGATTAAGTCTTCTGTCAGTACACCTATTTTCGTGCGCTTTACAAACTCAATGGCATCATGAACACCCTCCAGCTTCTCACCTTCTATCCCCAGACTAGGTACGGAACCCATTCCAACCGCTAAAATGACACTGTCATATTGCGCTAAAATTTCATCAGCAGAAATATCCACGCCTACTCGCGTGTTTGTTTTAATATCCACACCAAGCTTTACAATCTGTTCTACTTCCCAATCCACTACGTCATTCGGCAATCGGAAAGACACAATACCATAGGCACCCAAGCCACCTGCCTTTGCTTCAGCTTCAAAAATCGTGACACTATAGCCAAGACGACTGAGTTCCCGCGCCGCCGATAAGCCCGCTGGACCGGAACCTACAATCGCGATCCTTTTACCATTTGCTTCGCCTTTTGTAAATAGCTCAACACCTGACTCCATCGCCCAATCTGTTGCATACCTTTGCAATTGTCCTATTTTAATAGGCTTGGTCGATGCATTCAGCACACAAGCCCCTTCACATAAAATTTCGGTCGGACATACACGCGCACAACTTGCCCCAATCGGATTGGCTTCCATGATTGTCTTAGCCGAACCTTTTAGATTGTTAGTCGCAATTTTCTTAATGAAATTGGGAACTTGAATACTTGTTGGACACGCTGTAATGCAAGGTGCGTCGTAACAGTACAAACAGCGATTTGCCTCTTCCATCGCTTCATTTTTCGTCATCTTGCTCGTCATTTCCAAAAAATTACGTTCGAGTTGCGAACTCATTAGAACATTCCTCCCCACTGGATTGATGTTTACACGTTAATTGTTTGAGCATTCCTAGTCTTTAGCGCACGTTTGATATAGCGGCCACTTCCTACATTACCTACAAATTGCTTATTTTTAATAACGTATTCACCACGTACGAGTACACTAATCGGCTCGCCCGTCACTTCCCAGCCTTCATACGGGTTGTAGTCGACAGCCATATGGTGTGTGCTCGCTGAAATTTCACGTTTTACAGTTGGGTCAAAAATAACGATGTCTGCGTCAGATCCAATCGCAATCGTTCCTTTTTGCGGATATAAACCGAATACTTTTGCAGCACTCGTAGAAATCATATCGACGAAGTCGTGGATAGAAATTCGACCTTTCGCCACTCCTTCAGAATATAAAATACTGAAACGGTCTTCGATAAACGGTCCGCCGTTAGGAATTTTAGAGAAATCATGTAAACCTAACTGCTTTTTGCCGTTAAAGCTAAATGAACACTGATCGGATCCAATCGTTTGAAGTTGTTTCGCTTTTAATGCATTCCACAAATGAGCTTGATGATATTTCGGACGAAGTGGCGGTGACCAAACATATTTTGCTCCTTCAAATCCTGGTTGCGCTAACGCTGACTGATCAAGCGTCAAATAAGGTGGACACGTTTCCCCAAAGACGTCATAACCTTTTTCACGCGCTGCGATAATTTCATCGACTGCTTCTTTACATGTCACATGTACAACATAAAGTTTGGCTCCCGCAATCTGTGCTAGTTCAATGGCTCGTTTTGTCGCTTCGCCTTCCAATTCTGCAGGACGTGTCAGTGCGTGATAAATCGGCTCCGTCTGACCAGCTTGACGTGCTTCCTCTACTAACTCGTCAATTACTGATCCATTTTCACAATGCACCATGACAACAGCATCCAGCTCTTTTGCGATCTTAAAGGCTTTGAAAAGCGTACGATCTGTTGCCTGGAATTCCTTCGCATACGCCATGAATACTTTAATAGATGTAATCCCTTCCTTTTCCAACAATACCGGCAGCTCGGCCTCTGTTTCAGGCGTTAAATCACTAATCATTAAATGAAAACCGTAGTCTATGGCTGCATTCCCTTTAGCTTTTTCATGCCACTTCTCCACAGCATTCGCAAGTTTTTCTTCACCCGCCGATAAGCAAAAATCTAAAATGGTCGTCGTCCCGCCGAAAGCAGCCGCAATTGTACCCGACTTCCAATCATCATCTGTTACCGTGTTGTTGAAAGGCATATCCAAATGGGTGTGTGGATCAATTCCACCAGGCATTACGTACTTACCTGTTGCATCTACAATTTCCGCTCCGTCAGTTGCTAGATTTTTGCCGATTTGCACGATTTTACCGTTCTCTATTAAAATATCTGCCTCGTACAAGTCTGTAGCTGTTGCTATCTGTCCACCTGTAATCACTTTTTTCACAGTATCTTCACCTTTCCAGTTATGAATATAAATTAAATTTTCATCCAATGAATTGCTTATTATAATTAAATAGAGGAGTAACAAGCACTTTTATCAAAATAGATTCCGATTGGTCAGTTGGAAAACAGTGTGCCAATGATGGATCATTTTGAAATGCCATCATCATTTCTTCAGTGTCTGTTGATGATCCATGCTGAACTTCTTTTGAAGCTTTAACACGGTTTCTACTAACACATCTGCCCCTTTTACACAGTCTTCAAATGCCGTTTCTTCCTCTTCGCAATGACTTTTGCCGTTGATACTTGGAACGAAAATCATTGCTGAAGGGATGATGCCTGCAATATATTGGGCATCATGCCCTGCCCCGCTAAATATCCTATGAGAGGAATAACCATGCTCATTACAGGATTGTTCGACTTCATGACAAATCGTTTCATCAAAGAAGACTGTTTCCCTTCCCCAAAGTTTGACCGGACGAATTTGGCAACCATCTTCCTCTACAGCTAAGCTTGTCAAGTGCTTTTCCACTTCACGCATAACCGACGGATTTTGATGACGCGAATCAATTGTAAACACCACTTTATTCGGAATGACTGTATGGATATTTGGCGTTACATGCATGCGTCCAAATGTGTACACAAGCTTGTCATCGATTTGGCCCAACTGCTCATGCAAGGACGAAATTATTCGTGAAGCTACAATCATCGGGTCATTGCGCATCGACATCGGTGTAGTGCCCGCGTGATTGGATTCACCCGTCACGGTAATTTCATAGCACACCATTCCTAACACACCTTCCACGACACCAATATCAATTTCATTTGCCGCTAACACCGGTCCTTGTTCAATATGCAGCTCAATGTATGCACGGGCTTCTTTTAAACGATTTTCCTGCTCTCCCTCATAACCACTCGCTTGTAACGCATCTTGAAAAGTGATGCCATTTTTATCGGTAGACTGCAACATCTTTTCTTTACTAAACTTTGAAGCAATGACACCGGAACTCATCATCGCCGGGTCAAAGCGCGCACCTTCTTCATTTGTAAAATTCACAAGCATAATGGGAATCTCGGGTTCATAGTTGTTATCCTTTAACGTTCGTACGGCCTCCACGCCCGTCAAGATCCCTAACACACCATCAAATTTGCCACCTTCCTCGACAGAGTCCAAATGTGATCCGATAACAATCGGTGGACAATCTATTTTTCCAGGTAGCGTCGCATAGATATTGGCCATATCGTCTATCTGAATTTCCATCCCCAACTCTTTGCAAAGCTCACAAAAATAATCTCTTGCGAGTACATCTTCTTGTGATAGAGACAAACGGGTTACTCCCCCATTGGCTGTAGCGCCAAATTTGCTGAAGTCTTCAAGTAATGCCTGAAGTCGACTACTATTGCATTTATACATATGTTAGTCCTCTCTTTCTAAGTTCTTATTTAGGAATCTAGTGAAAAACTACCCAGTAAAGTGTATTCGGGTCGATTGGATATAATACGTAAAAAGTGGATACTTCCGCATATTTAAAGAGGCTTGTTTATATAATAAGAGGCTGTTATGAAATGGTTGAATAACTACTAAACGAAATACTAGTAACTATGTGTAGATGAGTTATTGGTTTATTCGTTGGAATCGAAGAGACTTTCCCGACAACCCAGAATCATTTATTTCCATACGTTTTTCTTGAAGATGTAATCGAGTTGTACAGCATAATCTAACTAAAGGAGTGGTAAAGCAAGATGGAAAATGTTACGAGTCCAAACTGGCAAATGAAAGATGAACAATATGTATGGCATTCCATGAAACCGTATAATCCGAATGCCACGACAATCATTCAGAAATCGGCAGGTGCTTGGGTAACAGATGTTGACGGGAAACGTTACTTAGATGCCATGTCCGGTTTATGGTGTGTAAACGTCGGGTACGGTCGAAAAGAACTTGCCAAAGCAGCTTACGATCAATTACTGGAAAATGCCTATACGCCCCTATCCATTGGGCATATTCCAGCCATCCGATTAAGTGAAAAAATTAGCGAATTATTAGGTGATGACTATGTTGTCTTTTACTCGAACAGCGGTTCAGAGGCGAATGAAACAGCCTTTAAAATTGCTCGTCAATACTATGAGCAAAAAGGGCATACAAATCGCACGAAATTCATTTCCCGTTATCGTGCCTACCATGGCAGTACGATGGGTGCATTGGCGGCAACTGGGCAGGCACAACGTAAATATAAATACGAACCGTTAGCACCTGGATTTATTCATGTTGCTCCACCTGACGCCTACCGTGCAAACGAAGATCATATTGCGGAGCCAGCTAGCTTACCTTCTGTTCAGGCGATTGATAATGTCATGACTTGGGAAATGTCCGAGACGATAGCTGGCGTCATACTTGAGCCAATTATCACCGGCGGCGGTGTAATTATGCCGCATGAGGATTACTTGCGCGGGGTAAAAGCGGTTTGTGAAAAGCATGGAGCCCTGCTCATTGTCGACGAAGTCATTTGCGGTTTCGGACGTACTGGCAAAGCATTTGGCTTTCAACACTATGGCATTCAGCCGGATATTGTCACAATGGCAAAAGGCTTAACAAGCGCTTATATGCCACTCTCTGCTACAGCAGTTCGCCGAGAAATTTATGAGGCCTTCGCTGGAAATGAAGAGTACGACTTTTTCCGACATGTCAACACATTTGGTGGCTCTCCAGCGGCCTGTGCAGTTGCCCTCAAAAATATCGAGATTATGGAAACTGAAGATTTATTCACTAGGTCAGCAGAAATGGGTGCTATTCTCCAGGCGGAACTGCAAGAATGCTTAAAAGATCATCCAAATGTCGGCAATATACGTGGTAAAGGCTTATTGATCGGCATAGAGCTTGTCCATGACAAAAAGAGCAAAGAACCACTCGATGTAACTGCGGTGAATAAAATCATTTCTATATGTAAGGAACAAGGCGTCATTATTGGGAAAAATGGTGTAACTGTTGCAGGCTGCAACAATGTGTTAACACTCGCTCCTCCTTTGATTTTATCGGTAGCGGAAAAAGAGTTGATTGTTGAAAAACTGACGCACGCTTTACACGAACTACTACCAAAAGCGTAATTCGAGGGGGAAATGGTTGAATGGTAATGAATACAGAGGTAAAAGAACTGGGCCACTTTATCAATGGAAAAATCGTAGCTGGCACAAGCGGCCACTTCTCAGATGTTTTTAATCCAAGTACTGGTGCAGTCATCGCACATGTGCCGCTTGCAACGAAGGAAGAAGTGCAAAGCGCCATCATGACTGCTCAAGCTGCCTTTCCTGCATGGCGCGCTCTGTCAGTAGGAAAACGTGTGGAAATCGTTATGAAGTTTCGGCAATTAATGACTGAACGTATCGATGAGCTCATTGCAATCATTTGTACAGAAAGCGGCAAAACAGTCGAGGATGCGAAGGGTGAAATCACGCGAGGTTTAGAGTCTGTCGATTTAGCAATAAATGCCCCTCACTTATTAAAAGGTGAGCACTCCGTCAATGTTGGCGGGAATATTAATGCGTATTCCACAAAAGTACCACTTGGCATCGTGGCAGCGATTTCCCCATTCAACTTTCCAGTAATGGTGCCGCTTGCTATGACATGTATGGCAGTGGCAGTCGGCAATTGTGTCATCTTAAAACCATCCGAGCGCGTACCTTGCTCTGCATTGTTTTTTTCAGAACTGTGGAAAGAAGCGGGTTTGCCCGATGGTGTGTGGACAGTCATTAATGGCGACAAAGATGCGGTCAATGAACTACTGGAAAACCCAGCTATAAAAGCCATTTCGTTTGTCGGGTCCACGCCAGTCGCTGAACATATTTATAAAACAGGATCATCATACGGCAAACGCGTTACGGCTTTAGGCGGCGGTAAAAACAATATGATTGTCATGCCCGATGCAGATTTGGAACAGGTCGCAAACGCATTCTTAGGCGCTGCTTATGGTGCCGCTTCTCAGCGCTGTATGGCCATTTCGACAATCATGCCCGTTGGTGAGGATACTGCGAATAACCTAGTCAAAGTTCTAGCTGATAAAATCTCTAAACTAAAAGTTGGCCCATACACAGATCCAGCCGTTGACTTTGGACCCGTTATTACAAAACAATCAAAGGACGCAATCATCGGCTATATCGACCGAAGTCTTGATGAAGGCGCTACACTTGTATGTGATGGGCGGAACCCGAATATTGCTGAAATTTCGAAAGGCTTCTATCTGGGGCCAACACTTTTGGACAACGTGAAGCCTGGCATGGAAATTTATGAACAAGAAGTATTTGGTCCTGTCCGGAATGTCGTCCGAGTGGATTCATTGGAGGAAGCAATCGAGTTAATTAACGCACATGAACTCGGGAACGGCGTGACAATTTTCACGAATAATGGTGCGGCTGCTCGTAAATTCACATCAGAAATTGACGTCGGCATGGTTGGGGTTAACGTGCCCATTCCCATTCCTGTCGGGTATCATAACTTTGCCGGCTGGAAACGGTCCAGATTCGGCGAGGGGCATATGTTCGGACCAGAGCATGTCCGCTTCTTCACCAAAACAAAGACCATTTCAGAAAAATGGTTTGAAGAAAATAGCGAATCCGTGTCAACATTTGCTTTCCCAAGTAACAACGACTAATCGTTCATTCGTTAAAACCTACCACTCCTAAATAGCAGGGCTTATTCAAACAAGTTTTCGCCATGACTACTGAATAGAAGGAAAAAGGGATCGCTCATCTATTCAGATGAACAATCCCTTTTTTTGACTGCAGTATATTAAAACATTAATTCTCAGATGAGATTAAATCATAGTCTGCAAGGTAAAAATTGTATGTATTACTACTTTATTTTCACCTATAGCTACTAGTACTTCACCCCACTAATTGTCCCATCCATAGACATTGGTGCATTCATATCGACAAAAAACAATACAATTGTAGAGTCTTCAATAGCGACAATAGAAGGAAGAGGATGAACTAAATCCGTTACTGCTTCTTGTTTACCAATTGTGAGATCTTGAACCGTAATTTCACCGTTCATCACATATAGGTAGGGTGTCAGGCCTACATATGTTGGAACTTCCAACTCGTCGCCCGCTTTAGGATGCGCGTCTACTATGTAGACGTTTTGCCTAACATAAAGCGGCGCTTCACTTCCTTCAGGTCCGACCATGACATACCAATCCTGATTGTCTGCAGGCTTATCATGAAACTGAATTTCTGGAGCAAGATCTGTTTCATTCGGTCGGACGAAGATTTGCAGCATCTCCACTTCATCATCTTTTACTTTCTCCTCATGCCAAAAGCCTGCCCCTGCATTCATTAACATTAATTTCCCACGTGCAATCGGCGCTTCAAAACCTGCTGAATCCCTATGATGTGTGACGCCTGATCTTATATAACTTAAAATTTCATCATTTATGTGTTCGTGCATCTTAATCGTTAAGCCTTTTTTCATTACAGCATGATCAATAATGGCTAAAGGTCCAAATGCCGTATCCGTCGTTTCATGGCCAAAAATATCACCTGGTTGAACTCGTGTAATTGTGAATGGACCCCTAAAAGGCTGTGCATGATTACCGGCCTTGAGTATCTGTAACAAGACAGCAACCTCCTTCTTCATCGTGTATAACAAAATCGACTCTCCATCGGAAAGTCGATTCGATTGTTTTGATCATTTATTTTGGATAGGACCACTATTAATCATAGATAGCGGTACATTAACCTCGAAAATCTTCCCACGAATAGCTTGAATACCGAAAGACGTTAACCGAGCTGAGTGCATTTCTAAATAGGCTTGGGCACTTTCTTTTGTTTCAAATAGATAGACGCCTCCAGCTTCTTTTGCGGCTGCATCTTCCGTCCAGATCTTCCAGATCATACCTGGCTCATCATTTATACTTTGAGCCAATTCTGCAAATCCTTTTGCCATTTCTTCTCCAAATGGACCATCCATTTGAAAATCAACTTGTAACAAATACGTCATGTTCAATCTCCTTATCCATGGTCAATTTTCCGGGATATTTAGTTGACTTGAATGTACTTCTCACCTAGGATTTCATTTATCTCATAAGCATCTTGAGACAACTGCTCTTGAATAAATGTCGATACATCTTTTTCCTCAATCGAATAATACTCTTCAATTTCGCGTGAGAATAACAGTTTTTCCTGTTGTAGTAATTGACTTAGCTCCGAAAGTTGTTTTGGCTCTAACGTTTCATCCGGCAGTAATTGTTGGAGTGCATTTGTGTAGTCCGCTAACGATCTCGCCCCAACAATTCGAGCACCTTTTTGCTCTTCGTTTACCATCACAATCGTTGGGAAGCCACGAACACCTAATTCACGAACGAGTTGGAAGTCTTCGTGTAGGGACGTGTTTGCTTCTGGAAGCTTTGATTGCTTCACAATTTCTTCCCCATCAAGTCCAACTTGGTTAACAAGGTCGATTAAAACATCGTCTTTTGCAATGTTTTTGTTAAAAGCAAATAGTTCTTCTCTTGCACGGCGCAAAAATACATTTGCCAGTTCAGCATTTTTCTCCGAAATAACTTTATAAACCCTAGATGGAATGAATGAAGATTCGATTGGATCGTCATACCAAACCGTCCCATCGATCGGCATTCGTGAATGATCACCCACTTCTCTCCAGTGACCAGCAACATCCGCGGGACCAGAAATTCCATTGCTCACATCCGCAAAGCCATCCCACTTTTCAAGCAATCCACCCATTAGCGTCTGCATATTGAAATAGTGTCCATACTGATCAACAAACTTTCGAAGAACCGGCTCTAATGCCCAACAATGCGAACAGATTGGATCTGTTACATAATATAAGTCAATTCTTTTTTTACGAGCTGACAAATCGATAAACTCCATTGTAGAAGTATCGTCGCCACCCGGTCCGCAAATACCTGTTTCCAAATCACAAATCATATTATTTTTCGTTTCCATGTAAATTCCCCATTTCTTTATGATGGTTAGATACATCAAGTTCAATATTTTGTTGCGCCCATGCTTGTATTGGTTGAAGGGCAATCGCCAGCTGTTGTCCTTTAACAGTTAGATGATACGTAATTATGACGGGAGTTCCTGGAGTTACTTTTTTTTCTACTAAATCATATTCCCCAAGTTCGGTTAATTTCAATGAAAGCGAACGAGGCGTAATATCAGTTAAATCGCGTTTCATTTGAGAAAAATGAGCAGTGAAATCCGGACAATTTGATAAATAATGAATGAGGAGTCCGTTCCAGCGCCTTCCCAATATCTCGAAACTGGATTCTAAATATGGACATACTTTAATAAGTACCACCTCCAACTAATACATTCAGTATACACTGATATACTTACTATATCAAGTATAAAGATTATACTTAAATCATTCTTCATTTAAACTAGTATGTATGTGTAAAATGTTAACCAGATTAACAAATAAATTTAGATATAAAAAAGAGGCGAAATCTCTTCTATACGATTGAGAATTCGCCAATAATTACACATTATGCTGGGTTAACTTGAAGTTCAACCGAAATTTTAATATCGTCGCCTACTAATACGCCACCTGTTTCTAGCGCTTGGTTCCAAGTTAGACCAAATCCTTTTCTGGAGATTTTTGTTTCTGTTTCAAAACCAACTACATCGACACCCCAAGGATTTTTTCCAGCGCCCGTACGAGTCACTTTAAATGTAGTCTTTTTCGTAACGTCTTTGACAGTAAGGTCTCCTGTTACATCATATTTGTCTTTTCCTGTCTCTACAATGTCCGTTGAGTCAAATGTAATGTTCGGATACTTTTCAACTGCGAAGAAATCTTCTGACCGAAGATGGTTATCACGATCTTCATTATTCGTATTGATCGAGTTTACATCAATTTCGAAATGAATTTTTGCATCCGTCAAATTATTCACATCACCAATTACTGTGCCCTCAATTCCTGTGAAACTACCTTTCACATTCGAAACCATCATATGTCTAACTGAGAAACCTACGTTTGTATGAGTTCCATCAACATTCCATTTTTTCATTTTAAGACTCTCCATTTCATAAAAAAAATATTTTTAAAATAAATCCAATGTGTATCGAATTAAACTATTTACCTTAACAATTGTTGAACTTAACGTTTTGTATACCTCTATAATAGTACTTGTTCCGGAAGCAATCGTTTTTTCAACATGAGAAAGGTGCAAAACCCACATTAAGACGTTGTTGTCGAACTTCAGGGCGAATATACACCTTTCATCTTTGTTCAATCTTACAGTGACTCAACACAAAAAATTATTGATTTCCTTTTTTAACCCACTCTGCAACAGTAACTGTACGTTTTGCTTGATATTTCACTGCAGCTTGAACATCTTCAATCATTTTGCCATCTTGGCCCACTGTTACACTCGTTCCATATGGGTTACCGCCTGCTCCAAATACCACTGGATCAGAGTAGCCAGGCGTCGCAATAATTGCACCCCAGTGCATCATAGCAGTATATAAAGAAAGCAATGTAGCTTCCTGTCCGCCATGTGGGTTTTGAGCAGATGTCATAGCACTTACTACTTTGTTGATTGTTTTACCATTTGCCCATAGCCCGCCTTGAAGGTCGATGAACTGTTTCATTTGTGATGCCATTACACCGAATCGAGTTGGGGTACTGAAGATGATTGCGTCTGCCCATTCAAGATCTGCTGACGTAGCTACAGGAACATCTTTTGTTGCATTTACAGTAGCTTTCCATCCTTCGTTTCCTTCAATTACAGAATCTGGTGCTAATTCTTGTACTTTTAATACTTTAACTTCAGCACCTGCTTCTGTAGCTCCCTCTGCTGCCCACTTTGCTAATTGATAGTTTGTTCCACCCATACTATAAAAAACGACTGCTACTTTTACGTTTGACATTTTTTTCGTCTCCTTTGATTTTCCAAATAGTTTGTTTAAAAAACTCCAAATTCACACCGGCTTTTTCACTTTTTAAGTAATCTATATAAGAATCACCTCCAATAAATACAAATCCTCAATACAGTACTGTTCTTCTTATGCCCTCATAAGAGAAACTTTAATCTACTATTGAATTTGTAGTATGGTCATTCAAAATGAGAGAGGTGATTGAAATTTATATTTTCAGCAGTTACTAGATTGGTGAAAACCAACACGAGAACCTAAACATCAGAACAGATGAGATGTACTTCATAAGTTAACTCTTGCTATTTCTCTCAGCTACAAGTGTAATCTGTTTCATTAATTCAACTGTAACGAAGAATACCATTTACTCGCAGCTTCCACTTCATCAGCCGTTAATTGATGGCCATTATTTTCCCAATGAAGTTCTACTAGTGCATTAGCCTTTTCCAAGAATGTCTGCAGTTCCGTGGATTCTGACGGCGGGCATATTGGATCGTTAGTTCCCGCTGCAATAAATACATGTTTTCCCGTTAAGTCAGGTAGTTCTACGCCTCGTCTAGGCACCATGGGATGATGAAGAATCGCACCTTTTAAAGCATTTTGATAGTGAAATAGTAAACTCGCGGCAATATTCGCTCCGTTTGAGTAACCAACGGCCATCACATTATCTCGGTCAAATCCATACTCATTTGCTGCTTCATCGAGAAATTCATTCAACTCTTTCGTTCGGAATATAAGATCTTCTTCATCAAAAATTCCTTCTGCTAACCTCTTAAAGAAGCGGGGCATTCCATTTTCTAACACGTTTCCTCTCACACTTAACACGGAAGCATCTGCGTCAATTCTTCCTCCCAGAGGCAACAGATCTTGTTCGTTCCCTCCAGTTCCATGTAATAAAAGTAACGTAGGCTTGTTCACATCTTTACCTTTGTAAAATACATGTTTCATTAAATATCCTCCTCTAATACGTTCACCTTCACTGAAGGCAATGCATTTTCTAGTTCGTCTCGTTTTTGTTCCAACCACGAAGGCAGCATCAGTTTTTGCCCAAGCTCCGTAAGTGGTTCATCAACAGTAAAGCCTGGCGTGTCAGTCGCTATTTCAAATAAGACGCCGCCTTCTTCTTTAAAATAAAGGGCTTTAAAGTAATTACGATCACGAATTTCTGTAGGCTTATATCCTTTACTTAGGAGAAGTTCTCTCCAAGCCTGAAGATCCTCTTCGTCTTTAGCTCTCCATGCAATATGATGCACTGTTCCAGCACCCTTTAACCCACGAACCGATGGTGTTAACTTAATATCAATGAAGTTGCCAAGTTGCGCTTCTGATTTAAATCGGTGAAAGCCATCTTCCTGCCCAAGATTTTCTAATCCTAATACTTCCTGCAGGACATCAGCAGTTTGATCCGGCTGAGCAGAAATTAAAATAGCACCACCGAACCCTTTAATGGCAAACTCCGATGTAATCTCTCCGAATTCCCAGCTATTCAGTTGTGCTGTTTCTCTTTCTACTAGTTCAATTTCAAGTCCATCCGGATCCTGTAACGACAGATATTTTTCTCCAAAGCGCACCGATTGCGTAAACCTGACACCAAATTTCGCCAATCGTTTCTCCCAGAACTCAATCGAATTATTGGGAACGACATAGCTGGTGACACCTACTTGACCTGTACCAATTCGACCTTTTAATTGCTTTGCCCACGGAAAAAATGTAATAACCGTTCCTGGTTCACCATATTCATTTCCAAAATAAAGATGATACACTTCTGGCCGTTCAAAATTTATCGTTTTTTTAACAAGTCTTAAACCGAGTACACCTGCACACCTGCATAGAAGTCAATATTTCTTTGGGCATCATTAATCATCGCCGTGATATGATGGATTCCTATTGTTTTTTGCATTTTTGGCCACTCCATTTCATCAAGTCAATCCAACGCATTCACTTCATACGGGAGAACAAATTGTTTAACCCTTCTTCTCTGAGAATCATTTATAGTACTCACACTATAATCTTTTGTTCAAGATATAAGTCAGCAAAAAATTAAGCATTCACTCTTTCGCTTACTTTCCCTAAAAGCTTCACGATTGTTTGTGACTCTTCCTCATTCAGAGATTCGAACATATAATTTATAAAGTTACGATGGTCAGGCATGATTTCATTCATTAGAGAAATTCCATCATTTGTTAACTCTACATGAATAACTCGTCGATCATTGAGGCATGCGTTTCGTTTTAACAAGCCTTTTTGTTCTAATTTATTTATTACATACGTCAGCGAGCCACTCGATACTAAAATGCTATCACCGATTTGATGCATGGTCTGTTTTCCATTCAGATAAAGGACCTCCAAAACGGAAAACTCTGTCACGTTCAAGCCATTCGTAATCATTTCAAGTCTGATTCTCTCTTGAATGGCTTTGTTTGTTTTCATTAATAATAAATACGCCTGGTTCTCGCATTTCCCATCCACTTAGCCACCTCCTAAGGAGTTAACTTAAACGAATTTCCTTTTCGCTCGACTTTAGAAATAATGAGGACTTACTGCTTCAACCTCTATCTTCCTCACAGATTTACAAAAGATAAAATTAACCAATGGGCATTTACTTACGAATTGTATTTAATGCAGTTGTCCAAGGGATCACTTGATCTAACATTTGGTTTACTGAATTCGCTTGCACATCAGCCGGTTTGAAATCCGTACCGTTTTCAAAGTCTGTAAATAGAGATAATGCAGGATGTACACGGACATGCGCTACTAGTAATTCACTTAGAATACCACGCAAATGTTCTGCCGCACGGGCTCCACCTACTGAACCGTATGATACGATACCAGCTGCTTTGTTGTTCCATTCTACACGTAAGTAATCTAATGCATTTTTGAGTGAAGCCGTTATGGAATGGTTATATTCTTGAACGATGAATACAAATCCGTCTTGATTTGCGACAATTTCTGACCATGCTGCTGCACCTGATGCATCGCCGCCTGCTTCACCTAATAGCGGTAATTTGTAATCTGCAATATCGATAATCGTATAATTCGCATCTCCGCGTTGATCTGCAAGTTCTTTTACCCATGCTCCAACTTGTGGACTTACTCGCCCTTCACGTGTTGACCCTAAAATAATTCCTATATTTGGTTTTGTCATTGTTAGTTCCCCCTCAATTTTTGTCCCGAATAATCTATTTAATAAACCCATATTTTAAAATCCGTCTCCTTACAAATACTCTTTTTCAATTTTCCGTGTACTGCGCACTGTGTCGATTGGTCTAACTGATGCCTCAATTTGTTCCCGTTGTGGTTCAAGGAAAGGTGGTAATGATAAAATTTCACCTACAGTTTCGTAAGGCTCATCTCCCATAAAACCAGGGCCATCTGTTGCCCATTCAAACAATAGGCCAGGTGCTACCCGTGCATATAATGATTCAAAGAAGAAGCGATCTACATATCCAGAAGTACCGAATCCAGCAGCTTCCATATGATCTATCCACTCTTTCAATACTTTTGTATCTTCCACGCGGAAAGCTGTGTGATGCACCGTTCCGTATCCTGGTCGGCCAGCAGGTAGGCTGTCATTATGTTCCACAATTACTTGTGCGCCATTTCCACCTTCACCCATTTCAAATAAATGCAGTGGACCTTCTTGTGTAATTTCACGCATGAACATAACTTTTTCCAAAACCTCTTTTAAATAATCAAATTGTGCGATACGAATATGAATCGGCCCTAATCCCGTAATGGCAAATTCCAATGGTACCGGACCGTTTTGCCAAGGTGTCCCCGATTCAACCCCCTCATTCAACTCATCAGAGATTAACATATATTGTTGGTCATCAAAGTCAACGAATGAAATCGTTTTTTTGCCAAAAACTTCTTCAATACCATTATTTTTCACTTCATACTTATCAAAACGTTTCAACCAGTAATCAAGTGTAGCATCTGTTGGTACACGGAAAGCTGTTTTATAAATCTCGTTTGTTCCATGTGTCCCTTTAGGAATACCCGGGAAATCGAAGAACGTCATATCTGTTCCGGCAGAACCTTTATCATCTGCGAAGAATAAGTGATAGGTTTGGATATCATCTTGATTGACAGTTTTCTTTACAAGCCGCATTCCTAATACATATGTGAAAAATTCATAGTTCTTTTCTGCACTACTTGTTATAGCTGTAACGTGGTGAATACCTTTTAAGTGATCCATTATAATTCCTCCTATTAGTTGTTTGATTTCAGATATCTTGAATCCAAGATTATTTTATTCAAAAAAAATTTGTGCACTCTACGTTAGTTCTTTTTAGTTACACTCTATATGTAACAGTTGTTTTATAGTTACATCTTAAATGATTGGTGTTTGGCAAATACTTGCTGATTCAACACCACCATTTTCAAATTAGGGGTGATGTGATAGTCCGAAAACTATCTTGAATTAAGATATCTTGAATTAAGACATCTTGAATTCAAAGTAAAGATACCATAGTTCCATTTCACTTTGCAACAGTTTATGACTACAGCCATACGATTGTCCCACCGTTGCCATCTTTCTTGTCCACTTCTGACATCAAATTGGTCCACCTCTGCCAATGATTAGCCCACTTAATGCTAGAGTCTTTCTTAATTCATCTAGATCTATCATCAAAACAGCCATCGAGACAAATCATCGATGACTGTTTAATTTATTTTATACTTTTCTCGTCTAATAGAGCTAGAAGAATTAATACAGCGTCCATGACAAGTTCGTCATGATCTATATCCTCCTCTTCTACATTCAGGCATTGTGGGATAAGCACATCTATTATTTCATCCATTATCTCTTCAGGTAGATAATTATGAAAGAAGTATTTCGCAATGCGATTCTCCACTTCTACTGGAATCACGAGGAACCCTCCAATCCATGGCGCTCCCGCATCGAGACTTCGCCATCAAGCATCATGTGATAAGATCCATGTACAATTCGGTCTAGAATGGCATCAGCCAATGTTCCTTCACCAATCTTTTCATGCCAGCCACGGGGATCAAACTGCGAACAGAATATTGTAGAAGCGACCTGATATCTCGACTCAATAATCTCTAATAGATCTCTGGCTTCAGTTTCTTTCAACGGCGTTAAAAGCCATTCATCAAGGATGAGTAAATCTACCTTTGTATATTTTTTAATTACCTTTCGGTAAATGCCTTCACCCCTGGCTACAGCGAGCTCATCTAATAAATCTGGAAGACGGATATATCGTACTTTATAAAGTTGACGGCAAGCAGCGATTCCAAAAGCACATCCTAAGTAAGTTTTCCCGTTACCTGAAGCACCTTTAATTATGATATTATGCTTCTCTTGAATATATCTTCCGGTTGATAATCTAAGGATTTGTGTTTTATCAAGCTTTCGGTCAGCGTGATATTCTATATCTTCTATACAGGCTTGGCTGTCTCTGAACTCTGCACTTCTGATGAGACGATCGAGCTTGGCATTTTTTCTATGCCCCCCCTCAATGTCTACAAGCATCGCAAAACGATCTTCAAACGATAAGTCCTGGTACTCAGGGTTTTTCAATTGCTCCATATATCTCTCTGCCATTGCAGTCATTCTCATATCGTTTAGTTTAGATAACGTGTTTTCAGTAGTCATTTGTCCTTACCTCCATAATAGTCTGCGCCTCTTGTAAAACCGTAAGGGTTGGATTTAACTTCACCTTGGCAATCTTCCTCTTCAAACGTGATAGGAAGTTTATCCTGTCCGGTTTTAAGGATTGTTTGGATGCTTTTAAGCGTAGGTCTACTTGTGTATCTTAATGCTCGCTCACATGCTCTTTCTAAACGATCTACCGAGTGCTGATCTGCTAATTTAATCAGGCCCATACAAGATTTCAGCGCTTGCTTTTCAACCCGATAAGAGGCAAGAATACTATTAATGGTGGTCAAGGTATTAGAACCTGCTGTTTCTCCCCATTTACGTACATATGCGGTGTCAAATTCGATGTATTGCTTATGTTCTTTAGGCATATGATCCGTCAACGTACTGCTTTGTCCTGGTTTCCCTTTCAGCTTTTTATGCGAAGCGATGCGCAGTCCTTTATAAAACACTTCTATTATAGTTCTAGTGACTCGAATATCAACCTCGTACTTTACATAATCGTAGGGAACAGAGTAAGACATTTTGTCCACAGTTATGTGATAATCATATTGTACCGTCGCAATTCTCCAAGTTGCGATTTCATACGGCGAAGCAGGCAACGGTGTTAATGCGAAGTGTTCTTCTTCTTTAAAAGCCGTTTGTCTGCTTCCTTGCTTTTTTTGAAATGGTTTTTGATTAAATTCCATTAGCTTCTCATGAACAGCTTCATTTAACTCTTTTAAGCTGAAAAACTCTTGATTCCGCAATGAAGCAATGATCCACGTTGAAATATGACCTACTGTACTTTCGGCGCTTGCCTTGTCTTTCGGACGACGGACGCGAGCGGGTACAATCGTTGTTTGATAGTGCTCAGCCATCTCCTGATAGCCTGTATGGATAACCGGTTCGTACTTTGAAGCTTTCACTACACCTGTTTTAAGGTTGTCCGGAACAACGACTCTTGGAACGCCTCCGTAAAATTGAAATGCATGAATATGAGCCGTGATCCATGCTTCCGCATTCATTGACAAGAAGCCTTCAACATAAGCATATTGACTGCACGGAAGGGCAGAAACAAAAATATAAACTGGAATCTCTTCGCCAGTTAAATCATCTTTAATCGACATTGTCTGACCTGCCCAATCCATTTCTAACAGCTCGCCGGGTTTACGTTTAATACGCATTGTAGCTTTCGTTTTGCGGGCATAATCATGATAGAATCTGCAGAACTGACGATAGCTATATGGAATCTCTTCGTTTGATCGGCAGTTAAGAGAATACTCCTCCCATAACAGCGTTAAATTAACACCTGGCTTTGCCAACTCCTTATGGACATATTCACAATCTGGCTTTCTTCTAAAGTCCATAGAAGCATGCTTTTCAGGAAATAATAACTCCAGTAAGTCTTGATCTGTAATTTCTTCTTCCAAAGGCCATCGCATGTTCCGCTCCTCAGCTCTTTTCACCACTTCTCGAATCGTCGTTCTTGAGTTGGAAGTACTTGAGGCGATGCCCCTTTGACTAATTCCCTGAGCGTGCAGCCTCAGAATTTCTCGATACTTAATCATAAAAAAACCTCCTGAATAATTGTTTTACACCGTTAGGTGCAACTCAATTATAAAGAAGGGTGGTTCTCTGCATGGCAGAAGTGGACCAAAAACTTGTCATTAGTGGATCAAAAACATGGCAAGAGTGGTACAATTCAATGGCTATATTCAGTTTAGCTTAAATTAATTTTAAAGTGTTGTTAAATCTGCATTTAAAAGCTTAATTTACAGGCTTTACATTCGATTACACTTCTATTGTTACCCTTTAAAACAGCAAAAAAACCTCTCAAATAAAATTTGAGAAGCTGATTTTGACAGAACGATATTCAGTTTATCTTTTAAAATGATAGGATGTTTTTGTTAATAGTGGACTAAAAATCCGAAGAAGGGATTAGTCTTCCTATTTCTTCATTTCCATTATTCATCTGTTTTTTCTTGCTTCTTTTTCAAATACGCTGCACGTATTTTTTCAAGTTGCTGCTTTTTATCAAATTGCGCAGGCTTTTTTTTCTCATGAAATTTCGTCACAGCCATTTTACCTTTATTATCTAATTGATATTTCCCCATATTGTTCACCTACTTTACTTGTTAATAAGGAAATTTATTCAACAAATACACGATATCTTATTTACTGAAGCAAACCTTTTTACTTTTACTAGTATACAACCTTATCTTGCAAATATCAGCAAGTCCGAGTAAAATTCACGTAAATTCCAAAGGCACTAAATCCGTATCTCATATTTACTTAGCTTCCAGGCGTTTATAACCGTTCCATCCTTATGAATGGATTTCAGTAAACTAGGTAGTCATTTATTGTATAGCTTTTGGTGTGGAAGATGCGCTTGTTTCGATTCGCCCCTCTGTTAAGTCTTTCCTTTTCAAATACAATTGAATCAGGTCTATATCTTCTTTAGTTAGATTCTCAATCTCTTCAATCGATTGAATTACGTTTAGTATTTGTTTGTCGTGCGTCACTTTTGCGTTACCACTAAAGTAACTCGTTATAGCTGAAGTGAATGTACCTATAATGCCAATCCCGACCAACATTAATACGACAGCCAATACACGGCCAATTGGTGTGGATGGAGAAATATCTCCATAACCGACGGTGGTCGTAGTAACGACTGCCCACCATAATGCATCAGGAAAAGTAGTAATGGATGGTTCAACTAAGACAATTGGGATAGGAATGATAAATAATAGAACAAGAGCTGTCATAAGCAGTTTATCTAGTCCATTTGTTTTCAAGAGACTATAAACAGGTTTAAAAAATCGTGATCCAATTCCAAGCAGTCGAACCACCTTAAAAATCCGAACAAACCTCGCTACTCTAAATATAGAATCAAACGGAATAATAGCAACAAGCTCAAATGGATGCTTCTTGATATACTCCCACTTTTTCTTAGAACTAATCAAACGAACTACATAATCAGCAACAAATACAATCCAAATGATACGATCGTAGAGAAATAACTGTTCATTAGTAGAAAAAGCGAAAAACAGTGATATGAGAACAAGAATAAACATAATTATCTCATATGTAATATAGATTTTTTTCATAAAAACAAACTCCAATACACCAAATTATAACGATTTCACAAAGAACTGAATAGAGAAGAAAATAGAGATTCAGCAATTTATCTAATGACGTATTCCAACACCTTCTCTATTTATAAATCTGTTATACGGTTTGATGAGGTCGAGTTAGGGACATAGTCTTTATGCAAAATTTATATATTAAATCTGAATTGAAGTTACGCAATAAAAAAACCTCCTAACGTAGAGTAGAAGTCGGAAAACCATTAAGCGTAGTGTGACCGCTCATAGACCGATGCTTCAACTTCGTTAGAAGGCTAATATACCACGGTTCATACCGCTTTTATGTACGTCCCAGGAGGGATTCGAACCCCCGACCGATGCCTTAGAAGGGCATTGCTCTATCCAGCTGAGCTACTGAGACATGTGCGATTTGCAATTTAGTTATCGCAAACGACAAATCTTATTATAGGCATGGTTCAAAAATAAGTCAATGCTAATTTAAAAAGTTTTTTATTTCCACTTCGTTAATTGTTTCAAGCGCAAGATTTTTGAATGAAATCCGGATCGTTTCATCCCATTCTATCACTGCAAATGTTGCTTCATTTCCTCCACGCGGCAATAATGTGCTGCCAGGATTCAAAAATAAGATTCCTTCTTTCATCTCTGTTCCATATAGATGTGAATGACCAAACAGAACAATGTCTGCTTGTTCCTCCTGTGCTGCATAATACAATGGCAATAATGTCCTTTTGCAATCATGTTCGTGGCCATGGACAACGAACACGCGTTTTTCACCGACTTCAATGACAAATGAGCTTGGAAAGCGCAGATCGCTATCGCAATTCCCTCTTACAATATGCATACCTTGCAAAACTGGATCCTCGACAGTCAGTTCGCTGTCGCCACAATGGAAAATGGCATCCGCATGTAACGCAGAAACGGTCCTCACCGTTTCCTTGTCACCATGCGAATCACTCATAACTATAATTTTCATCTACTAGCACCAAATGATTCCATCAGTTTGGGAAGGTGCTCCTTCAATTGAGCTAAAGCAGCGCCACGATGCGAAATTTCTCCCTTTTCAATAGCGGACAATTCGGCCATGGCACGTTCCTTAATAGGTGTGTAAAAAATAGGGTCGTATCCGAAGCCGTTCGTTCCTCTTCTATCATGAAGTATTGATCCTTCACAGCTCCCAGAGAAAGTCACTGTCTCCATTTCCGGCCCTGCAACAGCAAGCACACATCGGAATCGCGCAGTACGTTCCTCATCAGAAACGCCTGTAAGCCCTTCAAGCACTTTATCGATATTAGCATCATCATTTTTCTCTAAGCCCGCATAACGAGCGGAATAGACGCCAGGAGCTCCATCTAATGCATCGACTTCTAAGCCACTATCGTCAGCGATAACGATAACGCCCAAAAGCTTCGAAACTTCTTCTGCCTTTAAAATGGCATTCTCCTCAAATGTAGTGCCCGTTTCTTCTACATCTATTGTTTCTTCCAAGTCATTCAATGTCATGACAGTTACACCAAGAGGATTGAAAAGCGCTTCAAAATCTTTCGCTTTCCCTTTATTGTTTGTTGCAATCAAAACTTGCTTCATCTTAAATCGCCTTCCTTAACGTCGATTTGTGCGGTGATAGGTCCTAAAACATTCTTTTGAATCTCGATTAAGCGATGAATACCGAGTTCAGCCAATTCGACAAGATCATTCATTTCCTGTCTTGTGAATGTCGCCTCTTCTCCAGTACCTTGTAATTCAACAAATTCACCTGCACCTGTCATGACCACATTCATATCTACCGCAGCACTGGAGTCTTCAGGATAATCCAAATCTAACAAAAGAACTCCTTCTGGAGTCTTCCCTACACTAATCGCTGCTAAATAATCTTTAACCGGGAAATTCTTCAGGCTCTTTTCTGCTGTCAATTTAGAAACAGCCATACACATTGCGACGAATGCACCGGTAATGGACGCTGTACGCGTTCCACCGTCTGCCTGGATGACGTCACAGTCAATCCATACAGTTCGTTCACCTAGCGCTCCAAGATCCATAACTGCACGCAGAGCACGTCCAATCAAACGTTGGATTTCCATTGTCCTGCCGCCGACTTTCCCCTTAGAAGATTCCCGCTGTGTCCGTTGTCCTGTTGCACGGGGCAACATGGAATATTCAGCCGTGACCCACCCTTGTCCACTCCCACGTAAAAATGGAGGTACTCGTTCTTCTATAGTGGCAGTACAAATTACTTTTGTATTTCCAACTGATATAAGTACGGATCCTTCCGGATGTATTAAATAGTCTGTTTCTATTGATACAGGTCTTCCTGTATTTTCAGTTCTGCCATCATGTCTCATAATTAAAAACCTCCACTTTTTGAATGCCGCTCTATCTTATCACACACAATTTAATCATAGCAAAAACCCGGATGCCTTAGAAAAGATCCGGGTTTCATAAAACGATATATTGGACATCGGGAAAATCGATTTCAAGCCAATCTTTTGCTATCGAACTGAATACGTCCAACTTTCCTGTCGTATAGAACAATGGAGCTTCCTTCACTTCAGAATCGTTTAGAAGTGCAAGCTTCCTCAGCGTCAGTAGGACGTCCAGTACAGTCTCATTTGCAGATGAGACGATATTCACGTTAGCAGGCAGTTGCTGCTGGATGGCGTCATGTAATAGTGGATAATGCGTACAGCCAAGAATAGCGGTATCAAATTCCAAATGCACGATGGGCTCCAATGAAGATTGTATGATTGGACTAATATCCAAACTCTTATATTGTCCACTCTCGACTAGCGGTACAAAATGAGGGCACGCTAAAGAAATAATACGTGCATCAGGCGATAATGCAGAAATCGCATTGTCATACGCACAACTTTTAATCGTACCTACCGTACCTAAAACCGCAATCTTACCCGTCGCTGAAACACGCAATGCAGCTCTAGCACCAGGGTCAATAACCCCAATTACTGGAAATGGAAACAAACCACGCAAGTCATCCAGTGCTACAGCTGTTGCGGTATTGCAAGCAACGACCAACATCTTAATACCCTTTGCACTTAAAGCATGAGCCATTTCCATTGTAAAGGCTCTCACTTCTTCGACTGATCGAGGCCCGTATGGACATCTCGCATCGTCCCCAATATAGATGATTTTTTCAGCAGGCAATAGTGAAAGCATTTCCTTTACAACTGTTAGTCCGCCTACTCCGGAATCGATCACTCCGATTGGTGAATTTTTTGAGGTGTTCACTCTTTGATCATCTCTTCGTGCAATTTCGTCAACAAACGCGAGAATTCTGTAATTTCACTCTCAGAAAAATCGACAAGGACAGAATTCAAGTATTTACGACGTTTATTGATCACTTCCTCAATAATCCTACCGCCCTCTTCTAGTAAATGGATACGGACGACACGACGATCGTGTTCGTCACGCACTCTCTTAACCAGCTGATTGTTTTCCATGCGATCGACCAGATCTGTCGTCGTACTGAACGCCAAATACATTTTATTGGATAAATCACCAATAGTCATATCGCCATGCTCAAATAACCATTGTAGCGCAACGAATTGCGGAGGCGTGATTGAATAATTACCTAAGAGTTTGCGACCTTGTTGTTTAATAATCCCAGATATATATCGAAGTTCTTTTTCCATCTGAGCGATGTTTTCAGCACCATCCAGATTATTCCCATTGTATTCCGTCACAATTACCAGCTCCCTGAAAACGAATACTGTCTACTTATTGTCACCCTTTTTGGCACATAACGCAACTAATTTTAAGTGTTAAATAAGTATATATTGTTTCCAGGGGGTTTTTCTCCTATCGATTTGCGCAGGTAACGGATTGGTCATACATATTCGTGATGATGAAGCCTAATTCAATTCCAGTTCTCCTAATCGCAGTAATTCGACAATTGCTTGTGCCCTTCCGGAAACTCCTAATTTCTGAATAGTATTCGAAATATGATTCCGGACGGTTTTTTCGCTAATGCCGAGCCGCCCTGCGATTTCCTTCGTCGTATGGTCATTCACTAAAAGATCGAATATTTCCCGCTCTCTTGCCGTTAGTAAAGAACGGTTTTTCATTTCTCCAGTCAAGACGCGCCCCCTCCTATCCACGTTCACTTTACAATATGTGAAAAAGGTGTAGGCTGTGCCGGCTCGCTCAATGTTTTACAGAGAAAATCCTGTTTTTTCTTCTTCTTTCCAAGGAACCGCTTTTCCGGTCTTCCGGTTAATCTGGACGATTGATCCCCTTCCGGTAAAGACAAGTTCATCTTTTGAATTTTTCGCCATGTAATGGATATCGACAGAACTATTGCCAATTTTGGCGGCTTTTACGAAAATTGATAGTTTTTCATCGAAAAATACTTGTTTCATATAATCGCATTGCAGATCTGCAACGACTGGTATGGTCGTACCTTTCGGATTTAACCAGTCAACCATATGACCAGCGGTTTTCAAATACTCGATGCGTGCATATTCAAAATACGTAAATGGAACCGTATTGTTCAG
This sequence comes from Sporosarcina oncorhynchi, assembly GCF_033304615.1. Lineage (GTDB taxonomy): Bacteria > Bacillota > Bacilli > Bacillales_A > Planococcaceae > Sporosarcina > Sporosarcina oncorhynchi. The sequence goes on along the minus strand of NZ_CP129118.1, from coordinate 1,295,426 downwards.
ATGCCCATACATATCCGTTTCAGAAAAACGAACTGACACCGGTACTGAAAAAGTAAAGTCTTCCATCCATTGTTCCATGTCTTCAATATACGAAATTCTCATTTCACACGCCCCTTTTCAAAATGAATGAACATTCATTCTTTTATTATAGCAAAGATTTGCTAAATGTTCATCTCACAAATCATACAAAAAAGCCCCGCTACACAATTTGACTTGTGAGCAGGGCTTTCACTGATAATGAAATCAGTCGACCATATGGTCACTTCCGAAGAAGTTTTTAAACATTTGAACTGTCGTGTCACGGTTAAGTGCAGCAATTGATGTTGTCAAAGGAATGCCTTTCGGGCAAGCGACAACACAGTTTTGCGAATTACCGCATTCGCCTAGTCCGCCGTCAGCCATTAAGGTTGCTAGACGCTCATCTTTGTTCATCGCACCTGTTGGATGCGCATTGAATAGACGAACTTGTGATAACAATGCAGGACCGATAAAGTTTGTTTTGTCGTTCACATTCGGACAAGCTTCAAGACAAACACCGCAAGTCATACATTTAGACAGTTCATATGTCCACTGACGTTTACGCTCAGGCATACGAGGTCCTTCACCTAAGTCATACGTTCCATCAATCGGAATCCATGCTTTGATTCGTTTCAAGGAATCGAACATGAACTCACGGTCAACTACTAAGTCACGTACGACAGGGAATGTGCGCATAGGCTCAAGTTTGATTGGTTGTGTCAACTGATCGACCAATGCCGTACACGATTGGCGTGGACGACCATTGATGACCATTGAGCAAGCTCCACACACTTCTTCAAGACAGTTCATATCCCAGTTGACAGGTGTTGTTTTTTCGCCATTTGCATTTACCGGATTACGACGGATTTCCATCAAAGCGGAAATGACGTTCATATTCGGACGGTATGGAATTTCGAAGCTTTCAAAATATGGTTTTGATTCAGGCGTGTCTTGTCGTTGAATTTCAAATTTAACTGTTTTACTTGCAACTTGCTGTTCTTGGACAGCTGTTTGCTGAGTCATTTGTGTCAATCTCCTTTCGCAGAATAGTCACGTTTACGTGGCGGAATCAAAGATACATCCACTTCTTCATAAGAAAGGATCGGTGCAGATTTACCATCAAATTCTGCAATAGTCGTTTTCAAGAAGTTTTCGTCATCACGTTCCGGGAAGTCAGGCTTGTAATGTGCACCACGGCTTTCATTACGGTTAAGAGCACCCAAAGTGATAACCCGTGCCAGATAAAGCATGTTTTTCAATTGACGTGTGAACGTGGCACCTTGGTTAGACCACTGTTGTGTATCGGTGATATTAATATTTTCATAACGCTCAAGAAGTTCAACGATTTTGTCGTCCGTCTTCTGAAGACGATCATTATAACGAACAACCGTCACGTTCTCTGTCATGATTTCTCCAAGTTCTCTATGGAGCATGTACGCATTTTCCGTTCCGTCCATTTTCAATGTAGCATCCCATTTCTCTTGCTCTTCTTTGATGGCTGCATCGAATAGTGAAGAAGGAAGTTCATCTGCTGTACGTTTTACGCCGCGCATGTACTTAACCGCTTCCGGTCCTGCAAGCATACCGCCGTAGATTGCTGATAGAAGTGAGTTCGCTCCAAGACGGTTCGCACCATGTTGGGAATAATCACATTCTCCCGCAGCAAATAGACCTGGGATACTTGTGTGCTGATTATAGTCAACCCAAAGTCCACCCATTGAATAATGGACAGCCGGGAAGATCTTCATTGGTAATTTACGTGGGTCGTCCCCAGTGAATTTCTCGTAAATTTCGATGATTCCACCAAGTTTGATGTCAAGCTCGTGTGGATCTTTATGTGACAGATCCAAATAAACCATATTCTCGCCGTTGATGCCTAATTTTTGATTCACACAGACATCAAAGATTTCACGGGTTGCAACGTCACGAGGGACTAGGTTACCGTATGCCGGGTATTTCTCTTCAAGGAAATACCAAGGCTTACCGTCTTTATATGTCCAGATCCGTCCGCCTTCACCACGAGCAGATTCACTCATGAGACGAAGCTTATCGTCTCCAGGAATCGCAGTCGGATGGATTTGGATGAATTCGCCATTCGCATATTTCGCACCTTGCTGATAAACGATTGATGCCGCTGAACCTGTATTAATAACAGAGTTCGTTGATTTACCAAAGATGATTCCTGGACCACCTGTAGCCATGATGACTGCGTCGCCCGGGAATGCTTTGATTTCCATCGATTTCATGTTCTGTGCTTTGATACCGCGGCAAATACCTTCGTCATCCATAATGATACCTAGGAATTCCCAGTGTTCATATTTTTGAACAAGTCCTGCCACTTCGTGACGTCTAACCTGCTCATCTAATGCATACAGAAGCTGTTGACCAGTTGTTGCGCCGGCGTAAGCCGTACGGTGATGCAACGTACCACCAAAACGGCGGAAGTCAAGAAGGCCTTCAGGTGTACGGTTGAAAGTAACACCCATACGGTCCAGTAAACTGATGATTCCTGGTGCAGCATCTGTCATCATTTTAACAGGTGGCTGGTTCGCCAGGAAGTCTCCTCCATATACAGTGTCATCAAGGTGGATGGCTGGTGAATCGCCTTCACCTTTCGTATTCACTGCACCGTTAATGCCACCTTGGGCACAAACGGAGTGGGAGCGTTTAACCGGAACGAGCGAGAATAGGTCAACTGCGACCCCATCTTCCGCAGCTTTGATGGTTGCCATCAAGCCAGCAAGTCCGCCGCCTACGACAATCAATCTGCCTTTTGCCATTATATTTCACTCCTCAAATTTTACATGTTCTTATACCGCTGACTTACGAAGCTTGTCTTACACGAACGCAAGCAGTGCTTGAACGCCGATAACAGAAAGCACTAAGAATACAACAATTGTAATGTATGACACGATTTTTTGTGAATGCGGAGATTGAGCGATTCCCCATGTTACAGCAAATGACCATAGGCCGTTTGCCAAGTGGAATGTCGCAGCAAGAACACCGACGATGTAGAACACAAGCATGAATGGACTAGATAATATTTCAGCCATCATGTCGTAATTCACTTCAGCGCCCAATGCTTTTTGGATTCTAGTTTCCCAAATGTGCCAAGCGATGAAGACGACAAGGATCACACCTGTAATACGTTGCAGCATGAACATCCAGTTACGGAACGTACCATATCGCTGAACGTTGTTTTTCGCAGTGAAAGCTATGTACACACCATAGAACGCATGGAACATTAGTGGAATATAAATGATGAACCATTCCAGGAACAGCACGAACGGCAAGTTCCCCATAAAGTTGGATGCGTTATTGAATGCTTCTTCACCGCGAGTTGCAAAATGGTTTATTACCAAGTGTTGAGCGACAAATAACCCAACCGGAATAACTCCGAGCAATGAGTGCAGTCGGCGCAAGTAAAAATCTGATTCTCTCGACAAGTCTTTTACCCTCCCTTATTAAGTGAGATATACCGGTCAAATCACATCATTCGTACTACTCATGATAACGTTGACGGTATGCCCCTTCATGGTACAATAAGATAACATGTTCATTGTACTCCTCACTTTTGAGGAGGTCAAGGAGATGTGAACTTTTCTTGTCCGTCTTGAAAAGTACCCGAAACAATCTGATTTTTCCTCCGAAAGGACTGCATACTCGTTGACTAAAGAAATTGACATTCACCCTACCCGACTTGGCTATGAAATATTGAAAGACCATGTGTTACCTTCTATTCTTGGAAAACATCAAGACGAGATTCTATATTGGGCAGGAAAAAGCGTTGCCAGGAAGTTCCCTGTTTTTTCATCCGATGAAATCCCGGACTTTTTTCAAGAAGCCGGTTGGGGTCCGCTATCCTTTTCAGATACACGCACGCCGAAAGATGAAGTTTGGTTGACTCTCCACGAAGAGGATACTACTTTAATTGAAAATAGATCCTATCAGCTCGAAGCTGGTTTCATCGCTGAACAGTTCCAAAAACTGAATGGCTTCCTCACTGAATGCTACGGTGAAAAAATGCTGAAAGACAAACAAATTCGTTTCATTGTCAAATGGGATTCAAAAACAAAAATGTAACTTACTTGAAAAGCTTCGGACTACAACGATTTCTGTTGTAGTCCTTTTTTCATTGATCGTCCTGAATTTCTTCCGCTATTATTTCTTCGTTAAAATAACTCATGACTGATTCTGCGACCTTTGCTGGCATACCAGCTTCAATCAACTGCTCCGTATTGGCCTCTTTTATCTTCTTCATGGAACCGAAATGCTTTAATAACTGTTTCTTCCGTTTCGGTCCAATACCCGGCAACTCGTCTAAAACTGACGTCAATGAATTAGTATCTCGTCGCTGTCTATGAAACGTTATGACGAACCTGTGCACTTCATCCTGTATGCGTTGCAATAAATAGAACGCTTCACTCGTGCGTTTCAAAGGAACAACTTCAATCGGATTACCGTAAAGCAGCTGGGCTGTCTGGTGTTTTTCATCTTTAGCGAGGCCCGCAATGGGTATGGATAACCCCAGTTCGTCCTCAATCACGTCACGTGCTATTTCCATCTGCCCTTTTCCACCATCAATAATAATGAGATCAGGCAGTGGTAAATCGTCTTTTAACACTCTTGTATATCTTCGTCTAATGACTTCACGCATTGCTCCATAATCATCATGAGCGGCTGCCGTTTTTGTTTTGTATTTCCGGTAATCTTTGCGGTTTGGCTTTCCGTCAATGAATGATACCATTGCAGAAACTGGATCCACCCCACCCGTATGGGAGTTATCAAACGCTTCGATACGTAGGGGCGTTGAAATGTTCATCGCTTCACCCAAGTCTTCACATGCACCAATTGTACGTTGCTCTTGGCGTTCAATCAATTGGAATTTCTGACTTAAAGAAATCTCGGCGTTTTTCATCGACAGCTTCAGCAAATCTTTCTTTTTACCTCGTTGAGGGATATAGACATGTACTTTCAATAGTTCCTGTACGATCTGTTGATTAATACCTTCAGGCAGTAACACTTCTTTTGGTAACAAATGACCTGTCTTGCCATAAAATTGTCCAATAAATGTGAGCATTTCTTCTTCGGGATCCTGGTATAAGGGGAAGATAGAAACATCTCTTTCAATCAGCTTTCCTTGACGGACAAAAAAGACTTGGACACACATCCAACCCTTTTCAACTGCATAACCAAATACATCACGATCCGTGAAATCATTCATCATCATCGTCTGTTTTTCCATGACGGCTTCAATGTTTGAAATCTGATCGCGGTATTCTTTCGCCCGTTCAAATTCGAGATTTTCTGCAGCAACCGACATCTTTTCAGTCAATTCTTTTTTCATATGTTTATAGCCGCCATTGAGGAAACGGCTAATATCATCGATCATTTCTTTGTACGTTTCCGTTTTCACTTCATTTACACAAGGGGCAAGACACTGGCCAAGATGATAATAAAGGCAGACACGATCAGGCATTTTATAGCATTTCCGGTAAGGATAGAGCCTGTCAAGCAACTTTTTCGTCTCATGCGCTGCCGTAGCATTCGGATAAGGTCCGAAATACTTACCTTTATCTTTTTTCAGTTGGCGCGTAACAATTAGTTTCGGATGACGTTCAGCAGTCAGTTTTAAATACGGATATGTTTTATCATCCTTAAGCATGATATTGAATTTTGGATCGTATTGCTTAATGAGATTTAATTCAAGAATTAGTGCTTCTATGTCAGAACCCGTTACGATATATTCAAAATCCTCAATCTCACCTACAAGACGTTGCGTTTTCGCATCATGTGATCCAGTAAAATAGCTGCGTACCCTGTTTTTGAGCACTTTTGCTTTTCCTACGTATATGACTGTACCTTGACGGTCTTTCATCAAATAACAGCCCGGATAGTCCGGTAATAAGGATAATTTATGTTCGATTACTTCTTTCAACTTTCTTCACCTACCAAAAAAACCGGGTTCCTATTAAGGTTCCCGGTTTCAAGTAATCCATTACGAATGCTTTTCGATCAAATCAGCAAGTTGTTCTTTTGGTTGGAAACCAACAACTTTATCTACGATTTCGCCATCTTTGAAAAGAACGAGTGTAGGTATTGACATGATGCCGTATTCACCAGCTGTAGATTGGTTTTCGTCGACATCAACTTTAACGATTTTTGCTTTACCTGCAAGGTCGCCATCTAATTCCTCAAGGACTGGAGCGATCATTTTACAAGGTCCGCACCATGTTGCCCAGAAGTCTACGAGTACGAGTCCTTCTTTTGTCTGATCTTTGAAATCTTGGTCAGTAGCATGAATAATTGCCATTTTGTGTTGCCTCCTTTTGATAAATCGAACTATATATAAATTATAGCACGGCTCCATTGATGCCGGCTAAACATCTGCTTATGTGTGCTAATGGGTACGATGATTTCCGTTCCGGGCGGCGCTTCAATCAACTAAGATTCTATTTTCTAATGAATGTTGTCTTCATTAATATTACAACGTGTAAGAATTTCATCTTTACCCGTAATTATCTATTCAACAAAGAGTTTATTTGATTGTAGCGGAGAGCGGCGACTCCAGAGAGATCAGCGAAGCTCGAAGACCCTGGACTGAGCAAAGCGAGGGATGCGGCTGAGAGCAAGCCCCTCGGAAAGCGTCCGCTCGCAGCGAAAATCAACTTTCCAGGATATATTTCATTGAAAAAAAGACTGTTGGCAAACTCTCTATACTCAAGAGTTTGCCAACAGTCTTAATATAATAACCTTAATCGACTAAATTAGTTAGATTTCACTTTTTTGATTTCTTCAATCATCATCGGGATAACTTCGAATAGATCTCCGACGATACCGTAATCCGCGACTTTGAAGATATTTGCTTCAGGATCTTTATTAATTGCTACAATTACTTTCGAGTTAGACATTCCTGCCATGTGCTGGATTGCGCCGGAGATGCCTGCCGCGATATATAGATCAGGTGTTACAACTTTACCTGTTTGACCGATTTGCAGTGAGTAATCACAGTAATCTGCGTCACAAGCTCCACGTGAAGCGCCAACTGCGCCGCCAAGTAGTTTCGCTAATTCCTCAAGAGGTTCAAAGCCTTCTGCACTTTTCACACCGCGTCCACCTGCAACAACGACTTTAGCCTCAGACAGATCGACACCGTCAGTAGATTTACGGACAACATCTTTAATGACAGAGCGCAAGTTTGTAATGTCCACTGACATAGAAGATACATCGCCTGAACGACCTTCATCCTTTTCGAGTGGAGCAATATTGTTCGGACGAATTGAGATGAACAAAAGTCCTTCCTTGTTCTTCACCTTTTCAAATGCTTTACCGGAATAGATTGGACGGATGAAGATTGCGTCATCTCCTTCACCTTCGATTGCTGTAACGTCAGACACTAAACCTGTTGATAGTTTACTAGCAATTTTTGGTGACAAATCTTTTCCTAATGCAGTATGACCGAAAACGATCGCTTCGGGTTTTTCCTGCTCATATACAGCCATAAAAGCTTGGCTATAGCCGTCAGATGTATAGTGTTTCAAATGTGGATGCTCGACTGTGATTACACGATCCGCACCAAATTTGATCATTTCTTCTCCTAAGGATTGTACTGCATCTCCAAACAGGACACCGACGATTTCTCCACCGCCTGATACTGTTTTCGCTGCCGCGACCGCTTCGAATGATACGTTACGCAATGCTCCTTCACGAGCTTCACCAAGTACTAATATTTTTTTAGACATATAGAGTCCCTCCCATTACATGATAAATTGCCATCAAAGCACTTTTGCTTCTTTATTCAAAAGGTTAACGAGTTCCTTCACTTGATCAGGAATGTCGCCTTCTAGTACACGCCCTGCAGCTTTTTGTGGAGGCATGTAGATTTCGATCGTTTCTGTTTTCGCTTCAACGTCATCTTCATCGAGATCCAGATCATCCAGTTCTAGTTCTTCAAGCGGCTTTTTCTTCGCTTTCATAATACCTGGCAATGATGGATAACGTGGTTCGTTTAATCCTTGTTGTGCAGTCACTAACAATGGAAGGGAAGTTTCGATTGTTTCAGAATCGCCTTCTACGTCACGAATAATCTTAACGGATGTCCCATCGATTTCCAGGTTTGTAATTGTTGTTACATAGTTGATGCCCAAAAGTTCTGCGACACGCGGTCCGACTTGACCAGAACCACCATCGATTGCAACGTTACCCGCAAGAATAAGATCAGCATCTTTGTCTTTCAAATATTCAGCAATAATTTTCGCAGCGGAAAATTCGTCCATCTCATCAAGATCGTCTTCCGTATTAATGAGTACAGCTTTGTCAGCTCCCATAGCAAGTGCTGTGCGAAGTTGCTTTTCCGCCTCTTCTCCGCCAATTGTTACGACAGTCACTTCGCCGCCATTCGCGTCCCGAACTTGGATTGCTTCTTCAATTGCATATTCGTCATATGGGTTGATAATGAACTCTGCTCCATCTTCAACAATCTTTCCGTTAGAAACTGTAATTCTCTCTTCTGTGTCAAATGTCCGTTTTACCAATGCATAAATGTTCATAATCCAGACCTCCTCAGCGTATTTACTTTCCTGTGAAATGCGGTTCCCTTTTTTCAATAAATGCACTAATGCCCTCTTTTGCGTCTGCAGAAACAAAGACCTCTCCGAACGAATCGGCTTCAGCCTTCACACCTTGACGGAATGATTCATGTTTCGTATATTGCAGCATGCGAAGAGCTGCTTTCATCGCAACCGGGCTTTTCTTCGCAATTTTCTTCGCGATTTCCATCGTTTTAGGCAACAGTTCCTCATCAGAAAATACCTGGTTTGCTAATCCCAGACGGACAGCCTGTTCGCCTGTAACAGGATCACTTGTTAAGAGCATTTCTGCAGCTTTGGCAGCACCTACTAAGCGTGGAAGTCGTTGCGTTCCAGCAAAGCCTGGTATGAGCCCCAACTGCAATTCCGGCAAGCCAAGCTTTGCTTTTTCTGTGACAAAGCGGATGTGACATCCCATCGCTAGCTCAAGTCCGCCGCCTAAAGCCGCGCCATGAATAGCTGCGATAACCGGTTTGCTGAAGTTTTCCAATCTCTCGAAAACCTCTTGCCCAGCCGACGATAGTTTGGAAAACTCTTCTCCTGACGACACAGTCGTGAATTCTTTAATGTCTGCGCCTGCAGAGAAGAACTTACCTTCACCATGAAGCACGACTACTCTGACGTCATCATCATGTTCCACCGTATCGAGAAGTTCATTAACTTCCCTGATAAGGCCACTCGACAAGGCGTTGGCTGGTGGTCTATTAATGACAGCGGTTGCAATACTGTCCTCAATAGTGATCTTCAAGAACTCCATTTCATCCCATCCTTTCAGGAACTTCAAGTTCAATTCTATGTGGTTGAAAGATGGACAAGTGAGTCGTCCATTTCATTCAACCTATCATACCTTTTAAAATTAGTCGATGGACTTCTGGTGCCAACTTCAACAAATCATACTTCTGATCATTCATTACCCAAGAAGTAATCGTTTCATCTATTGTGCCGAAGACCATTTGACGGGCAAGACGTATGTCGATCCCCTTTTCAAATTCACCTTGATCGATTCCCTCTTTTAAAATCGAATCAAGTAAAGTTAAGTATTCTTTAAGCACTTCGTTGATTTGGGACCGCAGATCTTTGTTGGATTGACGCAATTCCAACTGGGTGACGATGGCGAGATGACGATCATTGTAAAGCAGTGAGAAATGGTTATCAATCATCTTGTAGAGTTTTTCCGTGGCTGGAATCTCCTTTTCGAGGATTTCTTTCACGTTCTCGGCAAAGATGCCCATCTTCTCTCTGAAAACAGAGATGAGGATATCCTCTTTATTTTTGAAATAAAGATAGATTGTACCGTCTGCTACACCGGCCTCCTTGGCAATTTTAGATACTTGCGCCTGGTGATAGCCGTTTTCAGCAATGACAATAACAGCGGCATCCACAATCTGTTTATACTTAGGTTTGTCTCGTTTCATTATTCTCACCACCAAAAAAGAAATATGAATGATTGTTCATTCATATTTCCATAATAATCTTTTATCCTGTTGTCGTCAAGTTTTACATTATGACGTTTTCAGTTCATGTTCCATTTTCTTTTTCTCTTCATCAACAAGAGTACGACGAAGTATTTTTCCTACAGCTGTTTTTGGAAGTTCTTTTCTGAACTCATACTTCCGAGGTACTTTGTAGGCTGCAAGTTGTTCACGGCAATACTTATCCAACTCTTCTTCTGAGATTTGTTTACCCTCTTTAAGGACAATATACGCTTTAACCGTTTCCCCACGATACGGATCGGGAATACCGGCAACAACACATTCTTGAATCGCTGGATGCTCATATAAAATTTCTTCAATTTCACGTGGATAAATATTGAAACCGCTCGCAATAATCATATCTTTTTTACGATCGACTACATAGAAATGACCTGCGTCATCCATATATCCAAGATCTCCAGTCAACAGCCAGCCATCACGGAATGTCTCCCGCGTGTCATCGGGTCTGTTCCAGTAGCCTTTCATCACTTGAGGTCCGCTTACAGCAATCTCCCCCACTTCACCATTTGGTAAAGGCTCGCTTGAATCCGGTCCAATAATGCGTGCATCCGTATCTGGCCAAGGAACACCGATTGATCCGCTTACACGTCGCTTTTCCCACACGAAGTTTGCAATAGCAACCGGAGACGTTTCTGTCAATCCGTATCCTTCTACTAGTTTCCCACCAGTAACACGCTCGAATTCCTCTTGCAGTTCGACCGGTAATGCAGCAGATCCGCTAATACATGCTTTGATGGAAGACAAATCATACTTGGATAGGTTCGGATGGTTCAGCAAACCAATATAAATTGTAGGTGCGCCTGGGAACAACGTAGGTTTTTGTTTGTCGATTGTCTTCAAGGCTGTTTCAAAGTCGAATTTTGGAAGCAACACCATCTTATTGCCTTGCATAACAGAGAGCAGAAGGACTGTCGTCATACCGTACACATGGAAAAATGGCAGGATTCCCATAACTGTCTCTTCTCCAGCTTCACATTTGTATAACCACGCATTGCACATCTGCGAATTGCTGATTAAATTAGCATGAGTCAACATGACGCCTTTAGGAGGTCCCGTAGTACCACCTGTATATTGCAGCAATGCAATATCTTCTTCAAAGTTGAAATCATAAGAAACCGGATCAGGCTTTGCCACTTTCATGATTTCCGTGAATAGATGGTTCATCCCTCTATGTTCTACTTTTACAATAATACCATATTCTTTTTTCTGAATGAATGGATAAACAAGATTCTTTGGGAATGGTAAATAATCTTTTATGCCTGTAATAATCACGTGTTCCAGCTTCGTTTCTTTCAACACATTTGATATTCTACTATAAAGAATATCGAGAGAGATGATGACTTTTGCGCCCGAATCAGACATCTGATACGATAATTCTCTTTCCGTGTACAACGGATTTGTCTGGACGACAATGCCTCCGATGTACAGGATGCCGTAGTAAGCAATAGCACTTTGTGGACAGTTTGGCAGCATAATCGCTACACGGTCTCCTTTTTCCACCCCTAGTGATTTAAGATAGTTCGCGAACTTTAAAGCGGACTCATGGAACTCAGCAAACGTGATGTCTTTGCCCATGAAGTGCATCGCAGTTTTGCCCGGAAACTTCTTACTTGAATTCGTCAAAAATTGTTGCAGTGGAATCCGATCATATTCAATCGTTTTTGGAATCTCTGACGGATATAAATCCAACCAAGGTTTTTCCTTCATTGTAAAACCCCCTTTTATCATTATAATTCTTTGAAAATTCCTTCTTCACTTATTATATCGATAAATGAATCCGCTTTCAATTAGAAAAGAAAAAAATCCTATAAAAAATGCCTTGACTGGCAGATTTCAGTCAAGGCGTGTTCGTAAATAACCAATAGGCTCCTACTACTATGAATAATATACATATAACAATAAGTACTTTCGATAATTTCTCCATATCAATTCTCCTAAGCTATACTCGCGCCAATGACAAATGACAGACCAACTGAAATCGCCAATGAAATAAATCCCACGGAACGGTTGTCCGCTTCGATTTCCTTGTCAATATGAAACTGGGGCGTAAGGAATTCGAACAGCCAGTAAGCGATGACAAGCAATAAAAATCCATATAATCCCCAACCAATCATCTGGGGCAACGTATTATGCTGTTCAATGGAATAACGGAAAATGTTCGCGACACCGAATATTTTCCCACCTGTAGCCATCGCCACTGCCACATTCCCTTTCTTTATCTCTTCCCAATTCTTATATTTCGTGACAATTTCAAACAGCACCATCGAAACGATGAGGCAGAGGACGACAACGCTGAAATAGCCTGCAGTTTCTACTAGGGGATGGCTCCAAAATCCTGTTTTAGTCATCAGTTCGTCTCCTTTTTGGATTGCTATGGCCGATTTTTACGTGTTCAGGCCAAATACGTTTCATCAATTACTTGATTATTTTAATTCGACGACAGTTACGCCGTGTCCACCTTCGCCCGCTTCCCCATAACGATAGGTTTTGACGCGAGGATGCTTCTTCAAATAGGTTTGAACACCTTGCCGTAAAGCGCCCGTACCTTTGCCGTGAATGATGGAAACTTGATGATAATTGGACAATAAGGCGTCATCCAAATATTTCTCCGTTCGGTGTAAAGCATCCTCATAACGTTCTCCGCGCAAGTCGAGCTCAAGCTTCACATGTGAATCTCTTCCGCGTACAGATGCCGAAACGACCGTTTCCTTCATTTTCTCAGGCTTCGTGAACTCTAGTACCGATTCATCTAGTCGCATCTTTAAGATACCAATCTGGACGACCCATTCCTTATTTGAAACCTTTTCAATCAGTGTTCCTTTTTGTCCATAGGTGACGACTTTCACTTCGTCTCCGACTTCAAGTGGACGTGTGGCGGCTTTTGCAACTATTTTCTTCTTTTTATCTTTTGGAGAGGCTTCTTCCAACTTCTTACGTGCTTCAATCAACTCATGTTCTTTTACATTCGCTCCTGCATGCATCCGTAAAGCACGTAAATCCGAAATGACTTCTTCCGATTCAACTCTTGCTGAATCTACGATTTTCTTCGCTTTTTCTTTAGCTTTTTCCACAAGTTTTTCTTTCATCTCTTCAAAGTCGGACAACTTCGCTTCCAATTCGCGCTTCAAGTTTTCCGTTTCAAGCAATACGGCATGTGTTTGCTCTGCATCCTTCTCAGACTGAACACGACTTGATTCCAACGAAGCAATCATGGAGTCTACTTCTCCGCGATCCGTTCCGGTAAACTTCTTGGCGCGGTCAATGACATGCGTATGCAGACCAAGACGCTTCGATATTTCAAAAGCATTACTTCGGCCAGGCACGCCAATAAGCAGGCGATATGTTGGACTTAATGTATCAATATCAAATTCAACACTTGCATTCGCTACCCCAGGACGGTTATAGCCATAAGCTTTCAATTCAGGATAATGTGTTGTCGCCATTACTCTCGCGCCGGTACCATGCACTTCATCCAATATGGAAATCGCCAGTGCCGCCCCTTCTTGCGGATCGGTTCCCGAACCTAGTTCATCAAAGATTAGTAATGACTGTGAATCAAATTTCTTCAGGATATCGACGATATTCACCATATGCGATGAAAATGTACTAAGACTCTGTTCAATCGACTGTTCATCACCGATATCAGCATAAACCGATTCAAACACCGCAATTTCAGATCCGTCAAGCGCTGGAATCGGCAAGCCCGCTTGCGCCATCAATGTACAAAGACCGACCGTCTTCAATGTGACGGTCTTTCCACCTGTATTCGGACCTGTTATTACAATTGTCGTAATGTCCTTACCAAATTCAATCGTATTTGCAACAGCTTCATCAATTGACAAAAGCGGGTGTCTCGCTTTCGCTAGACGAATATATCCTTCATTGTTCACTTCGGGTTTTGTGCATTTATGAGCAGTTCCATATTTAGCTTTCGCAAGGATAATATCGATTTCAGATAAAATATCAACTAGAACGAACAACTCATGAGCGATTTCCTGCACTTTCAAGGACAGATCAAGTAAAATTTTATCGATTTCCTCTTTCTCTTTCATCTTTAAGTTGCGTATTTCATTATTGGCTTGGACGACTGCATCAGGTTCGATGAATAATGTCTGTCCAGAAGAAGACATATCGTGGATGACCCCTCCAAAATGTGAGCGGTATTCTGCTTTGACAGGAATGACAAAACGATCATTACGAATGGTGACAATCGCGTCGGACAGCATCTTAGTTGCATTTCTACCACGGGTATACCCTTCAAGTTTTTCACGTACGCGCCCTTCCTGCATTCGAAGGCTTTGTCTGATGGAACGTAAAGTGCCTGATGCACTGTCCATTACAAATCCGTTATCATCGATGGAAGCACTGATTTCGTGTTCCAATCCGGTAAGTATAGGCAATCCTTCTTTTTTTGCCAAAAAATGCGGGATGTCAATATCTTCATCGGCGTCGATGGCTTCAATAAATTGGCGCAGGATTCTGCTAGCCCGAATCGTATTGGCGATTTCCATCAATTCGTATGCACTGAGTACGCCTCCGATCTGTGCGCGCTTTGCATGCGGCCGTATATCACTAATTCCACCCATCGGTACATTGCCTCGAACACGCAATATCGATAGTCCTTCGTCAGTTTCTTCTAGTAATCGAACAACTTCATTGTAATCAGTTACTGGTACAAGATTAACCATATGCGCTCTACCTGCTGAAGACGTGCAATAGGTAGCGACGATTTCACGTATTTTATCAAACTCAAGTGTTTTTAAGACACGGTTTTCCAATGTCTTACACTTCCTTTCATTTCCGTATAATCTCACGGATAAATTGTTCAAGTGGCCATGTATTGACGACCGTCTCTTTTTTCAGCCACGCCTTTTGTCCATACCGCACACCTATATCCATCAGATCTAGTTGATCAATGGCATGTGCATCTGTGTTAATAGCGATTTTCACGCCGGCTTCCTGCGCCATAACTAAATAATCTGTTGCTAAATCAAATCGATGCGGACTGCCATTTAACTCTAGAATTTTGTCGTATTTCTTCGCCCATTCAATTAATTGCGGCACATCAGGGTTGTAACCTTCCCGCTGGCCGACAATTCGCCCTGTCGGATGTGCAATCATTGTAACATAAGGGTTTTTCAAGGCAGCATGTAAACGCTCCATAATCTGTTCTTGAGATTGATTGAAATTCGAATGAATGGATGCGATGACAAAATCCAGCTCCTGCAGTAAATCGTCATCAAAATCCAGACTTCCATCTGGAAGGATGTCCATTTCTGTTCCGCAGAAGACTTCGATATCATCAAACTCTTCATTTAACTGTCGGATTTCGGCAATTTGCTCTCTAAGTCTTTCAGGCGTGAGTCCATTTGCAACTTTTAAATAATGCGTATGATCTGTAATAACCATATGAGAATACCCTTTTGCACGACAAGCTTCCACCATTTCGCGGATGGAATAACCACCGTCAGACCACGTCGTATGCATATGGAAATCGCCACGAATATCTTCTGGTTTGACGAGTCCCGCAATTTCTTGTGCTCTCTCAATTTCGCGTCCGTCTTTACGCAAAGATGGTGGAATGAATGGTAAATCGAAGAACGCGAAAAACGCTTCTTCCGTATCAAATGTTTTGACGCTGCCATCTTCCAATTCAACGCCATATTCACTGATTTTCATCCCTTTAGACTTAGCAAGCTGTCGCATTTTCACATTATGATCTTTCGAACCGGTAAAATGATGCAAAGCTGAAGCAAATTGAGCATCCGTCACAAAACGAAAGTCTGCATCAACAAGATCTGTCATATCGAGCAATACCGATAATTTGGCATCTCCACCCGCAACCGTTTCCTCTACCGGAAGCACTTCTAACAATTTCTCACGGACCGTTGCTGGTTCTTCGGTGACGATAATGAAATCCACATCACTGCTCATCTCTTCAGCTCGACGGAAACTTCCGGCTACAGAAAACCGTGTAATCTCAGGAATCTCTCTCAATTCTTCCTCAATTGAGGCGACGATTGTCTGAATTTGCCATACAGGTAGTTTACCTTTTCGCGTGCCGAGCAATTCAATTTCATGCAATAGATTTTCTTCGGTCTTTTTTCCGAAACCCGGAAGCTTGCTTACCTCGTTCGATTCACATGCCGCACGCAAAGATTCCACCGAATCGATGCCAAGCGCTTTTCTCAATTTCGCGATTCTTTTCCCTCCGAGTCCCGGAACTTTCAATAAAGGAATCAAGCCCTTTGGTACTTCTTCTTCCAACTCTTTTAGCAAATCTGATTCGCCTTTCTCCATCAAATCGATGATGACGGCACCCGTACCTTTACCGATTCCTTTCAATTCAAGAATGTCATCCATTTCAGACAAACTGCGTGCATCTGTTTCTAGTACTCCCGCTGCCTTGCGAAATGCACCGATTTTAAAAGGATTCTCTCCGAGCAATTCCATATACAAAGCGATTTTTTCGAACGTGCGAATGATCGTTTTTTTATTCACAATGCATCACTACTCCATTCTGAAGAATCGTATTCTGTGAAAAAGCTTCCCTCCGAGCAATGGGGGAAGCTGAAAAATGTTTGAATTTCGTTATTTCGTGTAAATATACCACCAATTTTTGACCATTTCCGAGAACACCGGAGTATGATCAAACATCGCTTCTGTCAACATCGAGTTAGCAATCATGTTCTGGATAAAGTCTATCGGAAGCATCGCCAACAGATAGAGTATAAGGAAAATAAGAATATAAAACTCTACGAAGCCGAGAGCCGCTCCAGCGAAACGGGCGACAAAGCCTAACACTGGTAAATATTTAAGAAAATCGAACATAGAAGCGATTAGTTGCAATGCAAACTTGACTACAAGAAAAATGAGTACAAATGCGAGTAATCGATAAAATGTCTGGTCTAAATCAAGTTGTTCAACCGTCCATGCCAATTTGGATCCCGCCGTTACGCCCGGATAGGGAATCCATAATACAAACTTTTCGGCCAACGGTTTGTAATATATGTAGGAGATGATAAGTGCGATGATAAAGCCTGTCATATGGATCAGTTGCACGATCAAACCGCGTCTAAATCCGGTAATCAATCCCCCAAGTAGCAGGAATACAATAAGTAAATCAAGCATATGCGTCATTCAACCCTTCAGCTTATTCAATTCTTCTTCCAATTGCTCAATACGTTCACGTAACTTCAAATAATCATGCACGCTGTTCACTGCGGTGAGTACAGCTATTTTTGAACTATCTAAATAAGGGTTGCGCGAACTGATTTCCCTCATTCTTTCATCAACCATCGAAGCGACAAGGCGAACATGACTGCTCGTTTCACTGCCAACAATTGTATATGTCTGTCCATAAATGTCAACCGCAAGGCGCGTCTTCTGCTCGTCTGCCAATGATGAAACCTCCCAATTAAAAACTATGTACCCAATCATACCATGAAACAGTTTTAGTTGAAAAGAGATGGCGACGGTTTCAGGAAATTAGATGGAAAATATGTTCGTTGCCACACCACACTCATTGATTATTGTACAATATAAGGATAGTATGCAGGAAAGGATGAGTCGAATGGGCCAAAGCGTCATACAAATGGATGCATTAACTCTTGCCAAACTCACAAATCATTATGCTCAGCTCAAAGTTGTTCGAAATGCACCAGGCGTCGTGTTTGCAGCGAAACTAGCTGACACGGCAATCACCGCCTATAAGTCGGGGAAAGTCCTGTTTCAAGGCGGCGGAGCGGAGCGTGAAGCTGCGATTTGGAATGGAACGGGCAACAGTGTTACAAAAACGAAGATGTCTACGAAACCGGCCGGTGAAGTTTTGCCCGCAGGACTTGCTCAGCTATCCATCCTCGGATCTGATGAAACTGGCACAGGCGATTTCTTCGGTCCAGTGACAGTCGCTGCTTGTTATGTTCCTGCCGAAAAAATTGAACTTGTTCGGGAATTAGGCGTTAAAGATTCTAAACAGTTGACGGATGACTGGATGCGCACAATCGCTCCCGATTTGCAGAAAACACTTATTCATAGCGTCCTTACGTTATCCAATGAAAAATACAACGACGTTCAAGCTAGTGGATGGTCACAAGGCAAAATTAAAGCCCTGCTCCACAATCAAGCTTTGAAGCATGTTTTACGTAAAATGGATACTGAAAAACCGGATTTCATTTTAATTGACCAGTTTGCAGAACGACGCATTTACTATAATCATATTAAGGATGAAGCTGAAATTATCCGGGAAAATGTGCTCTTTTCAACTAAAGCGGAAGGCCTTCATGTCGCGGTCGCAGCCGCGTCTATTATTGCAAGGGTCGCATTTCTTGAAGAGATGGATAACCTTAGTGAGCGTGCTGGTATAACACTTCCAAAGGGTGCTGGACCGAAAGTGGATCAAGTTGCCGCCAAGATTTTATTGAAAAGCGGAGAAGATATACTGAAATCGATGACCAAATGGCATTTCGCCAATGCAGAGAAAGCCAAAAAAATTGCAGCGATGAAAAAGAAGTAACTTTGCATACAAGATAGACGTCTATTCTTATGAGGTGAACGCATTGAATAGAATATTACTGTTAGTTGTATGGACTTTGTTATTGACCGGATGCGGGATCAGTATAAAGTCTGATTCCACGGAGAAAATAACGACAAACGACAAATACCCGCAAGAAGCTTCTGTTCAATCCGATGACTTCATATACAAATTGTATACGGAAAAAGAAGTATATGAGGAATTCGAAGAGATTACGGTATACGCTGAGCTCATATATGTCGGTGCGCAAGAATCAATTGAAATAACGCATTCTGCTTCTCCTTTTTACTTTCCAATTGAAGAGCAGACAAGAGGAATAGTAATTGATTATGCTATGAATGATCCCGAAATTCATACAACGCTTGTAAAAGATATACCATTTAAGGAGAAATACTTTTTTGCCGGTGGGTATAGCGATCAAGATGATCAGCAAACAATTGAGTTTGTAAAAACGATTAGAGATAAAGGCTTTCCAATAGGAAATTACGTTGTTAAAGGCTTAGCCCAATTTAATCAAAATGAGACAAAGTATGATTTGAATGTTAATGTTGGATTTCAAGTCAAATAATCGTAAAAGACCGTTTATGGACATGTCCATAAACGGTCTTTCATTTAGCCTCTTAATAGAGCATTCGCTTCTGTTAATACATTCAACACTTTCTCATGCGCTTTTACAACTTCTTCATCCGTAAGCGTACGTTCTGCATCGAAATACGTCAATGAGAAGGCAAGTGATTTTTTACCATCTTCCACATTGTCCCCTTCGTACAAATCGAAGAGTCTTACGTCTTTCAGCAATTTACCGCCTGCTTGCTGGATGATCATTTCAAGCGTACCAGCAGAAGTTTCAGTTGAGACAACTAATGCGATATCTCTGGACATAGACGGATATCGAGGGACTGGTACATATAAAAGCTCGTCCGTTTCCATCGAAAGTACTTTTTCAAGATTGATTTCCATGACGTACGTTTCTTTTAAGTCCCGCTTCTTTTGTTCAGTCGGATGAACCTGACCGACCATACCGACATTTTCACCATTCAAGAAAATTGATGCAGTCCGGCCTGGATGCATACCATCAAGGGTTGTTTGTTCGAATGAAAGGCTTTCCAACATACCGAGACGGCCCATCATTCCTTCGATAATGCCTTTAAGGACGAAGAAATCTACTTTCTTCATCTCGCCTTGCCATGCGTTGTCCACCCACTTGCCTGTCAATACCGCAGCGACATGTTCCACTTCACGAGGCAGACCGTCTTCTTCTACTCCAAGGAAGACAGAACCCGTTTCGTAGATGGCGACTGAGTCGATACGACGAGCCACATTATACGTCGCCGCTTCTAGCATATGAGGGATAAGGCTCTGACGCAAAATCGCGCGATCCTCACTCATTGGCATAAGCAATTCAGTGACAGGTGCCGTCTCAAGCGCAAATGCTTGTGACTGCTCTTTGGATGTTAAGGAATACGTGATTGCCTGAAGAAGTCCTGCCCCCTCAAGGAATTGGCGGACAATCCGGCGCTTCGCTTGGTAAGGCGTAAGACCGCCTGGTTTGGATTCTGTTACAGGTACTGTTTTTGGAATTTCATCATACCCGTGCATTCTAGCGATTTCTTCAATGATATCTTCTTTGATACGCAAATCCTGTCTACGCGTCGGTGCTTCAATAACAAGATTGCCATTGATTGCCTGTGTAGGAATTCGTAGACGCTCAAGAATTGATAGCATTTCATCCATGGAAATCTTCATACCAAGTCGATTGTTGATATAATCCGGTGAAACGGTGATTTGTACTGGTGTCTTGTCGAGTTCATCGAAAATGACGGAACCCGCAAGCACTTCCCCTCCAGCGATATCTGACATCAACTGTGCAGCCCGTTCTGCCGCTTCCTGTACACGATTCGGATCTACACCTTTTTCAAAGCGCGTACTCGCATCACTGCGGAGTCCAACTTCTTTCGATGTTTGACGGACGGAAGAGGCTGCGAAATAAGCAGATTCAATGACAACGGTCGTAGTTCCTTCATGCACTTCGGAATTAGCTCCACCCATTACACCTGCTAGAGCCACCGCTTCTTCGCCATTTGTAATGACGAGGTTCTGCGCATTCAATGTACGTTCAGTGTCATCCAATGTTGTAATCTTTTCGCCTTCATCCGCATGTCGGACAACGATTTCGCCTGTTTTCAGACGATCATAATCGAATGCATGCAATGGTTGTCCATATTCCAGCAATACATAATTCGTAATATCGACAACGTTATTGCGCGGTCGGACGCCTGCAGCCATTAAATAGTTTTGTAACCATAATGGTGATTCAGCGACCTTGACGTTTTTCACAACTTTCGCCACATACATCGGATTGTCTTTCACAGCTTCTACACGCAATTTCAATACGTCAGACGCTTTTTCATTGGACTCTTTATAGGTAATTGAAGGCAGTGCAATCCCTTGTGATAAAATCGCTGCTACTTCATATGCAACACCAAGCATGCTCAAAGCGTCCGAGCGATTAGGCGTCAAATCGAATTCAAGAACCGTATCGTCAAGTCCAAGCAAAGGAAGCGCATCAGAACCTACAAGTGCATCATTCGGAAGTACATAGATCCCTTCCGCGTATGCTTTTGCGACATGCTTGCCTTCGATGCCCAGTTCTTGAAGCGAACAGATCATGCCGTTCGATTCTTCACCGCGCAGTTTCGCTTTTTTGATTTTGAAATTCCCAGGTAAAACAGCACCTGTGCGAGCTACAATTACTTTTTGTCCTTCAGCAATATTCGGTGCTCCACAAATAATCTGTGTCACTTCATCACCGACATCCACTTGACAAATATTCAATTTATCCGCTTCAGGGTGCTTAACACATTCTTTTACATAACCGACGACTACATTTGTCATACCGTGAGAACGGTCGATGATGGAATCGACCTCGATGCCTGAACGTGTAATTCTTTCCGCAAGATTTTCGGGTTTAATACCATTTATGTTGACGTACTCATTTAACCATTTCGTTGAAACTAACATGTTTTCTCCTCCTTACGCTTCCGACCGATGGAATTGTGATATGAACCGGATGTCATTCGTGTAGAAATGGCGGATGTCTTCTACACCGTATCTAAGCATTGCGATTCGTTCCGGCCCCATGCCGAAAGCGAAACCGGTAACAGCGGATGGATCATATCCAGCCATTCGTAAAACGTTCGGGTGTACCATTCCAGCACCTAAAATTTCAATCCAGCCGGTTTTCTTACATACATTACATCCATCTCCGCCACATTTGAAGCAGGAAATATCCATCTCTACTGACGGCTCAGTGAATGGGAAAAAGCTTGGACGCAATCTAATTTCACGTTCTTCACCAAACATCTTTTTAGCAAAGAGGTCAAGTGTCCCTTTTAAGTCACTCATCGTGATATTTTCGCCTACAACGAGACCTTCGATTTGCGTGAATTGGTGGGAATGGGTTGCATCATCACTATCTCGGCGATAAACCTTGCCCGGACAGATGATTTTAATCGCTTCCCCACCTTTTGCTTCCATCGTACG
Organism: Sporosarcina oncorhynchi; assembly: GCF_033304615.1. Classification (GTDB taxonomy): domain Bacteria; phylum Bacillota; class Bacilli; order Bacillales_A; family Planococcaceae; genus Sporosarcina; species Sporosarcina oncorhynchi. The sequence goes on along the minus strand of NZ_CP129118.1, from coordinate 1,273,251 downwards.
TGCTTGGACAGGTGATGTATGTGTGCGCAATAACACATCTTCAGATATATAGAATGAGTCCTGCATATCTCGGGCTGGGTGACCTTTCGGCAAATTAAGTGCCTCGAAGTTATAATAGTCTTTCTCCACTTCAGGTCCTTCAGCGATTTCATATCCCATGCTGATGAAGAAATCTTCAATCTCATCAACAACACGTGTAAGCGGATGATGATTTCCAGTTTGAACCGGACGACCCGGAAGCGTCACATCAATCGCCTCTTTGGCCAACTGTTCATTGATTGCTTGTTCTTCAAGCAAAATCATTCTCGCTTCCAACGATTCCGTTACGGATTCCCGTACGACATTGACGAGCGCCCCCATTTTCGGGCGTTCTTCTGCAGGTAGTTTGCCCATCCCTTTTAACAAATCGGTGATTGGACCTTTCTTACCTAAGTACGATACACGGACGTCATTCAATTCCTTGACAGATATCGCATTCTCGATTTTCGTCAACGCTTCTTCTTTCAATAGTTGCAACTGTTGTTCCATTGTCATTCTCCTTTCAAAATAAAAAAACCCCGCCCCCTAAAAAAGGGACGAGGACGAGTTCGCGGTACCACCCTGATTATTATGCAACAAAACGCATAATCACTTCATTTGGATTAACGGCCCTCTACCGGCACGCCTTTACAGTTTTCACTGGTCCGAGCGGCAGCTCTCGGGGTGAACTTCAACAGTTTCTTCCTATCAGCGCTCGCAGTCAAGGCGCGGATTTCCTGTAAGTGAACGTCTGTTTACTTTTCCCGGTCACAGCTTTTAAATTGTATATTCTTTTTTATTATACTTCAGTCTTTATGAATCTTCAACATCGTGTTGTTATTGTTTACCGTAAGCGTAGAGCAGAATCCCCGTTGCAATGGCGACATTTAATGACTCAGCTTTTCCGTACAGGGGGATTTTAACGATTTCATTTGCTTCTTTCAGATATTCATCGGCTACACCACTTCCTTCATTGCCAACAATAAGTGCAAATGATTCTAACGGTTCGACTGTGTAATGATCAGAGGCATTATGTAAGCCAGTGCCAATTATTTTGATACTTTCTTTTTTCACTTGCTCAATCCACTCGCTCAACTCGCCTTTGACGACAGGTATATGGAAATGCGACCCTTGCGCGGACCGCACCGTTTTCGGATTGAATGGATCTGCAGAGCCTTTACCTAATATAACCGCGTCGATTCCAGCTGCATCGGCTGTCCTGATCATCGTGCCTATATTGCCCGGATCCTGGACGGCATCAATGAATAAATACTTTTTCCATGACTGTGGTGCTTCTTCTGAATACTTTGGTTGCCTGCAATGAGCAAAAATCCCTTGCGATTGTTCTGTTTCAATCAATTCTTTCGCAACAGCACGCGTCACTTCGATCAGTTGAAGATTTTCAGTTACCCACTCTTCAGGGATTTCAATATCTTCCCTTACGATTAAATGAATGACAGTGCCAGTAGATTTCAATGCTTCTTCCACTAAGTGGAATCCTTCCACAATGAATTCTTCTGATTTGTCCCGATCTTTCTTAGATGTGACAAGCTTCTTCCAGTGTTTGATAAGTCCATTTTGCGTCGATTCGATTCTTTTCATTTTATATAAGACATCCTTTTTCTTCTCAGTGTAACAAATGTCCGTATAGTTGGCGATGATTCTGTGCAAAATGATTACAGGAGGATTGATAGTATGAATTTTCAAATCCGTGACGCAATCACCGCGAACATGACAAATAACTCCGCGGATGATATACGGAACGTTGTAGAAGATGCTCTAAAACGTGGCGAGGAACACCTTTTGCCCGGTCTAGGCGTGTTTTTTGAAAAGTTATGGATTAATGCGGATGAGCAGGAGAAGTCAAAGATCACCGGTGAACTTGCACAAGCATTTACTGGATGAAGACTTGGTACGAAGACAGCTCGATGGGGGGACAATCCATCGGGCTGTTTTTATTCGTATAACTAGGATAGTTTGCAACACAACGTAACTGCGGCGCAACGAAACGTAGATGTCTCGTATCGAAAGGTAGATGCTCCGTATCGAAATGTAGCAGACGCAACACAACGTAGAGACGGCGTATCGAAACGTAGATACCTCGTAACGAAACGTAGATGTGCCGTATCGAAATGTAGCAGGCGCAACGAAACGTAACTGCGTCGTAACGAAACGTAGATCCCTCGTATCGAAATGTAGACGCTCCGTATCGAATCGTAGCAGGCGTAACGAAACATAAAGACGGCGTATCGAAACGTAGATGTCCCGTATCGAAATGTAGCAGGCGTAACGAAACGTAACTGCGTTGTATCGAAACGTAGATCCCTCGTATCGAAACGTAGATGCTCCGTATCGAAATGTAGCAGGCGCAACGAAACGTAACTGCGTCGTAACGAAACGTAGATCCCTCGTATCGAAATGTAGACGCTCCGTATCGAAATGTAGCAGGCGTAACGAAACGTAAAGACGGCGTATCGAAACGCAGATGTCCCGTATCGAAATGTAGCAGGCGTAACGAAACGTAACTGCGTCGTATCGAAACGTAGATGCTCCGTATCGAAACGTAACCTCGTCGTAACGAATTTTTTGCAGGCGCACCAAATAAAAAAAACGCACAACTAGAAGTTGCGCGCACACCAAATTTATATCTACATTAAAAGTTTCTAACAAAGAAATCAAACCCTGCAGCAGTCACCAGGCCGAAAACGAGCGTCCAGAAAGCGATACTAATTGTCATCCATATAGTCGTATTTGTTTTCGTAGCGCCGAACAAAAGGCCGATGAAGGCTGCTATGTGTGTTCCAATCAAAATCGGTCCGCATAACGCCAGCCCAGGCATCCCATATTTATTCCAAATGCGCTTCCCTCGCTCGGTCCTTTTAGTGGCAGTCTTCCCGCTCTTTTCCATTCGCTTATCCATCCATTGTTGCACACGTTGAAATCCGTATATGACAATCAATACAGTCGACATATTCCCGACAAACGCAAGTATCATTACCCAAATAGGTGAAAGTCCCCGAATAATGCCAAGCGGGATAACTAATGCAATCTCAAACCACGGTATTGCTGCCCCTAGAAAAACCAAAAAATATTCTACCATCCAAAAATCCTCCGTAGTATCGTTCTTGTTACATATACTACAGCAATTCCACTGCTTGTTCTACTGCGCAATAAGAAGGACCTAAGTTTCTATAGTAAAGTCGCCAACACAGCTTTTTGTGCATGTAGTCGATTACCAGCTTGCTGGAAAACATACGAGTTTGGTCCATCGATGACCGAAGTCGCTACTTCTTCCTCACGATGCGCAGGCAGACAATGCAAAAACATATAATCCTCTTTCGCATGAGCTACAAGCTGATCATTGATTTGGAATCCTTTGAACGCTTCAAGTCGGGCTGCCGATTCCTCTTCCTGCCCCATACTCGTCCAGACATCCGTATAGACAACGTCTGCATCTTCAACTGCTTCACGCGGCTCATATGTCTGAATAACCGATCCGCCATTCAACGCAGCAATTTTCTGTGCTTTTACGAACAGGTTTTGATTGAACTCGAATCCTTCAGGTGTTGCAACCGCCACTTCCATTCCCATATTGGCCGCACCAATCACAAGTGAATGGGCAACATTGTTCCCATCTCCAACATAGGCTATCTTCTTACCAGCAAGCGCCCCTTTCACCTCAATTATCGTCAATAAATCTGCGAGCGCCTGACACGGATGGAAGATATCTGTCAAACCGTTAATGACTGGGATGGTTGAATGCTTCGCCAGTTCCTTCACCATTTCATGAGAGTTCGCGCGAATCATCACACCGTCCAAATACTCGGAGAGCACAAGTGCTGTATCGTAGACAGATTCTCCACGCCCAATTTGCAAATCTTTTGCATTCATGAACATCGCATGCCCACCTAACTGGATCATCCCGACTTCAAATGAAATCCGTGTACGAGTAGAATGTTTTTCAAAAATCATTCCAAGTGTCTTTCCGGGCAAGATGGGCGGCAAATTCCCCGCAGCAGCCTCTTTCTTCATAACTAACGCTTTTTCCAATAAATACGTAATTTCCTCACTTGTATAGTCCAGTAGCGTTAGTAAATCCCGGCCTTTTAATTGGGAATCCATTTCCTCGAATGTCGAAAGTGTAGATAGTTTCAAATTCACCAAAACAATCATCTCCATCTCTATTAGTGTTTGTATAAACTATTATATTAATGCATATTTATAAAGTCAATTGAATTTTTATAAATATTTAAATATGCATACACTATATACAGCGAGCACTTAATGGATAACACTCTAGACGCTTTATACATTTTTTATACGTTTCAATGCATAAAAAAAGACCGCACCTATTCAGGCACGATCTCCACACTACAGCTTTTTATTCGAATGTGATTTTATGCACCGTATCGCGGTCCAATTTCTTTATGACTTCTACGATTAATTTCACTGCATTTTCATAATCATCTCTGTGCAACATTGCTGCATGGCTATGGATATAACGTGTAGCGACACAAATTGCTAAGGAAGGTACACCGTTTCCACTAACGTGCATGGAGCCTGCATCTGTTCCTCCACCAGGAATCGCTTCGAACTGGTAAGGAATACCATGCTCTTCAGCAGTATCGACAACAAGGTCGCGCAATCCTTTATGAGAAACCATAGAGGCATCATATAATAGAATTTGTGGTCCATCGCCCATTTTGCTAGCCGCTTCTTTGGACGTGACGCCAGGCGTATCACCAGCAATACCGACATCGACCGCAATCCCAATATCCGGTTGCACTTTCGCAGAAGCCGTTTTAGCTCCGCGTAAACCGATTTCTTCCTGTACTGCCCCAACACCGAAAACGATATTCGGGTGTTTTTCGTCCTTCAATGCTTTCATTACATCAATCGCGATTGCACAACCGATACGATTGTCCCACGCTTTTGCTAGAAGGAATTTCTCGTTGTTCATAACTGTGAATTCGAAATGAGGAACGATCATATCCCCAGGTAGTACTCCCCATTCCATCGCTTCTTCTTTAGAAGTTGCACCAACATCAATGAACATGTCTTTAATATCGACTGGTTTTTTACGGGCTTCCGCAGTCAATATATGTGGAGGTTTCGAACCAATTACCCCTGTTACGGTATTACCTTTACGCGTGACGATATCGACGCGTTGGGCAAGCATGACTTGAGACCACCATCCGCCTACAGGTTGGAAGGAAATGAACCCTTTATCGTCTATTTTCGTTACCATAAAACCAACTTCATCAAGATGTCCTGTTACCATGACACGCGGACCTTCTGAATCACCGGTTTTGCTTGCGATCAACGACCCAAGACCATCCATCTCGATTTGATCGGAAAATGGCTCAATATATTTCTTCATAACTTCGCGTGGTTCCCGTTCGTTGCCCGGTATCCCTTTCGCGTCCGTTAAGTCTTTCAACATTTGTAACGTTTCATCTAATTTCACCAACTATTTCGACCCCCTAAATAAAGAATACAGACTCAGTATAATTGATTTCCCTCGCCATTGAAAGTGTTTTCACAATTATAGAAGGTGTTTGCGCAATTCCTTTGCACTTTGAATGGAAAGCAAGCCTGGTGCAACATCGAAAACCGTTTTAGCACCCGTATCACCTGCGCGATTCATGCGGTATGCGGCACGGGCGTATGCAACAAGTACGCTGGATGTGAATTCAGGATTACTTTCCAGCCCCAATGAAAACTCCATCACTTGATTGTTATTGTCACCTGTTTTTCCACTTCTAATAACGAAGCCGCCATGTGGCATCGCACTATGATCTTCTTTCAACTGCTTTTCATCAATGAAGTGTACTGTTGTATCATAATCTGCGAAGTAATCCGGCATTGTTACAATTGTCTGTTCCACTTCATCTTTGTTGCTGCCTTCTTCAAGTACAACGAAGCATTCACGGGTATGTTTCTCGCGTGTCGTTAATTGAGGTTGCAACCCACTGCGCACACGATCCACAGCTTCGTCTACAGGAATCGTATATTGAACGGCATTTCGGACACCTTCAATCCTTCGTAACGCATCTGAGTGGCCTTGGCTTAGCCCCTTCCCCCAAAACGTATATGTTTCACCTTCTGGAAGAATGGCCTCACCATATAATCTGTTAATAGAAAACATTCCCGGGTCCCATCCGACTGAAATGATTGCTGTTTTACCATTCGGCTTTGCTGATGCATCAACCGCTTCAAAATAATCAGGGATTTTAGCATGTGTGTCGAAACTGTCGATTGTGTTGAAAAATTTTGCGAGCTCTGGTCCTTGTTTAGGGAGATCATTTTTGGAACCGCCGCATAGAATCATTACATCGATGTTGTCGACATGCGATTCAATTTCTGTAAATGAATAGACCTGTGTCCCACTCGCAACTTGCAGTTCTTCAGGACTTCTCCTTGTGAAAACAGCTGAAAGCTCCATATCTTCACAACGTGATACTGCGTATTCCACGCCTCTGCCCAAATTACCGTATCCCGCTATGCCAATTCTGATTTTTTTGTCCACAAACGCCACCATCCCTTTTGTAAAAGTATTCTCTCAGTTTATCGTCCAAATACGAATATTGCTATTAAAATAATTTGTTCACAATCTGTCCTTTTGCCTATTCTCAATTAAATGTTACAGTAGAATAAGGTTTATCATTAATTGAAATGAGGATTACATATGCGCGCCTTAGTTTATTTGATTGTTTTCTTTTCTTTTTTCGATTTATTTTCCCAACTTCCAATTATGAGCCCTTTCGCTCTATCTTTAGGAGCCACTTCGTTTCTAACTGGCCTTGTAGTCGGCATCTATTCATTCGCCAACACGATCGGCAATATAATTTCAGGATTCATGACTGACCGAAGAGGCCCTTTCCTAATGTTAATCATCGGATTGTTAGCATCTTCCGTCGCACTTCTTCTTTATTCATTCGCAATGGGACCTGCTTCCTTATTGGGTATCCGATTCATTCATGGATTCATGGAGGGCCTAATCGTTCCAGCCGCATTCACTTTTCTAGCAAACCGTGCCGAAAAGTCAAAAAGAGGAAGCAGTGTAGCTGTTTCAGGTGCGTTTGTCGGTATGGCAGCAATTATCGGTCCTGCTTATAGCGGAATCGTCGCTTCGAAAACCGGCCCAACTTTCATAATGACCGTTAATGGTGTCATCTTTTTCATCATAGCTGTAAGTGCCTTTTTCCTTTTACGGAAATTCCAATATGTAAAAAAAGTGAAAGACGATGGAGCTAAAAAGTTCCGTGTACGTTTTCTATTCACGCACCCTGGAATGATCCGTGCATTTTCCGGCGCCTTTTTCCTTATGTTCTCACAAGGCGTTTTGGCACTAATCCTTCCTTTAAAAGTCGAAGCGCTTGGGTACGACACGAAAATCACCGGCATGTTGTTAAGTTCATTCGGCGTCGTCGCGATTCTAATCTTCCTGCTCCCTATTAACAAAATCTTTGATAAGGTTGCACCAATGATTACATTGGCATTCGGCATTACGATGATGGGGTTATGTATGATTTTCTTGAGCCAAGTGTCTGAATTGCCCTTCCTATTTTTAGCGATGTCACTTTACGGAATTGGTTTTGCTTTTCTTTTCCCGTCCATCAATTCACTACTAATTGACTCATCCACACCTGATTTCCGGGGCAAAGCATACGGCTATTTCTATGGTTTCTTCTCAATTGGTGTTGTTGCCGGCTCAAGCGTCATCGGGTATTTGGATCTTTCATTTAAAGGCGGATTCATGTTGACAGGTATCATCCTGCTCATCGTCGCAGCATTTACTGTTCTTGGTTTAAAGAAAAGTCTTGATGTAACAGAAGCTCTTTAATCCATTTCTTTGTTATTCAAATCGGACATAAAAAGACAGGTAGGTTATCAAAAATGATAACTCCCTGTCTTTTTTCATTACTATCAAATTGGCTGGGCATTGAATGATTTAATCTCTTCTAGAAATGCTTCACCGTAGCGCTCCAACTTGGCCGCTCCGACACCGTTTACTTCTAGGAACTCTTCCTCTGTTGCAGGCATTCTAGATGCCATATCACGTAACGACTTGTCCGAAAACACGACAAACGGTGGTACGCCTGCTTCCTTTGCCAATTGCATGCGCAATGTGCGCAATTGGTCAAACAGCGGATCATCTTTTGCAATCTGTTTTGTTTCAACCGTCTGTTTGCGGTAAACTTGAATGTTACCAGTCAATACTTCTTTTCCTTGTTCCGTCACATAGATGATCGGGAACTGGCCATTTTCGACCCCAAGGTAGTTTTCGGAGATGATGAATTCAATTAAGTCTGTCACGGCTTTTGTATTTTGCCCCTTTAGAATTCCATACGTTGACAATTTGTCAAAACCGAATTCAATTACTTTCTTATTCCGTGAACCTGTCAATACTTGTGCAATCATCGTTTTTCCAAATCGCTGTCCCATCCGAATGACGCAGGAAAGCACTTTCTGTACGTCAACGGTCACTTCTAACCGTTCCCTTGTATCCGTACAATTCGCACATCTCCCGCAAATTTTTACATTTGTTTCCCCGAAATAAGTAATGATGAATTTCTGCAAGCAGGATTCTGTATGACAGTAATCAATCATAGATTGAAGTTTTTCAAGTTCAGCAGGTATACGCGACGTATCCAATGACTGATCGATGAGGAAACGTTGCGTAATAACGTCTTGTGACGAAAACAACAGTGTACAGTCACTGTCCAAGCCGTCCCTTCCCGCACGGCCAGCTTCTTGATAATAACTTTCCATATTTTTCGGCATCTGATAATGGATGACATATCGGATATTACTTTTGTCTATTCCCATCCCGAATGCATTTGTTGCAACCATGACTGTCGCCTCGTCCATTAAGAATCGATCTTGCTCCGCTTGACGCACACTGTCTGATAAACCCGCGTGATACTTCGCGACTTTCACACCTGTGCGTTCCAACATTGCATGCACCTGATCGACTGCCTTCCGGGTCGCTGCATAGATGATCCCTGCTTCACCATCATTCTTATTCACATAATCTTTCACGAATTTCTCGCGATCTTGCCCTTTGACGACAGAAAACGTAAGATTACTTCTTTCAAACCCTGTCATAACCGTGGCATTCTCATCGATTTGTAGTTGTGCACGTATATCCTCCCGCACAGCAGGAGTCGCTGTAGCCGTCAAAGCTAAGACGACTGGCTTTCTTTCAAACGAAGCGATCACTTTGTTCATCATTCTGTAGCTTGGTCTGAAATCATGACCCCATTGAGAAATACAATGCGCTTCATCAATAGCAATCATCGGTATATTCATTTTGCTGATTTGCTGGATGAACGGAGCCGACTCGAACCGCTCAGGCGCTACATATAATAAGTCATATTTACCTGCCAATGCATTTTCTACAACTCCAAAATATTCTTCGCTTGATAATGAACTGTTGATGTAGGCGGCGGATATCCCGAGTTGATGCAATGCATCCACTTGGTCTTTCATCAGTGAAATTAGCGGTGATACGACGAGGACAGTACCTTCCATAACAAGCGCAGGAACTTGAAAACAGATAGATTTACCGCCGCCTGTCGGCATTACGCATAATGTGTCTTTTCCATCAAGGACATTGCGGATTGCCTGTTCCTGACCTGTCCGAAAGGAAGAAAACCCAAAGTGATTTGATAAAACAGATACAATTTTTTCGATTATGCTCACCTCATTCGTCTTTCGTTTATATCGATCAAAAAAGCACCTTGCAGGGTGCTTCTGAAGACGTTATTCCAATAACAACCGTTCTTCATCCCGGCTATGTACTTCATTGACAACTAAAAGTGCATAAAACTTCTGTAGGACAGTCGGGCTTATTTTTTCGGTTTCCCGAAGTTCTTCAATATCTTTCACTATGATTCTGATTAGGTCATGATCTCTTGTCAATTGAATGATTGCTGTTTCAAGTTCCGGATTCTCTTTTTTGATATCTAAATAGAGTCCTTCTTCTTCTGCATCAGCGTGACTAATGACACGTGACTTCCAATACTCGATCAATTCATCCGCAGCGCGATCAGCGGATTTCATATCTCCTTCTTGCAAGAATTCAATCATCAGTTCAGTTTTAGTGACTGCCCCTGACAGACCACCTTCATGAATTGAACGATGTGCGTGAAGTTGTTTTAATGCTGGACCTGACATGAATAACCCAACCTTTCATTTTAACTCTTTCATATAGAATAACAGAGATTTGTCCCTGTGACCAAGTGAATACCATGAAAAAAGCTCCCGATATCTTTCACGGGAGCCATCGTCACTTATGATACACACTTAAACTTTTGATATACGGATATTACTCACCATCGCTAGACCAAGAATGACCATTGCGATGACGAAAAACGGTGGGCCGACATACGGGCTTAGGAAGTACATCAACGTGAGCACAACGCCTGCCGCTGTAATCGGCAAACCGTAAAAAACGCCGTCAAATTCCTTCACATTATACCGCGCAAGTCGTACAGCACCTGCCGCGATGAAGAAGATAGTGGCTGCAATTCCCACCCACAACATCTCTGCCAAATCAATCGTGTAGATTAACAGTGCAGGAGCGACACCGAATGATATAAGATCACTTAGAGAGTCCAATTCTTTACCGAACTGTGATTCAGCATGGAAATGCCTTGCTACCATACCATCAAAACGGTCGAATAATGCGGCTAAAAATATGAAGACCAGGCTCATATGGGCAAGATTTTGCGAAATAAGAATGATAGCGATAATACCGAAACTCAAATTCGTTAAAGTAATTGCATTAGCTAATTGTGCCTTGAATTTAGTATAATCCAAGTATCTCGATAAAAACATAATGATTCCTCCGTTTTATAGGGAATTTTATTCAAAGCATAGGAGACAGTAAAAATGAGAAAAACAGTATTCAAATACTTTACGGAATTGACCGGACATCCGGTTTCCTCTTCCATCTTAAAAACAATTACAAGTTCAACAGTAAGCCGCAAGCTTATAAAACCATTCTCTAGAACATATCGTATTAATGAAGAGGAAGCGGAATTTCCAATCAGTCATTACGAAAGCTTACAAGCTTATTTTACGCGAAACTTGAAAGAAGGTTCACGGGCAATTAACATAGATCCGACGCAACTGAGTTCACCAGTAGATGGACATATTAATGCGGCTGGCAAAATCAAAGACGATCAGACCTTTTTCATAAAGGATCATTCTTATAGTATAAAACAAATTATGGGAGATGAAAAGAGAGCAAATCCCTATAAAGATGGATTCTTTTATATTTTTTATCTTTCTCCCAGTCATTATCATCACTTTCACTATCCGGTTGACGGTCAATTAATGAACAGGTATGCGCTTGGCAGCACTTCCTATCCTGTTAATAATCTTGGTTTAAATTATGGAGATCGTCCATTTGAAACAAATTATCGGATAATCTCCGAAATCAATTCTAAACATGGTAAAATTGCAATGATCAAAGTCGGAGCATTAAATGTGAACAGCATCCATATTAATGACTCTTCAACAGTCTGCACAAAAGGTGATGAGTTTGGACATTTCTCGTTCGGTTCAACTGTCATCCTTTTAATAGAGAAAAACGATTCCTTCAAACCGACTGTACATTCAGACAGTGAAGTCGTAGTGGGACAATCGGTTGGAGAATGGCTGACACCCCATGACTTCGGAGAAATTCAAACTACTAGCTAAGATTGAGGGGTTGAAATGTACCATTTTCAAGAGTTTGTTGTACATTACGGGTACTTTGCTGTGTTCTTTTTTCTTGCACTTGGTATTTTCGGAGTACCCTTGCCTGACGAAATCGTCGTGGCGTTCATCGGTCACTTATCTTCGACCGGCGCACTTAACTATCAGTTATCTGCTATCATAACTGTCCTTGGTGTTATGACCGGTACGATATTCACTTATACTATCGGACGCACCGTTGGAAAACCTCTCCTCATGAAATACGGGAAATGGATAAGCTTGTCGCCTAAACGGCTTCAACGTGTTGACAACTGGTTTGACAAATACGGCTCTTGGGCTGTCACTCTCGGTTACTTTGTACCAGGCATGCGCCATCTCGTTTGCTATCTGTCGGGAAGTTCAGGTATGGGTATACGCAGATATCTGCTATTTGCAGCAATCGGCACCTTTATTTCTTCAATAACATTCCTGTCAATTGGATACCTTATGAAACTACCGTTTTAAAAAGAGTGCCGCGAATGTGATTTATTCACAAATGCGGCACTCTTTTTTAGATTTACAGAAGATGTACCCAACAACAGAATAATCGTTATACTTTTTCATCTCCAATAAATTGTGTATACTGAATTCTAAGACTTCAATACCAATTCTATAAATAGTTTCACTATATATTATTCTTTTTAAAGTGCACACAGTTTAATATCTTTCTTAAACGATATTGATTACTTATCAATAATAATTATAAATAAGGCTAGTATTCAATAAACGCCTATGGTATAATTAGTAGTGTAGATAACAGAATATAACTAGTAGGAGGCATATCAATGACGAATAATAATAATAATCATTCTCAAAACAAATTGACTACAGCCGCAGGCGCTCCTGTAGTAGATAACCAAAATTCCATGACAGCAGGTCCAAGAGGCCCGGTTCTCTTGCAGGACGTGTGGCTTATTGAAAAACTTGCCCATTTCGATCGTGAAGTCATTCCAGAAAGACGGATGCACGCAAAAGGGTCCGGGGCTTATGGTACTTTTACCGTAACAAATGACATTACACAATATACTAGAGCGAAACTGTTTTCTGAAGTCGGCAAACAGACGGAATTATTCGCACGATTTTCCACTGTTGCAGGAGAACGCGGTGCAGCTGACGCTGAACGTGATATTAGAGGATTCTCCCTTAAATTCTATACCGAAGAAGGAAACTGGGATATGGTTGGAAATAACACACCCGTATTCTTCTTCCGTGATCCGTTGCAGTTCCCTGATTTGAATCACGCCGTCAAGCGTGATCCCCGTACAAATATGAGAAGCGCTACAAACAACTGGGATTTCTGGACATCCCTTCCCGAAGCTTTGCATCAGGTCACTATCGTTATGAGTGACCGTGGTATACCTTCGACATATCGTCATATGCACGGATTTGGTAGCCATACGTACAGCATGATTAATGCTGCGAATGAACGAGTGTGGGTCAAGTTCCATTTCCGTTCCCAACAAGGAATAGAAAACCTGACGGATGCTGAAGCGACTGATTTGATCGGTTCAGATCGTGAAACCCACCAAAGAGACTTGTTGGAAAGTATCGATAACGGCAACTTCCCTAAATGGAAGATGTACATCCAAGTGATGACTGAAGAGCAAGCGCTGAACATGCCTTATAATCCGTTCGACTTAACAAAAGTTTGGTACAAAGGTGACTTCCCTCTTATTGAAGTTGGCGAATTCGAATTGAACCGCAATCCTGAAAACTATTTCGCTGAAGTTGAGCAGGCTGCATTCACACCTGCTGCTATCGTACCGGGCATCGGTTTCTCACCTGACAAAATGTTGCAGGCAAGATTGTTCTCTTACGGCGATGCACAACGCTATCGTCTTGGCGTCAATCATCATCAGATTCCTGTCAACGCTCCGAAATGTCCGTTCCATAGCTTCCATAGAGATGGTGCAATGCGTGTAGACGGCAACCACGGAAGCAGAACGCCATACGAGCCAAACAGCTACGGTGAATGGAAAGAGCAACCAGATTTCAAAGAACCGCCTTTAAAAATTTACGATGATGCGGCCCATTGGGATTTCCGCGAAGACGATAATGATTACTACACACAACCTGGAAAACTATTCAACTTGATGGATGATGCTCAAAAAGAAGTGCTATTCGGCAACACAGCCCGTAATATGGCAGATGCTCCGGATCACATTAAGCACCGTCATATCAAACATTGTTTCCTGGCAGACCCTGCCTACGGTGAAGGTGTAGCAGCCGCATTGAATATCCCTATGAACGATGTCTTTCCCGAATAATAAATAAGAAACGCCGACGAAAATTCGTCGGCGTTTCTATTTGGTTGTAACAGATTGAATAAACAAGGACAAAACTCCATATCCTATTTGACATACGTATTAATATGTCTGGAGTGTGATTTCTTGGAAACTGTCAACACAGCACAACCCGTAAGGAAGAATACAATGGTGCATTCATGCTTTCTTCTCGTATGCCTATGTGTAATCGATACATTTTTCACGGATTTTGGTATTCGTCAAGGTCACATACAAGAAGCAAACCCATTCATGAGCCTCATTTACAACTGGAGTATCATCGGATTTTATGCGTTTAAGATTCTACTGCCGACTTCCCTGTTGATAATGGTATATTTCATGAAACCCTCTACAGTTATTAGGCAGATGACCATTTTCTCTCTCATACTTTACTTATTCGTTCTTAGCTTGCATATCTACTGGGTTGTCATTATCGCTGCATTCAGATGAGTTAAACGCTTACTGTTTAACATTGTCGAACATGTTGGCAACGATAAGTCCCATAATCAATGCAATGATGCTCATGACAAATGGCGTTCCGCTTTCCGGCAATCCTGGATAAATGACAACAATTGAGCCAATAATGAGGCCTATGATAACAGCAAACATGCTGTGTGTATAATGGGTCAACAAATAATGAATCGCCTTGCTACTAACGATAAACCCAACCGCCACTCCTGCCCCGACAGTGATGATAATCGGCAAATTAAACGTCGATAACGCATTTATCACAGTTGCATAGACGCCAAGCAATAACAGGATAAAAGAACCGCTCACTCCAGGCAAAAGCATCGCCATACTTCCGAGCCAACCAGCAAAAAACAATCCTAGCGCATTTTGAAAACTCAATGTTGTAATCACTGTCACGTCGACAGGTTTGATGAAATTTGTCGTTGCCAACGCTACAGCCACAACAAAGAGCAATAGAAAATGGCCAATTTTGAAGTTTTTCTTCACACCCGCCTGTTTGGTAATGAACGGAATGACACCGATGATTAAACCGATAAAGAAGAAATGTGTCGGTTGTTCATAGTTTTTCAATAAATAGTCGATGACTCGGCTAAAAACTACAATTGTAATACCCATCCCAATTGCCAAGGGGACTAAAAAACCAAGATGCTTTTTCCATTCACGGCTGAAAAAACCGCTGATCGATGTTAATAACCGATCATATATACCAAGAAGGAACGCAATTGTTCCGCCACTTACACCTGGAATCAAATCGCTGACTCCCATTAAGAATCCACGATAAATATTTTTCCATTCCATAACTGTTGATCCTCCAATTAGTGTGTCAATGAGAGTAGTATACCATTTTCCAATATAGCTGAACCATATTAAATGCAATGTCCGAATACTTTATTAGACAAAGCGAGTTGTTTTGCAATCTTTATTCTATTTGAAATTGGTTGTGTAGTTTCTTAACTTATATTCACTTCATTTAAACCGATATACACTGTATACAATAAATTCAGAGGTGTCAGAAGTGGATCATTCAATTTTAGAAATGCACGCTTATCATAATCCCTATCTGGTTATCCTCTCCTATCTCATAGCGACAATTTCAGCTTATGCTTCAATTGATCTTGCGAAAAGAGTTTCTGCTTCCGGTCGTAACGCAAAGTTTTTCTGGCTGATATCCGGAGGCGCGACACTCGGGACAGGTATATGGTCAATGCATTTCATCGCTATGTTATCTTACCATTTTCCTGTCCCTGTATTTTATAATACAACGCTCGTGATCATTTCAGTCTTTATAGCGATTATCGGTTGTTATGCAGGCTTTTATCTGCTCGCAACAAAAGATTATTGTATACAACGTTTCCTGCTCGCAGGATTATTAATGGGTGCCGGGATTGCATCCATGCATTACGTAGGCATGATCGCCATTAACCCCATTGTTATTACATATAATCCATTATTATTCTTCATTTCAGTAGCCATCGCAATTTTTGCTTCTTGGGCCGCGTTATGGATTGGTTTTCTATCTCCTTATGCACGTAAAAAAATGTCTTGGAAATTAAAAGTCGTTTTTTCATTGATTATGGCGATTGCTATTACAGGTATGCATTATACCGGAATGGCGGCAGCAGACTTTTCAAACAGTCGGGAGATTGAAGATTTTAGAGCAACTATGAATTCAACTCTCCTAGCATGGATTGTAGCGGGTGTGACACTACTCATGTTCACTCTATTTTTCTTTACCATTACATTCGATCGTATGTGGCGGAAACGAGGACTAGTTCAAAACATACTCCTGGATTCAGTCGCTGACGGAATTGTTATAACGGATCAGCATGGAATGATTCTCCATACTAATTCAACTTTCCAGCAATTGATGAGAGATGCAGGAATTGAAAAACATTACCCGAGCATAGCTAACTATCATCCTGACTTTTCAATTGGTTCCGGAGAAAGCCTAAATCGGCAGATTGAAATTGAGAAGATTATCTTTGACGTAAAACGCAGACCTGTTCTTGATGAAGAGATGAATCATTATTTATGGTTCATCAGTGACATAACGGAAAGAATTTTAAGAGAGCAGCAAATTACATTTATGGCCTATCACGATCCGCTTACTAACTTGCCTAACCGCCATAAATTGCACATAATTCTAGATGAGTGGAATAGATCATCAGCAGCAATTGGGTGTATCAAACTTAATATTGATCGAATGAAGTTCACCAATGACACATTGGGACATGATGTTGGGGATCAGTTATTGAAAATTGTATCCGACAAATTACTAGCAACTTTAGAAACTGATGATTTTCTGGCGAGAGTCGAAGGTGATGAGTTTGTCATACTCGTTAAAGGTGATCGGGTACAAAAAATCCAGACAATTGCAGAGAATACGATCACTGCAATCCGAAATCCAATTATACTAAATCGATTAAGCAGCACGATAACAGTAAGCGCAGGAACTTGTACGTATCCCAATGAAGCATCTACTACTGCCGAATTGATACAATTTGCCGATTGGGCAATGTTAGAATCTAAAAAGAATGGTAAAAACCAAACAACTGCATTTAACTTCATACTCCAAGAAAAGCATTACCGGATGTTGCAAATCGAAAATGCACTATCAACGGCCATTGAAAATGGTGAGTTGTAGTTGCATTATCAGCCAAAAGTAAAATTACAATCAGGTAGTATTGATGGAGTGGAAGCTCTGTTACGATGGCAGCACCCCGTTTTCGGTTCTGTCTCACCTGTTGAATTCATCCCAATAGCGGAAGAGAAAGGTTTTATCCATAAGTTTGGCGATTGGGTAGTAAAAGAAGCATGTTTGCAATGGGTCCACTGGAATGTGAAGCACAAAATCCGCCCCGTTGTCGCAGTGAATATCTCACCGATTCAATTGACAAAGGATGACTTTTATTCATCGTTAGTGAAGATTTTAGAAGAAACCAATATGGACCCACAGTATTTAGAATTAGAAATAACAGAGTCCTCCTCTTTCAGATTTGAAGAAAAAACGAATAAGGTTTTAAATCAAATTAGAAACCTTGGCATTCAAATTTCACTGGACGACTTTGGAACAGGTTATTCGTCTTTCAGTGTTTTAAAACAACTTCCGATTAACACACTAAAAATTGATCGTTCTTTTTTACAAAACGTCCTTGGAGATGTCGAACAAGAAGCGATTGTACGCTCAATCATTCAACTTGGACATAATTTGAAGTTCCAGGTACTGATGGAAGGCGTCGAACAATACGAAGAAGTCGAATGGTTAAAAAAGGAAAACTGTAATTATGTACAAGGTTTCTTCTATTCTAAACCACTACCTCCTACTGAGGTACTGCCTCTTCTCAAACAGTCTAGAATTGAATTTGTACAATGAGTAAAAAGCGGCGAATCGTTCCTAGTGAACGATTCGCCGCTTTTTTAGTACTTTATTAGGAGAAATCATTTATGCTGTATGAATTCACCAGTCATAACCGTTTAATAAACGTTTTCGACGATGAGCTACGTTCTTCGCTTCTGCTTCCCTCGTCATCTGATCTTTGCGTAATTGACCATTTACACGCGGATCTTGCAATCGCATCGTGCTCCATCCATCGGGACCGACAATTTTACTTACTTTCCGTATCTCATCTTCATAAAACAACATGTCCATTCCCCCCTCCGGTACTTCAATTAGCAAGGAATCTCCAAATCCCTCTCCCTTAGCATACGCGGGAGAATTAGCAGTACGGAGGGTATGCGCACAACAGCAAGGCAATTACTTTATGCTAAATACCTTGTGATAGATTTTCTAAATAACCAAAAAGCCAAAGCGATACGTAAACCGCTTTGGCTCTTATATGTGTCTATTAGTTTGTTACAGCTGTTTCACTGCGTACCTCTTCAATTTTCGCAAGACGTTCGTCAAACTCTTCGACCGTCAAGGAATTCTCTGTGAAATAACGGTTGCGAGGATGCACCCGACATTCATCTGAGCAACTTCTCATATATAAATGTTCATTCTCTTCAGAGCAAAGGATTTTAGCATTACATTCAGGATTTGCACAATTCACATAGCGTTCGCAAGGTGTTCCGTCAAAATGATCACGGCCGACTATAACATGCTCCACCTGATTCACAGGCACCGCAATCCTTTCGTCGAATACATAACACTGACCATCCCATAGCTGACCTTTTGCTACCGGATCTTTACCATACGTGACAATTCCACCTTCAAGATGTGCAACGTCGTCAAATCCTTCTCGCTTCATCCAACCTGTGAACTTCTCACATCTGATGCCGCCCGTGCAATATGCAAGAACTTTTTTACCTTCGAAAAGTTCTTTGTTGTCCCTGACCCATTCAGGAAGATCCCGGAAATTCTCAATATCTGGTCGGATTGCACCTCTGAAATGACCAAGATCATACTCATAATCATTTCTCGTGTCGAACACAACTGTGTTCTCGTCTTGCATCTGTTTGAAAAATTCTTCAGGTTTTAAATATTCACCAGTCAATTCCAACGGGTTAATATCATCTTCGAGGTTCAAGTTCACGATTTCATCGCGATGACGCACATGCATTTTCTTGAATGCGTGTCCATCCGCTTCATCAATCTTAAACCAAAGATCTTTGAATCTCTCGTCGCTATGCATCATTTCCATGTAAGCATTCGTCTGTTCGACTGTGCCTGAACATGTACCATTAATGCCTTCTTCACCGATAAGAATTCGACCTTTCAATCCTAGTTCCTTACAAAATGCCAAATGTTCGGCAGCAAACGTTTCCGGATCTTCAATGTGTACGTATTTATAGTACAACAATATCCGATATGCTCCTGTTTCCATTTCTTCGACCACCTTCTGTTTGTTTTCTTTGCAATAGAAATAACAGCTAGATCGGTTTAACAATATTCGATTGTAAACACATCAATTACGCCTTGGCGTAATCGCGTCCAGATTTTGAATCGGGCAGGCTCGATTCATTCAGTTGAAAAATCTGTGACATCCGCCGGAGGCTTTATCTTCGTTTAACAGCCGCTTAACACTTACTGAACAATAAAGTGAAAACGGAATACATACCAAACCTGTGTAGTCGGGCGTCTTCTGCTGAATGAAGATAAAAACTCACCTGTATTTGCAAGATCCAGGCATCAGACAGTATACCATAAATGCATAGTATGAAAAAGCGGGAAAACCCTAAATCTTTTTATCCATACATTTTCAGACCGCATAGTATATACGCACCAATGTTTTTTATTCCACTCAATCTATAGAGAAATTGTTGTATACTAGAAAGATACAAGAATCGACATCTTTCAAACTATTTCCCTTACCTGTCCGTCTATTATTACAGGAAGATCAATTGATCATTAAACAGAAAACTAGCATCTAACAAAGGGAGTTCAGCAACATGAAAAAAACAAACCGTAAGTTTCGTTCCAATGTCTGGATTGATATCACATTCTCCATCACTATTATCTTATTGACACTATCTACTATTCTTCTGTTATTTTCATCGGAAAAGAGACAAGAAGCGACAGAAGTGCCGCAAAAAGAGAAAGTCAACTCAAATCCACCCGTTCTCATTGAAGAAATCGATTCCAATTATCCTGGTGTCAAAATCGTGACAAAGACTTCAAATGACCTTAATGCTCCTTTTGCCATTCAGTACCCGCAAAGCTTACATAACTCTTTCAATGAAGAAATTGTGGAATATATTACAAAGGCACAGACAAATTATATCGATCTCATCAACAAGGAAAGAAAGCTCGACGAAAATGTCATTGGAGAATTGAACATTTCTTTTGAAACGATCAGCCATCATTCAGGAAACTATTCGTTTGTATTTGTAACGACTAGTAATGTCGGGGAGAATACTCTAGGCTCAATGGAAATCCGTTCTTTCCATTTGGCACCTGAAAGTGGAGAGAGTTTCACACTAGTGGATCTACTCGACCATGACTCGAACAAATTGGATAAGGTGGCGTCATTAGTCCGTAATGCCATTGAGCACGATGATTCACTGACGGAGCATCTATTGCAAGATGAAATTGATACGCACACTGCCTCACTCTGGAAAAACTATAGTAATTATGCAATTTCAGATGAGGCTCTTATTTTCTATTTTGATGAAAATACTATTGCCGAGAAGATCCTTGGACCCACAATTATCCGGTTGCCAATCGAGGATGTTGGAGGTCTGTTATCCGATAAGTTTAAACCTGAAATTGAGAAGGATCAGAGTTTAATAGCTGACAAACCTTCCACTGAAGAAACGGTAGACGATCAGCAAAGTACAGATGATGGTAGCAAGAATGTTGATGAACCTGTTTCTAAAGGAGATTCAACTACCGAAACACCGCCAGTTGCAGGAAAAGTCGTTGCACTCACTTTCGATGATGGACCTGATCCAAAAGTGACAAGACAAATACTTGATGTCTTGAAGAAACATGATGCGAAAGCGACTTTCTTCATGTTGGGCAGCAGGGTCGAATACTATCCAGAGGTCGCGAAAGAAGTACAGGCGGCTGGACATGAGTTAGGAAACCACACTTGGAATCACGCAGACCTTACTAAATTGAGCGCAGATCGCATTAGCAAAGAAATCAACAACACATCGTCAATTATTGAAAATGTGACCGGTGAAAAACCGCAGTCATTCAGACCTCCGTACGGAGCGGTCAATAAAAATGTTCGTAATCAGACTTCGATGCCTGTCGTATTATGGGATGTCGACACATTGGATTGGAAATTCAGAGATGCTAACAAACTACTAGAAATTATCCAGCAAAACACGAAAGATGGCAGCACAATTTTAATGCATGACATTCATCAATCGACAGCAGATGGGCTTGATAGCGTGCTCACTTATTTAGAAAAAGAAGGATATTCATTTGTGACGGTTGCCGAATTGAACAACCGATGAGTACCATATATCCTCAATAAAGAAGAAAACGGTCAAGAGAATACTTCTCTGACCGTTTTCTTTTTTTGCATGCATACTTCTATCTCTGTTATAATAACATTAGAACAGAATGGAGGCCGCAATAATGTTTATTGAAATTGAAACGACTTCTGACATTCCTATATACACACAATTAGTCAACCAACTAATCGGATTGATAGCGGCTGGCATATTAAAGCCTAATGAGCCTTTACCTTCCGTCCGCTCATTAGCTGCCGATCTCGGTGTCAACATGCATACCGTGAACAAAGCGTATCATGAGCTTGAACGCAAAAACATCTTAAAAATCATTCCGAAGTCTGGCGCTGTCGTCAACGATTTAAAAATACCAACCGAACAACAAATTTCCACTATAACACAACTATTGAAACCAATTATTGCCGAATCCATCGTTTATGGTATGCAAGAAGAAGAAATAGTATCGCTAGCTTCATTACTGTTTTCAGAATATAAGGAGGGCTAAACATATGGTTTTCATCTTATTTCTCGTTATCATTTCTTTTTTAACGATCATGCAGGCAGCAATACCCTTTTTACTCAAAAAGTCAGTTGTCTTTGGCGTAACAATCCCGGAAGAAAATGCATCTGATCCTGTTCTCGCAAATTATAAAAAAACATATTCCGCCATTATCTTCCTTTCTGGACTGATAGGTTTGATATACTTTATGACTTTCAGTTCATCCGACTATCTGGATGAAGAAACTGTGGTATTCAGAGCATTACTTATTCAATTTTTGTTATTACTCATAAGTATGGTCCTTTATCTCATTTTTCATGTTAAAACAACTAATAGAAAAAGAGATAATAATTGGGGTTCGGATTTAAAAAAAGTTCGCATCGCTGATCTGTCGACCCGATCAGCCGATGAAATGTTACCTTCCCTTTTCTTTGTATTACCAATCTTTATTACGATTGGCTTAATCGCTTATACGGGTACACAATATTCCATAATGCCTGATTTAATTCCTACACACTGGGGTCCAAATGGTACACCAGATGCTTTTAGTGAGAAGAATCCTTTTTCAGTTGTTGCACTTTTATTAATTCTTCTAACCATGCAACTCATGATGTTGAGCATCAATATATTCACGAAAAAGTCAGGCATAAAATTGAATGTCGCAAAAAGAAATTCATCACGGATTCAACAATTAACTTTTAGAAAGTATACAAGCTGGCTTTTGTTTTTCCTTACGATTCTACTTACTATTCTTTTCGGTTTTTTCCAATTGACAACAATTCATAGCACTCTTGTGGGTCCTATCCTTATGATGACTGTACCTTTAGGATCTTTTGTCATCATTTTATTGATAACCGCATTATATGCTTTTAAAGTCGGGCAGGGCGGAGCGCGGGTCAATGTTGAAGTTATCGATCAACAAGCGCCTGGCATAACGGATACGGATGAAGATACTTATTGGAAGGCTGGCGTGTTTTATGTAAACCGCAAGGATCCTTCTATATTCGTTGAAAAAAGATTTGGAGTTGGTTGGACATTGAACTTCGGAAATCCGATTGGCTATCTTGTGATTTTCATTCCATTAATTATCATTTTGGTTATTTCGTTACTGTTATAATTTGTAACAAAAATAGGTAGAGCAGGAGAAAAATCCCCTGCTCTACCTATTTTATAGATGTGTATTAGTTGAATACGCTTGTACTGTGCAATGGTTGAAGTCTTGCTTTCGGGTCAATATGCGCTTTTGCATGGTTTACAGCGATTGGCGCCTCGCCTAAACCTACAGCAATCAGTTTAACCTTGCCGTCATAATTCGTGACGTCACCTGCTGCATATATCCCTTCAATATTTGTTTCCATTCGCGAATTAACGAGAATGGAATTGCGATCCATTTCAAGTCCCCATTCTTTGATAGCACCAAGAGAAGAGATATTGCCATAATTCACGATAAGATGATCGACTGCTATCGTTTCTTCCGTACCATCTTTCTGAGTAATAATAACTTCACTTACAGTGCCATCTTCTCCAAGAATGGTCTTGACTCCTCGGGAAGTATAGACGTTCACTTTCGATGACAGTAACTGATTGACACTCGTTTCATGGGCCGTAAAACGTTCCCGTCTGTGAACTAGTGAGACATTCGCCGCTATGTCTTCGAGCATCATCGCCCAGTCCACAGCAGAATCCCCTCCGCCACATACTAAAACATTTTTATCTTTAAATAAATTGAGATCCTTGATGCCGTAATGTAAGGTCTTCCCTTCAAAATGGGTCTCTTCAGGTAAACCGATCTTACGCGGTTGGAAAGCACCGATACCAGCAGTCAACAAGATTGTACGGGTTAAATGCGTACCTTTATCAGTCGTCAAGATGAAATGATCACCGTCACGTGTAACGGACATCGCTGTTTCACCTAGCAGAATTTCGGGTTTTGCGTAATGTGCCTGCGTGACAAGATTAGCGACGAGATCCTTAGCAAGAATTTTCGGAAATCCTCCAACATCATATATATATTTATCAGGATACAATTCGATCAGCTGGCCGCCAAGTTGCGGAAGGCTGTCGATTATTTTTACGGACATTTCACGCATACCTGCATAGAAGGAAGCAAACAAGCCTGTGGGTCCCCCACCAATAATCGTAATATCGACGATTTCATTATTCATCTATGAACACTCCTGTTTCTATGAATTTAATCTTTCCGAGAAAAATATTTTTCTGATTCCTTATTTCTACTCTACACATTATCTACTATTTTTCAATAAAAATCACATAATCTGTTTTATATGAAACCCATTTTTACATTATATACAAAATTTCGTTGTTATTTTTTTGAAAGCGCTTAACTTTTGTAATCTTTCTATAGTATTATTTTCTCAAACTAGTATAATAGGTTATACGTACTGTATAGATTAGATTCAGGGGGTTCGAATGACATGAGGTTATCTGTAACAAAAAAGATTTGGACAGGGTTTTCTATCCTTTTAGCGATTATGCTAATAATGGGGGGGTCTTCCTACTTCGCCACGAAAAAATTGAACGATGAGTATGCTATGTTGCTCGATGACCGGGCACATAAGGTCAATTTGTCTGATGAATTGATTAGTGCTCAAAAAGAAAGATACATCGCAATAAGCAGTTATGTTCTTTTCAAGACGCAGGAATTCGTTGCGCAACGTGATGAATCTTCTGCGCAGGCTACAGAGCTTATTGACCGCCTTGATGATTCCTTCACAAGTTCTGCGAACAAGGAAATTGTCGACGAAATCAGCGTGTTGCATGTAGAGTTCAGTGAACTTGTAGATGAACTCAGTTACAGTCTCATGCGAGCAAATGATACACAGAACCGCAATCTTTTAAGAGAAGCAAATCTTGTCAATCTTCAAATCATGGAAAAAGCGACCGAATTGAAAGATCGGCAATACAAAGAGATGAAGCAATCACGGGATGAAATCGCAGATTTGACGAACTTCATTCATATACTTACTTTACTATTCATTGCAACTGCAATTATCATCTCTCTCATTGTTGCAGCTAAGATTAGCAGAAGTATCGGAGCACCGGTCAGAACGATAACTCAAGCAATGGAACGTATTGCTGACGGTGATCTGACTGTCGAACACGTTACAATCAAAAACAAAGATGAAATCGGTTTGATGGCCAATGCTTTCAATCAGATGAGCGACGATTTAAGAAGTCTGCTTGAACAAATTCGCTTTTCTTCGCATCAGCTTGCAGCACAGGCCGAACAACTATCGGCAAGTTCCGAAGAAAGTCTTGCTTCTTCAGAAATGGTAGCATCCTCTTCACAGAAAAATATGCAGGACAGTGAAGACCAATCCGAACTGGTTGAAGAAACCGTTACGTCCGTTTCCAGATTGACATTGGATGTAAATCAGATTGCAGCAAGCAACACGAATATGCTTGAAGCAATGCGCACCGTTATTGCACATGTTAGTACGGGATCGTCCACAGTTGAGGAGCTTTCAGGACAAATGACACACACAGACACTATTATCCAAGAAGCTGCGGTCATTATTCAGTCAATGGCTAAGCAATCCAACGAGATCCAGCAAGTGACGTCACTCATTACTGCTATTTCCGAGCAGACGAATCTTTTAGCACTGAATGCTGCAATTGAAGCAGCACGAGCAGGAGAGCATGGGAAAGGCTTTGCTGTTGTCGCTGAAGAAGTCCGCAACTTGGCAGAGCAATCAAAATCGTCAGCAGCAGAGATTGGACATATGATTCATTCCATCCAGGAGGCTACAAAGCTTGCTGTACAAGCGATTGATTCCGGAAGTGTTAGCATGAAGGACGGCTTGACCGCGACTGCAGAATCCAAACAGACATTCATCGAAATCGAGCACTCTGTACAAGCAGTAAACGATAACGTAGTGACTGTGACAGAGGCGATAGAACAAATTCGCACCATGACAGAAACGATTTCCCAGTCGGCTGTCCAAGTGCGCAAGCTTGCAGAATCTACCGCTTTCACAGCACAAGAGACAAGTGCTGCAACGGAAGAACAGCTTGCGGTCAATGAAGAAATTTCAACAAGCTCACAAACACTTGCGGGACTTGCTGAGAACTTGCAGAAGGAAGTCAACCGTTTTACGTTTTAATTCAATAGATTTCAACGAAAAAGCGGAGCATGTCAATATGCTCCGCTTTTTCTTCTTTATAAGACACTTACACCGGTAATTCCTCTTTACAGAAGGCAGCAAGTGCCGCCTCTTCATCTTCATCAAGCGCAAAATCGAGACGACTCTCAGTACTGCGGTCAAATAAATGATAAGAAGCCACTTTTTCATTATCGCCGTCCACGACATATATGGCACGGATGCCAGTTCCCTCTTCCGTATACAACTCATCCTCTTCGTCAAACTTCACGTAGAGACGGAATTCATACCGCTTACCTGTTAAGATTCCCGTAGGATCGGTCATTTCAACAACACTATATTCTATAATCTCCATGTTCATCACCCTCACATTTTGTTAGTCATTCTTATTCTACAGTATATTTCCGAAAAGGGATGTTTACTGAACTCATTTATTTTTCGAAAGTTTTCATTTTTCCTTTGCATTTCTCATTTCTTTCATGAACAATGAAGATAGCGAACATGTTTCGCGCTATTTTGAAGGGAGTATGAATATGCTAACATTCGAAGAATACGAGTACAAAAGACCTGATATCAGGAAAATGAAAGAGGATTTCCATAAGTTACTAGATCATTTCCGAAATGCATCCTCATTTAATGAACAAAATGAAATCATTGAAAAGGTCAACCAAATTGGTTCCGACTATTCGACTCAATCTAATCTAGTCTACATCCGTTCTTCAATTGACACGAACGATGCGTTCTATTCCAAAGAACGAGATTACTTCGATGAAATCGATCCGGAATTCCAAGGGTTAGGTACAGCTTTCTATAGAGAACTCGTAGCTACGCCATTCAGGAAAGATCTTGAAGAAAAATGGGGTACCCAATTGTTTGCTCTTGCCGATAATGCCATTAAGTCTTACTCGGATGAAGTGCTTCCACTTCTCCAACAAGAGAACAAACTATCATCGGAGTATTCCAAACTCGTCGCGTCTGCACAGATTGAATTTGATGGAAAGACATTGACCCTCGCGCAAATGGGCCCATATGCGGAATCGACAGACAGGAATATGAGAAAAGCCGCGATGGAGGCAAGTTATTCATTTTACGCTAAAAACGAAGAGACATTCGACCGTATATACGATGACCTTGTAAAAGTGCGACATGAGATTGCGAAAAAATTGGGCTTTACTAATTTTGTCGAGCTCGGATATGTACGGATGAACCGAATTGGTTATGATGCAGCAATGGTGAAGAATTTCAGAAATCAAGTCCGTGATCATATCGTTCCGATTGCGACCAAGTTATATGAGCGGCAAGCAAAACGTATTCACATTGACGAGCTAAAGTTTTATGATCAATCGTTGGACTTCCTGAGCGGAAATGCTACACCGAAAGGTTCAGCAGATTGGATTCTTGAAAACGGTAAGAAAATGTATTCGGAGTTGTCTCCTGAAACGGATGTCTTCTTCAAATATATGACCGATAAACATCTTCTTGATCTAGAAGCGAAAAAAGGAAAGGAATCTGGCGGTTATTGTACATTCATCGATGATTACGATTCGCCTTTCATCTTCTCCAATTTCAATGGCACTTCGGGGGATATTGACGTCCTTACACATGAAGCAGGGCACGCATTCCAGGTCTATTCAAGCCGAAATATCGGAATTCCCGAATACGTCTGGCCGACAAATGAAGGCGCTGAAATCCACTCGATGAGTATGGAGTTTTTCACATGGCCATGGATGGAATTATTTTTCGAAGACGAGACAGAGAAGTACAAGTTTGCGCACTTGAGTAGCGGTTTGCTCTTCTTGCCATATGGTGTTGCGGTTGATGAATTCCAACATACGATTTATGAAAACCCGGACATGACTCCTGCTGAGCGTAAACAGGCTTGGAAAGAAATCGAAAAGATTTATATGCCGATGAGAGATTATGACGGTATCTCTTTCCTTGAAGCAGGTGGAGTGTGGCAACGACAATCACATATTTATCAAGCGCCTTTCTACTATATCGATTACACATTAGCTCAGATTTGCGCATTCCAATTTTGGAAGAGATCTTTTGAAAATCGTGAAGAGGCTTGGAATGATTATTTACATTTATGTAAGTTAGGTGGCTCGAAGCCGTTTACAGAGCTGGTTGCTGAAGCGAATCTCATTTCTCCTTTTGAGGACGGTTGCGTGGAATCTGTAGTCGGATCCATTGAATCATGGCTTGATGATGTAGATGATCAAAATCTATAAGAAATTTTCATAGCAAAAAAGTGGAATTAGGGTATTTCCCTTTTTCCACCTTTTCTTTTCTCTTATTATTCTGAAATGCTGTATTGATTTTTGCCGTTCATCTTTGATTTGTATAATGCTTGATCCGCTCTTGTGTACAATTCATCAAATGGCTCCTTCTCTAAAGAGGAAGCAATACCGATACTGATCGATGTCCGCATTCCTTTGTCAAAGCTATACTCGTCCATTCTATTATTAAACTTCTTTATTAGTAATTTTGCATTTTTTTCTATGTTTTCGGTTTCATCGGTATCCAAGAGAACGAGGAATTCATCGCCACCAACACGGGCAGCCAAATGACCGGGACTGATAATATCCTTTATTGTTGAAGCAAAGACTTTCAAAATTTTGTCCCCTTCAACATGGCCAAGTTGGTCATTAATCGATTTGAAATCATCCAGGTCAATCATCATTAACGCGTGCTTTTTATTGCGATGAACCCTTTTCTGTCGTTCATCTTCAAAAGCCGCTCGATTGCTCAAACCGGTTAAGCTATCATGGAATGCTAAATGGATTGGCTTAGATACAATCCGTGCGATGATGAAAGATAGTGCGATTACACCAATAAGAATAACGATAAGCTGACGGAAAAACTGATTTTTGTATTCCGATAGCATCCCAGCAACAATATCATTATTATAGGCGATTGCCACAACCCTCTTTGTTGAATAACCTCTCATTTCATCTGCCTGATAGGGGATGAAACGATAGGTCAATTTCTCACCATTTTCAGACACGAACACTTCTTCGGTCTCACCTTTTTTTCTTACCTGTTCGAATACATCCAAAAAGCGTTCATTAATCATATTCATTTTAAAACCTTTTGTCTTGACGCCTAACAAATTGCCCCCCGAATTATAGACATCGATTGCTTCGATAATGTCGTATTCTTGCAGCAATGATTCAATTGTGTCCATAAAGTTGAATTGCTTATAAATTTCCTTGTCTTCTAAAAGAACAGCTAATTCAATTAAATAGTGTTGATCAGGCGTCGGCATATAACTGAACTTCTTAAACTCACCCGTTTTGGATTGCAAATCCAGTCCATCATGAGTGAACTCCCCTTCTTTTCTACGCTGATCGAGTAATTTTGAAAATCCGCTGCAACAAGCTTTGAAATCAAGTCCGATATCTTCTTCGAAACTACTGTAAATCACTGTATTCGTCTCGTCCAGAATAAAAATATCCATATCGTATTCTTCCTTCAAAACATCAAAATCCCAACTACCAAAATCCGGTTCTCTTTCATATTTCACTAATAGCTCCATCGAAATAGTTTTCATTTTTTCAGCCATTTCAACGTCAAATAGGTTGTACACTTTATCGATGGTGGACAAATTATGTATGATTTTATCTTCTGCAAAATGAATTTCTGTTGCTTGACTCTGCAGGACTGTCTCCCTCAGTTTGTCATAGTCCACTACTGCTATCACCAGGGATAGAAGGAGCGAAAAAACGAGTAAGACAACAGTCAGTTTTACTCTTATATAGTTCACCGTACCTCTTACTCCTTCTCATCTTTATATGCCATTAGATACATTGTATACCAAACTATGACATAAAGATATGCATTTCACACTAATGTCATTTCATATATGCCTATTTCACACAAATAAAAACGACCGCCATTGTTAATAAATGGTCAGTCGTTATTAATGATAGTAAACAATGATAATCCGTAATTTTTTTTAGAAAACCACCTTACATGAGACCGACTGCATTTCCATCACTGTCAATATCCATATTGAGAGCCGCAGGCGTTTTTGGCAATCCTGGCATCGTCATAATATCACCAGTCAGACAGACGAGGAAGCCTGCGCCGAGCTTCGGAATGATTTCCCTAATTGTAATTGTAAAATCATCTGGTCTGCCCAATTTTTTCGGATCATCCGAGAATGAGTATTGAGTTTTGGCCATACAAATCGGTAAGATACCCCAACCGTTCTGTTCGATTTGCAGTAAATCCTTGCGTGCTTTATCTGTCAAAACTATACCTTTTCCTCCATAGACTTTCTGGACAATTGTCGTAATCTTATCAATGACAGGTTGCTCCACATCATAAAGCGGTGCGAAATCATTCGGTTCTTCTAATATTTCAAGAACGTGTTTCGCCAATTGTTCTCCACCTGCTCCGCCAAGCCCCCACACATCTGTCAAAGCAGCACGTACGCCATTTTCTTCACACCAGTGTAAAACAAAGTCAAGTTCGGCCTGGGAGTCAGTGATGAATCTATTCAATGCGATGACCGGTTGTACACCGAAAGCCCGGATGGTTTCAACATGTTTTTGTAGATTGACGATTCCGCTTTGTACCGCTTGGACATTCGTTTCGCCCAAATCAGATTTTGCTATGCCACCTTGCATTTTTAATGCACGAATAGTCGTGACGACAACAACCGCATCTGGTGAAAAGCCACCTTTTCTTGCTTTAATATCCATGAATTTCTCTGCCCCAAGATCGGAACCGAAACCAGCTTCCGTCACGACGATATCTGCCAGTTGTCGCGCAGTGTTCGTCGCTATAAGGGAGTTACAGCCATGTGCAATGTTGGCAAATGGTCCGCCATGAATTAAAGCAGGCGTACCTTCAATCGTCTGTACAAGGTTCGGTTTGAATGCTTCCTTCAGCAATAATGTCAAAGCGCCCTGGACACCTAAATCTCTTACTGTAATAGCTTCACGGCCATATGTATAGCCGATTACCATTTCAGATAAACGCTCTTTCAAATCCGTTAAACTTGTCGCAAGGCAAAAAACAGCCATGATTTCAGAAGCAACTGTAATGTCGAATCCGTCTTCACGCGGAATCCCTTGTCCCGGCCCGCCAAGTCCGATTGTAATATGTCTAAGTGCACGGTCGTTCATATCCAATACTCGCTTCCACGTAATCCTTCTAGGATCAATTTGAAGAACGTTTCCTTGATGAATATGGTTGTCAATCATGGCACTTAATGCATTGTTCGCTGTCGTGATTGCATGAATGTCTCCGTTGAAATGAAGATTGATTTCTTCCATCGGGAGCACTTGTGCGTATCCGCCCCCAGCAGCTCCTCCTTTGACCCCCATGACAGGTCCGAGTGAAGGTTCACGTAAAGCAATCATCGATTTTTGACCGAGTCTCGCCAAAGCATCGGCAAGTCCGACCGTGACAGTCGACTTTCCTTCTCCCGCGGGCGTCGGGCTTGTAGCAGTAACAAGTACTACTTTTCCAAATGATTTAGCGACCGGCAATTTAGTAACATCAATTTTTGCTTTATACCGCCCATAACGCTCAACGGCTTCTTCTGGAATACCTGCATTAGCTGCAATATCTCCAATCGGTTGCATGACTGCCGCATTAGCAATTGCCAAATCCGTTAATGGTTTCGCTTTTTCTGTCAAAATAGCCTCCACCTTTCTTATTTACGTCTATAGTATAATATATTGCTTAATGAAAAATCTGACAGATTACGACGAGTTCATGACAGTTTTTCGATTTATCGTTTAATCTGTAGGACAAGTTTCCCGAACTGCTCACTATTTTTCAATGCCTCGAACGCTGTCAATGCCTCTGAAAGCGGATAGACTTTGTCAATGACAGGTTTTATGCCATACAGCTCTATATGTCCTAGCATTTCCCTGAGTTCTTCTCGGCTTCCCATCGTAGAACCGAACAATTTGTATTGACCATAGAAGAACTTGCGTAAATCCAATTCAACGACATCTTCCGTAGTTGCACCGAACACGACGATTTTCCCGCCAGGTTTTAACACATCAAGCGAACGATTAAATGTCGCCCTACCAACGCTTTCAATAACTAGATCGATTTCTTCGTCTGCCAGTTCATCTTGCCAATTACCCTTCGTATCGATTGCAACGTCTGCACCGAGTTCCAGGGCTTTTTGCCGCTTCTCTATTGCACGGGAACTTACGATAACCCGTGCCCCGCTATTTTTAGCAAACTGAATAAGATAGGTAGCTACCCCACTTCCGGCTCCAGGTATGAAAACCGTATCTCCCTTTTTTAATTCCCCTTGCGTGAATAGAGCACGATAGCCTGTCAACGCCGATAACGCAATTACAGCCGCTTCCTCCATCGACAAATGTGATGGTTTCTTTTCCAGCTGTTCAGCTGAGATTGCGATTTTTTCAGCAAACGTCCCGTTGTCAGGCATTCCAAGAATATCGAAATCTTTTGGTGGAAATGCACTTTTATCAAACCAGCGAAGAGATGGATTGATGATCACTTCATCACCGATTGACCAACCTTCCACATTCTCACCAATCGACTCGATCACGCCTGCGCCATCCGACCCTAAGATTAATGGTTCCTTCACGTCTCCTCGGCGTGTTGGTACCATTAAATCTCTGCGGTTTAGACCTGCCGCATGAATAGCAACGATCACTTCATCACTTTTTGCAATTGGCTCGTTTGCACTTTCAATCTTCAAATTCCCATTTACATGAATAAGCGCTTTCATCATTAGCCCCCAATCTATGATTTCACGTTTTATTATGCCTTTTCATTATCTATCATACAATACTTTCCGAATATTTTCATATTGATGAAATGCACTAAAAAGGCACAAAGAGTATTCTCTTTGTACCTTTAATCGAATCCATAGAAATGAACCGTTTTATTTTCTCTATTTTAATTTTATAACCAACGTTTTTTTATCTTCGCGACTTCCAATAACTCCAATAAATCTTTTTTCGGCAATTCGGTTAGAAGCGTCAACAATTCCCGCTCAGCAAGACGTCTTCCACGTCCACTCCGATATCGTTCTTTATTTTCCGCATCAATTGCATTGTATAAGCCTTCAGTCTTCTCATCCTGTTTTTCTTCATCTTTACCGATGATAAGATTTTCACGAAGACGTTCATAAAGCATATCGACGTTCGACGTGCCACTCTGTGTGAAAGCACGAGAAGTTTTAGGATCTCCGAGGATAAGTTCATCCGTCGAAATCGTGAATCGCTCCGATATTTTTGCAATCCAAGCTGCCGAAGGGGCATTCTTGCCTTTTTCCCAATCTTTTATTCTACTTGCAGAAGTGCCGATTGCAGCCCCGAAGGCCATCATAGATAAACCTCTTTGCTCTCTTAATGACTTTAGTCTTATGCCGAAATCCTCTTTACTCCAGTCGTTCACCTTTATGCCCCCTCCAATATACTTATCTCTATATTATTTTTTTTTTGCTCTACTGTCAATGACAAAGTTATTTTTCTATTAAACTTTTAGTAACCTGTTTGCTGTCTCTTATAGTTTTCGTCATTCTTTTCAACATACGCATCCATAATTTCTTTATACGAAAAACCAAGACCATCAGCAATTTTTCCGTAATGAACCCATAGTTGTTTGTATTTCGACATTTCTGGGTCTAGTAAGAATAAGTGGATTGCTTCAAAAGTCCTGATGAACAGCCCTGTCAAATCATCTTGCAATTCAGCCACAGGCCATTCTTCAAGCGAATCTAACCCTTTTTCGATGCCGAGAGACAACAGGAAGTGGATTGAATCGACATACTCTTCCAAGATGATTGATCGGTCAGACGGTCCTTTCGTACTCCAGAATTTGAAGCATCTTGTTTCATTTGCTAATTCAGCGAGTTCTACAAGAAGCGCCAACCCTTTCTCCTTAAATACGTCGCTGCCAATCTCCTGGTTCTCTTTTATGTAAGAATCCAAACCAGTTTGCATCGTGAATAATGTTGTTAAATTCATTAATAAACCTCCGTAACAATATCTATCTTGAAATCATAGCAATTAGTTTAATTATAACCTATTATTTTTTTCATGCGAGTTTGAATGATTCATTTTCAAATAAATTGTATGTTGAGCAAGCTAATAAATTCATTGATTTGAGGCAGCTCGTACTAAAAAGTATATATCCTCTACACATTTTGGCTAAACGTCACGAACATGTAAATATTTTAATATATCTTGAAACCAAACCAATTCTCATCCGTATAAAAGAGTAACTATATTTTATTGTAAGGGGATGCTTGTATGGGGTTCGTTATTCGGATTGTCATAATCGCTTTCATCGTTTATTTGTTTTATCGGGGAATCCGTTACTTGGTAGACCCTAAACGAAAATTGGACGAAGCTCATGAAAAAGAGTCTTATTACTTTTATGATGATGTGAAAAATGTACGCAAGAACTTTTTCATCACTTATAAAGGTGCCATGTTTGAGGGCGAGAAATACTTAGGAACTACCGAAGACGCATTTGAAGTCGTCTCAATCTTTGTATGGGTGAAAGATGAAACGAAACTTCAAGGCTTCACAAAAGACGATTTTCATTTCCTATCCTCTGAGATCAATTCTAATTATCCACAGGCTGAAATCAGCTGGAAAAATCCAATTGAACAATTAATGAAAGCCCGTTGAGATTCAACACGGGCTTTTTTTTAGGCAATATTAATAAAAGATAAGTCTATTCCCAACGCGAAAATGATGAGTAAAATATAGATTGCTGCCAGAAGTAGAAAGCCAATTCGGAAGCCGGTCTTTCTCGTTTTATGTTTGAAGAAAATCATACCCAAATATGCCCCAATACCTCCACCCATTATTGCAAGTAACCATAGATTCTTTTCGGAAACTCTACGTCCGCGTTTCTTTGCCCGTTTCTTATCAAACCCCATCGCAGCAAACGACCAAACCGACATGAAGATGATCCAGCTAATGATCAGTTCATTCATACACTCAACTCCCTCCTACTATTCTACACCGGAATGGCTGGGGAAAGTGAGATTTTATATTTGAAATTTCGTGTGATTTTAATGTGGTCCTTTCGCATCGAACCGTAGACTCCCCGTAACACAACGTAGAGCTCTCGTATCGAAACGTAGACGGCGCAACACAACGTAGACTCCTCGTATCGAAACGTAAACGCCGCGTAACAGAACGTAAAGCTCGCGTATCGAAACGTAGAAGGCTCGTATCGAAACGTAGACTCCTCGTAACAGAACGTAGAGCTCTCGTATCGAAACGTAGACGGCGTAACACTACGTAGAAGGCTCGTATCGAAACGTAGACTCCCCGCAACACAACGTAGAGACCGCGTATCGAAACGTAGACGGCGTAACACAACGTAGAAGGCTCGTATCGAAACGTAGACTCCCCGCAACACAACGTAGACTCCTCGTATCGAAACGTAAACGCCTCGTAACACAACGTAAAGCTCGCGTATCGAAACGTAGAGTAATCCACTGATCTTGCAAATTCAAAAAAGCCATACAACCGACGAGAGTCGGCTGTATGGCTTTTATTCGATCATCGCTTATTTTGCGATTGATTTTTTTGCTGTGTCTGCAAGTGAAGCAAATGCTTGTGCATCTGTTACTGCAAGATCAGCCAACATTTTACGGTTTACTTCGATACCGGACAATTTCAATCCGTGCATTAGTGTGCTGTATGAAAGACCGTTAATGCGTGCTGCCGCGTTAATACGTGTGATCCAAAGTTTACGGAATTCACGTTTCTTCTGGCGACGGTCACGGTATGCATAGTTGTATGATTTCATGACCTGCTGGTTTGCTACTTTATAAAGTCTATGTTTTGAACCAAAGTAACCTTTGGCTAGTTTCAATACTCGATTACGGCGCTTGCGCGACACTGTTCCACCTTTTACGCGTGGCATAGTTCATGACCTCCTGCTATTTCTAAAGAATGTTTTAGTAGTGGTTCACAGGGAATTTCGGCTGACGCATGTCGTCATTGCTTTGTACATGTCCCACTGTGAACGGTTTTGTAAATCTTACTTCATGTATGTGAGCATTTGACGGATACGTTTGTAGTCTCCAGAAGAAACAAGTGAAGCTTTACGCAAGTGGCGTTTAGCTTTTGTAGACTTGTTAGCAAAAAGGTGACTTGTATAAGCACGGCCGCGTTTCAATTTACCAGTTGCTGTCTTTTTGAAACGTTTTGCGGATCCGCGGTGAGTTTTCATTTTTGGCATGATCTGTTCCTCCTAAATCGTCGATGTTACTGTTTTTCGGCAGTCGGGGCAAGTATTAGGAACATGCTCCGGCCTTCCATTTTAGGTCTGACTTCGACCGTTGATACGTCCTTACATGCTTCTGCAAAGCGATCCAAAACACGTTGACCGATTTCCTTGTGCGTAATTGCACGACCACGGAAACGGATAGACGCTTTCACTTTGTCTCCTGCTTCCAGGAATTTGATACCGTTACGAAGTTTTGTCTGGAAATCATGTTCATCAATCGTCGGGCTTAAACGTACTTCCTTCGTAGTGATGATTTTCTGATTCTTTCTGACTTCGCGTTCTTTCTTTTGTTGCTCAAACTTGAATTTCCCGTAGTCCATAACTCGAGCTACCGGCGGCTTTGCAGTTGGAGCGACTAGGACGAGGTCCAAGTTCGCGCGTTGTGCAATTTCAAGCGCCTCAGTGCGTGATTTAATTCCAAGCTGGTCGCCGTTGTGGTCAATCATGCGAAGCTCGCGGGCACGAATGCCCTCATTTACGTACATGTCTTTGCTAATAGTAATCCACCTCCGAATGTTGTCTCGCGAATACACGGTTTGGGTATACCGCCCACAATTCCGGCGGAGTCCCATAGTCCATTCGATTAAGAAGAGCACAGGGCACCGGAACGTTCAGAAATACGGCCAATAACCTGTAACAAACAGCTATCATGCAATTTCCTTTAGGAACGTAGCAATTCCGAGGGACTGGTGCCCGTAATCCGGACAATAAAAAAGGTAGACAAATATGAAATTTGTCTACCCGCTTATGTGTACGTACATAAATGTACGGCACGTTCACTAATGTGTGCTTACCTATCAACAACTTGATGCGTCGAATAGGTGAGAAGCGGGCAGCTCCTTCTTGTACCACAAACTGTATTCATTAACCTTTATAACTTTACCATCTTCATCACCTTTTGTCAACGGTTATTATTTTGCACTGTTAACAATGGATGCTTTATTGAACTTCATTTATGTTCGATGTCTTCACGAATCACTTTCAAGAACTCATCAAATGACATAACTTCAGACTTCTGTTCCCCATATTTACGGACGTTTACTTCACCGGATTCAACTTCTTTATCGCCAAGAACGAGCATGTAAGGTACTTTTTGAACTTGTGCTTCGCGGATTTTATAACCGATTTTCTCATCTCGGCTATCAAGATCGACACGGAATCCTTCAGCTACAAGTTTTTCACGTACTTCATCCGCATAGTCAAAATGCACAGATGGAGAGACTGGGATTACTTCTACTTGTACTGGTGCGAGCCATGTCGGGAATGCACCCTTGTATTCTTCAATCAGGAATGCAACAAAACGTTCCATCGTCGAAACGACTCCTCGGTGGATGACAACTGGTCGGTGCTGCTTCCCGTCTTCACCGATATATGTGAGGTCAAAGCGTTCCGGTAATAGGAAGTCGAGTTGAACTGTGGATAACGTCTCTTCCATCCCAATTGCAGTTTTCACTTGGACATCCAGTTTCGGTCCGTAGAACGCAGCTTCACCGTCAGCCTCTGTATATGGAAGTGCAAGTTCATCCATCGTCTCCTTCAACATCTTTTGAGCACGTTCCCACATTTGATCGTCGTCAAAATACTTTTCAGTATCCTCTGGGTCACGATAAGACAGGCGGAACGAGTAATCTGTGATATCAAAGTCTTTATAGACATCGATGATCAACTGAACAACTTTCTTAAACTCGTCCTTGATTTGATCGGGTCTTACGAATAGGTGTGCATCATTCAACGTCATTCCGCGTACCCGTTGCAAACCTGATAGTGCGCCTGACATTTCATAACGGTGCATCGTTCCGAGCTCAGCAATACGCAACGGTAAGTTACGATAGGAGTGGATACCGTTTTTATAAATCATCATATGGTGCGGACAGTTCATCGGACGCAAGACAAGGTCTTCATTATCCATGCTCATGACAGGGAACATGCCGTCCTGGTAATGCCCCCAGTGTCCGGATGTTTCGTATAAAGCTTTACTGCCAAGCACAGGTGTATACACATGATCGTAGCCAAGTTTAATTTCTTTATCAACAATATATCTTTCAATGATACGACGGATTGTTGCGCCTTTTGGCAACCATAAAGGAAGTCCTTGACCAACTTTTTGGGAGTTTGTGAATAAATTCAATTCTTTCCCGATTTTCCGGTGATCACGTTCTTTCGCTTCTTCCAACATTTGAAGATGTTCTTTCAATTCCTCTTTTTTGAAGAAAGCTGTTCCGTAAATACGCTGAAGCATTTTATTTTTCGAGTCACCGCGCCAGTATGCCCCTGCGATGCTTAGCAATTTAAACTCTTTTAGCTTGCCAGTAGATGGCACGTGGACACCACGGCAAAGATCGAAAAACTCACCTTGCTCGTAAATGGACACTTGCTCTCCTTGAGGAATTGCTTCCAATAATTCGATTTTATAGCCATCATCGATTTCTTTAAAACGTTTTTCTGCTTCATCCCGAGAAACATCGTGACGGACAATCGGTAAGTTTTCACCAATAATGCGCTTCATCTCTTTCTCAAGTTCAGGCAGATCTTCTGCTGTGATTGGCGTAGGTGAATCGATATCATAATAGAAACCGTTATCGATTGTTGGACCTATCCCCAGCTTTGCATCCGGGAACTTCCGCTTGACAGCCTGAGCGAGCAAGTGCGCTGTACTGTGGCGCAGAATATCTAATGCTTCAGCTGATTGCGGTGTAATGATGGAAAAATCTCCGCCCTCTTCAAGCGGGGATTTCAAGTCGATCAGCTGATCGCCGACCTTACCGGCCAATGCACTTTTACGCAATCCAGGACTAATTGAACCTGCCACATCTTCCGTTGTTGTGCCCTTCGAAAACTCTTTTATCGCACCATCTGGGAATTTCAGTTGAATATTTTCAGACATATCAAACACTCCTCTTCCTATTTTTTCGTACAAAAAAAGCCCCATCCCTGTAAAAGGGACGAAGCTATCGCTCGTGGTTCCACCCTTCTTCCTTCCTCAATTCGGATAAATTCCGAAATAAGGAGCTCTGAAACGGCTAACGGGCCGGGTCCGTCATCAGTTACTCAAAAAGTTCACTGATGCTGTTCCAAGGTGGTAAACCGATCATCTCAAACTGCAGGGCTTCCAGCCAAACGACCCTGTTCTCTGGTAGTGGATGAACCGATTGTTGTCCTCTTCAATACATTTAAATATAATATTCATTAGTATAAAGAATGGGTACATAAATTGCAAGAGAAGAATTCAGATTATGTATTTCTCCGATTCTTCCCTTTCAATTGCACAGGCTTACTAATCATTTTAATTCGTTCCATTATCCTCTGCGCTTTGACAGCTTCCTTCTCGCCGCGTTGCGTATATGTCAAATGATGTTCCAACTCGTCATGATTGAGGTTCGACGTGAAGAAAGTCGGTAGTTTTTCAGCCATACGGTATTGCAAAATCGTTCCGATCACTTCATCACGTGCCCAGGTAGATATCGACTCGGCACCGAAATCATCCAACATAAGGACAGTTGCTTTTTTGACGAAGTCGATTTTCTCGTTCATTGTCTGATCTTGGATTGACTGCTTGATTTCTCTTAAAAACTCAGGGACATAGACAATAACCGTACGAATGCGTCTGTTTGCAAGCTCGTTAGCCAATGCGCCAAGCACATACGATTTACCGGTACCAAACGGCCCGTGAATGTATAAACCCCGCTCAGGCAATTTACCCGTGCTGCTCAATTCATCCATAAACTTCCAGGCTTCCCCGACAACAATAATCCTGCTTGAATCATGCTCCAAGTCAACATCGGGAAGGCGAGCTTCCATAACATCTTTTGGCATATACATACTGTCAATCATATTTGTAATATTGCGTCGTTCATCGTCAATAAGCTTATTTGGACATTTTATGTAATCGATATCGATGAACCCATGTGCAAGAACGAGCTTGGGCTCGAAACCTTTCATCACATTTATACAGCCGTCAATGTTCGGGCATTTGTCGCATTTATGTGAAGCAGAAACATATTCGAACAGTTTCCCAAGGCTTTTTTCAACGACGGATTTGTCGATTTCACTGGAATGCTCCTGGATGAATTCCTGGACTCCCTTTGACTCCATCACTTCATTGCGAACTTGTTCATACCTGGCGGCCAGATCCGAAGAATTAATGACGCGCTTCAATGTATTTCCAATCCGTTCCATCTTATTTTCCCTCCATTCTCATGGCATCCAGCTTCGCTTGTAATTCACGACGTTTTTCATCAATGGCGGGATCAGTTTCCGCTTTGGCTGTTTTCTGCTCCTCAGGCTTGTTAAACCACTCCGGTACTTTTTCTTCTCTGACCGGCTTACGTCCAGTGGATTTTTGGCTGCCTTCCTTTTGCCATTTGATGTATTGATCATGCTCTTTACGGGAGATTTCCATCGCTTGCTTTGCCGTTTCAATCTTTTTATTCGCCCAGTGGGAGGCGATTCGTTCTGCATAATTCTTCGTTATCTTCCCGTCATTGCGGATAATTACATAATGCAGTAGTACATTCACAACACCTACTGTGAATCCATGTACAGTCACAAGCCTTTCCGCTAGCTGAACATCTACAGGTAGCGGTTCGTTTCCTGTATAGTCTCTCAACATATCACGCGGCGATGTCTGTTCCATATAGACGAGCAGTTCATCTTCCCTCGTTACGGGTTCTGGCATGACTGGTTTCTCTTCCATCTTGAATGCCTTTTTAAGTGAAGGGACATTTTGTGAAATATTCATCTTATAAAAATCAACTGCAGATTTGCGCAGCCGCTCCTCAGGCAATTTCAGGTTTTCATCCAGCGCCATCATGATGACTTTCTGCATATCAATTGGTGTTAGTGAATATAAGAAGGCAAGTTTCTCAATCAGTTGCTTGGATACGGATGTGAGTGCTGAACTCGGAACCATTTGCTCAGACAAACCTGCACGTAGCAAATTGAAGTCAAAATCAGCATACGCAAACGGCAGCCCAGACGACTCATTCCTGCTTTCAATCGATCTGTTCTCGTCATCAATTTGTGAAATGTTGGAACGTACCGGCTTATATACATCAAGGAATGTCCTCGACACTTCTTCAAATTGACCATCCAATGAATCATCAACCAAATAGCGTGACCTCAATCCCCGATAAGCCTGTTCACCAATTTTGCTGAATAAGAACGTTGACAACAAAGGGTCTTCGAAGAAGCTTTTCGCATCCATTGGAGGCAACAACTCATACAGGAAGGAACGATCTTGCACATTCTTTTTAGAATAAGTGCGCAGTAGTCCAATCGCTTCAAGTGAAATCCTTGCTTCGAATACTTGCCCTAAAGGCATTGATAATAAATTCATCAAATAGTAATGATTGTATTCGTCCTCTTTCTCCCGTTCTGCATCAGCCCACAGAGACATGAAGAGACTCATTGCATCAGGACCAATTAGCGGCTGGTAGAATAATGTGAGGAGCTGCCTGTCATAATTCGAAAACGGGTGCGCCATCTTTATTTTGAATGTATCTACTGGTTGCAATTCTTGGTACAACAATGGTCAGTACTCCTCCTTTAGTTCTTATCAGCTTCAATCTTGGTCCTTCTTTGTTTGAAGTTTCTTGAGTTCATCTATAAATACAGTGATGTCTTTATATTGGCGATAAACGGATGCAAACCGCACATAAGCGACTTCATCGATATCAGCCAATTTCTCCATCACCATCTCACCCACATCATCTGAATTAATCTCTACCGTTCCAGAGCTTCTCAATTCTTTTTCGATGAAATACACAATGTTTTTCAACGCTTCTAATTCAACCGGACGCTTTTCACAAGCCCGGATAAGCCCTCTTAATAATTTCTCATTGCTGAATTCTTCCCGGGTGCCATCTTTTTTAACGACAATAAGCGGCATTTCTTCCACTTTCTCAAATGTCGTGAATCGGAATGCACATTTCTCACATTCCCGGCGTCGCCTGATGGATCGATTCTCTTCAGCCGGTCTTGAATCGACGACACGGGTGCCATTGTAATGACAAGCTGGACATATCATTTTAGGTTCCTCCGTATTTCCGTATAGTATCTTGATTATAACAGATGTTTATCAAAATACTTATAAGTGTTCATACACAATTCAACACGAATGCAAATTACTACGAACGATTCGAAAGGCAATGGTATGAAAAACAAAAATGGCCATGCAAGTTATTGAACTAAACTTGCACAGCCATTTATAATGATTTAGGAATTCACTCTTGCTTGCAATGCTTTGCCGACTTTCTTTGTCAATTCAACAACTCTCGCTGAATAGCCCCACTCGTTGTCGTACCATGCAAGAACCTTCACTTTACGATCACCCATTACCATTGTCGTAAGACCGTCAATTGTTGCGGATT
Source organism: Sporosarcina oncorhynchi (assembly GCF_033304615.1). Classification (GTDB taxonomy): domain Bacteria; phylum Bacillota; class Bacilli; order Bacillales_A; family Planococcaceae; genus Sporosarcina; species Sporosarcina oncorhynchi. The sequence goes on along the minus strand of NZ_CP129118.1, from coordinate 1,230,584 downwards.
CTTTAGTCGTGTTGAAGTCGATGGAAACTAGTGGCTCAGTCGTGAATCGCATGATTCCTTTAAGAGAACTTTCAGCGGCCTTCTTAAAAGCATCATTCACTTCGTCTACCGTTACGTCTTGTTTCACATCGACAACTAGATCGACAAGAGAAACGTTTGGCGTTGGTACGCGTAGCGCCATTCCGTGTATTTTCCCTTCAAGTTCTGGCAAGACGAGTGATAAAGCTTTTGCAGCGCCTGTTGAAGTAGGAATAATCGATTGCGCACAAGCACGTGCTCTACGAAGATCTTTATGGGGATTATCCAAGTTTTTTTGATCATTCGTATATGCGTGAACAGTTGTCATAAGGCCATTTTCAATGCCGAATGAATCATTCAGTACTTTCACTACCGGTGCAAGACAGTTAGTTGTGCAACTTGCGTTCGAAATGACATCATGTTTATCAATATCCAATTTTTCATCATTGACACCAAGAACGATTGTAACGTCTTCGTTTTTACCTGGTGCAGTCAAAATTACTTTCTTTGCGCCAGCTTCCAGATGAAGCGCAGCTTTATCGCGTGCATTGAAAACCCCTGTCGCTTCGATAACAACATCGACACCGAGCTTCTCCCAAGGTAATTTCGATGGATCGCGTTCCATAAGCAATTCGACACGCTTACCATTCACTACAAGAGCATTCTCCTCCACAACGACCTCTCCGTCAAACACTCCATGATTTGTGTCATACTTAATCAAATGTGCTAACGTTTCAGCGGGATACGTTGCGTTCACTGCCACCACTTTCACATCTTCCTCCATAATAATCTGGCGGAAAACCATGCGTCCGATGCGTCCAAACCCGTTAATCGCTATAGAAGTAGTCATGAAATAAATCCTCCTGAATAATGTTATACTTTTTATATTTTATCCGTTAATTAGTATAGCACATATTGTTTATGTAAAAAGAGTTTGCGTACAAAATGCCAAAGTTCCACTTTTCAGAGTTTACATTATAATTCAGCATGCCAATCTAACAGAATGGCATCGAGCTGTTTTTCCGTATCTTTCAATGTACCATTATTATGAATGATAGCATCCGCATCTTTTTCCTTTTCACTAACGGGTAGCTGGGAAGTAATTCGAGCCCGCGCTTCTTTTTCAGTCAGACTGTTTCTTTCCATTAGCCGAGATAGTTGGATTTCAGGCTTCGCCGATACAACGACAATCCGATCGACATATGATTGTAGTCTACTTTCGAATAGCAATGGAATATCCATAATAACTGTTTTTGCACCCTTTTCAATCCAATACTCCTTTTGTCTGACCATCTCTGCACGCACAGCAGGATGGATAATCCCATTCAGTGTCTCTCGCTCGGCTTCGTTAGTAAATATGTGTGCACCTAACTTCTCGCGGTTCAACGTGCCATCCGTCCGTAACATGTCCGCACCGAAAGAGGCAGCGATATGTGCCAGAACAGCACTCCCTGGTTCTACTACTAACCGAGAAATTTCATCTGCATCGACAATTGGATAGCCTCTTTCTTTAAACATTTTCGAAACCGTGCTCTTACCGGTTGCGATACTTCCCGTTAAGCCAATGATCATTCAGGGCACCTTCCTTACTTTTGACATTGCGGGCAATATACAGATGTCCTGCCCGCAATTTTCATCGTTTTTGTTTCTCGTCCACACGTTGGACAATACTTCTTTCCATACATTTTTAATCGGGTCTGCATTGTCCCTGCTTCACCATTTATATTACGGTAATCAGAAATGGAACTGCCTCCCGCATTAATGCTTTCAAGTAGCACATCAACAATAGTTTGGAAGAGCTCGCGCTTTCTTTTTTCGCTTATCCTACCAGCAGCTCTAGCCGGATGGATGTCCATCCGAAACAGCGCTTCTGTCGCATAAATATTCCCGCATCCAGAAATGATCTGGCCATCCATAATCACTTCTTTGATTGCTTTACGGGCGTATTTTGGTTGTATTGCTATTTCGATAAAATGCTCTTCGGCTTCAGGGTCAAACGGCTCAGGCGCCATCTTCAGCAATGGTAAATAATCACTTTCTTCTACTAGAAGCCGTAACTCTCCGAATCTGCGTATATCTGAATAGACAAGTAGGCCGCCGTCCTCCATCGTCAACACGATATGGATATGATCTTTAAACCGTTTTTCTGTCACTTCATCTACTGAATCTACGACAAACCATGCGCCCGTCATCCCGAGATGACTGACGAGCAAATAGGTATGTCCTGCTTTTTCCATATGAAAATAAATATATTTACTTCTTCTCGTAACATCTTGAATGGACATTCCAGGCAACTTATCGGTCAAATCTTCCAAGGCGATTCCTTTGATAATCGCTTCTTTTCCGAGTTCTTTCGAATTCCTGACCACATTGGAAATGTATACTTTCTCAATGGTTCTGCCTGATGCGGCCGGTGCTAATTCCCTCACGACCCCTTCCACTTCAGGTAGTTCTGGCATGACAATTCCTCATTTCGTTTCGTACCAGGATAGTCCGTAAGCAGACTCGACTTTTAATGGGACATCTAGCTCCAATGCCGCTTCCATTACCTCGGGTACGATTTTATTCAGCATTGCGATTTCATGTTCTGGCGCTTCGAAAATCAGCTCATCATGTACTTGTAAGAGCATTTTTGCTTCCATCTTTTCAGCCTTCAGACGGGCGTCCATATCAATCATCGCTTTTTTGATAATATCTGCTGCTGTTCCTTGTATCGGTGTGTTCATCGCAGTTCTTTCAGCAAAGCTCCGTAAATTGAAATTGGAGCTTGTAATTTCCGGTAAATATCTTCTTCTGTTCATCATCGTCACAACATAGCCTTTTAACTTCGCATCCGCGACGATATCTTCCATATATTGTTTGACGCCCGGGAATGTAGCCAAGTACGTATCGATGAATTTCTGTGCTTCTTTGCGTGTGATATTCAGACTTTGAGAAAGACCATAGTCACTGATTCCGTAAACGATACCAAAATTGACCGCTTTAGCAGTGCGTCGCATATCAGAGGAGACACTGTCTTTATCTACGCCAAAAACGTCCATTGCCGTTTTTGTATGGATGTCTTCATCATCACGAAATGCTGCTATCATTTTTTCATCCTGGGACATATGTGCCAGCACGCGCAATTCGATTTGTGAATAGTCAGCTGCATACATAATCCATCCCGGTTCAGAAGGCACGAATGCAGCACGTATCTTGCGTCCTTCTTCGAGTCTTATCGGGATATTCTGTAAGTTGGGATTGATAGAACTTAATCTGCCTGTCTGAGTCAATGCTTGCTGGAAACGTGTATGAATTTTACCGTCTGAGTGGATTTCCTTCGATAATCCTTCAATATACGTTGAGTTTAACTTTCCGAGTTGTCGATATGTCAAGATGAAACTAATAATTTCATGCTCACTTTCAAGTTTCTCCAATACGTCCGCAGCTGTGGAATAACCTGTTTTCGTCTTTTTGATCGGTGTCAGTCCGATTTTCTCAAATAGGATTTCTCCTAGCTGTTTCGGCGAATTAATATTGAAAGTCTGACCTGCCATTTCATAGATGATTGATTCGAGCTCTGCAAGCCTCGTGGACAGTTCAAGGCCGATTTGCTGCAAAATACCGAGGTCTGTTTTGACACCCGTCGATTCCATTTTGCCGAGAATTTTCGCAAGTGGCATTTCAAGTTCGTGATACAGTTCAAACTGTTCGTTTTCACGGAGCTTTTTCTCCATGATCGGTTTTAGCTTCCAGACAGCTTGTGCTTTCCGACCTGCATGATCCGCAAGAATACGCTCTTCAGGCAGTTTCTTCTTTGCCCCTTTTCCGTAAATCGTTTCATCACTCTCGATGGCAGAATATCCGAATTCCTTAGCAACAGACGCTACATCCGTGTAAGAGGAAGAAGGACTGGCGATATACGTGGCAAGCAACAAATCGAAATCGAAATTATTCACTTCAATTCCATATCTCATAAGGGCAGCATAAGCAGCTTTAGAATCTGTCGTGTACTTTTTCGTATTCGTATTCCCAAACCATTCTTTCAACTTGGCTGATTGTTTCACCTGTTCAATCGGTATATAGATAATCGATTCGCCATCCGTCATGCTGATTCCTGTAATGTCTGATGCCAAATAGTTCTCATCGTACATTTCAATATGGAATGCCATTGCGTCAGCCAGATGTAAACTTTCCGTATCCTGTTCAATACGCACATCGATTTTCTCGACAGGAACGTCAACTTCATCTGCAGAAGACATCTTTTCAAGCAGTGTCTTGAATTTCAATTCTTCGTAAAGCGACTTCACGGTTTCTTCGTCCGGTCCCTTATATTGCAAATCATCGATCGTAATCGTAACAGGTGCTTCGACTTCGATTGTGGCGAGCTTCTTGCTCATGAAAGCCTGGTCTTCATTGAGGGTTAAATTCTCTTTTAATTTCTTTCCGGAAATCAAATCGAGCGATTCGTATACTTTTTCTACCGAGCCGTATTCTTTCAGTAATTTGAGCGCAGTCTTCTCACCAACACCCGGAACGCCCGGTATGTTGTCGGAAGCATCACCCATCAAACCTTTCATATCGATGATTTGAATTGGTGTAATCCCGTATTTCTCCATTACATGGGCGGGCGTATATACTTCAAGGTCTGTAATCCCTTTTCGCGTAATACAGACGGTCGTATGCTCACTTGCAAGTTGTGTCAGGTCCTTGTCGCCGGATATGACGACAACTTCAACACCTTTTGCATCGCCCGCTTTACTTAACGTTCCAATAATGTCATCCGCTTCGTATTGGTCGAGTTCATATTGTGTAATTTGAAAAGCATCCAGTAATTTGCGCATATACGGGAATTGTTCAGACAGTTCAGGTGGAGTCTTCTGTCTGCCGCCTTTGTATTCGCCAAAAGTCGAATGGCGGAAGGTTGTCTTCCCCGCATCCCAGGCAACGAGCATATGTGTCGGCTTTTCTTCATTCAGAATATTTTGGAGCATCATCGTGAAACCGTAAATTGCATTCGTATGGATACCGCTATCATTCGTTAATAATGGCAAAGCAAAAAATGCACGGTATGCTAAACTGTTGCCGTCTAAAAGTACAATTTTCTCTTTTGACAAAACCGAACCACTCCTTAAAATAAGCTATACGTATTTACATATAAAAACGTCATCTCCATCCATCTTACCACGTAGGCAAGTTGAATAGAAATGACGTCACTCCATCACTCTAAGTATCCTGTCAGTACTTTCGCATATGGCGAATCGGCCGGCATGATGATGACTGTGTCGTCACCGATCGTTTTCGAATAAGACTGTAATGTCCTGTACAGATTATAAAATTCAGGATCTTTCGAGAACGCATTATTATATATTTTAGCTGCCTCTGCTTCTCCTTCTGCATGGACAACCGCCGCGTCCTTTTTAGCTTTAGCTAGCATTTCCTGAACTTCTCTATCTGTATTCGCTTCAATTCTTTTTTTATCAGCATCACCTTCAGATAAATACGTTTGTGCAGTTGAATCACGTTCAGAAATCATCCGTGTATAGATTGAATGTTCGTTTTCCTCCGGCAAATCAATCCGTTTCATCCTTACATCAATCACTTCGATGCCAAAATTCCCTTCATCAAGGAATTCATTCACTTTTGCGGTAACGCGATCATTCAAACTACCTCGTGAAGAGTTCTCGTCATTCACGACATCGACATATTCCAACTGACCCATCTCGTTACGGATAACAGAGTAAATGAATTCTTCCATTCTAGATTCGGCATTAATAATATTTCTCGCGTTCGAAATCATTTTGCGGGCATCGGTTATTTTCCATACTGCATAATTGTCGATGATAATCCGTTTCTTGTCTTTCGTATTAATCTCAGCTTCTGATACATTATACGTCATCTGGTTTTTAGGCAAACTCGTGACAGACTGAATGAAAGGAATTTTCATGTTCAATCCCGGCTCATCGATAATGCGGGTGATTTCACCGAACTGTCGGACGACACGATATTCATTTTCTTTAACAACAAATGTATTGGCTAGAATGATGACTGCTATGGCAAATACAACTGTCAACATGATTGCAGTTCTAATGTATTTCTTCATGTTAAATGGACGTTTCGGCGTGACAACTTTAGCTCCACTTCCGGCAGTCTTCTGTTTAGCGCGTTGACGCTCCATGAATTTTTCTTCTATGCTTTTAAATGGATTATTTTCATTGGCCATTAGTTGCCTCCCCCTTCCGTCTTACCCTCAACAGGCGGAGGTGTACTGTTCTCCAACTGGTTTAGTGGCAAGTATTTCAATGTCTCACCATTATCATTCATAATGTAGATCTTCGCTTTCGGCAATATCTGTTCGAGTGTTTCAATGATAAGCCGTTGTCGCGTAATCGATTCGTTCTTTTCATATTCTGCATGCAAATCATTAAACAAGGCAACATCACCAAGTGCTTGTTCAATCCTTGCCGTTTTTTGACCTAAAGCCCTAGATAGAAGAGCATCCTTCTCACCGACAGCTTCACTTGTACGCTGGTTCTTGTATTTATTCGCTTCATTGATTTTCGTTTGTTTTTTTCACGCGCATCTGTCACAGCTGTAAATGCTGCACGGACTTCAGCGTTAGGTAACTCGACATCTTGTAATTTGACACCTTGAATGCCAATCCCAATATCATACGTTTCAACAAGAGTCGTTAGGAGCTCACGTGCTTTTGCTTCAATTTCCGCTTTACCATCCGTCAAAGCTGAATCGATTTTCGAGCTCCCGATAACAGAACGAATCGATGCAGATGTTGCGTCATGTAAAATTTCCTTAGGGTCTTGTGAATTGAATAAATACTTTTGTGGATCAATGATTTTCCATTGGACTATTAGATCAGCGATGACGATATATTCATCGCCTGTAATCATCTTCGTTTCCTTATCATAAGACACTAAATCACCACTAGCATCTTGCTTATAACCAAATTGAAGACTGAATGTCTCTTTTGAAAGTTTTTCGACATGCTGGATCGGCCAAGGCATTTTGAAATGCAACCCCGATTCCGTAATTGCCGTATCCGCTTTACCAAATGTGATGACGACAGCTTGTTCCGATTCATCAATCGTATACCAGGTCGTGAAGGCGATGATCAGCAGAATAATTCCCGCAATGACCATTCCTGCAGCTACCGATGCTCGGCGTGTACTCATAATTGTAGTTCCCCCTTATTTTATGTATCTATACGTTATACGGACTTCTTCCAGATAAGTTTCAAAAACTATGAATCGGGAAATTTTAAATTTGGCGATTAGGCAGAAATAATGTAAATTTCGTCCCGATATCTTTCTCACTTTCAACTTTAACGGTGCCACCATGTGCTTCGATAAGATGCTTAACGATAGCAAGCCCGAGTCCCGTCCCCCCCGAGTCCCTGCTTCGTGCTCGATCCACTCTGTAAAAACGTTCAAACAATCTTGGAAGCTCCGTAGAATCAATCCCGATTCCTTCGTCTTCTACAACAATCGTCGCCCCTTTAGAAGATACGATCGTAGCGATTCTAATTGTCGTTTCCGCTTTAGAATAATTGATGGCATTTGTTAAAACATTCACCATCACTTGGATAAGCCGATCCGGATCAGCTTGCACAGTTTCTGTACTATCCACTTCACCGATGATGTGCATACGTTTTTTATCAAGTGCGCCCGACACAATTTTTTTCGCATCACTAATGATAGACGATAAAGATACTTCCCTTATATGAAGTTGGAATCCTTCCTGTTCAATGCCCGAAAGTTCCAGTAAATCATCGACGAGCAGATGAAGCCGATCGCTCTCCTTTTGAATGATTTCTAAAAAGTCTCTTAGAATTTGCGGGTCTTCCATTGCACCGTCCAACAATGTTTCCGAGAAACCTTTTATAGAAGTGATAGGCGTTCGCAATTCATGAGATACATTCGCAACAAAGTCTTTGCGGACTTCTTCCAGTCGGATTAATTTCGTAATATCGTGGAAGACGACTATAATCCCAAGCCAGTTTCCATGTCGACCGATGACAGGTGCACCATAGACACTCACATATGACTGCCTGATGCGTATTTGACATTCGTGCACATGTTCGGTTAGGAAAACATCTTCAATGAGACGTTCAATCCCATTCGGTAAACCGATTTCTTTGAAAGTTTTACCAACAAGTTCATCACGCTTATATCCGAAAGTCTTTTCAAAAACGCCATTCACGAGATTTACAGATCCTTCTCTGCCAAACATGAGTAGTCCACTACCCATGCTTTCGATTAATGTTTTCAGTCGTTCCTTCTCCATAGCACGCAAAATCGATTTCTCTTGCAGATTTCTTGCAATCTGATTAACAGCAATCGCAAGCTCATTGCTATGTCTATCATCTATCGGAGTACGTGCAAGATTATCTCCTTTTGAAATCATTTGCGCAGTGTGCGTCACCTGGTCAATCGACTTCGTATACTGACGTATGACGCGCATACCAATAAATAGTGTTAGAAGAAATGACAATGGAAGGATAAACAATAAATAATAATAAAATTTCAGTTGGACTTGTTTCGTAATTTCATTGTCAATCAAATGGAAAAACTGGCCAAGGACAATGCCCAGACCAGCAAGAAGGATGACGAGTATCGTTGCAAATGCGATTGATAATCTAGAATAAAGACTTTTCATGTCAACTTTTCTCCTCGAATTTATAGCCGATTCCTCTAACTGTCTTAATGTAGTCCGGTTTACGGGTATTTTCTTCAATCTTTTCCCGCAAGTGGCTGACATGGACGTCGACAATGCGTGTATCCCCCGCAAAATCGTAATTCCATACTGCACTTAAAAGCTGATCTCTCGTCAATACACGATTCTTATTCTGCATGAAGTAAACAAGCAGTTCGAATTCTTTCGGTGTGAAATCAAGCGATTCCCCTTTGAAGCGCACTTCGTACTGTTCAGGGTGCACAGTGAGGAGGCCAGATGTAAGCACTTGACCATTCATAGTTGCATTGTCAACACGGTCACCAGTGCGGCGGAGCACTGCTTTAACACGGGCTATCACTTCCCGAGGACTAAACGGCTTGGTCATATAATCATCCGCACCGATTTCAAGTCCAATCACCTTATCCGTCTCTTCACCTTTTGCCGTCAGCATGATAATCGGTGTGTTGATATTTCGCTGCCTGAGGAGTTTGCATACTTCCACTCCGTCCATGATAGGCAACATTAGATCAAGCAAAATCAGATCCGGATTATCACTTTCAACGATACGAATCGCCTCTTCACCATCTGCAGCCATAATAGTCTCATAGTTCGATTGTTTTAAATTATAATCTAGTAACGTCCGAATTGGCTGTTCGTCATCAACGATTAAGATTTTAATGTTCGTTCACCCATTTCCCCAATTATCTCTTTAGAAGTTATCCATTGCATGAGATGTCAGTTGTTCATTGACAGCAGGAGGCACGACTGTGACAGTACCCGAGATGACTGTCTTTCCAGCTTCGTTTTCTGCTTCAATCATGATGATAATCGATTTGTTTTCCTTTTCCACCCGAATCACTTCAAATTGAAAGTTGATTGTCTCGTAATGATGAACGTGGTTTGGGAATAGTAGATGTTGTTCTGTTACATGTGAACCTGGTCCAGGAAGGTATTTAGAAATTGCCGAAATGACGATGCCTGTCAGCATAATTGCAGGAACAATCGGTTTCTCATAATCCGTCTGAGAAGCATAATCATGCTGGATATAAAGCGGATTGGAATCATTCGTTAGACCAAGATAAAGAAGCAGATCCTTGTCCTCGATTTTTTCAGTGAGCTTCAGTTTTTCCCCAACTGCAATTTTATCGATTTCACGACCAAGTTTTCTTTTTTTGCCTAATATCAACTTTTTTCCTCCTTTATTCTTTCAGGTGAAAATTCTTATTATAGAAAGTGTATCAATATTCATATTAAAAGAGCAAGCGACTTGGCTATTCAATTCATGGAAAAACCCGGTCAGCAACAGCCTTCCGGGTTAACTATTTATCGTTATTCTAATATATTCATGACAGCTTTTACAGATTCCGCAGATTTGGCCAAACCGGCTTTTTCATCATCATGCAGTTCAAGTTCGATAATTCTTTCGATACCACCAGCACCTAGCACGGTTGGAACGCCTAAGTAAATGCCATCCATTCCATATTCACCTTCAAGGTATGCGATGGAGGGCAGGACACGCTTTTGGTCTTTTAGAATCGCTTCTGCCATTTCTACAAGAGATGCCGCAGGTGCATAGTAAGCCGATCCATTTCCAAGGAGATTGACAATCTCCGCACCGCCTTTTCGTGTTCTTTCCACAATCTCTTCCATTCTTGCAGAATCGATTAATGATTCCAGCGGCACACCGCCAGCAGTGGAATATCGAACAAGTGGCACCATGTCGTCGCCATGTCCACCGAGAACAAATCCAGTCACATCTTTGACGGACAAGTTAAGTTCCTGAGCCACAAATGTACGGAACCTAGCCGTATCTAATACGCCCGATTGGCCGATGACCCGTTCTTTTGGAAAACCGGATTCTTTATAGACTGTATAGGTCATTGCGTCAACTGGGTTTGTTAAAACCAGAATTGTTGTATGTGGTGAATAGTTTACGATAGCTGCTGTCACGGCTTTCATGACTTTTTGGTTTGTCTGCACAAGATCATCACGGCTCATGCCGGGTTTACGGGCGATTCCCGCTGTTATGATAACAATATCGGAGTCTTGCGTGTCTGCATAATCGGAAGTGCCGATAATGTTGGCATCGAATCCGAGTACCGGTCCTGCTTCGAGCATATCAAGTGCTTTTCCTTTTGTCGGATTTTCCATTTGAGGGATATCAACAAGCACTACGTCACATAATTCTTTTTGAGCGAGTAGAAAAGCAGTGGTGGCACCTGTAAAACCTGAACCGATTACCGAGACTTTTTTACGTTTCATTGTCATAGAAACCTCTCCTTTGTCGTTTCAAATAGATTATAAGGGTCTAGCCCTTTCCACAATCAAGTCTATCATAGATAGTTGGAGAAGTCGTTTCGAAGACCACTGTGGAAGCAAAAGCACTGTAACGAGGGAAATCGTTTCATTTACAAAATAACAGCATAAAAAAACTCCCCCACTGAAATTCAGAGGGAGAGTTTTTTGTTAAATTAAAGGTTTTTGATCAATTCATCCGCAAATTCAGATGCTTTTACTTCTGTTGCTCCATCCATTAGACGAGCAAAGTCGTATGTTACAACTTTAGATGCAATTGTCTTTTCGATAGATGCAGTAATCATAGCCGCTGCTTCGTTCCAACCCATGTGCTCAAGCATCATAACACCAGATAGCAATACAGATGAAGGGTTGACTTTATCAAGACCAGCATATTTAGGTGCTGTTCCGTGAGTCGCTTCGAAGATTGCGTGTCCAGTCAAGTAGTTGATGTTCGCTCCTGGTGCGATACCAATACCGCCGACTTGTGCAGCAAGTGCATCGGAAATATAGTCTCCGTTCAAGTTCATTGTTGCTACAACATCAAACTCTTTCGGGCGTGTCAAGATCTGTTGAAGGAAGATATCCGCAATGGAATCTTTTACGATGATTTTGCCAGCTGCTTCAGCGTCTGCTTGTGCTTTGTTAGCTGCATCTGTACCTTCAGCTTCTTTAATCTGATCGTATTGGTTCCATGTGAATACTTTATCGCCAAACTCCTGCTCAGCCACTTCGTAGCCCCAGTTTTTGAATGCTCCTTCAGTGAACTTCATGATGTTCCCTTTGTGAACAAGTGTCAATGATTTACGGCCTTCTTTGATTGCATAGTTAAGCGCGCCACGTACTAGACGCTTTGTTCCCTCTTCTGAAATCGGCTTAATACCAATACCTGAAGTTTCAGGGAAGCGAATGTTTTTGACATTCATTTCATTTTGAAGGAAGTCGATTACTTTCTTCGCTTCGTCAGTTCCTTCTTTGTACTCGATACCAGCGTAGATATCTTCAGTGTTTTCACGGAAGATGACCATGTCGCAGTCTTCAGGACGTTTAACAGGTGAAGGAACACCTTCGAAGTAACGTACTGGACGCAGGCAAGTGTAAAGATCCAATTCTTGACGAAGTGCAACGTTCAATGAACGGAAGCCTCCACCGATTGGTGTCGTCAATGGACCTTTGATAGCGATTAGATATTCATCGATTGTGTCAAGCGTTTCCTGTGGAAGCCATTCGCCTGTTTCGTTGAATGCCTTTTCTCCAGCAAGCACTTCTTTCCATTCGATTTTCTTTTTGCCATCATACGCTTTTTCAACTGCTGCTTCTAATACACGGGAAGCTGCATGCCAAATATCAGGACCTGTTCCGTCACCGATAATGAAAGGGATTGTTGCTTCATCTGGAACGTTCAATACACCATTGGATACTGTAATTTTAGCCATTTTTTAATTTCCTCCATTTCAATATGAGAGGGCCGGTATACGAGATACCGCCCCGGATCGCCTGTAATTAAACTACAAAAGTTTAATTCGACAATTTTATCGTTCTTCGATTGGAACATACTTTTGCATATCTGGTCCGATATACTCTGCGCGTGGACGGATTAATCTGTTGTTGGAGTATTGCTCCAAGATATGTGCCACCCAGCCTGAGATTCGGGATACTGCAAAAATAGGTGTGAATAAATCATGATCGATATCAAGTGAATGATATACCGAAGCTGAATAGAAATCAACGTTTGGAGGAAGATTCTTTTCCCCAGTAACGATCGATTCAATTTTCTCGGACATATTGTAATACTTTTCTTCTCCGCGAAGTGAAGTCAATTTCTTAGACATTTCACGAAGATGCTTTGCACGTGGATCACCTTTACGGTAAACGCGGTGACCAAAGCCCATGATTTTTTCTTTGTTATCAAGCTTTTCTCTGATGTACGATTCAACTTTCTCTTCGGAACCGATTTCCATCAACATCTTCATAACTTGCTCATTCGCCCCACCGTGAAGTGGCCCTTTAAGAGCACCGATAGCTGCAGTCACACCTGAATACATATCGGAAAGAGTAGCAACACATACGCGGGCAGTGAATGTCGAAGCATTCAGCTCATGATCTGCGTGAAGCACAAGTGCTTTATTAAATGCTTCAATAGCGATGTCTTGTGGTTCTTCACCAGTTAACATGTAAAGGAAATTAGCCGCATAGCCAAGGTCTGTTTTAGGTGCAACAGGTTCTTGTCCTTTACGGATGCGAGAGAATGCTGTGACAATTGTAGCGATTTTCGCTTGAAGCTCGATCGCCTTCTGATAATTGGCTTCGTCTGACATATCTTCTGCACTTTCATCGTATAATCCTAGAAGAGAAATCGCTGTGCGCAATGCTGCCATCGGATGCACATCATTAATAGGATACGTTTTGAAATGATCTAGTACAGGCTGTGGAATTGCCATATTGTCCGCCAATTGTTGCTTGAGTTCAGCCAGTTCGGCAGACTTCGGCAGACGTTGGTGCCATAAAAGATAAACAACTTCCTCAAAACTTGCATTCTCTGCAAGATCATCGATATCGTAACCGACGTATGTAAGGGTGTCATCAATAATGGAACTGATTGCTGACTGAGTCGCTACAATTCCTTCCAATCCTTTTGCTGCTGTCATATGAATCGCTCCTTAACTGTATTTCGTCCTTATATCTACAAAATCTTGTAAATGAGGACAAATCTACTTGTGATAATATTTCGGTGTATAACGCTTACAAAGACCATTATAAGCAAATATTACAGTTTTGTGAATGGAAACGCTTGTTTTCATCATAAAAAAAGTTGAAAAGGATGAAACTTTGTTAAAAAAACACGTCCAACAAGAGCCTTTCCGACAATTTTCCTTAAATTGGTTGCCTGCTCTGCTGGCCATAATTTTCATTTATTTTGTTCCACCGGTCGGTATTGCAATCATCGTCGCCTATTTTACCGCTCCCATTTTGACAGCACTCCGAACCGTTAGTCGGTTGCCACTGACAATCGCTACAATTTTCGTCATGCTTTCCATCATTTTTATCGCAAGTACTTTTTTATTTATCGCACTACATGGACTAATGGATACGATTCCACTTGTTGAAACACAGTTGGCCCACTATACAAAAAGCACCAATTCCACAGGCAAAATCTTTGTTTTTCTCGATGAAAAGTTCATTGAATATGGACATGCGTTACTTGAATATGCGATCAGTTTCACAACGACTCTGTTCCAGAAAATTTTCAGCTTGTTCATTTTTATCGTCGCTTACTTTTTCGCGTTGCGTGAATCAGGGAAAAATCGTTTTTGGTTCCTGATCTATTTTCCGGCAAGCATGAAAAAACCAGCAAAAAGAATTTTTACGAAGTCTGGTGAATTGATTGGTACTTTCTTTTTCGTCGAAGCACGTCTGTTTTTACTTACATTTATCGTTCTGTCTATCGGTTTCACAATTTTAGGATTCAATTCACCTATTGGAAGTGCGTTCCTTGTATCACTCATTGACAGTCTCCCACTTTTTGGAATCGGCTTGTTTCTCATTCCAATGGCTATTTTCTATCTCTATTCAAAACAGTTGTTTGTCGGCATTTCTTTAATCCTTCTTTATATATTCGTCATCACGACAAGGCAGATGGCAGAATCCTATATGTGGGCATCTGCCTTCCGCGTCAAGCCCATCCATGCCTTCTTCATAACGGTTTGTTCATTCTACCTATTCGGTTTACCCGGGATTTTGTTGACTCCCTTTCTGTTGTTCGCTGCTTTAAAGCTTAAGAAACATCCCTCTTTTACCGGATGACAATTTGGCCTTTTTTCATCTTCCGGTAAAGCCACGCAACAATCAACGGGCGTAGTAGTTTTCGTGGACCTTTGAACAATAAAAGCACGCCAGCAATGTCCGTGATGAATCCCGGCATAATGAGCAGGATGCCTCCGAAAAAGATACAGACACCGTCAATGATTGCATTCCCCGGAGTTTCCATCGTTGCCATCCTTGTACGGAGTTCAGTCCATGCTTTAAGTCCTTGGCGTTTTGCCAAGTATGCCCCTCCAATTCCGGTGATGATAATTAGCAGGATTGTCGGAAAAATCCCGATTGCACTTCCCGAATATAGCAATAGTGCTATTTCAGCAATCGGGACGAAAACAAATGCAAGTATAAGCCATTTCATATAATTCAACTCCAGTTCTCCGGAATGTTCATCCATCTTTTGTTTGATAGGATGGCTACATTCCAACATTGGTGAAAAGGCCGCTTTCAGTAAATCGAAAGGCGGCCATTTTAATATATCAGTTATAGAACTCTTGCATGTCCATTATAGATGACACCGGACTCAGCATCCATTGTAATCTCTTTTCCGCTGATGATTGTTTCAGTTGCATTCGGTACACCGACAATGACCGGTATGCCAAGACTCAATCCGACAACAGCAGCATGGCTTGTTAGACCACCTTCTTCAGTGATGAGGCCCGCACATTTCTCGATGGCAGGCATCATATCACGATCAGAAGAATACGTTACCAATATTTTCCCTGTAACATCATGCGCCAAAGCCTCTTCTGCACTATGAGCGATAATCGCTTGGCCAAAAGCAACAGATTTACCGATTCCTTGCCCTTTCGCAAGCATATCGCCGATGACATGAATCTTCATCAAGTTCGTTGTACCCGCTTCTCCGACAGGAACTCCAGCAGTGATGATGACAACATCACCATGAGTGACATATTGATGTTTTACGCTTTCTTCAACGGATTCCTGTAAGATTTCATCAATTGAATTAACACGCGTTCCGATGATCGGATAAATTCCCCAAACTAATGACAACCTCCTTGAGATAATCTCAGAGGAAGTAATCGCGATAATTGGACAGCCCGGACGGTATTTCGCAATCATTTTTGCAGTGTGCCCGCTTTCAGTAGGAGCAAGTACAGCTTTTACATTCAAGTTGATGGCCGTATAAGCTGCCGCTTGTCCGATTGCTTCTGTCATATTGCCCTGTTTTTCTTTGCGTCGAGTCGACACGACTGAGCGGTAATCTACAGCACTTTCAGCAGTTTGCGCGATGCGATCCATTGTACGCACCGATTCAACAGGATAAAGACCTGCAGCCGTTTCTCCAGATAACATGATGGCATCAGACCCGTCCAAGATGGCATTTGCAACATCACTCGCTTCAGCTCTTGTAGGACGAGGATTACGTTGCATTGAGTCAAGCATCTGAGTAGCTGTGATGACCGGCTTACCAACCTGGTTGCATTTTTTAATCATCATTTTCTGAACAAGCGGCACTTCTTCTGCAGGAATCTCTACTCCAAGATCTCCACGTGCAACCATCAAACCATCCGATACATTAATGATTTCATCCAGGTTGTCGACACCTTCCTGATTTTCAATCTTTGGAATGATATGAATGTGTCCTCCATTGTTTGATTCAAGCAATTCACGGATTTCCATCACATCAGATGAGCGGCGGACAAATGACGCTGCGATGAAATCAACACCTTCTTGAATACCGAACAGAATATCTTCTTTATCTTTTTCAGTTATACCTGGTAGTTGAACTGAAACGCCTGGCACATTGACCCCTTTTTTATTCTTCAGGGTACCTGAATTGACAACAAGGGTGTGAATGAGTCCTTTTTCAACGTCTAGCCCTACAACTTCAAGCTGGATAAGACCATCATCCAATAATATGACGGATCCTTTTTGAACATCTTCAATCAGTTTCTCATAGGTGACAGAAAAAGCTTCGTTATCGCCTTCCACTTCTGTCATCGAAATATCGATATGTTGTCCAGTGATAAGTTCGATGCTGCCGCCTTTCATCGAATGGGTACGTATTTCAGGACCTTTCGTATCAAGAAGAATACCGACGACTTTGCCAGTTTTATTAGATACTTCTCTAATGGTTTCAATTCTAGCCCGATGTTCATCGTGAGAACCGTGAGAGAAATTCAGTCTAGCGACGTTCATTCCAGCCTCCATCAATTGTTCCAGCAATTCCGGGGTTTCGCTGGCTGGACCAATGGTACATACTATTTTAGTCTTCCTCATTATAAAACGTCCTTTCATCCACTTTACTTAAATTGACAACTCTTTGGATAACTTATACAACTCTTCATCCTTTTTCGTATCACTTCGTTTAAATACAATTGCCAAATCATAGTCTATCACTGTATGGTTTTGCATACCAATAGCAACACCGCGTTTGCCTTCCTTCAAGACTTCGACCGCACGGGCCCCGTATTGACTCGCAATGACACGATCTCTCGCAGATGGCGAGCCACCGCGCTGGATATGTCCAAGGACGGATACTCTAGTTTCAATACCCGCTTCTCTTTTCAATGAATCGGATAACGCTGTTCCAGACATAACTCCTTCAGCAACAACAATTATACTATGTTTTTTCCCGCGTCCGGATCCGCTTTTTAACCTTGTAATGATATCCTCGAGATCATATTCCACTTCGGGAATTAGAATTGTTTCCGCACCACCCGCAAGACCTGACCAAAGCGCTAGGTCTCCAGCATCTCGTCCCATCACCTCAATGATGAATGTCCGTTCATGCGATGTTGCGGTATCCCTTATTTTATCAATTGCATCGATGACAGTATTAAGGGCGGAGTCAAATCCAATCGTAAACTGAGTGCCAGTTATATCATTATCGATGGTTGCCGGTACACATGCGCACGGAACGCCTAACTTAACTAATTCCGCCGCTCCTTTGAACGAACCGTCTCCTCCGATGATGACAAGGCCCTCAATTCCATGCGCTTTTAATTGCTTCAACGCTTCCTGCCTGCCCTCTTCGGTCATGAACTCAGGTGAGCGAGCAGATCTAAGCATTGTACCGCCACGTTGGATGATGTCACCGACTGAACCGAGTTGAAGCAATTCAATTTTCCCTTGAATTAGCCCTTCGTAGCCATTGAATATGCCGGCCACTTCCATCCCTTCGTAAATCGCTTTACGTACAACAGCCCGTACAGCCGCATTCATCCCCGGTGCATCGCCGCCACTCGTCAAAACACCAATCTTTTTCATCACCACTCCACCTTATCGGTTATTTTTCGATAAAAGACGAAAAGATGCGAGAAATTGCCCGCACCTCTTTTTACTCGGTGAACACACCTATATTACGGAATTTTTCATATCGATGGTCTATTATAGCATTTTCACCCATTTTGCAAAGTACATTCAATGATGAGCGTAAAACTTCTCGTATTTCCAACGCCTGTGCTTTAGGATCTCGATGTGCACCGCCCAGTAACTCAGGAATAATTTCATCAATGATGCCCATTTCCTTCAAATGCGGTGCTGTTATTTTCATCGCTTCAGCTGCTTGTTTGGATAAACTTGGATCTTTCCATAAGATCGAAGCCGCGCCTTCAGGAGAAATAACGGAGTACGTGGAGTGTTCAAGCATATGAATATGATTTGCTACACCTAAAGCAAGAGCTCCCCCACTTCCTCCTTCACCGATGACAATCGAAATAACTGGTACTGTTAATCCCGCCATCTCGACAAGGTTACGTGCAATTGCCTCACTTTGACCGCGTTCTTCAGCCGCCTTGCCTGGATACGCACCTTTCGTGTCAATGAAACAGATAATTGGTCGACCGAATTTTTCAGCCTGTTTCATCAAGCGAAGTGCTTTTCGGTACCCTTCCGGATGCGGCATGCCGAAATTGCGTTTTACATTCTCCTTTGTGTCTTTTCCGCGTTGATGACCGATTACAGTCACTGGTTTCAACTCAAAGAAACCGATGCCTCCAACAATAGCCGCGTCATCACCAAAGGATCTGTCACCGTGAAACTCCATGAACTCCTCGAACAATTCTTCAATATAATCTTTTGTCGTTGGTCGTTGAGGGTGTCTTGCTACCTGAACACGGTCCCATGGCTCCATATTGCTGTATATTTCAGTCTCCAAGTTGCCAAGACGGGTTTTCAAATTCGTAATTTCATCAGACAAATCTACATCATTTGATGAAGTGAACTCTTCCAGCTCAGCGATCTTTTCACGTAGTTTCACGATTGGTTCTTCGAATGCCAATGGTTTACTCATGTCCGTTGCCCTCCCTTACATGCAATCTCAGCAGTTTTGAAAGCGTTTCGGTCAATTCGCCTCGATGAATAACTGCATCTACTTGACCGTGATCCATCAAGAATTCAGCAGTCTGAAAATTCTCAGGTAACTTTTCACGGACTGTCTGTTCAATGACTCTTCTTCCTGCAAAACCAATTAGTGCTTTCGGTTCGGCTAAATTGATATCGCCAACCGATGCAAAACTTGCGGATACACCGCCTGTCGTCGGATAGGTCATAACTGAAATATATAACAATCCTTTGTCAGCATGACGTTTTAATGCAACACTTGTTTTCGCCATTTGCATTAATGAAAGCACACCTTCTTGCATCCGCGCCCCACCACTTGCCGAAAAAATGATGACAGGTATTTTCATTTGCGTCGCTTTTTCAACTGCACGGGTAATCTTTTCTCCTACGACAGATCCCATGGAACCCATTCGGAAATGTGAATCCATGATGGCTACCGCCACTTCGCAATCGCCAATTTTTCCGATTCCTGTCAGCACGGCTTCATTCAGGCCAGTTTTTTTCGCATCCGCTTGAACCTTTTCTGTATAGGATGGAAAATTTAACGGATTCTCAGTTTTTAAGTGATTGTCCATAGATTCAAATGTACCTTCATCAAATAGCAATTCTACGCGCTCCCACGCGGTCATTTTGAAATGATGATCACATTTCGGGCAAACTTTCCCTGTTTTCATAAGATCTTTCGTCAATATGATTTGTCTGCATTCAGGACATTTTGTCATGATTCCTTCTGGCACATCGTTTTTCGCCTTTTCAGAAGGCATCGTAATCGTTTTTTTGTTTTTCTTAAACAACTCTCGAATCATCATTCATTCTACCCCCTCAATTACTTGAATCCAACAATCATAAGATTCGATTGCTTCTGGACCATGGCCGGAAATAATGTTTTCTAAAAGTGCTATAAGCATGCCATGTTCCTTTTCACTCGTCATTTCATCGTAAGGTACTTTGCTATACTGTTTCAACAGGAACCATACTTTCAACGATAGTCGGTTGTCTGTCGCAACAATCATTTCTCGCATAATATCTTCCCGAAGTACGGTGCCTTCATCTGCTATTTTCAACAGAAGACTTCTCCAGACGGGCAAATCTCGTTTCCTGGAATCCGTGCATATTTCTATGATTGCCGCTCTCTCGTGAATGACTCTTGTTCTCTTTACATCCACTTCGGCGTTCGGTTGCTGCATGATAAATGTAGATAACACTTCCACGAGCTGATGCTTCTTAAAGTCAGCGAGAAAAGTACCTTCACCACGACGGGTCTCTATGAGCCCCAACAACTCCAAGCTTCTCAGTGCTTCACGGATTGTAGATCGTCCCACTTGCAGACGTTCAGCCAAGACTCGTTCGGATGGCAATTTATCACCCACAGTGATGCCTTCCGCCTTAATCATCAACTTCAGTTCTTCAACAATATCAAGAAACATCTTAGATGACGGTTTTGTCGTTTGCATTGCGGTGCCCCTTTAAAGTTTCATTATTAAAAAGTGGTCAGACCACTGCTATCTACAAGCATACAGAAAAGTGGGGCGACCGTAAAGTGTAATCTTTTTTTGTTAACTGAAATCAAAAAACCGTCTTGCAAGATTGAACAATCGGGAGTGAGATCTAGTTAGAACCTCATAAATCCGTATGCTTCATCTTGCAGACAGTTTGACATTATACCTTCATGAGTTCCTGAACAAGCATTTGTATTTGCCCATTCCGGTCCTCTACCGTTCCTTCTAGCTGAACCATTGTTAGCTCCTGTAAATGCATGTTCACTAATGCATAGGTTCTCGGGAACAGCGTGCATGATAATTCGCCTGTTTCGTCCTGAAGCGTCAAAAAAGCCATCGCTTCTCCTTTTTTCGTTCGAATTCGTTTTATTTCCCGAATTAGCCCAACAACTTTCACTGAAGTTCTCGCTTTCACTTTAGGAATTTCTGCTAAGTCGACAGCATGACCTCCGACCATCTTCTTCATCTCAACGGCAGGATGTTCGGATAAATAAAACCCAAGCACTTCTCGTTCGTATTCAAGCATTGCTAAACGCGGCATCGTGCCTCCCGGAGAATACTTTGGCTGTGCAATCGAGAAGATGATGTCATGCAGTAAATCATCCCCTTCAGGACTTACAAACATTGCATGGTTTGCTGCCGCGTCAATTGAGGCGAGCAGCACTGAACGATTTTCGCCAAAGTCGTCCAACGCCCCTGATTTAACGAGTGGGAGAATCGCTTTCTCAGAGAAATTAGCGCCCCCGATTGCTGCGGCAAAATCGAATAGCGTTTGCCAAGGCTTGGACGTTCTTGCTTCTTTAATAATTTCATAGAAGGCAGGCGTCACTCCTTTGATAGCGCCAAGACCAATTCGGATGGATGATCCTTCTACAACTGTTGAGTATTTGCTCCTCTGGATAGAGGGCGGAAGAACGACAATCCCTTTTGAACGGATTTCATGAATCAATTCCATTGTTTTTTCCTGATTACCAGTTGCCATCGCCAATAATGCAGCATAGAAATAGACTGGCTCATTCGCTTTGATGAATGCCAACTGATACGAAATTAACGAATAGGCGACAGCATGACTTTTTGGGAATCCATAGTCAGCGAATTTAACGATTAAGTCATAGATTTCCATTGCGGAAATTTCGGGAAAACCATTGTGCACAGCACTCTCCACGAAATGCTCACGCTCTCGCTGCAAAACATCCCTCTTTTTCTTGCTGACCGCCCTTCTGAGCAAATCGGCTTCTGCCATAGTGAAGCCAGCAATCTTTACGGCAATTTGCATAATCTGCTCCTGATAGACGATGATTCCCTCAGTTTCCTTTAAAATCGGCTCCAGTAGTGGATGAATATATCTAACTTTCTCGTTTTCATTTTTCCTTCTGCTATAGAGTGCAATGTTTTCCATAGGCCCCGGTCGATAAAGAGCATTGATTGCGTAAAGGTCTTTGAATTCATCGGGCTTAATCAGACGGAGTGCATCTCTCATACCGTCCGATTCAAATTGAAAAACACCCGTCATATCACCATTTCTAAACAATTCGTACGTCTTTTCATCATTCATCGGAAAATCTTCGAACTTTAACTTTACTCTTTTATCATGTTGTATCATCGAGCTGATTCGGTCTAATAATGTTAAGTTCCGTAGTCCAAGAAAGTCCATTTTCAATAAGCCAACCTCTTCCACATCCCCCATTGCCCATTGGGTCAAATAGAGGTCATCTCCACCATGTTGAACAGGAACTACTTCAACGAGTGGTACAGGGGAAAGAATGATGCCCGCGGCGTGCGTGGACGCATTTCGCGGCAATCCTTCAAGAGCAACAGCCGCTTGTAGCCACTTTGAGCGCAATGGATCGATGGCAATCCAATCCTGTAATGCTTTCGATCGTCTAACCGACTCCTCTAAGTCTTTATGTTGCCCTTCTTTAATCTGTTTTGAAATGAATGCCATTTCTTCCGTTGAGAAATCAAAAACGCGCGCTACATTCCGTGCAACGGATTTTGCCGATAATGTTCCGAACGTAATAATTTGCGCCACATGAGATTTCCCATATTTACTAGCGACATATTCAATGACTTCTGCTCGGCGGTTATCTGCAAAATCAATATCGATATCGGGCATTGTAATCCTGCCAGGATTAAGGAATCTCTCGAAAATCAGTCCGTATTTTATCGGATCCACATCTGTGATTCCGAGTGCAAAAGCGACGAGCGACCCCGCTGAGGAACCACGTCCAGGTCCCGTTAGAATGCCATGTTTCCTTGAATAAGTCATAAAATCTTCGACAATCAGGAAATAATCCGAGAAACCCATCTGATCGATTATGTCTAATTCGTAAGATAGCCGATCCGAATATTCACGGTCTGCTTGTGCGTGTCTTCTGCTCAAGCCCTTTTCACAAAGTTCCCTTAGCATCTCACCCGCTGTCATATTCTCGGGAACGGGAAATGCAGGCATCAATGTTCGGCTTGGAGGCAGTTCAGCAGTACAAGACATCAACATATCTGCCATCGTAGCAATCCACTCAGGCCGATCTGAAAACCATTTATTGAATTCCTCTTCTGTAGGCAAATAGGCATCGACAGCTTCCTGTACAGGTTTTGACGGATCATTCAATTTATAACCTGACCTGATCGCTGTGGCGACATCATACGCAAATGTGTCCTCTTTGGTTAAATACCTCGATTCTTGTATAGCAGTAATCTCCAACCCCGCGTCTGCTGCAATACCTTCTATCAATTCTTCGTCTGGATGCTTTAGTCCGCCAGCTCTTGAGATGCCTACGAAAACCATTTCACACGTTTCTTTTATCAGTTCAATCGTCTCTTTGTCCCTCGATCTTTCCCAAGAAGCATCGGTTGTCGCGCAAATAAAAATGCAACCCTCGCTATAAGCTTTCAACCATTTCAAGGGTAGTGTGTCCTGTTCGCCAATCGCAATGGCACTGCTGATTTTCAGCAGACTTTCATACCCTCGATCATCCTTTGCGTAGCCATATAGTAAAACGATTCGGTCATCGTCAACAGCAAGACGAATCGAAAGTCCAATGGCTGTATGTATGCCGTATTTTTTCATCGTTTTGCAGAATGAGCGGACACCGTACATCCTGGAGTTTACAATACCTACAGTTTTAGCCCCTCTTCTTGTGAGAAGTGGGGCTAAATGGTCTAGCTTAATTATTCCGCGCAGGAGATCAGCGCCGGTCACTATTTGCGGATAGACAAGTACCAACGTAATTCCCCCCTGCAAATTAGTTTGTTGAACATAACACTTTCAGTTTTTCAATAATTTCGTCCGCCTCATGCCAGTTATAGACCGAAGCTCCTGAAGCGAGTGGATGTCCACCACCGTTATATTGTGCCGCAAGACCGTTAATGACAGGTCCTTTTGAACGAAGTCTGACACGGATTTGATCTTTTTCTTCCACAAAGATTACCCATGCACAAATTCCCCGTACATCACCAAGTACACCGACAAGTTGCGATGTTTCACTTGCCGTAACATTGAATTCCTTCAAAATCGTTTGATTGATTTTAATGTAAGCCATTCCTTTTTGATCCATGATGAAGTTTTGATAAATATACCCTTTTAGATGAAGGATTCGACGATCTTCTTCGTACATATCAGCAAACAGTTTCGTGCGATCAAAATCATACTTGATAAGTTCACCCGCAATTTCAAAAGTACGAACAGTAGCACTCGGAAAAATGAACCTGCCTGTGTCACCGACGATGCCGGCAAATAGAAGACGTGCAGCTGTATCAGACATCTTCCAACCGCTATGCTGTTGTCCTTCTAAAAATAATTCGTAGATCATTTCCGACGTTGAACTTGAATCCGTATCCACCCACTTAAGATCGCCGTAAGGGTCGACATTTGGGTGATGGTCGATTTTTATAATATAGCTTCCCTCTTTGTAAAAATCGGCATCAATTCTTTCCGTATTGCCCGTATCCGTCACAATGACCAATGCTCCACTGTAATCCTCTTTCGTCAATTCATCTTGTTTCGCAAGATAATTAAGCAGTTCGTCGTGTGTACCGGAAGCGAAAACCTGCTTATTTGGATAATTAGTTTTAATTAATTCTTTTAGACCAACTTGGGATCCGTATGCATCAGGATCTGGTCTAACATGACGATGGATGATAATCTTATCGTATTTTTCAATTGTGTCGATGATTTGTCTTTTCATTGTCGTTTTCCTCCACTAGTCAATGATTTCTGTTCGCATTCCTTTTAGAAAGCCGCTACAATAGGAACAAGTTCTTTGATGGAGGCTCTTAAAATGAAAACACTCAATTTCTTTCTCGTATTTTTCATTATCGCATCAGGTGTGTTTTACTTCTATTTTAAAACTCGGCAATTCAGAACAAGTCAAGTATTTCCGATCAGGAAGAAATTGTTCGCGAGCCAGGCAGGTATCTATCTGGGGACACTACTTTTCTTCTTCGGCATTAACCAACTCGTTCTTCTAAATGGAAGTATAACTTATGTTGTTGGCGCCTTGTTCATACTGTTTGGCGGCTATGTCATTATGTATAATTTTAAAGCTTCGAAGCATTACAAGCAATTTATCGACGAAGAAACAGAACTTAACACAAACTGATGAGGAGTAGCATCCTCATCAGTTTTTTTATCGTTCGAACAATTGATACATGACCATCGCTTTGGCAATCAATTCTGATTCGGAAAAGAGATCAAAATCCACTTTCACGAAACGCCTGCTCATTTGAAGGATTCTCGGCTCCACGATAATTGTACTCCCCAGCTGGACATGTTTAATGAAGTAAATCGTCATGTTTTCGGGAACACTTTCTCCCCGTTTCCGCATTTTTATTGCACGATTTCCAACTTCCGTCAAAAGCGTTGTCAATGCACCGTAAGATAAGGAACCAAACTGGTTCGTCATTTGCGGGGCAACTGTAAATTCAATGTTTTGCGGCTGATCGGGCACGGCTTTCATTTGGCTTATGACAATATCATCAATTTTCTCGCCTTGTTGAGGCTGTCGTTGTGCCATCTGAAAAGCTTTCAAGACATCCTGCCTGCTAATGATGCCTCCTAAGAGACCATTTTCACCAACGACTGGTAATAAATCCAGCCCTTCCCAAATCATACTGTGACCTGCAGAAGCGACACTTGTTTTCGGATCTACTGTTATCGGATGAGGCGTCATCACTTTCCCGATTGTCTCATTTTCATGCTTTCCGACTGCATCCCTCGAAGTAACAATTCCTATAAGTTTGCCGTTCTTCTCGATGACTGGATAGCCTGAGTGGGACGTTTTACGGTTCACTTGATTGAAATAAGCTACATCATCATCGGGCAAGAAGGTAATTGTTTCCTCAAGAGGTGTCACTATATCTTCTACAAGGAGAATTTCTTTTTCAATCATTTGGTCGTAAATCGCCCTGTTCAACATTGTTGCAACAGTGAACGAATCATAACTAGAGGATATAATAGGTAAATTCAGTTCATTCGCTAACTTCTTTGCTTCATCCGCAGCATCAAATCCACCCGTCACGAGTACGGCGGCCCCTGCGCTCAATGCGAGTTCGTGGGCTTGCTGCCGGTTTCCAACGATTAGCAAACTACCTGCGTCTATATAGCGTCTCATATCATCCAGTTGCATCGCTCCGATGACAAATTTCGTCAATGTCTTATGTAATCCGTCTCGTCCACCAAGTACGACACCATCGACAATATTGACGACTTCTGCGAATGTCAGTCTTTCGATATTCTCTTTCTTCTTCTTCTCAATCCGGATTGTCCCTACACGTTCAATCGTATTGACTAGTTTTTGGTTTTCAGCTTCCTTAATGGCGCGATACGCTGTCCCTTCGCTAACCGATAAAGCTCTAGCCACTTGCCGCACTGAAATTTTTTCTCCGACGGCTAAGCTTTCTATATACCGTAATATCAACTCATGTTTTGTCGACATCTCTTCACCTTTTTCTCTTAGTGCCTATCCTTATTTTATCATATATTGACACGAATGGCGTAAAGGAGATGCCTACTTCTTTTTAAGCTGTAATCGCAGTCACAATTCAACTGATTCTCCGGCTTTCATTATGCGCACTTCATGATCCGTAACCATCTCTTTGAACATATCGGGATTTTGTTCAATTGGTGGGAACGTATTAAAATGAACAGGAACCGCAAGTTTGGGTTTCAATAATTTCACAGCATATGCTGCATCTTCTGGCCCCATTGTAAAGTTATCCCCAATCGGCAGAAATGCGACATCTATCGGATGACGCTTCCCGATCATTTCCATATCCATGAATAGAGACGTATCCCCTGCATGATAGATTGTTTTCCCTTCTGCAGTAAATAGAATTCCTGCCGGCATACCTGTATAAATAATGTCGTTGTTGTCTGTCGTATATGACGAACTATGAAAAGCTTGTGTGAATTTGACAGTTCCAAAATCGAATTCCTTGGCTCCCCCAATATTCATCCCATGTGTTTCAAAGCCCTGCCAACCAAGATAGACTGCCAATTCATTAGGCGCAACGATTAAGGGATTGCATCTTTTCGCAATTTCCATAGTATCTCCAACATGATCATTATGGCCATGCGTCAATAAAATGATGTCGGGAGATTGTTCTTCTACTTTCAAATCCGTTAATTTATTGCCCGTAATGAACGGATCTATAAGAATTGTCTTACCACCCGTCTCGATTTTTACAATTGAATGTCCATGATAAGATATTTTCATCTATAAGCCCCTCCAATTTTATCTTCTGTTTAACATAGTTCGTTATCCAACCATAAAACCCTCTTTTTTGATATGATTGCAATATGCAAACAGGAGGTTATATCATGGAAAAAGTTAAAGAAATACAGCACTTTTTACAAAAGAACGATGTAGATGCGGCATTCATCACGACGCCCGATAATGTGTTTTATGTATCTGGTTTCAAAAGTGACCCACATGAACGCCTGTTAGGTGTCATGATTTTTAAAGACGCAGAACCATTTGTCATCTGTCCATTAATGGAAGTGCCTGACTTGAAAGCGAGTGGTTGGACATTTGAAGCTGTCGGTCACGAAGATACGGATGATGCATGGGAAGTTTTTGCTGCTGCGGCTTCAAAAAGGGGCATTGATTTTAACAAGATCGCAATTGAAAAATCACATTTGACTGTCGAGAGACTGGAACGCATGGAGAAACTGTTCAAAAATGCAGAATTCCCTCGTCTCGACGAACAGCTGAACGATATGAGAAAAATCAAAAGCGAAGATGAACTTATCAAGTTACGTAAAGCAGCTGAATTAGCAGATCATGCCATTGAAGTCGGTTGTAAAGAAATTGCGGAAGGTAAATCGGAACTTGAAATCCTTATGGCAATTGAATTTGAAATGAAACGCATGGGCGCGGAGAAGATGTCCTTTGACACAATGGTATTATCAGGTCCAAAAACCGCATCTCCACACGGGACTCCCGGCGAACGAAAGATCCAAAAAGGCGACTTCATTCTGTTCGATTTAGGTGTCGTCTATGAAGGCTACTGTTCAGATATTACTAGAACTGTTGCGTTCGGTGAACCTTCAGAGGAACAGCGTGAAATCTATGAAACTGTAAAAAAAGCGGAACAAGCCGCAATTGACCTTGTGCGACCAGGGGTAAGAGCGATGGATCTAGATAAAGCTGCTAGAGACATCATTACAGATGCAGGATACGGAGAGTACTTCACGCATCGCCTAGGACACGGTCTCGGTATCTCAGTTCACGAGTTCCCTTCCATCACTGGAACGAATGAGATGGAAATGCAAGAAGGCATGGTATTCACAATCGAACCCGGCATCTATCATCCCGACATCACGGGAGTCAGAATCGAAGACGATGTTGTCGTAACAGCAGATGGCGTCGAAGTGCTTACTAAGTTCCCGAAAGAATTAAAGATTATCAAAGCATAATAAAAACGCTGTCCGATTCGTCATCGGCCAGCGTTTTTTATTATTATTTATTCAACAATGTATCTGCAGCAACATATTCTAGACCTTGTGCTTCAGCAACTGCTTTATACGTTACATGGCCATCAAGTGTGTTAATACCTTTTTGCAACGCAAGGTTGTCAAGGCAAGCCTGTTTGTAGCCTTTATTTGCAATTTGCAATGCATAGGGAACCGTTACGTTTGTCAATGCCATTGTAGATGTACGTGGAACAGCACCCGGCATATTAGCAACCGCGTAGTGGACAACACCGTGTTTCTCATATGTTGGGTTGTCGTGAGTTGTAATACGATCAGATGTTGCAAAAATCCCACCTTGGTCAATTGCGATATCAACTAAAACCGAACCTGGCTTCATCGACTTAACCATATCTTCAGATACCAATTTTGGTGCTTTTGCTCCTGGGATCAATACGCAACCGATGACAAGATCAGAGTCTTTTACAGATTCTGCGATATTAAATGGATTGGAGACAAGTGTCTGAACGTCGTCGCCAAACATTTCATCCAACTGACGAAGACGGTCAACAGACAAGTCAAGAACTGTAACTCTTGCACCCATACCAATTGCGATTTTCGCAGCATTTGTACCTGCCTGGCCGCCACCGATAACAGTTACGTTACCGCGTGAAACGCCTGGTACTCCTGAAAGAAGGATTCCTTTACCGCCATGAATCTTTTCAAGGAATTGCGCACCGATTTGAGTAGCCATACGTCCCGCAACTTCACTCATCGGAGCAAGTAATGGAAGTGAGTTATTGATTTGAACAGTTTCGTAAGCAATTCCGACAACTTTATTATCAAGCATCGCTTTCGTCAATTCCAATTCAGGTGCAAGGTGAAGGTATGTAAATAAGATCAAACCTTCGCGGAAATAACCAAATTCTGAAGCTAATGGTTCTTTAACTTTCATAACCATGTCAGCTTCCCAAGCTTCTTTTGCAGTCGCAACAATTTTTGCGCCTGCTTCGATATAGTCTTCATCCGTGAAACTTGAACCTAGTCCAGCTCCTGTTTCAACTAAAACTTCATGACCTGATGACTTCAAGTTGAATGCACCAGCTGGTGTCATTGCCACTCGATTTTCATTGTTTTTGATTTCTTTTGGAATACCGATACGCATTTCTGATCCTCCTAAATATAAGAAAATTTGTTGGTCGAAACCGAAATATTCGATTCGGCCAATGTACTGTCAATTCTAGCAGATATATTAACTATTTGCTCCCTTTATCGATATCGTGGAATTTTCAGTTTCTCAGCCAAATTTTTGATTGTAACAATTTAGACGTACTTTTCCGGATTTTTTCGGCCTTTTATCGAAAACATAGAGGTTTTCACATAGTTTTATAGAAGATACATACTGTAGAGATAAAAATTAAATGAATGGAGTGGTATGTATGGATTTGAAATATAAACAAATCATTGTCGCGGTGGATGGTTCTAAGGAATCCCGTTGGGCATTTAAAAAAGCGTTGGCTATTTCAGAAAGAAACAATGCAACATTGAACTTGGTGAATATTATCGACACGCGCTCTTATGCGGCAGTCGAAGCGTATGACCGCTCAATTGCGGAACGCGCACAAAAATTCGCGGAAGAACTACTTGGAGAATACAAAACTGAAGCAGAAGCAGCAGGTCTGCAAAACGTTAATATCCATGTTGAATACGGTTCTCCGAAAACGATGATTTCACGTGATTTGTCCAAAAAGCTAGTTGCGGATCTAATCATTTGTGGTGCAACTGGTTTGAACAAAGTAGAACGGTTCCTGATCGGAAGTGTTTCTGAGAATATCGTGCGCTCTGCAACTTGTGACGTGCTTGTTGTACGCACACCTGAAGAAGAAATTTAATTCGCATGCAGCGGATACAGTAACTTCTCGATTTGCATAAAAATCAATTTATCAACATAAAAGAGTCCAATTCGCATATGAATTGGACTCTTTTTGGCTTGTATATTGCGGAATCGTTGTTCAGTTAATGTACTCTAATGTTGGAACAAGTTTTAGTATTACAAGACATAGTATAGTCTTTCAAATGTTGATTTCCGTTCCAGCCTTACGCTTTCCGGAGGGCGTGGCTTGAGCCAAGCGAACAACGAAGAGTTCGCTTTGCCGTATTTCTGTGCACTTCAGAAATTAAGGCATAATTCCAGGGTCTCAAGGCGAGTGCAAAGATATGCTCGAAAAGCTATCGCTTTATCTCGCAAAAGCCGTTCTACGTTACGGCTTTCGCTAATCCTCCCGGAGTCGAAGGCTTGCACTCCAATCAACTTAAAGTGTAGTACTTCACAATCGCGCCAGATTGATGATGGATGGACTAACGTTGTTCCTGTTTTACAATTGGAGATTCTTGTTTTTGCCATTCAGTCGATACGTCGCTTTGCTCAATGAGCTTCTGCCAGTAACTACCCGTTTTCTTATCAAATATGATTATATTTCGTTCATTCACTGAAATAAACTCATATCTGTACTTACCTGCCTTTGTCTTATCAAGCGAATTAGATATGAACCAAGAACCTATAATTATACATAAACCTATAAAAACAGTACTCATACTGTCACTCCTTCTCCTTCAAAATGGCCCTATTCTTGAATACGTGCTTTATAATAACTACTCTCCGTTGCTTGGAGCGGAAGACGGACGACTCCGAAGGGATCAGCGTGCGCCTTGAGACCCCGCAGGGAGCGTTTTTGCGACTGAGGAGGCTCAAGCCACCATAGCTGTCAACTTAAGATAAATGTGTGATTTTTCCGAAATGTTGGTATGTAATAATTACCAACAACTTTTGGAAAGGAGTTCTTTTCATGACTACATCTCAGACAACTCAACTTCTTGAACAGCTTTTTGAAAGTATCCAACCAACACGTGTAGATGAAATTGCGAAGGAAACAGGTTTTATTAAAAGAAAGCGTCTCGTTACTGCAAGTGATTTTCTTGCCCTACTCTTTCAATTTCACGGGAACTTTGCAGGATGTTCTATTCAGGAACTCTGTTCAAAACTAGTCATTGAACAAGATATCCTGATCAGTAGAACTGCCCTAGATAAGAAGTTTACCCCAGAAGCCGCACTGTTTCTTCGACGCCTTGTCCAAGAGATTCTACATCATCAGTTCCTAGAACACGTTCCTACTCATTCTTCTGCAGACCCGTTCCCATTTCTAAGCATCCGCGTGCTTGATGCGACAGCTATCGAAGTACCAGATCATTTGAAAAAACGAGCCGTTAAAACAGAGCAGGAATCTGTGAAAATTCAATATGAGTACGATATCTTGTCAGGTAAAACTACGTTCTTAGATATTGATTTCCAACGTGTGAATGATACAAGAAAGGGTGCTGAACGTTTAGCTTACATCAACGACCATGATTTATGTTTGCAAGATTTGGGGTATTTCAGTTTTGAACAATTTGGCCAGATGCAGGAAAACGGAGGCTTTTTTATCACGAAGCTAAGAAATGATGCCTATCTGGCATTCAAAAACCCTTTTCCTGCTTATCATCAAAACGGAAAAGTGGTTCAAAGTAGCCTGTATCAACGAATTGACCTGGTAAAGCTTTGTGAAAATCTAGAACCTGGTGAATATTTGGAGCTTGAGGGAGTTCATTTTGGTAGGGACTCCCATTTTCCAGCCCGTTGTATTGTGTTTTCACACGATGAAACTCAACGGCAGCACCGCTTAAAAAAAATTCACCGGCGCACTACCAAATCCGGAAAGAAACCTAAGAAAGTTGTAAGTGACCTGGCGGGCATAACAGTTTATATGACAAATCTGCCTGAATCCATTCCCGCAAAAAAGTTGGTAGAATTATATCGTTTGAGATGGCACGTCGAACTATGTTTTAAAACATGGAAATCCTACCTCGGTGTGGATCAATTCAAGGTGATGAAGAAAGAACGGTGGCTCTGTCATCTTTATGGAACACTTCTAGCAATCATCATCAGCCAACTGATAGCTTATCAACTGCGTAATGTCATTTGGGATGAAGAACAGTTGGAAATCAGCGAGATGATCGCCGTACGCACTGTAGCCATAGAATTCTTGCCGAAGTTATATCGAATCTTTATCCACAAAAAGAGGGCGTTGAAGGACTTTTTGTGTCTGGCAATCAGGCTACTCATCAAAACTGCCCGAAAACCAAAGTCATCCAAAGGAACAGCCCTTCAACGCCTTCAATTCAATTAGAGAAAACAATCAACCCTCTCGCTAAAAAAGGAAAATTGTAGTCTCAACATCTCAACAATTCAATTCCCCTAATTTCAAAGAGCAAACCTATTTTATCTTCAGTCCGGCTTAAATAATGGAAGATTTACTCCAAGTCCTTAAGTTGACAGCTATGGGCTCAAGCCACGCCCCTCGGAAAGCGTTCCGACTGAAGCGCAAAGCAACAGTTTTTATACTTCATAATGGCCCGATTCAGGAATTAGCTTTATACATATTACTCTCCGTTGCTTGGAGTGCAGGTGCCGACATCGAGAGGATTAACGAAGGTCGTAACGAAGAACGACTTTTGCGAGACAAAGCGGTAGCCTTTCGAGCATTCCTGCCAAAATCTCAATAATGTACACAGAAATTAAGGCAAAGCGAGTTCATCGTAACTCGCTTAGAAAGCAACAGTATGCATGCAACATGGTGGGTCGTTAATGGTATAAAATTTGTCTTACAATCGCACCCATTGTCGGAAAAATTTATGCAACAGGGGTACCGTTCTTAACAGGTTGTTCAGGTTGTAAGAGTACCACGTCATCTTCACCAGGAATGCCACCGATTACCAATACTTCAGATTTAAAGCCTGCGATACGTCTGGGAGGAAAGTTGACTATGGCTACTACTTGTTTTCCTACCAGTTGTTCAGGTTCATACCGCTGCGTAATTTGGGCTGAAGATAGTTTAATGCCTATTTCTCCAAAATCAATTTCTAATTTAATTGCAGGCTTCCGCGCTTCTGGGAATGGATCTGCTTTCAACACAGTGCCCACACGAATATCTAATTTTAAAAAGTCCTCAATTGCAGCCAACACCATCACCTCATATTTTTAGTCCAATTTGAATTTATATTGTTTACCATTTCATCTCGATTCTGAAATCAGATTTATACATACTACTCTCCGTTGCTCGAAGCGAAAGACGGCTGACTCCTGAGGGATCCGCGTGTAACTTGAGACCCCGCAGAGTGCCGTGCTATTTGCGACCGAGGGCTCATGACACCCTTGACAAGCGTGCCGTCTGGCGCGAAAGTGAGAAGCAGTAGTCACAAGAGATTTTTAAATACTCTCACAATATTATACCATAAATAACCTAAAATCATTGTAAAAAAAGCACCGCTAAATGCGATGCTCTAACGTATTGAATTACGTATTCACTTTCTTATTCATCTATCCATTCGTCAAATCTCTGAAGAAATGCACTCATCGCTTGCTTGCTCGATAAGTTAGGCACTTTCGTCAATAGCACATCAGGCGTGCCCACTATTTGTTCAGACGGTTTTTGCAGGATTAGGATGCTTTTTTCATGGACAGCGTTCTTGAATAATGAATCAGGTAATTGAATGACTGCACGGACGATAGCATTCTTTTTTAAGTATTTATGCAAGATCCCAGCTTGGTCAGATTCAAACAATGTTGCTGGAATAAGATAAATACCATAGCCGCCTTCTTTCAAATGATTCATGGACTGTTCAATGAATAAATGATGAGAGAAAGCATGTCCTTCTTCCGCCATCATTTCAAAATTCACCGCATTTTCATCATCTGGATAATAGCCTACCGGTAAGTCGCATACAACCATATCAACGGGGTCAATCAACAAGGGACGAAGTGCATCCTGAACGAAGAAATGGACTGGCTGCTCCATCAAGTCCGCTGAAACTGCGGCCAATCTGACCAATATTTCATCGATTTCCACAGATGACGCGACTACCCCATCTCCGATTGAATTCATGACTGTAAACAGAAGATTTCCTGTTCCAGCTGCAGGATCGAGCAATGTCACCACTTCCTCGCCTTGGACGAGTTTTGCAGCAAAATGGCCAATGAGCATACCGATTGCGTCGGGTGTCATTTGGTGATGTGATTGAACTTGTTGTTTCATGCCTTTTAAAACGGCAAGTTGAATACCTCGTCGGATATCCTCTTTTGTGACGGTTGTAGACAATTCTGGTAGCTGTTCGCCCGACAGCCAAGCATTGCATGCATCGATGACGGACTCTAAGTAAAGTCCTTCCTTATCCGCAGAAGCATAAGTATCGATAAAGGTGAAAATATTTTCAGTATTTGTCGCCATTCATATCCCTCTTATCAAAGAATACCTCCATAAGGAATTTCTTCCTCTGAAGGCTTCATCATTATTGTACATTCAAACAGACAAAAGCCCACCCGTTTCCGAGTGGGCTGGATTAATGATTTTTAGTTTGTAAGCTTCTTGACTTCCTCAATTGCTTTAGCGTAATCGGGGTGATTCGTTACTTCCTGAACGTATTCTACATACGTCACCTTATCATCTTTATCGATGACGAAAATGGAACGAGCCAATAATCGTAATTCCTTTATGGCGACTCCGAACGCTTCACCAAATGATAGATCTCGATGATCGGATAATGTTTTAACGTTTTTAACATCTTCTGCTGCTGTCCATCTCGCTTGCGCAAATGGAAGATCGACGGAGATTGTCAATACTTCGACATCGTCTCCAAGTGAGAGTGCTTCTTCGTTGAATTTTCGGGTCTGTTCAGAACAAACACCTGTATCAAGCGAAGGGACAACACTAATGAGTCGGATTTTACCTTTTGAGTCGTTTAACGTAACGGGTTTTAAATCATTGGATAGAACTGTGAAATCGGGAGCTTTGTCTCCTGCTGTTACTTCTGTACCTAGCAATGTTACCGGGTTTTCTTTAAAAGTGACATTTACCATATAAGACGCCTCCTTATCATTTCACTTCATTCTACTAAACAATTGTTCCGCCTTGCAACTCATCACCCTCACGTTCTCGCTTATATGTCACGACTTCCTTTTCGAAAGCCTGTTCATGAATGACGTAAGTATCTGCAAATAGATCATGTAGCGCTTCCTTTTTTGGCATGAAGATTACGAGCAAATAAGGAATGGTCAGCAGTTTGGATATAAAACGGCCAATCACTTCGCGGAATAGAATATTCCCCCACGTCAAATTGCTATTATCAGTACGTATCACTTTGATGCCCAAAATCATTTTGCCGACTGTTTGACTGAAAACTTTGGTCATAACAGCAAAATAAGTGAGGAACAACATGAGTAAAACGACTTTATACGGACTGAATAATAGGAATCCCGGGTTGCTAATCGGAAAGTCAACTATTCTGAAAAGCGGTTTGATGAGAATTCCGCTGATTGAAGAAACAATGATCAAATCGATTAAATATGCCCAAAAACGCGTCCAGAAGCCAGCAAATTTCGGTCTGAACTGTTCTGATTGAACGGTTTCGTAAACAGGTGTCCGAATAGGTTCAGGAATTTGTGCCGTCTCTTCTGTATGCTCAATATGATCCGTCATTCAAACTCCTCCTTATCTTTCACCATATAGATACATCATGCGTGGTGCATTGTGATCAGTCAGTATTTTAGCAATCAATTCTGATTCCACATCACGACCGAAGAAACTACCGACTTTCACTCCAAATAGTGAACTGAAACTATCCATTGGTGAATATTCGAAAACCGT
This sequence comes from Sporosarcina oncorhynchi, assembly GCF_033304615.1. GTDB lineage: Bacteria > Bacillota > Bacilli > Bacillales_A > Planococcaceae > Sporosarcina > Sporosarcina oncorhynchi. The sequence continues at coordinate 1,194,330 of NZ_CP129118.1, read as the reverse complement.
TGCATTTTCTAATTCATGATCCACTTTGATGGCATCGATTACATCACCGATTTTGCCGAAGTCATCCGCAAGACCTGCTTCGATTGCCTGTCTCCCATTCATAACTCGGCCATCCGCAACCTTTTTCACTTGTGCAGTTGTCATATGGCGGCCTTCAGCGATGATATCGACAAAACGATCATAAGAGTCATTGATCATCTCTTGGAGCATATTTCGTTCTTCTTTCGTCATTTCACGGGAACTACTCATCATATCTTTGTACGGACCTGTTTTAATCGTATTGAAATCGATTCCCACTTTATCCGCAAGTTTTGCATAGTTGATACTTTCCATAATGACACCAATCGAACCAGTAATTGTTTCAGGATGGACGAAGATTTTTTCAGCAGGGGCTGACACATAATAACCGCCTGAAGCAGCCATTCCACCCATTGAGACGTAGATTGGAATTTCTTTTTCAATTTGGATTGCCCGGATTGTATCATAGATGTCCGACGACTCCAGCACACCTCCGCCAGGCGTATCGACAGACAAAACGACGCCTTTCACAGACGGATCTTCTAAAACATCATACAGTTGAGACATGAACATCTGATGGTTGTAGCCGACTGCTCCGAATAATGATCCAGCACCTGTATCCTGGATGACACCATTTAAGGAAAGGACAGCTATTCGGTCGCGGCCTGTTCCTTGCTCGATGAGTACTTCTTCATAACCTGCATTGGCTGCAGTAAGATCTTCAAATATACTATTGAAGTCTCTTGTGAATATGTATGACAGCGAGTTGACTCCTATTGATATAAAAACCAATATGGACGCAACGCCGATTGCCACTACGCGTTTTATTGCCATTAATTATTTCCCCTTTCCTTCTACCATCATTATATACGTTTTAACATGAAGAAATGTTTCACTTACTCCATACTTATCGACTGTTTTCTAATGTATGGGCATTTCTTCTTACCAAAACAGATTCATACACTTTAGAAATAGTGAATATGATCAGCGCAGTCCAAATGATTGAAAAAGATAGAAACTCCATTTTGCCAAATGATTCTTTGTACATGAAAACACCAAGAATAAGCATCATTGTAGGGGCAATATATTGGATGAAACCAGCCACATATAATGGTATCATCTGAACACCCTTTGCATACATGACAAGGGGTAGTGCAGTTGCGATTCCAGTTAAGATAAGCAGTATATCCGTTTTGAAATCAGAATGCAGAAATACAGCGTCTTTTCTTACGAATAACCAAATATAATAGCCAGCTGCAAATGGCACAATAAAGAATGTTTCAATCGCCAATCCGCGCAAGGCATCCAAACGGATACTTTTCTTGATGAACCCATAAAATGAAAACGATAACGCAAGTCCGATGGCAATCCACGGTATTTTCCCATATGAAATGGTTAAAATGGTGACCCCTGCAACAGCAAGGAGAAATGCCGTTTTTTGTGCGTTCGACAGTTTCTCTTTCAAGAAGAAGACACCGAGCAGGACTGAGACAAGAGGGTTTATGTAATAGCCTAAACTTGTCTGGACAATAAATTCATGATTGACTGCCCATATGTAGATAAACCAATTTGTCGTAATAAGTAATGAAGCTAGATAAAGGCCCCAAAACTGTTTTTTGTTTTTCCATAACTCTTTAAAATCGGCCATTAGCCGTCTGCCATCTCTCACAATCATTACTGCTAAGAAGGTGAAAATGAATGCCCACACGATTCGTCCCGTTAAAATCTCTGCACTTTGCACATGATCTAAATGCTTCCAATAAATCGGCATGAAACCCCAGATCAAAAAAGACCCAACGACCCATAGTGCACCGCTCTTTTCATTGTTCATGGACTAGCCTCCTTACATAAATAAAGAATAGTCCAAGTATAGACCCTTCATTTCATATCGTAAAGCCATTAAAAAACCGTCCCTCAATCGTTGAATGATTAAAAGGACGGTACACCATTATCAGTTGTTTTGTTCATTTTGGCGAAGCTGCACACGCATAATCTTCCCTGAAGCAGTTTTCGGCAACTCTTCAACAAATTCGATTTTTCTTGGGTATTTATACGGAGCAGTCAGTCTCTTCACATGTTCTTGTAATTCCGTGACTAGTTTCACGTCTGGTTCCATTGCCCCGTCCCGCAACACAATAAATGCTTTGACGATACTGCCTCTCGCCTCATCCGGACTGCCTACAACCGCGCATTCCCGGACTGATGGATGCTTCGTCAGTGCATCTTCGACTTCGAATGGTCCAATAGTATATCCTGAACTGATGATAATGTCATCGCCGCGGCCTTCAAACCAGAAATAGCCGTCTTCATCAATTTTCGCTCTGTCACCTGTAACATAATACTCATTCCTGAATTGCATCTTCGTCCGTTCGGGATCGTTCAGATATTCTTTAAATAACGCTGGAGTCGATATATGAACAGCTATATCCCCTACTTCTCCTGCAGAAACAGGATTACCTTCATCGTTTATAATTTCCACCCGATTGCCCGGCGTCGGCTTACCCATCGAGCCTGGCCTAGCTTCCATTCCGAGCATCGTTCCAACGAGCAGTGTGTTTTCCGTCTGCCCATAACCGTCTCGAACCGATAAATCGAACGTATTTCGGAAGATATCGATGACTTCTCTGTTCAGCGGTTCTCCTGCAGATACAGCACTTCGTAATGTAGACAGATCTTGTTCTGCAAGATTCCCAGCCTTTGCCATGAAACGGTATTCCGTAGGCGTACAGCAAAGGACATTTACTTGATATTTTTTGATCATCTTAAAATAGACATTTATGTCAAACTTGCCATCATAGATCAGCCCCGTTGAGCCACTTCCAAGGACGGATAAAAAAGGTGTCCACACCCATTTTTGCCAACCAGGTGCAGCTGTTGCCCAAACTACGTCACTTTCTTTTATGCCTAGCCAATTCGGCGCTGTCGTTCTTAAATGGGCGTATCCCCAAGCATGTGTATGGACTACACCTTTCGGTTTTCCCGTCGTACCTGATGTGTAAGATAAGAATGCCATATCTGTATTCCTTGTATCTACAGTTTTGAATTCTGCCGATGCATTTTCCATTAATGTCGTTAATGATTTCTGCCCCTTCTCCGCTTTACCGATAACGAATAACTGCACATCCTGTAAATTTCCGACGGATTCCAGTTGATCCGTAAAAGCTTCATAAGCAACAATTGCTTTTGCCCCACTATGCTCCAATCTATACTCCACGTCTGTCGCCCTTAACATTTCAGAGCTCGGTATGACAATGATGCCTGCTTTGAGAGCGCCAATATATGTACTGTAAGCCTCGATGAGTCTGGGCACCATAATGAGGATAACATCGCCTTTTTGTAGACCGTTTTCAGTAAAAACATTTGCCACTTTGTTAGCTGATTCCATAAGTTCATCATAAGTGACGACTTTTTCGTGGCCTGATGAATTTACGTGGATCAAAGCTCGTTTTTTAATTCCATTTGCATATTTTTCGAATTCAGATACAATATTATATTTTTCCGGAGCTAATAATTCTTCTCTATTCATCAATTCCGCCACCTTTCTTTGGATATGACAAGTATACAAAGAAGAGTTTTAAATTTCAAAAAATATAAACTATGTAACAGATGTATTGAATAACTTATAACGTTGACGGCGATACTGATATGTAAATGAAATTGATATTAAAAAATCGCCCCGGAGAAATTCCGGAGCGATTCATCATTACTGATTGTTATTTCTGATAACCGTTCATTTGTGATTGAGCTTGACGCACTAATCGCTTAGTAATTTCTCCGCCGACGGATCCGTTGGCACGCGATGAAGCATCAGGTCCAAGTTGTACACCAAATTCTTGTGCAATTTCATATTTCATTTGGTCAATAGCTTGTTGTACTCCTGGAACGAGGAGTTGGTTTGAATTACCGCTGTTGTTGTTTGGCATGTCGTTATCACCTCCTTGTAACTATAGAATGGTCGAAATCTCAAAAATCATGCAGGTGGATTCTTATTGTTTTTTTTAGACCGGCTATATTCATATGGATAGATGTATGCTCGTTCATCCATTCCATATACTCTATTCGAATTGAAATTCAATATTATCGTTATTCAGATCCCTCCATACTTCCCTCTTTTTCGAATAAATCATTTTGTTTAGTCGATACTAAAATGCAATTATGAAAAAACCGCCCCGGAATTTTCCGGAGCGATTCATGAGTATTGTTTGTTATTTTTGGTAACCGTTCATTTGTGATTGAGCTTGACGCACTAATCGCTTAGTAATTTCTCCGCCGACGGATCCGTTGGCACGCGATGATGCATCAGGTCCAAGTTGTACACCAAATTCTTGTGCAATTTCATATTTCATTTGGTCAAGAGCTTGTTGTACTCCTGGAACGAGGAGTTGGTTTGAATTACCGCTGTTGTTGTTTGGCATGTCGTTGTCACCTCCTTGTGACTATAGAATGGTCGGTATCCGAAAAATCATGCAGGAGGATTCTTTGGTAATTACTAACATATTCACAACAGACTATCGAACGCTTCAACGTCTTCGATCAACTCCGACGCTTCAATAACTGTTCGATTTCGAACGGCTTCTTCAATCAATGGATTGAAGTCGAAGAAGCTTTCATAGTAGTGCACCTTCTCTAGCTTCGGTTTTGTTTTCGGACTGGAAGGTGTGAAAATCGTGCAGCAGTCTTCATATGGCCTTATTGATATATCATACGTTCCAATTTGTTGTGCTATCGCTATGATTTCAAGTTTATCCATCGCGATGAGAGGACGCAAGATCGGTGTAGATGTCACTTCATTGATAACTGTCATGCTTTCGAGTGTCTGGCTAGCAACTTGCCCAAGACTTTCCCCTGTAATGAGACCGTTCGCCTTAATTTCTTCTCTCACAAGATCCGCGACCTTCAGCATCATTCTTCTTGTTGTCGTCATCGAAAGATTGGCTGGAATTTGCTTCACAATCGCTTGCTGAAGCTCCGTGAATGGAATGACATGAAGTCTGACAGATGCACCGAATGAACATAATCTTTCAGTCAGATCCATTACTTTCCGCTGAGCCAGTTCGCTTGTATATGGTGGGCTTGCAAAGTGAATTGCATCAATCGACATCCCACGCTTCATCATTTGATAGCCTGCAACCGGACTGTCAATACCTCCAGATAACATCAGTAGAGAGTTCCCATTTGAACCTACAGGCATACCGCCCGCTCCCTTGATCACTTCGGATGTAAGGAATGCACCTTCTTTACGGATATCGACAAGCAACACGATATCTGGTTTTTTCATTTGAACAACCAATCCTGGGAATTTACTCAGCACATAACCTCCGACTTCCCGTTGAATTTCAGAAGTCACCATCGGAAAATCTTTGTCTTGCCGTTTAACTTCAACTTTGAATGTCTTGCCTTCCGTTTCTGCAGACCCAATCACTTCAACTGCTTTTTGTTGGATGCTCTCCAAATCTGCAGAACACTGCGCGACTGGACTGAATGATTGGATTCCAAAAACATGTGGCAACCGAAAAATTGCCTGTTGAAGATCATCCGAACTCTCTGCAACTAGAAACATGCGATCACGCTCTGCATGCAATTGAATCGATTTCAAGTCAAGCATCGCACTTTTTATATTATTTTTTAGTTTACGCACAAACAGACTGCGATTTCGACCTTTTAACGATATTTCGCCATAACGTATTAATATTTCATGCCACTCCATCTATTACATCCCTTTCTCGATTACATCCATAAACTGTTTTAGAATATCGATTGTTTTTTCAATTTGTTCATTTGTATTATTGTTGCCAAAACTAATACGGATAACTCCGTGTTTGAATTCATCATTTAATTGAATTGCCTCTATTACATGCCCGGCATTTTTAGCTTTTGAAGAACAAGCACTTGATGTCGAAATGATTACACCATTTTCCTGAAAGAAATTGACAGCCACTTCACCTTTGATCGATTTGAAAGATATGGCTAAAATATGCGGTGCACTATGGTCGGGACAAAGCACTTGGATATTTTCATACAGATGACAAACAGCCATCATCTCATTACGCCATTTGCGGAAATCCTTCATCTCGGAGCTAACTGCACTTAATCTGAATGCTTTTGCCAAAGCAACTGCATGCGCAAGAGAGACTGTTCCACTTCTAAGACCATTTTCTTGGCCACCGCCAAAGAGGATTGGATGCGGTATGACACCTTTTTTCATAAGCAATGCGCCTGAATTTTTCAACCCATTGATTTTATGACTTGAAACAGTAATTGCATCAACGCCCAATCCGCTTACTGTAACAGGAATTTTACCGAAACTTTGCACACAATCCGAATGGAAGATGGCACGACTTCTGGATTTTATAATTGTTGCGCATTCGCGAATGGGTTGGATTGTGCCGATTTCATTATTCACGTGCATGATGCTCACGAGAATCGTCTCGGGTCTAATTTTCATTTTTAGTTCTTCTAATGAAATCAAACCAGATTCATCAACTGTCAAGTAGTCGACTTCAAATCCCATTTTCTCTAACTGATAGCATGCTTTCAAAACGGAGTGATGTTCAATACTTGTTGTGATAATATGGTTTCCTCTGGACTGATAAGCTTGTGCAAAACCCATAATGGCCAAATTATTCGACTCGGTTCCGCCGGATGTCAAAACCACTTGCCCATCCTTGTTTCCCGCTATTGCCAACATTTGAAGTTTTGATCGTTCCAGAAAGTTTTCAGCTTCCTTTCCCATACAGTGGAGCGAGGCGGGGTTCGCGTAATACTTCTCGTTTAAGGTAATGAACGACTCCATAACTTCCTTATTAGGTTTAGTCGTTGAACTGTTATCCAAATAGATCATAAGTATTTCCTTTCCGGTTTGTTAGTTTACTGCTGCCTTAAGAAATAGACGTGATAAAGCCACCTGCAATCATTATGCCGGTGGCTTTGTCATTACGCATGCTCTTTCAACATCTCTTCAATTCGTTTCATAGCTCCCGGTTCAACTGCTTCCACTGCTGTTGCCGCTTCTTCCAATGCTTTTGCATATCGGAATTGCCTGAACGACTCTTCTGCCTCAAGCAATTTTTGGTGCATGACAGGATTGGATGCGCGATACCGATTCCCGTATTGGATGATGCGCTCAATTAGCATGACATTTTCAAGCAGTTCTTCCACTCTTTCGTTTACGTCATTGACAACGGTCTCTGCGTTCGCCAAGTAGCTCTCAGCAACAGCCATATTAAGCGGCACTTCCTGTAAACTTTGACTGACAAGATATAATTGCTCATCCGCTTCCTCGAGACGGGCATCCATTTCGTCCGGTATACCAGGTATATTCCCACGATGGAGTTTTCGGTCACCTGTTTGCAATTTGCGTGATAACTCTTCCAACTGTTTACGCACATTATTTTCATCAATACGTAGATTTTTCATGCGGTTCGCTAGGCTTTCCTGATCCGCCGCAATGATTTCAAGTTCGTCCGAAATTTGTTTGAGCTCATTCTGAAGTGCAGAATAAGCAGAACCTTCATCTTCCATCAGAACTTGCAATGTATCGTACCGTTTTTGAAGTATTTCGAGCTTCTTGATGCTCGCTTCAGGTAGTTTCGCTTCCTTTTCGTCTAGACGATAGCTTTGTTGTACGTAAATTGCTTCATCGAATATTTCTTTTGCAAATCGAATAATGCCGAACAACGATTCTCCGATAGCGTTAAAGTTCTGATCTACATAATGTCTCGAATTCACTTCGTTTTCGAGCGAATCATAGAACGATTCGATTCTGTCGTTCATTTCCGTCACTTTCTGAAGAACTGGATCGATGTCGAGCTGGGACAGCTTAATAAGTTGTTCAGCAATTTCAGATTCAATCTCTTGCAGTTGTCTTGATAATTCAAGGTGCTCGAGATTATACGATTGCTCTTCCATCTCTTTACTTCCGTTACGCAACTCTCTAATCGAAGTAGGTATCTTGTTTTGAAGATCCGTCAGCAAAGATGGAATATCATGAATCAGTGCCGATAGTTGCTCACCTTTCGAAGACAAAGTAATGACAATTTCACGTGCCAACAGATAATTGCCGTTAGCAGTCAGTTCATCATATTCTTCAAACTTCGGAGTGAATGATTCTAACTCTTTTTCCAACGGTTCGACAGTCGTTCCGAACGCATGCTGATGGGCTAGAATTGTTTTTCTCGCTAGTCGATATTGTTCGCGAAGCTTTTCCATCTCAATCCGGTTCTTTTCTTCACTGCCTACCAGTTCATTCAGTTCATCCAAGATGGTGTCTTTCTTTTTTTCGCATTGACGTATTCTTTCTTGTATCTCTTTTTCCGTTTCTGTCGCTTTTTTAAAACGGAACCGATCAACCATGTCTTCAACATCAAATAGCATTGAATCGATTTTCGGCATATGTATATCGATGACTTCTGTCCATTCATTGCGCCATCTTTCGAATTTCTCTTCGGTTTCGCCAGTCATGTTCAACTGTTTGACTTTCATCATCTCTTCGAAAATCGGCTTATTCTGTATTTGCAGTTTTTCATTTTCCAATATGCCGATCTCGCGTATATGTTTTCGTCTGAACAAAAAGGCGATCGTCACAAGGACGAGCAAGATAATTATTGGAATGATGAAGTATTTCACCATTGTGATCCCCCTATTCCAAAGTCACTGAAATGTTTCCGTCATTTTTACTGTTTTCGCAGATAAAATTATATTATCTTATATAATAACATGTTTAAAGTATTTTCATACCGAAAACGACGTAATTTTAGAGATATTGGTCTATTCTCTCCTATAAACACGATATTTGTAGAATTTTGACGTCAGACGTATACTTAATGTTACTACATACTTATGGAGGTGCCTCTTTGTTTACTGCTACTGACTATTCAGATATTCCCACAGAAAAATACACCCAGTTATCCAAACAGCTTGATGCACTATTGACAGGCGAAACGAATAAATATGCTAATCTCAGTAATGCATCTGCGCTTCTCAATCAATTTTTTGACCGGATCAACTGGGTCGGTTTCTATTTAATGGATGGAGAAAATGAGCTTGTCCTTGGGCCGTTCCAAGGCTTGCCCGCCTGCATACGAATCCCACTCGGCAAAGGAGTATGCGGAACTTCAGCTTCAAAAGGCGAAAGTATCATTGTTCCCGATGTAAACGCATTTCCTGGTCACATCGCATGTGATTCGGCCTCTCGTTCTGAAATTGTCATCCCTTTACTAAAAGACGGAAATGTGATTGGTGTGCTTGATGTTGACAGTCCAGCGTATGACCGATTCGACGAAGAAGATCAGCGCGGACTTGAAAACTTTGCAGCTGTATTGATCAAACATCTATAAGAAAAAATCGCCTGACGGCTTCTATATCCGTCAGGCGATTTTTTCATGAATGTGTAGTGCTATGTTGTTCCAATGCTGCGAACGCTGATTCTAGATCATCAATAAGATCATCTGCATATTCCAGTCCTACTGACAGTCGGAGCAATGAATCTGTTATACCCATCTGCTCACGGTCTTCAACAGGTACACCGGAATGTGTCATTGTAGACGGATGTTGAATTAGTGTCTCAGCATCACCGAGGCTAACAGCAATTTTAATTAACGATAGCTTATCCATAAATAGCTGGGCACTTTCTTTGCCACCTTTGACTGTGAATGAGATGAGTCCTCCGCCCGCTCTCATCTGACGTTTCGCAATTTCAAATTGCGGATTCCCTTCATCGAATGGATAGTAAATCGATTCCACCAACTTCTGAGACTTTAAATAGGTTAACAGTTTCTCTGCATTAGATGTATGCTTTTCCATACGGACTGGTAACGTCTTCAATCCTCTTATTAATAACCAGGCGTCAAAAGGCGACATGATTGCACCATAGTCTTTTTGTACAGTCATGCGTAATGTCTGAATTTCTTCAGCATCTTTTCCAACGAGCAGTCCTGCTATGACATCTCCATGCCCATTTATATATTTCGTTGCACTATGCAAAACGAAATCAGCACCGATATCAATCGGATTCTGCAAGTAAGGGGATGTGAATGTATTGTCCACGACTACTTTCAATCCGTGTCTCTTTGCAACATTTACGACCGCTTGCAAATCAACCAGTTCCATCGTCGGATTGATCGGTGTTTCAACGTATATACATACAGTTTCCGGTTTGATTGACCTTTCGATTTCTTCTTCTGTCGTCATGCTAATTAGGCTATGGGTTATCTGATATTTATCTTCCATCAGCCCTAACAATCCGAACGTGCAGCCATAAATTCCTCTGGAACAGAGAATATGATCACCAGATTTTGTTAAATGGACAAGAACTGAGCTGACCGCTGCCATTCCAGATCCGAATGCGAGTGCTCCGGCACCATTCTCAAGAGCGGCTATCCGGTCCTCCAGCACTTGTACCGTCGGATTGCCAAGTCGCGAGTAGATATTTCCTGCTTCTTCGCCAGAAAATCTTTTTTCGCCTTGAACAGCATTTTCAAAAGAATATGTGGATGTCTGATAAAGTGGGACCGCCAAACTACCGTGATGCTGCTTATCATCGTAACCTTCATGGATGACTACTGTGTCTTTGTGTAGAGGTTTATTTTTCAAAGTATTTCCGCCCTTCGTCATTTTGTAAGCACTTACATTTCCTTATTTCATCTTACCTCTTTTTACGCAAAAGAAAAAGAGCAACTTCAGCGTCATTTACGCAATGAAGTCGCTCCATTAATAACTAGCTGGTTCTTACCTTCACGTTTAGCATGGTACATGGCTTGGTCAGTCAGTTGGAACAGCTCATTATAAGAATCTTTCATTTTTCCATCCCAATAAGTTAAACCCATTGATACTGTTACACTCGGATTCGTGACGAAAGGAATAGTTTCGACAAGTGACTGGGCAAACTCCACCCCTTCTTGCATCGTAAAAGTTGAAAGATAGATAGCGATTTCTTCGCCCCCCCATCTACTTGCAACTCCCTTACCATTGACCATTTTTAATATATGAGATGAAATCTGTTGCAACACTTCATCACCTGTCTTATGACCAAATGCATCATTCACCAACTTGAAATCATCTACATCCATGAGGAGCAACACACCTGATTCGCCTTTTGCAATGGAAGATAAGACGATTTCGTCAAGGTACCGACGAGTGAACAATTTCGTCAGATTATCTTTATCGACGAGTTCCTGCAATTGATCACGTAAAATAATGTTCGAAATCGCCAGCGACGAATGACTAATCAGTGATTTCAACAATTTAAAGTTATCAAATGAAAAATAATACTGCTCCTTATGCAGAAGGATGACAAATCCGAGCATATCTTCTCGATTGACGATTGGTAAAGCAATCCGAGACTGATAGTAATTGAATTCGAGCGATAAGGAACCATCAAAAACCGCTTCTTTAGAATGTAGGAAGTGGTCAGCCATCGGTTCGATAATCGTCATACCGATATCCTCATGGAAAATATGTGTACTATAATCGGACAGGGTAGTTTTATTATTTTCATCATAAAAAACGAAAGCTATTTCGTCTGGATTGAAGGCTTTCAAGAACTGTCTTTTCAAATAAGATATTACTTCATCCAAGGTTAAGTTGTTATTGAGCTTTCTGGACGCTTCGTTCACTAATTGTAAGTCGTTCACTAGACGGTGGGATTGTTCGTACAAACTGGCATTTTCAAGTGCAATTCCAGCAGCATTCGTAATCATACGGATAAAATCTTTTTCTGTCCGCGTGACCTTTGAATCCAATGCCGACGTAATCTGTAAAATTCCGTAAATACCTTGTCTACCTCTGATCGGCGCGTTCAACAAGTTAACACCCATCTCCATGTCCCGTTCCAGCGTCAGTTCACCGGATAAAAACGCTTCGACAGCTGACGCTCGTTCATTCAAGTGATCGAACAGACGATATGCTTCGGCAATGCCTCTTTGTTCTTGCGAGAGCATCAATTGGATATCGTTAGTGCCGCATGAATCAGACACAACCTTTACCATGCCATCTAAGATGACCGTCGTTTCCATTGTCGAATTAAATAGTTCAGCCATTTCGAAAAGTCGCCGATACATCTTTTCCTGTTCCGATATGCGTTCCATTTCAATTTCTTGGCCAAAGTAAGTACCAAGTACAGATTTTAATTCCTTCAAACTTGGAGAGGCTGCGAAGTCCAACCACTTTTCGGACGCTTTAAACAGAATCGCTGCAAGTGGGACAAGTTCGCTGTTGCGAATAATCAGCGAGTCGTCTGCAGAAACCGATCCTTCATGTCCCGGAGAGATGAAGGATACACTAAACAGAGGGTTAATAGCATTCATCTGGTCTTCTGCAAATGCTGTTTGATGCGTTGCCTCGCCATTTTTACGGACAGGTACAAACCGATTGCTTTCATATAATAAAATATCTACAAATTCCATTTCGAAAATTTGTATAAAATGACACTTAAATTCTTCAAGACTTTCCTCTATAGCTCTACGGTTCATTGGATTTGAAAATAATTTAAATATCGCAGATTTCATTTTATACAAAATCAATTCATGGTTATTCATACTTATCATCCTCATCTCGCGTTTGCCTGCTGAATAACTGACTATCCTTCTATTCTAATACATACAGACTATTTTTAACAATAAACAAGATAGGACTTTTTACCATCCAGATCCCTATCAATCATGCTTGACTCGAGACGAACAAGTTGTTATGATAGAACTTGTGTAAAATATTTGCAGCAGTTGTATGATCCATGCTGTTCAGTCCATTCCTTTTAAGAAGGTGTATCACGTAACCTCTAGGCTGCTGAGGCGAAGATGCAAGATAATGGAATGACACACGGATTGAATGCATCTGGTCTTATTTTACAACAAAATAAAACCAAATTAGAGGAGGAGTCTCTCATGGCTCGTTATACAGGTCCATCTTGGAAACTTTCCCGTCGTCTTGGCGTTTCGCTAAGCGGTACTGGAAAAGAAATCGAAAAACGCCCTTACGCACCAGGACAACACGGTCCTACACAGCGTAAAAAACTTTCCGAATACGGAATGCAATTACAAGAAAAACAAAAGCTTCGTTTCATGTTCGGTGTGAACGAACGTCAATTTAAAACAGTATTTAACAAAGCTGGTAAAATGCCAGGTAAGCACGGTGAAAACTTCATGATCCTTCTTGAAACTCGCCTTGACAACCTAGTTTACCGCATGGGTCTTGCGCGCACTCGTCGTGCATCACGCCAACTTGTTAACCATGGCCATATCTTGGTTGATGGCAAGCGCGTTGATATTCCTTCTTACAGTGTTAAGCCTGGTCAAGAGATCTCACTTCGTGAAAAGTCTCAAAACCTTGACGTTGTAAACGCATCTCTTGAAGTGAACAGCTATGTTCCTGAGTTCGTTACATTCGACAAAGACACTAAAGTCGGTACATTCGTACGTATGCCTGAGCGCAGCGAACTTGCTGCTGAAATCAACGAAGCTCTTATCGTTGAATTCTACTCACGTTAATAAGAACGTTTTATTAGTTAAACCCCTGAAACTGCCTAACGGCAATGTTTCAGGGGTTTTTCTATACTTCTTAAGCATTTTGAAACGACCTATCTGAGGGCCGTTGTGAACGCATTTGGACTCCTTTTATAAATTGCCTAGAAACCAAAAAAATTACTTCGTCTGTGGTGACAACATCCACACCGAAATTCATTTCTGCGATTGTCGATACGATTATCATTAAAATCGAAACGATCGCGGGTGTCACGGAAATCTCGGTTATCTCGGATATCACGACGGTTATCATTATCATGGTCAAATCTTACTTCCCGACATTCACAAATCAACTTTGTCCGACGTCTCCTACGATTATGAGAACACATATACTTTTTCACTCCCTTCCGCTTTGTAAAACCGGCCGGTCTTCAATACATTATATGGACGAGTACTTGTGGTGATTGGACGAACTATCTGGCTAAATAAAAAAAGCAACCTATCCAATTTAGGATGTGGTGCTTTTACAATCATCTAGTCCATTAAACTTCCCAATCTGATGAAGGTTTTTTATTTTAAAATGACTTTCAATTGTTCCAATACTACTTTGAACTGCTGCTGTTCTCCCGTTTCATGAAAGTCTCTGAAAGGATTTCCGCTAGTTTGAATCCTCTCCATGACTGCTGGTAGTGTGAATATTTTCGGGGTTAAGGAATGTTTGACTTCTTCCCATTGTAAAGGTGTTGCGACGGTGGCGAATTCATTGCCTCTAGGCGAGAATGGAGCTACGATAGTCTTTCCTGCTTGATGCTGTACATAGTCCAAATATAATTTATTGTCTCTGTTCTTCTTCAGTCTTTCTGTTGTAAACCACTGTGGTTGCTGTTCGCAGAGGAAATCGCAGACGAATTTTGTGAATAACCGAGTATCTTCATACGAAAAAGTATTTACTGGCAACGGAATGTAAATTTGCAGTCCTTTCCCCCCCGATGTTTTGACAAAAGACTTCAATTGGAATTCGTCAAATACCACTTTCATCATAAATGCCGCTTCCACTGCCAATGAAAAATCGTCGACGGAAGGAGGATCTAGGTCAAATACGATTTCCGTTGGGTTATTTACAGTTATTGTTTGAAACGGAATATGAAATTCCAGTGCTAGCTGATTGCCGAGCCAAAGCAAAGTTCTTATGTCATTACAGACTATATAATCGATGTCCTCATAATGTGAAGTCATGACAAAGTCCGGCGCGTAATCAGGGACGTTTTTTTGATAGAACTTTTCACCATTTGTTCCGTGAGGATAACGGATGACAGTCAACAGCCGATCATGTAGAAACGGTAGCATATACGGAGCAACGGTCTGCAAGTAGAGCAAGTAATCATCTTTTTCAATACCGAAATCAGTCCAGATTGGCTTGTCCGGATGAGTGACAGGAATGATATCGGGTATCGGGTTTAATTGGCGTAGCATTGTACGCCATCTGACAGCTTCCGGTTCAACCTCAAAATTAAATGAATGAAAACGGGGTTCCCTTAACTGTTTTCCGTTAAAATCGATACAATTCACCTTTACACAAATGGACGGTTTTAATTCCCATATTCCACTGTCAGATTCCTTCCCATTTGCAATGAAAAACGTGCTAAGCGTCCGAAATTCTTCGTCGGACAATCCGTGACGAAAAGTGACGACTTCATTTAACTCTGTTCCTTTATACACGCATCCCGTGAAATATCCATTTGCCTTCACATACCTAGTTGCAATAACGTTGATCGTTCGCCAATTTTTCACTTTTATCCATTGATCTGTCCGTTTTCCACTGATCCATTGACTGGATTTCCTCTTAGCGATAACCCCTTCCCCGTTATTGCTTACTATGTGTTCCCATAACTTCTCACTGCTCTGATAGGTCTTGATCAATTGGAGTGGTATGGGATTTTGATAATCCACTTCCATTGGCTGATTGAGTACCTTGAATAACTCCCGCAACTTCTTTTTCCTGTTTTCAAATGACTCCCCTGTTAAATCTTTTCTTTTAATTGAAAGAAGATCAAACGCAACATATTGGCAAGGAAAAGCATGTTCGTGAGCTTGGATGACTTCTTCTTTTTTCATCCTGCCTCTTGATTGAACTATAGAAAATTGACTTTTAACATCACTTTGTAAATGGACAATTTCCCCGTCAAGGCAGATTGGTAAGAATGCCTTGACGTTCTCATGGATTTTTTCGCAATATCTAATGATTTCAGGGAACAGTAGATTGAGTTGCTTTTCGTTGCGACTTAATAGCTTGATACCATTTTCATTCCATTCCAAAATGCAGCGGAAACCATCATATTTCGTTTCGTAAACCCATTCGTCTCCTAGCGGTATTTCTTCTGCATCATTTAGTAGCATAGGTTTCATTCTTTTTCGCTCCAACGTTTTTTCTATAGTGTTTGACGTTAACAATTTCGTATACATAAGAATGAATGATCTTTACATACTAAGAAAAAAAGCGGGTGTTAACAATGCATACAATCTGGAAAGGAAGCATCAGTTTCGGTCTTGTCAATATACCAATCAAACTTCATGCCGCCACTGAAAATAACGATGTCAAACTGCGACAGCTTCATAAGGAATGCAACTCTCCAATCAGCTATCAGAAGGTGTGCCCTATTTGTGAAAAGGAAGTTCATAGCGAGGATATTGTCAAAGCTTATGAATACACGAAGAACAAGTTTGTCGTTCTCGATGAGGAAGAACTGGAAAAGTTAAAAAAAGAAAATGAAGATAAAGCTGTTGAAATTATCGACTTTGTGAAATTGGAGGAAATCGATCCCATTTATTTTGAAAGAAGCTATTTCATGGCACCTGATTCGAATGGCGGAAAGGCGTATGCTCTATTGCGAAAAGCATTGCAGGAATCCGGGAAGATCGGCGTGGCAAAAATTATTATCCGATCAAAGGAGCAATTAGCGGTTGTGAGAGTTTATAAAGAGGCATTATTAATGGAAATTATTCATTTTCCGGATGAAGTACGTAATGTTCAGGACGTACCTAATATTCCTAGTGAAGAATCAGTAGTGAAAAAGGAACTCGATACTGCCTTAATGCTAGTGGAGCAATTGACAACCATTTTTGAACCCGGAAAGTATACAGATGAGTATCGGACGGCATTGATGGAATTAATTGAAGAAAAAAAATCTGGCAATGCAGCCGTGACAGGCGCTATAGGAAAACAGCCTATCTCCCCATCCAACACAACAGATTTGATGGCCGCATTGCAAGCCTCATTGAATAAGACAGCCAAAAAGAAACCAATTACAAGGAAAAAAGCATTGAAGAAAGCATGACTTTCTGCTAGTTGAGCGGTTGAGCCTTGAGGTTGAGCGGTTTTGAGGCCATGTTGAGCGGTTTTCGGGGATGTTGAGCGGTTCTGGGGTCATGTTGAGCGGATTTTCGGGATGTTGAGCGGTTCTGGGGCCAACTTGAGCGGTTTTTCAGCATGTTGAGCGGTTCCAAGGCCATGTTGAGCGGATTTTCGGGATGTTGAGCGGTTCTGGGGCCATGTTGAGCGATTGGTGGACCGTTGTGGACTTTACGGGCGCGCATCACGATTTTACGAGCGCAGCTACACACTTTACGAGCGCGCATTTCGATTTTACGAGCGCAGTTACACACTTTACGAGCGCGCATTTCGATTTTACGAGCGCAGTTACACACTTTACGAGCGCGCATCACGATTTTACGAGCGCCACTACGGACTTTACGGGCGCACAAGACGATTTTACGGGCGCCACAACAGATTGAGCCGATCGCCAAAACATTCTGGCACAATCTATACAATATAAAGAAGAAGACCAATCCCGCAACAGGATTGGCCTTTTTCTATGATCAGTTAAATTTCACCATTTTATAATTTTTCTTACCTCTGCGGACGATGGTGAACGAGTCATCTAGCCGATCAGTCGAAGTGACTTCGTAAGCTGTGTCTGTCACTTTTTCACCGTTCAGTGAAATCGCACCATTCGTTACGTCTTCACGCGCTTGACGCTTGGAAGGAGAGACCCCTGCTTCTACGATAAAGTCGACGATATTCTTGACGGCTTTGTCCATTTCAAATGTCGGGACGTCTTTGAATGCGTCTTTCATTTCTTCTGCAGTCAAAGCTTTTAAATCACCGCTGAACAATGCTTTAGATATACGGATTGCCTGATCGAGCGCTTCTTGTCCATGTATGAGGCGCGTCATTTCTTCACCCAATGCCTGTTGCGCTTTTCGAAGATGTGGTTCTTTCTCGACAGACTCTTGCAATGACTCGATTTCAGGTCGGCTCATAAATGTAAAGATTTTCAGATATTTAACGACTTCTGAATCAGCCGTATTAATCCAGAATTGATAGAACTCGTAAGGTGATGTTTTCTTCGGATCAAGCCAAACAGATCCACCGGCAGTTTTGCCGAATTTCGTGCCATCCGCCTTCGTTATGAGAGGCATTGTAATCCCAAATGCTTTCGCCTCTTCATGATGTGTTTTCCGGATGATTTCAAGACCTGTTGTAATGTTCCCCCACTGATCAGACCCGCCGATTTGCAGACGGCAGTTATACTTATCATATAAATGCTTAAAGTCCGCGCCCTGAATGAGCATATACGTAAACTCTGTAAAAGAAATACCCGTTTCCAAGCGGGATGCCACGTTTTCTTTTGCAAGCATATAATTCACACTTAGTAGTTTTCCGTAATCGCGAAGGAAGCTGATTGCAGACATTTCACCGAACCAGTCCTTATTATCGACTAGCACTGCCCCGTTTTCAGTACCAAAATCAAAAATACTCTCCAATTGTTTACGAATGCCTGCAACATTGTTTTCGATTTGCTTATCAGAAAGCAGTTCGCGCTCATCCGCTTTGAAAGACGGATCACCGATCATTCCTGTTGCCCCACCAACGAGGACAATGGGACGGTGACCGTGTTTTTGGAAACGACGAAGTGTCAAAAACGGAACAATGTGCCCGATGTGCAGGCTATCCGCAGTGGGATCTGTTCCACAGTATAATGAGATTTTCTCCTCATTCAACACCTTCTCAAGGCCTTCTTCATCAGTTAGCTGATAGAGCAACCCGCGCCATTTCAAGTCATCCAATAATTCGTTTTTCATAAGTAAATCCCTCCAATGAAATTAAAAAAGTCCCTACACGATTCAAAGGAATCATGCAGGGACGTTATATACTTAGTAAAGTAACGCGGTACCACCCGGCTTGAGAAATTATTTTCTCCGCTTTAGACGCATTATCGCCGCGTAAGCGTTGCACTCAAAAGTTGTAATTCGTGAACGATGTACCGGACAGCTTCCACCAACCGCTGCCTCTCTATACGGATCTACCGCCCCTACTTCGACTTTTTCAACATACAAAATTATATTACCTTTATTCTAATCTAAATAAAACCATTGTCAAACATTTTCTATTGATTGGGAAGAAATGTGCTATAATTAGGAAGGATTTTAGGGGGGAATAAATGTGAGTGAAAAACGTAAAAATAGGATTGATCTAATAGAGGAAAAGTTCGAAACGATACAGAGAAAAAGTTGGGCAAAAGGCATTCGCATTACGTCTGGAGTCTTATGGAACTTGTTCCTCCTTTTCCTTGTTGTCGGATTGACAATTGGTGTTTTCGCGACATCAGTTGGAGCCGGTTATTTCGCTTCGCTCGTCGCAAAAGAACCACTCCGAACTAAAGATGAAATGCGGGATACGATATTTAATTATGAAGAAACATCTGAAATATACTTTGCGAACGATGTCTATCTCGGTCGGGTGAATGCGGACATCGAACGGAAAGAAACGACACTTGATGCGATTTCACAATATGCCATCGATGCAGTTTTAGCGACAGAGGATGAATACTTTGAAACGCATTCAGGTATTGTACCTAAAGCCATTTTCCGTGGCCTTTTACAGGACGTCTCCAACTCATCGAGTCAGACAGGTGGTTCAACGCTTACACAGCAACTTATCAAAAACCAAATTTTGACAAATGAAGTATCCTATGAACGGAAAGCGAAAGAAATCCTGCTTGCAATGAGACTTGAACATTTCATGGAAAAGGATGAAATACTTGAAGCTTATCTTAATATCATCCCTTATGGAAGAAATGCCCTTGGTCAGAATATCGCAGGGATTGAAACAGCGGCAGATGGGATTTTCGGTGTGAAGGCGAAAGATCTCAATTTGCCACAGGCAGCTTATATAGCTGGAATTCCGCAAGCACCTTTCGCCTATACTCCATTCCTTGGCAGTTATTACGGCGGAGGATTGAAAAAGGAAGAAAATCTTAAGCCTGGTGTAGACAGGATGAAGACAGTTCTTTTTCGAATGAAGGAAACAGGTTATATTACAAAAGAACAGTACGAAGAAGCAATTGCGTATGATATTACGAAAGACTTCCGTGAAAAGACGAAGCGTGCGACTGAACGCTACCCTTACGTCACTCAGGAAATTCAAAATCGAACAATTAAAATTTTAGCAAAAATTCTTGCTGAAAAAGATGGATTGGATCCTGAACGAGTAGTAGAAGATGAGAAAGTACAAGAAAAATACGAAATCTTAGCAGAGCGGGAAATGCGGACAGGTGGTTACCGCATCTATTCAACAATTGATCAGACGCTCTACGATAAAATTAACCAGGTCGCAGCTCAGTTTGAACATTATGGCTTTACGTACACGCGTGAAGAAATGGATTATTCGACTGGAGAAATGATTTTAAAAGACGATCCTGTACAAGTCGGCGCTATGATAAAAGACAATCGAACCGGTCGGATTCTCTCTTTCATCGGTGGACGTGATCACGAACTGATTGCAACAAACCATGCTACACAAGCGTATAGACAAAATGGTTCTTCAATGAAACCACTTCTTGTTTATGCACCCGCAGTCGAATGGGGATATATCGGTGCCGGCAGTCCGGTTGTCGATGTCAAATTTGAAATCCCTGATGGCAGTGGTACTTGGAGTCCGACTAACTACATTGCAGAAATGGAAAACGGTATAGTACCTGCACGTAGAGCGCTTGCAGAATCACTGAACTTGCCGACCGCGAGACTTTATAAAGAAATTCTCGATCAACGACCTGCAGAGTTTCTTGCGAAAATGAAATTCTCCAAGTTGACAGCAGGGGATTATCTTTACCCAGCCGTATCTTTTGGCGGCATGCGCGGTGGCGTTAGCGTTGAAGAGAATACAAATGGATTCTCTACTTTAGCGAATAACGGACAATTTGTGGACTCCTATATGATTGACCGTATTGAAGACATGTCAGGCAATATTATTTATGAACACGAAATAGAACCGATTGAAGTGTTCAGCCCTGAAACTGCTTATATTGTTACAGATATGCTGAAAGATGTCCTAAAACCTAAAGGTACTGGCCAGCAAATTCCGAAATTCATGAACTTTACTACTGATCTCGCCGTCAAAACAGGTACGACGCAAGGATACGGCGATGCATGGCTGGTCGGTTATAACCCTAATATTACATTAGGTTTATGGTTTGGGTACTATGACAATTCTCGAAAGCTGTATAAACGAAACTCGGGACAAATGCATCCGACAACACGTACTAGTATGCTCTTCGCTCAAATACTCAACGCGGCGAATGAAGTAAAACCTGATCTTGTCGGTGCAAACTCGAAATTTGAAAAGCCTGAGGGAGTCGTTACGAAAGATTTCTGCGGCATTTCTGGACTAGCCCCTTCAGCAGAATGTTCTGCTGCTGGATTAGTAACTTCCGATTTATTTAACTCAAAGGTGATGGTTCCAAGTGAAGCAGATGACAGTTTTATTAGCGGCTCATATGTTTCCGTCAAAGGTGCAAAATATTTAGCTCATTCTGGGACCCCTTCAGAATTCATCGTTTCCGGAGGCAGAGGAGTCAGCCAGAGCTTTATAGACCGGATGCTCGGAGCATGGGGCGGAGATGCTTCTAAACTGTTCCCACCAAGCTCTCCCTATTCAACTAACGTCATATCAGGTGCTGTCTTCCCTGCTGACAATGTTGCACCCGAAGCAGTAAACCTGTCGTTAAGCGATTCTACATTGGTGTGGAGCGATTCACCGTCAGATGATGTAATCGGCTATTATGTTTACCGGGACAATGAACGGATTGCGACTATTAGGGATGCATCTGCGAATTCGCTTTCTGTTGGTCCAGGATCGTATTATGTCAGAACTGTGGATATAACCGGATTATTGTCTGGCGGATCCAATAGAGTCACGATTGATGCACCTGAACCTCCTGCAATTGAAACACCTGATGAGGATGAACCAGAGGAAAATGTCCCACCTGTCACTCCTCCTGGCAACAACAATGGCGGGGGCGGCAATGGCAGTACGCCTCCTTCAAATGGTGGCAACAATGGCAATACACCTCCTTCAGATGGTGGCGGTGGTAATGGCAGTACACCTCCTTCAGATGAAGATGGGGATGATTAATAACGTAAATAGCCGATGGAATGTTTTTCATTCCATCGGCTTTTTCTTTTGTCTATAAGTCAATCTTCCATCGTCGACAGATCACCCGCCGGAAGATTGAGTTCCCATGCCTTTAAGACACGTCGCATAATTTTACCACTTCTTGTTTTCGGAAGCTTCTCCTTAAACTCGATTTCCTTTGGCGCAGAATGTGCAGCCAATTCTTTTTTGACGAACTGTTTAATCTCTTCAGCCAGCTCTTCAGAAGGTTCAAATCCTTCATGAAGTGCAACGAACGCTTTAATAATTTCTCCACGGACCGGATCCGGCTTGCCAATTACTCCCGCTTCCATAATTGCAGGATGTTCAAGAAGCTTGCTTTCCACTTCGAACGGACCTACCCGCTCGCCGCTTGTCATGATTACATCGTCTACCCTGCCCTGGAAAAAGAAGTAACCGTCCTCATCCATATAAGCAGAGTCGCCCGAAACGTACCATTCATCATTCATAAAGTATGATTCATATTTCTCTTCATTATTCCATATGCCGCGCATCATTGCCGGCCATCCTTTCTTAATGGCAAGATTCCCCATGCGATTAGGAGGTAGCACATTTCCTTGATTATCTACAATGGTTGCTTCAATTCCAGGCACAGGTTTACCCATCGAACCCAGCTTAATCGGTAATGAACCAAAGTTACAAATCGTTTGGGCACCTGTTTCCGTCATCCACCACGTGTCATGAATACGAAGTTTGAATACTTCCATTCCCCAGCGTATAACTTCAGGATTTAATGGCTCCCCGACTGAAAGTATATGGCGCAGTGAAGAGAGATCATATTGACCGACTGGCCCAGCACCTGCCCCCATAAGCATCCGGAATGCTGTCGGAGCGCTATACCAAACCGTCACTCCGTATTCTTGTATTGCTTCATACCAATTGTCCGTTGAAAATCTTCCACCGACAATCAATGATGTCGCCCCTGCAAGCATAGGACCGAAAACACCATACGCTGTTCCAGTGACCCAACCAGGATCCGCCGTGCACCAGAAGACATCTTCATCTTTTAGGTCAAGTACCCATTTTGCGGTTTGGAATTGTTGAATCATTGCTTCTTGTACATGTAATACACCTTTCGGCTTCCCCGTCGATCCGGATGTATAATGCAATACCGTCGGCGATTCCCGTTCCAACCACTCCACTTGAAAAGCAGCCGATGCTTTTTTCATATGTTTATTCAAATCAATATGTTTATCATCCTCTTCAATAGATTCCCCGACTAAGAAAATCGTTTGCAGATGCGGCAATTTGTCAACCGGTATTCTATCGAGTAATTCAGGTGTCGTCACAATTGCTTTCGCTTCACTATCAGACAATCTGTCATAGACAGCACCTTCCATGAAAGCTTCGAATAATGGTCCAACAATCGCCCCCATCTTCAATGCACCAAGTAATGAAAAATAGAGTTCTGGCGAACGTGGCATAAATATAAAAATTCTGTCCCCTCTTTCCAATGTGGAATGATTCGTCAGTACATTTGCCGCTTTATTGGACATTCTTTTCATGTCATTGTAGGTATATGCCTCTTTGCGTGTACCGTCTTTATAGAAGAGTGCCACCTTATTTTTCCGATAGGAATCCGCATGTCGATCGATCGCTTCATGCGCGATATTCATTAGCCCGGTTTCGTGCCAGCTGAATTCCTTTTCGGTATCAGACCATTTAAAATTCTGAACTGCCTTTTCATAATCCTGTAATTGATAATCCCCTTGCATGACCGGTAACGTTCTATTGTCCAAATCTATCACCCTTTCATCCAACGTTTAACCCTTTTAATTCTACATCAACTTTTCTTTATTGGCTAATAAATTACTATCTTTAGTATTGTCATTTAATTTGTGATAATAATTTCACAGCATCGTCCTCTCTTGCTGTATAATGGATTCTAGATGACTTATTAGTGGGACGGTGAAAACTGTGAATCATAGTAAAACATACAATGCAATGGAAGTTAAACATAAGAATGGCAACGTTATAATCGAGGGGCCGATACCCGGTTCGGAGTTGGCAAACTACGAGTTCCATAAAGATTTAGTTGCTTTCAGACCTCCTGAGCAGCAGCATAAAGCATTGATTGAAATTGCAGATTTGCCTGAAGGTCGTATTATTATCGTTCGAGATATGAATGAAATTGTGGGCTATGCGACTTTCCTCTACCCGGATCCACTCGAAAGATGGTCGCAAGGGAATATGAAAAACCTCATTGAGCTTGGCGCAATCGAAGTCGCGCCAAAATTTCGCGGGGGCGGCGTCGGGAAAGCATTACTTGAAGTTTCCATGATGGATGACGCGATGGAAGACTTTATCGTCATTACAACAGAATATTATTGGCATTGGGATTTAAAAGGTACGAAATTGAATGTATGGGAATATCGGAAGGTCATGGAAAAGATGATGAATGCTGGAGGACTGGAATATTACGCGACGGATGATCCAGAAATTAGTTCTCACCCGGCCAATTGTCTGATGGCAAAAATCGGCAAGCGCGTAGATCAGGAATCCGTACAGCAATTCGACAGTCTACGCTTCATGAACCGTTACATGTACTGATAGGAGGCAAAACAAAATGTTAATCGAAGAAATTATGAAAAGAAAAGTAATTACATTAACAGCAGAGCAAACCGTTTCAGATGCTCTCGCAATCATGCTTAAACATAAAATCAGACACCTCGCAATCGTTGCAAATAGCGGAGAGCTTGTAGGTGTCGTCACGGATAGGGATCTGAAAGAAGCGGTCCCTTCCATTTATTCCGACAGTAAAGATGTAACCGTTTACAATACGCCACTCGGTGATCTTATGACGACCAATCCAATCACTGGGCACCCAATGGATTTTGTCGAAGAGGCCGCTGTCATATTTTATGATCATCAGATTGGTTGTCTTCCGATTGTTTCAAACAACAAACTCGTCGGTATTATTACGGAAACAGATCTGCTCTATAAGTATATCGAATTGACAGGAGCGCATCAGCCTGGCTCACAAATTGAAGTACGGGTTCCAAATATTCCAGGTATCCTGTTTGAAGTATCCAAAGTCTTTCACGAACACAAAATGAATATTCTCAGCGTCCTCGTTTACCCGGACAAGGTCAATGAGGATAATAAAATACTCGTCATTCGAGTCAAAACGATGAATCCCCTTAGTGTCATCGACGGTTTACGAAATAGCGGATTCGAAGTGCTCTGGCCGAATGTACCAGGCATCGTCCAATGATAAAAGATGCTGTTTTCATTTATTCAGAAGAACAACTCGGATACTCTTTTTCGGATACTCATCCTTTCAACCAAAAGCGGATTGTGTTGACGCTGGATTTGTTAAGGAAGACCGGCGCTATATCAGATGCGGATATTATCTCGCCAAGAATGGCCACTGACGAGGAACTATTATTAGCTCATGAAGCAAAGTATATCGAAATCGTAAAAAAAGCTGGGCGGGGTGAAATTAGTAACGAAGTCGGGTCAGTTTATGGAATCGGGACTGAAGATACCCCCATTTTTAAAAACATGCATGAGGCTAGCGCGATGCTCGTCGGCAGTACATTGACAGCTGTGGATGAAGTGATGGAAGGAAGATCGAAATATGCATTAAATCTTGGCGGCGGACTACATCACGGGTTCCAAGGAAAAGCTTCAGGTTTTTGTGTATACAATGATAGCTCGGTCGCCATCCGATATATGCAGAAGAAATACAACGCACGTGTTCTCTACATAGATACGGATGCTCATCATGGTGATGGTGTCCAATGGACTTTTTATGATGATCCCGATGTCTGTACACTATCCATCCACGAAACAGGACGTTATCTCTTTCCGGGAACCGGAAGCATTACCGAGCGTGGAAATGGAGAAGGGTATGGCACGACGTTTAATTTTCCAATTGATGCCTTTACGGAAGATGAATCGTTCCTTGACGTATATAAAACGTCTATCGAGGAAGTTGCCGCTTATTTTAAACCAGATGTCATCCTTACACAAAACGGTGCGGATGCGCATTATTTCGATCCGCTAACACACTTATACGGAACGATGGATATTTATGAACAGATTCCACGCATTGCAAGGGAAATTGCCGACCGCTATTGTGAAGGCAGATGGATTGCTGTCGGTGGCGGTGGTTATGATATTTGGCGTGTTGTACCAAGAGCGTGGGCACAGCTCTGGTTGGCGATGAAGCGTCTACCTAGCCCGACAGGCAACTTGCCTGCAGAGTGGCTGCAAGCATGGCAGGACCAATCCCCCGTTCCGTTCATCGAAACGTGGCAGGATCCTAATCCTTTGTATGAAGCAATTCCGAGAAAACAAGAAATTACGGAAAAAAATGCCCAGATGTTGCAAAGAGCGTTACAAATCGTTAGAAATCACTGAAGAAATAATATCGTTCATTATTAACTAATTTTAGAATGTAGGCAAAAAAAATAGAAGTGGGAACTTTTCTAGTTCCCCTTCTATTATTATGGAAATGTCGGTAAGTCCATTATCTCGTTGATTGACGCTCTTCCATTCGGTATGGCAAGAGAACGTTCGTTTCAGCAATTTCTTCGCCATTCATCATTTTTGTCAACAAACGCATCGATACCGCACCTAAATCATAAAGTGGAACGACGATTGTCGTCAATTGAGGTCTAACTGCACGTGACAGTAAAGTGTGCTGGAAGCAGATGACTTCAAAGTCTTCAGGAATGGAATAGCCATCATCACGGATGCCATTCATCATACCGACAGCAATATCATCATTACCAGCAAAAATAGCGGTCGGCTTTTCATCCAACTTACGTAACAGGCGCCATTTTTCATAGGCATCATCGTACGTATTATCTGTTTCGATAAAGTATTCTTCGTAAATAGGAAGGCCCGCTTCTTTAAGCGCACGTTCATAGCCGACCTTTTTACAATACCGGTTGATATCTCTTGTAAGTGGACCAGAAACATGAGCAATCCGTTTATGACCATTATCGATCAGCTTTTTCACGGCATCATAAGCTGCTTGTTCATGATCGATATTGACGGTCGCAAGATCTGTTGATGAGTCCAACGTTCCTGCAAGAACAATTGGCACGTTAGCAGTCGCCATCTCTTTTTTGATTTCTTCCGATAGAGAGTCACTCATGAAAATAAGTCCGTCTACCTGCTTACCGAGTAGATCATCCAGTAATTCCATTTCGCGTGTCATTCGCTTATCTGAATTAGACAGAATGATGTTGTATTCATACATCGTCGCAATATCTGCAATTCCGCGTGACAATTCAGCGTAATAGCTTTTTGAAATGTCAGGCACGATGACGCCGATTGTTGTCGTCTTTTTACTGGCCAGTCCTCTAGCAACTGCATTCGGCCTGTAACCAAGTCTCTCGATGCAATCGAGAACCTTTTTCCGTGTCGCGGGTTTTACGTTCTGATTCCCGTTAACAACACGTGAAACGGTTGCCATCGAAACGTTAGCTTCCCTGGCAACATCATAAATTGTTATTGACATCGTCAAATCTCCTTCCTAACACTGTAATATGTATTCGCTTACTTCCAGTATAATCAAAACACCGGATCCTTTAAAGGTCCGGCGCCATTTGCAGAATAATTAAAGTGTAAATCTATCTTCAAACAGTCTGGTGTGTGTTCATGAAACGCTGAATCTCTTTATAGAATTCATCGAATTGCGGGATATCCATCTGTTGTGCCGAGTCAGACAAAGCGACTGCTGGATCTGGATGCACTTCAGCCATAACACCGTCAGCTCCGACTGCAATTGCAGCTTTTGCTGTTGGCAAGAGTAAATCTTTTCTGCCTGTTGAGTGTGTCACGTCAACAAATACCGGTAAATGTGTTTCCTGTTTAAGAATCGGAACAGCTGAGATATCAAGCGTATTGCGCGTCGCACGTTCATATGTACGGATTCCACGCTCACATAGCATAATCTGGCTATTTCCTTTTGACATAATATATTCTGCTGCATGAATGAATTCGTCGATTGTTGCAGCCAAACCGCGTTTGAGAAGAACAGGTTTATTCACCATTCCTGCTTCTTTTAACAATTCGAAGTTCTGCATGTTACGAGCACCGATTTGGACAACATCGATATATTCGAGTGCTTCCTCCAAATGCGATGGTGTAATAATTTCTGTAACAATCGATAAGCCTGTTTCATCTGCAACACGTTTTAAGATTTTTAATCCTTCAAGGCCTAAACCTTGGAAGTCATAAGGTGATGTGCGGGGTTTGTAAGCTCCACCTCTCATCATCGTTAACCCTTTAGCTTTAATGGATTTGGCTACAGCAAGAACCTGTTCATACGATTCAACTGCACAAGGACCAAATATGAAAGTCTGCTCTCCGTTGCCGATTTTGTGACCATTAACATCGACAATCGTGTCTTCGGGTTTACGTTGACGTGAAACTAGTAAAGCATTGCGTTGTTCGTCCTCCTGGATTTCAAGTGCTGACATGAAAATCCCTTTAAAGATCTGTTCCAGAATACCATTCGGAATTGGACCTTTATTCGACTCCACTAACGCGTTAAGCATTTCCCTCTCACGGATCGGATCATATCTGTTTACACCTTGCTTCTCTTTTACTTTACCGATACTCTGAACGACTGACGTACGTTCGTTAATCAAATCCAAAATCTTCGTATTCAACTCGTCTACAGAATTGCGTAGAACTTCTAAATTGTTCTGTGTCATTAATATGTCTCCTCCCCGCACACATCATTCCCTTTTCGAACTGGGAAATCTATGTTACATTTTTATATAATAGTCCAAGTATAAAGAATAGCTTTTGAAAAGTCACGTCATTTCTGCAAATTGTCAAAGATTCGCATTATTTGACGATGAAAGGGTGCATTATTGTGTCTAACCATCTCTTTGCACTAGATATCGGAACGCGTTCTGTCGTCGGCATCATTTTAAAAGAAAATAATGAGGTTTACCATGTCGAAGATCTTGTCACGATTGAACATAAAGAACGGTCTATGATTGACGGACAAATACATAATATTTTAAGTGTCGCTAACGTCATCTCGGAGATTAAATCCACATTGGAAGAACGGCATGGACCATTAAATCGTGTCAGTGTGGCTGCTGCAGGAAGAGCTTTGAAAACAACTGAAGGTTCTATGACAATCGATATTTCAGAGAAATCCCTATTTTCGACCGAAGATATTAATCGACTTGAATTGGCCGCCGTCCAACAGGCCCAGCAAAGTCTGTTATCGTCATCTGCAACAACAGATGATTATTATTACTGTGTCGGTTACTCTGTTCTCCATTACAAATTGGATGGCGATGATATTGGCAGCCTTATCGATCAGTCCGGGCGTTCAGCTACGGCGAGCGTCATTGCTACTTTCCTCCCGAGAGTCGTCGTGGAATCGTTGCTGTCCGCGCTGAAACGAGCCGATCTTGAGATGGAAGCACTGACACTTGAACCAATAGCCGCCATCAATGTCCTAATTCCTCCTTCCATGCGTAGGTTGAATGTTGCACTCGTAGATATTGGAGCAGGCACTTCAGACATTGCAATTACGGACAATAATACAGTCATTGCCTATGGTATGGTGCCTGTTGCAGGAGATGAAGTGACTGAGGCACTTAGCAATCATTATTTGCTCGACTTCCCGATTGCAGAACTAGCAAAACGGTCGTTATCAAGTGAAGATTCCATTCAAATAGTTGATATTCTTGGTTTCGAACAGACCATCCCATCTGACGAAGTTATTTCCTTTATTCAACCGGCCATTGACAAGCTAGCTACTAGTATTTCACAAGAAATAAGAAAGCTGAACAATGGCAGATCACCACAAGCTGTCATGGTTGTCGGGGGAGGTAGTCTGACTCCGGGACTGACGAAAGAAATTAGCGCAAGGTTGGAATTACCTGAAAACCGTGTTGGCATACGAGGATTGGAGGCGCTATCCAACGTCACCTTGTCAGAAGAGATCGTGTCTTCTCCTGCTCTCGTTACCCCAATCGGAATCGCTATCGCAGCTAGACGGGCACCTATTCATTATATGACCGTTATGGTGAATGATAAGACTATCCGGCTGTTTGAGCTAAAAGAAATGACCGTTGGGGACGCGTTACTCGCGACAAACATAAAAGCAAAACAACTATATGGAAAACCTGGACTTGGGATGTCCATTACTTTAAACGGAGATCGAGTAATTATTCCGGGAGAACATGGACACTCTTCCGTCATATTACTAAACGGCAAGATTGCCAGCACAAAAGACTTCATTAAAAATGGCGACATAATCTCTCTGGAACCAAGCATTGACGGAAGAAACGCAACAGCGACGATTAAAGACTTGATTGGCGACATACAGCCTATCCATATTACAATTAATGAAAAGCCAGTAGCAATCAAACCAGAAATTATCGTAAACGGCCTTCTAGCAACATCTGATCATGCCGTAGTAGACCGCGATGAGATTTCATTTACTTTCCAAACTAACTTGCAAGCCATTTTGACAAATGAAGCGATTGAAACAGAACAACCTTTCGAACTTTTCATTAACAATCAACGTATTCGGATGAAAGAATTCACACCAAGGTTCATGCTAGGAAATAAACCCATCCTACCAAGCTATCAATTAAAAGACGGTGATGCGATACGGATCATTCAGCCAAAACTCCCTTCAGTGGAGGAGGTCATCCAAATAATAGGTAAGTCTCATAGAACGATTGTATCCGTGACATTTAACGGCGTTCCGGTTGATTTACATAGCAGTTCGTTTACGATCCTGTTGAATGGTCAAACGAGTGATCACACAACAATCATTAAACCCGGTGATGTGATTACGTTTTCTGAGGCTGCTTATAAGCAGGCCGTGTTCAGCGATGTCTTCAAATATATCGAATATACGCTGCCACAGGCAGGGACATCATCCTATCAATTGTTAAGAAACGGCGAAACAATCGGCTTCAATGATCCTATTTATGAGAATGATGCTCTAGAAATAACGTTCTCCCCCAAAAAGGTTGATTCATGATTTTGTTGGAAAAATAAAAACGCCGGACAGACCATTCAGGTTGTCCGGCGTTTTGCACTTATTTTTTATCTTCGTCTGAAACAAAGTTTTGGTTCATTAGCTTTTCTTCCCCTACATTCTCACTATTGTCATAGGAAACATCACTATTACCCGTCGTTTTATCATTGGCGGCCTTTTTGTCCGTTTTTGCTGTATTATCAACATAATCGACAGCTTCTTCACCTTCTGACGAAACAGTACCATCGTCCATAGGAATCGATGTTTTATTCGCCATTGACTTAACTTTCCCGACGATTTGTCCGGATTGTTCTTGAATTGATTTTGAAAGATCTTCTGTTTTTTCTTTGGCTACGGAAGAGAATTCTGTCGCCTTATCTTTCGCTACTGAAGTGAATTCAGATGCTTTGTCTTTCGCTACAGAGGAAAATTCAGTAGCTTTGTCTTTCGCGACTGTGCTCAACTCAATGCTTTTGTTTTTAATCTGTGTCGCCTGATCTGAAAAGTCTTCACGCATTTCCTTGCCCGTTTTTGGTGCTAGGAATAAAGCTGCCGCAGCGCCAATGACCCCGCCGACTAATGCTCCCAATAAGAAGCTGCCTGCGTTGGAGCTATCATCTTCGTAAAAATCATCCGTATTATACTGATAAGGATAAGTTACCGGCAAATGTGACGCTTCACCGAATGAGTTTTTATATTCTTGTTCTCCATGATAGTGGTGATCGTAATGCGAATCGTTATAATTTGGTTTCTGTTTGTCAGTCAATTGAATTCCTCCTAAAAAGTTATTTTCTGCTCATACCCTTGCTTTCGGACTAGGCAATTTCTTCTGGTTTCGAACAGGCTTGTACGTTGTCCAACCCGAAGATTGGGTTGCTTTCATATCTTTCACTTTACCTATAATTCCAAATGCAACATTGCTCCACTGAACGACTTGTGCTATTTTATCACTATTGCGTTCGGCTTCAACTGCAATTGAATTAGAGACTCCGCGAATGGAACTGTTTAGTCCACTGACAGATCCACCGATTTCTTTTACAGCATCGACGACGGTATTCAGTTTTTCAGATTTCTGCTGAATGTCTTCAGCAAGTGCATTTGTTTTGCTGAGTAGCAGTGTCGTTTCGGTTGTGACTCCATCCAATTGTTTTGTCAGTCCGTCCAATGTGACAGCAACGCTGGCCAACGTCTTTTTTAACGAGCCTAAAGTCATTGCTAAACTAATACATAAAATCAAAAATGCAATCGCTGCGACAATCGCTGCGATATACAATAAAACCTCCATGGCATTTCCTCCCTCCAATACACATCCATACGTAATTTGTACCCTATAAAAGAAGCATATAAACGTTTGCCTCCTTTACCAATTTCGACATCTTTCCCTAATTCCCTCTTTTTTAGCGAAATAAAATAAAAAATCCCTTATTCAACTAACGTTTGGATAACGTAATTGAATATCGGATTGAAAAACAGCTTAATCCAATTGGATCAAGCTGTCTCTTCTTGTTCAGTATGCTCTTTGAAAATGTTCATATATTTCTGGATATCGCCAGCCCCCATGAACAAATACACCGCGTCTCCATGTTCATCTAAAACACGGATATCATCCATTTCAAGATGTTTTGCTCCCGGAATTTTATCAACTAAATCTTTAATCGACAAATTGCCAGCCTTCTCACGGGCGGAACCGAAGATATCACATAAATACACATGATCAGCCGATGCGAGGCTTTCCGCAAATTGCGGCAATAGAGCTGCGGTCCTTGTGAATGTATGTGGCTGAAAAATTGCAATGATTTCTTTATCAGGATATTTCTGATGGGCGGATTGCAGCGTCGCTTCGATTTCAGTAGGATGATGGGCGTAATCGTCCACAATTACTTTCCCGTCTGATTCAGTTACGCTAAAACGTCTCTTGACACCACTGAACGTCGCTAGTCGACTTTCCATATCAGAGATCGCAACACCCTCATACTGACAGATGGCAATCACTCCAAGCGCGTTCAGAATGGCATGATCCCCTGTCAATTGAATTTTGAAGTTATGGAAGAACTCATTACGCACATACACATCGAAAGTCGAGCCTTGCTCTGATTTCACAATATTCTTTGCAGCAAAATCATTATTATCACCAAAGCCATAATAAACAACCGGTACATTCGCATGAATCTGTTGAAGATGAATATCATCCCCACAGGCAATTATCGCTTTTTTCACACGCAATGCCATCTGCGAGAATGCATCTAAGACATCATCCAAATCCTTGAAATAGTCGGGATGATCAAAGTCTATATTCGTCATGATTGCATAATCAGGATCATACGCAAGGAAGTGGCGTTTATATTCACATGCTTCAAAAACAAAGTATTTATTGTCTTCAACACCTTTTCCCGTTCCGTCACCTATGAGGTAGGAAGTCGGCGAATTCCCTGTCAGTACATGTGCAAGCAACCCAGTAGTGGACGTTTTCCCATGAGATCCTGTCACTCCAATGGAGATACTCTTCTTCATATATTCGCCAAGAAAATCATGGTATCGAATTACTTCCAATCCAAGTTCGTTAGCTTTAACAATTTCAGGATGACTGTCAGGGAATGCATTCCCCGCAATTATCGTCATACCTGGTTCAATATTATTTTCATCAAAAGGAAGAATTTTAATCTTTCTTTCACGTAGCGGGTCTTCCGTAAAGAAGTACTTCTCAACATCCGATCCTTGAACAACATGTGAAGAATCATGGAGAATCTGTGCGAGCGAACTCATACCTGATCCTTTGATTCCTGTAAAATGGAATAATGTCATTATGCAACCTCCCGGGATCATCTCTGTTCCCACATTCTGAAAAGCCGACATATAAGAAAGAAAAGTATTCACTATTCTTCCCCATCTGTTTCATCGTCGTTTCACTCATTTTATTTTCAATATAACTAGTAATCAGCATCTCTTATTAGATGGAAAATGCAATCAGACAGTTTGTTCACTTCCATTTAAAAACTGTTCAAAATTGCTATCCGTGAGGAATACTTCCCTTGCTTTTGTTCCCCTTTGTTCGGAAATGAAACCCAATTTTTCCATACGATCCATTAATTTTGCAGCACGGTTATAGCCAATGCTGAAATTTCGTTGCAATAAGGATGTTGATGCGCTGCCTTGTTCAATGATAAAACGGCATGCTTCAATAAAGAGTGGATCTGTCTCTTCTTCATCAACAATGTTCGCCAACAAGTCCTCTTGACCAAATAAATAATCGGGTTCTGCCTCATTTTGAACGTGTTCTATTATACGTTCGATTTCTTCATCCGTGACAAATGTACCTTGAAGTCGCACCGGTGAAGATTGCCCGTTGCCAAGATAAAGCATGTCGCCTTTACCGAGAAGTCTCTCAGCGCCCGGTGTATCGATAATTGTACGCGAATCAATTTGGGATGATACCGAAAATGCAATTCGCGTCGGTACATTGGCTTTGATCGTTCCAGTTATGACGTCTACAGAGGGACGCTGAGTCGCAATAATTAGATGGATACCGCAAGCTCTGGCCTTCTGAGTAATCCGGCTAATAGACACTTCTACATCTGCAGGCGCCATCATCATCAAGTCTGCCAGCTCGTCAATCACGATAAGTAGATAAGGAAGTTTTAATGAGAATTTACGCTCTTTTTCGGCCATTTCATTATAACGTTCGATATTTCTAGCACCAATATGTGCAAAGAGCTCATATCTCCGCTCCATCTCACCCACTGCCCATTTTAAGGCAGCAGTAGCAGCTTTAACATCTGTGATGACAGGACTTAGCAAGTGTGGAATACCGTTAAATGGAGCCAGTTCAACCATTTTAGGATCAATTAATAACATCTTTAAGTCAGTCGGAGACGATTTGTATAGTAAACTAATCAAAATCGAGTTGATGCATACAGACTTCCCGGATCCAGTTGCTCCGGCAATCATTCCGTGCGGCATTTTTCGCAGATCAAGCGTGACAGGCTCTCCAGTTAGACTGAGTCCAAGTACCGCTTCAAGCGGTGAATCCGATTCTTGAAACCTCTTCGTTTCAATCACTTCGGATATTCTGACGGCTCTCGGTTTCCTATTAGGAATTTCAATACCGATTGAGCTTGTGCCCGGAATTGGTGCCTGAATACGAATATCTTCCGCTGCTAGCGCCAACTTCAAATCATCTGTTAGATTTCGAATTTTGCTCACTTTAGTCCCGTGACCGACAGTCAGTTCAAACCGTGTAACTGTAGGACCTTGAACTGCTTCAATGACATTTGCCTGAACAGCGAAATAAGAAAGTGCTTCTTCCAGCTTTTCCGATTGGGTCTGCAGCCATTCTGTATCTTCAATATGCTCTTCTGCCTGCACGAGGAAATCCTTTGAAGGGAAAGCATAATATGGCTGATCTTCTAATTCGGTTTCCGGTTCTACAGTGACTGACGCTCTTTCAACTGGAATTTCAGGTATGGAATGAGCAATGGTTTCTTCTACCGTTCTTTCAATAACGTTTGTTTTATCCACAGTTTGTTGATCATATTTCGCTTGTAAGCGCTGTTCGTATTTCGCTTTGTCGTTTTTCAACATCAGCACATTGAACGGAACAGTTTTTTCTGTTTTGGTTGGTTCCGCTTCTTCCGCAGCGAGGTCCATCGCATCGTCAACTATGCTGTGTTCCTCAATTGTGACTAGATCTTCGGATTCGTCAGCATGTAATACTTCTTCTACTTCGCTTCCTACTTCTAATGATTCTGGTTCATCAATTGTCATTTCGTTTTTTTCCTGTATAGATTGTGTGGATGCTTGAACTTCATCCAATGCATCTGGAAATACGATGGATTCTTCTTGGACACTAGTATGAACGGAATAGTCGTTTTCAATGCGCACATTTTCTTCAATAAGATCAGTCTTTTCTTCATCCACTTTGTCTGAATTTATCTTAATTTCATCCATGTCCTTATCCTTTTTATGTAGTGGGACAGGTTTTTTGTAGCCATACACAGGAGAAGGTACTTCTGTCGGAGTGAAAGGACGGTTATTCCTTTTCTTTATAACCTCTTCACGGACTTCGTTATCTGGTTTTTCACTTTGACTAAAAGCTCTAGTCGGTTGTACGTTTGCAGTTTCTCCGTATTTCAGTCTAGGTGTCGCGCGATGAATTGTTACTTTTTCAGTTTGCACTGGCCATCTATCATTCTTGTATAAGGGTATAGGTTCAAATTCATCATCCAACTCGGTGACAAGTTCTTTCGCCGCTCTAATTTCAGTCGAGTCTTTTACTTCCGGGTCCGAATCCCAACCATAAATTTCAGCATCAGTTATGATCGGAAAGCGGAAAGCTGGACGTTCACGAGGTTTATCCTCTTTAATTTCATCTTTATGATCAAGGTTTTCAGGATCCGCCATTTCTTTAGTAGGCTCTTCATCGAACATTCGAGCCATCATCTTTTTAATCCATGTCAATACTATCACTCTTTTCAAGTCGATCATTCTATTTTAACAGGTTTTCATCAGCTAAATCAATTTCCTATGTAAAATAAGAAAAACGTACTGCTTTTGACAGTACGCTTCAATCAATTAAATTTGGAAAGCTTCACCAGTTACGGCATCTGCGGATAAAACAAGAATTCCTTTTTCTTCAGGCGCATTAGGTAAATTAAGCTCTTTGGCCGAACAGATCATGCCAGAGGAAGCGACACCTCTCAATTCAGCATCACGGATAATCATACCCGATGGCATAACAGCTCCAACTTTCGCGACAACAACTTTTTGACCAGCCTCAACGTTTTGTGCCCCGCAGACAATCTGTAACTTTTCACTGCCAACGTCAACTGTGCATATATTCAATTTATCGGCATTAGGATGTTTTTCTTTCTGTTCCACGTAGCCGACGACAAATTTCGGTGTAAAATCGACATCAAGTTCCAATTTCACACCATTCTTATCAATCGCCTTTTTCAGTAGATCCACTACTTCTTCTGTTGTCTCTAGTTGTCCGTCCGCTTTAATCTCCATATAACTAGAAGCGTTAAAAAGATTGAAAGCAACAACTTTTCCTGTCTCTTCATCATTGATAAGTGTAATGTCATTTGTTGTTTCAGTTTTGATATCTTTAGGGCGTTCTGTCGTCAATTGAACGAACAAGACGTCACCTACACCATGCTGATTATAAAAAATGTTCATTTCTTTCTTCCTTCCCTTCTTGCAATACGGTTTTTTGCCATGATGAAGATCGGCTCCAATTCGCCGTCTTTGTAAATGAATGATAGTGAAGTAACGGGAACCCGTCCAGTTGTGAAAAACTCCATAGTCATCTGGGCAAGTATGTCATAGCCCGTATCATTCCGCACATCTCCTATAATGAGTACGTCCTGATGCGGAACAGAGACCGTCATATGCCCTTCCACTTTTCCTTCCATCTCTTTAAGGAAAGCAATATTTAGGATGCGGCTCGCATCGTATCCATCATTGTTGTTGATGAAGTAAAATACATTACCCGCCACTTCATCCTGTTTCATAGCGGTAGGTAAAGATCTGACTTTAAACATCGCAGACTCCATGATTTCCGATTCTGTCATACCTAGCGATTCTAGCATCGTTTCATCAATCAGCCGATAGGTCGTATCCAGATCCAATGCATAGAAAATTCTCGTTTCAGCCGTATGATCTTTGACGATGAATTTGTCGCCCGCTTTTGAAACGACAGGGAATGATGTCGAGCGGATAACGGGATAGATGGAATTTGCTTTAACGAATCCTTCAGCGCGTTCTTTCTCCATCGCTGAAAATGTCTCATTAATTGTGTAGACAACTTCATTGATTGCAGCGTCTTTTTTATCTTCATACTTTGCAAGGATTTCCGGCAAAGAAATATCCATGCCTCTGGAAAGTTGACTGTGCTCCAGCCTGATCTTATCGGTCTTTCTGTCAAACTGCCATTTCAGTTGGTCAGACGGTATCCGTTCTTTCAGCAATTCTACAAGTTGTGCCGAATTCATATTTTCATACTTCCTTTCATAAATCAACGGCCGCCCGCCGCATTACGCGCCGTGTGACCGTCGTCTACTTGTATAGTATTTACATATAGCTCAATTCTTCATTGATCGATTGAACGGGTAATTTCCATCATTCTTGCTAAATCATTGCGGATGTTCTTCTTCTTCGTTATTGTCGTCATCTTGACGCCGCCAACGCTTGTAATTAGTTCCACTTGATCTTCGCCTATCTTTACGACGGAAGCAAACCCGAAATAACCATCATTCGTAAAAGTTTCTTCAAACCGTTCCGACTCTTCATCAGTACTCAAAAGGTCGTAAAAAAGATGGCTGTCTTTTCCTTCATTTGAATTGATGAAAAGGATAAACGTTTCATCGCCTTTTTTCATGACAATATTTTGTGCATCGGAATCTTCTTCTATTGTAAATGCAGGAGGCTTATATAGTGAAATGCCTTGTACTTCATCATTTGTCTGTTTGTCATTCAATAAAAAAGCTTCTTTTGCTACGGCTATTCCATCCGCAGCCCTTTCATCAAGTGTCTGGCCACAAGCCGTTAAAACACTGATGGAAAGGAGTATCAGGAATAAGAACTTCCAAGATCGGAACATTCAATTTCCTCCAATCATTTCATGCTGAATTTTATCGTAGTGAACGCTATCTATTTTAAAGATAATGAAGCACATATGCAAACTTGTAGGTTTATCTCAAATTTTGTTCATAAATAAATTGACCACAAAGTAACTGTAGAACATGCTCAAACAGTTGATCACGTGTGACGATCTGAGCCGTAAGCATTCCGATTGCACCTTCACTATGTCTAATACCCTGACCATGGAAGTAATCATCTACAACGATACCGAGTTCTTTACCCGATTTGATGCCCTTTGCGATTTCCGTCGGTAATGGAATCTGGGCTCCCGCCGCGGTGTAGCTTTTTCCAGTGGGGAGAACGAATGCACCCCAATTACATAAATACATTTCACCTTTGAGCATTCGGACTCCACCCTCAAGCCCGATACCAATTGCGTTTACTGAAGTCAATGCCGCATTTCTTGCACGATTCAAT
Organism: Sporosarcina oncorhynchi; assembly: GCF_033304615.1. GTDB lineage: Bacteria > Bacillota > Bacilli > Bacillales_A > Planococcaceae > Sporosarcina > Sporosarcina oncorhynchi. The sequence goes on along the minus strand of NZ_CP129118.1, from coordinate 1,155,314 downwards.
GCTCCATTTCTCGTTTCCTCATCTCCAAATGGCTGGCTGTTAACACCGGAAGCGACGTCCACGGACGTTACTCGACTGCCGGGAAAATAACGATTAACGATGACAGTTGCCGCCTTCACTTTCGCATTGTTTGTCGATCCGATTACAAACTCCATATAGGCTCCCCTTTCCAGAAAAAAAGCCATCCTCACGTTAGGATGGCCTTATCTTTTTTCAACAACTATCAGACGTTACTTTTAATCGTTTCAACAGTTGTCTTGTCGCATGCTTTCACAAGTTTTACAAGTAGTTCCTTTGCTGCTGCATAATCATTTGTATGGATAATTGATGCTGCAGTATGGATGTAACGAGAGCAGATACCAATGACTGCACTCGGTACACCTTCATTGGAAATATGAACTTGACCTGCATCTGTTCCGCCTTGCGAGACAAAGTATTGATAAGGAATATTGTTCGATTCGGCTGTATCAAGTATGAACTCTCTCATGCCGCGGTGTGTGACCATCGAACGGTCCATAATCCGGAGCAGCGTACCTTTACCTAATTGACCGAATTCATTTTTATTGCCTGAAGCGTCGTTTGCGGGACTGGCATCCAGTGCGAAGAACAAATCTGGATCGATCATACGTGCAGCAGCTTGTGCCCCACGCAATCCGACTTCTTCCATAACATTCGCGCCAGAATATAGTGTGTTCGGAAGTTCAGTTCCGTGCACTTCTTTTAATAATTCGATTGCTAAACCGCAACCGTAACGATTATCCCATGCTTTCGCCATGATTTTCTTTTCATTCGCCATTGGTGTGAATGGACAGATGGGAACAATCTGCTGACCAGGACGGATACCGATTTTTTGTGCATCCGCTTTATCATCAGCACCGATATCGATTAGCATGTTTTTGATATCCATTGGCCGATTACGAACTTCATCGCTTAACAGATGTGGTGGAATTGAACCGATTACGCCAACAATCGGACCATCTTCCGTAATAATATGGACACGTTGTGCAAGCAATACTTGACTCCACCATCCGCCAAGCGGTTGAAAGCGCAGCATTCCGTTATCCGTGATTGCTGTTACCATGAATCCAACTTCATCCATATGTCCTGCAACCATTATTTTAGGTGCGTTTTCTGCACCTTTACGAACACCGAATACGCCACCAAGATTGTCTTGGATTAGCTCGTCAGAATATTTTCCAAGTTCTTCACGCATATAGGCACGTAACATATGTTCATTTCCAGGTGCAGCGGGTGTTTCAGTCAACGTTTTGAACATTTCCAGTGTTTCTTTATTCATGAAAAAATTCCCCCAATTCAATATGTACTCCATTTAGTATAGTGCAGTATTCAGAAACTTTCCATCCTGAATATTTAGCTTTCCGAAATTTCCTTCTTGCTAGCACTCACTCTATAGATGATTTATCATGGAGGATTATTCATACAGAATATGATACACTTGTAAAAGATTGATTGAGGGGGTTTCACGCGTATGAAAGCAAAAGATTTCGTAGCAGGCATTTTAACGGGTGTAGCAGCAGGCCTAATAGTAAATCAGGCTTATGGAAAGATGAACCCGAACACATCAGCAGAGAACGTCTTGAACTCGGTGAAAGACGCGTTCAAAAAAGAAGGGCCGATCGACGGATCCTGGATTGTCATGAAGCCTGAACCGTTCACAAACCATGTACTGTCAATGGATGTATACCGTGGCGGTATTTCCAGAATCAGAAATGGCGAGTTAGAGCAATTTGAATTTGCAGCAAATGCTGAGACTGGCACTGTCGTCGAATTAAACCAAAAGTAATTAAAACCTTATAAGTAAGAAAAAAGTAGAGGATAAGCAATCGCTTCCTCTACTTTTTATATGGAATTGAACGACATTGTATCACTTTGTTCGTTCAACCGCTTCGGTAATCTCCTTGCCGGCCTGATCCCACTGTACGAGCCGATACACTGCATCATGGTAAAAGATGAAACGATAGTTATTCGCCAACGCTTCCTTCATGATTTTTTCTTTTGCATAAATTGATGTCATTGGATAATCGTCGTAGGCCAACACCCATAATGGATTGCTATGGGCATGCGTCGGCATGATGTCCGCCATATGGATGATTGTTTCATCGTTTTGTGTCAGTTTGATAATACTATGACCGTCACTGTGGCCGCCTGTATGGATCATTTCCACTCCAGGTAGTATTTCGGTATGCTCTTCAAATGTTTTTATTTGTGCTTGGATTGGTTCCCAATTCTCTTTCCAGTACGTATTCCTAGAGCGGATATTCGGATCCTTCATCTCATCCCATTCAATTTGTGATACATAGATGTCTGCATTCGGAAAAATGGACACGAGCTTGTCGTCTATCCATCCCGTCAATCCTGCTGCATGATCATTATGAAGATGCGTCATGAGAATGATATCGATGTCAAGTGGTGTTAAGTGCAGTTCAGCCAGGCTTTCTTCAACCTTTGTCTCAGACCGCACACCTAAATTCCGTTTCATCTTGTCCGACATTTTTCCTTTACCAATACCGGAATCGATAAGAATATGCTTGCCTGCATAGGTAAGGAGTATCGGATCTGTCCGCAGTTCAATCAAATTGTTGTCATCCGGTGCATATCGGCGTGACCATAATGCTTTCGGTACGACTCCAAACATCGTCCCCCCATCAAGATAGTTCACCCCACCGTCAAGCCATGTTAGTTGCATCTCATGGAAAGAATATGTATCCATACAAACACCCCTTTACATTATCTTCACTGTTTGAAATAGGACTCCAATCGGTAAATTGGTTGTCCTTTTGCTGAAAACTTTTCTTCGTATTCTGTCATAATATTGTCTTCAGGCATTTCCGCATGAAGATCAAGCGATACTTCTTTTAAGATCATGCCGAATTCGGACATCGATACTAAGGAATATTCAAACAGTAACCGGTTATCTGTCTTGAAATGAATTTCCCCGTCTTGTTTTAAAACATTTTTGTAGCGTTGTAGAAATGTTCCATGTGTCAACCTGCGCTTGGCATGTCTTGTTTTCGGCCATGGATCGGAAAAGTTGAGGAATACCCTGTCCAATTCCCCCGCTTTGAACAATTCTTCAAGATTAGCACCGTTGCCTCGGATTAGTCTTAAGTTTGATGGTTTTTCAGCCTCTATCACTTTTTCTAGTGCAGAAACAATGACACTGTCAAAATGTTCGATGCCGATGTAATTGATATGAGGATTCGCTTTCGCCATACCGATGACAAACTGTCCTTTGCCGGTTCCAACTTCTACATGAATCGGATTTTCATTACCAAAAATTCCTTGCCAATCATTCACCTTCTGATCTTCGAAAATCACGACATCCGGGTGTTCAAGCATAAAATCTTTTGCCCATGGTTTATTGCGTAATCGCATAATGTTCTACACTCTTTTCTATTCGTTAATATCAATTTCATTTCGATTTTGACCTTCATCTTCTTCAGGTTCTATCGGTTCTCCAAAAAGTCTGCTGACAGCTGTCGTTTGAACATTGTCTAAAATGGATTGCGCAGCTTTGAACTGATTGAATTTCATAGGTGTTACCGATTTCTGCAGTGATAAAAACCAGTTATCATACGTGCGTCGGTCAATGATTTTCGTATCAAATGGAACACCTGGATAATCAATATAGCCGTTTCTTGAAATGAGTATTTTCCTCACTGGGAATTCGATTCCTTGTGCGGATATAATTCCAGTAATGATTTTTTCCATCCGGTTCAGTCCAATTAGCGGATTCAGCACTTTTGTTTCGTCATCACCCAGCTTTTTCGTCCAGAAACGTTCGTTATTCCCAATGAAAGCAGCCACATCTTCCTGTTCGAGTACTTTGATACAAAGACAGTCTACAGGCGTGATGAGAATGACATCTAATTCGACTGGCGCTTTTTTCACTTTGAGAATCGGATAATAAAACAACAGAAAACTGTCTGGCAATTTTTGCGTAAAACTACGCAGGAGAGGATCTCGAATATAGTTAGCATCCATCCGAGAACGTTCGAGCATAGTTGAACTTGCCCATTTCAACTGGAAATGGAACAATTGATCTAAGTACAGTTTCCTTAACTCTTCCAGACTTTTTGGCTGATAAATGATATTCGGATTGAAATCGAATATATTCGTTTCATCCTCATCAACTCTTACTTCCTCTTCTTCAATCACTTCTGCCGACTCTGTTCTTTTCAACAGTTTAAAGATAGACGAAAACCATTTCGTTTCTTCCGCCTGTTCTTCGGGTTCATCAGGAATCTGTCTCCAGTCGGACAGATCCCCTTCCATTTCCCATTGGCGTTTCATACGATCCCATTGGGAATTTTTCAGTCTGATATATTGTGTCGGATAACGCGACAGATCATTTTGGTACCTAGAGACATAATCAAGCAGTTTGACGAGTTGCGCCAATTCTATCCACTCCGATCAGTTGGCAATCTTCATCCTTTACCTATTACTGCTAATGGGAGCTGTTTTGCAAAGGCTTCTTGCAATTTCATAGTAATCGGTCCCGGTGCTCCTGAACCGATTTGTTTACCATCAATTGAAATAACAGGTGTGACTTCAGCTGTTGTTGAAGTCATTATAAATTCATCCATTTCAAACGCTTCTTCGGTTGTAAATTCTTTCTCTTCCACTTGTATACCCAAATCCGCGCAAAGTTGCATAACCACTCGGCGAGTTATTCCGTTCAAAATTAGATTCGTAGCTGGATGGGTATACACAACCCCACCCTTGACACCGAACATGTTAGAAGAAGAACCTTCCATGACAATTCCGTCCCGGACAAAGATCGCTTCAGCACACTCCGCTTCATGCGCTTCCTGTTTCGCCATGACATTGCCAAGTAGATTCAAACTTTTGATGTCACAGCGCAACCAACGAATATCATCGACAGTCTTTGTTGCAACACCGTCCTTTAGATTTGTCAACGGACGCGGATTGAGAATCGCATAAGCAGTCACAACAGGCGAGACATTTGTTTCCGGGAAATGATGCAAACGCTGCGTAGCCCCGCGTGTAACTTGCATATAAACATGTCCCGTGTCGATTTCATTCTTCTTCACAAGTTCTTCAGCTATCTCGATGAGCTGACGCTCTGTATGTGGAATCGCCAATTTGATTTTTGAAGCACTTTGGAATAATCTCGTCATATGTTCTTCAGCCGTGTATAGTTCACCATTGTATACTTTTATCACTTCGTAGACGCCGTCACCAAAATAATACCCTCGATCATCGATGGAAATCTTTACTCCATCCTTCTCCGTGAATTGTCCATCGATAAAGTAAATTGTCATACTGTATCCCCCTCATTATTTTCGCCTGCAAGTCGACTAATTGCTTCCGCATAAATCGCAGTCGCTTTCAACAGGTCCTCTATATATACATATTCATCCGCTTGGTGTGCGACATCTTCTCTTCCAGGGAAAAGCATTCCGAAAGCGACACCTTTTTCTAGCACACGGGCATACGTCCCTCCACCAATCGCCAGCAACTTAGCCTCTTCATCGGTATAAGCCGTATAAATTTCTTGTAACGTTTTAATAAGATGGTCATCTGCATCAACATGGTGCGGCTCGGAATTGGATTGGACACTTAAACTGAAAGCTGTTTCTATCAGGCGGTCATCACAAGTTGCGATTTTCTCTTCAAACGGATATGTGACAGAGTAACGCATACTCACGATGATTTTACCTCCTTTTTCAGGCGTGAAAGAAACGATTCCAGCATTCAATGTCGTGTCTCCCGATATTTCATCATTGAAAGCCAAGCCTAAATACCGCCCGCGTGATTCATTGCCAAAAGCATCAAGAACAAATTGGGTAAAGTCTTTTGACTCCCCTTCATCGAAAATTTTGTTTAAGAATGAAGCTAGCAGGACGGCGGCGTTAACTCCGTTATCCGGTTCCATTGCATGTGCCGATTTTCCGTGCACAGTGATTTCAATTACATCATTTTTTTCAACCATTGCACTGGCAACATCATGGATATTCATAAAACTTTCGAACTTTTGATGAATCTCGGAGAAATCCGCTTTAACGTGTGCTAACGCGAAATCAGGAACCATATTCGTTCGATCTCCAGATTTAAAATGGAGGAGCTGACCATCTGGCGTTTGTGTCTTTTGTGAAAATACAAGTCCAGCAATTCCTTTTTCAGCATTGATGATTGGGAAATCCGCGTCGGGTGCGAAACCGAATGTTGGCATCTCTTCTTTCTCAAAATACCGATCAACACATCTGAATCCGCTTTCTTCATCAGTGCCTATAATGAGACGAACGCGGCGGTTCAATGGAATACCTGCTTCCTTCACCATCTTCATCGCATGCCAGGCAGCCATTGTAGGGCCCTTATCATCGATTGCTCCACGTCCGAACAGCTTCCCATCAGCGACCGTGCCATCAAACGGACCATAAGTCCAATTTCCGCCGGCAGGCACGACATCGACATGACAAAGAATACCAAGCAGTTCTTCGCCCTCCCCCATTTCGATATGTCCGGCCATATTGTCAACATTTTTCACTTTGAAACCTGCTTTTGCACCTTCCTCCAAAAGCCATTCGAGCGCACGTTTCGGCTCAGGACCGAATGGCGCATCAACAGTTGCTATTGATTCATCTAATATTGAAGGAAAGGATATTAATTTTTGTAAATCCTCGAGTAGTTCATCCTGCTTTTCCGTGACTTTGTCATTCCAGTTCAACAAATGGAGCACCTTCTCTCTCATAATGTCATACCAACAGTTTCGTGAAACTAAATGTTTCAACAAAATCCAGTTAACCTATTTTCACACGTTCAGCTTAGAAAATAAAGGGGTAAACACATTTCACAAACTATTAACAAACAATTCATGTTTTATTGGTAAAAATAAGGTATACTTATATTGTCAGAACATTGCATCTGACGCGACGTTCTGATGAAAGGAGTGCATTATCGGAGGCAATTTCAACTCGCATAGGTAACATTCAATAGTCTCATGCCCATTGTTTTTGGAAAATGAAGATGAGGAGTGGATCTACAGTTGAAGCCAGCTACTGATCGAATGCTTACCCGCATCAAGGATGTCTATTTCTATATCCTTGACCGGGGTGTCGTCACAACGGAAAATGTTGTCGAGGAATTCGGCATCACAAACCGTACAGCACAAAGGGACTTAAATGTCCTCGAATACAACGAGCTCATCATAAGTCCCGCTCGCGGGAAATGGACAACAACAGAGAAAAAAGTTAAATTGTCCTCCTAATACACTCTAATCAAAAGCGAAGGGCGCCGTTTAGCTGCGACAGGCATAAGTCGAAGATGTGAAGTGGCGCTCTTTGCCACGCAACAGCTTTGCTTATGACCCGAGCAGCTGGCGCCCGGAGCTAGACGTCAACAAAAGCGAAGGGCGCCGTTTAGGCCCGACAAGCGCTGGAGGGGATAGCCAAAAGGCGCGCACTTTGCCTTTTCGCTATCCCTGAAGCGACTCGAGGGACTGGCGCCTGTAGCTAGACGTCAACAAAAGCGAAGGGCGCCGTGTAGCTGCGACAGGCATAAGTCGAAGATGTGAAGTGGCGCTCTCTGCCACGCAACAGCTTTGCTTATGACCCGAGCAGCTGGCGCCCGGAGCTAGACGTCAACAAAAGCGAAGGGCGCCGTTTAGGCTCGACAAGCGCTGAACGAATGAAAAGGCTGAACGTTAGTCCGTTCAGCCTTTTCATCTCACAACATCGCAATTTCCTCTTCTGTCAATTCCCTGTATTCACCAAGCTGCAGCGATTCATCCAATTTTAAAGGGCCCATCGACATGCGCTTCAGATAAATGACCTTCTTTCCAACCGCTTCAAACATACGCTTCACTTGATGGAATTTCCCTTCTGTAATCGTCAATTCTATTTCTGATATTTCATCAGACTTCAATATCCGCAACTGACCGGGTTTTGTGAAATATCCGTCGTCCAAAGTGACGCCTTGAGCAAATCGTTTACTATCATCCTCAGTAACTACTCCTTCAATATGTGCAAAATACATTTTCGGTACTTCTTTTTTCGGCGATAATAATTCGTGAGTTAACTTGCCGTCATTCGTTATGAGTAGCAATCCTTCCGTATCCTTGTCGAGCCTGCCTACTGGAAATGGTTCGAAATGCCGGTACTCATCCTCCAACAGATCGATGACAGTACGGTCTCGATTGTCTTCTGTCGCAGAAATGACACCTTGTGGTTTGTGCATCATCAAATAGATGAATTCACGGTAGACGATTTTTTCTCCAAAGAGCGTAACTTCATCGTTTTTTTCATCAACATGAAATGAAGAATCTTTCACCGGTTTGCCGTTTACTGCTATAGCCCCTTTTTTCAAGAGACCTTTCACTTCTTTCCTAGAACCAAATCCCATATTTGAGACAAATTTATCTAGTCGCATTAATTAGCCTCCAAAACCAAATTTCTTTGTAATTCTCGTTAATCTATCGCCAAATAGCTTTTGAGCAAGCCCCGATTTAAGCGATAATGCACCGTAGATGACCGCTCCGACAAATGCGCAAATCAGCACATATAGCAATGCTTGCATCTTACCATCAACAGGACTGATTGCAAGAAGTCCTTTCAATGTAAAGTGGACAGCTACGAACATGATTACGTTGAAGATGGCGATAAGGATGATCCGCCGTAGAACCATTTGTGAGTGATAGTGTAACACTTTAAAGATAACGAACAGATTGATGGATACTGCAATACCATACCCAATGGCAGTTGCTGCAATCGCGCCGTTCACTTCAAATATTTTAATAAGTGGTACGTTGATAATCATCTTCACTAACAACCCTGCAAGGGATGTGAAGACGATCCATTTATGTTTGTTAATTCCTTGAAGAATTGCTGCTGTTACAGTGAACAAGGCGAACAGGATTGCAACAGGTGCGTAAGAGGCCAACACTTGCGAACCGACCGGATTTTCACTGTACAAGAAAGTATAAAATTCATTCGAGAGAACCATCAAACCAATTACCATCGGTACTGTCAGGAAGATCATAATTTGGAATGTCTGATCCAATGACCGAGTAATGCCTTTTTGGTCTTTTTTCGTATAATAGCCTGTAATGACGGGAATTAATGCCATTGAAAATCCAGTAGCGACCATAACAGGAATCATGACAACTTTATGTGTCAGGAAGTTAAGCATTGTCAAATAGATATCTGTAACGCCGGATTGTCCAATCGACTTCATCGCATCATTAAAAGTAATCATATCGACAAATTGATAAAGAGGATTGATGACACCAACGAGCACAAAAGGAATCGTATAGCCAATTACTTCTTTGTACATGTCAATAAACGTTATATCACTTGCTGGAGGGCTGTTTGCATATAGGTTTTCAAATTCAGGTTTATATTTCAGCCAGTATCGATAAAGGACGACAAGTCCCGCTAGTGCACCAATGAATGCGGCAAACACGGCGAAATTCACAGCTGTCCGTGGCGATAGATCCAAAACATTCACGACGATATAGGCACCAATTAACACAACAATAATACGGACAATCTGTTCTACGAGTTGTGAAACTGATGTGGGTTCGAACTTCTGATTACCTTGGAGATATCCACGAACAATACTCATGAGCGGCACTGCAAGCAATGCGAAACTTACCCAACGGATGACAGTTTTAATTTCTTCGACTGTGAAGATTTGTTCGTCATCGCGTATGACTAGATTCGCAATCGGTTCCGCCATGAAAAACAGGACTAAGAATGACATAATACCAGTCACTGTCATTACAAGCATCCCAGATTTCATCAATTTCCGTCCGGTAGCATAATCGCCTACCGCATTATATTTCGAAACAAATTTTGAAATAGCAAGTGGCGCTCCTGATATTGCCACTGCAAGTGCAAGATTATAAGGTATATACGCGTATTGGTATAGTCCGATATTCTCTTCCCCAACAATCGCATAAAAAGGAATAACATATAAAAGTCCGAGCGCTTTCGATAAAAACAGCCCTATCGTTAAAATGGCTGTGCCTTTCACAAGGTTTGATGACATGTATGATCCTTCCTATCTTTAATACTTCTCGATTTGAGCTACTTAACAGTTTACATCCGACAATAAGTTTTCACAATGATTATCGCATACATCTATTATAGTGGACACATGATGTATAATGGAGAAAAACTGAAAGTGTGGTTCCATATATGTATGACGTTATTATCGTCGGTGGGGGTCCCTCAGGATTGATGGCCTCTATCGCAGCTGCAGAACACGGCAATAAAGTACTGTTGCTCGACAAAGGAAAAAAGCTTGGCAATAAATTATCTATTTCAGGTGGTGGACGTTGTAACGTCACAAATCGCTTACCGCTTGAGGAAATAGTCAAAAACATTCCCGGAAACGGTCGTTTCCTCTACGGTCCTTTTTCTGTTTTCAACAATGAAGATATCATCACTTTTTTCGAAGGACTCGGCGTTCCTTTAAAAGAAGAAGATCACGGTAGAATGTTTCCCGTATCAAACAAAGCGAAGGATGTCGTGAACGCCCTTCTTGACGAGATGGATCGTTTACACGTTGAAGTGCGTCTATCGACGAGAGTGAAAAAACTACTTATGGACGATGAACGTATACTAGGTGTACGTCTAGAAGATGGTGAAGAGGTTCGTGCAAATGCAGTTGTCCTTGCAGTTGGTGGAAAAGCAGTCCCGCAAACCGGCAGTACAGGAGATGGATATCCATGGGCTGAGAAAGCCGGACATACCGTCACGGAATTATATCCGACGGAAGTGCCTCTACTATCGGATGAGCATTTCATCCAAACGAAAGAACTACAAGGTCTCGCTCTTCGTGACGTGGCAGTCTCCGTGCTTAATGCAAAAGGAAAGACACTTGTTACCCACCAGATGGATATGCTATTCACCCATTTCGGGTTAAGTGGCCCGGCCATTTTACGTTGTAGCCAATACGTCGTCAAAGAGCGTATGAAGAATGGCAATAAACCCGTGGACATGCGAATCGATTCACTGCCAGACATGAACAAAGAAAAAGCTTTCCAGACGATACATGCGATGTTGAAAGAAGATCCAAAGAAAGCAATCAAAAACAGCTTAAAAGGTATTGCCCCTGAACGTTGGCTGTTATTTTTATTCGATCAGGCATGCATCGATCATTCGGATATTGGTGCTGGACTTTCCAATGAGAAAATCAGGAAGCTTGCGCAATTGCTAAAAGAATTCCCGATGACCGTGAACGGCACGCAACCGATCGAGAAAGCTTTTGTCACTGGCGGTGGCGTCTCGACAAAAGAAATCGAGCCGAAAACAATGGCATCCCGAAAGAAGAAAGGACTTTTCTTCTGTGGGGAAATTATCGATATCCACGGCTACACAGGTGGGTATAACATAACATCAGCACTCGTCACAGGCAGAATCGCAGGGATGAGCGCCGGTGCATTTTCATTGTAAGCAAGTAAAGAATCCGCGACAGAGCGCAATGCTCTATCGCGGATTCTTCACTTATATGCTTATACCGCAACGATGTTGACTAATCGTCCAGGTATTGCAATGACTTTCTTCAATTCTTTGCCGTCAATCCACTTCTTAACTTCTTCGTCTTCAAGTGCAACTTTTTCAAGGTCTTCTTTGTTGATATCTTTCGCTACATTCAGTTTCGCACGGACCTTACCATTAATTTGCACTGCGATTTCAACTGTATCATCTGTCAATTTCGTCTCATCATACGTCGGCCATTGCGCATATGTGATGGACTCATTATGACCGAGCTTCTCCCACAGTTCTTCAGCCAGATGCGGCGTGATCGGTGAAATCAGCAATAGGAAGCCTTCGACGAATTCTTTTGGAATCGAATCCACTTTATAGCCTTCATTAATGAACACCATCAATTGGGATATCGCCGTATTATTACGCATCCCTTCATAGTCCTCTGTCACTTTCTTGACAGTCTGGTGATAGATCTTTTCAATCGATCCGCCTGGTTCTCCACCGATCTTCGAACTTAATGTGCCGTCTTCATTGACGAACAGACGCCAGATACGGTCAAGGAATCTGCGTGAACCTTCCAGACCGTTTGTTGACCACTCTTTCGATGCATCAAGTGGTCCCATGAACATTTCATACAGACGTAGCGTGTCAGCTCCGTGTGAATGAACGATGTCGTCCGGATTGATGACATTGCCTAGTGATTTGGACATTTTTACGTGACCTTCACCGAGAATCATCCCTTGGTTAAAGAGTTTTTGGAATGGCTCTTTCGTTGGCACCACTCCGATATCGTATAGCACTTTGTGCCAGAAACGTGCGTAGAGCAAGTGAAGGACTGCGTGCTCTGCTCCACCGACATAGATGTCGACTGGCAACCATCGTTCAGCCAATTTCGGATCAATTAGCATTTCATCATTATCCGGATCGATATAACGCAAATAATACCAACAGCTTCCTGCCCATTGCGGCATCGTATTCGTTTCGCGACGGCCTTTCATGCCTGTTTCCGGATCAGTGACATTAATCCACTCTTCAATGTTTGCTAGCGGTGACTCACCTGTACCACTCGGTTTAATATTATCTGTTTTCGGCAGCTCCAATGGCAATTCCGATTCGTCAACAGGTGTCATTGAACCATCTTCCCAATGAATGATTGGAATTGGCTCTCCCCAATAACGCTGTCTTGAGAACAACCAGTCACGCAGACGGTACGTAATTTTCTTTTCGCCTTTCTCTTGAGCAACGAACCATTCAATCGCTTTCTCAATTGCTTCGTCTTTGCCAAGATCATTCAGGAAATCCGAATTCACATGTACGCCATCACCTGTATATGCCTCTTTGGAAATGTCTCCACCAGAAACAACTTCAACAATCGGCAAATCGAATTCTGTCGCAAACTCATAATCCCGCTCATCATGAGCCGGAACTGCCATAATTGCACCTGTTCCATATGTAGAGAGTACATAGTCAGCAATCCAGATAGGCATTTTTTCACCACTTGCAGGGTTGATGGCATAAGCCCCTGTAAAGACGCCTGTTTTCTCTTTCGCAAGATCGGTTCTTTCAAGATCACTCTTCGTTTTTACTTTATCAAGATAAGCAGCTACTGCTTCCTGTTGCTCTACAGTCGTTATTTGGTCTACAAGTTTATGTTCAGGTGCAAGTACCGCATAAGTAGCACCGAAAATTGTATCCGGACGAGTCGTAAACGCTTCAAACGACAAGGCAGTACCGTCGATTTCAAATTTCAGTTGTGCACCTTCTGATTTACCAATCCAATTGCGTTGCATATCTTTCAGACTTTCTGACCAATCAAGATCATCAAGATCTTCAAGTAGACGATCTGCATATTCCGTAATACGCAAAACCCATTGACGCATTGGACGGCGTTCTACAGGATGACCGCCACGCTCTGATTTACCATCGATCACTTCTTCATTTGCGAGGACCGTTCCAAGTGCTGGACACCAGTTCACAGCCACTTCATCGATATAGGCAAGGCCTTTTTTATACAGTTGGATGAAAATCCATTGCGTCCATTTATAATATTTAGGATCCGTCGTATTCACTTCACGGTCCCAGTCGTATGAAAAACCGAGGTCTTTCATCTGACGTTTGAATGTCGCAATATTTTTCGCAGTAAATTCAGCAGGGTCATTTCCTGTGTCAATCGCATATTGTTCCGCAGGCAAGCCGAATGCGTCCCAGCCCATCGGGTGCAACACATTATACCCTTGCTTGCGTTTGAACGAACTCAAAATATCCGTTGCGATATAACCGAGCGGATGGCCAACGTGAAGACCTGCACCTGAAGGATATGGGAACATATCCAATGCGTAGAACTTTGGCTTTGATTCGTCATCGACCATTTTGTAGATCTTATTTTCTTTCCAATAGTTTTGCCACTTCTTCTCAATCTGTAAATGTTGATAACTCATTTAACTCATCCCTTCAATTCGATTCAAATAATGACAGGCATTTTGGGAATAAAAAAATCCCGTCCCTTAAAAATAATAAGGGACGAGATTGTATGCATACTCCCGCGGTGCCACCCAAATTGACGGCAGTTGCCGCCCAACTTGTTTCCTTAACGCGGAAAACGGCACCGGTTACTTTATAGTTCACCGATACAGGCTCAAAGGCGAGTTCATCGTTCGTCGTACAGGCTTGCACCAACCGCCTGTTCTCTGCTATCGACTATCCACGAATACTGCTCCTCATCAACGCCAACGCTATTTGAAATCATTTTATTGTAGTGTACCCGAAAATGTTCCAAAATACAACAATGCTTTTTAACTTCACTTTACATCTTTGACGATTAAGTCCGCTTCCGTCGAGTCAATAACCTCTTGGATAGTAAAACCTTCAAATACTTCCTTCAGTTCAAGACCTTCCGGCGTCACTACAATCAATGCACGTTCTGTGATGATTTTATGGACAACACCTTTACCAGTCAGGGGAAGGTCGCATTTTTTCTTAATCTTCGGGGAACCGTCTTTTGCCGTATGATCCATGATAACGATGATTTTCTTCGCACCATGTACGAGATCCATCGCACCGCCCATTCCTTTGATCATCTTGCCGGGAATCATCCAGTTCGCTAAATCTCCTTCTTCAGACACTTCCATGCCGCCAAGTATCGCAACATCGACATGTCCGCCGCGAATCATTGCGAATGATTCCGAACTGTCGAAGAACGAAGAGCCGGGTATTGTCGTCACGGTCTCCTTACCTGCATTAATCAGATCAGGATCCACTTCTGAATCTTTAGGATATGGTCCGATTCCAAGCAGGCCGTTCTCTGATTGGAGCACAACGGTTTTATTGTCCGAAATATAATTGGCAACGAGTGTCGGCATACCAATTCCCAGATTGACATAATCCCCGTCATTGATTTCCTTTTCGGCACGTCTTGCGATTCGTTCTCTAAAGTTAACTGTTGTCATCGTGAATATTCCCCTTTCTTATTGAGTCGTCAGTCTCTCTATACGTTTTTCCTGTTTCGCTTGCAATAACCCTTGAACATAGATGCTCGGCGTATGTACGGTTGCCGGATTCAAATCACCTGTCTCGACGATTTCTTCCACTTCTGCGATTGTAAACTTACCTGCAGCCGCCATCATCGGATTGAAGTTCTGTGCAGTCTTGTTATAGATAAGATTTCCGATTCTGTCAGCTTTTGCAGCACGAACGAGAGCGAAATCAGCGACCAATGCCTCTTCAAGAACGTATTCTTTTCCATCGAACGTGCGAATCTCTTTCCCTTCCGCCACTGTCGTTCCTACCCCTGCAGGTGTATAAAATGCCGGTATACCGGCGCCGCCTGCACGAATCTTTTCAGCAAGTGTACCTTGTGGTGTCAATTCCACTTCGATTTCACCTGATAATACTTGGCGTTCAAATTCTTTATTTTCACCTACATAAGATCCAATCATTTTTTTTATCTGTTTTTCCTTCAATAAAAGGCCAAGTCCCCATTCGTCAACCCCACAGTTATTGGAAATAATCGTTAAATCCTTCACACCTTTTTCGACAAGCGCCAAAATAAGCTGCTCAGGTATGCCGACAAGGCCGAAGCCCCCTACCATCAACGTGTCTCCATCTTGAATCTTTGAAATCGCTTCCATTGCTGTTGAATATACCGGTTTCATGTAGCGTTCCCCCTTTTAGATCATTGACTCAATTCTATCTTCATTCGGTCAAACTATCAATTACTATGCGAAGAATATACAGAAAAACCGGAAAACCCTGAATGGCTATCCGGTGTTGAGCATTTATTAGATAATCTCCTTACTAACTGCTGATTTGAGTGGTCGATCATACAGTAGTGTTGTGACTAGTGTAATGGCCATGAGGCTCGTTAATAGCAACAACATGACTTTCATATCGTAAATGGTGACAAGAACCCCGCCTGCAAAAGGACCAATCATCCGGCCGACCGTGGCAGCAGAGTTGACAATTCCCTGATAGAATCCATCCCGACCTTTTGGAGCAAGTTGACTCGCCAACGTTGGAATGACGGGCCAGACGATCATTTCTCCGAACGTCAAAATCACCATCGAAACGATAAACATCTTAAACGATCCCGCAAAACTGACCACAATGAAAGACACGATAAATATACTCGTGCCGATAATCATCTGCGTCTTAAGTTGGTTTTCCAACCTTCTAATCAGTGGGCGGATAATCGGTTGCCCGATGACAATTAATAAGCCATTGACCGTCCAGATGAAACTATATTCCCTTAAAGACACGCCGAGTGACAAAGCATGCGTGGAGATTGTCGTTGACCATTGAGAATAGACAAGCCAGGTAAGCAAATAACCTGATACAAGTATAAGCAGTGCATAAAAAGGTGCTTTATGTTTAATGCGCTTCGCTTCCCGAATTACAGTCGTATGTCGGTCTGGGGCGATTTCAAGTTTTCTGTAACTGAAAAAGGCTAGCGCAAGAAATAGAACATAAAAGAGCAGATTCGCCGCAAAAATATAATCGATATGGAAGGAAGCTACTAATCCCGCCAATGCCGGCCCAATGGCAACTCCGACATTCTGCGCTAGATAAATAGAGTTAAACGCTTTCCTGCCACCTTCAGGCCAAACTGTGCCAACCATGGCAAACATACTAGGAAATATAATTCCACCGCTAAATCCTAGTACTGTTAGCATAATAATATATGGATACCAGTCGTGGTTATAAACGAGAAATGCGAGTGCGCCAATGGAAATGATGATCCCTGCCATAATCGTTTTGAAACCACCAATTCGATCAAACAAATAGCCGCCCAGGAGATTTCCGATGACACCTGCGCCCGCGTTCGCCATTAGGACAAGCCCTGCAACTGCAAGCGATTTCTCAAGATATTCATGCATATATATTGTATTTAACGGCCATAAAAATGAGTTACCAATGACATTGACAAACATTCCGATGACGAGGAGCCATACTTTTTTCGGCATTTCATCTATCTCCGTTTCACTAAGAATAGTCCAATGGATTTTAACACACTAAAACACCGATTTTCCTATTTGTGACTTGGACAAAGCTTGGGATTCCAAGTGGTTGCAAACGGGACAGTACCGGATATGTCGAGTGTATGCCTTTTTATGTAAACAGACAAGATATACATAAAATGTTCTATAATTCAGATGACATTGATGTATTTTTCCGTGGTACAATCTACTGTTAGAGGAGTTGTTGTTCATGGATGATTTAATATTTCCTTTCCCGACTGAAGGAAAACGTTATTATACATGGTCACGTCATTTGAAAGACGAATTCGGTTGCAAGGTATTCAAGGTGGCTTTAGATGCAGGCTTTGATTGTCCGAATCGGGATGGCACCGTGGCCTTTGGTGGTTGTACATTTTGCAGTGTGGCCGGTTCTGGTGATTTCGCGGGAGACCGAGTCGATTCCATTGATGTCCAATTTGCCGAAGTGCGTGACCGGATGCATCAGAAATGGAAAAATGGTAAATACATGGCCTACTTCCAAGCCTATACCAACACCCACGCTCCCCTTCCAGTCTTAAAAGAAAAGTTTGAAGCAGCGCTTGCACAAGAAAATGTAGTAGGCTTGTCGATTGGCACCCGTCCTGATTGTCTGCCTGACGACGTCGTTGACTATTTGGCAGAATTACATGAGCGGACATATCTTTGGGTAGAGCTCGGTTTACAGACGGTACATGAAAAGACGGCGAAGCTCGTAAACCGTGCGCATGATTTTGCGACATACGTTGAAGGGGTCGAAAAGTTGAGGAAACACGGCATCCGTGTATGTACCCATATCATTAATGGATTGCCGATGGAAGACTATGACATGATGATGGAAACGGCACAAAAAGTGTCCGAATTGGATGTGCAAGGCATTAAGATTCACTTGCTTCATTTGCTGAAAGGGACACCAATGGTCAAGCAGTATGAAAAAGGGTTGGTAGAATTCCTTGAAAAAGATAAATATATCAAGCTCGTTGTCGATCAACTAGAAGTGCTACCGCCTTCCATGGTCATCCATCGCATTACTGGTGACGGGCCGATTGACCAGATGATTGGACCAATGTGGAGCGTGACCAAATGGGATGTACTTAACGGCATCGATGATGAATTAAAGCGGCGTAACAGTTATCAAGGAAAGTTCTTTGGAAAGGTAGTGGAATCACATTGAGTCAAATTCTATTACATCGTGTGTTGCCCTTCGCAAAACGTCTACTGGCAGAAACCGTTCTGCCTGGTGAGACGGTCGTTGACGCGACTGCTGGAAATGGCAACGACACGGAATTCCTGGCGAAGCTCGTCGGGAATGAAGGTTCTGTCATCGCTTTTGACATACAGCAGGCAGCTCTTGATAAAACTGCCGATAGACTTGGTGATTTACATCACAATGTCAAACTCATTCTCGACAGCCATGCAAACGTCGATCGCTATGTGGATAAACCCATTGGGGGTGCAATGTTCAACCTCGGTTATCTGCCTTACAGTGAAGACATGAGTGTTGTTACGAAACCAGAATCTACAATTGAAGCCATTCACAAATTGCTCGGTCTCGTGAAAAAAGGCGGGATTATTACGATATCCGTCTATGACGGTCATCAAGGCGGAGCAGAAGAACGGGATGCTTTGCTCGTCTATGTCAAATCGTTGCATCAATCGGATGTCCACGTCATCCGTTATGAACTGCTGAACCAGCGAAATAATCCTCCATTCCTCATTGCAATCGAAAAAGTGAAAGATTTCGTTGAAGTATCTCAAGTTAATAATAGTGAACAGTAAAAAAGCAGGATGTCGCCGTTCGGACATCCCGCTTTTTATATTCTTAATAGCGCTTATACTTGCCTGATATCCGCAATCGGACCGGACTCGCTGAAATCTTCGCGATCTATGAAGGCGATTAGTTTAGAAGCCGTCTCTTCTGCACTGCTTAAATGTCCCTGTTCTTTATAATCAATAAAACGGCCAAGTAATGGAAAATCATCTTCATTCGTCGATCGAATCGTTTCCTGCATGTCAGTATCGATGATACCTGGTGCGATGGAAACGACTTTGACAGGATAATCTACGGACTCCTGTTCAATCGCGACCACTCTTGTGAAATGATCGAGTCCAGCTTTCGTCGTACAATACACTCCCCAACCTTCATACGCACTTCGTCCGGCACCTGAAGAGATATTAATGATTTTTTTCGGACCATCAAAATCCTTTAAACATGAAATGAAGGCGTTTGAAGTAATCATTGGTGCAGTGAGATTGACCGCAAGCGCTTCTGCCATCGTTTCGGAGTCGACCGATCCGATTAGGCCAATCGGGTCGACGATACCCGCATTATTAATCAGCGTAAATGTCCTTGCTTTTGAACGGTTGTCCTTGACAATCTGTCTGATCATGACTTCCAGACAATCTGTCTTTGATAAGTCTGCAAGAATGAACCCTTTCAATTCCTGCGGATTCGTCCGCGCAACCCCGATAACGTGGTCACCTCGGTTCCTCAGTTGCTTGAATAGTTCCAGACCGATTCCTTTTGAAGCACCTGTCACAATATAAATATTCAATTCATCTTCCCTCCTGTATACACTTCAAACCATTTTTCTGCGCCCGCCGCACCAATCGGGTTTTGAACTTTTTCTTTAAAGACAGCTGGATCTTTGAGATCATTAAATTCCGTTCCAAACCAATTTTCTACAAGGAAACGTTTTACCGTGAAGCTTTTATCCGTAAAGTGCATTTCAATTTCTTTCAGATTTCCAATTAAGACAAATGCCGCGGTTGAATTATACAGGACAGCCTGCTCCGCTGTCCCATTAAGTTCTGATGCGTTTACTTCATAGTTAACACGCATCGAATGCTTATCTGAATCCATTGCAATTGTCCCTTTGTACTCACTTAACGGTAATGATTCAAATAATCCGTTGCTGTTCGAAGAATCCCCCATATACGCGTTCTCAAACGAAAGAGCTGACGTGAAATCATGCTTCAACGGTTCCTGCTGAAGCCTTCCTTCACCAACCTCTGCCTTTTTCGGAATTTCATAATAAGCGATCCAAATGTATAACGGAATTGCTATAATGATAATGAGTGCGATGACCATTCTTCTTTTATCCATTCCATCTCCCCGTTCATCTTTTTCACCAGTTTACCATGATTATCAGAAGGAATGGAAAATTTAAAAAACCAACCCCTCGTAATAAAGGGGCCGGCAGCTATTTATCATTTCAAAATTTTGATTTTAACGCTTTTCCGTCCCCATTTATAAGCTTCTGCTTTTGTCGGGAAGAAAAGATCGATTTTATTGCCTTTAATTGAACCACCGATATCTCCGGCTATCGCATATCCGTATCCTTCAACGTAGACTTTCGTCCCTAACGGAATAACTGTCGGATCTACAGCAATTACTTTTGCATCTGGATTGCGTTTAAGGTTAATGCCTGTTGATGTGATTCCTGAACACCCGTTACAAGAAGCAGTATAAGCACTCGCGTTAACTGTAAATTCTTTCAGCACGTTATCATCTGACGAACGTGATGGCGTTTTGGCCACTTTCTTCTCAACTGGTTTACCATTCACTTCTGCATTGCTTTTAACAATCGTCAATTTTTGGGTTGGTTGAATGATGTTCGATTTCAAATCATTCCGCTTTTTCAATTCATTCACAGTAATTTTGTGTGTGGAAGCGATTTTGTAAAGGGTATCTCCTTTTTGGACTGTGTACGTTAAAGAAGCCGCAAAACTTTCGGTCGTTCCACCGATCAATAAAACTACTGTAAAAATGAGCGTCACAATATGTTTTTTCAAGTTTTCTACTCCCTACTTATTAGTCTGTATATAGATTAACAGTGCAATATTACAACTACATTACAATTCACAACCAATCACATTACAGAAACGAAGCATTTGTTACAGCAGAAAGGATGGTCTTAATTGTCCAAATTATCGGTTAGAATGGCTAGGAAAGAAGATGCTGAATGTATAGCCCCTCTACTCTCGAAGAGCCAATGGTTTACGTATCGCAACTTATATTCCGAGCAATATATTGAAGCGTTAATTATGAAATATTACAATGTCGAACGTGTAAAACAGGAAGTCACATCAATCGACAGAAGCTGGCATGGCTATATGGTTGCTGAATTAGACGGTAAAATCGTCGGAACAATCGGAGCAGGCATGCTGAATGAAACAGACGGAGAAATATATGTGTTTTATGTAGATCCTGATAGAAGGGGGAAAGGAATCGGTTCCAGGTTGATTGACTTCTGTACTAAAATCCAAAAACATAGATTTCACGCGTCTAAACAGTGGGTTTCCGTAGCAAAAGGTAATGTGTATGGTATCCCGTTCTATGAAGCAAAAGGATTCACACTTGTGCGTGAAGAAATCGCATATGGCTCTACTATCGAAGATCAGGATATTTCACTCTTCTATTCAAGGTTACTTTGACACTGATATACTGTATATGCTAACTTTCCACAAACAGGAACTTCCTGTATACTGGAAACACCCTAGTAGAAACAGGAAGGTGATTTCACATGCCGATACCTTCGGAACATGAAAAACCAACACGTAAGACAGCAAAAGAAAACGCTTTAAACCAACTATTACTTTGGATTATCGATGGTACTCTACAACCTGGTGAAAAACTGAATGATATCGAATTGGCACAAGCGCTCGGTGTCAGTAGGACACCTATCCGGGAATCCCTCCAACTTCTCGAAATGGAAGGATTCGTCAAAATGTTTCCCGGAAAAGCGACGCAAGTAACGGAAGTTGATCCGGAAACAATCAAAGATCTTCTCCCCCCTCTCGCCGCTTTGCAAGCGCTGTCAGCAGAACTGGCGGTTCCACATCTAACTAAAGAAATGCTTGCGGAATTGGAGCAGACGAATGAAGAGTTTGCGCAAGCGGTTTATCGAAAAGATTACGATTCAGCATTGAGACTTGATGAAAATTTCCATCAAATTATTGTCGACAATGCCGCCAATCCCTATATCCACTCTATGGTAGCTTCTTTACAAAAACATGTTAGACGACTATTCTTTTTAAATTCAATCATTTTGACGGAAAAATCAATCGAAGAGCATAACCTAATTTTACGGATGATGAAAGAAGGCAATGCGGAGGCAGTTTCTAAAGTGATGCGCGAAAATTGGCTGCGTGCCATTGAAGAGTTTCGATCATTGAAGAAGGACATTTGAAATTCAACTAATGGTTATCACTTTGGTATGACGTTTGGACAATGATACTTCTTGATTTAGCATCTAACAAAAACATGATAAAAAAAAGCGCTCCAATTTGGAGTGCCCTTTTATATTTTTTCGACTTAAATTTTAATTACTTTCGCAATAATCCCTGTGAGTAACATAACAATCAATACTGGCAAGAGCCAACCAAGACCTTCTGCGTAAAAAGGAAGCACTTTGTTATAGAAGTTGACGATAGAACTTAGCCAAGTCGGCCATTGGTCCTCTGTATTGCCAAGCGTACCGTATAAAGTCTTTACGCCGTCTATTATGCTAATGGCAAACGCAACTGCGGTGGCGCTTATATAGACAAGTCTAGAATGGTTAAACAGCTTGGAAGCAAATGTTAACAGCATTAAGACGACTGCAAGCGGATAAAGGAACATTAATACTGGAATTGAAAAGATAATAATATTGGCCAGCCCGAAATTCGCCACGACAAAGCAGAAGACGGTGAAAACCGAAACGAATGCTTTATAACTTACCGATGGGATAAGTGTATGAAAATATTCACCACATGCGGTCATTAATCCGATGCTTGTTGTCAGGCAGGCAAGGATAATGACACCCGCAAGGAGGACTGAACCGGTTGTACCAAAATAGTGGGCTGCCGCTCCACTTAAAACAGGGCCACCCGTGTCGAACAGACCGAACTTCTCTGTTGTTGTAGCACCCAGGTAGGCGATTCCAACGTATAACAGACCAAGAAAAGCGGATGCAATAATACCTGTTTTAACTGTAGCAGATACGATTTGGGCTCGATCTGTCACGCCAAGTGCACGAATCGCCTTGATGACGATAATACCGAATACAAGTGAGGCTAACGCATCCATCGTGTTATAACCTTCCGTAAATCCTTCCATGAAAGCTCCTGTTTTATATGCGTCTACAGGTGCCTGAATGGAACCGATTGGGTTAATAAATGCCATCGCCAATAAAGCTAGTAGCAACACGATAATGGCAGGTGACATATACTTACCGATTCGATCGACTATTTTTGCTGGATTGAGAGAAAGCCACAATGTCACGCCGAAGAAAACAAGTGTGAAGATGAGTAGCGCAATTTGAGAATACGCCGCTGGGATAAAGGTGGCGATACCAATATCGAATGCAACTGCACCGGTTCTAGGAGCTGCAAAAAAAGGCCCAATTGTCAAATAGAGCAGTGAAGTGAAGAGGATTGCATAGACCGGATGGATTCTACTTGCTAGATCTTGAAGATTTCGACTACCCGAGTACCCGATGGCTAGAATGCCAAGGAACGGCAATCCTACGCCAGTAATCAAGAAACCAATAATTGCTGGCCAAAAGTTTGTCCCTGCATATTGGCCTAGCTCAGCGGGGAAAATCAGATTACCGGCACCAAAGAATAGAGCAAACAGCATAATTCCAATTAATAGAAAAGAAGAGAATGATAATTTAGTTGACATATTTTGAAAATCCTCTCGTGTTGTGAATTGTAACTATGTATGCAATATATCGCAGAATTTAATAATAAGGGGAATGAAACATAAATGCAATGGCTATTTATGCATTCATAGTATAAATTTATCCTCTTTTTCAAAAAGAAAACAGGCGGAGCAAGGACCGCCTGTCAAATTATTTAATAATGAATTTCGTTTCACTATGACCTTCAAGAGATTTATGAACTTCAAGAATGGCTGGAAATGCAGTTTTCAGTTCTTCCACATGGGAAATGACACCAATCATTCTACCCGATTTTTGAAGGTCAATTAACGTATCGACCGCTTTTCTCAAAGCTTCTTCATCCAACGTGCCAAATCCTTCATCGATAAACATTGTTTCAATGGACATCGCTCCTTGGAAGCTTTGGATGACGTCCGCCATACCAAGTGCCAAACTAAGGGATGCATTGAACTTTTCCCCGCCTGATAAAGTTTTCACATCTCTGTTTTGTCCCGTATACGCATCATAAACATCTAAACCGAGACCACTTTGCCGGCCCCTCACTTCCTGTCGGTCACTGCGTATCAATTCATATTGCCCGTTTGATAAATTTTGAAGACGTGCATTCGCGGATTGGATGATCCGTTCCAAATAATCGATTTGTATAAAACGTTCAAAAGAAAGCTTATGATTGTTCTGCCCTCTAACAACATCATAGACGTCAGTCAGTTTAGATACTTTCCGCTCAAGTTCAACTATACCTTCCACTGATTTCTTCAAATTCGCCATCAAATTCCGCAGTGTCTTTTCATGTTCCATCGAACTGTTCCAATCAGTAAATGCTTTTTCATAAGCAGCTTTTTGTAGCTCCACTTTTTCAGACATGTGCGTAAGGTCAGTTCTATTCTTGCCTTCAAGCAATTTTTCGAGTTCTTGAATGGATTCCTTTATCGTATGAAGTTGCTGATTAAATGTAATGACATAATCTTTTAGATTGCGTTTATCTGTTTCGGATAATTTCGATTTGCGGTACTCATCTTCTGTCGCAAAATCGGAATTCTTTAATGCTTCAAAGAACCGGACTTCTGCCTGTTTCCGCTTTTTAACGCTTTCTTCAAGAGCCTGTTTCACATAATGAAGGGAATTGATTGCGGTAACCTCTTTCTCTTTCGCTTCCTCTCGTTTTTTTTGTATGGTCACCCACGCATCATCCAACTGGCGCTTTGTCACTTCCTTTGACTTGATTTCATCTTGCAGAACGTTTAGCTTTCGCAAACCTTCAGGAATCGAATTAAGATCCCTTTGCAATAAAGCCGATTCCTTTTCATATATGGACGACTTTTCATATAATGTCTTTTCCAGTTCAGTCCGTTTAGTATCCAGTTTTACTGATTCTGCTTCGGTATACTTCAATTGATCTTTCATGACTACTAATTCTTCGCGTTTCATTTTCAAATGTTCGATCTGCTCTGTTACTTCACGTCTCTTTCTTTTCAGATCCGGTAAAGTATCAGTAATCTGTTGCTTTTGTACTTCTAGTTGACTAAGCTTAAGCTGTTCTTGAACTGCTTCATACTTGGCCTCAGCAGAACGGAATGCACTTTCTGCTTTGGATAGTTGCAGCCTTTTAGACTCCAACTCTTCACGTGTAATGGAATGGTCAAATTGCTTACTATTTATAGTAGGATGATGCGCACTTCCGCAGACAGGGCAAGGTTCCCCTTCCATGAGTGTTTCAGCCAGATGGGACGCTTGATCGTCTAGCCAATCGTTTTGAAGTTTCTCAAATTCATTCTTTAATTTGTTGAAAGTTGAAGACGCAGTTTTGTACTGTTCACCCAATCCTTTCAGATTGGTTGTCAGATTATTAACTTCCTGGACTGCTTTGCCGTGCACTTGGATGATGTTCAACGTCTCGACGAGTTTGTCGTATGGTAGAAGAATTTTGTCATTTTTATCGATATTCGCTTTCAACCCTACAAGCTTCTGCTTTTCTTCTTCGGACTTTCTCAATGTAATCGTAAAAGCTTCTTTCATCCTTTTGAGTTCCTCAGACAATGCCAAGATTTTCGATTCTTTTGCGGCAAGGTCTGTCACTGCAGGCAAGTGATCCCGAAGTCTGATCAGCTGCTCGGTCACTTCCGCGCGCAATGGTTCCTGCTTCTGGATTTCTTCGTAAGAACGGTTCACGTCCGCATAATACTTTCGTGCACTGACGACAAGTTCCTCCGCTTTGGTAGAAACATCTTGCTTTGCTTTCTCTTCATCTGCCTGCTGTTTGTAATAGACTTCAATTTCATGGATGACCGCGGCACGGTCTGCATTGGCGATGCGTTTTTCTTTTTCTTTTATGTCTGGGATTTCCGTTGTCAGTTTCTCAAAGGTCATTTTTCGCTGTTCAAGCTGATCGAATTGTGCATTATTTGTTTTTGCGGAATGAAAAGCCGTAAGCAAATTCGCATGTTGGTCATATAAGGACTTATAGTTCAATTCATCATCTATTGCCTTTTGGGAATAGTACACCACTTCTTCCTCGAGACCATGCATCACTTGAGAACTGTTCGTGTATTCTTGCTCTAGCACATTAAAGATCAGCGATTCTCTCGTTGGTATAAGACTCGGAATCTGTCCCACTAAGCTGTCCACAGTCCTCTTTTCCTCTGCGAGTAAAAATGCTGCGCTATCTTTCCTATTTTTAAGCACATCAACCATCTCACGATAATCATGTGTTTTAAAAATTTTGCGCATAATGGTTTCTTTGTTTTCCGTATCGGAAGTTAGAAATTTACGGAACTCTCCTTGTGGTAGCATGACAATTTGGCTGAATTGATCAATCGTAAATCCGACTAATTCTTCGATTTTCCGATTGATTTCAGAGACAATTTGACGATCGACAACTGGAACTTCGCCTGAATCCGTCAATTCGAAAAACTCGTATTTGGCAGACGTCTCGGTTTTGTTGCCGCTTTTGAGGTAGGGAATCTGTCTCATCACCCGGTATGTCCGGCGCTGGATTTCAAAAATGAGTTCGACAGATGTAGGCATTGAATCATCAGCGAAATCACTCCGCATCGATCGTGCTTCTGTTCGATCTTCTCCGCTTGCCTGACCGTAAAGGGCGAAACAGATTCCGTCGAAAATAGTCGTTTTTCCAGCACCAGTAGATCCCGATACGACAAATAGCCGGTGGTCTTCAAGTTTCCTGAAATCGATTACTTCCGTACCTTTGTATGGACCGAATGCTGTCATCGTCAATTGCACAGGCTTCATCGATCCATCCCTCCTTTCACTTCATATAGAACTTCCGCAAATATCTTTTCTGTTTCCGCGTCCGGTTCGATATCATTCATTTGCGCATAAAAATAACGGAACAAGGTCAAGTCGTCAGGTTTTTCATCCCCTAACACACTTGTGTGCTCCATCGTTGCCGCGGTCCGGACTATTTTCCTTTCAATATGCATCGCATTTGGAAAGATCGACTTCACTTTTTCCATCGGAAATAATACAGGTGTTTCATCATGGAGTTTGACAAACACATAGTCATTACTTGGTTGCTCGGCTACTATTTCTTCCATCAATCCTTCGACAGTACGCATATCATATTGCGGATTGAGTAGCCTTTTCTCCACAGCCACATTTCCTTCTTCATCCATCTCCACAATAAAGAAGCCTTTTTTATGATTTTCTTCAGATATGGAATATTTCATTGGCGATCCCGAATAGCGAATCGTTTCATCTCCCACATGATGTGCCTGATGAAGATGACCAAGAGCCGTGTAATGAAAAGGTTTGAAAAGATGCGCAGATACATATTCGGCTCCTCCGATAGCCAGCGGCCGCTCAGAATCACTTGTGTTCTCTTCTTCTTCTCCGTGTGGCGTTACGAACGCATGTCCAACGAATACATGACGGGCATTCTCATCAAACTTAATATTACTAATGACCCGCTCCATCGCGTTATTGAAATCAGTGATCGTATCATCTTCAAACACTTGTCTGCAGACAGATGGATCTGCAAAAGGTACAAGATGAAAATGGACGTCACCATACTCATCTTTTAAAACAACAGGATCATTCGTGCGTCTTAGTCGGCCTTCTATATAGTAGCCATTCTGACGCATAAGGCGGCTTCCGAAATCTAAACGGCTTGGACTATCGTGATTGCCCGCAACTGCGATGACCGGAGTCTTTAAATCGACTACAATTTCCCGCAACACTTCATCGAGCAGTGTAACAGCTTCCGTAGGTGGTACAGCACGATCATATAGATCACCTGCTATGATGACTGCATCCGGCTTCTCTTCTCTTATGGCTTCTATAAATTGACGTAGAACATAACGTTGGCCATCTGTCATGTAAACACCTTGCACCAATTTTCCTAAATGCCAATCAGCTGTGTGAAAAAACTTCATTTTTAGCGCCTCCGATCATTGTTCTACTATCTATTTTACAGGATTTTAGTGTGAAGGGCATACAATCCTATAAAAAAGGGAAACTACATGACAAGTGCCGTAAACACTCTGTAATTTCTTACTCCGCTCATGAAAACAGCAGGTAGACGGGAATACCATTTCAGATTTAAAATTATTTTTTGTGTAAATAAGAAAATAGGCTTTACTCTGAATTTCATTTATACTATACTGATAAAAGTTGCGTTAGGGAAACTTTGAGACTACAATCAAATTACAGAGTCACCTAAACTGTAAAACCGCAGTATACTATTTAACAAATGGGAATCCACAATTCATTTTTTTACACATAAAGTTGCACTGGGGAAAGTATTCTCCCCTTATTTAATTCATTCAGGAGGAAAAAATATGTCAGATATCATCTCGGTAAAAAACGTCTCTGTTTCCTATTATGGCAAACAGGTTCTTGATAACATATCGTTTACATTCACTTCAGGCAAGTTGATTGGAATACTGGGACCCAACGGAGCAGGAAAATCTACTTTGATGAAAGCCATGCTTGGTTTAATACCAAAAGATAAAGGAACAGTTGAAATAAATTCAAAACCAATCAAGAATTTCAGAAAGAATATAGCCTATGTCCCCCAACGTTCCAATATTGATTGGAACTTCCCAATTAAAGTATTGGACGCTGTAGTAATCGGAACGTATCCAAAACTAGGCTTATTACGGAGACCTAAAAAAGAACATAAGGAATGGGCAATGCAATGCCTTGAGAAAGTTGGCATGCAGGAGTTTGCCAATAGCCAGATTGGTGAATTGTCAGGAGGCCAGCAGCAACGTGTCTTCCTCGCAAGGGCACTTGCACAAAATGCGGATTTCTTTTTCCTTGATGAACCATTCGTTGGAATCGATGTATCTAGTGAAGAAGTGATCATCGGTATTCTTAAACAACTTCAAACGGAAGGAAAAATCGTATTTGTCGTCCACCATGATTTAACAAAAGTAAAAAATTATTTCGACGAACTGATATTGATTAATAAACAGCTAATTGATGCCGGTCCAGTCCAACAAGTGTTCCAAGCGGATAATATGACACGTGCTTACGAAAGACCAGTTGCAATGCTGGATGACTTGGAGGTACAAATGTAATGGAATTCATCAATGATTTACAAACATATGCGTTTTTACAGAAAGCGTTCATCACGTCCATAATGGTCGGAATCATATGTGGCGTGATTGGAAGCTTCATCATTTTGCGTGGTATGGCATTGATGGGAGATGCTATATCACACGCCGTATTACCCGGGGTTGCCATTTCCTATATGCTCGGCATTAATTATTTCTATGGAGCCGTGTTTACAGGTATACTGACCGCATTCGGCATCGGAGCCATTACACAAAATAGCCGTATTAAAAGTGATTCATCCATCGGACTCGTATTCTCGGCATTTTTCGCTCTTGGTGTCATTTTAATTTCAAAAGCCAAAAGTGCGACAGATCTAACTCAAATTCTTTTCGGGAACGTCCTCGCAGTAAGGACATCCGATATGTGGCTAACATTAGCAATCGGAAGTTTAGTCATATTAGTCGTCATATTATTTTACAAAGAACTACTCGTTTCCAGCTTTGACGAAACGATGGCGGCTGCCTACGGATTGAATGTACGTTTCATTCATTATGCGATTATGTTTCTGTTGACACTTGTAACAGTTGCATCCCTTCAGACGGTTGGCGTCATCCTTGTCGTATCAATGCTCATCACACCTGCTTCGACAGCTTACCTGTTGACAAACAAACTTTCCGTCATGGTATTTCTTGCATCATTCTTCGGTGCTATCTCTGCAGTTATTGGCCTGTATTTCAGTTTTGTATACAATATGCCTTCGGGTCCTGTTATTGCTTTAGCGACGACGGCATTGTTCTTACTGGCATTCCTATTTTCACCTAAACAAGGAATCGTCTTTAGAAAAATCCAGGCATTCAATAGTAGAAAAGTTGTGTAAAACGTCTATTTATTATTAAAAGCATCAAGCTTTTGGATAAAATCTAATTTATGAATAAGGAGTAGAATTGAGAATGAAAAAAGTAGTGACCTGGTTAGGTTTATCTTTATTAACCGTCTTTCTATTGGCGGCGTGTGGAGATGACAAAAATTCAAACGGTACGACAGCAACAGGCGAGGAACCCTTAAAAATCGTTACCTCTTTTACAATTATTGCTGATATGGCAAGAGAAATCGGCGGAGACTTGGTGGAAGTGTATAACCTCGTACCAACTGGAACAGATCCACATGAATATGAGCCACTTCCAAATGACATCAAAGCAGCAACAAACGCTGATGTGTTGTTCTATAATGGTTTGAACCTTGAAGGCGGCGAACACGGCTGGTTTTTCAAAATGATGGATACAGTGAACCAAAAAGAAGACAACATCTTCAGCTTAACTGAACGTGTTGAGCCGATGTACTTGTCGGGTGGAGATGGTCGCGAAGAGGAAATTAACCCTCATGCATTCATCGACCCGGCTGTCGGGGTGAAAATGGCTGAAGATATGAGAGATGTACTTGTGAAGAAACATCCTAAGAAAAGCGATGAAATTCAAAAACGCGGTGACGAATATGTCCAGCGCCTAAAGGATATTGAAAAGGACTATGAGGATCGTATCAATGACATTCCAGAGAAAAATCGCACTCTTGTAACGAGTGAGCGTGCTTTTCAGTATTTGGCTAAGCGTTTTGGTCTAAATGAGGCATTCATCTGGGAAATTGATACGGAGGAAAACGGTTCCCCCACACAAATTAAGGAATTGGTGGAGTTCATCAAGTCACATGAAGTGCCTGTTCTCTTCATTGAATCCAATGTTGACGAACGTCCGATGGAAACGGTAGCGAATGAAACAGGCGTACGAATCGCTGAAAAACGTATCTATTCGGATGAAATCGGCCAACCCGGTGATGAAGTTGATACGTATGTAAAGTATTTAAATTACAATATCGACTTGATACATGATGAAATGAGCAAATGATATGGAAAGAGCCTATACAGAAAGTCAGTTGAACTGACTTTCTAGTATAGGCTCTTTTTTTGGAGCAATTTATTTTAATACAATGCCGAAAAATAGTAAGTTAATCCTTACCGTAATTCTATATGTCTTATCCTGTAAAATTGCCCGTTTGAAGCACAAACCTTATACGGTTAAAGCACCCTTATATGGAATAGTGGTTGGTACCCGTTGATCTGCGCTACAGCCGGACGCGTTCTGGAGGGCGGGCGGTGAACCACACCCCTTCGCTTCGCTTCGACGGGTGTTTCACCTGTCAAAAGCAAAGATGTGCTCCTTCTCGCTACGCTTCACTCGCAAAAGCCGTTCTTCGTAACGTCTCTCGCTGATCCTCCCAGAGTCGCCGGCTTCCGCTCCGATCAACTAAATATCATACAAAAAAATCGTGCGCCAATCGCACCCTTATGTTGTACAAAGCCTCTAGAATTACAAGACATAGTATAGTCTTGCAAACGTTGATTTCCGTTCCAGCCTTACGCTTTCCGGAGGGCGTGGCTTGAGCCGCTTCCTTCGCTTCGCTACGTCCAGGGTCTCAAGGCGAGTGCAAAGATATGCTCGAAAAGCTATCGCTTTATCTCGCAAAAGCCGTTCTACGTTACGGCTTTCGCTAATCCTCCCGGAGTCGAAGGCTTGCACTCCACTCAACTAAAAGTGTAGTACCAAGCAATCGTGCCCGATTACGGTATAGGATTTACTGGCTCACCTTATAGTTAATCGACTCTTTTTTCAGGAAGGTGTTTTTAACAACTAAGTAAAAAAGTGCAGCAAACACAAGTGCAAATGGAACGAATACAAGTTGAGACATATTACCGGCAGGAGCTTCAAATGCCCAAGCCAAAATATTATTTAACGCTAACATTGACGTTAATAACACTAACTGAAAGACGACATAACTTAAAAATAATGGTCGATAATTTTTAATGAAGATCATTGCGATACCCACAAGTGATAAAACTAAAAATACAATTTCAAAAATTAAAGCATAGCTAGATAGTGTTGCAAGTTTGGTGAAGGTCAACTCTGTTATCTCGATATTTTTAACTAATGAATTACTAATTTTAGATTTATAAATTTCAATTGACACATAAACCATATTAGAAATTAACATTAATAAAATAAGAAAACGAAATACACCACTCTTTTTAAAAACATTCTCTATTTTCATTTCATCCCACCTCTCATACAATTACGGTTTGGCACTACTAAAGTTTTACAACCTGGCGCGATTCTGAAAATAGCTTTATACATATTACTCTCCGTTGCTTGTAGCGGAAGACGGACGACTCCGGAGGGATTAGCGTGTGCCTTGAGACCCCACAGGGCGCGGTTTTTGCGACCGAGGAGGCTCAAGTAACGCCCCTCGGAAAGCGTGCCGTCTGGAGCGCAAAGCAACATTTTATATACTTCATAATGGCCCGTTGAATGAATAAAATATTAATCTTATAAAAACAACATATCCATTCGATTTATTAGGACTAATTGAAAAATTAATTCCACGTAAAAAAAATAGGATGATGTATACCTCCACATCATCCCACAGTTTGTAAAGCTATTCTCATTCGTTTTCAAAGAACGCTTTTTCAGTGTTATACTTTGCGCGCATTGTATTAATAATATAGGTCTCGTAGATTTCACGTTCCATTGCATCTTCAACAATTATGACAGAAATCTTATGGACTTCCGCACGGTGATTTTTTAACGGCGACACACTATCTTCAAGGTGTTTTTTCACACGCTGACGAAGCTTACGTGCCTTCCCTGCTAGTAATAGTTCATCCTTCTTATTAAAGAATAAGATGATGCCACCTTTATCACGTGGGATCTCGTGGATATCGATAAATCCATTGATGGGCTTTATTGGAGCTTCATTTGCACTCATTTCCTGCTCGCGCTGTACAATGGTAACATCTGTTTCAGGTACTGTAATTGAAATCATTATTTACTCACGTCCTCTTCTTTTGTGAACTTAAATCGTACCATGAAATTATACAAATTGCACTGTTTCCTATGTAAAACAACCAAACCCCTTCATCATATAATTGTCGGATGGTTGAAAGTTCCCCTTCCTCAGTTGTAGTATCTAGCGTCTGTCCTTCATACACTAATCGTATGACTGTGGAAAGGATGTTGCGCGTGAATGATTTTCCGGTTACGATCCTGACAAAGAAACTCCCCCATGCATCTTCCGATGTGAACGTCTATTATCCTAGTATAATCAATATGCATAATCATGCGATTCAGCGTAGGCTCAATCATACAATTATACAGACTTTGAATGAATTTTTAATTGAACAAGGTTTTTATGAGAGCTATCTCGTTGAAATGATTGCAAATTACGAGATTAAAACAAACGAGCGTGGCATTCTGAGTTTGAACTTAATCGTTTATGCCTTTACAGGAGGCGCTCATGGCATGACAATTGTAAAATCACTGACATTCGACACGAAGACGGGTAGACAATATTTGTTGAAAGATTTATTTAAACCTGGCAGCGACTATGAAAAAAAAGTCAACCAAATCATCAGGCAAAGGATAAAAGACTGGGATATTCAATTGGTGGAACCTCCATTTAAAGGAATCAGTCCTGACCAGGATTTTTATATTGCCGATGTTACTCTTGTGATCTATTTTCAACTCTATGCCATTTCACCTTACTCATCAGGTTTTTCATACTTCCCTATACCAATATTAGACTTTTCAAACATTATCAGATCTAATGGTCCTCTCGATACGATGATGACTTTCACATAAAAAATGCGTGCAGTGAGATAAACTCACCTGCGCGCATTTTTCATCTTCCTACCATAAACAAATGCTGCTCCTAAAAGAATGATGCTTGACAATCCAGCACTCCAATAGAACCAATTTGATTTCTCGACAACATCTTCATGCTCAGAAAAAATCTTCTCGCCTTCACCAAGTGCTGTTAAATCATCATTTGCATTCGCTAATTGTACAGTTCGATTACAAATAGTTGTCGATAATGTATTTGGTGCATACATATCACTTTTTACTGCATAGACGAGATAGCTCTGACCGACTTCAAACTGGAAACCGCAATCACCACCACCGTGCCCAGTATTTATAGCTACTTCCCCATTGTCAATTCCTTTCCAGCTTTCATCCACTTTAAAGCGAATTGTTTTTCCGTATCCATTGATGACTTTCACATTATCCGAGATATCAATCACTTCACCGCTGAAAACAGCAGTTGCATCATTTAACGCCTGTTCAGGCGGCGGTGGCATTACGCAGGAACAAGCGGCAGCATCTATCGGTCTCCATAGAAAAACGGTTACTACTATAATGAGGAACGGCATTAGGAAACGTTTGTACACATTCAACTTCCTCTCTTCATTTATAGAGTAGACGGAAGTAAATGATATGTAGTTACATTATTATGAAAATATATTTCAACAAAGTCGTTGGATTAGTGCTTCAGTATTGTTTTTGGGGGAATTAACGTCTGCAGATACAGCATAAGCTGTCATTTGCGCTTCATCGAACGGTTTTAGCATATTCCCCAGGAAATGACTATCCGTATTTTGTGGATCAAGCCAGGCCGCTTCATCTTCTTTTTTCAAAATAACTGGCATCCGATTATGGATGGGCTTCATCAACTCATTCGGTTCAGTCGTGATTGCTGTGCAAGTGTGAACCATCAATCCTTCAGGTGATTTCCACGACTCCCAAAGACCAGCAATTGCAAACAGTCCATCTGATTTCAATTTAATGCGCATCGGGATTTTTTCTCCGTCTTTCTTTTGCCATTCATAGAAAGAATCTGCAGGTATAATGCATCGTTGTTTCTTGAATGCTTTTCGAAAGCTCGGCTTTTCAGCAATCGTCTCAGCACGAGCATTAATCATCTTATAACCGATTTTTTCATCTTTTGCCCATGGAGGAATGAGCCCCCACTTCAAATGCCCTAACCTGTTTTTACTACCATCACTGATGATTGCCGCAACTTGCTGGGAAGGAGCAATATTATAACTTTGGATGTAATCAGTTTCTGCAAATGCAGACTCAATGTCAAAACGTTCAATAACTTCGAAGTACGGGGCGAACAATGTAAAACGACCACACATGATCATCATCCTCCATTTGTCGAGACTATTCACTTAATCGTATCATGTATATGCGGTAGAATCATAGTAGTCAGCAAGAAAGGGTGAAAATAATGCAACGAACGTTAGTCATTAGTGATATCCATGGAGAACTGAAATTATTCGAGGAGCTGTTGCAAGTAATCGAATATAGTCCAGAAAAAGACCAATTGATTTTATTGGGCGATTATATTGATCGCGGACCGAATTCCAAAGAAGTCCTTGAGAAAGTCATTCAACTAAAAAAAGACGGTGCGCTTGTCCTAAAAGGTAATCATGAGGATATGATGGTAAAATCACTTATTTTAGGTGAAGAAAGAGCTTGGAGGAATTGGACAGGCCGCAATGGCGGAGACAAAACACTCGAAAGCTATGGATTCACTTCAAAAGAGTTTATCGTCAATGAAGAGGACCCTTTCATAAAACCTGAGCTACATTCAGATACGTTAGATCGACACCTTGCTTTCATAGAACAACTGGATTACTACATTGAATGGGAGGATACGATTTTCGTGCATGCGGGCGTTCATCCCGAGAAAGAAATTGTAGAAACGGACCCGTATGAACTCATTTGGATACGAGACATTTTTCATAACGGCTATGCTGGAGAAAAAACGGTCATTTTCGGGCATACACCGAGCAAGAACTTACATAAGGATGACAAGAATCATACTGTATTTTTCGGGAATAACAATATTATTGGAATTGACGGGGCCGCAGTCTATGGCGGGCAGCTCAATTGCCTCGAGTTGCCCGACAGAAAAGTATATGCTGTCCGCAACTCTAAACAGTAAAAAAAGTGAAGCCAATTCCTCAGTTCTCTGGAGGAATTGACTTCTCTTTTATTATTTCTTTTTCGTTTTCTTTTTCTTGACTTCCTTTTCGATATTTTCAAACCGACTAATATCGCGCGGTCTGACAGTAATCGGTTCCTTACTTAACAATTTCCCGAACGAGAACATAAGCAATATGAGGAATAATGTAAATGGCAGTGCAGATACTAATGAAGCGGACTGCAACGCCTCTAAACCGCCTGCATAAAGCAAAACTGCAGCAATTGCTGACATGAGAAAACCCCAAGTCAGTTTTACGATCAGTGGTGGGAAAAGACTTCCCTTTGTTGTCATACTCGCCAATATATATGTCGCTGAATCCGCGGAAGTAATAAGGAATGTAAAGATTAAAATGATTGATAACACGGACATTAGCCCAGTCAACGGCAAATGTTTGAGCGTTTCAAAAATCGCAGATGTCACATCGGCGTCAACTGCGCTGGCAATATTCGTACCATTTTTCAAATCACTGTATAGTGCAGTTCCACCAAGTGTGGCAATCCACATACACGCGAATACAGGAGGAATGACCATTACACCCGCGATGAATTCACGAATTGTCCTACCTTTAGAGACCCTTGCCACAAAGGCTCCGACAAACGGAGACCAGGCAATTGTCCAAGCCCAATAGAAAATTGTCCAATCCCTTACCCATGAACCACCTTTGTACGGCTGAAGACGCAAACTATAAGTGATGAAATTATTAATATAATCGCCAATTGCTAACGTGAAACTTTCAAGAATGAATACTTTCGGTCCGACAATAAAGAAGTAGATTAATAAAGTTATCGCCATACCCAAGTTGAAGTTCCCTAAGTATGCTATTCCTTTACTCAATCCGGTAGAAGCAGAAAGCATATAGGATACAAACAGTACTGCGATGATGACCATCTGTGTAGTAAAGGATGCCTTAAAATCAAAGACATATTCAAGTCCACCACTCATCTGCAAGACACCCATACCGAGTGAAGTTGCAATCCCCATTACAGTTGCAATGACAGCAAAAGAATCGATTCCAGTTTTAAGTACTTTATTCGAACCTACTAGAGGTTCAAGCGCAGTAGATATAAGACCGTCTTTCTTTTTTCTGAACTGTAGAAATCCGATAATCAAGCCGACCATTCCAAAAATCGCCCATTGCGAGATGCCCCAATGGAAAAACGAATAGCCCATAGCAACACGCGCTGCGTTTTCAGATTGAGCTTCGACTCCCGCCATCGGTGAAGTGAAATAGTGACTCATCGGTTCCGCAACACCCCAGAAGACGAGCCCAACTCCAAAACCTGCAGAGAATAACATTCCAATCCAGGTGAAGAAGGGATATTCGGGACGCTCATCATCTCCTCCGAGACGTATAGCACCAAATTTACTGATGGAAAGACCAATAAGAAATACAATAAGGACGAAGACGGTCAATAAATAAAACCAACCGAATTTTACTGTTGTGAACGTATATAATCGATCGGCAACAGCACCGAAGGGTTCACTGAATAAAGCTCCAATGACGACGAGTATTAAAATAATGATAGATGATACTAAAAATACAGGATTCTTCCAAAACTTTCTGTCCAAAACGTAATCGACTCCCATTATATATTTACATACTTAGCTACATACCCTAAAACAGATTTTTTAATCAGGTTCAATATAACTTCTTCAACGAAGTCATATCTGTCATGCGATTTTACAGTTTATGAAACAAAGGAATCGAAAAAGCAAAAACGGCCATCCCCTTATAAATGCAAGGGATAGCCAGTACTTCACTTTTTTTCAGGCATCGCCATTTTCTGATCCTTTGGCAGTGCTAACCCGACGAGACCGATGAAAGGTAGGAATGATGCAATGACCATCGTCGGAAAAATACCAATCGTGTCCATCAGCTTACCGAAGGCAACTGCGCCAATCGCTCCCATACCAAATGCAAGACCAACTGTCAGACCAGCCATCGTCCCGATTTTACTAGGAACTAACTCCTGTGCATACGTAACGGTCACCGAGAAACTCAGCATGATGAAGAAACCAATCACCACTAATAACACGCCGATGCTCCACAAAGGAACATGCGGCAATAGAAGACATAGTGGCAACGGGACCAATAAGGATAGTACAATCACGTTCTTCCGCCCGATACGATCCGCAATCGGGCCTCCAAAAAATGTTCCTGCCGCGCCAAGAGCCATGAACAGGAATATGTAAAGTTGTCCTTCTGCAATTTTCAATTCGTATTCATCCATCAAATAAAAGACGTAAAAGCTTGTGACATTCGTCACGTAAAATGAACGCGCAAAAATGACGACGAGCAACAGGGTTAACGCAGTTCCTATTTGTTTTTTCGTCAACTCTCCAATAGAAGAAAGGATGACCTTCTTGCGGTTATTCTGCTTCTCAAGTTCCAACTGTCTTTTATACCAAGCGGATATTTTCGACAAGATGAAAATACCAAGCGCCGCCACAAGTACAAAAAATGCGGCTCCAATCTGACCGAGCGGAACTAAAACGAATGCACTGATAAGCGGAGCTAAAGCTTGCCCTGTATTGCCCCCCACCTGATAGATGGATTGAGACAACCCACGCTTTGACCCAGCCGCTAGGAATGAAACACGGGAACCTTCAGGATGAAAAATTGCCGAACCGAATCCGAGTATAATGACAGACAGCAAAATTAGCCAATAACTTGGGGCAATCGCCAGACCAGCTATCCCTATAAGGGAACAGGTCATCCCGATCGGAAGTGCATTTGGCATTGGCTTGCGGTCGCTAATATAACCAACGACCGGTTGAAGGACGGATGCGACCATATTCAATGCGAAAAAGATGAAACCGAGTTGTGTAAACGTCAACCCTCTTTCTTGCTCTAAAACGGGAAACATCGCGGGAATAACTGCTTGCAACGTATCATTCAGCAAGTGAGTCGCACCAATCGCAAACATGATCGGGTAGACCGGACTTGATAAATCTTGAATCTGTTTCTTTTCTGACAAATGAATCCCCACACTTTTCACTAAAATTTCACGATAAATCCAGTATACCGAAAATTCTTTTGCAGATGTTCAAAATCCGGTAATTCGGGTAGATTGTCTATACCACCTTCGGAAAGGATTGACTCCATCATGATGCTATTTGGAACTATATCCGTAATGGCTTTGCTTCCTGCTACACTACTTTTGCTGACATTGGAAATCGTTTTCTCCTCCTATAAATCGACTACCGAATTTTGGACAAAGAAATTAGCGATTGGTAATTTGATCATCAATTTGTTTTGGGTCATTTTAATTACACTTCTATTACTTAATCCAATGATTATCCACCCTTTCCTTTCAAATCTGCTCGCACAAATCTTCAACCGTTCACCCGAAGACATAGCTCATCAAGTTTTCCTCATCATTATAGCCGCGTGTCTTCTATCCATTACTTCAACAATTATCGATTCGTATATTGCCTTCAAAAAATCGAAAGATCACAAAGACCTAAGTACTTCGAAAACCGATTGATGCCAGCCATTAATTAGACGCTAGATGAGAAGACAGATCATCAAGTCTGCTATGTTTAACTAACTCATGAAAGGGAATCAAACAAATACAGACCCGAACATTTTTCAAAAAAAGCGGAGGTGTTTTAAATGGCTAAGATTGCAGTAGAAAATCCATTTGATGATGTGAAAGTGGCTTTAGAAGAAAAAGGTCATGAAGTGAAGATGTTTGAAAGTGATGAGACAGTCAAAGGCTATGACATGGGAGTCGTTCGAGCAATTAGTGACGTCAATATCGATCAATTTGATTTTCCGGTCGTCAGCATACATGGCAATTCTGTCACTGATGTTGTAAATGAAATCGAAGAACGCTTGAAACGTTAACTACTTAAATTAACAAAAAACCGAATCCTTGTCGGATCCGGTTTTTTTCATTTGTAATCAGATGCTTTTTCAGTTCCCGCAACGACCACCGCTGCAGATGCATCACCGACTACGTTGACAGATGTGCGCATCATATCAAGAACACGGTCGATTCCTGCAATTAACGCAATCCCCTCTAATGGCATATTCACCGAAGTGAGCACCATCGCCAGCATAATCATTCCAGCTCCAGGGACACCTGCTGTTCCGATTGAAGCAAGTATTGTAATGAGGACGACAGTCAGCAGTTGCATAAATGACAGTTCCAAGCTATAAAATTGGGCGATAAAGATAACTGCAACACCTTGGTAGATCGCTGTTCCATCCATATTGATTGTTGCGCCTAACGGAAGTACAAAACTTGTGATCTTTTTAGGCACACCTAGATTTTCATTTGTATTTTTAATTGTCATCGGCAATGTACCGGCACTGCTAGCCGTACTGAATGCAACGAGTGCAGCAGGGGAAATGCCTGTAAAGAATTTCTTCGGACTCATATTCGCAAATGTCTTGACTGCCGTTGAGTAAACGATGAGTGCATGTAATAGACAGGCTATATAAACCGCCAATATGACTTTCAGCAACGGCAGCAACACCGCTGGCCCATATTGACCAACAACAGGCGCCAACAATCCGAGAACACCGATTGGTGCCACTTTCATGACAATGCCCGTTATTTTATACATCACTTCCGCAAATCCTTCAAAAAACGCATAGACTGGCTTCGCTTTTTCACCAACTAATGTGATTGCCAAACCAAGGAACAAAGCGAAGAAAATAATTTGCAATATACTTCCATTTGCCAATGATGTAAATGGATTATCGGGAACGATATTCAATAATGTCGTAATCGGGCTTTGTGGTTCTTGTGTCGCAATTTCAGGTGCTACCAAACCGTCTGATGAGACAGATAGACCTTTTCCAGGGGATATGATGAACGCAACAGAAAGTCCAATTACGATGGCTAAAGCAGTGGTAACTAAATAATAGCCGATTGTCTTAAAACCGATTCTACCTAACTGCTTCGGATCTGTCGTGCTGGCAACTCCTACAACTAGTGTGGATAAAATCAATGGAGCAATAATGAATTTGATCAATCTTAAAAATAAGTCCCCGAACGGTTTAAGAAAGTCGATAGAACTGCCGAACACACTTCCAAGAATGATCGCTAAAACAAATGCGATAAAGATTTGTGTGACCAGATTGATTTTAAACTTCATGGCTCTCTCCTTCCGTTTCATAAGTCAGTCGAGGAAAAACTGCTTAATCCAACATATACAAATCGAGAGAAGAACATGAATGGTTTCAACTAAATCGAAAAACCCCCTTCCCGCTTACGCGGAAAGAGGGCCAGTCCTATCAGAACCATCTTTTGACGATAGGATAATTGTATGTTTCGCCTTGCAAAGTCTTTACAATACCGATAATCGGAACAATTATTGTCATTAAACCGAATCCGATAAGCATTGGAATACCAATGAGTACGATAACTAGAATCGCTGAAATAAAAATCAAAGCACCCATAATTAATTGGAATAATAATGCCTGTATGGACAATCTTTTAACCTCAGAATCGTCAATGACCAGATAAAGAATGAATGGTACTAAAAAAGGTGCAAAAAATGCGCTTGCGTGAACTAGAATCTTCAATCCCATATTGTTGTTTTCCATATGTATAACCTCCTTCCATATCCTTACTATAATATACGGATGAATAGAAAGGAAGTTTCATTTTTAGCGAATCAGTTCTTTAAATCTCTTATTCATTACATTAACATCAAATTCCCCTTTTACATTGTCTTCCAACCCATAACGTGCTTTCAACTGTAAAATACGTCGTACACTTTCGTTAAGCCGCTCTTCGGTAATAGTGCCAGTTGCCACTGCCGCATCGAGTTTCTCAACCGTTTCAATCTGATTTTTGTAATCCCCAACGATCAGCAGTAAATCACTTCCAGCTAAAAATGATTTAAGGGCAGCTTCAGCTACTGTGTAATCATTTATGATTGCACCCATTGTTAAATCATCTGTTATGACGACCCCGTCATAGCCCATTTCGTTCCTTAGCAACCCATCGATAATTCGTTTTGACAAGGATGAGGGATTTGTGGGGTCGAGCGTTGGAAATAGAATATGAGCGACCATAATCACGTCTACATGATCTGCTATCGCCTGCCGAAATGGAATCAGTTCTGTTTTTTGCAGTTCTTCGAGACTTTTATTGATTACCGGTAATGCCTTATGGGAATCGGTATGAGTATCCCCGTGACCGGGAAAGTGCTTGACTACTGAAATAATCTGTTGATCAATCATTCCACGTCTGACAGCGAGTGCGACTTCTGTAACCTGAGCTGGATCTGCAGAGTAGGAGCGGTCTCCGATAACAGGATTTTGTGTATTGCTATTCACATCCAACACAGGTGCGTAATTCATGTTGTAGCCGAACGCATTAAGGAGCTCGCCCAGATAGACACCACTGTCATAAGCAAGTGTTTCATCATTTTTATTACCTACTTTAGCTGCGGAAGGTGATTTTTTCAGACCTGTTGGTAAACGGGAAACACGACCGCCTTCTTCGTCAACCGAGAGGAATAACGGAATGC
The DNA here is from genome assembly GCF_033304615.1 of Sporosarcina oncorhynchi. Classification (GTDB taxonomy): domain Bacteria; phylum Bacillota; class Bacilli; order Bacillales_A; family Planococcaceae; genus Sporosarcina; species Sporosarcina oncorhynchi. The sequence goes on along the minus strand of NZ_CP129118.1, from coordinate 1,112,798 downwards.
CATATTCCTTGTTTGCAGTTTTTGCATGATTGAGCAGTCCAACAATTTGATCTGCTGTAGAAATGTTCTTACCGAGCAAGATGATACCGCCAACGTGATGCTGTCTGATCAGCTTATCCAACTGATCACCATACGTCGTCCCTTCCATTCCTACAATAAGCAATTGACCGATTTTCTCTTCAACTGTCATCTGTGCGAGCTGTTCTTCTATCGGAGAATAGACCATTTCAATGTTATTGTTAATTTGTGCTCTTTCTCTGAACGAAAGAGACTCCGCTTGATCATCCACAGTTTCCATTTGTGCACATCCTGTTAAGAAAAAAATCGAAAATACGATGAGCCAAAATATAGGTTTCATCGCATTCATTTCTACTCCTCCTCATGTCCACAGTTTTTTTGCCCGTTCAATGGAATCCAATGTTACTCTTCCTTTAAGCATCGGTGGCGGGCAATGCTTATTATGTTCATTGATCTTTTCATTCACAGCATCAATGAGATGTAGTAGATCCGATGATTGGTTTTGCGCTTTCTGGACTGAGATCGTATGCAATTGCTCCTTTATTTCATGCTGCAGTTTCAACCAGTGCGGTTTATATCCTGCATCATTGGCGATCTTTTGAAAGCGTTGGTATGTGTCACCCGAAAAATAATCTTTCGGCAAAGGCTTTCCCTGACCTTTCAAGTTATCCATACCACCATCTTTTGTATGACTTTTTAGGATATCCCCAATCAAGTCATTGTACGGCGGAATTACATTGTCTTCAGCCATTTGAATCCTCCTGTTCAGAGTTTCATTAAATCGTTTTTACCGCTTGTGTAATCGAGTTTCATCTGTTCCAGTTCCAATTTCATCTTCTCTGTTTCGATAATGAAATTTTGCTGTTTCAATTTCTCAAGTTCAATTTCATCACTCAGCATCTCTCTCTTAGCTCTCATCATCTTTTGCTTATGTTCCGTTATGATGGCCGTTATCGGAACACACATGACAATCGCTACAATCCCCATTCCAATCATCAATCTTTCCCCTCCTTATTTCTAATATTTCTTTTTAAGATGATTAAAAAGCTGAATACTTCTCGTATTCAGCTTCACTTACCTTATTTCGCCATGAATGTTGCAGGCATAACGACTCCCACTACTTCACCGGTTGCACATATTTCATCATCCGCAAATACTTCGATTGCTACTTTGAATTTTTTCGGGTGAATTTCTTCCACGGTTCCGACTGCTTTTAGTGTCACGCCTTGAGGTGTCGGTTTTACATAATTGACATTCAGTGAAGCCGTCACGAAACGCGGTACTTCAGCTTCGTCCCCTGGCTCATGACCATTCTTCCTGTAAAGCGCCAATGCACAAGAGCCCGTTCCATGACAATCTATCAATGAAGCAATGATGCCCCCATAGACGAATCCAGGAATTGCTGTATGCTTTTCTGATGGTTGGAAGTATGTAACCGTTTTCTCACCATCCCATCCTGTGCGGAAATGATGGCCATCTTCGTTCAATCGTCCACAACCGTAACACCAGGCGAAATCGTCTGCGTATCCATCTTGAATAGCTTGTTCAATTTTTTTATTCATTATAGTCAACCTCCATATTTTTCATTGGTTTGAATAGTATTATTATAGCATTAATCTTCGAGAATCTCTTTCGTAAGTTCCCGTATGTGTTAATGGATTATTTCGTATCTGTTTGGCACCTCATCTACCTTGAAGATTTCCAACTACTCTATTACTAGGTATTCACACAACTTCTTCTGCTATTAATGTTTTGCTCTCCAATTACATAACATGAGTACTATTCGACGTAGAATCATCAGCGTATACTATACAAACGAGTAACAGGAGGATTTTCATGAAAATAAGAGCCCTATTGCTGATTGCCCTTCTAATCGGCGGAACTTACGTAATGCTCCAGACGTATAATGAGACCAACGAAAAAAGTTTCTCTGATCTGTTCAACACGATTGGCAATGATTTCAATTCGCTCATTTTCACCAAGCCGACAACACAAGACTCTCCTGCTGAAACATGGGTGGTTGATGATGAACACGAAGTAAATCAGCTGATAGATTTTCTTCAAAACTATTCTATAAAAAAGCTCAACGCTTCTGAGATTGATTCGAAAGATGAAATTGATGTGCTTAGCATTGAGTTGATTGATGACGATGGCAATAAAATCACAGTCATGATTGAAGAAAATATTATTATCCAAAATGAAAATTTGTATTATGAAGTCGTCGATGGTCCGCTAGACGTAAACTGGATTGTGAAGTTTTTCGTTAGCAATCGATCATTTTGAGTCTAAACCTCCCGTAGAAGTTTGCGGGAGGTTTTTTGCTAGCTGTTGTGCACAGGTTACATTTCGTTGCGATGCAGTTATGTTTCGTTGCGAGCGCGTTACATTTCGATACGACGCAGATACGTTTCGATACGACGCAGTTATGTTTCGTTACGAACGCGTTACGTTTCGATACGACGCGGTTATGTTTCGTTACGAGCGCGTTACGTTTCGATACGACGCGGTTACGTTTCGTTGCGAGCGCGTTACGTTTCGATACGACACAGATACGTTTCGTTGCAAGTGGGTTACGTTTCGATACGACACAGTTATGTTTCGTTACGAGCGCGTTACGTTTCGATACGACGCAGTTATGTTTCGTTACGAGCGCGTTACGTTTCGATACGACGCGGTTACGTTTCGTTGCGAGCGCGTTACATTTCGATACACGCGTTACGTACGTTTCGATACGACGCGGTTATGTTTCGTTACGAGCGGGTTACGTTTCGATACGACGCAGTTACGTTTCGTTGCGAGCGCGTTACGTTTCGATACACGGGTTACGTTTCGTTGCGACGCAGTTACGTTTCGATACAACACAAATACTTCTCGTTGCACCAAACCTATAGTAATTACGCCGATTCTACATTTCGTTGCGCAGTTGCATACTCTAGAATCATTGCCCGGATCATCGGATTCAGGTTTTCAGGCAACTCATTCAATTTATAAAACTCGACTTCAGTCGTTTCTATGCCATCTGCTTTTAGCTCACCGCCGCGAATATCATTGCTGACATAGACAATCGTCACCGAATAATATTCATGGCCATTTTTCAATACTGTATGTGTATGAGCACCTGATACGACAGTTACAAGTTGCATTTCACCAATTTCTAATCCGGTTTCTTCAAGTACTTCTCTTCTGCCCGCTTGTTCAGTGGACTCACCAAGTTCCATAAATCCTCCTGGAATCCCCCAACGTCCATCGAGTTTTTTCTGCAGAAGAATTTCTCCCTGTTCATTGAAAATGCCAACCCCCACACCTGTTAAAAGAAGCGGCGTGTCCCCAACAATTCCACGTAAATCTTCTATATACCCCATAATCCCAACCCCTCTCTGCTCCCTTAACTGTCATTCTGTCATCAACTTAAACTTCTCTTAAAAACTACCAAAAACTATTCAAGACTGTACTCCTTGAAAAGTATATGATAATGAAGTCTGCAGTAATTTCTCAATGCCTTCTCTATAGTAAGGGACTTCTTTATTTGCTTCAGCTATATCGATCCATGCAGCTTCCATTATGCCAACTGTATCCTGAACAGCGACTTCACGATCTTCCGTTTCTCCTTGGAAAGTGAAAAATAAGACATGATTGTTCTCCTGCTGCCGGAATGTTTCATTCACAACTAATAATCTCCCCAAATTGACCTTTAACCCCGTCTCTTCCCATACTTCGCGAAGTGCAGCCTCGTCCAATGTTTCTCCCTTTTCCACTCCACCGCCAGGCAGCGTCCAATTCATATATTTTTTATTCTTCACCATCAGTACTTTTCCCTCTTTTATGATTAAAACATAGACAACATCGACTCGATTCACTTTTGAAATCCCCCTTTTTTCCTATATACTTAAAATAATAACGTATTCATGGAGGGACGGACAATGGAATTCAAGAATATCGATGAGCAGATCATCCAGAAATATAGAGAGGATGAAACGCTCATGATTCGGCTGTTTGTGCAATGGTGTGCGAATCATCAATTAGATCCCCAATTATTATATAAAAAAGCGTACCCTCATCAGCAAGCTAATGAGGCATTGAATGCGGTCATTGAATCCGATGACGGTTTCGAAGAATTATTCATTGACAATGAAACGATGCTCGATGTCCTTCAAATGTTCGGCAATGAAGACCTTGCATTTGTTGTATCTGATGAAATTTCACGCTTTCAAAGAAAGTGAGATAAAAAACAGATACAGAATGTTCTTATTTCATTTCCTTTTCAATCATTCTGCTATATACTGAATTTAGTTCGTAAACCGTAATAAGGGAGAGATGAGAATGGTTAAAAGTTTACCAGCACGTTCAGAAGTAGAGATACAAGAGACATGGAATTTAGATGACCTTTTCAAAACGGAAGAAGCATACAATGATGCACTCCAAGAACTTGAAACGGATGTAACTGCATTTGCAGAACGTTTTAAAGGGAATATTAATGATGAACAAACGATCATTGATGCATTGGATGGCTATGCTGCAATCATGGGGAAGATGATTCCCATCGGCACGTACACAAGTCTTTCATTGAGCGTCGACCAGACAAATGATGAAGCACAAATGCGTGCAAGCAATTATGGTTCAATTGCAGCTAAACTTGGTAGCCAATTGTCATTCTTCACAAGTGAGCTTTCCGACTTGCCAGTTGAGCAATTAGAAAAGGCCATGAACCGATCAGACGAGTATAAAAATTATTTGGACGAGCTAATTCGCCAGAAACCGCATAAATTACACCCTGAAGTTGAGCGTACATTAGCTGCATTATCTTCTGTTTTGAACGCGCCATATGGTTTGTATAACACGACAAAATTAGTTGATATGAAGTTTGATGATTTCGAAGTAGATGGAGAAAAGTTCCCATTAAGCTACACATCATTCGAAGGTGGCTGGGAATCGAATCCTGATACTACAAAAAGACGCGCAGCCTATGATGCATTCCATGCAAAGCTAAGACAGTACCAACATACTCAGGCAAAAACCTATGATATGCACTTACAACGTGAAAAAACGACTTCTGATTTGCGTAATTATGACACGGTCTTTGATTCCCTCTTGTTCAACCAAGAAGTAGATCGTTCGATGTACGACCGTCAAATCGATTTAATATCAACAGAACTTGCTCCACATATGCGCAAGTATGCAAAACTTCTTCAGAAGGTACATGGTCTGGATGAAATGACATTCTCTGACTTGAAAGTACCATTAGATCCAAATTACGAGCCAAAAATCACAATCGAAGAATCAAAGAAATATATTGATGATGCACTTTCCATTATGGGTGACGACTACATCGATATGGTGAATCGTTCGTATGAAGAGCGTTGGACTGACTTTGCGCAAAACGCGGGCAAATCGACAGGTGCTTTCTGTTCAAGCCCTTATGGCGTCCACCCATACATCCTTATTTCATGGACAGGCAGCATGGAAGATGTATTTGTTCTTGCACATGAGCTTGGACACGCGGGACATTTCTACAATGCCCATAAGCATCAGAACATCTTCAATTCACGTCCGTCACTTTACTTCATCGAAGCACCATCAACGATGAATGAAATGCTAGTAGCCAATCACTTACTTTCGAATTCAGAAGATCCTAAGTTCAAACGATGGGTCATCTCTTCCATCGTAGCGCGTACGTATTACCACAACTTCGTGACCCACTTACTTGAAGCTGAATATCAGCGTAAAGTGTATGACCGCATCGATGCAGGTGGAAGTGTCAATGCTAATGTGTTGAACACATTGAAGCGTGAAGTACTTGAGAAGTTCTGGGGAGAAGACGTGAAAATCAATGAAGGTGCAGAGTTGACATGGATGCGCCAACCTCACTATTACATGGGCTTATATCCATATACGTACAGTGCAGGACTGACTATTTCCACGCAAGTTTCCAAACGCATCTTATCTGAAGGTCAACCAGCTGTTGATGAATGGTTGAAAGTCTTGCAGGCAGGCGGAACAAAATCTCCTGCTGAACTTGCGAAAATGGCAGGAGTCGATATTACGACAGAGCAACCATTGAGAGAAACAATTGCTTATATCGGAGAATTGATTGATCAACTTGTTGAATTGACTGAAGAAATTGAAGGCGTCAAAATCGGCTAATCACATTTTCACAACTAAACTGCCTCTCCCCTGAAATGGAGAGGCAGTTTTTTGTTAAACACACGCATTGTCACATATCTAATCTTTCGTTATGATAGATAGAGAATTATCATTATTGAAACGAGGGGTTTTTTTGGTTTCTGCACAATCCAACTGGTATGTCCGATTCGGTTGCCTTGCACCGATTATCGCCATTGCATCATTGATTTACTTCGTCAATCGAGATTCAGTTCTATCCGGCTTTTTATTTTTTGGGTTGTTTTTTGGTTTTGCTGTCCTGTTTTTAATGCTATCAACAAAAGCCGAGGAAAAAACGAAAGAAAAACAAAAAGTCCATATCAATTCATATGTACCGAAATCCGGGTACACGGAGTCGCACGCGTTTATCTCCTACGATTTACTCTCTAAAATCGCGGTAGATGAAAAAAAGAAGCGTATCCATTTCCTTGAGCCTGGAAAACTTGATGGTAAACAAGTTAAAAAAGCTTATTTACATATGCCTTACGTACATGCAGATTATTCTTACAAACAGTTGCTAGCTGTCGAAGTATTCATCAATGGGACACGGGAAGAAACGATTGTGAAAGACTCTCCAGGTACTTTGCAACGAATTGAAGAACTTGGTCAATCCGTCGAACAGATTATCACGAATAAAATACCGCTCGTTAGAAAATTGATTAACCGAAAAATAGCTACCGTTGAGATGAAATTACTCATTGATGATGAAGAAAAACCCTATCGAATTATCCGCTTTTACAATAATTTGGATAAGCGAATTAAAAAGACGTCAAAAGATTTTACACAAGTAAAAGATGATGTCGAACATTGGGTTTCTTTATTAACATTTATTATGAATCAAAAATGAACGAGAGCCGCCATCCTTAAATGTGATGGCGGCTTTTAATTTTTCTGATTCATGTTGAGTTTACATGGAAGCATATAGTAGAATGATAGAATAACCTAGTCAGACAAATTCAAAAAATATGAAAACGAGGTCATATCATGGTGATTTCAGACAGAGTTAAGAACATGCCACCCCATTTCTTTTCGTCATTAGTTAAAAAGGTAGAGGCTGCAAAAGCTTCCGGATTAGATATCATCAATCTCGGTAGAGGGAATCCCGATCAGCCGACACCGCCACACATCATTCAGGCACTGCAAGAAGCGGCTGAGCGACCCGATACACACGGGTACTCCCCTTTTAAAGGTATTCCTGAATTCAGGAATGCTGTTGCTGACTTTTACAAACGTGAATATGACGTTGACGTTGACCCCGATACGGAAGTTGCGATAATTGGAGGTTCCAAAATCGGACTCGTTGAATTACCACTTGCGATGATGAATGAAGGTGAATTGCTACTATTGCCCGACCCAGGCTACCCTGATTACCTATCAGGCGTAAGTTTAGCAAACATTCGTTTTGAAACGATGCCCCTCCTTGAAAAAAATGGCTTCCTGCCCGATTTCGATGCCTTGACGGATGAAGTGAAACAGCAAGCGAAAATGATGTACTTGAATTACCCGAACAACCCGACGAGCGCCGTTGCATCCGTTCCGTTTTTTGAGGAAGCGATTACTTTTGCAAAAGAGAATGACATCTATATTTTGCATGATATGGCATATGGCGGCATTGGTTTCGATGGTCAAAAACCGGTCAGCTTCTTGCAGGCAAAAGGTGCAAAAGATATCGGTATTGAAATGTACACATTATCAAAGACATACAATATGGCGGGCTGGCGTGTTGCATTCGCTGTCGGGAATGCTGAAATGATTGAAGCCATCAACACATTGCAAGATCATCTGTTCATCAGTATCTTCCCTGCCATCCAACATGCAGCCATTGCCGCGTTGTCGGACAACCAGGAATGCGTAAAGGAATTGACCGCGCTATATGAAGGTCGAAGAGACGTTTTAATAGCTGAGTGTCAACGTATTGGTTGGGATGTCGGAGCTCCGAAAGCTTCATTCTTCGCCTGGCTTCCAGTCCCTGATGGTTATACGAGCGAGTCGTTCGCAGATATTCTGTTGCAGAAAGCAGGTGTCGTCGTTGCCCCGGGACACGGATTCGGCAATCACGGTGAAGGCTATGTCCGTGTTGGCCTGCTCGCAAACGAAGACCGTATTAAAGAAGCTGTCGCCAGAATTGAAAAACTCGGAATTTTTTCGAGGAGTGGTATTTGAGTTTAGTTTAGTTGTAGCTTACTTTTAGTTCAATGATAAAAAACTATAGTAAATACCAATTGAGTCTAATCCCGTAAATGGATTAGGCTATTTTCTTTTATAATCTAAAGCATTACTGCTAAAAAGAAGCGATTGATGCGACGCTTGAATTACGATGGTCAAATGAATTTATTAAGCGGAAGTACATTCATGATATACTAGACCACAGAGCAATAGGGGAAAGACAAGGAGCGAAAAACGTGAGGTTAAATCAATATATTAGTTCTTCCGGATTCTGTTCGAGAAGGCAAGCGGAGCGCTATATTAGTGCTGAAAAAGTTCTAGTGAACGGCGTGGTTGCACCTCATACTTATTTTGTTGAAGAGAACGATTTAGTCCAAGTCGATGGTCATATAATCAAGCACTCTTCTCAGGATATTTATATAATGCTCAATAAGCCAAGCGGGGTTATTTGCACTGCCTCCCCTACTATTGCCAATAATATTATTGACTTTGTATCCTATCCTGAACGAATATTTCCAGTTGGTCGTCTAGATAAAGAAACGGAAGGTCTTATTTTATTAACAAATGACGGAATTATTGTAAATGAATTAATGAAAAAAGAAAACAATCAGGAAAAAGAATATATTGTAACCGTCGATAAAAAAATCACTGATTCCTTTATCGTTGAGTTAGCAAACGGTGTCGACATTTATAATCCTAGAAAAAAGGACTATACAAGAACAAATCCATGCGCTGTCATGCAAGTGGATGATTATACTTTCCGCATCATACTTTCACAAGGCTTGAATCGACAAATCCGTAGAATGTGCAGACGTTTTCAATATACAGTGACACACTTACAAAGAGTTCGCATCAAACATCTCCAGCTCGGTTCATTAAGCCGCGGTCAATGGCGCCACTTGACGAACGAGGAAATTGCCGGACTGAAATTCCAGACAAAAACGATTTTGGCAAATAAAGAAAAGGGCAAATCGGTAATGATTTCGCCCTTTTTACAGCAAGATGGATTAGTGTACGTTTTATTGAATGGGTCACCGAATAAAGCGCTATCCAAGTAACAACAATTACAAAAGACGGCAACGAATAATCATGGATTCACTCTCTTTGGTAAAAGGCTCCTTTTTCCAAGAACCATACATGGAAACCAGTTCAAAATGATGTTCTGACAGAAGCCTTCGCATCTCCATCGGGTATGTATAACGCAAGGAAATTGAATCTTTGTAAGTAGTACGTACATGATTAACAGTGACTTTTTGGACTGTGGTACACTGTAAAATTTGTGTTTCGTGGTTATATTCCTCGCGGTTTATCTCAGTCACCACTTGATCGTTATGATTAGTATACGTTTCCTCTACTTCATCAACGAAAGCTAAATCCTTTAAAATCGGATTCCGAGTATCAAAGATAAATTCACCATTTGGTAGCAAGTGTGAGCGAACTGAATTCAACAAATCACTCTGACTCTCATTCGTCAAAAAGTGTTGAAATGAATTACCGACCATAACGATTAATGAGGCTTTAATCGGCAAGTCTAGTTGAGTACAGTCTTGTTTTGAGAAGTGGATATTAACGTTTGCCAAATCTGCTTTTTGTTTGGCCAAATCGAGCATTCCTTCATGAATATCCACTCCGTACATCGAGAAACCGTGCTCAGCCATCGGAATCGTTACTCTTCCTGTCCCGCATGCTAATTCAATTATTGGCGTAGTTAACTTTTCTGCACATTCCATGATGAAATGCAGATCTTCCTTATAGTTATTATATAATTCATCATATTTCTGTGGATCTGCGTACTTTTCTAAATTACTCTCAAAAATATCAACTGTCATTTTATTCTCCTCGTATAAGATGTTCTAATGGAATGGGATCTATTACTATAACTAGCGAATTGCTTATTCAGTAATTGCACCCGTTTATCGAAGCTGCTCACCTATTTTGTTCATTTCTTAGTGCTTTAAAATTTAGATAAATAGTATACACAACAGCTATGATCAAAAGTATAATTCCATATCTAATCTCTAAATCTAACCAATACGTAGATAAAATTATCGTTACAGATACAATAATAATTAACTGTAGGCTAGACCGATGATATTTGTTCATTTTGTCTCCTCCAAACCCTAAATTGCTTCTAATAATTTGGCCCGTTTCTGAAATCGCTGCAAATCCTTTTTAAAGAATTGCACCCGTGTGCTGAATAAATACAATCTATTTCATCATTTCTTTTTGCTTATACCACTTATACCATCGAGTAGAATACCAATACCAAACAAGATTATGCCTATTCCATAAGCATATTGAAAATAAAAGGAGTCCGTTTCTCCAAGCTGATAATATAAACCTATCAAGCTTAAAACTACTCCCAATACGATGCAAAAGTTCCCTATGAATTTCATACTTTCCCCCTCGAATGCTTGCTAATAGCTATTTAAAACATTCCTTGCTTGGTCAAGTTTCGGTATAATTTTATTCCATTATCGCACCCTTATGTTGTACAAAGCCTTTAGAATTACAAGACATAGTATAGTCTTGCAAACGTTGATTTCCGTTCCAGCCTTACGCTTTCCGGAGGGCGTGGCTTGAGCCGCTTCCTTCGCTACGCTACGTCCAGGGTCTCAAGGCACACGCTAATCCTCCCGGAGTCGAAGGCTTGCACTTCCAATCAACTTAAAGTGTAGTACTTCACAATCGCCCCGTTAGCCATCCATGTAGCGCAAAAACAGCACTACACCACAGAGGATGAAAATGTGTGTAGAACGGGTATCGGATACTACGGCTGGGAGAGGAAGGTCGATCAACTATGGTGCCATAGAGCCCGTCCGTTAGTCTGACTCCATCGACCACGGTGCATGACAGAATGTCGCTCCCTTACGGGAAGCACTCATGGGAGATTAATCCTACTCTGGTTGATGCACCAGCCTCCAATACTATTTGCCGTGGAAAGGATGATTACAATGGAAGTAATCATTGAACGCGCATGTGGGATGGACGTTCACAAGGATTCCATTACCGCATGTATCATGACTCCAAAAGGAAAGGAGATTCAAACGTTTTCCACTAAAACTGTATTTCTAATACAGTTAATCGACTGGATCAAGGAGCATGGGTGTACCCACGTAGCAATGGAGAGTACAGGTGTATTTTGGAAGCCGATCGTTAACTTACTTGAAGCAGAGAATATCGAGTTTTTAGTAGTCAATGCTCAACATATGAAAGCAGTACCCGGTCGCAAGACCGATGTGAAGGATGCTGAATGGATAGCCAAACTTCTTCGACATGGTCTGCTTAAAGCAAGTTTCATCCCCGACCGAAATCAGCGAGAACTACGAGAGTTAGTCCGATACCGTAGAAGTATCATTGAAGAGCGCGCAAGACAACATAATCGGATTCAAAAAGTACTAGAAGGAGCGAATATCAAGCTAGGCTCCGTTGTCTCCGATATTATGGGCGTTTCGGCTCGTGACATGCTTAATGCCATCGCAGATGGCGTAGACGATCCGGAAAAACTTGCGGACTTCGCTCGTCGTTCAATGAAAAAGAAAAAAGATGAACTAGAACTTGCCCTTCGCGGATATATTAGTTCACATCAACGCCTCATGATAAAAACCATTCTCACTCATATCGACTTTCTAACTGAACAGGTTGAGATTCTAAATCAAGAGATAGCTAATCGACTATCCTCTCACCAAGCAGATATTGAACGTTTGGATTCCATTCCTGGCGTTGCGACTCGTATGGCTGAACAAATCCTCGCTGAAATAGGAACCGATGTTGGGAATCAATTCCCTAGCTCTTCCCATTTATGTTCCTGGGCAGGATTAGTACCCGGCCATAACGAAAGTGCTGGCAAAAGGAAATCGTCAACTATGAAAAAAGGAAACAAATATCTAAAGTCAGCTTTGATAGAAGCCGCTCACTCATTAAGAGGTTCAAAAACTTATCTCGGAGCGATGTATAGACGTACAGCAGCACGGAAAGGTAAAAAACGTGCTGGTATCTCAGTCGCCCACGCCATTTTGAGGATTGCCTATTATCTTTTAACACGAAAAGAAATGTACGTAGACTTGGGTGAGGATTACTTCGATAAACAAAAACAGCAATCCATTGTACGGTATTCTGTTCGAAGGCTCGAAAACTTAGGTTACAGCGTTACAATCACTGAACCAGAAGCCTCCTGATCCAACAAATAATTTGATCCAATCCTAGGCGCTGCATTTTTTTAAAAAACCTGAGCTGCGTCTTCTTTAGTGTTGCTTTTTTCAGCGAAGTTGAGAGTTTAATTTTCATGGGAGTTTAATTACTAAACCCCACATGTGCTGACTTTAATAGTTAATGACAAAAACCATTTCTAGTATCAAAAGAGATACTGAATTTTTCAGTTTGAGGGTTATTATTTCTTATTGATGTACTACCATTTGTGAATTTTTCATTTGGAATCTCTTCAAGTCGTTCTCCTTTTTTATTGACATAAAAAGCTTTTACTTTATGCCACCCTAAACCAGAGATAACATCTGACGAAGATGATGTTGATACTATCCCATCATCAGGAATTTTAATGATTATTTCTTCATCGTCTATTTTTAACGGTTCTTCATTAGGTTGATTATATAGTAGATACATACAGCCATCGAAGCCTGCAGGAAGATGATAAACGACCGTTACATCCGAATGTGCCATTTCATAACTAATGTATAAAAAAACCGCAACTATTAATAGAGTTAAACTCAACCACCATATTATTCTTTTCAAATTCCCACCTTCCCTTTCTTTAACTAAACTGGCCCGATAGCTGTACAGGGCTTATTCAACTAATGCACCCATTTGCGGAAGTCCTAATATAAGTTTGGAAGCATTGCTACCTGATCCCCTTTTTTATTAGTGCCAATATTAAGAAATTAATAAGTCCACCAATCATACCAAATAAGAACATAAAGGTTATTGGAAAAAGATCATATAGAACAACGCTTCCAAAAAGTCCTGCCAAGCTGCCGAAGCCTGCAAATAATAATGCCTTTATCCAGTTTGGATAACCTTTGAATCTAGCAGAAAAATCAATGTACAACGAAATGGGAAATGCTGCAAACGCAAAAAATGGGAATGAATAAAGTGCTCCTAGTAAGACGGTTGGTCCAAAACCCCAAGAGTCTTCAAATGATATAATCGAATAAATAGCCAATACTCCACCAAAAAGTATAGGAGAAATTAAAATCGCTAAAAAATAAAGAGAAAAGCGGTCAAAGGTTTCTTTATAGTTAGTCGTCATTTTTGAATTTCCTCATTTCCTTCCCAGCAAATCCAGGAATTAATTTAACCAGATTGCTTTCCAAGTCTATACTCCGCAAAATGGTCCGATTACTGAACAATTCCAATTCCACTATATCCTACGTATTGAATATTCCGAAAACAGGAGTTCTACTTATTCACATTATTCCTCAACTACTTCTATTAATTCAGTGTGAATGTGAATAAAATATCTTTCTAATAGATCGTCTAACTTCCTATGCAGCCCGTGGTATTCATCGTCTGCTTTTTTAATAACTTCTAGAAACTCTTTTTCGTTACTATCATTACTTTCTAGAGAAATGTACAACCTCCACAATTCTTGAGCATAATTACTCTCAATTACTGCATAGCCGTGAGCACCCATTTTTTCAAGGATAGCTACTAACTCGCTTACGTATCCATCTATTCCAACTTTCTTTATATACGACTCAGCCCAGTAAAGTAAGCTTTCATGTCCCCCACTCTCAAGCTCCGTATAGTATTGAAATACAATCGTCGCTTCGTGTAAAACTGTGTCTCTAGTAGTTTGATCAGACTCTGATAGGACTGTTATAACTGCATTCCATATGTCGTTATTCTCCATTAACTCTTTTTTGTGCATGATAGGTTTCATAGTATGCATCCCCTCTTGATAACTCCTATGCAGTAGTTTCAATTTAAATCATTAGTATCATTAACGTGTTTGCTCAATCCACAAAACCAATATGAACGGAGTCGGCAATTTGCTTATAACCGATTTCCTGATAAATTTTATTAGATGTCGGGTTCAGCATATCTGTGTAGAGCACACAAAACTGATAGTCTTTTAATAACTCTTCAGATCCGTGCATGACCATTGTACGTGCATACCCCTTTTTCCGTTCCTCTTTCGGGGTGAAGACTAAGGAGACGGTGACACTATTTTTTGTTGGTCTTGCTTTTTTCATCATGGAAACAACCTTACCTTCATTCTCCCAAAGGAAAATCTCTTTTCCAGCTATGAAAGAAGCGACTCTTTCTTTTACAACTTCAGGTGGACTTTTCGGAAGATGAGTATCCTCTTCAAAAAGCGAAAACCATTTTTCAATTAATGGACAGTCTTCATTACGCGCAAAACGCCAATGTCCTTGGCTTGTTTCCAACGTATCATTTATCTCATCAAGTCTGTAAATTCCTTGTTTCATCAACAGTCTTTGCTTTCCGCCTTTTGCCTTTTCCCATTGATCAGCAAATGCAGTAGCCCATAATTTAATGCTTACGATACCAGGTATGTCAATTCGATGTTTTATCAATTGCCGTACGATAAATTTGATCAATTCATCTGTGCGACTCTCATCTACAATGATTACATTCAACGGATGCGGAGGTGTCATTTGCATAATCGCCAGCACGTTACCTTGCTCTTCCACTGTTGCCATGAATGGATTCTCGTATTTGCCTTGCTTAATTGCCCCTAATACGCCTAAAAAAAGACTGAATACGTCTTCTTGTTCAATAATCTCCGTTTCAACCGAATCAAAAAATTTTTCTGCACGTTCATATTGAACAAACTCCATTCGCTCTCCCCCATTTCTTTCCATAGAATTATACAGATGTCCACGATATTTGTCATGATTGAATAAAAAAGGTTGTACAATAAATGACGTTTGGTGATAGCCTTGAAAGTCTTTTTTCTAGTTTTATGAAATTTATAACTGCAATACTAGTTGTTTGTAGTGCAAGATGGCGACTCCAGCGGGAACAGCGCGAGCTGAAGACCCCACAGGAGCGTGCTTTTCGCGACGAGGAGGCTGAAGCCGTGCCGGCGGAAAGCGTCCATCTGGAACGGAAAACAACGGGATACTTGGAAGATTATACGAAAAGGACTATCCTAAAAAATCAGCTTTACTGACTTCTTGGATAGCCTGACAAAACTAAGTTACGGTTGGCTACTATTCATCACCCATGTCATTGGACAAAGAACCATAAAAAAAGGATATGCTCACTTCTGCATATCCTTCTCGTATGTAACTCACTATTCAATTCACCACAATACCGGTTTTTGGACCATCAGCCAAAGCATGATTAGCATCAGACCGATATAAATCCAAGATGTCTGGTTTAATTTCGCCAGAATCTCCACTTTATTGCTATCAGGAAGATGGGATTTCTTCAACACTTTCGTGAAACCAGTGGAAAGGAAGAAACCTGACAGCAAGAGTACTACGACTGTTGCAATAATCCATGATGTATACCATGGCCATGGACCAGTCAGTAAGAGCATTACGCCCGATACGACCAGTACATGACCCGCATGCATGACAATTCTAATAATCACCTTGATAATTGATAAAAAGGCATGTTCAATTGGCGTTTCGACGTTTTGTAGCCTTTTGATAATCGGCATTAATAGAAATAAGGGGCCGATTGATAGGACTGCGGAAACGACATGGACAAATACAATTGCCCCATAAAAGTAGAACATTAACAGGGCTTATTTTACAACAGGGCTAAATTCGTGTACCCACACGCTCATTGTCGGAATCCAAGGCATTTTAGGATGCATGGCAAGGATCGATTCCTTATACTCTTCCATTGTTGAGAACCCTTCTTGTTTTGCGTGTTCGTCCGTCATTTCGCCAAGTGACTGTTTATATAACTTATCCACTTTAAATTCTTTTCCATCCAATACCATAATCTCGTCCGGATATGCATAGACACCATTTCTTCTCGTTGCCGTCTTCTCACCATTTAATACTTTCTGTACATCTTCCGGTACAGTAACAAGTCTTTCAACTGAACATGTCTTTTCTGGCAGATTATCCATTTGGCATCGCTCCTCTTCTATATCTACTATTTATTTTAACGATTATTCAACAGTTTATCCATTTAAACGGTTTTATTGCCTTTTCTTCTACAATAAAACAGGAGCCACTTAGACTCCTGCTTACACTCTTCGTAATTATTTCACATCGAATGTGTATTCTTCATGTTCATGTAAATCGTGATCGTCTTTCACATGCACTTTCACTGTATAGGAACCCGCTTTGTCGAATGTCGCAGCAGCTGTATATTCGCCTGCAACAGACTCTTCCGCGTCAATCCATTCGTGTTTGTCTCCAAGCACTTCACTCGAAACCTCATACCGAACTGCAGCATGTTCAAACGGTTGCCCTTCCATTTGTAAGTGTGTAACAAGTTGTGTTGGTTCAGTCGTCACCGCATTTTCAGGTTTCATGAAATGAAGGACAAATCCATCCGTATGTCCATGTTCATGCTCCCCGTTTTCCTCACCATGATCGTCATCATGTTCTGCATTTGCGTGACTTCCATGACCAATTATTACTTCTTTCAACGGCATACTGTGCAGTTGCTTCGCATCCACATGTACTTGAATTGTGTAAAGTCCGTCATGTTCAAATGTTGTTTCAGCTGAATACACACCATTCTTTTCATTCACCGATTCAATCATGACTGAATCGTCCTTTTTTCCTTCTTCCCAAATCTCATACTTCACTTGATCGGCATCGTCTACTTTTTCGTCACCATATGTGACGAATGCTTCCATTTTTACAGTTTCACCGACTTCGGCTTTTTCTGGAACAGTCAATTCGACGTTTAATGGTAGCACTTCAACATCCGAACCATCATTTACATCATCTTTTCCACAAGCCGCCAGTACCGTCAGACCTACGAGTAGACTGAACCCAAGTAATTTCTTTTTCATTTCCCAAACCTCCACTTAGTTTTCTTCGCGATTTAATTTTGCTTCAGTATGATATTATCAAGTAAATAAGAAATAAGGATGAAGTCTATCGCTTCATAATAACTTCATACCTTTTCTTTATAATAAACTACAATTAATGACCTGAAATGGAGATAATAGAATGAAGCCTTTTTCTTTATTAATTATAGATGATGAACCTCAAATGCGGAAACTGATTCGCACCTTTTTGGAACGTGACGGGTACGAGGTCCATGAAGCGACGGACGGGATCGATGCGTTAGCCAAAGTAGAAAGCCTCCAGCCGCATCTATGCATCGTCGATGTCATGATGCCCTATATGGATGGCTTCGCTTTTGCGAAGGAAATGATGAAGCGTTCTGCAAAAATACCTTTGATTTTCTTGTCTGCCAAAGGAGAAGAATGGGACAAAATCGAAGGACTCAAACTCGGCGGAGATGACTATATCGTTAAACCGTTCATGCCAGGTGAATTAATGGCACGTGTTGAAGCGGTTCTGCGGAGATCCTATCAGGAAGCCAACACAACCCAACTATTAAAAGTAGGGCCCCTCGTCATTGACCACATCGCTCATACGGCGAAAGTAGATGGTGTCTCATTATCGCTCACATTGAAAGAATTCGGCATTCTTGAAACACTAGCAAAAAATGAAGGGCGCGTTTATTCCCGCGAGCAATTATTAACGATTGTTTGGGGCGAGCAGCATCAAAGCACAGATCGCACAGTTGATACACATATTAAGACATTACGGTTGAAGATGGGTGATTCGGGAAGTCTGATTGAAACCGTTTGGGGTATCGGCTACAAATTCGAGGTGAAATAATGAAGAAGCTCACCTTGAGCAAAAAAATCTTGATCGTTCTGCTATCAAGTATTGCATTCACAATCCTTTTTTCATTTTTCTTCATTCATTTTTTATATTCTAATCTGTATTTATCGAGTATTGAGGATTCAATTATTTACCAAGGTAAACGAACTGCTTCACACTATCATTATGGTGAATTAAGTGATGAAATTATCGAAAAGATTCAATGGTACAATATCGTTTCTGAATACGAAATTATTGTAGTCGACCAGCTGGAAGATCTCACTTCCTACTTCCCTTATAAAGTGAATTATGAAGACTTAGTTAACAATGCTGATAATGAACAGTTAAAGAAAGGCGCATATGTCCTCAAAGAAGGATATGTCGAAGAGCTCGACCGCGAAATTCTAGGAGCCATTTTTCCGATTAAAGGCGAAAATGGCTTGATTGGTTTTATTTACATTTATGTTCCACTTGCAGCTATTCAGGATGTCTTTAAGGAAAGTATTCCAATCCTGCTTATCGTCGGTATTCTATTCTTTTTCACCCTTTTTCTCGTCATTAACCGGGTATGGCGTTCCTTATTCCGCCCCTTAAAAATGTTGCAGAAGCTATCCACTGAAGTGTCTAAAGGAAATTATAGCAACCGCATCGAAACCGGTCGTACTGATGAAATTGGGCAATTAGCGAATGCCTTCAATACGATGAGCTTGTCCCTTGAAGAACAGGAACAGCGTAAAAAAGAATTTACGTCCAATCTTGTTCATGAACTGAGAACACCCCTGACATATATAAATGGTTATACCCATGCATTAAAAGAAAAAATCTACTCGTCCCCTGAAGAAGCGGAAAGTTATTTGGCAACGATTGAAAAAGAAACAATACGCTTAAACAAGCTCATCAACGATCTAGTTGAACTCAATCAATTGCAAGAAGAGTTGTATGTTCTTGTACACGAACCGATTGTCATCGCCCAGATTGTGTTGGATACGCTTGATCTATTCCATATCCGGATGACTGAGAAAAAGCTGACTCTTCAGCAGACGATCGAAGAGGATCTGATTCTTATCGGCGATCCTCAACGTATACAGCAGGTTATTTACAATGTGCTCGACAATGCGGTCAAGTATTCTTCGACGGGGGAAACGATTGTCGTACATGTTAAAAAGATGGAAGACGGGATTGAATTTCGAGTCTCCAATCAAGGGATTTTGATTGCAAAAGAAGATATTAATCGGATCGGTGAACGTTTTTTCCGG
The DNA here is from genome assembly GCF_033304615.1 of Sporosarcina oncorhynchi. Lineage (GTDB taxonomy): Bacteria > Bacillota > Bacilli > Bacillales_A > Planococcaceae > Sporosarcina > Sporosarcina oncorhynchi. The sequence continues at coordinate 1,093,405 of NZ_CP129118.1, read as the reverse complement.
ACGGATAAAGCACGAAACCGAACGACAGGCGGCACAGGACTTGGCCTTTCTATTGTGAAAGAGATTGTGCGGCTACATGGAGGTACGTTTTCCATTAAAAGTGATACTACTTTAGGAACTGAAGTGACGATCCGGTTGTTAGACGAACCAACGACAGAGAAAGAAGCGGTGAATGATGAAAATTAGTAGAAGGCTCCTATTGCTCCTCTTCTGTTCAATACTTCTTGTTGCATGTGGACAAACAAAACCTACAGGCAGGCTAGTAGAGTCTTTTTCGTTTACAGATCAAGACGGCAATTCTTTCGGCTCGGACCAGTTGAATGGACAAGTTTGGATCGCTGATTTTATCTTCACGAAGTGTGAAACGGTCTGTCCCCCGATGACATTTGAAATGGCCGAGTTGCAAAAACAGTTTGCAAATGAAGGCTTGGACGTAGAATTTGTTTCATTCACAGTAGATCCATCGATCGACTCGTCTGATGTACTCAAAGAATACATTGGTCAATATACGGACGACGAAAGTAATTGGCATCTCTTGACGGGTTATTCTCAAGATGTGATAAAAAATCTTGCGTTAGAACAATTCCAGACAATTGTGCAGAAACCCGTGAATTCTAACCAAGTCATTCACGGGACAAACTTCTACGTAATCGACCAAAATGGATATGTTATAAATGAATTCAATTACGTAGAAGATTCATTTTCAGAACAGATTCAACAAGAAGTGAAGGGATTACTGAAATAACAGGTGTGTTGATTGGAACGGACAATAAAAAATGGTAGCATAAGAGCAATAAGACGTATCCGGGAGGAATCCTTTTTGAATGAACCGAATAAAGATTATATCTCTTCGTTGACCTATTTTACAATTGAACGATCCATTGAATGGTTTCAACAAAAGCAGAAGCAGACGGAATGTACGATTTATCTGCATTCCGAATGGGTGACTACTTCCAATCACTCTTTCACCCTTCAGGCAGTTCTTGACATGTCTTATAAGCCTTTTTCTGATGGATCGGGGCTGTTTTATCTTCATACGAACCAAGGTGTTTTTACGTATGGCGTGAACACAGATCCACATCATTTTATTAACGCTTATCGGAGATTAAAAGGAGATTCTTTCTTTTGCTGACAAACCTTGGTTACCTCTTAATTGTTTAAAATATATATAGTGAGGTATATATAGAACAAATACATTAGGAGGTAATTTTATAATGGCTATTAAAAAAATCGTTGAAAATGCTGTACAAGCAAAGAGTGAAATCGAAGAATTAACTCGACAAGGGTATACGCATGATGACATCTACATCTTCGCGCATGACAAAAAGCGCTCTGACGATATTACGGATGCTCTCGATACAGAAAAAGTCGGCATGAAAGAACAAGGCTTCCTAGACAGTATGAAAAACATGTTTACTTCCCGCGGCGACGAGTTGCGCAGTAAAATGGAAGCGGCTGGTCTGACGAAAGAAGAAGCAGCAGATGCTGAACGTGAACTTGACCATGGCAAATTAGTTCTTATCGTCAACAAGTAACAACAAATATTGATTGTAGACAGTACAAATCGGAGGAACTTTCCGGTTTGTACTGTTTTTCATTGTGACTCATACGACTTTTAACACAAGCACTGAAATTTCTAGTATGATATGTACTGAAAGCAGGTGCGGTTTATGGATAAAAAGTTATGGAAAATCGGATTTTTCACAGGACTCACATCATTCGTCCTAATGATTTTAGGAACTCGGACAATACTTGGAACGGAATTGGTTTTCAAAAACTATTTAGCTTTTGGCGTATTCAGTTTAACAGTCGGCATTATAGCGGCCGTCATGCTTTTCTATAAAATGAAAATCGCCTATCGAATTTTCATGGTAGCCCTTGTTTTGGCATTCGCTGAATTTTTCAGAAGCTTCCTTATGAATACAGACGGATTTGGCGACCTTGTAGGGGTCCTCTCCTTGTTCATGATTTCATCGTTCGGTTTTGGTGTAGCAGTCATCGTGGAATTTATTGTGATGATTTTCAAGAAAATGAAGGAAGATAATAACGCTTGACGTGAAAATACGTTGTACGGCGACATTTACCTGTTGCTGTGCTACGTATTTTTTATTGAGAAGATTCGGGTAGGCTACTTGCTTGCGAGCTATGTTTTGTTGCGACAGCGTTACGTTTCGATACGGAGGGTTTACTTTTCGTTGCTCTGCTTACGTTTCGATACGAGCGAGTTATGTTTCGTTGCGACAGCGATACGTTTCGTTACGGAGCGTTTACGTTTCGTTGCTCCGCTTACGTTTCGATACGAGCGAGTTATGTTTCGTTGCGACAGCGTTACGTTTCGTTACGGAGCGTTTACGTTTCGTTGCTCCGCTTACGTTTCGATACGAGCGAGTTATGTTTCGTTGCGACAGCGTTACGTTTCGTTACGGAGCGTTTACGTTTCGTTGCTCCGCTTACGTTTCGATACGAGCGAGGTACGTTTCGTTGCGACCCCGTTACGTTTCGTTACGGAGCGTTTACTTTTCGTTGCTCCGCTTACGTTTCGATACGAGCGAGTTATGTTTCGTTGCGACAGCGCTACGTTTCGTTACGGAGCGTTTACTTTTCGTTGCTCCGCTTACGTTTCGATAAGAGCGAGTTATGTTTCGTTGCGACAGCGTTACGTTTCGATACGGAGCGTTTACTTTTCGTTGCGACAGCGCTACGTTTCGTTACGGAGCGTTTACTTTTCGTTGCGACCCCTAAATAAAAAAATAGAGGCGGGGAAAATTTATCCCAGCCTCTACTTGTTTTTACCGTACTTTTTCTTTATCTTTCTTAATTTGCTTACTGCGCAACTGTCCGCATGCAGCATCGATATCGGTACCATGTTCTAGACGTACGCCACAATTGATGCCCCGTTTTTTTAATGTTTCATAAAACGCTTTAATCGCCTGTGGATTGCTTCGCTGGTATTGACCGTGTTCATCAACCGGATTGTATGGAATCAGGTTGACGTATGAAAGATGGCGCTTATTGTAAAGAAGTTTCGCTAACTGCTCGGCTTCTGTCACATGATCGTTCACATCATTCAAAAGGATATATTCAAATGTAATTCGACGATTTGTCGTTTCCAAATAATAATCAATCGCATCCATCAGTTTTTCAATCGGATACGCTTTGTTAATTTTCATAATGCGCGTACGCAAATCATTGTTTGGCGCATGCAGCGATACCGCCAAGTTGATTTGTATATTTTCTTCCGCGAAATCACGGATTTTCGGTGTCAATCCGCTCGTAGAAACTGTGATATGACGAGCACCGATAGACAATCCATCCTGATCGTTTACGACGCGAAGGAAGTTCATCAAGTTCGTATAGTTATCAAACGGTTCCCCGATACCCATGACGACGATATGACTGACACGTTCCTCTTCTCCTAATTGATCGAGATGTTCTTGCACCATCATGATTTGACCGACAATTTCCCCAGCATCTAAATCCCGGTTCTTTTTCAATAAACCACTCGCACAGAAACTGCAGCCGATATTGCAGCCGACTTGTGTCGTAACACATACTGATTGACCGTAAGGAAATTTCATCAGTACCGTCTCAATCAGGTTGCCGTCCTGCATTTTGAACAGGAACTTAATCGTCCCGTCGTCTGAAACTTGTTTAACGCTTTTTTCCAATGTCTGGATTGCAAAATGCTCATCCAACAAATCAAGACACTCTTTATTGATATTCGTCATGTCTGCAAAATTGCTGACACGCTTTTTATATAACCAATCCCATACTTGCTTAGCACGGAATTTCTTTTGTCCATTGTCTAGTAACCACGCTGTCAGTTGTTCCAACGTCAATCCGTAAATTGATTTTTTCATGTCAATTCCTCACCTCTGAATTTTGCATTCAGTAAGTATAGCATATAATTTAATAAAACCGAAGAAAAAAGCTGTAATCCGAAGATCCAGCTTATTTCGCTTTATTTTTTTTCCTTTTTATCCTGTTGAATCTTCATCGTTACGACAAATACATTCATCAATGCTAAAACTGTGAATAAGATCCCGATTCCAGTCTGCCCTTTGCTGAATCGATCAACTGCAAAATATGTCAGGAATATAATTAATGCAAAATCCACATATTTCGGCATACTCATAGTAGACGCCTTCCTTTCCGGAGCAAAAGCTTCCATATGAATTCAGTATACCAGTTAATGATAGTAGTTTGACTTCATTAATCGAAAACGCCATTACCTCTATACATACTTACCGATTTTCTCAACTAGTACGCGCATCTGCTCATCCGTCCCGATCGATATGCGGAGATAATTGTCAATGCGCGGTGAATTAAAGTGACGCACAAGGATACCTTCCTTTTTTAAATAATCATAGAGGTCAACAGCTTTTACAGATTGATGGGTTGCAAATAAGAAGTTCGCACTTGAAGGGAGGACATCAAATCTTAATTGTTCCAATTCGTGTACCGTCCAATCCCTCGTCGCTTTTATCTTTCCAACCGTCTCTTGCAAATGTGCTTTGTCCTCAAAAGCCGCTTTCGCAGCAACCATTGCCAACCTATCAACTGTATAGGAGTTAAATGAATCCTTAATTCGCGTCAATGCTTCTATTAAATTGCGGTTCCCAATTGCGTATCCTACACGCATTCCTGCCAGTGAACGAGATTTCGATGTAGTTTGAATGACGAGTAGATTATCGTATTTGTGAATCAATTCAACAGCGGATGGACCCGCAAAATCAATATATGCTTCGTCAATGATGACGACTGTATCAGGATTATTCTCAATAATTCGTTCAATGGATGAAAGATCTTCATAGATACTTGTAGGTGCATTCGGATTCGGTAGAATGACGCCGCCCTCTGAGCCGAATAATGCCTCCCCATCAATTGTAAAATCATCATTTAGCGCGACTTGCTCGTACGGAATGGCAAAGAGCTTTGAATAGACAGGATAAAAACTATATGTGATCGATGGAAACCGGATCGTTTTGCCTGGCTGGAAAAACGCCATGAATGAAAATGCCAACACTTCGTCGGAACCGTTCCCAACGAATACTTCCTCCATAGATACATTGAGCGCGCCGGCTATGGTAGAACGAAGACCATCTGCTGTCGGAGAAGGGTATAATTGCAAACGACTATCCATTTCATCGACAATCGCTTTCTTCACAGAAGGACTCGGCTCATAGGGATTTTCATTCGTATTTAGCTTAATAATACGTGGGTTATTCAACTGTTCACCTGGCTTATACGGATCTGTCCGTTTTACCATGTCGCTCCAATATTTACTCATCACGCAACACTTCATTCTTTGGTCTTCTATCACGTAAAACCCCTTTGACGTCCTCGACTGTGACGTCCAAAAGTTCCATCAATACTAATGTGTGATACGTCAAATCTGCCAGTTCATTTGTCAATTCCTCTTTGTCCTGATTTTTTGCTCCGATGACAACTTCTGTTGATTCTTCCCCGACCTTTTTGAGGACTTTGTCTACACCTTCATTGAAGAGATAGCTCGTATAGGAACCTTCCACAGGATGATTGCGTCGGTCTGAAATTTCTGCTGCGATTTCATGAACGATTGTCCGGATAGACGCCTGTTCTTCAAAAGCCGTTTCATGGAAGCACGTTTGTTTTCCAGTGTGGCAAGCAGGACCCATTGGCTCAACTTGGACTAGTACGGCATCCTTGTCACAGTCAAACGATACTCGCTTAACAATTTGACGGTTACCAGATGTTGCCCCTTTATGCCATAGTTCCTGTCTAGATCGGCTATAAAACCATGTCTCTTTCGTTTGTACTGTTTTCTCCAACGATTCTTTGTTCATATAAGCAAGCATAAGCACTTCCCCGTTTTTTTCGTCCTGAATAACGGCAGGAATCAAACCGTTTTGATCGAAAGAAACCGTATTTATATCAATTATCATGGTCGCTCATTCCTAACTGAAACATTTTGTTGTCGCAAATACGTTTTCAACTCATCAACGGAAATTTCCTCAAAGTGGAATACCGATGCGGCAAGTGCTGCGTCTGCTTGTCCCTCCGTTAATACGTTAAAAAAGTCTTTCATTTTCCCGGCGCCCCCACTCGCAACGATCGGAAGTGAAACAGCTTCAGCCATCGCTTTGTTCAGCTCAATATCATAGCCTTCTTTCACCCCATCTTCGTCAATACTGTTAACGACAAGCTCACCCGCACCTAATTGTTCTCCGCGTTTTGCCCATTCTATTGCGGCCATTCCTGTATCTTTCATGCCGCCCTTCGCATAGACGGACCACTTACCTAATCCAGACCTTCTTACATCCATCGACAGCATAATTCGTTCTGAACCGAATTGTGTTGCGGCCTGTTCAATCAATTCGGGATTTGTTAAAGCGGCACTGTTAATCGATACTTTATTGCCACCTGCCGCAAAGATTTTTTCAATGTCTGCAATTGTACGGATACCTCCTCCGACGATAAAGGGAATCGGCACTTCTTTCGCAATTTCCTCAATCAAATCCAGAAACATCGCTCGATTACTCGTTGATGCGGAAATATCATAAAAGACGAGCTCATCTGCCCCATCGGCAACATATTTTTTCGCGAGTGTCAATGGATCCGCGACTTCCTGCACATCGAGGAACTTCTTTCCTTTGACAACTTTTCGGTTATCGACGTCCATACATGGAATAATGCGTTTAGTAGTCATGATTTACGTACCTCCAATAATTGTTCCAACGAAATGCTTCCTTCATAAAGTGCCTTTCCGATGATCGCGCCATACAAGCCCATCTGTTCCAACCGTTTGACATCGTTTTCCGTCGATACTCCGCCAGAAGCGATAATGTCTATTTTGGATGCCTCATTCATCAGTCGCAGCTCATCGAAGTTCGGACCTTGCATCATGCCATCTTTTAAAATATCCGTATATACGACTGTCTCGATGCCCACTGCAGCAAGTCTATTTAATAGATCAACCGCTTTGACATCACTCGTCTCGGTCCATCCATTTGTTGCTACTAATCCATTACGCGCATCAATGGATACCGCTATTTTCTCTCCGTAACTAGCAACTGCCTTTTCCACAAATTGTGGATTTTCAATGGCCGCCGTTCCGATAATAACTCTACTCACGCCACTATTGATGTGGGCTTCGACGGATCCCATTTCACGAACGCCACCGCCAACTTGCACAGGAATTGAGACACTCCTAACGATTTCTCCAATTGCTGTTCGATTTAATGCATTCCCTGATCGCGCTCCATCCAAATCCACAACATGTATGTAAGTTGCACCTTGCTTTTCCCATTCTTTCGCCATTTCTGATGGTGAATCGTGATAAATGACTTCCTGGTCGTAATCCCCTTGTATAAGACGGACACACTTCCCGTCGCGAATATCGATTGCTGGAAATAAAATCATTATTGACTCCCCCTTATAAACTCCCTTTTGTCGAAGGAACTCCTTCTACATCCGGATTCACTGAGCTAGCAATCCGCAATGCCCTGCCGAAACTTTTAAAAATCGATTCTATAATATGGTGACTGTTCTTTCCATAATTCAAATTGATATGAAGCGTCACACCTGCATGACGTGTGAACGCAAGAAAAAACTCTTCTACGAGTTCCGTATCGAACTCCCCAACTTTGTCTTTCAAGCCCTCCACATTGTAAACAAGGAATGAACGGCCGCTTATATCAAGTGACACCGTCGACAGCGCCTCATCCATCGGTGTTGAGACCATTGCATACCGTTCAATGCCCTCCTTCGACCCTATCGCCGCTGCAAATGCCTGCCCAAGTACAATGCCTACATCTTCCACAGAGTGATGCTGATCGACCGACAGATCCCCTGCACACTTTACGTCAAGGTCAAATCTTCCGTGACTAGCGAATAACGTGAGCATATGGTCAAAAAACCCGACACCTGTTTCAATTGTCTTTTTTCCCGTTCCATCAATCGCGAACGTCAGTTCAATCTTCGTTTCTGCGGTGCTCCGCGTAATCTGTTCCTTTCTCATTTCACACTCCCCTTCCTTACACGGATTGATTGGGCATGTCCCGTCAATTTCTCTGATTCTGCCAAAACAATGATGTCATCAGCGATTGTTTCGAATTCCGCTTTTGTATAATAAATTATGCTAGATTTTTTCATGAAATCATATACACCAAGTGGGGAAGAAAAAGCAGCGGTTCCGCTAGTCGGTAACGTATGATTCGGTCCAGCCATATAATCGCCAAGCGCTTCGGGTGAATAATCACCAATGAATATGGCTCCAGCATTGCGAATGTACGGCAGTTTCTCCATCGGATTGTCCACCATGATTTGTAAATGCTCGGGAGCTAGTTCATTCACAATGTCTATTGCTTCTAGTAAAGTGTCTGCAAGTATGATTCTTCCAAACGACTCTATCGATTTGCCAGCAATCTCAAACCGATCAAGAACCGCTAACTGCTCCGCCACTTCCACAGATAACTTTTCCGCAAAATCACTACTTGTCGTGACACAGATTGCAGCCGCCTGTTCGTCATGCTCGGCTTGCGACAATAAATCTGCCGCTACATATGCTGCGTTCGCAGTCTCATCCGCCAGTACACAAATCTCGCTTGGACCTGCAATCATGTCAATCGCTACATCTCCGAACACCCATTTCTTCGCCCGTGCCACGTACGAATTTCCGGGACCTGTTATTTTCAACACTTTGCGAATCGATTCCGTGCCATAGGCCAATGCAGCAATCGCCTGTGCGCCACCAACTTTATAGACAATATCTACGCCAGCTTCTTTTGCTGCAACAAGTACATGTGGATTCACTTTTCCGTCAGGCTGCGGAGGAGTCGTCATCGCAATATGTCCGACACCAGCAATTTTTGCTGGAATGGCATTCATAAGAACGGTAGATGGATAAGCGGCCTTGCCACCGGGGACATAGATGCCGACTCGTTCAATCGGTGTCACTTGTTGGCCAAGTAGCACACCATTCTCCCGTTGCACAAACCATGATCGTTCTTTTTGTTCGTTATGATAGGAAGTGATGCGTTCTTTCGCCTTTGCCAATGAAGTGCAAAATGCCTCAGATACCATCGTATACGCTTCATCGAATTCATCGTCAGACACAATGAACGATGCCAGCTTTACGCCGTCAAAACGTTCTGTATACGCATGAAGTGCAGCATCACCCAATCTCCTCACTTCATCGATAATCCCTAGTACTGTCCGATCAAAGTCGACATCGATTTGTTCGGAGTTCCGGTTTTGCAGTTCATTTAGAAAATCGTTCGGTTTACTAATCTTCATGCGCTAACCTCCACTCCTCTTTTCACTTTGGCGATGAATTCCTGTATTTGCTCCGTCTTTATAGCAAAGCTTGCTTTATTCACAATTAGTCTCGCACTGCTTTCCGCGATATCCTCTAGTATGACTAAACCGTTTTCTTTTAACGTCTTGCCCGATTCAACAATATCGACGATGACGTCACTCATTCCGATAAGGGGTGCCAATTCGATAGAACCGTTCAATTTGATAATTTCTGTTCGGATACCTTTTTTGTCAAAATGTGCTTTTGCTACATTTGGATATTTGGAAGCTACTGTTAACCGGGAAGATTCCATCAATTGTTTATCCGGAAAGCCTGCAACAGCAAGTTTACATTTACTTATACCAAGATCAAGCAGTTCATAGACTTCTTTCTGTTCTTCTAACAACACGTCTTTACCGATAATCCCGATGTCCGCTGCTCCATTCTCGACATAGGTGGGCACATCAACGGATTTGACAAAAATTAATATCACCGTATTTGTATCATCCGTAAAGACTAATTTTCTACTCGCTTCACTGTAACTTGAAAATTCAATACCAACACGCGCCAATAATTCCAGCGCCATTGTTGCCGTTCTTCCTTTTGCCATAGCTACTGTCAATCGATTCATTTAACCGTTACCTCCCAACCATTCCAGTTGCTCAATTGACGTGTAAGGGAATTTCCCCCCTTGATGAACGACTATACTTTCTTGTCTATTCAATCGGATAAGGTCAACTGATTGCATTCTGCACATCGATTCATTTCTTTGCGGGACTGCTATGACTCGCAAATTTCGTGCACGCAAGTGATCCGCCAACTGAATGGCTTTCCCTAATTCACTTTCTTTATAAATAATTTTTACATCAATTTGATTAACATTACCTACGTCTCGTTCCTGTAAAGCTTTGACGAGCGATTCTATTTCACATGCAAAACCAATTGCTGGCAGTTCTGCTTCGAACTTTTTTCCCAACTCATCATAACGTCCACCCATTAAAACCGGTTTGCCTAGCCGTTCAACATATCCTTGAAACAGAATGCCCGAATAATAATCCATATGATTCGTCAAACCAAAATCGATGACTATATGTTCTTCAAGCCCGTATAATTTGAGTATGCGGCAAATCTCTTCTAAGTAAGCTATCGTTTTAAGGACACTTTCGAATGGCAAAACGTCCTTCGCCTGCTCCAAAACAATTCCAGGTTTTCCGTAGAGGAATGGTAATTGTTCAAGGGGCTTTCTCCATTGAGGGTCAACCCCCGATCGTTGAAGGAACGGACTTAATTCGCCAATATTTTTCGCTTGTATAAGCATTTTCAACTGTTCAAGTTGTTTGTCTTGCAATTGAAGTTCACCTATAATTTCATTCAAAAATGCAGTATGGCCGATTTCAATTTTAATCTCCTTGAACTCCAGATCTTTCATCGTCTGTATGGCAAGCGCAATTGTCTCCGCATCCGCTTCGGGTGAGCTTTCACAGAAATATTCGATGCCCGCTTGTGTTCGTTCAATCTTTTCATTTTTTTCAAAGGACTGACGGAAAACTTCCTGTATATAATAAAAACGATACTCGCTTGTTAGATAATTGCGGACATGAGATAATTCCTGTGTTATTGGTATTGTGACATCCGGCCTTAGGACGAGCACTTCTCCATTCGTATCAACCACTTTCACCATCTCTCGTCTGTTTACAGAACTTGTGACAGTTGAATAAAGATCATATTTTTCAAAAGCGGACGTTTTCATACGCGTATAGCCGTATGTCGAAAAGCGGTTGCTGACAACATCAATTACTCTCTCGAACTTTTCATTTTGAGTCGAATAGGGATTCACATATATGACCACCTTACTTTTACTTCATCACTTTACTATGTTAAAGTTATTACGTACTATAAATCTTATAAAATGTTTTGTCAACCGATAGGAGGATTTTTATGTTTGATTATCATATGCACAGCTCGTTTTCGGCAGATTGTACTATTGATATGGAAGACATGGTGAAAGCTGCGATAGCCAAAGGCCTTGAGGAAATTTGCTTTACAGAGCATATCGATTATGATTATCCCGATGAAAACTTTGTTTTTGATTTTGATAAACAAAAATATGACGAGCGGATTATTGCGTTACGGGAGAAATACGCAGGTCGAATTCGCATTAAAAAGGGGGTTGAAATTGGCGTCCAACCGCATATTCTCGGTCAGTATGATGCGCTTATGGAGAAGGAATCATTCGATTTCATTATTTGTTCCATGCATACAGTTAACAGAAAAGGATTGCATTTTGGGGAGATTTTCGAAGGACGGTCGGTCGAGCAGGCATCGCAATTGTATTATGATGAGTTGCTTTATTGCGTGAAGAACTACGATAACTATTCAATACTTGGCCATATCGATCTAATCAAACGCTATGCACCGGAACTCGTTGCAAACGACTTCCACGATGTATTGCGGGAAATTTTCAACGTGATCATACCAGCTGGCAAAGGCATCGAGCTGAATACGTCTGGCGTCCGTTATGGATTACCGAACGGACTGCCAAGTGACGACGTATTAGAGTTGTACAAGCAAAGTGGAGGGGAAATCATTACGCTCGGTTCGGATGCACATAAGCCGGAAGATATCGCGTTCCAGTTCAAGGAATCCCGTGAGCTACTAAAATCAATTGGATTTAACTATGTAACAACGTTCGAGGACAGAAAACCGATTTTCCATTCCATCTAAAAAACACGGCAACCTGTCTCGACGGGTTGCCGTGTTTCATTTGCCTACAATTTTCGTTTTAATAAGCGCCAAACGTTCGCGTATATGCTGCTGGGCTTTGACGGAAGTAGGTGTTTTCGCTGGAATGACATCCGATTGCAATTCAAGCTTTTCTGCAAGATATCGCGCACGTGCTAAATGATAATCGCTAGTGATGATTGTCACTTCTTTTACATCCTCAGGCATCAGTCTTTTGGAATTCCTAATATTTTCATACGTGGAAGTCGATTCCGATTCCAGGAGTAACCTCTCTTCATTAATTCCATAATCAGTCAAATACTTGCGCATCGCTTCAGCCTCGCTAATATCTTCGTCGGGTCCTTGTCCGCCTGACAAGATGAACTGCACGTCAGGATACTTTTCAGCATATGCTAGCGCTTCTTCCAATCTGTAGCGCAAAGAGAGCGACGGTGTTTCCCCATTTACTTTAGCGCCTAATATGATCGCGTACTTGTTTGAACCATCGGCGGTCGGTTGCTGTCCTTCTGTTATCCACTTGCCCGACATAATCCACATTGCCGAGCCCGAGACGATTACAATCAATCCAAGCAGCACAGTTATACCCACCTTCTTCGATCTATTCACTAGTACATCCACTCCATTCAGAATATGTATGGGAATTCTGCTTATGATGTAAACGAAATGGACGGATGAAAGTTTCAGGAACCGCTTAAAGCTATTGATGCGCTCGTATAACTTAATGCCGCGCCCGTATAGTGCGGACATGCGCCCATAAATACTGTTGCCGCGCCCGTATACTGCGGGCATGAGCCCATAAATACTGTTGCCGCGCCCGTATACTGCGGACATGCGCCCATAAATACTGTTGCTGCGCCTGTATACTGCGGGCATGCGCCCATAAATACTGTTGCTGCGCTCGTATACTGCGGACATGCGCCCATAAATACTGTTGCTGCGCTCGTATACTGCGGACATGCGCCCATAAATACTGTTGCTGCGCCCGTATTCTGCGGGCATGCGCCCATAAAAAATGTTGCCGCGTCCGTATACTGTGGGCATGCGCCCATAAATACTGTTGCCGCGCCCGTATACTGTGGGCATGCGCCCATAAATACTGTTGCCGCGCCCGTATACTGCGGGCATGCGCCCATAAATACTGTTGCTGCGCTCGTATACTGCGGACATGCGCCCATAAATACTGTTGCCGCGCCCGTATACTGCGGGCGGGCGCTCGTAAAACTGTAATCGCTCAACATATAAATTGAATTAACCTTCCGCCATTTGGACGGAAGGTTGTTCGTTTTGCAAATTAGCTTTTGACAGTTTGCTTTTTATTGACACTGCTATGAACTTCGGTCGGCAAGCCCCATAGTTGGATGAAACCAATCGCTGCTGACTGATCGAACTGATCGTCAGACGTGTATGTGGCAAGTTTTTCGTCATAGAGTGAATTGGCCGATTTTCTGCCTTCTACGATTGCGTGACCTTTGAACAATTTTACGCGGACGACACCATTAACATATTGCTGCGTGTCCTTAACAAATGCTTCGAGTGCATTTCTCAAAGGCGAGAACCACAATCCGTTGTAAATTAACTCACTTAATTTCTGTGAAATAATTGGCTTGAAGTGCGCGACGTCTTTGACGAGCGTAATGTCTTCCAGCTCTTTATGTGCTTTTAGCAATGTCATGGCACCCGGGCATTCATACACTTCACGGGATTTGATACCGACAAGACGGTTTTCCACATGGTCAATTCGTCCGACGCCATGCTTTCCTGCGAGATCATTCAGTTTAAGGATGAGTTCGCTTAATGGATAATGCTTGCCGTCTATGCTGATAGGCACTCCTTTTTCAAATTCGATTTCGATTGTATCCGCCTGATCGGGTGCATCTTCGATCGATACTGTCAATCCGAATGCCTCTTCCGGCGGTGCTGCCCACGGATCTTCAAGGATTCCGCATTCGTTGCTGCGTCCCCATAGATTTTGGTCAATTGAATACGGACTGTCTAGGTCGATTGGAATCGGAATGTTCTTCTCTTTTGCATACGCAATTTCCTCTTCACGCGACCAGCTCCACTCACGAACCGGCGCAATCACTTCAAGTGTCGGATCGAGCGCTTTAATCGCTACTTCGAATCGAACCTGGTCGTTCCCTTTTCCTGTGCAACCATGTGCCACAGCCGTTGCATTTTCCTGATGAGCAACTTCAACAAGTTTTTTTGCAATCAACGGACGTGATAGAGCCGACACAAGGGGATATTTATCTTCATAAAATGTACGCGCCTGTAGTGCAAGCAATGCATATTCCTGCGCAAACTCTTCTTTCGCATCAATCACATAACTATTCACCGCACCGACTTGCAGCGCCTTTTGCTGAATGAAATCCAAGTCTTTTCCTTCTCCGACATCCAAACAACATGCCACAACATCGTACCCTTTATCCGTCAACCATTGAACTGCCACCGATGTATCGAGCCCACCCGAATAAGCTAGAACCACTTTTTTATTTGTCATTTATTTTTTCCTCCTTATACAACGTTATGTATCTTTATTCATCTTTATGTATTTTTATAATACCATGAATTGATAAGAATTCAATAGATTTGAATCAATTAGTTTAAATAGTTTTAGAAAAAGCCGGATTTTCTGCCGCTAAACGCATGATTGAAGCACTTTCGGATGGATGTAGGGTGTTTTTCAGACTAAGGTTGAGCGGATTCGAACTGCAGTTGAGCGGATTTAAACCGAGGTTGAGCGGTTTTTGGACTAGGTTGAGCGGATTTCAGACCAGGTTGAGCGGTTTTGAACCGAGGTTGAGCGGATTTGAATCGATGTTGAGCGGTTATGAACCCAGGTTGAGCGGTTTTGAAGGTGTGCTAATTCGATGATTTCAGTAGGTCCATTCACTGAACTAAAAAGCTGTTAAACCTTTATCGTTCCGCGGGGGACCCCAATACGTAAGTGTTAATCCGTCGCGCAGAATGCTTTTGACATATTAATCTTGGTCTGCTTTTTGAACCGAGGAAAGCAACAAATTTTACAGGTCCACAACCGCCACATACGAGCGCGATTACTAGTTTTACTCGTGCACAACTGCCGTTTACGCACAATGCGATTGATTCACAGCCAAGCTCGCTATTCACTCACGACAACCTCCATTCAGACAAAACAAAAAACCATCTCTCCCCGTTGCATTAACGGGTTTGAGATGGATACTTGTTAGCGAATACCATGGGCGACCATGGCGTCTGCCACTTTTAGGAAGCCAGCTACATTAGCACCCATGACGAGGTTACCTGGCTTACCGAAGTTATCGGCGGCTGTTTTACAGCTTTCATAAATATTCTTCATAACGAGCTTTAAACGCTCATCGATTTCTTCTTCTGTCCACGCGAGACGCATGCTGTTCTGTGACATTTCCATTGCCGATACAGCAACTCCACCTGCATTTGCCGCTTTTGCTGGCGCGAATAAAACTCCATTTTCCATAAAAATAGTGATTGCTTCAATTGTACAAGGCATATTCGCGCCTTCACCTAACGCTTTCAAACCATTGCCAATTAACATATGTGCAGCGATTTCATCAATTTCGTTTTGTGTAGCACAAGGTAAGGCGATATCACAAGGAATGGACCAGATTGCTGTGCAATCTTCATGATATTCAGCTTCAGGATGCTCCTTCACATATTCCGAGATCCTCTTTTGCTCTACTTCTTTCAAGCGTTTCACAGTATCGAGGTTAATGCCGTTTTTATCATAAATATAACCACCCGAATCACTGCAAGCAACTACTGTCGCACCCAGTTGCAGTGCCTTCTCTATTGCGTAAGTCGAAACATTGCCAGATCCTGAAACGATTACCTTACTATCCTTGAATGAAAGACTATTTTCGTTCAACATCTCTTCAACGAAATAGACAGTTCCGTATCCGGTTGCTTCTTTCCGGCCAAGAGATCCCCCGTGATTCGGGTCTTTTCCTGTTAGAACACCCGCTTCGTAGCCGCCTTTTAACCGGTTATACTGGCCGAACATATACCCAATTTCCCGTCTTCCGACACCAATATCCCCTGCAGGAACGTCTACATCCGGGCCAATATGCTTGCTTAATTCCGTCATAAAGCTTTGGGTGAAGCGCATGATTTCTCGTTCAGATTTTCCTTTCGGATCAAAATCGGATCCACCTTTTCCTGCGCCTATTGGGAGTCCCGTCAATGCGTTTTTAAAAATTTGTTCGAATGCGAGGAATTTCATAATACTGGTATTTACGGAAGGATGAAAACGAATGCCGCCTTTGTACGGGCCGAGGTCACTATTGAACTGAACGCGGAAACCGCGATTGACATGCACTTTACCTTGATCATCTTCCCAAGAGACGCGGAACGAAATGATTCTTTCAGGTTCTGTCAGCCGTTCCAATATTCCATTACGGATGTATTCTGGATGCTTGGCAAAGACCGGTCGGAGCGAATCAAAAATTTCACGCGTCGCTTGTAAAAATTCTTTTTCGTCCGGATTTCTCTTTTTGATAAGTTCATATACTTCATGCACATAATCATTAGCACGACTCCGATTTTCTTGTGTGGATTCGATTTTAGTCAATTGCCTCATCCCTTTCCTCAAACTCTTATAGCACAAAACCACATAGAAATTCAGTATAAAAAAGTAGACTTCCATTTTATCACAAACTGAAGAATAATATTTTAAAATTCTTTCTTCGTTTTTACTAGTATTACCGAAAATCCGAATAGATACAACCTCTTTTTAAGTTTCATGGATTTTCGCTACCTCATTTTGTCAAAATAATCATTTCTTGCAGAAATTGTATTCCGTAAAATAAAAACATTTACAACTATCTGAACATATACTATTATTGATACTATCCAAAAGCCTATAAAACAGTTATTTGGAAAACTACAATGAAGAGAAAGAGGAGATGCTTTATGAAATTCACCAAAGTTGTACGTACAATCATTGGGGCCAATGTGGTTATCCTGATGGCATTTGCATTCCTACCTGCTCTACTAATCAATCCTGATGTAGACTTTTTCCAAAACGCAATCAAATATATTTTGAAAGAATGAACGTAACATGCAAAAGGCCATACGTGCAAAATCTGCACATTTGGCCTTTTTTTCATTTACGCTTTTTAATAATGAAATTATCAGTGAGTAATAACCAATTCTGCGGGAAAGCTAATCCCAATTTCCAGTACATCATTCCACGCAACTTAAATTCTTTTAACAAATTAAATTTCGCCTGAATGCTGCGGGCATCTTCAAACCAGACATCATGACGCACGCCTTCATTATCCCAGTATAGAAAATACGGCGCTTGTGCAACCGGATCATACTGGATATTTGCATTTTGACGGATAGCTAGATTGACTGCTTGCAACGGACTAAGTGCTTTTGCGGCTACTCCTGTTTCAGGTGGATATGGATACTTCCAGTCATACCCATACAAGTTCTGACCAAGAAAAACTTTCTCACGCGGGATTTGACTGACTGCATATTCCACGACCTTACGCACTTGATTAATCGGGCTTACCGCCTGAGGGTCACTATATGAGTATCCCCATTCATACGTCATTAATGTTACGAAATCACAAATCTCTCCATGTGCTTTATAATCGATGCCACCATAAATACCCGTCTTATCGGAAGAAGTTTTCGGAGCCAATGCGGTTGATAATGTCAGACCAACAGGATGGAATCGAGCGCGTGCATTTCGCAAAAATGCGTTATACAACTCCCTATCCGTTGGTTTAATAAATTCAAAATCAAAGTGAATGTCCGAATAGCCTACTCTCTTCGCCGTTCGCACGATATTTTCAAACAGGCGATTCTGTACGACTATATCTGTAAAAAGAACATGCGCTAGATCTGCATTAAATCCGAAGTTCTCCAAATTGCTGACGACCATCGCATTCAGTACCCTTGCGTCAGTCGCAATTGTTGGAATATCACCAAGTGGGGGTTCTTTCAATGATCCATCCCGTAGTGCTTCATAACTGAACATAGCCAAATACGTCAGATCATCGACACGTTCAACCACTTCATCCGTCAATTCCTGCATAATTGCTTGGCGCGGTTCCACATACAATAACGTTTCAATTTCCTTTTTGATCCGCTTCGGAATGTATAACCGCTGTCCTATTTGTAATATGCTCGATGGAGAAATGCCATTGATTCTTGCAAGATTTTCAACCGTCGTCCCGTAAAGTTTCGAAATGCTATACAAAGATTGTCCCCGCTGTACCCAATGATAACTGCCGTTAATCGGTATGACGAGCGCTTGACCAACAACCAGTTTAGAGGGATCAGCCAATTTGTTTGCTTCTGCTATTTTTTCATACGAAATTCCGTACGCCTGTCCAATACCATAAAGACTTTGTCCTTGCCGCACAACATGGATTTGCATAGTCATCCTCTGCCTTTCATAGACAAATTGCCGTTTACACCATGCTATTATTCAACCTGCCTGATTATGCATCATTTTTATTAATAAAATACATATACCTTCATCAACAAGCCATACTACCTCTGATTGAAAATACACTATACAAGGAGGACATAGAGTGACCCAAAACCAATATGGTGACATGCATCAAAATATGCAGACCGGTCCGGTACCATCCAACATGAATCATGGCGCTAATGGATTATTCGGCATCAAAGACGTATTAGGTGCTGTAATTTCGTGTTTGAATCAGGCGACGTTATTCCGACCGCATATCAAAGATCCCGAACTTGTGGACATTTTAGACAGGCAATACCGATTCTCACTGGATGAGTACAATATTACGGTGGAGTGTTTCAAATCAGGAACAGATCCATCTCATCCGACAGGAAGCTACAAGATGAAAACAGGCAATGATTTCGTTTATGGTTTCACCCCATCTCAACCGAAAAAACCGATGCAAAACGCTCAAGAACTTAATGACGATATGATTTCCGGCTTTATGCTCGGATCCGTTAAAAGTATCGCTTCGTTAAAGACAACAGCCGCCATTGAAGTCACACATCCCGTTGTAAGGCGAGTTCTTGCGGATTCCATCCCGAATTGCATCGAAATGGCCTATGAGCTTTCGATCTATATGAATAAGAAACAGTACTATCAAATCCCTCAGCTGTCTGAGCAAGACATGCAAGAGATGATCAATTCCTTCGCGCCTATGCAAGGACAACCCCCGATGCAAGACCATACAGTACAATAAAAAAGCTGCCCAATAGGCGTTCACAGCCTGGGCAGCTTCTTTCAATTTATAATGCTTTATTAATAAAAGCGGGAGGAATATCTGTTTCAAACTTCATCACTTCGGCTGTTACAGGATGGACAATTGTTAAAGATGTCGCATGAAGCCCGAGCCGTTTCAAAGGATTGACAGTCGAACCGTATTTTTTGTCTCCAACGACAGGATGGCCAATTTCTTCCATGTGCACACGAATCTGATTCTTCCTACCGGTTTCAAGTCCGATTTCTAGAAGGGTATATCTTTGATTATGTCTAACTTTACGGAAATGCGTAATCGCCAGTTGACCTCCGTTGTCTGTAGGATTCGAATATACTTTGAACGTCCTCGTCTCCTTAAGCCACGACTTCACGGTGCCTTTATCCTTTTTAACATTCCCTTCGACAAGTGCTGTATAGATGCGCTCCTTTGCCATCTCCTCCCAATTATCTTGCAGTTTCATCTTCACTTCTTCGCTTTTGGCAAATAACAGGACGCCTGACGTATCTCTGTCCAGACGATGAACGATGTAAACTCGCTCTTTCGGATTCTGATTTCTAATATAGGCAGATACTTCACTGAACGCGGTCTTCTCGTCTTTATTCTTTGCAGCCATCGATAATAGACCCGCCTCTTTATCAATGACGATGATTGCCTCGTCTTCGTAGACAATCGTTAAACCCGTAATCATGCTTTCGCTCATCGCAGTTTTGTTCGACAAGATTTCGACTTGTTGTCCTACACGCAATTTGTGATTATGTTTTGTTACAGAACGGCCATCCACCGAAACTTGTCCCCGCGTCAATATCGACTTGACTGAGTTGCGAGAGTTCTTATTCATCTTTTCAAGTAAAAACGGCAACAACTCCTCCTCTACTGTAACATCGAATTGTTGCGAGTTTTCTCTTTTTTTAGAACGATTTGTATGCATTTTTGTCTCCTCACTCTCTATCCTCTATTATCCTTAAATTGCCCTTCGAATACAAACACTGTATCATAATCAGTACAAGCTTTTTCATACGTACACAAAAGGGGCGATTCTATGAAAGTGGCGATTTTCGACTTCGACGGCACACTTTATGCTGAAGAAACATTTCAATTATTGATGAAACATCTAAAACATCACCCGCAACACAACTCAAAATATAAATCATTCTTCAGAAAAATTCTACCGTTATATATAGGCTACAAAGCGAAAGTCGTACCCGAATCGACGATGAAAGAACGTTCCATGCAATTGTATGCTAGCGCTCTGCAATCGTTGGACAAATCAGGACAAAGTGCGTATTTTAAGGAAATGAAAGAAGCGATGCAGGCGAATTTCAATAAAGACGTCATCGAACGAATCAAACAACATGAATTGGCTGGCATACATATTATGCTTGTCTCGGGTGCTTATACACCTTTATTGCACGCCGTTACAACCGGACTTCCGTTCAATGATATTATCGGAACGGAAATACCCTACTCACTAGATGGACGGTTCGATACACAGACAAAAATCTATCATATCCAAGGAAAACGCAAAAATGAAATGATCATGAAAGCATTGGCAGACAAAGAAGTTGACTGGTCGAACAGCTTTGCTTACGGCGATAGCTATTCTGATTTGCCTGTACTTGAACTTGTTGGAAATCCCATTGCTGTAAAACCTGAAAAACGTCTGCACCAAATTGCGAACGATAGAAGCTGGGAAGTACTCTAACGATTTATTATGATATCGCTTTTAGACCGACTACACCAATGACGATAAGTATGACACTTACTATACGGCCCTTACTTCTTGATTCCCCGAAAAACAGCATATTGATGAGCACGGCACCCGCCGTACCGATTCCAATCCAGACGGCGTATGCAGTGCTCACTTGCAAGTAATTGAACGACATGTAGAGAAATGCAAATGCCGATCCGAAACCACCTCCGAATAACAGTACATTTTTCCACGTCTTATCTTCATTATATTTATTCAACCCAATAACACCGATGAACTCAGCGGCAGCAGCGAGCATTACTAAAAACCAACCCATCAGTTAACAGCTCCTTTTTCCGCTTTTTTTTCTTCTACATCATCAGCTAGTTTTAATCCGATTACACCTAAGAGAAGTATGAAGATGAAGAATATCTTACCTCCACTTAAACTTTCACCGAATAAAAACACATCCATTAAAGCCGTACCGACTGTCCCGACCGCAGCAAATACTGCATACACTGTTCCTGTCGGCAAATCTTCACATGCTTTTGCTAAATAATGAAAATCGATGAAAATGAATAGCACAATCGGAATCCAGTGCCACCACTCACTCGCTACATTAAAACCAAATATCCAAACCAATTCAAAAAAACTAGTCATTGCTACATAAAACCATGATTTATTCATTTTTTCTACTCCTAACGTTAGTGACTGACTGTCATTCATTAACGAGCGCCATAAAATATTTCCAGTTGGAATCTACTTAAATTTTCTATTTAATCGAAAGCGCATGACGCAAAAATTCTTTTACTTCTTTTTTCTGAACGATTGCTTCATCTTCTTTATCTGTATCGTATAGGTAAATTTGTTCCGCTGCAGATTCGACGAGACCAATGACAAGTCTAGCTGTCCGTTCAGGATTAACTGAGTTACGGATGACATTGTCTTCTATCGCCTGCTTCAAACCATCACTAATCCATTCGTAAAAAGGCGCGTAAACCGTTTCCCAATTTTTCAGATGCTCTGTGGATGCAAGGCCCGCGTAAATGAGTGCCTGGATTTCATGATATTCTTCATTCACTTCAAAAATAGCATCAACGAGTTGATCCAATCTTTTTGGAAAAGGTTCATTTTCCGACACTCGATCTTTGACGATTTCCAATGTCTTTGCAACCATCACTTCCGCAATTGCAGGCATCAATGATAACTTGGATGGAAAATACAAATAAAAAGTACCTTGTGCAATGCCTGCCACTTTCACGATATCCGAGATTTTTGTCTTCTCAATTCCTTGTTGACGAAACACTTCAATAGCCGCTTCAATAATCCGTTCTTTCTTGTTCAAAGTATGTCCCCCCATTAATGAATGACTGTCATTCATTAATTTTAACATAGAAATCAGCTCATTTCAGCTGTTTTGAAAAATAAATATTTCACATACTATTTATAATGACAATGAGTGTGTAAGCGGTACCATTCACATAATATTGGGATTTAACCGAATAATTAATTTGATTTAAAACTGGTTACCTGCTAATAATATGATTATACATTTTTTATCTTATAAGAATGGAGTGGACGTTCATGGACAGGGATTATCGTTCTGCTTTGGAAATGCATGGACTGCATAAAGGAAAAATGGAGATTGTATCGACGGTACCGCTCGAAAATGCAGCGGATCTCAGTTTGGCTTATTCGCCTGGGGTTGCCGAACCTTGTCTGGAAATTGCGAAAGACCGCAACACCGTTTTTGATTATACGATTAAAGGAAATCTTGTTGCCGTCATCACTGATGGCACCGCAGTACTGGGCCTAGGGGACATTGGTCCAGAGGCCGCTTTACCCGTAATGGAAGGTAAGGCTCTTCTGCTTAAGCGTTTTGCAGATGTCGATGCCTTTCCGATTTGTCTTGGAACGAAGAATGTGGAAGAAATCATTCAAACAGTAAAAGCGATAAGCCCAACTTTCGGTGGCATTAATTTGGAAGACATTTCGGCCCCCCGCTGTTTTGAAATTGAAAAACGCTTGCGGGAAGAATGTGATATCCCCGTTTTCCACGATGACCAGCACGGAACAGCAATCGTCGTAGCAGCAGGTCTAATCAATGCATTCAAACTAATTAAAAAGGACTTGTCCACCGCAAAAATCGTCGTCAACGGTGCTGGTGCTGCAGGAATTGCAATCGTTAAACATCTGACCACACTTGGTTGCCGTCACATCATCCTTTGTGACTCAAAAGGTACAATCCATAAAGAACGAACTAATGGCATGAATCCCGTCAAAGTAGAAATGGCTTATAGTACAAATCCATTCGGCGTTACCGGAAGCTTGTCTGACGCGCTGATTAATGCAGATGTTTTCATAGGTGTATCGGTCGCTAACTTGTTGACGGAAAAAATGATTCAGTCCATGAACGAATCACCTGTACTCTTCGCTTTGGCGAATCCTACACCCGAAATAATGCCTGACCTTGCCAAACAGTATGGTGCTTTTATTATCGCAACAGGACGTTCAGATTATCCGAATCAAGTCAATAACGTACTCGCTTTCCCTGGTATTTTCAGAGGCGCGCTTGACGTCCGTGCTGGTGACATTAACGAAGAGATGAAAATGGCCGCTACCTATGCAATCGCATCATTGATTGATGAAAAAGATTTACATCCGGATTACATTATCCCTGATCCCTTTGACGAGCGCGTCGTCAATACAGTAGCTCAAGCTGTCGGTGAAGCTGCCATTAAAACGGGAACAGCCACACTTTCTGCCATACCCGTTGGTTAAAATGTTATTTACCTGTTTTCTCATCAACATGAAGAGTCCCATCACCTTGAATTTCCGCATAATAAACCTGTTCAATTGTACCGATACCTTTTTTCTTCAATTGACTATAGACCCATTCCTCTGTGAGTTTCAACTCAGTCAAGTTTTCCTTTATCAAATTCCCATCAGAAATAATTTCAGTCGGAATATATTTAGGCTCAGTGCCAGGAGCTTTGACATCTTGTCGAGTAGCAGGTTCTTGGCTCGCTTTTTTCAAAATACTCAGCTCACCGTTCGTTTCGAGAATCGCATAATTGACATCCATAATCGAAAATACCCCTTGCTCACGAAGCATCATATTTAAGTCATTCAACGTAAACCGTGCTTTCTTCATACCTTGCTCGCTAATTTTTCCTTTTAGGATTAATATCGTCGGCTTGTCATCAAGTAGCTTCCTAGCCTTGATGGATTTAATCGTCAACAAGTTCACAATTACTGTCAACACCGCCCACCATATTAATGCAATGGATCCATTGAAAAAATGCGTTTCGGCGTTCACAGAAATTTCCGCTGCGATCGACCCTATTGTAATGCCCGTGACATAATGGAAAAACGTCAACTGCGAAATCTGTTTTTTTCCCATAATCCTTGCAAGAATAAGAAGAATAATAAACGCCACAGTTGTACGGATGATCATTTCCCAAAAATCAATTTCCAACCAATCAGTCACTTACAATGCACCTCCGTTTCACTGTAGTGTGTAACAGAGGAGGTGAATTATACTAGTTGATTTGGTAAGGTAGCTCTCTTCTTAGCCTTTACTAAATCCTAAATTCAAGTATTCAACGGGCTAGCTTTGACTTTTTATATTCCTCGTATAAGAGTCATTTATTTTTTGTTCATAAATTCTATCCACGCGGTAATGCCGCCTTCCAAGACGACAACATCATAGGCACGACCAGAGAGAATGTTCGCACATTTCGTTGCGGAGTTTCCAGTCGTACATGTAATGATCAGCTCTTGATTCATTGGTAACATAGCTATATTTTCTTCCGATTCGTCTTCCAGCCTGAAAATTTCTGTTTTAGGTATATTCATATCCGATACATTAGAGTTTTCGATATGAAAATCGTTATATTTTTCTTCAGCCCGTACATCCACAAGTACAAATTCTTCTTGTGCTCTCATTTTCTCGAATAATTCTTCAGGTGTAATTGTTCTAACCGACAAATTCTTTTCCTCCTAAGTTATAACTTAGTAAATCATCAACTATCTAGCACTTCCAATGTGATTTCCACAATCTCAGGTCGATTAAATAATCTCAACGGAATTATACTGTTCCCAAGGCCCCTGCTTACCACCATCACTGTTTGATTCAACTCATGTTTGCCAGCAGTATATGTTGGAAAGAATCCTTGATTCGGTGCAACTAAACCGCCGATAAAAGGAATTCTAACCTGTCCACCATGGGCATGTCCTGCAAACACAATGTCAAAACCAGACGCTGCATAAAGGTCAAGCATTTCTGGACGATGCGATAGTAGAATCGTGAAACTGTCTTTCTCAATTCCCTCTATCGACTCCACGATAACGTCCTCCGTTCTCTCACGTTCAGTTAAACTCTTACTGCCATGAGCCGGGTCATCGATGCCAACAATGTACATTTTGTCATTTCCTTTATCCACGACATCATGCTCATTTCTCAAAACCCGTACCCCTAGATCATTCAGTGAACTTTCCAAGGAGCTGAATGTTCCAGACCACCATTCGTGGTTGCCAGAAACGTAATAAACAGGCACAATGGTTGTCAATTCTTTCATTAAGATAAGGCTAGCCTCATCTCCCACCCGATTAGAATCAATCAGGTCACCCGTAAATACAATGATATTCGGCTTTAGCTGACTTACTTTTCGAACCAATATTTGCTGGTCTCTCCCAAAATTCTTACTGTGAAGATCAGACAAATGGACGATCTTGTATTGATGGAAACCATTAGGGATGTCAGCTGAACGAATAACTGTTTTACTTGTGACGATTGAATTATTTTGAAAGTAAACGAAATAAGCGAATGCAACGATTCCAACCATTATATATATTAACTTTTTCTTTAACATGGATTCAATTCCTATCTCATAGCTTTAGTAAGTGTTCGCTAGAGTTTCGTTTATTTTAACATTTGTGGCGAAAACAACTTGTCTCTTCCCATTCAACCCTATAATTATTCCATTTCACAGAAAAACTTGCCGCTACTGAGTAAATAAACTCAATAACAACCGTGTTTAGCAGGGAACAGGATCAATCAGCTTTGACATGTAATATTCATCAACAAATTCATCACCGATGAATAAAGAGTGCTTTTTTGTTCCTTCAATTTCGAAACCCATTTTTTTATATAAAGATAGACCAGCTTCATTTCGACTAACCACCGTTAACTCTAAGCGATGCATATTGCGATGAATAGCCCATCGTTCCTCCTCTTTATATAAAAATCACTTTCTTTCACTACAAATTAAAAAAACGACGTCGGAATGTAGTATCCGCCGCCGTCTTTCCAATAGTATTATTTTAATCCCACTCATAAGGTGTTTCCTGATAGACGTAGTAATTCAACCAGTTCGAAAACAGCAGATGTGTATGCGATCGCCATGTGTTCAATGGCTCTTTAGAAGGGTCATTGTCTGGGAAGTAGTTTTCAGGGATAGCAATATCAATCCCCTTTGCTACATCGCGTGCATATTCTTCACCGAGTGTGCATGCATCGTATTCGAGATGGCCCGTGACCATAATATGCTTGCTATCCTTGGAAATAATGATAAAAGCTCCTGCATCTTCTGACACAGCCAACAATTGTAAACGCGGATCCTGTTCAATCTGTTCGACAGAAACGGTCGTGTATCTTGAATGTGGTGCATTAAACAGATCATTGAAGCCTCGCGCCAATTCTATCGTTGGATCAGTCAATGTATGACTGTATACACCTGAAAGCTTTTTAGGCAACTCAAATTTATTAATTCCGTAATGATAATAAAGCGCAGCCTGAGCCCCCCAACAAATATGCAAAACGGAAGTGACGTTCGTTTTTGACCAGTCCATGATTTGCTTCAATTCGTCCCAATACGCCACATCTTCAAATTCCAAATGTTCGATGGGTGCGCCGGTAATAATCAACCCGTCATAACGGTGGTTTCTGACCTTTTCGAACGTCGTGTAAAATGAGTCCAAATGATTTTTGCTGACGTTACGTGATTCATAGGTAGCCGTATTCAAAAAGGATACATTCACTTGCAAAGGTGTATTGCCAAGCAGTCTTAATAATTGGAGCTCTGTTCGTTCCTTTTCCGGCATGAGGTTCAAAATTAGTATATTTAGCGGCCGGATGTCCTGTGAAGTGGCCCTCATTTCATCCATAACAAAGATTTTTTCTTCTTTCAGCATTTCGCGTGCAGGTAATTGTTCAGGTATATTAATCGGCATTGTGAATTCCCCCTCAAAATAAACATCCTCGCTCCCTATAGATAGGAACGAGGATGTTTAGTAATTCTCCGCTCTTATCTCTCAAGACTTTCATCTTGTTGGAGGTAGCACCTTCCTGCAATTGCAGAGGTTGCTGAAGCGTCAACGGGCCAATTCCCTCTGCTTCTCTTGATAAGAAATATTCGATTGTGACTAGTATAGCATTTAAAACTGAATTGTATACCTATTTATTCAGCCCATGCACTTTTGCCTTTGAAAAACCAGATCCTAATATTTCAGAAGCGTTCAAGAAGATGACAAAAGATGTCGGTTCAGCTGTCTGTAATAACTTTTTCAAATAAACGGCTTCTGATTGTTCCACGACGCAGAAGATCATCGTCTTTTCATTATTCGAAAATCCCCCAGTTGACTGCACTTTCGTCAAACCTCTATCAATTTCGTTCTGGATAATCGATTGAATCTTATCAGGGCTTTCTGTAATAATGAGTACTAGCTTTGTCGGGGAAGTTTGTAATTGAACGAAGTCGATTACTTTGCTTGTCACATAGATTGACATAAGTGCGTACAGCGCCAATTCAAAATTAAAGACGAAAGCCGAAGTGACTACTACGACCCCATCAACAATTAGTTGAGAAAATCCGCTGGACATACCTGT
This sequence comes from Sporosarcina oncorhynchi, assembly GCF_033304615.1. Lineage (GTDB taxonomy): Bacteria > Bacillota > Bacilli > Bacillales_A > Planococcaceae > Sporosarcina > Sporosarcina oncorhynchi. The sequence goes on along the minus strand of NZ_CP129118.1, from coordinate 1,065,590 downwards.
GTATTTTTTTAACAATTGGGCAATAAGTGCTGTCCCGCCCGTTGAACCGTTTCCCCTGTACACAATACCGAGGCCAATCCCGAGCATAATCCCTCCATAAATAGAACTGAGTAGAGGATTTTCAATTGAGACATCAATTCCCGCAGTTAGAAAAATGACAAATGGAACGAAGAATGTCCCGACAATCGTTTTCGCACTGAACTCTTTCCCCGCTAGCAATAATCCGAGAATGATTAACGGAATATTAATAAGCCACTGTACGTATGCAGGATTGTAGCCGAACAATTCATAGAGAATTGTGCTGATTCCCGATACACCTCCCGCAGCAATTCGCGAAGGAAGCAAAAATATATTGAACGCGAGGCCGACGAGCGTGGCGCCGACAATAATCTGGATGTAGTCAAATACTATAGACTTCTTATGGATAATAGACATTCTGTATCCCCTTTTAAAATGTTTGGTGAAACCTACCCTATTTTAACAGAAATATTTGTTCACAATAGTTTTAAAACTTCCAAAAGAGGAATAGAGGATATAGGGAACGATAAGATAGTATATTCATATTTTTGCAATTCTTCTTATACACGGATAAGCTTACAGTAATTGCACAAGTAAATTCACAATGTCAGGGAGGATATTATGCGAAGTTTAGGTATTGTCAGGAAGGTCGATCATCTTGGGCGAATTGTCATTCCTAAGGAACTTAGGAACTCACTCCATCTTGAAAAAGGTGCTCCTATGGAAATCTTTGTAGATGAAGACATGATTATCTTACGAAAATACGTCGTCGACGAAGCTTGTATCGTAACTGGTGAAATTACACCAGAGAATACAAAACTGTCAAACGGTATGTATATTAGTCCGAGAGGCGCTGAAATTCTAAAAAAAGAAATCGCAGACAACAAAAAATGGAATTAATCATGTTCGTTAGGATATAATCGAAGGGCTACGGATCTACCGTAAGCCCTTTCTTTCGTGAAATTACTTTTTCAAACAGGAGGAGCTGTACAATGAATATTTTCGCACACAGGGGTGCTTCAGGAACTTACCCTGAAAATACGATCAGTGCTTTTAAAGAGGCTTCCTACTTGCCTGTTCATGGCGTGGAATTTGACGTACATATGACGGCAGACAATGAGCTAGTCGTCATCCATGACGAGAAGATTAACCGCACTTCTGACGGTAAGGGGTATGTGAAGGATATGACATTGTCGGAATTGAAAAATCATGATTTTGGCAGTTGGTTTTCTGCTGACTTCGCAGGCGAAACGATTCCGACACTGCAAGAAGTTCTTGAGGTATTCAGCAGTACGCATCACGTCTTGAATATCGAACTAAAATCAGATATTTTCCCTTATGATGGTATGGTCGAAAAGGTTATTGAATTAGTTACCGCTATGCAAATGGAATCACGTGTCATCCTATCTTCATTCGATCACGGAGCTATTCAAAAAGCAAAACAACTTGCACCTTCCATTAAAACAGGTGCACTTTTCATGGAAGTGCTCGTCAATCCTGTCGACTACATCCGTAACATACCCGCAGACGCGTTACATGTACTTTTCCCTGCCGCCATCCGACCATCGATGCAGGAAGTGTTTGAGGCTGGGCTCCCTGTCAGAACATTCACAGTCAATGATGAAAAGTACGCAAAAATGCTGGAACAAGCCGGAGTTGAAGCCATTTTTACAGATTACCCGGAAAAAATGTATACCATACTTCAAGCTAAGTCATAAAAAAAGGGAGAAGCGCTGTATTGGCTTCTCCTCCTTTTAATTTACGCACTTAATTCATTTATAAATGCTTCAATTTCTTCACGTGTCTTCCTGTCCTTGCTAACAAAACGACCTACTTCTTCTCCGCTGTGATATGCAATGAAACTAGGAATACCGAAAATATCGTGTTGCTGGCAAATATCCATGAACTCATCGCGATCTACATAGATGAATTCATATTCTGGATAATCCGCCATTAATCCTGGCAATAATGGCTCAATGATGCGGCAATCAGGACACCAGTCCGCTGAAAACATAAAAATTGTCCGTTCCCCGTTTTTCAATTGCTCAAATTGTTCCACTGACTTTAATTTCTCCATTGTAACAACCTCCTCTAATGACAATCTCTTGTTGAGTATATCACCCAAAACCCATTCCATCATATGACAATGCACAAATTACTCATGATTGAAGCAAATCGGGGAATTCTATGTGTGATAGAAGGAGGAATCCCTTTGCGCACTAACTTGTTTATTTTTATGGGTAGCATTTTCATTTTCAGCCAATTGTCATCAACTTCCGTATCAGCGCAATCTGAATCGGAAGTTATCGATGAACGAATGCGCCATTACTTCGAATCCTCAAGTGAACTTGTTCCTTGGTATCATTTAGCTGCAATCGATCAATATGAACGGAATATCCAACAAGTTCGACCCGATATCGAGAAATCGCCTGGCCCGATTTCACTTCAATTTCCTTTAGAGTACTGGATAGGTGCATTGAATCCAAACTCACTTGATACGTCTCCCCTTTCTATTTCCTTTTTCGGTGGAAATGGAACGGATGGCAATGGGGATGGAGTAGCGGATCGAACAAATCCATCAGATGTTCTTCAAACGATGGCTACGCATCTGGCTTTTTACGGACCAAATGAAGCCGAGTATAAGGCGGCTTTATGGCATTATTACAAACGGGAAGCGACTGTAAATCAAATTTTGGCGATTGCCAAGCTTTACAGACATTTTGGAACGGTTGAACTGGATGCACACACATTCCCAATCCCTAAACGGTATCATTACAGCTATCGCGGCACATTCGGGTCAAGCCGCGGCTGGGGCGGGCGCAGAATCCATGAAGGAACAGACCTGTTCGCAGGATACGGCGTGCCTGTCGTCGCAACTTCTTATGGTGTCATTGAAGTGATGGGTTGGAATAACTATGGAGGCTGGCGAATCGGGATTCGCGACAATCATAACACTTATCATTATTATGCCCATTTAGCCTATTTTGATAAAGGCATTAAAGAAGGAGATGTCGTCGAGCCTGGTACGTTGCTAGGGTATGTTGGCAGTTCTGGATACGGTAAAGAAGGCACGTCAGGAAAATTCCCACCGCATCTCCATTATGGCGTCTACAAATACAACGGCCGGACGGAATGGTCATTTGATCCGTTTCCCGCTTTAAGAAATTGGGAGAGGCAGAAGTGAAGACAAACAAAGGCTGTTTCATCGATTTTCTGATGAAACAGCCTTTGTTTTATATATTCAGTACTTTAAACAAGAAGGAGTAGACGTCTGTTTGCTCTTCAATGATTTTGACTGTCGGTTTCCCCATTCCATGGCCTGCATTTTTTTCTACACGCAACAAAATCGGATTTTCACCTTGTTGAGCTGCTTGTAGCGTCGCAGCAAATTTCTTTGCATGCAATGGGACGACGCGGTCATCCGTATCGGCAGTCGTAATGATTGTCGGTGGATAAGATGTTCCTTCATGCACATTATGCAGCGGTGAATATTTCATCATGAATTCGAAGTGATCTGCATTCGCTTCCGCGTTCCCGAAATCAGTAACCCAATAACGTCCAACGGTAAATTTATGGTAACGGAGCATATCAATAACAGGTACTTGGCAAACCGCTGCCCCGTACAGATCAGGTCTTTGTGTAATACACGCACCGACAAGCAATCCACCATTACTGCCGCCCATGATGGCAAGCTTTCCAGTCCGTGTATACTTCTTTTCGATGAGCCATTCAGCCGCAGCGATAAAATCATCAAAAACATTCTGCTTATTGCCCAATGTACCGGCATTGTACCAATCTTCTCCGAACTCCCCGCCACCTCTAAGATTGGCGACGGCATATACACCGCCCTCTTCCATCCAAAGTCTGAGCGCAGGCGAGAATGAAGGCGTCAAACTGACATTAAAGCCCCCGTACCCATATAAAAGTACCGGATTCTCCCCATTTAGTTCAATTCCTTTTTTATGCGTCAAGAACATTGGAATCTTAGTTCCGTCTTTTGATGGATAGAAAATCTGCGTCGTTTCGAAATCAGTCGTGTCGAATTTGTCGTCACGTTTAAATACATATGTCAGTTCACCCGATTTAAAATCATAGCTTGCCGTTGTACCTGGCGACAAATAGGATGTGTAGCCGATGAACATCGATGTGTCTTCTTTCTTTCCACTCATGCCTGACAATGAAACGAATGACGGCAATGGAATCTCTTTCACGAAAGCCCCGTCGGTAGCATAGACTTTCATCTTGTAATAGGCATTATGCAAATAACCTGTGACGAACTGGTTATTAATCATACTCCCAAACGAGAGGACATCTTCTTGCTCAGGGACGATGTCTGTCCATTCATCACTAGAAGGGTGATCTAAATTGATTGCGATAATTTTTTCTTTTGGCGCCTTATAGTTCGTCATGAAGTAGAACGTTCTGTCTTCGTTTCCGATAAATGAATACCGCGCATCATCATTCGCTAACAATTTGATGAAGTCACTATCTGTTTCAAGGTCTTTATAGTAGATTCTGCTTTTGTTTTCAGTCCCTTTCCATACATTGAGAATTAGGTATTTATAATCGTCTGATAGGATGGGGTCAAAAGAATGTTCTTTATTAGCCAAATCCTCAAAAATGAGTTTATCTTCTTCCTGAGCAGTACCAATTTCATGCCAATACACTTTATTATAATAGCTTTCCTCCCCAGCCAAAACGGTCGATGGATCCGGAAAACGGTTATAGTAGAAGCCGGTCCCTTCTTCGTTCCAAGCGATTCTAGAGAACTTGCACCATTGCAGTATTTCTTGCTCATCTTGCCCCGTTTCAAGATTACGGATTTTGACCTCTTGCCAATCACTTCCGTTTAAGGAAACACCATAAGCCATACGTTTGCCGTCTTTTGTGAAAGCAAGATTTGTAATTGCAGCAGTTCCTTCCTCATTCATTGTATTCGGATCCAAAACGACTTCAAAATCCCTACCGTCCAAATTTGCTGTCCGGTAAAATACCGCCTGATTTTGTAGTCCGTCATTCATATGAAAATAATAGTAATCGCCTTCTTTTCGCGGAACTGAATACTTCGGAAAATTCCACACATCCGTCAATTTCTCTTTTAGTTTCTGACGATCGGCATAAGTAGATAAATACGTTCGAGTTTGTTCATTCTGTTCGTCGACCCATGCTTGCACTTCTGTATTTTCCGGATCCTCTAGCCATCTATATGGATCCTGGACGTTCGTGCCGTGATAATTTTCTTCGACGACTTCCCTTTTAGTATGTACTGTCATCCAAATTCCCCCTAAGTTTGTTTTACCGGTTTCATTTTACCACATTGTTCTGAAAAGAGAGGAAAATTGAATTTCATAAAACCAAAAAATAAAGCAGCCAGTATGTAAATGGCTGCTTAGTATATCGTTATCGAGGATTATGAAGCGGAGGAGGTATAATCCAACCTTTTTCTTTATTCATCTTCAGCAATTTCATGCCGAACATCAATTTCTCAGCGTGAAATTTACTAAACATCATGGCGATGTCTTCTCTTAGACATTGACCGATCACCTGGCTTATCGATACAAGTGCCTGACCAACATTGATGGATATTGCCCCGGCGATTTCAGGATCGGTATAACGGACTCCTACCGGGATGTCTTCGCGATTCGCTTCAGGGCGGTCTGGAAGTGCAGGTGGTGGTGTTACACCATTCTCCTTTAAAATCATTTCCAGTTGATCATTTTCTTTTTTCATCATATCTACTGCATCGTGCAAAAGCTTTTTAAGTCCTTCATCGCCAACCTGATTAAGAAATCCTTGATAACCACTGATCAAGCCGTTATTTGCTCCAACATATGCCCAACAACCAAGTACCTCACCATAATGCATTGGTTCGTCTTTTGAATTTCCACTTAAAATGCCCATTTGTTTCTCCCTCTTTTCTTGAACTTTTCCATTGATATCATGGATTTGTTCTTATGATGTGTAAAACAGCCTATTTTATACACGAATAATTGTTAACTGAATGCACAAAGTATATTGACAATACATTTAACTTTGCTATGATAAAGTTTAATTGAATTTCCGAAACTATGTTGATGAAGACAAGCGTCTTATATGGAAGCCTGCAGAGAGCTGATGGATGGTGCAAATCAGCGGTTCCAATTTGTCGCAGCACTTCTGAATAGGTCAGCTGAACAATGGTTTTTTGTAGGCCGATCCGCTTCATGCCCGTTACGCATTTTATGAAGGCTGTCTTTAATGACGGCGAATTAGGGTGGCACCGCGTAGCTTAAAAGCTTTTCGCCCCTTGCACTAGTTGCAAGGGACGGAAGGCTTTTTTATTTTTATCCACAGGAGGAGATTAGCATGTTAAAAGACCAGACTTTTTTACGGATTCCAGGACCAACACCCATTCCACCAAGCGTTCAGCAGGCCTTGAGCCGTCCGATGAGCGGGCACCGAAGCAATGAAACATCGGAATTATTCGCATCACTTCAGCCCGGATTACACAAAGTGTTTGGAACAACACAAGATGTACTAATTTTGACCGGAAGTGGCACATCCGCATTGGAAGCCGCTGTCGTAAACACTGTTCAGGCGGGTGATGAAGTACTTGTTATCGTTACTGGTTCATTCGGCGAACGATTCGTGGGCATTTGCGAAGCGTATGACATAACCGTCCATCGATTAGATGTAGAGTGGGGTACTAGCTTTCAGGTTGAAGATGTTCAAGAATCTTTGAAAAAGCATCCCGCCGTCAAAGCGGTCTTTGCAACATTTTGTGAAACGTCTACAGGGGTCATTAATCCTATAACCCTCCTGTCAAAAGCTGTGAATGAAGTGAGCGAGGCTTTGACTATAGTTGATGGCGTCTCTTGTGTAGGTGGCGTACAGACAAGAATGGATGATTGGGGGATTGACATCTTGGTAACAGGTTCGCAAAAAGCGCTCATGTTGCCTCCTGGACTTGCATTCATTGCCGCTAGTGTCCGTGCATGGAAATGCATTGAAATGAATTCTGGCCGGGGATTCTATTTAGATTTGGTGAAATACAAAAAAGGTCTGAAGCAAAACAGCACGCCTTTCACGCCCGCCGTTTCACTTCTTTTCGGATTGGATGAAGCGCTTCAGCTGCTTGAAAAAGAAGGCTTTCCGGAAGTTTTTGCTCGCCATACACTTATGAAAAAGATGACTCGTGCCGCTTTTCGTTCATTAAATATCCCATTACTTACGAATGACGAAGACGCATCTGAAACAGTTACAGCCGTGCAACCTAATGACTTCGACGCAGATGCTTTTAGAAAAGTGCTTAAGAGTGAATTCGGATTAAGTATTGCAGGCGGCCAGGGACGTTTAAAAGGAAAAATTTTGAGGATCGGCCATATGGGGTACTGTTCCCCTGCTGATATGTTGCAGACTTTGGCGATGATGGAAATCGGTTTATTGAAAATCGGTAAGAAAATAGAACTTGGAAAAGGTGTCGCGGCCGCCCAACAAGTTTATCTGACAATGAGGGGGACTAAATAATGTTTAAAATACTTGTGAGCGACCCGCTTAGTGAAGAAGGCATTCAGCCACTACGGCAAGCGGATAATCTAGAAATTATCCTTGCTACAGAATTATCGCATGAAGCGTTACTAGAAATCGTAAAAGATGTGGACGCTATACTCGTACGCAGTCAGACTCAAGTTACCCGTGAAGTGATTGAAGCAGCAATGCAATTAAAGATGATTGGACGCGCTGGTGTTGGTGTCGATAATATCGATTTGGAGGCCGCCACTGAACATGGCATCATCGTCGTCAATGCGCCAGATGGCAATACAAATTCAGCAGCTGAGCATACAATCGCGATGATGACTGCACTTGCAAGGAAAATTCCGCAAGCATTCAATTCGTTGAAAATTGGACATTGGGATCGAAAGTCGTTTATTGGTGTAGAACTGAAAAACAAGACACTCGGCGTCATTGGCCTTGGTCGTATTGGGGCTGAAGTAACCGCACGCGCGAAAGGCCAGCGAATGAATGTTATCGCCTATGATCCGTTTCTAACCGAAGAGAAGGCCAAAAAGATGGGCATCGGCTTTGGTACAATTGATGACGTGTTAAAAGCGGCGGATTTTATAACTGTCCACACACCGTTATTAAAAGAGACCCGTCATTTATTGAATAAAGAAGCGTTTGAAAAAATGAAAGACGGTGTGCAGATTATAAACTGTGCAAGAGGAGGCATTATAGACGAGGATGCCCTGTATAATGCCATTGTATCCGGTAAAGTTGCAGGTGCTGCACTCGATGTTTTTGAAACGGAGCCATTTGTCGGTCATCCTTTGCTAGACTTGCCTGAAGTGATTGCAACACCACATTTAGGGGCAAGTACGAAAGAGGCACAGGAAAGCGTCGCAGTGGACGTCAGTATGGATGTCGTGAATTTCTTCAATGGAGAAGCAGTTCGAAATCCAGTCAATCTTCCCTCTGTTTCGAAGGAAGTGCTTGCAAAAATTGCTCCCTTCTTGAACCTTGCTGAGAAGCTTGGTACATTCCTGTCGCGTCTGACGGATGAAACAATCGTCGGTGTGACGATTCATTACGCAGGAGAACTTGCCGATTATGATGTGAGGGCATTAACACGTAATACCGTCAAAGGGATTCTGAAACGAAATCTTGGAGATCATGTCAATGATGTAAATGCCAAATTCCTTGCCGAACGTTTCGAAATCAAGGTAGAAGAACATAAAACAACTACCACTAAAGGGTTCCTGAATCTCATGACTGTCGAAGTGCGCACTGCAGTTGCTAGCCATCGCGTCTCGGGTACATTGCTAAATGGCCTTGGCCCGCGCATCGTTAAAGTCGATGACTATGTAGTCGACGTCGTGCCTGAAGGTCATCTCTTGTTCATTAAACATAAAGATCAGCCCGGTGCAATCGGACGCGTCGGTACATTGCTTGCAGCCAAAAACATCAATATCGCAACAATGCAAGTCGGTCGCTCCGAAGTCGGCGGAAATGCAATCATGATGTTGACGATTGATAATCATGTGGCACAGAATGAGACGAACGATTTGACTGACCTTGTGGATATTTATGAAGTGCGTGTAATTGACCTTTAATTTGTAGGTTTTTTGCGCAATGTGGCGCTGACAATGTTTCGTTGCGCCTGCTACATTTCGATACGACGAAGGTACGTTGTGATACGAGCCTCCTACGTTTCGATACGCGCCGGTTACGTTTCGTTGCGCCTGCTACATTTCGATACGACGGGTGTACGTTGTGTTACGAACCGTCTACGTTTCGATACGCGCCGGTTACGTTTCGTTGCGCACTCTACATTTCGATACGACGGAGGTACGTTGTGATACGAGCCGTCTACGTTTCGATACGCGCCGGTTACGTTTCGTTGCGCACTCTACATTTCGATACGACGGAGGTACGTTGTGTTACGAACCGTCTACGTTTCGATACGCGCTGGTTACGTTTCGTTGCTCACTCTACATTTCGATACGACGGAGATACGTTGTGTTACGAGCTGTCTACGTTTCGATACGCGCCGGTTACGTTTCGTTGCGCACTCTACATTTCGATACGGCCAAGTTGATCTAAAATCGGAAATAATTCTTCTAAATGATTGATCTCATATGTCGCCTGAATTTCATCGCGTTTCGGTTGATTTTCGCGATTGATCCACACGGAACGCATGCCAACTCGTGATGATCCCAAAATGTCCGTCATTAAGTTATCACCAATCATTAATGACTCGCCCGCAGAATGACCTGTCTTCTTCATGACATATTCAAAGATAGATGGATCAGGCTTTCCTTTTCCAAATGCACCTGAAATAATTATTTCATCAAAATACGGTTTCAATTCAGGTGTGATTTCTAATTTTGTGTTTTGTAGTGATGGAGCGCCATTTGTCAGTAAAACGAGCGTATAGTTTCCTTTCAATTGGTCCAGTACGGAAAATGTTTCTTCATAGACAAATGGGCTCATCTTTCGCTCTTCAATGAATATCGCAGCTAATTTTTCTCCAATTACAGCATTATGTATACCCATTTTTTGCAGCCCGGTTGTCCAAGCTTCTTTCTGGTAGTGCGGAATGATTTCTTTCATTCGTCCAAATGCAGCCTCTGCATCATCAAATATTCCCCATAACCCTTCAAATGGGTTAATACCGATGTTCTGTGTAAATTCATATGTATCGTATGTAGCATAAAGTTTTCTTGCCGCTTCTCGTACCGCATTCTCCAATTCAAACGCATCAATATATAGGAGCTCAGCTGCATACTTACATGTATTTTCAAATGCAGTTGCAATGCTTTTCTTGTCCCATAAAAGTGTGTCATCTAAGTCGAAAATGATTGTCTTTATCAACTTTCATCACTCCCCTTTGCTCGATTATACACAAAAAACCGCTCCAAAAACGTTTGGAGCGGCATGTTTATGTTATATAGATATTGCGATCCCAGAATCGTTGTTGCGCAATGGCTTTGATAAATTCCTCCGAGAAATCTGGATTTGTCCAGAATAAAATTCCGGCACCCGGTTTAGCATCCGATCTGCTGAATATGTCCATCCCAGTGGACGCTACACCTATAGGTTTATACTGTTGATACGCAGTATTGATGAATTCAATCATATTACTATCAAACTGTTTTTGGTTCCCTGCTTTACCACCAACGATATAGAGTGAATCGAATAATGCCGCATTCGTTGTGACAAGTGTCTGATTGACGACAACTTTTACGCCGTCAGCTCCTCTCAAACTTCCGAGATTCTGACCGACTATGTCTACCGATACACCCTCGTTCAACAAAGCCTTGACGACATCTTTCACTTCCTTGCCAGAGAACTCTTCCCCGATTAACACGCCTACTCTCAATGTGTACGGATATTTCGGTGTATTTTCCAGACTGAGCGCGGGTGAAGATGCTGTCACATCAACTTGCTCTCCTGTCGGTTGTTTGACACCTACTGCATGAGCGAGTTCCTCTGCAAGTCGTTTATCGACATTAACGAACATATCCACCACTTGCTGTCTGACACTTTCCGATTTCACTTTCCCGACTTCAAAAATAAATGCGTTTTTAATATGCTGCTTCTCAACCGGAGACATACTGTTCCAAAAAAGACGCGCTTGGGAAAAATGATCTTTAAATGAATCACTTCGTGCCTGGATGACACGGCCCTCTACTTTTTCCGCATAGTGGACATAGCCACCTTCTTTCCATGTGGACGTAGAAGGTGTATTATTTGCGAGACTGTTCTTGTGATAACTCACTTGCCCTTTGTTAATACGCTGTCTACTAAAGCCATCACGCTGATTATTATGAAACGGACAAACTGGACGGTTAATCGGGATTTCCGTAAAGTTCGGACCACCTAGGCGTAATAGTTGAGTGTCCAAGTATGAAAACAGCCTACCTTGCAACAATGGATCATTTGAAAAATCGATACCCGGGACGACATTCCCTGGATGGAAAGCGACCTGTTCTGTTTCAGCAAATACATTGTCTACATTCCGATTCAATGTAATTTTTCCGAAGAAACGTATCGGAACTTGTTATTCCGGCCATATTTTTGTAGCATCCAAAATATCAAAATTAAACATAAATTCATCTTTTTCATCAATCATTTGAACACCAAGATCGTATTCGACAATATTTCCATGTTCAATGTTTTCCCATAAATCCCGTCTGTGGAAATCGGGATCATGACCAGAAATCATTTGCGCTTCATCCCAAATGAGTGAATGGACACCTAGCCTCGGCTTATAATGAAACTTTACAAACTTCGCATCTCCTTGTTCATTTACCAATCTGAACGTATGAACGCCAAAACCATGCATCATCCTGTAACTTCTCGGAAGTGCATAATCAGACATGAGCCACATAACCATATGGGCAGTTTCCTGGTTATTTGCGACAAAATCCCAGAATGTATCATGTGCTGACGAAGCTTGAGGGATTTCATTATGCGGCTCGGGCTTCACGGCATGAATCAGATCAGGAAATTTAATGGCATCCTGTATGAAAAAAATCGGCATATTATTTCCAACGAGATCGAAGTTCCCTTCCTCGGTATAAAACTTTATCGCAAAACCTCGAACATCCCTTACCGTGTCTGCGGAACCTTTACTTCCCGCAACATTTGAATAACGTATGAATATCGGTGTCTTCGTCCCTGGTTCCTGCAGAAAACCTGCCTTCGTAAATTCTTTCATGGAATGATACAATTCAAATTCGCCATGTGCCGCATATCCTCTCGCATGAACGACTCGCTCAGGAATGCGTTCATGGTCAAAATGTGTAATCTTCTCACGCAGGTGGAAGTCCTCTAGTAATGTTGGGCCCCGGACACCTGCTTTTAAAGAGTTCTCATCATCAGATACTTTCAATCCTTGGTTAGTCGTCATTTTAGTACCGGTGTCATCCACAATATATGGTTGTAGTTGCTCAATTTTCTCGTTCTCTGATTCTTTCATTCAATCCCCTTCCGTATAGACATTAAGCCATCCTCCATACTATATGCGTCTTGTAGGCAATGGGTACTTAACTCAAGTTGCACAGACTATCCAATCCGTTACAATTGAAGAAGAGTAAACGTAAGGAGGAATATGAATGAATTCACATTATTTTGTCGGCATCAAAGCGCCGCTATCGATTCAATCGCAAGTTGTACGCTATCGCGAGACTTTGCAGCTTGACCAGCAATATAAAGTGTTACCAGTCATGGAAGATTTGCATCTCACTTTATTTTTTATCGGAGCACTTACCGACCAACAATGCCACCTATTGAATGAACGGCTTGCGACTCTTGCAATGAATCATCAACCGTTCCCTCTTTCAATCGATGGACTTTCCTACTTTGGTTCCCCAACAGGTCCGCGTGTCGTGTATCTATCTGTCGAGCCATCTAATCAACTCAACTTGTTGCAACAATCGATTGCAAATATTGTTAGTGAATTGCTTTTAATAGAAGCGACCAATCCATTCACACCTCATATTACGATTGCGAAGAAAAGAAAGACAACGGAGGATTCGGTTATTCCTATCGAGAAGTTTACCAAGGTCGATTTCGCGACGGAACAGTTTTCACTCTATAAGATTCATCCTGCTAAAACACCAAAATATGAAGCGTTATTTACCTATTCACTAAAAAATTCCTCGGGATGATCGTCACCCGAACTATTGCGTTTTCTTCATTTTGATTATCGCTGTATGATTACCATTTCCAGTCCACATACTACCGATAAAAATCAACATAAAAAGTAGGATGTGGAAGCGTGGACTTTTTCTTTGCTCAAGAATCATTAACGATTGTTCAATGGATATTACGTGCCATTGTAGCGTTTTTCTTTTTACTGTTTGCGACTAAGATGTTAGGGGAACGTTCAATATCTCAATTGAGGTTAATCGATTTCACGATAGCTTTAATTCTAGGGAATGTTTTGGCTCAACCTTTAGCCGATAATAGTTTAGGTTTAAAGGGTGCGCTAGTCACTACTAGCATGCTAATTATTCTGTATAATCTATCTGTGTTTACAATGTTAAAATGGGGAAAACTTCGAAAATTGGTCGAACCTTCACCTTATCCGCTCATAAAGAATGGTGAATTAATTTATCAAAACATCAAAAAAGCGAGAATAACAATTGATCATTTATTATCCGAACTGCGTAAATCTCAAATTGAAGAAGTTCAAAAAGTCGCATTAGCGTTGTGGGAATCAGATGGTAGCATTTCCTTTTTCCTACATCCACAGCATCAAGTCGTGACGCAAGCATCATTGCAACTGATTTCGGCTCCATTTTCCTTTCCTGTCACGGTCGTTAAAGAAGGGATAATTGAAATTAATACATTGAAACTTGTAGGCAAGGATCTGGATTGGTTGCAAAATAGATTCATTAATTACAACGTGAAATTACCAGAAGTACTACTCGCAACTGTTGACTCCAGTGAAAATCTGAGAATTTATTTGTATGATGTTTTTGAGTGAAATAGGACAACCTATCTTTCCCAATATTCAAGTTGCTCTGTTGAGTTAAAAACCACATGCGCTTTTAGTCAATTGTGGATATTAGTGAGTCACTTCGCTACTTTAAATTGGTTAAACGATAAATTTTCAACTTCACTTTATCATTATAAAATATCCATCTTCTTCAGCAGCCTCTATGGTCACTTCAAACTTTCTCGAATGGTGCAGCAGCATATCGGCTAGTATTCCAGTGCCAGTTGTGGCTACATACTTTCTATCACTTTTCGGCAATAAAAAAGATCTCCATTTGGAAACCTTTTACTCGTATTAGTAGCATTGAAACTACTGAATGCTTTTCTCTGTATTATTGAATATGATGCTTGTGATTGTGCTAGATAGAATATGCAGCTCATGCATCGGTCTTGTCATTGCTACATATAACAATTTACGGTCAATCGGATGATTCGTAAATGGGTCGTCAAATGACCCAATGATAACTGCGTCGAACTCTAAACCTTTTGATAAGTGACTAGGAACAATAAGGAGACAATTCCTAGCTATATCCGATTCTTCCCCTAACAATTGCACGGGTATGCCCGCACCTTCTAGTGTCTTATGAATTTTTGATGCTTCCACACGTGTTTTGCAGATGAACGCAATTGAATGATGACCACGCTCTACAATTGATTGATAAATTTCATCCACCTTTTTAACATCGAGGTTGACCATATTATACATTTCGGGTTCACGTCCATGACGGACAACTGGTTCCACTAACGGCAACTCTTCGTCCATCTGCTGAAGCACTTTGTTCGCCAACTGCATAATTTCGATTGTAGTCCGGTAACTTTTTTGGAGCGTCATATAAGTTGCTCGTGGAAATAATTTCTTAACGGGATCCCATGAAGTTAAAGCCCTGTAGCTATGTATTCCTTGGGCCAAGTCTCCCACCATTGTGAACATATCCGTTTCAAGTCCGTCTTGCAGTGCGGCCAGCTGGAACTCACTGTAATCCTGCACTTCGTCGATGAAGACGACACGCATTTTCCATTCATCCGCGATTCCTTTCAATCGGGCATGCAAATAATAGAGAGCCGCTAAATCCTCTAGCTCCCATGACTCTTTCTGATGTGTCGAGAAAAACATATTCTTCTTGTGTTGTGACCAGTCACTTGCCAACTCATCATGCAACGCTGGGTCTGATAGCCACTCCCTGTATAATTTCTTAACGTTAAATTTTTTGAACTTCCGCATATAAGTAGAAACGGTTTTCTTTCCCTCTTTTTCAATGAACGGCAGACGCTCATCACGTTCGTCCATAATCCTCGTAATTCTTGCTTTCCGCTTTTTATCATCCCGGATGCCGTAAAGTGCTTTATCGAGCGCTTCCTCATACTTATCAGACAGTAGCGTATATAGCTGTTTACGTTTTCGATTCACTTCCGCTTGCATGATCAATTTGATCCGTTCGACTCTTTTCTCAAGAGGCATGTATTTGAAGTCTTCAAGAAATAACTTCCTCAGACGGCTTCCACGCATGACACGGTATTTCTCAATAAAGACATCTTCAAACTGTGTGGCCATTTGTTGTTCAAGCTTTTTGATGTAGGCTTCCATAATATTTCTGTAGTCAAGAGTCCCTTTTACTCTGCTGATGGCGATTTTCTCGCTGTCAGCACCCTTTGCGGTCAGGTGCTCTAGCAAGCCATTCGGATCTTTCATTTTCAACTTCAATCCTGTAGCATCGACTACATAGTCAGCAAATGTCGTCTGACAAATCTCGCCGACACCTAGTTCCGGAAGGACATCCCCTATATAATCCATGAACAGCTTGCTCGGTGCTAAGATCATTAATTTATTGGAAGGAAAGTCTTCTCCCATCGTATAGAGAAAATAGGAAATTCTATGGAGAGCGATGGTCGTCTTTCCACTTCCTGCCGCCCCCTGAACGATAATCGGTTGCTTCAGATTCGCCCGAATGATCTCATTCTGCTCCGCCTGGATCGTCGAAACGATTTCCGTTAGCCGTGTGTCTGCTTTACCTGACAGTGCATCTTGCAGCAGCTCATCATTCGTCGTCAGATCGACATCCATTATATCCAGCAGTTCGCCTTCCTCAATTTTAAATTGCCTTTTTGAAAACAGATGCCCGCTAATCTCCTCGTCACGAACTTTGTAAGTTAAATCTCCAAGCCTGCCGTCGTAGTAGACATTCGCTACGGGTGAACGCCAATCGACGATAATCGGTTCCTGCGTTTCTTGATGAAAGACAGACGTTTTCCCAATATAGAGAATTTCATCTTTCTCGCCCCTCGCCTGAAAATGGATTCGAGCAAAATAGGGTCTCTGCTGTACTGCCTCCAAGCCTTCCTTCTGTGAACGAGCCATCTCGAAAAACCGGGTATTCGTCAGGATGTTAATATAACTTAAACTAGAATCCAAGTATTCCAGGTCGGCTGTCGCACGGCGTATTTCATCTTTTGAAGTTGAGACAGTGCGCTGCGTCTCTTCCAGCAACTTTTTCATGTAATGCTTCGTATAATCGAGTCGTTCACTTTCGAACTCAAAATCAGGATGTTGCTGCATTGGACAGTTCCCCCTGTACGCGTATTCAGAATTTTTCATTAGCTATCTCGTACGAAATGATATCGGAAACTGATTGTAGCATTGCGAAATGATTTGAGCAACACACATTTTTCTGATTACACAAAAACCTGACTGCGATATGCAGTCAGGTTTTGTGTGTTAGAGGAAGTACGCAACATTACGCTTTCCCTTTTATCCAATCATATTAAACTGTAAAATGTCCCATGTCATTTTGCAGTTTTTCAGCAACTTCAGATAGCACCTGTGCGCTTGACGTGATTTCTTGATTGGATGCCAATTGTTCTTCAGTTGCGGCACTCGTCGATTGTGCTTCAGCTGACGCTTGAACGGCTAGCTCCTGTATTTTCTTCGCACCTTCTGCAACACTGTCGGACATTGCACGGATTTGCTCAATCGCTACAGAAACCGTCTGGACTTTTCCACTCACATCACTTGATGCCGTTTCAATCTGATCAAATACTCGACTCGTCTTCTCGGTGATGCCGAGTCCTTCTTTGACTCTGCGCGTTCCATCCTCTGAACTATCAACCGCCAAAGCAACATTTCGGATGACCGTCTCTATCATCCGCTCAATTTCTTCAGCAGACGATTTCGATTGCTCGGCCAAATTACGTACTTCATTCGCAACGACTGCGAATCCTTTGCCCTGTTCTCCTGCACGTGCTGCTTCAATCGCAGCGTTTAAAGCAAGAAGATTCGTTTGCTCGGCGATACCGCTAATCATGCCTGTCACGTTTCGGATATTTTGAGAATGCTCAGCCAAGTCGTTGATAATAGCGGATGACTGTGAGATCGATGAAGAAATAGTGGACATCTGGCTTGTCACTTCGTTCATGAATTCCGCGCCTTCTCCCACAAGACGGGACACTTCAGAAGTAGAAGCAAGCATTGCATCATTATCTTCGGTGATTTGAGCGATGCCATTTGCCATTTCAGCCATCGCCGCGGAAGATTCGTTAACGACATTCACTTGCATATCACTTGCGAGCAAATTCTTCTCTGCAATTTCCGCAACCATTTCAGAAGCAGCAAGGCTCTCTTCTGAACTTGCTGTCAGCTGTTCTGACTGTGCAGCTAGCTGAATAGCGGCATCCCTAGTTTCAGTAATCACATTCCGTAAATCTACTGACATTTCATTGAATGCATCCGCCATTTCACCGATTTCATCTTTGTTCTTAATGTTTAACGGCTCTATTGCAATGTTTCCTTTCGCAATATGTTCTAGCGCTTCTGTCATCAATCCAACAGGCTTAGTAATCGTTCTGCTAATTAATGAAGCGATCAGGATGCTCAAAAGGACACTCAACAAAGTGACGCCCAACATAAAAATACCTGTCCATTTTAATGATGAAGCCACTTCATTTTTTGTTACTTCCATTTGACCACGCTGGAAATCGATCAGATCTTTCGCCAATTTCGTGATTTCTATCTGATATTTTTCAGCTTTTCTTGCAGATTCGACCGCTTCGTCATCTTTAGCATTGTTAAATGAACTGATTGCGGATTCTGTGTGCTCTGCATATTTGACGGAAGCAGCTTGAATTCCTTCCAATAAAGCACGGCTTTCTTCACTATGTAAAGAGGAATCTAAAACAGCCAACTTTTCATTGAAAGATTCTAATTGAGTTCTTCGGTTTTTCAAATATGACAATTCTTTATATAGTAGATAGCCCCGCATGTCATTAGATAGTTCGTTTTGGTTGGTTGATAGCTGTTCAAGCAGGATGACTTTCTCCATTCTGTCATCCATTAAATATTCATACTTTTCACTTATTCGAGGGATTGACATATAGTTCAATACTCCGGCAATCACCATGAGTATAACTAACGATAAAAATCCACCCCACAATTTCTTTTGCACTGAAAATCTCATGTTAATCCTCCTAAGATGTAGACCATTTCATATTATAGGCTAGTAAACTCTATACGTATAGGATTTCTTAGGAAGTCGTGAAAAATGAGCTATTAGCACCTGATTTAAAACTGTTTATAAAAAGAGACACTGACCAGGAGTCTTTATACCTAAACACTGAAAATAGTTTATTTACCCGAGGATGATTTTTTCAGCTTTCGTACGAAGCTAGCAATAAATCACTTTCCATTTTCCTTCTTCTTCTTTAATGCGTATTCCAATGAGACCTTTACGCATGAATTCCTGCTGTTGAAGTATATCGTCCATATCCACAGTGAATTCTGGAGCTTCCGTTTTTTCAGTGCCTTTAAGATCTTTTAGAAAGGTATACCTGATTAGGCCGCCATACTTCTCTTTCAATGAAATAATATACATACCAAGCGAAAACTTGTCTTTTAAACTGGCAATATTAAAAGGAGCTACTGTTGCAACAATATAGCGATGCCGGCTTCTGTCGATTTGTTTCATCAATACATTTCCGAGAATCCTTTGTAAACTATGCCCCCGATAATCAGGATGTACATTCGAAACTTCGGAATAAAGTACTGAAGACAGTTCGGATTCCGCAAGTCCCGCATCCCACCCTAAATGGTCTTCATCGATTTCCGGCTCAAGCATTGCACGGAAAGCAATTAGTTTAGCAGCATCATATGCACCAATCATCAGGCCGTTTCCTTGCAGTATAAAAAGAAATTCTTCTTCAGAGAGCGGTTGAAGAAACGTACGATCCGTTAAAGAATCGATTACACTTTCTTGCAACTCCATGATTGACGATATATCCTGTTCATCCATCTTCCTGATTGTAACCGACTTGCCAGTATTCAAAGTTATGTCTGTATTCATTTTGTCACCTTTGCGGAAAACACCGTAAGTCTATTTAGAATTTCTTCATCTACTTCAACGCCAAGTCCCGGTTCTTCATTCAGACGGATGAAAGGTACGTTGTACTCTAAGTTGCCGATATCTTCACTAAATTTTAGTGGTCCGGTCAATTCGACACTTGTCATAATCTTCTTTGAGAATGCAACATGGAATCCAGCCGCCGAACCGACCGATGATTCTACCATCGAGCCTACTTGACATTCGATTCCCGCCATTTCAGCCATATGAGCAAGCTTCATCGCTGGATAGATACCGCCGCATTTCATCAATTTGATATTGACTTTGTCAGCTGCTCGTTTAGAAATAATTTCTCGCATTTCACGCACGCCCCGTAGACCCTCATCGATCATGACAGGTACGGATGTCTTCGATTTAATTTCCACCATCGCATCTATATCATCGGCTTTCACAGGTTGTTCAATCCAATCGAGATCGCAACTGTCCAGTTTTCGCAAAGCTTGTAAAGTTGCAGAACTGTTTACCCATCCTTGATTGACATCAACTCGGATGGCTATGGATTCACCAACACGTTCCCGCACAGCTTGAATCCTTTTCACATCTTCTGCTATATCCGTACCGACTTTCATCTTCAAGGAGCGGTATCCTTCTTCGATTCGCTGCTGTGCTTCATTCGCCATATGCTCAGGCGTCGCGATGCTCAACACATGTGTGATTGGAAATTCGTCATGATAACGTCCTCCGAGCATTGTATAGACCGGGACGCTTAATGCCTTACCTACAACATCATAACAAGCGATATCTAATGCAGCTTTCGCTGACGGGACTGCGTAGATTTCGGCATCCATTTTAGCGTGGACTTTCTCCATTTGCGTCGGGTCCATACCGATAAGGGCCGGAGCAAGTGTGTTTTTCAGGATGGCAAACGTACTTTCCCAACTTTCTCCTGTCACATGCTCATCCGCAACTGCTTCACCGTAACCGGTATGCCCGCTGTCTGTCTTCAATTTCACGATAATGGACGGCATATAATTGTAGGATGCATAACTAATGACAAACGGTTCGTGCAATGGCAAGTGGATCGCAAAAATTTCAATTTCAGTGATTTTCATCTATGTACTTCCTTTCTAGTTGCAAATGTCTACAGTTATTCTAACACCTCGAATTCATCACTGCTACGTTAGCAAGGAAACCGGCTAAAGCAAGTGCTGTATTGCAAGATCTATGGTATGATTTACAGTATTTAGCTTCAACTTAAGGAGTTGGCTTTTGTGACAAAACAACATAAAAAAGAGTCTTTCAGGAGTTTACTACAACGCTATTTTTTCATTATGGTCGGGGCTACACTTGCAGCAGTTGCATTAGAGCTTTTTCTTATTCCCAATTCAGTCATTGACGGCGGAATTATCGGTATATCCCTCATCCTGAATTTCATGACAGGCATACCGTTCGGGATTCTTATACTGGTCATTAACTTGCCTTTTTTGTTTTTCGGCTATAAACATATCGGGAAAAACTTTTTCATCTCTTCATCTGTTGCCATTGTTTTATTAGCAGTCATTGAATTCCCTTTGAAATCCGTCGGTCCTTTTGTTACAGACCCTCTACTTGCAACTGTATTCGGTGGCCTTATTCTGGGGGCCGGGGTCGGACTCGTTATACGTAATGGAGGTGCACTGGACGGGACAGAAATACTCGGTATTTTACTAACAAGAAGAATTCCTTTTTCAGTAGGTGAATTCGTCATGTTTTTCAATATTTTCATATTTGGTTGGGCTGGTTTTGTACTCTCATGGGAGAAGGCAATGTACTCAATTCTAACCTATTATATAGCTTCTAAAGCAATTGATATTATTATCCAAGGTCTAGAAGATACGAAAGCGGTCATTATCGTTTCGGATGAATATGTAGAATTGAGCGCAGCCATTACCCAACGGCTTGGCAGAAATGTTACATTATTGCACGGCAAGGGCGGATACAATGAAAATGAAAAAGATGTCATTTATGTCGTCATAACCCGATTAGAAATCTCCAAACTAAAACAGATTGTGCGTGAGTTCGATCCAACCGCGTTCGTGACTATAACCAATATACAGGAAACGCACGGAACAAACTTTAAATCAGCGATTCATTGATTGAAATTGAAAGCTTGGGTTAGATTTGGATTGGTCAAGCGGTTCCCCTGACAACTTGAGCGGTTTTGCACATAGGTTGAGCGGATTTCCTACTAACTTGAGCGGTTTTGCACATAGGTTGAGCGGATTTCCCTTAACTTGAGCGGTTTTCCACACAGGTTGAGCGGATTTCCCTTAACTTGAGCGGTTTTGCGCATAGGTTGAGCGGATTTCCTACTAACTTGAGCGGTTTTTCACATAGGTTGAGCGGATTTACCTTAACTTGAGCGGTTCTGCACACAGGTTGAGCGGATTTCCTACTAACTTGAGCGGTTTTCCACATAGGTTGAGCGGATTTCCTACTAACTTGAGCGGTTTTGCACATAGGTCGTATAAGTGTCGCGGACAGTATAAGCTTCTACCAGACATCCACTCGCGCTAAATGCTTTTGACAAATTAATCTTGATTAAAAAAACGGCAAGAGGAACCCTTCCCTCTCGCCGTTTTTGTTAGAATGGAAATAGTAATGGTATGGCAATCATCATGACGATGAACATGATGAATTGTAATGGGACACCGATTTTCACGAAGTCCTTGAATTGATAGTTTCCTGCTGTCATGACTAAAGCATTCGTTGGTGATGCGACAGGTGTTGAGAAGGCCATACTTGCGCCTACTGCTACAGCAATAAGAAATGGATATGGACTTACACCGATGCTAATTGCGGCACTCAACCCGATTGGGGCAAATAAAACCGCAGTTGCTGTGTTACTGATGAATTGACCAAATAGCATCGTTAAGAAAAAAATACCTGCCAACACACCAAGCGGCCCGACGCCCCCCAGTACTTGGATAATCCCTTCCGACAACAACTGCATGCCTCCAGTGTTTTCGAGTGCCGTCGCCATCGGCAGCATCGCACCTATTAAAATGATACTTTCCCAGTTAATCTGTCCATAAGCATCATCCATATTTCTAACGCAACCTGTCAAAATCATAAGTGCCGCGCCAATCAATACCGAAATGACCGCGGGGAATACTTCAAGCACCATTAATCCGACGACCAATAGCATGATGATTCCCGCAATGGCTGCTTTTCCACTTGCCGCCGCCATACTGGCATGTTCTTTCGGTTGGCCGATAACAACGACATTCCGCGTCTCCTTCGCAAGCATTTCGATGGAATCCCATGAGCCTTGGACAAGCAAGGCATCGCCAAACTTCAATTTTTGCTTGGACATATCTTTCGCAACATATTCGCCTTGACGGTTAATGCCTAAAATATTCACGTTGTATTTTTCACGGAAGCTAATGCTTCTTAATGTTTCATTGATGAAGCTGGAATGTGGCGTGAGCAGCACTTCCGCTATCCCCATTTGTTTAGACACCAATTGCCCTGCTTCCGATTCCCCATCCTCCACCTGCAATTCGTAATCGTCCATAAATCTCTGAAGATTAACGCCTGAGCCTTGGATGTACAAAAGGTCTTTTGCCTGAATAACAGTCGTAGGTCCAGCCATTTCCTGATACGTCATCGGTAATAAATTCAAGCCTTCCGTAGACTTCCTACTAATTTTCAATATGCACAATTGATACGTTGCCGGTATTTTCAATTGCGCCAACCGTTTTCCTACTAAATCAGATTCTACAGGAACTTTCACTTGGAATAAGTTATCCCCCAACTGATAATCACTGACCAGCTGTTTAATTGACAGCTTCTGATGATCGCTTGAACTTGATGATTTCTTTCCTTTAGGGAGTAATGTATTGCGCACCGCGTACAAGTAAATTATACCGACAATGACACCGATGATGCCAATCGGCGTAATCTGAAAAAAACTCAATCGCTCAAACCCATTGTCTACAAGTTGCTGGCTAATAATTAGATTGGGAGGTGATGCGATTAACGTAAGCAATCCTGAAAAACTAGCCATATACGATAATGGAATTAAATACTTTGTTGGACTACTGTTTATACTGATTGCGATGCTAATGACAATTGGCAACATGAGTGCGACGGTTCCCGTATTGCTCATGAATGCACCGACAGACGCAACAATGACGAGCAAGAGAATGAACAACCTTTTTTCACTGTCACCTGAATAGCGTAACAAAAGCGTACCGGCCATTTGTGCAAGTCCTGTTCGGAAGATGCCCGCTCCAATGATAAAGAGCGCTGCAATCATAATAACGACCGAATTGGAAAAGCCAGACAGTGCTTCGGCCGGAGACAGAATTCCCGTCAGAACAAATGACAGTAATGCGAGCATTGCAACAAGATCGGCACGCAATTTATTGGTCATGAATAAGACAATCGTAATCCCTAAAATGATAAAAGTGAGCGTTAGTTGCACGGCAATAATTCCCTTCAATGATATCGTTATCCTAATTGTAGTATAGACAGAAAAAAAGTGCTTTATTGATAAGCACTTTTTTGTGACTGTTTTCATTTGATTGTACTAGTTAGGCATAATACTTTTCATAATATTCAACTGTTCCAAGTGGTCCGATTTTCATTTCGCTGTCGTTATCTATGAGCATACGCTCAATCCACTTTGTCTGTTCCGCTATGTTAATTCCAGCAAAAGGGAGACATAAAAGCCGCTCCGCAATAAAGATATGTCCTTCTGGTAAAGTAACGTCCTTACATAACTTTTCATATTCGTCCAAATTCATTTCAAGCTTCAGATATGTTTCATTGTCGTTCGTAAATCGCAGTTCGTGGACAATCTTACCTGCTTTTAAGAAAATGACACGATCTGCATATAAATCGAGGTTTTCCAACAAATGAGAAGCAACAAAAATCAATTTGTCTCTCTTCATCTCTAACAGACATTCCGAAATGAGCGCGACATTATCAACATCCAATCCATTCATCACTTCATCCATGAGCATGACGGGTGTATCCGCCGCCATCATCATTGCAAAACAGAGGCGTTGACGCATTCCGAGTGAATAGGTCCGAACTTTACGTTTTACATAATGTCCCATTTGTAACCGTTCAATAATAGCCGTGACATTTTTTGTCGAGCCGTTCCACATATTTGCATACAACTTCAAATGGTCTATGCCCGATAATTCTTCAAACAGATCTTTTTGTTCAGGAAAAGTTGCTAATTTTTTATGAATAATCAATTCTTCTTTTTCATTCTTATATGTATATTTCCCATCAAAAAGCACTTTACCTGAATCCGGCCGCACGAAATTCGCAATGACATTGAACATGGTAGTCTTACCTGTTCCGTTTGGTGCAGCAACGCCAATGATTTCCCCAATTTTTGCTGTGAAATCCAAATCGTCCAAAATAACTCTGTCGCCATAAGAGATTTTTACATTTGTTAACGTAAGCATCATTTCCCCTACTTCCTATACAATTCCAAATTTCTGATCTTTTCGACTATACTCTTATTATAGTAGATTGGTTTCCACTATTCAACAGTCGTCGTTTTCATATATACTACGGATAATCCCTTACGATATCATGCGCGATAGGAGCAAGATGCTATGAGTCTATTATTAATCATTTTTCCTGTGTTTTTCATTTTTGCAATCGGATTCATCGGACAGAAACTGATCGGCTTCGATATCAAATCTATTTCAACAGCTGCTCTTTATTTAATGTCGCCTTTTCTGGCTTTCCGCACTTTTTACAGCAATCCTTTAACTTGGGACTATTTCTACATAATTCTTTTCAGCTTACTACTTTCGTTCATCTTATTTGTGATCATCTGGATCATCGCCAAAGTGATGAAGGCTACGCGTTCCGAACGTTCTGCGATGATTTTAGGAGGGGTCTTCATGAACAGCGGGAACTACGGAGCCCCGGTCGTACTTTTTGCTTTAGGCTCCATCGGTTTTGATTATGCTGTTATCATGATGGTCTTTCAATCACTGCTTATGAATTCCTTTGGTATATTCTTCGCTTCGATCGGCGGTTCAGAAAAAGCGACGTGGCGTGATGCTCTTCAACGCGTTGTCCGTATGCCACTCATTTACGCAGCAGCCCTCGGACTCTTTTTCCAAGTATTTCATTTGACTCTTCCTTCTTCATTAATGGAAGGAATTAGTCTAATTGCGGATGCTTCAATTCCGACAGTGATGCTCGTTCTTGGAATGCAGCTGGCAGTGATGGCCAGAAAAAAAGTTAACTATTGCTATGTGACTGCAGTATCCATTATACGTATGGTTGCTTCACCGATTATCGCTTTGCTTATTTTATTATTTCTTCCGGTGAACGACTTGTTGAAGAGCGTCTTGATTATTCAAGCCGCCATGCCGGCGGCCGCCAATACAACGATTTTCGCGTTGCAATTTAATACTGAACCGGATCTCGTTTCATTCACCACATTTATCACGACACTCACGAGCATCATTACGATACCAATCGTTCTTTTTTTAGTCGGTGTCTGAGCTAATTTGCGATGTAACAGAAAGGCTGTTTTCGCAAAGTTTGTTGTTTTTAAAGGTATTGAATAAATTGTTAGAAAAGATATATAATAAGAAGATGGAGCTTAAAGGAAATAATATTAAACAAACGGAAACGGTTTGTTCAGAGGAGGGTTTAAATGAAAAATAAGGTTATAACTATCGCTGTTATTGTGACTATTGCCATAACTTTAGTTGTTGTTTTCACTAGAAATACAGGGGATTCTATGGAACGTTTATTCTCAGAGGAAGAAATTACTTATAAAAACATTGAGAGTATAGAATTGATTGAATACAAAACAAATAAACAAAAAGTGACAGACGAAAAGGATTTTATAAAACAACTTTCTTCTGTCCTGGAGAATTTAAAATCAAATAATATAACGACGACTTCCGTTGATATTGACGAAGAACCACTCTATATCATGCATATTAAAAATGTCGGGTATTATCCGAGTGGCGGGATTATCATCTTCAACCATCAAGTAAAATATGAAGGCAGAACCCAAACTTTGACCTCCGAAGAATCATCAACACTCATTAAACTTATAGAAGATGAAATCCAAGAAGAAAATCATTAAGGAATGGACCACCTTTAAGTATTTGAGGTGGTTTCTATATTGCTTTCAGCATTTCTACTGTTATGCTGTTCGATTTTTGACACGCTGAAATAAGCATTTGCTCAACTCGTTTTTCAAATGCCAAGTCTTTCCCCTTATCAAGCCATCGGAACCAGTAAAGGTAATTATCCAGATACTTTGTCGCAACGCCTTGAAATCGTTCCATCCAAGTCTTTAAGCGATTATGGAAGTTATTGACGTGTTGAATGTGATAGATGCCTTTCTTAACACGCTGTTTTTGTCGTTCATTGACCGTTTCGTGTTGCAACCCTTTTATTCTTGCGAATTTCTTATAATTAGTTGCGGTATCAGTACATAACAAGGCAGACGGGTGAATATACTCACCTATCACTGTGTCAATTTCTTCGGCTCTTACGCGACCTGTACCTGCTTTCCGAGCAATCACACTACCATTGCGGTCTTGTGCCACTACAACAGCAATTTTTAGGTTAGAAATACCTCTTTTCGTGTCTTTCTCTCCACGTTTCTTGGCTTTTCTATGAGTGACTTGTCTACCTTTCATAGATTCACGAAAAAAGGTTTCATCACTTTCAACGATACCTAACAATTGGTTAAATCCAAGACTGCCTAATGCGTTCAAGATTTTATGTCTCCAATAGAATGCGGTAGAAATATGAATGTTTAACCTTTCAGCGATTTTCGGTAGCGTGTGTCCTTCTACCATTAATTCAATGTACTTCACCCATTTTGCGGGATAGCGTGAACCTGAAAATGGCGTATTGGTCATATCATTGAAAGATTTCCCGCAATCATTACAGAGATAACGTTGTCTTGAACGATATTTGCCGTTCCGTTTAACCGATGTGCTTCCACAATGAACACAACCCAAACCAGAAGCGAATCGGGCTTCACGAATGCTTTTGAGTAGTTTTGTAATTTTATCTGGCTCATCAGGAAACAAGTCCTGTTTCATCGCTTCAAACAATGCTATTTGCTCCGATTTTGGTAATTCGCTGAAGTCCTCATATATATCCAACCACATAGTAGAACGCCTCCTAACCGCATTATGCCAACCTTGTAAAAGTCTGGTCAAGAAAGCAACAATCTATACGAAAACAGCCAACAGAAAAAAGCGATCACGGCTGTCTTTTCAGACAATCGTGATCGCTTTTTCATTAGGATGCTACGGCAACCTTGTTTTTGTCGTTCTTGTCTTTCGTTTTCAATTGGATAAGGAGCAGTACAGTAAACAAAGACAAACCAATGATATCCGTTAATGTCTCTGGATAAATTAATAGTAAACCCGTACCGGCAATTATCACCCGTTCAATCCAATTACACTTTCGATACCAGAACCCGATCATCCCGGCCCCTATAGCAATCATTCCTACAATTGCGGTGAAGGTGACCCAGATAATCTCGAACAACGACGAGTCAATCATGAGCAATGCTGGATTGAAGACGAACATATAAGGAATGATGAACGCCGCAATCGCGAGCTTTGCTGAAGTGAAACCTGTTTTGATCGGATCCCCACCGGATATTCCGGATGCCGCGAATGCTGCTAGAGCGACTGGCGGCGTAATGTCCGCAATGATTCCAAAATAGAATACGAACATGTGAGCAGATATTGCCACTACGACAGGAACTGCTACACCAGGCCCCATTTCTCCACCCATCAATAATAAGATAATTGCAGGTGCGGCAATCGTTGATGTGATGACATAGTTTGCCGTTGTCGGCGAACCCATTCCTAATATAATCGCTGCAAGCATCGTGAAGATTAACGTTAAGAGAATATTTCCGCCTGCTGCTGAAACGAGTCCGTTCGCTAGGCTTAGTCCAAGACCCGTCTTCACGACGACACCGACGATAATACCAGCACAAGCTGTTGCAGCTGCTACGGCTAATGCAGTTCGTGCTCCATCTACAAGCGCCATAATAATATCTTTGAAACCAAGTCTCGTCGATTTATCAAAGAAGCTGACAACCAATGTTAAGACGATACCTAAAAGTGCAGCTTTCATTGTTGGAATACCGAACAACAAGAAGAGAATAATTCCCAGAATCGGCAACAGCAAGTAAATCTTTTTCAATGTAGCTTTACGGTCCGGAATTTGATCAGGTGACATTCCCTGAAGTCCGACGCGTTTTGCTTCAAAGTGTGTCATGATCCAAATTCCAGTGAAATATAGCAAAGCAGGAATTGCAGCAGCTTTGGCTATTTCCCAGTAGGTGACTCCACCAATGAATTCAACCATCAGGAAAGCGGCAGCTCCCATAATCGGAGGCATGATTTGTCCGCCCGTTGAAGCAGCAGCCTCCACCCCTCCCGCAAACTCTTTACGGTATCCTAGTTTTTTCATCATCGGAATCGTATAAGAACCTGAACCGACAACGTTTGCAACTGAACTTCCTGAAATCGTTCCTTGCAATGCACTTGAGAAAATGGCAACCTTAGCGGGCCCTCCCGTTAGTCGGCCGGCAAGAACAATCGCCAAGTCGTTGAAGTAATTACCGACTCCTGTCTTCACAAGGAAGGCACCGAAAAGCAGGAAGACAAAGATGAAAGTCGCAGACACACTAATCGGTGTTCCTAAGATTCCATCTGTTGTAAAGAACAATAGCTGGATAAGGTTTTTGATATCCTGACCTCGGTGCGCTAAGAAGCCCGGAAAATAGGGCCCGAAGAATGCATACACCAAGAACACAGCAGAAATAATCGTTATCGGTAAACCGACTGCACGTCTAGCGGCTTCAAGTGTTAAGAGTACCGCCAAAATCCCTATAATTAAATCCATTTCCGAGACTCTTCCTACTCGGTAGACCAAATCAGTATAAAACAGCGGCCAATATAAACCGACTGCCACTGAGAGTAGCGACAGAATTACATCGTAAAACGGTACTTTGTTTCGTTTTACGCCAGGCTTCTTAACAGCCGGGAATAATAGGAATATTAAAGACAACGCGAATCCTAAGTGAATGGAACGTTGAATATATGCCGTAAATGGAGTCCCGATAGATGTGTATAACTGGAACAATGAAAATAATAATAATCCAGCAAAGACAATTACTTTAAAAATACCAGATAAATTGCGCGTATTTGATTCAGGATCGTATTTTTGAAGAAGTTCGAGCTGTTGTTCTTCCGTCAGTTGCTCGCCATGGTCAACTTGTGAGTCGATCAAAGATCCTTCATGGTGCTTTTTATTATTAGCCATTCATGTTAACTCCTCTCATTTTTTGAAAGATCGATTGCCGCTCCACTTGGAATGTGTACGACTTTCCTCTTGTCAAATAGTGTTTTAAATCTATTTCCTTACCGTTATATCTAAATGCTAGCTTCGCATCGACATCGCCTACAAACAGAACGAACGAATCGATGACGTTTTGATCATAAGTAAGCGTATACATTCCATTGGTAAAATCTAATGTTTCACCTTCTTCGGCATAACCGGGCAATCCAATTCCAACATCTTCATATTGCATGGAGCGCATACGAACGGCATTATCATCCGTTATCTCGTAGTTTTCAATAACGTCGGTAAGAAATATGGAGTGGACATATCGGATCTGAAATTCCTTTTCATCCTTCAGCTTGACATAAAAGGTTTCCGGATGATCAGATCGATATTCCGTAAAGGTGAACACCTTATGTATGGGCAAGAAAAAATAGGCGAGGCCGATAAGCAGGATAACGAAAAGAACAGGGAGGGGTAGTTTTTTCAAATTCATCCATCATCTCCCTTTCTATTCCGTAATTAAGAATGGGACGGCTAAGGCTAAATGCCTCACCGCCCCGCTTTTCTTATTTCTCTAGTTGCAGAGTCTTATTTTTCGTCAAAGTATTTTTGTGCACCTGGGTGTACTGGAATACCGATTCCATCAAGGCCTGTTTCCTTTTTAATCAATGCGCCTTTCGGGTGTGTCAATTTGCCCGCATTGTCATAAATTGCTTTTGTAATTTTATATGCAAGATCTTCAGGAACATCGTTTTGGATAACTAGCATTGCTCCAACAGAAACTGTCGGTGTTTCTTCAGCGATGCCGTATGTTCCAGCAGGAATTACTTCTTTCGCGTAATACTGATACTTCGCAATCAATTCGTCAGCTTTTTCGTCTGTTACTGGAACGACAAATACTTTAGCATTAGCATTCAAAGCTTCAACAGCCGCTGTAGGTGTACCTGCCGTGATGAATGCTGCATCGATTTGACCTGCTTGTATGCTATCTGTGGATTCACCAAAATCCAAATCTTGAGGTTGGATATCGTCCATCGTCAATCCGTGGATTTCAAGAAGTTGTTCAGCGTTAGCATATGTACCTGAACCAGGTGCTCCAACTGAAACTTTTTTGCCTTTTAGATCTTCAAACGTCTTAATGCCTGATTTTTCAAGTGTAACAAGTTGTACCGTTTCAGGATAAAGTGCACCGATAGCTGATACTGAATCGATCACTTCTCCGTTGAACATCATTTCACCTTTAGACGCATAATATGCGATGTCTGTCTGTACGAAAGCGATTTCAGCACTTCCGTCTTTAAGAGCAGTCATGTTTGCAGCAGATGCTTGTGAAACTTCAGCAGTTGTATTAATGCCTGTTTCCTTACCAATGATGTCAGCCAGTGCTCCACCTAGTGCATAATAAGTTCCTTGTGTTCCACCTGTCAATACAGATAGATAATCGTATTCTTTTTTACTATCAGCTGAATCAGTGCCTTTATCTGCATCGTCTTTGCCACATGCTGATAGAACTAGCAATGCGATCATTGAGACTAGAGCAAGAATGCGGATACTTCTTTTATTCATACAATCGTTCTCCCCTTTTTGCTATATAGTAGTTTTCTAGCTAAAATTCATTCTACCATGAATGCTTATTCATTTGTCAATGTTTCTTACAAATTATCAGTACATTGCAAGCGATTTCAATCACACAAGAAAAAAAGGAAGACGGGTACAGGGTACCCAAATCTCCCATCAGCGTATTATTGTTGGTCCGGCTGTTTGTTTTTTAATTTATATGCTTCTTTATACGTAATGCCCGCTTCTTCAAGATCCCGTTTACGATGCGCCAGCCGCGAAGCAGCACACGATGCGATACTAGCCACAAGATCATCCAAGAATGTATGGACGCCGATTCCTTTTTTCGTATCCAGGTCATTGATAATGCCAATTTTATTTTTATCTAAGTGACCAAATGTTGTGACGGCAATCGAGCCGTATGTGAACACCGCTCCTAGAGCGATTGTTTCATCCACGCCGAACAGACCTTCGTCAGATTCAACAATTTGCTGAAGCGGTGCAGACAATTTACCCTGTTCTGCTAACTCATCCAATTCGATACCAACAAGAATTGCGTGCTGCAGTTCTCTTTTCATTAGGACCTTTTCAATGGAGTCGACACATTCCGCGAGATCAAGCCCTTCATTATAAGGGACTTGCATTTCATAAACAATTTTCGCAATATCTTCAAGCGTCACCCCTCTTCGGGCCAATGCTTCGTGAGTTGCTTTTGTGACAACATCTGAATGAACAATGTTTTTTCCGTTAAACATAAACTTTCTCCTCCTATTCGGCCTATCGCTTATCAACTATACTATGACAGCAATAGGCAAGATGACCATTCTATTGCCCTTATCCTTTCGTACCGGATTACACATATAGAATCGTATTGCGCTTTTAAGCATTATACCTATAGAACACCTTGTGTTACAATCTTCGTACATGAAACATCAAGGAGGAACTAACTCATGGAATATGGAAAAATTGAAGAAGTGAATTTTTATAGTCAAGCACTTGACGAAGACATGCAGTTACTGATTCATCTACCTCACCAATATTCACCCTTATATAAGTACTCTGTGCTAATCGCATCCGACGGAAAAGATTATTTCCAATATGGAAGGATTGGACGAGTGGCAGATGAACTGGTGAACGACGGTGAAATCGATAATATGATCGTCGTTGGCATTCCCTATAAAAGTGTCAGCGAACGCAGAAGAATGTATCATCCGGAAGGCGACCGGCATGAAGCTTATATTCGATTCCTCGCCCATGAACTTGTCCCGTACATTGACGAAAATTATCCAACTTATCAGGTAGGAGCCGGCAGGGGGCTAATTGGCGATTCATTAGCGGCGACAATTTCATTGCTCACCGCTTTAAAATATCCGAATTGTTTTGGTAAGGTAATTCTCCATTCCCCATACGTCGATGATTCAGTCATGGAAAAAGTTGAAGCACTGCAAGACACATCCTCTTTTTCAATCTATCATGTGATCGGCGAAGGTGAAACCGAAGTCAAAACAACGGAAGATGGTATCCGTGATTTCCTTACACCTAACCGACAATTAAATGAATTAATTAAAAGAAAAGGGTTTTCCTACTTCTATGAAGAATTTAAAGGGGACCACACTTGGAAGTATTGGCAACAGGATATCCGACGGGCTATTAAACAATCGTTTCAATATGATTAATGCCAATTCGGACAAAATGCAAATGATTCTGCTATAATTGGCTATATGATGTATGCGTCAAACATTTTACGAGGAGGTCTTTCATTATGAAATACGGTATTGTAGCGTTCCCATCGAAGAAACTTCAAGACTTGGCGAATGGGTACAGAAAACGGTATGACCCACATTATGCGCTAATCACGCCACACATGACGGTGAAAAGCGTTTTTGAAGCGAACGATAAAGAAATCGAGCATGTAGCATCTGCTATACGTGAAGTTACTAACAAAAACAAACCTTTTGAACTGCAAGTATCAAAAGTAAGCACTTTTGCACCTATTACGAATACAATTTTCTTTAAAGTGACACCCAATGAAGATTTACTTGCACTTCATAAAGACTTGAATGAAGATTTCTTTGGAGCTCCATCTGAATTCTCTTTTGTTCCACATATTACGATTGCACAAAAACTGAATTCGGGAGAGCATGACGATATCATCGGTCAATTGAAGATGATTGGTGTGGATCATACCGAAATCATCGATCGCATCCACCTTCTCTATCAACTTGAGGACGGTTCTTGGACAGTTTATGAAACGTTCCGCCTTGACGAGGATAATTGAAGTTGATTGATGTAAAAATCGCCCGCTCAGACATTGAGCGGGATGATGCATTTTATGTGAGAACGAAAGTGTTTGTTGAGGAGCAAGGTGTGCCAATTAGTTTGGAAATTGATGAATTTGATAAGTCTGCCAAACATTTCATCGTTTACGATGATGAGCAGCCCATCGGTGCTGGACGTATCCGTGAAATCGATACAGGTATTGCAAAAGTTGAACGAGTTTGTATTTTACAAGAGTACCGCGGTCAGCATCTTGGCTTTTTGATAATGAATGCGCTTGAAAAAGATGCTGAGTCATCTGGTATGACTAAAATCGTACTCAATGCTCAATCGTATGCGATTCCCTTTTATGAAAAACTTGGATATACGGTTAATTCACCGGAGTTCATGGATGCAGATATTCCGCATCGGGCTATGGTAAAAGAAATTAATTCTTAATCAACAATAAAAAAGCAGATGTGAATCCGGTTTTCCGGTTACACATCTGCTTTTTCATACTGTCTGTGAGCTTAGGCGTATTCATTTACTGCAAGCCCTTTTCCTACTACGATGGAAATCTCAGGCGACAAATTCGCCGGGTTCGGGTAGATGAATCCTTTCAAGTAGGGAGGGCGGGGATTTTCAGTTATCATTTCCCGCTCCTCAGCTGCCTGTTCTCGCTCATCGTTCATCGAATCCTTAAATTGCCCAAGGACTTCAGTGTCAAAATCAACTTTTTCCACACGGTCAATATAAGCGAAGCGATTATTAACTTGATTAAGACGGTTTGCATACATTTCAGATTGAATTGGTTGGATTGGTAATAGATAACCCATTTCCCACACCTCTTTTCACATTTTTAGATACTTACTATATGGATATACCCTTATTTGTAGAATGCGAAACATTAATTTTCAATTGTTTGTTAGTTTCATAGTTAAAGCAATGATTTATAGTTCAGCGAGGCGCATTCTGTAAGTATAATTTCAAGTGACTGCGATTTCACTGACGCAATTTATTTTGATAGTTTCTGCAAATTTGGATTCTGTTAGCAATCTATGTAGCAAGATTCGATTTTTCATATAAAAAAAGCGGCTGCGTAGTAGTATGCAGCCGCTTTTGTTTCGTCTAGCTACGAAAGGCAGTTGCTCGGGTCATAAGCAAAGTTGCTACGTGGCAAAAACCGCCACTTCGCAACTTCGACTTATGCCTGTCGCAGCTAGACGCCTTTCTTCGCTTTTGGTCCGGCTAGCTATGGGCGCCAGCCTCTCGAGTCGCTTCACACTTGAAAGAAAAGACAAAAAGCGTCTTTTTTTCAAGTGCTCCAGCGCTTGTCGAGGCTGAACGGTGCCCTTCGCTTTTGTTCATCTAGCTACGAAAGGCAGCTGCTCGGGTCGTTTCAGAATTGAAGTAAAGGCAAAGGGCGCCTTTATTTCAATTCTTCCAACGCCTGTCGCAGCTAGACGCCTTTCTTCGCTTTCGTTAGTTCCCCATCATTTTTTGGATGTCGGCCATATTAACGGAGCTTCCGTTTTTGACTATGGAGTTGACTAGGTCATCTTCGACGTGTTGGGGGACGTTTTTGTTTGCTAGTTTTCCTACTTTACGGACGATTTTTCGGACTTGACGTTCGTCGTTGAAGTTGGCGTGTTGGATTGCATTCGCGAGTGCGAATACTTCTTCCATGGGAACGCCGGTCTTGGATTCTATTTTTTTAAAAAAAGAGTCGTTCATATTGTCATTCCTCCCTCATTATACAAAGGTTGCGCCCACAATGATTAGCAATATGAAGAGGACGACGATCAGTACAAATGTGGAACCGCCATATGAGCTTCTTCCATAACCGCCGCATCCGCCGCCGTATCCGCCGCCATAACCTCCGCCACAGCCGCCGTAAGCGTTGTATCCACCGAACATAAAAATCCCTCCTTCCCTTCCATCTATCGTATGCAGATAGTTGGAGGATGGAGGGGGCGTTTGCACATTTTTTTATACGTCGCCTTTTGGTTTGAATAAGATTGCGGCAATAAAAGCGAACAAGATGGCTGCACTGATACCTGAGCTTGTCACTTCGAACATTCCGGTGAGGACTCCGATGAGACCATGTTTTTCAGCCTCGGCTAATGCACCATGGGTTAATGCATTGCCGAAAGAGGTGATGGGTATCGTTGCGCCTGTTCCAGCAAAGTCGATTAGTGGTTCATAAAGACCGATTCCATCGAGGACAGAGCCAATGACAACCAATGTGCACAACGTATGTGCAGGTGTCAATTTGGCCACGTCAAACATCAATTGACCAATGACACAGATCAGTCCTCCTACTACGAACGCAGTTATATATATCGAAAACATTCACACCACTCATTTCATCGTTAGTTCTATCGCATGTGCAATGGAAGGGATTGTGTCGCCTTGTTGGAATGATAGCTGTGACAATAAAGCACCTGTTGCTATGAGAAGCACCCTTTTGTATTCACGTGATAGCATTTTCGTATAGACTTCAGATAAATAAACTGCAGAAGAGCAACCCGCGCCGCTCGCTCCAGCCATGAAATCAGGGTTTTTTCCATAGAACTCCATACCTGCATCGCTGAAATTATCCAAATTGGTTATCCCCTGGTTTTGAATGAGCTTACTAAAAATCGCAAAACCATTTTTCCCTAGATCTCCGGTCATGATGCAATCGTAATCACTTGCTTGCTTTCCATGCCCTTCTAGATGCCTTTTTAATGTATCCGCTGCAGCGGGTGCCATTGCCGCACCCATATTGAGAGGATCTGTCATCCCCATATCAATCGCTTTACCAATCGTGCCACATACAATAGAAGGAACCCCTTTTTTATATGGTGTAATTGTGGCGATACCTGCTGCTGTAACGGTCCATTGAGCCGTGTCCGCTTTTTGTGCTCCGTATTCGATAGGATAACGGAATTGCCTTTCAATCGAATTATGTTGACTTGCAGCCCCTGCTACAGCGAGATTGGACATTCCTGACTCGGTTAGTAATGCGGCAAGCAACCACGACGAAACCGATGTAGCACATGCTGAAAAGAGCCCTATATAAGGTATGCCCATAGTAGTCGCCGAGAAATTCGAAGGTGTCATCTGGTTGACAAGATCGCCGACAAGTAAAAAATCAGCATCACTTGGTACTTTCCCGATTTTACTCAACGCGATCATACAAGCATCTTCTATCAATTTCGCATGTCCGTGTTCATTCGTCTTCTCGTCACATCTTTCATCCTCATAAATTTTGTCAAAATGGATATGAAAAGGGCTTTTCATTTCTAAAGGCCCCGCGGTCACACCCGTTGTTGCGATGGCAGGAAGGGAAGGAAACGTTAACAAGCCTGTCTTCACCATGAAACAACGCCAAGTTTCACTAGAATTGTCTTAATAAGAGCGACAAGAAAAGCCGAAAAGACGCCGAACAGAATGACCGAACCGGCAAGCTTGAACATATTGCCACCTACACCAAGCACATAGCCTTCCGATTTATGTTCAATAGCAGCGGAAATGACCGCATTTCCAAAACCCGTTATCGGTACCGCACCACCCGCACCACCAAATTGACCAATTCTTTTGTATAACCCGAAACCCGTCAACAACATAGATAAGAAAATCATTGTTGCCACCGTCGGATTGCTAGCAGTTCGTTCAGTAAAGTCGAAGAAAGTCATATAAAACACCGCTATGAATTGTGCGATCAGACAAATCGTTCCGCCAGTGAGAAATGCTCTGATGACGTTTTTAAGTATAGGTGTAGGGGGCGTAATTCCTTGTTCGATTTTCGCATATTTTTTTTTATCCATTAGGTCTCTTCCTCCACCAAATCAATTAGCTCATGTATATCTTCTTTGACGTTTTCATCCTCTTTTTCAAGCATTAATTTTGTCGTTTCTGTTAGTATTTTACTGTCTGCTGATACGAGTATGGATAAATCAGGATATACTTCCTTCAAGGATTTTTCCAATTCGGTAGCAATTTTTCGTTTATTGAATCTAGAAAAAGTCTTGACTCGGATACCCGCAATCAGATGGTCTTCATAGAATAATGCCGCAGCTCCCTTTATGCGATTATCATCTTTTATCAATTCCTCTGCTTGGCTGCTATTTAAATCGGTACGATTGTCGATTCTGAATTCATTAGGGACACATCCCGCAAGCAATAAGACCAGACTAAGAATAAGCAGTAAATGACGTATAATGAACATCCCCTTTTTTTAACAGTATGCCAATGCCACTTGTTTTTTATTCATATCGTGATGTTTGCCCTAGACCTAATACAACAGACGCATAAAGTATAAGGAGTTGAGAAAAGGAGGTGGAATGAATGGGATGTGGAAGAAATGACGACGTCGGCAGTGCACGCCACAACGATAACTGTATTTGTGAAGTGGTGCGTGCCATTAAGCGTGTGCAAGATATCAGAGATGATCTTGATTGCGACGATTGTAAAACCGATTGTTTCCTTACTCCGCTCGGTAGCCTGGTAAGTCCTACTAGACAACGTGCGAACACACGTGTATTCATGTTGATGAATGAAAAAGGCGATCCATTCAAAGCAATGTTCAAAAGAAATAGAAGGTTTGCCGAAGAGGCGGAAGCAACTTCGACGGACCAAAGTCATAGGGACTGTGCGACATGTTTCTCAGTTTTCTTCAGAGTACAAAGAATCTTTGACAATTGCTGTGCAACATTGCAAGTTCTTGAACCACTTGATGCAAGAGGACGTAGAGTTGACCTCTTCAAAGGCGGGAAATTAGACCTTGATGCAGTATGTCTCGTAGAAAGATTTGCTGCAACTGGTGCTTGTGTAACGGTGGATCTGACGTGTTTCTGTGGAATCCAATGTGTGAAAGACGTTTTCATCGATTGCGACGAAGACTGACCGCATGACCTGTAATGCTTAATTTGCCCGACCGGCTAGACTGGTCGGGCATTTTCCTGTACGTTTTGGTACAAAAAAGACAGGACAACTTTCTGTCCTGTCTTGCTTATGTTTGATCGAATGATTGACCTCTCCACAACACATCTTCAATTTTCTCGATGTCCACTTCAGTCACTTCATCATCCAACTCTATCCAGATTGTCGAATCCTGAACCTTTTGAATATCACCTTTTACCGTTTTCCCTTCAACAATAAATTGAAGCGGGTGATAAGCTTGTTTTTGAAATGGACGACTTAAATAATCAATCTTTTGTCGAATGGCCGAATTCGTTCCAACTGCTACCGTTTCCAATTCATTGACGGAGGATGGATGAACTTCAAGCGTCTCTTTCTCTGTATGATGATTGATGATAAATACCGACGTACTCTCTTCCTCAACCATTTTCACCTTCACAAAAACAGGTGGCCCTTGCACAAACAGTAACGGATGTGGATAGGAAATAGTTTCTCCCCCTTTTTCCGTAGTATATGCGCCTAAAGGGACCGAAGTGCATTCCATCCATCTACAGGCTGCTAAGGAACGTAGTCGCAAGACCAAGATAGATGATGATACTGATGAGGTCATTTAGTGTCGTAATGAATGGTCCAGAGGCAACGGCAGGGTCAATTTTCATCTTATGCATGAACAACGGGATGAACGATCCTGAAATTGTTGCAACAAAAATGGAGACTAAAATAGCTGCTCCAACCAATAAGGCAATGATAAATTCATGCTTCCAAACGAAGATGAGACCTACCACAAAAACAGCACATACAATTCCTGTAATCAATCCTGTTCCTGCTTCACGTAGCAGTAGCTTGAACTTGCTCTCATCTTCAATATCGCGTGTTGCAATACCACGGACAGCAACCGCCAGCGCTTGTGTTCCACTGTTTCCGGCTGTACCGGCAATCAACGGGATGAAAGCAGCAAGTAGTGCAACTTGTGAAATTGTATCTGTGAACAAGTCAATCAAATTTGCCGTAAGCATACCTAGTACTAATAAAATGAGCAGCCAAGGAATCCTTTTCTTTGCAGCCGATAATGATGTCTTATCAAACGAGTCCATATTTGAAACAGCGGCAAGTTTAGAATAGTCATCGGAGGCTTCTTCATCGATGACGTCGAGAATGTCATCGACTGTAATAATTCCAAGCATATGGTGCTGGAAATCGACAACGGGTACTGCCAGTAAGTTGTAATCTTGTGTTGTACGTGCAACATCTTCCTGGTCATCTGAAACGAATACACTGA
The DNA here is from genome assembly GCF_033304615.1 of Sporosarcina oncorhynchi. Lineage (GTDB taxonomy): Bacteria > Bacillota > Bacilli > Bacillales_A > Planococcaceae > Sporosarcina > Sporosarcina oncorhynchi. The sequence continues at coordinate 1,025,903 of NZ_CP129118.1, read as the reverse complement.
CAACGCGGTCGTTCATAATCGACTGGATCAGTGTGTCTTCATCAGTAATGATCAAATCACGAAGTGAAACGACACCTGTCAAATGGTTGTCTTCATCAACGACAAAAATGTAGTAAATTGTTTCAGCAGCCGGCGCTTCATTGCGAAGAATCGTCATAGCCGATCGAACTGTGGAATTCTGTGGTATTGAAACATATTCCGTTGTCATGATGGAACCAGCTGTATATTCTTCGTAATGCAAGAGTGCTTTGATTTGCGCTGCCGAATCTTTATTCATAAGGGTCAAATAGCTGGCGATATGAAGTTTATCAAGTTCTTTCAGGACATCTACCGCGTTATCGACGAACATGTATGAAATCATATCTGCCGCATACGTCGTGTCCATCTCCTGAAGGAACTGTTTATACTCGCTTTCATCTATTTCACTTGTTTCAAAAATCTCAGCCAGCTCTTTTGGAGATAGATAGAAATACATTGTTTTCCGATGGCTAGTATTAACATTTTCATAAAAAATTGCACGGTCATAAGGGTGAAGACTTAAATATTCTTCACGAAATGCTTTTATATCATTTTTTTCGAGGGAGTCGAGTAATTTTGCTTCATCCACACTATTTTCTTCTCGAAGTTCTTCATTCACTGTCATGGCTACACCTTCCTTTTCAAACCGATATGCATAACTTTTTTCAAGTCGTAAGTGGACCATGCCATCGACGTTGCTTAGTCAGTTAGCAGAAACTACTCTTTTCTAATTGGTATTCTTCTTTTATCAATGCCACTATATCTGCAGGAAATCCACTATCAAATTGCATTTGTTTATTTGTGAGAGGATGTACGAATCCAATCGACGAACAATGCAATGCTTGTCTGTCCAGCAACTTCTGCGAGCCGCCATATAAATCATCGCCTACAAGAGGATTGCCGAGCCACTGCATATGCACCCGAATCTGGTGTGTACGACCTGTGTGAAGCTTGACGGACAGTGCGGCATAGTGTGTATCCTGTTGTTTGAACATGCCTGTCACTTCAATATCCGTCCTTGCATATTGACCATCTGCTCTTACCGTCCGTTCAATTATACTTCCGTCTTTCCGACCGATTGGCTGCTCGATAACAAGCTGTTCAATCGCCAGTTCCCCTTCGACTAGTGCCATATATCGTCGGTTAAAACCTGCCGTTTTCATCTGTTCACTTAACAGATGGTGGATATGGCGGTTTTTTGCGATACATATAAGCCCTGATGTGTCCCGGTCTAGTCGAGTCACAACATGAACGGTAGACGGAACGCGTTCCACATTGAATTTGCCTGCTACAAAATTTGCGACTGTGCCTGCCGGCTGATCCCTTGATGGAATCGTCCCTTGCCCCGCAGGTTTATCAATAATTAACAAGGCTTCGTCTTCATAGATGATCGTGAGCGGACCGGTTTCTGGTGTAAGCCCCTCGCTCACCTGTTCAATCGGGAAATGGACTGTGACGATATCGCCTGTTTTTAACGTATGCCGAACGGTCTGTTCTACGCCGTTGACGAGTAATTTCCCACCGTCATATTTGACGGCCGTCAATGTCCTTTTTGAAATACCTTTCATTTGCAGGAAATCCCTTAGTAACATCATCTGTCCATCCATCACAAAATCCATAGTAAATCGATTGTTAATCATCGTTTGCTATGAACGAATCATGTACGCGTGTCCAAAACGGGAATGGACGGAATCTGCCGAAACGCACCTTTTCCTGTGCAACTTTGTATTCAATCGACTTCACGTCTTTATGCAAAAGTTGTAAATGATCAATTGTCACCATAAAATCGGGGCCTTTCACAGGCGTTAAAATACAACTATGATGGGCAGGTAGAACTAACGGCGAACCAACTGTCCTGAATACCCGATTATTGATGGAGGCCATTTCTGTTAATTGGATGGCCGGCAATGACGGATGGATGATTGCCCCGCCAAGTGCTTTATTATAAGCGGTAGAGCCTGAAGGTGTCGACATACATAACCCGTCACCACGGAACCGCTCAAAATGAACACCATTCAGCTCAACATCCATAACGAGTGTCACTTCTGGTGATTTAACAGTTGATTCATTGAGTGCCAAGTATGTTGTCACCTTATCACTATGACGATAATTAATCGTCACTTCAAGCAAAGGATATTCTATGACTTCATATTCCTTGCGTGCAATTGAAAGGACAAGTTTCTCCATCTCTTCAGGCTTCCAATCCGCATAGAAACCTAGATGGCCTGTGTGGATACCTATAAAAGCCGTATCTTTCAGCCGATGAATATGCTTGTGAAAAGCATGAAGTAATGTTCCGTCTCCTCCGATGGAGAGGACGATTTCTGGCTCTTCTTCATCTAGCACAAGACCGAAGTCCGTCAAATAATCGACAGCTTCATCCTTTAAACGATTCGAAATGGAATCGTTTCGTGTCTGAACCGCGAATTTCATCGTTCTTCCTCCCCCTTTCGTTTCGTCTCGTTATAATCGCGATCAGCGGTCTCTTTATAGGCGCTGAAATATTGTTGTGCATCATGGATTTCATCGCGGATCAGGGACATTTCTTCATCAAGTCTAAAAGCCGCTTCTGCCGCGCGTTCCAAACGGTGTCTGATTTCATTCGGCAATTCACCTTGGTATTTATAATTCAATGAATGCTCAATGGATGCCCAGAAATTCATCGCCAATGTCCGAATCTGGATTTCTGCGAGTATCGTTTTTCCGCCATGAATTGTTTGAACGGGATATTCAATAATCATATGGTAGGAACGATAACCACTCGGCTTTTTGTGGGATATATAATCCCTTTCCTCAATTACACACAAGTCCGTCCTTTTGCGTAAAGTCGCAACAACTTTACCGATATCGTCTACAAACTGACACATGATGCGCAACCCTGCAATATCCGGTAGTTCTTCCGCCAGTTCAGCAGATGGTTTAAAAGGAATATCCTTTTCAAGTGTCTTGTCATAGATGCTAGCAAGAGGCTTGACTCGTCCCGTTACAAACTCCACGGGCATATGGACGCCTTCCAATTCATATTGAGCACGTAAACCTTTGAATTTCACTTTCAATTCCGCCACGGCTTGCTTATATGGCTCGAGAAATTGTTTCCACTCCTTCATCAGTACCCCTCCAGACTAAATCTCAATACTTTGAAGGATGGCTTGGAACTCCTGCTCGACGGCAGTTGTAAATGCCTCTCCATAATTGTCATTGCCTTCAATATTGTAAATGAGCATCGTCAGTTCTTCTATGAAACCTGGCAGTGGTATGCTTCTGTCGTTCCATTGAAGCATCGGTTCTTCTTCGTTGCGAAGCGCTTCCACCATATATGCCCATACTTCTCGAGGGAAATGAATATGTGCATAACCTTCTATATCGTCCATCAGATAAACGAAAGACATTTCATCTGAATCGGTAATCATTTTCCCTGCAGGTTTCCCCAAGGGTTGCTCGGCACTCCCGTCCAGATGGAACCGGATTGTATCATTATGCTGTTGTCCTTTTGTCACTCGATTTTGAATTCGCATAAGTCTTCTTCCTTTCAATGATCATAGGTTCAGTCTACCATATGACAAGCGCTGATGCAGTCTGTAACATGCGTTTTTGCACAGAACTTGCTATACTTGAATCATAAGCAACTACAGATTGTTTCAGAGAAGGGATGTAACGCAATGGATACCCGCGCTATACGCTCATTAATGGATATACAAGCTATGCAGACACTCGGTTCCGTTCAAAATTATGCGAGTGGACAGGATTCCACTTCATCATTATTCAACTCGATGATTAATGAAATGCTTACAAGCACTACAGAATCGTCTTCAATTCCCGGTGCTCTTCAACAACAGGCTTTCGGCATGCTCGGCAGTCTTCAGCAGATGGACAGCCTGCGGTATGAAGGGTTGAATAATGTATATATGCCTGCCAATCTATCAGCGGCACTTAGTAAAGCCGGAATGACTTACTCAGGCGGAAATTCGGATAATCATGAAGGCCATTCATATAATGATATTATTAAAGAGGCAGCTCAACGTTATCAATTGCCAGTGAACCTCATTAAATCAGTCATCAAACAGGAATCCAACTTTAATAATTCCGTAGTAAGCGGTGCTGGTGCAGCCGGTCTCATGCAATTGATGCCCGGAACTGCAAGATTATTAGGTGTAACCGATAGTTTCGATCCCAAACAGAACATTATGGGTGGAGCAAAGTATATGCGACAGATGCTCGATCAGTTCGGCAATGTCGAGCTTGCACTTGCCGCCTATAACGCCGGTCCCGGCAATGTGAAGAAGTACGGCGGAATCCCGCCATTTAAAGAAACACAGCAATATGTAACGAAGGTGCTAAGCTATTATAATCGTTTTGAAATCTAACAACATATGACTCGCATAAGGCAATATGTTTGTGAAAGATTTGTATGGTTGATAAAATACCCATACAGTCAGAGCAAAGGAGATTGACATACATGACTCGAAAACCTTTGATTCCTTATGAGGAGATCGGCGCTGAAAAGCTGTCGGAACTCATTGAACGTTTTTATGATAAAGTGGCTGTCCATCCTGATCTTTTCCCGATTTTCCCGGCAGATTTGACGGAGACAGCACGAAAACAGATACAATTTCAAACACAATATTTAGGCGGACCGAACCTTTTCACGGAAGAGCACGGCCATCCGATGATGAAAGCGCGTCATATGCCTTTTCCTATAACACCAACGCGGGCAAAAGCATGGCTCGCATGCATGGCGGAAGCTATGGACGATGTCGGATTGGAAGGACCTCTTCGTGAAGTGTATTATCAACGGCTCGCGTTAACTGCGAATCATATGGTGAATAGAAGCGAGGGGGAAGAGCAGTGAATCAAGAGACCATTTTGGTAAACAGCATTACCTCATCCGTTCCACTGTCAAAGCCAATTGAAATCTATGTATTCGTTGACCCGTTATGCAGTAAAAGTTGGGCATTACAACCTTTACTCCGAAAATTACAAGTAGAATACGAGCGCTACTTCACTTTAAAAATCGCACTCCTTACCTCTTTACCGAAGATGAACTTATCCTACTTCGGCAATAGAGACGACGTCACTTCCTGTGATAAGCACCATCCCGCTTTCCCAAGCATCGCGATGAAAGCGGCTGAGTTCCAGGGAAAGCGTGCAGGATTCCGTTTTCTATCAAAGATTTTTGAATATACGTATTTAAAATCCCGAAATGTCCTGTCCTTTTCAGTTCTCGTTGAAATCGCAGAAAATCTCGGCCTGGATGTAGACGAATTTGTACTAGACTTCTCATCACCGCACGTCATGCGCTCATTACAAGTCGATTTGTACTTGGCGAATGAAATGGAAGTCGTAGATGCGCCTTCTTTCGTTTTCTTTAATGAAAATATTGAAGATGAAGGATTGAAAGTAAACGGTCTCCATTCGTATGAAATCTATGAACAGATTCTTGAAGAGATGGTGGGTTATTCGATTACTCCCGACGCACCCCCTACTCTCCCAGAGCTTTTTGGACGTTTCGATTCACTCGCGACGAAAGAGATTGCTGAGATCTATCATATTCCCGAGAAAAGCGCTGAACGCGAATTGAAGAAACAATTGCTTCTTCAAAATCTCGAAAGACTGCCTTTTAAGGACCGTACATTATGGCGCAGACGTAAATGAATAATGCCCTTTTACTATAGACCGGATGAAGAAAACGATTGTTTTCCTTCATCCGGTTTTTATTGTAGTTAGCTTTAGATTAAATTACGAAAGCTTGATGTCGTAGTTGGGTTGCGTTACCCGGGTTTGATTGTGTTACTGTACTGGATGGTTGCGTTGCAGAAGAATTTGATTGTGTCGCTACGCTGGATGCTTCTGTTACGCGGAACTATTACGTTGCGCTCGCAATACGTTCCGCTATGGAAAAAATGCATATAAAAACAAAAAGAGCATCCGCTCCTGGGGGAGAGGGATGCTCTTTATAAAGGGAATGGGAGAAATGTTCACGTTCAAACAAAAGGGGTGTATGTTTGGTTTGTGATTTATTTCACATCTATAACTTATCATAAAATAATAGTAACATCAACATTTCACATGAAGTTTCACATGAATGTCACAAATGAAAAGCTCTTGTAACACCTTACCTATAAGATTATTGATTACAAAAAACATTGGTATTCTTCTATACACTAAAAGAAAGCGCTTACTATAAAATTATATAGATATAACTACCAGACAGATAGAGAAAAAGACTGACTTAGTCTGTAAACAGGCTTAGTCAGTCTTTTTCAAATGGCTTATTGTTTGTTAAGCAGTTCTTCCAGCTCATTCAAACGTTCTTCAAATACACGGCATGCTTCTTCGATTGGAGCAGCACTTGTCATATCAACACCTGCTGCTTTCAATACTTCAATCGGATAATCAGAAGAGCCTGCTTTCAAGAAGTTATTGATGTAACGATCTACAGCAGGTTGCCCTTCAGATAAAATCTGGTGGCTCAGTGCTACCGCAGCACTAAATCCTGTCGCATATTGGTACACATAGTAATTGTAATAGAAGTGAGGGATACGCGCCCACTCCAATGCGATTTCAGCATCTTGTTCAACTGCATCGCCGAAGTACTTCTTGTTCAGTGCGGCGTATTCTTCAGATAGTTTGTCTGCAGTTAAAGCGACACCATCCTGGTCGAGCTTGTGGATAAGGTGTTCGAACTCAGCAAACATCGTCTGACGGAACACAGTGCCACGGAAACCTTCAAGCCAGTGATTCAGCAAGTAAATCCGTTTCTGTTCATCGTCGATCGTTTTCAATAGATAATCATTTAGCAGTGCTTCGTTCACTGTTGAAGCGACTTCAGCTACGAAAATGGAATAGCCCGCATAATTATATGGCTGGTTGTTGCGTGAATAGTAACTATGGACACTGTGACCGAATTCATGTGCCAATGTGAACATATTATCCACGTTATCCTGCCAGTTCATTAAGATATAAGGGTTTGTACCGTATGTTCCGGAAGAGTATGCGCCTGAACGCTTCCCTTTGTTTTCGCGAACATCGACCCAGCGGTTATCGAGGCCTTCCTTAACGATGGACGTATACTCTTCGCCCAGTGGATGGAAGCTATCTAGCATTGTATTCTTCGCTTCTTCGTATGGCATCTTCATTTCGACGTCCTTTACCATCGGAGCGAACATGTCCCACATATGAAGTTCGTTCAATTCCAATACTTTCTTACGCAATGCTACATAACGGTGGTGCAGGCCGATATTCTTGTTAATCGTTTCAACAAGATTATCATATACTTGCTCCGGAATATGGTTGTTTGACAATGCCGCTTCCCGTGCTGATGAATATTTACGGATTGTCGCGTTCACGTTATGGGATTTAACAGTTCCACTCAATGTCGATGCGAATGTGTTCTTAAACTCGCCATACTTGCTGTACATCGCTTTGAAAGCACCTTCACGTACACTAGAGTCTTTGCTCTCTAGGAAACGGATATAGCGCCCATGAGAAAGTTCCACTTCTTCGCCTTCTTCATCTTTCACCATCGGGAATGTTAAATCAGCGTTATTTAACATGCTGAAAGTTTCTGACGGACTGCCAGTCACTTCACTCACCTGAGCAAGCAAAGCTTCCTGCTCAGCAGGCAGGATATGAGGACGATGCGCATTCATCGATTCAAATTCTTGTTTGTATAATTTCAGTTTGTCATTGTTGTTAACCAAATCAGCCAGCTTATCTTCGGGAATACTCATCAGTTCCGGCGTGATATATGAAAGCGCTGTCGAAACTTTTGTCGCTAACGTTTTCGCACGGCTCTCCATCGCCTGATAGAAACTGTTGGTCGTATCTTGGTCACTTTTCAAGTGTGAATACGTATATACTTTGCTCAGCTTTGCATAAATTTCATCGCGGAAAGTGAGGGCTTCAAATAATGCTTCAGGGCTATCATTCAATGTATCTTTGAATGATCCCGCTTTTTCATTCAACTTCTCAATTTCTTTGAATTCTTGCTCCCAAACGTCATCGGATGCAAAAATGTCTTCCAAGCGCCAAGTTTCATCAACTTTCACTTCATCGCGCGTTAATACTTTGTTTTTAGTTTCAGTAGTCATTCAAAATCCTCCCTGTCCTATTGCTTCGTATATCGAATCTTTTTCATTATCTCAATTTTGCGCTTTACTTGCAAGAAATCTCGCTGAAATTAGTGTCATTATCAAATTTTCCTTACATTCAGTTTTCTGCAACTGTAAACCAAACTTTTTTTGAATAAGAAATTCAATGTACTCACGGCAAGCATCTATTTTATCTGACGAAGAATCAGAGAATTGATAGACAAAACGTTCAAAATGCCTCGTTCTGATATGAGAGATTGCCACCCCCTCCCTTCGCATGAAATGAATTAATCGTAACTGCCACTCATAATCCGCTTCCCGGAATGCTTCACTCTTAGTAGTTGGCACCCCTATCCAATGTGGAAGTTGCACAGGAACAGTCCTTAACTCATAACAGCTTCTCAGGAAAGGGTTTTGTACACCTTTGCGGTTTAATAAGATGCTTTGTTTTAATCCATCTTCTCGCATGGAACTGTAGCGAGCTGCATAGTCAGTCAGATCGACCATACTAGGTGGTTTAGGCAAGACGAAAGGAAAATGTTGAAATCGTATAGGAAGACTTTGGTGTATGCCGATATAACGTTGTCCTGCGACATGCAGTAAATGGCTAAAATAATGGAATGTCTTTGTTTGGGGATTAAACGTCAGCAAGTAACGGCTTTCAAGGGGGATAGTAGTCATAAACCACTCTTGAAATTTAGTAAGTTGGAATACGCCGATGCCGTATCGTTGATGAAGGAGTTTCTTCGGTGTATGCAAGATCCATTCAGGGTCCATGCCGATACTTCGAAATCCTTCTGTACGTGATTGCAATAGTGATAGGGGGATGGTACTGCATTGGAATTCAATAGGGGTTTGAATTGCTCCGTTTGTGACAAGTAAATCTGGCCGTTGAGATACTTCCTGGATGACCGGTTCCAGGATGACTTTTTCAGCACGTGCGCTTAACAATTCGAATAACAGACGCTTGCCGTTGAGATGTTGCGGCGACTCACCTTCAGAGAATGATTGTGTGCAAGCTGAACGCTTTTCATGAGCAAAATGTGGGATAACGATATCACCGACTTTTAAATGGACCGCTTTACGGCATAATGGACAGTAAAATCGTTCCGTCCTCCTCCATTCACGTAAAGCCGATCGTTCTCGCTCAGCCGTAAGGACGACAAGTTGACCATCTTTCAAACTAGCTGTTAGTATGAAACTCACTCCTTTCACGATAATTATACGAATTTACTGAATAAAAGGCAAGTTGCCGTGAGGAATATAAACCGCAAAAAAAGCTGTTACCACCCGAAGGAAGGAAACAGCTTGGTGTATGAATCTAACAAAGAAAAGAAGTATCATTCACAGAAATCATTCGCTGAAAAATGTTTCAATTGTCGACATAACATCGGAGTCGATAATGATTTTACCGTATTCCTCTAATCGATGAATCGTTATTTGTGAAACGATGCCATATTCTGAAACGATGCTGCAGTAGTCAGATTTATCATCGTCCGTCATCTGCTCTTCATCAAAAATGACATGCATATAGAATTTATCTTCGAATGAATAGAGAGATGTCTCGACTGCATATGGAAGTTCTTTTTTGGACAGTTGGATAAGATTTTCAAACTCATCAAAAACAAACATATCGGAATCCCACATGACAGGCTCATCATTCAATTCACTCATAAGCTTTTCGGGATCTTCGAACATTGACGGATCAGGGTGATAATGCTTGCGTGGATCAACCATTCCGAAATTTTCCTCAGAACCTTCTTCATCTGATAACTGGGCACGGGTAACGGTGACTTCAATTCCATTATTCATCGCATGGACTTGAATCCATAATGGACCTTCGATTTCAAACTCGGTCTCATCATTCACTTCGTCCATCATTTCCCAGAATAGCTCTTCGCTTTTATCACGGTTATACCACACTTCTTCCCGTGTAAAACCTCGTTCCTCTATGTCTACATACGATAAATAAAACTTTACGGTATTATCATTGACACGCTCTATTTCCATCCCTACTCTCTCCCTTCCCTGCGAACAGGCTAATTGCCCATTTCTTATTTTGCATGTATCCTGCAATGCTTACACTTACTATATGACCGCCCTCGTGTTTTTGAAAGGGTTTCCTCATAGATGGTCTCATGATATTAGAATTGTAGAGAACATCCGCCTGCAAAGCAAGGAATAGAATTGTTTATGTTTTTGAAAAACCGCTTCTCGATGGACCTTTTAGACGGAAATTCCGCCAAAATTGGATAAAAAAAGCTGATAGGATCATGGCGAAACGCCCGTCAACTCCCTATCAGCTTTATTAATTGTTCTATTAGTTAACCATACGCCGCGCTTCAAGCAGCTGATAGGCCCTAACTTTTCTCGGTAGGAAGCGTCTGATTTCATCTTCATTATACCCTACCTGAAGTCTTTTTTCATCTAGTATGATTGGTCTTCTCAAAAGACCTGGATGTTCTTGGATTAATTCATATAACCGTTGTAGAGGTAAACTTTCAACATCCACATTCAGTTTTTGGAAAATCTTAGAACGAGTTGAAATAATTTCATCAGTACCATCTTCCGTCATGCGGAGAATTTGTTTGATTTCATCAATATTCAATGGTTCTGAAAATATATTACGCTCGGAGTATGGTATGTCATGCTCTTCTAACCATGCCTTTGCTTTTCTACATGATGTGCAACTAGGTGAGGTAAATAGTGTAACTCCCATTCGCTGACACTTCCTTTCATTCTGCTTGCCCAATTTGTATTAGTAAAACTAAATTAGAATAATTTTAAATTACTGTTCTCAACTCTTATTATACACATATTCATTCTCAATGAATACACTTTTTAACAACAAAGTGAAAAGTGGTTCTACATTGTCACATTTCCGCAATATTATTGAGTTTATAACGAATTAAGATCTGTTTTATATTCCTTGTAGTACTATACCCGCTGGAATATTTTTATAAACATCTTCATTTCAAAAAAGATTTTCTCATTTAGAATTTTTGTTCCTTATACAGTAGTACGAAATAGCATAGGAAAAAGTTTCATAAAACGCAGAAAAATTTCCGGGAAACGTATATATCTCCCGGAAATGAGTATCATTGTTTAAAATTGACGCCTTCTGTGTAATTATTTCCAGCATTCCATAAAAGATATTCATCGATTCCATTGTCTTTCAATGCTTTAATTTGAGCTTCTACTTCGTTTTTACCGTATCGAAGGAAATTGCCAGATCCTAACCAAGGTGCGCTGAAATCTTGCAACCACGGGCGTGAAATAGGCGGATTTTCTAATTCACCAAGTTTTGCATTTTCAACTTTCGCATATTCAGCGACAAGTTTGTATGGCTCAAGATCCGGTTTCGCGATTCCAAAATACGATGTCCAGTGACTCGGATAAATCATAGAAGAAATAACATCCACATTCTCCGAAATTTTAGAGAAGTTCTGGCCGATTCCAGGCGCTTCCGGCAATGTTGCAGAATAACCGAATATATCGACTGAAACGTCTACATCATATGGTTTCAGTTGTTCTTTTGCATAAGCTACAAAATCCGTGACGGCTTCAACTCTTCGTTGAACTGGATCCAGATCTGAATCTGTATAGTCATCCATCGAAAATTTGAGTGTGTCGTGACGTTTTTCAAATCCTTCAGGGAAACGCACATAGTCAAATTGAATTTCCTGGAAGCCCATTTTAGCAGCTTCAATTGCAATGTCGATATTATGATCCCATACTTCTTTCATAAACGGATTGACAAAAGCTTCTCCCCTGCCATTTTTCCAAACTTCATTGCCATCCATGAATGAAAGTTCTGGTTTCTGCTCCGCCAAAACACTATCTTTGAAGACGACAATTCTCGCTATTGGATATACTTTCTCAGCTTCAAGTGTTTCGAGCATTTGATGTGGATCTTTTATGTACGGTTTTCCGATTTCACTCCCAAAAAACTTGGAATCCTCGCCAGGTTTATATGTCAGGTTTCCGTAATCATCCTTAATATCGATAACCATAGCATTCAAATCGGTTGTATTCAGTAATTTCAATAAGCGTTCAAATCTCGCACCGCCCGCAGAATGACCCGTCACGTAGATTCCTCTAACCGCATCCGGATAGTCGAATGTTAAACCGGAATCATATCGGTATAGTTTGGAACTTGCTACCAGTTGTTCTTCGATCATTTCAAATCCATATGTACGTTCAGCAAATTCAATAGTCGAAACTGACTCTTCAGCTTGCGCAACTTGCGGTATAGCAATCGCTCCAGCAAGTAATAAGGAGCTGATAAATTTCATCTTTTTCATAATGCACTTCCTCTCTATCATACATTCTAGCAAAGGGAAAAACGATTGAATAGGGTATTATGTGTATTCCCATAATTTATTGTCGAAAAACCTTGGATAATGCGAAATCAAGATATACCCACTTACTTAGTTGCATTATTGTTCCGTTCGTATTATACTCTTATCAATTATCTGTTAAAAGCACAGACGGAAAGAGTACTCTTGTGCCGACATTCCAGAGAGCCTGTGGTGGTGAAAACAGGCATGTCGTCAAGAGGAATTGGATTCCCGAGCTGGGTCTGCGAAAGGATGCACTTGCATCCCGTGTAGCCGATCACGTAGCCCGCGTTATGGGTTCAGAGTGGCCTGCTAGCGGGCTAATTCGGGTGGTACCACGGTTGATCAGCATCAGTCGTCCCTTTCACAAGGGATGGCTGATGTTTTTTTGTCATTCATTTTTAGGAGGAGTTATTATGAAAACTATTTTTTCAGGCGTACAGCCTACAGGAACAGTGACGTTAGGTAATTATATCGGTGCGTTTAAGCAATTTACAGAGTTGCAGCATGAGTATGATTGTCTTTTTTGTATCGTAGACCAGCATGCAATTACCGTTCAGCAGGATCCGGATGAATTATCAAAAACCATTCGTTCTTTAGCAGCCATCTATATCGCAAGTGGCATAGATCCGGACAAATCCGTTTTGTTCATTCAATCTGAAGTGCCGGCACATGTGCAAGCAGGATGGATGATGCAATGTATTTCATATATTGGTGAACTTGAAAGGATGACACAGTTCAAAGATAAGTCTGACGGAAAAGAAGGTGTATCTGCTGCCCTTCTTACGTACCCACCATTAATGGCTGCAGATATCCTGATTTATAACACTGACATCGTTCCTGTCGGCGATGACCAGAAACAACATGTTGAACTGACACGTGATTTGGCAGAACGTTTTAACAATCGCTACGGTAAAATACTGACAGTACCTGAAGTACGCATTCCGAAAAACGGCGCGCGCATTAAGTCATTGCAAGATCCATTAAAGAAAATGAGCAAATCGGATCCCAATAAAAAAGGAACCATATCTTTGCTTGATACACCGAAGGAAATCGAAAAGAAAATCAAAAGTGCCGTTACGGACTCTGAAGGCATCGTGAAATTTGACGTCGAAAATAAGCCAGGCGTTTCGAACTTACTCATAATTGAGTCCGCATTGACAGATGTGTCGATCGCTGACTTGGAAGCAAAATACGAAGGACTTGGATACGGCGCATTTAAAGCAAGTGTTGCGGAAGCGGTCATCAACCATTTAACACCCATCCAAAAACGATACGAAGAACTTCTCAATTCAACAGAACTTGATGACTATTTGGATAAAGGCGCTGAAAAAGCGAATGAAATCGCATCCGCTACCTTCAAAAAAATGGAGACTGCGATGGGCCTCGGGCGAAGACGCTGAGCATCAGTAGGATTACTGCCATGATGAACAATGCGAAGTCCGCGGTTTGAATAATGAAAAGAAAGATTTGCTTCCAACTATAGCCTAATGAGATATAGTTGAAATAGAAAATCATATGTGAAACAGTAACGACAATTAGTCCATAACTAATTAAGAAGATGAATACTCTCGTCATATACATCGCCCTTTTGCTTTTCGTCCACTATATGAATGAAAGCTCCCCTTTTAGAATGTCCAAAAGGGGAGCTTTCCTATTTGCTATTTTAAGGTATCTATTGGTAGATTAGATTTTCTTGAAAACAAGGGATGCATTATGACCACCGAAACCGAGTGAATTACTCATTGCATAATGGATTTCGGCTTTTCTAGCTTCATTCGGCACATAATCCAAATCACAATCGGGATCCGCATTTACATAATTCATTGTCGGTGGCAAAATTCCTTCTTCCAGTGCTTTCACTGTGAAGATCGCTTCAAGTCCACCTGCAGCGCCAAGGAGATGGCCTGTCATCGATTTCGTCGAGCTCATCGCAAGTTTGTATGCGTGTTCGCCAAAGACCGTCTTAGCTGCCATTGTTTCGAATAAATCATTATAAGGCGTACTTGTCCCGTGTGCGTTAATATAATCGATTTTGTCCGGAGAAATTTCTGCTTCTTCCAGCGCCTGAATCATTGCACGCGCTCCACCTTCGCCTTCTGGTGCTGGAGCTGTAATATGATGAGCGTCTCCTGTAGAACCATAACCGACTAGCTCCGCATAGATTTTTGCTCCGCGCTTTACCGCATGTTCATATTCTTCAAGGATTAGGATACCAGCACCTTCTCCGATGACAAACCCATCGCGCTCTTTATCAAAAGGACGTGAAGCTGTTGCAGGATCCGGGTTCAACGACAATGCTGTGTTTGAACAAAAGCCTGCCACTGACATCGTTGTAATTGGCGCTTCAGCACCGCCCGTGATCATAACATCTGCGTCTCCCCGTTTGATGACTTCAAATGCATCACCAATTGAATTCGTTCCCGATGCACAAGCAGTGACCGTACATGAGTTGATGCCTTTTGCGCCAAAATGGATGGATACTTGACCGGATGCCATGTCAGGAATCATCATCGGTACGAAGAATGGACTCACACGTCGATAGCCTTTTTCCATGAAAATCTTGAACTGTTGTTCATGCGTTTCCATTCCACCGATACCTGAACCGATCCATACACCTGTCCGCAGACCTGTTTCTTCATCCAACTCCAGATTAGCGTCTTTCATCGCCATAATGGATGCTGCCATTGCATAATGCGTAAAGCGATCCATTTTGCGAGCATCTTTTCGTGATAAATACGTTTCAATATCAAAATCTTTCACTTCTGCTGCCACTTTCACCGGAAACTGATCACTGTCCAATCTTGTAAGCGGGCCAATTCCGGACTTTCCAGCCAATACCGCTTCCCAAGATTCTTCTGCAGAATTACCAACCGGCGATACAGCTCCGACTCCTGTGACGACAACACGACGTTTTTCCATTCTAAAATCTCCCCTTCATTTACCATCTCATTATTATCAATTGAATATCGTTATTTTCATCAAAACTATAACCTTTTAGACAATCTTAGCCAATCAGAATAACAAAAGGTTTTCATATCCTTATACATTATATAGCATTAACCAATTATTTTCCCCATTTAATACAAAGGGCACCCCAAGTAAGTCCTCCGCCGAATCCGACAAGAACAATAATGTCATCATCTTTCACGCGACCTTCTGCTAAATCATCCACCAATGAAATCGGAATGGATGCTGCAGACGTATTGCCGTATTTATGAACGGTTTTGGACATTTTCTCAACAGGCAATCCAAGACGTTCCCGGGATGCTTCCATAATTCGTATATTTGCTTGGTGCGGGATAAGGTAATCGACATCATCTGTTGTCAGACCTGCTTTTTTAGTAACGTTCACAGCGGATTCACCCATCTGTCTGACGGCAAATTTGAATACTTCACGGCCGTTCATATGAAGGAATTCATCTTGATACAGATGTTTGCCGCCCCTTCCGTCAGCACCGAGTTCAAACGATAAAATTCCTCGACCTTCACTCACTTCACTAATAACTGCAGCACCAGCACCATCACCAAAAAGCACTGCTGTATTACGGTCTTCCCAATTAGTAATTTTTGAAAGTTTCTCGACACCCACGACTAAAATATTTTTATAAGTGCCTGCGTCGATGAAATGTTTCGCCGTCACGACTCCGTACATAAATCCTGCACATGCCGCCGAAATATCCATTGCCGCACAGCCAACGATGCCCAGGCGTTCTTGAATCATTGTTGCCACTGATGGGAATCGTCTGTCGCCTGTAACAGTTGCTACGAGTATCATATCGATATCTTCATGATGAAGACCTGAGTTCTCTATCGCACTGACAGCTGCATGATAAGCCATGTCTGATGTATCTGTATCAGCGTCCGCTATCCGTCGTTCTTCAATGCCTGTACGTGTACGGATCCATTCATCTGTCGTATCCATGCGTGCTTCTAAGTCTTTATTCGTGACAATATGCGGCGGAACATATTTCCCGATGCCTATAATCCCTACATTCATTTCACATACCCCGTTCCTTATTATCTATTATTAGTACCTGGTGTTAATTATAGAAGAGTTGACGTTTTTTTTCAACATACGGACACGATTTAGCCAAACAATATAGGATGGATGCATAATTTAGTTTATTGCTTAGTTGTGCTATGGTATGATGAATGATGAAATAGTTATGTAGAGGTGATTCTGATGAAATATATTATGGCATTTGTCTGGGCATTCTTCCTAGTGACGATGTTGAACTATGTTGCTGGATCGATTGCCGGCATTCCAACGTTTGACTTTATGGCTGGAATTGTCGCATCGGTTGCACTTGGTGTGATGATAATTGTGATTTCAGCAATTATTCCAGATGGAGAAGTAGCAGATCTTTAATTATACGGAAACCGTCCTTTCATTGGGGCGGTTTTTTGTATGATGTGTTGTATGGCTCGCCAAATCTATCAACATACCGTTACAAGTACAAAAGTACATAAAAAAACCGCTACGCCAGTCTTCACATCCGACTGGTGCAGCGGTTTTTCATTTTCTCAGCTTTTTATCACTTGCAGTTGCCCATCAATCATAGAAAGCATCAATTTTTGTCCTTCCAGCAGGTCTCCTTTGATGATTTCTTTCGCTACGGCTGTTTCGATGTAGCGCTGGATGAATCGCTTCAATGGTCTTGCGCCAAAATCGGCGTCTGTTCCTTCCTGGACGATCCAGTCAAGAACATCGTCTGTGTAAGTGAGGTCAATGTCTTGCTCGTCAACGCGCTTAACGAGGTCTTCTAGCATTTTACGGGCAATCAAGCTGAATGTGTTGCCTGATAATGAATGGAAGATGATAATGTCGTCCATCCGGTTCAATAGTTCAGGTTTAAAATGGCTTCGTAATTCAGCCATGACTAGATCTTCGGCTGCGTGCTCATCAGAATCAAATTGTCCTTTGAGTAAATAAGCGGAGCCAATATTGGATGTCATGATGACGACGGTATTCGTGAAGTTGACGAGTCTTCCCTGACTATCCGTAATGCGACCGTCATCTAGAATTTGAAGCAAAATATTGGAGACATCAGGATGCGCTTTTTCAATTTCATCTAACAGTACGACAGAGTAGGGATTCCTGCGGACGGCTTCCGTCAATTGTCCACCCTCTTCATAACCGATATAGCCTGGAGGTGCACCGACGAGGCGGGAGACGCTATGTTTCTCCATGTATTCGGACATGTCGATGCGGATGAAATGATCTTCGGAATCAAATAATGTTGCAGCCAATGTTTTGGCAAGTTCCGTTTTACCGACACCTGTCGGACCAAGAAACAAAAACGAACCGATTGGCTTGTTCGGATCTTTAATGCCTGAGCGGGCACGCCAGACAGCTTCCGTGACGAGCTGAACGGCATCGTCTTGGCCAATGACCCGTTCTTCCAATGTTTCACGCAATCTGAGCAGTTTATCGCGTTCACCTTCGACAAGTTTCGTTACTGGAATGCCAGTCCATCGTGCAACAATCATCGCGATTTCGTCTTCGGTCACTTCTTCCCGCAGCAACCGGCTATCGTCATTGCTTTTCAACAAAGCTTCCAGTTCATGAAGCTCTTTCTCCAAGTTAGGAATTTTACCGTATTGCAATTCAGCCGCTTTGTTCAAATCGGACCGATTTTGGGCATCTTCCAATTCCCGCTTATAGCGATCTAAATCTTCACGTTTAGCTTGGATTCCTTTTAATGCTTCTTTTTCTTTGTTCCATTGTTCACGCATGTCTGCAGAAGAATCTTTTAACTCCTGCAATTCGATACGCAACGTTTCTAGCCGCGTCTGACTAATGGCATCCTTTTCTTTTCGGAGTGCCTGTTCCTCAATTTCAAGTTGCATGATTCTGCGTGTGACAGAATCCAATTCTTGCGGCATAGAGTCTATTTCGGTACGAATCATCGCACTTGCCTCATCCATTAAGTCGATCGCTTTGTCCGGCATGAATCGTTCTGTCAAATAACGGTCAGATAATGTCGCCGCTGCCACCAATGCACGGTCATGAATACGTACACCGTGATGCAGTTCAAAACGCTCTTTTAAACCACGTAAAATTGAAATCGTATCTTCGACTGACGGCTCACGTACAAGCACCTGTTGGAAACGACGCTCCAATGCAGGATCCTTTTCGATATACATGCGGTATTCATCGAGTGTTGTCGCACCGATACAATACAGTTCGCCTCTCGCAAGCATCGGTTTTAGCATATTGCCGGCATCCATCGCGCCTTCCGTCTTACCGGCTCCAACGATTGTATGGATTTCATCGATGAAAAGGATGATTTCTCCATCACTGTCCTTCACTTGCTTCAGAACACCTTTTAATCGTTCTTCAAATTCTCCGCGGTATTTAGCACCCGCGATCAATGAGCTCATATCCAACTCGAAAATTTGACGGTCTTTTAAGCCTTCAGGAACGTCACCTTTGACAATACGTTGTGCAAGCCCTTCGACAATCGCCGTTTTACCGACACCCGGCTCACCGATTAGGACCGGATTGTTCTTCGTTTTTCTTGATAAAATTCGAACAACATTTCGGATTTCTTCATCCCGGCCAATGACGGGATCCATTTTACCGTTTTTCACATCTTCTACAAGATTCCGTCCAAATTGCTCAAGCGGTGTACGTTGGTCTTCCTGTGTACTGTCCATTCTCATAAACACTCACCTCATATATTTGACTTTGACTATCTTTGATTAATTCAATTATAAAACGATTTTAGTGCATAGTAAAGCAATTCGCACAGTTTTTTTCTATAATAAAAGACTGAATGACAATACGTCATCCAGTCTTCATAACCAATCTATTAGCGCACGCCAAGTGCCATTTTCGCGTAGCGCGACATATTATCACGGGACCATGGCGGGTTCCAGACAATATTTACATCTACATCTTTTACTTCAGGCAATTCCATAAGCTCTTGTTTAATGTTGGCAACGATTTGCGGCCCCATCGGACAGCCCATTGATGTCAACGTCATTGTAACGACAGCTGTTTCTTCCTCGTTCAATTCAACATCATAAACAAGTCCCAAATTCACTATGTCAACGCCGAGCTCCGGGTCGATGACGTTTTCAAGCGCACCCATTAGGCTGCCCTTCATATCTTCATTCATTGAAATTCCCCTTTCCGTTCAATTCTATGTTCATCATAGCAAGGTTACTCTATTCATTCAAATAACTTGCGAGCCAATCTACGGACTTGAGCATTCCTGAACGCGTAACAGCATGTCCTGCAATACTATCCGTCATGAACTCAAACCGCTCAGGCATTTCAGCATAATCTTTCTTTGCCGCCTTATAAAAATTATGGGTTGGTGCAAAAGGCACTGTTGTATCGTTTTCACCGTGCCAGAAAAACACTGGTCGCTGATTCAGTTTTTCCCGTTGCTTTGTCAGGTCAAACATACCCAGCGTGTTAAGCAGCGTTTTGCGTTCTTCATCGGTAATTGGCAGCTTAAAACCACGTCTTTCGAATTCCGACATTTGTGCTTTCGCAAGTTCCACAAAGCCTGGCGTTCCCATCATAATGGCTGCGACGTCTATCCATGGATACGCAGTCAGGCAACCGAGCGTCGTAATGCCACCCATTGACGTGCCTGCCATACCTATTTTGGTAACTCCCCGCTTGCGCAATTCTTCATGCAAGACAGCCATCTCTTCAATCGATGTTAGCACAATCTCCCAAAAACGGAGGCTTAGTTGAACTTCATCCAAATCTTCACTTCGTACGCCGTGCAAATGGGCTTCAGGCAACAAGACACGGACGCCTTTTTTCGCCAAGTTGAATGCGTAATGGAGATTATGCTCTTTCGCACTTGTAAACCCGTGCAAGAAAATCACTGTCGGAAGATCGCTCGCATCATGGCTTTCATCTACAATATTTAATAAAGGGATTGAACCCCAATTTTCCTCTTTAACAATCATGCAAGCACCTTCTATATCGTTTTCTAAATCGTAACAAAGTTTTACTAGAAAAACAAAAAGTACACTTCTATGACGGAATTTTTTGACTTGCTCCTATGGATAACGCTAAACTAGATACTAGGACAATATCTCATTAGTACGCATTATCCCTATGTGGATTATGCCTATTTTCATAAGGGGGCTAAATGATGAAACCGCATCTAATCGTCCTCGATCTGGATGGGACATTACTAACAGATGAAAAAATCATTTCAGAAAAAACTGCGCACACATTAAAACTTGCCGAAGAGCAAGGACATTATGTAATGATTGCTACAGGAAGACCGTACCGGGCCAGTTCTACCTACTATCATCAACTAGGTTTGAAGACACCGATTGTAAATTTCAATGGAGCATTTGTCCACCATCCAAAAGACCGTTCGTGGCAGACTTTCCATGAAACGATTTCATTGCCTGTAGTGAATGATGTTGTCGATGCAATGCAAGATTATCGATTTCATAATATCGTTGCCGAAGTCATGGATGATGTGTATATGCAATATCACGATGAAAAAATCATGGATATTTTGACATTTGGGAATCCCGTCATTACACAAGGCGATATTCGTACATCCTTACGCGTTGAGCCAACAAGTTTGCTAATCCAGGCAGATTCCCCTCATGTCGAACCGATCCGCAAACACTTGGCCGACGTACACGCGGAAGTGATTGACCATAGACGTTGGGGAGCGCCTTTTGACATTATCGAAATCGTCCGACACGGTTTGCATAAGGCAGTTGGCATTTCACAAGTTGCCAAATGGCTTCATATCCCGAAAGAACGTATTATTGCTTTCGGTGATGAAGATAATGACCTTGAAATGATTGATTATGCAGGACACGGTGTCGCCATGGGAAATGGGATTGATCGGTTGAAATCCATTGCAAATGAAGTGACGCTTTCAAACAATGAAGACGGGATCGCGGAAGTATTAAACGAGAGATTACTATTAACAAAACATATAAAGTGAGGGATATGAAATGAGAATTTTTGCAGATAGTGGTTCTGATTTGCCAAAGTCGTTTTTTGACGACAATGATGTAACGCTCATTCCTTTATCGGTTTTAATCGGTCAGGATGAGTATGCGGACGTCATTGAAATTGATTCAAAAGAAGTGTTTGACGCGATCCGTGACGGAAAGCATCCTAAAACATCACAAGCTTCCCCCGAGTACCTTCTTTCCAAATGGAAGGAACTTGCCAAGTCAGACGAGGATGGTTTGTACATTGCCTTCTCTTCCGAATTGTCAGGAACATATAACACAGCGGTGATGATGCGGGATCAGGTTAAAGAAGGCAATCCTTCTATGAACATGATTATTATCGACTCCCGCTGCGCTTCTGCAGGCTACGGGTTACTTGTCAAAGAAGCCGTGCGACTACGTGACGCGGGTGAAGACGTCCGGTCGATTGAACGGAAGATTCGTCATATGGCCGCACATATGGAGCATTTGTTTACTGTCGAAGATCTTGATTATCTTGCAAAAGGCGGACGTGTATCCAAAGCGAGTGCTTTCATTGGCGGATTACTCAATATTAAGCCATTATTACATGTCGAAAGCGGCAAGCTCGTGCCCATCGAAAAACACCGCGGACGTAAAAAAGTATTCAGACGAATGATGGATTTGATGGATGAACGTGGAGTGAACTTATCGGAACAGCGAATTGCAATTAGCCACGGAGACGATATGGAAACTGCACTTGAAGTGAAAACGATGATCGAGGAGCGGTTCAAACCGAAGAGCATTGATATTCATATGATTGGTTCCGTTATCGGCTCACATGCTGGACCAGGCACAATTGCCCTGTTCTTTTTGAATAAACTCAATACCGACTAATTAAAAAAATGCCTTTTCAACGAGATTGCGGTCTACGTTGAAAAGGCATTTTTTATTTACTTTTTGTCGCGTCTTCTTTCTCTTCCTTTTTTGATGACAAGGAACAAGAATGTTAAAAAGATGATATAGACGAGAAGAGATGCGATGAGATAGGGTGTATTGAATCCTTTATCTTCATCCGCAATATAGACTTCCGCCAATTCTCTGTCGAGTACGACGCGGAAAAGACCGTCATCAGATTCTCTAATCAAATCTTGGTTCAATACGCCGCGCAATTTTTTATTGACACCGATTTCTTCAGCAGGAATGTCTACATGTACTGTCTTAGATGTGTTATTAACGGCAATCATCCATGTTTCTTCTTCGGAGGATCGCGTATAGATCATAAATCCGTCTTTGTTATAAAGCATTTTGAACTCACCGTTACGAATGGTGTCCGATTTGTTGCGCAACAAGTTCAAGTTCCCAATTAGCTCTTTAAACTCCATATCCGTTTTGAAGTTGAACAACGGGTGGCTGTCAGGTGCTTCCTTCCCGTTGACAGCAATTTCCGTTCCGTATGTCATAAGTGGAATACCCGGCAACGTGAATAATGCTGTCGCCGCCACTTTCCATCTTGTCGGAGGGAACATTCTCGCTTCGACCATATCGTATGTTAAACGCGGTCCTGTTAAATCATCTAGCTGGATAATATGCTTATCGCTATTTTCAAGAAAATAGTCGATATGTGAAGAGTCTGCATCGGTTTTTGTAAAGGACTGATGGAGCACATCCATTTTTTCAACGCTAGGCGTCAAGTCAAAATCTGCATCGCTTTCCTCATTTGTAATGACGTAAGCTCCTTCTTGCGCTGTATGGATTGCTGCAATCATCTCATTCAGAAAGGCCTTCTCAATACCTTCAATCTTTGTGAGTCGAATACCATCCAAATCGTATGTTGAAACGAAATTCGTAACCGCATCAATCAGCGCTTCACGGACAGCCGGATCTTTTGTATCCCAGTCAACTGTACCATTCGCAGAGTAGATGAATTTAGACTTATTTTCCTTCGTCCAAACATGATCTGCACTCACTTGTCCCATCGGGAAATCTGCAATGACCTTTAACTTCTTATCATGGATCTCTTTCACAAGTTTGTGGAATTCTTCTTGCGTACCAAAATGCGGTTCGAGTTCATCGTACGTCAAGACTTGATTGCCATCATACGTTTCAGTTTTAAATATTGGACCAATGGAAACAACCGTGAAATTCATATCAAGAATATGTTGCAGACGTGCTTGAATCCCGATAAAGTCCCCACCATTAAACGCATGTCGATCTTGTGTGTTGACGTCTACGTCATTTGAGCGGTCACCATTGTTGAAACGGTCTACGAGCAAATCATAAATACTTTCGTTTTCCAGGTTCTTACCGGTGTCTGCAGAAACAGCTGCTGGCATTACAGATGTGATGCATAATAAAATAATGGCGGCCAAGCCAACCAATTGTCTGATTTTCAAAAAGAGTCCTCCCTAACAAGCTATCTGTAGCCATTTTAACAAAAGGAACTGTTCGCCGCCATGTAATGAAA
This sequence comes from Sporosarcina oncorhynchi, assembly GCF_033304615.1. Taxonomy (GTDB): domain Bacteria; phylum Bacillota; class Bacilli; order Bacillales_A; family Planococcaceae; genus Sporosarcina; species Sporosarcina oncorhynchi. The sequence continues at coordinate 1,002,069 of NZ_CP129118.1, read as the reverse complement.
TAAAAAATGCACGATGCGATTAAAAATGAGTCTAATTTGTGAAAGATTGAATTCGAATCTCGATTAAATTCAGCAAATTAAAAGAATCCGTCGAATATGCATCGACGGATTCTTTATTAATCTTCATCAACATTGTTACGTGATTTACGGAAAGAGATAATGACGGATATCGCAAACAGGGCCATCATTACGAAAAGCAACAGTAATAAGAGTGCACCTGAACCGATTGCCATTTGTCCATCTCCTTTCCGTTGGTTAACGGTTGATTAGAACAGTTCAATACCCATCGGCAATTTAAAACCGAGGAACATTGTTAAAAATAGGAAGACAAAGAACAAAATCCAGAACGTTGTTACTTTCTTTCCTTTTTCCGAACGTACTAAAACCATTTCCATCATACCGATTGTCAATAGGCCAAGCAAGAACTTGAAGCCGTATTCCATGCCTTTTCCGTAATCCATTCCTTTGATGAAAAGGAAAACGCCAGAGATAAGGATAAGCACATAGAATAGACGCGCGATCATATGTGTAATTTTCTTCCCTTTAGATCCTTTTGCCATTACAGCGGATACTAGAAATACGATAATGCCGACAACCCATGTGAAAATATGAAAATGGGTTGTGTTTGATAAAAAGTCCAAACGTTTCACCTCATTTATAGTAACTACCCTCTAATATTATCACACAATAACTCGTTCCAATAGGAATTCAGCTCATTTGAATCGGTTCACAAGCGTTCCAATTCCTTCGACTGAAATTTTTACAGTATCACCGGATTTCAAGAATGTCGGCGGGTTCATCCCTTTTCCGACTCCCGCAGGCGTGCCTGTTAAAATGACATCTCCTGCTTCAAGTGTTACATATTTCGAGATTTCTGCAATCAGTTCATCAACTTTAAAAATCATATCGGCCGTATTGCCATTTTGACGGACCTCATCGTTCACTTTCGTTACAATCGAAAGGTTTTGCGGCTTCGGAATTTCATCTTTCGTGACGATATACGGACCCATCGGGCATGAACCATCTAGGCTTTTACCAAGGAAAAATTGCTTGTGCGCGTATTGCACATCACGTGCTGTCACATCATTTGCGATTGTATAGCCAAAAATATGGTCATACGCCAGCTGTTTCGGTATGTTGGATCCTTTTTTACTAATGACAATCGCTAATTCCCCTTCATAATCAAGGTTCTCCGTAATAGCAGCGTGAACAGGAAGATCTTGTTCATCCGCAGCAATTGCAGTTGGTGCCTTCGTAAAGATCATCAGTTTTTCAGGCGGAGCGTCTCCACCCATTTCCGCTGCATGATCTGCATAGTTTTTACCGACGCACAAGACATTTTTCGGCGTGCGTGGAATTGGCGATAGCCACTCGATTGATGAAAAGTCATATTTGAACTGCTCCGGATTTTCTAACGTCTGTGCTTGTTCAGCCAGTTTGCGCATTTTCTCAACAAACTGCAGACCTTGTTCGATGCCTTCAATAATTGTTGAAGGGAAATCTTGATCGCCGACAGCTTCAGCAATGGCGGACACATTCCAGACCGCTTCCTCTTTTTTCACTTTGGGACCAAATAATGTTTTCCCTTCATACCGGAACGATAACAGTTTCATGTACAAGCCCATCCTTCCTAATGTGTAGTTCACTTTTGACAGTCAATGCATAGTTGTCCAACCGATCCCTATCTTTTCTGTCCTCTTTCTTTTCTACAACAATTGTGCATTATCCTCTTTTTTCGTCAAATTCTTCCCATATGTTCCTTTACGCCAGATCCATTCAAACGGGCCCATCTTAAATTTCATAAACCATAGTTGGGCAAAAATCACTTGCAAGACGAAGATACCGACAGCCATTAATGTACCTGTCTCAATATCGACTTTCCCGTACAATCCTGCTCCGTAATGATTGAACAACAATGTAGCGATGATCGACTGACTTAAATAGGTTGTTAGTGACATGCGGCCTGCGCTAGCGATTGGTCTGAAAACCGTCAAGAACAGACCGATCTGACAAAGCAGAATGATAAGGCCTGCATAACCGAGCGCCAAAATCGGGCCGCCGACTAATTGCTGAATCAGCGTATTGTAATAGGCATTCACATCCATATACGGCAATGATTTCAATGTAACGCCGATTGCCAACGCAATTATTGTCACGATGGCAATCCGGCCTTTCCACTCTGCCGCACGTTCAAACAGTTTATATTTCGAAAAAGCAGTACCGATTATGATTAACGGAAGTACCATAAACACGCCCATGAAAACGGAAGGCAAACCGATAAGCAACCACTCTGTCACGCGGAAAGCGAGCGCTTCTCCATATGAGCCGTGGCCGTATGCCGTAATCGCACGCTCAATCTGCTGGATATCCGCAAACCCTTCCATTAGTTTTCCAGGCGCTGCTTTTGTCAAGAAGTATGTCCCTGTTATAAGCAGCCCTGTTGGGATCGCATAAACAAGCACCGCAAGCGGCATAAGCCATTTTTTCGGAATGCGTACAACGATAATCATGATGAAACCCATCAATGCATACGTAAACAAGATGTCGCCCGACCAAATGAACAGTGCGTGAATAAGTCCAAACGCCATCAAAATGCCCATTCGTTTTGCCATAAGAGGTGCATACGGCCGATTAGCGGCGATCGCTTTCTCATACTGCATATTCAATCCATACCCGAACATCATCGCAAATATCGGATAAAAACTTGCTTCCACAAATATATTTACTAATTTGAATGACATAACGTCACTTGGCGTCGTGAAATACGTATGTGGATCGATATAAAAATAAGGTGAGTGGAACACAAGCATATTGGCAATGAAAATCCCGAGAAGCGAGAAACCTCGCAGCATATCCAATGCTTCTATTCTTTTTCCAATCATTGTTGGTGCCACTTTCAAACTAATTCCTCCCTAATCGCTACAGCCTTTCCCCCGTCAAACAAATAGAGGACCATCTCTTTAATGTGTATCGAAGTTATTGATTCTATCGCTTTTTTATACAAGTTTAACTGGATACCATATCGTTTCTGCATTACTGCCGTCAACCGTTCTTCAGTTGCGGATTCATGTTGAATTCTGTCTGTTTTATAGTCGAGTAAAACCCATCCGTCCTCTTCTTTGAATAAACAGTCCGCAATCCCTTGCAATAGTTGATGATCACCGTCACTACCGTCATAGGCGTATGTGAAGGGCAATTCCCGTAGCACCCTTCCAGATGCTTGGAGTCTTTTGAAAATCGGCGTCTCAAAGAACGATACGACCGCTTCAGTATGAATGCTTGCTACTTCTTTCTCTGTCAATAATTGACGTGTTGCAAGCTCCGCTACGAACTGTTGGACCTCCTCGGCAGTATACGGCACCGATAAATCGATATGCTGCATAATCGTATGCATCGCTGTTCCGATTTCAGCGCCCGATAAGGATCTCGACTGCATGAATGCAGGTCGCTCATGTAAATACGGTGTACTGACTTCATCGTCTCGCGTTGAGAAGAAATTATCCATTTCGGATTCCTGCTCAAGTTGGGAGATCCGTTTCAGTTCACTCACGGTCTGTTTGGATCGTTTTTGTACAGAATGAAGATGGGGATAGACATAGTCAAATCTGCGTTTCACTTCGAGCGGCCATTCTGATTCGACAGCCAGTTCCTTTTTTGCATGTTCGACTGAACTGTCCGCTTCTTCCTGTTGATCGTAAACGAGGAATGACGAAATCGGGTGGGCGGAAATCTCCCATCTAGAGTGATCGTCCATCAATTCACCGCCGTACATGACACCGAACTTCCCGAAATCGGCATGCCGGGCAATCGCAGGGCCGATCCAGTCGAGATACCCATTCGCACGTGACCGAGTATATTCGGGCAACATCGAGCCATGTTCGAGTAGCTGCGCATCTTGCCATTTGACGATTGTTTTTTCGATATCCTTCACAGACGCAATCATTTCCAAATGCTCTTTCGCCCTTGTCATCGCCACATACAGTACACGCATCTCTTCCGCGCGCATTTCCAGTTCCTTTTTTTCTTTCATCGCAAGGAACGGCAGTGACGTATACGTAATGCGTAGTTCAGGATCGATTGCTTTAACCGCCAAACCGAAATGCTGATCGAATAAATACGGTTCATTGAAATCCATCTTATTGAACTTCCGACCTGTTCCTGCAATAAATACATACGGAAACTCAAGACCCTTAGACGAATGAATCGTCATTATACGTACGACGTCTTCCGTATTACTGACAAACCGGGCCGTACCGAGATCATCGCCGCGCTTTTGCATCCGATCGATGAACCGGAGGAAACGGAACAATCCGCGGAATGAGGTCTTCTCATAGTCGACTGCTCGGTCATGCAATGCACGCAAATTCGCCTGCCGCTGTTTGCCGTTTGGCATGGCGCCGACGATTTCGTAGTAGTGCGTATCCGAATACACTTGCCAGATCAGTTCCGATAACGAACCCCGTCGAGCGAGATTGCGCCAGTCTTCGAACAGCAAGAAAAACCGTTGCATTTTTTCCTGTGTACTTGGCGTAACCCCTGCTCCACCGCTCGCCATGAACAGCTTGAGCGCTTCGTAGAATGGTTTGTTTTTTGCGACGAGTCGTACTTGAGCCAATTCGTTTTCGGTCATCCCAACGAACGGTGCGCGCAACACCGAAGCAAGTGCAATGTCCTGATACGGATTGTCGATGACTCGTAATGTGTTGAGCATGATCATCACTTCGATTGCTTCAAAATAGCCGCGTGACAATTCTGCATAGATTGGTATACCAGCAAGCTTGAACTCTTCCGCGATTGCTCCAGACCACGTCATCGAACGCATAAGGATGACGATATCACGATAGGCAAGCGGCCTGCGCTTATCCGTGAAGGCATCCGTCACTTCCGCGCCCGAATTCATCAGTTCGTTAATGCGCTTAATCATATATCGCGCTTCTGCCTGGGAATGCTTCAATGTCTGTCCTGTTAGCTCATCCGCCTCTACTTCCAGCCCATCGTCATCCGTTTCGTAAAGTAGCGTCAATGATGCGGCTGTCTCTTTTTCTGGATACCGTGCCCCATATTTCAAAGCAGCAGCTTCGTCGTACTCAACTTCGCCAACACGCTCACCCATCACTTGGGAGAAGATGAAATTCGTCGCATCGAGTACTTCTTTCCGACTTCTGAAATTGGCGTTCAAATCGATTTTCAATCCTCGATCTGTATCGTCCGTCGTGAAACGGGTGTACTTTCCAAGAAACAGCCCCGGTTCAGCGAGTCGGAATCGGTAAATCGACTGTTTCACGTCGCCTACCATAAACAAGTTACCATCCGCTTCACCGCCCCGCTTCACCAATTGAATGATCGCTTCCTGCAGCAAGTTCGTGTCTTGGTATTCGTCAACTAATACTTCCGCAAACCGATTTAAATAATCGGCAGCGATATCTGACGGTGCCAATTGCCCTTCTGTTTCGACCGCAAGAATCTTCAGTGCGAAATGTTCCAAGTCCGAGAAGTCGACGAGCCCTTTTTCCATCTTCACTTGCCCGTAACGCTCCCCAAAATCAATGACTAAACCGACAAGTGTATGCATCATCGGTGCCATAAACCGAATCTCATCAAGCAGACGGGCGGGTGTTCTTGTGAAATAGGATTCCTTCAGCGTATTGATAATTTTCTTCACGGAATCGCGCAAACCTTTCGCCCGCTTTGCCAGTTCCTCATCACAGCTGTCTTTTCTGATTGTGCCTGCCTTCACCCATTTTAGTGAACCGAAGAACGTGTACGTATCTTCCCAAGAACCTTCTTCGATCCGTCTTTTCGCTTCGAGCAGCCACTGCAAATCCGCTTCCGCTGTCGGTATAAGCGGTTCCGGCCCTTCCGGCATTTCTGCTGTCCGTTTCATATCAGTCGTCAAAGCGATTGCTTCTTCAAGCGTATGGCGAATCGCCGTTTTAAGCGGACCGATGAAATCGAGTTCATCGATAACTGCATCTTCTCCGATTTCGTATTCCATCGGCAACATGCGCAACCAGCGTTCTGGGGACGGATGGACGCGGGAATAATCATAGAGCCTGTCGATGAGTGTCTCAATCGACTGGTCATTACGGTCTGACGTAAAGCTGTCTGCAAGTCTGTACATCGCTTCTGGATCTTCCGCATTGTAAGCATCCTCCAGCACTTCACCGACCGTATCGTCGCGTAGCAATGCCGCTTCAGTCGTATCTGCAATCCGGAATCCTGGATCGATGTCGAGTAAATAGGCGTATTGTCGAACAACATTTAAACAAAATGAGTGCAATGTCGATATTTGCGCTTTATTCAACAGACTTAATTGTCTGCGTAGATGAATCGAATCCGGTTTCGCAGCGATTGCCTCTTCCAACGCTTCTGCCATACGATGGCGCATTTCTGCGGCTGCCGCGTTTGTGAATGTGACAACAAGCAACTCATCGACATCGATTGGATTTTTTTCATTCAACACTTTCTCGATCATGCGCGTAATGAGCACTTTCGTCTTTCCGGAACCGGCTGCTGCAGAAACGAGGATATCTTTCCCCGTCGCCCATATCGCTTTCCACTGGGCATCCGTGAACGTCACGTCTTCCGGTTTAACTGGAATGTCCATCATCTGTCACGTCCTTCCGCATTTTTTCGAGTGATTGCTCAGAATCCATCGACTCGTACTGTCTATAAGCCTGATCAGGGTCTGTCGGGTCAAATTGGCAAACCGACCGATACGAACAAAACTGGCAAGGCATTTTATCCTTTAGTTTGTATGGATATACGCGTGTATCGCCTGCCAGCATCCCGTCTCCCGCTTGCTGGTGTCTATGCCTGACGAATTTCCTGACGGTGTGTAAATCTTCCGTCGACAACACCTTCGACGCTTTCGTAAACGAGCCGTCCGTCTTGAACGAGGCGGGAATAACAGATGACGTCTTGCCGATTTGTGCATCCATACCCGTGACGACTTCCGGATCATCGAGCAGGTAGCCGCGCATTTTATACGATTTCAGGATTTCTTGTTCAATCAATTCTTCCGTCAATTCGATTTCCGTCCGGATCATCGGATTGTGGATATGCAAATAGAGCACGCCTGCTGGATCCGCTTTGAATCCAATCCATTCTTCCGCATGTTCGACGGCAACATCTAAATACGTCAACATCTGCAAGGAAATGCCATAATAGACATCGGTCAGATCCAGTTGCTGGGCAGATGATTTATAGTCGACGATCCGCAAATACTTTTTACCGTCAATTTCAGTCGCATCCACTCTGTCGATACGACCGCGCAAGTTCATCTGATTGCCGCGTCGTAACGGGATTTCAAGTGGCGGCAACTGTTCACCTGGCCCGAATGCCGCTTCAATCGCAATCGGCTTAAAGAGACTTGTCGTCGCTTGCTTACCAAGCGCGAAAATCGTCCGCGTCAAAATATGCGTCAACTTCCGCCTAATGTAATGGTAGCGTTGCGTCGACAGAAGAATCCGGTTGAAAAACATTGGTGTAATATAATCCATCGCGTCTCTTGCCAGTTGCCAGCATTGCGCTTTCGATAACTCTGACCATGAAATGCCTGTCCTGTTGACTTCATCTGAAATCCATTTCAATGCCGCATGGAACAGATCACCGATCGACGGTGCTTCGAGTGTATATTCCATTCGTTCTTGTAACCCCAGTCCATAAGACGCAAAATGCTGGAACGGACAGCTGTAATAGGATTCGACACGTGACACACTTGAAACGAATGTTTTCCCATATAAACCTTCTGTCAGCTGCGGAGCGAGCCGTTCGGTTTTATTGCCAGCATGCATCGAGCGGGTAATATAACGAAGTACTGATGACCAAAGCGGATCCTCCTCGTAATAGTTCAGCACCGCAAGCCATTCGGCAGACTCGATACCGCCCGTTTGTTCAGCTTCTTTCACTTTCGTAGCGATATAAGGCAGTGCTGTTCGCGGATGAATAATATAATCAGCCTGTTCGTCTTCATCTAGCAGTTCCGACGGGTCTGTGACGGCTGTGTGGATTGCCACTCCGGAGAGCAATTGCTGAACCCGTGGGATATAAAGGGACGGCAACAGCGACTTTCCTTCTTCGTCCGCTCCAGGATACGAGATGAACAGCTTTTCCCGTGCTGATGTGAATGCCCTGTATGCCATATAAGATTCATCCATCAACTTCGTTTTAGATGAAGGGGCCAATTCGATCCCATTCATCGTGAACCATTCCCTGTCCGAATCGGATAGGATTCCTTCCGCATCGATCCGTTGGGGCAACACGCCGTCATTTACGCCGATAACGAAAACGACATCGATATCCATCAAGCTGGAAAGTTCAATCGTCGTCACCGTCACCTGATCCAATGAAGGTGGAATTCGTGTGAATTCAAGCGTATCCAATCCTTCATCTAAAATTCTCGCCGCTTCTTTAAGTGCTATTTCTTTGTCACCGAACATGAGCACAAACTGGTCGAGCACATTGACCCACGAATTCCATGCCTGATCATGCTCCGTCGCGCTTAGCATTTTCCCCGCGCGCTCCTCCTCCGCCCGTAAATCGATAATCTTTTCGAAAACGTGCAAAGACTCCATAAACGTAAACAGCGCTTCTGCTTTTTGTCGTCCTGTCTTTGCGCTTTTCAGCTGAGCGGCAAACGCTGAAAGTGGTTCACGCACAACATCACGGATGAGATGCAATTCCTGCTCCATTTGCAATTCCTCATCGGTCTGCACATTCGTATGCAGTTCCAACCCGCGATATCTCTTCACTTTCCATCTGTCGTCATCTTGCCAACGGTTGCCGTGAATACCGTTTGCCAGTACATAATTCTCGAGCCTGTCCGCACGCTCCCGCCAAATTAGCTTGTCTTCCCCATGAGGAAAGAAGAGATCCGTCTTCACCGCTCGAAACACGGACTCATAAGACCAGCCTGACGTTACGACTTCCAATATAGATCGTGTGAATTCGATAAGTGGATGATGCAACATCGGTTTTTTTCGGCTAATAAAGACAGGTATATCATACTGAGAAAAAATTGTTTCGATCAGTTCGTCATACACGTCAGGTTGACGATACAAAATCGACAATCCTTTATAACGATGCCCGTCCATCACAAGTTTGCGGATATGCCGTGCTACCGCGTGCACTTCTGCACGACGGTCCGTCGCTTCGATAAGTGTGACCGCTCCTTCAGATGCATGCTCAACAGGCGGATAATTCTCGAATTCTCGCTCGAAATGACGAAGCTCGGCGTTTGTGAATCGCAACGCTTCTTCAAGATGAATTTGCTCTTCGATTTCAATCGACTCTTCCCGTGCGATTTCCCGCAGTTTCATGGAAGACCGTACGGCATTGAAAAACAGTTCGTGATCGGCGTGTCCCGACAAATCGGATTCCATCGGCAGCACAACGGTCACCCGGTTGCCATGCTTCATCAATTCTGTAATGATCTCATATTCACGCGCCGTAAAGCTTTCGAATCCGTCGATATAAATCTCAGCTCTTTCAATCAGCTCTGCGTGTTTAATCTGCGAAGCCAATAACGCGAGATGCCCTTCACTATCTACGTAAGTAGTCCCGAGTTTTTCTTCTATTTTACTGACAAGCAACACTAGATCACTTACTTTGTCTTGCAAAGTGCGCGGAGCATTCCCTTTTGACAGACTATCTTGAAGAAGCGTAAGTGTTGGCGTGTCCAGACAGTATCTGCTGAACTCCTTCATCAGATCGCCGATTCTCTCGGTGAACCCACGCTTATCTGCTGCTTGACGAAACAACTTCAACTCATCCCGATTTTCTTCCAGCACACTCCGGACAAGCATACGATAGCCGAACCCGTCGACCTCCTTGCGTGTAATGCCACCCGTTTCCTGCAACACGCGCCACGCAAGCCGTTTAAACGTCGACACTTGTGCACGAATCATCCCGTTCAACCCGAATTTGACGGACAAACTATGCTCCATAGAATAGGACATCTGGTCCGGCACAATTAGAATGATTGCTTCCCCGAGCGGATCACGCTCAAGCTCAGCCGCAATCTCCCGTTCAATCATCGTCGTCTTCCCTGTTCCGGCCCTGCCGGTAATGAAACGCAATGACATGTCAAATCCCCCTCATTCATTTCCGTCTTTACATGTATAGATCAAATCTGTGATTACATAAAAATAGTCCCTATCAACCTACCTTTCATTGTACCGAAAGATGAGGTGGACAGGAACTAATTACACTAACTAGATGTACCTATTCTTTTATCCTGAAAACGTGATGGCAACACGAAAAGTCCAAAGCCGGCTACAGAAGTCCATATATCCTTGTAAAAGTCCATAACTGCTTCGAAAAGTTCAAAGTCACCTACAAAAGTCCATAACTCCCCCGAAAAGTCCAAAGGCAACTACAAATCACTCCTCATCTTCCCCTTGGAAAAGCGTGCTCGATTCCTCCTCCACCCGCTTATCAATCCGCTTCTCGAACCATTTGCCGACAAGCCATAACAAAACGATGATGCCAAGCACAATTCCAGTCCGAATCGGTTGTGTCAGCAATGCCTTCAAATCATAGCCGATGAAACTAATTGTGAAAATCATCACGAGCTTCCCAGCCATGAGGACAATTAAATAACTTTTCTTCTTCATATTCGACAGACCTGCAACAAGATTTACGAGCGCGGAAGGTGTGAACGGAAAACAAATCAGGATGAACAGCGGGCCGAAGCCGTTCCGCTCCACCCAGCCAATAAGCTGTTGCACACGTTTATGTTTCGTCAGAAAACGCAAAAGTCGTTTCCTACCATACTTTCGAATAATTAAAAAAACGACATATGAACCCGCAACGGTCCCAACCCATGATAAGATAAATCCATACCATAAGCCATATGCTGCCGAATTTGCGAACACAAAAACGAACAACGGTAAAAAAGGCAAAAAAGATTCTATGAACGGTGGCAACAGACCAAAAAACGGCCCAAGCGCTTTATATTGCTCTGCCAACTCGATAATCTTATCAACACTCAACCAATCTTCCATACACATACACCCTTGTCATGTCAGCATTTGACGGTCTATTATTAATCGAACAAGCTATCCTTATGTACAAGCATTCCCTATAAGAATACCACCAAAACGGGAAAATATAGTATAATTTACAACCATACATATGAGAAAGATGTGACAACATGTACAAAAGTCAGTTTACTTCCGGTATCAAAGCCGGTTCCACAATAGCGATTGGTTATTTCCCTGTCGCACTCGCTTTCGGTCTGCTCGCTAAAACAACCGGACTGTCATTCATTGAAGCGACTGCTATGAGCATCTTCGTCTACGCCGGAGCCGCTCAATACATGACACTCAGTCTCATCAAACTGAACGTCGATCCCGTCACAATCGTCATCAATACGTTCGTCGTCAACATCCGACACTTTCTTATGACGGCTTCACTTAATGAAAAGATGCAACGTGCACCGAAAATCGTAAAAGCTGCCTATGCTTTCGGTATTACCGACGAGACGTTCTCTGTACTCGCAACACGCAAAGAGGACGAAAAAATCACATCTGCCTTTGCATTCGGTGTCGCAAGCATTGCCTATGGCAGCTGGGTTGCCTTCACCGCAATCGGTCATTTCGTCGGCGCCAATCTGCCCGAATTCCTGCAAATCGCCATGTCCATCGCGCTTTACGCCATGTTCATCGGTCTGCTTGTGCCATCAGCAAAAGGCAACCGAAAAGTCGTCATGCTTGCTGCTCTTGCAGCTGTCATCCATTGCCTCATCTATTTCACAGGACTCCTTCCGACCGGATGGGCGATACTCGTTGCGACACTCGGCTCATCGATTTTAATTGAAATCATCTATGCCAGACGGGGCAAAAATCCCGCAGCCTTTCAAATTGAAAAGGAGGTTGACTAATGGGACCAACATACTGGTGGATGCTATTCGGCATGGCACTCGTCACCTACATCCCTAGAATGATTCCGCTCACATTCCTGGACGGCAAAGAACTGCCACCCATCATTAGTGGCGTACTTAGCAACATTCCCTACGCCGTACTCGGAGCGCTCATCTTTCCCGCAATCCTCTTCGTCCAAGAAGGCAATATCTTATTCGGCATTATCGGAACGGTAACCGCATTCCTCATCGCCTATCTCGGCGGCGGCCTCATGCCCGTCGTCCTTGGAACAATCGGAGTGCTCGCCGTCTATAGCTTATTCATGTAAATGGAAACCGTCTCTCAGGCGGTTTTTCTTTTGTGTTAATCGCGTCATACAATCCGGATGCTACGCAACTACGAGCCACCCGCACCCATCAAAAAAACCGCCCCCTAAACGGAGCGGCATATCGTTCATTTATTCAACTTCCTCATGTTCATGTTCATGCTCTCTCGCCCTCTTCACCATACGCGTCGCGTACCAAAAGCCTACAGTGAGTGACAACGCATCCGCCACATACAATATCCATGTATGTGTATAGCCTGCATAAATCGAAGCGGCAATGAGCGCAATTGTCAAAACGAGTCCGACAATATGGTGGAATGTCACGCGCGTGAAAAAGACGACGAGTAACCCAGGAAGAATGAGTGCTAGCAGTAATTTTGTTTCCAATGTAGCGAGATCCATTTTGCTTAACTCCTTTTATGGCTTAACGGACGACAAGCAATCCTAACCGGTGGTGGTCATGACGGAATAACACTTGCTGCATGAGCCGGACTTCTCCGTCACGTCCGATTACTTGCAGACGACAATGTGCCGCGTTTACTTGAATAGCATCATACAATTCTTTTTCATTTGACACTTGGATTCCGTTCACACTTCGAATGCACTCGCCGGGTACGAGACCAAGTTTTGCCCCTGGCGACTCAGGCAAGATCCCCGCGATAACGACGCCTGCCGATTGAGGAGCTGCGATGAAACCACCTTTTCGTTCTTTAACCGCGACGATAATCGTCACCATCATTCTGCCAATAACGCCGATAACAAGTGCTACCCAGCCGACAATCGGCATCCACCATGCAAACGCTCCGAAAACGACAACGATTATACCAAGCGAACCGATTGCCTGTCCCATTTTCGGAAATAACAATTCGGGATAACTTGACCGTGCAACTTGTGAAAAGCCAATAATAAGCGGAACAGGCACAAAACTAAACGCCGTTGCACCTAGCGTAAATTGCGGCCAGTACGGGGCGAACGCTGTCATGAAATCACCCGGCACTAAGAAAACAACTGGCAATAACCAAAGGCGTTTTGACAGAAACGTAGCTGCCCGTAATCCACGATTCGTTTTCGTCAGAAACGGCGATGCATAAGCCGCCGCCTTCTTACGGACAAGATATCCTTCTGCAATTAGCAGCAAGCCTGCTATAACCGGAACCGTCAACGCTATTTCTCCAAACAGATCGACATCAGCCGGCGACCAGCCACGGAAATTGAAATCACCCGCAAACTGTTGCATTGCGTACAGTCCGAAGAAAGCAAGTGCCGCGAAATAAATCGGTGAGGCGGATTGATAATAAAATGTCATCATCGAAACAATTGCCAATGCTGATACAAGTACTAACCAACTTGCATCGACAGTGAGGCCAACTCCGGAAATCAGTACAGATAACACGAGTGCAGGTAACCACGATTCAGCCAGCACTCTTTTCATCTCCGTTAAACCGGGATGCAGACGAACATGAAAGCTTCGCCGCTCTCGCTTTACACGGAAATACCCAAGTCCGACCGCGGCGACTACCGCAACTAACCAGACTGGATTCAAGAAAAATAAAGCAACCGCTTTTACTAGATCCATCAGTACTTGTTCACTCATCACCCGGCACCATCCCATCCCGAAAGCTTATTTACTCTTCATTGTATCAAAAGAATGGGCTTGCGTGTGAGACAGCGCGTAATTTTTTCATACACTCTACTATTTGCCCACTAAAAAAATCCCCCGCTCGCGCAGGAGATCTAAAAATCTATCAAATGTCCATAACGTCTCACATAACTCCAAAACTGTCCGAAGAACTCCAAAACTCAATGTAAAACTCCAAATCCATTCGCAAAAGTCCAAAGCTCACTACAAAAGTCCATAACCGCACCCATACTCACTCCGTCAACAAATGATGCACATACCCAACCGCAACCTGCAGCTGCTTATCATTCGCCTGATCTTTCCTATACGCATCTACCTTCTCGCGCAATTTCGTGAAGAACTTCCGGTCCATAATACTGTCTATCTCCACTTTGTTCGCAACGCGGAAGTCATGGACAGCAAGAGCTGTCGATTCGTCGAAATAGCCGTCATCCCGTTGGACTGAATACCCAAGCCCCGCAAGCAGACGTTGCGCATAGGCGATATCATCATGATAATCCCCTGCTTTATAGACATCTGTTGTAAACCGGATATGTTCCGTGAACAGCTTCGCCTGCTCGCTAACCAGATCCGCATCCACTCCCTTACCGTGAATCCACGTCTCTTTCGGCGTCAGCCATTTATGAGTAGACAACTTCATTTCTCCACCATTGGACAATTCTGTCGTATCTTGGACAGTCCCTTTACCGAAGCTTTTCTGCCCAATAATAAAGCCGCGTCGTAAATCTTTAATCGCACCGCTGAGTACTTCACTAGCAGATGCACTGCCTTTGTCTTGCAATAACACGACAGGCATTTTTTTCAGTTTTTCATCAAACTTAAATTTCTCCGAAGGCTCCACGACAAGTGGTGTCAATTCACCTTTCGCATTTTGCATATACGCGAAAACCGTGTCATCTTGCAATAAACTCCCAGCCACTTCTCCGACCGCACGCAAATAGCCGCCAGGATTTCCTCTCACATCGATAACCAATGCCCTTGCACCTTCAGCAATCATTTTATCTGTTGCCTTTTTCCACTCTTCTGCCGTTTCATCGCCAAACATCGTCAGAGCTATGTAACCAAATTTTTCGCCCCTTACTTCCATCAGTTCAGCAGACACAGTCTTCACAGGGATGACTTCCCGTAGCACTTTCAATTCCAGGTGTTTATTCAGATCAGGTCGGTAGATGGTCATGGACAGCGCGCTACCTTCCTTCCCACGGATTTTCTTGACGACGTCCTGTAACGTCAATCCGCCAAGCGCTTCTCCGTTAATGCGAACGATTTCGTCATATGGCTGCAAACCCGCTTTCTCAGCCGGCGAGCCTTTAATCGGCGAGACAATAATGTAGCGGCCACTTGAGCGTGTAATTTCCGCTCCAATACCAACCCGTTCACCAGCGAGTGACTCCCGATGCGACACTGCTTCCTCTTCTGACAGATACGTTGAATACGGATCTCCAATTACATCAGCCATACCGCGTAGCGCACCTTCTACGAGCCTGTCCCCATCGATTGGGTACACCGCCTTTTCCTTGATGATGCTATACGCCTCATCGATGACCGGGAAAGTCTCCGACATCACTTTTCCTGCACTTTTTCCATCACCTGAAGAACATCCATCCAAAATCAGAAATACGCCTGTCGCCATAATAGCTAAAATGGCGAATACAAAAAACCGGCTTCTGCGCATCGATAACTTCCCTCCTCCATTTACTATATGAAGAGGGACAGTCTGTTACGACAACAGAAATCCGGCAATTATTAATATAAATCTTCGACCAATTGTTCCATAATCGATTCATCCATCGGCCCAACGATTTTTTGTGAAATCGTGCCGTCGGTATTCAACATAAATGTTGTCGGAATTGAGTACACCTGATAGGTATCTCCAACGATTCCCTGTTCATCCAGTGGAATCGTAAAAGTAAGTTCGTACGCATCAATAAATTCCTGAACAGCTTTCACACCGCGGTTTTCGCCAGTTGTCAAATTGACAGATAGAATTTCCACATTGTCTTTCTCAGCATTTTTTGAATAATATTTCTCCATATGTGGCATTTCCGCCTTACAAGGAGGACACCATGTCGCCCAGAAATTCAGCACGACTTTCTTTCCTTTTAAATCGGACAGTCTCACAGTCTCACCAGCGAGCGTGTTCAGTTCGAAATCAGGCGGCAGATTGCCTTGGAGAAGACCAACTTCTAACTCTTCATCCGCAGACGCTTCTCCACCTGTACCGACAATTATGCCTGTTGTATCGATGGGTTCAGGCTTATTCAAATTATTATTCACCATGATGGCGATCATCGAACCGATAACGAGTGCAGCTATAATATAGCCAATCACTTTTTTATTCACTGTAATTCCCCCGTTTTTCTAAAACAAATTTGGATTTTCTCGTAAACAAGACGATGAAGAACAAGCCGATTGCTAGCGTTACAATATGTGCGGGTTGGAAGACACCTTTCGGTTGCACAGCCGCGACAAATGTATGAGCCGCCATGACTAACCATGATAACTGGACGAACTGTTCACCGTCTTTCATTGCACTGATCCAAACAACAATAGCGACTGCGAGAAAGACAACGATAGTAATGA
Organism: Sporosarcina oncorhynchi; assembly: GCF_033304615.1. Lineage (GTDB taxonomy): Bacteria > Bacillota > Bacilli > Bacillales_A > Planococcaceae > Sporosarcina > Sporosarcina oncorhynchi. Next base: position 985,658 of record NZ_CP129118.1, on the reverse strand, counting down.
TTTTCACGAAAGAACCGCCATTATTTAACACAGCCATCATGACTTGAAATAATGCCAATGCAACAACCGCTCCTGTGAATAAAACAACGAGTCCTTTCCCATCCAATTTTTCCTTACGCACATCCATCACTGTTCGAAACGCAACAAAAGCTAATCCGAGACAGAAACCAACGAACCCTCCATTAAAATAAACAATGGAAATTGGTGCATGGATAACAGTGTCAAATTGGGTAATGATGACAGATAATTTCCAGATAATAATGACATAAAACACGGCGTCACCAAATCGCTCCGCATGACTTTTGCCGAATTTCATCCGAATGCCAATATATGCCGCAACACACGCAACAATGAGCGCAATCCACGTCGACGGAATCGTAACACTCGCGATATGATAATAATTTGTTACTGGCATTGCACTCAAACTCCTTACTTCCATATACGGGCTATGGTATAGGATAAACGCTTTAATTGCTAGAAAAATGCACGCATGTAGGCAGGAATTTTCAATAGTCATTCAAATGTATGACATATTTATACGTTTCTAATCTATTAAGCTGTAAAAAAATCCGCCCTATAAAAGGACGGATTTCTTGGATTAATTAGAATGAAACATAACGTAAAGGGTTGACCGCACTTGGACCGGAATCTGTCCAGTTGCCAATATGCATTTCAAAATGCAAATGCGGACCGGTAGATGCTCCTGTATTACCTGTAGCCCCTATCCGACTGCCTTTGTCCACAACTTGTCCAACGCTAACATTGATAGAAGAAAGATGCGCATAAACAGTTGTGAACGTCTGACCATTATTATAATGACTGATCATAATAACATTGCCGTAGCCGCCCATTGTTCCTGCATAGTTAACTACGCCATCACCCGCAGCAACAACTGTCGTTCCAATTGGAGCCGCGATATCCGCCCCACGGTGTTGACGTGGGGTTTTATAGATTGGATGCATTCGCCAACCGAACGAAGATGAATAGCGTCCACTTGCAGGCTTTGTCCAGAAACCATTCGAGACTGCCGGTAGAGCACTTGGTCGATTCGATGCAGCTGCACGATCCGCTGCTTCTTTTGCTTTCCGCTTGCGTTCAGCTTCTTTGCGTTCGGCTTCTTTACGTGCAATTTCAGCAATTCGTTTCTGTTCAGCGATAACTTTCTTTTCAAGTGAAGCTTCGATTTCAACCGTTTCATGGAAGTCTTCTTCCAATTGACTCTTTTCTTTAGACAGACGATCCTGTTCTGCTTCCAATTGGTCGATGACTTTAGCTTTCTCGACTTTTTTCGATTCAAGATTCGCTTTTAATTTTTCAAGCTGTGCTTTTGAAGCTTCCAACTCTTCCAATTTCTTTTCGACGAGCGCCTTCTCCGTTTCAAGCTGTTCGATATCTTCTTTCTGCTTACGCATAATATCACGGTCTGCATCCATTAATGTTGACACAGCTGAGAAACGGTCAATGAAATCCGCAAAACTGTTCGCGCCAAGGAGCACGTCAATGTAACTTACTTGGCCGCCTTTTACTTGCATTGCCCGTACACGTTCACGAAGCACGACATCCCGTTCTTCAATCTTCTTTTCCAAAATTTCGATGGACTCACGCAGTTCAGCGATTTCATCATTCGTTTTGTTGATTTTATCGATAACACGGTTCATATTGGCATTTGTTTCTTCGATTTCTTTATTCAGCTTCGATATCTGATTAAGGAACTTTTGAATTTCCGTTTCAGTCGTCTTGATGGCGTTGTCTTTATTTTTAATAGACGTTTTCAAATTACTCTTTTTATCAGCATTCTGTTTCTGCTCTTTCTTCAGATCATTTAACGTGCTCGCCAATGCCCCCGTAGTACCGACTACGGAAGATAACAACAGGACGATGACGAAACTCGCCATGATTAATCTGCGTTTCTTCAATTTCTTGTTTCCCCCTTTATGCTAGTGCCGCAGGCTGGTTCATCAATAAATTGCCAGATACGGGGCTACAGCACCCCTTTTCGTTCTCAGGCAACGGATCAGACTCTAAGAAATTTCCGTACAGACATGAAGCTGCCCCATACACCGATGAACACCCCCATGAAAAGAAGAAGGGCATTTACTTGGAATATGAAAGGTGTAGCATTCAACAACTGGAATAATTCATTTTGCAATTTCGGTTCCCATTGGGAATACAGTTCGTAATAAGCGAACGATATGACACCCATTGGAATTAGCGAACCGAGCACGCCAAGCCAGATCCCTTCAAGTACAAACGGGATCCTAACAAAGCTATTCGTCGCACCAACAAGTTTCATAATTTCGATTTCACGGCCCCTCGCAACGATTGTCAGACGGATCGTATTAGAGATTAGGAACATGGCTGTGAACAATAATGCCAAAATAAGTGCCAATCCGATATTACGGCTCATTGTTAGCACATTGAACAGTTTTTCAATTTTACCTTCGCCGTAAACGACTTGGTAAATGTTATCGTATGTACTTATTTCTTCTGCCACTTCGGCGGTTTCATGTGGGTTAACCGCTTTCACATATAGCGCGTCCCCTAAAGGATTGCTCTGCTTATAAAGGTTCAATTCATCACCGAAAGAACTGATCATCTTGTCCAATTCTGCATCACGTGATGAATAAATGACTGTCGCGACACCAGGGGTTTCACGCACTTCATTTTCTAACTGCTTCACTTGTTCAATATCCGCCGCAGGATCCGTTATGACTTTGATTTCAACATCGTTCTCAATATTGTCAGCCAATTGGTTCAAGTTCATCATGATGACGATGAACACACCAACGAGTAATAATGTAACCGTTACAGCACTGACCGAGGCGAACGTCATCCAGCTGTTTCGGCCGAGACTCTTAAGGCTCTCTCTGAAGTGCCGCCCCAACGTCCTAGCTTTCATAGCCGTATACCCCTTCGTATTCGTCTCTCGTAATCATCCCGCCATCGACAACGATGACACGGTGCCTGATTGTATTGACGATTTCCTTATTATGCGTCGCCATGACAATTGTCGTGCCGCGCGAATTGATCTGTTCAAAAATATTCATAATATCCCAAGATGTATCGGGATCCAAGTTCCCAGTAGGTTCATCCGCGATGACGACCTTAGGCGAATTGACGATTGAGCGCGCGATGGATACACGTTGCTGTTCGCCACCTGATAATTCATTCGGGAACATTCTAGCCTTTTGTGTCAATCCGACAAGCGCAAGCACTTCGTTCACTTTCTTGCGGATTTGCTTAGGTGTTTCTTCGATAACTTCAAGCGCAAATGCGACGTTCTCGTAAACATTCAATTTCGGTAATAGTTTAAAATCCTGGAAGACGACACCAATCTGCCTTCTCAAGTACGGAACTCTCTTACTTCTTAACGTCGCAAGATTAATGCTGTTAATCATGATCGAGCCGCTTGTCGGGGTTTCTTCTCGGTACATCATTTTAATAAATGTAGACTTTCCCGCACCGCTCGGTCCAACGACATACACGAATTCGCCCCGGCCGATTTTGACATTGATGCCGTTTGCAGCAACAACCCCATTCGGGTATTTCTTGTAAACATCTTTCATCACAATCATTTAAAAACCACCTGAATATTATTGTATTCCTTATTTTTTTCACCGACAGACCCATTATAACACGACATGAGCCGCTAAGTATTACAGTTATGTATCAAATGGTTTGATGGGCTATTTTCGAATAACATTTATCGGTTTTTTCGACATAAGTCGATGGTATTCGACATTAGTGCAATTGTGATATGTGAGTTGGATTAAAATCGGAAGGGTGATGTGTAATGTTTTTGCAATATAGCAATTGGTAATCAAATCCAAGGGGGAAATTGGAAAGAAGAACGCGCAACTCAACGTAGAGCGAGCGTATCGAAAGGTAGAGGCTTCGCAACGAAACGTAGGGGCTTCGCAACGAAACGTAGAAGTCGCAACACAACGTAAACGCACCGGATCGAAACGTAGGACGGGCGTAACGAAACATAGAGGGTTCGTAACGAAACGTAGAGGCTTCGCAACGAAACATAGAAGTCGCAACACAACGTAAACGCACCGTATCGAAACGTAAGACGGGCGTAACGAAACGTAGAGGCTTCGCAAAGAAACGTAGAGCGGGCAACACAACGTAGACGCACCGTATCGAAACGTAAGACGGGCGTAACGAAACGTAGAGGCTTCGCAAAGAAACGTAGAGCGGGCAACACAACGTAGACGCACCGTATCGAAACGTAAGACGGGCGTAACGAAACGTAGGGGCTTCGCAACGAAACGTAGAACGCGCAACACAACGTAGACGCTCCGTATCGAAACGTAGGATGAGCGTATCGAAACATAGGGGCTTCGCAACGAAACGTAGAACGCGCAACACAACGTAAACGCCCCGTATCGAAACGTAGGACGGGCGTAACGAAACATAGAGGGTTCGTAACGAAACGTAGAGGCTTCGCAACGAAACGTAGAAGTCGCAACACAACGTAAACGCACCGTATCGAAACGTAGGACGGGCGTAACGAAACATAGAGGGTTCGTAACGAAACGTAGAGGCTTCGCAACGAAACGTAGAAGTCGCAACACAACGTAAACGCACCGTATCGAAACGTAAGACGGGCGTAACGAAACGTAGAGGCTTCGCAAAGAAACGTAGAGCGGGCAACACAACGTAGACGCACCGTATCGAAACGTAAGACGGGCGTAACGAAACGTAGGGGCTTCGCAACGAAACGTAGAACGCGCAACACAACGTAGACGCTCCGTATCGAAACGTAGGATGAGCGTATCGAAACATAGGGGCTTCGCAACGAAACGTAGAACGCGCAACACAACGTAAACGCCCCGTATCGAAACGTAGAGCGAGCGTATCGAAACATAGGGGCTTCGCAACGAAACGTAGAACGCGCAACACAACGTAGACGACCCGTATCGAAACGTAGAGCGAGCGTAACGAAACATAGGGGCTTCGCAACGAAACGTAGAACGTGCAACACAACGTAGACGCGCCGTATCGAAACGTAGAGCGAGCGCATCGAAACGTAGAACCCTCACAACAAAACACAAATCGTCCAACAAACATAAAAAAACGCAACAGGCATCTAGCGCCTATTGCGTTATTCAGTCAATCGAATTATTTCTTTTCAGACAACCATTTCGCTACTGCATCTAGATCGTCACCTTGGATAAGATTTCCTGGCATTCCGCCTGGTAGACCTTCTTCGATGATTGTGTGGATTTCAGATTCAGAAAGTTCAGCTCCGATGTTAGCTAGTGCTGGAGCATTTCCACGTCCTTCAAGGTTACCACCGTGACAAGTTGCACAGTTAGCCTGGTAGACTTTGTCTGCATCAATGCCGTTTGCTGAATCCCCTGCACCGGAATCAGTTGTTTTGTCGCCACCGCCGCCACATGCACCAAGTACAAGTGTCGCACCGAAGACAACTGCTAATAATTTGCTTTTCATGTTCGTTTCCTCCTGTCATTAAGTAATGTGCTACATCCCTTAGTATACCAAAGGAAAGGAAAGGTACACTGCTGAAGAAGGTAACCAATTTTATCAAATTGATGACAATTCGATAAAAAAATCCCTACTTAAGCAAACCTCTATCCGATAAACCTTTACACCTTACTATACACATATATATTTTTTTGAAACATCCAAAAGAAAAAAAGCACACCGAAGTGCGCTTTTTTTATCAATCAATACGTGATCGTAAAAAGGCATTGATGAATTGATCGATTTCGCCGTCCATAACTGCACCGACGTTTCCTGTTTCCTCATTCGTCCGGTGATCTTTTACCATGGAATAAGGGTGGAACACGTACGAACGGATCTGGCTTCCCCAACCGATTTCTTTCTGATCTCCACGGATTTCGAGAAGACGTGCTTCCTCTTCTTCGACGCGGATTTGATAAATTTTCGCTTTCAATAAATTGATGGCCCGCTCACGGTTTTTAATCTGTGAACGTTCCGTCTGACACGTAACAATCGCGCCGGTCGGAATATGCGTCATACGAACCGCTGAATCCGTCGTATTGACGTGCTGTCCACCCGCACCGCTTGAACGGTACGTATCGATTTTGACATCTTCCATCTTCAAATCGATATCGACATCGCCGTCAAATTCCGGCATTACTTCAATGGATGAGAATGACGTATGGCGTCTGCCCGATGAATCAAACGGAGAAATACGAACGAGACGATGTACGCCTTTTTCCGCTTTCAAATAACCGTATGCATTATGGCCTTTAATCGAAAGCGTAACGGATTTCACGCCAGCTTCGTCCCCTGCCTGATAGTCAAGTGTTTCCACTTTGAAGCCTTGGTGTTCAGACCAGCGTGTATACATCCGCAACAGCATAGATGCCCAGTCCTGTGATTCCGTACCACCAGCACCTGAATGAATTTCAAGCACAGCATTGTTGCGGTCATATTCGTCGCTCAATAGCATTTGCAAATCGAAGTCTTCCATCTTCTTCTTGAATTCCTTCAACTCTGCAAAAAGATCTTGTTGTAACTCTTCGTCATTCTCCTCGCGAAGAAGCTCCAACGTCATCTCCAGGTTTTCCTGTGCATCATTCAGCTCGTTATATTCGCCGACCGTATCTTTTAATGCATTTGATTCAGAAATGACTTTTTGGGCAGATTCCTGGCTATCCCAGAATCCCGGTTCCAGCATTACTTCGTCTAACTCTTGGATTCGTGCCTCTTTGTTTTCTAAGTCAAAGAGACCCCCTAAAGTCCGCTAATTTCTTAGCTGTTTTGTCGAGCTCGTTACGCACATCGGATAATTCCATCATAGTTGTTTCCTCCTGAGAATAAAGTGAAATTCCATCAGCTAAAACCGTTACGACGAATGGCTTTTGCGCCTACAAGCGAAGCGTTGGGAGCATCGAATATAGGCGACCACTGACGGAAAGTTTAGTACATGTTATCTTAACACGGCCGTCAATCTTTGCCGTGACAATTCTTATATTTCTTACCGCTGCCGCATGGACACGGATCGTTACGTCCAATATTAACTGCACGGCGCACCGGCTTTTTCGTCACTTTTTCACCGTCTTCTTTCGGGTTAACGGCTTGCCCTTTCGCGACTTCCTCACGCTCGAGGTTGTTGCGGATTTCAGCTTTCATGACATATTTCGACGCGTCATTTTCAATCGACGTCACCATTTCTTCGAACATCGCAAAGCCTTCAGACTGATAGGCCCGTAATGGGTCAGTCTGACCGTAAGCACGCAAATGTATTCCGTGACGCAATTGATCCATCGCATCGATATGATCGGTCCACTTCGAATCGATGGCACGGAGCAGAACGACTTTCTCGAATTCACGCATCCGCTCATCGGACATTTCAGCTTCCTTCTCATTATATCGTGCAATGACCGCTTCGTGAATCAATTTATTTAATTCCTCTTCCGATTTACCTTCCATCTCGGCAACCGTAATGACACCTTCAGGTAAAAGGTTCGCGCCAAGGAAGTCTTCAAGCCCCTTCAATTTCCATTCCTTATCCGTCTCATCAGGCGCATGCGTTGCTACAACGCGTGCAATGACATTTGTCAACATGCCTTCTAGCACTTCACGGATATTTTCAGAGCCCAATATTTCATTACGTTCTTTATAAATAATTTCGCGCTGTTGACGTAACACATCGTCATATTGAAGCAAACGTTTACGCGAGTCGAAGTTATTCCCTTCGACACGTTTCTGTGCCGATTCAACAGAACGCGAGACCATTTTTGACTGGATCGGTGTCGTATCATCCATGCCAAGTTTCGTCATCATGCCCTTCATCTGCTCAGAACCAAAACGGCGCATCAACTCATCTTCAAGAGACAAGTAGAACTGCGTCACGCCATCGTCTCCTTGACGACCTGAACGTCCACGCAACTGATTATCTATCCGGCGTGATTCATGACGTTCCGTACCGATGACCGCGAGTCCGCCGACATCTTGTACACCTTCACCAAGCTTGATGTCCGTACCACGACCTGCCATGTTCGTAGCGATCGTCACGGCACCTTTTTGTCCAGCACCTAATATAATTTCCGCTTCACGACCATGATTTTTCGCGTTCAATACATCATGCGGAATGCCGTATTTCTTCAAGAAATTCGAAATAATTTCTGACGTCTCGATTGCAACCGTACCAACAAGCACGGGCTGCCCCTTCTTATGACGTTCTCTGATATCTTCAGCAACCGCTTTATATTTACCTTCCATTGATGAATAAATCAAATCCGGACGGTCGTCACGAGCAATTGGACGGTTCGTCGGAATAGCGATGACATTCATATTGTAAATATTGCGGAACTCTTCCTCTTCCGTCTTCGCCGTACCCGTCATACCGGATAACTTGTCATACATCCGGAAGAAGTTCTGGAAAGTGATTGTTGCAAGTGTCATCGTTTCATTCTGAACTTCCAGGCCTTCTTTCGCTTCGATAGCCTGGTGCAAACCGTCGCTGTAACGACGACCTTTCATTAAACGCCCAGTGAATGAATCGACGATCACCACTTCGCCCTCTTGGACGACATAATCGACATCGATATGCATACTCGCATGCGCTTTCAATGATTGGTTAATGGCATGGTTCAACGTGACATGCTTCAAATCAAACAAGTTATCGATGCTGAACGCTTTCTCCGCTTTCTCAATTCCCGCTTCTGTCAGCACGACGCCTTTTGTTGATTCATCATACGAATAATCGTCTTCCTTTTTCATCGTCATGACGAATCGGTTCGCCAGACGGTAAAGCTCTGCCGATTTCGCAGCCTGTCCAGAAATGATAAGTGGTGTCCGTGCTTCATCAATCAAAATGGAGTCGACTTCGTCAATGACTGCATAATGCAATGGTCGTTGCACTTTATGCTCTTCGTAGAGCACCATATTGTCACGCAAGTAATCAAACCCGAGTTCATTGTTCGTCGTATACGTAATATCCGCTGCATACGCTTCACGCTTTTCTTCTTTCGATAGACTGTTCAAGTTCAGGCCAACATTCATGCCAAGGAATTCGAATAACTCGCTCATTTCCGTTGCGTCACGGCTCGCCAAGTATTCGTTGACCGTCACGACATGGACGCCTTTACCTTCAAGCGCATTCAAATAAACCGACAGCGTCGACGTCAGCGTCTTCCCTTCACCGGTCTTCATTTCCGCGATATTCCCTTCATGCAAAGCCGCTGCACCCATCAACTGGACGCGGAATGGGTACATGCCGAGAACACGTCGTGAAGCTTCTCGTACGACTGCAAACGCTTCATGTTGTATATCATCCAACGTCTCGCCATTGGCTACACGATCCTGGAGTTCAGCTGTTTTGGCTTTCAGCTGTTCATCCGCCAGCTGCTCCATTTCGGTGCTTAATGCCTCGACCTTGTCTGCAATTTTCTCTAGACGTTTCAAATCTCTTTTATTCGGATCAAACATTTTATTCAATACGCCAAGCATATAAGTCACATCCTCATTAAGTTCACCCTTCATTTTACCATTGTAAAAAGCGCGGTGCAAATAGTCGGTGCCTTTTATCGATGAAAAGATGAGATTTTTTGGATAAAAAGAAGAAATGCATCCAAAATAAATAAAACCCCCGGATTTCTCCGGGGGATGTACCTTAAATTGATTCAGTTTCGATTAGACCATATTTACCGTCTTTACGTTTGTAGACGATATGTGTACCGTCAGATTCAGCATCTGTGAAGATGAAGAAGTTGTGTCCAAGCATATTCATCTGCAGAATCGCTTCTTCCTGATCCATCGGCTTCAAGTCAAACTGCTTCGTACGGACAACTTCAAACTCGCTGTCATCATTCGGCGTGTCTTCCTGACTGCTCATTTCCTTTTCAACAGACTGAAGGAAAGCTGCAACGCCTTCACGCTCGCGGAACTTGCGATTCACTCTCGTTTTGTATTTACGAATTTGACGTTCGAGCTTATCGACGATTAAATCAACAGCTGCATACATGTCATCGTGACGCTCTTCAGCACGAAGTGTCAAATTTTTCATTGGAATTGTAACTTCCACTTTCGTCTGTCGGTCGTTATACACTTTCAAGTTTACGTGGGCAGTAGCATTAGCGCCCTCTGTGAAGTACCTTTCGAGTTTTTGGACTTTCTTCTCGACGTACTCACGAATTGCTGGAGTTACCTCAAGGTTTTCCCCTCGGATGTTAAAATCTAGCATATGAACTCCTCCTTTAATTAACCGATACTGTCTTCTTCTACAAATCTATTTCAATCTCCTTCTTTTATTCGAAGGAAAATTAAAATCTTGTCGAAATGTGACGAATAAATCACGTTAGTTCAATTCAGTTTCACTTGCCAGCCTTCTCTTCCGCTTCGCGTTGCCTGCGCAATTTTAATTCGCCGACAATCAATTTCTCAATGGAAGGATCTTCAATGAAATCGATTCCGTATTGAAATCCATCGGAAACCGGTTTCTTCCATGCAATCTCACCTTCAATTGTCAATGGTTGTTCAAATAGCGTAAAAATGAGTCGCAATTGTAGTGGTCCCCGCGTTTCGGGTAGATTGAATTCGGTAGACACTTTCGTGCCGCCCGGACTAATATCCAGCAGGTTGCATGTTCCAGGATTCGATTCGCCTGAGCCATCTGTCAATAAAACCTGTAACGTGGCTTCCAGTTGATGGTCAAATTCATACCTGAAATATTCATGACGCTTGTACTGCATTGCTCCCACCTCACATTATTCCTTTTCTTGCTTTAAGTATACCAAACACAACCAGTTTTATCGAACTTCAGCCAATGCTTTCGTTCGTTTGATTGTGCCTTCAAGTGTCTGAACGATTTGCTCGTTATCCGCAACTGTCGTATGCACTGTCGCATTCACTTCTTCAAGCGATGCACTCGACTGCGATAGCAAATCTGCAAAGGTTCCGGTCATTTCCCCGATATCGGCTGTTTCATCCGCAATGACAATCATTTTGGATTCGAACAGTTCGAATTTTGCATGCAGGCCACTTAACGTCCTATGCATATTGTCTACCCTACTTTCCGCTTCCGCAGTCATCTCACCTTGTTTTTTCAATTTTCCGGTACTTGCCAATAAATTAGTCCGGGATTGGTCGTTCATCCTGTTTACATCATTCAAATTACTATTAATTTTCGCCAACGTTTCTGCAGTCATATTTGCAAGTTTCCGAATTTCTTCTGCTACGACTGCAAAACCTTTTCCGTGTACGCCTGCACGTGCGGCCTCAATAGAAGCATTCAAAGCTAATAAATTCGTCTGTTCTGTAATGGTCGCGATCGATGTCGCAAGTGCATTCGTCTGCTCGATGTTTTGCGTTAAAGCCCCAAATGAGCCGCTCAACTCTGATAACAGCTCCTCGACTTCGACCATGCCCATCCGGGAATTGCGCATTAGACCAACAATCTTTTCGGAGCCTGTCCGCAGTTCATCCGCTTCGGTATACATTAACTTGACATCATCTCTCAACTTGGCTGCATCCGCACGGGCACTTTCAGCATTGTGCGCAATTTTTCCGATTTGAGCGGCTTCCTGTTCATCACCTGTGGCAAGTGCATCCATAATGCCAAGAAGTTCTTTCTGGGAATCCAGATGACGTTCTGCCGTATAACCGATTGTGCTTAAATCTTCAGCGACATGCTCAACTTCTGCCGTCAAGTTACTATGTTTTTGCTCTTCCTTGATGGCCCGCTCCACTTGCTCCTGCGTGGAGCTGTTCACTTGCGCTTCAAGTTTCCTTGTCTGTCTAATTTGGATGAGTAAACCAACACCTAATAGAACAAGCGGCAATACTAGGGATCCCTTGCTGGATGCAATTTGTTCCTGATACGGATACCTTGTTAGAAACACGAAAATGACACCCATGGAAAGTACGAATCCATAAGAAAGAACCCCTACGGAAGCATGTACACTCGCTATCCCTAAAATGAAGAAAGCAATACCTGCGGTGGCAATCGATGGATCACCAAAAACTCCATTAAAAATAGCAGCTCCTGCGGTGAATGCAAGAATGATATAGGGAAATGTTTTCTCGAAAATCAACAGTTTCTTTGCTAAAGCATAAAAAACGACGGACGTAATAACTGGAATCATCATACTAATTGACTTCATCATTCCTTGACCCGTTGCGAAATAGAAAATTGTGCCGATTAAACAAGATCCCCCAAGCGTGAGAAACAGAATAAAGTTTTTCTTCGCAAATTGCTCGTGCATTAGTTTTTCCACATGTACTTGTTGCATTTGTAAGCCCCCTTTGTAAATAAACAATCTCATCCTATTTATCTATAAATTCAGTGTACCATTAATAGTAAATTAGTACAGGTACTTTAGTCACTTTTGTGAATAGTCATTCACCTATGAATGATAAAAAAACCGACCATTGATTGGCCGGCTCACTTATTGTTTCGTATCGTAAAAAGTACCGTCGCGCGCCACTTTACCATAAGGATTCATATACGTTTTCACATGTTCTTTTTTAGACTTGGAATCATTTATATTCGTACGAATCAAGTTCATATACGCATCAAGGGATTGAACGACCTGCTTTTCAAGCAGCACAAGTTGCTTTCCCAATACTTCCTCTTCAGGCGTGAAGGGGGCTTGAATCTCCTGTTGCAACTGATCACGTTCATCAAGCATGCCATCGATTTTTTCGATAATAGCATCCCGTTGCTCTTCATCTGTCTGTTTGGTAGCCGTCAACAACTGCTGAACGATTTCATACCAACGGACTAAAGCGGGGCGAATCATACTTCATCCATATTCCCGTACATTTTTGTGCGGTTGATTTGAATCACTTGCTTCCATGTATCGCGGAATTCCGTAATAATTTCTGACGCTTCATCATATAGGCCCGCATCGCCTTTAATGTTGCCATCCAGCAAACGGTTATTGACGAATTCATAAAGAATCATCATCTCTTTGGATACAGCTTGGGACTGATCCAACGTAACCATCAGTTCAGTGACAATTGCTTGTGCTTTTTGTGTGTAGGTATTCTTTTCTTCAATACTGCCTTGTTCCAAAGCGCGTTTCGCCTGTTGGATGAATTTCAAGCATCCGTTATATAACATGAGCGTCAACTCGCCAGGAGTCGACGTATTCACCGAGTTATTCTGGTACGTTGCATAAGGGTTGTTTATTGCCATTAGTTGCATATCTCCTTTTTATGGATTGCTGCGACCGGTTCGAGTCTTACATTCCGCCGCCTAAAGCACTCATAAGACTTGCAGATTGAGCGTTTGCACGTTGAATTGCGTTTTCCATTGCTGTGAACTGTTTCCAATAACGATTTTCCGTCACTTTCAAACGTTCTTCGAAGCGTTCGATTTGTTTCTCAAAGCCTTTCATCGTACGACCAAGTGTGAAGCTGTCGCTGACAGATCCCGTACTACCGGCTTTAGTAGAGATGACTTTATTTGTTTCATCGATTGTCTTACGGAATTGGATAGCGATTCCGCCTTTTTCTGTGTCACTAGCCGACTTGGTAAATATATCAGATACCATATTCGGATTTTCTGAAATAGCTTTTCGTAATTCAGTTTCATTAATTTCAAGCTTACCATTCTCTTTGAAATCTTTGATTGGTGTGATACCAATATCTTTTAATGAGTATTCAGTTCCATCTGTTTTCTCACTCATCATCTGACGCATTTTTGTCAGCATACTAGCAATCGTAGGATCATTGCGGAGCGTACCACTCATTGCCTTCTCTTCCCAAAGCTCAATCTCTTTTTCTTTCATATCTTTCTTTTGCTCATCGGAAAGCGGCTGGAAGTTACGGTAAACAGGTTCTTTAATTTTCGCATGCAACTCTTCAATCATCTTGTTGTAATCGTCAACAAATTTGACGACGGACTCCATGACTTTGTCGACGTCTGGAGCGGAGTTGAATGTTACCGGGCCAGAGTTAGCTTGTTTAAGGTTAATTTCGAAACCATTGATTGTGAATGTGTTTGAAGAACGTTCTGTTGTAAGTCCGTTAAAAGTAAATATCGCATCGCTACCTGATTGGCTATTTCCAGGAGTTATTGCAGCGTCAAGTTTTAGACCAGCAGCTAAGTCATTTAAACCGCCCTGACCGCCAACAATCTCAATATTTCCTGCTCCAGTATTTTTTGCACTAACCGCAATTTTACCACTACCAGAGTCAAAAAATGCCGATACACCTGTTTTCTTATTTATATCTGCTAAAACTGACTTCAACGTTGCTGAGTCTTCGAATTCTAAGTTTACTGCCTCTTTAGTGCCTGGGGCATTTATTGATATAGCAGACTTCCCATCAATACCCAGGTCTTTTAGCGTTGCATTTTCAAATTCTGTTGCCGTGAACTCTTTTCCATTAACCACGATTCTTTTATCCGTTTCACTTACAAAGAATGAATTTCCTTGTCTGGCAGCTTGTGTAGCCAATTTCGTAACTTCAATCGACCCAGAAAACTCCCCAGTAGCACTAGTAGCCTTAATCCCCACAGCATCCGGATTTGAGATATTCATCGTCTTTTGCATAAATGTAGCCTGTTTACCAACCGTATCCGTAACTTTATAGCCTGTGTCTCTTAGATTGCGGTTCGTTTTGCGATAATCATCGAGTTGCCATTGGAGGTATTGTTTTTTCTGTGTGATTTTATCTAATGGTATACGATGTGCCTGCATCATATCTTTAATGATATTTTCTGTATCCATTCCTGTTGCTAATCCGCCTATGCGCATAGTTATTCGTCCTCCTTAGATTTTACGATCGATGAGTAGTCCGACAAATTCCTTCATGGCTGCATGGATGTCCATCAGTTTCTTTGATGGAATTTCTCGGACGACTTCGTTTGTAGTTGAGTCTACGATTGCTACGTAATATTCGTTTAGTTCATCATGTAATTTGAAACGTAGTTGTGTGTTGACGCTTTCCAAGAACTTATTCATACTATCGGTCATCTGTTTCGCTTTTTCAACCGGCAGCTGTTTTTCTTCCCCTTGTTGCGTCTGCTGTTGCGTTTGCGTTGTCACAGGTTTTATTTCTGCAACAACAAACTCGTTAACAGGTGCCGCGCTTTCACTGCTTCCGCTAATTTGCGGTGAAGCCGTGTTTCCCCCGATGCGTCCAACCATAATCCCAAACCTCCCTGTAATTGAGAACTCCGTTATGTTTATTATCGGCTTGTCAATAGCGGAGTTAAGGAAAAGTGGAAAAATTTCCGTTAGGAATGAATCACTATTCAATTTTCATTCTTTTTTCATTACTATTTACTATAAATTACCAAACTATTAATCCGAAGTAATAAAGTTATTACAAACGTTTATATAGTACTAAACACTCCTTTCATTTTACCGAAGTTAATAATAGTACAACATATAAAACGGAAGGAAGTGTATGTATATGTTTAAATCTATACGGACAAAGATAATTCTTACAACAGTCGTACTATTTCTAATAGGTATTTCCTTAATGGCATTTATGACGAACGACCAAGTGAAGAAACGTTCACTTGAACGTGTCGTCAACATGAGCCAAGCGACAGCTGAACAAACAGCGGTGTCGATTGAAAACTTCTTCGAACAATACTCGACGGGAATCGAACTTTTTTCTAAGTCTGAAAAACTTCCTGATTACACTGGTCAAAAGTCGAACAGTCCCCAGGAAAAAGCTCTGTCTGCAGAACTTGAAGAGTTCCTGAAAATTTACCCTGAAGCCTCAGGCGTATTTTATTCTACAGCGACCAATCATACTGTCATTTCCCCTTCTGCTGATGTCACGGGCCTTGATGCTTTAGCGAGGGAATGGTATATAAACGCCAAATCATCGCCTGACCAAGTTCAATGGTCCCAACCTTACATCGATCATACGACAGGCGAATTTGTTATAACCGCATCTAAAGCAGTCATTAAAAATGGAAAGCTCATCGGTGTTGTCGGTGTAGATGTTCTCCTAACAAAGTTGACTAGTGAACTAAACGCCAACGCACTACCTTTTGATGGCTATACAATTCTAATTAACGATACTGGCTTGGCATTAGCCCATCCGTTACATAATGGAGAAGATATGTTGCAGTTCCCTCATATCCAGAAAATTTTCGAGAATGAAAAAGGGTATGTAGAATTCGATGAAGATGGTACAACGAAAATTGATGTATATACAACTTTACCCGATTTCGGATGGAAAGTAGCAGCTGTCTATGAGAAAGACAAGCTAATGGGTATGGCCTCTCAAATTCGTAATTCAATGCTGATTATTTCATTGATTACGCTCGTTGTCATTACAGCAACAATGTATTACGTCATCTCCCGACTGATTAAACCGATTGGAACACTGAAGAGTCTCATGGATTCAGTTGCGACTGGTGATTTAACAGTCCATTCGGATATTAAAACAAACGACGAGATTGGTCAGCTTGGTGATAACTTTAATAAAATGATTACCAATATGAAAGGGATTATTGCGGTAGTTAGTGAATCCGCCGTTAACGTCCGCACCAACTCTGAAAACTTGAGCGCTGTCGCGGAAGAAACAAATGCATCTAGCTCACAAGTTGCCCATGCGGTGACAGAAATTGCTGAAGGTGCCTCACAATCCGCTGAAGACTCAGAGAACGTTGCCGAAATGACAGAACAGCTCGGCGATCAGATTAATGATATGAACAGCAAGGCGGATCATATGTCCGATATCGCGAAACGGACAAGTTCAATGAACGCATCTAGTCAGAAACAGATGACGGAATTGAAAGAGACATTTACCACTTCCGGTTCAAAATTAAGATCGATGAGCGAAGCGATTATAGTGCTTAGCGATAAAGTCAAAGCGATTGGCAGTGTTATGGAGACAATCACGGAAATTTCTGCCCAGACGAATCTCCTTGCATTGAACGCTAGTATCGAAGCAGCTCGCGCAGGTGAACACGGCAAAGGATTTGCGGTCGTCGCCGATGAAGTCCGAAAGCTTGCGGAACAATCAGCGAATGCTACGGAAGACGTAAAGTTGACTGTGCTAGAATTGCAGGAGGAATCTAAACTTGTTACAACCGAGATGAATGAAACGATTGACACTTTCCGTACGCAAGGAGATGTCGTTGAAGAGACAGAAGCATCATTTGCAGAACTATCCAGTCTAATGAATGAGATGCAGTCGTCCATCAATGCAATCATTACGGAAATTACACATGTGACACAGAATAAAGATGACGTCGCAATGATTGTTCGGACGATGGCAGCAACATCACAACAGACGGCAGCTGCCTGTGAAGAAGTGAGTGCCTCCACTGAGGAACAATTACGCGCAATCCAATCGGTGACGGAAGCAGCAGAAACACTAACTGATTTGAGTGAAGAACTGACAAGCACAATCAATCAATTCAAGATATAAATAGCAACACGCCCGCCAGGAGTATTCCAGTGCGGGCGTGTTTTTTATTCACTGTCTATAGTTTCCCAATCAATTACAAGCGTCTATAAATGCTTCAAATAACTTCGCCGAGTTCGGATCTTGCTTCTTAAGCAATAACTCGGGATGCCATTGTAGTCCAATGACAAATGCGTGTTCAGTACTTTCAATTACTTCAGCAACTCCATCTGGTGCTTCGCCCGAAACAATAAGCGGACCACCGATGTCTTTAAGCCCTTGATGGTGATATGAATTCACACGAATGCTGTTTTCATTAACGATTGAATGGTACTTCGTCTGCGGTTTCACAATTACGTTGTGCGTCGGAAATTCACTCCTTGCTTTTTGGCTATGCTTGATTAGCGTATCGCCATATTGTGAATCAAGGTCCTGATACACCGTTCCGCCAAAATGGATATTCAACAGTTGCATGCCGCGGCAAATGCCTAAAATCGGTTTGTCAGCTTTCAACATATGACTCGCCAGCAACAATTCGATGCTATCGCGTTCGGGCGTCACATCCCCAAGTTTCGGATTTGGATTTTCATTGAAATGAGAGGGATCCACATCTCCTCCACCTGTCAGCAGTAAACCGTCCAACAACCCACAAATCTGCTCAACATCCTCGTCATTTCCTGTTGGCAGGATAATCGGTACCCCACCCGCTTTTTGCACAGCTTCAATATATGCGAGTCTCGTAAACTGGGACCCAGCATCATCCACATCCGTCGTAACGCCGATAATCGGTTTCAAACATTTTCCCCCTTTTGGATTGAGTTACTGCGTTTCTTTGTACTCATATTGTAAACCATTAGAAAATTTAAGCAATTTATTTAAAAACAAAAAATACCATCCGCATATCGTATACGAATGGTGAAAGTTTTGTACGATTAGGCTCTTTTCAAGCGAAGTACATCTGCCTGGGTTCTGATAAGACTTTGCGACAATACGTCCACTTTCGCATCGACTGTTTCAATTTTGTCATCCAGTTTTGCGATATCTGCTCTTACTTCTGCAAACCCTGTTGTCATATCCGACTTTAACTCTTTCAGTTGAGCAGACAGTTCCATCATTGCTTGGATGATTGCATCTTCTTTTTCCATTTCAACGGCTCCTTTCAATAAGATTTCCTTCTATTTTTTTGTTCTAGGATGTCTCATTTCATCATTCATTCTGTTTCATTCGACATTTTTTTCATTATTACTAGTATAGCATGGCTCGCATATTTTCTCTTCGGTTTAATCTACCATTCCAGCAAAAATAAAAACGCGGCAGCTAGTATAGCTGCGCGCTGTTATCATCTATTTTGTTTCCATTTCAGCAATTCATTCTTATCAATTTTCCCAACATGTGTCTTAGGCAGCTCGGGAATAATAATAATCTCTTTCGGAATTTTGTATGAGGCAAGGGACTTTTTACAATGGGTTAAAATCATATCCTCATTTCCTCGATTTTCATCATATAAGGATACAAACGCGACCACTTTCTCGCCCCATATGTCATCTTCTTTCCCAATGACTGCAGCTTCTTGTATACCGTCAAAAGCAATGAGACATTGCTCCACTTCCTGCGGGTAGACATTTTCACCGCCTGTAATGATCATATCCTTTTTTCTGCCGACGATATATGTATCTCCATCCTCATCGATTTTCGCAAGATCCCCCGTCCGCAGCCATCCATCGTGAAGTGCATCATTCGTTTCAGAAGGTTTGTTCCAATAACAAGTGAACATATGCGGTCCTTTAAGGAACAGCTCACCGATTTCTCCGCGTGAACAAGCATTCCCATCTAGATCGAGCACTTTACTATCGTTGAACAGCATGCTTTTCCCGACAGAACCAACTTTCACTGCTGCATCGTCCGGCCGGATGAAGAAATTATTTGGACCCGCTTCCGTCATGCCATACCCCTCTTTAAAACGGATTTTTTTACGTTGGAAAGCTGTGTAGATCGTTTCTGGACAAGGAGCGCCCCCCGACAGAAATGTGTCCATCGATGGGAAATTCGATGCCTTGAAATAATCTGTTTGAATCATCATCTGATACATCGTCGGCACAAACAGCGAAATTGTCGCTTCGTATTGATTGGTCGCTTCGAGCGCTTCTTGCGGATTAAACTGATGACCAATCGCCACAGTGCCGCCCGCCATAAGCAATGGAATACTTAACGCATTCAACCCGCCTGTATGAAATAACGGCATATAATTGATCGTCGTGTCGTTTTCTGATAAACCCCAACTTGCAATCGTATTGAGTGCATTCCAATTCACTGCTTCATGGGACAGGACGACGCCTTTCGGTACACCCGTCGTTCCCCCTGTATAAATGATCATCCACGGATCCGAGCAATCCACTTCAGGAAGTGGCTCGATATTTCTGGCACATTCAAACTTCTCTGCGATCGATAGAGAGGCTACTTCATGCACATTCAATAGTTGTACAGATTGTTCGAAGTTTTTATGAAAGAGCACAATAATAGGACCACAATCATCAAGCAACCCTTGCAATTCAGGTAAGCTCAACCGCCAATTCAACGGGACATAAATCAAGCCCATCCGCTCACACGCAAACAGCACGGCAAATAGCTCGATCGTATTCGGTGAATAGACGACAACGCGCTCACCTTTCACATAACCTTTCTCACGGAAGAAGGAAACCCAGCGTCCAATCCGGTTATACAACTCGCCGTACGTCCAGCTTTCGCCAGAATGGATATTAATCAATGCGGTCCGTCCTGCAGACAATGCCGTTCTTTTTACAATCCAGCCACGTTCATGAAACACGGGTTCCTCCCTCCTTTCATCACATCATGATGCCGCCATCAACATGCATTACATGCCCATGGACATAATTGGATTCTTCGCTTGCTAAAAACAGATAGGCATTTGCAATATCTTCCGGTTCGCCGAGTCGTTGCAATGACACAGCCGATTCCATTTGCGCAATGACCTTTTCAGGCATCTTCTTCACCATCGCTGTCGCTGTAAAGCCAGGTGCGACGGCATTGACATTGATTCCTTTTCGACCGAATTCCTTCGCCCATGTTTTTGTCATGCCGATTACCGCAGCTTTTGTTGCTGCATAATTTGTCTGGCCAAAATTTCCGTACACGCCACTAACGGAGGATGTATTAATAATTTTGCCGCTTCCCGCTTCGATCATATGCGGTACAACTGCCTGCGTGCAGTTGAAGACACCCGTTAAATTCACATCGAGCACGCGCTGGAAAACAGCCGGATCCATCTTGAGTAAAGTCGCATCATTCGTAATCCCTGCGTTGTTAATTAAGACATCGATTTTGCCATGGAGGTCCAATGTCTTTTCAATTAACTGCGCGACACTTTCACGGTTTGCAACATCCACTTGAACAAATGTCAGTTCAAATCCTTTTTCCTTACCTACTGCTTCCTGTTCTGCACCTGACGCTTCATCAAAATCAGCCATGATGACTTTCGCGCCTTCTTCAGCGAATCGGTGACAAGCAGCAAGTCCGATCCCATTTGCGCCACCTGTAATAATGGCGACTTTACCTTTCATTCTCATGCTGTCAGCTCCTTATCCTAAAAATGTTTCGATCGTTTCCGTCAATTTTTCCAAGTTGTCAATGAGCGGTGAATGCCCCATATCTTCGAGTGAAATGAACGTCGCATTATCGCCGAGGTCTTCCATTATTTCCTCCGTCATTTGGGCATTGACGACATAGTCCCGATCGCCGCGCAATACAAGTACAGGAATTGTAATGTCCTTCGCCTGGTCACTACCTTCTGTGACGCCGTTATGCACAGAACTAATGTTAAATGTATTTAAGGAATGGTACACATCGGCTAGATTACGCTGCGTCAGCATATCTTCCACGTATTCATCGTATTTTGAGCTGTCAGGTTGGTTTTGCGTATAGATCAGTGCATTCCATACCGCTTTTAGCCCTTCACGGTTCTTCGTGTCATAAAGTCCTTGCATCGCAAGCGTCTTACCGGCATCTTGCTCAACATCTTCAATTGTCTGTAGACGACGTTCCAAATCAGGCGTTCCATCCGCTTTTGTACCGAAAAACGGATAGCCGCGTGTCGAAGCTGATGCTAACAACACCAACTTCCTGCACTTCCCAGGATGGTCCGCAACATACTGCATACAAATCGCTCCGCCCGTCGACCAGCCAACCAAGTCGAATTCATCGAGTCTAAGCGTTTCGATGAACCCATGTAAATCTTCGGAAAAATCACGAATACCGGTTACCCGTTGCTCGTACGTCGACTCGCCGAATCCGCGCAAGTCTAACGCATACACTTTGTACTTCGGATCCATAGTATCGATCAGCACATCCCAATGTTTCGACGACGTCATATTGCCGTGAACAAGCACAACGACCTGTTCGCCACCATTCCGCTCCCTATACGCAATCTGTTCCCCATTTGCCAACTTCACTTTTTGTAACTCCATCATTGATTCCCTCCCCATTTCACTGTCACTGCCCCCCAAGCATAACCGATGCCCGCGCTCACAAGAACTGCGACGTCTCCGTCTTTCAGCTTGCCTTCTTGCAATGCCAGTTCTATTGAAAGGATCTGATCCATCTGTCCGATATGGCCATACTCATGCAAATACATCGATTGGTCTTCTTCCAGTCCAAGTTCACGCAGCACGAAATCATGCGCAGACCGTTTCATATGCAAAATGGCCAAGTAATTAAGGTCTTTCTCGGTAAACCCACTTTTTTGTAATGAAGTGCGGATGACCTTTAGGAAATTTTGCATCGATTTCTGTTCAAGCCTCGCTTTCATGCCGACCGGATCTAATACGTCAAGCCGATACAAGCCATTCTCCAAGTCTTCAGCAGTCAGCGGGCTTTTCGTACCACCGACCGGTACGACAACATCTTCTGAGAATGAACCATCCGTCATCAGTTCGGTTTCCAAAATGAGGTTTTCGTGATGATCACGTCGTAAAATCATCGCCGCTCCGCCCGCCCCAAGATTGAACATGAAACGGGTGCGCTCGTTTTCATAGTCGATAAAATCCCCGTTACGATAGCCGCCTGCAAGCAGCACAGTCTTGACTGAATCATCCGTGAGCATCAAGCTCTTCGCGACTTTGATGGCCATAATTGTCGTCCCGCAACGGAGAGCGACGTCGAACCCCCATGCGTGATGCGCACCGATTTCTTCTTGGATTTTGATGGCGGCTGTCCATAACGGATATTCTTTATATTCTTCGCCGATATAAATAATTACATCGATTTCTTTCGCATCGACATTCCCTTTTCTCAATGCTTCTTTCGCCGCCCAGACACCCATCGCAACCGTATGATCATTCTCCCCCGGTATCGGCTTTTGCGTAATGCCCATTTTCGTCTTGACGACATCAACCGGTAAGTTTGCACGTTTCGCAATCTCTTCTCCCGTCATTTTTGTTTCAGGGATATAGACACCTGTACTGACGATTCCTACAGTCATCACAAGCCCTCCTTTTTCGCGACGGGTTTCACGCCATCTTTCTTACTGTTGCGCTTCCAAAGTTTCTCGCGGATTGTTCCGACGACCCCTTTAGGGAAGAAAATCACGGCCAAAATATAAACGATGCCGAAGAAAATGATCCACCGTTCGAATATCGGATACTCTTTCGCAAGTCCTGATAAGTAATGCTGCGTCAATTCAATGATGCCCGCCCCAACTATCGGACCGATTAGCGTTCCGACGCCGCCAATGATTGTCATCAGCAATGCATCGAGCGTAATATCCATCGTCAGCACACTTGTATTCACGAATCGCAACGATACTGCATACAACGATCCCGCGAGACTTGCGATGACACCGGCAACGACTGAGGCAATTACTTTATAATGAAGCGGATTGAATCCGAGCGAGCGTGTCCGCTGTTCATTCTCCCGGACCGCAACGAGCACACGTCCGAATGGTGAGTTGACAAATCTGCGCAAGAGGATATAGACAAGGACAAGGATGACGAGGACGACGAGATAGAACATGACCCGGTCCTTGAAAAATTCCGGTGCTTTAAATGTGAATCCGTCGTTCCCTTGTGTCACTGTCCGCCATTTCTCAGCAAGGACGAGGAACAGGCCTGAAACGGCAAGTGTCAGCATCGCGAAGAAGTGACTTTTCAACCGTAGTGTAAGCAAGCCGATGAAGAAGCTGACGAGCGCCGCAAGCAGCATGCCGACGCCGATGGATAGGATGAATGTCCCCATCGTCGGGTCAATTCGTTTTAGCATTACTGCTGTCGTGTATGCCCCCATCCCGAAGAACATCGCGTGCCCGAATGAAACAATGCCTGTGTAACCAAGTAAGATGTCATAACTCATTGCCAAAATCGAAAAGATGAAAATCTGTGTCAATAAAATTGTCCACGTCCTGGAATCCGATACGAACGGGAAAATGACAAGTGCAATCGCGATGATTCCAAGCACATAATTATTCCAATGAAATTTCCGTTTCATGCCGTCACCCCTTTGCCGTAAATAGCCCTTGCGGACGGAAGATTAATACGATTGCCATCAGCATCATATTGACCGCAAGTGAAAGTGCCGGAACGTAATAGGCCATGTAACTTCCCGCAAGTCCGACGAGAATCGCCGCAAGCAATGAACCTGGAAAACTTCCCATTCCACCGATGACAACGACGATGAATGCGAGGATTGCGAATTCAAAGCCCATTTCCGCGTAAATGACGCCTGAATAAGGTGCCATCAGCACGCCGCCAAGCGCAGCAAGTGCAGAACCAGCCATAAATACATAGAGAAACACACGTTTAATGTTAATGCCAAGTGCTTGCACCATTTCTTTATTCATAACACCCGCACGGACAACAAGCCCGATCTTCGTCTTCTGTAAAATGTATTGGAAGATCCCGAAGATGAGAAACCCGACGACGATAATGAACAAACGATATTTGATAATAAGAACATCACCGAACTCCCAGCTTCCCGCCAGATACGATGGTACTTTCGCAGCAATCTGATTCGGTCCCCAAACGACTTTCAGCATCTCCGTTAAGACGAGCATGAAGCCAAGTGTAATAAGAATCTGTTGTACATGGTTGCCGTACACGGGTGTAATGATCAGTTTTTCTGTAATGAACCCAAGTACGATGCCTGTAAAAATCGCGAATAGAATACCAAGGAAAAAGCTGCCTGTCAGTGTATAAAACCAGACACCTGAAAAAGCTCCCCAGGCGAACAATCCGCCGTGTGCAAAGTTCAGCACACTCATTAAACCGAATATGAGCGTCAATCCGGATGCGAGCAAAAAGATGAGCATGCCCGTGGCCAGTCCGTTGATCGTCAAGTTGATTAGTAACTCCATCGTGCCGCCTCCTTCACCCGATTCCTAAATATTTTCGTTTCAATTCTTCGTTATGAATCAACTCTTTCATGTCCCCCGCCTGTACCGTCGCACCGTCATCAATTAATGTAAAACGATCACCGATCCGGCTCGCCATCATGAAGTTTTGTTCGACGAGCACAATGGTCGTCGTCTTCTTCATTTCATTAATCGCTTCCATCACTTTCTCGATGACGATCGGCGCTAACCCTTTCGACGGTTCATCGATCAATAGCAGTTTGCTGTCATGGACGAACGCCCGCGCCATCGCAAGCATTTGTTTCTGACCACCTGACAGATGGCCACCGTCCTTTTTCCAGTACGTTTTTAAATCCGGAAACAGTTCCAGGACATAATCTTGTCTAGCGAGTGTCGCAGTATCTTCTTTGCGCATCGCCACTTTCATATTCTCTTCAACCGTCAGATCGCCGAATATGCCCTGATCTTCCGGCACATAACCGATGCCGTTATTAGCTGTCTCATATGTAGGCCGCTTCGTGATGTCACGTTCATCGAAAATCACGCTTCCTTTTGAAGCCGGTGTTAATCCCATAATTGTTTTCAGCGTTGTCGTTTTTCCCGCACCATTCCTGCCGAGTAGCACACTTACTTCTCCTTCACGGGCTTCGAAATCGATGCCTTGAAGGATATGGTATTGCCCAATATGCGTATGGATTCCGTCAACTTTCAACAGCGTTTTCATCATAGAGACCTCCCAAATACGCGTTTTGCACCATTTCGTTGTCCATGATTTCTTTCGGACTGGCATCTGCGAGCAATTTCCCGTTGAACAGCACCATAATCGAATCGGACAAGTCTAGAATCATATCCATTTTATGCTCAATGAGTAGAATCGTTTTCTCACCCGTCTGCTTAATCTTCCGGATAACGTCCAATATCGCAGGTACTTCTTCAAGCGACATACCAGCCGTTGGTTCATCGAGCAACAGCACTTCCGTATCGAGCGCAAGCAGCATAGCGATTTCCAGTTTTCGCTTTTCACCGTGCGACAACTGACTAGCGATTGCGTATTCCCGCCCTTGCAGTAAAACCATTTCAATCAATTTTTCAGCTTCATCCATTAAGTATTGGTAACGTACAAAATGCCGGAACATCTGATAGCGTATTTTCTCTTTTGATTGCACCGCAAGTCGCACATTTTCAAGCACCGTTAAGTTCGGGAACACATTCGTAATCTGGAATGAACGGCCAAGACCGAGCCGGGTCCTCGCCACTGCAGACATCCCAGTAATTGGCTGCCCTTTGAAATAAACCTCCCCCGCGGACGGTTTTAGTTCACCGCTAAGCAGATTGAAAAATGTTGTTTTTCCGGCACCGTTCGGACCAATGATTGATTTAAGCTGCCGCGCAGGCATTTCAAAATTCACGCCTGAAACAGCTGTATGTCCGCCGAAACGGATTGTCAGATTGTCTGTTTTAAGTATTGGATCCATCCTTTTTCTCCTCCTGACTGGTGTATCCTTCTCGACCGGATGAAAGGTTTCATCCGATTGAGAAAGACAGGACAGTGATGTGCTGTCCCCTTCTTTCTGTTAATTATTAATGGGAGGCTTCGTTTCATCAGCCGACAGTTCGCGAATCAAAACTGGAACTGGATACGGAACGCCATCCTGCTTTTCAAGTTTGATGGAATACATCGGTTGCAATGCTTGGTGATCTTCTTCACGGAATGTCATTGTCCCTTTTGGTGTATCAAAAGACATACCTTCCATAAGTTTGATCAATTTATTGCCATCTGCATCGCCTTCTGATTTCTTCAATGCTTCGACGATGGCAATTGCCGCTGACATACCACCCGGTGTAAATAGATCCGGAACTTCACCGTTGAAACGTTCTTTATGCTCTTTTACAAGCCAATCATTCACTTCATTATCAGGAAGTGTGTGGTAATAAACCGAGAACCCTTCCATGCCAACAAGTGGTTCCATGATCGATAGTGCTGGAATATCAGGTGCACCCGTTGAAATCTTGATGCCTTTTTCTTGCATCTTTAAATCCGAAATTTGGTTCCAAGGAGAGTTCGCACCCGCCCAAACGACAAACATATAATCCGGTTTTGCTTCAATGACTTTTTGTAGGTTGGACGTGAAATCCGTTGCAGCTGGATCCGCATATTGTTCTTCAACAATTTCAGCCCCTAGTGCTTCCGCTGCTTTCTTGAACGCCGCGATTCCGTCCCATCCGAATGAGTAATCCGGTGCAAATGTCGCGATTTTAACGCCAGGTCCTGCAATTGCTGCCGCTCCCGCGACCGCATCTTGTGAAGAGTTACGTGCTGTACGGAAGATGAACGGGTTGAATTCAGACCCTGTAATACTGTCCGCAACTGCGGGTTCGACAATCATGATTTTCTCGTATTCTTCCGCTAACGGAAGAACAGCGAGTGTATCCCCTGAGCTGGAAGAACCGACGATGAAGTCAACTTTATCTTCTTCAAGTAGTTTCGTAGCCTTTTGAACGGCCACTTCTGGTTTTGTTTCTGTGTCTTCAAAGACGACTTCAATTTTCTTGCCTGCGACTTCCATAGTTCCGTCTGTCGCATATTCCAAACCAAGTTCAAATCCTTGGCGTGTTTGCTTACCATACGATTCAAGTGCACCCGTCAAGGAAGCAAGGACACCGATTTTGATAACTTCTTGTTCGCCAGCTTCTTCTTTACCATCATCCGTGCTGTCAGTTGACCCTTCCTTTGATGTATCCGGCTTTTCAGAGCTAGTGTCTGAGTCTGCATTACAGGCCGCGACGATTAACATGAGTGCTGCAAGAAGTGTAAATAGCCAAAATTTCTTTTTCATACGTGAACCCCTCTCTCCATTCGTTTTTGTAAACGCTTTCTTTCTGTCTATTACTTTAAATTAATAGAGTTACAAAAGAGTTGCACAGCTCCGCTGTGCAACTCTTTTGCCGTATTTCTGCGGGGTTTAGGCAGAAATTAAGGCAAACGCCTTTGACTTTGAAGGTTTTTTCAATGGAAATTGTTGATCTTCAATCTGGTTGGGAATCTTCACGTATGTATCACAACGTAACCCCGTCGTATCGAAACGTAGCGGGCGCAACGAAACGTAAACCACTCGTATCGAAAAGTAGATGCCTCGTATCACAACGTAACCACGTCGTATCGAAACGTAGTAGGCGCAACGAAACGTAAACCATGCGTATCGAAATGTAAAGGCGTCGTATCGAAACGTAACCCCGTCGTATTGAAACGTAGCGGGCGCAACGAAACGTAAACCGCTCGTATCGAAACGTAGAGGCGCCGTATCGAAACGTAACCCCGTCGTATCGAAACGTAGCGGGCGCAACGAAACGTAAACGGCTCGTATCGAAAAGTAGATGCCTCGTATCACAACGTAGCCCCGTCGTATCGAAACGTAGCGGGCGCAACGAAACGTAAACCGCTGGTATCGAAACGTAGAGGCGCCGTATCGAAACGTAACCCCGTCGTATCGAAAAGTAGCGGGCGCAACGAAAAGTAAACCGCGCGTATCGAAACGTAACCCCGTCGTATCGAAACGTAGCGGGCGCAACGAAACGTAGAAGCCCCGTATCACAACGTACCCTCGTCGTATCGAAACGTCCTTACTATATGAAACTTCCAGACCTTTCAATCGTATAAGAGTATATAAGTAATATTGCATCGTAGCTTTTATAGAGGGGATGAATAATTTGAAGATGTATTTCTTATCGAGCGTCATTGGACTACTTATCATTCTGACGGGTTGCTCGTCCGAAGATAGCTCGGTTACAAAGAAAATGGATGGTATTGAATTGACTTTGGCAGTGAATATGCAAGAGGTTACATCTGATGATGAGTTGGTGGTTACGGTGACATTGAAGAACCATAATGATTTGCCGAAAAAATTGTATGTGCCTCTTCCCGCGGATATGAAAGAAGGAATTTCTTCTGTTTTGATTGAGAAGAAAGATGTCAGCTCTTTCCGGCTGTTGGACCCGCTAAACAGTACGGATTTCAAGTCTATTCAAGGTCGTTCGTTTTATGAGTATGTTGTAGTGGAACTAGGAGCGAATGAGACGATTAGTCAGTCATTCACGTGGGATAATGAGTTGTTGATTCAAGAGAGTCTGGAAGTTGTAGAGGCTGATTCAGGTAAGTATATTGTGAGCGCATTTGTAATACTGGATGAAATTGAAACTGAAGAACTCTATTATGAACCTGAAAAACAGTTGATTTCTAAGCTTACTATTAAAGTAAAGTAACCAATCCGGGAGTGTTGAAATTGCAGAAAAAGGTTCTATATGTCGTGAATGCACTGGTATTATTCGGTGTATGGGTGTTTGCATCTGTCTTTCTCTCAACTGGAGATGAATGGTGGTCGATGTATACATTTAATATGAAGGAAATGTCCCCTTTTAATGTGGAACTTTCATGGGTTAAGATTGTTGTAACGGCATTTCTTTCAATGCTAGTTGCTATCGCTCTCGTAAAAGTCACATCTACGAAGAAGGCTTGATGAATTTATTCTAATAAAAGAAAGGTTGATGGCTGAATGTCTAGAAATACAAAAATAATGTCTACCCTGTTATCGATTGGAGCAGTTATTATGTTGACAGCTGCAATTATGTTGATAACTACAAGTTATTTCAATACAAAGGAAATTAAACTCGGAGCAGACGGATGTAATGAAGCTGGGGGGAATCTCCACTTAGAAATACATAATCCGCTAACAAGTTCTTACTCATTTGAATGTAAGAAATGATGGTTGCAATGCACTTGAAATTGGAGATGAATTACGAGTGATCGATTATTTTGAACGGAAGATAAGATTAAAAGACTTCGAAGTATGGAAAGTAAGGATTGGCGAGTATGCGTATGTACTGGCGATCATCGATGAATATGAATCTAACCTAGTTGACGATGAAGACGATTTTCGGGAGAATACTGTTTCTTGTTCCTATTTTTCGGAGCAAGAAGTGAGAGATGAATATCGAGAACCACTTGGTCAATTCGCACGCCAACTGACGGATCATTTGGCGTTGGCGCATTGTCAGGTCAACATTGAGTTCTTTACAACTTCACCCGATCAGGCAATCACAGAACGTATGCAAAAGATGTACGGCTATCTTGAATCTGACATTCCTTTAGAAAAGCTTTGGCATTTTAATCAAGACTAAAAAACTGTGAGCGGCGATTTAATGTCGCTGCTCACAGTTCGTTCATGATCATTTTATACATTTGCTCGGTCGATTCCATTGGTCTGATTGAGAACTCTTCCTCAAGTATCTCTGTGCAACGGTTGTACCATTTGATGGATTGTGGTCGGTTTTGGAGTTGGTAATGGGCGTACATAAGCAGGCGGTACGCTTCTTCCCATGTTGGGTCGATGCGGACGAGGCGTTCTGCCCATTCGATTGTTTTGTTGTATTGTTGCAAGCGCGTGTAGGACTGGGCGAGTTTTTCGATCACCTGAATGTAGTGCTGTTCAACCTGTTCTCGCTCAGTGGCGATCCATTCAACGGACAGTTTCTCTTCGAACAGTTTGCCTTTATATAATGCTGCCGCTTTTAATAGATGCTCGATGGATTGGTCTGCAACTTTTTCTGCGAGGCCTTTTTCCATGTACTGTTTGAACCGTTCCAAGTCCGTTTGAATGGCGGCTTGCGGGTTCAGTTGGTACATCGTTTGTTTGCGCAAAATGAAGAATGATGATTCCCTTGCCGACCGATTCGGTTCTAATACTTTCAACAGCGCATTGAGTGCCACTTTAAAATCACGATCAGCGGTCTTTTCATCGATGTCTGTCCATAATGCCTGCATGATTTCCTCTTTTGGCACGTACCGGGTTTTATTCAACAATAAATACAGGAACAGTTCTTTCGCTTTGTCTCGTTGCCACTTTCGCTCTTGTACTCCGTCGAGTCCGAGGTTTACAGTGAACGGACCTAATACGCATACATCAAGCTTATAGCCAGGATGGTTTTCGACATCTTTCAGCTCTAAGATATGAATCGCCTGCTGGATGCCTGCATGGTCAGGATGCAACTTTGATGCTTGTATCACTAACGGGTAGATGGATTGCCTGTCGAACGGTCCGAACATTGTATCGCTCGTTAAGAAATAGAAATAATCCTGTTCGTATAAAAGCGAAAAGAACTCATCTGCGTACTTAGTGAATAACTCCTCGTCTGCTTTTTGTGAATAAATGCGCATGAGCCAAAACGTCACGACCATTTTTCCGTATTGATCTCCGCATTCCATCAACAGACGTTCGGCTTCTTTCAAGTGCTTTTCTGCATTCAAATCATCCTTCGCGTACTTATAAACAATGCCTAAACTGATATGAATCAACCCAGACAGCCAACCGTCTTGAACACGATCTGTTTCATGCAAGCCGGCTTTACCGTAACGAATCGCTTCTGTGAAATGACCTAGCCTAGCAAAAAGTATCGCCAAGCCCATATACGGCTCTGCGTTACCTCTTGAAACATTCAGCTCGTCCATCTGCTCGATTGCCCGTAGATAATACGTTTTGGATGCGTCCATCGTAAACGGATCTTCCAAAATCTTTGCATGTCCTAACCGAATCCTGCCAACCGCTTCGATGAATACCGACTTCTCCTCTTTTCCTAAGCTGATTCCGTTTTCCGCACTCGTAATTGCAAGTGATGATTGTCCTGTCATCGCGTAGATCAGCGATAACAATACATCTGTTTCGCGATGTGAATCGGGTAACACTGAACTATGTTCTCTAGTGGTTAAGATCGTTTGGGCTTCATTCAACTTACCGGTCCGCAAAGCAATCCGCGCATCCAAGTTCCCTTCCTGTAAAATCCTTGTATCCGTAATTTCCTGTTTCACCCATTCGGCAGCTGCGGCCCCTTTTCCAAGGTTGACAAGGTTTTCTGCGAATTGGCGTTTGAGCAGTTCCTTTTCATGCGAAGATGTTCTCACGCTTCTTTCCGCGTACAGTATGGCGTTCAATAAATGCGGATCCGCTAAACCGGGCTGGATTGTATCCAAGTAAATATGCGCGATGCCGGCATGCGCCCTGCCGATGTAATAATCGTCATTGCATGTTTCCGCTATTTCAATGCATGTTAAGTATGCAGTACGTGCTTTTTCATAATAGGCACGATAACGATGTGCTTCTCCTTCATAATAATAGAGGGGATAATGCTGTTCTTTTATTATCGGGTGAAGATTTTTCAGAATCTCAAGCAGCCATTCAAACTGGCCTGATCGGATTAACGTGGCACCATTGTCCATTATAATTTGGCCGATGAAGCTTGCATCGTCGCTTTTCACCGCATGTAAAATGGCTTGCGTTGGATCGGATTGTTGCAAATAATAGGCCACTGCTTTCTTCTGGTATATGACATATTCCGCAAGATTGACAGACCGCCATTTCCGTTCCAAAAACTGTTGGAAGAGAGCATGGTAACGGTAAACCCCTTCGCCGAGGGATTGAATGAATACATGTCTGCTTGCAAGTTCACGAAGGACATCATTTGCTTCCTTTCCATAGAACTCTTCGATGAGATCCGTTGAAAACATCGGAAAAATAGAGAATGATAATGCCCATCGCTTTTCCGTTTCGGACATCCGGTTAAATACTTCTTCAGACAAATACGCAAACAGATCTTGCAACGCGGGTTTCATTTCAACTGAAAAGTCCTTTTCACTTCCAGTCAGATGAATGGCAAGTAAATTAACCGCAATTGCCCATCCTTCTGTCAATTGCACGATCGACAATGCCTCTTCTTCTGTCAAAATCTGATTGAAATAGTCTTCATAGAAAACAGCCACTTCTTCTTCAGAAAACAGCAAGTCTTCCTCTGTCAATTCCAGCGATTGCCCCATCATTTTCAACTTCGCCAAACTTGACCATCGCGGACGTGTACGTGACGCTACAACGAGATGGATGGATGGCGGCAATAACTGGATCATTTTTTCAAGAATATAGTTGATCGTAAATACGTGATCAACATGGTGAAAATCGTCAATAATCAGATAGAACGGATCGACAATTTCACAAAGCTCATTCATAAATTGTACAAGCCATCGCTCGATATCCAAATCATTATGGATAATACCCCATTCAGTAAATGAGTGGCCGAATGAAGGACGGATTCTTCGAATACTTTGCGTCAAATGGGTGATGAACGGCAAAATGTCATCGTCTTCTTCAGTGACAGAATACCAGCTATATGTAGCATCCGTATCATAGAAATACGTCGCCAGACCGGAACTTTTCCCATACCCTGCCCCACTATGCATAATTGTCAGTTTCATATGACTTGATTGCCTTAGCTTTTTAATAAAAGAAGCACGTCTCATATAGGTCGCTGAAGGTATTGGTGGCATCAGTTTCGATTGGATAACCGGTTTCACCTGCATTGTTCATCACCTCCCCGTTGTTGTTTAAAACTAGTTTACCATAGGAAGGTTCTGAATTGGATGACATTATAGAAGATGATCCAATCAAAAAGACGAAAAAAAAACCATTGCTTGTTCGCAATGGAAGTCAAACTTGTCCTATGAATAGCTGAATTGTAAGTCAGTTCACGATAGCTTTCTTTAACACTTTCACATCAAGTGATAACTCGTCCATCCGGGTCGTCATCGCAGCCATCTGGGGGATGTACTCACTTTTAAGGACCATTTGTTTCTCAATTTCCATAAGCCGTTCTGTATTGCTGGCCACTTGTTCGGAAATCGAAGTAAGCTTGGCATCCACTTCTGCAAATTTAGTTCTAGTGAACAGCTCAAATTCATCAAATCTTGCTTCAAACTTATCGAATCTAGATTCAAGCATATCAAATCTGAATTCAAGCTTATCAAATCTTCCTTCGAGTTTGTCGAATCTTGATTCCAATTGATCGAATTTCACGTAAAGGGGTTGAATGGCTTCCTGTATGACGGATTGCAACATTTCTTTCAGTTCATGATTCTCCATTGTCTTCTCTCCTTCCTTCATTAGTATGCAAAAAAACCTTTGTTACTAGGATACCACTTTTTAAGACTATTTTCCTTAGCAGATTTTAGTTCAATTGCAGCCACTTATAGGAATATATGTTCTAATTCGAGTGTAATCTGTAATATGCACATTGTCAATGTACTTCATTTAATTAAAGTTCTATAACATCCCCAAAGATAAGTGACTTTTTGAAATAAAAATGAAAGTGTAGACATCAGCGAATAGACAGGCTTATTCTACAACAAAAACTATTAACAACTTTTCCTCATACCTTCCAATTAATCTCAAATCTTCCTTGACAGACAAACGTCTCTGAATTATGATTAATCTAACTTTCAGAAAGCAGGTGATTACTATGGCAAACTTCAACTTGGCAATTGCGACTTGGATCGGACCCATACTTTCACCTGCCATGCCTTAAGTACAGGCATGTTTCTTCTGGTATGCGCGTGAAAGCATGGTGTCCGATCATACACGGACCCATGCTTTTTTTATATGCTCATATTTAGGAGGAATTTAATTGACTACACTACAAAACTATGGTTGGAATGAACTTTTTCAAACACATTGGGATGAACAACAACATCTCTTCAAATCAAACGATTGTAAGATCGGACGCGTGACATTAGAACATAAGCATATGTATCGGGTAATAACTGAACAAGGCGAGTGGCTAGCGGTCTGTTCCGGCTCTTTGCTTCATCATGCAATTGACCGAAGAGATTACCCCGCTGTCGGCGACTGGGTAGCGATTGAGCGGATGCCCGGTGAGGAACGAGGCATTATTCACGCCATTCTCCCGAGAAGTTCTGTTTTCTCTCGTAAAACGGCAGGGGTTACCATGACTGAACAACTAATTGCTGTTAACGTCGATATCGTATTTCTCGTCACTTCTATGAACGATGATTTCAACATCCCGAGATTGGAAAGATACTTAGTCGCCGCCTATGACTCTGGTGCAGTGCCTGTAATTGTGCTGACCAAAGCGGATCTGTGCGATTCTCCAGAAGATTTTATTGACCAAGCACGAAATATCGCTTTCGGAACGGAAGTGCTTGCTGTCAGTAGTAAAACTGGCAGAGGGATCGACCAAATCAGCTCGTTGTTGCATGATGGTAAAACTGCTGCACTATTAGGTTCATCAGGTGTCGGCAAATCTTCTTTAGTCAATGCGATCTGCGGTGATTCGACTATGACTGTACAAACAATCCGCGAAGACGATGCGAAAGGCCGTCATACAACGACCCATCGCGAACTTATCCCTTTGCCTGATGGCGGTGTACTGATTGACACACCAGGGATGCGTGAATTCCAGCTTTGGAACGATAGTGAAAGTGTTGAAGGTGGATTTTCAGATATTGAGGCCCTTTCTGAGTCATGCAAGTTCAATGATTGCAGCCATAAATCGGAGCCGGGCTGCGCCATTCAACAAGCGTTAGAAGACGGAGAACTTGCTGAAGACCGTTTTGCGAGCTACGTCAAATTGCAACGGGAAATCGCATACTTGGATCGTAAAACGAATGCACAATCTCAAATCGCTGAACGGAAACGCTGGAAGGCAATCACAAAATCACAGCGAAAATGAGTCAAAAGTAAATGTTAATTTCAACTATTATTGGAGGTACAAGATGCTTTCATCTAAACAACTCGAAGGAATTCGACATTTACAAAACCAATGCGAACAGGACGACAAGATTGAATTGAAATTGAATTGGGAAATGCTCCGTGAACGACAAGATGGTTCACTCGATTTCTTTATGTGGGAAGATGATGAACTGATTGCCTATTTAGCATTATACGGATTCGGTTCCACAGTCGAAGTATGCGGCATGGTGAAACCCGGCGAACGCAGAAAAGGTCACTTCACTGCCCTTTGGATGCAGGCACAACAAGCCATTCAGAGTAAAAGGTTCAATAAAGTGCTATTCAATGCTCCAGGGACTTCGGAATCCGCAAAAGGATGGATGGCCGTTCGACCATGCGCCTATTCATTTTCAGAATTCCATATGCATTGGAAGCAGAATGAACTTGCAGAAACAGTAGGCGTCCAGCTTCGGCAGTCTACTCTAGAAGACAAGGAGTTTGAAACTGCATTGGATGCAGAAGCCTTTTCCCTTTCAATAGAAGATGCTGTATCTTACTATGACGAAAGATTGTCCCGCGAAAGAGAATCTAGATACATTATTGAAGTCGATGACACCCCAGTCGGTAAAATTCGCGTTATGCGTAATCAGGAAGAATCCTATCTCTCCGGCTTTGCAGTGCTGGCTGAATATAGAGGCAAGGGGTATGGCAATCAAGCATTACAGTGGATTGTAAAACAGGAACTGCCTACAGGGAACATTATAAAGTTAGACGTAGAAACGCAAAATGATCATGCCTTGAAATTGTATGAACGGATTGGATTTGTGCAGCAGGAGCGGCAGGACTATTATGAGGTCCCAATAGCTCAGAGTTGACTAGAAATACAAGATTTGACCGTAGTTAGGTGGATTTAAACAGGAAAACGTCAGAGCGGCTAAAAGCTAGCGCTGACGTTTTTATTGTTATTGAACATTTTCATCCTGCTCAGAAGAAAAACCCATCTTCTGCTTATGCAACACATGTTCACCCCATTGTTTCCGGAAGGATTATTAGTAAACACCTTGCCACGGGAAATGAAACGTCGACAAGAAGCGGCATATACATTCGTGGTATTGTATACAAAAGGTGTGTGGCGCAAACTCAAACTTCCCGGCATATGCACGATGGAAGATTTGCATCGGAGCATAATCCAAGCTTTCCATTTCGACGATGATCATTTATATTCATTTTTCATGGATCCGAAAATGGTCTCATAACTGCATCGCTTCACCTGCAGATACATTCGGTCGTCCCGACGCATCTAAAGTCCGAATTGACAGTTGCGGTTTCGTCACTGGACAGCATTTTATCTATCTATTCGATTACGGGGATGAATGGACATTTCATGTAACCGTTGAAGAGATTGATGAACAGGATACAAGCACTTTCATCCCGATACTGATTGAGGAAAAAGGTGACGGTCCTGAACAGTATTTTTATGGAGAATGGGATGAGGATGAATAATACTTGTAAATTGACTATCCTACGCGAAAAAATTTATACAACAATGAAAAGAAAGAGCCCGCAGTAGATGCAGGCTCCCATTTCTATCATTTTATTAGAATCTCTCGTTCTTATTATCATTTCGCATCGTCGGTTCATTCAACCGATCGCCTTCGACAT
Source organism: Sporosarcina oncorhynchi (assembly GCF_033304615.1). Lineage (GTDB taxonomy): Bacteria > Bacillota > Bacilli > Bacillales_A > Planococcaceae > Sporosarcina > Sporosarcina oncorhynchi. The sequence continues at coordinate 948,755 of NZ_CP129118.1, read as the reverse complement.
CGACATCACCAGTCTTATCAAACCGCGCTTCTTCATGTCTCACTGTTTCATCGATTCGCTCAGTATCCTCAACAGTTCGCTTACCGACAACGATTTCTTCTGCGACATATGGCGTTTTCGTCACTTCAACCCGTTCTTCCATGACCGGCACACGGATTGTTTCATCGTCTTCCTGCATCGTGAAGTCACCAGTTTGCGATTCGTTCACTGGGCGACGTTCGATATACACTTCTTCACGTGAAACCGGGACATCGAATGATTGGTGTTCAGAGACGACACCTTTGTGGAGCGACACTTCGCCTTGTTCGACTCGTTCCTTCTCCACACGAAGCCGTTCTTCACGAAGCTGCATACTCTCTTCTTCTGTGTGATCAGTGAAGCGGTCCGTTTCTGTGTTTCGGTTATTTGGAGGCGTTCTGTAGCTCATATCATCACGAAGCGCCTCTCCGCCTGCTCTCCCAAAACTTTCATTCCTACCTTCATGAATAGGCGTGTCCTGGAATGCACCTGTTGTACCCATATGAGGCTGGCCCACTTCTCCAGTCAAACCGCCTTCATCATATTCAGAAACTGCATTCGCTCCAAGATTAGGGTATGTCGGCATCGTATTCGAAGTCAAACGGTTACTGTCAGCGGCATGTAACCTGCTTACTTCCCCTTCATCCACATACAGCAGCTTACCACCATTACGGATTTCCGTATGATAACGTTCAAGATCTGACTTTGGAACTCCCGCTTGATGTAACGTTCCGTGCACATGATCCTCGCCAGTAATGAAATCCATGAAACGGTCCAGCCATGATTCAGAATGTGTGTCATTTTCTGCATAAGCCTTTCCTTTGAACATCGAAACGTCTGATTCATGTTGCGTGACAACATACATATTATCATCATCGATTCCCTGTCTCTTCAAATGATCGATTTTCGTCATTAACTGCGCATCATTGTTATACATGCCTACAAATCGTTTTTCATTCATCATCAATAGTTCCTCCTCAGATTTTTAAAAGTATGCTTGTTTGTCTTTACTTCTTAGTTACCCGGGATGGAAGATTTACAATCTTACAGTTGTGTTACAGAGTAGGAAAGTGAGGATTCATGAGGTGTGAACATAATTAATTTCTAAATATGGTATAGTGAATTTACCACTATTTCTGAAGAAGAGGTGAAATGCAATGGATGATTTACTACGCAAAGTGAAACAAAGTTTTGAGAATCTTGAAAGGGCTTTGAATCGATTAGAGGATGCGTTAAATGAAGATCAGGACAATAGTTTAATTGTCGACGGTACAATTCAGCGTTTCGAATTCACAATTGAAATATACTGGAAGACTTTAAAAAGGTTACTGGCGCAAGAAGGAATTGATGCAAAGACGCCACGTGAAACGTTGAAAGAGGCTTATCAAGTAGGGTGGCTGCAAAATGAGCAAGCATGGTTGCAAATGCTTAAAGATCGAAATGAAACTTCACACGCTTATGATGAAGATATGGCTCGAAAAATTCTAAGCAACATCATTGGCTATTTTCCGGATATGAAAAGCACCTTTTACACACTGAAAGAACAATATATCGAGGGATTGGATACAGAATGAATAATTTGCTTCTAAAACAACTACAAGATATCGCAAAAAACTATGCGGCAATTGAATCCATCTTATTATTTGGTTCCCGTGCTTATGGCGATCACAGCGAATTATCGGATATTGATTTGGCAGTGAAAGCTCCTAACTTAACTGATTTACAGTGGCTTGTATTTACTGAAGAGATTGAAAATACGTTGGATACTCTGTTGAAAATCGACTTGATTTTATATGATCAAGCACCATATTCACTGCGTGAACAAATCGATGGGTGTAATAAGGTTTTGTATGACACGCATAGAGCATAATTTTGACATAGAATTTTAATCCTACATCTAGATCCTTGTGTCTTTACTTATTTTAGAATACCAGAAAGTCCTTGAATGCTTATGTAGCATTTTAAGGGCTTATTTCAAGTTGTTTGTGTGCCAGTCACTCACACAATTCAATAAAAAGTTAAATAATGCACACTCAAATCCAAACCTTTTGCATGTGAGCTTCGTTTAGTATGTAAATGAGGAGGTGGGATATTGTTTAATCTTTCTAACTTGGAAAAAATGATTGATGACTATACAGATGATTTGTTGCGCTTGGCTTTTTATTACGTTAAAGATCTTCAGGCGGCAGAAGATATTGTGCAAGAAGCGTTCATTAAGTTCTATGAAGCGCAAAATCGTTACGAGGAACAAGGTGTGTTGAAAGCGTATTTAAAGAAATTGACGGTGAATAAAAGCCTGGACTATTTAAGAAGCTGGAATTACCGGAAAGTATCTATGCAAAACAAATTAGTTGCTCTTACAAAAGGGAAGCGTTCAGATCATCTTGTCAAAAAAGATGAACAGACCTTGATTGGGGACGCCATTTTGGAATTACCTCTCAAGCAACGAGAGGTTTTACTCTATTTTTATTTTGAGGAATGGACTATTGCTGAAATTGCAACATTTTTATCCATCCCACAAAGCACAGTGAAAACAAGACTTCGCCGTGGTAAAGAATTGCTTCGTCCCAAACTTGAAGGCATTGAATGGGAGGTGCTTATGCATGAGTAAATATGAACCGCAAGAGCTAAAACACTTGGATGAGAGTAAGCGACGAATCAAACAGAATGTAATTCGTCATTTTGAAAGCCCGAAGAAAAAGCCGAAAATCAATTGGACAGTCGGCTTAGTGACGGTCTTATTGCTAGGACTAAGCGTATTTTTCACAATTACTACGCTAACAGGGCAAAATGCGCAAACTGGCTTGACGCCAGGCAAAGAACTGCCGACTGCACATCCAAAGCCGAAACCACCGGTCAATAAACCCGAACCCCCGGTCATAATCGAGGGGAGCGAATTTCCTCAAGTTGTCGAGAAGGAGAACCGATTATATGTAAATGACATTACAATTGGGATGACACAGGAGGAAGTACAGGCGATTTTAGGCGATGCCTTTGAACTGACAGAACCACCCGAAGACGCGTGGCGTGAAGATTTCGGCATGCAATATGGCAACATGAAAATTTCTATTTATCTCGACAAAGTTGCATTCATTGTCATAAATGACGTCAACCAACCGCATTTCGATGAACTCTTTGAATCTTATCGTGGCGAAAGATATATCGGCTGGACAGATAGCAGCAAACAGCATATCGCTGTACGACTGTTCTATGTCCCAGAAACAGCGCATGAATTAGTAGCAAGTGTCGAGGAGGATAAGGGGCTGACAGTACGTTTGGATGTTACCCATGGGGATTTCTATACCGACATTGAAACAGCTGGGATTGAGCGGGTAGAAGACGAGTGACTATAGAGGTTGTGTGTGGCTTGTAAAATCTTTATATATGAGGTGAACAGACAGGAAACCGTCAGCATAGCTTATAGCTAGCGCTGACGGTTTTCTTTTACATATTGACTACGATAGGTGAAGTAGTAAGCTAGCAGGCCCGCGATCGGAATGAACCCAATCCCTACTAATAGAAAAAGTGGTTGGAGGGCAAACTCGAATAATAAAAAGAATGTAGCTACAAAAATCATAAGAATAGAGATGACAATCATAGCTGAAAATGCGATTTTATACGCTTCCCCGCTAAACTCATTTTCCCGTTCGTCCTTCGGATTAAATTCAGGAACAATGTGACCATGGAATACGAGACGTCCCTCATTATTCTTCATATGTCTTCTTTGCTGAATGACGAGCAAAACAATCGTCAGGAATAAAATCGTTGTAATTGAAAATTCAAGCGTATTGTAAGGACCTGGTCCGTAATACAGCAAACTGAATTGTTTCAGACAAAATGCGAGTATAAATATGATTCGTAAGATGATTGCGCTAGTTACGTCTCGCATAACTGTATCCCCCATTCGTTATGGCTGATTTTATTAGTCAAAAACAAATCTCGATTCCCCTATCAAGACCATTTCAGTTTTTTGTACAGATAAAACGATACTTACTTCCGATAAACAACCGGAGTAAAGTGGGACCAACTCTGTTCAAGTTCGCTCCAATCAACAACTTTCCATGGATTGGTGAAAACTTGCCCACTTTTATTAAAGAATAAATAACCATCGATGCAATAAGATACGTGCTGTATGACATTTTCCTCATTCACCCAGACGACGACATCGTTTGCTCTGAAATGTTCTTCCGTTTGATTATAAGAAGCGCGTTTCAGTTGAAGAGCGAACGTCTCCGGATGTACCCATTCATGAATAATCCACTCTTCCTCTTCAGGGCAGGTGCTGATCGCGTAGAGTACAGCCGCCAAACAGTTTGCACCTGAAGCCGTTGAAAATGTATTTGCATATGGCAACAGATGTGATGGAGTTGTCGCAGGAACCGGTTGTCCACTCCATGAATCATACTGCTGATAGGGCTTGCTAATTATTTCCTCTTTCACTTCCCTCGGAAGATTCTCCTACATTGCCCGCCGGATGACAGCGAATTGTTCGTTATCCTTTTCTATAATATAGTCTTCAGGGATCATTGTGGAATTTGTCAGTAGCGATACAGGAACGGCTAGTCCGCTGCACAATTCAACTTGTCTCTTAAGAAGAAATCTCCTTTTTTCATGATTCAATCTGGTGAGCCACGTTGGAGTTGCAACGATGACAAACGCCATCTCACGGGCAACCGTCCAATACATATAACTGCTCACCATTTGTACGCCTTTATAAGAAGAATGATTAAAAAATTCTTCTCGCGGGAACAAGAGCGTGCCTGCGAGGCTTTCTTCCACTACCGAAAGATCTTCTTCACGGAGAAAGAATAGATCTTTCTCTGGCACAGATGTATGAAACCAAATGTCGAACTGTTCGCGCATCGGTTTTAATGCTATTGTAGTCATTCTGATACTTCCCTTCTATGCAAAAAAGGTGGACTTGCGTTTTGAGTGATGTAATTTTACCATCAACTTATGTACTAATCCCACCCGTAATCCACCCTTTGATAAAGCTTTCCAAAGACGATGCGACCCTTGTTCTACTATCATCTTCGTGGTTCCACACATAAATATCCTCTGTCTGAATACACCCATTCAATATTTTATACCCAAACAAATCACCACACCCATTATCTGAGAAAAACAACAAGTGATCAAATGGCATGTAAATATCCTTATAGTCTGTAAAATTTCTAAAAAACAAATTATCCTCTACTATTCGTTCGGTTGGCCATAGTAAATGGCATTCAAAAATATCATATACACCATTTGTTTCTTTATAGATTTCTAACAATTTCTTAGGCAACTCAACGTTTAACTCCTCGGTAATTTGCCCTATTTCAGCTACAGACGCTGGCCGTTTGAATGAATAATCTTTTGATATTGTACTTATGTAATCCTTCCACATCTGTGCAACACATCCTTATACGTGTTTATAGTCTACTAACTAACAATAGCAGAACTATTCTCAATTGTGTTATTCCCCCCTTTGGAAAATCAATTCTCCATCCGAGTCATACTCATGAATAAACGTAAATCCAAGCTCTTCATACAGCCGTATCGCAGCCGTATTCTCCTCAAATACACTCAAATAAATCGGTTGCTTCCCGTATTCTGACACCATACGCGCAAGTAGCAACTCAGTAAAACGACGACCATACCCCCGCCGCTGAATCCGCTCATCAATGAGCAAACGATCCATCCATACATTACGGCCGCCTGCACTATCTAACAAAGCGCCATACATCGCAAAACCGACTAATTGTTCATCCACATACAAGCCGACGGGTCGGAATTCAGGATAGTCCTCAGCATCTTTCAAACAGTCTGCGGGTGATTCGATGAAAGCTTGCTGCTCGTGAGTCATGCGGAGATTTAAAATTGCTTCTCTGTTTGACTCATTAACATTTATTATTTTGTATTTCATGGTTATTCCATCTCCTATTACATTCATGCAACTATAAAAACCAATGGATGCTAGTGCAATTCTTTCTCTAATAAAAAGACATCCTTTGAACGGATCAACGTCACAAAGGATGTCTATATGTCAGTTCAAATTCTTACGTGTAAACTCCGAGTCAATCGTCTTGCCTAACTCCGTTTGCAGACGCTCAAAGATCGGCAATACACCTTGTTTAATAACCTTCGAAATTTCATTGTTCTTCTTCTTTTCAACAGCTTTCCCTAACTTGGAAAGCTCCGAATGCAAATTGCCCGCAAAATCCTTATACGCTTTCCAATTCGTCGGTCGCTCTTTGCTACTGCTAACAATCTTCAACATATCAGACAGCCATCCAGCCCCACCTAACAACATCTCAAATTGCTCCCAACTGTCTTGAGTTGGGACGCCTTGAAAGGCTTTCGCAACTGCAGTCACTTCAGGATTAGCGCGGATTAAGTATTCTTCTGCCGAAAGAAGAACATCATTCATAAACTCTTTCTCGGACTTGATGATAACTTCAAGTTGTTCGATTGAAGCAAGATGTTCTTCCAAGTACTCTTCATGATCGTCATATACTTCCTCGCCATCTACGATGATATGGCTGAAGTGGAATCCTTCCGTCACATGCTCATTAATGTGCTCGATTACTTCTTCTGCTGTAGGTGTTGCGGCGTAGTCTTTATGTTGTTCTCCGATGATTAATTTCAAAATGGTTTCCTCCGTTGTTTGTAGTTGGTTGGTTATAGTTGTTATATCGGTTAATAATGTGGATTTTATACATTTTTTTAGCTGGAGTGAAATCTATTGAGCATTCATGAATTATGTCAATTAAAAGGAGAAGCTGCTATTCGTCGCAGATCTACTAGCTTCAGTTCCATAGAATGAATGGATTTTTCATACGCTTCCATCTGTAGAACTAAATTCTTTATCTCTGACGGATTATCCTTTAAGTCTGCAGCCGCCTGAGCAATCTCTTTCATCTTATATAGCGTTTGCTCAATCTCTGCAAGAAGCTGGTCTTGTTGTTTATATAAGGCTAACTGCCTTTTGGTTTCTTCCAATTCAAGTTGTTCACTGTAAGGCACGGTTCCTGCTCCTTTCGGGGAAAACGAGATAAATGCCTTCTCGAATAGTAGCACAATTGATAGTTTATGATAAAATAAGATCATGCGTTCCTATTATGGATTAGGAGTGATTGTGATGCTACTATGTGAACAAGTTTTATCGCCGGTGCAGTTAAATATCCTGGTTGGCAGTATATTAGGCGACGGGACATTAACGAAAATCCAAGGCAGAAGGATAAACAGTAATTATCGTGAGCGCTTTGGTAAATCTCAACTTGCCTATCGCGAATGGAAAGTAGCGCATCTGAGTGACTACCTTTATTTCAATAAAACACGAACCGAAATCTCGAGCAAGTCACAATCAATGTTTACAAAGCTTGAAAAACTTTTTTATGGAAATAATCGTATAAAGCAAATTCCTCCAGAAGTATTGAAACTTTGTACATTACCACACTTCCTGGCAACACTTTATATGGACGACGGGTCTTTAATGATCTCATACAGAATCAATCATCGGCTTAAAAAGATTTACATGACTCCTCACATTGCATTATATCTACAATCCTTCACAAAAGAAGAACTAGAACTTTTAAACGAACATGTAACGAAGGTTTTCAAAGTAAAATTGAGACTGAGTCAGAGAAATGATGGCAATGGCTATATTTTAAAAACAACTACCGTAGATGATACATTTAGATTTCTAGATGTTATAAGTGAAGTTACTACGGCATGTCCATCGATGTATTATAAGACGAATTGGCAAGATAGGCTGAATCTGGAGACGATGAAATGGAAATCCAAATATCCCGATTATGAAATACTGACAAGCTCAAGGCAGAGAAGTAAAAAGTATAGCGAAGATGAGATCGACGGACTGATTAAGATGAAACTGTTAGGATATACGATAAATGAAATAGCGTATACCTTGGACAGAACATATTGGTCAACCGTGTATAAGTGGAGAGAAATCACGAAGGAATCAGAGCGATTAATTAATGTGTAAAAACGCAATTCGATTTTCCGAACAGCGTTTTAGTAACCAGATTAACGTAGCAATCGAAGTACGACTTGTGTTTGCTTTTTGGATTGCTTTACCGGTATGTCTATCGAGCATGAAGTAGACTTTTTCTTAAACTTAAAAACAACCTAAGGGGCTTGCGCACTTCGAATACCGTGCACTTAGGAATGAGGGGCCCCTTCTATATTTCAGTCATAGCTACTGACTTAGATTAAATTATGGCATTACTGCTACACAATTGTAGCTAGACATAATACTAATTCAAATCTTTTTTATACTGACTTTGTTCTTCAATTATTATGTACCTTAGATTTTTCAGTTGCTCTTTAATTTGCAAAGTAAATAACATTATCTGAGTAGCATGCCCGTTGGATAATTTACATTGAGGCACTAATTTATCAATGGATTCATCATTATACTTAGCAAGTAATACTTCTACAATATCAATAAGACTATTTACAATTTGAAAGTTGTTTTTAAATCTGTAAAAATCTACATCTTCTTTAAATAAGTTCAATTGATCTCTTGCGGCAAATACATCTTTCATTTTATATCGCGCATAAACGGAGTTAGGAATTGATAAAGAAAACAAGTAATCTATTTGGTTTTTCCGTTCTATTTCTTTATCTATTAACATTTGATTGAAATTTGTTTTCAACCTAATTTCTGCATCTATTTGTTTTGGAAGCAGTTCTTCTATAGATATCTCGCTTGAAACAATAATGTTTTCATCAAATGTTCTAAGCAAATACTCTCTTTTATTATCGTATGCAATATGAGGTAAGCTAAATAATAAAAGGACATTATTATTATTTAGATACTGATCCAACTTACCAATCAAGGCATTAGTATCGTTAGTGTGGATATAAATAAGTTGTTTTTTGCTTATCTCCAAATTGATTTTATTAATATCAGCAACCTCTTTATTTACTTTGAATATATAAAAAGTAAGAATTCCCATTACAACTACATTAATAAAACCTATGAAGCTATTGAAATATGACTCAACTAAGTTGAATTGAATGTCTAATCCTAGTGAAGCTATAAGTAAAAGTAATAATAATATAACTACGGCCTCAATGTTGCTTCTATTCAATTTAAAATCCTCCCTTTTTACTTGTAAATAAAAATAAACGCGATCCAGATATCCTGGACCGCGTTTTATTAACCATATTAACGTAGCAATTGAAGTACGCCCTGAGGCTGTTGGTTTGCTTGCGATGCGTCCAATATATTTCTATAAAGGTCAGACTATATCTTCACCCTTAAACATTCCAAGGGGCTGGGCACTTCGAATGTTACGACTCGTAACACCCTACGGATTTCATCGTCGTAGCGATTGCCTTAGACGGTATATCCTAGTCGTTGAACGTTCCCCACGGTTTCCCGACAGGGGCTTCGCTGCTGATTGTCCAATCTCTTCTTTTTCAAACCATCACGTTTACCGTTTCCAGTTACGCTGTGGTAGATGAGCTCTCAGGAGGTTCCAGCAATTCACCCAGTGATGATCTTATCCGTTGCCAGATAAGACGCCCGTGAATACATTAACGAAGGAGTTGTAACACGCCTTGCGGTGCTGTATTCGCTTGAGCCAACATAGCTTGTGCTGCTTGAGTTAAGATGTTGTTCTTCGTGAAGTCCATCATCTCTTTCGCCATATCAACGTCACGGATACGTGATTCCGCAGCAGTTAGGTTTTCGGAAGAAGTTCCGAGGTTGTTGATTGTGTGTTCTAGGCGGTTTTGGAATGCACCTAACTTAGAACGCTCACCAGAAACTTGCTGGATTGCATTATCAAGTACTTTGATAGCATCATTCGCGCCATCTTTTGTTAATAAATTAACGTCTTTTACGTAAGCACCGTTCGCTTTATCACCTAATACAGAAGCACTAATTTCACCAATGTCTATTTGCATATGTTGGTCTTTATTAGCTCCAATTTGTAATGATGCTCCACCGCCTGTAACTGAAACAGTCGCTGTAGATGCTCCTGTTCCTTTAGCTGTGAACTCGGCACCTTTGTAAGTAATTGATTGTCCAATACCATTAACTTGTTCTGTGGCTCCATTAGGATTTGATACAGTAACTACTGCGTCAATCCCTGCTGTAACGGCACCACCAAATTCTGCTGCGTCAGCACCTCCTAATACGATTTCCGCATCTGTTCCGAAAGAGGTTTGAGTTAAAGTGATTTCTGCAGAACCACTTGCTTCAACTCCCGTAATATCCTTGTATTCATTAATTTTAGCACTAATATCTGCTGCAGTCGCTGCAGTCATTCCTGAAAAGTCAATTTTAGTTCCATTGATGACTAATTCTTTTGCAGATACGTCGGTAGCACTTGTAAAATCAGTTCCATCTGCTGCTGCCGTAGCCTTAGTTGCTGCTGTATCAACTGTGAAAGAATAGTTCCCTTTTGTCAGTCCAGTAGCTGAAACTACATCGACATTAGCTTTATTACTAGATGTTCCATTTACACCAAGACTACCGTTTAATAACTTTTTAGTATTAAACTCCGTAGTTTCAGAAATGCGGTTAACTTCAGCTTTTAATTGCTCTACTTCTTTTTGAATTTCTTTACGGTCATCTAAAGTGTTTGTATCGTTTGAAGATTGGACTGCTAATTCACGCATACGTTGTAAAATATCGTGAGTTTCGTTCAAAGCTCCCTCAGCAGTTTGAATCAATGAAATTGAATCTTGAGCATTCTTTTGTGCCATATCCAAACCGCGGATTTGTCCACGCATTTTTTCAGAGATTGCTAGACCAGCAGCATCGTCTCCTGCACGGTTAATCTTCAAACCAGAAGACAATTTCTCCAAGTTTTTAGAAGCCTGCGCATTGTTTGAACCCAATTGACGGTGTGTGTTAAGTGCTGCGATATTGTGATTGATAATCATTTTATTTTCCTCCTTGAGTGTATGTTGGGTTCACGTCCATGTGACCCTTATTTTGGGCGGTGTCCAGAGCCGGCCGAACTCTTTTGCCGCTTACAATACTAATATCGGACAAGTGTGTTCAGTGTTTAGTGTTTTATTGAAGTTTATATTGTTTTTCATTCCTTTTTTGTAAGTTCTGCGAATATGTCCAGATTTACCGACATCGATTCCGTATTTGTATCCGTAATCGATTGAACAAGTTCTCCTCTAAGGATATCTACGGATTTTGGTGCTTCGATGCCAATCCGAATAGTATCCCCTTTCACTTCTAGAATACGAAGTTCGATGTTATCGCCAATTTTTATTGTTTCGTTTGTTTTTCGGGATAGGACCAGCATGTTAGTTTCCTCCTTTGCCGATTGGATGTCTGACTTCGAAACGGTTGTCGTTTAGAATCATCTGTTTTGCTTTTCGGTTTTGGAGTTGGAAGATGAGTGGTGCTTGCAAATTGATTGTTGATTGTTCGAAAGGTTGTTTCATAGATAAGATTCCTAGTGCCATGATGTCTTCTGGTTTCGTGATTTCGAGTAAGTCAATTGTTGGTTCATCGATTTCGAAGGAATAGTCTTCTACCAGTGTGTATGGGTTAGCAACGATAAAAGCTGTGTTTGCTTGTTTTGTTGATTGGAGCACTTGAAATGCGTTATTTCCTTCGATTGGTAGCAGTATGAATTCAGTTTGATCTTCAAAACCAGGGATACCTTTCGGGAAGTTCCAGCTTTCTGTTGGTTCGATTTCGATGAGGCCATGGAATTTGGTTTGTATTTGCATGTTGGTAACACTCCTTAAGATTGATTTTTTATTGTTTTAGCATAGCATTTATAGAAGTTTTCCGTATAAAAACGGGTGCCAGGTTCAGCCACAATTCACGAAGGTCATGCGAATGGTGTCTATACCTGGCACCCTGGACTAGGCTTTCCAATCGATTTCGATGGAATTGTATTGTTCCATTACGCCTGTTACTTTGCCTTGCGTGTAATTATGGATTGGTTTGTTAATTTGGACGTTATGTATCGGCTTTTGTGGTGTTACGTTTATGTTGAGAGAGCCTTGTGTAAAGCTCATTTGTATTTTGGTTCGGTCGCCTACGAAGCGGATGCCGAGTTCTGCTTGTGGGCGGTCGGTGTTCTGTTTGGCGATGTCTGCGATGGAAGCTCCGTTTTCGATTTTCATGAGTTGCTGGCCTTCTGAAGCGCGGCGTCCGGTGCCTTCTCTTGCGGACTGCATGCCGTATTGGGCGTTTTCCTTGTTGCGAGTGATGATGCTTTTTAAGTCTAGATCTGCACGGTTCTCTGTTGTGTCTAATGATAGTTGAGGTTTCGTTGTGGACATTTCTAGGATTGCCGCTGGTTGTTCGATTTGTTGGTCCGCTTTTGGTTGTTCGATTTGTTGTACGGGTTTGTCGATTTGAAGACCTAGTTTTGCTGGTGTTGTTTGAATTTGGAGTTGTGGTATGTTCACTGGCTTCTCCTTTCTAAAACGGGTGCCAGGTACAGCCACAATTCGCGAAGGGCGTGCGAATGGTGTCCATACCAGGCACCCTGGGTATGTCTATTATCTTAGGAAGTCTACTAATGATGGTTGGATGATCCTTGCGCCTACTGATAGAGCTGCGCGATGTATTGATTCTTGTGTAATCATTTCTGTGATGACTTTTTCGTAATCGATGTCTTCGTTTTCAGAGCGCTGTTTTTTTGCTGATCCTTCTTGTGCTTGTAGACGGTTATGCATGAGTTCTGCACGGTTTGATCTTGCTCCTATGTCAGCTCGGTGTGTTAGGACATCGTCCATTAACCCATCGATTGTTGTTAAGGCTTCACTAAATCCTTTACCGTCAGCAGTAATAGCTTTAAGATCATTGAACATGTCATCCATTGCTCTGAAAGTATCTGCGGCTTTTGTATTTACTTTTAGGCTAACGCCATCGAACACTTCGATTTCCACATCACTATTGAATGAGGGGTCATTTACATACCCTAAAGCATTCCCAGTAGCATCTACTTCTTTATTGTAAAGTGGTTTGTCCGTCATCGTCCCACTAAAAATATATTTATCTCCTACTTTTGTATTCGCAAGATCTCGTAATTGTTCTTGCATTTGTTCCAATTCAATTTTAATCTTCTCGCGATCTTCTGGTGTCATTGTACCTGTGTTCGCTGCGTTCGTTACGAGTTCTTTCGCACGGTGCATTACTTGCCCTACTCCATCCAGTGCATCGTCTGAACTGTCAAGCCAGTTATTGACTTCGCCTAAGTTCTTCTGAAATTGTCCGACTTTATCAACCGTCATGCCGTAACCGAGACTTTTCATAACAGTTACTGGGTCGTCTGATGGGCGGTTCACTTTTTTACCGGAGCTTAGTTGCTCTTGCATTTTGCCCATTTTATTGTAGCTGCTTGATAGATTGCGCAGCATATTATTAGATAGCATTGATTGTGTAATGCGCATTGCTATTCGTCCTCCTTATTATCTGCCGACAACACCCATTCCATTGATGATTTTATCTAGGGTTTCATCCATTACTGTGATCATTCGCGCAGAGGCGTTGTAAGCCTGTTGGAAACGGATCATGTCGGTCATTTCTTCGTCAAGTGAGACGGAACTTATTGAGTCTCGTCGGTTGGATACTGCACCTAGAAGTGTCATCGAGTTTTTGGTCATTTTCACGGCTTGTTCACCTTGAACACCAAGTTCACCGATGACGCCGGCATAGTAGGATTGGACACTTGAACCTTCTAAGCCGCCAAGAGGTGCAAATAGTACTTCTCCTAGTTTTTTAGCATTATTACCGTTACCCATCTCTCCTGCTTCACTTGATGCGGCTAGTAAACTATGGTCATTTATAATAGCTTCATTGACAATTATGTTGCCTGCGGACAGCTTACTGTAATCATATTCTTCGTCAGCTAGTCCAGGATTTTTAATATCATAAGGTTCAAAGAAATTTTTGCCTGTCAAATTGTTTGGCGGTGTACCAGTACCACTTCTATGAGCTTCATTAAACGCTTTGGCGAATTCTTGTGCCATCTTATCTAGCTTTGCAAGCATTTCAGGGTACAGACCTTTTACTTTATCTGCACCATCCTTGTATCCATAGGAGTTAACAAGAGATTTAAGTACTCCGGCAGTTTGCATGTCATTGACATTCAATTCTTTTCCGTCTGCGGGTCCGCCTGAAAAAGTGAAGCCTGTCATGTTTCCAATAGGATTGCCTTCAGAATCAGTCCCGCCTGTTCCGTCACCGACAGGCTTTAATTGTGATACATTGCTTTTATCCACAACGGTTATAAAAGGTTGTGCAGGATTGTTTGTCTTGATCTTGACGGTTACGGTGCCTTCAGCAATGGCCAACGCACGGCCGCCAGATTTTTCATAGCTGACTTCGATTGGCAAGTAGCCAGATAGCTGGTCAAGCAAGTTATCACGTGCATCATACAAATCGTTCGGCATATAGCCGTTCGGCTCGACTTCTGAGATTTGTTTATTTAACTCGCCAATCTGTTTAAGAATAGAGTTGATATTCTTCGTAGAAACACCGATTTCTTTTCCAAGATTGGTCTGAATTTCAGATAATGATTTATGAATATAGTTAAATGAGTCGGCAACCGCTACGCCTCGTTCAACAACAACCGCACGTGCTCCACCGTTTTCAGGATTTGTCGCAAGCGTCTGCAATGATTGCCAGAAATCGCTGAAGGATTGTTGCAGTCCGTATGCTGAAGGCTCTGCCAATACATCTTCCATCTGTGCAATTGCATTTGATCGTGACTCCCAATAGCCAAGCTTGTTCGATTCGCCTCTGAACTGCTGATCAACAAACCCATCACGAATCCGTTGAATCGATCCTGCTTCAACACCTGTTCCTAAGAATCCAGGCATTGTTGGTGTGTTCAGTCCGACACCCGGGAATCCTGCAGTCGCTTGCATGTTGACGCGTTGGCGGGAGTAGCCTGGTGTGTTGGCGTTGCTGATGTTGTGTCCTGTTGTATAGAGTGCGGATTGTTGTGTGTAGAGTCCGCGTTTGTTTGTTTCGAGTCCCATGAATGTGGAGCGCATGGTGTGAGTTCCTCCTTAGGCTTGGGAGTCGAAGGTTGGTATGTCCTTCGTCTCTTTTTTGCCGGTGATTTCAGTTTTTGAGTAGTTGGCCGATTCCGGACGCGGGCGGACCATGTCCAGCGACAGATTCACGAATTGAAGGGATTGGTAGGTCATTTTCTGGTTGAGGTCGTTTTGCCATTTCAATTCTTGAATCGCATGCAGGAGACGGTCCTTCGCCTCCACGAGTTGCTGTTTGTCCGGTTCGGGTGTTATTTCGATTAGGTTGGAGATTGTCGGGTTCATCGGTACAGGACGTCCTTGTCCTTTCATATAGGCGATGACCGCTTTTTGCCGATTCTGATCCATCTGGACGATGGCCGCGAGATGCGCCTGTTCGTCTTTTAGGAGCTGATCGATGCCTCCGATGTCACCGTTCTTGATGAGCGCCGTCTTTTCGTTTGCGATTCTGAGCAGGCTCTTATGCAGTTTTTCGAGATTATCGAGTACGGCTAAAATCGTTTCGATGGACATAGAGTTTCCCTGCTTTCATCTAGATTATTTGTTGAAGTAGTTAATGAGCTTTGAAGCGAGTTGTTCTGGATTCACTTCATATTTGCCTGATTCGATTTGCGCTTTCAATTGTTGTACTTTCTCGTTCCGCCCGATTGTAACGGGTGAGACTTCGGACAACTGTTTTGCCTCTGAAGAGATTTCCAGTTTGTCTGTCTTTACTTTCGCCTGTTCTTTCACTTGTTCAGTCTTCATTTGGTTTGCACGGTATGGATTTACCGGTGGAATGTTGATTTTATTGATTTTCATGATGCTCGCTCCTTTCGATTTGACTTTTTTTGGTCTTACCCTCTATTTCGGCAGATTTGTGACAAGGTTTAGGGTCTTTCGAACGAAAACCTTATGTAAGCGTTTTGTAATGAATGCGCCTTCATTAGTATTTCATTTGGTGGTGCCTACTAAACGTCTTTTGTATAAGACATGAAAACGGACCGTATTCGGCTGTCATCAGTACTTCATTTCCGCTTATCTGCTAAATACGTTCCTGTTTCACTTTTACTGACCGCTTCCCGGAATTCCTTTGCTGCTTCGAATTGGCGCAGTTCACTGCTCAATTCTTGCGTACAGCTATCACAGAGTTTTCCTTGTGCTGTTAATTTCCCACAGTTATCGCATGGGTAACCGAGGTTCGGGAATAACGCCGGTTGCAGACGTCCTTTACGTACCCACTTATGAAGCATCGTTTCAGTCGCACCTGTCGCTTCCACGATTCGTTCAATTGTAGCTGCACGATTTTCGCGTCTTCTCAAGAATCGATATACTTCCTCGTATTTTTTCTCTTCGCTTTGCGCACAACTGGCGCACACATCACGGATGCCTGTGTAGTTGAAAAAGGCTCCGCAACTTGGACAATCCTTCAATTCTGCCATATTCGTTTCCTCCTAAAGTTTCGTTGTTTCGGCACGAATGAGCGTGACTGCTTCTACTCTAGTTGCACCTGCTTCTTTTAATGCAGCTGCCGCATGACTGAGTGTCGTGCCTGTTGTGTAAATGTCATCGACAAGTATGTATGTCGTATCCCGGATTGTTGTATATGGTTTGACTTGAAATAGCGGCGCCATCGACAGCCGTTCTTCCCTCGTCTTTTCCCCCATAACTGCAGTATCTGTTTTGACTAGTATATCATCGAATGGTAGATCGGCTGTCTTCAACAACTCTTCGACATGCGCAAAGGTACGCTCAATTTTCTTTATCGGATGCATCGGAATCGGGACAATTATTGTGTGATGTGTATTGATAGTTTCCCGTAATTCATTCATAAATACTCCCGCTAGCGCAATGTCTTGCAAGAATTTGTATTGGTGCAAATACTCTCGCATCGCTTCGTTGTATGTGTAGATGGATGTAATCCTGTCTAACAGATTGCTCTCTTCTATTATGTCGACACGTTCGAAGCTTTTTGAACAGTCGTCGCAAATTAAAGACGTTTTTTCTACGGCTATGAGCATCTGCCAGCTCGGTAAAGATTGTAGCCGTCGTTCACATAGAAGGCAGTTCATACCGTGTCGTCTCCTTTGTTCAATTTGTTGATTTCATTTTTCGCTTCATCCATCGCATAGGTGATTCCGTTATGGAAGAGGATAAATTCTCCCGAGGGATACATAGCAGAACGTCCTACCCGTCCGCCTATTTGGATCAGTGCTCCTTTGTCGAAAATCACCTGTTCCGCGCCAACGACCGCCACTTGAACGTTTGGAATTGTTATCCCACGTTCTAGAATAGTTGTTGTCAGTAAGCCAGGAATTTCATTGTCTCGTAGCGCTTGAACGGATTCTTTCCTGTCAGGATGAGCTGCATGGACCGAACGAATTCTTGGATCAATAAGTTGGAAAAGCGGCTCAGCTTTCTCCATAAGGCCAATATGATGGAAGAAGATGAGGAATGGTTCTTTTTTAGTTATACGTTCCGTCGTCCATTTCTCAAGTTTTAGGGGCAGTTTTCCTTTTTGAATATTTTTTTCGTATTTCCAAAGTGGTTTATAGGTGGGTGTTGGCAGAGGATGTCCGTGGTAACGACGGTTGATGATCGAGACGCCGCCTGTCTTTTTCATTTGTGCGAGTAGCTGATCAGTTGGCGTAGCGGTGACATAATGGATCGGTGATTGTGGTTTAGCCGCTTTGCGCACTGCCCGTTGAAGCGTCTCATCCGCTTTATAGGGAAAAGCATCTGCTTCATCTACGAAAATCGCATCAAACGCATGCTGGAATCTGTATAACTGGTGGGTTGTCGCCAGAACTAACTGAGAAGCTTTCATCGTCGGTGCCGCCCCGCCGTATAATGCTTCTATCTCTGTTTCAGGAAAAGCCGAGCGCAGTCTTGGTTCCAGTTCGAGGATTACATCAACGCGTGGTGCCGCAATGCATACTCGCTTGCCCTGTTGTAATAAATGATGAATTGGCGGGAAGAGAATTTCTGTCTTGCCTGATCCACATACCGCATAAATCAAATGAGAACGACTTAACTCTTGGCTTTCTGTTAACTCATCTGAAGCTTTTTGTTGATGAACTGTCAGTGTACCTTGCCAAGCGAGCGAGTGTTTTTTCGGATATATAGGCGGTTCACCGTTCCAGACAATCAATTCCGTACAAGAAGACACACGCCCCATCTTGATACAATTCCGGCAATACGCACAGCGCGCTTCACATTTCGCACAATCGAACGTCGTGAACAATGCCTGATTGCTATTTTCACATCGATTGCAGAAATGCCGCTTTTGACGCAAGAAGCCTTCCGTTGTTTGGATACCTTGACTGGTCTTTATATGCCCGTTTTCAATATGTTCGTCAATTTCTTCAGACGCGAAAGGCGTGTGCCTGCGCAGCCAGATGCGACCTTGCAGGAAATCTCTAATAGCAGGATTAATAGATTGAGTCATTTGCATTCTCCTGTACGTAGTGTATTTGTTGATTTGTTTGGACTTCTAGTGGGAATTATGGACTTTTCTACGGAGTTATGGACTTCTGTGGGCGATTATGGACTTTCGGGTGAAGTTTTGGACTTTTGTGGATGAATATGAGGTTTAAGAGACGATTAGGGATATTTCAATAATTGTATTGTTCGTGGGGATGTTGGGCTTGCAGGAATTTCTTAATCGCGCTAGATGGGGTTCGACAAATAAGGGTTTTAGGGTTTTATCTATTATTCAACCTTTAGAAGTGAAAAGTATGGAGAAGTATATTCTTTTCTCGCACTTGTATTTTGGTGATTACTAGATGATTGTAGTGCAGGGCGGCGACTCCTAGGGGATACGCGGGACAGGTAAGACCCTGGACGTAGCGAAGCGAAGGAAGCGGCTTACCGCCCGCCCCCTGGAAAGCGTCCGCCCGGAACGCAAATCATCGTTTTATCTCGCAATTTTTTACTAAGATTTCTTCCGTACCCAGCCTAATCCCATCGAACCCTCACCCAAATGCGTCCCAATCACTGGACCAAAATGGCTTATCGTAAATTGCACACTTGGCAACCGCTCTTCCAGCTCCGCTTTCCACATTTCTGCTTCTTCCGGATTGTTCGCATGGATAATCGCTGCTTCAAGTGGCATCTTGTCCGCATCTTCCGCGAGCAAATCAGCAATCCGCTTCATCGCTTTCTTACGCGTACGAATCTTCTCAAACGGCACAATCACTTTATCCTGAAAATGCAAAATCGGTTTCACTTGAAGCAATCCGCCAATCAGTGCTTGGGCGCCTGACAATCTGCCGCCACGTTGTAAATGCGCAAGATCGTCGACCATGAAATACGCACGCATCGTTTCTTTCATTTCATTAAGTTCCACTAAAATCTCTTTCGGTGTCGCTCCCTCTTTCGCCATCTCCGCCGCGCGAATGACGTAGAAGCCTTGCATATAACACGATATTTCCGAGTCGAAGGCATGGACGTCTAGTCCATCGACTAATGCCCCTGCTTGGATCGCGCCCTCATATGTACCGCTAATTCCGCTCGACAAATGGATCGAAATAACTGCGTCATAGCCATCCGCTTTTAATGATTCAAACAACTTCACAAAGTTCCCGATTGGTGGCTGGGATGTTTTTGGTAAAGGCCCTTCGCCACGCACTTTGTCGTAGAACGCTGAAGAGGTCAAATCGACTTCTTCATCATATGGTCGTCCATCAATCGTCACTGTCAATGGAATGACGTGGATTGATAGGTTTTTAGTAATTGTTTCCGGCAAATAGGCCGTACTGTCTGTCACGATTGCTGTTTTCACTCGTTAATCAACTCCTGTTTTCCATTCTACTCGAAAACAGCTTGAATTGGAATAATTCCTCTGACGACTTCCCCGTCACTCCAGTTTCTGTGACCACTTAATCGCTTCGTAGGAATAGGCACTTAATTCAGCTTCCGATACGCCTAGACGCTTGCCAATTTTACGGATGTGTTGCCAGTCGAAACGTTCTACCGCAATTGCGAGTTCAAGATAAGGTGTCATTTCTGTTCGAATTCCTTTTAATGTGTCTGAAACTTCATCAGTGAACGGGATAAGCGGTAATATGTCGTCCCACTCTTTTTTCATAATGGCATCCAATAGTGAGAACATGCCGACGAAGAAATATTCGTCGCTATTTACCTTGCCAGTCCGCTTCGCGACAAGTTCGCATAGCCTTGCGCGTGTCAGCGAGAACGAAACGAGTGCTTGTACTCTGCCTGAATTCGATTGTTCACCAATCGTATGCAACATAAGGATACGCAGCCACTTTTTCAATTCATCCATCCCGATCAGCACGACCGCGTGTTTTACTGAGGTCACTCTTTTCGGAATCTCAAAGTTCATCGTATTAATGACGCGCAACAATTTATATGTAAGGGAAATGTCATGAAGGATCAAATTTGCAATTTCATCGACATTCGCATTGACATCGTTCAGCCTGTTAATGATCAGCATATGTTGGTGAAGATCGGGTGGTAGTTCTGTACCTGTAATGATTTCTGGTTTCGCGAAGAAATAGCCTTGAAACAGGTCATACCCCATGTCCCGTGCTTCCTCGTACTGCGCTTCCGTTTCAATCTTTTCCGCGACCATCCGGATATGCGGATAGGTATGGATGAATTTCTCAATTCGACGTCTTTCCATTTCGTCCGCTTGCAGATAATCGACTTTGACATAGTCGATCAGTTCGAATAATTCGTGATGAATCTTATATTGTTCCTGCAAGATGAAATCATCAAGTGCGAGTTGAAAACCTTCTTCTTTAATTTCCCGAAGACGGCTGATTAGTATCGGGGTAATCTCCACGTCCTCTAGAATTTCAACGATGACACGTGATGCCCTTAACCTTGAAAAAATGTCTTTCGAAAGCAATTCCCCAGAAAAGTTGATGAAAGACATGGCGCGGCCTGCTACCGTTTCGATCCCTATTGATAGGAACGAGTTAAATATCACTTGAAGGGTGGCTGTCTCTGCATCTACATTCGGAAAGCGGTTGATTTCACTGTTCCGGTACAGCAGTTCATAGCCGAATATTGCGCCTTCCCTATCCAATATCGGCTGTCTGCCAACAAATACGTTCGGTTCCACATTAACACCCCATTTTTTTGAGTATAGCAAATATAGTTAGATTTGACTATTACTTTTCACACGGAATACTATTCTATTTTTATAGCGGGTTTCTGTCAAAAATGATATGTTGACAGTATGACAGTTTGAGAAATGGGGGAAATGAAATGGAAACAGTACGATTGGAACAAAAAGGACATATCGCCAATGTAACCTTGAATCGTCCGGATGCGATGAATGCATTTAACTATGAAATGCTTGCGGAACTTGGACAAGTCATCGAATCGATCCGCATCAATCCGGATGTGCGTGTCGTCGTCTTTACAGGCGCAGGAGATCGTGCGTTCAGTGTGGGGGCCGATTTGAAGGAACGGAAGACGTTGACGGAAGTACGGGTTAAACGAAACATTTATAAAATCGGAGAAGTATTCACGATGATTGAAAACTTGCCGCAGCCGACAATCGCGGTTCTAAACGGTTATGCATTCGGTGGGGGGATGGAACTTGCGCTCGCGTGTGATTTCCGTTTTGCGGTTGACAGTGCAGTCATGGGCTTAACGGAAACTGGACTTGCGATAATCCCAGGTGCAGGCGGGACACAGCGTTTGCCACGTCTAATTGGTGAAGCGAAAGCGCTGGAACTCATTTTAACGGCAAGAAGACTTGATGCACAAACAGCACTCGAGTATGGCGTCGTTACACGCGTCGTATCCGCATTAAACATGCAGGAGAAGCTTGATGAATTCACTGCATCTTTACTTGCAAATGGACCAATTGCCTTGCAACAAGCAAAATTCGCGATTAAGAACGGTATGAACGTCGATTTGCAGACGGGGCTTGCGATTGAGCGAAAAGCGTATGAGATTACAATCCCTACTGAGGACCGTATCGAAGCACTTCATGCATTTGCGGAGAAGCGGAAACCGTCGTTTAAAGGGAAATAATCGAATGATGCATGCGGGAATTTCACGTGTTATAACTTTCGATTGGGCACTCTTACAATTGATCAGTCGTGAAATTCCTGCGGCGCGTCACTTGTTTTGACACTTGCCATGACGCGATTAGCTCAACAAGCATTTGCCCTACATGGTTAAGTAGGTCAGGTTGTTTCGTCAGTTGCGTGTGGACGAGACATTGGTTCATGTGAATGTAGATGGTCATAAGCCTTGCGCTATAGGCTGTTTCCTGGTCGGTTGTTGTCATGATTTCAAATAGAAAGTCCTGCGCTTTGCGGAGGGTGCGGTCGCGTTCAGGCAGATTTTGTGCGTTGAACGCTTTTTCGCATTGCTCGATATTTTTATGCATTTCATTAAGCAGCAGAAGTATGTATTCCATCATGGAGAGTGTGGATGTACTTGCTTCTTTGTAGATTTGAATCGCTTTTTCGATATCCACGGTTGTCATTCGTTTTCACTCCAGTTACCTTTTCTTTTTCTATCGGTCAATTTCAGTTCATTTCAAACTTTTTGTACCGATAATAAGTAGGAGAAGGTTTAATTAATGGAGTTGGGGTGAGGATATGCGTCTAAGTCAGGAGCAGATTTCTTTTTCGACGAACCGTTCGCAGCGAAATGCGAGTCAGATCGAGAAGAGTCTTGTGAAGCTTGGTTCAGGAACGAAGATTGCCAAAGGGAGCGATAATGCTTCCGGGTTGTCGATTTCCGAAACGATGCGCGCACAGATCCGCGGGATTTCCCGTGCACAAAGCAATATGCAGGACGGCTTGTCTGTGCTTGAGGCTTCGAATGAAGGCTTGAACAATGTCAACGGCCTGTTGCAACGTGCGCGTGAGCTGGCGGTGATGAGTTCGAATGATACGTTGACCGTGAATGACCGGCAGAATAGTCAGGTCGAGTTGAAACAATTGCTGGAAGCTGTTGATGATACTGCGCAGAAATTGGAGTTCAACACGAAAAACATTTTAGGGCAAAACGCGGAAATGAAATTGCAAGTCGGCGCTAATGCCGGACAGCATATGACGATTCAGTTAGTCGATGTCAGTTCTAAAACGTTAGGATTGGAAGGGGCATCGCTTGAAATGCGCGCGGATGCGGAGCAATTGATCACCACAATCGATAAAGCGATTCAAACGGTTTCCAGCCATCTGACACGTGTCGGCTCGAATATGGAAGCGATTGAGCATCATTTAACGAATGCGCTTGTGTTCGAGAACAATTTGTCCACTTCACTGTCACTGCTTGAAGATACCGATATGGCGAAGGAAATGATGAATTTCGTCAATATGGATATTCGTCAACAAGGGGATCATCTGCTTGTTAATAATGTTAATCAGAATATGCAGAGCGTGATGAATTTGTTTTCGAGGTAAATGAAAAATAAGAGCAGGCATCGCGGTATACATACTCGATGGCTGCTCTTTTTCATGTCGTTTTTTTATAGTTGTCGCAACGCGGTGATTCGGAAACGACGCGGGCAGCTTTGACGACTGTCGACAGGATGTTCGTCGCTCCTTGACGATCCGCGACATGCCCCGCCCGAATATAGGGCTTGTGCATTTCGTTGACGATATATTGTGGTTTCACTTCGTTCAGTGCGATTGCCATGATGTCGTCTTTGCAACGGTCGCAATCGCATGTCAGATGCAGTTCTTTTTCATATTGATGAAGGACATCTGAGATGACTTCTTCCATGACATTATAAACAGACAACACTTGCACCTCCTGCGATCGATCTGGAACGCCAGATTCGTCGGTGTAACCGTTTACTTTATACGTATATATTAATTGTACCACCGATTGGAAAAATTGTGAATTGGAAATTCCAAATATTTCTTTTACGGGCTAGAGAAATGCTTTCGCTTTGGCGTATTGCGAGCGATTATGGAGTTTTAGGAGAATTTATGAGCTTTTAAGAGGGATTATGAGGTTTTAGGAGAATTTATGAGCTTTTAGGAGAGATTATGAGGTTTTCCAGCAGGCTTTGGAGTTCTGCAGGCATTTATGGATTTATCCAATCAAAAAGGATGGCTTCCCTAGTTGTTGGGTGCCATCCTTTTGGTTTAGTTCACTTGTGCTTCCCACTCTTCACGTAAAATCCCCATGCGGATGGAATCGTAGTAGACGCCTTCCCAGTAGCGGACTTTGCGGATGCGGGCTTCCATCGTCATCCCGAGTTTTTCGGCGACGCGAATCATTCGCTCGTTACCTGACCATGTTGTGAGGCCGACACGGACGAGCGGCATTGTGTCGAATAGATGCTCGATCCACATTTGGAGTGCTTTTGTGCCGTAACCGCCACTCCAATATGTCGGCTCATAAATGAGGATACCCATTTCCAGCCATAGTGATGGCTCGTGCTCCCAGTAATAACTCACCATGCCGATCAGTTCCCCGTCCGCTTCGATTGCCCAGTAGTCTTCCTGATCGACGATGCTGTTGCGCCGCTCCAAAAACTTTTCATACGATATCGCTGTATGCGGATAATACGGTGCATCCCATTTTTTCCATTCGGGATTACTTTCTTTGAATGTCAGTTCCCACATCCGGTACAAATCGTCTTCACGTATCGGCCGGATCGTTACATTATCTATACTATAATTCACTTCTGTTCCTCCAATATTCACGATACGGGTGGAGGCAGCGCGGTCGATTTACAAATACTTTTCGAACCAGCCAGTGATTTCGTTTAATCGCTCGATGCGCAAATTCGGTTTCCCTGTGCGCGACAGATTATGGTCTGCCTCCGGGAAGCGGACGAATTCCGTTTCCTTGCCCATACTTCGTAATGTAATATACAGTTGCTCCGCCTGTTCGATCGGGCAACGGAAATCTCTTTCTGAGTGTAGGATTAATAATGGCGTTTCCACGTTTTCTGCGTATTTCAGTGGTGAATGCTTCCAAAGTGTATCGACGTCACGCATATTCGCGCCGATTTGCCAGTCACTGAAGTAGTAACCGATGTCGGAGACGCCGAAGAAGCTAATCCAGTTACAGATGGAACGTTGTGTAACCGCCGCCTTAAAGCGATTCGTATGACCGACAATCCAGTTCGTCATGAACCCGCCGTAGCTTCCGCCTGTCACGCCAAGTCGATCTGCATCGATCCACGCATTGTCTGCAAGTACTGCATCTAGACCAGCCATAATATCTGCATAGTCCCCGCCACCGTAATCGCCGCGTACGCCGTCGACGAATTCCTGCGTGTAACTGTGACTGCCGCGCGGATTCACATAGAGAACGCCCCATCCTTGCGCTGCGAGTAGCTGCATTTCATGGAAGAACGTATTCCCGTACATCGCGTGCGGGCCGCCGTGAATGTTGACGACGAGTGGATAGTTCTCGCCCTCTTTGAAGTCAGCCGGTTTCATGAGCCAGCCGTGCACATCCCAGTCTCCCTGCCCTTTGTACGTGATCGCTTCCGGTTCAATGAGCTGTACTTCATCTACATAGTCTTTGTTGAATGAAGTGATTGCTTCCCGTTCACCAGTCGTTATCGTCTGCTTATACAGTTCACCCGGGTTCGTCGAGCTGCTGACTGCGATAACTGCAGTCATGCCGTCCTTCGTAATGTCATAGCCGTACACTTGCTCATTCTCCGCAGTGGCCGGATACATTTCTCCTTCAAGCGTCGCAAAATACAGACGTACATCCCCCATTGTCGAGACCGGGAAATAGAGATGATCGTCTTTCGTCCATACAACACTTGGCATATTCGCCGCTTGCTGGTGATCCGCAACCATATGATCGCCAACTGGCGCGTCCAGGCTTTCCGTCACATTAATCGTGTTGCCGCGCTTGACGTCATAGACGTATACATTGCCATGCGTCGCGTTTTGGAATCCGCGATCCGAACCGACGAATGCAATTGAGCTATCGTCGAATGAAAAACGTGCTCCTCCGTAATACCCTTCTTCATCGATGATGACTGTTTCTTCTTTTGAGTCGATATCGACTAAATAGAGCGGCTGACGGAATTCATAATCCAGGTTTTCTTCACGGTTCACGCCCATGACCAACTGCTTGCCGTCATGTGAAATCGCCTGCAAGGAATGCTGATGATTCCCTTCCGTAAACTGTTCCACTTCTTCCGTTTCCAGATTAATGACACCGATTTGGCTATACGTATCTTGCGGCAGCAAGCCTACGCTGTCCATTTTGTATTTCATTTTCGTTACGCGTACCGGTTCAGGTTTTTTCTTTTCATCCTTATCTTCTTTGTCTGTGAACGTTTTGCCTTCTTTCACAGTCGCAGTGAACCAGATTTTCTTTCCACAAGGTGACCAGTGGAAGCTGGATACGCCTTTTTCAAACGTCGTCAGTTGCTTCGCTTCCCCTCCGCGGGCAGACAGGACGTATACCTGATTTTTCTCGTCGCGATTCGACAAAAACGCAATTTGCTTGCCGTCCGCTGACCATTTCGGTGAAGAGACACGGTGTTTGCCGTATGTCCATTGTGTCGTTTCGTTTGAATTGAGATCGATATGGAACAGGTTTGCGATATAGCTATTTTCCTCTTCATCGATATGCGTTTTGACGAACACCGCCTCGTTGCCGTTAGGCGATACATTCGGATCCGTTACGGATTGGAGTTTGAATAAATCATTCACTTCTAGTTTTCTAGTTGTCATGTTGCATTCCCCCTTCATTGTTCATACGTACATATTTCGACACCCGTAGCAGTTTTACCTTCATTGGAATGAAAAAAACCTTCCCGTCATTAACGGAAAGGTTTCATCTATTATTGTTTCACTTGGTCTTTCAGCGATCTTCTCAAGATTTTACCCGTCGTATTCTTCGGTAATTCTTCGAGGAAGTCAATTACTTTCGGTACTTTGTATTTGGCGAGACGTTTTTCGCAGAACTGCTTCAACTCGTCCTCCGTTACGTCAGATCCTTCTTTTAGGACGACAAATGCCTGCACTTCTTCACCGAAGTTCGTATCCGGCACACCGATGACAGCCGCTTCGACAATTTCACGATGTGTGAATAACACCTCTTCGACTTCACGTGGATAGACGTTATAGCCGCCGACAATGATCATATCTTTTTTGCGGTCAACGATATAGAAATAACCGTCTTCATCTCGGCGTGCCAAGTCGCCCGTATACAGCCAGCCGTCGCGAATTGCTGATAATGTCTCTTCCGGCATTTTGTAATAGCCTTTCATGACGTTCGGTCCTTGAACAACGAGTTCGCCGACTTCATTGACACCGACTTCTTCGCCGTATTCGTCGACGACTTTATTCGTGACGTTGACAATGTTCGTCCCGATGGAACCTGGGACGCGGTCACGGTCGAGCGGGTTGAAACATGTAACAGGTGATGCTTCCGACAGACCATATCCTTCAGAAATACGCACATCGAACTTCTCTTCGAAATTATGCAGTAAAGCGACTGGCAATGAAGAGCCACCTGAAATCGATAGTCTCACTGTATCGAAATCGGCTGTTTTGCCTTCCGGATACTGGTACATGAAATTGTACATCGTTGGCACGCCCGCAAATACGGTTGCTTGATTGTTGCGGATTGTTTCAAACACATCGCCAGGACTGAAGCGTGGAACTAACAGAATCGTAGCCCCTTTCAATAATGGTGCATTGACGACAACCGTCAGCGCAAATACATGAAAGACGGGCAACGTCGCAACGACACGGTCATCTTCCGAGAACCCTAAATATTCACTGACGTCACGCGCGTTCGAATAGATGTTTTTATGCGTCAGCATGGCGCCTTTAGGATAGCCTGTTGTTCCGGATGTATAGAGAATGATAGCGGTTTCATTTTCATCTACATCAATCGGCGCAAAGTCCGGTCTTCCTTTTGCGATTAGCTGAGAAAACAATTGTGTTTTCGCTTTTGCCGCTTCCGGTAATGCCGCCACTTTTTCAACGACATCCGCACTCGTCTCGCAGATGATATAGTGCTCGATTGACGGGAACATTGGCGCCGCCTTTTCAACTAACGGCAATAACGCGTCAAGTGCGATGACGACTTTCGCATCACTGTTATGTAGAATGTAGGAAATTTCGTCAGGTGAATAGATTGGATTGATCGGAATCGCAGTTGCACCGATTCGCATTGTCGCATACAACGAAATAAGGAAATGCGGTGTATTCCCGAGCAGGAATGCAACGTGATCGCCTTTTTCGACGCCTGCGCCTTGAAGTGCCGTCGCAAACATTGAAATGGACTGGTCGAATTCGGCATAGGATGTATCTTTCCCCATGAAATGATAAGCCGTCTTCGCAGGTTTCAACTTCGACGTTTCGTACACTCTCGTTACCAAACTCATAATTAATAAACCCCTTTCATGAATGAATGGTGATTCATTCAATATACCTATCATTATATAAGAAAAGTGAAGAGTTCACAATACTTTTAAACAATATACTTAAATTACAATAGTATGACGTCTTTACAAGGTTGATTATTTTATTTCACAATAATCAATTGCGCATCGACTTAATGATGTGAGGAAGGAAAATTTAACCGTTGGGGATACCTGGTTTATTCAAAAAACATGAAAAAACACCGGTTGTTAGTCCGGTGTTCGAATATGCGCCAAATAGCGCCAGCGTATGAGATAGAAATAGATGATTTGCAACACGGTAAAACCAGCTAACACCGTAATCAGTTCACGGACAACTGAAATTTCTGCGAGCGCGTCCCAAATGACTTGCAAAGATAGGAACGAAAACGAGCTATGCACGAGTGCGACTGTCCACGGTACAAAAAATTGCGGAATCAGCTGCCTGTTGACGACTTTCTTAAATTCCCGATCCGTAATCCCCATCCGTCTTAGCACGTCAAACTGCTTGCGGTCGCTTTCAAGGGATGTATACAAGCGGAAGTAGATGAAGCTGCCCGCTGCAAGTAGAAAGACGCCTGCAAGTAATAGGCCTATCACTAACAGCAGTGTAAATGTCGTGCGCATGACAGAATAGTTCAAGCCTGGATTATCGAAATAGAAAGTTGGCTCATAATCGTTCCCCAACAAAATCGATTCACTCATCGATTGGCTAATTCCAAGTCCGATCGTTTTCGTTTCCTGCCAATTTGGAATTTCGAATGCATGATAGACGAATAGCGGTTCCTGTTGCATCGATTCGATCGTCCGGTAATCTTCATCATTCAAGATGATGGCATTTGTTCCGATGGCATAAGCGGGAAACAACTGATTCGGATACGCCCCGTTCACAGTGACGACGAGCCCACTGTCTTTTAGTATCGTTTTAACGGACTGCTGATCCAGTTGTTCAAATGTCGAATGCGTCGGCGGCAGGAACAGCGCCTGCCCTTTTGCTAATTGGAAGACAGGCTTTCCGAACGCTTGCGCCAACCGGTTGATATGAGCGAGTTGGACAATATTGACATTGTTTCGTGTCATTGACGATTGTTGCTGCAACACAGGAAAACGGACATATGTGTAATCGATATTCGCATCCCGCAATTCTTTGCCAAGCCTGCTGACATGCGCCTGCTCAAGCTCGTTGCCTTCATAACTCTCATAAACGAGTCCGAGCGGATTCACTTCCCTGTATTGCGAGGCAAATGACGTGAGCGACGCCAATATACCGACGGACATAAACGCCACCGTCGAAACGATTGTCACGATGAAGAACATACGGGCGTTTTCCTTCAGCCTGACAACCCCTTCGGATATCGCGAGTAACCGGAAATGACGCCAGTAAAATTCTTTTCGTACTTTAAACAAATGGAGAACGAGAGGCATGGAATCTGTGAAGAAATAATACGTCCCGATTGTGACAAGCGGCGGCAACAAAAAGATCAGCTCAACGACAATACTATTCGATGTAAACGCCGCGAGAACATATGACAGACCGAGTAGCACGAGACCGAGCATGCCCCGCACTTTCGAATAACTATGCGGTTCTTTATCATGCCCTTCTCCACGCAACAGATCATAGACTCTCACATTCCGGATGAATACAGGCGCGATAAGCGATATGAGAATGAACAGACTTAAAAATGCACCGACCGTCAACGCGAACGGTTTCCATGATAAGTAAAGCGGTAATGCCGGAAACATGACGATTCGTTTAACAATCATGAAAAAGAATTTCGAAAACATATACCCTAAAAACGTCCCAACACCGATCGATGCAACACCAATCAGCAATGTCTCTGTGAAAATCAGTTTATGCAGCTGCCGCTTCTCCATCCCGAGATGCAACAGGATGCCAAATTCTTTCGAACGCGCCTGCAGGAAAGCACGCATTGAATAAAACAAAAAAAACACCGTAAATATGTATAGCACGATATCAGCTGCACCCATGCCAAGCATAGCGATGTCTCGAAGTGGACTCGCTTCAATTGTCGGATGAAATAACAGCATCGTATTCAGGAAAAACACCATGACGGAAAAAACACTTGCCATGAAAAAGGCCGCATACACGCGACGGTTCCGTACTACATTTCGAAAAGCGAACTGACGGAACGTCATATCGCGCCACTCCTTTCCCATTTCGACTACTTAGCGTAGCCGTAAATCATTCACATTGCCTCCGAGCAAGCTAAGTACATTCAAAATACGTTGAAAAAATGTTTGACGGCGTTCATCTTTATGGATTTCATTAAAGAACTCTCCATCTTTAATAAACAACACCCGGTCACAATAACTTGCCGCAATCGGATCATGCGTCACCATAATGATTGTCGTCTTGTCTTTATCATTAATACTGCTTAGTAATTCCAACACTTCTTTCGCTGAATTTGAATCGAGGTTGCCCGTCGGCTCATCCGCTAAAATTAGTTTCGGCTGATGAATGAGCGCACGACAAATGGCAGTTCGTTGCGCCTGACCTCCCGATAATTCATCGGGTCTTCGGTCAAGAATTCCGTCAAGCCGCAACTGATGGGCCAAGCGTGCAATTCTTCTTTTCATCTCAGCAATCGGCAAACCGTCAAGCGTCAATGGCATGACAATATTCTCTTCGACCGTCAGCATTTGGAGTAAATTGATATCCTGGAACACGAAGCCGAGATGATGCCGCCTAAACAGCGCGAGCTCATTCGGATTGAGCGCTTCCGGCTCCACCCCGTCGATGACGACCCGGCCGTATGTCGGCATGTCGATTGTCGAAATGATGTTCAGCAACGTTGTTTTACCACTGCCCGAAGGCCCCATGATGGCGATGAATTCGCCTTCTTCCGCTTCAAAATCGAGGCGGTTCAGCGCGCGGTGCATCACTTTGCTTTCATAGATCTTCGTCACTTGATTCATCTCTACAATCACTTTGTTCGCCATCTGTTCCACCCGCCTCTCCATTCATGAATACAATCTTCACCGATGTGCCTGTGCCCACTTCCGATTCAATCGACAGCGGATGACCAAGCTTGCCGCACACTTCTGCCGCAATATAGAGCCCCATCCCTGTCGATTCGCCTGTCAGACGGCCGTTTTCACCCGTGAAGAACGCCTTCGTCACACGTTTTAAGTCAGACGCTGGAATGCCTACACCTTCATCACGAATCGTCAATTCAAACCCGTGCTCCGTCCGTTCTACAAACATATACACATGCTTGCCTTTTTCAAACGTATATTTCACAGCATTCGTGATAAATTGCCCAATGACAATCTTCAACCACTTCGGATCAGACGCCACAACGAGCGTTTCATCAATCGAAATAACCGGAAACACACCATTCGTAATGAACAGACGCTTATGATCCGTCACAATTTGTTGGATGAGACTTTTCAATTCCACTTGTTCAATCTGCATATCTTCCTCAAACGTCTCTAGCCGCGCATTGACGAGTACCGCGTCAAGCCCGCGCTGCAGCTTCTCCACCTCTTCATGAATGCTCCGCTTATCCAACTCACCATCCTCTTGGAGCAACAGACCAATGACCGAAATCGGCGTCTTCATCTGATGCACCCATTGATTCATGAAATGCAATTGCCGATGCTGGGACGCATACAATGTTTGCACTTCATTCTGATACAAGCCGTACAAACTCCGCATGAACGCTGCAGACTGCAACTGTTCCGGCGTTTGCACATGACGGACAAGCGCATCTTCCATTCGTTCAGGCTTTTTTGTAATCGCGTTATAGAAAGATCGCCTCGTTATGAACTTCGCAATGAGAATGCCAGCAGTCAAAAGCAAGCTCATAATAATCGAGTAAATCGCCGTATTTATCCCGCGGAATCCGTCCAACCAATAGAGCAACAGAATGAATGACACGAGCGCCATTTCGAAAATGATCCAAGATAAATGTTCTTTCAGAAAAAGGACAATCTGCTTCATGATTCCTCCGGCGCAGGCAACAGCCGGTACCCTGATCCGCGCACTGTTTCCACAACGGACCGCACACCGTAATCGACGAGTTTTTTCCGCACACGCGTCATATTGACGTTCAATGTATTTTCATCGACAAATGACTGGTCGTCCCATAATTCTTCGAGGAGCGTCTCGCGTGACACGACTTTCGGCGACGCTTCCATCAGCAGTTCCAAAATGACGCACTCTTTCTTTTGTAGCGGGATGATTTCGTCACGCAAATGTAGTTCCATCCGCTCGATGAACAATTCGAGCGCGCCGAGCTTCACAATTCGCTCACCTTGACTCGGTGCATAGGCACCAAACGCCCGTCTCAAGTGACTCCGTATCTTCGCAAGGACGATTTCATAATGGAAAGGTTTCGTTATGAAATCATCACCACCATTTTCCAGCGCAAACACTTGGTCCATATCACCCGACCGCGCCGAGATGAAAATGATGGGACACATCGTTTGCTGTCTTAGTTGGCGACACCAATAATAGCCGTCATACGAAGGCAGATTGATGTCGAGCAAAATTAGATGCGGATCGAACTGCGCGCTTTCTTCGACGATATTCTCAAAATCCTCAACAATCGCCACATCATACTGATACTTCCGCAGCGTCTCCGCCAACAACTGCGCAATCTTCCGATCATCCTCCACGATGAAAATCCGGTCATTCCCCATCGCAAATCCCCCCTTACTAGTCCATCCATTATATCGCAAAAATGAAATTCCCGCAGAAGCTACCCCGCTGGGAATCGCGAAGAAGATTGTTGTGTGCGATTCACCTGAAATTGTGCGTTACGCAAACAATTGGAGGTGAATCGCAATCAATTCGGCATGCCTACAATTAATGCAACGCAACGAAATCAAATGCTGTTATAACACAAGTAACTCCACAGCTTGCAACACAACCATTATTAAAACCAAGATTAATATGTCAAAAGCTTTCTGCGCGGCTGGGAAAGATGTCGGACGAAATATCGCCCGCGCCCGTAAACGACTCAACCGCGCCCATAAATGTTGGCGGCGCGCTCGTAAACGACTCAACCGCGCCCGTAAATGTTGGCGGCACGCCCGTAAATGTTGGCGACGCGCTCGTAAACAGCTCAATCACGCCCATAAATGTTGGAGACGCGCTCGTAAACGACTCAACCGCGCCCGTAAATGTTGGCGGCACGCCCGTAAACGACTTGACCGCGCCCGTAAATCTTGGCGACACGCTCGTAAACGACTCAACCGCGCCCGTAAATGTTGGCGGCACGCCCGTAAACGACTTGACCGCGCCCGTAAATGTTGGCGACGCGCTCGTAAACAGCTCAACCACGCCCGTAAATGTTGGAAACACGCCCGTAAACGACTCAACCGCGCCCGTAAATGTTGGAGACACGCCCGTGAAAGTAGCCGGTACACCTAGCTACGCTCAAACGTATACTAAGACAAAAGAAAAAACCGGTTTTCACCGGTCTTCCTGTCACTCAATAGATTACGTTAACGAATTCTTCTGCTGTAATACCGCCGAGCAGCTTCGGAATATCCAATCCGTCGATAGCTTTTGCGATTGCTTCGCGGTTATATTGCACGTCGACTAGACTGTCTTCGATAACTGTCACTTCACCGACGCCGAAAAAGTCTCCATAAATTTGGACGTTTTGGATGACGCCTTTTTCAACTTGCAAGCGGACATCGATGCCGCCGACAGGGAAACGCTGGGAGTGCTGGACATTGGATTTTGGCGACTTGCCGTAATTCCAATCCCAATTGGCGTAACGCTCTGCCGAAAGTTCATGGATTTTTGTCCAATCGTCATCTGTCAGCTCCATATACTGGACGTTCTCTTCGCCTCCGAAAATCGATTTCAAAATTTCCATCCGAAACTCTTCAATCGTCATTTCGCCTTCGATGAATTCCGAAATATTCGCGACACGGCTGCGAATCGATTTAATGCCTTTCGATTCAATCTTGTCTTTTCGGACTTTCAAAGCGGAAACAACGCGTTCAATTTCCGTATCGAACATGAGTGTTCCATGTGTGAACATCCGCCCTTGTATCGCAAATTGCGCATTGCCGGACACTTTTCGTCCTTCTACCAAGATGTCATTTCGTCCAAGTAATTCTGCTTTTACACCCATCTCGCCAAGCGCTTTCACAACCGGCTCCGTAAACTTCTTGAAATTGCGGAATGATTCACCATCGTCTTTTGTGATGAAACTGTAATTCAAGTTGCCGAGGTCATGATAAACCGCGCCGCCACCTGATAGTCTGCGCACAATATGAATCCCGTTCGCATCAACGTATTCTGTATTAATCTCTTCAACTGTATTCTGGTTTTTCCCGATGATGATCGATGGTTCATTAATATAAAACAGCAAAAATGAATCTTTTTCGATGTCCATATTTCTTAACACATACTCTTCAATCGCAAGGTTAATCCGCGGATCTGTAATTCCTTTATTATCAACAAAATACAAATGAATCGCTCCTTATGTAAATACTTCTTCTTTATTTTATCTGAAAAGAACAAATAAGTGTTGACATTTGTTCCGCTGTTATAATACACTGACAATAACAAATTCAGTACTAGCACAAAAGGAGATGGAATGAATGGTTGAAAGCATTGTTGAATTCTTCAAAAACCTGCCACCTAAAGCCTGTGCCACTTGCGGAACTGATATCGACGAACAGCATGAGTGTTATAGCAATCAATGCGACTCTTGCAATATTCTCTAATTTTTTTGGTTTATCTGTACTATTACAAGGGTACTAACTCATAACAGTAATAGTACAAATAATGTATCTAGCAAACAAGATGTATAGACGGATTCATATTTTTTTATCGTACCTGTACTATGACAAACGACCTGTTTCAATTCAGTAGTAGTACAAAATGATAGGAGGGAAACAATCATGCTTGAAAATGTCATCGAGTTTTTCAAGAATCTGCCGCCAAAAAACTGTGCCACTTGTGGTGAAGTAATTGAAGAGCAGCACGAGTGCTACAGCAATAACTGTGATAAATGCAACAGCATCTGACTACACTATTTACGCCAATAAAACAGCCGTGAAAGAGAACTTCTCCTCTTTCACGGCTGTTTTCTGTTCAATCTGTAGTAGTTAATAAATCAGGTTTATTCGTATGGATCCCATCTACACCCATCGCCTGCAATTTGACCGCTTCTTCCCTATCATCCACTGTGTACGCAAATACGATAATGTCGGCTTGGTGCATTGCGCTTACAAACTTCGCATTCAATGCTTCATAACTTACACCGACACCGATCGCATAGGTCAGCAGTTCGTTCAATTCCTCTTTGGACATGACCGCTTCTTCCCCATCATCAAACGAAATGAGTTGCAACAGCGGAATATCTTTATTCAGCCGATGTACTTTTTGCAAAGATTCTTCGTCGAATGAATGAATAACCGCTTTCGGATAGCCATTTTCATCATTTGCAAAAAGGCCGTAATCTTTCATCATCGAAACAAGCTTCTCTTCGATGCCTTCGTATTCTTCGGGATCTTTCAACTCGATGACAAACCGGACGTCATCTTCCATTTCTTCTAGCACTTCTCTTAGCATAGGAATGTCATACGCTTCTTCTTGGCTGCTGACAGCAACTTTCTCGCCTTTCTTTTCATCTGCAGTCAGCTCTTTCAATTCTGCAAGAGTATGATCTTTAATCTTCCCTTTAGACTCTGTCGTGCGTTTAACGTCTTTATCATGCATAATGACGAGCTCGCCGTCTTTTGTCATATGAATATCAAGTTCGATATAGTCCGCGCCTAAGTTTTTCGCGAGTTCAAATGCCGGAATTGTATTTTCCGGCTCATACGCGGAAGCGCCACGATGACCGACAATAAGAAAATCATCGTTCGGTATCGGATTATTCCATTTCGTCCCGATCGAGCAACCCGTCAGCACAAGGAGTAATCCGACTAACAGGAGTATGGTCTTTTTCATAGTTGATGTCCTCTCTATCTACATTTCTATCTATCCAGATGATCCTCTTACTACTTCCCTTTTCATGAAACCGTAAACCTTAACTCGCTAACTAGAATAAACCCCAAACGGACGTCCTCTCCTTCTAAAACCACAAAACCGTCTGTAAAACTCCATAACTCTCCGCAAAAGTCCATAACCGTCTGTAAAAGTCCATAACTTACTATAGAAGTCCAAAATGCCCCTCTGAAACTCCATAACCTTCTCCAGAAGTATGAGATCCTCAAAACTCTAAAACTCTCTGCAAAAGTCCATATCACCGCTCAAAAGTCCATAACTTACTATAGAAGTCCATATTGCCCCTCTAAAACTCCAAAACGCCCAATAAAAGTCCATAAAACAAAAAAAAGACCCGCAAACTCCAAGCAGGTCCCTCTCTCCATCCAATTATTCACTCACCAAACAGCTCAACAAGCACTTCTTCCGTTGCTGCTTTTCCCTGATCGATGCAATCCGGCAAGCCGACACCTTCATAGGAAGCACCCGCCAGTTTGACCATCGGGAATTCACGTTTCAATTCCGATTTCGCACTCGCAATCCGTTCACGGTGACCGACGCGGTATTGCGGTCGGTCTTCTTTATAACGTGTGACAATCGTGAAATCGGGTTTGCCGTTGATTGTAATGATTTTGCTTAAATCCTTCAGGACAATACGTTCGATTTCATCATCTGGTAAATCGACGATTGCTTCTTCACCAATCCGTCCGACGAAAGCGCGTAAGAGCACTTTGCCTTCTGGTGTTGTCGTTGGCCATTTCCGGTGAACCCATGTACACGCCGTGATCGAGTAATCACCGCTTCGTGAAACGAGGAATCCTGTACCTTCTTTGTCCTGAACGATGGCTTCTTGCGGAAATGCCAGCGCCACAGTTGCTACGGATGTCGTATGGATTTCTTTTAATCCTTGCAGCAGTCCGTGCGACTCGAATAGCTGGCTTGCCGCCATATGACCGGTCGTCAAAATGACCGCATCCGCCGTAACCGTTACGCCACTGTTCAATTCTAATACGGTTTGATCACCCTGTTTGGCGATACGATCGATTTTGACGTTTTTCACAATTGAGCCGGGTTCCATTTGTTCCTCAATTGCCTCGACAACAGATGACAGGCCATTACGGAATGAATGAAACGCACCTTTTTTCGAAGCGCCATGCGAATCTTTCTGCGGCACTTGTTTAGGGGTCGTCTTTTTCATTCCGAGAATCAAGCTTCGGTGTTTCTTCTCCACTTGATAAAACTGTGGATACGTCGACTGAAGACTCATCTGATCAATATCGCCCGCGTAAACGCCGGATAACAGTGGCTCAATCAGATTATCGACGATTTCCCCGCCAAATCGACGACGGAAGAAATGACCGAGTGACTGATCGCCATCGATACCTGAACGTGGCATTACAAAATCCCCCGCCGCGCGCAATTTTCCGCTCCATGAAAACAAATCTGATTTCAAGAACGGACCGACTTCAGTCGGAATGCCCATAATTGAGCCGCCCGGTATTGGCTGTAGTTTTTCATTCACAAGAATATACGCCTGTCCTGTTGCATTGCGGACAAGTTCATCGGCGATACCGAGGTCTTCCGCAAGCGTGTCCATGCTTTTCTTTCGGATGAGGAAACTGTCCGGTCCGCGCTCAATGACAAAGCCATCACGACGGATCGTCTGGATTTTTCCACCCAATCGGTTTGTCGCTTCAATGAGCAACACTTCAACCGGTAAATTTTGTTCACGTGCCGCTTTCTGCATATAGAATGCAGCGGAGAGACCTGTGATCCCTCCACCGACAATGACGACTTTTTTCTTCTTTTCACTCATGTCCATCATCACTTCCCAGTTTCAAGCTTCCTTCAATTTATCGAGTACTGCATCCGCCATCGCGTGAATGAACAATGGATCCGTGTTAGGCATTTCCGGACGGTAATACGCAGCTCCGACTTCATCGCAGACAACTTTACATTCATAGTCGTTATCATAAAGGACTTCTAGATGATCCGAAATGAAACCGACTGGTGTATAGACAAATGCTTCATAGCCTCTTTGCTCATGCAGTTCGCGCGTCAAATCCTGAACGTCAGGTCCAAGCCAAGGTTCACCCGTCTGTCCTTCACTTTGCCAGCCGACTGCATATGTATCGACACCGGCAGCTTCAGCGACCATCTTCGCTGTTTCAGCTAACTGATCGGGGTATGGATCCCCTTTTTCTTTAATCTTTTCAGGCAATGAATGCGCCGAAACGACAAGACAAGCCTTTGCGCGTTGCTGTTCACTCATGCTATCGAACGTACCGCGGATTTTAGTAGACCAGAATTCAATGAATTTCGGCTGTTTATACCAGCTTTCCACCGATGTAACAGTAATCCCATGTTTAGCGGCTTCTTCTTTTGCACGGTCGTTATATGACTGTACGGAAAATGAAGAATAATGCGGTGCCAGGACGATTGTCACAGCTTCTGTAATGCCGTCTTTGTCCATCTGTTCAACCGCTTCTTCAACGAAAGGTGTAATATGTTTTAATCCTACATAAACTTTAAATTCGACGTCGTCCTGTATTTCATTAAGACAGTTGCCGAGTGCTTCCGCCTGGTTATCCGTTATGCGTGCAAGCGGAGAAATGCCCCCGATTGCCTCGTAACGGTCTTTCAGATTTTGCAGTTGCTCGGGTGCCGGTGGACGCCCTCTGCGGATATGCGTGTAATACGGTTCAATGTCCTCTTCTTTGTAAGGCGTACCATACGCCATGACTAATAGACCCATTTTTTTCTTTGTCATCATTTGCACCTCGTTTTTATCGATTATTTACGTAGTTGTGCGCTATATTCATGAACAAATGCAGTTAATTTCTGCAACGTCGCAGGTTTCACATCTGGGAATACACCGTGACCGAGATTGAAAATATGGCTGCCATGCTCGACACCTTGCTCGATGATCACTTTTGTCCGTTCTTCGATGATGTTCCAATCCGCCAATAATAAGGATGGATCAAGATTCCCCTGCAACGGCTTCGTCAATCCGCGTTCGCCTGCTTCTTTGATGGATAAACGCCAATCAAGTCCTACAACGTCAACGGGAAGGTCGTGCCATTCATTCGCCAAGTGGCTTGCACCAACCCCAAACGTGATTAATGGAACGTTCAGTGTACGGAGCTCATTGAAAATACGTGTCATGACCGGTTTAACAAAAATACGGTAGTCTGATACGTTCAATGCACCTACCCATGAATCGAATACTTGAATTGCCGCCGCTCCGGCTTTCACTTGTGCTTTGATTGACGTGATAATTGTGTCACCCAGCTTGTTCATTAACGCAAACCATGCTTCAGGTTCAGACACCATGAACGATTTCGTCAAGTT
Organism: Sporosarcina oncorhynchi; assembly: GCF_033304615.1. Lineage (GTDB taxonomy): Bacteria > Bacillota > Bacilli > Bacillales_A > Planococcaceae > Sporosarcina > Sporosarcina oncorhynchi. The sequence continues at coordinate 909,093 of NZ_CP129118.1, read as the reverse complement.
ATAGCTTTTAGACGGACCGCCTTCAATCATGTAGCTTGCGAGCGTAAATGGTGCGCCTGCGAAACCGATCAACGGCACCGTCAATTGCTCTTTTAATAGCTTGATCGTATCTAGTACGAAAGGAATATCATCTTCAGGAGATAACTCTCCGAGATTATAGACATCCTGCACGGTACGGATGGGATTTGAAATAACCGGACCGACACCTGCTTTGATTTTCACGTCCACGCCAATGCCCGGTAATGGTGTAACAATATCTTTAAACAGAATTGCCGCGTCTGTATTATATTGATCGACAGGAAGCTTTGTCACATATGCACATAGTTCCGGTTGATGTGTAATTTCTTCTAAAGAGTATTTTTCTTTTATTGCACGGTATTCAGGCTGTGAACGTCCTGCCTGTCGCATGTACCATACCGGCGTATGATCTATTTTCTCACCTTTGGCAGCGCGAAGCAGTGTATCGTTAAATGTTGTCATAAAATCGATTCCCACTTTCCATAAAGTATTATCTTATTTGATTATTCGATTTCAAATATAGCCTTTCCGTTTTGGAATGTATAGTGATTACCTCATCTTGTCACTAATTTGTTACTGTATTTTAGAGGTTCTCGCCATCATTTAGACATTGTTTGTTTTAATTGTCCCTTTAAGGGAAAATATGAATAGTATCTAGATTACAGGAGGTTTTATGGATGTATATGTATATGACAACGGGAACAAGAGATTTTATGGAAAAGATTCAGGAAAAGCATGCAAATGAGGGCATGGTGCTTATGCACGGCAGCGGCCACTCGCTTCTGCTTCATGAAACGGAAGGAAAATCCGTTTTCCAAACACCGAGAAGGTTTGAGGTAATCGGCTCGACAGGTCATCTGCGCGACGAAGGATTCTTCACGTTCAACAATATCTCCGTGACGGATGAAGGACGTCCCGTCTTTGAACACCGTTATTCTATTATGGACGATAATCTTGCGAAACAACCAGGCTTTCTCGCTTTCCGGCTATTGCGCCCGCTCGACTCGGACACATTTATCGTCCTAACGGAGTGGGAACAGCCTACAGATTTTGACCGTTGGAAGAATTCGGCTGCGTATGCCGCTTCAAGCCATTCGGCGAACTTGACCCAGTTCTCTGATAATACAACCCATATGTTCTCTAGCGCACCATACGTGACGACTTACGTTGCTAAACCTGAAGAAACTGTGTAATGAACCTCTGTCACATTGCGACTCTTGCAACGTATTGCTATAATTGTGAATGTACAATTAATACGTTTTGAGAGGGGTAATCGAATGAATGCACAGTTATTCGAAAAGTTGGACCTGGCGTATGAGGATATGGTCATCATCCGAAGACACCTCCATATGCATCCTGAATTATCTTTTCAAGAAGTGAACACTGCGCAATATATCCATGATTTTTACGCACAGCTTGGCATTGACGTGCAAGCGGGTGTCGGTGGAAACGGAGTTGTAGCACGTGTAAAGGGCGCATGTCCCGGTAAGACGGTCGCTCTTCGTGCGGATTTCGACGCACTGCCTATTCAAGATGAAAAAGACGTTTCTTACAAATCAACGGTTCCCGGCGTTATGCATGCTTGCGGACATGACGGCCATACCGCAACACTTTTACAGTTGGCGAAAGCCATTTTTGAAATTCGTGAAAACTTGACTGGTGAGTATGTGTTCATCCATCAGCATGCGGAAGAGTTTGCTCCTGGAGGCGCGATTTCAATGATTGAAGATGGCTGTCTCGACGGCGTTGACGTCATTTTCGGTACGCATCTTTGGTCTCTCATCCCTTTCAAAACGATTGAATATAGATCGGGTCCCGTCATGGCAGCAGCTGATCGATTCGACATTGTAGTCCAAGGAGCTGGAGGCCACGGAGCCGCTCCCCATCAGACGAAAGATGCAATTGTGATTGGTTCCCAACTCGTCATGAGCTTGCAGCAGCTCGTATCCAGACGCGTTGATCCAATTGAATCTGCGGTATTATCCGTCGGTTCATTTATCGCTGACAATGCCTTTAATGTTATTGCTGATTCTGCAAGGATCGGCGGAACCGTCCGTACATTCAGTCCTGATATCCGCGACCTGATGGAGCGAGAAATGGAACGCATCGTTAAAGGGACAGCAGTCGCCAATGATTGCGAGATTCAGTTTGACTATTTCCGGGGGTATCCGGCTGTCGTCAATCATCCTAAAGAAACTGAATTTCTTAAAGGTGTTGCTGAGTCAATACCCGGCGTAGAGGCAGTCGAGGAAAGTAAACCACAAATGGGCGGAGAAGATTTCGCGTATTATCTTGAACATGTGCCAGGCACATTCTTCTTTACGGGCGCACAGATTGACGAACCGTATCCACATCATCATCCGAAATTCGATTTTGAGGAGAAAGCGATGCTACTTGCCGCAAAAACGCTCGGTGCAGCCGCGCTCGATTATCAAAAGACGTAATACCCAAGCATAGTAAATAGGTCTATATACTATATTGAATGGCCGATAAGAAGATAGATTTCCCCGTTATTTCGGAGGAAATCTATCTTCTTTTCACCGTTTTAACGACTTTTTCCATTACTTTATTTCGATATCAGGTTCTCTTCTTCTAGCCTATTCAAGTGCTTAATTGACTAAACAAAATAAATAGTTCAAATTATTCATGAAAGCGCTTGCAATTAATTTTTATTATCCTATAATCATCTTAGGGATAGATTTACGGGAAAGGTAGGAAGTGGAATTGGATAAATTATTGAACAATTATTTTGTATCCTTTGACACCTTGGCATTGCATCCATTGACAATCGGCAATAAAGTATTCACACAAGTTATAGAGCGGGATAGAACTTTTACAGTTTCTAAAAAACCAATACATATTGTGACCCGTTCATGCAGTTACTATGGTAGTAATCTCGCACGCGCGATGCATACATCTCACCATGTGCTAGGCAAAATGCATAAAGTACCAATCATGTTGGCAAACGCTTACGGTGTACCTTTTATTTTCATACCGACAATGTCGCCTACTTCCGACCAAAACGTCTGGATCTCGTATCATGCCGTGCAAAACTTTAAAAAAGACGGTCTCGATACTTCCATGACGTTGGAGAATGGAAAGAACCTGAATTTGAACATATCGACTTCGACATTCTATCGGCAATATTCATTGGCAAGATTGATTGAAATCGACTTTTTGAAAAACCATAAACGCATGGATAGGTCGACATATTTATTTCCATCAAAAGAACTAAAGAAAGTCCAGGAACCAAAAGAGAGCGACTATAAAAAAATTGATAATTATAAGAAGGAGCCGGACAAGTCCGGCGAAGACAATTAGTTGGTTGCGGTTTGGTGGTAGTCACCCAGACTGATGAAGTATAAGTGAAGCAGTTCTTCCGTGCGGTTTCGTAAACGGACATTTAAGTAACGACGGTGATCTTCGAAGCCGCCATTAATAAAAATGTAATCCGTGAACATACTATCCCTATCTTTTCGAATAACTTTCATGTTGTTGCGTTTTAAGTAGAATGTTGTTTCTTGTAATTCTTTTTGAACTCGCAGGATGGCGGCATCGATGATTTTCAAGTAAGGGCCCTTCAGTTTGAAGGAGCCCTTTTCAATTTCTGTCCGATCCAGTTCCAGGACAGTCAACAGCAGTGGCAAGTAAATCATATTTTCAAAATGCGGCAGTGCCTTCGCTGGGATTAAAGGCATGACGTCTTCCCTCCTCGGTTAGAACATTTGTTCTCATTATACGCATTAACCATTGAAAAGGCAACATGGTTTTGGTGGTAATTTTAGGGATAGTGTCAAAGAAAATCCCCTCCTCCTTAAAACAGGAGAAAGGGATGGAATTTCACTAGCGTGATTTTCTTATGAATATATCATGAACAGAATAAATCCTATTTCGCGCTGATTTCCGTTCCGAGCGGACGCGTTCCACCGGGTGGGCAGTAAGCCGCATCGGATCGCTAACGCTCCCTGCTGGGTCTTACCTGTCCCACTAATCCGGTTGGAGTCGCCGCTCTGCACTCCAATCAGCTAAGAATTCGGACAATATAAGTGCGATTCAAATCCTTAAAAGTTTGTTTAGCGAAACCAGCTACAGCCCTTGTTTTAAATTAAACGAGAACCAGTTTAAAGAAAGCTTCTCCCATTCATTGAAAACAGCTTTATTTATCCTTACAACAATTGTCGAATTGAAAGAGTTAACAATAAAACCAAAGTTCTAAACCGCGTCGCTTATGATTAAAGAAATTTCATGAACTATAAAAAGCGGATTCTTATTCACTTTAAACTGAAAGCAATTGTTCCAAAACCCATTCAATCAAATCAAAAACTACCACACTCTGTAGTAGCGTTAATCTTTTTTGATATGTGATGGCTTTAGGTTTTGAAGCGATTCTAGTTGATTGGAGTGCAAGGTGGCGACTCCTAGGGGATAAGCGAGAGACGTAACGTAGAACGGCTTTTGCGAGTGAAGCGTAGCGAAAAGGAGTACATCTTTGCACTGACAGGTGAGCCCCCGCAGGAACATGATTTTTTTGCGACGAGGAGGCTCACCGCCCGCCCCCTGGAACGCGTCCACCTGGAACGGAAATCAACGGTGGATAGTCTATTTATTTCATTGTTCTTATCCAGGTATAAGTCGGCTAAAAATACTTCACTAACCTCATTTGACAAAAAACCTTAAAAAGTAGCCCATCCGCTTGCTTGGGATGGGCTACTTTTGTGGTATTTATACACTATTAGTGATCACTTACTCATTCTTTTGATCTTCCATATAGTACACCGATGTGACTTTCCATTCGTCATCTTCTTTAGCGAATACTGTCACTTGGCGGCCAGTGCGTGATGTTTCGAGTGCTGTTGATTTCTGTTTTAGTTTTGTGTTCAGGTTGGAGAATACTTGCGCTTCGTCTTCAGCGTATTTGACGATTGTGACATCTGTAGCTTCACGATTTATCTCATAGTCTGCGAAGATTTCTTCGATATAGGTCTGTTCTTCTTCGATGGTGAAACTTTTCGGCTTTTTTGAAAGTGTCCCCATATATTCGTCGACGTCTTCATTATTGAAAGCGTGAATATACGTGTCGAACGCGTCCATCAAAGCGATTTTCTCCTGCGCAGGAACACCTGCCGCTTCTTCGATTTCGCCGCCATCTATATTGAAGCCGACTTGGTTCTCATCTACACCATGGTCGATGGATCCGTATTCGTTGACGGATTCTCCATCATCCACAGAACCTTGGCCTGTTTTCGTGTCTTCTTTGTCACTACATGCACCCAGAACCAAGAGTAACGCCATCGTTCCTGTGAGTACGATTTTTTTCATTGCTATTCCTCCTATTAACAGTCAAAAGGGACCTTCCGATATACGGAGGAGGCCCCTTCTCTACAGTTGTGAATGATTACTTCACTTCGACCCAACCGTTTTTGATGGCTGTAACAACAGCTTGTGTACGGTCGTTAACACCCATTTTTTGCAGAATGCTCGATACATGATTTTTAACCGTTTTTTCGGAGATGAAAAGTGTTTCCCCGATTGTCCGGTTACTTTGTCCATCAGTCAGCAACTGCAATACTTCACATTCGCGCTTCGTCAATAAATGAAGCGGACGGCGAATATCATTTTGCTGGAACGAACCTTTATGTTCGCGTTCGCTTAGACGACGGAATTCAGAAACGAGATTATGTGTCACTTTCGGGTGAAGATACGATCCGCCTGCTGCCACGACTTTGATTGCTTGTACAATCGCATCCGCGTCCATTTCCTTCAACATATAACCGAGCGCGCCCGATTTCAATGCATGTGATACATATGATTCATCATCATGGATGGAAAGTATGATCACTTTCGCGTCCGGGAATTCTTTTCTCAGATTCTCCGTCGCTTCCACTCCATTCATACCCGGCATATTGATATCCATCAATACGACTTCAGGACTGAAGCGGCGGTAAAGTTCGGTGACTTCGGTGCCGTCGTCTCCCTCTCCTACTACTTCGAACGAATTTTCGAAATCGAGGATTCGCTTCACACCTTCACGGAACAACTGATGATCATCGACAATTAAAATTTTCGTCATTTCCATTCCCTCCCAATACCCTATTCAACAAGATTAGTTTCCAGTAACGGAACACGGAAGAACACAGTAGTGCCATTGCCGATGGATGAAATGATTTTCATCTCACCTTTCAGCAATTCGATACGTTCCCGCATTCCGATTATGCCAAATGATTTCTCTTTAGTTTGATTTTGGTCAAAACCTTTGCCATTGTCCTTCACGACTATATTCATTGTATCACGAAGCCATTCGACTTTCACCCAAACATCTCTTGAATTTCCATGTTTAAGTGCATTTGATATGCATTCTTGGACAAGCCTGAAGATGCCAACTTCAAAATTCGATTCAAAACGTTTCTCCGTGCCATTGTTCATGAAGTGGATTGTGACATCCTTCTCATATTCCATCACGGTGGAAACGTATTTTCGAAGCGTCGGGATTAATCCGAGATCATCCAATGCCATCGGACGCAGATCATAGATAATCCGCCGTACTTCCAGCAATGCATTTCGAACCATTTCTTTTAACTGATTCAGTTCCGATAACGCCTCAACCGGACCTTTCTCCGTGTACGTTCTTTCAATTAACCCTGAACGAAGCAGAACGTTTGCCAGCATTTGTGCAGGACCGTCATGAATATCACGCGACAGACGTTTGCGCTCATCTTCTTGTGCCTGGATGATCTGAATAGCAAAATCTTGTTTCTGCCTAGCAGATTCTAGCGCCTCACCGACCTTTTTCAAGTCTGATGTCAAATAGGTGATGACTGTCGTTACTTGGTTAACAAGCTGGTCTGCACGTTCAATCGTGTCGAGTAATGCCGCAATACGTCGATCGAGCTCATCACGCCTCACCCGCAACTGTTTCTCTTCCATGCGATTAATCGACAATCTCACGAGTAAATCATTGGCCGTTTCATATGCCTTACGGACTTCCTCTTCGGAAAATTTCATGAAGTTTTTGGAAACGTCAGCCAATCTTCTTCTAGAATGACGTGTCATGTCTTCCAAGTAATCGCCTTCTGTTATTACCCGGGAAATCTCTTCTTTGATGATACCCAGTTCGTTTTGCATCTCCTGGAAGGCTTGGCGGCTTTGCTCGCTAATGGTGAAGATATCATTTTTAGACTGATCCATTACGTTGACCATGTTATCGAATATATGTTCCAGGCTTTGGATATCTATAGTTTTCTCTGCCAATCGAACCTCTCCCGTCTGGAAATCAACACACGCAACATAGGTATTGTTGCAGTATTTCATAATTCCTTATACACTTTATTATTATATCATCATATAACTAATTGCGTATTACGATTGTATTACAAGTGATAGGAGTGCTGCAAATGCGAGCGGACTATAGAACAGTAAGGCTTTCCGGGGAAAGTGAACTGGTCATTCAAAAATCAAGATTCCTCACATATGTCAAACGTGTCGAAACTGAGGACGAGGCAATCGAATTTATTAATGACATCAAAAAGATGCACCATACAGCAACCCACAACTGCTCGGCCTACATTATCGGCGAGCATGACCATATCCAAAAAGCGAATGACGATGGAGAACCTTCAGGTACAGCGGGATTCCCCATGCTCGAAGTTCTCAAGAAGCAAGGGCTGAAAGATACCGCTGTTGTCGTCACCCGTTATTTTGGCGGCATCAAGCTCGGTGGTGGCGGATTGATCCGCGCGTATGGCCGTGCAACGACAGAGGGGATTGCTGCGACAGGTGTCGTCGAGCGTAAACTCCATCAGCTCATGAAAGTGTCCATCGATTACACATGGCTTGGTAAAGTAGAAAACGAAGCAAGGCAGTCCACATATCCGCTTGTTAAGATCGTCTATGAAGAGGACGTCAGTCTGATGATAAATGTTCCTATTAACGAGATCGATGCATTTACCGCATGGATGACTGAATTGACAAGCGGTCAAGCAGAAATCTCCCCTCTTTCTACTTCTTTCCTCGAATTCGATAACTGATAATAGTATACGAAGTGAGAATTTAATAGTATAATGGAGAAAGTTGACGTTTATTCGCATTTTACTAAACTCTATTTTTCGAGTCAGCTTCAATTGAACATAAATTCGCTTGGGCTTCTATTCCCAGGCCGATGCTGGGGGCTTTTATGTAAATGAAAAGGACAGATTATAAAAAAATGAAAAAGAAGACTTCCAAATCTAGATTAGCAATAAAAGTCGGTCTTCTTATGGCTTTCACTTCCCTACTCGTTGTTTCAGCCTATGCGTTATCATTACAGCAAAAAGCTGAACAGGCCGTTGATCGTGCTTATGAAGCTGTACCAGAAACACCGAAGTCAGAATTACGAGGCGAAGTAAAAATCGAGCCCGCTAAAGACAATGTCTCCATTCTGCTCATTGGTGTCGATGACAGCGAAGCGCGCCAGATGAACAATAGCGGAAGCCGTTCGGATGCTTTACTTGTTGCAACATTCAATCCCGAGGAGAAATCAGTCAAACTATTGAGTATTCCCCGCGATTCGTATGTTTATATTCCAAAAGTCGGTTATAAAGATAAAATTACACATGCACATGCTTTCGGCGGAACACACGCCTCTATCGAAGCTGTAGAAGAAATGCTTGATATTCCTCTTGATTACTACGTAAAGATGAACTTCAATGCATTTATCGAAGTCGTTGATGCTCTTGGCGGCGTTGAAGTAGAAGTCCCTTACGACCGTCTGGAAAAGGACGAAAATGATAAAAATGCCATCCAGCTGAAAAAAGGGCTGCAAGTGCTTGACGGTAGACATACGTTAGCATTGGCAAGAACACGGAAGTTGGATAGTGACATCGAACGAGGAAAGCGTCAGCAAATGATTTTACAAGCAATTATCAAAGAAATGGTGTCTGTGAAGTCTATCACGAAATACGGTGATGTGATTGAAGCGGTCGGCGATAACATGAAAACAGATATGACATTCAAAGAAATGACGTCTTTCTGGGAATATGCAAAAGGCGGTACACCTAAAATTGATACACTTAGTCTGCAAGGTTATGATGACTGGTCAACAGGAGTCTACTATTATAAGTTGAACGAAAATGATCTCCAAAACGTACAACAAATACTCAAATCGCATTTAGGCTTAATACCTGATTCTTCGACATTAACGGATAGCAACAGCAATACAATCGGTACGGTGGATGAAACTGCTGAGGGCAGCAGTGATTTCACAAACTGATAACTAAAAGCCATTCCCCTCCGGAATGGCTTTTTCATATGAACAATAAAAACGGCGGCCTGCATGTTAAATGCAAGCCGCCGTTTATTTAGCGCAATATGATTATTTCCCAATCATCCGGACAAGATTTAATAAAGGCCGGTAATTAGTTCCGGCAAGTCCGATGATTTCTACAAACAACTCAACAGCGATCAGAATGACGACCGCAAGCACAATCGCACCCCAAACTGTAGCTTGGGAGAAGATGACGGCTGCGACACCGAACAGAATCGCAAGTCCGTAGATGATTAGCACTGTCTGTCTATGTGAGAATCCTGCACGTAGCAGGCAATGATGTAAATGCGATTTGTCAGGAGCTGAAACGGGCTGTTTCATCCGTATACGACGCACGATCGCAAAGAATGTATCTGACACCGGAACACCAAGTATGATGATCGGGATGAGCAACGATACGACAGCAATGTTCTTAAATCCTAACAGCGCAAGAACTGCAATCATATAACCGAGAAACAATGATCCTGTATCCCCCATAAAAATCTTGGCAGGATGAAAATTAAACGTCAAGAATCCAAGTGAACTAGCTGCTAAAATTGAAGCCGTCGCGATAACGAAAACGTCTGCCATAATAACTGCCATCACTGTAATGGAAATGAGCGCGATTGTCGAAACCCCCGCCGCAAGTCCGTCAAGTCCATCAATTAAGTTAATGGCATTGGCAATTCCAACAATCCATAAAATCGTAATAGGTATACTAAAATAGCCAAAACTAAATTGGCCGTAAAAAGGCAAGTTAATGAATTCAATTTGTAAACCGCCATACGTCACGACTACGAGCGCAGCAGCAATTTGGCCCAGCAATTTTGCTTTTGCAGTAATATCGAGCATATCATCAAGAAAACCGATGATGATAATGATGACTGCACCAATGAGAATTCCCATGGCGTGATCATCTTGAGGACGTAATAGTAAATAACCGACAGCAAATGCGCCGAATATTGCCAGTCCGCCAATTCGCGGCATTACAGCAGCATGCACTTTGCGGTAATTTGGATGGTCGACTGCCCCAATCCTATGTGCGAATTTGATGACAAGCGGAGTTAGTATGATGGAAGCTATGAATGCAGCCGCCATTGCAAGGAATAACATGTCCTTCCTCCCCGAATAAAATATTGATTTAATTAGCCACAAGTAGTATAGCATATTCAGTACCAGAAAGCATTCAAGTTAGCGAAATACTGCAGTTGAATCTGGTATACCCTCATTCCGTACAATCTATCCTTAATCTACTAATCCCATTTATTCAATCAAGGTAGTCTTTTCCCCGATAGTTTGATAAAATGGAACCGTATCCTTTTTAGAAGGATAAAGTTAAAGGAGCGTCTACTACTATGTTATCAATTTTTAAACGTTCAAATCAAACGAGCGAAAGACAACTTCGTAAATACCGAAAAGTTGCTAAACAGATAAATGATTTAGAATCTAAGTATGAAACACTTTCAGATGAAGAACTTGCACATATGACGGAAGTTTTCAAATCACAAGTTGCGGAAGGCACTAAAATCGAATCGATTCTTCCTGAAGCGTTCGCCGTTGTCCGTGAGGCATCCAAAAGGGTGCTCGGTATGCGGCATTTTGATGTTCAACTGATCGGCGGCATGGTGCTGTCTGAAGGGAATATTGCAGAAATGCCTACGGGTGAAGGGAAAACACTTGTCGCTTCGCTGCCTTCTTATTTGCGGGCATTAGAAGGAAAAGGTGTCCACGTAATTACGGTAAACGATTATCTTGCAAAACGTGACTACGAACAGATTGGCCAGATCCATCGTTTTCTTGGTTTGACGGTCGGCTTGAACGTTCCAATGATGCAGGGTCCAGCAAAGCAAAATGCTTATATGGCTGACATCACTTACGGTGTTGGTACGGAATTCGGATTTGATTATCTTCGTGATAATATGGTCCAACATACTTCGCAAAAAGTGCAACGCCCTTACCACTTCGCCATTATTGATGAAGTAGACAGCGTATTGATCGATGAAGCGAAAACACCGTTGATTGTTGCCGGTAAAATGCAGGCTGACGGAGATTTGCATATGATTGCTGCAAGACTCGCAAAACGGTTCAAAAAAGGTGTCCATTTCGATTTCGATGATGAAACAAAAGCAACATCGTTGACCGACGATGGCATCGAGCAAGTCGAAAAAGCATTCGGCATTGACAACCTTTACGAACTCGAGCATCAGACTCTCTACCATTATATGATTCAAGCAGTCCGCGCCTACGTCATCTTCGAGCGTGATGTCGATTATATTGTAAAAGACGACAAGATCGAGCTCGTCGATATGTTTACAGGACGCATCATGGAAGGACGTACACTTTCCGACGGATTGCACCAGGCCATCGAAGCGAAAGAAGGCCTTCCAATCACTGACGAGAATAAAGCCCAGGCACAGATTACAATCCAGAACTATTTCAGAATGTACCCGAGCCTGAGCGGGATGACCGGAACTGCCAAAACGCAGGACAAGGAATTCCGTGAAGTATACAATATGGAAGTTATTCAAATTCCAACGAACCGGCCACGTGCCAGAATCGATTCACCTGACAAAGTCTTTGTCACAATCGATCAAAAATACAATGCAGTTGCAGAAGAAGTCGCAAAACGTCATGAAAAGGGACAACCTGTTCTCGTTGGAACGACTTCGATTTTACAATCTGAAAAAGTCGCAGAACATCTAGATAAAAAGAAGCTCAACTATCATCTATTGAATGCAAAAAGTGTCGAGCAGGAAGTCGATTTGATCTCTCAAGCGGGCCAATACGGCCATATCACTGTTGCCACAAATATGGCAGGGCGCGGAACTGACATCGTCCTCGGTGAAGGTGTCGAAGAGAATGGTGGACTGTTTGTGCTAGGGACCGAGAAGCACGAAAGTCGCCGAATCGATAATCAGTTACGTGGTCGTTCAGGTCGTCAAGGTGATCACGGGGAAAGTCAATTCTTCCTGTCTTTAGAAGATGATATGTTCAAACGTTTTGCTAAAGATGATATCGAAAAATTCACAAAAAAAGTAAAAGCGGATGAAGATGGATTGATCAAGAATCCGGAAGTCGATGAACTGACTGAGCGCACACAACGGATCGTTGAAGGTGCACACTTCTCCATGCGTGAGTACAATCTTAAACTGGATGACGTCATCAATGACCAGCGCGGTGTCCTCTATTCATTGCGTGATAAAGTTTTAGAACGTGAAAACCTTTTGGAACAATTGAAAACAATGGTGTCAGAGGCAGTCGAATTTGTCGTTTATGACAGCTGTCCTGAAGATGAGACACCAGATAACTTCAATTTCGACCGAATTGAGAAAACGTTAAATGGGCTATTATTGGAACCCTTTACTTTGCCGCGTAATCTTGAACGACCAGCCGATATCCTAAAAGTCTATAAAGAACCTGTGGCCCAACTGTTTGATTATCTCGATTTCTTCACAGATAATGAACAAGTGAATGACATCATTCCACAAGTCATGTTGAGCCATATCGATACGACATGGGTAAAACATCTGGAAGTGATGGCGCGCCTGAAAGAAGGAATCGGCTTACGTTCGTATGGACAAGAAGACCCGATGCGTATTTATCAACGTGAAGGATTGGAACTGTTCGGAACGCATTACCAGAAATTGCGTCGCAACATTGCATCTGAAGTCATCGGCTTCATGAAGCTCATCTCACAACAACAGGAGGCACAAGAATCATGAAACTTTTCTCTATGTTCAAAAAAACCGAAAAGACCGGAGCAGACAGTACAATCAGTTCCGATGAAATTTTAGAAGGAAGTGCACAATCTGAAGGCACGGAAGAAGTCGAGACAACACTTTCCCTTCATCCACAATGGGCTCTTTCACAAGAACAAGAATACGTTTTCCGTTTTCTATCGAATGAGCTGGAACCATTAAAACCTAACCAGATTTCTCTATCCGGTATCGATATCGATGTTGAACCAGCAAATGGCAGCTGGCTAGTGAAATCATTTTTCCGTTCTTCTTTAGAACAAGCGATTACAGTCGGATCCGTTGAACTGATGTTGCTTGATGATGAAGGAAAAACAATTGCATCACAAGAATTCGATTTGAACGAACTTGGTGAAATCCCAGCACGCAGCGCGCGTCCTTGGGTATTCGTCTTCACGAAAGAAAACATCTTTGCAGAAGAACCGCCTGCTGAAAACTGGAAGCTTGCTTTTAACGTGCAGTCAATGGTGCCTCACAAGCTTGAACTTGAACAAGCTTGGGAAGACGGTTTGTCTACCGAGCAGAAAGACGCGCTTGCAAAAGCTGTCGAAGGCATGCCGAAATTGAAACCGCGTGAAGTAAACTTCGCAGGATTCCAAGTGAAGACACAGGATGACGGCAGCATCGCCGCTTCCATCTTCATCCGCAATGGCCACTCGAAACAAATCAACATTGAAAAGTTGCCATTGGAACTGATCGACGCTACGGGCGAAATGGTTGCAAAAGGATCATTTGACCTTGCGCCACTATCCGTCAAGGCGAATACATCTAAACCATGGACGTTCATCTATCCAAAAGAGATGGTTCAAAAAGAAGAGCCAGACTTCTCCCGTTGGACAATCCGCGTTCCACAATAATGATAATATGAAAGAAGCCGCAGTTGTTGCGGCTTCTTTTTTGTTTGTAGGTAAATGGATTTGAGAGTAATGAAATGTAGAGAGTGCGTATCGAAACGTAACTGTAGCGCAACGAAACGTAAACATGCCGTATCGAAACGTAGCGGCTTCGTATCACAACGTAGACTCTTCGTATCGAAACGTAGCACGCGCAACGAAACGTAAACGCGGCGTATCGAAACGTAGATGCTTCGTATCACAACGTAGACCCTTCGTATCGAAACGTAGCACGCGCAACGTAACGTAAACATGCCGTATCGAAACGTAGCAGCGTCGTATCACAACGTAGACTTCGTATCGAAACGTAAACAACGCAACGAAACGTAAACATACCGTATCGAAACGTAGCAGCGTCGTATCACAACGTAGACTCTTCGTATCGAAACGTAGCACGCGCAACGTAACGTAAACGCAGCGTATCGAAACATAGACGCTTCGTATCGAAACGTAACAACCCCGCAACCAAAATATATATTCTCCACACAAAAAAACAGACCCCCTAAAAGGAGATCTGCCTATCTACAATTATACTTATTTTGCGTAAGCAACATTGCTGACACCGTTGATACGTTTTGCGCCTATGTAGCGCTTGCCCCAATAGTACGGGTCGTCAAGTGCATCTACACGTACACCTTTTGATGTGGATGCATGAGCGAACTTACCATCGCCCACATACATGCCTACGTGAGAAACACCTTTACCTGTCGTATTGAAGAAAACGAGATCACCAGCGATCAAGTCGGACTTGTTAACTTCGACGCCAGTCGCGTGCATGCCCGATGTCGTACGTGGCAAATTGACGTCATGTTTTTTGAAAACAAATTGAATATAGCCTGAACAGTCGAAACCAGCTGTTGTCGTGCCACCGTATTTATACTTAATACCTTTTAAACTTGTGGCCGTATCGATTAATGCCACTGCATCTGGAGAAGAAGCTTGAGCTTGTTCAATGAATGGAGTGACAAATAATACAAATGTAATCGCTAAAATCACTAAGGATTTCTGTGCATGTGCTAAGATTCTCATATGTTCCCCCAAATTTATATTTATCTGAAAAAATCATCTGAGATAACTTTACCATGACCTATGCTCGTCCTATATTACAGTTATGTAACAGAAACATGACAAATGGAATACCATTAGTCAGATTAATGAAATTAATGTTACATTCAATAAAAGCCGCATCCTATTAAATAGGATGCGGCTTTTAGTCATGTTTTATTTCAAGTCTAGATCCGTAATGATTATCACATCATCATGTTCCAGCAAGTAGGTAATCGTCCAATCTTGATCTACCTTACCTTCAAGCACTTTCATCAATGCGGGTCTTTTCTTTTCACCGAAAGCGAGTAAAACGAGTTTTTTCGCACTAAGGATGGATGCGATTCCCATCGTCAATGCAGTTTCCGGGATTTTTTCATCATTTTCGAAGTATTGGCTGTTTACGCCTAAAGTGGAATCCGTTAATGTCGCTACATGCGTAACGGAATCTGCAGGCGTTCCTGGTTCGTTGAATGCGATATGCCCGTTCTCTCCTACGCCAAGCAGCTGGATATCGAGTTTCGCATCTTGCAGAGCCCTTTCATATCGCGTGCATTCTGCATCTAAGTCTGGAGCCACGCCGTTAGGAATATTTGTATCCTTAAATTTCTTTTTGCTGAATAGATGATCGTTCATGAAATATGCATAGCTATTTGGACTGGATGCAGTCAAACCAACATATTCATCCAGGTTAAATGTCGTTACATTTGAGAAATCCAGTGCTGATTCCGTCAGTTTCTTATAAACGGGGATCATTGTACTGCCTGTCGCCAATCCGAGCACTTGAAGTCTATCGTTCTCAAGTTCTTCTTTTAACAGTTGGTAAAACTGTTCCGCTCCCTCTTCAGGACTTTGCACTTGAATAAATTTACATTTCTCCATCGTTCTCAACCGACTTTCATTTTAGATTTTTTCTCACTCTTCTAATTGTAAATTCCATCACCAGTATGGTCAATTAAACGGATAATTTACACAAAAAGGATAACTATACTTCCTTTCCCTATTATGACGTTCCAAAAACATGAAAGTTCCTATCTGTCAATTCATGTCGAATTTTAACTATGAATATTCACTACTATTAGAAGTGTGGCGAAAGTTTGAAGGCGATTTGTATAAATTGTGAACTTGAAGTCTTTCGAATGATTCATAGGGAAATCCCTAATTCTCTATTTCCTGTAATTGCTTATGATAAAAGTATCAGCAAACAACATTGTTAAGCAGGAGGTGGAATGAATGGCTAAAGAAAATTCTAAACAGCATTCGACAAAAAGTGACGATTCAGGCATCAATCTAAAAGGAACGTTTATATCTGTAATGTTGGTAGGAGTCTTTATCCTCATTATGTGGTTTGGGCTTTACGCACTCTTTTTATCAAGATAATGAAAACTGTTAGGAGGAAAATCGATGCATTTGCATAAATATGAAAAGATCTGGCTTGTATTCGGATTAGCTTCACTCGCACTATTTTTACTTATTATCGGATTTGCAGCATTTTGGAAAGGGACTCATCCGCAAAGCCATATCGAAACAATCGATCCGCAGAACGTCGAAGCGCATGAATCATTCAAACCTGAAAATCTGGGTCTTCAAGAAGTTGCGGATGGAAAATACATCGTCAATATCGTTGCTTCCGCATTTAATTATGATATCGGAAATGATGAGAATGATAAACCAGTTAAAACAATTCGTGTACCAAAAGGTTCAACAGTCTTGTTCCAAGTTACTACTAAGGACGTCGTACACGGCTTCCAAGTTGCAGGCACAAACGTCAATATGATGGTAGAGCCTGGTCACATTAGTAGGCTGGAAACAGTCATGAAAAACGCAGGTGAATTCACTGTCGTATGTAATGAATACTGCGGCGTCGGTCACCATCAAATGTTCGCAACAGTGGAGGTGTATGACGAATGAATAAACATATGAATTTTTCAAAGAAAGAATCCCGTCTATACATGTCATTCATGTATGTCACATTTGCTTCACTCCTGATTGGTGGTCTAATGGGTTTACTACAGACATTGGCACGTTCAGGCGAGTTCCAATTACCATTCGGCATTAATTATTATACAATTTTAACAGTCCACGGCGTTATCCTGGGATTAGTATTAACAACGTTCTTCATCATCGGATTCCAATTCGCTCTACTGGGAAAGACGGTTGGCCTATCCGATAAACAACGTAAATGGGCATGGATTTCGTTCTGGACAATGCTCGTCGGTACCGTTATTGCTGCGGTTACAATTCTAGTCGGTCAAGCCAACGTATTATATACATTCTATGCGCCATTACGTGCACACGTTGCATTCTATATTGGTCTAGCTCTCGTAATCGTAGGTAGCTGGATTGCCGTTTTCACGAACTTCCGTCAATTATATGTATGGAAAAAAGCACATCCCGGTGAAAAATCACCGTTGCTGGCATTCATGGTTACGATTAATATGGCCATGTGGTTCATCGCTTCACTTGGTGTCGCAACATCCGTTTTAGTACAGTTCATCCCTTGGTCCCTTGGGTATGCTGAAACCATTAACGTACTATTGAGCCGTACATTATTTTGGTATTTCGGTCACCCATTAGTTTACTTCTGGTTGCTTCCGGCTTATATGGCTTGGTACGCAATCATCCCGAAAATTATTGGCGGGAAGTTATTCAGTGATTCACTTGCAAGACTAGCATTTATTCTTCTCTTAATGTTCTCAATCCCTGTCGGATTCCACCATCAGTTAACTGAACCGGGTATCGATCCAACTTGGAAATTCATTCAGGTTGTATTGACATTCATGGTTGTCATTCCTTCACTGATGACTGCATTCTCGATTTTCGCTACATTTGAAACAACTGGAAGACGTAAAGGCTATAAAAGTCTATTCGGATGGTTTAAGAAATTACCGTG
The DNA here is from genome assembly GCF_033304615.1 of Sporosarcina oncorhynchi. Lineage (GTDB taxonomy): Bacteria > Bacillota > Bacilli > Bacillales_A > Planococcaceae > Sporosarcina > Sporosarcina oncorhynchi. Next base: position 891,213 of record NZ_CP129118.1, on the reverse strand, counting down.
GAAAGACGTACGTTTCTTTGCACCATTCATCGGTATGGTCGCATTCATTCCTGGTGGAGCGGGCGGAATTGTTAACGCATCTCACCAAATGAATTCGTTAATCCATAATACGATTTGGGTTACTGGTCACTTCCACTTAACGGTTGCGACAACAGTCATCTTGACCTATTTCGGTATCGCCTACTGGCTGGTGCCACATTTAACAGGACGCCGCTTGACTCCGAAGCTAAATAAACTCGGAATCATTCAAACAATCATCTGGACGTTCGGTATGACAATCATGTCCACATCTATGCATATTCAAGGATTGCTTGGTGGTCCTAGACGTTCCAACTTCTCAAACTATGCAGGCGGTGCTCAAGTTGACACTTGGATCAATTATCAAATCGCACAAGCAGTCGGTGGTACGATTCTGTTCATCGCAATCATTCTGATGACGTATATCTTCATCCAGTTGGCATTCTTCGCCCCGCGTGGCGTCGAAGAATTCCCGATTGCTGAAGAGGAGATTGATGCAGAACCGACACCTAAGATTCTTGAAAACTGGTACTTGTGGATCGGAATCACAATCGCGCTGATTTTGTTCGCGTATACGATTCCAATCATCGATATTTTGAAACACTCACCTCCTGGCTCAGTTCCATTCGATTGGCCGATCGGTAGATAAACCTATACGAAAGAGACGCTGGACAACAAATCGTTGTTCAACGTCTCTTTTATCTTCAAGAAAAAAGTCTGTCGTAGATAGGTGTGGTTCCACCTTCCACGACAGACTTTTTGATGAATTCATTAAACAGCAGTGAGATCTTTAGCATGCGGGAGTATCAATTTACCGCCCCTGCCGTACTCTTCGAACAATTTATTAATGACATCGACTTCAAGCGGTCTGCTAAAATAATACCCTTGTAAATCCGAACAGCCTAGTTGCTTCAATATATCCCATTGCTCTTTTGTTTCTACACCTTCGCCAATCGTACGCAATCCGAGCATTTCAGCAAGATGGATAATTGTCTGGACGATGCCTGTACTTTTACTATTATTACCGAGTTCCGAGATGAATTCACGGTCGATTTTAATTTCACGTACCGGAAAATGCTGCAAATAGATAAATGCGGAATACCCCTTACCGAAATCATCTATTGAAATAGCATAACCCATGTCCTTCAATAGATTAATGCGACTCGTAACGGCCTGCTGGTCTTCAAGCGCCACATTTTCGGTAATTTCAAGAACGACCTTTTCGGCTTTTATTCCCGCCTCTGTGATACATTTATCCAAATAGAATGGCAATGTATGGTGCAGGAAATGCCGAGGTGATAAGTTAATGGATATAGATACATTATCGATTCCAATCTTTTTCCATCTATTAATTTGCATCGTCGATTCTTTGATGACCCATTCTCCAATCGGCGTAATCAGCCCTGTCGATTCGGCAAGATCTATGAAGTCTGCAGGAAAAATGAGGCCGCGCTCCGGATGACGCCATCGCAGTAATGCCTCGAAACCGACGACTTCACCTGTGCGGCAATTTACTTGCGGCTGATAATGCAATTCGAATTCATTCAGATCCAAACCTTTGCGCAGATTCATCTCAGAGAGCATACTTTCTTTCAAATACGTATGCATGTCCGCCTTGTAGACACTTGTTGTTTTACGATTGGAAATTTTTCGACCTGATTGTAATGCCATATATGAAGCCTGGATCCCATATTTCACGTTGAGCACATGATCGGGATAGATTGCAATACCATAACTGACAGTCATATACACTTCCTGACCGGAGATGAACATCGGAAATTTCATCTTATCCGTCATCCCGTCAATCAGATCTCCGATTTCATGTTTTCGTTTTTTCTCATACGGATAAAAAACAATAAAATGATCTAATCCGATACGTGTAATCCGAGCTGGGGGAAGAAATACTTCTTTCAACCGTTCAGCCGTAATTTTCAACATCTTGTTGGAACCGTCTGGACCAAGAACCGCCTGGACTTCCGTAAATTGATCCAATACAAGATAAATGAAAACGCCTTTTTGCTCTCTATTCAGTTTCTGAAGATCGTTCGTCACTTTCTCAGTGAAAGAATGATGGTTATCAAGCTCAGTCGTTAGATCTGTGTAAGCCAGTTTATTGACATGCTGTTCGACTTCAATTCTTTCGAGACGATCAAACACGAATGATAGCATATCAGCAATTGAGGCGACGAGCACCTTATCCAAGCTCGTCCACTCTCTTTTGCTGGCAGACTCACAACAGACGATACCGCCAATCCCTTTACTCAAAATAATTGAAGCGTCGATCATCGACTGGATTTCACCGTTTTGATAAGCCGATTTTTTATTGATTTCTATGGCAGCTGGATGACTTGCCACATCTTCAATGGCAAGGACGCGCTGATTTTGGACGGCCTTAAAATAAGAGGGTGCTTCTTTTTGCAACATCACTTCTGTCACTAGATGATTCGATTCACCAGATATGTATAGTGTTTGCGAAGTTAATTTTGTTCGATCCTGATTAAATAGCCATATGCTGATTTTCTCACAAACCATGATTTTGGATATACGGAGACATAATTCCTCAAGAGTCGAGGTAATCGATTCCATCGTAATGTTTAATTCTTTCGCTTGCGTGAAGATGAATTCCTGCTTACTGCTAAGTTCTTCTAATATGAGGGTAATGTCTTCATCAGATTGTAATCTCAACTATTCACACCTCCCTACTCTAAAAATAGTATCTATTCCTCTTATCGTCATAATGAACGCATACTTTAAGTCGATTACCCTAATTTTTTCATAATTGTTCCTGGATAAGCCAGCTGTTCTGTTTATAAAATGGGTTTCATTCATATTAATTTTCATTTTCATGTTATAATGAATGAATAATCACTCATTACGAGATAGGATGGTGCAGGAAATGGACTTGAAGGATATGAGTATGGATGACGTTTGGAAAGAAATTGATACACAATTAAATGGGAATCCCGGTCCGATAGAAGGGATGAATACGACCTATTCGTTCGATCTATCGGGTGATGACGGCGGTCATTTCGGATTGAAATTTGCAGATGGAAAAGCCGAGACAATTCAAGGTGAACTGGAAGAAGTCGATTGTGCCCTTAAGATGAGCGTATCTGATTTCAAAAAGTTGCTCGGTGGTAACCTGAACTCGACTGCAGCTTTTATGATGGGAAAGCTGAAAGTGAAAGGGAATATCGGACTTGCATTAAAACTTGAAAACCTGTTGAAAGAATATCAATTATGAACATCTCCCGACTCCTTTTTTGAAGGAGTCGTTTTTTTATTGAATTTTCGTTTTATTGTTTTATTCCTCTTGTTTAATCGATAGGTTGCTAGTAATATAGACATATAGGATTTTGTCAAAAAGGGGGAAACTTGCGTGAAAAAGGGCATTTTTTCAGTTGCGGCGTCTGTCTTACTCGCAGCATGTATCGCGTCAGGCAATGCTGAAGCCGCTAACGATGAATATATAGTCAAAACTGGAGATACGCTTTGGAAAATCGCTTCTACTCACAAATTGACTGTCGATGAGTTGAAAGGGCTAAACGGTTTGGAAAAAGACTCTATTACCATTTCTCAAAAGCTCATAGTTAAAAAGAGTCCCTCCGTTAAGAAAAATGATAAAGAGGTCATTCAAAAAAGTGTCACTGTTACGAAGCAGATTTCTTCGATAAGTGAATTCAAAACTCCTGTAGCCAACACGGACAAGCCAATCATAACCACACTTCCCTCCCTGTCGGCCCTAGCGCTTCAGACGGAAACGGTAAATATTGCACTCCCTTTGGTCGATACGCCATACAAATGGGCGGGTACAACGACAGAAGGCTTTGACTGCAGTGGATTCATCCACTATGTGTTTACGAATGCAGGATTGGACATACAGCGCCTTGATACTCTTGGCATGTACAATAATTCCACGGAAGTGCTCGAACCAGTTCCGGGAGACTTAGTCTTTTTTGAAAATACATACCGCAAAGGGATTTCCCACGCGGGCATCTATTTAGGTGAAGGGCAATTCATCCATGCGGGTACGACAAAAGTTGAAATCACTAAAATCGATTCCGTTTATTGGAAAGATAAATTCGTCGGTTTCACCCGTTTTAACCAACTTCAAAACGTTCAATAATCAAACGGCCAACAGGTGAAGACAACTACTTCCCAGTTGGCCGTTTTTTCAAATTAGTTTTTTAAGGTCTTCCTTAATCTTCAAATATAGTTTAGTATAGTCATGTGTCTTGACACCTATAATAGGAACGGGAGTGGACGAAATGAAAAGAAAAAGTATGTGGTCACTACAATTTTCCACAGTAGCACTTGTACTCATCCCAGCAGCAATCGGGATCAACTTTTTGGGGAAATTATTTGCAGAACTGCTGAAACTGCCATTGTGGGTTGACTCGATTGGTACGGTATTATCAGCCATGTTAGCAGGACCAATTATTGGGGCGATCGTCGGTATTATAAATAACGTTATTTACGGTTTCACAACAAGCCCGGTGTCTTTCGTCTATGCTATTACACAAGCTGTGATTGGACTTGTAGTTGGAATCATGGCTTATAAAGGCTGGATTTCCAGTGCTGGTAAAGCAATTGTTCTTGGCCTTGTTGTCGGTTTTATTGCAGCTACAGTTTCAACACCATTGAATATTATGTTCTGGGAAGGTACGACTGGAAACATTTGGGGCGATGCGTTATTCGCGCTAATGCTATCAAATGACATGCCTTTATGGTTTGCTTCGTTTGCAGACAGCATTGTCGTAGACGTACCTGATAAAGTCGTCACTGTATTGTTAAGCTTCCTGCTGTTTAGAAGTTTGCCAAAGAACGTCAAAAATATGTATGACAATCACGGAGAAATCGAGAAGTTGTAAAGTGGAGGGATACACATGAAGACGATGACGCTATATGTAGAAAAAAATTCACCAATACACCGAATGGATCCGCTAACAAAGCTGTTATACGTCTTTGTTGCTGTTTCCACATCCTATATTATGCCGAATCATCTTTTTGTATTAAGTATCTTCACAGCAACTCTTTTGCTACTACTCATCGGTAAAGTGTTCAAATACATTTTACCGGTGATTGCATTAAGCTTCTTGCTCATCGCCTCCATTATAATCGTCCAAGGATTCTTCCATCCCGACCGGGCGACCGTGTTATTTGAAATCGGTACAATCCCTATTTATAAGGAAGGCTTCTCTATAGCATTGCTTGTCACGTTGCGCGTCATTACGATGATTTCCGCGTTCGGCGTGCTTATTTTGACAACAAAACCTGACGACCTCGTAGAAGCACTTGTGGAAAGAGGATTGTCCCCGCGCTTTGCATATGTTCTTCTTTCTGTTTTACAGATTATCCCGCAAATGATAACGCTCACCGGCAGAATCACAGATGCGCAGCGTGCACGTGGACTAGAAACGGAAGGCGGCCTATGGATGCGTTTCAAGTCGTTCATCCCCCTCCTTGGTCCTGTTGTACTGAATTCGTTGAATGAAACAAGGGAACGATCGATAGCCCTCGAAATTCGAGGATTCAATTCAAAGGGGCCACGTACATATTTACATGAACATCAAACCTATCCGTATCGTTGGCCATTAAGAATTGCATTATTGGTATTTTTGGTCGCGACGATTGTCTGGAGGGTGATAGCATGAGTATTGTACAAGTCGAACAGTTGAAATATAAATATCCTGACAGTGAAACGTTGGCGATTAATAATCTTTCCTTCACAGTTGAAAAAGGTGAGTTTGTCGGGATTGTCGGTATGAATACCGCCGGAAAATCGACATTATGTTATGCACTTTGCGGACTAGTCCCCCATTTCTTTAAAGGAGCGTATGGAGGGACTGTCACGATTGACGGCATGGACATTCTAACCCATGAAATCAGTGACATTACGTCGAAAGTTGGACTCGTATTTGAAAATCCCTTTTCTCAGATGACCGGTGCAAAGTTCACAGTTTATGACGAAATCGCATTTGGTCTAGAAAACATGGGTCTTGCGCGAGATGACATGCATACCCGTATAAATGAGTCCATGCGTATGCTGGATATCGAAAAGTTGAAAGATGAAAACCCATTTTCGTTGTCAGGTGGACAGATGCAACGAGTCGCAATCGCAAGTGTCATCGCCATGAAGCCTGATGTACTCGTACTCGATGAGCCTACGTCACAGTTGGATCCTGAAGGTACCGAAGAAGTATTCAAGATTGTAGAAATGCTATCGAAACAAGGTATGACCATCATAATGGTTGAACAGAAGCTCGAAAAGATGGCGGAATATGCAGATCGGATTCTTCTCATGCACGCAGGTAAAATCGTCCATGACGGGAATCCTGCCGAAGTTTTTTCAAGGGATGATTTGCTCCAATACGGCGTCGAGCCGCCACTATATGCCAAAATATCACGGAAACTCGGAATGCAGAATTCGAAAACTGGACTATACCCCGTTACATTAGATTCTATGGCCATCGACCGGCCACTGACTTTCAACTATGAAAAGATAATGCCGATTAGCAGTAACACTTCTACAATCGACGTCACTAGTCTTCATTTCGCCTATAATAAGGGTACAGGAATTATTAACGGCCTAGACGTTTCGCTGACAGGTGAACCCATTGCAATCATCGGGCAGAACGGCGCGGGCAAATCGACTTTTGTTAAACTATTAAAAGCGTTAGTAAAGCCGGACAGTGGTGAAATACAGCTCGATGGAAAACCGATTTCTTCCTCTACCGCGGCAAAACTAGCAAGTAAGATTGGACTCGTTTTCCAAAACCCTAACGATCAAATATTCAAAAACAGTGTATGGGATGAAGTGATGTTCGGTCCATTGACTATTGGCCAGTCTAAAGAAGTAGCTGCCGCTAATACGAAAAAAATGCTTGAACTAGTTGGACTACTTCACCGATCTGATGAGAATCCTTATGATCTTAGTCTGGCAGAACGTAAAATGGTCGCCGTTGCTTCCATTTTGGCGATGGATACCAATGTAATTATATTCGACGAACCGACGATGGGCCAAGATCACCTAGGCAAACTGAAAATGAAAGAAATTATCCATTCTCTATATGAACAGAACAAACTCGTCATCTGCATTTTGCACGATATGGATTTCGTGGCGGAAACATTTGGAAGGACCCTCATTTTCAGTGACGGGCAGATGCTGTTCGATGGTTCTACGCGCGATGCATTCGCTAAAAAAGATAAGTTGCGCCAAACCCGAGTGGAACAACCTCATCTCACCCAATTTGTAAGAAAATCAGGATATGAAGAGATTGTTCTTACTGTAGACGAATTGATATAGTTCGAATTATTTTTCTCTATAAAAAAACGACATTGCCAACTAAACGGCAATGTCGTTTTGCTTATGGATTAGCGTGCTGAATAGCCACCATCGATTACAAGTTCAGCACCTGTTATATAAGATGCTTCATCTGAAGAAAGGAACAGCACCGCGTTTGCAATATCTTCAGGCTGACCTAAACGCTGTAACGGCGTCATACGAATAAGGCCATTCACAACTTCTTTTGCACCTTCAAGCGATGCTGTCATCGGCGTTTCGATAACACCTGGGAATACTGCATTGACACGCACGCCATATTGACCGAAATCAGCTGCAGCAGCTTTAGAAATCGCACGGACAGATCCTTTTGAAGCCGAATAAGGATTCACTCCCATACCAATTAAAGCGGTATACGAAGAGATGTTAACAATTGAACCTTTCTTCGCTTGCTTCATATATTCAAGTGCATGCTTCATACCGAGGAATGTTCCGAATCCGTTAATATCGGACAGACGACGCCAGTCTTCGATTGTAATATCATTCATCGGCTTTTCTGTGGATATACCCGCATTATTGACCAATATATCAATTGCGCCTAGTTCATCGACTGCTTTTTTCATCGCAGTTGCCCACTCTTCATCAGAAGTGACATTCAATTTGATTGTCAATACGTTATCGAAGCTACCCCATTTTTCATTTAGTGCATCTTCGTTAATATCAGCAGCAACCACTTTTGCGCCTTCTTCAGAATACTGTCTGACCATTCTTTCGCCCATACCGGATGCTCCGCCAGTTATAAATACAACTTTGTCTTGAAATCTACCCATGTTTTATCACTCCATTTTAATTGTTTTAACACTTAAATACTAGCCCTTTTCTTAACCGAATACAAGTAAATCAAACTATGTCCGCAACATGTTCATTGTGGTTTTTCATTGTTGAGAAGACGCTCGAGTACTTGTCAGGCCTGCGTTTGTAGCATATAATAATGATAGATGCATAATATACGGTGGAAGAAGTGAACAACTTGTTCAAAGATCAACGATACATCGATTATAATGCTGCCGGCTTCCGTAAAGATCTGTTGGCAGGGATCACTGTCGGTATTGTAGCCATTCCACTCGGGATGGCTTTTGCCATTGCTTCAGGTGTCAAACCCGAATATGGATTATACACGACAATCATTGCCGGGTTTCTTGTTGCCTTATTCGGCGGGTCCCGCTTTCAAATCGCCGGACCTACAGGCGCTTTTATCCCTATACTTTTAGCAATCGTATTGCAATACGGTTACGAAGATTTGCTACTGGCAGGATTTCTTGCAGGCATCATCCTTGTCGTTATGAGTTTCATCGGTATTAGTAATCTGATCCACTTTGTACCGCGTTCAGTTACCATTGGATTCACGACGGGAATTGCCATCATCATTTTCACGGGGCAACTCGCTAATTTCTTCGGATTGACGGGTGTTGAAAGCAAGGAATTTTTCCATGAAAATATGATCGCCGTGTTCCATCAGTTTCATACAATAAACCTATTCAGCGTACTCACTGCGATCATAGGTGTGGCTTTGCTGTTCATTCTGCCGAAGCTTGCACCCCGAGTACCCTTATTGCTCGTTGCGTTACTTGTCCCAACATTGATATCCGTTCTATTTTTCCCTTGAAAAGTGGAAACAATTGGTACCGCGTTCGGTGGAATCCCGCGCGCTCTGCCAAGTATACATTTCCCTGAAATATCATTAACCAAACTTGTGAATCTGTGGCAACCCGCTTTAATCATTGCTTCACTTGGTGCAATCGAATCCTTACTGTCCGCTGTCGTCGCAGATGGTATGAAGGACGGTCCTAAACATAATTCTAAAAAAGAATTGTTTGGCCAAGGTATCGCCAATATTATCACACCGTTATTCGGAGGAATACCTGCGACCGGTGCGATTGCGCGAACAGCTACGAATATTCGATCTGGTGCGACCAGTCCCGTTTCCGGGATTGTGCAAAGTATTTTTGTGTTGTTATTCATCTTGCTTTTCGCTCCCTATGCATCCTATATTCCACTTGCTGCTATGGCACCTATTTTGATGTACGTCGCCTGGAATATGAGTTCAAGGAAAGCATTTCTACACATCTTATCTATCAAATCAGGCGACTCCATTGTCCTGCTGACCACTTTCCTTTTGACGATTTTCATCAACTTGACGGTCGCCGTCCAAGTTGGAATCTTGTTGGCCGCAATCTCCTTCTTGCGTCAGATGAGCGGGAAGTTACGTATTGTCAAACATTCTCCTTCTGAAGTTGAACGCCATACATTTGGTGAAGATTTAACGAAATTCATTGTGGAAGGTCCTTTATTTTTCGGTACAGCTAAGGTTTTCGAAGACAAGATGCCTGATTTACTGGCAACGAATTCAAAGTTGATCATAATAGATTTAGAGCACTTATCGATAGTCGATGCTACCGGTGAAGCCGCTTTATCTGCATTTCTTGATGGAGCCTCTGCCAAAGAAATGAAAGTCGTTGTAAAGAAACTGCCGAAAGAAAAAATCGCATTGTTTAAACGTAACGGTCTTTATGATCGCATCGGAAAAGAGAACTTTTTCTTGTAATAGTAAAAGAGGAAAGCAGAAGTCCCCAGCCCGGGACCACAGCTTTCCTCTTTTTTTCACTTCTCCTAATTACGCCAACGCTTCTTCTACATTCTGCTTCTCCTCCGGTCTTCTCCTTTGGATGACCCAGATGATCGCGATTAGTAGAATTCCGATTGAGCTCGTAGTCAGTTCGGGAATGACGAGCATTAAGCCACCAGCAAAAAGGATGACTCGTTCCCAAAGACGTGAATTCCTAATGAAATAACCGATGACCGCACTACTGATTCCCATCATGCCGATAACTGCAGTTAAAATACCGAGCACCAGCTTTACAGGTGTCACATCGACAAACACTAATAGCGGATTATAAATGAATACATAGGGGATGATGAACGCGGCAATCGCTAATTTTACCGCGGTTGTTCCCGTCTTAAATGGATTTGCCTTCGCAATCCCTGCTCCAGCGTATGCGGCAAGACAGACGGGAGGCGTAATATCAGCGACAATCCCGAAATAAAAGACGAACATATGCGCAGCAATCGGCGCGATGCCAAATTCGTTAATTAGAGCAGGAGCGGCAATCGTAGCCGTAACAACATAATTGGCCGTAGTCGGCAGACCCATTCCAAGGATGATACAAGCAATCATTGTAAAGAATAATGCCAAAATCAAATGACCGTTCGACAGCGCAATGATGCCCGAAGCGAATTTAGCCCCTAATCCAGTCATGCTGACGACACCTGCAATAATACCTGCCGTTGCAACTGCTGCGATGACCGGTAATGCAACTCTTCCCCCTTGCTCCAGTACGTAAAGAATGCGTTTAAAAGTGAACTCCGACTCCTTACGCAATTTGGCATTTACCAACCAGATGACAAAAGCCGCAAGAATGCCGAACAATGCTGCCCGCTGAGGTGTAAAACCCGACATGATTGTGACGATGATGACTAATAAAGGAATAATCATATACCCATCGCGGATGAATATCTTTCTGAATACCGGTAGTTCCGATTTCGGCAGGCCCAGTATTTTCAACCGTTTCGCTTCGAAATGCGTTCCGATGAAAATACCTGTGAAATACAAGATTGCCGGGATAAGTGCCGCAAGCATGATTGTGGCATAGCTGACACCCAAATATTCCATCATAATAAAAGCTGCCGCACCCATCATCGGTGGCATGATTTGTCCCCCAGTAGAAGCAGAAGCCTCTGTTGCCGCAGCAAACTCTGGTTTAAAACCGGCTCTTTTCATCATAGGAATTGTAAAACTTCCCGTTGCGACCGTATTTCCGACAGAACTACCTGATACCATTCCTTGCAATGCGCTCGCTACGACGGCCGCCTTTGCAGTTCCACCCGTATATTGCCCCGTCAATGAAAACGCCAGATTATTGAAGAACCTTCCGATAGGTGTATTGACAAGTAACACACCGAAAAATAAAAACAGAAAGATGAACTTCGCAGAAATCTGAAGCGGTGTACCAAACACACCGCTTTCTCGATACCACAAATTCGTCATCGTCCGATCAATCGAGAAGCCTGGATGTGACAAAACCTTAGTCGGTATATAATTTCCATATATAGCATACAACATCGCTACAGTTGCAACGATGACAATCGGAAGTCCAACTGTCCGTCGCGTCGCTTCCAGCACAAGCAGGACGCCAATAATGGATAAAATCATGTCTATATTGCTATAGCCAGACACCCTGCTTTGCAGGATTGAATCGAAAAATATGATTTTATGATACGACACATACATTGCAACAAATGCAAGAAGTACGTCATACCACGGCACATTATTCTGTGTTTTTCGCCATTCTTTCTTCGCTGGATAGAGCAGGAAGATGATGCCAAGCGCTGTTCCGAGATGAATTGCTCCTTGTTGCTGTGAAGGCAGTACGCTTGTCGCTCCCGTATATAAGTGAAAGATCGTTAGTGAAATACTCAGGAAGGCTACAACCCATGCCCATCTGCCAATATTTGATCGGAATTGACTTTCCTTGTCATACTTTTCGAGTATCCCTTCTGCATCTACCACCTTCTGATCTTTCATATTTTGCCACCTTTCCGCCTGTCAGACCGCTTTATTTTTTCAAGTCTTCAAAGCCCTTAATCTTCGTCTTTTCTCTCGTTACAATCTGCACAACTTCCGGATAAATATGTCCAATGAACGCAGCATTCGATACAGGATTTCCTTCGAAATCAGCTTTTCCGTTTAGCGCATTCAAAGCCGGTACGTGAACAGACATGCCAAGGTCCATCTGATCTTTGCTAATCGATGACATATTTTCAACGGATGCACCTGTTTCCATATTCGTCACATTAATACCATCAATGTATTTATTCCAAAGGTTCGCCATCTCTCCGCCAAGTGGATAGTATGTCCCGCCTTGACTGCCTGTTCCAAGCGTAAACTCAGATTTCCGGTCCCCTTCTGACGCAGACACTGTCGCCACTTCGTTAGTGACTGTCAAACCTTGTTCTTCATAATATTTCTTTGCACCAGGGTGAATTAACAACCCTTCAGCTCCGTTCAAAGCATTTTCTAAAATCATCTGTTTCGCTTGAGCATGGGTATTTTCAGACGCATTTTCAATCATGCTCTTCGCCAATTCATATCCTAGTTCTTCATCAATCGTATTTGTATTTCCCATTAAAATAGCAAAAGCAGTAATCGTCTGTACATCTTCCGTCAAGAAATCATACGTATCCTTTGGAATCGTAAAATGTTTATAGCCCGATTTTTCTTCGATTTTCTTAATCGCATCATCAGAAAGGCTAATCATTTTCACATCACCTGCGGACGCTTGCAAACTTTCAATACTCGCTGCTGGAAGACCAAGAATCCCGATTGAAATATCGATATTGCCATCTTGCACGCCGTCAGCCGCTGCACCGAATCCTTCCAGGAATGCCTTATAGTCTCCGTCGCCGACTCCGTAAGCATCCAATACGATTTTCGCAACGTTGTTTGTTTCACTTGCTGGCGGGCCAATTGCAATATTCTTCTTACCTCCGCCACAAGCGGACAATACTAGAATGGCTCCCAATAGAACTACCATAAGACTTCGTAGATGTAACTTTGTCATTCTAATTCCCCCTTCACTCATTTTTCCATTCTTCGTAAGCGCTTACATTATGACTGACAAATGATTCAATTTCGAAAGGGTGCGTCTGCTACGAAAAATGGAATCTACTTCTAATTATACTGGAGTTTCATCAATAAGCAATAAGTTTTTACTCTATTCCGATTAAACGGAATACTATTATCTATTAAAAGCACTTCCTTACAACAAAAAACCCATCCCCTTTTCACAGACAGTTAGGGAGATGGGGTCTGAGTTAATTGGTAAACGATGCTTTGTGCAATGTATTTGCCAGGACTTTCGCACCGATGTCGAGCGCGTCATGATTAAATGTCATGTTGGGATGATGAAGACCCGGCCCTAAGTCTGCGCCGATTCCAATCATTGCCGCTTTCAATTCAGGACGTTGAATTGTATAGAAGTGGAAATCATCACTACCTGATGTAATAATTGCTGGCGCGAACGATTCCTCTCCGATTGCTTCTCTAATTGCTTCTTCCGCAAGCGTTGCCGCTTCTTCAGATACTTCCGCTGCAGGTGTATAATCCGACCAATTCACTTCAATTTCAACATCAAAAAGCTCACTAATCGAACGAATACCTTTATCAACCTGTATTTTCAATTCCTTTAAAATCGTATTTGACTGTGCGCGCATATCGATGCCAAACGTAGCGCTGCCCGGAATAATATTTAAACTATCCCCGCCTGCTTGGATTTTTGTCAACTTGGCGGAATACGGTTCGTAAGGTGAAAAATGAATCGTCTTCAAGAATGCAGCAAGCGCAAAAATAGGATCCAATGCATTTTTTCCTTGTTGCGGACGCGCGCCATGCGCATCTATCCCCTTCACGTTTCCTTCTAGGAAAATCGCAGCACCATGATGGATGGCAGGTGATACTTTGCCAAACGGAATTTCCTCTATCGGACGCAGATGAACGCCGAACAGATAAGATACGCCGTCAACCGCTCCGCGATCAATCATCGAATTTGCACCGTTTCCTTTTTCCTCCGCTGGCTGGAAGATGAAACGAACGCGGCAGCCGAGTTCCTGTTCTTTTAAATAGGCAAGCGCGCCTAATACCATTGCCATGTTTGCATCGTGGCCACATGAATGGTTGGCACGGAATTCTCCATCAACCTCTTGCCAGAGCGCATCGATATCTGCTCGGACAGCGATGATCCGCTCCCCTTCCCCAATTTCAGCTACAACGCCAGTCACATCATCGAATGTATGATGCTCAACTTCCATTGAAGTGAGTATTTCAGCAAGTTTCTTTGTTGTTTCGACTTCTTTCCAACTAACTTCAGGATACCGATGAAAATGCGTGAACCATTCACCAATCTGTTTATCCACCGCCATTGCAATCCACTCCATTCCAATTACGTTCTACCTTCAGAATAGCGCAAGTAGACAAAGAAAAAAAGCCGGTTTTCGAGCCGACTTTTGAATTTCCATTATAGTTTCCATTTTAATCGTGCATAAATCATCAACATGATGAGGTTAATGGCAGAACTGATAACCGTTCCGTATGCAATTGCGACGGCCCCCATAGAGTCAATAAGTGCATAAATAATGAGCACATTTATGCCAAGCACACTAATGAGACTAAAGATGACCGGCAGCATGGAATTGCCTTTCGCATAATAGAATCGTGTGACATATGTGTTTGCAGCAAGAAAGAACATCGATAACGCAAATATGCGGAATATCGGTACGGTAATCATTACTGAATCATTGTCGAAGTTTCCTCTTTCAAAAATGAGGCGGACGAGCGGATCAGCAAAGAAGAAGGCGACAGCCGTTGCAGGGGTGATAAGTGCTGCCAATAGCAACATGCCTTTTTTATACAGTTTTTTTATCGTTTCATTATCCCCTTCCCCTTGCTTTTTACTAAGCATTGGATAGATGACTGTCGTAACAGCCGTCATCATGATTGCCTGGGGAAAATTACTCAGTTTTGATGCGTAGTTAACTGCTGACATGACTCCGTCCGATAAACCATTGGAAGCAATTCGATGAATGATTGTATAAAATTGCATCGATGCACCGCCTAAAAGAATCGGTAAGGCAATAACCCATACCTTTCTGACATCTTCCGATTTGCCGAGCATTGGTTTCAATGAATACAATTTGCTCTTTTTAATGCCTGCGAACAGGAAAGCACCCATAAGTATAGCACTCAACAACGCCCCGATTCCGTATGCCATCGCACCATAATAAACCGCTAACGGAGCAGATATGATGACAAATGCAGCATTATATACTAGGATCGCGACGCTCGACAGTTTAAATTTATCATTCAGATTCAACAAACCTGAAAGCCAAGTGGATAGTACCAATATAACTGCCGAAGGCATCATCCACATAAATAGCGAATAGGTCAGTTCAAACTTCTCCGCTGATACATCTTTAAACGTGAGTCTTAATAGTGGTTCAGCAAAGATAATCGCCAACACTGTAATAACTGTTGCCGCCATTAAGACGGACGTGAACATACGACGGACGAATAGTGCCTTATCCGTTTTTGATGAATGATAGACCGAAATGAAAGCAGTCGTCAATCCCCCTCCAACAACGAGATAGATGAAGTTCGGAATGGTATAAGCAGCGGCAATCGCATCTGCAGCAGCTGACGTTCCAAATTGTTTGCCGATGACTACTTCTCGCAGAAATCCGAAAAGCCGGGCGACAATATTAATGACGGCAACGGCGCCAATGATCTTGATCATTTTATTCATCGGTTTGTCGCCCTTTCGAAACAGTTTTATAAATCGTCAACAGTCGATCTGCAATGACGTCATATGTGTGTTCTGATACTTTACGTACCATTTTGCCCTGTCGGTCCCCCGAAATATCAGTGAGTGCTTGGACAATTCCGTTAGATATAGATTCCGGGTCTTTCGCTTCGACGAGAATACCTGCACCATCATTGAGTAAAAAGGACAATCCACCAACATTACTGCCCACAACGGTTGTGCCTGTCGCCATTGCTTCTAGCGCAACGAGCCCAAATCCTTCATGGTGAGAAGGAAGGACGAACACATCCGCTGCCGCTATCCATTTCGCCACTTCCTTTTGCGGCATAGGCGCATGGTGCGAAATATGAACATCATCAAGTTGCACACGTGCGGCAAATGTTTGCATGAACCGTTCATCTTTTTCTGAACCTATTAGATGAAGAGAAGCATCTGTATACGACTGCTTTACAATCTTGAATGCATCCACCAAATCGAGTACGCCTTTCGCTTCAATCATGTTACCAACAAACAAAATTAGCTTATCAGTTTGAGGAATGTGTAATTCATGTCGGACTTCCTCTTTAGAGATTGGTTGAAAGATTGTCGTGTCGACACCCATGCTCATTGTATGGACATGCTCTTCTGCTACTCCGAACTGCTCGATCACGTTACGCTTCAGTCGTTCACCAACTACGATGACTGCCGAAGCCTGTTGTAAGATCTTCCGAGTCATTTTAGCAATCCGCTCATTTTTAGCAGCCATTTTATCAATGTCCCCACCATGAACCGTGACGACATACGGCAAACCGAAAAACCTTTTTCCTATTAACGAAAGATATCCCGTCGGAAAAGCATAGTGGGCATGCGTTAATGAAATCTGGCTCTTGTTTTTCATCATATAACCGATCGATTTTACGAACCAGAAAAAATACTTTTTCAGCGCATTTACTTTCCCTTTTGAGGGATTATCAATTGCTCTCACATCGACGTCTAGGCCTCTTGATTGTAATAGCTCGACTTGATTTTTCACGAAAATCCCGAACGTCGGATGTTTTTCTGAAGGATACATATTACTGAATACGGCAATTTTATGCATTTATTTTTCATCCCATCTGAAATTGACTTCATTATTAACCATTTATACATTGAACGATTATAACATGCCAGTAGTTCCTTTTGTGAGATTGGCGATAGTTGACGAATAAGGAGAGTTTTACAGAAATGTTTCAATCGTGAAGGAGGTTTTTATGGGGAATCTTGTTTTAATAGATAGAAACTAGAAATATAGAGGAAGAATATTGTTTGTTTTGCATTTCCTATTCCTAAGAAACTGTTGCTACCATTGACTTCGTCGAGTTCAATTTGAATGTAATATGTTTGTAATATAACTGTAACCGAAATAGAGGTTTAGCTATGATAGGATAATCTCAGATAAAGCACACTGTACGTAAACGTGCGAAAGGGGAATTTGAGAACCATTATGAAACGACTGATTTTTCTCGTGTTTGCTAGTTTACTAATTTCAACGTCCATTCCAGCTATGGCCTCGGCGAATTCACCAACCTCGCTCGTCAGTACAGCGCGGAATTACATGGGAACACCTTATTCCTATGGAGGCACAACCACTTCCGGATTCGACTGCTCAGGATATACGCAATTCGTCTTTAAGAAACAAGGCATTTCAATTCCAAGATCAACTGGTCAACAGTATGCTATGGGAACTGCTGTTAAGAAAAGTGATCTTCAAACTGGTGATCTAGTATTTTTCAATACAACCGGCAAAGGAGTATCACATGTCGGTATCTCGATTGGCTCTAATCGCTTCATCCATTCTTCTACTAGTAAAGGCGTCATGATTTCTTCTGTAAACGACCCTGCTTATTGGGGAAAAAGATACTTGGGAGCAAAACGTGTTGCCAGTTTCAATAACGACAAAAATGTCGCTTTCGAAGAACCAGTAGCAACTGAAAAAACGCCTAATTATGTATCACGTGCAAAAATTGCTGAAACACTTGTGACAGAATTGGGATTGGAAAAGGCTGATACAGCGCAGTTTAGCGATGTCGCAGCAAACCATCCACAATTCGACGCGATTAACGCTGTGAGCAATGCAGGTCTGTTTTCAGGTAACGAAGGTAAATTCAATCCTGATGAATCATTAACGCGTGCACAACTGGCTAAAGTGATCGTTGAAGCATTCGACTTAAAAGGTTCAGCTCCAACAAACTACACAGACGTGCCGGCTGATCATTGGGCGCAAGAATATATTAACATCTTAGCTTTCAATCATGTCGCAAGCGGATATGAAGATGGAAGTTTCGGTCTTAACGATAAGTTAACTGAAAAGCAATTCCAAAAAATCATTGACCGTCTCAATCAATAAACTTGTGAAATTAGGCGCTCCTTTCTACTGGACGCCTTTTTTTTACGAAATATGCTAGTAATCTATTATTTTCGTCTAGATTTACACTATGATCACTGTTAAACTAAACCTACATCTAAATTAGGAGGACAACATGAAAACGTTTAAATGGGCAGTAATCACTTCTCTGTTTTTCGCTCTTGTTTCCATCGTCCCTGGACATTCTTCGGCAAAGTTCCAATTCTCGGATATTCCGACGAACAAGGAATATTATGAGCAAGTTCATTACATAGCAGATCTTAACATCGTCAATCAAGCGGATAAATTCAATCCTGGCGATAAGCTTACTCGTGCACATGCTGCAAAAATGCTTGTCATCGCTTCAGATAATCAAAACATGTCAGTACCATCTACGCAGTTCAAAGATTTAAAACCCGGTACTGAACAACATAATTTCGCAAGCCAAGCTGTCGCACTCGGTTTCTTCAATAAACAAGCGGATGGCAGTTTCAAACCAAATGAATTCATTAAACGTGATGAAATGGGCTATGCTCTTTCAAAAGCATTTAAACTGTCAGAAGAAATCAGTGTCGAAAAACCATTGATGCTAAGAGATATGAAAGGTCATAAATACGCTGTTCAAGTTAACGGGCTATATTATGGCGGTGTAACTCAAGGTGACGCAGGAAACTTCCTGCCAAACGATTACTTAACACGTTCTCAATTCGCACTGTTCGTTGCACGTGCATTAAACGATACGTATAAGCTACCCGTGAAGTTACCCGAACAAACATCACGTACGTATTTTGCCAAAGTTGTAACTGGCGGAGATTTATTGAATGTACGTACACACCCAGCAGTGACTGGAGATGTTGTACACAAGTTGAACGATGGTGATATCGTCGAAGTCCTTGGAGAGAATGGTGAATGGTTGTCCATTCTTATTAACGGCAAAAACGGTTATATTCACGGTAAGTTCACAAAGGAAGTTGGCACAGAAACGCCTTCTGACGATGACGTCGCAGTCGATGAGCCTGAAGTGTCTGAACCTGAAGTGACAGAGCCGGAAATCGAGGAACCTGAAGAAGAGATCGTTCCTACCCCTTCCCCTACAGGATTAGTCGGGAAAGTGACTGCTTCCAGTCTTAATATTAGGAAAACAGCTAGTACATCATCTGCTATCGTCGGGAAGCTATCCGCAGGGCAGAAAGTAGATGTCGTGTCACTAGACGGCCATTGGGCAAAAATCAATACGTCAAGCGGGACAGGTTATATTCATAAAAACTACTTGAAACTTATTAATAAAACTGGTAACCCGTTGAATGGACGCATTATCGTTATTGATGCTGGCCACGGCGGAAAAGACCCGGGTACTTCCAGCAACAAAATGACCGAAAGTAAAATCACCCTAAACGTTGCAAAGCGTGTCGAAGCACGATTGAAACGCGCTGGAGCAAAAGTTCTTATGACACGCTCAAATGACTCTTACCTCACTTTGGAGCAACGTACAAATTTCGCTAAGAACAATTACGCTGAATCATTTGTATCGATACACGTCAACTCAGCTAGCCCTGCTGCAAAAGGAACGGAAGTCTATTATGATTCTTCCACAAATCCGAATGCCGCGGAGAGTAAGAAACTAGCTGCTAAAATACACAATAACATTGTCAAGTCAGCCAATATGGCGGATCGCGGTGTACGCGATCAACGCTTCTACGTAGTGCGCAACAACAACGTTGCTGCAGTGCTTGTAGAATTGGGCTTCCTGTCAAATGCTGAAGACTACAAGAAGCTTGCAAGTGATACGTACGCTGAGATTTATGCAGAAGCGATCTATCAAGGTCTTGTACAATACTACTCAGAAGATTGATAAATTATGCCGGAAAGAAGATTATTCTTCTTTCCGGTTTTTTTGTCTAACTAGCTATCTAGTTATTTACTTAAAATTCATTTGTCCTTTAATTTTGATAATGGTACACTTGATTTGAACTTATTTTCATCATTATTCCATATTTACTTATTATCTTGAAATAGTGGTGAATAAAAAACGAAAAGGATGGTGTCCCATGTCAAAGAAATATTTTAAAGGTGCGGCTGCGTCCATGCTATTATTCAGCGTGGCAGGAATCACACCAGTAGCAGTTTCAGCAGAAGAAGGTTCAAAAGACTTTTCAATGACTATTTTCCATACGAATGATACGCATGCGAAACTCGACAACGTCGCAAAGTTTGCAACTGTGCTGAAGGAAAAACAGGAAGCAAAACCGTATAATGTTCTTTTGAACGCTGGTGATGTTTTCTCCGGCACTCTTTATTTCAATGAATTCCTAGGACAAGCGGATTTAGAATTCATGAATTACTTCGGCTACGATGCGATGGTCTTTGGTAATCATGAATTTGACTTGGGTGATTCAGATGATGGCCACAAGGCTTTGGCTGATTTCGTTAAAGGAGCTAAATTCCCGATTGTAGCTGCAAATACGGATTTATCTCAGGACAGCCTGTTTGACGGCTTACAGACACGTGAAGTTGTTGAAAATGCTGAAGATGGCAAAGTATACAACGGCATCATTAAAGAAGTGAATGGCGAAAAAATCGGGATTTTCGGATTGACAACTGAAGAGACAATTTCCATTGCAAGCCCCGACAAAGTTACATTCACGAACTATATTACGGAAGCGAAAGCTGCTGTTGCCGCTTTTGAAGAAATGGGCATCAACAAAATTATCGCTTTAACACATCTTGGTTCTGAAACGGATAATGGGTTTGGAACTGATGTAGTACTTGCTGAAAATGTTCCGGGTATTGATATTATCGTAGGCGGACACTCGCATACTGAACTGAAAGAACCTAAAGTTATCAATAAAGATAAGGAACCTGTCCTAATCGTTCAAGCCAACGAATATTATAATTTCTTAGGTGAGTTAGATATAACGTTCGATGAAAACGGTGTCATCAAAGAATATAACGGAGTACTTCACGCAACTAAAGAAGTTAAAGAAGATCCTACTGTATTAGAAATGCTTAAACCATACGCAGATAAAATTGATGAAATAAAAAATAACCCTACTGGTGCGACAGCAGAAGTATTCCTAAGCGGACTACGTGATATGACAACAAATATCAAAACGCTGACAGGCGGGGTTCGTTCAAGTGAATCAAACTTAGGGAACATCATTACTGACGGCATGCTTGAAAAAGCGAAGCTGATTGACCCAGATGTTGTCATTGCATTGCAAAACGGTGGAGGTATTCGTACATCCATCAATAAAGGATCAATCTCTTATGGTGACGTGCTTTCAGTACTTCCATTCACTAACCCTCTTGCTATTATTGAAGTGACTGGTGAAGAATTGAAATCAACAGTTGAGCACAGCTTAAAGAACTATCCTAAAGAAAGCGGCGCCTTCCTCCATATGGCAGGAATGAAAGTCGTATTTGATATGAATGCTGAACCAGGCAAGCGTGTCGTTTCAATGAAAATTGATGGAAAAGAAGTCGAAGCTGATAAAATGTACAAAGCGGCTACAAATAACTTCACTGCAAAAGGTGGGGATGGATTCGAAGCACTAGAAAAAGCTTATAATGCAGGACGCGTCAGCGAACCTGGTTTCAGTGACTGGGAGAACTTTGCCGATCACTTGAAATCACTTGGTACTGTAAAACAAGGACTTGAAGGTCGGGTAGTTGCCCTTCTCCCTTATACAGATGTCAAAATGGATAGCTGGGCATATCCATATATCTCAGATATCTACACGCGCGGTATTCTGAATGATTCTAAAACATTCAAACCAGGTGCACAAATCACACGTGCTGAAATGGTTTCTTGGATTGTCAAAGCACATGATTTGAAAGCAACTGGCAAAGCACCCTTTAAAGATCTTGACGGACTCACTGATGAGTTGAAAGCGGATATTGCAGCGGCATACGAGCACGGCATCATTAAAGGTACTGATGATAAGTTCATGCCAAATGATAAAGTGACACGCGCTCAATTCTCTTTGATCATTGAACGCGCTCTTGAGAACTATACAGGGGAAAAATATACTGCTGAAAAAGCGCCTTACACTGACTTTGGAAAGTACTCTGAAGAAGCGGTAAACGCAATTTCATTGTTGCATGAATTCGATATTGCTACAGGCTATGAAGGTAAATTCATGCCTGAACAGTTCACGACACATCAGCAAGCAGCAAAAATCATTTCAAACTTCCTTTACACAACAAAGCAAGTTAAGAAAGCTGAATAATAACGAACAAACTCCTCATCCACGTGCAATGGATGAGGAGTTTTTCATTTGGCGGATAGGCCGACTTGGTTTTCGACCCATGCTGTATCATACTCTACAGCATCACCCGCTTGTTGTAAGGGGACGACTACATATTTACGGTTCTTGTCACGAATCACAGCTGTGGGTGAAAATGTCGGCGTACCAACAGCAATGAACGACCTTCCCGCTAATTCACTCTTGCTTACAGGTACTTCGGCAATGCCTCCGATGTTTGTCGAATCGAATTGCTGAGCAGAGTAAAAATTACCAAGTGAATAAAACACTTTCGTCTTACCGATTTCAACATAAGGCTGCAGCACATGCGGATGATGTCCGAAAATGATATCTACACCTGCATCTGCCAACATACCGGCAAGTTCTCTCTGTTCCTCAGACGGTTCTAATTGGTATTCAATTCCCCAATGGATTGAAACAACTGTCAGATCTACATGCTTTTTCATTTCAGTTACATCCTCTATCATTTGCTGCTGATTGATGAGGGAAACCATATAATCTCTACCGGCAGGGGTCGGCATTCCGTTTAAACCATATGTGTACCCTAGAACCCCGACACGGATGTTATTCACTTCGATAATCCGTTTAGTATCTCTGTCTTCCGAAGATTCATAAGCCCCTACGTAAGGCATACCATATTCTTTCATATGCGCAATCGCTTTAAGAAGTCCACTTCCTGTTTGGTCCATCGTATGGTTATTCGCAATGGACAGCATATCAACACCATTCTTTTTCAAGTCTCTAATTATATGCTTTGGACTGTTAAATCGAGGGTAGCCCGATAAGCCAAGTTCAGCTCCACCTGGCAACGATTCCTGATTAGCGAGAAGATAATCGATGGACATCATTTTTTCTTTCACAGCGGCAAACGAAGAATTGTAGTCCGGATATGTATAAAGCGGATTGTGAAGAAGAATATCCCCAATCATCCCGATTGTGAATTCATTGGAGTGGATCTTCAACTCGAGCTTTGCCGGTTCACTATTCAGCGTTTCAAAATCAGCCACGGGCAATATTTTTTCTTCTTCTGAACAACCAGCACAGAATCCCGTTGAGATCATTAATAAAAAAACTATCCTTTTCAATCAGCTAACCCCTATCTATCTAATTCACACATCTTCCTATTTTACCATTATACTCCATAAGTAATAAAAAGAAAGATGCTAAAATAAACAAAAAAACTGCGGAACATGTGCAAAGACATGTCCCGCAGTTTTCATGATCAGTTCAACTTTAATGAATAGTTCGCAAAGCCATCTTTCGTCAATCCGATAAATTCAATTCCACTGTCTTTCGGAATGAAATCTTTTGCTTTTGCAGATGATTCGAAGACGATATTCAATTCTCCTTCAATCGGCACGAACTTCCAGTTGCCATCTGCCGCTGGGTCGATTGTTTCTTCAGCAATCATATAATCCATAATTGCTTCACGGTTTTCATATGCATATTCAATCTTATCCGTGTGCTTTACAACACCCGGGAAACTTCCCGATCCACGATAGTTGTTTGTAACAACTAAGAATTCCTGTGCCGGATCAATGTCTTTTCCGTCATACTGCAAGTTTACGATACGGCTTGCATCTTTATTGACAATTTTGCCTTCATAATCATATTTCGCCGGTTGTGTGACATCCACATCATATGTCACACCGTCAATTACATCGAAGTTGTATGTGCGATAATCTTCGTTGATCAGATTCTGCTGTTCTTTTGAAGCAGGATCAATCTGGTTGAATTGGCCTGCAGACATTTCGAGCCATTCTTTCACGTCTGCTCCTGTCAGAACAAGCGCATTCACCGTATTATCAAATACATACAAATCTGCTACGTTCTTAATCGCAATTTCACCTTCAAGGATTTCCGTATAATAGTTTGCACCGTTACGTCCACCCGCTTTAAAAGGTGCACCTGATGAAAGAAGTGGCAAGCTTTCATATTTCGTACCCTTTACTTGATTTTCCACGTACCATTTTTGTGCATTTGTGACAATCTGGATAGAAGGATCATCTTTCACTTGAGAGAAATAACTCGTAATTGTAGATGTCGTTTTCCCTACAGGGCTGCGGACATATTCAATTGTCCCTTCGTGTGCTTCTTTTACTGCTTCAATCACTTTTTCGGAAACCTTGTCCGATTTCTTATCAATTTCACGGACATACCCTTTACCGTTCTTCACTGTCCACTTGCCGTCTTTTTGAATCAATTCCAAATCGATCATGCCTAAATGACTCCCAAATTTACCAGGCATGACGACTGGTGTTCCGTTAATCGTTCCTTGGTCAAGGTCTACATTCTTTAAATGACCATAATCTTTACCTGGGAATACCCCGTGATCATGACCAGTTACGATTGCATCAACACCTTCGATTTCAGACAGCTGATACGTAACGTTCTCTTTGTTTGGTGTATATTCTTCATCGCCGATACCCGAGTGGGAGATGACAACAACGATGTCGGCACCTTTCTCTTTCACTTCAGGCAGGAATTTATTAACGGCATCGACTGGATCTTGCGCTGTTACTTTTCCTTCAAGATGTCCTTTGTCCCAACCCATGATACCTGTCGTAACAACGCCGATAACACCGACTTTCACATCATGCTTCTTACCGTTGCCATCTACAAATTGTCTGTCCAGAATAACGTATGGCTCAAAACGGTTTTCGCCAGTCTCAACATCATAAACTGTCGAGTTGATAATTGGGAACTTCGCTTCTTTCATAGCCAGATCCAAATAATCAAGACCATAATTGAATTCATGGTTACCAAGTGAGGCAACGTCAACACCAACCGCTTGCAATGCTGCATACGCAGGGTGAAGTTCTCCTTCTTTTAATGGTTCCACTGTCACTTTATATGCACCAAGTGGTGTCCCCTGAATCAGATCCCCATTATCAAACAACAAATTATTCGGATTTTCTGAACGTGCTTCATCAATTAAAAGTGCTGTTTTTGCTAAGCCAAATTCATTTGACTTCTTGTCTTGGTAATAATCATAGTTCACAAAGTTCGTATGCAAATCGCTTGTCCCCATAATGCGAAGTGCGATTGAATCTTTGTCGGTTTCCTCTTCGACAGGCGGAGCATTCATGACCAAGAGCAAACGATCGACAATTTTTGCGACCTGACCTTTACTTACAATTTGTTGCGGTTTAGCAGTACCATTCTCATAGCCTCTGAACAGATCCAAACCTACACTTTTCGCAAGTTCTTCAAGTTCAGCCGTTTTGAATTGGTCTTTATCTTTAAAACGGTCTAGCAGACTTACTGGAAATGCTTTGTCCGTTTCCACTGCGCGTGCAGCAATCAGGAAAGCATGTTCACGTGATAATGGCTGATTTGGATTGAATAGTGTAGCTGTTGTTCCTTTAACCAGTCCATGACGCTCAGCGGCTTCCACGAACGGTGCCAAATCTGCATCGACATCCGTAAATGCCGTCGTGCTCCCATCTTCCAACTCATATGCAAGCGCTTCCACTACAGCGATTATGTATTCGCCGCGAGTTACGTCTTGCGCCCCTTTTGCATTTGCAAAAGTCGACATTGTAAAACTGCTAAATGCGAGTGCCACAATGGCCAGCCACATTCCGGCTGTTCTTAGTTTCGACAATCAGTCCAACTCCCTATCAATTTGTATTTATTTTCAGTGCTTCTTAGCACAAAAAACCAATATTGGTAAATTAGTAATCTTCATCATACCACAAAACGAGTTTGATTTAATTAGGGCCTAGCAATCTAGGCATCTTTTTTCTATCCTACTATGCAAAAAACGCCCACTGGCTATTTTTAACCAGTGGACATTCCCAGTATTATTTTTTCGTCTTATTCGCAATTTCCATTGCGCGGTTTGTTCCTTCCGCAGCCTTATCCAATACTTCCTGCGGATCTTTACCTTGGTACAATTCTTCCAGAGCCGTTACGATTTGCTGACGGGATTCCGGGAAGACGGAAATGAGTGCTCCCTGCGTCGCAAGTCCAGGAACAGTATCCTGAAGCTGATCTACAGTTACTTTAAACTGCGGGAATTCTGCCCATTTCTCTTTAACGTTCTCTTCGTCATAAGCTGCAGGGTTGATGGCAAAGTAGCCCGTATCGAGATGCCATTGTGCCTGAACTTCCGGCGTTGTCATATACTTCATGAACTCCCATGCTGCTTCTTGTTCCTTTTCGGCAATTCCTTTAGACATCCAGAGGGAAGCTCCGCCGATAACGACGCCATTACGTTTCACTTCATCAGCATAAGGAATGTACGCAACACCTACATCAAATGGTGAGTTATTAATAGCCGCTGCAACACCTGCGGAAGAGTCCATATACATAGCGACTTTTTCCGTAGCGAATGCAGAACGGATATCATCCCAGTTCGTTCCGAAGTTACCGAATGTGCCTGCTTTGTTCATTGTATTTAGGAAATTGAAGACGTTTAAACCTTCAGGACCATTGAATAGGGCCTCTGTCGCGTCACCTGAGCGACCATTGTCTTCATTCACATACAAACCACCTTGCGTTGCTACAAGCTGCTCGAAGAACCAGCCGTATGTCAGCATCGAGAAGCCTTTCATACTATCATTTGTTAACTTTTCTGATGCAGCAATTACTTCAGAGAATGTTCCAGGTGCTTTCTCAGGATCTAGTCCTGCTGCCTTGAATGCATCTTTGTTGTAAATCATAACTGGTGTCGATGAGTTAAAAGGCATCGAATACAACTCACCATCTACTTTATAATAGTTCAAGATATTTTCTTCCAACTGTGAAAGATCATAGTTGTCTTTGTCGATGAATGACTGCATTGGTTCGATATAACCGCTGTCAATCATATATTTCGTTCCAACTTCAAATACTTGAGTGATGGCAGGCGCATCTTTCGTACCGCCGACACCGCGAAGCTTCGTCAATGATTCTTCATAAGAACCTTGGTATTCAGCTTTTACTTCGTATTTGTCTTGTGAATCGTTGAACCCTTTGACGATTTTATCAATTGATTCCTGTCCTGTACCGGACATAGCGTGCCAGAATTCAATGGATACTTTTTCACCATCAGTTGTTGTTTCGCCTTTATTTCCATCTGTTGAAGGCGTTGTCCCATTATCTTTATTATCACTGTTCGAACATGCTGCTAAAATTGCCATTGTTAAAACGAGTATTAAAAACAAAGATGATTTAAGCATTTTTCTCAATGTACATGCACCCCTCAAAATTTAGTGTATTTACTTCAAAGCGCCTTTTGATAAGCCTTTTTGCAATTGCTTTTGTCCGACAAATAATAGTAACAATGTCGGTATGATTACTACGATGACTCCCGCCATGACCACCCCCCATTCTGTCGCGATTTCCTGGGACTGCAACTGCTTCAATCCGATTTGCACTGTCCGAACGGACTGATTTGTCGTGATTAGCAGCGGCCATAAATACATATTCCATGTTGTCAGGAAACCGTAAGCCCCTAATGTGACAAGGCTTGTCTTCGAAACAGGAAGAACCACTTTCCAGAAAAACTTGAAGCGGCTAAGTCCCGCAATTTGAGAAGCCTCATGCAGCTCTTTTGGAATCGTCAAGAAATGCTGACGCAATAAAAACGTTCCGAACGCTAAAGCGAAGAATGGTATTGTCAATCCTTGATACGTATTGAACCAGTCTAGCTTGCGAATGGTAAAGACGTTCGGAATCATTGTTGCTTCCCAAGGAATCATCATCGTCGAGATGAATAGGAAAAAGATAAAGTCTCTGCCCTTAAACTTAAAGAACACAAAAGCGTATGCTGCCAAGCTACAGACGAGCAACTGACCAATCATAACAGTCACAGAAACTATGAAACTGTTCAATAGATAGTTTAATAGCGGCAAACGGCTAAACACTTTCGTATAGTTCTCGAAACTAAATGACTGTGGGAAGAATTTCCCCTGGATGATTTCAGGTCCCGTCATGAAGGAAATCATGAAAGCATAGAAAACAGGGAAAAAGACTAATGCTGATGTAAGGATTAATAGAAAGTAAATCCATATTTTTTGTGGAAGTCCCATTTTCATTGGTAATGCACCTTCTTCTCAACAAGTTTAAATTGGAGGATGGTGACGACTAGAATGATGACGAACAGTATGACAGCTTGCGCACTCGCGGTGCCGAATTGATAGTTGATGAACGCTTCCCTGTAAATCGAGTAGACGATCAGGTTCGTGGACTGTGACGGTCCGCCTTTGGTCAAAATATCGATTTGGCCGAATGTCTGGAAGGCGTTAATCAATGATATTGTCACGATGAAAAACATCGTCGGTGACAGCATCGGTAACGTAATTCGACGTAATCGGTAGAAGTAGCCCGCCCCGTCAATCCTTGAACTTTCATACAAATGTTCATCGATATTCTGCAAACCGCCTAATATGATCAGGAATGAAAAACCGATATTCATCCATATCGTCGAGATCGCAACGGACAGTAGCGCCCATTCAGGATCGAGCAACCACTGGATTTGCGGAAGACTGAAAACACTTAACAACCGGTTGAACATCCCGATACTCGGGTTAAACATGAACAGCCAGATGACGGAAGAAGCTGCCACAGAAATCCCCATTGTTGATGAATACATCGTCCGGAAAAAGCCGATACCTTTCAGTTTTTCATTGGCAAGTAAAGCAAAGAACAATGCTAGGACGATACCAATTGGCACAGTATATAAGACAAACAGTCCCGTCGCCTTCATACTATTGAGAAACTCTGACGAAGTTAGCAAATATTGATAGTTTTCAAAGCCAACATTTATGGCCGCGTTCCCTGTCTGATCCGTCAAGAAAAAACTCAAATAGATGGTACGAAACATCGGATAGAAGATGAAGACTGCAAAGACGATGATGGAAGGCAACAAGTAGAGTAGCGCCGTCCTTGCGTCAACAGTCTTTCTCCAAAACCCGCTCATGACGTCACCTCTTTATCCGTGACGTAATTGCCGTGGTCTACCGTTCGTTTAATCAGTTCACCGCTTTGGTTGTCGAAGATTGAAATCGATTCGAATTCCATCCGGACCGGCAACTGATCACCGATATCGATATGCCACTGACCACTCCATTTCGCCATCCATTCTTTCCCGGCAATCGCAAATGAAAAGACGGTTTCATTCCCTAAAATCTCTACATTGGTGACAGTCGTCTGGAAAATGTCTTCGGCTTTTGTTTCCGGTGTGACAGGATAGAGATTCTCAGGACGGACACCTACTGTCATCGATCCTGTTGGGAGTTTCCCTATCTCCTCTTTTGGTACTGGCAGACGAATTTCACCTCCGATAACAAGCTCTGAAGTTGCTTGATCGTATTCGCCTGTTGCCAAGTTCATTGGAGGAGCTCCGATGAATGTCGCGACAAACGGATTCGCCGGATAATTATAAATGTCAATCGGTTTCCCGACTTGTTGGATTTTTCCTTCATGCAAAATCATGATCCGGTCACCCATCGTCATCGCTTCCACCTGGTCATGCGTGACGTAAATCATCGTAATACCGAGTTGACGTTGGATTCTTCTGATTTCTGAACGCATATGTGCACGCAGCTTTGCATCTAGGTTGGATAGTGGCTCATCCATGAGACAGATTGGCGTTTCACTTACAATTGATCTGGCTAAGGCGACACGTTGACGTTGGCCACCAGACAGTTCGCGCGGTTTCCGGTTTAAGTATTCGGACAAACCGAGCATTTCGGCCACTTCTTCCGCTTTCTTACGCTGATCATCCTTTTTCATGCGCTTGACGTCAAGTCCAAACGTTATATTCTGTTGAACCGTTAAATGCGGGTAAAGGGCATAGTTTTGGAAGACCATCGACAGATCCCGCTTGTCGGGTGTAAGATTATTAGCAACCTTATCGCCGATTTTCAGTGTTCCTCCCGTAATATCTTCAAGGCCAGCAATCATTCGCAGCATTGTACTCTTTCCGCATCCCGAAGGACCGACCAACACGAAAAACTCGCCAGGTTCGATCGTTACGTTTATATTGGAAATGACATCATTTTGCTTGTCGTATGATTTAGAGATATCAATCAGTTCCACTCTTTTCATTCAATCAAAATCCTTTCCCGTGAACTATTTTCTCTTGGTGCTTTGAACTTGCACTGTTAAAAAGTGCTAATGACATATTTCGACATACGCAATAGATAATCCTTCCTTTTTTCATAAATTTACAATTTCTTTACGTTAGGGGCAGTTCTATGAAGAGAATTTTACTTTTCTTGCTATTCATTCCGCTTGCGGCCTGTTCGACGACTAAAGCGACAGCGCCGCTTCCAGAAGAGGAATTTTTAATCATTGCACACCGCGGCGCTTCCGCTTATGCACCCGAGCATTCGCTGCTCGCCTACGAATTAGCTGTACAAATGCAGGCGGACTATATTGAACTGGATGTACAACAGACAAGCGACGATGAGCTCATCGCCATGCATGATGATTTCGTCATCACGCATAATGGCAAACGGGCGGTATCAGATATGACGTTCCAAGAGCTGAAAGACATACCGAGGTCTACCACCTTTTCAAGTCAGATACCTGTATCTTTAGAAAAAGTTGTTGACCCATTGCGAATTGTTAGTACTGAAGAGATTCTCTCCCATTTCGGGAAGAACGTCAATTATTATATTGAAATTAAGTCATCCGATTCTTCTTTGGAAATAGAGGAAGAACTCGTACGTCAATTACATGCGCACGGTCTTCTGCCCGTAACCGGCAACAAACCGAACGTTATTTTACAATCATTTCATCCTGCTTCATTGAAATTTATTCATGGAAAAGAACCAGGCATTCCGCTTATACAACTCTATTCACAGAAAAAGGAATCGATGCTGACGAAAAGGAATTTGAGGAAAGTGGCGACGTACGCTTCAGGAATCGGAGTTGAAAAATCCGCTGTAACGAAAGAGTTGGTAGAGCTTTCACATTCGGTCGGATTACACGTGCATCCCTATACAGTGAATGAGGAAGAAGAAATCCAGAAGATGATTGACCTCGGAGTGGACGGGATATTTACTGACGTTCCGGATAAGGCACAGCGGATTTTAATTAAAGAATGATTTATTTAAAATATAGAAAGCCCCATCTATTTTAAAAGATGGGGCCTCTTTTTAAGCGATCGTTTGCATTTCTTCTTCTAAGCGCTTGACGGCTTGCTCAATTTCAACAGGATGACCGAGCTCATTCAATGTCTCGCCAATTTTTTTGATGGCATCGATTAACATCTGTTCCGTCGTGTTGCCCATATGACCGATACGGAATGCCTTGCCAGCCAGGTGAGCAAGGGCGCCGGCGACGATAACTCCTTTGCCTGCTAGCGATTTGCGGAAATCAGTGTCATTTACGCCTTCAGGATACCGAATACAACTTAACGTAGAAGCCGCAACTTTTTCTTCAGCAAGCGGCTTCATACCGTATTCACGGAGTGCATGACGGACGCCACGGCCAAAAGTTGTATGTCTAGCATATCGTTTTTCCAAGCCCTCTTCCATGACGAGCCTCATGCCTTCATCATACGCATAAATTAAATTCACTGGTGGTGTCGCGAAATACTTGGAAGGATCTTGCATAATTGGAATCCAGTTATGAATATCGCTGTAGTATGCGGGAACACGATCCATTTTTGCGCGAATGTCCAGGGCGGTTTGATTGAACGCAACAATCGCAAGTCCAGGCGGCACGCCGATAGCTTTTTGTGATCCTGTCAAAACAACATCAATCGTATTGCCCGGCCCTCCATACTCTTTGCTCATATTTTCTTCCATCGCAGCTGTCGCACATACACCGTCAAGAATAACAAGAGCGCCATGACGTTTAACAAGAGGCACAAGTGCATCCAAATCGGCTGCTACGCCTGTCGAAGTGTCTGCATGTGTTATCGTCACTGCCTTATATGTATGCTCTCTCAGTTGTCTGTCAACTTCTTCCACTGAAACTTGTTGTCCCCAGTCAGCTTGCAGGACATCCATTTCAATACCGAATGCTTTCCCTAATTGGATGAAACGGTCTCCGAAATAGCCATGGCTAAGTATAAGAATACGCTCACCTGCAGCGACGGTATTAACAAGCGCCATTTCCATCCCAATGGTCCCAGATCCCGCAACAACAAAGACTTCTCCATTCGTCTTGAATAGTTCGCGTGTGTTTTCAATCGACCGCTTATAAATGTCTACAAAACGTGGATCTGTATGGCCTCTCGTTTCACTTCCCATTGCCTCATAGATCGAATCGACAACAGGTGTCGGTCCAGGTATCAATAACATTTCTTCGTTCCTCATATGCCATTCCCCCTTTAATTTCGTCTACCCCATTTCATTTCGCCAACCAAGAGGATAAACCCTTCATTTCATGATAGTAAAAGGCTTCGCTTCAGTTTTACCCGAAACAAAGCCCATACTCTTCACTCCTTATGCTTGCCGATACACCGTTCACATTCATAGAGCAAAGATTCTACTTGCTCTATGATTTCACAACCACATTCCCGGCAAATCTTCATTGTCTTGTTTTGTTCCTCTGTTTTTTTCATCTGAATCTCCTCCGTTTTCATTATGTTTTTATTGTAGTTTTCCATAACCCGGTATCGTCAGAAACTCTTCAAACTCGTCTTGCAGCGTCAGTTCGGCAAATAATTCACCGGCTTCTTTAAAATGTCCAAATCGGTATGCCTGTTCACCAACAATCGTTTTGACATTAGCCATCTCTTCTTCAAAAATCGTTTTAAAGAACTCCACTGTTATTTCCCGTCCATCTATCAATTTCCCTTCAGGATGGCGAATCCATTGCCATACTTGTGATCTTGAAATTTCGGCCGTTGCCGCATCTTCCATCAGATGATTAATCGGTACAGCACCATTCCCATTTAACCAGGAAGCGATATACTGAACGCCAACAGAAATATTCATGCGGAAGCCTTCTTCTGTAATGCTGCCTTTTGGCACTTCCAAAAGATCTTCAGCTGTCACTTGCACATCTTCCCGTTTGCGATGAAGCTGATTCGGTGTCGGCATCTGTCGGTTAAATTCCGCCAAAGCGACGGCAACGAGACCAGGATGCGCAACCCATGTACCGTCATGCCCGTCAAGTGCTTCTCTTCGTTTGTCTTCCGCAACTTTCCGGAAAGCCGCTTCGTTTGCTTCTGTATTATTGCGAATCGGAATCTGCGCTGCCATCCCACCCATTGCGAATGCATTCCGTTTGTGGCATGTCTGAATGCACAACTGTGTATAGGCCCGCATGAAAGGCGTTTCCATCGTCACTTGGCTTCGATCAGGCAAGATAACATCGTGTTGCAGCCGCATCCTTTTAAGGAAGCTGAAAATATAATCCCAACGCCCGCAATTTAAGCCTGCCGCATGATCCCGCAGTTCATAAAGGATTTCATCCATCTCAAATGCTGCAGTAATCGTTTCAATCAAAACCGTCGCTTTAATGGTGCCATTCGGAATTCCAAGCTTTTGCTGTGCAAACACAAACACATCATTCCAAAGCCGTGCTTCCAGGTGGCTTTCGAGTTTCGGTAAATAGAAATAGGGCCCCGTGTTTCTTGCAAGGAGTTCTGCTGCGTTATGGAATAGATACAAACCAAAGTCGAAAAATGCACCAGCCATCGGTTCGTTGTCAATTAAAATATGTTTCTCTTCAAGATGCAGTCCGCGTGTTCTAACGAGTAAAACAGCTGTTTCATCGTTTAACGTATAGGTCTTCCCATTTGAACTCTGATCCAATTCAATTGTCTTGCGTACCGCGTCTTTTAGATTCATCTGACCGTCAATCATATTCGACCATGTTGGTGAAGTCGCATCTTCAAAGTCCGCCATGAACGCCTTTGCACCGGAATTCAACGCATTGATAATCATTTTCCGGTCAACGGGGCCGGTTATTTCCACCCGTCGATCCTGCAAATCTTCAGGGATAGGCGCAACCGTCCAGTCTCCTTCCCGGATATGCTTTGTCTCTTTCAGAAAATCCGGCTTTTCCCCAGCGTCAAACCGGATTTGTCTTTCGTTCCGATTGGCTAGTAATGCTTTTCTGCGCGCATTGAATTGGTCATGTAGACTGTAAAGAAACTCCAATGCCTCTGGCGTTAAAATCTCCTCTGTGCCCGCTGTTATATCACCGATTACATTTATATTGAAACGTACATCTTGCGTAGTCAAAGGAACCACCCTTTCCGTTATAGTTCTTGCTTTTCCTCATACGAACTGGGCCGTTTCCGTCGAGTCTTTCATCGCTGTTGTAGACGATGTTCCGCCTGAAATGACTTGCGCAACTTCATCGAAATAACCCGTTCCAACTTCTCGCTGATGGCGCGTTGCTGTATAGCCTTTGGATTCATTCGCAAATTCTGCCTGTTGCAGCTTGGAATAAGCCGCCATTCCATGGTCTTTATAGTCATGTGCTAGCTCAAACATGCTGTGGTTCAGTGAATGGAAGCCAGCCAACGTAACGAATTGGAATTTGTATCCCATTTTACCAAGCTCACGCTGATACTTTGCAATAATGTCATCATCTAAATTTGCTTTCCAGTTAAATGAAGGCGAACAATTATAGGCGAGCATCTTGCCCGGGAACTTCTCATGAATAGCATCTGCAAATCGTTTTGCTTCCTCAAGATCAGGCGTGGACGTCTCACACCAAATCAGGTCTGCATAAGGCGCATAAGCTAACCCGCGTGCGATGGCTTGATCAATTCCTGCATTCGTGCGATAAAATCCTTCTGGTGTACGTTCACCTGTAATGAACGCATGATCCCGCTCATCAATATCACTTGTAATCAGGTCTGCCGCATCGGCATCTGTCCGCGCGATAATGATTGTATCAACGCCTAACACATCGGCTGCCAACCTTGCTGAGATGAGGTTTCTTACAGCGTTTTGTGTCGGTAACAATACTTTCCCACCTAGATGCCCGCACTTCTTTTCGGATGCCAACTGATCTTCGAAATGAACGCCAGCAGCCCCCGCTTCGATCATCGCTTTCATCAGTTCGAAAACATTTAGCGGTCCACCGAAACCAGCTTCCGCATCGGCAACAATCGGTGCGAACCAGTCGAATTCATCTTCACGATTTTCCGCGTGGTCGATCTGATCTGCTCTTTGCAAAGCTTGATTGATGCGCTTAACGACATTCGGCACACTATTGACCGGATAAAGGCTTTGGTCGGGATACATCTGTCCCGCCATATTCGCATCAGCCGCCACTTGCCAACCACTCAAGTAAATTGCTTGTAGACCAGCTTTCACTTGTTGGACTGCCTGATTACCCGTCAAAGCACCGAGCGCATTGATGAAGTCTGTTTCATGCAGTGATTTCCATAATCGTACTGCGCCTCTTTCGGCAAATGTATGACGGATTTGAATTGTCCCGCGAAGTTTTACGACTTCTTCTGCGCTATAGCCCCGCTCAATTCCGTTCCATCTCGCGTCTTCTTTCCAACTTCTTTCTAATTGTTCAATCTGTTCATTTCGTTTTGTCATTACAATCCACACCTTCCAATGAATTTGTTCAGCTGTTTGAAATGTGACTTTCTTACTGTTCCATAACAGCTAATGTTGTTATACATTAATATATAACAGAATATTTTAACTGTCAGTGTATTACGACAAAATGGTTTATTTTCACGATGAACGAAGAAATAGACGGATGAAATCGTATGGGAGGAAGACGAATGACGATGGAAAACTTGGAGATTAGTAAGGACTTTTTAAAACAGTACACCGATCTGTTAAAGGATTGGATTCCGCGAAATGCTTCTTTGGCAATCGCAATGGATGGTCACTACAGCTATTACTTTTCGGGCCAACATGATATCCGGTTAAAGGAAGGAGAACCAATTGCGGCCGGCAGTGTGGCGGAAAAAGTATTGACGTTAAAGAAGAAAGTGGAACTCATCGTCGATCAGACGTTATCTGATTTTCCTTATTACGGCATCGGCTATCCAATTGAAGTGCGCGGAAAGGTCGGGGCATTGATCGTCATACTTCCGCCGACTTATGAGAAGGATAAAATCGGCTCAGTCAGTATGCTCACAGGCAAACTGGAACACGAATGGTTCCCTGTACCAATCGACCATATTACGCATCTTGAAAGCTTTCAGAAAAAGACGTTCTTTTACACGGAGGACGGACAATACAGCATTACGCAAACATTAAAGGAACTGACAATGCGACTTCCGCAAACCTTTTTGCGCATTCACCGTTCGTATATCGTCAACACGACTTGCATCGAACGAATTGCGCGCGACTTTTCATCGAACCTCGTTGTAACTTTGAAGGACGGCACAGAATTACCTGTCAGCCAGTCTTATGTAAATGAAGTGCGGTGTGCGCTTGGGTTTTAATGTTCTTCTTACAATGGATGGCAGGACGAAAAAGTTGTGTCTGGTATGGGACTTGATAGTGCGAATTGACGAGGTTTATTTGGATGAAAATGGGTGAGTGTTGATAGAATGGTGACAAGCGGTGATAGAGCGGCGGGAAGCGGTGATTGAACGGGGCCAAGCGGTGATATCTGTCTGAGAAGCGGTGATATTCGGCTGAGAAGCGGTGATATTCGGCTGAGAAGCAGTGATAGACTCGACGTGAGCGGTGATAGAACGGAGCCAAGCGGTGATAAAAGGCGGCCAAGCGGTGATAACCGCCTAGCCGCCTTTATTCAAGTTATTTTTTGATTGCATCCGTGAATTGCTTCGTGCCATTCATCGCTTCTTCATACAGCTTCTTCGATAATTGCTTCGTATCTTGCAGCGTCTTCGACCAATCTTCGTTCATTGAATTGAAAGCTTCTAAGAAGTACGTATCGTTATCGTGCAGTTTCTCGATTGGGAATGAAAAATCGTTTAAATTAGCCAAGCTCATGAAGTCATTCACTTTATGGTGATAGGAGATTGCCATAATTGGCGTTTCCGTACAAGTCGCGAGTATTAAGGAATGCAAGCGAGTGCCGATGACAATATCCTGTTGCTCGGTCACTTTCAAAATATCGCTTGGCAATAAGTTTTCATCCATGATGGATGTCTTTGCACTGTGCTTCATCAGTTGTTGAATATCTTTCGTGACATTAGCATCTTGCGGGAATTTCGTTGCAAAAAATGTAATGTCCACGTCATTTTCTTCCGCGACCTTATCTAGATTTTTCGCCATGCCAGCTACATAGTTCTCATATAGCTCTTCATTGCCTTCAGGCCAATAGGCGGCGTTATAATAAGGCACAGCTGTTACACCAATCTTTTTCGGTGAAGAGGATTTCGCCTCAGCTTGTCCATCGCGCAAAGAAAATGCCGGGTCACCGATGACATCTACCGGTTTCTTCACGCCGATTGATTTGAGTAATGCTGCAGATTCCGGATCACGGACAGATACGTTTTGCGCGTATTTGCACATATTGCGAATAAACCATTTCCCAAGATTCGTCTCTAGCGGTCCCGCTCCACATCCATAGACGACATATGGCGTTTTCGACTGTTTCGCCATCATTGCGTAGGAGCCGTAAAGTGGTGCTTCCGTCCGGTATAGGTCCATTAGGATACCCCCGCCGCCTATGATGAGCAGGTCCAGTTTTTTTACAATTGGACGGTTCTGTCTATATGTTTCAAAGAATGTTTTCGCCGCGCTGCCTTTTCGGTAATACAGCGGATAGCTGTTGACGCCATAGCGAACGGAAGTCTGTTGCGGATTATTGCTGAATATCGTCAACTGGTTCGATTCGATTCCGAAAGTTGCGGTCACCTGTTTCACGAGACTTAATAGAATCGCTTCGTCTCCGTTATTGTCGTTTCCATAATTCCCTACAATACCTATTTTCATATGCGAACAACTTCCTTCTGTAATGAAATAATGAGTCCATTATAGCATGCTTCCGCTTCAATGAAAAAAGCCGCAGACCCGATTAAACGGTCCCACGGCTTTTGTTGTCATTTACTGATTGATGCTTCTGTAAAGGAATGCACTGAATTGTGCTCGATTAACCGATTTGTTCGGTTCAAAGTTTCCTTTTTCATTACCCGTTGTGATGCCGTGTTTAGCAAGGATATGCACTTGTTTGTGCGCCCAGTGGCTAGTTGGCACGTCTTTGAATTTATTCGGAGCTTCGCCTGAAAGCTGGTATGCCTTGACGAGAATTGCCGCCATTTGGGCGCGTGTCAATTCGCCTGCAGGATCGAAGCTGCCGTCACCTTTTCCGCCGACATAGTTGGCTGATGCGATGGCGTTGATTTCATTGAAGTAACGGTGTGTAGTTGGTACGTCACTGAATTGCTGCGCACCACCTACAGATGTATCCAAGTTGAATACACGGCTTAAGATGACTGCAGCGTGTTCACGAGACAATGTCTGACCAGGATTGAACTTGCCGTCAATATCGCCTTTAATGTAGCCAAGATCTTTTAGGAAACGGATTTCATTGTAATAGGCGTAGTTGGCAGGGATATCTGTAAATGCAGGCGTGCCATCTGTCAAATCAATTGCCATGGATGTTGTTTTCGTTCCAAGCGTAGCATTGATTGACCCTTTGCCTGGTGTCTTCGATGCTTTGAATGTACCTGATTCTGTAATCGTTCCGATGTTACCTGTCACACTCCAAGTGAGTTGCTCAGGTGCATAAATAACCGGTTTTCCTGTTGCATCTGTCGCTGTAGCAGTGAAGCGTTTAGTTGAGCCAGGCTCAATGCTTGAAGCGACTGGTGAAATCGTTAATTTCGCAGGAGCATCGACGACTTTAATCGGGAATGATTGTTTCGCTTCCCCATAGCGGATATTGATGCGGTCTTCACCAGCTTCAGTTGCAGTAATCGTTGTGCCTGAAGCTGTTGCTTTCCCATTTTCAGCTGTAATTGTTAATAGCGACGAATCGACTTTGAGTGGATTATAGTACGTATCCAATACATAGTTCACAGTCATCGGTACACTTGCACCAACAAGCATGTCCCCGACTTGTCCACGAGAAACGCTAATATGCGCGGGATCGCTTATCGGAGCTGTACTAATTGCTTCAACGATTGCAGATACTTTTCGCTGGCTGGATTCCGTCGTACGGTTCGCCAATTGGACTGTATTGCTGCCATGTTTACGGATACCCATTGCAGTAGAGCCGCCGCCGTCAAAATTGATGGCACGGTCGTAACCTTGTGCAGCTAAGTAGTTCGCAAACTGTGTCAATGTCATGCCGTTGCTGTAACCGCTTTTGTTATCGACTGTTACGAGATCGACTTTTTTCTTATCTTTACTGATCGCAATGGCCGTACGGGCTGTTTTCGCTGTTGCGCGCCAGTTGCCTGTATTCATCGTGATATACGGCTTACCATCTCTTAACAACATCGGCCCACTCGCCAGCATGAATGAAGAATCCATCCACTTTGAATCGATTGACAGATCCAAAGAGACGGAATCACCCATTCGGATGCCTTTCATTCTTTCAAGTGCTTTTTCACCATGGGCAGAAATAACAAATCCTGTTTTCGGGATTGTTACTTTTTCCTTCGAACCATAGTCTCTAACTTTCACAACTTTACCGGTCAATTGCTGACCGTAATATGTAGAGTCAACAGGTGATCCTGTATCCACAACGATTTCGATTCCAAATTCGTTGGATCCTGTAGCAGATGATAGATGTTGTGGGGTAAAGATAATGGTTTCGCCTGCTTGACGTTCGCGGTTCAAACCTGTCATTTGAAGATTCGTACCTGCATGCGTTATACCTACATTAAAATTGAACTCATCGATTTCAGCACGTCCGTCTTTCATTACCCCGAAGGCGATCGGCTTGCTGACGTAAAAATCACGAGAGCTTGAAATAACACCGCCGTTAATAATTTCATTCCCTTGGGAGATTAAATACATCGGAATACCGGACTTCATGTCGAAAAATGAAGCGTTCACTGCGCCGACAACACGATTTCCATCTCTGCTGTCACGATTCGCGAGTGTAGTTGTCGCTTCACGTTTTGCGAGTGGAGACGGAATACCGACATCCAGTTTCGTGTATGGATCATTCAAATCCACACTGACTGTATTAATATGGCTTGATCCTGAATGTGTGTAGTGTGAATACGTTACACCTGAGGACACTGGATAACTATCTACTGTTTGCGTTTTTGCTGACGCACCTGCTGGAACTGCTAATATAAGTGAAACAGCAGCTGCTGTCATAACGACTTTTTTCCCTAACGTTCTCAAAGAATGTACTTGATTATTGATAAGTCGACACCTTCCTTTCTATGAATCAAGTATCAGCTTACCAAAGTTATAGTTAAAAAACTATAATCCATAAGAAGGAAATAGGGGTAATAGTCGGATTTTAACGACTCAAAAGTCTTGTCAAATGGTTCATTTCAAGGAGTTTTGGTAGAAATTGAGGGGTAGACTGAGAGAAAGTCCACAGTTTAGGAATTGTTAAATTTAAAACCCATCCAAGCGCTAACTCCTTGGATGGGTTCTGTTTATCGGTCTTTCAGATTGAATCGTGTATATTGCATCGTCATGGAAGCGAATGTTCCGAACAGGATAAAGTAGAACATCGTGTACAACTTCAACTCCCAAATATTGTAGTAGAAGCCGGATACACCTGTTGCGAACCAGAGGGCGATCATGAATTTGCCCATTGTGGTTTTTCGTTCCTTCCAGAACAGATAAAGCATGCCAAGAAGGAAGCCAGTAAATAGGATTACACCGATGACGCCTGTTTCTGTGATGATCTGGATATATTGGTTGTCCGAGTAGAAGTACTTACCTCCATATATATCAGATCGGATTCCATAGTGATCGTAAATTGGCGAACCATATGATAATGTCGCAGATCCACCAAATGAGCCGAAACCTGACCCTGCGATTGGATAAGCTTTGAAGATTTCAAATCCTTTATTGATATAGAAGAATCGTCCACTTTCAGACATGAGCGCGAGATTCTTTTCGTCAAATGTCTCACCGAAACGGCCGCCAATGCTACCTGTCAAGTCTTCGGGTGGTTCCACTCCTAGAGATGCAACAAATTTCACGCCCAAATTGACCGGATAATAAATTAAAATAATTGAAGCGACACCTGCGATGATAAGCCGTTTTAACAGATGCCAGTTTTTCGACGTTAGAATGAAGATTCCACCGAGCACAAATGCTGAAATCCATGTTCCGCGAGAATAAGTCAATATGAACACGCCGAGGAAAACGACAAGAGTAATATTTAAGAACCATTTATACTTCTCGTTTTTATAAATACTTTGCAAGAACAAGAGCGAAATGATCCCGAACAGCAAGAGCAACGCCATGGAGTTTGGATTGCCAGGGAGCCCGTAAATACGGACAAAATTTGTTGTACTCAATGTTTTGTATTTCCAGACGTCCGGTAACAGCAATTGCCTCATGGACAGTTTTTCAATGATTCCATGGATGGATGCGATTAGACTTGTCCAAACCGTGATCCATGCAAGACGCTTCAGCCAATTATCCGGTAGGACCATTCTTGCAATGATGTAATACAACAAATACATAATTACAAATGTCCGTACTTGGAAAATAATCGCAGATGGCAATACGCCATTAACATATCCGCTAATTGACCCTGCGATCAATAAAGCGAAAAAGAACCATTCAAACCATTTGAATGTGAATAAAGACTTCAAATTTTGCCTACTCGCAATGACGAGCCTTGCGAATGCGACAAATGTGATCAAGTCCCCAATCAGCTTTAACCCGCTGTTCACTTCAACTAGCAAAGGACGGATACTGACGTAGATAACGAGGAATAGTAAGCTTTGTTGCGGTCTCAAGAATGTGAAAATTGTAAAAAACAGAGCGGTTGTGACAAGTGCAATGGATGTAGGCAGAAACAATGAAATGCAAATAACCGCCAAAGCGATTATGAAATAGACTGTATCTTTTTCTTTCAGTTTACTAGTAAGTGTAGTCATTAACAATAAATCCCTTTCTGAAATGTTCTCTGAATATTGATGGCATAAGGTCTGATTACTGCTATGTAATACAGCAACTGCTATTTGCCCTAAGTCATTATA
Organism: Sporosarcina oncorhynchi; assembly: GCF_033304615.1. Classification (GTDB taxonomy): domain Bacteria; phylum Bacillota; class Bacilli; order Bacillales_A; family Planococcaceae; genus Sporosarcina; species Sporosarcina oncorhynchi. The sequence continues at coordinate 848,873 of NZ_CP129118.1, read as the reverse complement.
GCATCTATTATGACGTTGCGGTTTATAGTTTAGTTGCATTTTGAAAATAATCATTTCAATAGAAGATAAAGCCGATTGATGAAGCATTTGGTGGACATTTCCAGACATAATTTCTTTGTTTTCGCTATGAATCTGACTTTCAAAACAATTTACACCTTATTATTTATTCATAAATCTGCTAGTATAATAGAAGATGCACAAAAGGAGGTTTCCTGGTGAAAAAAATAACGACTTTTACCTTACTCATGCTACTGGTGTTCGCACCGCTATTCCAACAATCAGCGGAAGCAAGTACCGTGACTGGCCATCAAATGGAGACAGAACTAAATTATTGGATCCAAAAGAATGTCATCCGCACGGACAGCAAATTCAATCCGAATAAAGCGGTGACCCGTGCCGAGTTCGCTTCTTATCTCGCACGCGCTTTGGACTTGCCTACTTCCACTAAATATACATTTAAAGATTTAAAAGTAGGTTCCAATTTGACGATTGAAATCCAGAATGCCGCTGGGGCCGGCTTACTCTCAGGTTATCCGGACGGTACATTCAAACCAAGCGATAAAATCACGCGTCAACAGATGGCAGGTATGATTTATAAAGCATTCCGCTATATGGATCTTCCAATTCAAAAGACAGATTTCACTTTCAAAGATTCAAACCAAATTTCTGCGAATTTCAAACAGCCGGTTTCTGCCGCAGTATATCTTGGAATCATCCGTGGGGATCATCAGAAGAATGGGGTTTATTTCAAGCCTAAAAACAGTGCAACGATTGCCCATGCAGCTGCTTTCCTATTTAGAATGGAAGCTGCAGCGAATCTGTTGAAGCCCCAAACGCCTACTGATCCAGAAACACCATCAACACCACCTGACGTCGATCCTGAAATCTATAAAGTAAGTAGCATTTCAAACGGACAGATCGTTCCTACAACAGCTCTATTTAGAACATACGAAGATGCATTGGCTGTCTACAATGCATCTTCGTCCATCGATGTCATCCAAAAAGGCAGTAAAATCATCAAAATGAAGGCAGGACGGGCTTTTGGGTCCCAAAACCCGAAACAGCTTACTTCCCTTTACAGCAATTCAACTTTGCGTGATGAAGTGACGTATGTTCAAAAAGGACGGGAAATGAAATACATTGGCAGTGGTGGCGATTACGTCATCGTTGAGCTAGCCGGTACTACCTATTACGCAAAACATGGCGAAGTTGATCTTGTGCCTGCTGATCTAGTAACAGGTTACGATTATTATATGGTCGACAGTAATAGCATCTTGACCCATTATACGTATGACAACTTAACAAAAACGAGAGGCATCTATTCGATAGGACCCGTCCCAACAACGATGCATGCAGCTACATATACAAGTCTTGACGGTGTACATTTCACAGAAGTTGGTTCTAAAAAAGTATATACGCATTATCCATACTTCCAATTTCAATCCGTCCGCCAGCCGACGAGCTATACAGCGGCTGAGCTCAATGCATATATCCAATACGCTTTGCAGGATCGTCAAAATACGGGTGCTGCGCGCTATGTCAATACGACGACCAAATCGAAACTGATTGGTCTCGGAGAATACTTAAAAACAGTAGAAGAAACGTACCGTGTAAACGCGATGTTCATTTTAGCGACAGCTATCCACGAAAGTGATTATGGCATGAGCGTCAATGCGCAAACAAAGAATAATATTTTCGGCATTAAAGTCTTTGATTCTTCTCCTGAAATGGGAGAAGTCTATGCCACTCCTGAAAATAGTATCAATGCGTTCATTCAACGCTACATGAACTTGAATTATGCCAATCCGCTTGGTGCCCATTCCAACGGTGCTGTGCCAGGCAATAAAGCTGTCGGATTTAACGTCAAATATGCGTCAGACCCTAACTGGGGCAGCAAAATAGCCGGACATATGTGGAAAATCGACAAATTCCTTGGCAGTAACGACTATCAACAGGCCCGGCTTGGCAGCATTAATTACACAGGTAAAGAGGGCGTCAATGTCCGGACAAGTCCGGAAGTGCTTCCAGACAACAAATTGTTCACGTACAAGCCAAAAAATCCAGGTTTTGAAGCTGCCTTCGGATACCCGGTTGTCATTGTCGATGAAATGACAGGCAGTGACGGCTATGTTTGGTATAAAATTCTTGCGGACATTAACCCGCCATCTGATTTCGGCTGGATCCGTTCTGATTTAGTAAATAAAATCGATTGAATAAAGAAAGAAAAATCCTCCGCGGACATAATCGCAGAGGATTTTTCTTTGTCTTTTATAAGGCATCCGTATGTTCAGGTCCTGCAGGTAACAGTTCCGGCATGCCAATTCGGTCAAGGCCATTTTTAATTTTTGTTGTATAGCCTTTTCCGTTTTGATTCATATAGCCAGCCTTTGAACGCAACATTTTTTCAAAGACAGCCGTTTTGGATGGATCGATATCTACCCATAATTCATAGGAATGGATGAGATCTTCTAATGTCAAATGGACATAATCCTCTCCGACAAATGTGTGATCTGGCGACACCTTATACCAAATGTCCCCATTTTTGCGAATCCATTTATCGGCATCTATTTCAAGAGCTCTCAGAAGACTTTCAGCTGTTTCCAAGTAGGCCGGTTTTCCGGTTTCCTTGTAAGCGAGCAACAGGATATTCATGCCGCCCAGCAGATGGTTCATCGATGAATGCGTCTTGACGTTTTGCTTCGACGGGAAGTAGTCCTGAATGTAATAAGCGGAAGGACTTACTTTAATAATATTTCCTTTGCTTTGTTGGGACACGAGAAGATCTGCATAATTCGTCAGACCAAGGTTATAATCATCATGACCAAACGCCTTGCCGCCGTTGTATAAGAATAACGCAATCTGTTCATTGAAACGTGTGTCAACAAACGGTGCAGTTATGCCAAACAGGTTTTTCAAATATGTGCTCGTCACTTCTGTTTCCCAATATGTTTGATCGCCTCTGAAAATATCCAGATTGGCGAAAGAATTATAGAGCAGACTTTCATAGTAGCGTTCGTTCGTTTGGTTGTAGAGCGCCATGACACGATCTTCTTTCACAAGCAGAAGATTACGCCCGTATCCTCGTCCTGAAGCGGGCATCGGTTCAATTGTTGTAGCCATTTTATTGTACGGGCCGTTTGCTGTATACCATTTGTTTCGTTTTTTATAATAGATTGCTGATTCAAGCATCCAGTCATCCATCTTCTGATTTGTCGAAAACAACAATTGATCGGACACAAGCAACCATTGGTCGACAATATCATATCCGCGTGAACTTAGTGTGTAAACAGACAGTTGCGTGTCACCGAGCATAATGCTGCTGAACGCAACATTTTCATCCATCAATTCACGTGTGTAACTGCTTTCGCCGTTCGGATACTTTTGAGAAAGCTCCTTTGAGCGATAGGCTTTACCAATCATTTTCTGCGACTTGTCCCCTTCTTCATAAGTCTTCTCGAAAATACCGGTCGGATATGTCGTCATATCAAAGCCAAATGTGTCATCTGTATCTTTCTTTACAGGATAACGATCATATTCTCGTAATATCCCTTTCGACAGACCGCTTTCCGCTTGAATGAGATCGACTGTTACTGGCATCCGTTGCGGATTTCTCAGCTCAGAGAAAATGAAGTAATCGCCGTTTTCCAGCTGTCTTTTCGTTACATTTACAACCGCTGGAGACATTCCAGCAATTTTGTACGTGTATACAGTGTCAGTGGAATGTGAATGTTTCGTCGTCTTTTCCCCTGCAAACTGTAGGTAAGCGTTCGATCTCAAATACGTCTTGTCTGTTTTAGAAACAGGCACTTCCACGAAATTTTGTTCATGTCGAACCGGATTAAAGTCTCCATATGTACCGGCTTTTTTGAATGAAACTTCTGGTGTCTCTTGGATCTTACCTGTTTCTACCATCGCACGGTGCAGGAATACAACATACGTCGCGCGGTTCACGGCCGTTTTCGGGTCGAATGTACCATCTTCCTTACCTGTTGTAATGCCATGTTGTGCTAAAATTTTTACCCCTTCTTGATGTGACTCACTGATTCTATTCTGGTCTGCAAACTGTATATCCTCGCCTGTGTCTTCCAGTTTGAATGCACGTACAATGACAGTTGCCATCTGTTCACGTGTCAGTGAATCCCCAACACCGAATGTGCCATCTTCTTTCCCAAGAAAAATCTCCGCTTCATAAGTAGCCATCGCCCCTTTTAAATGGGAGGACTTACTGCTAACGTCTTTAAAAATCGGACGATAGGGTGCGTCAGGTAATCCAAGTGCTGTCGCCAGCAAATTCGCAGCTTGGCCACGTGACACTTCAAGTGCAGGTCTGAACTGCTTATCCGGATACCCGTTAATGATCCCTTTATCAACGAGTTGGGTTACTTCATCTTTCGCCCAGAACTCATTATGGATATCGGAGAAACTCTGATTGATCTCCATCGAATTTGCACCGATCGAGTTGCATCCAAACAATGCAAGCATCATCGTTAGCACACTTGCCAATAGGACTTTCATTCGTTTAGAACTAGCCATATTCCTTGTTCCTCCTGTTAAGTAACGCCGTAGCGCAATTGTTGTTATGTATTTTGGTACGTATACAAGTTATGTTGATTGGAGATTGTCAGATGTTGGTCATAGCGGATTTACTCGATTGGGGGTGCAGTTAATTGGTTTCCGATTATTCATTAGGGGCGAGTGATGATTGAATAAGTGCGATGGATGATCCAGTTCGTTGGAATGTAGTTATGAAACTATTTCCGCTCAACATGGTCGAAGAATCGCTCAACCTCACGACATTTCCGCTCAACATGCCGGGAGAACCGCTCAACCTCATGTCTTTTCCGCTCAACATGACCGCAAAACCGCTCAACCTCATAACATTTCCGCTCAACATGCCGGAAGAACCGCTCAACCTCACGACATTTCCACTCAACATGCCGCAAAACCGCTCAACCTCACGACATTTCCGCTCAACATGACCGAAGAACCGCTCAACCTCACGACATTTCCGCTCAACATGCCGGGAGAACCGCTCAACCTCACGACTTTTCCGCTCAACATGCCGGGAGAACCGCTCAAACTCACGACTTTTCCGCTCAACATGGCCGCAAAACCGCTCAACCTCACGCTATTTCCGCGCAACTTAGCAGTGAAACGGCTCAATCTAACTCTTCCTTCAACGCGCATAACCTCGTATATTGTCAGTTTTTATCATACCATAAAACTGTAATAGAAAACCCCCTATCTACTAGGAGGTTTCTCTAAATACGCTCTATTTGTCATCCTTTAGCATCTTGTGCAAATGTGTCCCCATTTTTCCGAACTTGAATATCTATTTTATGATCGGGGTATTTCTCTTCAACTGTCTTCAAGTAAGTGGAAGCTAGTTCTTCCGCTGATTCCTTGCTCATTTCTTCATCAGCATCAATATCAAGTAATACATAACCGCCGCTATCTTCTGTGACGATTAAGCTAACGGATGCTACACCTTCTTCTTTTTCAATAGCTTCTTTCAACTCGTCATCCGATTTGGCGGAGTCTGATTTGTCGACAGCATTTTGATCGTCCAAATTCTGTTGCGTCTGTTCTACCTGTTCTGTCGGTTCATCAACATTTTCTTTACTTGTATCCTCTTTGTCACTGCACGCGCCGAGGATAATCGAGCATCCTAACAGTGCAGACAATATCGCTGTTTTCTTCATTCCGAAAACCTCCTTCTGAGAATATAGGTGCCATGTTAACACAAAAAAAGCACGAGCTGCAAGCCTCGTACTTTTTCATAGGTTTATATGATCAAATTCACGTCTAATGAATCATGCGGTTCAGACGATGGCGAACTTCCGATCGTCGGCCTTCTGATTCATACGATCCAGTAAATAATCATGTGATGACTTGACGATTGTTTCCTGTCTCTTCGCAAAAAGCTCTGTTGCTAAATTCGTCGGAGCAAACTGTTGCGCAAATTGCTCCACTTTCATTGTCGCCGCTTCTTTTACTACGTCAGTTGCATATTCCAAAATACGCTCTTCTTTCTGTTCAGCTGGCTTTTGAATAGAAAGGTCTTCTACCGGCGTGACGACAGATGCCTGTGCACTACTGAATGAAGTAGATGCAACATTGTCTTTATATGCACCTTTATTAATCGATGCAGCAATCTTCGCGATATCCGGACGGGTTTCCTGTACAGCTGCTATTGCAAAATCCATTTCTCCCGGGTTGTCTGCGAAGAACGGATTTTCATACCAATACTTATCTTCAAAACGACCTTGTGAAGCAGCCAATGCATTATTATAAGGCGAATTGAACCAATCGTTCGCTACTTTCGGAATATCATGTTGCTTAGCTAAATCGGAATTGTTGGCGAATGCAATAACATGCGGTACAGCACCAGGTGCATTCTTGAAATCGTTAATCAGATCATCAAGATGAGCTTTCCGTTTGTCGATTTCCACCTTGTCTCCTGACTGCATTGCTTCTTTCAATGAACGATTTTGCACATCAATCAGATTGCCATAATACAACTTATTCTGTTTCATTTCTCCGCCGACATTGTCATACCATGCGGGATGTTGCTTTGCTTGGAACTGATGGTAGTCAGTCCAATCATTTTTGCGGATTGACTCCATAATTAAGGAATTTCTTCCTTGATTGACAGCTGCCAACGGATTAATCGCAGCCGCCTCTTTGCCCCAGACTTTCCGCCAACCATCGCCAGAAGCACTATTCGTATCCTTCACTTGCATGGAAAAAGTTGTCGGATCATTCAATGCAGAAATAAACACTTTGCCACCCCATCATTTATATAGTCAGTATGTCTTAGGTTCTAGTAATATATATTTCTATCTAGTATACATGATTTCGACATAGATTGACAGATGGATTTGTGAATGAAAAGAGAAAACCTTCCTCGATAAAATAGGAAGGTTTGATTCATTAAGCATGTGCTTTTTCATACTGCGCAATCTGCTCTTCATATTGGAATGTCAACGCGATTTCATCCCAGCCATTCAACAGCATCTGCTTGTAATATGGATCAATATCAAACGAATAGGTCTTTCCCTCTTCGTCTTTCACAATTTGCTTCTCTAAATCTACTTCGAGGACTTGCGGTGTTTCTAGCCCTTTTGACAACAGAGTTTCAATTTCAGCTAGCGTCAAACGTACGGGTAAGATGCCATTCTTGAAACAGTTATTATAGAAGATATCCGCAAAAGAAGGCGCAATGACAACTTGAAATCCATAATCCAATATTGACCATGGCGCATGTTCCCTGGAAGAGCCGCACCCAAAGTTTTCATGTGCGACAAGAATTGTTGAGTTTGCAAATCGAGGATCATTTAATACAAAATCTGTATTCTCTGTACCATCCGCATTGAATCGCCAGTGGTGGAACAAATACTTCCCAAACCCTGTACGTTCGATTCGCTTCAAAAATTCCTTAGAGATGATTTGATCGGTATCAACGTTTTTACGATTCAGTGGAGTCATGACACTCCGAACTTCATTAATCGGTTTCATGGAATCATCCTCTCATCATTATGCATGCGTCAACCGCATTTCGCGCACATCCGTGAATCGGCCTTTGACTGCTGCAGCGGCTGCCATTGCAGGGCTCATCAAATGCGTGCGTGAACCTGCACCTTGCCGCCCTTCAAAATTCCGATTAGATGTCGATGCACATCTTTCTCCTGCTGGAACGACATCATCATTCATTGCCAGGCACATGCTACATCCTGACTCCCGCCATTCAAATCCAGCTTCGAGAAATACTTTATCCAACCCTTCGTCTTCTGCTTGTTTTTTTACTGTTCGCGACCCTGGTACAACGATCGCCGTTACATCGGGATGGACTTTTAACCCCGCAACGACGTCTGCCGCCTCGCGCAGATCACTCAATCTTGCATTTGTACAAGAACCGATGAATACGTGCTGGATGGGGATAGATGTTAGTGGTGTACCTTCCTCAAGCCCCATATAGGCAAGTGCCTTTTCTAGCGCTTCTTTATCAGATTCATCCTCAAAATCCTGCGCTGATGGAACGAGTCCGCTAATACCCGACCCCATAGAAGGATTCGTCCCCCATGTGACAAATGGCTCGATTGTCTCCGCGTCGATTTCAAGCACGGTATCATAAGTAGCCCCTTCATCGGATGCAAGAGCAAGCCATCCAGCCGCCGCTTCCTCGAAAGCTTCCCCTTCAGGCACATAACGCCTGCCCCTTAAATACTCCACCGTCGTTGCATCCGGACTGATCAACCCCGCTTTCGCGCCAGCCTCAATGGACATATTGCAAATCGTCATCCGTTCTTCCATCGTCAATCCACGGATTGCTTCGCCTGTAAATTCTGCGATATGACCCGTGCCAACGTCGATCCCGAATTTCGCGATAATCGCTAAAATGACATCCTTTGCGGTAACGCCGAAACCGAGTTTTCCGTTAATACGAATTTCCATCGTTTTCGGTTTTGATTGCCATAGCGTTTGTGTAGAAAGAACGTGTTCCACTTCACTCGTGCCGATGCCAAATGCGATAGCGCCGAAAGCACCGTGAGTGGACGTATGGCTATCACCGCATACAATCGTTTTCCCCGGTTGTGTCAAGCCGAGTTCAGGACCGATGATATGCACAATGCCCTGATCGGGATGTGCCATGTCCGCCAGTTGAATGCCGAACTCGTTACAGTTTGTTTCCAATGTGACAATTTGCTTTTTAGCGATCGGATCCTTAATGGTCGGTAAATTCTTAGTCGGCACATTATGGTCCATCGTTGCAAAACAAAGGTCCGGACGTCTCACTTTCCGGCCCGCCAGCCGCAATCCTTCAAACGCCTGAGGAGAAGTCACTTCATGCAATAAATGCAAATCGATGTACAATAAATCAGGCTTCCCCTGTTCTTCATAGACAATATGCTGTTCCCAAACCTTTTCAATAATCGTTTTAGCCATTTGCGCTTCTCCTTCCCGTCAATTCTAGAAATGGGGACTTCTGCTACATCAAGTTATACGTATGAAAACATAATGCTATTGGAAACGAACTGTAGATCCAATTCGCCAATCACTTTATCCGTCCATTCTTTTGTTGAATGGACCCGACCGTCTTCTACCGAAAGATCCGACGTAAAATGCCCATCTTCAAACACTGTTTCAACCGCTTTTTCGATCGTCGCCGCTTCTGTTTCCATACCAAACGAATAGCGGAGCATCATCGCTGCAGACAAAATGGCTGCAGCTGGATTGGCGATGCCTTTCCCTGCGACATCCGGAGCTGATCCATGGACTGGTTCATAGAGACCGAAGCCATCTGAACGGACACTTGCTGATGGCAATAAACCAAGAGAACCTGTAATAACCGATGCTTCATCGCTCAAGATATCTCCGAACATATTCTCTGTCACGACAACGTCAAACGAACCGGGATTGGTAATTAATTTCATTGCCGCAGAGTCGACAAGCTGGTGCTCAACTTCAACATCCGGATATCCTTTCTTCATCTCTTCTACAACTTCATGCCATAACTTACTAGACTGAAGGACATTGGCCTTATCAACAGAAGTCACTTTTCCCCGGCGCAAACGTGCGAGTTCAAATGCTTTTTCAACGATTCGTTCAATTTCTTCACGTGTGTATACAAGTGTATCTACAGCAGATTTTGCTGTTTTGCGACTTGGTTCACCGAAGTAGATGCCTCCTGTCAGTTCGCGTACAATCATCATATCGACGTTCTTTACAACATCTTCTTTTAAAGGAGAAGCATGAAGCAAGGACGGAACAGCTTTCACCGGACGCAAATTCGCGAATAGGTCAAAATGTTTCCTGATTGCGAGAAGACCTTTTTCCGGCCGTAATTCCGAAGGGTTTTGATCCCATTTTGGACCTCCGACAGCCCCTAAGAGTATTGCATCACTTGATTCGCAGATGGCAATCGTTTCCTCAGGCAGTGGATGATTGAACTTATCAATCGCTTCGCCCCCAATCGATGCAAAATCGAATTGGAAAGTGTGGTTGAATCGTCTTGCAACCACTTCAAGAACCCGTACTGCCGCCTCTGTCACTTCCGGCCCAATTCCGTCGCCTTGTAATACAGCTACTCTTTTTTCCATTGAACTTCTCCTCCTTGTTGTTGTCAAAAATCTTCAAATTACTATATGGAACGAAATATTCAGTCTTATGTGAGTAAATTACGTTTCTATTTATTAGCTTTTAACAGTCACTACTTCAACTTTTTTCTCCAGATCTTTGACAAGTTTTCGATTGATGGCATTTAAATAGGCTTTCGCTGAAGCTTCCAACACGTCTTGTGAAATATCGCGACCTGTAAACGTCTCACCGTTATAGCGCAAGTTCACAATTGCTTCACCTAACGCATCGCGGCCTTTTCCAATAGAAGTAACTCGGTAATCCAATATATTTATCTGACCTTTGACGACAAGTTCCAATGCATTGAATATCGCTTCAACTGAACCTGCGCCTGTCGTTGCGACGATCACGTCATCACCTGTTGGCACCGTGACCGAAACAGTCGCTGTAGGAACGTTTGACATCCCGTATTGGACTTGCACATTTGTCAGTTCATAAATGTCCGCATCCGCATACTCAATCTGCTTTCCAGTAAAGAGAACGAACAGATCATCTTCTGTAATTTCCTTTTTACGATCAGCGAGTTTCTTGAATTCATTGAACGCCTCATTCAACTGGTCTTCTGATAACGCAAAGCCCATTGAAATGGCACGGTCATTGAATGCATGCCTGCCGGAATGTTTGCCCATTGCAAGCGGTGCTGTCGTTTCACCGATCAACTCCGGTGTAATAATTTCATACGTTTCTCGATTTTTCAACATACCGTCTTGATGTATGCCCGATTCATGAGCAAATGCATTTTTCCCTACAACCGCTTTATTTGGCTGGATGACGACTCCTGTCAACTGACTGACAAGTTGACTCGTACGTTTAATTTCATGTAAATGAACACCCGTTTCCAAGCTATAGAAATCTTTTCGAATATGAAGAGCGACTGCGATTTCTTCCAGTGCCGCATTTCCAGCCCGTTCACCGATCCCGTTAATCGTTCCTTCGACTTGATCGGCACCATTTTCAATGGCTGCAATCGAGTTCGCAACCGCCATGCCTAAATCATTGTGGCAATGTGCGGAAAGCTTTACATGGTCGATACCTGTAACATTCTCTTTGAGGTATTTGAATAAAGCCCCATACTCCTGAGGTGTCGCATAACCGACTGTATCTGGGATATTGATCGTTGTAGCACCTGCCTCAATCACTTGATTGATGATTTTGACTAGAAAAGCAGGGTCAGAACGGAATGCATCTTCTGCTGACCATTGAACGAGAGGAAAGAATTTTTTTGCATACTTCACGGCTTCAACCGCGATATCAACGACTTGATCTGGTGTTTTCTTCAGTTTGTATTCCATATGGATTGGCGAAGTGGCTAAAAATACGTGAAGATGGGGATTTTGACCACCTTTTAGCGCTTCCCAAGAAGTGTCGATATCACTTTTCATGGCACGGGCAAGCCCTGTCACTGTTGAGTTTTTCACCGAATTGGCGATGCGTTGTACAGCTTCAAAATCACCAGGTGAGGAAGCAGGGAACCCTGCTTCAATCACCGTAGCGCCAAAACGTTCGAGTTGGCGGGCAATTTCCATCTTTTCGGCTGTATTTAGATTGATGCCTGCTGATTGTTCGCCGTCACGAAGTGTTGTATCAAAGATGTCAATCTTGCGCACTGGCCACCACTTCTTTCTGTTTTATTTTTTTGCCTTCATTGACGAATGGCATCATTGCACGAAGTTTCTCGCCTACAACTTCGATTTGATGTTTCGCTTCTGATTCTTCATATGCATTGAAGTTCGGTCGGCCGTTATCATTTTCGTCAATCCAGCCTTTTGCAAATTTACCTTCCTGGATATCCGTCAAGATCTCTTTCATGCGAGCTTTCGTATCTGCATCGACTACACGCGGGCCAGATACAAAATCGCCCCATTCAGCTGTATCCGAGATTGAGTAGCGCATTCCGGACATGCCGCCTTCGTACATCAAGTCAACAATTAGTTTCAATTCATGCATCGTTTCAAAATACGCCAGTTCGGGTTGGTATCCTGCTTCAACAAGCGTTTCAAATCCGGCTTTCACGAGCGACGTTAACCCACCACATAATACAGCCTGCTCACCAAATAGATCCGTTTCCGTCTCTTCTTTAAATGATGTTTCTAGAACGCCGGCACGCGCTGCCCCAATTCCTTTGGCATACGCGAGAGCAACATCTTTTGCCTCGCCGGAAACGTCTTGATAGACCGCGAACAATGCCGGTACACCAGCGCCCGCTTCGTATGTTCTGCGAACGAGATGACCCGGGCCTTTCGGTGCAACTAGGAAAACATCGACGTCTGACGGAGGGACAATCTGTCCGAAGTGAACGTTGAAACCGTGTGCGAAAACGAGTGATTTACCAGCTTTTAATGCCGGTTGAATTTCTTCGTCATAAACCTTTTTCTGTCTTTCATCAGGAAGCAGGATCATGATGATGTCTGCCTGTTCAGCTGCTTCAGCAACGGTCTTCACGTCAAGTCCATCTTCTTTTGCCTGATCATATGATTTACCTGGACGTACGCCAACAACGACATTAAATCCTGAATCCTTTAAGTTTTGTGCGTGCGCATGACCTTGTGAGCCATATCCTACTACCGCGATTGTCTTTCCTTGTAAAAGTCCTTCGTTGATATCCTGGTTATAATACATTTTAGCCATTTGTAATTCCTCCTTGGTTTTTGGTTTTATTGGTGAATATCATTGTTATTCTAGTGAAATTTTGTGTTGCGCTCGTATTTATGGATCGTGCGCCCGTAAATCCCGTCGACGCGCTCGTATTTGCCTATCGTGCGCTCGTAAAACCTGTCGACGCGCCCGTAAATCCTTTCGCCGCGCCCGTATATGCCACTCGTGCGCCCGTAAATCCTTTCGCCGCGCTCGTATTCGTCACTTCCGCGCCCGTAAATGCTTCCCTACTTCAATATCGACAGTTGCTGTGACGGTGTTTTTTGGTTTTCACGGGTGAACGCTGTTACGCCAGTCCTTGATAATTCTTTAATGCCATATGGTTTCACCAGATCGATGAATGCCTCAATCTTTTCAGATGAACCAACCACTTGGTATGTGACGACATTTTTCCCTGAATCGATCACGGTTGCCCTGAACGGTTCGATGACACTGTTAATTTCACTGCGTGCATGTGGTGGGGACATGACCTTCACTAATGCCAGCTCCCGCATGACGATTGCCTTATCAGTGATGTCGTGTACTTTGATGACATCAATCTGCTTTTGAAGCTGTTTCAGCAACTGCTCAGTTTTACGTTCGTCGTCGATATTCACGATGAATGTCATCTTGGATCTGCCCGGCTGTTCCGTATGTCCAACTGTGATGCTTTCAATATTGAATTGACGTTTCATTAATAGACCCGTCACCCGGTTTAATACACCGCTTTGATTGATAACTGTTACGGTTATGACTCTTCTCATCTGCTTTTCACCCCGATCATTTCATGAAGTCCTTTTCCTGGAGCAATCATCGGATAGACGTTTTCCTTCATCTTGACACGGCAATCGATGAGTACAGGTTCATCAGAGAGCAATGCTTCCCTAAAAATCTCTTCCGCATCGTCTTTTTTTGTTATGCGGTACCCTTTAATGCCGTACGCATCCGCCAGTTTGACAAAGTCCGGTTGCACGGGAATTAAAGACTGTGAGTATCTTTCATCGTAAAACGTTTCTTGCCATTGCCGCACCATACCAAGTGCGCCATTGTTCAAAATAACGACTTTCACTGGGATTCGCATTTCCTGTAATAACGACAATTCCTGTGCCGTCATTTGGAATCCGCCGTCTCCTACGATGGCGACTACTCGTTCATTCGGTTTTGCAATTTGCGCACCGATAGCAGCAGGGAATCCGAAGCCCATCGTGCCGAGTCCACCCGAAGTCACCCAATGATCCGGATTATTTAATGCATAGTATTGAGCTGCCCACATTTGATGCTGTCCGACATCTGTCGTAACAATTGCATTGCCTTCCGTAATCTCATGAATCATTTGAATCGCCTGTTGGGGTAAGATTTCATGTTCATCTTCGTTGTACCAAAGTGGTGCTTCTTCAGTCATTTCATTGAGATGATTCCACCAATCAGCTGTATCGGGCGCTTCGAAATCCTGTAGGAGCAATGCGGCAAGCGCTTTTTTCGCATCTGCAACAATCGGGATTTCGGTCGGAACGTTTTTACCGATTTCAGCGGGGTCGATGTCAATATGGATCACTTTCGCGTTCTTTGCGAATGAATTCAAATTACCTGTTAAGCGGTCATCAAAACGGGCCCCGACATTCAACAACACATCACATTCGCTAATCGCCATATTCGCCGTGTACGTTCCGTGCATTCCTGCCATACCTAGAAACAATTCATGGTTTCCAGCAATACTGCCGAGCCCAAGTAACGTATTCGTCACAGGTATTTTTTTCGTTTCAACAAGTTCTTTCAGTTCTTCCATCGCCTGCCCATGCAACACGCCGGCACCTGCTAGAATTAGAGGCTTTTTCGCAGTGGAAAGCGCCTCTACTGCTTTCTGTATTTGTAAATAGTTAGGAGTTGTCGTCGGCTGATAGCCAGGCAAATTTACTTCCGCCATGCGTTCTTCTTCTGTAACAAAGATTTCAGTTGCGATATTTTTAGGAACATCGACAAGAACAGGGCCACGGCGTCCGGTTGAAGCGATATGGAATGCTTCTTTAATGATGCGCGGAAGGTCTGCAACATCTTGGACTTGATAGTTATGCTTTGTAATCGGTGTCGTAATTCCGACAATGTCCGCTTCCTGGAAAGCATCCGTTCCGATAACTGTCGTTGCCACTTGGCCTGTAAAGATGACGAGCGGAAGTGAATCCATCATTGCATCCGTAATACCGGTTACAAGGTTTGTTGCACCGGGACCGGATGTGGCAATAACGACACCTGTTTTACCCGAAACACGTGCATACCCTTCCGCTGCATGAATGGCTCCCTGTTCATGACGTGCAAGCACATGGGGAATTGGATTGTTATACAATGCATCATAAATTGGTAAGACTGCACCTCCAGGGTATCCGAATACAACTTCAACTCCTTGATCCTTCAACCCTTGAATCAAGACAGCAGAACCATCCATAGGTTGAATATTTTGTTGTTCCCCCGTAGACTCTTGCGTCTTTTCCATAACCGCCTGCTTTGTTTCGACTTCCGCACTCATTTGCTGACTCCTCCTGACTATTTTGATTATCCGTTTATACAAAAAAGAAAAGCTCTTTCTCCCCACACAAAGAAATCCGATCTTCGTGTAAGGGATGAAAAAGCTTTTCATGGTACCACCCTTGTTTACGGCTTACGCCGCCTCGTGAATGAACAACCGATTAACTGCACATATATGCAATCAACTGATCGTCCATTCTTTTCTAACGGGCGACAACAAATAAGTGCCCGGGATTGCCTACTCGGTTTCCCTTTCAGCAACCCACTCCGGAGTGATATCGCGAATAGTTGCACTGCCGGCTTCCAGCGTGACCGGCTCTCTGTAAATGCAAGAATCTATTCCCTTTTGCCCCATCATCGAGTTGTTATATTTTCATGACGCCGCCTGTGCTAGCCGACGTGACGAGTTTTGAGTATCTAGCTAAATAACCTTTTTTAATTTTCGGTTCAAATGGTTTTAATTTTGATCTACGTATTGTCAGTTCTTCATCAGATACAAGCAGTTCGATTGTCCGATTGGTCAAGTTGATGTCGATCATATCGCCATCTTCCACTAATGCAATTGGACCGCCTTCAGCTGCTTCAGGTGATATATGACCAATCGATATTCCGCGGGATGCCCCTGAGAATCGACCATCTGTAATTAAAGCTACCTTTGTTCCTAAACCTCTGCCTTGGATAGCTGATGTAGGAGCAAGCATTTCCGGCATTCCTGGTCCGCCTTTTGGACCTTCATAACGAATGACAACGACATGACCTTCTTGGACAGTCCCATTGTCGATATTCTCCTGTGCTGCTTCCTGTGATTCAAAGACGATTGCTTTGCCTTTAAATTGTTTGATGGATGGATCGACGGCTCCAACTTTTATGACGCCACCTTCAGGAGCAATATTGCCGAATAATACGGATAAGCCACCGACAGGACTATACGGATTATCTTTCGTTCGGATAACTTGATCGTTCGTAATGTGATAATCCTTCACGTCTTCTCTAATGGTTTTACCTGTTATCGTAATCCGATCAGGATGAATCGCACCAGGAATCTTCGTTAATTCATTGACAATAGCACTGACGCCGCCAGCTTTGAAAATATCATCCATTGAAATGTCGGATGCCGGCATAATTTTCGCCAAATAAGGAACACGCTCAGCGACTATGTTAATATCTTCTACGCTATACTCAATTTCAGCTTCATGCGCAATTGCTAGCGTGTGAAGAACTGTGTTTGTCGAACCACCCATTGCCATATCAAGCGCAAATGCATCATCAATCGCTTCTTTGGTGACAATATCTCGCGGTTTAACATCTTCTTTAATCATACGAATCAAATGTTTCGCAGCATCTTTTATGAGTTTGTGTCGCTCATCAGATGTAGCGACAATCGTTCCGTTTCCGGGTAATGCCAATCCAAGCATTTCCATTAGACAGTTCATGGAGTTTGCTGTGAACATTCCTGAACAGGATCCGCATGTCGGACATGCATTGGTCTCAATATCAAGCAATTCTTCAGCTGTCATCTTACCTGACTTGAAAGCTCCGACCCCTTCAAAAACCGAAGTAAGTGAAAGTTGCTTTCCTGATGAAGAAACCCCTGCTTCCATCGGGCCACCTGATACGAATACGGAAGGAACATTCGTCCTAACCGCCGCCATGAGCATGCCCGGTGTGATTTTGTCGCAGTTCGGGATGTAAAACACGCCGTCAAACCAGTGCGCATTGATGACTGTTTCAGCAGAATCAGCTATCAGTTCGCGGCTCGGTAATGAGTAGCGCATGCCAATATGCCCCATCGCGATTCCATCATCCACACCAATCGTGTTGAATTCAAAAGGAACACCGCCCGCTTCCCATATCGCTTCTTTTACAATTTCAGCAAATACATTCAAATGTCTATGGCCTGGAATAATATCAATATACGAATTGCAGACACCGATAAAAGGCTTTTCAAGATCCTTCGTCTTAATACCGGTCGCATATAACAAACTTCTGTGCGGTGCGCGATCGACACCTTTTTTAATCATGTCACTTCTCATCTGCAATCTCTCCTAATCAACTTATCTACCAGTAGATCAATTACGCCTTAGCGTAATTGCGTTGGGATTTTGAATTGTGAATCGAACTTTTCATTGTTCGATTCACAATTAACTGCCCTCAAAATCCCTAACATCCGCTGGAGGCTTAACTTGACTCAGCAAAGAATTTGAACTCCCTGTAATTGAATTGTTTTTCTGGCATTCAACCCACTACTTATAGAAGCAGGAAACTTCTGCTGAATCAAGTTAAACTGCTAGAAATATGTGAATCAACTCACATATCGAAATAGATTGTTGCTATCATATATCGGATAATTACAGGAGTCAACCGGCTATTTTAAATTATCAACCAATTTAGAATTGGTAATAAAAATGTATCCGCTTACAACTGCGATATATTGCGTTCTTCAAAAAATAGAAATAAAAAAACTTTTTTTATATTTTCGAATGACACGGATGAATTATTCTGCATTATTCATTAAACTTATCGATTCGCCAGCCTGTCTTTTTCAGATAAACATATTTAACAATGATTTTTTCAGCTGTGCGTGTGTCTCCAATCGGGACTGTTATTTCGAATAGCATGTAATTCTTTTTCGATTTTACTTCCTTCGCAGTTGCCATTTCCCACTGCGATTGAGAAGTTTTTTCCACTTCTGGCTGTGCAAGCTTGCCTTTATGTTTCAGGATTCCATATTCTTTCATGTACCGCTTCGCTTTCTTTTTTGTAATGAACTTGTGTAATTCAGCCTTTAACTTCTTCTTTGAATCCAAATGTCCTGCCATATAGCGGTATTCCATTCCCTTGTACGTAAACGATACATACTCACCTTCCTTATACAACCCTCCCGATAAAATCACACTATCGGCGCCTGCCCAGCCAGCAGCCAACTCAACAGCACTTTTAGGCGACAACGCGACATATCCAGCCGGCGGACCGCCACATGCAGCTAAGAACAGTAGTAATAGCACTCCTATACTAAAAAGTTTCGTTCTCATCGATGAACCTCCTCCATCTTGCTCATAAACTAACGTATGAACTGTAAAGTGATCACATACACGGAAAAGGAGCAGTTTTGAATGCTCATGAAGGAAGAGCTGTCGTAGCGTAACACAACGTAAACGTCCCGCATCGAAACATAGCGCTGGTGTAACACAACGTAAATGACTCGCATCGAAACGTAGAACGTGAAACACAACGTAAATGCCCCGCATCGAAACGTAACACTGGCGTAACACAACGTAAGTGGCGCGCATCGAAACGTAGAACGTGCAACACAACGTAAACGTCCCGCATCGAAACATAGCGCTGGTGTAACACAACGTAAGTGGCGCGCATCGAAACGTAGAACGTGCAACACAACGTAAATGCCCCGCATCGAAACGTAACGATCGCGCAACACAAAATAAGTGACGCGCATCGAAACGTAGAACGTGAAACACAACGTAAACACCCCGCAACGAAACATAACGCTGCCGCAACACAACGTAAGTGACGCGCATCGAAACGTAAACGCAACGTAAAGAAACTTAACGATTGCACAACACAACATAAACGTCCCGCAAAGACCTAATTGAGCTGTTTATTGTCACAACATGTCGAATATTGATGGTCAGAACTTCATTGAAAGAAATTATTCATGAATACCTACACTTTTTCTAAGAAACTTTCGACAAATTCCGCATTACACAGCGTTGTGGATAACTTTGTCCACGTTATCCACACGCCACCACATGCCCCAGCATGCTTACGAACAAGTTAACCACAGCTTATCCACGTTCATCTGTGGATAAAAGAACGGTTGTTCTCTATTTAAAAATTTGTTATTGTAAATATACCGAAACTTACTCATATGCAGTTGCTTATGACTGTATGACAAGGAGGCGAAAAAAGATGCCAAGAATAGCGGACGATTTACTAATCGATTCTTATAGTAAAGCGATAGAATTAAAGCTTTGTCCAAAATTCATCACATTATTGGAGAAAGAAATTTCTTTACGGTCTTTGCCATTGCAATGTGAAATCCGTCATGACGAAAAAAAGAGCCCATCCATATCTTGATGGACAAGCTCCTCAATTGAAATGTCTTTATTCAACTGTTACGTTCAAATAGATGCCGCTCTTCACTGGAAGACCGTTGATATCCAACCATCCCGGATGGATAATGAGCATATAAGAAGCGCCTGACAATAGAGGCTTCTCTGGAATGATTGTAATTTTCTTACCGTTCTTCACCGCTAGTTTGAAGGGAACCGCCCTACCACCAAGCTCCACCAACTCAATTGCAGATTGATCGATTGCAGACCAATCCATTTCTTTCGTCATCTCGACAGTGAACGTCTTTGTCGGTTTCACATTCTCTAACCCTGAGAGGTGTGCATACCCTTTCACTTTCAATAAAAGATGGTCAAAATGGGCAGTTGTCAGTTCCTCACCTACTTTTGTCACCACATCTGGAGAAACACCTATCCCATTTACAGCGATGCCTTTCGGCGAATAAAAGCGAGCGGTTGTCAACTTCAACACACTTCCATCGGAAAATGCATACATCGTCTGCATCGTCCCTTTACCGTAAGTTTTTTGACCGTACACCGTAGCCGCTCCCGCTTCTTTCAAATTGACGGCCAACATTTCAGAAGCGCTTGCGCTGAATTCATTAACAAGCAATGAAACAGGTCCTTCGAATTTCATCTCCTGATTAACAGCAGGATAAATCGAAGGCTTTTTGTTTTTCTCACGTAACTGGAATGCTTCTGCAACTTCCGGGAAAAAGCCCGTCACTTCCTGAGCGGCAGTAATATAGCCTCCTCCATTGTTCCGGATATCGAAAATGAAACTGTCTGCTGTTTCCAACTTCCGGATTGCACGTGCAATCTCCTTGCCCGAATCAGCTGCAAAGCTATTCAACCGGATATGCCCAATATTCCCGCCAAGCATTTCACTTTCCACGGTCGGTAAATGGATCTCTGCACGCTTAATCGTCTTCTTAAATTTGATGAGACTCCCTCTTGTTGTTCGTTCAATTGCCAACACGACTTCGGTATTCTCTTTCCCACTTATGAAAGGGATTGCCGCTTGAACAGATTTTCCTTTCAATGAACTTCCATTAGCGTGTGTCAGAATGTCACCCGCAAGAAGTCCAGCAAGTGACGCGGGGCTGTCTTCAATTACAGCTAACACTTTTACGCCATTCTTATCTTCTTCCAGGACGACTCCGATCCCGACTAACCGTTGATCGATACTATCCACGAATGCTCCATACTCGTCTTTGGACATATAGACAGAGTACTTATCAAGACCTTTCATAATTTCTTCTGCTGTCCCTTTTCTCAGAACAGCTTCCGATACTTCATCGACATAATGCTTTCGTACAAGTTCCCGTATTTCATCGAGCGGTTCAACTGCTGCAAAGACAGTATTCGGTATAAGCAAGACTAAAAGTGCGACTGCCAATAGGAATGGCTTCATTGCATTTCTGAACAAATCATGATCCTCATTTCCAATTCGATTTTCTATCAGTATACTTCTTTTTTCGGACCTTTGTCTCTAGTACTCTGAAAATAATAAAAAACAGAACACCTCTGATCATGATAATCAAAGATGTTCTGTATGAATATCCATTTATTTCACTTGGACTATTTGTTCCTGCTCTTTACGATTTCGCATATAGTTTAACGCAAACATTGCAGCCACAATGATGACGCCAACAATATCCGTAATCGATTCAGGAATGATCATCATTAGCGCACCTGCCGCAAGGACAATTCGCCATAATGGATTCACATTTGTTTTGAAATAGCCTTCGATTGCGGCACTCAACGCAATAATTCCAATGATCGCTGTTATCGTGATCATCGCAATGTCCATGGTTGCCGCCACAGGGAATTCGCGTGCATTTGTCGCAATGCCAGTTGTATCGATCATAAGCATCGCAGGATTATAGACGAACATATATGGAATGAGGAATCCGGCAGCCGAAAGTTTCAGCGCCGTGAATCCGGTCTTCATCGGATCCCCTCCGGAAATACCCGCGCCTGCAAATGCTGCAAGTGCGACCGGTGGTGTAATATTCGCGAAAATACCGAAGTAAAAGACGAACATATGCGCAACGAGAATTGGAATGTCAAACGCTGCCAAAGCAGGTGCCGCCATTGTTGCTGTAATGATATAAGCAGGGATGGAAGGTAGACCCATTCCTAGAATCATTGATGCAATCATTGTAAAGAACAAAGTAAGTAGCAACGAACCTGCCCCTAGGCTTGCAATGGACGAAGTCATGACGTTACCGAAGCTCGTCAAACTAACAACTCCGATAATAATTCCAACAACAGCACAGGCGACCATTACAGAAAGTGACTGGCGTGCACCGCTGTCCAAAGCTCCTAAAATATCCTTAAAGGACATTCTCGTCGACTTTCTTAGCATAGCAACTAAAACCGTCGCTACAATTGTATAAAATGCAGCATGCCCAATCGGCACATTACGGTAGAGCAAGAAAATTAAATAGACAATCGGAAGCAAAAGATGGCCGCGTTCTTTCATCACTTCTTTCACACGGGGTAGATCTGCTTTTGGAATCCCTTTTAAATTATCTTTTCCAGCACGGAAATGCACTTGCATAATAACGGCAAGGAAATAAAGAACTGCTGGGATCAACGCCGCTAAAGCGATTGTCCCGTACTTCACACCGGTTGTTTCCGCCATGATAAATGCACTCGCTCCCATGATCGGTGGTAAAATCTGGCCACCGACAGAAGCACTTGCTTCTACTGCTCCAGCAAAGTTCTTAGAATAGCCGACACGTTTCATCATTGGAATTGTAAATGCGCCGGTTCCAACAACGTTTGCTACAGCTGCTCCATTAATACTGCCCATGAAACCACTGGAGATTACTGCCACCTTCGCAGGTCCACCTTGCTTATGGCCTGCTAGTGCAAGCGCCAAATCATTGAAAAACTGACCCATCCCTGATTTCGCCAAAAAGGCACCAAACAGGATGAACAAGAAAATGAACGATACAGAGGCCCCAATTGCAGTGGAATAAAGTCCTTCCGTCTTCAAATACATCTGGCCGAAAATATCACCCAAGTCATATTTACGTGTCGCCATAAGTGTTGGCACCCAGTTCATATGACTAAAGAATGGATAAGACAAAAATGCGAGAGCCAATATTGGAAGGATCCAGCCTGTTACACGGCGCGCCGCTTCCAAAATTAAAACCACTGTCAAAATCGCCATAATGATATCCAATGTATTTGGAATTCCACCACGTGTTGTAACAATCGCGGTATATTCTTTAATCAGATAACCCGCTGTCATAAGTCCTAAAATGAATAACAGCCAATCGTAAATTGCAACCCGGCTTCGATCTTGCCTACTGTACGTCGGGTAAATTAAGAAGATTAGGGAGATACCAATCGCTACGTGAACTGCCCGCTGCTGAAGAGCCGGCATTGGATAGAATGTGATGTAAAGATGGAAGAGGGAATACAGAATTGCGATAGCAGAAACAAAGAAGGCCACTCTCTTTCCAGAAAACTTTCGCACTTTTGATTCTGTATCAAACTTTTCGAGCAGCTCGGCTTGTTGTTCTTCCGTCAACGCCTCCGTATGTCCGATTGTTTCTTTGTTATTCTCTAGCTTAGTCAATTTTTTCACCTCTTAATAAATTCCATAAGGATACCCGTTCGACATGTATGAAAACGGTGTCATAATCATCAACGAGTTCATATAAAGCAATTTGATTGTTTTCCGTATACATCGTCGTTTGAACATTTCTAGAAACAGCTAGCAATAGTTCATCAATCGGTTCATTGACAATCATATGTACAAAACCGTCATCGGATTTTGTGACTTGGGCAGAAGATGGAACCCCTGCTCCGAACGTCTTGAATTTTGTACTTGTCAAAAGAAGTGCATCTTCATTCCGTTCATATGATTCAAACCACGGTTCTTTTTCAACAGAGTGAATCCAGCCAAGGTCAAATCGATCATCTTTCAAATAAAAACGACTATCCGAATAATCCACTTGAATGGTAGGAATTCTGATGATAAATAGAGAAAGCAGGAGCATGATTAACATGCTCCCACTTAGGATAATCTTACTTCTGCTCATCGTAGTACTTTTGAGCTCCAGGGTGAACAGGCGCTACCATGCCTTTTTGTGCACCTTCAAGAGAAATATCAGTTGCAGCCTGATGAGAGTTTCCTAGATCTCCTAAGCTGTCAAAGAATTTCTTAGTCAATTTGTATACGTCATCTTCACTCATTTCACTGCTAACAACAAGTGCGTTCATAATCGCTGCTGTCGGTACGTCTTCAGCATTCCCGTAAGTGTCTGCAGGTATGTCCATTCCGACGAAGTACGGCTGATCTTTTGAAATCTCTGTCACTTTGTCAGGATCCACTGAAACAATTGCAAGGTCAATACTAGCTGCTAATTCCATAACAGATGAATTCGGAAGACCGCTTGTAAGGAATGCTGCATCAATACTTCCCGATTTAAGGCCGTCAGCCGCTTCAGCATATCCAAGATAGTCTACTTTAAGATCATCATACGTAATGCCGAAACCAGCAAGTAGGTTACGCGCATTTACTTCTACACCTGAGTTCTGATCGCCAACTGCAACGCGCTTGCCTTTCAAATCCTCAATCGTTTTGATGCCTGAATTTGCAGTCGTCACGATTTGAACGTAGTTCGGATAAAGGGCTGCAATTTGTTGCACTTTGTCAGTAGCTTCAGTGAAGTTACCAGTACCTTCAACAGCTTCTGTCAATACGTCACTCATGACAAATGCCATTTCCACTTTACCTTCTTTAATCAAGTTGATGTTTTCTACAGAAGCACCAGTTGATTGTGGCTTGGAGTTAATACCAAATTCTTTGGAGAACTCGTTCGCCAATGTTGTTCCGATAATATTATATGGGCCAGATGATCCACCCGTCGCAATCGTTACGATTTTCGTATCGAGGCCGTCAGCGTCTTTATTGCCATCTGAACTTCCCCCGTCTTTCTTCGAATCTCCACATGCTCCTAAAATTGAAGCACTAATTAAAGCGCTTGCAAACAATAGTCCATACTTTCTTAATTTCATATAAATCATCCTTTCCGCTATTGTCTAATAACTTGTTCAATCTTACATGAATACTTTTTTTAAAATCAAGATGGCTTCTCGAATCATGCTTTATATGAAGATACTGCTAACATTCGAAGTCATTAGACCGATATAACAAATAGACATAAAACGCATTTTAGGAGGTGCCCCTGTGTTAAAGAAATACATACTATCACTCGCTATTTTCCTATTGGTTAGTTCTGCATTATTTCCGGCACTTGCAGTCGAAGCAAGTGCACCTGTCAAAGGGACGTTTGTAGGAGTCACTTATGATGAAGTGCAAATCGATAAGAATACAAGCGAGCAAAGATTGAAAGACATCACGATCCAGAACACGCAAGGCCGGACAATTACGTTGAATATTGATAAGTTCGCGCACTTATCCGTTGATGGACGAATTGTTAAAATTAATGCTTTCAAACTCGGCATGGAAGTGGAAGCGGACATCAATTTACGCCGTGTGAAAGCATTGCGAGGCAAGACCGAAGACGGACTTTCCGGTGCAATCAACGAACGTGATAAAGCGGTATATGGTTTTGTGACACAGTTGGACCGCCACGGGAAGTTCCTGACTATCAAGATGGATGATGGGAAAGACAAGACATCTTTCATCACAACAAACACAACATTCTTTAAAGGAAAGACGTACCGTGATGTAAGCCTTGTTTATGAAGGCGACCGGGTGAAACTCTCGTATTCCCAATACGATACGAATCGTTTGGATAGTGTAGAAGTCATCGAACAAGGCGTTCAAGTCGAAGGACTATATAAGGGAACGATTCTTCGCATCGACCAGTCGAATCATAAAATTTCATTAAAAGATGAAAAGATATTTGAAAACTGGCATTGGCGCGCAAAAAAGTATGATAACAGTACAAGCAGCTATACATACTCTACGCAAACGCCCATATATGTAGGCAACGAACAGATATCCTCTGACCGTCTACGATACTACGCTGGCAATGAAGTCCATTTTGTCACCGTAAAGAAATTCGGTACAGAGATTGTTGAAAAGATGGTCATCCAAAAAGAGAACGAACGGACGTTCAACGAAGAGATGGCTTCTGTAAATACCAAACGAAAAGAAGTCCAATTACGTAGTTCCGGTACATTCTTCTATCATGACGGAACGATACTCGTTCGTAATGGACGCCTGATCGAACCAGCTAGCCTTCAAGCTGCAGGAACGGCGTTTATTCTCACAGACGGTTTGACGAAGAGCCGCTATGCGAATGTGATCCATATTGCAAACGACGGGTTCCGTAGTCCGAATTTAAGCGGTTATGAAATCTACTTCGGCAAGATCAGTTCCGTCGGTACGTACGGGCTAACGCTAGCTGACAGCTCAGAGTTGGCAGATGGAAATTGGACGTACACGCCATCTAATTCTTACACATTCAGCAATGATACAATCGCAGTTGAAGACAGGTATAACTATGTGCTAGATATAATCCCGCAACGAGATTTAAAGCTGTACAAATATATGAATAGATATGGCTATTTCTATGTGAAAGACGGAAATATTGTCGCCATGCATTTAGTAGACGGTACGAAGAGTTCCTTCTATTATAAAGCCGCCGACCTCATATCCGTCGGTCGCCTTGCAACTGTCAATCCTTCAACCCCTGCAATAATAAGCGTCGAGAATGTCAGCCGCTGGTCAGGTGGCTCGTGGAATGAAGCAGGGAAAATTTATCACATGGATATCGAGCAAGCCACAATTATCCGTAATGGAAAAGTTATTTCAGCAAAGGAACTTAAACCGAATGACAGACTATATATCTTGCATGAATCCTCTGTCAAAGGACGTTTTCTGTTTGTAGATTAAAAATAAGAAAGTTCAAGCGGTATATGTGCCGCTTGAACTTTTATAAAAAAGGATGGATTTAACCAATTATGAAATCGTTTTTCAAAACTTACGTTCACAAGCAACTAATTCCACTAGGTATTATTCTTCTTTCCGTTATACTCGTCTCTCCTAAAGCAGAGGCAAAGCCCCCTGATTATAACGGCGGTGTTTCAAATGAATATACATATGAAGAATATTTCTTTTTAGCAGACAGACCGATTTTATTCAAAGGTAAAGCTACAATTACCGAAAAAGAGAATAAAGGACAGATGACGTCTACATACCGATTTACATTGGCAAGTGATGGTGGAGACAAATTAACGAGAAGTGTATCGTATATAGCGGATCTTGATAATCATCAAGATAAAAGCCAAACAACTTCAAATGCGGTTGTCAAAAGCTTCTCTGAAAAAGTGACGCTTGCTGACAAGTCCACTTATACATTGGATGATTACCAGTTCACGCACGGTACTGTCATTGATAACCTCCCTGCCTCAGATTATTATTCAGGAAATGCACTCGGCAGAAAAATTTACAAAGTGAAATATGGTAGTTCCAAAGAAGAAAAACTACTAACTGTTCATTTTACAGTTCGAAATATGGGGTATGAAAACTTCTGGGGTGCTACTGAAACACAACTCATCGATTACGAAATCGTTTATCCTAAAGATCCATACGGTAATACTCAATCAGGATTTGTTACAAGCAGAACGTCTGACAGTAAAAGTCGTATTCTTCAATACGAACCGCATGATCCTTCCCTTTCAAGTTTCACAGGTGGACATGCAGTTATTAGTGAATCAAACATGATCAGCGAATACAAATACAACTTACCATCTCCTGCCGGCGCAGGCACAAAAAACTTAAACAAAAAAAGTACACCGAAAATTGAACGCCTTATCGTGCCTAAGTTCCGTGATTTAAATAAACATTGGGCGAAGGATCATATTGAAAAATTATACTCATTAGGCGTTTTCGATGAATCTACACAGTTCTTCTCACCGAATACACCAATGAAACGGTATCAGTATACAGTCGGCATTTTGAAAGCAGTAGACATCCGTGTGTTGGAAGATCCAAAGAAGAAAAAGGTTGTAAAAAAAGCCATTTTTAAAGACTTGAATGTAAAAGAAAAGGACTATCCATACATTGAAAGTGCTGTAGAAAAAGGCATCATTACAGGAGTGACACCCGATATTTTCAATCCCGATGGTCCTATCACACGCGTACAAGCGGTTGCAATACTAGTCCGCGCACTCGGAATGGAAGGTCGCGCGCCAAGTCCTGGATTCCGGACTCAATTTGTAGATGATCATAAGATTTCAGATTGGGCGAAAGACAGCGTTTATGTAGCTACGGAACTTGGACTTGTTTCGGGTGATGAATTCAATCGGTTTAATCCACAGCAGCCGTTAACTCGTGCACATGCTGCTGCACTCACAAGCCGGTTCCTCGATTTCTTGGAAAATGATTTGAAACAAAATTATCGAGATGACATTCTCTTCTTTGATTAAGAAAGGCGTGAACTGCAATGCAATCAACAGGTAAGTTTCTAAGTATGGTAGTAATGCTCATTGTACTACTAATTTCAGCATCAACTACGCCGGTTAATGCTGCTCGTCAGTTCAAAGATGTGAAGCCTGGACATTGGGCTTTTGAATCAGTGAACTGGGCATATGATCAAGGTTTGACGAAAGGCTATCCGGACGGCACTTTCGGTCCGGATAAGCCGATTACAGAAGCGCAACTCGTGACAATGCTCGTTCGGTTGGATTGCTCTTCACCTGATTCATTCCCGGCTGAGCCTGGACAGCATAAAGCTTCCGGGAACTACTGGTACTTGTCAGGAAAGAATATTCCATTAGATGGACAGAATCGCTCGTTCGCAAAAGATTGGTCGATAAAGCGTTCATCTGCAGCTCAAATCATTGCGGCATATAAAGGCTTTGATTTAGATAAAAAGCAAGCTGTATATTACATGTACACGGAAGATTTAGCGACTGGACGAACTGGCAAGAACACATGGAAAGATTTCAGTCCTGACGATTCATTGACACGTGCAGAAGCTGTGGACTTGCTACGCAACGTATCGATGAATGGATCGTGCGAAATTGTCGGATTGAAAAAACGTGCATCTGGAAAAGACAACGGCAAGTTCCCATTACCTTCAAGCTTTGATGACGATGGAACAGTGCACTTCCCTACGAATAATAAACCTTCGAAGCCACCTGTTGTTAGTAACCCAGGTGCATCTAATGAAGTGGATATTGACAAAAGCGAATTGATCGCCAATGGTGTTGACTCAACGTATGTTACGGTTTCATTTAAAGACTGCAACGGCAATACGATTCCTTATGACCGTTCGCTGTCAGTGCGTGTGACTTCAAGTGCAGGAGCTATTTTGGAAGGTGACGGTGAAAAGTACGAGCAAAACTCGCCTAACAATCACTGGTATCCATATAAAACGTCTATTATGACAGGTACAGATGGACCTGACGTTACTGTCAAAGTGACAGCGCCAAAATCAAAAACTTATTTAAAAGATACACTTACATTTGAATTAGTACAGGGCAATGGATCTAGCTATATAAACTGTGCTAATCAGAATGTCACTGTGAATTTGGATTATGTTCCGAAAGCTGAAGTTAGACTTGAGATTGTTCCCGAACGCTATACACAAAATGGAACAATAATTGAGCGTGAAAAAGTTGTTGCTACTGTTGCATTTCCTGGAGGTGAAGTTGTACGTAATTTCAGAGGATATGTAAATCTTCGTTCGACTTCAGGGATTCAGCTAACAACCTATTCACCATCCTTTGCATTTGGGGTAGCAACAGCGTATGTAATTCATAGCGATTCGGTTGACCCGATACGCGGTGAAATCATTGCAGAAGTCATTCCTTATAATTCGTTATACCCGGCGGAGTTGACTGGAGTCATTAACGAAACGCATAGTGTGGACATCACTCATGACGGCTTCTTGAGAACAGATGCGATCTGTTCAAATGAAATTCCCGAAATGGCGTTTATTATTGATTCGTCAGGAAGTATGAAACAGAATGACCCTAAAAAATTGAGAATTACTAAAACACAGGGATTCATTAACAATTTACAGGCAGAACGAAATATTGCCGTTAAATTCAATTCCTCTTCACAACATATAATTACGGATCAATGGTATATCGTTCCACCTTATTTAAAGCAGGTTGGACATTCCGGTGGCACGAATATAGGCGCAGGAATGAATGATGCTTTCAACAGGATGACACCTTCTGCTAACAAAGCTGCAATTTTAGTAACAGATGGCAAGTCTAGCGAATCATCCATAAAGTCGGCATTAGATCATGCTAAAAGAGATGGAATTGTTGTTTACACAATCGGGCTTGGCAAAGAAAAGAATTTGAACAGTCCTCTTCTAAAGCAGATTGCAAAAGAAACAGGCGGTACCTATTACCATATTACAGATAGCATTGAGCTTGGTCTTGTCTACCAGTCCATTCTTAAAGAAATCACTTGTGGAGAAAAAGCGTTAACTTGCTCCTCAGCGAGTATGCTGTTTGAAAATTCTTCCGTCACGGCAACATCTTCTCAAGTTGTTATGGAGACAGATCTACGTGAAGGTTGCGGACAAATCGCAAAAGTGGTCGTACGCTTTAACTCAAATAAAGGGAATATCGATTATGAATTGGTCCATCGTGGACATAATAATTATCGATTCATCATCGGCAAAGATGAAATCGCCAATTATCATCTATACACATCAGCGCAATTTATCGCGTACGACAGGGATAACAAACAAGTCGGAGCGATAAAGACGGTACCTATCAAATAAAAAAAGAAAAGCCTTTGGAGATATGAAGATAATCTCCAAAGGCTTCATCGAGACATTCAACTGAATGCATCAAAGGGGAAATGGTTTTGAAAAGGTTTGTTATCTATACATTGCTACTATTGCTCGTGTTCGCTCCAATGCCAACAACATCCGATGCAGCTGTCGTTCCGACTGTAAAAATCACAGAAACAACGCCAGTATTTTATAAAGCGGATAAAGTGGCGGTTTTTTCGAAAGGGACAACAGCTTCCATCACAAAGGAATCCGGTAAATTTTATCATACTGTCATCGCAGGAGAAGATGTTAAGTTCTCCAAGCAACGCGCGAAAACGGTAAAAAGCAGCTTTGGATCTTTCAAAGGCGCTTATCCTGTCAAAGCTGAAACGAAAAAGCCAGTGAAAATTTATAATACGCCGAATGCGGGTAAAGAAATTGGTCATATTCAACCGAACTTAACAATCCATATGCAACGTGAGCAACGAGGCTTTTATCCCATCAATTTTGGCGGTAAGACCGCTTATGTTAATAAAAAAGATATTATTGTCGATGCCGGCATCCCAGTTCTCATGTATCATGATCTCGTCAAAACAAAAGTTGGCGACAATGTCTCTGTATTAGAAGTAGACAAATTTGCTGAACAGATGGCTTATTTGAAAAAGAATGGTTGGACAACGATCACTCCGCGTCAAATGGAATTATGGGTGGACGGTAAGTTAAAGCTTCCTAAAAAGTCTGTCTTAATTACATTTGATGATGGATACGATTCCACAATCGATTTAGCTTATCCTATTTTGAAAAGGCATGGTTTCAAGGCGACATCTTTCCTAATTACTAGTAGGATTGACCGACCCGGAATGGTATCTTCTGAGCATATTTCAGAAACAGCTGATGTCTTCTCCTATCAGAATCATACGCATGCCTACCATATGTTCAACAGCATGACTGGGTTAAGCTATTTGCAATCGGAATCGCGTTTTTCCATTGCATCCGATTTAGAAGAAGCTAGTGAACAGATAGAAAAAATCATTGGAAACGGCCATAAAGTTACAGCTCTTGCCTATCCATATGGCAAGTATGGACCCCAAACATTGTTAGCGTTGCAAGACACGGATATTTCCATTGCCTTCACGATTAATGAAGGCAATGTCCATCAAGGAGATCATTTGCTTGATTTGAATCGTCAACGTGTCCATTCCGATATGACGGTGCAAGATTTCGCCAATAAATTGAATGGCATGTAAAGAGTTGCCCGCACTTCGCATAACATGGCGAATGCGGGCTTCTTTTATTTAAATTGCTGAATTTTGCTGCCTGCTTTGCACAATCGACTACAATTTTTCATAGCTATTCTTCACATACATCAAGTCCTGCCACGTCTAATCGATTGTCCATTTGCGTAAACTGCTACTAGGAAGAGAGTTGTGTGCCAAGTACTTTTCAGGAGAGTATAGATGACGGAACCTACGAAGAAACCCTATAAAAAATTTATGTTGTGGGCTGGGGGAATCACGGGTATTCTTTTGCTCACACTAGTGGTCTATGCCCTGTTTTTTGTGAATGAACTGACAGAGACCGCGAAAGAGATTCACGAGCCAATGGAGCGGACAATTTCCGAAAAGCGGGAAGATCCGATTACATTTATCGACAAAGATCCCTTTTCCGTTCTTGTTCTTGGCGTCGATGAACGCGAAGGGGATGTAGGCAGGTCAGACACAATGATTGTCCTCGCTGTAAATCACACTTTGCAAACAACAAAGATGCTGAGTATCCCCCGTGATACACGAAGTGAAATTGTTGGTAAGGATAGAGTCGACAAATTGAATCATGCGTATGCTTTCGGTGGAATTGACATGTCCCTTGCAAGTGTGGAACATTTTCTCGATATCCCAATTGACTATGTCGTCCAAGTAAATATGGAAAGTTTCAAAGAAATCATTGATGTGCTTGGCGGTGTAACTGTCTATAACCCTTTCGATTTCAACGTAGATGATTACTCATTTGCTACAGGGGATATTTCACTTACTGGTGATGAGGCACTGACATTTGTGCGTATGCGAAAAGAGGATCCACGAGGCGATTTCGGAAGGCAGGACCGCCAAAAGCAAGTTGTACAAGGCATTCTCCAAAAAGGCGCCTCCATCCAAGGGCTAGTGAAATTCAAACGTATTTTCAGCACATTAGGCAAAAACATTCGCACGAATATGACTGTTGACGAAATGATCGACGTGCAGAAAAATTACCGGGATGCTATCAAATCGATTGAGCAAATTCCCATAAATGCGGGCCATGGATTATGGAAGGACGGTGTCTGGTATTTTGAAATGGACACCGAAGAGCTGCAGGCTATTCAAAAAGAACTACAAACTCACCTGAAGACTGAATGACTGTAATCATTTATTAATCCCAATTGTCCAATGGGATTTTTTCTATTGATGACGCTTTTTGAAACAATTTCATAGAATCTTTCGTACCATTGATAAGAGAGTCATGTATTCAATAGAGGTAGTGTCAAAATTTCTATGAAAACTCAAATTCGCGACTCGCACTACAGTAAGTCGTCGGCCATGTACCGCAATCGCTCTTGACAAACAGTCGAAAAAGGTTGCGTAGTGTGCACCAAGGGCGAAGGGGACAAAAAGAAGACATGACAAATAGCCCTTGACTTTAACCAATTTTAACCTTTTTCTCCGTTCGGTTTGTCAAGAGTTCGCTTCGCCGATTGCTCGATTCACGATGTTCCCAAAAGCTCAGCTAAACAAAAAGTCAGCTGGCATTCTCGGTCAGCCACTGTTGCGATAGTTCAATCAGTTTCGTCCATCGAGCGGGCATGTGAGGCATTTCCTTCAATTCTGGGACAATCACAGGTACCCGGCCTTCCAAGGATGAATGAGGACGGAGAAAGTTGAAGTACGCGACAAACAGCGTCACGTGAGAAACCGATCCATCTTCGGAACCAAAGCCATGGGTGGCGCGGTAGTTCCCTTTAAATGTCCGGTTCAAACGCTCGATGATTTGCTTCAATGGACGATATTCAGTTGACACAGGGTCTTCGTTTGTCAGCCCGATTACACGTGTCACATCAAAATGGATATCGTGTTGCGCAAAGAATTGTTGGGCCAACAGGTAGATAGGGTTTCCGTCCACCACGATGTTCAAGTTCTCTGGAATGGTCTTCATCTTCCTGAACATATCATCCAGGGCGCGAATCGCTGAAAAGGTGTCCCGATTCGGTGAAGTCCGATAGGACAGGATGACCTTCTTAGCGGCATCGAAAAAGAAGAAGATGTAATGCCAGCGCCCGTTTACACGGATGTAGGTTTCATCCCCACAGAACTGATCAGACAACTCGTACGGGAAATTATCCACAAAAGGCTTCACCGTCAACGCAACACTGTTCATGTAGTTCAGCACACTTTGATGAGAAATATGCACGTTATGAACGTCTCTCATCAGCGCTGCGGTCTTCCGTGCGGAGATGCCATAGTTTACGTGGTACGTAAGAATGAGCCCGAGTGTGTGTGAAGACACATAGATCCTGGAGAGATCCACCTTAGGTTGAACCGGGGACGCATCTGCCATCGGTTTGAAATCGAATTGAAACTGACGGTAAATATACCGAACTTTGAAGGCCTGGGGATCTTCCTTGAATCGTTTCTTTTCTGCTTGTGTCATTTGGCGCAACTTCTTTTGGTAATAGGAACAGTCATTGTTCTTACATTTGAAAACGTCGAAGTCCTTTCGTTCTTTTACTTTTTCAAGTGTTTTTAAGCAGTGGGGACATTTGAGGATGGCTTCCTTCAGATACCGGCTTTGTTTATTAAAGAGGCATCCGCAGACTTTACATTGGAATTGCCCTTTGTCTCCGTTGTTCGCATACAGGTAGCTGGATGGAGCACTACACCGCGGACAGCACAGCTTTTCAGGAACGCTCGATTTGGCATTCTTTCGTCGCTGGACGGGTTTTAGAGACTTCCCATGGGCTTTAAAATAATCATCCAATAAGTCCTGAAAGGACAGCTTCTCGAGTTTCTCCAGAACGGGAAGCTCATCAATCTGAAGTTTTCGATAAGGCTTGTCTACAGGCTCATCGGGCCGCACACTCCCGACGGCCTTTCCAAGCACTACCGTAAGTAACGTAATAATAATTGTGTGCTGGTACTTGATATATTGAAGTAAATAAGCTAATAATTGAGGGTACAACTTGTCACTTCCTATTCTGGATGTTGGGTGTCTGGTAACCTCAATTATCCGTAGAATTTAGGGGGTGGCAAGTTTTTTTTATTGAAACCCATAATCTATAAGGATTTATTAGCTTTTTACTATAGAAGTTTTGACAATAACTCAATAGAAAAGAGGGTATATTTATGAATAAAAGAATCGCAGCATCATTATTTACACTTGTTTTGCTTGTAGGAGGATGTTCCGAAAATACGAAAGAAGCTGATGTGACTACGGAGAAACCTATAGAAACAACGGAAGTTGAGGAATCGGATAATGCTCAAGTGGAATACACCGATTGGGAAGGCAACTATGTTTTCATTGACGATGAAATCGAAGGAACTTTAACGATATTTGACCAGCAAGAAGCTGAATTCACCGTTTTACTTAGCGCAGAGAAGAAAGATTGGGAAAATACATTGCTTGCTGAAGAGAAATTCGAGGGAAAAGGAACTGCTGAGAACGATCTAGCGGCTATTACGGTAACGGATAAGGATTGTGCTGGTGAGTTGAGTTTGAACGGTTCTGAGGTGACTGTCGAGCTGAACGGAACAGAGTGTGATAAGAACCTGAATTTATCTGGCGTATACAAAAAGATTGCTGCCGAAAAACCAGAACTTTTTAGTATAAATGACGGGAAGATTTATATAAATGGCTTGACGTTTGCCGATACGCCAGCAACGACAAAAGCATTCTGGGGAAATCCGGATCCCGATAACTCTACTGCAGACGACGTCCATTTGCTAGATGAAACGGTGCATACATACGCGGAAGACGGGATGCAAATCACCTACTATCAACACAAACTGTATGCAATGACTGTTGAGGCAGATAAAGAAGATCTGGCAAAAATCACAAAAGCATTCCCCGGTGAGCACTACAAAGATAGTAACTCCGATACAGAGCTGTTCCATATGGAGGACAACGACCACTTGCTCATTTATCGAAGTGAAGAGAGTGGAGCGGAACAATCGGAATTCCTGCTCATTCCTGTAGACGGAAACTTTAAGCATGCAGTAGATAGTGGAATTTATGTGCCGGTTAGAGAGTAAACACAAGAAATGCCGTCGGAGTTAATCCAGCGGCATTCGTTTGCATTTGAAGTTCCTTTCCTTATCACTTCTCTAGAAATCCTTCCTTTACATGCGATTTATAGGCCAGTGAACTGAATAGGAACAACAACCAGCATGAGAAGATGTATATGATGATAGACATATAAGGAAACATTATAGCATCTCCAAATCTTTCAAAAAAATACCTCATGACAATATGATTCCCATTGAATCCAAAAAATGTGAGCACTGCCGGGATTGGATAATAGACATAGGTGAACCACTTTCGACTTTTGAAAAAGAAACGCCACTCAATTCGATCAATCTGCATTTTTAAGTTCTTCCAAACGCTCCTCTGTCATTGAAAACGGACCGGCCACGAATAATAAAAATGCGCCTAACATATACAGAAATACGCTAAGCCCAACATTCGGATGCATCTCTTTTACCTGGAGGACTGCCATTGTGAAAAGGCCAATCATGATAATCACAAATAGAACGATGGGCAACATCCTCAGTAAATTGATCTTCTTAGGATTAAGGAATACTTTTGCCAGCCACGATCTACTACTATATCCTAATAAAAATAGCAACAATGTACCAACTAGCATAATAGCAAAATAAGCAGTACTATAAGTAACTCTCACAAAAGGTATAACTGCATAAATAGCAGCACCTGTTAACATCCAATATACTTGGAGTGTGTAATATCTTTTCGTATAGTGTTTATAGCGCTTCCACAATAAAAGTATACGAAAAACAATAAGCGCTTCAGCTACTAAGCCGATTGTTAGCCATAAAAAAAATTCCCCTTCTGGGTAGGCACTCGCAACGACAATCATGAAGACATGCAATACTACTGTAAATCCGATTCTCTTTTCCGCAACTTCTTCCTTCTTGACGGGCTCTGAAATCATATCGAAATCCCCCTAATTTT
Source organism: Sporosarcina oncorhynchi (assembly GCF_033304615.1). Lineage (GTDB taxonomy): Bacteria > Bacillota > Bacilli > Bacillales_A > Planococcaceae > Sporosarcina > Sporosarcina oncorhynchi. The sequence goes on along the minus strand of NZ_CP129118.1, from coordinate 812,545 downwards.
CTTCTTAATTCTTCAATCGGCGATAGTAATGCCTTTCAAATAAATTAAAGAAGGCCCATATCCTTTTTGAGGAATGTCTTTAGTGATCGACTCCATATAAGTTTGGTTACTATCTGTTATCGAATCATACGTAACATCCGCTTTCACTTCGACTCTATAGTCAGGTAATGCTAACGTTACAGTAATACGTTCTTTATTTCCATTATTATCTCTAACTACTTTATTGATAGTGCTTGTGAATGTAGAGCTAACACTGTTGACATGTAGTGAGATTATTTCGTTCAACAAACTATAATCCGCAATTTTTTCAGGTAATACCTCATTTAACGCATGAATATATGCACTACTCCTCGGTTCACCCGCTTGTCGATTTGCTCGCGTTTTTTCTTCTACCAACTCGCTTATAGATTTTCCATCATCAGCTTCTTTTTGTTCCGCAGATTCTTCATGACTATCAAACGCTTCAATACCTTTTTTTGTTGCATTCACCAATACTGAAGTGCCTGCTAAAGCCGCCTGTTGTGTGGCTGTGGCGGCTTGCTGTTTAACGGCATATACTTTTCCAATATTCACAACGATGACAACGATGACAATTGAAACGAGCATGATCCACAAACTATAGACCATGCCACTTCCTTTTTCATTTGTTAGCAACTTCAATTTAACATCACCTTACCTGTAGCCTTTGAACTGATTGGTACGGACATCGTCGACTTCCACTTTTCCGGAATGAATACGAGAGGATGTTTTGCTGAAATGCTCAATTCAAATAATCCATTTCCAGCAGGAGGAACAGAGACAGCAACATTACTGATTAAGTTGCTACTACCGATCGATTCATTTACAGTTTCAACTGCATCATTATAATTACCTGTCAGTGCATATACTTGTGCACCATCATTCGCAGCTGACTTTAGACTTAGCACTGCATATCCTGATGCTACAACTTGCCATAGCAATAAAAAGAATAAAAAGTAAAAAGGAAGAATCCCCAAAAATTCAATGCTCATGGAACCCTTTTCATTCCTGATCAATTTGAACTTCTTCAGCGTAATCACTCCTTTCTTTCATTCCATTCGATTGATTTTGTACTGCAAATACCAAATATGAAATAAAATTAATAGTACCCGGTTAAAAACTTTGTCCTCAGTCATTCTTTCAATCGCCTCAGCAACACGGAAAACAGAATAGTACGTTATTCCAAGACCGATGAAAGTAATGATAATATTAAAGGTATCGACAAAATCAGTACCCATCTCGGTTAGGAAAGCGCCTCCTATTATAAAATAGAATGCAAGGAACGCATATGAGACGAAGAGGAATTTCAACCAGTTATAATTCACTTCCTCTTTTCCTAGCTGGCTTATCGAATCTCTACGTGAGATAAACCAATATGGAACATAGACTCCAAACGTCACATTCGTCAACAATACTGTGAGAGCAGTATTTGTCTTTTTAAATGTCAGGTCATTCATACCTCTTCCACCTCTCCTGTCATACTTAAAAACTTGTCGGACAACGAGAATATTATAAAAGGAAAAATGACTAGCGAGAAAACCATCCGTGTTATATTGTATGCGTCATAACTCATTTCTAAAAAAGATGTCAAATAGAGCACGCCTGACCATACCAATGTCACGATAGATACCCAAAGAATAATTTGCACCCACACTTGGACGAAATTGGTTATGTAGAAATCGACAGATGTTTGAATCCATTTGCGAATGGAAATTTTATCACTATACATAAACGGCAAAATAAATAATATCGGCGCAATCAGGATTCCAGGAATATAGAATACGAAAATCCCTCCGTATACTAATGCCGAAATGAAAGATCCCACTACCAAAAGAGGCCCGATTGACCAGATGAATTCCTTGAACATCTCTTTGAATTCCAATTCTTCACTGACACTTACTCTTTTATATAATGAAAAAAGTGGACGTACAAAAATGACGAACATAAGAATATTCAACAAAACTGTAACGAGGTTTTCACTGCCAGCCCAATCGACGGAAATAAGGAGCAAACTATAATTTGAAAATAGTAGCCAAGAAGGCACCATAACTATAATTCCATAGGCAACAATCTTTAGTAATTGTTCATTATAATATTGCATCGCTTCTCTCAACTATAGGACCTCCTTGCCTCAATCTTCCTGAAAATGAATACACTTGCAAGGACTATTGCTCCCGCATTTACAAAGCTAAAGAGTGCAATATCCGGTTCAAATAGTAAAGGAATACCGAAGATGAAATGGGAAAACAAAATATTAATGACAACTAATGCACATGCCAACATGTAGGCGGAAAAGTACGGAAAATGAAATGAACGTGAGAGAAACCCTAACAAACCATACGAGAAGACCATAACAATGATTGAATGAATCAAATAATGCGGAACTACAAGAACCATGACAAAGCTGAATATAATCATTGCGATTGTTACAATCCCTAACACTTGAACGTATTTCATTTCTCCAAATACCCCTCCTTTACAAAGGATTTATATGCTACAGAGCTTAACAAGAAAAGGAGCCAGCAAGAAAGTAGATAAAGTATGAAGGAAAGATACGGAAACATGAATTCATCTCCGAATATCTGGAACGCCGTGCGTGTAATGATATAGTTTCCTCCGAATCCAAGGATGATTAGCAAAATCGGAATTGCATAGTAGACATATGCAATCCATTTTTTCTCCTTATCTTCATCCGGATAAACGATTGGCACTTCCCTTTGTTGGTCATATCTGGCTAAATAGTAAATACTAATGAATACAATGATTAACAGAAATTGAAATAGGATGTTGTCCTTCACCATTTTCAGCATAGGGAAAGTGAAAAAGAAGGTGAAAGCGTACAATTGAAACATAAGTGTCAATCGATACGCTTTCTGCTTATTTGATGGGAATCGAAATGATAATACAATCGGCATCACCAATAATATGACAAAAATCGCTGCTGCCCATTTTACAAACAGCACGTCGTAATCTGGCACAATAGACACAATGCCTGCCGCTAATAGCGGTAAAAAATATCCCATTATCATTGCCTTAAATGGATTCCCCATTAATTATGACCCCCAACCAAACTTTTTAAATAGGCTCTTTCCAATATTTTTCGCACCTTCAAAGACATACTTTACGCCAGCCTCAATTTTTTTAGTTGCCGCTTTGCCCCATTTTGTTTGGGTTGCAATGCCAAGCCCAATACCTACTATCGCTCCGACAACTGTACCAACACCTGGAACCACACTTCCTACTGCAGCAGCTGTCATTGCTGATGCTGCCCATCCCGCAGTAGCACTCACTATAGTCGATGCAGTGCCAACCATGACATCCGTTGTTATTCCAGCGGCCAAATCCGTCCCTGTTCTTGACGGATCATTGTGATTTTCGATGAGCCGGGTCCCAACACTTAAAACGACATTGGTCAGACCATTTCCTTTTATCATTGTACTAGGCTTAAAGAAATCCTTATTTGGCACCCAGTTGGTTTTCAAATAGGTTTTGATTTCCTTGACAACCCTTTTTGGAGAAGTTACTTCCTTCAAAAATCCTTGCGTAAATTTTTGTCTTATTTCTCCATTGCGTGGAACATAGGTTGCGTCATTGTGTGTCCTCTTTTTATAATCATACCATTTCCGCTTATACTCCCCTTTACTATCACCTTTTACAACATCTTTCCGGTTATCAAAGGAACCGAGATAGTTGGAATAGCGCTTGTTCACCCAATTGCTGAAGAGATTATCACCCTTCATAACTTTCGCTTTACCATCAATACGAACCATATTTCTATTACCTGTTGCGGACTTTGTATCTGTAACTCTGAAGCCAGCTGCCGTAGCCAATATACCGTCGAACAATTTTAAATAGCTTTTTCGTTTACCATTCCATGATTTGACTTTTTTAGCGATGCCATGTGTTGCGATCAGTCCGTCAATCGTCGGCCCTCCTCCGGTCACATTGCCGGAAGTTCCATCACCGGAATCAGTAGAATTTCCACCTGGGCCAGTTCCTGCTGATGGGCCTTGTCCGCCGTTCGAGCCATCACCGTCGTTTGGACCTTCGCCGCCATTCGGGCCATCGCCACCGTTTGGACCTTCGCCACCATTCGGGCCATCGCCACCGTTTGGACCTTCACCACCGTTCGGACCTTCGCCACCATTCGGGCCATCGCCACCATTCGGGCCATCGCCACCATTCGGACCTTCGCCACCATTCGGGCCATCGCCACCATTCGGACCTTCGCCGCCATTCGGGCCATCCCCACCGTTCGGGCCATCGCCACCCGTTGTACCTTTGCCACCGTTCGGGCCATCGCCACCGTTTGGACCTTCGCCGCCGTTCGGACCTTCGCCACCCGTTGGACTTTTGCCACCCGTTGGACCTTCGCCGCCATTCGGACCTTCGCCACCCGTTGGACCTTCGCCGCCATTCGGACCTTTGCCACCCGTTGGACCTTCGCCGCCAGTTGGACCTTCGCCGCCGGTTATGGCTTCACCGCCAGTAATGGCGGTAGTGTTTTTAAGAAACTCCCCGTATTCTGTTCCATTTAATGTGCTTGGTATTAAAAAGAGCCCATTATTTACTGCATGTACAGGAACAATTATCGTTCCTGAAATGGGTGGGAAATTCCCTTTGTAAGACGAACCGTAGGTAAACACTTCACCAGGTGTCATGAACTGACCTGAGAACGATTCTCCACCCGTGATTGCTTCTCCTCCAGTGATTGGATCTGTTACATCGATTGGTTGTCCAGGTGTCAACCAGCCGGCCATTGCTATACTAGGCAATATCGACCAGGATAAAATGATTGACAGCATAAAGATGGCAAATGCTTTCCTCATTTGTCTACTCTTCAAAATCTTGCTCCTTTCTTAGTCAGGAGTGTTTTTTAAGTATTTTTCCTCTAATGCTTCAATAGCTTCTGTAAACTGCATTTCATTCATATTCTTTAGATCCGCTTTAAGCGCATCCAATTGCGATTGTATCCAGTCATGATAGTCTGTATTTTTTGTTCGGAGATAATCATGACTTTCCTGCGACATGATTTTTTTAGTCTGATAGAGATACTGCAATGTAAAGCCAACTTGTTGTCGTTCGTCTACATTTTTCTTGAATTCATCGGTATCATACCCGAATATATCCAATCCCTTTTGCAGCTTTTGATGTTCCAGGCTACTGGCCTCCTTCTCTTTCCACGAGGCCCATTGATTCGCAATTTCAGTTGCTTGATCTAACTCTTTTTGGAGGGATGTCGCATCTTGGACATCTTGATACGTTCCTTCAACTGCTTTAGCAACTTCTTTCAATTGGCGTTGCCCATCATTATCGACATTGAAACCGATGACATTGATAATCGGTGTGATATCGGAATCATATAGGGCTTTCGCGGCAGTTACAGGATCATCATCGCATGTTGATATCCCGTCACTAACGAGGTAGACGATATTTGTGTTATTTTCACCGTCAAAATTCGCCAAATCTTTCTGTGCTTCTGTAATGGCAAGTTCAGTTGGTGTCCAACCTGCAGGCTTCACTTGATCAAGAGCCTCTTTAAATGTTCCTTTTTCATATGGCTTTAGTTCATAAAGCAGATCACTACTTGAGCAAGACATTGCTTTATCGGCTTTGCTTCCAGTGCCCTTATGTCCGTAGACACGAAGACCGACATTCGCTTCCTTCGGCAAGTTTTCGACGAACTGGACGATTGCTTTTTTCGCCGCTTCCATTTGCGTTTGACCGCCAATATTTTGTCCCATACTGCCTGAGCCATCCAAAATGACGAGAACATTCATATTCTCCTTGAATTGCATTCGTGGGTTATCAATATCAGGACTACCAATCGATTGGAATTTCAATTTAGCAATCAACTCATCCGGACCATTAAAGTCTTGCTGAAACACCGCCAGCAACCCATTGTAATAATGATCCAATTGATTTTGGGAAGGTTCACCCGAAATATCGGGTAAATGCGCTGTCAATTCATCGATCTTTTTCTGCCCTTCTTCATCAAGGATAGATATATATTCTGTATATCCTGCAGGCAATTCTTCAAGTTCCGCCAATGATTGAGGAAGCGGAGCCGCAGTAATCTCATCAGCTACGTCTTCCTTAGAATCATCCACAGCTTCCTCATCATCGAGTGAATTTTCATCTTCTTTATTGTTATCAGTAGGATCTGATATTGCAGTCCCATCTGTGTTAACTTCTTCATTTTTATTATTCTTGTTATCACTACATGCCGTTACTATTAAAAGGAGTAAAAGCATGAAAATGAATGCACTATATTTATTTTTATTCATAGCTGCTCCTTTTCAATCGTGAAATATATTAACCCCCTACCATCCCACTAATTTTGGAAATGATATTCGTAACCACTTTACCGATATTATCCTTTTCACCACTTAATGCAGTCGAAATGATTCCAAGTACTAAAATAAGCAAAGCTGCAATTCCAAGCCATTCAAGCGATTGTGCTCCTCTTTCGTTCTTTACAGGAAACATCATTTTCGTCCAAGCCACCATCAATTTTTCTTTCATTCTAACTCTCTCCTTTGTTTTTACTATATTTTAATTAAATAAATCAAAAATCCCTTTGTTCTCGTTGAATATATTTATAATCATCAAGCCTCCGATTAGGACGAGTGCAGACGGTAGAATTAGGAAAGTTGTTACTAGAGTTACTTTCGGTGAAGCTTTGGCTGCCTTCTCCTTGACCAACTCTTTCTTTAACTTCCTCATCTCTGCGGCTTGTTGTTTAAATGTATCGGCTATCGGTACTCCGAGACGTTCACCTTGAATAAGTGACTTGATAAGCATCTGAAATTCTTTACTATCATTACGTTCTAGTAATGATTTATAGGCTTCTGTACGCGGAACACCAACGCTTAGTTCTTGAATGAAGCGACCAAACTCTTCTTTTACAGGGCCTTCGAAATAATGGACAATATCCCTTAACGCCTGATCCATAGCAACACCCGCTTGGAGCGTGACGCTCATCGTATCGAGAAAGTCTGGCAATTGATACGAAATTTCTTCTTGCCTTTTTTTAGCTTTCCCTCTCAACCAGAGCACTGTACCTCCAAAACCTGCAATTGGCATTAAAATCAACATGAACTGCGAAAATGGAAATTGTAGAATAAAAAGAATTCCGCCAAGGAAAAAACCTGCAATTAACATAAACATCTTTAAACCCTGAAAGCGCTCAACTGTTAATCCATATGGATAACCGGCTTGTGTTAAATACATTTTCACTTCATTATTTTCACTGAAGAAATTGACCCGTTGACCTAAATCGGTAAAGTCATCCGCAAACTTAAAGATTTTTCCCAAGACTTTCTCTTTACGTGACTTCTTTTTTTCACTCCAATTATCGTCAAAAACCGATTCACTGATTTCTTCATGTAACTCTCTTTTTTCGTTCAAAAAGACATAAAATGACCGTAATGATATTCCTATCGTCACGATGACTAACACGACAAACAAAGCAATGATCCCATCCACGCACTCACACCCTGATATTTGTAATTTTTCGCACGATGACAAAAGTCAAGATTGTCCCACATAAGAAAAATGCTAGTAGGATCAACCCAATGCCGCTAAATAAAGGATCAAGGAAGCCATCAATAATGTTGTTCATCATAAGTACCAAAAAAATCGGAATGAGCGGAATGAGTGTTGACACATATTTTTGTTCAGCCGTCATTGTTTTTACTTCCTGCTTGAGCAGCATTCGTTCATCGAGTGTTTGGCTCATTTCATCCAGGACAGCCGAAAGATTTCCACCGGCTTTTTTTTGGATAAGAAGGGTAGCCGTAAATAATTGGAATTCCTTATGATCCACTCTTTTTTCCATTGCTCGAATGACCGTTGAAAATTCGATACCTAATGACAATTCATGTGCCAATCTTTTAAACTCACTTTTAGCCGGCTCACTAATATCTTGTGTAATGAGTTGAATCCCTTGATTGAGTGTCATACCTGACCTTGTCGAATTTGCGAGCACTCTACAAATTTCCGGCAATTGATCGATTAACATTTGTTTTTTCTTGTTTTTTCGTAAAATGAACAACAGTCTTCTTGATCCTTCAATGAGCAATAGGCCGACGAGCAACGCGGGAAGCAATGAAAGTTGAAAGAAGTTCACTAAGCCAAATACTACACCCATATAGGCGACAATCATCGCACCAATAAATTCGGAAGGGGTAAAAGGAATATTGGCGTTCGACAGTTTCGGTTCCATTTCCTTTGCTGTTTGTGTCTCGTCAAACTTGGTACCAATGAGTACGATAATGCTCTTTCGCTTTTCCCCATCCAAATAAAAGTTCTGAACGTCTTTGCGCCATTCCTTTTTTCTCTTCCGATAATCCAATAGAAAGTAAAGTGCAATCAAGAAGACAAATACGGCTAGTGCTGCAATAAACGCTTCTTTCATACATGAACACCTTCAGACTTAGTGAAGCTACTTTCATCCATTTTCACACCAAAAGTACGTAATTGCTCCAGGCATGCAGGAACTTCACCGGTTGCTGTAAAGTAACCTTCTATCTTCCCGTCCTCTAGCATCGCAGTTCTTTTGAATTTAAAGATTTCAACGATTCGATGTGTGCCATCATCACTTTTTTGGACTTCAGAAATTGAAACAATCTTTCTCGTACCATCCGTTAAACGAGTCGCTTGGATAATAATATCTAGTGCCCCGGCAATATACTCCCGGATTACAGTTGATGGCAGATCCATTCCTGCCATGATGACCATTGACTCCACACGTCGCATCGCATCTGTCGGCGAGTTGGCATGGACTGTCGTCAAAGAGCCTTCATGGCCCGTATTCATCGCTTGAAGCATGTCGAAAGCTTCGCCGCTTCGAACTTCACCGACAATAATCCGATCAGGACGCATACGGAGAGCATTCCGCACTAGATTCCGAATGGTCACTTCTCCCTTGCCTTCGACGTTAGCTGGACGCGCTTCCATACCGACCACATTCGGTCGATCTAAACGTAATTCGGCCGAGTCCTCAATTGTAATGACACGTTCTCCGTTCGGGATTGAAGTCGCAACCACATTTAACAGTGTCGTTTTACCCGAACCCGTTCCGCCAGAAATGAGGACATTTTTCTTTCCTTTGACAACACCATGCAGAAACTCAGCCATGGGTTCACTAAGAGAGCCTAACTCTAATAAGTCTTCGATTTTAAACGGATCTTCACGAAACTTCCGGATGGAGACGAGCGTCCCGGACAAACTGACGGGAGCGATAACCGCGTTAACCCGGCTGCCGTCTGGTAATCTTGCGTCAACCATCGGGGAGCTTTCGTCGACACGCCTTCCTAAAGGAGCAACAATTCGATCGACAATATGACGTACGTGTTCATCATCCCTGAATGAGACATCCACCATTTCAAGTCTTCCTAATCTTTCTATATAGACTTCATTGAAACCGTTGATAAGAATCTCTGTAATCGTAGGGTCTTTGATAAGTGGCTCTAGAGGCCCATACCCCACTGCTTCATCCAAAATTCTGGTGATTAACAGCTCCTTATCATTTCTAGAGATAATCACTCTTTCTTCAGACATGAAATGGGAGACATATTGCTCTATACGAAGTCTCATTTCCCCTTGAGATAGCTGGGTTAAAGCTTCTAGATTCGTATCTCGAAGCAATCTGGCTTTATAGTGATCCACTAATTCATCTACGAGATGATTTTCATACTGATAATTCGCAGTATGTTTATTCGCTAATTTTTCTTTACGACGGTCGAATAATGAACTCACCATTCACCACCCCCCTACTGTTTTGCAACTTGCCGGGCAAACTTTCGAATATCTTTTGCAAACGGGATAATTTTTCGTTCATTTGTTTGCTTGCGAACTGGTTGTCCTTGGTTAACATAAGGTTGCAGTCCTTTTGTATCCTGTCTAATCGAAGCAATAACAGGATAGCGTAGGACATTTATCAAGTCTTTTTGTTTTACTTCATAATCTTTCGATAGTTTATTCAATGCAATTTCCATTCGGCTTGTCAGAACAAGTCCGAGTCTTTCAGAAAGTTCCTCGTATTGTTTCATAATTTTCAACGACGGTGTATCTGGTGTTAGAACATAGTAGATTTTGTCCGACTCCTCCATCGCGGTTACGACGAGTTCATTGATAGCGGTTGGCAAATCGACAACGACATAATCGAATGACCGCCTGCATGTCCTTAGCAATTTAGCAACGAATTCATCATTTAGCGTCTCCAAGATTTCAGGATCACAAGGGCTGATGAGTACTTCCATTTTTGAAAACTCTTCTGTTTGTGCAACGTTTCGGATATGACTTTCATTTAATTCTTCAATAACTGGCAACAAATCCGCTAATGAGCGATTCGACTCTATGGAAAGCAACGTTTCCACTCCACCGTATTGCCCGTTCAAGTCAATAAGAATGACTTCTGCTGACGACTCCAGTTTCATCGTCTGAGCAAATGACGATGCGAGTAACGAACAACCGCTTCCCCCTTTACCACTATAAAATGAAATGATCTTCCCTCGCCCGCGTCCAAAAGTTGTCGATACTGTTTCTTCATTCGCAACTTTCTTCGCAGAATAACTCTTTACGATATTCGGGAAACGACTTGAGAACAAACTTGATTCATCCGGAAACACAAAAAACTCATCGACGCCTGCGCGTGTCATATTCCGTAATAATGTAAAGTCTGTTTCATTTGCGATGAATAGAATTAGTGCATTTGAATTGATAATTTTCAACATTTGTACGACTTCGACAGATGTATCATTTTCCGTTTGAACAAAAATGACGATATGTGCCAGTTCTCTATTCATTTCTCTAATCGCTTCATTTGAACGGACACCGATTACATGACTTGTTTTTGTTTCGGCTATTGTTTTCAATTGAGACATGAGTGCTTCTTCATCAGACACAATCATAATATTTAAGTTGTTCTCCACCGGCCTCACCTTTCAATAAGTGACTGATCACATTTATTTATCCGTCGCATCCGTTGTCTCTTCAGATGATTCTTCTTCGGTTTCTGCCTCGTTCTTCTCTTTACCTTTTTCAGTAGTAACTTCGCTCTCTAATTCAGGTTCTGACTTCTCCTCCGGCTCTTTTACAGTGGAATTTTCATCCATCTGTTCTGTATCCAACTGATCGCCGAATGAAGATGCTTGTCCGACATTTGCTTTCAGAATCCGTATATGATCTGCGTAATGTTGCATATGGATGAGATTTGGCGCTTCTTCTGCAGTAACTTCTACTGCTATACCTGAGAAATTATCATTCGTTCCTTGTGCAAATGCGACTAGGACATCTTTCATGAACACTTTCGTCTTCTTCTTCCCGTCATTGCTAGTGGATACAATGATATCTACCCGATCCAATGCTGTAAGGACCTGATCAAACTGGACTTTATCGGTGCGATACATCGTCACTAGCCGATTATTCGCATCTTGTAAGTTGGAAATCGGTTTGATCATATTTTTTGTAATGATATCACCGGGATTTAATGGAACAATTGAGACCTGGTGTTCAAAATCCTTCTCGGAAACGATATGACTATCCGTCACAAACTTATTCGGAATATCCATCTTCGTCACTTGCGACAACTCTATTTGAGAGCGGGAAGGAATGGAACCTTTTGCAATATAGATGGAGGTCATTCCACCAAGTTCTGCATTTAACTCTTTCACTTTTTCTAGTACAAGATAACCTGTCACTGCCGCTAATATAAATGCTAATACTAAGAATATGGCAGCACGCCTTTTTGCCTCTAGCATCCCAAACCCTCTTTCATCCTCAAGAAATTGACTCTATGAATCTAGTTATTTACCGTTGTGCTATTCATAATTAATAGCACCGCACTGCATTAGTGTCAAAGTCGTGACAATTTCTGCATACTAGGTCAAGGTCGATTGTCGCTGGGTCAAAAGTTCATGATAAACCAATAAATGGATATAGAGATTTTAATACGTACTTTCCCATTATCTAAAGTTAGTCCAATGGCATGTATTAATTGGACATTTATTACTTAAGAATCAATTTGTCAGATAAAAGCCTTGAATTTGAGATGCTTGAATTCGAGATTATTGTAAACTTGCTAGGTTAATTGATAATTTCCAAAAAAAATGGCCAGTAGCATTTACGCCACTGGCCATTTTTCTATGATGCTTTTCTTAACTCTCCTGATGTTGGATATGCCCAAATTGAGCGTACCCATTCCGGATAATCGATGAACGGGTTCCGGTTGCCTTGAATTTGTTCAATGAGATTATTTCGGTTCATTTCAAACGCATCGACTGGGTCTTGCTCGTGCCATTGTAATAGGATGGATAGTTTACCGTGATAAGGATTCTTTCCGTTATTCAGTAATTCATTCAACTCTAAATCCACTCGATCCCCTGCTTCATAACGTGTTGCCATATAGAACAGCATCCGGGCAACATCCCCCTTAACCTGATTAGGCGGCTCCCAGGAATTCGCAGATTTGTAGCAGCCGTCACAGCCTTTAACAGCCGAACCACCATTATCAAAGTCTAGGTTTCCACGTGCACTGTTTACTTGGACGTCGGTTGGACGCAAATGATGGATATCCGTTCCCGGTCCAATGCTTGTTCCGAAATCGCCGTGCGATTTAGCCCACACATGCTCCCTATTCCAATCTCCGACATTTCCACCGTTACGATCTTTCGAACGAGATTCTCCTGAGTAGAACAGGATGACATTATTCGCATTGCTCGGATCACTATCCGTTTCTTTCAATGCGTCCCATACTTGGCTGTATGAAAGTTTGCGATGATCCGAAATAATTCCGTGAAGGGCCGTTTTCAGCGCTTGCCCTTCTTTCCCGATCGCATCTTTATAATAGTCATCTGACGGAGTTTCAATTTCATCCGTTACGGTGACAGTGAAAGTTGTTGTAACGGATTTCTCTCCATCACGAGCTGTTACACCAACAATATGACTTCCCTCTTTCAACTGCAATTTCAGTACAGCTGAATGAAGGTCCACAATCCCTTTTGTTGAAGAGAAAGTAAGTGTATCGCCATCCGGGTCACTGAAATGTTCTGCGAGATTGATAGAGATTGTTTCCCCAATCTTGACCATTTTGTTTGTAATTGGTTTGCTGATGACTGGTGCCTTATTTAATGCTGGCACTGAAATACGTTTACCAGCAGAATTATAGAAAACCACCTTAGATGCGTCTGCACCTTTGACAAACGTTATTTTCTGTATACCTTCAGCCCCTCTAATTTCGAGAGGGTGTGAACCTTCAACTACTACATTGCCCATTTCAGTACCTTTCATATGGACAACTAAACCGCTTTTCTTCGCTTGTAAAATGACGCGATTTGTTTTAAAGCCTTCACCTGTAAGTTCAGCATAATCCCCTTTCAGGTATAGTCCATCCTTTAGTGATGATTGTGCATCCATATAAACAGCAACACTCGGCTCTGCAACAACTAGTTGTTTTTTGTACGTTCCAATTAAGTTATATTCTTTCCCGATTGGAACAGGCTCCCAACTACTAGGTGCGTCAAATCCAATTTGTACCATTACAGGATCATGGTCACTTGCACGGCCTGCCATATCAGTAAAATCAGCATTGATGTGCAAAATGTCTATTTCAGTTTGATCAAGCAAATTATTTGATACGAGAATATGATCCAATACTTGTGAATTCCCTTGAAATACATAGGAATAGCGATCTGCTTCATCGACATGGTTGATCATATTCGTCATTAAGTCGCCTTCGTGGATGAATAAACTTTCAGCGAATTGGAAGTCATTGAAATCACCGAGTGACACGATATTCGCTTCAGGATTATCCGCTTTGATGCCTGAAACGAAGTTATAAACAATCTCCGCGATTTTCTTGCGTTGAACTTCGCTTCCATTGACTGGTGGCTGGACAGCACCGAATACAGGTGTATCGCCATTCTTTGAATTCCAGTGATTCGCAATGACGACAATTGACTCCCCTTGGAAATCAAATTGCGCAGCCAATGGTTTACGGCTACTGTTGAAAGCAGCATCATTCGGTTCAATTCGTCCAGGATTATGCGTCAACTTCCCGCTTTCATATCCAACAGCAGTTGTGGCATCTCCATGCGGAATCCCTTCCGTCAATGAAACACGCGCAGGATTATAGAGGAATCCAACACGGATATTTGCGTTTGGTTGTCCTCCATCTGCATTGTTTACTGGATCGATATTGACATATTCATAGTGAGCACCACCTGCATCTGCAATTGCTTTAATGAGACGCTCATAGCTTTGATTGGCCTTGGAATCACCAGCATCCGGACCGTTATTGTCCTGCACTTCTGTTACGCCGATAATGTCCGGACTTTGCATATCTGTCGCAAAAGCCCTTGCCAATTTCCGTGCCTTATCATCTGTTGTTGTCTTTTTGTTATTCGAGAAATTCTCCAAGTTATACGAAGCAATCGTCAGCTTATCTTCCGATTTCACGATAGTTGTCGTTTCAGGTTCCGCATCCCCAACGCTATGCGCTTGCCTCATATCATCCAAAGACGTATAAATTTTATAGTTTTGGAATGAATAGCCGACGACACCTGTCAGAGGTCCAGCAAAATAATCGCCAGTTGCAACTTCAAAATCTCGCGCTGGCCCGTTAGGTTCTAATCTAAATTGAATACGGTTAGCATTTTGATCGTTTTCTTTTAACAGGATTCCACCGTTAAGTGTTTCTGTTTCTGCGTCCGCTAGAACGGTAACCAAGTCACCATGTTGTTGCGGCGAAACGGCTTTTACAGTACCAACTTGTACGAGCATCGCTTCTCGGCTTTCCCAGAAGTCAGCCGCAAACTTCGTCGGATCAAATTCTGAAAACTGGTGACTCGCAATTTGATCTTTTGGTACGTTTTCTTCATTAATGATGAATGGTGTTGGTAGCGGAACATTGCGTTCAAGAATCTGGACGTTGCCGCCACGATCATCACGTACACTAATTTGGGTTGTCTTCAAGTCTGTTTCTTGGCGATCTGCATATCCGTCAATCGCATATTCACTCACTGTTCCTGTAACGGAAACCAAGTCACCAATCGATAGGTTCCAAGTATCCTTTCCGCTATAAAGAACGATTGCTTCTGACGTGTTTACATTGCCGTCTCGTTTGTTGTCAGGTGTTTGGATATGATAATACGTCGAACCGCTTAACACATATTTATACGTTACAATTCCCTCGACACCTTCGACAACTTGATTCACAAAAGGAGATGTATGACCTTCTCCTTGAATATTATGGATTTGAAGGCTATCTGTAATGGTATACGTAAAGGTTGAAACTTCGCTATAACGACCGTCATCCGTTTTCACGACCGCTTTGACAGTCGCGTCCTTATGAATGTCGATTGGCGATGAATACGTTGCGCCATTTTCAATCGGGTCTAACCCATCCACTGTAAAAAGAATCGTTGAATTGGGTGTTCCGGTCGTCAATGTAACGTTGATACTTCCAACAAATGTACCACTGCCCGGATTTGCAGTTACTCGTTGCACAACCGTACTATCAACAACAACATCTGCTGTAGAACGTGGAATGATTTGATAGTCATTATCGAATTGCTGAACAATCCCCGTAATGCTGTCATAGGTTGTTCCTTCCACGAGTCCGAGTGAAGCCCCTTCATCGCGAACAATAAATTCATGACCGTCTGTCGCTAAATAATTTGCCCAACCACTGCCTGCTTGGACATCTGTGAGAACGACATTATGGACAGTCACGAGTTGCGATTCATGCGATTCCCCGACTTCAGCTCCTGTTATTACTTTTGGCTGCGGTTCCCCAACATCCTTTGTACGGTCTATCACTTGTGCTCCATCCAATTGCAATAAGCCACGATAGTCAACAAGCGTACCGGTCAACGTCACTTCATCACCGATAGAGACTGCCAAACTTGTTGGGCGTACTGCGATTCCCCCTGTAGAATCCTGGATAGAAATTGTATTCTTTAATTGCGCAGCAACTACGCCTTTAATTGTGACTGTTTCTCCTAAATCAGTGGAGCGGGCTTCTTCAATAGATATGATTGCCGGATCACCAGGTTCACCTGGATTTGAATCGATCATTTCATGAGTTCCTAAATGATCGAATGTATCTTTCGGATAAACAATCCATTCATCATCCCGATTGAATGCATCGTCTGAGATAGAATCCCCCGAAACAATACCGGGCTTACGAACGAGCGTTACGTCCGTTCCCCAATTACTGCGTGCTCCAACTTGTCCAAACGAGTCGATAATGCCGCTCGTGTTTTTGAGAACAAGGGCGTCATCGCCATTGTAATTGGTTATATTACTGTTCTCTAAATCCCCTTTTTGCTTAATACCGGCTGCTGCGTCCCGGTGGTATATAACAAATGTTTCTCCTTGAGCTAGCGAACCTGCTAATCCAAGTTTAGAAGTTGCGGCCGCGGATCCATTTGTATAGAGCTCCAGTGAATAATTTTGTAAATCAACCGTTTGCCCTGTCCCGTTATATAACTCAATCGCTTTGTTAAAGCTACTGCCTTCTACGTATTCAGAAATAATTAAATCGGCTGCCGTAGATTCAGCCTTAACACTCGCCGGAATCGTCGGCATGATCATACTTACAAGTAAACCTACAGCTAGGAAACTATTCAAACGCGTTCTCCATCTCTTACTTCGCATGGTACCAATCTCCTTTCAAGTTTGAAATATGGTGCAGTGCGTCATGGATAAGCAAACCTCTCCTCTTCTAAAAAGATTAGTAGTTTTTTAGACTACAATATCATCGTATCATTGGGTTCATTTAATGACTATGCGACTTTTTGCAATAATTCGCGAATTAAGCATGTAGCTTTTGATGTGTTTTTTATTATGAATAGGGTGTGATAAGTTGCAGGCTGATTATTCATGGGGGTTATGTTTCGTAGCAAAGGGAGTTACGGTGTGATACGGCGCGGATACGTTTCGATACGAGCGCGTTATGTTGCGATACAACCGGGTCGTGCGTTTTTAAATACTGCCGCCGCGCCCGTAAAGTGTGTCGCCGCGCTCGTAAAACGTGCCGCCGCGCCCATAAAACGTGCTGCCGCGCCCGTAAACCGTGCTGCTGCGCCCATAAAACGTGCTGCTGCGCCCATAAATCGTGCTGATGCGCCCATAAATCGTGCTGCTGCGCCCATAAAACGCGCCGCCGCGCCCGTAAACCCTGCCGCCGCGCACATAAATCGTGTCACCGCGCCCGTAAACCCTGCCGCCGCGCCCGTAAACCCTGTCACCGCGCCCGTAAACCCTGTCACCGCGCCCTTAAACCGTGTCGCAACGCCCATAAATCGTACTGCAGCGTTCGTATCTCACGGGGTACGGATTACGTTGCGTTTCGTTGCGACAAAAAAGCACCTTCTCAACTATTTACGTTAAGAAAGTGCCTTCAACTTCTATATGGTTAGCTAAATACAGCCAATTTCTGATTTTCCACGCCTGCGCCATCTACGATTTCCTGGACTTCGGCACCGTCCAATGTCTCTTTCCTGAACAGCACATCGACGAGTTCTTCTAACTGAGCGGCATTCTCCTGGATTAGCGTTTCCGTCTGACGAAGCGCTACACCAAAAATCGCCTGCATCTTCAGCTCTTTTTCGCCTTTGTTGAATGTTAACGTGAAACTGTCCTGTAGCAATCCGGTATCGACCATACGCTCAATAATATCTTTCGCTTGTTGCACGTCGCCGCTAACCCCGATACTATGTTCACCGAGATACATTCGTTCAGCGACACCACCTGCAAGAATCATACTTAATTGATCCATCAATTCACTAGCTGTCTGCAAGTGGAGTTCTTTTTGGATCGGCGCAACATAGCCAAGCGCCTGGCCTCTTGGAATGATTGTTGCTTTTCGGACTGAACCAGGTTTCGTCAGTGCTGCAAGTAAAGCATGACCCGATTCATGGATTGCTACGCGTCTTTTCGTATCCATATCATTCAGCGCCCTTGATGTACTGCCCAGTATCGTTCGGTCAATCGCAAAGTCCAAGTCACTTTTACCGATTTTTTCACGTCCATCACGAATTGCCCGTTTACTTGCAGTCTCAAACAAAGCACTTAATTCAGCACCAGAAAATCCAGATGTACTTTCAGCTAACACATCAAGTGAAGCATATACGTCATCTGCCAACAATCGCCCTTTTGTATGAATATCGATGATTTCACGACGTCCTCCTGTATCAGGCAAAGGCACATTAAATGTATAATCGATCCGCCCCGGGCGAAGGAATGCCTCATCCAGCATGTCTTTTCGGTTTGTCGCAGCAATGAACAGAATTCCATCATTGTCATTGCCGCCATCCAACTGGACAAGTAGTTCTGTCAACGTCTTCTCTGACTCTTCTCCGCCATGCTCTTTACGTTTTCCAGCAAGCGCATCTACTTCATCGATGAAAATGACTGCAGGTCGCTGTTTTCGAGCATTTTGGAATAACGTGCGAACACGCGAAGCACCGACTCCTACAA
Source organism: Sporosarcina oncorhynchi (assembly GCF_033304615.1). Taxonomy (GTDB): domain Bacteria; phylum Bacillota; class Bacilli; order Bacillales_A; family Planococcaceae; genus Sporosarcina; species Sporosarcina oncorhynchi. Next base: position 794,041 of record NZ_CP129118.1, on the reverse strand, counting down.
ACAGTTCTGTGAACGCAGATCCACTTGACGAATAGAATGTGGCACCGATCTCTTGCGCAATCGCTTGAGCGAGCAATGTTTTACCTGTTCCGGGTGGACCATACAACAGTATCCCTTTAGGCGCTTTAATACCAACTTGTGTGGCACGTTTTGGATCTTTGATAATCGACAAGGTCTGGTGAATCTCTTCCTTCATCTCTTCAGGAAGCCCACCGATGTCATCCAGTGTTATAGTAGGAAGCGGCGTCGCTTTCGATGCGCTGTTTTTCATGGAAGAAACGCCAGCCCCTAACTTCCCTTTTCTGTGGAGGATGAACAGCGTAATGAGCGCAGCAATAATCAAGCCGCCAAATACTAAACTGCCATACTGCCCACTATCCGCATATTTATACGATAGATTATATTTTTCAACTAACTGTTCCGCCAACTGACTTTGTGGACGGACTTGAGTGATGTACAAGCCATCTTGCGTCATTAAAGACAATGTACCGTCAGCCGATTCTTTCAAAGCCAACATTTGATCTGCCTGAGCTTGAATGGTTTTTTCAAATTCAGAAAACGACACATTCTCACCTTTAGGCGTACCCGAGATATACCATCCAACACTAGTTACTGCACCAATGACTAAAGCGACAAGGACGACAATCTTAGTTGTAAACTTCGAATTCGGCTTCAAGCCATCCCCAACTCCTTCTTCTAGATACCATTATTATATAAGATTCGGGTCGTAAGATGGGCTCATAGAGTGAACAATAATTGACAGATTTATAACGCCATCTAACTGACTATCGAACGTGTATACTAATGAATACGTCTGTATAAAAACTAGTTGAACTACTTTCGAAAGAGTTGTGGTGTTAATCCCGATAAATGATTGACTCTATAACTCACTCGTGGTATGATTAGTTATTAGCAAAACATATGGTAACTAACAATTTGACAGATGGCATTCTACGTACTGTTTTTGAGGACACTTATTCACACTGGCGCGACTAAAGGGTCGCAAGGACGTAAGAGAAGGTAGGGCTTACGTTGCTTAAGGATAGAAGACACCCAGTGGAAAAATGACCGCGGCAATGATCATTTTTGAAAGCATCCGGATTACGGATCTATTAGAGAGATATAAAACTTCAATTTAAAAGTTACTATACAAATCAAAGGGCCACCCCATTTTTATGGGGTTGGCCCTTTTCCAATTACAATGTTCATTATCCTCCACTAAACCTGTCCAAGGTTCACCTCTATACCCATATGATGGATATATTAAACTTATGTAATGTTATGTAATATGCCTGTAATGTAAATGAACCCCCTCTGTAATGTTTAGTCTTTAGAATAGGACAAGTGATCAGCAAACAACAGATAAAATACACAACCATGTCGATCAGTGGTGGATAGGGGATACGAATGAAGAAAGTTGCTTTATCATTACTAGTTGCAGGGTCATTGACATTTGGAATTACAACAGGAGAGTCTGAAGCGAGCGCAAGTACAGCTCAAACAGCATCTATACATAATGGTTCATATACAACTGCACATAATGTAAATATCCGTTCCGGCGCAGGAACTGACCATAAGATTGTTACACTTGCTAAAAAAGGTACAAAAGTTTCGGTAACAGGTGAGAAGAAAGTAGGCAAAGAAGTTTGGTACAGTGTGAAAGTGAATGGAAAATCCGGTTGGGCACTCAGCACTTTATTGACAACTAAATCTGTCTCAACTAAAAACGTAGCATCGGCAGACAATGTCGTACAAACAGCTACTGGATTGACAGGCATTCCATACCGTTTCGGTGGAACAACGACAAAAGGATTCGATTGCAGTGGATTCGTTCAATATGCATTTAAAAAGTCTGGTAAAACGGTTCCACGCGACACACTCGGTCAATTTGCAAAATCGACAAAAGTTAGTAATCCACAACCAGGTGATTTAGTATTCTTTAAAAATACATACCGTACAGGCATTTCACATGTTGGTATTTATGTAGGAAATAATAAATTCGTCCATGCTGGCGGAAAGAAATCACAAGTTGTCAGCTTGAACAATAGCTACTGGAAAACAAAATTCCATAGCTTCAAACGTCTATAATTACAATTACGATAAAAAGAGGATTGCCCAAGGTTCGTCATGGGCGACCCTCTTTTTTTCAAACAATCCGTTGAATTCTTCGATGTGTTTCTTCTATTGAATAGGGCCACGTCTGCAGGAACTGAATCGTCTTCAGTCGACCAATCTGCATCAGCTCCTCTTTCTGCTCATCTTCAAGCGCAAATTGGGTTGCACTATACTGCTCAACAGGTATGAAAATAATATCTTTTTCATCTTTTCTTGAAATATAGCGATCATCATGCGCATTTTTCATTGTCGAAAATAACCCTTCAAATAGATTCAGTGCATTACCGATTTCTCTACCCCTCATCTCCTCTTTGCGGTGACTTAGCTTCATACCGATTAACGGACGAACTCGTTCTCCATTCTCCTCGTCAAAAATCCACATCGGAAAATTGCTCAAAACGCCGCCGTCCACGACAATCGTTTCCCCTGTAGGCGCCTTGAATCGTACAGGCTCAAAGAAAAACGGAATTGTGCAGCTCATCCTGATTGCCCGGGCAATTGGAAACATTCCCGGTTCGATACCATAATGGATTAAGTCATCCGGTAATACAATCATTTTCCCATGCGTCAAATCAGAAGCGACTATTTTCAATGACCCTTCCGGTAAATCCGAAAAGTTATATAGCCCTTTTACTGATAACTTTTCGAACAGCCAATCTTCCAGCGCCTGCCCTTGATAAAGCCCCATTCGCCAATACAATCGAAGCCACTTCATGAATGGAAAAGGCAAGATGGTTTTCCTAGGATCAAGCAACGTCTGCAGGTCTTCATCCTGCATCATTTCCTCAATTTCGTTTCCTGTGTAGCCTGCAGCGATGAAACAAGCAATGATTGCACCTGCACTTGTACCCGCTACTCTTTTGAACCGGTACCCCTTCTCTTCAAGTGCCTGATAAGCCCCTACTAGCGCGAACCCTTTCAAACCACCACCTGCAAACACCCCGTCAATGAACACAGCATCCCCCCTATGGCGTTCCTATACTATAATCTTCAGTAGGCACTTCTAGAACACACTTACTAACTCGACAAAAAACGCTTCTCCATTTTTGCTGGAAAAGCGCTTTTATTATTTTATTTTAAATATCTTCGTGCACCCGCATAATTTGTTTTATAAATTCCCAAATCGATAGAAATGATTTCAACACTTCTTGACGAACTTGGTGCGTGGATCATCTTTCCGTCACCAATGTACATGGAAACGTGATAAACCTTTCCCTTACCGCCTTTATAGCCGAAGAACATTAAATCACCCGGTTGCAAATCTTTACGCTTTACTGCAGTTCCATGCGTCGCCTGGACAAAGGAGTCACGCGGAATGATAATGCCGTGATTTTTATAGACCGCATACATTAAGCCTGAACAGTCAAACCCGTAGGAGGACACGCCAGCCCATAAGTATGGCAAGCCTAAATACTGCTTCGCTGCGTTAACGATATCAGCTTGTTTCGGTTTAGGTACAGATTTATAATCATCGAACATCTTCACGTCTTTTTTGCGGACATATTTTGCACCGTCTGTAGCCGTCTGCACTTGCAGCCAGTCCCCTTGATCGTTTGTCACTTTTAAAATTGTCGAATAACTTATGTTTGTGAATTTATATTTTTCATGTAATTTCGGTTCATTATATAAGGTAGTGATTTTAGACTCTACAATGGCAATCGCACAATTTTCATAGTTTGCATAATACGCTTTCACATGTGACTTCGGCACCCAGCCTTGATACCCTTTCGGATTCCCTGTTTTCACTTGTTCTTTCACGGCAATATACATCCAGTTTCCGCTCGTTTTCAACACTTCCACTTCATCGCCGTAAATTGCCTGTGTATCTGTACGCCCAACGAGCCAGTTCTTTTGTGCAACCGTCATGCTCTTTGACCATTTATTCATATCCGGATTCGGTAAAACAGAAATTGCATCTATCGGGCGGATTTTATTCGGTGAGGCCCAGACATTAGTGACTGGTACACGGATTGCATATCGCAATGTATTATCTGGTTCATAACAAGCAACCGACCGCTTAAATTCCGGGTTGAGAATACGTGCCAGAAATGTAGAGAAATGCGCTTTCGTTAATGAAGCACCAGGTCTGTATGTATTGTCTTCATAACCAGTCGTCACACCGTTCACATAGAACGTCTTGACAGCATCGCTTGCCCAGTAGGACTCATTCACATCACGGAACTGATAGGTAGTCGTCCCTTCCAATTGAAAAGCTTTGACCAAGATCCCTGCCATTTGTCCTCTCGTTAAATGGTCATCCGGCATAAACATCCCTTCACTGTTACCACCCATTATGTTTGCGTTCACGATTGCTTGGATGATTGCATAACCCGGATGATCGACTTCGACATCCGTAAAGGTCATTTCAAAGTCTTCTTCCACTTCCAGCCCCAATGCTTTCACAATCATTTCGGAAGCTTCCAATCTAGTAATCGATTCTCCGACTCCAAAAACAGCTTCGGGATCAGCTGTCAAAATTCCTTGTTTGACTAGATAAGCCAATTCATTTTTGGCAGCGTGTGTTTCATCCACATCTTTGAAAAGTGACGCGGCAGATGCACTGTTGAATACGATGAATAGACAAACCATCGCTATGAATAGACTTATGATTTTCTTCGGCATATACCTTCCCCTCCAATTCTCTTACTTTCATTCAACTATACAAGATTCACCATCAATTCGATAGACTATTTTTAAAATATAAAAACTGTCATGTCGTTTTTTCACTACGCTTTTTTTAAGTGGTAATCTTCCCTTCGACGTTTTTATAACTGAATTAGGGGTATTCATAGTATCAGCACCATCACTTTGAGGAGGGGACATTTATGGATAAAAAGATATTCATTGGTATGTATAATAATGACTCGGAATTGATGGCTAAGATCGATGAACTAAAAACACAGGGAATTGAAGGAGAGAACATTTACGTCATCGCAGAAGACAATACTGACGTTGCAATGTTTCAAGGTATGAAATATGGAGACGTGCAGACGGCTCCTGAATCTTGGTTCGACCGGTTTATGGATATCCTTACAGGCAGCGACCACGTTCGGACAATGTTACATGAAGTGGGTGTTTCTGAAGGCGATATGGACAACTATTATGAGCAGATCCAAAACGGTGGAAAGCTATTGTATGTGGACAAGGGTGAAATGAATACGCTTCACATCGAAAGAGGCGAACGCTTTGGAATGACAAACAGCGGAACTGATCCAAATCTAGGTGCAAACCGTGTAACGGCCTATGAAAATGAAGTATACGATGATTCTTTACCTGCAGCATCCTTGCGGGAAGAAGCACCATACACGATAGGTATACTAGATGAAATCCCGCATTCAGTGAATTCGTATGATGAACCACCAAAAGCAGCGGGAATGTACGAAGAAATCCCAAGGGAAAAGAATCACTTTTCAAAATCACCGCGAGCATCTACAGAAATTGAAATGCAGCCTTCTTCCGAAGATATCGCTCCTTTAGCCGGATTCGATGGTCAATCTTCGCCAGAACTGGATACGTTTGCGACACTTCCAATAAATGATCAGGCAGATACGCCTGCATTTTCAAATCACAATGAAGGGACTCTAAATGCTGACGTCGATCGTTATGTAGACGAAAATGAACTGACGCACACAAGTGGCGAGATGGAAACCGAAGAACCGTACATTAAGAACGAAGACGAAATGCTCTATACAGCGACTCCGGAAGTCAACATTCAAGAAAAACGGATGAACGAATCCCCCCGCCATTCATCAAAACATGAATGGCCACATTGAAATAATAGGACGGGGTGTATACATGTGAAGAAGACATTTATCGGCATCTACCATACAAGAGATCAGTTGTTTTCGAAAATCAAACAATTACAGACGGCTGGATTTGATGATAAAGATATTTACATCGTTGCAAAAGACGAACAGATTGTGGAAGATTTAAAAAACACAATTTCTAACGATCTGCGATTTGCTCCATCTTCTATAATTGACCGCTTTTTCGGCTTCCTAACAGGTGAAGATAATGTACGCAGTATGTTATCAGAAGTAGGATTCTCAAAAGATGAAGCGAATATTTATTATCAACGCATTATGAACGGCTCAATGATCATCTATACGGAAGGCTATCCAACAGATGATTCGCTGATCGACATTGTGCGTGACGAGACAAGGTTCGGCGGTTATGATCCGCTCACTTCCGATGAAATACGCGCCGCTAGAATAAACCGAGATTAAGTAATGTGGCTGGGACATAACATACAAATAGCGTAGAGGAAATGATCCTTTACGCTTTTTGTATGTTATTTGTTAGCAAATACTTTATAGAACATCAGAGTGCACCGGAGCGGAGAAAGGCCAACTCCTGCGGGATGTAGCGCGAATGTTGAGACCCCGCGGGAGCTTCAGCGACGAGGAGGCTCAAGCGTGCCTTTTGGAGCGCAGGGGAACGGACTATATTTTAGTTTTGTCCCAGCCTCATTTTCATCTGGATTTTATATTCAAATAATATTGATTTATGAAATATCTCATGTTACCATTCTTGAAAGCGCTTTATTTTTTTGTCTATTGGTTGAATTTAATTCAACTTTGTTGAACATGACTACTGAATAGGAGTGGAGTAAATGAAAACTAGCAACTCTAGATTACCGAAATACTTTAAATTGTCCGTAGAAGAAAGACAGGCAGCATTAGCCTCAGCACTATCGATTGAAGTAGACAAATTGGATTTACTTATGGACAACGAGAAAGCACTTCCGCTCTCGACTGCCGACAAGATGATTGAAAATGTCGTCGGAACGTTCCAACTGCCTTTTGGAATTGCAACAAATTTCACCGTTAATGGAAGTGATGTACTCATCCCGATGGCCGTTGAAGAACCATCTGTCGTCGCAGCCGCCTCAAACATGGCTCGTATCGCACGAGATTCAGGCGGTTTTACAACTAGCTATAACGGATCCATCATGATTGGACAAATGCACGTTATTAATATTGATGATATGGAAAGTGCACAGTTGAACATTGAAGGCGCCAAAAAGGAATTGATGGAGAAAGCCAATTCATTTGATAAGACGCTCGTTGCTTTAGGCGGCGGAGTAAAAGATATTCAATTACGACATCTAGCACTAGGAACGGGCGAAAAAGTGCTCGTCATCCATCTGCACGTCAATGTACTAGATGCCATGGGTGCAAACGCGGTAAATACGATGGCTGAACGATTAACGCCTGATATTGAGAAGTTGACGGGTGGTACGGTGCTCCTTCGCATTCTAAGCAACTTGGCAGACCAACGTCTTACTACAGCGAAAGTCGCTATTCCGTTTGATCACCTCGACACTGGGGATTTCAACGGAAGTGAAGTGGCAAAACGGATGGTTCTTGCGAATGAAATCGCTTTGGCAGACCCATACCGCGCGGCCACGCATAATAAGGGCATTATGAACGGCATCGATCCCGTCTTGATTGCTACAGGAAATGACTGGCGTGCAATTGAAGCTGGCGCGCATGCGTTTGCAGCAAAGGACGGACAATATCGCGCGTTGACAAAATGGACGATACAAGATGAAACATTGCATGGTGAATTGACTATGCCTATGGCAGTCGGTATTATCGGGGGAGCGACCAAAACACATCCGACCGCTCGATTGTCACTCGAAATAATGAATATCCAATCTGCGGCTGATCTCGCGCAACTTGTCGTAGCAGTTGGCCTCGCACAAAATATGGGTGCCATCCGCGCACTGGCGACCGAAGGGATTCAGCGGGGACATATGACACTCCACGCACGCAATATTGCTTCACAAATCGGTAGAAATCCGGAAGAAATTGACTGGTTGGAAGCGCAGATGATCGAGCATAACGATGTAAGAATGGACGCCGCTAAAGAATTTTTGAACAATCGAAAATAATAAGCGGGGGAAATCAATGCAGCCTAACGTTATCGGTAAAAAAATTAAAGAGCTTCGGCGGAAGAAGGATATGACACAACAGGAATTGGCGGAAGCGACCGGTTTCACAAAAAGTCTTATTTCCAAGATTGAAAATGGACAAACAGGATCCGCCGTCGCTACTCTCTCAAAAATCGCTTCAGTGCTCGGTGTCACTCTATCCTGGCTGTTGCAGGAAGAATCGGACGCCGAACTCATTATCATGAAAGAAGAACAACGCAAAACAATTGAGGCAGGTGAAGAAGCGAGCTATTTGTACCAATCGCTTGCAAACCTTTCTACAAACAGTAAAATTGAGCCAGTTATCGTCACCGTCGTTCCGGGAAAAGACAACATCCAACCGTATACACATGAGGAAGATGAGTTCATTTACATCCTTGCCGGTAAAATCAACTTTTCATATGACGGAAAAACAACTATACTTCAATCTGGGGATAGTGCGTTCTTCAAAGGCAGGACACCACATGTGTTCCTACCTGTAGATGCACAAGAAGCAAAAGTGTTGACGATTTTCATCACACACGACTAAGGAGGTTTATTATGGAGAAAAAAGAAGGGGTATTCTACGATATTTGGGGGGATAACGTAAATTTACGTGATTTACTTATTTCTATCGGATTATCGATTCTATTCACACTTGGTGGATATATCATAGCACCAAATGAACCGCCAATGCCGCTTGTTTTCGGGCTAGCTGGAGGTTTAATAGCTTTCATCGTTTCAAGTATCATCATCAAACCTAAACGAAAAATCATATCGGAAACGGAGGAGACGAAGCCATGACGTTATCCATCGTTCTATTAATGATACTTGCAAGTATCGCAGCCGCTGTTCTTTATACGCTCATCGGCATTGCGCCAGGGACGGATGAAACGGCTGTCTTGGCACCTGTCACGTTGGCACTTGTTCTGTTAAATGTCTCTCCGTATGTCGTGCTTGCATTCTTCATGTCTGCAATCGTCGCCAAGAAGTTGACGGACTCGATCCCTGTGGCAGTAGCAGGAATTCCAGGCGGAGTTATGGCAGCACCAATGGTCGAACACGCAATGGTGTTAAAAGAACACGGTCTACCTGACGTCAGTATCCGAAAAATGGCATCGGGTTCTGTTATCGGAACAATTGTCTCCATTCCGTTGAGCTTGCTCGTCGCAAGCCTGATTATCCCTTACGCATCAACAATTAGCAAACACGCTGGACTAATCTTTTTCCTAGGCGCCATTTTCCTGGCATTATTATCGGCGAACAAATTGCTTTCTTTGTTGATGGTCGTTCCATTCGCATTGCTTATCCAAGGTCTGCGGACTTTATATGGTGACATCGGAATCGTTCCTGAAGGCAAAACCGTATTTGTATCCTTCTTTCTCGGAATCACAATCGGGCCGATCGTCTTTAAATTATTCGAACTGATGAGCAAAGAATATCGGAACCGGGAAGAAATATACGGTGAAAAAGAGATTTCATTCAAACCTCAACAGAAAGTGAAAGGGTTCCCAAATCCGTTCAAAATCCTGACAAAACAGGAAGTAGCGACTTCCGCACTCGGCAGTACGCTTGGAACGTTCACGTTTTTCCTGACACCAGTCGGCATGACAATCTTTCTTGGTGAATTTTTAACAAGGCATATTAAAGACCCTGTTCAACGTGCGTCACGTGCCATTTCAACAATGGACGGGCTCACAAATGCTTCTTATATTTCAGGGACTTTAATTCCGTTAATCGCGATCGGATTGCCGTTATCACCAATGGCAATCGGTCCCGCGAACGCGTTATTCAATGCACCACCCGTTTTCACACCAGAAAATAATATCCACCACATCATGTCGATGGGTGAAATTGCGATTGCCACTATAATTGGTGCATCCATTGCAATCGTTTTAACGTTTTATGCAACGATTAAATATTCGAATCAGATTTGTGCCTTCGTCTTCAAATTTGTACCCCACGAGGCACTGATTGGCCTATTTGCCGGTCTCGTCGTTATGCTAGCATTTATGGAAGCTGGATGGGTTAATATCTTCGGCGTCTTGCTTGTCGCTCTCGTAGCTGGTTTCCTTCACCGCCACGGCGTCAATTACGGTGTCATGTTCATGATTTTGTACGCTGCCCCTTGGTTGATGGGCTTGATTTAATCAAACAAAACTCCCCGATTTAGTATGTGCATTCATACTGGATCGGGGAGTTTATTAATTTCCGGAATTGGCCATTTGTTCCCGTTCGACTAATGGTTCAGGGTCCGCCGACAGTCTTTCTATGCACAGATTGCTAAGCACCTTCATAAAGTCGTACGCATCGTTTAAGTACTCCGTCTGAACAAAAGCCATGCCGTGATCATGGGCACATTGCATAGCATCCCGTCCGACTTCCTGTATGACTTCTGCATTCGCTATGATAGACAGTAACTCACAAACAACTACAGCTTTTGTTCCTTTATTAGCACGCTCAATGAGAATATCGAGTACGTCCGGCCGCAACCACTTCTGAGGAAGAGCACCCGCGCTGCGATAAGACATATGATGCGGAATTCCTTCGAGTGGCTTCATTAGTTGCGCTGCCAGTTCACTGTATTGTGCGATGAATTCCTCATGTACCCGCTCATTCCCAGGGAGGCTATGGGCAGTAAAAACCACTTCTGTTTTGTCCTTCACATGAGTTGGCAACCAATGGAATGCCTGCTCAAGACGATCGCGGAGTAGCTGTATAAAAGATTGTTTTGCATGATAAGGTTCTACGTGATAAACAGCGATGGTCGTTTCTTCAGGCAACGTATCCATCACTTTCCGTTGATAACCGATTGTTCCTGTCAACGAAGCCAATGGTGTCAGCGGCACTGTCAAAAGTTTTTGCACTCCACTCACCACGCATTCGCGTACGACATCCTCAACAAACGGTTCCGAATGCTTCGTTCCGATACGGTACGTCCATTCCTCTCCAGTTTTCGCTGCGATCTCCTTACTTAGCGCCTTACCGATTCGGTGTGTAATTGACGTTAGTGAATCAGCCGTTCCAAGCGATTTGAAAAGACTCTTCCCTCTTTCCAGCGCCTCATCCGAATAATGCTTGCGTAGCAGATGCTTGTAGAACGGTTCTAAATCGTCGATTGATTGCAGATGGCCATAACTAAATAGAAGAAGTACATTCATTTAGTTAACCCATGGATCGTATCTGTCATGATATTCAGACCATAAATGTTATCCTTGTTTGGATTCATGAGATATTTCACTTCCATAATTGTAATATTGTTATTTCGCACCGCCTGCAATGTATTCCAACCCGGCGACTCCATCAATTCCTTGTACGTTTCTTCACCGTTTCCTTGCCAATCGAGCAGGAACAGATGATTGGGGTCCATTTTAATCACTTGCTCTACTTCCGCTTTCGTCGTACGGTCAAGGCCAATCAGATCTACTGCAGGAGTGCCGCCTGCAAGTTTGATAATATCGTAGGAGATATTTGTCGGCCCAAGAACGTAAGGCCCTGTTCCCGGTCCTACTTCAGATAATACGAGTACTGTTGGGGCAACTGCATCTGCAGGGATTTTCGCTTGAATGGATTCAATTTCCTTCTGCATGTCGGCGACCATCCTTTGCGCTTTCTCCTTTTCTCCGACAGCGTGTCCGATGACGTTAATATTGTCCATGAATTCTTGCAACGTCTTTGTCGTTTCAAAAGATAAGATTGGAATACCTGCCTGGCTTAATATTTGATCCGCATCGGCTTCCTGTCCATGCATTTTCGTCAGTAGTAACAAATCCGTGTCATACGCCAAAATCTGCTCAGGGTCGATGTTTGTTGCAGATGCAAAACGGTCTTTAATTAATTCACCAGCGTCCGAATGCGTTGACAACATCGGGTCTACTACACTTTTAGAAATTGCTAGTACTCGAGCAGGGTCTACAAGATCCAGTATGATTTCAGCGCCATCGAGTGACAATGGCAAGATCCTCATTGGTTTTTCTTCAATTGTAACTTCCTTGTCCCCAACTGTTACCGTTGCCGGGAAGTCAACATTTTCCACTGCATCCGCTTCCGATTGTACTCCAGACACTTCCACCTTTTTTTGCGGATTTTCTTCCTGCGATCCCTCTGCATTACAAGCTGAGAGTAGCAAAGTACCCATTGAAATGACTGCTATATTCTTTATCCAATTCCAATTCATTCTTCATTCTCCTCCAATATATTATTGTTTATCATCAGGTGACAATGCTGTTACGGAAACCGCTTCCGTCAGATCGTCTTTACGGACGATCGCATTCACTTTGTAAGTCGAATTCACATAATCGGCACGTAGGACATTCGCGGTTGTTCCAAAACCAAGAGTTCTTCCTTCATTTAATAGCAATAGTTTCGTACAGAACCGCGAAGCCAGATTCAAATCGTGCAACACAACAACAACAGTCTTACCACTCTTACTTAACGCTTTCAGCATGACTAGCACTTGCAACTGAAACCTTATATCCAATGCAGATATCGGTTCATCGAGTAAGATGATTGGCGTTTCCTGTGCCAAAGCTTTGGCGATGAATACGAGTTGCCGTTGCCCGCCTGATAATGACAGCATTGAACGGTTTCGCAATTGGATAATTCCTGTATAACGCATTGCTTGCTCAATTTGCACGACACCTTCCGTATCATTCAATGAAAAACGTGAACCGTGCACATGTCTTCCCATTTTCACAATTTCTTCTACAGTAAAATCAAAGTCAAGTGTCGTATCCTGCGGCACATAACTGATGACTTTCGCTAACTGCTTAGGTTTATAATCATGGACTTCCTTTCCATTTATGTGGATTTTGCCAGACGCAATCGGCTGTAACGAAGCAATCGTTTTTAATAAAGTGGATTTACCACTGCCATTGGGACCAATCAGACCGATAAATTCCCCTGCCCCCACTTCAAATGAAATTCCGTGTAAAATCTTCTTCTGCTCAATCATGACATCTACATCTTGCAACTTGACCGTTGTCATACACGCACCCCTTTATTTGAACGGAAAATCAGAAAAATAAACAAAGGCGCTCCAATAATCGCGCATATTACACCGACTTGCAAAGTGACCGGTTGCATCACCATACGTGAAACGATATCTGCCAATATGAGAAATACCGCTCCACCAAGAGCGCTTGCTGGCAGTAGAAATCGATGATCGGGACCTGCAATAATACGAATAATATGTGGTACAACCAATCCGACAAATCCAATAATTCCACTCACCGCTACTGCAGCGCCTGTAATGAGCGCTGTCAACGCTAGTACCGAATTGCGCATGAAACGAATATTGACCCCTGCGCTTTTTGCATGATCTTCGCCGAGTAGCATTACGTTCAACTCCCGACCAAATAATGACAAACCGATAGCACCGAGAACAATTGGAATAGCGATTAAACCAACATGATCCCATGTCCTCGCTTCCAAACCACCTTGCAGCCAGTAAACAATACTTCTCAATTCCTGCTCATTTTTCGATGTGGCAACCATAATATTCATTAGCGCGGAAAAGAACGCATTAATTCCGATTCCAAGCAATAGTAATGTTGCGACATTCCGTTGTCTGCTCGCTCTCCATACTGCAAGCATCGTGGTCATTGCAATAATTGCACCGACGAACGCAGATATTGGCAATAACCAACTATTAATCGCCGTCCATCCGAAAAAAATCGCACATACTGCCCCTAACGCAGCACCACTTGAAACGCCAACATAGCCTGGTTCAACGAGCGGATTCCTGAATAATCCTTGCATCGCGGTACCTGCAACGCCTAACGCCCCACCGACTAGACCGCCGACAATGACTCGAGGCAACCGGACTTCAGTGACGATAATCCAATGTTGCACTGTATATTCCGTATTGACGGGAAACCCGATAGCTTTGGCAATCATCCCTACCGTATCCGAAAAAGGTATAACAACAGGGCCGAGTGACACACCCGCTACTACCGCCAAAAACAGCATCCCAACCAATACCGATATACGTGTCAACGTTAATCTGAATGAAGTGCTGAGTACTTCTTTCTCTAATGCATCTAACTGAATATGATCTACGTTCCGCATAAAGACATCCCCCCTAATTTCTTTCCCGAGGGAAACTTTATATGTAAAAAAATAGATATAAAGTTTCCCTAAGGAAACATCTCGCCCTCATTCATCTTATGCAATGCACATTAGGTTGTCAACAACCATTTTTAGTATTCACAGAATACAGATGCATTTCAATACATGTAACGCTGATAGATTAAAGTATTTGAGTTGCCTTGCCGCGCAGAATGCATTTATCAAATTATCGTTGGTTTGATTTGATTGTTGGTTGGATGGTTTTTACGGGCGCGACGAGTGCTTTTACGGGCGCGGGATACTCTCTTACGGGCGCAACGAGTGCTTTTACGAGCGCGGGGTACTCTTTTACGGGCGCAGCGGGTGCTTTTATGGGCGCGGGATACTCTTTTACGAGCGCAGCGAGTGCTTTTACGAGCGCGGGGTACTCTTTTACGGGCGCGGCGAGTGCTTTTACGAGCGCGGGCTACTCTCTTACGGGCGCAGCGAGTGTTTTTACGAGCGTGGGGTACTCTTTTACGGGCGCAGCGAGTGCTTTTATGAGTGCGGGATACTCTTTTACGGGCGCGGCGAGTGCTTTCATGGGCGCGGGATACTCTTTTACGGGCGCAGCAGGTATTATTACGAGCGCGGGTTACTCTCTTACGGGCGCAGCGAGTGCTTTTACGGGCGCGGCATACGCTTTTACGAGCGCAGCCAATACTTTTACAGGCACGCCGAAGCAGTTGCAGCAAGACCATCCTCACATAAACAATCCAAAAAAATCGCACACTGGAATTCGCAAAGGGTTTCCGCTCGTAAAAACAAGGGTATCTTCTCTGAACAAGCGTATTTGAGGAGGTAAGAACATGAAGAAGACGTTTATCGGCAGTTTTCCGACGCATGATCGATTAGCTTCAAAAATTCAGCATTTGAAGTCGGACGGTGTAAAAGAGCATGATATGTACATCGTCATGAAAGATGAAATGGCTGTAGAACAATTGAAAACACATGCAACAAAAGATGGCATCGATTCCCCGTTCAACCTATTCAATCGCTTCCTAGGATTTTTGGTAGGAGAAAATAATGTGCGCAGAATGTTGCGTGATTCGGGCTTTACGAACATTGAAGCAAAGCAATATTTTGATGCCATTCAAGAAGGTGCCCTGCTGCTCTATATTAAAGGAGAACTCGATAAAGTTAGAAGCTCAGAATCACAAGAACATGACACGGGCTATCCGAATTATCAACCGATACCGCTCGATGAAGTGGAAGCTGACTATGATAATTAAAACGTAGAAAAACCGATGGACAAGATTAATCTTCCATCGGTTTTTGCATTAGATAATTACCAGATCCCCGTTAGTATTGCTGAATCCTACATATTTATGCTTAATTGTCAGTATGTCGTTCACGCCACTCGCTTACTTCCTTCGCCAGTATCTGCTCCTCAAGCTTTTCATCCCATAGGTTTGTCATCGTATTCCAGACGCGTACAAAATAACGGTCTTCTTCGACTTGGCGCAATTGAAACTCGATACAAGGCGCAAAAACCCCATCCAATTCAGTCACCGAAGCAATGGATTGTATCGTTATCTGACCGGTTTCGTCTTGTTTGAGAACATCTAGCTGTTCCAATGCCCTGCGCCAATCAGCGTCAGCATAAGAAGATAGTTGCCGACTGTCTTTCATATATCTGTAGGTTTCCTTCACAGATTCTTCAACTTCACCCGTTACAAAATCTTCATGTACCGGACTATAATGGACAGTTGTTTCATCTTTTTCCGGAGGCTGGACATAGATTCCACTTTCCAGTTGCCGTTTACCACTATCCGTTAGTAAAATTGCATCGGTCGATTGCCGAATCATCCCCGTCGCCGTCATTTTCTCAATCATATCCTCAATAAACAGCGGTTCTACGACCAACATGTCACTTACTTCTGCTGCGGATGAAAAGGCACCAGTTCGAAATGCCGTCAGTAACATTTTCATCAAAATATCCATTTTTGTCCGCTTTACTGTTTCATAGGAAATGTCGATTGTTTGAACAGGCAATGACCATTTTAACGTCTCCAACAGTTTTACATTCGGATTTCGCAACAGTTCATCGCGCAGTTTCTTTTCCATCGCGTCCATCTACCCATTCCTTTCAGCATTGACCAATTCCAGTTCCTTAAATCCACCCTGCGCCTTCACACGTTCCACTAATTGCCCATACATTTCCCTTGTTGCTACTTTCTTCGGTCTGTTCAAGAACATATCGGAACTGCCAACGACGATGAGCAATTCCCTGGCGCGTGATAACGCGACATTGAGGCGCCGGTAATCTTCTGCGAATCCGATTGTTCCACTCGGCTGGTCGTGGTTACGAACAAAACTTAAGATGATAATATCCATTTCCATCCCCTGGAATTTATCGACGGATCCTGTCCGGCAATGTAAATGTTTCGGCAAAATTTCCTGCTCGATCATTCGGTCAATCCGTTTCACTTGTTCCCCGTAAAAACTAATGACACCAACACTTTTTTTCCTGTCTATCTCCATTATTCCGTTTTGCTTCGCATCTCCCACGGCTTGATCAAGATCACGAAGCAACTCGTTGATCATCGTCAATTCTGCTTCATTATACAAGCTTGTTCCACCCTTGACCTTTGCTTCGAAATAAGCAGGCTCATTCGGCATATCAAACCAGAGCAGATGGTCATTCCGACTGAACTTCGGAGTTGTCAGCCCGTGGTCACGTGCTGCGTCTGAATCCGGGAGTCCGCATTGTAGTCGATAGTTTCCTTCCGTGTAAAACGGTGCAATCGTCTCCATGATTTTTTCGTGCATCCGGTACTGGATACCAAGCATCATCTTGTTTTGTTTAGGCAGACTTCTGAACAGCCGCTCAAATAGCGACTCTTTCAGCATGCCACGCAACACTTCTTTCTCCTTTGGGTCTTCAATTTCCTCGATGAATTCCTCCATCGTTTCTCGCCCGACAAGCGGCGGCAACTGATGATGGTCACCGACAAGTATGATTTTCTTCCCTTTAAGCATTGGCAATAAAAGTTCCGGCGGAGTCGCTTTCGATACTTCATCAATAATGACGACGTCAAACGAAGGGTATTCTTCGACGAAATCTTTACGCGCCGAAGCGACACACGTCGTCCCAATGACGTTCGCATGCTTTACATACAGTTTACGGATTTCATCCAAATCGAAATCACTTGCACTCGCTAACATGTCGCTCCATTCATCTTGCAACGCTTGCGCAATCGGAAGCTGGTTGATTTCTTTCTCGATTACTAACTCTCTGTCGAGTCCAGCAGAGATGCGTTCCTTAATTTTAGCTTGACGCTTTTCCGGTTCGGATTGAACAATGGCCCACAATTCAGCGAGTTCACTCTCGAGTACTTCTATTTCCTCGTTCGCTGTGCTTTCCTGTTCCAATCCAATTTTTATCGATTCCCGCAACGATTCCAGTTCTATTGTATTTGCTGCAGCCTGTTTCTTACATGCCGCTAAAGCATCTTTTACTTTCTCAGCCGCCAATAAACGCTTTTGGAACTCATTCGAAATCTGCTCTAGCTCTGTGATTGTCATTTCCACAACAGCCTGATCTGTATCTTCTTCGACCAGTTCTGCCAGTAGATCACTTTCCTCTTGGAGTCGCCGCAATTCATGCTGTTGGCTTTCCATTGCCAAGCGCGCAGCGGTAGCTTCAGTTTGAGCTTGTCGCATCTCTGTTTCCATTTCCTCTTTGATTTCACGTTTCAACGATGAAAAACGGCCGGCAGCTTCCCGGTCCGAAGCGGATTTGATTGTTTTTGAATGAAACGCTACTTCAGCGGTTTTCCCTTTTAAGTACGCAAGATTTTCAGCTAATCTATGTAAGAATGCTGTCTTCTCAGCACCTGGCGGCAGTGCCAATCGGCTTTTAGTCGCAGGTAAGATGAAGAACCGACCAATTTTATCAAGCATTTCATGCATTTCTTCAGGCGTTTTGTAAAGGTCGTTCTTTTTACTGCTTACCTTTGCTACATCATACCCATTTTTCTGCAACAATGTTTCGGCATGCAGGATACCTTTGTCCAACCGTTCTGCCACTTCCCGCCATTCCAGTAATTCATATGGATATGTACCATTTATGATTTCAACTCGCAATCGGCGCAATGCATTTATTTCCAAAGTTGCTGATAATGATGGTTCAAGCTGATAACTCTTGAATAACTCTTCCAATTCTTGCAGTTTTTGAATGGAGGATAATTGTTCAAGAAAACGCGGATACGTATTATAGGATGATTTTTGACGAACAGTTTCATCTGTCAGTTTCCCGATTTCAAGTTCAGCATATCCAATCGCCTCGATCGTTTGGAAATAACGAAGTTTTTTACGTTCTGTTTCCAAAGCGTGCTCAGTCACTACGATTTTCTCATATTCTTCAGGTGGGATAGTAGCCGCTAAGCATTCGGTTTCAAGCTGTTCCATTTCCACTTCAATTTGTTGCGCTAATTCGCTCAACTTCTTTTCTTGAAGTTGCAGATTTGAAAGATGCGCCTTCAGCTCAACATAATCCTTTTGGAGCGTTTCCAGCATCTTCTTCTTCTCGGTATGTTGCTCTCTCGCATCCTGTTTGACAAGTATTTGCTGTTCAACACGTTCAAGTTCAGCTTCCAATCTTACTTTTTCCTGATGCAACTGTTGCAATTCCTGTTTCAGTTTCTTTTCCGTGTCTAGACGCTGTTCCCGCTGTTCATTGACAGCTGTCAACGTTTCGTCACGCCAATGCAGTGCGACATTTTCTTCGATGAACCGTTTGCCTTCCTCTTCAATACTTTCTGTTCGTCCGTATCGTAAAATTCGGATGCCCGGATCCGCGAGCAGACGTCCAAGCGCATTGTCCACCGCTAGATTTGACTGCGATGCGACAAGTGTCCGCTGGCCTGCCTTCATTAGCTGATGGCATAATTCCGAAATGACCGTAGTTTTGCCCGTTCCAGGCGGTCCTTGTATAACATACAAGTCATTCGCTGACATCGCACCTGTGACCGCCGCCTGTTGGAACTCGTTCAATGGATGATGAAAATCGAGCTCCAGCTTTTTGTTCGTAATTTGTACGACTGGCCTCTCTTCAAAAAGGACTTTTTCTAAATTAGCATTTGCCGCAAAACCGTCCTGCAAATCCTTGAATCCTTTTCGCAGTCTCCGAATCTGACTCAGTTCAGCAAAGTTACTGAACGTCATTTCGCCTGATTCCTTTAGCAATAACCCGCCGCGTCTCGCTAACGCCTGAGATTTTCTGTTCAACTCAATTTTCACGGTCCTTTTGCCGCGTGACGTATCCACCACTTGACCGATATCGTCATTCGTTCCGCTCAGTTTCGCACTGAAACCTGCGATGGCATTCCAATCTTTTCCTTGCAAACCGCTGCAAGTAATCGTTAGCATGCTGAAAGATTCATTGATGACCGGATTGAAAAATTGAGCTGTGACGTCTGCCACATCAGCGTTCTTTTCCTCAATGCGCAAATAGCCTTCCCAGCTTGCAATCCGTTTTTCGACATATTCAGATCGCTCCTGTGCAATCGGAAGTTCGCGTAAACTTGTATACAGCTCAATTGGCATTGGTGAACCGGTACGCCGGTTTACTGCGAATTTCAACCGGACACCCAGTCGGCGATTCGTCCGAACCGGTTCTTTCCGCCCTCTCACTCGAAAACTCGTCGCAAGAAATCCTTCATTTTTATAGACACATTCCAGCACTGCGACTCGTTCATTGAAAAGCGTTGCCAGCTTCGGGTTTTCCTGCGGTCCGAAATAGAAGGAGAAGGTCATTGCATCCTGTTTGGCAGGTAATTTTTCAATGTGAATTTCAAAGCTTTCCTGCATGGCGAATAAAGCAAATTCGTCCGTCACCCAATTGCCAATTTCCTTCTTCGCCCTTGTCGTCATATCAAGCCTACAGTTCATCACATCCATTTTCCCCACAGGACAACCTCCTTCCGATTTTCATCCGAATTAAAACCATGAATTCTATCATACAACAAAATGTAGTTCGGATTAATCGGAAAGGTTGTCAATCCATATGTAATTGTCCATTAGGTGAAGCACTAGCGTAAAACGTCGTTGAAATCAAGTAAAAAGTTATTTTTTTATGATATCGGGTATAGTTCTTGTAGATTGTTATTGACAACAAAGAGAAATAAGGAGTGATAGATATGATACAAAGAACCTATGTAGGTCTGTTCGATACAGAACAGTCTTTAATAGGAGCAATTGAGGAGTTAGAACATAAGGGCATTGCTCCTGAAAACATGTATATAATTGCTAAAAGTGAAGAGGATGTAGAGATATTGCGAAGACGGACATATAGCGAAATTCAATCAGCACCTTCGAACTGGATTGATCGTTTTATTGGATATATTTCGGGTGAAAACCATATACGCAGCATGCTTGTCGATGTGGGGTTTGACGAATCTGACATCCGCCGTTATGAAGCGGAAATCCAGCAAGGTAAGTCGTTGTTATATGTGGAAGGCGAACTGGAGAAGACAGCTTATGAAATTAATGCAGATCGTGGTAGACCGGAAACAAATCCATTCGGTCATACAGCTTCAGAAGCAGAACGTTTGAACGAAGAAAAAGATCACTCGCCTACTGGTATAGCAAACGACGGTTTGCCGAGGAATGAATACCGTGACAGTGTAATGAAGCAAGAGGGCAACTCATACAATACTCCACAAGACAGGCGATCATTAGGCAGAGTCGGTGCTGAAGCATTATATGATAAAACAGATTATGCCCCGAATTCTGACCAACGCCCCAGACCATCGCTTGTCCGCGGCACACCGAAACGGGAACGGAAACACCTTCATTCATTGTCACGTCAAGAACGACGTACGGACTTTACGGATGTTCAGAAAGAGTTCCCTACGCCCAGCGAACAAAGCCGTACATCCCTTCCACATCCAAACAATATAACCGAAAGTCAAATCGACCGTCAAGACGGTTTGGCAGAGATGACAGATTCAACAGACTTACACACGACTCAAGTACCAAGTGAGAAAGTTCTTGAATTCAAAGACATCAATCAACCGAAAGAGCCAATCATCATCGATTTACGCGGCATCAAAAAAACGAAGGACGAGGCCAATTTATGGCTTATCCAAGACGAAGACGATTTCAGGGATTGATTGTAAAGACAGCCGCCACTTTCGAAGTGTGTCGGTTGTCTTTTCATTTGCCGAAATTTATCGCTTAAACTTCAGAAGATACACAAAGCAGTTTCACATCGCTGTTTGTATAGTTGTACCAATAATGCGGCTTCGTAGAATCGATCATATACGATTCAGTCGGTCTAAGTTCAATGAGCTGTTCTTCCAGTTGAATCGTTAGTATCCCCTCAAGGACATAGAGGAATTCCTGTCCGCGATGTGTTATCAAATTCCCTTCCGTCCGACCTGGTTTCAAGACGACTAATAACGGCGCAAAGTCACGTTGTGCCACCATCGTTCCAAGATCTTTATAATAGATATCATGCTTGTCGGCCCGCTGATTGATCATCAATGTACCGTCGCTGTAACTTTCTTCATCATCAAAAAAGATACTCGGATTCACACCGAATGCGATGGATATTTTTTTTAATGATTCTAATGTGGTTGATGATTTTCCTCGTTCAAGCTGTGACAAAAAACTAATGGAAAATCCCGTTTTTTCTGCAAGCGTTTTCAACGTCATCCGTTGATGTTGTCGTATTTCTTTTATTTTTTCCCCAATATGGTTTTTTTTCATTTTTCATTCTCCTAAAAAATTGTGTTGACAGAATATTAGTATATATCTATGATAATCATAACGCAATTGAAGTAGCACTTCAATTTGTAACAGTAGGGGGAATAGATAATGGAAAAGAAACAAATGAATAGAGTATTGATCGCTAGTCTCGTTGGCAGTTCAATCGAATGGTTTGACTACTTCTTGTATGGGACAGTCGCCGCGCTCGTCTTCAACCAAGTCTTTTTTGTCAATGAAGATCCGACTGTTGGCCTCATGCTAGCGTATGCATCATTCGCACTTGCCTTCTTCATCCGACCATTTGGGGGAATTATTTTTAGTCATATCGGGGATCGGATTGGAAGGAAAAAAACACTCATTATTACGCTTAGTCTAATGGGTGCCGCTACATTTGGAATGGGGTTACTTCCTACATACCAGGCAATCGGCATTTGGGCGCCGATTCTATTAATCACCTTACGCCTTATCCAAGGACTTGGAATAGGTGGCGAATGGGGTGGTGCTCTATTGCTTGCCGTTGAATATGCGCCTCCAGAAAAACGCGGATTCTTTGGTTCTGTTCCGCAAATGGGGATTACAATCGGAATGATGCTGGGAACGTTTGCACTTTCGATCATGACGATGCTTCCTAAAGATTCCTTTATGACATGGGGATGGCGTGTACCCTTCATCTTAAGTGCATTGCTTGTCGTCTTCGGTTTATGGATCCGAAAAGGGATTGATGAGACGCCTTCTTTCAAAGCTGTTCAGGAACGAGGCGATATTCCGAAAGTGCCTCTCGTTACGACATTGAAAACACATTGGCGTGAAGTGTTGATTGCTATCGGAGCAAAAGTTGTTGAAACAGCTCCATTCTATATTTTCAGTACGTTCATCGTTTCGTACGCAACGACGTATCTAGACTTTTCAAGGACTGCAACATTGAATTCGGTCATGGTCGCCACTATCGTAACAACGATCCTCATTCCGATTATGGGTAAACTATCCGATAAAATCGGACGAAAGCCACTTTATGTATGGGGCGCGGTCGGGATGATTATTTTCGCCTTCCCTTACTTCTGGCTCATTCATCAAGGGTCTGTTACATTACTTGTCATTGCAACAATTATTGGACTGGGCGTTATCTGGGCACCAATTACAGCGGTACTCGGTACGATGTTCTCAGAAATCTTCTCTGCCGAAGTCCGTTATACAGGAATTTCACTCGGTTATCAGATCGGGGCTGCAGTGGCTGGGGGAACAGCACCCCTTGTTGCAACGGCATTGCTTGCGAACTTCAATAATTCCTATGTACCGGTTGCGCTTTACATTATTTTCACCGCGGTCGTCTCCCTCATTGCGATTTGGGCAGTGAAAGACCGAAAAAACCAAGCGCTCGATCAATAATTTTGAAGGAGCGGATCATATGTTAATCATCAATGAAAAAGAAATTCAAGCAAACTATCAGATGAAAGATGCGTTAGTTGACGTTGAG
The DNA here is from genome assembly GCF_033304615.1 of Sporosarcina oncorhynchi. Lineage (GTDB taxonomy): Bacteria > Bacillota > Bacilli > Bacillales_A > Planococcaceae > Sporosarcina > Sporosarcina oncorhynchi. The sequence continues at coordinate 770,714 of NZ_CP129118.1, read as the reverse complement.
CACATTTTACGCGCGAAAGCGGAAGAGCGTATCGCCAATCCCCATCGGACGGTCATCGAATTTCCGCAACATAGTGCTTCAGTCTTGTATATGCCAAGTTCTGACTTAGCGAATGAAATGACGACTGTCAAAACGGTCACAATTTTCCCTGATAATCCATCCGTCGGCAAACCGACGACACAAGGGGTTATTCTCGTATCGGATGCGAAAAATGGCGAACACCTTGCCATGATGAACGCTTCGTATTTAACGAGACTACGGACAGGAGCATTAAGCGGACTTGCGACTGACCGACTTGCGAGAGAAGATGCAAAAACGTTGGTCGTCATCGGAACAGGCGCAATGGCTTTCGAACAGGTTTTAGGTGTCCTTGCTGTTCGGCCGATTGAGAAAATGCTTCTCGTTAATCCGACAACAGCAAAAGCGGAGAAATTTAAGGAACGGCTGATCGACTTCGGTATCGACAGTTCTATAGACATGGCGATTGTAGATGACGTAGCTCAAGCAGTGCGTCAAGCGGACATCATTTGCTGCAGCACGCGTTCAAACACACCAGTCTTTAATGGTGAAGATGTCCAGCCCGGCACCCATGTAAATGGCGTCGGCTCTTACTTGCCGCAAATGCGTGAAGTCGACCATACATTCATTAAACGATGCGACAAAATCGTAACCGATGATGAAGGCGGCGTGAAAGAAGAAGCTGGCGAAATTATTCATGCCAATGAACAAGCTGACTGGTCGTATGATGAATTGCATGGCGAATTAATGGACCTTGTCACAGAGAAAGTATCCGGTAGAGAAAACTCGGAAGAAATTACGTTTTTCAAATGTGTAGGAGCTGCTTATTTTGACTTGGCAGTTGCTCAAGGGGTTTATCGGATAGCTGTGGATACAGGTTTCGGTATAGAAGTGGACGTGTAAAAACATGGCAGTCTATCTAATTGAGATAGGCTGCTTTTTTAAATCATTTAACATGAAAACGGCCAAATCGGTTTCATTCGATTTGGCCATTCTTAATACATTTCAATCCATCAAGCTTTTTATCAATGTTTCAAGCAGTACAGGCATCTCTTTGAATGCGCTATCCACTTGGAGTCGTTCTGTTTTCTGGTGGGCATCTTTCCCGAACGGACCTACGTTCAGTACAGGTGCCTGAAGGCTTTGCATGTCTTCAAACGGTATCCAATACGTATCTCCATAGACCGGCGTATTCCGCTCGAACGCGGTCCAACTGTTCGTATAATCGCTGTAATTCACATAACTTAAATCGCAAATACCATTGAAATAATGGATATGATCCAACGTCACATCAAATGTCTTCGCCGTTTCCTGCATGAGCTCAATCGATTTGATTACCAACGGGTCATCTGACGAATTGACTGCTGGATAATACGGCGGTGCATACAAAACGACGGTGGCAGGGGCCAATTCCTGACATTGGATTAACAGATTATCGACGATTCGTAATGACTTTTCACGATCATCCCACTCGTCATTCAAGAGCACATCTTGTCTCAAACGCCATACTTCATTCTTTCCGAGCTTTTGGATTGCGTATGTAAGCAACTCATCATATTGAATCACTCGCACCTCTCCGACGCCTTCGATTTGTTCGCGATCACAGATTTCTTTGTACCGTTGATTGCATTTATCGATCGCCGTCTTCGTCACTTCAGTGAACAGTTCCATCACTTCTGCCGCCGTCCTTTTAAATAGGAAGACATTATACAATGCAGCCGCACGATATGGAGTTTGCGTAGAATATTCCATTTTCAAATCTTTCTGGTGCAATGAAACAGGAAGTGGCGTCGCTTCCCCGCGATCCGTTTCACATAATAGCGGATTCCACTCCATTTCCTGGGTGACAAAAGACGCGATATAATTCGCAGTCATCCCTTTGAGCGGTTCCCCAACATGCGTCTCTTTCCCGTAGAACAATGCTGCCGGCATGATCTTGCCGATTGTCCCGGAATAAATATATTCCTTTGTATCCGTCGGTCCTTGTGAGAATGAAGGTTCACTGTTCAAAAACAGTGTATACTCCAAGCCAAACTCTTCACGCAAATGGACCAGTTCGGTGACAGCCGTACGCATTCCCGCAGAATTGACTTCTTCATCAGGCACCGTCACGAGCAGCAAATTAATCGGCCATTGTTCGATGCTCGCTTTTTCAATCAATTGCAAATGTAACGCCAGTCCCATTTTCATATCCATCGTTCCCCTACCGAATAGATACTTGCCAGACTCTAAATCTGCACGGACTTCTTCCGACAGCTCGTCCTTATGTTCATGAAGCCTTTTCGTTAATTCCTCTGGGTAAAACGCCAAAGGTTCAAGTGCTCCGTATTCTTCCGTATAGACCGTATCGAAATGACTAATTAGCACGACCGTCTTCGTCGCCTTCGGATGTTTATAAAGTGCTGTTACCACTTGACGCCCAAGCCCTGCGTCAAATAGATTGATATATTCCGGATGATTTCTGAAATACGGAAGTTCTTCAAGTTTCATCATGAGTTTTGATGAAAAGAAACGTTCCCCTTCCGTAAGTGTCCGACTATCCCAATTGACGAGTTCACACAACAGGCTACGCAACTTCTCAGGCGTATCCCACCAATGGTTTGTTGTTGTATGCATCTATACACCCCCTCTTTTCCTCATTCTACTAGAGAATCGTGATGCCTGACAATAAAGGAGTACAAAAAAAGAAGAGGCTCAGAAATCTGCCGTCTTCTTTCATGCCATTATACAGATTTGGTCTTTCCCGTTTCGTTTCGCTTCATATAATGCCATATCCGCTTCGTGAAAAAGATCTTTGAATGTCGTAATTTCTCCGTTGCCATTGTCAGCGATACCAAGACTTGCTGACACAGATATATACTTACCATTCTTTTCAATCTTCGTTCTCCGTACAGCTTCGACAAGTTGTTCGGCTTTAATTTTAGCCTGTTCAGGTGATAACCCTTTTAATATAATAGCGAATTCGTCGCCTCCAAAACGTCCCATCAAATCATCGCTCCGGATTTTCCCGCTACACACATTGGCAATTTCTTTAATAACTTCGTCTCCGAACATATGGCCAAACGTATCATTCATCAATTTCAAATTATCCAAATCCAGCGCAATACAACTGACTTGCTCGCCTACTAACGCAGCCTTTTCAAGCATCTCATCCGTTGCCGCCTCCATATAACTGCGATTATATAATCCCGTTAAGTAATCACGGTTTGCACGCCGTTCGATTGCAGCAAGATCATGTTTCAGTTCTAAGCGCATAGCTGTCTTCATAACTTCTTGCTCATGCAGACTTTGCAATAAGTTAATATAATCCTGTTGCGCTAGAAAGCCCAATTCAACATTTCCCATTTGCTCGCAAGCTTTACAGCGCTTTTCAAGCAAACCTTTAAGTAAGTTTTGATCATTAAAACTTTCCGCAAGCTCTTTTGCTTTCGTAAAAGAATTATAAGCTTTTTCATAGCGTGCTGCTTTCATGAGGAAACGGCCATACAAATCGTATACTTGGGTTTTTTCACGAATAAACGAATCAAGAAGTGTATCATGTCGCATTTCCTCAATAAGTTCCTCTGCACAATCCAGTTTCCCAAGTCCAATATAAGCATTTGCCACGTTCAGTTTTACACGAAACTCTAAAATAGGCGTGCGCGGTTCGTGTAACTCAGCCATTTCAAGGCCTTTTGAAGCATACTTAAGAGCTCCTTCATAGTCTTCTTCAGCTGAACAAAGATGGCTATAATTGCTGTATGCATTACTCACCATATTATAATGTTGAAGTTTTTTTCCAAGATTGATTGTTTTCGTCAACGTTGCTTTTGCTTTTACATAATCGTTATTTTTCTCATGGACAAGAAACAGAATGTTGTAACCATTCAACCTGTCAACGTCATCGCCATGATCACCACAGTATTCCAAGTACGCATCAATACTAGTAAATGCCTCTTGTATTTCACCAATACAATAGTAGGAAGTTGCCCGATTAATGAGGGCAACCATAATGGACTTATAGTCCTTTGCGGAATAGCCCAACTCGAACAAGCGGAAAGAGACTTCGATTGTCTCTTTGTATTTTCCTTGTACACGCAAATCGGAAACTGTATCCTGCAATGAAAAAAGATCGGTTGTCTCCATATTCCCACCCCCGGTACTCAATAGTAGGCCAAAAGATTATATCAGCTAGTTTTTAGAACTATATCTATGTTCTAATAGTAGCATATAATTTGTATTTTGCGAGCAGGTAAATGGAATTTTCTTTATTTACCTCCATGTAAGACCAATTGTTCAGTTACTTCACCTCTAACGACTACCTCTTTTTCATCCATATACATTTTCGATCGTTCATATTCCATTTCATATTTCGCCAACATATCCACTGCTGGCCCCACACTCCAGACAATCGTCAGACTACATATCACAACGATCATTGACAATACTAAAGCCGCTACTTTCCCCAACACTCATCCCCTCCCAATCAATTATCTTCCTACTCTGACTATACAAGTGATATGCATAGATGCCTATCAAATTCGTTCGATGGAAACTGATGAAATCAACGGAGAAAATACATAATTAAAACCATTTTAACGGCCATCGACAGCTTATCTTGTCAGATGCTACGTAAAGATATCGAAACATTCATGATTCGCAGAGGCGATGGGAATAAAGAGCGTAGCAGGCGTAACGAAACGTAGAGGCGTCGTAACGAAACGTAAACCCGTCGTATCGAAATGTAGCAGGCGCCGTATCGAAACGTAAACCCGTCGTATCGAAATGTAAACCCGTCGTATCGAAACGTAGCGGGCGCAACGAAACGTAAACGGCGCGTATCGAAACGTAGAGCCGCCGTAACGAAACGTAAACCCGGCGTATCGAAACGTAGCGGGCGCAACGAAACGTAAACCGCGCGTATCGAAACGTAACCTCGTCTTAGCGAATCGTAGCAGGCAGGCACAACAAAAATAGATCGTGTATTTTTTTAAATTTAATCTAACTCATAAACTTGTATATATATTAAAAACCTGTTAATATACCTTTGATTGAATATTCTATCGAAAGGGTTTGATAACAATATTTATGAAAAGGCACCCGCCTGAAGAATTGATTCAGTTGGAAAGACTGGCGGTCAGACTTCCAACTAGTCATCACAAGTATGCGTATATCCAAACGAAGTACCATCAGTTGAAAGCGGGACATGCAGGCGAAATTTATGTTGATCGAGTACTACAAGAAATCTCCTATCCCCGAGGAGTAAAAGTTTTAACGGACATCCGTCTGGAAATCAATCCCCATTTCCAGATACAGATTGACACCCTAATTGTTTCTCCTCACTCCATTATCCTTTTAGAAGTAAAATATTATGCCGGTACTGTGAATTTCAATGAAGATAGCGGTAAAACGACTAAAATCGCTTCCAATGGTGAAATCGATAAATACGATTGCATCATTCACCAATTAGATCGTGCAACAGTCGGGTTGAAGACTTGGCTAGAGAAGCGCAATATTTCAATTCCCGTCATACCTATACTTGTAATGGCTAATGGTCAGACTGAAATCTCTGTAGTACCAGATTCCATCACACTTAAATACGCAAAACAACTGCCAAGATATATCCGAACATTATTAGTGGAGACAGAGTCACTTCAAGCATATCCAAGCACTTCCATAGCAGAAATGATAGTAGCCGATCAAGTGAGTTGGTCAATGACACCCGCTTGCCAGCGATATGAAATAGTACCTGCTCATCTGATTAGAGGTGTGCTTTGTTCTTCTTGCCATTCTCCGATGGATCGGAAACGTGGCCATTCATGGATTTGTTATGCTTGCAGAAAAAAGGATCCTGGCGCATTGGAAGTGGCTATTAAGGATTGGTTTTTGCTTATCGGGCACACTGTTTCGAATAAGCAACTACGATTTTTCCTGGATTTAAAATCAAGTGCTGCCGCGAGCATAATTTTTAGCCAATCATCAGGCATGCTTCGTCTCGGTAATGCTCCTCATACTTTTTATACATTTAATAAAGCCCAAGTAAATTCAGTCGGTAAAAGTCGCTAAAGCGACTTTTTTCTTTTGAGATGCATCATTCTTGGAGCTTCGCAACACCATGTAAACCACCGTGTGTATTGAAACCAAGTACGCGCAACGAAACGTAGGCGGCCCGTATCGAAATGTAGCACGCGTAACGAAACGTATCCCCGGCGTATCGAAATGTAGTGGCCCCGTAACGAAACGTAAACCCGTCGTATCGAAACGTAGCGGGCGCAACGAAACGTAAACTGCGCGTATCGAAACGTAGAGGCCCCGTATCGAAACGTAAACCCGTCGTATCGAAACGTAGCGGGCGCAACGAAACGTAGACCGCGCGTATCGAAACATAGAGACCGCCGTATCGAAACGTAAACCCGTCGCAACGAAACGTAGCACGCGCACCACACCAAAAAGCAGCCAACGAAAGTTGGCTGCCCCCATTCAGAACGCTCCTGATCCCCCGCCTCCTCCACCGGTTCCTCCCCCGCCGCCTGAAGCAGAGTAACTGCTCGAACTTGCCGATGCGGTAGTCGTTGCGGATGCGAAAACGGTTGTCAGTAAAACGGGATTCACATACATGTAGTTGAATCCGTAGCTTGACGCAGATTCTTTTGAGCGTGCATTCGCCTGCTCGAATTTGTCCAATTCAGATTGGATGTGGATATCCTGTGCGCCAACGCCAAATGTATAGGCACGCAACCGTTCATCGGTCGACAATGAACGCCATTTCTCTGCATTGAAATCGCCAAACGATTCGAATGCATTCCTGAAATGCTGCCATTCTTCATACAGCACATGCCCTTCCTTAGTCCGCGGGCGATATACAAGTCCGACCACAAGCGTAATGACTGTCGCCGCGATTGCGAATAGCATTGAAATGAAATGCGAGAAGATGCCGAAAAGGATTGCAACGACAACAAAGCCAATACTTGCTAAGATGAAATGCATACGGAGCTTCGGCTTTTTCTCGATCAAATCCGCTTCTTTCACTTCATCACGCACACCTTTTTGCCAAGCGGCAAATCCTTCGTTATAAGCAGGGTGGTTCAACTCATTTTCCGTATAGCTGACAAGTCCATCCATATTGAAATTCGTACCGTCACCAGCTTTATGGAACAGCAAGTCAATTAACGCCCGTTCATGTTCAAATTCCACTTCCTCGTCAACCAATCTGAAATCGTTCTCCGACAGCTGTTCCACATGCCCTTTTCGGATTAGATCCAACAGGGCGGCAACCATCATTTCAGACGAAAACAGACCGCCTTTAACATATAAAATCGTCGCGGGCATGCTCAATTTCTCACCTGGCACGAAGAAACCTTCCGGAATTTGCGCCTGTGCTTCCCGCTGTCTGCGCTGTTTCACAATACGCATCTTCAACATTCCCCATACAACCAATAACGCAAGCACGCCGAACAATAACCATCCCCATACACTTGCTGTATCCCTGTTATCATACAGAAACGCCTGCATATTACGGTCTTTCTCCATTTCCTTCAGCGCACTGCCTTGCACCAATGTCATCTGCGGGAATATAGCATTATCATACACAACGCGGACATCGCCGTTCGATCCAGAAGGGACTTTACCCATCGCAAACGTGACAACGCCATCTTTATCCACCGAACCCGAACGCTCTGCGGCGCCATAACCTAGGAATTCTGCCGTTTCCACTCGTTCCGGCGGATGAATACGGACGGTCATATTCCCATAGTTCGTTTCATTCCGATCATCGAAAAACGGCCAGTAAAACTCTGTGCCATCTTCGAATTTCTTCACTGCATTCTCGATTGTATATGTCATTTCAACGTTAACAATCTCCCTATTTCCTTTTCGATGGATTCGATACTCTCCGTCAATTTTCTCAACTTCCAATAGAGTTCCCTCTTCAAAAGCTTTAAAAGCAGTTATTTCCGAACCCCTTTTAGGAATCAACCCGCGGATCATTCCATTAAACTTCCCTGGGAAATCATAGGTGTGTTTCTCCACGACTTCCGCATTTCCATCCGCCTGCAAGTACGCGTCGATCGTCACTTCAGGTATGGAAAAATCGACAGCATAGACTTGTACAGGCAGGAAAATTACAGATGCAATTAGTAGAGTCAGTAGTCCTCTCATCATTCTCATCGAAATCACCTCTTCTATACTTTACGGAATACCCGTTAAATAGTTTCATTTAACACAAAAGCCCACAAAGGAATATTCCCTGTGGGCTTTCGTTATTTGATTTTATTATGGATAAGCCCCGTCGCAATCTCCGGGAAGATTGAAAGAATGATCATAAAGACAACCATGATGGCTGCATAGGGGACGACCCCTTTGACAATTTCGCTGATCGTATTCTCTTTATCCAGCCCTTTCAACACGAAGAGGTTCAGTCCAACTGGTGGTGAAATCAATGCCAATTCCATATTGATGACCATAATAATGGCGAACCAAATCGGATCGAATCCGAGCGCAATGATGATCGGATAGAGAATTGGAAGTGTAATAACAAGTATCGAAACTGTTTCCAAGAACATGCCAAGGATTAATAAAACGATATTAATCAGAATAAAGATGATCCATGGTGATATATCTTGTGACGTTGCAAAGTTGACGATTGTTTGTGGAATTTGAAGGATTGTTAAAATATAGCCTAACAGCATCGCACCAACAATGATGAATAGAATCATCGCATTCGTCTTGACCGTTGATACAAGTATTTCTCTCAATAATTTCATCGTCATATTTTTATAGATGAAAATTGCAATGAGGAAGCTGAGCACTACCCCCACAGCCGCAGCTTCAGTTGGTGTGAAAATCCCTCTATAAATCCCACCGATAATAATAATCGGCAACAGTAAACCCCAAATTGCTTTTTTAGAAGCTTCTAACCGCTCGCCCCATGAAGCAGGCGCATCCTTAATGTGGCGTGTCTGGTAAGACGAGAAAATCATAAACGCCAATGTTAGGACAATTCCCGGTACAATTCCAGCGATAAACAATTTACCGACAGATTCTCCCGTTACAGAACCATAAATGATCATCGGGATACTCGGAGGAATAAGGATGCCTAATGTACCCCCAGCTGCAAGCAATCCAAGTACATGACGCTTATCATAGCCTCTTCGCACCATTTCAGGCAGAGCGACGGCCCCTACAGTAACCGCAGTCGCAACACTCGATCCGGAAATTGCAGAGAAAATCGTACAACAGAATAGTGTCGCAATCGCAAGACCACCAGGCAAATGTCTGAACCATCTGCTCGCCATTTCATACAAATCACGACCGACACCGCTAACAACGAGCACTTGGCTCATTAACACGTACATCGGCAGTGCCGTAAGTGAGAAATCGTCCAATGACTTGTAGGAGATAATCGGAATTTGTGCAAACGCGAACGTTCCACCGTTAAAGAAATACATTCCCGCAACAGCGAGCAAGCTCAATGTAAATGCAACCGGAAGTCCAATGACAAGAAGAAGTCCTAATCCACCTGTAAAGAATATGTTCATAGGTTTTCTCCTCCCCTATGTATGCCGCCGTCGATAATTTGCATGATGAACGCAATACACATAAGCACGCCACCGATCACGAGGAGGGATTCCGGGATATACATCGGAATCCGGAGTAGTGATGCGGAAGTGACTTGCAAATTGAACGTCTTTACTACATGCAAATAGCTGTAAACTGTAAAGATGATGCTGAAAACTAGACCTAATGCATTGGATAAATAAGCAAGCAACGTCTTTATTCGATCATTAACATTATTAATCAATAAATCAACGGTAATATGCGAATAGGTACGAACCGCATAGGCGCTGCCAAGGAAGCAACTGCCAATGATCGCATAGATGGATAACTCCGTTGCCCATGAAGTCGGTTTGCCGAAAAACGACCTTGAAATTACTTCATAGAACGTCATAACAGTCGTGATTAAGATAAGCACACCTGCAATATAAGCGCCCCATCGTATGAGCAGATCCATGAATGTATAGACCTTTTTCACAAGCGGTCCCCCCTTACTCTTTTTATTTCTTATCTACGAGATCCAATAATTCTTCACCAAGACTTCCAGCATTTTCAATGAATACATCACGAACTGGAGCTGCCGCATCTTTCCATACATCTAACTCATCTTCAGGAACGTAGTACACTTCCATTCCTTTTTCTTCTAGTGCTTTCGCAGATTCAGTATCTTCCTTTTCAGCTTGCTCGCGGATCCATGTTTCCGTTTCAGCTGCAACTTCTGTTAACAACTCCTGTGTTTTCGCAGGAAGCTTGTCCCAGTAGTCTTTATTCACAGCTAATAGGAATTCAAGGTACGCATAGTTGTTAACCGTCAAATACTTTGTCACTTCATCATATTTACGTTGAAGCATGGCCGTTGTACCTGAAGTTGCACCGTCTACTGTATTACGTTGAAGCGCCATATACACTTCTCCACCACCCATGAATACAGGCGAAGCCCCATATGCTTGAATTAATTCAGACGGCAAGTCACCGATACTTCTAATTTTCAAGCCTTTGAAGTCTTCCGGTTTCTTCAACTCGCGTTTGTTATTTGCAAATTGTACATAGCCATAGTCTGCGAACATTAACACTTTTGCACCTTTTTCTTCCATAGCGCCACTCAGTTTTTCACCGAATTCACCATTTACCGCTTCACCTACAGCAGAATAGTCATTGAAGATATAAGGGACATCGAAAATCCCCATCGCAGGAACAGTTGAAGACCATAGAGTGGATGAGTTGACGCCCATCTCAACACCACCAGAGAGTATGGATTGATTCATATCTTTATCACTAAGACTGACCAGCAGGATATACTTGAACATTCACTTTTCCATCTGACTTTTCCATAACTTCTTTCGCGAAGTTCTCAATACCAATTGCAATATGGTGATCTTGCGGCAAGTTATATGCAAGTCGAATTGTCGTTTTTTCATAACCTGTTCCATCAGTCGTTGCCGCCGATGCATCATCTACATCCTTATCTGCTGAACCACAAGCTGATAAAGCTAGAAGCCCAATGATTGAAATGAATAACCCTAATGTCCATTTTTTCATCCTCTATTCCCCTTTTCCTGTTTTCTTTCCACATGGCGAATTCGCCCCAATGGATTTTTTGATGATAAAATTGCTGCGTAATCCGCTGCATCCAACAACTTCTCAAAATCAATCCCCGTTGATATGTCCATTCTTTCGAACAGATAAACCAGATCTTCCGTTGCCAAGTTCCCAGCAGCTCCCGGAGCAAACGGGCAACCGCCAATTCCACTTGCAGCTGTTTCAAAAATCCGGACACCCGCGCGGTAGGCTGCATACGCGTTTGCTGAGCCCAGTCCTCTCGTATCATGGAGGTGGACCGCGACAGGTGTTTCTCCAGCAATCTCCAACACTTTCCCCATCAATCTTTCCACATGATCAGGTGTTGCAATGCCAATCGTATCCGCTATACCTATCCGATCCACGCCTGCTTCTTTAATGCACTTTACGATATCAAGCACTTGTACTTCAGCGACTTCTCCTTCATAAGGACAGCCGAAACTGACTGCTACTGAAAAACATGTTTTAATGCCGTCTTCCTTTGCCTTTTCCAGCACTTGAAGAAATTGTTCCATATTTTCATCAATCGTCATGCCGATGTTTTTCGCGTTGAACGTTTCCGTCGCGGCGCTTACCCAGTTCACTTCGGACAGACGATGATTCCGCGCCCGCTCATAGCCCTTAAGGTTGGGAATCAATGCAATCGCTTCTACTTCAGGAACACTTTTTAACATTTCAAGTAACTGACTCGCATCCGCCATTTGCGGCACTTTTAAAGGATGGACGAACGATGTCACTTCCACTTTATGAACACCGGCCTCCACCAGCATTCTGACCAATTGCGATTTCTCTACTGCAGATATCGGTTTCGGATCATTTTGTAAACCATCCCGCGGACTGACGTCAATAATCGTTACGTCCGGCATTTAGACAACTCCTTTCGATTTCAAATCATTAAGCTCCTCTTGTGATAAACCAAGCAATTCCTTATATACTTCATCGTTATGTGAACCAAGCGAAGGGCCTGTCCAGCCAATATCTCCAGGTGTACCAGAAAGCTTTGGAACAATCCCGGGCACCATCAACTTCCCACCATCTGGTAGCTCGACTTCTTTCAACATGTCACGTGCTGCATAATGTTCATCTTCAACAATATCTTGAATGCCGTAAATCGGCCCAACTGGAACAGACACGTCATCGAGAATGCGCTGCACTTCCTTCAATGGATGCTGCAACGTCCACTCTTCTATGAGCGCGTCAATCATTTCGACGTTGTCTGCCCTGCCTTGATTCGTTGAATAGACTGGATCATTCGCGATATCTTCTCTGCCAATCGCAGTCATGAGGCGTTGGAAAATGCGGTCCCCATTTCCGCCGATGACAATATGTTTGTTGTCCGCACATTTATACGTATTGGAAGGAGCAATGCCTGGTAATGTGCTACCTGTTCGTTCTCTTACTTGGCCCGTCAGATCGTATTCAGGAAGAATTCCTTCTAATAAACTAAAAACAGCTTCATAGAGTGCGACATCGACAACTTGTCCTTCTTTATGTGCATCGACGTCCCGCGCACGCAATGACATTAATGTGCCAATGACCGCATATAGCCCTGCAATCATATCGCCGATCGCAATCCCAACCCTTACAGGCGGGCGATCCGGATAACCTGTCAAATAACGAAGACCTCCGATTGCTTCTGCAACACTCCCAAAACCAGGCTTCTCTTTGTAAGGTCCTGTTTGCCCATAACCTGAAATCCTCGTCAAAATGATGGAAGGATTAATTTTTTTCATTTCTTCATAACCAAGTCCCCATCTTTCAAGTGTGCCAGGCTTGAAGTTTTCAAGTACAACATCCACTTCTGCAACGAGTGACTTGATAATTTCCTGTCCTTCCGGTTCACGTAAATTGACAGTAATCGACTTCTTATTCCGGCTTTGCACATACCACCATACGGATGTATCTTCGTGCATAACACGCCAATTGCGTAACGGATCGCCGTTTTTCGGTTCTTCGACTTTGATGACTTCCGCACCAAATTCAGAAAAGAGTTTCCCTGCGAATGGTGCTGCCACCAAGTTCCCGAGTTCTAATATTTTAATTCCTTCTAAAGGCTTTCGTTGATTCAACAAATTGATTCCCTCCTACTTGTTTACCACTTTCATGAACGACTGATAATCACGTTCAATATGGTGCCGCATCAGTTGGCGGGCAATATCCTGTTCTTGACTCTCTATTGCATGATAAATATCCTGATGATCCTGAAGTGCACCGCGCATATAAGCAGGATTTCCTTCAAGGATTGCTTTTCGATAAAAACTATTCACGCCCCGTAGTTGCAATGTCATTGACGTTAAAAACGGATTATGGCTCGCACGGACAATCGCTTCATGGAATCGAAAATTCACTTGAAGCATCCCTTTCAGACTGTTATCCGTCACTTCTTTTTCCATTTCATCAATGAACAACTTTATCTCCGCTAGCTCCACAGATGTTCTGCGCTGAGCCGCATAAAATGCTGCAAGAGACTCCATTTCTACACGTGCTTCATATAAATTTCTGTAATCTTCTATTGTAGGATTCACAACCGTAACCCCGCCTGATGCGTTTACATCTAACAACCCGTCTTTTTGAAGCATTCTTACAGCTTCACGGATTGGACTCCGACTGACATTGAGTGTTTCAGAGACCTTTTCTTCAATCAACCTATCCCCAGGCTTTATCTCCCCGAGCGTAATAGCATTTTTCAAATAGTCATAGACTTGCTCTTTCAATGTCGTTTTCTTAACAATGAAGTTCGACACTCCGTCTCCACCCGCTTTCCGTCGACTGTATACAGTGTACTGAATTCAGAATACTGCAATGGTTTTAATTTGTCAATGTTATTTCTGTATATTGAATACATTGATTTTTGTGTTGTTATAGGTACCATGCGTATCGAAACGTAGAGGCGCCGTATCGAAACGTAACCTCGCCGTATCGAAACATAGCATGCGCAACGAAACGTAAACCGCGCGTATCGAAACTTAGCAGGCGCAACGAAACGTAACCCCCGCGTATCGAAACGTAGAGGCCCCGTATCGAAACGTAAACCCGTCGTAACGAAACGTAGCACGCGCAACGAAACGTAAACAGCGGGTATCGAAACGTAGAGCCGCCGTATCGAAACGTAACCTCGCCGTATCGAAATATAGCAGGCGCAACGAAACGTAAACCGCGCGTATCGAAACGTAGAGCCGCCGTATCGAAACGTAACTCGCTCGTATCGAAAAGTAGCAGGCGCAACGAAACGTAAACAGCGGGTATCGAAACGTAGAGGCGTCGTATCGAAACGTAACCTCGGCATATCGAAACGTAACCTCGCCGTATCGAAACGTAGCAAGCGCACCGAAACGTAAACGGCGTGTATCGAAACGTAGAGGCGTCGTATCGAAACGTAACTCCCTCGTATCGAAACGTAACCACGTCGTATCGAAACGTAGCAGGTCCAACGAAACGTAAACCGCGCGTATCGAAACGTAGCAGGTCCAACGAAACGTAAACCGCGCGTATCGAAACGTAACTCCCTCGTATCGAAACGTAACTCCCTCGTATCGAAACGTAGCAGGCACAACGAAACGTAAACAGCGTGTATCGAAATGTAGAGGCGCCGTATCGAAACGTAACCTCGCCGTATCGAAAAGTAGCACGCGCAACGAAACGTAAACCGCGCGTATCGAAACGTAGAGGCGCCGTATCGAAACGCAAACTCGTCGTATCGAAAAGTAGCACACGCAACGAAACGTAAACCGCTCGTATCGAAACGTAACTCCCTCGTATCGAAACGTAACCTCGCCGTATCGAAACGTAGAGGCGGCCTACAGAAAACGTCACCCAAGTAGCGAGCTAAAGTATTATTTCCGCACAAAAGCCCACGCAGGATTAATCCCCGTGGGCTATCGTCATTTTATTTGTTTTACTAGATAAGACTCATACCGGAATCTAAAGGATTACTTCAGATCTTCAATCGATTCGATGTCCATATATTTCGGTACAACAAGTCCGATTTTCACACCGTCCATATTAGCACCGAGATCTTCGAATTTACCATCGAATTTATCAGCATACGTTTTATGTGTAATTGGCAACCATGCTGCTAAGGAAGCATCAGCACTTCCATCTGCAACAGCTGTCCAAAGTGGTCCTGCTTCTACTTGTGTTAATGTTACATCGTAACCGACACTTTCAAGTACAAGTTTCACAACGTTGTGGCTAGCGATTTCACTATCCCATGCCACGTATGCAAGTTTGATTTTATCACCATCTACTTCATTTACGCCTTCTGTCCATTCTGCAACTTTATCAGCATTTGCATCCACCCAGTTTTGAGCGGCTACGTCTTCTTTTTCGCCTTCTTGAATCGCTACCATTACCTCACCCATGTCTTCCTCAGTCCAATGGAAGTTCGATAGGACTTGGTGTGCTTCCGGCAAGTCTTCTGCAAGGCCTGTTCTAGCAATCGTCTTAATTTGCTCTTCCCCACCGTATACACCTTTTGGGTCTTCCAGGTATTTCAGATCGAATTTCGCAAATTTCCAGTGTGGCGTCCAACCTGTTACGATGATTGGCTTTTCTTTGTCATATGCTTTCTTCAATGAAGCTGTCATTGCAGCGCCAGAGCCTGTTGTAACGTCCCATTCGTCTAGGTCATACTCTTTAATCGCTTTTTCAGTTGCTTCCATAATTCCGGCGCCCGGGTCAATTCCAGTGATTTTATAGTCAACCGATTTTCCAACGGAAGTCGTATCATCTACGTCTGCTGAAGAGTTGTCATCAGCATTTCCACAAGCTGCCAAACCTACTGCTAGTAATGCTGCTGTTCCTAGTCCAAACATTTTCTTTTTCAAATTCATGATAAAGTTCCCCCTTGTTTTTTCTTTCCTGCGTGTTGTGTAATTCGGTCAAGAATAATAGCGACGATAACAATTGATAGGCCAGTTTCAAAACCGACACCTGTCTTCAATTGCGTAACCGCTTTGTAGACTTCTTCACCGAGTCCTGGTGCACCGACCATTGAGGCAATGACTACCATTGACAGTGATAACATGATGCTTTGGTTAACACCTGCCATGATTGTCGGCTTTGCCAATGGAATCTGGACTTTTCTCAATCGTTGCCATGAAGTGGATCCGAACGCTTCTGTCGCTTCAATTAAATCTTTCGGGACTTGTTCAATACCAAGCATCGTTAGGCGAATTGTTGGTGGCATCGAGAAGATAACGGAAGCCACAACCCCTGGTACAACGCCGATATTGAAAAAGAAAATCGCTGGTAAAAGATAAACGAACGCAGGCATTGTTTGCATCAAATCCAACAGTGGGTTGATGACCTTTTTCACACCTGCTTTCTGTGAACCCCATATCCCAAGCGGAATTCCGATGACCAAAGCTATAAAGACAGACGTAATGACGAGCGATAGCATTTGTAACATCGAGAACCAATACCCGAGATAGTCAATAAACAGCAATCCGACCAATGTAAAAATTGCAATTCTACGCGTGGAGATGAACCAAGCGAGCAATGCGAATAACAATGCTAATACAATGGATGGCACTAACGCCATCAAGTCAACTGTTCCTTCTACAAATCCTTTTAAGAAGCTTGCAATACCATCGAATACTGATCCGAAATGTTCAACAAGCCAATCCACGCCTGTATCAATCCAATCAGCGAATGGCAATCGAGGTAACAAATTATTCATTGCCCTTCACCCCAATTTCTGCCGTTTCCACGGATTCTTCATGTGATTCACTATTGATAAACTGTCCGTCGCCTGCCAATGCGCCGATCAGTGCTCCACGAATGATAATACCTTCTAAATGATTCTGTTCATTTACGACCGCTACTGGAATCGTCGCAGTAGATACCGTGTCAAATAAATCCGTCAGAACTGTTTCGCGGGAACTCGTAGGGACATCTTTAATTAGAACATCTTCCAATGTCTTCCCTGTTTCAGATGCGCGGACAGCATCTTGTGCCGTGACAGCTCCAATCAGACGATTTCCTTTGTCTACTATATAGATAGAAGAGATGCTTAGTCTTTCCATGAGACGTAAAGCGACTCTCGGTCCTCGATCCACTTGCACGGAATCCGCCTTTTTCATAATATGGCCCGCTGTCAATACTTTGGAAAGATCTACATCTTCCACAAATCGTTCTACATATTGATTAGATGGATTCATCAGAATCTCTTCAGGTGTTCCGATTTGAACGATATCTCCATCCTTCATCAATGCAATTCGATCGCCTATTCGCAATGCTTCATCCAGATCATGCGTTATGAAGATAATTGTTTTCTTCATATCATGATGCAATTGAAGAAGCTCATCTTGCATATCTTTTCGAATTAAAGGATCCAATGCACTGAATGCCTCGTCCATTAGCAAAACATCAGGATCATTAGCGAGAGCACGTGCTAATCCGACCCGTTGCTGCATGCCACCACTTAATTGACTCGGATACTGGTCCTCATACCCAGCCAATCCAACAAGTTTAAGTGATTCCTTCGCCTGTTCTTGCCGCTCTGTTTTTGCCATCCCTTGAATTTCAAGCCCATATTCAGTATTTTCCTGGATAGTCTTATGCGGGAAAAGAGCAAAATTTTGGAAAACCATTCCAATTTTCTTTCTTCTAACCTCTCGCAGTTGCTCTTTATTCATGCTGACAATATTTTTACCATCGATCAGAATTTCCCCGATTGTTGGATCTATTAATCGATTGAGCATGCGTACTAATGTGGATTTACCGCTACCCGATAAGCCCATAATGACAAAAATCTCGCCATCATAGACATCAAATGTCGCATTGTTCACGCCTACGGTAGCGCCTGTCAGTTTAAGGATTTCACTTTTCGTTTTGCCTTCGTTTAACAATTGCGTTGCACGCTTGCTATGTTTACCAAAGATTTTGGTCGTATTGCTTACTTCAATTTTCTTTATCTGGTCTTCCATTCCTACACTCCCTAAATAATGAGAATTAATATCTACTAGTATATGCACTAAGATTATCATTTACAACCGTTTTATCCAAATTAATTGTTTGTACAGTAAAAACTGTACAAAGTGATACTTATCATTGCAATTTAAAATTAGTTATAATACCCTTAAGCTAGAAAACGGATTTTCTTTTAAGATGGTTAGTGAAGGAGATATATTATGGACGGCAAAGAAACTCTTGAAAAAGCACGTGAGCGGATTATTGAAACCATCGCACAAAACATACATCTATACGGCCTCACACCTTCTGCCGGTAGACAGTACGGTACGATGTTCTTTCATGACGAACCACTTACCTTGGATGATATGACTGAAGAACTCGGAATGAGCAAAACAAGTATGAGCACTTCTGTAAGGGCGTTATCAGATTTAAAATTAGTAGAACGTGCTTGGAAACGTGGAGTCCGTAAAGATCTTTACCAAGTCAAAGAAGATTGGTATCAAAGTTTTATTGACTTATTTTCTACTAAGTGGAGAAGATCTATTTCATTACACTCCGTTGCTGTCAAGAAATCCTTGAATGAAATGAAAGTTTTATACGAGAACGAAGATATCAGTGATGATTTAAAAGATATTCTTGTAAAAGATATTGCAAAACTTGAATACATGCGTGACTATTTCGAATGGCTCGACCGCTTAGTAGACGCATTCGAAGAACATGAAATTTTCAATCTCGTCCCACCAAAAAATTACTCAGAAAATAAATGATACACCTTGAAGTATGAAATAAAAGTGAGTCGAAGGCCGGGACAATACTAACAAAAAGAGCGCAAAGAATCATTTCCTCTACGCTTTTTGACTGTTTTGTTCGGCCTTTTCTATTTTCTTTAAGGATTATTCTACATTTATGTAAGTACCATACAGGAGGCTATCCCTTGCCGAAAAAAATGCCGTTACTAATTACATTCTTACTCATTGGAACACTTTCACTAGTCCTTGCACTCACTCTTCCAATAGCTAAAACGCCCCAATGGATCCTGCTCGGCTTCGCACTCGTTCTGAACATAACGAGCGCGATCAGCTTGATGATTCTCGGCGTCAAACGCACTAGAGGAACAGCGTAAAAATCACTCCAAATACTTTTGTAACCCAAAAAGGATGCCATCAGTGAAGATTGCATCCTTTTCTTATTGTCTTCGGTCATGTGCTCTCGCACTTAATTGTAAAGTCCGATAATTTTTCTGAATCTGATTCATGATGTCCTTGGTTAAGGAGTTCGCCAACTTCAGCTTTTTCGAAGAATGAACAGTTACCTGGGCTACGTTTTTGGAATAAGTGGAGGAAAGATAAAAATTACACACTTCAAGCAGCGGAATTTGAAGAAATACTTTTTGGATAATAGCAAGGAAGGCAGGAGATGACGGGGTGTATTCTCCCCGTCATCCTTTTTCATGTGGTGGTCCGACTTCTGGCCTTCCCTGTATATCGGACATACCTTCATTTCCAAATGCAAATAGTGAAAGCATACCAAAACAGAATAATAGCGTCATCATTTTCTTCTTCAAAGTTCATCACCTCCTTTCAATTCCATCACGATATGCCGATACGCGTGGATACCATATTCTTGATACATATATGCACTTTTATATTTCTTCTGATTTGCATAATATAAAGCCAAATGATGAGATGATTCCTTTAAATCCACCCATTGCTTATTCTCAAGGAAAACTTCCGTGCAGTGAATCATTAAGCGTTCGAATTGTTCGTACTCTCGCATAGAATAGTAAAGCAACGCATCGATTTTATGAAGATGGGCTTGTTCCAGATCAGAACTTGCCATCTTTCTCAATCGGCCGAGACAGCTTTGTATCGCTTGAAAATCTTCAAGTTCAAAAAGGATTTCAATTTTCAACTTTTTCGTAGCAAATAGATTACCTACTTCTAATGCCTTCTTCACTTCCAGGCTCCGATTGACCTTTTCCAATGCTTGCATAAAATCCTTCTCAATAAAATAGAAAATCGCTAAATTATGATACAAATTCGCTAATGTACCCGTCATCTCATCCGCTATAATACTGAAGCCTTTTTCAATATACTTCTTCGCTTCATCTACTTTATATTGTTCAAGGTATAAGGCAGCGACAAGATTGTAGCAATCTCCGCATTGTTTCCAGCAGTGCAAGTCCATGTACTGCCCCAACGCTTTCTTCGTATAGTTTAGTGCAGTCCCATAATCATGTTCTTGATAAAGAGCCAACGCAATATTGTAATTGATCTTTGCTGATAATAGTTCATCTTTCGTCAAGTGAAGGGCTTCTTTAAAATGTAAAATACTGTCCGCATAGTTTCTTGTATAATAATGATGCAAACCAGTCACATATTGGTATTTTTCAAGCATTTGTAAATTGGCTTCTGCAATGTATTTTTGGGGTATGCAAGCGATTTCTGCCACGTAGTGTTTTTGTGCTTCATTGATCCTGCCAAATTTCAGATGCTCTAAATACTTTAGCAAGTTGAACATGACCTCTTGTTTTAATGAAACAATATAGATGAATTTTGTATGGTTTTTTTTCAAAAACGAATCAATATTTCCTTCACTACTAGCAATTAGCATTTCATATTCCATCAAATATTTTTGAATTTCAACATTTTCTTCACGAATCCGATGAAGATATTCAGAAGGAACTTCTAATCGTTCTGCAAGCAGGAGAAGAACTTCATTTGAAGGTTCAAAACGGCCATTTTCAATATTGCTGTAATGGGAAGTAGAGACAATACCAATACTGACAGTTTTTTGCGATAGATTTTTCTCTTCACGCAGCTTTTTAAGTCTGCACCCGATATGCATGAAGTCTTCTCTCCTTCCTTCATAGAACTCTATACTACTAATTGTAAAGTTTTTCCTTGATATCAGCAACCATCTTTCGGTTTATTCCAACTATTCATTCTTAAGTACTTCTTTTGCATTTCTACAAATGATTTCTGGTACATGCTTTTTCTCTTGCATTAATTCTAGGGAGTATGAAGATTATTGATATTTTCGTTAAGAATGAGGATTAAATGATGCTAGTAGCTATTACTATTGTAATTCGGCAATAGTTTACTACTCTCGCGACGCGTCATTTTCAACTTCATCATACAAAAGTAGGACTTTTTCAAAACTAGATTGTTAACAGAGTATTGGTATAATAGACTTATGTTGGACAACATACAATTTCGAAGGTGGCTCGGCCGGTTGCCTTCCCTAGGAGAGAGACGGATGAAGAAGTATTCGGCAATGTTCATCGCATTCATTCTTGTCAGCAGTGTCCAGTTTAATGTTCAGGCGGCTTCATTCAACAAAGACGTCAACAACAACTTTGATAAGAAATTCGAAAGTACCGTCAATCAGATTCTGATCATGCAACCTGGCGTTTCAGCTGATGAACTTGAAGCTGAAGTTGAAGAACTTTCAGTGACGATGGGTATGAGCAAAGAAGAGATTTACAACCAGATGTACAATGAAATGGAAGAACAAAACAGATTGGCGGAAGTGGAAGCTATTCAACTGGCAGAAGAGCTCGCAGCTTCTGATGATATGGATGCTTTAGGCGGAGGAAGTGGTGCTCTACTCATCGTTGGGCCTAGTGCGCAAGGCGATTTCTATTACACACCTTCTTCGACGGCTTATGTAAACCACGGACATGTTGGACTTTATTACACTGGTAATACAATTGTAGAGTCCATCTATCCTTCAGGCGTGCGCAGTATTTCTGCTAACGTAAGAAAAGTGGATAAAGGAGCAGTCGTACGTTCTATCAGCGCTTCTAGCACAGTGAAAAAGAATGCTGCTACTTGGGCATATGGCGAAAGAGGACAAAATTATTCCTTAAACTTCGCAAACAACCGTAACACAGGCCACAATGGAGCAAAGAACTGTTCTAAACTAATCTGGTCCGCTTTTAAATTAAAAGGGAATATGGATCTTGATGTGAATAAAGGACTCGGCGTCTATCCAAGAGATGTTCGTGACGCAAGTCAGACAGCTCATAAGCGGACAGTTAAGTAATTCAAGTGGAGCAAGCATGAGCTATGCTTGCTCCCATACATAGATCAGGGAGGGTGAAAAGAGTGGACAGAAAATGGATTTTCATCATCACCACATTAGTAATATTCATGGCAATCGGAGCGACAACAATTTATGTATCAGGGAAAAAAGCAGATTCGATTTCCACTGATGAATTACCAGCAATCATGTCAGATTCCATCGCCTCCCTCTACTTTTCCACGACTGCAGACCAGGATATGAACCGGGACGGTATGAGTTTCGTCGTCTTCATTGATGCAAAAGGAGATACGCGACTTTGGGAAATGAATGGGTTGGAACTCGGTACAATTCACGAAGCGGAGAATACGTTTTTCATGGAAGACCGGAACCATGTTTATATTGTTGAATCAGATGATATAAAGGAATTCAAAGCGGATACCGAAGAACATACCGGTGAAATTACAGGCTACAAAGATGGCAAGTTCTATAGTGTCTACAATTCCGGCTTCACGGATGAAGGCACATATGCATCAAATCTGAGAATCGGAGACAGCTCAGGCTTTGAAACGGCAAAAATTCCTCATTATATGTATATGTCGGGAATCGGAGAAGACGAAATTTCGTTCGTCGCTGGAGATGAAGAAACGATGTCCCTCTACAGCACGCCACTTCAGAAGGATATCGAGGTGAAAGAAATTGTTGCGCTAGGCGAAATCGGTGACAGGCTGGGACTATCTCCAATTCTTCATGAAAACGGTTATTATTATATGCTGATCAGTGATACACAGAAATTGACGAGCGACTTGTATCGTATTAACAAAGAAACGAAAAAGATTGATACTTTTCCATTTCTCACATATAAAGATGTTGATGATTACCGCGTTAGAGTCCCTTACAATTTGAGAAATGCAGCAACAATCGACAAAGGCATATTCCATTACGTGGACGGTGCGGGGGATGTACATGGGTTTGATTTCACGAAAGAACAAACCTTACCTATGTTGAGTCTTGAAGGTGCAAGTACAGGAAGCATGAAAATGAATGAACAGACGTACTTCAAAGATGGAAACCTCTACTTCTTCCGTTACAACAAACCAACAAAAGCTTTTGCAATTGATACGTATGATTTACAATCGGGCAAACGTATCGCTGAATTGCCTGTCAATGGTTTAGATGAAATGTTTGAGCATATTAGCAGCAAGAAGAAAAACGTGTCATCTTACGACTTTCTTGTTAAATGAGACCCATATAAAAAGAAGTCAGCCGATGAATGCACCGGCTGACTTCTTTACGTTGTATTTTATTCTTACTGTTATTACAGCTTGTCTTCTTCTGGAATATCGTGAGGTTCTCTCACAAGATAATACTTTCCTTTTGTCATTACCGCAATTAACACAGTCAACACCGCTGCAAGCAGCGCCGCCAAAAATGCCGCGGTTGACTCTAGGAAGATCCCCATATAACCGAGTGCCGCCACCGTCCCAAGAATACTTGCGACAATCAACGACACCGTGCCAACAGGATTCCACTTATACAAATAGCTTTGTCTCGCGACATAATAATTCGGTCCAATCTTCAGCAGCTTTTTCACGACTAGTGCATCTGTTACAAGAACAGCAGCCCATGACAAGAGGAAGACACCTTGGAAGGTCATCAATGTATCGACATGTTCTGTAATATTGAGCAACATAAGAACGATTGCCGTTATGCCTGACACAACGACCCAAAAGCGGCGACCAGGTGTAAATCGGAACATGTTTTCAAAGAAATTGGATAGTGACAACGAACTGCTGTAAATATTCGTCACGTTTATACGCAATTGGGTAAGCATCGTGAATAATGCGCCTCCAATACCTAGTAGCAAGACAATATACACACCAGGATCCGATTCAAGGAATCTCACACCAAACCAGATACCGAGCCCTCCCATAACACCGAAACAGAAAATCTGCGGAATAAAACCAATCATAACCGAACCGATTTTAATGTCTGCCGGTTTCAAAAAACGAGCATAATCGGATGCGAGTAACGCTGTCAATCCCATAATACCGTGGTGCATACCCATGCACATTAAGAGCGCTTCACCGCCGATTGTCACACCTTCGGGCATATAGGTGAAAACAGAGCCTGTGTAAATCGGAATTTTGTAGAACGACACAACAACCGCAGTTAATAAAAAGACGATAAATAGAGGTAGTGACCATTTTTGTAATTTATCTAACTGTTCGATTCCGAACCAGTTAAGAGGAATGACGATTGTACCGAACAGGACAATTAAGATCCATTTAGGAAGAGTAGGAAAGAAGTGGTGAACTGCGGAAACTAAAATAAGTCCCTCAAAAGCGCAATACATAATGAAATTAGATGCATAAATTAACGACGTCAACGATGATCCGATATAGCCGAATCCTCCACCGCGTGAAAGCAGATTGACATTCATGCCTGATTTCGCCGATAAATAGGCGATTACTGTACCGAGCAATCCAGCAACAACGATTGCATAAGCGGAGGAGATCATTGCATTAATAGCACCGAATTTCAGGGCCATAACACTCCCCATTTGGAAATAGAAAATTGCAGTCGCAATACCGAACGTAATGTTCGTTATACTCAACCAGCCTTTATTCCGTTCGTTGCTTGGCACCCTGTCCAGCGAGTAATCGTCCGAGGATACCGCCTCGACGGCTTGAGTTGTTCCTTCATTTGATTGGATAGACGCCAACCCCTTTCTATTCAGGCATTTCTTTTGTACGCTAAAACCCTTCAAGAATACCCCATTTTTTACTACGCAATCATAACAATATTGATAAGTTCATTCAACCAAACAGAAAACTGTATGTTGAAAAGTAAAAGTATGTGGAATTTTGATTCGCTACTAGGAATTCCCCGGGAAATAACGACAAAATAATCTTTTATAGTAGATTTTGTTGAATAACGCACACGCTCAAAATGTTGTATCCTACAATGCTTCCCCACTTATTATTACTTTCCCTTTCTCGCTAACCGGGAAACCATATTTTCAAAAGATTCATGGCTCCTACACTCTGGTTATTCCTATCCAGAAAACAGTTCATATAATCGAACTGCCCTCAACTTTTTTCGAAATCAAAAAACGCCAACCAGTTACGTAAACCGTTGGCGTTTCACAACCTCTATTCGTCTTTCAAATTCCGACCGGGACAATATACATCCCTGCCTGCTCATCATGCTTCACAATGACATCGACACCGTAAATATCCTTAATCGATTCCGCTGTAATGATATGAGCTGGCGCACCTTTAGCCGAAATTTTACCGTCTTTCATTGCAATGATCGTATCGCTATAGCGGATTGCCTGATTGATATCATGCAATACCATAACGATGGAGATAGCATGCTCTTTATTCAACGAACGGATCAGTTCTAGCAATTCATATTGGTAGTAAATATCGAGATATGTTGTCGGTTCATCAAGAAACAGATACGGTGTTTGCTGTGTCAACGCCATAGCAATCCAAACCCGTTGCATTTGACCGCCAGATAGCTGATCAATCGGACTCTTGCGCTTGTCGAGCAAATTCGTGCTGGCAAGCGCCCACTCGACTGCTTCCTCATCTTCTTTCGTCGATGAAGAAAATAAATGCTTATACGGAATCCGTCCATAGGCTGTCAGTTTTTCAACAGTCATATCAGATGGTGCATTGTTTTGTTGATGAACAACAGCGAGCCTTTTCGCAAGTTCTTTCGGTTTGAAATCAGCTAGCGCAAGACCGTCCAAAACGACTTCTCCGTTCTGTGGATGGTAGTGATTAGACAGCACGCCAAGCAACGTCGATTTTCCGCAGCCGTTCGGCCCGATAATCGTCGTCACTTTCCCTGTTTCAATCGAACTGTCGATACCGTGCAAAATCGTCGACTTCTTATCATATGAAAACGTCACATCTTTAATATCCATAAATGCGATCACTCTTTCTCAACATGAATATGAGGAATGGACCTCCGATGACCGCAACGATAATCGAAGCCGGTATCTCGTTCGGCGCTATTAACACCCGTCCAAGCGTATCTGCAAGAAGAATGAGCAATGCCCCGGCGAGTGCCGAAAAAGGAATGAGCAATTTATGATCATTGCCGACAAGCGTTCTGCCGATGTGTGGAACGAGCAATCCAACAAATGCAAACATCCCTGCAATTGCTGTTGCGATTGACGCCAGCAGTACTGCAATTAAGGCAATGACAAAACGCGCCAGATTGATGTTGACCCCTAGGCTTTTCGCCGTTTTGTCTTCAAGTGCTAAATAGTTGCACCACTTGAACACGAAGAACGATAGAACTAGACCGATGCTGCTGTACAACACGATCGTATTCACATCACTCCACTTCTTCATCGTCAAATTCGATGTCGTCACTTGACTCATGGACTGCGTTAACCCGCCGCCACTGAATCCAATTGCCTGACTGAGACCTGTGAACAATGCGTTGATCGCTATCCCAATGAGAATCATCCGGAGCGGATCAAGCCCCGATTTCCACGACATTGAATAGACGAGCAAAAACGCAATTGCTCCACCAAGAAACGCAAACAACGGCACAAAAAAGAACAATGTCGGGAAGAATGCGATTAGCACAATCGACATAAAACTTGCCCCTGCGGACACCCCGATAATGCCGGGATCGGCAAGGGGGTTACGCATGACAGCTTGCAGAAGTACACCTGCGACTGACAATGCAGCGCCTGCGAAGATGGCGATCAAAATTCGCGGAATCCGCAGATCCTTAATGATGGCCACATTATCGTCTGCCCCTGTAAACAATCCGCGGAGCAGCTCAAACGGCGTTACTTGAATGCTGCCGGTTAGTGCTGATTGCACAAACACAATAATGAGCAACGCGATTACAATGATAAAACTGAAAAACCTCTTATTCATCCAAGACATTTTCCGACCCGCCTTCATTCTGCCGGATACAGCATCTTTTGCAACTCATCAAGCGCTTCTGACGCCGCCAAGTTGCCCGTTGTTCCAAACAACTGCTCCTCTAAATCATACACCCGGCCATTTTTTACAGCATCGAAATGTTTCCAAATATCATTCCCACGGAACTCCTCATCAAACATTGCAATAACCTGTTCAGGCATTCCGTGAGCGGCCCGCAAGATGACATCAGGTTCCGCCTGCTGCAAATATTCTGTATTGGAGGATAAAAACTCGACATCCTCACCCGTAATAACATTCACACCACCACTGCGTTTCACTAAGTCACCGATATAAGAATGCTCCGTCGCAACAAGGTAGCTGCCAGGAATCCCCATTAGAATCAATACTTTCGGTTGCTCCTTGCCTTCAATTGCTTGTGCAATCGAAGCTGCCTTTTCCTCGAACTGCGCGATTAGCGCCTCCGCCTGCTCCACTCGGTCATACTTCTTCCCGATGCGCAGAATTTCTTCGTGCATCGCGTCAACGCTTTCGAGATTTGCATACGTCATATCGATTCCGCGATCATCAAACATCTCTTGCAAGTCATATTTCAATGTGGTCACTGAATAGATTTCTGTAGGCTTCAATGCCAATAAAGTCTCCATATCAGGACTCATTGGATTACCGACTTCTTTCGCATCTGCGTATCTATCAGGTAATTCTTTATAACTTGAAGGAACACCGACAAGGTCAATAGCAAGCGCATCCATGATTTCAGTCAGTGCAACGGTCGTAGCGACAATCCGATCGCCGTCAGGATCTATCTCTCCGATTCCCGATGCAGAACTGTCACCCGAGGAACAGGCGGTAAGCATTAGCATGCCGACAATACCAACCAGACCAATGGCTTTTTTCATTTCAGACAACTCCTTATTACGCACGTCACTAGTTACTTGCGAGCGCGCTTCTTAGTTATGAAAAATGCAGAAGCAGCACCTGCAAGCAGCACAATCGCAATAATGATGAACAGACCCGTATTTGAACGTTCATCTTTTTCACTTTGAGTATCTTGTGCAGTTGCTTCTTCGATTACCGGCTCTTCATCATCTTCAACTTCTGGATTTTCTACAACATCCAACTCATCTGATTCGGTTGCATCCTCTTCAAGCGAACTGTTCCCTTCTGCCTCGGAGTCATCCGTCTCTGTATTTTCAGATTCAACTTCCTCGTCTTTCCCTTGTTCAGAAGCAGCTTTCTCATCTTTCTCAACAGCTAGCCCTTTATCTTCCGTCTTTGAAACCTCTTCCTTTTTATCGGACGGTTTAGAAGTTGGCTTCGATTCAGGTTTCGTTTCAGGTTTAGCCTGTGGTTTCGTTTCCGGCTTCGCTTCAGGTTTCGCTACCGGTTTCGTTTGTGGCTTCTCCACTTTTACTGGAGGCGTCGTCACCGGTTTCTCAACAGGCGGAGCTGGAATGGATGTTGTATTGAATTTAAAACGGATATCATATTCATTATCATAATTAAACCCTGGTATTCCCGTTACAATGACATGAATTTTTGCATAGACGAGTTGATTTAGATCAGCAACATCGAATTTAACAACACGTTTGTCTGCGGAAGTATTTTCGCTAACGACTTGCACATCTTTCAGTCCGCTGCCACTATTCACTTTGAAATATTGCCACCATGAACTATTGTTCAACGTCACTGTCACAGTCGCTTTGTCATTTTGAATATGCACTTTCGCCGGGCTCACCATATATTCTGCTGTCGTTGATTGTTCATTGCCTTTATCTTTAAGCACCGTGAACGGAATTGTATAATCCCCATCCGCAAATGTTGTTGCAGCGGAAGCATTCATCGGCATTGTAGCTGTAATGGAAAACGCAAGCAAGAATGCGATCATCATCGAAAAAAGTTTTTTCGTATTCATCGTAAACTCCTTTAGTCATATACACACAACGCCGGCTGTCACTAGAGTTAGCGACGCCGGCAATGGAGTGTATAATTATTTAATTGCTTCAAGCATGTTGTAAACCATCTTCACCGCGTGCGCACGAGTCGCGCCCATTTTCGGTTCGAACATCTTCTTGCCTTTGACATCATTGCCGTCGATGATTCCAAGCCCTGCAGCCATTGCTACAGAAGACTTTGCATAGTCATTGATATGAGCTTCATCAGCAAAAACGATATCCGATTTTACGTTCTCTAGAACAGATGCATCTTTATATTCGATTGCGCGGATGATCATCGTCGCCATTTGTTGACGAGTGATTTCTGCGTTCGGATTGAACTTGCCATTGTCACCGTTGATAATACCTGCACGGTTTGCAGCTTCAACTTCTTGTACAAGATTCGTCATTTCTTTCGTTACATCAGAGAAAGTACCCTCTGCATCTTGCTTTGGAAGATCCAACGCGCGTGCGATCACTAATGCGAATTGGCCTCTAGTCATTTTATCGTTCGGTACGAATGTATCTGCAGTTTTTCCTTTAACGATTCCTTTAGAAGCAAGTGCTTCGATATATGGCTTCGCCCAAGTCTTGTCAATATCTTTGAATGTGACTGGAACTTCAATTTCTTCTTCAGGTTCTTCAGTTGGTTCTTCTTCAGTGCCTTCAAGCTTCATGCTGTCTTGGTCAAGAACAAGACGCGCTTTGTAGTGACCTGTGTGGTTCATTGCCGCAACAAATACTGTGAAACTCATGTCAACAGTTGTTGCAAAATCAGCTACTTCAAATGAAACGATGCGACTGTTTGTTGCTTCATCAACGCTGACCACAGTCGCGTCAACAAATTCGCCGTCTTCCTTCACTTGAACTTCCGTGATCTGTTCATTATTCGTCAACTTTACTGAAACAATTTTCTTGCCATCCTTGACAGATACCATTGCTGGTGTTTCCATATATCTTAACATTTGTGACTCTTTCTCTTCTGTTTCATGCAATACTTTGTAACCGATCGTGTACTCGCCATCTTTCACAGAAACTTCAGGCGTTTCTGGTTTCTCTGTTTCAGGCTTTTCAGTTTCTGGTTTTTCAACTTCCGGCTTTTCAGTCGGAACATTGCTGCTGTCGATGACGAAACGAAGGTCATATGTTTTGTCATAGACGCCAAGTCCTGGTACGCCAGTGACGATGATATGCGCTTGCACGTTCACAGGTTTCTTGTAATCTTTCAATTCGAACTTGACAACTCTTTCATCATTCTCATCGCTGACTACTGTTGTATCAACGAATTCCTTGCCGTCTTGCACTTTCAACGACTGCCAATACTTGCTTTGAAGAAGCGTGACATAAGCGAACGCCTTGCCTTCTTCCACTTTCACTGTCAGCGGGCTTTTCACAAAATCGCCAGCTGTTGAAACTTTATCTTCATCTTGTTTCATCACTTTAAATGGAAGCTCATAAGAATGCTCTTTTTGCGCACCCGCTTCAGCTGCTGATGAAGGCATTGCTGGAACTGCTGTAAAGACTAATAGAATTGCCGTTAAAAATACGATAAGATTTTTCTTCATTCGTCTATTCTCCTTTTAATTTCGATTCTTTTTCTTTGATCGCGTCAATCTGACAACTGCGACAATGAGTGCAGCCGCGACCACTGCAATCACTATGTATAATAGGGTAGTGCCTGTAAAACCTGTAGAGGATGACTCGATCCACCCTGCTTCATCAGAAGTGGCAGAATCCAAGTCGACATTAATACGGACTGTATATGCATGATCATATACCGGTTCCATTTCTTCGATGGAGACGTGCATTTTCATTGGAAATGCTTCCATTGCTCCGTTTTCCAATTCAAACTGGACGGTACGTGTATCTGCTTCTTCATCTTCACCGACGACGTCAACATCTTTGAACTGATCACCAGTAGGAGCCTGTAACTCTTTCACCCATTCACTATGGTTCACAGTCATCTGCATATAGCGTTTGTCGCCTTTGACTTTCAGCAAAGCCGGCTTTGCAAAATAGTCATTCGCAATCGATACCGAATCGCGATCTCCTTGCAACAGTTCATAATCGACTGTATACACACCGTCAGCTAAGTTTTCGGCAAAAGCTGTAGACGAATAATGCAAACCCGTTAAGCCTATGATGAAAGCTGTACACCATATAACCGGCAACCACTTTTTTATCATTCCCACAGACCTCCTTGAATGCAGAATCAATTTCAATAACCTAACAAGTGAGAACGATTATCAATTAATCCTCCTCTATAATACCCGATAGAATCCTATTTTAAAAGCAATAAGCGAAGTAGTCACAAATTGTTCATAAAGATGTGGCTTTACGATGCAAAACATGACATTTGATGCATTCTAAAAACAGAAAAACACAGAAGAACGCGGCGCATAACCCATTCTTCTGCTTTTTCTAATCGTATCGTTTAGTCCATTATAGCCCGCGTTCCGCTTGACGCCTTTTTGCAGATTCTAAATAAGCGGGTGAACGAAAAAGCAACACCGGATCATCTGAACATTCGACTCCGTCTACTATGGCTGTCGGATCGAAGATGATGTTTTCTGCGGAATCTTGACGCATTTCATTGATTGTTAGAATACCTGCTTCCACCAATTTCCGCTCTTTCGGCCATTTCACGCTGGAGTCATTGAGTTCATCTCCAGGCTCTGCGAATTGAACAACGAGTCGAAACTGGACAGTCCCGCGCTGCAATCTATGTAAGATTTCGGATTCTAAATCTTTTTTCGATGAAGTGTCATTCTGCTCATCAATCGCATCGACCGGTATCCATCTGAAACGAACCGGATGCTTATCGCAATGGCTATCCACCAAGTAATACGTATGCAATGCATGGAAAGTCTCTTCGGCAAAACTTGATACCGGCTTTAGTGATTTCAGCAAATCGGGTACTGTCGAAAACTCCGGCGATTTTCTGAATACTTCAAGTCTCTCCATTACTGTAAGGGGCGACTCTTTCGACATCATTTGCAGCAGTCGGATAAAGTCTTCAGGTGTTTTCGTAATGAATACAGGAATATTTGCCATCGTTAAATTGGTGTATTTATCCCCCGGCAACTCAAACCTGACCGCCATCCCTTTAATCGGCATAAGCGCTTCATTCAATTCAGGACGTGGTGAACTATGCGAAAAACGCACGATTGCAGGAACGCTCTTTGTTTGCAGATGATCTGCTGTCGTATAGTCAGCAAGCTCTCCGTTTGGCACAAACGTTGCATCAAACGCAATCCCTTTCGCATGCGCTCTTCTGAATCCAGGAAATTCACCTGCCAGATTTTCAATTGTATCGACCGCCACAACAGGGGTGATGTCTTTATCGCTTTCAATTGTCATCGAACTCACCGCTTTCTTCTCTAATCTTCTATATAAGGAAGATACCCCAATCGCTTGGTATCCCAAACACACGTTAAATAGGAAGAGAACCGTTTTAATCATTTGCGATTAGATCGTTTACGGGCGCGGGTGAGTGGTTTACGAGCGCAGGCGAGTGGTTTACGGGCGCGGGCGAGTGGTTTACGAGCGCGAGCAAGCCGTTTACGAGCGCATGATTATGGTTTACGGGCGCGGGTAAGTCGTTTATGGGCGCGCGATTATGGTTTACGAGCGCGAGCAAGCCGTTTACGAGCGCATGATTATGGTTTACGGGCGCGGGCAAGCCGTTTACGAGCGCATGATTATGGTTTACGGGCGCGGGTAAGTCGTTTATGGGCGCGCGATTACGGTTTACGGGCGCGGACAAGTCTTTTACTGGCGCATGATTATGGTTTACGGGCGCGGGCGAGCCGTTACGAGCGCATGATTATGGTTTACGAGCGCGAGAAAGCCGTTTATGGGCGCGCGATTACGGTTTACGGGCGCGGGCGAGCCGTTTATGAGCACATGATTATGGTTTACGGGCGCGAGCAAGCCGTTTACGAGCACATGATTATGGTTTACGGGCGAGGGCGAGCCGTTTATGAGCGCATGATTACGGTTTACGGGCGCGGGCGAGTCGTTTACGAGCGCATGATTATGATTTACGGGCGCGCGATTATTCAATCTATAAAAAGATTAATTTGAAAAGGCACTACGCGCGACATGGGATCATCTTTGGACCATTTCCTATCCGCGAATAATGATTGCTGCGGGACAACTCCCACTACCTCAGTATCACTGAATCGCACCAAGTGCTTTTGACCAATTATCTTTTTTTACGTCCGAAGCTTAACTTGAATGAGCAGAAAGTTTGAACTCCCCCTAATTGAAATGTTTTTCTAGTATTCTTCCCATCACTTGCAGAAGATAGGGACACTCTGCCGAATCGATTTAAAAAACCGCCAGCCGATTTATACGGTTGGCGGTGCAATTTATTTTTTCCGGTTGGACGTCTGGCTTTTGTCGTGATTTGTTTTGTTGTTCTTGTTTTTTACTTTTGCATCGAATTCTTCCGAAAACTCTTCATTCCGATTATCATCGGGATTGTTATTATTGCTGTTGCTCGCATCTTTGTCCTTGTTTTGATACGTATCAAATGGATTATGCGTCCGTTCATTCATCGTTTTATTGTTGTTTTTATTCCCCACGAACTTTCACCTCCTCGAGCGTACTATGCTCGTTTCAGAGATTTCCATTCTTGTTGGATGAAAAACGATTTTATCAACCTGCTAATTCCTTCGTTTTTGGTGTCCGTCCGACCAAAGTGGCGACAAACAACGTTCCGAGGAATAAAGCAAACAAAAACAAATAGCTGAATCCTTGTTGCACTTCAAGGAAATAGCCGCCAAGAATCGGACCTGTCAAACTACCGATACTAAAAAAGATGCCGCACATAAGATTCCCCGTCGGCAACAGTGATTTCGGCGTCAAATCGGACATGTATGAAATACCGAGTGAGAAAATCGAACCAGCAAACAGTCCCCCGATGAAAAACATGACTAGAATTCCAACTGCATTGGCACCCATTAGCGCTGCGCCAGCAAATGCTAGGCTTGACCCACCAAGCGTCAGCAACATAATTGGTTTTCTGCCAACCTTATCCGACAGTATACCGAGCGGAATTTGTGAGATGATACCACCGACCGCAAACGCAGGAATTATTAACGAGACCATGCCTAGCGGAATACCGATTCGAAGTGCATACACCGGGAACATCGAATTCAGTGATGACTCAAGGAATCCATAGCCGAAAGGGCCGAGAAAGGCAATCCACGCTACGATGAATGTCGCCTTAAACCGCTTCAGAAAACTGCCTTGCGATAGCTCACCGACCATCACCTCAGGATGATCATTGTCGAGCATGAAGACAAGCGACCACGCAAGGAAACTGAGACACGCGGAAACGATGAACGGCAACCCTTCATATATATCGACAAGCGGCACAAACATCGGTCCGACAGCAAAACCGACCCCGACAGACAGCCCGTAAATAGAGATATTCCTCCCGAGTCGCTCCTTTGACGACGTGCTCGTCACCCATGTCTGCGTCGAGAAATGCAGCGCGTGATCACCGATTCCGATTAGCAGTCGAAGCACAAACCAAAAGACGATACTTTTCCATAACGGAAACGACAACAGTGCCGCAATAACAAAAATACCACCTGCGATAATCGTCGGCTTATACCCGAACCGCCGCAGAGGCGCCTCCATGAACGGCGAAACAAGCAACGTCCCAATATACAATGCCGTCGCATTCAATCCATTCAACGAACTTGATACGCCATCCCGCTCAAAAATTGTCGAAATGAGCGGCAGCAACATCCCCTGTGAAAATCCTGAAATCGAAACGATTAAAACCAATACCCAAAACCGATGATGATTAATATATGTACGTAAATTCAAAACGGCAAACTCCTTTACTTCAGAAAACTCATTCCATCTTAGCATAATTCCCATTGCATTTCTTCGTGCTTTTTTGGAATCGCGGCATAGGAAGTAGTTAAATCACGTTTCCAAGCCGCGCATATCGTCAGATTCACGAATTAATTCCAACAGTTCGTCAACATATAGTTGCAAGCAATCGATAGCCTCTCAACCCCTTGTTGCCTAGGCAAGATAGTAGAATGTCTAACGTTGTATAAACTATACTAACTAAGGCATATGCAAACTAACTAGAAATAGGTGAATCAATGATACATACAATTTGGAAAAGATACCGTGACACACCGTTTGCCCTCAAAATGACAGTCGGTTTTGGACTTGGTATTATAGCCGGACTTATTTTCGGCGAACAGATGCAACTATTCAAACCATTTGGCATTCTGCTCATCAATTTATTAAGCCTTGTCGCAATTCCTGTCGTTTTCCTGACCGTCGTCAAAGCGGTCGACCAGATGAGCATTGCCCAACTCGGGAAAATGGGTTGGAAACTGATTCTTTATTACGCCGCCACAACTGCAGCTGCAGTCGGTATCGGCGTCGGACTGGCACTCCTTTTCAAGCCAGGCAAAAATCTCACATTGCCTGACGTAACCGTTGAACCGAAAGAGACACCGCAATTCGCGGATATCCTGTTGCAAATGGTGCCGGACAATCTGTTCCAAGCTTTTGCAAGCGGCGACCTCATGGCCATTATCTTTTTAGCAATCATTATCGGTATGACGATCTCATCCATGCGCTTTTCAAAAGACGAAAAAATGCAACAAAACGCAGATTTTCTAGATAGAGGCGTCGTTGCATTGAACGACCTGTTCTTCAAACTGCTAGGCGGTATTCTTATGTATGCCCCCATCGGCGTCTTCGCCATCAGCGCCGTCGCATTCGGCAGCCAAGGATGGGACACATTCACATCACTGCTTGCGTTTTTAGGGGTCTTCTACTTGGGACTCACCATCTTATGGCTCGTTGTCTACACAGGTTTTCTCAAACTTTCCGGCAACGCCGTTCTGCCATTTTTCCGCAATACGAAAGAAGCTTGGACAACTGCATTCTTCACATCTAGCAGTCTGGCATCTTTGCCAATTGCCATCAAATCGGCTAAAAAAGCAGGAATCTCGGAAAAAACCGCAAACTTCGCCCTCCCGCTCGGCGCCATCTTCAACTCCGACGGCGGTGCATTACGCATGGGGATTTCCATCGTGTTTGCGGCAAATATCACGAGCTTGCAACTGTCCGCATCCGACTTGTTCGTCATCGTCCTAATCGGTACACTCCTATCCATCGGAACAGCAGGCGTACCCGCTGCCGGACTCGTTACATTATCTGCCGTACTCGTCATGTTCGGACTGCCGCTTGAAATCGTCGCCCTCATCGCAGGCGTCGACGCCATCATCGGCATGGGCGGAACCGCCTCCAACGTAGTAGGCGACATCGTCGGCGCAGCCGTCGTCGATAAAACAGAAAAAAAAGACTTTCCAAGCACATCGATTCTCGCTAAATAAGTTACTAAACCAAGCCATGCTTTTAATGGCTTGGTTTTTTTATGTTTTATAGCAGTAGCTGGCTCAGGTTTGTTTTGGTTGAGCGGTTTCTGGCCAAAGTTGAGCGGATTCCAACCGAAGTTGAGCGGTTTCTGGCCGAGGTTGAGCGGTTTTCTGCCAAGGTTGAGCGGATTTCGGCCGAGGTTGAGCGGTTTCTGGCCATGTTGAGCGGTTTCTAGTCGAGGTTGAGCGGTTTCCAGGCCAAGTTGAGCGGTTTTCGACCTATGTTGAGCGGATTCCTGCCGAGGTTGAGCGGTTTTCACCGAGGTTGAGCGGTTTTCACCGAGGTTGAGCGGTTTTCGACCGAGGTTGAGCGGTTTCCAACCGAGGTTGAGCGGTTTCCAACCGAGGTTGAGCGGATTCCTGCCGAGGTTGAGCGGTTTCCAACTGAAGTTGAGCGGTTTTCGACCGAAGTTGAGCGGTTTCCACCGAAGTTGAGCGGTTGCCCGCCGAAGTTGAGCGGACCCCATGCCATGTTGAACGACTTATGAGCGCGCCAGGGACTTATTCGGGCGCAAATCAGTATTTTATGAGCGCGCGTGGATCTAATACGGGCGCGGTTCTGCTGAATACGGGCGTGCCCCAATATTTTACGAGCGCGGAAAGTCATTTTACGGGCACTGCACCCGATTATACGAGCGCGCCACCCCTAATTCGTCTCCTCCACAAAACGATCCGCGGCGACTCCCTCCATACTCCCCCACAAAATCTCGCGCAAAATGCCCTTTACCAATTAATCTCTTCCACTCTCTCCTCCACCGATCAAACCAATAAAAAAGACCTATCCACTTGCCCGATACGCCTTCCTCCGTTACAACTATACAATTCTCATTATCTCATCTGAATACTATAGAATAAGCAATCAAATCGACAGGAGGTGCCTGACATGAACAGACGAAGAAAATTCAAATCTCCACGCATCTGCATTTTTCCAGGTTATAATTGGTGTGGTCCCGGCTGCCAAGGTCCCGGAAAGCCGATCAACCGCGTCGATGCTGCCTGCAAAAAGCATGATTTATGCTATCAATCCCATAAAAGTCGTTGCCAATGCGACAAAGAACTATACCAACAACTAGAACGATACACACAAGAAAACTCACTGGAAGGCCGACACGCCCGCATCATCTCGCGTTATATGAAAGCCCAATCCGCATTCACATGCAAATTCCATTGAACGTAAAACGAATGATCACCGTTCGCACGCAATCCCGTCTTTATCCCGGTCCATCTTCGTATGCGCATTATAAATCTCAGCCGAAACATGCGGCTTGTACTTCGTCTTTCCACCTTTATTCTTCACCTTCGCATCCTTCGCAACACCGCCAGCATACACTTTGTTCAATTCTGTACAATTCTTATACTTGGCAGGGGCAGCATCGACCGACTGAAACGGTACCGACACTAGACTGACAGCTAGCAACAATGCTATGAACCCTTTTGATTTTCTCTTCATTCCAAAAACCTCTTTTCTTCATAAACCTATTTTCCAAATAATTGTAACACCAAACCCATATATTTACACCAACTATTTTTCTGAATCAATCATCTCATTGCATCCGCCTAGTCAATGCGAGATAATCACACTAGCAACCAAGCATATCAACGAGAGAGGTTTTACGATGAAAGGCAGTTCACACGCATATATCGGTGCCGCAACCGGAGGCATCGTTGGATTTCAACTCAACCCGACAGACCCAATCACCATATCAACGTCCGCCATTATCGGCAGCATCTCCGCCCTCGTCCCCGATCTGGATACGAATGGCGCAGCGAGCAACCGTATCACACTATCCAAATCTTTCATGCAATGGCTCATGCATCTTGTCGGCATGGGATTGCTCATCGCAATCGTCTTTCAATACGTTCAAACAGGCATCACACCAAAAATCTTACTATTCGCAGGCATCGGTGCACTTCTCCTAGTCGTGTCACGCTTCATTAAACAAAAAAGAATGCTAACTCTAACAGGCCTTCTCGTCATGGCGATCGGCTTCGTCCTCCACCAATCCATCGGAATCTTGCTCGCCGGAAGTTACATCATCATTGCATCTTTCCTGCCGCACCGATCATACACACACTCAATCATCGGACTCGCGTTCTACACATTCATCCTGTATCACATCAACTTGCAATGGCCTATCGACGGACTCATCATCGCTGGCACCGCCGGATACGCAAGCCACTTAATCGCAGATATGAAACTGCTTCCCGTCAACCGCCGCGGTGTAAAACTATTCGCACCCCTTTGGAACAAAGAATGGTGACAGGCTTCCGGAATCGCCCGGTCACCTGTCACCATTTTCATTTACGCAATAATTTTCTTTAGTATTTCAAAGAAGCGATCGATTTCCTCAACCGTATTATAATGCACAAGACTAATCCGCAACGCACTGCCGCCGAATTCATCCGCCAAACGCTTCATCAAATTAATGGCCAAATAATTCCCCGTTCGCGCCTCAACCCCAGCCGCGTCAAGCGCCATCCCAAGCTCATCCGTTTCAAACCCCGTAATATTAAATGAAAAAACAGGCAGTCGCTCATCTAAATGCTCCCCCGTTTTCCCATACAGCACCACACCGTCAATCTCCTGCAAACGTTCCAGAAAATGTACAGATAATTGTCTTTCATACAGATGTGCCCAATACATCGCACCCGAAAATTCTTTTCGTGCCTGACGGCAATCGCGCAATGGCGTCGTTTCGATAACCAGTCCATGTCCCGCGGCATCAGCGCTCAGTTGCGCCAAATACGTCATCGACCCCATGAACCCTTCAATTCCTTCATGATTTTGAGATCCCACTTCAAAAAAGTACGCACTATCCGTCAATTCTTTTTGAATGCGCCAACCATCCAGACGCGCCAGATTCTCTCGGTTCACATAGCAGAATCCCATATGCGGGCCGAAAATCTTATACGTTGAAAACGCGGCAAAGTCCACGCCTGCCTTCTTTACATCCAACGCCATATGGCTCGCTGCCTGCACACCATCCGCAACGACCAATGCGCCTGCTGCATGTGCCATTTTCGTAATCCGTTCCATATGATGAATCGTGCCGGTTGCATTGGATGCCCAACCGACTGCGACGATTTTCGGTTTATTTAGCAGTAACGTTTCATACTGATGATAATCCAAATCACCATTCGCATTGACATTCCAGACGTCCACTTGGATGCCGCGTTCCGCAAGTTCAAGCCATGGATCGACATTCGCATGGTGGTCGGCTTCCGTTATGATAATATGATCACCCGTTTTTAAATCACGGCCTAAATGATGCGCAAAGTGATGAAAGAAACTTGTCGCATTCAATCCGAACGCAATTTCAGTATGATCTGCAGCTCCGATGAAGTCTGCTGCCATCTGTCTCGCTTCAACGATTCTCGCCTGCATTTCAGATGTACGCTTAAAAATTGTACCCTTTTGCGCATTGCGATGAATATAATAATCTCGGACCCGGTCAATGACAAACTGTGAAACTTGTGCCCCTGCCGAATTATCCATGAACAAAATTTCATGCCCTTCATAAGTATCTCCTAGACTCGGAAAATACTTGCGTGATTCTACAAATGTCTGTTGTAAAGCCAAAACGTTATTCATTCTAAATCCCCCCAGATTCGATTCTAATTGGGTTGAGTATAGCATGAAAAGCCTTAAGAC
Source organism: Sporosarcina oncorhynchi (assembly GCF_033304615.1). GTDB lineage: Bacteria > Bacillota > Bacilli > Bacillales_A > Planococcaceae > Sporosarcina > Sporosarcina oncorhynchi. Next base: position 730,723 of record NZ_CP129118.1, on the reverse strand, counting down.
ATGCATCATTTGAGACTAGTGTCTCAGTTTAATTATCCTGGAACGGGGAATGATAATGTGGAGTCAAAAACAGCATTGGAGGCATTCACTTGAAAAAATTACTACCTATATCATCCACGCTATTTGCAGCCGCATTATTGCTCGGGGCGTGTAATAGCACGGCTAATAACGATAAGGTTATCGATACGAATCGAACCGAAGATAGCGGAACTGCCAACGAAACGGATACAGGAACGGACACAAATACATCTAACGGAACAGATACGAGTACTGGAAGCGAAACTTCAGGAGACCAAGCCGCTATGATGAAAAAGATGGCGGAACTGGACTATACGGAGTTTGAAATCGAAGTCGACTACGCCGAAGACAAAGAGTATGAAGCGAGCATTGAAGTCGATAATGGCCAGCTCGAGTCGAAGTTGGAAGATGAGCTGAATAATCGGGAAGTGAAAGGTCAGGAAGCATTTGACGAAATCTATCCCCGACTGAAAAACTTCACGTTCACGAAAGACATGCCAAAAGAAGAGGCGATCCGCAACGCACTGGAAGCCTTCGATCTGCCCGATGACTATGTAAAATTTGAAATGGAAGTCACTTTCAATGACAATACAAAAATCAGCATTGAAGATCGGAAGTAACCTATCTGCAATAGAAGGATTAGCAGAATGAAAAAACGCCCTAACGATATGGAATAGAAGGTGGGATTTGATATGAAAAAATGGTTTTTATTCGCTGCCATGACCCTTTTATTGGCAGCATGTACAGACCAAGATGATACCGTTAAAGAGGATGTTCCGAGTGGAACGGTGAATGAAGAACAGCCTGACGATACTAGCACATCAGACCCGGATGTAGAACAAGCACAAGAGCTGTCCGAGTATTTCCTCGAAGACGGAGCAGTCGCCCATTTTAAAGGCGACGGCATCGAATTTTCCAATTATAAAACACGAACGGAGTGGCTGGATGACCGCCACGTAAATGTTTACGAAGATAACGGTGGTGTTGAAATGATCCGATCTTTCCGATTGGAAGACAAGAAAATCGTCATCTTGCAGGAAAGACCGAGTGAAGAAGAAGGCGACACCGTAACGCTTGCAGATCTTGAAAATATGGAGCCTATCAAAACATATTTATCTTTCCCATTAGAAGTCGGCAACGAAATTGACGCGTGGAAAGTCATCGCCATCGATGAGGAAGTCGAAACACCTCTTCAAACATTCACAGACGTCATCGTTCTTGAAGAAACATTCGATGACGGCGCATACAACAGAAGCTATTTCGCAAAAGGCTTCGGTGAAATCAAACGCGAATACGTCTCCGAAGAGGAAGACGGCCCGTTTGAAGTGACATCAGTCATTGAAAGTATCGAGTAAACAAGCAAAGCACTTTCCGACGTGGAAGTGCTTTTTTCATAATAAAAAACAACATAATCCAACTTTTTGGGAGTGCGGTTGAGAATGGTATAGACGACGTTGAGCGCTTTTTTGAAAAACTTGAGCGGTTTTCGGACCAAGTTGAGCGGTTTTTTGAAAACTTGAGCGGATTTCGGACCAGGTTGAGCGGTTTTTTGAAAACTTGAGCGGATTTCAGACCAAGTTGAGCGCTTTTTTGGAAACTTGAGCGGATTTCGGACCAGGTTGAGCGCTTTCTAATTACGTGGGATTCAACATGGATTGAATTTAAGGATGATCATGGATGTTATGAGCGTGAATCCACAATTTACGGGCTCACCTACCTACTTTACGAGCGTGAATCCACAATTTACGGGCGCGCCCCCACATTATACGAGCGCGGCAAATCATCTTGCCTCTCACTACACCTTGACGCGCACAATGGTTTTGACAAATTATCTTGGTTTATTCAACAGGACAAAAAAAAACGAAATTCCATCAACTGTACTGAAAAATTTCCCTACTAGAAATTCACTATACTTCCTTCTAGCCGTCCCCCCGCAATCATAGTATAATTCTCATATGAGAAAATTCTTATTTCTGTTGGCGATTATCGCCGTATTGTTCGTTTCTTCCAGTCAGACCTATGAGCAGCAGTCGATTGTACCGACGCTTCAGAACCTGCTACCCGACAAGCCATTGGAAAACCAGCTTGCTAAATTGCATATTCCGTATTGGGGACATACGATTTCCGTTGAGGAACGTGGCTATTATTACTTCGTAGAATTTCTATTACGTAAGGCCGCCCATTTCTTCATCTTCGGATTACTGGCACTCGCCGTCTATTATGTGCTCCCGAGATTTCGCTTCAGAACGATTGTGGCGTTTGTCATCACCGTAGGATTCGCGATTGCCGATGAATACCACCAGTCACTCACTGGCGGCAGGACTCCCTCGGCGCAAGATGTCTTGCTCGATGCATCAGGCGCTTTCACTTTCCTATTGATGTTCCGGGTGCTTCATACTGTATTCGGGTCCCGGAAACGCAAACGAAAACCCGCCTATGCACGCAGAAAAAAATGAACCATACTATACTCTTCATAGAGTAGTATGGTTCATTTTCCATTTCATTTGATCGATTCCAACAGCACGTTAGACGTTTTTGTAACGCGGACAACCTGACCATCTTTCAACTCAACCCGGCTCATCGATTTACCGACCGTTCCGCCGATCAGTTCATACAACAGAGGTTCTTCGCCTTCCTCCAAAATCATCAAGTAGCCATATCCACCTTCAATTGTCGCTTCATATTTTCCGGCTTCTATATCGAGGCCAACCGTCCATAGGCCAGTCGTTACCGATTCCGTATTCAAAATTGTCGGTACCGGCGTCAATTCAACCGATTCATATCCCCCATCCACCCGTATTGTATACGAAGCATCGAGGTCTACCGTCAAACTTCCTGAACCCGCATAACTCCCGACAATCTCCGTGAGGATCAATTCTTTCTTTTCATCATAAATGAATACATTGCCGACAGGATAACCGGTAATCATGTACCTGCCTGTCGGAACTTGAACCTCTTCTCCCTCTTTAGGTACGACAGGGATTGACATTGGCTCCAGTCCCACATTGTCGCGGTTGACCGTTTGGTAAACAGCCGGGTGAATCGTTCCAATCAGCTCATCCTTTTCCGTTCCGGATAACTGAAAGTCTTCCATATAGTCAACCGCAGCGTCTGTCGGCTTCTCTTGCATCGGGTTGCAACCGGCGAGAAGCATGCAGCCGACGACTCCAACGACGAGCATATGTCTGATTCTGCTAGTCATTTACCTGCCACCCCACTTTCGAAAACCGGCTTTTCTTTACGTTTTCGATACGTCCATTTATTCTTCCCGTAAAGAAGTGCGACAACGAAAATATTTAGCGACGTGAGCCAGAATAGGCCATGCTTGAAGTCTAGCGTATCACTGCCTGTCCGAAGTGCTGCGCTGCCGTCCATCACCTTACCGATATCAATGAACTCAATCGGCTGTAGCCATCTCGTCGGCAGTCCAGCGTAACTACAAATCATCGGCAGAACAATGATAAATAAAATGGCGAGCAAGCTGACATATAGATTTTCCGTCAAAATATTGAACAGTGCGGACGCGAACAGCAGCAGCAAGGTGATCAATGCTAGTGCGACAAACATATAAACGAGATAACGGGTCGTCGACACAGCTATGTACGTACCGTTCTGGAAAAGCAATACAGGCGTTTCAAAATTTCCGACTCCCGCTTTAGAGGCAACAAATGCAATTCCCGCTGCTACACCTAGTCCTAAAAAAACGAGTACTTGAGCGAAATGAAGCCCAACTTTCGTTACCACTTTCTGCATGAATGTCACGGGAAATACACCCATTACGGTCTTTTTCTGCTGATCATGAATATACATGCTGCTTCCAATTAACAGCACGAACAGACTGAATAGCAAGCCGCTCATCCAATTGAGGGCAACCGGTAAATAATTACTCGCGGCGAATGGATCTTTCACTAAAGGCAAATCACGTTCGCTATAATAGCTCAACAAGGCGATTTCTTTATAAATTTCCTCTTTCGGAATGACAAACGAAGCGTGTATCCCTTCATTTCCAAGTTCATGGACACGCAATCGTAATTCATTGAGCTTCAATCCGCTGGTAATGTACAAGTCGTTATCCAATTCTTTCGTCCACAAAGCGAAACGCTGATCATTGACGAGTGAAGACTGTTCCGTTAAATTTTCGTAGATTTCTTTTCCCTTTGGTGTATCACGACTTTCTTCTGGATAGTAATTGAAGATGGAGAAGTATTCTTTTGACTCTTCATTTTTCAACACTTGGATATCCTTCACTTCAACTGAACTATAATGAAGATAATAAATCGGTATAAAAAGGATAAATGCTATGCCAAGCACCCAGTTCTTTTTATTGGCGAGCAACAGCCTTAGTTCAAACAAACAATAATTCCACTTCATAACCATGTCCTTTCTTCCCCATACTCATCAGCTAGACTGATAAAAACGTCGTTTATTCACAATCCTAGAAATGAAAAACAGTACGATTTCGATAATCGCCCATGTAGTGAACAGGACGACAAATCCTTTCATCGCCGTAATCGATTCAATATTCAACAAGTAATTCTTCTCACCCGTCACTACTTTTCCGAAATCGAAGTAGGTTTGTGGAAACGAACTAACATCAAAACCGAATAATTCCCGTGTCGTCCTTGAATAGTAAATTCGTTCTGAAAACAAGATGATAGTTGTCAACACGAGTACAACCCATTCATTTTTCACAAGTAGGCTGAAAATGATATTCAGACGGACGAATAGAAAAACGAGCAAAAGCATAGCAAGTGAAATTAAACCGAGCAGTTTTGCAATCGATATCACACCATAATCAGTACGCGTGAACGTTTGTTGGGAAATCATAATCGGCACATCCAAATTGAAATGCCCAAAACCGAACTGGATGGCTAGCAGCAATACGCCTACGATCGCCATGCCAAATATGACGAGATTGGCATACAGAAAAGCCGAAAACGTTTTCAAATTTAATTGCCGGTACCACGACAACGGTAGTCCTTGAAGCACTGACCGATTTTTCCGGTCGCGCGTCAACACATCACTGCTGAAATAGATGGCACAAAATAGAAAGAAGTACATGCCATAATCAAGCATGAATTTCTGCAGCCCCTGTAAACCTGTCTTCTCCATAATTAACCCGTATGTAATCGGATGCTCTTTCGTCATATAGTTTTCATAGCGCATCATCGTCTGTTCATATAAATGCATTCGATCTTTTCCCGGGAAAGGAGATTCTTTAAATAGTTCCTTGTCCTGTATGTATTCCTGTGCGCCTCCTTCCAAAGCATTCGTACGCAAATGGAGGTAGCGCGTGAAATTACGATCTTCATAGGCATTCAATAACGCTTTATCTAACCAGTAATAATAATCATTCCATGCATAGACCGCAGCACCGCTCATTCGGACGACACCCGTATTTCCTTTCTTGAGTCTCAGCTGCTGTTCACCTTCAAGCTCCGTCAAATAATCGAGTGTCTCATTAGGATAGAAAGACTCTTTCGTTTCTTCACTCGGAAGGATTAGAAGGCAGTAACTGAGCAATAAAACCCCGATGAAAATCAGGAATGGAATGTTTTTCATACTCCTTGCCGTAATCAAAAACTCGTGTTTCAAAAATGTGCGATTCATGCCTCTTCATCCCAGCTTCCTCTATTAATCTTTAGGCTTGCGAAATAATACTATTCTCCTAGTATATCAATATATGCGGAATTCTCAACATCTTTCGACAATGAAAGAATTGACGAACGTAAAAATCGGATTATCCGCTTGCGCAAGGGGATAATCCGATTTCTTCCGTACCCTATTCAGTTCACCAACTCCGCCTGTACAACGAGTCGATGTGTATTGGAATATTCCGGGTAACACGTGATGAGCGACATGAGTGCGATTTCCGGATCCGGATCCAATACATCGACCTCATGTGGCTCGACAATTTTGACGTCGAACACTCTGTACGTCTGAAGACCATTTCGTGTTTGGAACGTAAATTCCGTACCAATCTGCACTTCATGCAATCGGTTAAAATACTTCCCGAATACATGGGCCTGATGCCCGGCGATAGCATAACTGCCACCGATTTCCCCGGGCAAATCCATATTTTCGATGGCACCGAGCGATTGGTCGAGTGTTACAGCATCCGCCCCGTAAAGAACAGGCGCTTCCATATCAATGGACGGAATGGATAGGATTCCTTCCATTCTTTGCACATCATTTCCGTCTGTATGGTCGAACGTGGAAGGCATGGATGCTTGTACAGGCATTTCTTCGCCCTTCGTTCTATGACTGAAATCGGGCTCTTCCGCTTGCATCGCCTGGAATGCATCCAACAACTGTTGCTCATGCTCACCAGCTTTGACATTCCCGTTCATGAGCCATACAAGCAATCCGATTCCAATCACCATCAGACATGTACCTGACCATCTGATGATCCGTTTCATCGTCTGTTCACCACTTTCATGCTGCCGATTGTCCAGACTTGCCAATTCTACGCAAGCCCACACCGACAATCAGGAAAACAACGGCGATTATTAGTAGACGCTTGCCATCAAACGTACCGCCTGTCTGTGGCAATGCACCTCGCATGGACTGGCTATTCATATTACCTTGCGTCATTCCGTCTCGCGGTGCATGAGCGGAATGAACGGTTCCTTCCGATGCAGCGGATGAAGAGTCTTCACTGGGAACTAGGTTGCTGTCCGTTCCATTCCCACGATTACCCGAATCTGCATCCACTTCTCCGTTTTCGGCAGCAGGAGGTATTCCAGAACCGTCTCCCGGTACTACGGCCGTACCGTCTTCACTGCCATTAGGATCCAGAGAACCGTTGTCATTGCCGTCCGTACCTTCATTACCATTACCATTACCATTGCCATTTCCATTGGATGAATCATCTTCATCGCCTGGCGCTGGAACAATCACAGTGGGTGGTACGGAATTGCCATCTTCGTTCTCATTACCGTCTCCATTACCTGGAGCGGGGTAGATTACAGTTGGCGGAATCGTATTGCCATTACCATTCCCGTCATCGTTTCCGTCACCTGGTACCGGGTCGATTACAGTAGGGGGAACCGTATTTTCATTGTCATCATTCCCTCCACCCGTAGACGGAGGATTTTCCGTATTGACTGGAAATAGTGCTTCCCTTTTCAGTACATCCACAGCAACGGGTTCAAGTCCTAGTAGACCTAGATCGGTGCCTACAACACCACTCGTCACTAACAGACCGTCTTCCGTCATTGCACCATTTTGATACAGCACATCGATAGTTGTGTCTTTTAGTAAGTCTCCGTCAAGTCCTACTTGTGCCAGACCTGTCGAAAACGTTCGACCATCTTCATCAGCGTTCACATGTTTATCCAGTACACCGACATGCGCTTCACCGAGAAGTGGTAAGTCTTCGGCATTTACTTCAACAAGTCCACCGTCAAATGACGATGCTTCTCCCTCTACGTTACGATCTTGCAGACCTACATCGACATTCACATCATTTGTCAATGAAGATTCAAGTCCAACTGATACTACGGAAGACGTTGATTGTTCAACACTTTCATTTTTAACCTTACGATCTCTTAAAACAGATACGTCCACATCTTCTACAAGTCCTTCTAGCGCGCCGCCACCGATCGAAACATCCGCAACAGCGGCCATGCTTTCATTTTCATCGGCATCATTGTTCTTTTCTGCGGCAAGCACTTTTACAGAAGTGTTCTCCAGCAAATCACCGTCCACATCGACTTGTGCAAGACCTGTAGAGACGGATTTATTGTCACCGTCTTCAACCATATGCTTGTCCAGTACACCGACATGCGTTTCGCCGAGAAGCGGTAAGTCTTCGGCATTTACTTCGACAAGCCCGCCGTCAAATGAACCTTTCTGCTGATTTCCTGAAATAACATCGACGTCCACATCATTCGTAACGGCCGATTTCACTTCAACAGTTGCCAGCGACTTCTTTATTCCGCCGTCTACTGTTTCACTTTCAGCACCAACGTCGACATTCAATTCATCCAGAATTCCATCGGTTACTTCGACTGAAAGCAATGATTGATCCTTATCATCCGTTTTCTTGGCAGGGATTGTCACTTTCACATCTCCCAAAATCGGCAAGTTCGGTAGATTGATATCCAGCAGTTTCGAATCCTCTTTGACCTCCGTTGAAGTGTCCGCTTCTGATGCCTCAACAGTCGAGATCATCATACCAATTGCCAAACTGACACCAAGGGATAGCGTGCTGATTGTTCTCCATCTGTTTTTCATTTTCAACTCTCTCCTTTTTTACGTAGTATTGATTTTGATGTGTAAAAAAGGAGTTTGTTGGGGCGGTTGCCCAGGTGGAGCATGCGTCCATTGGTTCCTCATGATTTCACTTGAATGAATCCATTGCCTGCCTTCCAACAGTGCTTGCCTATCTAACCAATTGAAAACACCTTGCACAAAATCCGTAAATCCAGCGCTTGTGACAGATGCCGTTGAAATCGATGACGTACTTGTTGTCATCGTTACTGGATTTTCCTTCCAAATGAATTTCATTCGTGCCGGAATCATTGGCAATTGAGGTTCAAACGATTTGGCTTTTTCCATTGAAGCAGTATTTTTCATCGCCGGTACGTTTGTAGTAGCAGGTGCTTTAGTTTGAGTCAGACTTGCATTGGGTATTTCTGCAATAGCTTCCTCTACGAAGGGTTCTGTTTTTCGATCAAAGACTTCCTGTTCTGCAGCTTGTTTCGTCGTGTTTTCAGTTATCCGCTCAATCCGTTCCGTTTCAATCTGTTCAACCGGTTCAATTGTTTCGGTTTTCACCGGCTTCTCAACTTTCTGAGGCATATCGGATTGCACGGGTAGTTCCGCATTAGCTGGTTCTGCTGGAGCTTTTCCATGCTCAACTGGCTCAGAGACTTGCGGAATTTCCGGTTTACGTTCTGCAATAATAGGTTTTTCCACTTCCTCAATAATTATAGGAAGCTCTTGAACTGTTTCCACAGTCTCGTCCACCGTATTATCAATCGTTTCGGTTAACGTTCCCGTAGTTTTTCCGACTACCTTTCCGACTTTATCGACGACAGGCTTCACGACAGGGATTTCTGGTAGTTCCTCTGTGACACTAATTACTTCCGTCGTTACCGTGTCAATGGTCTGTGTTGTATTTTTCAATACCGGCTCCACATTTTTCACTGTTTTCCCGACATGGTCAACAGTGTTTTCAACAATCTTCGAGACGGGCTTTTTCTCGTTTGGATCGACGAGAGTTTCAAGCGTACCCGTTGTGAATGAAACCGTGTCATCCACTGTCTGATCGACACCTTCCACGACAGAGCCGACAAGACCACCTACTGCATTCACCGTTTCATCCACAGTCGAACCGACCTGTTCCAACAAACCGCCTAACAAGCCTCGCCTTTTCTCACCATTCTCTTCCGCATGCACAACTTCCGTTGAGACAATGACCAAACAGAATAATACCGTCATTGTTAAAACGATTCTCTTCAAATTCGAGTCACCTCCTTCCAAATAAAAAGAAGTTTACAAACTATTCATACACTCCGGCTGTACCCGCTAATTTGATTCTGAAACATTGATATATTCATCATCATTTTCGAGGTCGTAAAATAGTTCAAAAAAATTCATATTTTCATAGTTCACATACTATAATTTCTTCATTCCTCACCGATATAGTTAGTATGTAATACCCATAAAACAAGGGCGAGGGGTAAGGGAAATGACAATAGGTAAAAAGCTTTACGGTGGATTTGGTATTATGCTCGGTCTACTGCTCATGTTCGGATTCTTCAGTTTGTCGCAGTTGTCTTCGGTATCCAATGGTTATGAACAGATGCTTGAAAGGAATGTGGGCCAAGTCCAACGAGCAGAACTGATTCAAAAAGAAATGGCAATGCAAGGAATGTTTTTACGCATCTACATATCTGAAGGCAAAGAGGATTCATTAAAACAGTTTGAAGCACATCAAGATGCTTTAAAGAGAGCAACGGAACAACTTAATCTACATACAACGTCTGATGACCTAGCCGGAATGATTGATGAATTAAATGTCAGTATTGCCGCTTTTGATAAGGCTGCTCTCGAAGTTGTCGATAAAGTGAAAAGCGGAAAATCAAGTGAAGCGGAAAAGTTAATGAATGCAAATGCAGCGAAACACAGCATCGCGATTGAAAAGATTGGCGCTGAAATTGCTGAAACAGAGACAGCTCTTTTGGAAAAAAAGTATGCTGAAACAGCTGCTGTAGCAGCCGATGCCAAACGCGCGTTGATTGTGTCAATTATCATAGATGCAATCCTCGCCATGCTACTCGCAACAATCATTAAACGCTCTATCTCGAGACCAATTAGAAAACTTGTTTCCAGCGTAACGGTTGTCGCTGACGGAGATTTGACGCAAGAAGATATTATCGTCAAATCAAAAGATGAAATCCGGGAATTAGCAACAGCCTTCAACCGGATGAAACTCAATTTGCGTTCGCTAATTGGAAGCATTAATGAAAACGCTTTGCATGTAACAGCCTCAGCGGAAGAATTGTCTGCAAGTACTGAAGAAGTATCACGCTCTTCACAGGACATGACGGAAAGTATGGAAATCGTTGCGGCAGGTGCCCAAACTTCAGCCGCTTCTGCCGGAGAAAGCTCCCTCGCTATGGAAGAGACTGCGATCGGCGTTCACCGTATCGCAGAATCAGCACAAACGTTAAACGAAAGTGCTTCAAATACAGAAAAATTGGCACGCGAACGCGGAGAAGCCATTAAGCATGCCAATGACCAAATGGCCGTCATCTATGATTCTTCTCAGCTAACGAGTGAACTCATTAAACGGTTGAGCAAACAAACCGAAGAAATCCAAAGCATTACAAAAGTCATAACAGATATTACGGAACAAACAAACTTGCTGGCACTTAACGCAGCAATCGAAGCAGCACGGGCCGGAGAACATGGTAAAGGATTTGCGGTCGTAGCCGACGAAGTCCGAAAACTAGCCGAGCAATCCAAATCATCCGCCAACCAAATTGTCCATTTGACAGCCGGCATCCAAGAAGACACGAAAAACGTTGAAAATGCCGTATCCGACAGCTTGAAAAACGTCGAAGAAGGCGTAAAAGTCATTGACGAAGCAGGAGACGCATTCATCTCCATCATCGATGCCATTCAGGCAATGGGCACACAAATCGAAGACATCTCCGCCGCTACGGAACAAATATCCGCCAGCGCAGAAGAAGTCTCAGCCTCTATCCAGGAAATCGCTACCCAAGCAAGCGCCGCATCCAACAAAACCGAACAAAGCGCAGGCGCTGTGCAAAATCAAATGGCAACAATCGAAGAAATCAACAGCGTCGCACACGACTTAAGCAAACAAGCAATGAACTTGCAAGAAACGATACAAGAATTCAAAGTATAAACACCACCAAAAACAGCCAAGCCCCGAGTTCCATCGGGGCCTGGCTGTTTTTTCATTTTCCTCCACATCGAAACTCCAAAAAAGCGTGCAAAAGTCCATACTTTCCTCTAAAAGTCCATAACCGTCCATAGAAGTCCAAACTCTGTTCTAAAAGTCCATAACTCCGAATAAAAGTCCAATAGAAGCAATAAATTCCGATCACGTTATATCTCTATCGCTCACACATCTTTCATACTTCTATACTTTAAAACTCCGCAGAGCTCGTATCCATCTCAAATAAGGGCTATAATAATTCCAATAATCGAAATTCCATTAGAGGTGACTACAATGAATTTAGATGACTACAAAAAAGCGATCCATGAAAATGCTTATTTGAAGCTGATCATTAAAAATCACCTGCCTACACTTGAACTGAAAAATCCTGACGACATCATCACGAACGAGTCAGACGTCCAAGATAAAGTACATCTATTTACGGATTTGTTTAGAGGACGCACAGATGTTTTTGCGAGAAAGTGGGAAACGGCAGAAGGAAAAGCAGGATATGCACCCGTCGTTTCAAAAGGCGGATATGAAAATCTAAGCCATCAAGCTATATATGACCATCTCAGCGGTAAACATACGATCGGTCTTTATCCAATGCTCTCGGATGACACATGCTTACTTCTTGTGGCTGACTTTGATAAACAGAATTGGCAACAGGACGTCACAGACTTCGTTCATACTTGTAAAATAGTCGACATCCCAGTTTATATAGAAAGATCTCGCTCGGGCAACGGTGCGCATGTTTGGATTTTCTTCTCGCAGGCACTTCCGGCACGTCTTGCACGTAGACTTGGTGAGGCACTCCTGACTTTCACACGGTCAAAGTTTCGGACCTCTCTGTCTTCATTCGACCGGTTATTTCCTAGTCAAGACCAGTTATCGACCTCAAGTAGCCTAGGTAACTTAATCGCTTTACCCTTGCAACCGCAAGCACGGAGGAACGGCAACAGTGAATTCCTTACCGCTTCATTTGAACCGATTCAAGATCAATGGTTATATCTATCCGCAGTCACCAAAGTCGGAGAGTCCACAATTAAAAAAGCATTACATACACTTGGCTTCCCTCATTCTGATCTGTCGGTGAATGAACAGCCAGTAATCATCCAGGCTATCAAAAAGAATGGAATCCATATACGACTCGATACTCTTTCGGAAACGGTCATTTCTAAATTAAAAGAACTGGCTTCTTTTAGCAATCCAGAGTTCTACAGAGCAAAGGCGAAACGACTGACTACGAACCATCTTCTAGCACGAATTGAAGGATATGACATTAACGATACTCATTTAATCCTTCCAAGAGGGATCGAACAGTCTGTCCAGGAATTAGCTAACTCATTAAACTTGAAATTAGAATGGCTTGATGAAAGAAATAGAGGAGATATAATTGAACACGATTTCCACGGGACTCTAACTGCACAGCAACAAGATGCTATAAGAGAATTATTATTACATGATTGTGGTGTATTGTCTGCCGCTACTGGTTTCGGGAAAACCGTTACTGCAGCTGCATTAATTGCTGAAAGAAAAGTGAATACACTCATCATCGTGAATCGTAAACAGTTGCAAAGCCAGTGGATTGAACAACTATCCTTCTTTCTAAAACTGCCTAAAAAGAAGATAGGGCAAATCGGCGGCGGTAAAAACACAGCAACAGGCACTATTGATGTAGCGATGTTACAAACATTGACAGCGAACGGAATTCACTCTGCCATTACCCACTATGGGCAAGTGATTTTTGATGAATGTCATCATGTCTCTGCTTTTTCTGCAGAACAATTAATGAAGATGGTCCGCGCAAAATATGTATACGGTCTAACCGCAACACCTGTCCGCAAAGACGGTCTCCATCCGATTATAACTATGCAATGCGGACCCATTATATATAAAACAGACGCCAAGGCCCAAGCACTCATCCGCCCGTTTCATCATGTACTCAAAGAACGTTTTACGAATTATAAGACGAAATCCGAAAACATTCAGCATATATACAATGAAATTGCAGAAGATACCGAGCGCAATCAAATGATTTTCGATGATGTTCTGCTCGCGCTCGAAGAAGGTTTGACACCTTTGATTCTTACAGAGCGAGTGAGCCATGTGAACATTTTAGCTGCAATGTTTAAAGGCTTTGCGAAAAATATTATTATACTTTCAGGCGAACTCAAGAAAAAAGAACAGCTACAATCATTACAAAAAATCCGTGAACTGACTGATGATGATGAACTTCTCATTATTGCAACAGGAAAATACATTGGAGAAGGCTTCGATTTTTCGAGACTGAATGCACTTTTTCTGGCCATGCCGATTTCATGGAAAGGATTACTAACCCAATACGTTGGGCGCCTACATCGTGAACATAATGAAAAAGATGAAGTTCGAGTCTATGACTATATCGACCGCTCGGTGCCCGCTTTACTTAATATGTCGAAAAAGAGATTGAAAGGCTTTAAAAATATGGGATATGTACGACAAGACGATAAACAGACGACAACTGAGCAGATGAAACTATTTTAATGTCCTCACCGAAAATCAACTTGATTTGCAATGCTTAGTAATTTAAAAACAGCCAAGCCTCAAGTTCCATCGGGGCCTGGCTGTTTTTTCAACATCAAAAGTCCAAACAAGCGTGCAAAAGTTCATACTTTCCTCTAAACGTCCATAACCGTCCATAGAAGTCCAAACTCCGTGCCAAAAGTCCATAACTCCGAATAAAAGGCCAATCCACCAGTTTCCATTTTCCCTACCGAGGGAACATATCCTAAAAAGGACGTGACCACAAATGGCATTCGATTATGACCTCGACTATGAAAACCTTAATTTGCGCAAACACCCCGAGCTCTATAAAGTCGGTAGAGGTGAACAAGGCGTTCTACTCGTGGAACCATATAAAAGTGAAATTCTTCCGTACTGGCGTTTCAAGACTCCAGAAATCGCCAAAGAATCAGCAGAGAAAATCTATGAGCTGTTCGAAGAATACAGGAAAGATGATGATTTTGTCGGCATGGACATGGCTCGTAAATTCATTCAGATGGGACATACGCGTGCGCGACGGTATACGAACTACAAAGGTGGACGGAAATATAATGAGGACGGCAGCATAAAAGAGAGACAGATCGACCCGGTAAAAGAAGAATCTGCGCGGATTTTCAAAGAATATTGGGATAGAATTAGGGGAGATGAAGATTATTTGAAGAGAAAGAAAGCGCATCAGAAAGTATATGGATAAAAACTAAGATTAACTGTACAAAATAAATTCCCTTTCATTTTCACTATTTGCGAAGTAATCAAAACCCAACTAAGTCCACTTTTCATTTCAAATCTATCTCTCAGATATAGCAGGAGGTTTCAAAATTTAACTTTAAACATTAAAGGAAAGCCTGTTGATACATTCAACATAGGCTTTCCTTCTATTTTCTGAATTTTGAATTATCAACTTATTAACAGAAAAAAATTAACGAGAATTGCGCCAGATATCAGTTGCAGCTTTTTTAGTCATTGGGAACATCTCCATCGTCATAGCATTATGTTTGATCCGATATGATTCACTGTCATAGTAAGATAGATGACTAACCCATTTTCTTGCATCCACATTTACAAACTCTCCTGTATTAACATTGATATACGTCGAGTGAACATGTAATTCGTTGACAATACTATAGTTATCATTTGTGTCTGCGTCATTTGTTGTAATTAAAGCTGTATCGGCATCTACCATTTCAACTGTTAGGAAATCTGCTCGATTAGCTCTAGATAAGAGTTTTTCCATCTCCGATTTCATCATTTTACCTTCGAAAATTTTAATGATAAAGTCTTCTTCATGGACATCTGTTGGTGAATAGTTGAAGTCCGCTCGATAAGTGTAGTTGTCATCCTCTTCAGAGTAACTAAAAAACGAGTAGTCTACGTTTGATAGACCGATTGCATTCATATATGCTTTGTTCTTTCCTTTTTCTTGAATCGTTCCTTTGATGTCTGACAGGAAATTAGTAATTCCCTTCATCTGTTCGGCATTCTTATAGTGAATGGACCAGTAATCGATGGAATCGCCATCGACACGACTTATACTAGAACCGCAGTTAGATGTCGTAAACCTACAATTGCTCATGTATTCTTCATAGCCGCTTCCTTTGAAAACAACCTTTTCATGACTCCCCCACTCCTTATTGAGATCGAGCAGAAGAACGTTCTTTTCAGACTGATTTTTATAAGGATATTCAACTATATAGATATCTCCTTTTTCACCTTTCAACTGATAGGTGTGCTTATCCTTACCAAAACTGGCTGTGTCGTCTTTTGAGGCATAATAATAAGATTCGAGTGTATAGACTTCACCGGCAATCTTGAATTTCTTCTCACCGTCTTTTTTTGATAAAACCATATTTTCTAGTTTACCAGAAGTAGAATTCGGCTTTGAAGCACGTGTTAAAAATGCAGAGAAGTGAGCACGTGAAACAGTACCATTTGGTTTAAAACTCCCGTCCGGATATCCAGTTGTTATGTTATTTGTCGCTAAAAGATTGATATACGAATACGATTTATGCGACTTCGCAACATCCTTAAATACAATTGGTGAATCGCCTTCTAGTTCAAACGCAACAGATACAGCCCTTGCCAGCGCTTCTCGTGTCAAAGGAGCGTTTGGTTCAAATGATCCACCAATCGGAAACAATCCTGAATGTGCAGCTATGTAAATTTCTCGGTATGCAGGATCTTTAGGTCCGACATCACGATATGGAGATACATTCGAAACAGATTGTTTCAACCCCACCATCTTTACAAGCATTGCTGCTGCTTGTCGATTAGTAACTGGCGCATTTGGCTTAAATGTTCCATTTGAGTAACCGCTAATAACCCCTTTACTCGATAGATATTCAATATCTTTGTAATTACTGTGACTCGCGGGAACATCTTTAAATGTTGCACCCATAGCTAAATTAGCGTTCATCATGCCAAGCATCGTGAAAACAAGCAAACTTGCCAACAACTTTTTCATATTATGAGTACCTTCTCTCTTTTATTATTTTCATAAATTATTATTAGCGATACATATAACGTCGCGAATATTTCATTAATTCAACAACCTCCTATTTGCGGATATTTTTATGAAACGATTCAATACAACTATTATTTCAAAATATGTATCTATGAAAATCATAACATTTATGGGTAATTTTGCACTATACAATTAACCCTACACGATTCAGTTAATTGTAATACATCCACTAATAAGTAGTCATTAATTACTACAAAAGTATGTGGAAGTTTATTTCCCTCTCTACTTTTCGCATTAAAACTACAGCAGTTAATTATCTATTATCCTTCAAATTATATTTTACTTTTAGACTCTTCACGCTCTATATCAAGTTTTCAGTTTGCAGTCAGAGCATTTGCTGATTAATAGGCACTCAGCATGACTAGAAAAATTAAGACTTGCGCTAACATCCCTAGTGATACTCCCCCAATCTCATATTGACACGCCAACTTTTTTAGCGTAAAGTCATACACGAATTGTATAACCCTGTTCGGGAGAGGTTCATAGCGACCCTCTATAAAAAACTATGGATGACGAAAATTTCGCCATGTCCATTCGACATGGCTTTTATTTTTCTGTTTCTATGGCCCCTCCCTGACAAAAATTTCAGGGAGGTTTTTTAATTGGCTGGAAGAGATGAAGAAACACTTAGCGATTTAACCTTGTTAGGCAATCAAAACACGAAGTACACGTACGAATACGACCCAAGTATTTTGGAGGCCGTCGATAATATGCATACGGAACGGGATTTCTTCGTGAAATTCAACTGTCCTGAATTCACCTCACTATGTCCGATGACAGGTCAACCCGATTTTGCAACAATGTATATTAGTTTTGTACCTGATCAGAAACTAGTCGAAAGTAAAGCACTGAAGCTTTATTTATTCAGCTTCAGAAATCATGGCGACTTCCACGAGGACTGCGTCAATATCATTATGAATGATTTGATCAAGCTGATTGACCCTCGTTATATCGAAGTTTGGGGCAAGTTCACACCACGCGGCGGTCTATCCATCGACCCTTATTGTAATTACGGCAAGCCGGGAACGAAATACGAAAAAATGGCTGAACATCGTCTACTGAACCACGATATGTATCCGGAAAAGGTGGATAATCGATGAGGTATTATTTAAGCGGGATTTTTGTCGGACTCTTACTCTTATCGAATATTGTTGCGGTCAAACTGATGAGCATTGGGAGTTGGATTGTCATTCCTGCCGCCGCAATTATCTATGTATGTACGTACCCTATTTTGGATGTGTTAACAGAAGCGTATGGTAAAGATGCTGCTAGAAAGACCGTCCAGACAGGTTTCATCGCCCAACTACTGTCCATCGGGTTTATCTGGATTGCCATCCACTTACCTGCTGCACCCTTCTTTGAAAACCAAGAAGCATTCGAGACGATCTTCAGCGCCGGTTTCCGGGTTACAATCGCGAGTCTCGTCGCCTATATGATTAGTCAGAATCTCGACGTGACGATTTTTGATAAACTGAAACAAAAACACGGAACGAAGCAACTCTGGGTACGTAATAATGCTTCGACAATGGTCAGCCAATTAGTCGATACGACAATCTTTATTACAATCGCGTTCGCGGGCACAATGCCTGTCTCTGTCTTACTCGGTATGATTGCAAGCCAGTATTTGTTCAAGTTTGCTATCGCCGTATTGGATACGCCCGTTGTCTATTTACTGGTCGCGATTTGCAGGAAGAATGAAAAGAAGTTGGGGAATGTGGAAGTTTCACTGCAGCAATAAAATAATATGTAAAAGCCGATCATGAAGTAAATTGATCGGCTTTCCTTTTTCGAAGTTAACAATTTGGTGGGAATTCTATAAATCAGGAAAAACAGTTATGCGGGTTACTGGAACTCGACAATATTTTTGAAGTTAAAATTTAGAGAACTTGTTAGACAATCAGACACACTCTTGCCATATAAAAAAACGCCCACTCAAGGGCGCGCTTTAAAAGTCTTATCTTGTTGCAAATGCTGTAAACGTTCTCATGATTTCAGGCAATGCATCTTTTGAATTTGCAGCAGATACTTGGTGAGTTGAGAAAGAAACGACAATTGCTAATACCATTAGAAAAGCAAACATTTTTTTCATCACAAATCCTCCCATTCGGTTATATTCCTATAAATATTACCATATTTGTGTGCTTCTTCATATAGAGTCGCAGATAATTTGTATTTCTTATTCTCAAAATACCAATTCGCCAACGCAATACTATATTTAGAAACGAGTTCATAATGCAGGTTCTCTTTAAAATAGACTAGTGAGGTCTTAGCGATATCTTCGCATAGTCCGTTTTCACTATACATAGATTTCATAAAACTCAATTGATGATAATATGAAGCTTGACCTTCATTTTCTAATAACTCATAATGCTTTATTCCCTTTTCACACCATTCAAGTATTAGCTTTTTATTTTTAAGTTTGGAATATTCCATAGCTATACATAGAATGGATAGTAGCTGCCCATTTGTTAAGTGACTATTATATTCATAACTTTCTTTAAAGCTCTTTATTGCTTTTTCACGATCTCCTATAACACCATATAAAGCACCTATATTATGAAGAATTAACTCCAAGTTACTATTTAAACCAAACTCTTCACATATTTGCCTTGCTTTTAAATAAGCATTCAATGATTCATCAAAGTTTCTGGATTGTTTATGAACAACACCCATTATTATATAGCAATCCATAACTCTCCCCATCAAAAACTGGCTACTAAAGTATGATAGAGCTTTTTGCACATGCTCTCTAGAATGTAATGTTCTATTATCTGCAACATAAGTGATACCAATCATGTAATGAAGTTCTGCAACTTCCCAATCATCGAGTGACAAATTATTCATTGTTTCAAAAGCAGCTTCAAAATAATGAATCGATTTCACTAAAATTCCTGACACATAATAAAACAGCCCTCTATTAATATTAAATAAATACATCTGAAATTCATCGAAGTATGAAGTAAGTCCATCCACTGCATCCAACTCAATTTTCCTTTCTTCTAAATCCCCACCTAAAATCAAGCGGAAACGAAAGGTTACTAATAAGTAGGTATAATAGACGGAGTCATCGTATGATAGTGGGTTTATAGCCATTAACATATCCAGCTGTTGCTTCGTATAGGTCTTGTCCTTCTTTGTTATCACCATTCGATAACTTGCAAGGATCAGTTCCATAAATTCTTTGTCGCTGTTTATATGATCAGGCTCATGAAATTTTGTAGCATCAATGCCAAGACGCTCCAAAAGAAGCTCTGCCACATCATCGCTAGGATGAATCAAATTCCGTTCAATTTTCGACAAATAGGAAGGTGTACAAATCCCTTTTGCCAATACAATTTGCTTCATATCTTGTCGGATACGTTCAGAACGTATGACATGGCCCACTTTCATCGACAATTCACTATCCCCCCTTTCGACGTAGTTAATAGTAATCATATCATAAGAATCAGGAAATAAATCTAAATAAATCTAAATAAAGTGCCTTTTTCAAATAAAATGTCCCAACTTATACTTCAACATGCTATAATTTTAAGTGTTATACTTTAAACAAGGAACAAAAGTAACATAAATAACATCAATTAAAATAGGAATATTAGATGATAATAAATTTAGATAAAATACCAATTAGAGAGGATTTGATGTGAATGAATTTCAACTTCAATGAATCAAACTACAAGGATATGGAAATTTTAATGATGAAAAATGAATTGAAGAAATTTGTACGGAAGATGCAAGCGGAAGGTTTTTTGGCGACAGTGGATATCGATGAGGTATTGGAAACACAGGAGTTTGAATGGCTAGAAACGATGTCTTCCTAAACAGTTCGAAAATGAAACGTACACAATCGTAAAAAGTCTACTACAGATCTGGAATGTAGCTGTTCCAAAATCCTTCTAGATAATCAGATACTTACGGTGCTTCCTTATTACTAAACCATCATGAAATAAAAACATACGTGATACACCAAAAAGCCAGTCAATTACTAGTCGACTGGCTTTTTGCTTTTCTACTATGCGGTTGCAGCAGAATACTTTGCAAGTTAAAAGTATTTATCCTAAATCACCAAAGCGCAATTGAACCATCTGTTCGTGATTCGGTTCCACCAGACAGTACTCCACTTTCCGGATCACGCCATATTATTTGACCACGTCCGAATGAACCCGTGTCGAGTTTTGGTATGATATCGTGTCCAAGACGTGTCAAAGCTTGCGCGAGGTGGTTCGGGAATCCAGGTTCAACATGGACCGTTTTATCTTTCACCCACTGCCACCGCGGATAATCGAGTGCCGCTTGCGGATTTAACTTATAGTCAATCGTGTTCATGATCACTTGGAAATGGCCTTGAGGTTGCATATAGCCACCCATCACCCCAAAAGGTCCAATCGCTTGGCCATTTTTCGTCAAAAATCCAGGGATGATCGTATTATATGTCCTCTTTCCGGGTTTAAGTGCATTTGGATGCTTTTCATCAAGTGAGAAGTCTGCACCGCGGTTTTGTAAAGCGATTCCTGTATCGGGTATTACGATTCCTGAACCAAAGCCCATATAATTGGACTGGATGAACGATACCATATTGCCGTCACCATCCGCTGTAGCAAGGTACACAGTTCCTCCTTTTGGAAGTTCGATCGGTTCAGGTAACTGTGCTCTATCCGTAACTTCTCGGGCACGTTTTTCAGCGTATTCTTTAGATAGAAGCTCTTCAACCGAAATCGGCATATCACTCGGCTCTGTTATGAATGCTTTTCCATCTGCAAAAGCTAATTTCATCGCTTCAATTTGTTCATGCAGTGTTGAAGTATTATCTGGTTTTGGTGGGTTCATTTCAGAGAAAATATTTAAGGCCATCAATGCAATCATTCCTTGGCCATTCGGCGGTATTTCCCACACGTCATAACCTCTATAGTTTGTTGAAACAGGTTCAACCCACTCCACCTGATACTTTTCTAGATCTGATTTACGTAAATAGCCTTTGTTCTTAGCTACGAACGAATCAATCTGATCCGCTAGTTCCCCTTTATAAAACGACTCCGCATTTGTTTCTCCAATCGCACGAAGTGTAGCAGCGTGTCCCGGTGATTTCCATATTTCTCCGATTTCAGGCGCACGTCCTTTTGGCGCGAATGTAGCAAACCAGTTATCAAATTCACCGTCCGTATTTAACTCTTTAAATTTGTTATAAGCAATTTTCCAATACTTACCTAGAATCGGAGTCAGTGGAAACCCGTCTTCCGCATAGCGGATAGCAGGCTTGAGGCACTCAAGTAAAGAGAGTTTACCGAATTTCCGGGATAGCTCTGCCCATGCCGCTGGAACTCCTGGCACTGTAACCGGAGTCAGACCAAATATTGGCATTTTTTCGTGTCCCACACTTTTCACAGCATCAATTGTCAATAATCCGGGAGCAGGTCCTGAAGCATTTAAACCATGTAATTTTTCATTAACCCAAACGAGTGCATAAGCGTCGCCGCCAATTCCATTAGACGTCGGTTCAACAACAGTCAGTGCAGCAGCGGTTGCTATCGCAGCATCAATTGCGTTACCGCCTTGGCGCATAATTTCAATTCCAACTTGTGCTGCAAGCGGTTGTGATGTTGCTACCATTCCATTATTAGCAAAGGCAGTATACCTGTATGATGGATTTGGGTTGTATAAGTAATCCAATGTAAAATCCCCCTTATTTAATGAAACCTTTTATCTATCGCACAGTGAAACCGATGAAAATATGATTCCAAACTATAAACAAACACACTTACTA
Source organism: Sporosarcina oncorhynchi (assembly GCF_033304615.1). Lineage (GTDB taxonomy): Bacteria > Bacillota > Bacilli > Bacillales_A > Planococcaceae > Sporosarcina > Sporosarcina oncorhynchi. The sequence continues at coordinate 708,466 of NZ_CP129118.1, read as the reverse complement.
TATAAAAAAAGTAATATTTTTTTCCCGTCGATTTTCGTCAGTATAGCATATCAAAAATAGTCAGTCTATATTAGATTCCGAAGAGTCTAATTTGAATAATACTTAACACATCTTGTATTGTTAACTTTAAAATACAGAACAAGTTTGTTTTTACTACCAAAAAGCCAGCTGATGATTTCAACTGGCTTTGCCTATATTATTTAGTTATCATGGAAGAATTGGCTGCTTTAAGAGAGTACTTTATGGGAACTAGCTTAATAAAATCGATTCCTAGTCAAAGACTTGTCTGTACTGCACAACTGTTTTGGATACTTACTCTATTCCTTAAGTCAATCAACTAGAATTGCATCCTTAATCGCATCCTCAAGTTCTTTTCGATAGCCTACGGATTGCTCTTCTGTCCAGTTAAACTCTTTTTTCAAGAATTGGCATACTACTTCTTTATGCATCTGAACTGCTTTTATATCGAAGTACAATGCACCTGTTCGCCTGATAAAGAAATCAGTTGGTTTGTAGATGAGTTCGTGGTCAATTGCATAACGTAATTGTGCGTAGACAAGAGGATCCATGTTTTCTGTTCCCGCTATCCCTTTACCATTTTCGTAAATCGAGAAAACAGTATCGACATTTGACCCGTAGCGGTGAATCATTTTTCCGGAAATTACTTCTGACAGTCCAAGCGTCTTCCCCTTCTTCACTCTTTCTACTACAAATTTATGGAACCCGTCTGCGCCGCCTACATCCCCACCTGAAATCGGCAGATGCTTCGTTTGAGACCCGAGATAGTGCTGGCCTTCTTCTTCATTCAATTGTTTGACGACAAGATCCAAAACATGTTCAGCCATTTTACGATAACCTGTCAATTTACCACCCGCAATGGAAATGAGACCAGACTCGGATACAAATATCTCATCTTTTCTCGAGATTTCTGTCGGCGATTTTCCATCCTCATGAATTAACGGTCGCAATCCCGCCCAACTGGATTCTACTTCAGCCGGGCCAATTTTAACCGATGGGAACATGAACTCAATTGCTTGCAGTATATAATCTCGATCTTGCACAGTAACTTCAGGATGCGCGATGTCACCTTTGTAAACCGTATCGGTCGTACCGACGTATGCTTTTCCTTCTCTTGGAATAGCAAAAATCATTCGTCCGTCGGGACCGTCGAAATAGATAGCCTGTTGTAACGGGAATTTTTTTCCATTAAATACAAGATGGATTCCTTTTGTTAATTGCAATGATTTTCCTTTCTTTGAATGATCTATCTCACGTAATGTATCTACCCACGGGCCGGCAGCATTGACAATTTTTAATGCTCTCACTACAAAATGAGAACCTTCAATCACGTCTTCTACTTTGACACCAACCGCTTTTTTATTTTCATAGATGAGATCAGCAACTTTCATATAATTCAATGCAACCGCGCCTTTTTCTACGGCTTTCTTCATCACTTCAATCGTCAGACGGGCATCATCCGTCTTGTATTCAACATAGTAGCCTGCACCTTTCAATCCTTCATTTTTTAATAACGGCTCATAGTCAGTAGCAACAGCTGGGGTGAACATCTTTCTACGTTCACTCTTTTTGACTCCTGCCAAAAAGTCATAGACACGCAATGCGATATTTGTAGTGAACGGTCCGAATGTTCCTCCTTTGTAAAAAGGTAGTAGCATCCATTCTGGCGTCGTAATATGCGGGCCGTTTTGATAGACAATTTCCCGTTCTTTACCAACTTCCGCGACCATCTTCACTTCTAATTGCTTTAAGTAGCGTAAACCCCCATGGACGAGTTTCGTCGATCTGCTCGATGTACCTGCAGCAAAGTCCTGCATCTCCACTACTGCCACTTTCAAACCTCTTGTTGCAGCGTCCAGTGCAATTCCCGCACCTGTAATGCCTCCCCCAATCACTAGTAAATCGTATGTCTGTTCCTCAAGTTCCTTTTTCAGTTCGGCTCTATTTACATTTGAAAACCCCATGATTCATCCGCTCCTATCTGTATTTTGAAATAAAAAAAGAGACCACGAATCCCCTCCATTTCCTTAACGGAAATATGGAGCGAAGTGGTCTCTCAAATTCTCTACCAAAGTTATTAACTTGTTATTAGAATAGCATGTCGGACTTCATTTTCAAAGCATTACCACTTGGATTTAATGACTCACTTATATGCTATCGTTGCTGCAACCGCTTTTTTCCACCCAGTATACAGAGTGTCCCTCTCATCTTCAGATATCGTACTCGAAAATGTCTTTTCCACTTGCCATTTTTGCACAATTTCATCTTGATCGGTCCAATACCCGACAGCCAATCCTGCCAGAAATGCGGCGCCTAGCGCAGTAATTTCATTGACAATCGGACGATCGACGGTAACGTCTAAAATATCACTCTGGAATTGCATGAGAAAATCATTTGAAACAGCACCACCATCGACACGAAGGGACGCCAAATTGATACCCGAATCCTCAACCATCACATCAAGCACATCTCTCGTCTGATACGCCAATGATTCGAGTGTCGCGCGGATAAAATGTTCCTTTGTTGTCCCACGCGTCAGTCCGAATACAGCACCACGTGCATCGCTGTCCCAATAGGGTGTTCCAAGACCTACGAATGCCGGAACAACATAAACGCCATCCGAGGAACCGACTCTTAACGCATACGCTTCACTATCTGCTGAATCGTCGAACATACGCAAGCCGTCACGCAGCCATTGGACAGCAGATCCAGCAACAAAATTACTTCCTTCAAGCGCATAGGTCACTTTTCCATCTAGGGACCACGCAATTGTCGTTAGCAACCCTTGTTTGGACCTGACACATTCTTCCCCTGTATTCAACAACATGAAACTTCCTGTTCCATAGGTTGTCTTCGCCATCCCTTTTTCGAAACAAGCTTGACCGAATAATGCCGCATGCTGATCACCTACGACGCTTGCAATTGGAATCTTATGACCCGCAAATGGATAATCTTCCGCATAAGCGTAGATTTCCGATGAAGATTTCACAGTAGGAAGCATGCTGACAGGTACTGACAATATGTTGAGTAATTCTTCATCCCACTTCAATTCCTTAATATTAAACATCAAGGTTCGAGAGGCATTGGAATAGTCTGTGACGTGTGTCCGACCACCCGTCAACTTATAAACTAACCACGTATCGATTGTTCCAAATAACAAATCACCCACAATTGCTTTCGCCCTCGCCCCTTCGACATGATCAAGAATCCATTTCACTTTCGTTCCCGAAAAGTAAGGGTCTATAATTAGACCAGTTTTGTCAGCAAAAAGATCGCTATACCCTTCTTCACGCAAGACCTCACAAATATCTTCAGTTTGCCTAGATTGCCAAACAATCGCTTTATGAATGGGATTACCGGTATGCTTGTCCCATACGACAGTCGTTTCGCGTTGGTTTGTAATTCCAATGCCCGCAATTTGTTTAGGCAGCACATCTCCCTTACGCAGAACTTCTGCAATACATGCTAAAACCGAATTCCATATTTCATTCGCATCTTGTTCAACCCATCCCGGTTGCGGAAAAAATTGTTCAAATTCTTGCTGTGCTTTTTCGACGACTCTTCCTTTTTTATTGAATAAGATCGCTCGTGAACTTGTGGTCCCCTGATCCAGGGACAAAATGTACTGTTCCAACTCAATTACCTCCGTCTGTTGATGAAGTGACGTCTGAAAAAGGAGCTCGAGACTAATGTCTGTAGCTCCTTTTTATAGGGTTTAGAATATTGTGTAAAGCGTCGTATTGGCTATCGTCACCATCGTCATCACCAATGTGTTAATGAAGGCTCCGACATAAATGTTACCCGTTCTTCTGAATAGGTAACGATTAAAGATGGCAGCGATCATCAAAATCGGAACTAAGCCGATCACGATGATTGAGGAGAGAGATTCTCCCGGATAACCAGCTGTGCCTGTTATGAATAGTAATCCGTATTGATAGATTAGATAAAGCATCAAGCCCCCAACAAAATGAAGAATTGAAAGGACATACCCTTTTATGCCATCGTACTTTTCACTTGCTGTATTCATATTGACAGACATGCCCACGATGAAATAGTAGACAAAGAACAACGGTGCGTATTTCAGAAGCGCAATGAAATGTTGCACTTCAAACGTTTTGACTGCTACTGTCCAGAGACGGAAATCGACTTTGAATAATGCGTCTACTGCAAACAAAATACCAAATCCGATTGCTGCTGCAATAATCGCTGTTGCAAGTGATGCGGCAATCGTTTTCACGTTTGCTTTTACACCATAATTTGCTATCGTCGCACCTTCGGATTTCTTTGTAACATAATGATAGCAAACTGCCACCATCAGCATAACGACCGATACGTTTAGTGCCCAATAGACAATCGGATTGACTGTAGGAGCACCGAAAAACGGCGTTGTTTCAAGGAATTTATCTTGGCTTCTCAATAATACATATTGAATGATACTTAACACAAGTAGAATAAGTGAACCTGTTTTAGCATTTTTACTGTAGTTCTTAATTAATGAAACGACATATATAATCGCTGTTACGGCGATGAAAATCATGCTCACTTGACGCAACAAACGCATACCTGAAACATCTGCCCCATACAGCGATGAGAAGAAGAGTGCCGGGTACAAACTTACAAAAACTATGAGCAAGTAATTTGTCAGCTTCGACCCTTCTGTCTTCGGTTCTGGCAAAATACCTGCCTTAGCCGTATAAATCGAATTGAAGAACGGTAGTTTCGACAATAAGAGGATGACAGGAATGAACAATATAAAGAATCCAATCAAAGCGACAAAAGAAGCAAATTCTTTAAACATCCATGACTGTCCGCCTTCGCCGACTTTAATTTGGTCACTATAATCGGCAAAAGCCATATCATAGAAACTGATTGCGTCCGCTGTAGTTTGCTTCGAAAAGTGGTTCCATGGGTGCGTCTCATTCGGCTGATAGATTACTCGCATACCGCCGTTTGATTCATATACTTTTCCAGCCACAGGATTCTCAGGATTTCCTAGGAAGCCTTGACCTTCTTCTGTCCCCACATAGTTCTTCTTCACAACTGATTTACCAGCGCCGGCAGCGGCCGCATCAAAAAAGAATTCATCATACTGCCCTGCAACCTTACCGGACATTCTTGGACCATACGCTTTATTAATATCTTCTTCATTGAGCCCCATAACTTTTAGCCATTGGTAGTCCGAGCCCATCGTGAGTGAAGTATAGATTTTTCTAATGCCCGAGTCTCCGAAATCAGCTTCATCCAAAATGACTGCATGTGTGGATGAAAAACCGCCCATGGAGTGTCCAGAAACGGCAATTAGTCCATTTCCTTCAGCATCTTTTAGGACATAATCCTGCTCATACATATACTGAACGGCATCATAAATCGCATGCGGCCAAAACGAGAAGAAAGGAACCGGCTTTTCTGTTGTTCCGGTGGAGTGCCCGTGATCATACTGATCTAACGCTAATACGACATATCCTCTTTTCGACATCTCGATTGCCTGTGCATCCTGCATTTCCCCCGAATTCAAGTAACCGTGTGTCGCAATTAACGTAGGTCTAGGTTGATTGTCTGCTCCATCCGGTTTATACAACAAGCCTGACAGTTCGCCCCTAGGCGTTTCAAAATAAATGCGTGAAACATCGACATCGCCCCCAGAACTATTAAACTGGGAAGCTGTCACACTTCCAATTAAAATTAATACGAATGAAATAACCAACCATACAATCGGATTCTTGAACTTGTTCATAATATCCCCCTCTTTTGTTTTTACGTTACGTACAACTGTCTTTAAAGCATACGCGTGCTTCTAGAGACAAATACATAGTCAGCCTTACACGGCAAGGTGTATCGCCCTCACAATGAAGCCACCCCCAAATTTTCATTGTAATAGCGGACGAAAAAAAGACACATTAAACATCCCTGGGGGAACCCCCCAAGGAATGTAATGTGTCTCAAAATCTCATCACGAGCTATTAACTTATCGATAGTATACCTATCTTTGAAAGCGTTGTCAATTATCCGTACGCATTATCACCTAAATTTCTGCATGAGGACTCCATCCCAGTTTTATTTCGGCACCTCAGCTATGGTAGGATAGAATTAAGACAGATATATAGTGAAAATCATTTAATGAATCCCATCAGGAGTGATTATATGTGCAAGACGATTATACCCGCGATACGGAATATGAAGGATTTTGATGACGTACTGAAAACCGAACATGAACTGATCATCTTATTAGAAACCCGCCTATCCCAGCTAGAGAGCACCATTAAATATGCGAAACATCATAATAAAAAGGTACTCATCCACGCGGACCTTGTTCAAGGATTGAAAGTAGATGAGTTTGGACTTGAATATCTAGTTCATAACGTCAAAGTCGATGGAATTATCTCAACGAAAGCGAGCGTAATTGCCTACGCGAAAAAACACAACATTATTGGAATCCAGCGTCTATTCGCATTGGACAGCCACGCATTGAAACACAACATGAATATTTGCAAAAAGATCAAACCTGATTACATTGAAATCCTTCCAGGTGTACTACCAAACATCATTAAAGAGATCTATGATGAGACAGGGATTCCAATCATTGCCGGTGGATTGATTCGTACACAAGAGGATGTCGATATCGCCATCAATGCTTCAGCTTATGCAGTGACGACGTCTAATAAAGCTTTATGGTGAGGTAGTCATTATACCGGAATGTATAATGACTACAAGCTGCTTAAAAAATTAATAAGCTGACCAACCGTTATCCGCTTCCATAATTACGCCGTTTACATACGAAGATTCATCGGATGCTAGGAACAACGCGATGTTCGCGATTTCGCTTTTAGTACCTGGACGACTCATTAAGCTAACGCCTCTTAGGGCTTGCTCCATTCCATGCTTATCAGGTTGTACTAAGTTGTTCGTAATATTTGTCGGTACTTGTGCAGGTGCAATAGCGTTACAACGAATGTTCATGCTTCCATAATGAGAGGCAACGTTTTTCGTCATCCCTGCAACTGCATGTTTAGAAGCAGTATACGCGAGTCCACCACGTCCACCTGTAACTGCGGAAATAGAAGCCATATTCACAATAACACCTGATTTCTTAGGCTCAAAAATGGCAAGGGCTTTACGTGTCGCACGCATGACACCTGTTGTATTGATTGCCAATACTTTGTCCCAAACATCGTCAGTAATCGTCGCAGCGGAAAACATGTTATCCATAATCCCCGCATTGTTCACAAGGATATCGAGTGTGCCGAACGTTTCGACTGCTGTATCGATCATGCGTTGCACATCTTCCTCCACAGTGACATTCGTTTTCACAGCAAGCGCTTCCCCGCCAGTTGCTTTAATCGATTGGACTGTTTCTTCTGCACCTTCCATATTCATGTCCGCGATGACAACCTTCGCGCCTTCATTTGCGTATAATTCCGCAATTTCACGGCCAATTCCAGAACCTGCACCGGTTATGACCGCGACTTTATTTTCTAATCTTTTCATCAAAATCGCCTCCACTTAATAGATTGGTTATCTTCACTCATTAGTATACGCTTTAACATCTAACTATCAAGCCAAATACTCCTTGTTAGGTATTCATACAAGTAAACAGTGCTCCCACTTGCCAAAATGCGATGCTAACAATATAAATAAAAAATCGCCGATTCTACCTACCGGCGTTCGAGCTAATTGACATACGCTTGTATTCTCAAACAAACCTTTTTCAAAGACACGTTTCTCCAATCAATCCCCAGCGACTTCTACTAACAGGACAAGCCACATATACTTCTATGTACGTAACTACTTTCAGGGGTGATTCCAATGAAAAAACAACTATTGGCAATGGTGATACTGCTACTTTGCTCTTTCTATGTATTTCCTTCGCAATCTGTATTCGCGGCAGCGGCCAGCGAAATGTATGTCAACGCGAAGAGTGATATTCATCTTCGTGAAACAGCCGATCCCAATGCAAAAAAAGTAGGCACTATTAAAAATCATTCAATAGTGACCGTACTCGCTTCTTCAAATGGGTTTTCTTATGTAATAGCCGGGCAAGTCAAAGGATATGTGTATACATCCGCTTTATCGAATAAAATCACAAAACCTTCACCTACTGTTGTTTCAAGAGGATTGGCACCTGTAGATGGCCTAACCCTCACCTACTATCCCTCTTTCCTAGACAGCAAAAGAGAGACGTTTTATGTCGAAAAAGACGATGAATTTACGTATTTATACAACAAGAAAAGTCCACTCTATCCCGACTTATCGAACTTTACGTACATTGAAAACCCATATGGCATGATGATGGGTGTCTCAAGTTCAGATTTCATCTTTATTAACTCACCTTACCCATTAGAACAAGGAACCTATTTCACACAAAGTGATTACTATGATGACGAGTATGTTCTTGTAGAAAGTACTACGAAAACGATTACCGTAAAAGCAGGCACTTTCAGGAATGTCGTAATTCTACGTTTCTGGGATGGCTCCAGGGAGTACCTTGCGAAAGGAATTGGCATCATCAAAAGCACAAATAGTAGCGGCGAAGTTATAACGGAATTAGAATCAGTGAAAGTTAGGAAATAAACATAAAAAAAAGAAATCAGTCATGGATGATCACGACTGATTTCTTTTTTTGCATTTCTATTCCAGTTTGTTGACCGATTTCAATTCAGGACAAATACGTCATAGCAACCCTTCATTCAACACATAGAACTTCCGGGGTCTTCCTTGCAGACCTGATTCCCGATCGTCTTTAACTGTCACAAGGCCATTTTCTTCTGCCTCTTTGAGAATGCGGTTTGCTGAACGGTCACTTATTTGCAACAGACTCGCGAAGTCACTGCTCGTCAATTCTTTCAAATTGACTTGGTCAAAAGCAAGCAGTACCTTATGTATTCGGTCATTTGACATATTCAGCCGTTCTCTCAACGTATCCATAGACACCATTTTTAATAATTGGCGAGCAGGCGTCTCATTATGCTGAGCCCCTGTTAATGGGCCGACTAATTGTTCGTCTTCTAGTAAAATATACGTACTGCTTAATTGATTACTTTCAGAAATCCGACTCGCCCGTTTGGCATTAATTTGCGCTTCTGTGAAATTTCTCCCCGTCCCCCAACCGAGATGAAAGATCGTTGAATCTTCTTTAGACAAATAAGGGAGTAAATCACAAGAAGCAAAGTTATTTGTCATGTTTTCGAGCACTGAACGGTTCGTTGTAATTTCAAAGTAATTTTTACTCGCATCAATAATGAGTTGATTTTTCATATGGTAATTGTACTCAAGCAATTTGGAATGGATGGCGAGAAACTTACTTTCCAGTAAACTTGCATTATCAAATTCGAAAGTCAAATAGCCATAGACAATCTGATTGCTTTTCAAATGATCAATTCGAACAGCGTTGATCATCTCATTTGCCGTTTGTATAATCGTTTCATCTGAAATCTCAAAGTGAAAATAATTGATGCCTTTATTATCGAAATCCTCTAACGTATTCACAAACCGTGTAAACGACCAGTCAATTTTTCCGGACGCATGCAATTTTTCATGGTATTTTATGCTTTCATTATAAATATCGTCCATCGAATATTCTGTTAGGTCTTTCGTGATGATAGGCCGTTTATCCACAGGCAACTCTTCGACAAAACGTTGAATAATCTCGCTCTCCTGATAAAAGTCGATAAACACTCGGGACAAATCAAGATGAGGATGCTCCAATAAAATCTTAAATAATTTCCGATAAAAATCGGCTTCCGACATTTTCATGTAATACGCGGGCTTCGGGTATGTTTCACCATCAGACAAAGCCGTCATATAAGCGAGTTGCCCACTGAAAAAGTAGGCATCCAAATGATCTTTGTTCGCTTGATAGACGGCTTTTAAATCTTCAATTGTTTGATAAGGATAGTAGTGGAAGTTTACTTCATTGTATTCACGTAAAATATGCTGAATCCGGTTTAAGCTGAAATGTGGTAAAAATATACCTATATTCACATAGACTCCTCTATTCTTTTTATGAAAGTTATCATGTACGTACACTACTCTCAGCTTAAAGGACTTTTTTTAATTATTCAATAGATGGAACGAATCATTCAGGCGTTTTTCTGGTTTGGCTTGATCCACTCAGGAATAGGACTGACATACCCCGTCTCCCCAACCGCTTCTTGCAATTCAGTTTTTGCCTGTGCAATCAGCTCTTCATTGTGAAGCATTTTTAATGCACTTAGAGCCAACACTTTCGAAACTTGCAGCATCCCTTTGTGTGCGTAACTCGTCTTCCCTTGCGCCACTAACTGCCAAGTGTGTAAAGGCGTTCCAAATGCAGCTGTCGTCATGACGATTTGTCCAGTTGGCGCAACCCAACTGACGTCGCCCACGTCCGTTGAACCCGGCATAACTTTATCCATCTTCATATAAGGCAGAGGCTTTCGTACAAGCGGTTCGTCCGCGGAAATCTTCATACCATCCATCCCCATTTCCCCGCTTCCCATATCCTCCTTCGTGAACGTCGCCTGAAATTCACGAGCTTGTGCTTGTTCTTCATCGGTAAATGGAATAGGGCCGATGTCCGCCATCGATTCGCCTAAAATTGTATTGATTGTATGATTGGGAATGAAGTTCGAACACGCTTTATCAAAGACGACTTCAACTTCAGTTCCTGTCATTAACGCTGCACCTTCAGCAATTTTCGTCATTCGTTCATATAGCGATTGCGCCTGTTCAATACGAGGAGCACGAATTAACTGCAGTACTTCAGCATTGGACTGGACGACGTTCGGCGAATGCCCACCGCTATCTGTAATCGCATAATGAATGCGCGCACCGTCGATCATATGTTCACGTAAATAGTTCACGCCAACATTCATCAACTCAACCGCATCCAGCGCACTCCGACCTAAATGAGGAGCCGCTGCCGCATGAGCGCTTTTTCCTTTAAACTTAAAGTACGCTTGAATATTGGCTAGTGTACTAAAACTCCAAACGCTGTTCATTGGTGCCGGGTGCCAAGTCAATGCAAGATCTACATCCGTAAACACTCCGTCACGCGCCATAAACGTTTTCCCTGAACCGCCCTCTTCTGCAGGACAGCCATAATACCGCACTCTACCGGGCAGTCCGTTTTGTTCTAAATACGCTTTGACTGCAAACGCAGCACCTAAAGCCCCGACGCCTAACAAATTATGGCCACATCCATGCCCATAATCACCTTTAGCAATCGGTCGTTGTTCTGCCACGCCGCTTTCCTGACTCAAATCGGCGAGTGCATCATACTCCCCTAAAAATGCAATGACGGGGCCTTCCGTTCCAAATTCTCCAACGAAAGCGGTAGGCATCCCCGCTAAATTATGTTGGACGTCAAATCCTTCCTTTTGTAATGCATCCATGATTTTTTGGCTTGACAAGACTTCTTCAAATCGAATTTCCGGGTGATCCCATATAAAATCACTGATTGCTGTTAAATCATTTTTCTTCTCTTCTATATATTGTTCAATCCATCTTTTCAATTCAAACACCCTTTCTCACTTTCCGATCACTTACTGTTGTAACAAATAAAAGAACACTGGCTATTACTGCCACCGAAACATACAACACCATCCCTGCACCTAACCCTTGATTAATCAATAAACCGAAAGATAGTGGGAATAAAACAAAACCAATAATACTATTAAATGAATAAGCAATAGAGTAGTCTGCGAGAACAGGGGATTTCATATCCGAATCCACCATTTTAAGTAATAATAAACCTGTTAAGAACACCCCAGTATTCGTACCTAACAGCACCATACTTCTTTCAAACCAATGATCTTTGAAAAAGAGCTTTGATAAATAATAGCTAGCGGCAATCGTTAATAGTAGACCGCCAATCATAATAGCGGACAGTGGAACAATATACGTGAAGACCGCTTGTATTGGCAAACTCATAATAGCTGCAACGATGGCGAAATCTGCAAAAGTCGATGCGATTTTCGACTTCGTCTTGTTATCTACCACCCAATCAAGCTTGAGCTTCTGCATTGTGCCCCACACAATATACATGAGTATAATTGCATAGGCCCACTCAGGTATGGAATTCAAAACGAGGACATTGTATTTCTTTAATACAAACGTCAATAAGAAGGACAGCCCACTGACACCAAGAATAAGTGACAAGTGAAGAGCAAGCGCATCAATGGAAGCGGAGTTCGTTGACTCTTTCCCTGCAATCTGTTGCTTCTCTAGATCCTTCTGAACACCAGTCCGCATATCTTCTGGTAAGCTTGCATCCCCTGTTAAATATTTCGTGTACCCTTTTCTTGCAGCGATATTAATAAGCAATATCCCCACTAAAATACCACTGATCAGTCCGACAGTTGCAGTTGTTGTCGTGACACCTTGCGCAACTTCCCAATATGGTTGGTTCATCGACTGAAGCATACTTCCAATAACCCCTGCAGTTCCATGGCCACCCGCATACCCCGCGGAAAGTTCTGTCCCAAAAGTCGGATACAAGTCAGCATAATTTGGGAATAATTTAAAAATACCTGCCATGGATAAGCCGAAGAAGTTTTGAACACTCCCAATGATAATCATCAATAACAACATAATTCCGACCGGCTTCATTAATCCTTTCTTTTTGTTACCGCTTTCATCTTTACTACCGAACTTCAACCCAAGTGGAACAGATGCCACAACAGGAACGATCAATAGACCCGGTAATATGGAGGCAATTGATAACCAATCTTGTGGAATCGGTAAAATTGCATATTGTTTCAAAATAATTGGGCCCAATAAAAGCCCTACAAATCCCCCAATGACTGAAGCCGGTAAAAACAGTTTTTGCATCGTTTTAACTTTTGCCCGCACAATTGTACCAATCAGCAAAAACAGACCGATTAAAGCAAATGTAAAAAACAGCATACGAATGACTTGCGAAAGCATCGATGTTTCCATTTCCCATTCCCCCACCCATAAAGGACAGTGTCCTTTAATATTCTTTAATTAGTTTTATAATAGCATTGTTGAGTAAATAGTCAATCACTTTTTAAAATAAATTGATTTCAATTTTAGGAGGACTTTGATATATTGTGATTCCTAATTCTACTGTCTCAAAATCATAGAGATCACTATTAGTTTCATAAATCTCCAAAAAGGGCCAAAAACCCCTTATCTAAATCGATGAAGGATACCATTTAATTAACTTCTAAACAGAAAAAAGAAATCAGTCATGGAAAATCACGACTGATTTCTGCTTTTGTAGATTCGCTATTATAGGTTGTTGTCTAAATTCAATCTGACAATCGTTTCAAAAACCGATTCACTTCATCTTCCGTTGGCATGCCCGTCTGCGCGCCTAATTTAGTAATGGACAACGCCGCGGCAGCATTGGCATAGACAATTGCTTCCTCCACCGATTTTCCACATGCGATGCATACGGCGAATGCAGCATTGAATGTATCTCCAGCTCCAGTTGTATCGATTGCTTGCACAGTAAGTGCGGGATAGTTTTGAAGTTCTCTTTGACGTTCCCCGTAAATGACACCATGTTTTCCATAAGTCATCACTACACTCTTAGAGCCAAGCGCAAACATTTGTTGAAATAGCACACTAAAATCCTGTCCTGCGTTTGAAGTTAGAATAGCCATTTCCGTTTCATTCGGGGTAATAAACGTCACTTTTCGCAACAAGTCTTCAGGCAACGGAACAGCTGGCGCTGGGTTTAAAATAACAGGCACATTTCCCTTATCGGCAATCTCAATAGCAATCGTTACTGCTTCTAGTGGGATTTCCAGCTGCAAAACGACAATGTCTGAAGCGACTATTACTGCTGAAAGGGATTGTATGTATTCTTCTGTAAGATTGGCATTCGCTCCAGGAATCACCGTAATGATATTATCATTTTCAGCTACTTGAATATTTGCTATACCCGAAGAGACAGTAGGGATCGTAAGCACATGTTCAACATTCACTTTCTCTTTTCGCAAGTTGTCTACAATTTGCTGACCAAAGATATCTTCCCCTACACTGCCGATAAACGTTACATCCGCCCCTAATCGGGATGCTGCTACTGCTTGATTTGCTCCTTTGCCGCCGAGAAATTGATGAAATGTATTCCCCAATATCGTTTCACCCGGCGAAGGGAAACGATCCGTTTCTATGACCAAATCAACATTCGCACTGCCAATGACAGTGACTTTCGGTTTTCGTTGCATAAGTTGCAGTCCCTTCTATTATCAAAAATGTACTATACTCAATTCAATCATCCTAATTACAAAGACGAACCACCAATTTTCACTACTCGCATTAGGGAGCATACTACATAACAGAAACGGTTTCACCTGTATTTCCTTGTCAGAAGTCCCACTTTGGTCATAACCCTTAACTAAATAAACGGCAAGCTGATCACTTTACTGCTCTATATAACTAGCATAGTTACATATTAGTTATATTTCTCATGCATCCAATTCATCTTAACCTTTAACGATTCTACGTTATTCCTCTTCCATTTACTGATTGTAAAGAGTTGTGAGACTAATAGACACTCGTAAATTAGTTTGTTCCCCCACTTTAACTGGTATACGATAACAATAGGACTTTATTCAGAAAGAAGGGATCATCCCATGGATTTACGACATTTACAGACCTTTCATATTGTCTCGTCTCATTTGAACTTCACGAAAGCAGCGCAAATTTTAAACTATAGCCAGCCGACTGTCAGTCAACAGATCAAAGCGCTGGAAGCAGAGTTCGGACACACACTGTTGAATCGTGTCGGAAAGAAGATGTATTTAACGCCAGCTGGCCATATTGTGAAACGGCATACAGAAAGCTTATTCGGTAAACTGGACAGCTTAACGCAAGAGCTGAAAAAGCTAGAGAAACCAGCAGGCAGTTTAGTTATCGCCTCTCCTGAGTTTTATTGTGGGCGCTATTTAGCTCATATTATTGGTCCTTACATCAAACTGTATCCAGATGTGAATTTGAAGTTAATTTGCTGTAATAGTGAAGAAACCTTAAAGCTTGTGAGTTCCAACCAAGCGGATATCGGGTTCGTCGCGGGCGATTTAACCCAATCGGGCATTGAACGACGATTAATTGATGAAGAAGAGCTCTTTTTAGTTGCCCATCCGCGCTTATCCATTGAATCTCCCTTGCAGAACATGTTTGATGCACATCCTTTTATCACGTATAGCTTAACAGGCCTAATCCATAATTGTTTGGAAGAAATACAGTGTGTTCCAAAAACGATCGTTGAATGCGGGAGTGAAGAAGCGATCAAACAGGCGGTCTTAGGACAAGCAGGCATTGCGTTGCTCAGCGATCGGATTATTGAAGATGAAATTAAAAATCATGAACTGCAAGTATTGAGTCGATTTTCATACACAATGCCGACGTATTTAATTTCCCCCGAAAACATGAAAGACTTCAGCACTGTCAGCACTTTCACTGATTTAACGATTAAAATGTGGGATACCTTATAAATCCATCTCTCATCATTAAGTTTTCTAATAGTAACCATAGAGAAATCCTATTTCCTCTCCCTCTCCATTTCCTATACAATAAATACACAGAGATGAATATTTATGCATTACGACTTTTAAACTTACAGTATATGGAGAGTGGGCATTTTGAATTCATCATCGACCAATCAGAAAAAAGAAAAAAACGGCATCAACGTCTTCGTGCTTCTATTTTGCCTCATCGTCTTATCGGCAGTCATGACGTATATTATACCTGCCGGACAATTTGAACGGACAGAAATCGATGGGCGGGAAGTCATTCTGCCTGATGAATTTTCATTCGTAGATGGTGAACCTACTGGATTCTTAGATATCTTTAGTAATATTCATTCAGGGATGGCACTAGGTTCTTCTATTATCTTCTTCGTCCTGATCGTAGGGGGTTCATTCGGAATTTTAACAGCAACAGGTGCATTGGATTCATTCATTACGATGTTATCCGTCAAAATGGCACACCGCGGAAAACTTCTAATCCCGGTCTTAATGTTCTTCTTTGCATGTGCAGGCTCTTTAATGGGAATGTCGGACGAAACAATTGTCTATATCGGCATTTTGGCTCCCCTGGCTGTTGCATTACGATTTGATGCAATCACCGGTTTTGCAATCGTCACACTTGGAGCATCTGTTGGATTTTCATCTGCCGTGATGAATCCATTCACGGTCGGAATTGCGCAAGACTTAGCTGGACTTCCTACATTCTCAGGTATTTTCTTCCGTATCGTTTTATTCATCGTTCTGTATATTGTAGCCGTTTGGTATGTATATCGTTATGCAGCTAAAGTGCAAAAAAATCCTTCAATTGGCCTTTACGGCAACTACCCGCCAGGCAAGCAGGATGCACTTGAAAACCTATCTGGCACAATGGCTACTCGTCATAAGCTCGTGCTACTCGTATTTCTATTAAACTTTATCGTCCTTATGTATGGCGTTATTAAATTAGATTGGTATATTACTGAAATTGCAGGATTGTTCCTCATGTTCGGCATCATCATGGGGTTAATCGGGAAACTGTCACCTTCCGAAATTGCGGATAACTTCATTAAAGGAGCAGGGCAGTTAATTGGCGGGGCCTTAATCATTGGCTTTGCCCAGGCGATCTTAGTTACGTTTAAAGACGCACAGTTAATGGACACGATTTTGTACTATACAGCAAGTGCACTCGATTCGCTTCCAGCTACATTCAATGCAGTCGGGATGTTCTTCTTCCAATTAGGCCTAAACTTTTTAGTGCCTTCCGGAAGCGGACAAGCAGCGTTAACAATGCCGATTATGGCGCCACTGTCTGATATGACTGGTGTCACACGTCAAACAGCCGTTCTTGCCTACCAATTAGGTGATAGTATGTCGAATATTATCTTCCCGACGGTCAGTTATTTGATGGCTGGACTCGCAATGGTCGGAATCTCTTGGACGAAATGGGTGAAGTGGGTCTTCCCTTTCATGCTCATTCAAATAACGATTGCAATCATCGCACTCATCATTGCTCAAGTTATTCAATACGGACCGTTTTAATGAAATGAAGGAGGATTTTCATGCACAATCAACCGACAATTGAATCCCTTACGAAACAAGCGATTCAAGATAGAAGACATTTGCATCAGTACCCTGAACTTTCAGGAGAGGAATTTGAAACATGTGAAATGATACGCGAACGTCTGGAACACTTAGGAATTGAAATTCTCGACTATGCACGCCCAAGTATTATCGGTTTCGTCAAAGGGACGAGCGGAGCGAAAACCCTTGCGTTACGCGCAGATATTGACGCACTGCCTATTCAAGAAGAAGGAGACTTGCCTTACGCTTCCACGCGTCCAGGCATCTCCCATATGTGCGGACATGACGGACATACCGCAGTCTTGCTCGCCGTAGCCGAATGGTTGGCTGCTAACAAAGCGAACGTTCAGCCAAACGTCTACCTCATCTTCCAATCAGCAGAGGAAATTAGCCCAAGCGGCGCACAAGCTCTTGTTGCGCAAGGGATTTTAGATACTGTCGATGCGGTATTCGGCCTGCATTTATGGCAAGGTTTGAAAAAAGGGACGTTCGGTTTAACCCATGGTCCGATGATGGCTTCAATCGATGATTTTGAAGTGACGATTACAGGTTCAGGCGGGCATGGTTCTTCCCCACACGAAGCGGTAGATCCCATTTACATCTCAACACATGTCATTCAGGCGTTCCAAAATATTATTAGTCAAAAACTCAACCCGTTAGAGGCTGGCATCATTACAGTCGGAAAAATTGAAGCAGGCAGCACGGCCAACGTCATTCCAACTACCGCTAAGTTAATTGGTACAATCCGAGCACTCACACCAACAGCAGTCACTACTATTAAACAACAAATCGTTCAAATGTCAGAAGGAATTTGCCAGGCGTTCGGTGCGACGGCCGAAGTGGAATTCATTGTCGGCACACCGCCTCTCGTCAATGATGAAACACAAGCTCGTTTCGTTGAACAAGTGCTTGTCGACACATTTGGCGAGGCACGCGTCCAACTCGTAGACCCAACAATGGGCGGAGAAGACTTTGCTTACTACTTAGAGAAAAAGCCCGGTGCCTATTTGTTCGTTGGGATGGAAGGCGAAGTCAGTGCGTACCCTCATCACCATCCGAAGTTCAATATTGATGAAGAAGTGATACCTGACGCCATTCGGGTATTCATTGAAATCCTCAAGCAATTCAAGGAGGATGCGCAATGAAAATCACGAAAATCGACGTGTTCGCAGCACGTCTACCACTTAAAGAGCCGTTCATTATTTCCTATGTTCGATTAGAGGATATGCCGACCATTTTTGTCCGCATCGAAACCGATACAGGCATCATTGGCTGGGGCGAGGCAGTACCTGACCAAAACGTGACGGGTGAGACATGGGAAAGTACCTATCAAGTCATCCATCAAGAACTCGCTCCACTATTGCTGAATGAAAACCCATTTTCGATCGATAAGATTCATCAAAAGTTTACGAAAATGATTTTAGGCGTACCTTCCGCAAAAGCGGCGCTCGATATCGCACTGTATGACATTATGGGAAAAGCAGCGAACGTACCGCTCTACCAACTACTTGGTGGCAGTTCACATGAGGTATTACGCGTCCCTCAAGTGTTGAGCATCAAAACACCGGTTGAAATGGCGAACGATGCACATCGCTATGTTTCGGAAGGCTTCCGTAGCATTAAAATAAAAGTCGGAACCGATGTCGCAACAGATATCGAACGAATCCGCCACGTTCGCCAGGCAATCGGTGACGGCATTCAACTACGCGTCGATGCCAATCAAGGATGGAATCGTTTAGAGACTTTACGCATCATTCGCGAAACAGCCGATTGTCAGGTCGATTGGTTTGAACAACCTGTCATTGCACATGATGTAAAATCACTTGCTGAAATACGTGCCGTCTCCCCTGTCTCCATTATGATCGATGAAGGCGTCAGCAGCACCGTTGATTTGTTGTCCGTCATCGAACATAGAGCAGCCGATTTAGTGAACATCAAACTCATGAAAGCAGGCGGTATTTATCCGGCACTTGCGTTAACAAGCATGGCCGCAGCTGCCGGCATACCGTGTCAACTTGGTTCCATGGTCGAATCGGCGATTGGTACGATGGCAGGTGCCCATCTAGCAAAAGCACAATCCAATATCCATACGAATGAAATGGTCGGCCCATTGAACTTCACAAAAGACGTGGCCTCCATCACATTCAACAAAGACGTCCTACAATTCACCGACCTCCCTGGACTAGGAATCGAAGTCGACGAAGCGTATATCCAGGAAATCACAAAGTTTTCATGCGTCGTACAGTAAAACACGAAACCGGCTACGAGATAACTATCTCCTAGCCGGTTTCATTATGTTTATCTAGCCCCCAACATCCGCTACTAACGCAAAAGTCCATAATCGTCCGCAGAACTCCAAAACGTCCTCGAAAAGTCCAATCCTCTTTATAAAAGTCCATAATTCCGTCTAAAAGTCCATAACAGCCCAAAAAAGTCCAAAATACACTTGTGACCGTCACCAACTCCTCATTAGCCTTTCGCCAACGACTTCTCCTCAACCCTGTTCTTCATCCACGGCTTAGACATCCACCGTCTCAACGCAAAGAGTCCACGAATCCACTCATCACAACCTTGCGCGATCCAAATCCCAAGCAAACCGAATCCAAGCACGATTCCGAAAATGTAGCTAAACACAACCGCCACGCCCCACATGCAAATAATCCCGATAACAACAGGAAAACGAACATCACCAACCGATTTCAATGAGCCCATTAATACAATGTTCATCGCGCGTCCTGGTTCAATAAAGACAATTGCCCACAGAACAGGAAGTCCAATTGCAATAATGCCCGGTTGGCTTGTAAACGCAGCTAATACCGGTTCCCCTATGAGGGCGATCGTGAGCGAGACTGTTAATGAAACAAACATGGAAATCCTTAACGTCTTCAGTCCACGTTGCAACGTCCGATCATAATCCCTCGCTCCAATATAACGCGCAATTAGAATCTGCGTCCCTTGTCCAATCGCCATCGTGAATAAAAAACAAAGCATCGAGATATTCAGTATATACACACGCGCTGCCAATGCCTCATCCCCAATCATGGCGACAAACCCTGTAATGACAATTTGTGAAAGTTGATACGAAATATTTTCTCCAGCAGACGGAACTCCGATATGAAAAATAGCCTTAATGTCTGCTTTATGAACGGCAAAAGCATCTTTAAGCGTGAACTTAAATCCTAATATTTTATAAACAAAATAAAGAAGAGCAACAATCAAGAACGCCCTTGCGACAATGATGGAATACGAAACACCAACGACCCCTGTTATCGGCAAACCCAACCATCCTTTAATCGCAATAAAGTACCCAGTCGCACTAATTACATTCATCATAAGCGTCATATACATCGCTTCTTTTGTATGACCATAACTTCGTAAAATCGCACTTAACGCCAAAGAAACAGCTTCAAGGATTAATGAAAAACTAGTGATCGTCAGAAACGTAAGCGCAAAGTCATAAATTTCCCCGCTCAGCCCATACAAACGTAAAAACACATCCCCAAATAACACAACAACGACAGTCATCACGACGCCAACCCACATATTGATCCCTACTGCTGATCGCGCAAGTTGACGGGCGCGTTCCAACTTGCCGCCACCTAAATTCTGCCCAATCAGAATCATTGCCCCAATAACGGTCACATTAAAAATCAGAATAAAAATATTCAAAATCTGATTCGCAACCCCGACACCCGCAACCGCCTTATCTGAATAGCCGCTTAAAATGAGCGTCGCAATAATCCCCACACTCATATGCAACGAAATCTCAATAAAAAGCGGCCACGTAATACTGAACAACGATTGGTTCTGATAATCTTTCTTTTCGTTATGCACTGCCTAACCTTCTTTACCATAGAGTATGGAATTCAGTTTACGTGAATCGCCGTCGTAATGGAATAGACAATTTAGCTGACTTAGGAAAAAGCTTGTTTTTTATTAATCGCGTCATAGAAATACCAACATCATGCATATAAATCCCGTGAAATCCTAATGCGCTGACACCTGACCTATCCCCTTCAAACACAAAAGTCCATACCTCCCTGGAAAAGTCCAAAATCGACTGCAGAAGTCCATAACTGAATGGAAAAGTCCAAAATCAACCGTAAAAGTCCAAAACTTCCCCGAAAAGTCCATAAAAAAGCCGATCACGCAATCTTTCCTGCGTAATCGGCCTGTTAACTAGTTAATGTTTGTGTTACTCACTGTTTTGATTGCGTTGCGAATGGGCTTTATTGCGATGCCATTTGTTTTGATTGTGTTGCGACGGAGTTAAATTGTGTTACGTACCAGTTTCATTGCGTTACAAGCAAGAATCTACTATATTATGGAACATGAAGCGGTATTGTTTGAAAAACTGGCATTCGTATAATTAATCTATTGTCAAAGCTAAAAATCACTTCTCCTATGGAGCCGTCAGCATACGCGACAAGTCTGTACTACAATATGAAAAGCCTACATGCCGCTCGTACAGTAACTTCATTTCAACTCATTTGTCTCTCGAATAATCTGTCGCAGCCACTCTCTATCAACATTCCCTTCAATAGAATGTAAGGCAGATTGATATAAAGCGATATTCTCCATGTTCGCTTCCTTATAACCCGCTTCGCGTAACAACTCCAGTGTAATACGCGTAAAGTCTCTGCTGCTAAGCAATCCATCCAGTCGATTCTCCATAATCTCCTGTTTAAGACTCCGCATCTTCTCTATATTTAACATTTCAAGGATTGACGTAATGATACTCGCCTTTGTCAGTCCATTGATTTCCCTCATAAAACCAAGAGCGAACGTAGAAATGACTACTACGTAGATCGAGAGTAAAATGATAAAATAAACGATTTCTTTCTCCTCAAGCGACACAATCATCGGTAAAATCACCGGGAAGATCAGTGCAATCCATGAAACGCCGGGTTTGAAGATAGATACAAACGTTTTTTTATGTTTCTCCTTATCGCTATGAAATTGCAAGTATTCTTCAATGACACTTCTCTCTTTCTCTGACTTCAAATCAAAATACATTTCCTCGTTGACTCTATCTATGAAATCCGCAGCAAACTGCTCTTCCAAGTAATTAACATCGTTGTACTTCCTTTTAATGAATGAATTAATCCAAATACTAACGACTATGCAACTAGCGACATAAAGTATTAAGGCAATATAGGCATACGACGATTTCCAAACAACACTCAACATAATATAGAAAACCCCGAAAATGCCAGTAAGAATCACAAAGTAATTAATCTTCTTATCCATTTTCCAATATGTATTAATCCTGTTCGTCACACCAAACACCGATTTGTAGATTTTGATAAATTCATTTATATAATCAGTTTGCATTCTCACAACTCCATGAAATTGTTTCCATAAGTATACCAAATTGTACAGGTCGCTGTGGGTAGAGATCCAATTAATGATTGCTATATAAAGGTAGCCGTGAGAGGAAAATCCGCCCGATCTGCACCCCTACTCGTCTAAACAAGTAGATAGAACAGAAGAAAACAAAAGCCCTTTACCAGCCAATTGGTAAAAGAGCTTTTGTTTTACTTTGTGATAAGACTGAGAAATTCCAATCATTCTTGCTTGTCTTGTTAGTGGCAAAGCACAGTTTTCACAGCTTGTTCATCAATTACATCCAACAAGCTCTTCGACTACTTTCCTGTAAGCTTCGTTCAAATCCTGTTGATGTTCCGCTTTTTCTTGCGATGTGATTGACGGATCCATATCTATTTTTCCTTTACAGTCTTCCAGAATAACTGACAGCTCTGTAGAACGGGCAACCGCCCAATTGGACATAAGTGAATTCTTCAATACATTTATGTAGTACTCTTCTCTTTCATTTTGCATAATCAAGCTCCTCATCGTGTTTGTCAGTAAAATTCGCCATAAAAAAAACATCCGCCTAGGTCTACCTAGAGGATGTATATGTGGGAAGCCACGACGAACTAAACGGGTCGTCAAGACATTGAAAACGCTGTATGTCGGTTCGATGTAAGTTCCATCGAATCCATCCATCAGTTGTCCTGTTACCGTTTTGTCGTACGACGGCCTGTGAACGTTTTTCATTCATAGCCGCACATGACACCTCCTATCCGCGTAGGGTAATGGTGTGTACTCGATCTAGGCAGGTCTCCTGGCTCGTCTTCAGCATGCGGTTCTCCTTCCCATCTCCATTGAAGGAAACAGTGGCAATGAATCGCACTCCAACTCACAGTTGCGGGACAGCACCGGTTTTTCACCGATTTCCCTTTTAAGCGTTTGTAATAAAAACAAACGCACCTATCTCTAACACGTTATTCAGTTACCTAGTAAGTATAGCACTCTTTCAACTGCCGGAGCAGAAAATGGCGAGTCAGGCGGGTGACTATGAAGCCAGATTTTGTTCGATTTGAAGCCTTACGAATCGCAAACAGCCCCTCAACCAACTATTCGGTTGAGGGGCTGTTCTTTTGGATACTGTTGTCTGAATTGCATACAAGTTGTATGAGTGACTGGCAACCAAACTACTTCTATTTAACTAATGTTAGTCAGGAGCCGCTTACTCCACCTTTACCGGTTCCCCACGCAAGTGAGTATTCGATTCCGCACCGCTTTCTAACGGTTTTGCAAAAATTCCAGTAAGTTTTGCTACTACTAACAAAACTAACAGGATTGCTAAACAAACAAGTCCTACAATTAGCGAACTGCTTTTCAGCATAAGAACCGGGATAATGGAGGTAATAAGTCCTCCCCCCAGGAACGGACTATATAACGGGGCTCTCAAAGCATATGCTTTGCCGGAATCTGTCTCCATTTCAGGATCTACTGTTCGAAGGAGCAATAATCCAACAGCTGCCACTCCAGTGTATGATCCATAGTGAACAATGGCGTTCTCAAACCAATTCTCCGGGAAGAATCTTTTGCCTAAATAGTAGAAATACCAGATCATCATACCGAGTGTAACCGCTGTCAGAATTAACAACGGAACAAAATACTCAATGACGACAGGAATCTTAATGGAAGCTACTGCTCCAATGATTAGGAAATCCAGGGCAAAGCCTTGAATCCTTTTAAACGTGTCCAAGTTGATCATTTCCATGTATTTCGTTCTTGAAATGACCATATTGACTAATAAACCACCAATCATGGCAAGTGGGAATAAAGGAATTCCCGGGACGTAGATTGTAATCGCTTTCTGCATGAACCAACCGATAAGCGTGGCAATTGCAATGAGCCCCATATGGAACGCGAACCCCTCGACAAGATCGGGATTCAGTGTATTAACTGAACTGACCGTTTGCTTTTCAATAGGCAGAATATCATTTGCACTATTACTATCAAGAGTCTTAGCGTCTTTAATCACTGAGGTATAGCCTTTTCGCACACCGTGGTTGATCATAATAATACCTGATACTATTCCTAACACAATACCAAGCGTAGCAGCAGTTACCCCTAAAGAGGCACCACTTTCCCAGCCGAGATCCGTATACACTTCGGTCATCCCAGCGGCCGTTCCATGTCCACCCGCCCAACCGACTTCAATAATGGAAGCAAACATCTGATTCAAGTCAAATAGTGGAATCAAGATTAATGCTGCCACAATGAGTGGCACAGAAAGTTGTAATAAGCTCCCCGTGTAACTATAAAGCAAGTGCCTAGTCACTAACTTAGATGTTCCTTTTTGCTTCTCATTCTTCATTCCGATAAGCATTGGAGCGAAAACGATGGTAATTAGAATTCCTGCGATTCCTCCCCAAGTACCCACCATTTCGGCTGAAAACAATTTTACTCCATAAGGTCCAAATGCTAGACCTATGAAACCGGCAATTAATGATGCTGGAATGAAATACTTTTTAAAGATTTTCACTTTCACTCTGACAAATACACCAACTGTCAGAAGCGCCCCCATGACTATAAAGTAAAACAGTAATGCATTCAATGTTCCTGATGAAATCAATTCATTTGGAATCATGCCAATCCCCCTCATCGATTAATTATTTATTTCTTATAGCTTCGCTGAGTCCCCTGCTGTCCCCCACAGACTAAGTTCTTGTCCAACGCCCTTTTCTTTAGCCTTCTCAAAAACAATGGAGGCAAGCGCAACGTCCTGGATCCCCATGCCGACACTATTAAAATAGATGAATTCTTTGCTATTCTCCCTGCCAGACTTCACACCATTTACAACTTCCCCAAGTTGAGCGTGGATATTTGATGGATCGAATTTCCCTTCATTGTACATAATAGAAATCGTTTCCACACCTCTATGCTTCAATTCTTCCCAATCATCTACAACAATTTTATCAGCTTTGTCGATTACACCGAACTCACACTCATGGCTGCCGACATGAATGTACAGTGTTCCTTCTCCAATCCATTCCGGCTTAACAATTGGTGTCTTAGTAACAGTTGCCGTAATGACGATATCCGAATCCCTCACAGCTTCTTCTGCCGTATCACAAACAACAATCGGAAGATTTGTCTTCTCTGACATTTCATTGGCAAATTCCTGTGCCCGCTGTTTATTTAAATCTGTAATTTTTACTTTTTTCAAGTTCTTCATCACATGTGCCATTGCCATCAACTGTGTTTTATTTTGCGCTCCTGCACCTACTAGACCTAATACTTCTGAATCTTCCTTGGCAAGATATCTTGCCGCCACTCCAGAGTTCGCACCAGTTCGCATAGCACTCAACAGCATACCATCCATTACTGCTACCGGAACTAAAGTTTCGTAATCATTCAAAATAATAATCCCAGTCGCCCGTGGCAGGTTAAACTTGTCAGGATTTTGGGGAGCACTTGAAATCCACTTAATCCCGACCGAATTGTAATCGCCGCCTATTGAAGCCGGCATTGAATTGATGCGCCCCCGTGTGCTTTCAGAATCCATATCTCCCCACCGTAATACTGATTTGTTTGGAAGAATATAATCATTTTTTTGATGTAGCGAAAAAACCTTTTCCATTGCATCTACAGCAATAGCAATATCCTCTCCTCCACATTCAATAATATCTGCCTGCGATAGAAACAATAAATTATTAGACAATATTAATCTCCCCTTTTATTTCAAATTGTTATACAATATAGTCTACAACAAGTATTCTTGTTTTACAACAATAAAAATATCAAGGGAGAGATTAATTTGAAAAATTTAATTATTGGTGCTGGAAACGGCGGATTAGCTTTCGGTGCAAAATTGATAGAAAAAGGAATTGAAGTAAACCTCTATGACAAGTTTGAAGCCATTCTTCTTCCAATCATAGCAAACGATAATACGATCTATCTGCATGATGGGGAGAACCTTTTACCAAGAACATTTAACTTAGTGACATCAAATTTGGAAGAGGCATTGAAAGATGTAAATCTGATTTATGTCGTTACACCGGCATTTGCACACCAATCCGTTGCAACTGAACTTGCACAATATGTATCGGACGAGCAAATAATCGTGTTGCATCCTGGTCGAACAGGAGGGGCTTTGGAAGTTAAAAGAATTTTGGAGAACAACGGAAACGTCGGAACTATAGTTGCTGAAGCGGAAACACTTCTGTTTGCTTGCAGGAAGATTACAGACGTGGAGATTAAAATCTATGGAATGAAAGATAGTGTCAATGTTGCTGTTCTTCCTGAGACGGAAACAACTCGCGTTACGAATGAGTTGAACAAAACACTCCCCTACTTTACTAATGCTAATAGCATAATGGAGACGAGTTTAGCCAATATTGGAGCAATTTTTCATCCTACGCCATTCTTATTGAATATTGGAAGAGTCGAGAGCAAAACCGCTTTCAAATATTATCACGAGGGAATTACACCGACAATTGCCCACCTACTTGAACAGATTGATAAAGAACGACTTGAAATCGCCAAGAGCTATGGAGTGGATATTCCTTCAGCGCTAGATTGGTTGAATAAAAACTATAACTTGAATGAGAAAACATTATATGAAGCTATCCAAGCAAATAACAGTTACAGTGAAATCTACGCACCATTAGAAGTTTCGGCACGTTATGTATTGGAGGACGTACCGATGAGCTTAGTTCCATTAAGCCAATTGGCAAAATTAAATGAAGTGAACACACCCCTAATCAATTCAATTATCGATTTAGCCATAGGTCTTTACAATCAAGATTTTAGAGAAACAGGCAGGACACTCGAAAGGATGGGACTGGATAAATCACACTCTCTTTTGGAAATGAGCCAAAAATAGGATATAATTGTGATTATCCTTAAATAGTGGGGGGCTTATGTTTTGTCATTTATCGAGAGAATGCAAGACTCACTTGGAGATCTGAGTGAAGCGAAAAAAAGAGTGGCTTATTATTTAATGGACAATTGGCTGGAAGCAGCATTCTTATCTGCAGCAAAAGTTGCCAGGAATACAGATGTCAGCGAATCCGTCGTTGTACGTTTTTCACAAGACATTGGCTATTCGGGGTTTCCTGAACTACAAAAAGAAATTCAGGAGATCTTAAAATCTAGATTAGTTAATAGAGACCCTATGGAATCAAATGAAGTTGAACCTATGACCAATCAGCATCCAGAGTTACAAAAAGTCTACGATCTTTCTTTAGGAAACCTGAATGAAGTGTTAGCAAAGAATACAATTGAAGCATTCAACGAAGTTTTAACGGATATTATTCAGGCAAAGCGTATAGTGATTTTAGCCCGTAAGAACTCGCTAGGTCCGGCACACATTTTAAACGTTCACATTAACGAAGTGTTTTCAAAGTCTCAAGTAATTAACGGAGAGAGCGTGGAAGCGTTGGATATTATTAGGGGCTTATCAGCAGAGGATATTGTAATTAATATCGCTATCCCTTCCTATTCGAAACGAATCCGCCAATTCAGCGACTATTTGTGTGAAAGAGGGATACCGCAAATAGCAATTACCAATACATTCTCAAACCCTTTTGCAAAAAATGCGAAATGCACGCTTGTGACTAGCGTAAACTCACTATCCTACTCAAACTCCCACTTAGGAACCGTTTTCATCATCGATGTATTAATTTATTTACTGACGTTGGAAAGCAAAGGCGAATTGGTAAGGAAACTTGAAGAGATTAACACACTAAATGAGCGGTTTGGGATTATATTTGACGGATAATACTTTAAAAACCGTCCTCACTTTAAAGTGATTAAAGTGGGTCCGTGCTCGTTTTCAATTCGTGTTTTCTCTGTTTGAAAATAGCGTTAAGCATAATTTGGAGCCATTCAGTATGTATGCAAATTTGCTGACTATAGGACCGAGGACCCCAACTGTATTAAATAACCTCTTGTATAGTTAATTTTCATGCGTACACGCATGAAACTAATATACAGGAGGTTTTTTGATCATTTATAGAAGCATTCTTAAACATTTTTTCTAATTCGGTGCCAGTCACCCACACAATTAGATTAGCTAGATGCAAAGAAAAGCCGCTTGACCTAATAATCGGTCAAACGGCTTTTCTGTTTTATAACACGAAGAAAAAACAGGACTTTTAAAGATGGGATTCAGTTTATGTGAGTTGCAATCGTCATGAAAT
Source organism: Sporosarcina oncorhynchi (assembly GCF_033304615.1). Lineage (GTDB taxonomy): Bacteria > Bacillota > Bacilli > Bacillales_A > Planococcaceae > Sporosarcina > Sporosarcina oncorhynchi. Next base: position 679,911 of record NZ_CP129118.1, on the reverse strand, counting down.
AAACAATTTAGCTAAATTAGGAAACCTTGTTTTTTTATAATCGCGTCATAGAAATACCTACATCACGCAATCTACCCGCAAATTTCAATTACGCTGGTACTTGATGTATCCCCTTCAAACACAAAAGTCCAAAACCAACTGCAGAAGTCCATACCTCCCCCGAAAAGTCCATTAATCAACCTAAAAGTCCATAATCACCCGTAGAAGTCCAAAACTTCACCGAAAGGTCCCATAAAAAGCCGATTACGCAATTGCTTGAGTGACTGGCAACCACAATAGAATAGATTCCCGAACAGACACCTGATTTTAACCAGATTGTACTTGGTCATACGGGAAACGGTATGTCTCTTTTTTCGGTTTTAAAAGTAAAAAGAAGAGCGTTAAAGGCCCGATTCGACCAAGAAACATAACGATACATAGTAAGACTCTTCCCACATCTGTGAGATCTTCCGTAACACCCATCGATAATCCAACTGTCCCAAAAGCTGAAAAGACTTCAAATGCTAGCGGGAATACAGGGATGGTTTCTGTAATGGCCAATACGAATAAAGAGCTAAAAATAATCATTATGCTCACCGTCGCAATTGCTAACGATCGAAAAATAATCTCGAACTTTATCGTTCTTCCGAAAACATGGGGTTCTCGTATGGCTCTAAAATAGGAAATGGTCGCAATAAGAATGACGATAAACGTAGTTAATTTAATACCCGATGCTGTTGAGGCACTACCACCACCGACAAACATTAGGAACATCGTAACTAACAAAGATGAATCTTCCATGTCACCAATAGAAATTGTGTTAAAACCAGCTGTTCGTGGTGAAACTGCTTGGAAATAGGAAGCCAAGACTTTATCGGCTAGTGAAAGATTTCCAATTGTATGCACATTAGTAAATTCCAAAACAAAAATCAATAGAGTTGCAACGAGATTCAGGGCAATTGTTCCCGTAACCATCAATTTTGTATGAAGGGACCATTTGTGAATCGATTTACTTTGTAAGATATCTATGACAACTACAAAACCAATCCCCCCAATTATCAATAAAGAAGATAGAACAATATTGACAAATGGATCACCGACAAACTGAGAGAGGTTGTCAGGGAATAATGAAAAGCCAGCATTATTAAAAGCAGAAATCACATGAAAAACACTGTAATAAATACCATCACGTATGCCAAACTGCGGAATCCAATGGATGGATAAGAGAATGACCGCAAAACCTTCAACAATAAAGACAAACGCCAAAATCTTTCGGACAAAACTCACCATTCCACCGAGTGTTTGTATACTAAATGTTGCTTGTATATAAATTCTTTTTTGCATGCCAACCTTTCTACCAAGTAGCACTAATAGAAAGACTGCAAATACCATTAAACTTATTCCACCTATTTGAATAAGGAACAGCAGAACTATTTCACCAAATAAAGTAAGTGTCGTTCCGGGATCGAAAACGACTAAGCCCGTCACTGTCGTTGCCGAAGTAACCGTAAAGAAGGCATCTATCCAAGAAATCGGATGTTCAGTTGCAATTGGTAGTTTTAATAACAACGTGCCGATAACAATAAGCAAAAATAAGTTTCCTGCAATCACTACTGGTGGAGAGAGATGTCGTTTACTCTTCTTCTTTTTCATAAGACAATCTCCTGTCTAAGTTATGATTAAGTGCTCATTTAAAGTGCCACTGCGGCATGTTGCCTACCAAGAACTTACTTTTTTTCAGCATATTCCACGTAAGAATCGATGTCAATAGTTAGTGTTAAGTGCAGGGTCCGATTTTTTCATCTTCGGACTAAATATCTCTTGAATAATGGAAGGTCCGAACATATCCGTTCCTTTTGTTTCTGCTGAACTCTTTTTTAAATAAACCTACATTCTCTATCGATATGCCACGTTTTACTTCAAACTGGCGTTAGCACTCGAAAACAATGTTAATCCAAACAATCTAAATAATATTGTATGTTTTTAAAAAAGCTTATTCTATCTTATTTTCATTTTCGGATTCAAAAAATGTTGTGGATCGTCTGAATTACATCTTACGCCTATCCAATAGGTTCTTGTCCACTCACTTACTCCGCACATCCGCAATCCGGTACGAGCCGTCCATATCGATGACGACCGTATACTCCTTTTCTTTCTCGTAGTACTTTTCCTGACCTGCGTTGTTGCGGAAGTTGAATGTCTCATACGTCGATACAATGGAGTGATTATCAAAGATTTGTACATCTGTCACACGATTCTCAAGAAATTCAAACAACATCCCTTCCCCTGAAATTTCGTCAAGATAATCGGCATACTCCCAATAAGCTGTGCTGCCCGGAGCCAGATATGGGTCGATCCAGTTGAAGCTTTCATGGTACAGCGCCAGTTCATATTCTGTACGGAACTCCAGTATGAAATCCCCGAGCCATTCATCATAGAAATAGGCGTCCCCCGTATACTCATCGTATTCGTAGTCTTCTTCATAATCGTATGTTTCATAGGATTCATAGTAGTCATAGGAATTATCACTGTCGGAATCATTCCCATAGGAGCCCACAGGAAGATAATAATCGTACACACCCGCCACTGCTGCGACTTGCCGGTCCGTCATCGGATTGGTCATCCAGTCTTCAATAAGCGGTGTCACACTGTAAAGTGGGATAGAAAAACCAAAACGCCTGTTTTTATTAAGCAGCAGCGAATTGATGCCGACTACTTTACCGCTTTTTGCGTCAATCAACGGACCTCCACTGCTCCCGTTCTCGATCTGCACATCCACCTGGTACACTTTATCGTAAATGTACTCGTCAACAAAATCCCGACCTACACCTGTTAAGTAGCCAATGGATGCCGTATTTTGCAATCCATTCGGACTACCAAGCGCAATCACTTCTGTACCGACTTTTGTATCACTTGCTTCCGATGCAAGCGGCACAAGATTCTTGTAGGCCTCTGATTGAATAAGCGCAACGTCGTATTTGTCCGAGATACCGATCACTTTACCAGGCGCTTCCCGGCCGACGGAATTTTTCACGATAACATCGGTATAGCCGGATACGACATGGGCATTCGTCACGATAAAGCCGCCTTTCGCATAAAGAAAACCGGAGCCCTGCCCGCCTGCCGTTAGGATGGTGAACACGCGCGGCAACGTCTCTTGAATCAGTTCTGTCTTCTCTTTTTCCACCGTTTTCTTGTCAGGCCGTTCCACGACTTCCTGTTGGATGATCGTCACAGGTTGCGGAACGACTGTTTCTTCCACTTCCGTCTCCGCCAATGCCGAATGTTACAGCGCTTCCTTTTTCGTAATCTGCATATATACATAACCCGTTCCGCCTAGCACACCAAAACAGAGGACGGCAATAAGAATCATCCACCAAGCACGGCTCTTCTTCCGTATCGGTTGACCGCAACCCCCGCAGAAATTCGCTTCTTGTTCATTTTTCACCCCGCAATTTGGACAGAACATCCCAATCCCTCCTTCACCATACTCATTTACCTATATATCGGTCTTTCAGATTAGTGTTTTAGGCTCAGTAAATCAATTCCGTTCCATTAATGTGCATAACCCAAGAGAAAAGTCTCTCGCCTAAGCTGGAAGTCTTTTCTCTCTAATGGAATTGTATGAATGACCATTTTCCCTCATAAAACCTCATAAAACAGCCCCTCAACCTATTGCTCGGTTGAAGGGCTAGATTTTTGCTAATGCTACCGTTGTCTGAATCAATTTGTATGAATGACTAACACCCCTAAAAAAACTCATTCATCTGAATAAAACCTCATAGATCCTCATAAAACCTCATATATCCTCATAAATCCAAGTCGTACAACTGACTGGCATCCCGACTAACTTTTTTCAACAACTACGGTGACGCGGGGGTGTAATTGGAGAATGGATGCCGGAAATTGTTCTTCCATTTTCCCATGGATGAGACGTTGGTACGCTTCCGCTTTGGCCGGTCCCGAAATGAGCAGTAGGATTTCTTTGCTAGCCATGATCGTTGCGATCCCCATGGAGATTGCCTTTGTCGGAACCAGATCAAGATTTCCGAAAAATTTCTGATTTGCTTCTCTTGTCGATGGCGTCAGATCTACAATATGCGTACGGGAAGAGAATGGCGTTCCTGGCTCATTAAAACCGATATGGCCATTTCGGCCGATGCCGAGAATTTGCAAGTCAATGCCATCCGCATGTTGAATGCGTTCTTCATAGTACTGCGCTTCGGCTACCAAATCAGGGGCGTCCCCTTTCGGTATATGCGTCTGTTGCTTATCAATATCAATCTGGTCAAATAGATGGTCGTTCATATACGTGCGATAACTTTGTTCGTGCCCTTCATCCAATCCCACATATTCGTCCAAATTGAAAGTCGTCACGTGCTGATATGATGTTCCATTTTGCTCGTAGTCGTGGACAAGCTTTTCATATAAACCGATCGGGGTGCTACCAGTGGCAAGTCCAAGCACTGAATTTGGCTCTTTGCGCACCTTTTGGATAATAATTTGAGCTCCTACTTCACTCAGTTCTTCGTATGTTTCCACCTCAATGATGCGCATGACGTCCTCCTTTTGCGGTAAACGCCAGCGTCCCGCGACAAAATGTCATGCTGACGTCATGATGTTGATCGAGTATAACGATATCTGCATCCTTTCCAATTGTAAGACTACCTTTCCGCCCAAATAGATTCAGGTGTTTTGCCGGATTTTCTGAAGCCATCGTAATCGCTTCCGGTAAACCGCATCCCGTAAACGCCATCATATTTTTCACGGCATTTCCCATTTTGAGTACACTGCCTGCCAACGAACCATCTTCTAACACGGACATTTCCCCTGCAACGGTTACTTGTTGGCCGCCTAAATCATATTCCCCATCACCTAAATACTTCGCACGCATCGAATCCGTTATTAATATGAGCCCGTCTTTCCCCTTTTGTTTGTATGCAAGCTTCACCATTTCGGGTCGTATGTGAATACCATCTACGATGATTTCCGCTTTTACTTCATCTAATAAAAATGCCGCACCTACTACCCCAGGCTCACGATGATGTAGTCCCCTCATTTGGTTATAAAGATGCGTCACACACGTAGCCCCACACTGAACAGCCGCTACGACTTCTTCATACGTTGCATCCGAATGGCCAATAGACGTCACGACGCCCCTTCTTGTCAGCATCTCTACGATTGAGAGCCCACCTGCTTGTTCAGGTGCTAGCGTCACTTGTTTAATATGCCCGCCCGCAAGGTCTAGCCATTGCTCCAGTTGCCTTTGATCATGGGGACGAATATGACTAAGCGGTTGTGCACCTGCTCGTTTGGGGTTGATGAAAGGTCCTTCCAAGTGGATGCCAAGCACGTCCGCATGCCCAATTGGTTGAGTTCCTTCTATATAATCCTTCGCGTTAACTAATGCATTTTCGATACACTCTTCCGTTGACGTGATCAATGTCGCTAAAAAGCTTGTCGTCCCTTCTGAAGGCAACACATTCGCTATCGTTTCCAATGCTTCCGTAGTGGCATCCATCGTATCTGCATTCGCCGCTCCATGAATATGGATGTCAATGAACCCGGGAATGATTTTACAAGCAGGCTCAAGCTCAAACACTTGGCAACCTCTTTCCACATCGTGCTCAATCATGCTTCCGACATCGACAATCCTCTCTCCTTCTATCTTCACGTATCCATTTTCATGAAACTGGCCATCTACATAGAGCTGACCACCTTTTAATAAAATTGCATTCACTTTTCCAGTCATCGATTCTCTCCTCCCTTGTTGTAATCTATAAAAAAACACAGTCGTTGTATGTACAATGACCTGTGCTTGGATGAAAATCTATGATGCGCATGTAAATGAATCCAGCTGAACGGAGAGTCAGCTGAAATTCACAATACATATTCTCTTACTGCCTTACCAATATTTTCGCGCAATACTTTTCGCAATGCCAATCTTTTCATCCGACAACTTTTTCATCGGTTGACGGCAATAGCCTGCATCGACACCTTTTTCCTTCAAGATTTCCTTCAATGTCTGATAAAGTCCGTTATCCAACACATCTGTAATCAGGTCATTCGTGACATGCTGAATTTCCCGTGCTTCTGCGATCTTCCCTTGTTGTGCAAGTTCGAATATTTGTCGCGCTCTTTCTCCGTTCACATTAAATGTGCTGCCGATTGCCCCGTCTACGCCGAGTACAGCCGCGGATAAAAGCATTTCATCAAACCCCGCATAAATGAGTTTGTCTGGGAATGCTCTTCTCATTCTTTCTAGTAAGTAGAAGTCCCCTGCCGTAAATTTCACACCGATGATTTTTTCATTCTCAAACAACTCTTCAAATTGAGTCACACTCATATTGACGCCCGTTAAAAATGGAATCGAGTAGATAATCATTTTGTTATTAACGGCATTAATAATGCTGTTGTAATAATGCTTAATCTCCTCAAAGTCAAACTTATAGTAAAACGGTGTCACAGCTGAAAGTGCATCATATCCTAAGTCTGTTGCATACTTTGCAAGCTCAATCGCTTCTTTCAAATTGACTGAACCAACTTGTGCAATCAATTTCACTCGATCTTTCACTTCATCTTTCGTAATACGGAAAATCTCTTTTTTCTCTTCTGTCGAGATCATGAAATTTTCACCTGTACTACCATTAACATATAAACCGTCGACACGATTGACATCGATATTATAGCGAATAATTTCCCGTAATCCTTTTTCATTAATGTTTCCTTCTTCGTCATAGGAAACCATGAGTGCTGTAAATAAACCTTTCAAATTGCCTCTCTCCCTACTCCATTGATGAATTCACCTTGGACATTTTTGCGACAAAGCGTTTTGTAATCTCCATTGGTCTTGTAATCGCCGAGCCAATAATACAACCGTGTGCCCCCGACGTCAAAGCTTGTTCTACATCTTCCAGCGTCCAATAACCACCTTCAGCCATAATCGGTGTGTCCAGCTGTTCACTTAAGGACTTGACAAGCTCCGTATTCGGCAATGGGATATCTTTCGTGTCATCGGTGTAGCCTGAAAGAGTCGTTGCGATTAAATCAAAACCGAGTTCACTTGCACGAATGCCTTCTTCAACTGTGGAAATGTCAGCCATTAGAAGAACAGTTGGATACTCCTTTCGGATGTTCAAATAGAGCTCCTCTAGCGATTTTCCGTTAGGTCTCACTCGATTCGTACCATCCATCGCAATGATTTCAGCACCTGCTTCGACAACTTCTGAAACTTCCTTCATCGTCGCGGTAATGAAAATAGGACTGTCTGGATACTCTCGTTTTACAATTCCAATCACAGGGAGTTGAACTTCTTGTTTAATGGCCTTAATATCCTCTATTCCATTTGCTCGTATGCCAATAGCGCCGCCACGTTGCCCAGCTAGAGCCATTTTGGACATAATAAATGAACTGTGTAACGGCTCTTCCATTAACGCTTGGCAAGAAACGACGAGACCTCCTCGTAGACTTTCAATCAGTTTTTGTTTGTCCATCTGCTTACTCCCTTATTTCTGTACTTTCCAGCCATCCATCTGTTAATACAGCTTACTGGATGTGTTCTCCGAAATTTTAATCCTTATTGTTTTCGCTTCATCCACATTCTTCATAGTCAACCCCGTGCATACAAGATCGATCAAGTACAATTGGGATATTTTTGAGACGAGTGATCCGCTGTCTAACGGACTTTCCTTCGCAGAAGACAATAGAACGACGTCCGCAAATTTGGTGAGGGGCGATTTTGTATAACTCGTTAGCGCAATAATCGTCGCACCGTTTTCTTTGGCAGCACTCACAGCATCGACAATATCTTTAGAACTTCCTGTCAAACTGATTGCGACGACAACCGTTTTTTCCGTCATCGACGCGGCTCTCATCACTTGGAAATGCGCATCTGTGATGACCTCGACATTTTTCCCGATGCGCATTAATCGATTATGCATGTCTAAACCGGCAATTCCCGAGGAACCGATTCCAAATAGAACTACATCATCGGAGCAAGAAATTCGATCAATCGCTTCATCTAATGATTCTTTCTTAACCATTTCAGATGTATCGGAAATCGCTTGGATTGCGCTATTTTTTATTTTACCCATATACGTTTCACCACTGTCATCGAATGATGTAGATGACATTTCTTGTGCAAACAACAATTTGAATTCTTGAAACCCTTTCAACTGTAACTTGCGAAAGAAGCGGAGAATCGTTGCCTCTGCAACTTCACAAGCCTCTGATAACTCCGTCAATGAACAATAGAGGATGTGGTCAGGATGCTCCTGTATATACTCATAGATCTTCATTTCAGATTTTGTAAAAGTAGGTTTATATTGTTCCATTAGAATAGACGGTTTCCGTCCATTCCCGTAATAATTTGTGGACATGTTCAAAACACCACCTTACACGAATTGGTTACAAGAAAAAATTCCGTGCTGCACCTAATAAATGTGCATGATTGCCTTGTTCAGCAAGCTTTATTTGAACGTTTTTCGCATGATTTATCATAAGCTTTGGATATAGCGCTTGTTGAATGTCTTGTAGAAACGGTTCTCCTTGTTCGGAAATTCCTCCGCCGATTACGACAAATCGACCTGTTTCAGCAAAAGTCAGATCAAGGCTTCCCGCTTGCACTTGCTCAAGCATCGCTCGGTCATCCCCTAGTTGTGAATTCGGGAACAGCTTAATTGTTAAACGGCCATCACTTTCTTTGTCAACATACTCAGCTAGTTTCTCAGCAGCTTTATATTCATTTTGCTGATTACCTGCCACCATACCAAACTTCAATTCATACGACTCTTTTGAATCCCCTTTACTTGAATCGCCATCACCCGAACATGCAGCAAGTCCTAACAGCAATACGAGTGAAACCCCTAACTTTACAAATCCCTTTTTCATCTTCTCGTCCCCTCACCCATACGTATTTTTGATATAAAACGATTGTTTCCACTTCATGGGGCACTCCCCTACATACTCTCTTTGCTTGTTCTCCCCCCATTATGAAAACGGTTTCAAATCTTATTAATCTGATTCTACTAAACTGATAGTTAACTGTCAATAAATAATTTTTTATTGACTTCAAACCTTCAAAACTTACTATTCAGAGTTACATCACGTCTATATATCTAATAATCGCGTCAAAGAAATACCAACATCACGCAATCTACCCGCGAAATTCTTGATGTACCCCCTTCAACCACAAAAGTCCAAAATCCACTACAGAAGTCCATACCTCCCCCGAAAAGTCCATAAATTCACCTAAAAGTCCATAATCGCCCATAGAAGTCCATAAACAAAGTGACCCAACCGGCATTATTGATTATGATGTAAAATAGAAAGGCAATGACTATGAAATTGCTTTGTTCAAACCAAAGGAGAGTGTTTGTGTAGATGTCTTCGTTTACATTCCTAGTTGCCGATCGCCCCTTACAACAAGTAGATTACAGCGGCATTGTAGAACTCACCGTACGTGAGATGAAAGAAATGTATCCGATATCTGAGACGTTCCCCGAGCAGCCATGGCACTCGATGGACGACGACACGCGGATTTTACATGCTCCCGATCAATCCGCATTCGGGAAACTCGCTGTGTCCATCAGCGAAAACCCGCCAACGGATTTAGCCTATTATTCGGATAAGAAATACATCTATTCCATCCAAGGTAATTGGGGAAGTGACTTTCTAATAGACTTCGCAAATTATATGAAGACGTCTATCCACATAGATGATCATGCACAATTACTCCTTTTCTGGGCTGGTGACGGAATCCAGCAATTAAAAGAGCACACGGTTGCGATTGATAAAATCGAACCCGATTATCTAGAAATGCTTGAACACGAAAGAAATATCCGTTTACGATTAAAGTGAACAGAGCAAAACCCCCGTTTGTGCACGGGGGTTTTCATATTAAAACGGTGACAGTCACCCACACAATTTAGTAGTTGTATGAATGACTGGCACCCCTAAAAAGCTCATATATCTGAATAAAACCTCATATATCCTTGAAAAACCTCATAAATCTTTATAGAACCTCGTAAAACAACTCAACTCTCCAACAAAACCAAATCATCCCGCGTAATTTCCTTTTCCAACACAGAATTCCCCTGCTTATTGCTCGCCACAGCCATTCGATAATCAACCTTACGCGTCATTTCCTTCGCAATCTTCTTCGCAAGCCCTGCATTCCCGAAACTGCTATCCCGACGCGCATACATCTCTTCATAATGATGCACTAACGCACGCTTCGCTTCATTCGTCATGCCGTATCCTTTAATATAAAGCTCGGTAATCTCCATTAATTCCTCTGGTGTATAATCGTCAAAATGAAGCGTTAGCCCGAAACGTCGGCGGAGCCCAGCGTTGCTGTCTAGGAAACGATTCATCTCTTCTTCATACCCTGCGGCAATTAATAAGAACTCGCCTTGGCGATCGGACATTTTTTTCAGCAATACTTCCACTGCTTTTTTCCCGAAATCATTCTCGCCGCCACCCGCAAGTGTATAGGCTTCATCAATAAACAATGCACTACCGATCGATCGTTCAATCTGCCCAGCTGTCAGCTTCTCCGTTTCACCAATATGACTACCGACTAAATCACTGCGATCCACTTCAATCAAATCGCCCCGTTTCAACAATCCGAGCGCTTGATAAATACCCGCAAGCACACGACCAACCTCGGTTTTACCGGTCCCCGGCTTCCCAATTAACAACGTGTGGTTCATCAATTTATCAGTAGACTGATTTTCCCGTCTGTAGTATCGCATCAATTCAATCATTTCATCAATTTCAGCCTTCACCGTATCAAGACCAATAAACTGATGCAGTTCTGCACGTTTTTGAGCCAACAACACTTCGTCAATCGGTACTTCAAACGTCTTCTCCTCACGCTCTTGCACCGCCTGCAAAACGTCTTCTTCTTCAAACGTCGTCAAAACTTCTTCCGTCCATTGCGCTCGCGGAAGTTGCGCAATCCTCATCGACTGGGCAAGCCCGATTTGATCGTAAAGCATCCTTACCATTCGCGCGTTACTGAACGTTTCATCACGCATCCGATAGCGCTCCACGAACGCCTCATACACCGCTTGTTTCGCAGCAGGAGTCAGCGCATAGCTACCCTTGCACTGAACTAAAAAGATGTCCAACAACTCATCCGGCGTATAATCTTGGAACGTAATCCTTTCCGTAAACCGATCTTTCAACCCCGGATTAGACGCAAGGAACCGATCCATCTCTTCCGTATAGCCCGCCACGATGACCATGAATTCACCGCGCGCATCTTCCATTGCAGGAAGCAACGTTTCAATGACCTTCTTACCGAAATCTTTACTCGAGTTGCCCCCAGCCGCAAGCGTATACGCTTCGTCTATAAAGAGCACGCCGCCCATCGCTTCCTTAACAATCACTTTCGTTCGTTCTTCCGATTCACCGACATGCGTGCCAACGAGATCCTCCCGCTTCACTTCAATGACATGCCCTGACTTTAATAGACCTAGCTCCTTAAATAGTTGTCCGATCAGCCGAGCGACCGTCGTTTTGCCAGTACCCGGATTCCCTTGAAAAACCATATGAGGCGCGACCATCGCATTCACTTTCATGCCACGCTCCAATCTGAATTGATTAATCTCCGCCAAGTTTTTGAACTCCTGAATCTTGTCTTTCACATCTTCCAGTCCAATAAAACCGGTCAACGCATTCACCGAAACGTCTATTGCATCCGCAGTACTTGTCCCTTCAGTCGAGGCACTTCCAGTACTACCACCCAACTTACTCGTAATCGGCGGAATCTGTAAATCCGTATCGGTCAGCACAGGAACGCTATCATCCCAACGAACTAAGTCGCCTGCCCGGTTATCATTAAATGAACACCCGTTAAGAACCGGAACCGAACGCTCGAGTCGCAGACCAGCCTTCTTTCCATTCATCACTTGCACCGAATTGAATCCAGCATTCGAACAATCTTGCAAGACGATTTGATCATCAGAATGACCGTGAACTCGTGTTTCAGTCACTTCCGTACGCTCTACCTGACTCAGGACAATTCCTGACGATCGACCATCATAGATTTCACATTCCGTAATAAACACTTCTGCACATTCCGTAGCGCGGACTTGCGGTCGCTTATGATTAAATACAATTGTCCGTTCCAATGAAATAACGACTTCAGGACCCGCAAGTATGCCGTTCTTATCGCCACTCGAAATTTTGCAATCGGTTAGTTCCGCTTTCGCCGCACCATTTACTAACACATTCGAGCCCTTATGACCGAAAATAATGCAATTCGCCGCGGTCAACTCGGATTCTTTTGCGGATACGCCAGCACTATCGCCACTCTTCACTTCCGTCGCCGATAAATGGACAGCAGATTGGTCAGAAGCAAAAACTTGCACACCACTATGATGGCTAATCAAAGAATCCGATATGTTCACTTCACTACCCGTCGCGTAAACCCCTTTATTGCTTCCACTTTCAATTTCACAATCCTGAATCGTCAACACGCTTTGTTGAAACGCAGACAGTTGCGTCAGCTGATTGTACTTCACTTCACAATCGGTGAGTGTACACGTGGAATGTCCAGTCACAATCCCCCTAGACTTACCTGAAATAATTTCTGTTTTCGTCATCGAGACATGACTCTGTTCATTACACGTTATGTGGTCACCTTGTTGATTTTTAAATAAAGATTTTGCGAGCCCAACGATTGAACGACTGACGTTCATCCCTTCAGCTTCACCACTTTCAAACGTACTCGTCTCCACTTCGACACGAGAACCGTTCATAACTGCCACATGCTCAAGACGTTGGTTTTTAAAGACACAATTTTTCAGAACACCTGTCGATTGATCACAATAAATCCCTTGGGCATGTCCAACATAAAACTTCGTACTTTCTATATCCATCGAACTGTCTTGTTCCAAACGGAGTTGAACCCCACGGTTTCCAATGAATGAACTTTTCGTAATCGTTGCCCGACTCATTTCTGACAAACAAAGGCCATCTTCTTGCCCACTTAAAATGCCCGAACTCGTAATCGCGACTTCTCCCCTCGCACGCACACGAATTTGTGCAGACTTGATCGTATCTTCCACGATGCATTCAAACAAAGACAGCCGCCCTACAACATCAATACCCTGTATATTTTTTTGAAATGTCGAATTACTTACCGCTACTTTTGCAGCTGCCTCCACTCGCATTGCGACCCCTTGAATCTCAGAGAAGAGACAATCATGAAACGTCACATCTCCCGACTCAATATGTACACCATCGTCCGCTGAATTAGCAGCACCCTCTATACTAATCGATTCAATACGCACTTCTTCCGTTGTCGCGATACGCACACTTCCAGTAACACGAACTGAGTCCGCTTCACCGGATGCACTTTTAAGAACAAGCGACTTATCGACGAATAGATGTCCATCATACACACCTTCCCCAACTTCCACCGTATCACCTGGCAGCGCCGCATTAACCGCAGCCTGAATCGTTTTATAACTGGACGTATTACGCTGAGATACTTGTAAATTCGCCACGTACCTTCCCACCCTCTATCTATACAGATTAATTTTTCTCTATTACAAACACGAGTAATCGAACGGATGCTTCTATATATTAAGTATACTCGTTCGCCCGGCTACAGAGCAAAGAACTGCTCGAAAAGGAGGAAACTCCAAAAAAGACAAATCCAGATCGAATCTTTTTTGTTAATCGCGTCATAACAACACCCAATCCATGACATCCCCCGCAATCCCAAACCAGCAGCCCCTCCCATAAAAATCAAACGAATAAGCAGTCCTCAACAACAAAAGCAACTTCCACTCGCCCACTAAAACTCCAAAATCGCCCCCAAAACTCCAATACCCTCTGAAAAAGTCCAATCCACCCGAGAAAAGTCCAATAATCCTCCTAAAAGTCCATACTCTCCCGAAATAGTCCATAAAAAAAGCCAATCACGCAATCTTCCCCTGCGCAATCGGCTTATCAACTCATTCATTCGTATAGATGAATTGCGTGAGTGAGTGGCACTTCTTAAATACTCCAGTTCTCAAGATTCTCTCCACATTCCTGACCTCCATCTAAACGCTCTTCACTCTGAGAAAATGTTGTATTTCCATTTATGACTTTTTTAATGACAGCGATGATGAAGTCCAAATCTTCATCCGTACAGCTCAGCGGTGGGCACAATGTGAGGACATTATTAAATCCTGCCACTGTATCCCCATTCCGCCCAACAAGTAAGCCATTCCCCTTACATTCAGCCATAATCTTCGTCATGTATCCATTTAAAACAGGCTCTTTCTTTTCCTTATCTGCAACGAGTTCAATTCCAAGCAGAAAGCCGAATCCACGGACGTCTCCTACAAATGGATGATCTTCCAGACACTTAAGCTCCTTTAAAAGACGATCACCTAATTCCGTGGCTCGATCAAATAAATCCTCTTCATCCATAATTTCAAGATTCTTTAGCGCTACCGCACAAGCCGCCGGATTTCCGCCAAATGTGTTAACGTGCCGGAAGTGACTGTTATCGTCTCCTGTATCAAATCGATCGTAAATTTCTTTTCGGATGGCAGTCACGGATAAAGGCAAATAAGCACTTGTCAGTCCTTTCGCCATTGTCACGATATCCGGCTTGATGCCGAAATGTTGATGTCCGAATGCTTTGCCCGTACGTCCAAAACCGCAGATAACTTCGTCAATGATGAGCAGCACACCATGTCGCTTACAGATTTCCTGGACCTTTTCGACGTAAATTCGATGAGGAATCAAGATTCCCCCGCCCGTAATGAGCGGCTCCATTATGACTGCAGCGATAGTTTCTAGTTGTTCCCAAATAATTTTCTGTTCAATCTCCTCTGCACAATGACGATTATAGTCTTCTACCGTCATGCCTTCAGGGCGGCGATAATTATCTGGCGGGGCCACATGCAAAAAACCTGGCGCTAATGGTTCATATTTATATTTACGCAATGCCTGACCCGTAGCTGCTAGTGCCCCCATCGAACTTCCATGATAGGCACGATATCTCGAGATGAATTTATAGCGTGATGGATCGCCGTTTTGCTGATGATACTGCCTCGCCAATTTAAAGGCGACCTCATTTGCATCCGATCCACTATTGGAATAGAAAATCTTGTATTCGTCATCCAATAATTCATTAATCTTCTCTGCAAGTTCAATTGCCGGTTTATGGCTTTGCGTCATAGGAACGTAAGCAAGTTTTTTCATCTGATCATAGGCAGCTTGGGCGATCTCTTCCCGGCCGTAACCGACGTTTACCGACCAAAGACCCGACATCCCGTCTAAATAACGATTTCCTTCATGATCCGTCACCCATGCCCCTTTGGCACTTTCCCAAATCATCGGTGGGCTTTTCTCGTTATATGCAGAAATATGATGCCATGTATATGCATGGTCTTTTTCCAAAAGAGATTTTTCAGTTGAATCATCGCTTTTCATTATCAACACTCCTCTCTTATGTTTATCGATCCAGAAAATTGTCCCAAAAACAGAAAACCGTCCACATCAATCGAACCTACTCCGATTGATGTGAACAGTCATTTAGGAGCGAGGATCCAATAAATCCCGTATCGCATTGCTCAGCATATAAAAGCCTAAAACCATTAAAGTGATTGATATACCAGGAGCATATGTATACCATGGTGCGCTCGTCAGGAAGGACTGTGAATCTCTCAGCATCCTGCCCCAGCTTGGGTTAGGAGGTTGAACGCCTAATCCAAGGTAACTTAACGCCGCCTCGGCTAACATCGCTGTCGCGAAACTGATCGATGCCGCTACAATCAAAGGCGATGAAACATTCGGAAGTATACGGCGGAACATTATCGTGAAAGGCTTAACCCCAATTAGCTTGTCTGAAAGAACGTATTCCATATCTTTTTGCTGAATAAATCCACTTCGTGCTATCCGTGCAATTCCAGGTATTGCGATGATTCCAAGAGCAATAGACGTATTGACCATACCCGGTCCAAAAACAGCAACTAACATCAATGCTAGAATTATTCCCGGGAATGCCATAAGCGCATCCATTAGCCTCATAAAGATTTCATCTACCCAACCGCCAATATAGCCAGCCACGCCGCCAATCAATGTTCCAAAAACCACACCGATTAAGACAGTAACCGTTCCAACGAAAAAGGCTGTTTGCGTACCTTGCATGATTCTGCTGAAAATATCTCTTCCAAATTCATCCGTTCCAAACCAATGAACTGCACTCGGGCCTTTCAGCTTATCCGCAACAGACATCGTATTGACATCATGCGGCGTATAGAAAAAGCTGACAAACATCGCAAGCAGAAATGCCGACAAAATAAGGAGGCCTAAAAGCAAATTTATGTTTTTACTGTTTTGAAGTAGTAATTTCATGTGGACCTCCTTATGATAATCGGATTCTTGGATCAAGAACCGAGTAGAGTATATCGACGAAGAAGTTAACAAACAGCACGACTAACGTAATGTACATGACAATCCCCTGAACAAGCGGGAAATCACGATAACTAATCGACGTGATCAGCAGCCTGCCGATTCCCGGCAAGCCAAAAACTTGTTCCACAATAATCGTTCCAGCGACGACTTCCGCTGTGATTAAACCGAAAATCGTCAAAATGGGAATCATGGAATTTCTCAATACATGTTTGTACATGACAATTTTTTCTGTAATCCCCTTGCTTCGCACCGTTCGCACATAATCAAGCCGTAATTGTTCAAGAATCGCATTTCGAACATACCGAAACTTGACGGCGATTTGCGGAATCGCAATAGTCAGTGCAGGCAATAGTAGGGAACCTAAAGCGCCTGAAACGCTTTTTGACCACGGGACATAGCCGCTCACTGAGAAAAAACTGATATTCATGCCAAGATATAAAATTAAGAGCATCCCAAGCCAAAAGGAGGGAATCGCCATCCCCAGTTGCGTGACAGAAGACAAGGCTATATCACTAAATGTGTTTTGTCTTTTTGCAACAAATATCCCAAGGGGAATGGCGACAATGATGACAATGAATAACGTCATTGCAGCTAACGATAGGGTAATCGGCAAACGATCCAATATTAACCCCGAAACAGGTTTGGTGAACCGGATTGACTGCCCGAGGTCACCTGTAAAAATTCCTTTCACCCAGCTAAAATACTGGGTGTAAAGCGGTTGATCCAAACCGAGTTCCTTCTCCAGCATTTGAATCTGTGCTTCATCGGCCTCTGTACCTAACATAATACGGATAGGATCTCCTGGCATGACCTGAAATACAAAAAATGTAATGAGAGATACTAATGCCAATGTGATGATCAATAATACAATTCTGCGAATGATATAGGCCATATCCCTCGTTCCTTTCTACTCAGTAAATTTCATTTCTGACATATCATGGAACCAGAATGGATACATTTTTTGACCTTCCAAATTTTTATCCATTGCCCAAATGAGTTGATAGTCGGCAATATAGACTGCTGCCGCCTCTTCATTCAAAATCTCTTGTGCGCGCTTGTACAATTCAATTTGTTTATCCGGATCCGTTTCTAACAATACGTCTTTCATCACTTTATCAAATTCTTCATTTTTGAAATTGAAGAAGTTCTCTGCGGCGTTCGTCGAAATATAATCATTCAATATTTCATAGGCGGATGCTCGTCCTGTCAGGTCGATGGCAGTAATTTCATATTCCCTGCCCTTATACACACGATCCAGCCAAATTCCCCATTCCACAACTTCAATCTCTGCGTCAATTCCAATTTCACGTAAGTTCTCTACCGCTACTTGTGCAAGATCGGCATACATCGTGTTGTGGGAAGAGACAGTAATCTTTGTTTTGAATCCATCAGGATAGCCCGCTTCCGCCAACAATGATTTCGCTTTTTCAATATCCTGATCATACACATCCTGCAGACCATCGCGGTAATATTCACCCATCGCCGGACTCATATTGGAACCTAGCTTCGTTGCATAGCCCGAGTAGACAGTGTCAATAATATCTTGTCTGCTGACAGCATAATTAATTGCCTGTCTGACTTTCACATTATTGAACGGTTCTTTTGCTTCGTTAAAAGTGATCACTAAGGATGAGTTATTATCTTGGTAATTCAATTTAAAATCATTTTCAACTTCCGGAATCCGGTTCGCCTTTACGCCTGTTAAATCCAGTTCCCCTGCCTGCATAGCCAGCAAAGCTGACTGGTCATCCGGCTGGAATACAAATTCCACCTGATTTAAATAAGGTAGGTTCTCTTTCCAATATTGGTCATGCTTTTCAAGCACGAGGCTTGCCCCTGGGTTATAACTCACAAACTTAAATGGACCTGTGCCAATTGGATGTTCATTGTGCTCGCCATCATTGCTTTTCGGAATAATGGCCGCATGCAAAGGTGTTAGAGAGTATAAGAAATTTGAATTCGCTTCCTTTAATGTGAAGACAACGGTTTTATCATCAGGCATTTCCAAAGACTCCACTTGGTCGAACTCCGATGAATACTGCTTGCCGTCCGTTGCTCCCATCAACCTGTCAAATGTATACTTAATGTCATCAATTGTGACTGGATCCCCATTATGGAATATCACGTCATCTCTCAATGTAAATGTATACGTCAAACCATCATCTGAAACATCAAATTTTTCGGCAATAACGGGTTCAATTGTACCGTCAGTTGTCGAAGCGACTAAGCCTTCAAACATATTCAGAATCATTTGGAAGGAAATCGAAGCCGTTGCCAAATGTGGATCTAAAAAGTCGGGATCATCATTCATCCTAACTTTCAACTCATTCGAATCGTTTCCTGCACTGCTGCCCCCTCCGTCGCCGGAACAAGCACTCAGTACTAACATACATGCCATTATGACTAGAAACATCTTTATATAATAATGTGATTTCCCCATCCTAGAACCCCCTTTTTATGATTGCGCATTCATACTTTTGTAAGACGGGATGCCTGCCACTGCATCCGCTTCTTTTATTGCTGCGATAATCGCTTCTTCCATCACTTTTGCAGCGATATTCCCGATTAAATCGACGTTGTATTTTTTTCCCTTTGTAGCAAGTGTAAAAATTGTATCTCCATCTAACATCGTATGGGCTGGATATGTCGTTCGGGCCAACGCATTTTGTGTGATTTGCGCAATTTTCTTTGCTTCCGCTTTCGTCAGTTCCGCATTGACTGCCACTAATCCAATTGTCGTATTAGCCCCAGCCATACTATTGTTGTCCATACCTTTCTCTAAATAGAGTAAACTATCTCGAAACTCACCTGTTTTGGGATCAATCATCCCCGCAAGGATCTCCCGATTATCAGGGTCTCTTATATCACCAACCGCATTGACAGCGACTAATGCTCCAACAACAAGTCCGTTATCCAAGCTGACAGAAGCGCTTCCAAGTCCTCCTTTCATACACGAGTCGTTCCCTGCCATCTTGCCGACTGTCGCTCCGCAGCCAGCACCTATATTGCCAAACGGAAACTCACCTTTTTTCGCTCTACTCGCAGCCGTATAACCCATTTCTTTGTCTGGACGCACTTTTGGATCACCAATAGCTAAGTCAAACAGCACAGCCCCAGGAACGATTGGCACTCTGGCTACCCCCACATCCAACCCAATCCCTTTCTCTTCTAAAAAATGCATAACCCCTGTTGCAGATTCCAGTCCATAAGCACTTCCGCCCGACAGGCAGATGGCATGAACCTGATCCACCAAGTTCACGGGATCGAGCAAATCTGTTTCTCTTGTGCCTGGTGCAGAGCCCCGTACATCAACTCCACAGACAGCTCCTTCTTCTGCCAAAATGACGGTGCATCCCGTCAAGGCCTCAAGATTTTCTACGTTTCCAACTTGAATGCCCGGCACGTCCGTTATGTTTCCATTCAACATATACACCCACCTCAACTGCCAATCATGGCATGATCTTTGTTCTCCTTCGGGCTAACCGTTTTTTCATCATATAGATGACACGCGACATATTGCCCCTCTTTTTGCAGTACCAATTCCGGTTGGTCTATGGCACACCGATCGAACGCTTTCGGACACCTCGTGTGAAACGGACAGCCTGCAGGTGGATTAGATGGGCTTGGCGGCTCTCCTTTCAAGTGAATCTTTTCTCTTTTACGATCAAAATTCGTGACTGGGATTGCCGATAACAGAGCTTGCGTATATGGGTGCAGCGGGACACTATAAATATCTGCCTTACTACCAATCTCCACTAGTTTTCCTAAATACATCACGCCGACACGATCGCAAATATGCTTGACGACACTTAAGTCGTGCGAGATAAATAAATACGTCAGCTGAAACTCTTCTTGCAAATCTTGCATTAAATTAAGTACTTGCGATTGAACAGAAACATCAAGCGCCGAGACAGGTTCATCTGCGATGATGAACTTCGGATTCGTCGCAAGTGCACGGGCGATGCCTATCCGTTGCCTTTGCCCGCCAGAAAACTCATGAGGGAATTTTGTTAGCGTTTCAACAGGCAATCCTACTTTTTCAAGCAAATTGATAACTTTCTCTTTTCGCTGTGCCTTGTTAAGATTCGTGCTTACTTTCAAAGGCTCTGCAATGATTTCTCCAATCCGCATTCTAGGATTTAATGAAGCAAATGGATCTTGGAAAATCATTTGCATATCTTTGCGAAAGTCCCCAATCTGGCCTGATGGAACTTTCTCAAAGTTCTTTCCTTCGAAAAGAATTTCACCATCTGTCGGCTCATACAATCTGACAATCGTCCTGCCGAGGGTTGATTTCCCTGAGCCCGATTCGCCGACAATTCCAAGCGTTTCCCCTTTATAAATATCGAATGTAATGCCATCGACAGCTTTTATTTGCTCTGCCTGTTTCAAAAAGCCTTGTTTTATCGGAAAGTATTTTTTTAGATCTTTTACTTCAAGCAATTTTTCTTCAGTTTGCATGCCGATCTCCTCCATTTTCTTCTTGAAGGAAGCATCTTACTTTATGTTTTGCATTGACAGGTAGTAGTTCAGGACTTTCAACACGGCATTTTTCCATCGTATATTTGCATCTATCAGCAAAACGGCAACCTTGTGGGAAGTTATGAGCAGGCGGAACGGAACCTGGAATCGCTTCCAGCCTTCTCAAATCCTCATCTAGATTTGGTATGCTTTTTAACAGCGCTTCTGTATACGGATGTTTTGTATGAAGAAAGAGCTCTTTCACTGGCGCTTCTTCCACGATTTGGCCGCCATACATGACAAGAACGCGGTCTGCCACTTCAGCCACAACACCCAAATCATGTGTTATGAGCAAAATGGAAGAACCGAACTTCTTCTTCATGTCCATCATCAAGTCCAATATTTGAGCCTGTATCGTCACATCGAGTGCGGTAGTCGGCTCATCGGCGATCAGCAACTTCGGGTTGCATGACATAGCTATCGCAATCATAACTCTCTGCCGCATCCCGCCTGAAAGTTGGTGGGGATATTCTTTGATAATTTTTTCCGCTCTGGCGAAACCGACTACTTTCAACAATTGAACAGCAGTCTTATAAGCTTCCGCCTTTTTTAACTTCCGATGTTTCATCAACGATTCAACTAGCTGGTTCCCAATTGTAAATACTGGATCCAAGGAAGTCATCGGTTCCTGAAAGATCATTCCGATTTCATTTCCACGCACTTTGCACATATCATTCTCGGATAACGCCAACAATTCTTTGCCTTCTAATTTAATCGAACCAGCTACAATTTTCCCCGGAGGGCTTGCGACCAGTCTCATAATTGACAAGGAAGTGATACTCTTTCCGCTGCCCGACTCGCCGACTAAAGCGAGTGTCTCGCCTTTTTGGATAGCGAAGCTGACATCATCAACTGCTTTCGCGACTTTTCCGTTTTTCAAAAAAAAGTGTGTTTTCAATCCCTCAACTTGCAGCAATACATTCTCTTCCGGCTTTTGGTAAGTTTCCTTTTTAACTAGTTCGCTATGCATCTACTCACCTCTTTTGCTGTTATAGGATGTCTTGGAATCATTGGCTGTTCAATTTGAAAACTGAATCGCTATATTCTTAATCTGCGTATAGTTTCTAAGCGCAACAAACCCTTTTTCGCGTCCTATACCACTTTTTTTATAGCCACCGAATGGCATTTGAATACCGCCAGCCGCCCCATAATTATTAATGAAAACTTGACCGGACTGCATTTTCGATGCAACATAGTGTGCCGTGTCAATATTTTGCGTCCAAATACCTGACACGAGGCCGTAGTCAGTTCCGTTTGCTAGCTGAATCGCTTCTTCAACTGTGGAAAAAGAAAAAACTGACAAGATTGGACCAAAAATTTCTTGTTGTGCAATCGCACTATCATGGCTCAATCCATCAATAATGGTTGGTTGAATATAGTAAGCGTTTTCATATCCTTCAACCGTGACAGCATTTCCACCCGCGATAATGGAACCGTCTTTCTTCGCTTCTTCAATCTTTTCCATGATTTGCTCATATTGTCTTTTGTTTAAAATTGGACCGATATCCGGATCACTATGTCCGGGACCGATTGATAATTCATTGAAGCGTTTCACCAGCTTCTTCAAAAACGCTTCTTTATAGCTTTCTTCAATTAATACTCTAGATCCTGCCGAGCATGTTTGGCCCGCGTTTTGAATAATTGCTTTCACTACACCTTCTATCGCTTTTTCTTCTGGCGCATCAGAAAATACGATATTCGGTGATTTTCCGCCTAACTCCAGTGTTGTAGACACCACATTTTTCGCTGCAGTACACATCACTTGAATGCCTGTGCTCACCGATCCTGTAAATGTCACATGCGAAATGCCAGGATGGCCTGAAAGAGCAGCCCCTACTGTACTTCCTAGTCCTGTAAGATGCTGAAATATCCCTTTTGGCAAGCCGCTTTCAGCAAACCATTCGGACAATGCATGTGCTGTCAGTGGGGTATCTTCTGCACTTTTAACGATTACGGCGTTGCCTGTTGCAATAGCCGCAGCTACACTTCTCGCCATGATTTGAATCGGGTAATTCCAAGGGATGATGTGCGCTGTCACACCGAGTGGTTCAAGGACGGTTACATTCAACAATCCATCTTCAATTGGGATTGTTTCCCCCATCACCTTATCGGCAGCGCCTCCATAAAATTCGAAGTATCTTGCGGCCGCTTCAATATCCCCAAGTGCTTGGGAAATCGGCTTGCCGACATCTTGACTTTCCATCTCAGCCCATTCTGTTTTATTTTCCCGTAAATGATTTGCTAGGCGGACTAACAGATGTCCACGTTCATAAGGCTTTACACTTCTCCATTCTTTACTGTCGAACGCAAGTTGTGCAGCCTTGACCGCTTCATCTACATGCTCTTCATGCCCATTGACAATCTCAGCAATCTTTTCTCCACTTGACGGGTTAAAGACTGCGAGCCATTCGTCATTCTGATCTCCGACCCATTTTCCATTGATTAACATCGGTAAACGTTTCATATACAATCTCCCTCCCGTGATGGGATCAGCTTTCAGATAGAGTGCTGGTGTTTAAAGATCTGGCAGTCACTCTATTAACCACTCTACCCAACTCTATGACTCTATTCGCCTATACTTACAGTCCTCTTCCTCCATCCACATGCAACGTCGCGCCTGTTACCATTCTCGCTTCATCGGACAGTAGATAGACAACCGAATGGGCAATATCATCAGGTTCAATGAGCTCCCCAAGAGGAACACTTTGTTTGAATAAGTTCTTCGTCTCTTCTTCAGCCGCATCCTGCTGGGCAAATTGTCCAAGCATTCCTGTATTCGATGGTCCTGGATGGATCGTGTTTGCACGAATGGAAAATGGTGCAAGTTCAATCGCCATGGCACGTGTGAAACTTTCAGCTGCACCTTTTGAAGCTATGTAAGCCTGTAATCCCGGTCTCGGTCTAACAGCTGACACAGACGAAATCGTAATAATCGATCCACTTTGTCTTTTCTTCATATACTTTGCGACTTCTTTAATTGTAATGAACAGACTTGTCGCATTAATATTCATCATCTTGTACCACATATCCAGCGAAACTTCTTCTATAGGTGTTTTGGACTGCGCAACACCAATGGCATTCACCAATCCGTCGATACGTCCATATTTTTCGTAAATCTCAGCGAATAGATCACTCACTTTTCCTTCTTCTAATATGTTTGCCGACTTGTAAGTCACCTGCCCGGCTGGCTTCTCGTCCGTATTTGAAGCAGAGAGGTCAATTCCAACGACAATTGCTTGTTTTTCCGCCAACCTTTTAACGATTGCCTTCCCCATGCCACCTGCAGCGCCGGTGACAATAATTACTTTATCTTTGAGGTTCATTTTTCCACTTCCTTTATCTAGTCAGTCGCTATGCTGTACATGTTTATAAGGACATCTGTGCGTTAATTTTTTCAATGATTGCATCGCCCATCTCTGTCGTTGACGCTGACCCGCCAATATCCTTTGTTCGTACTTCGCCGTCTAACAAGACGTGCTCGATAGCCAAAACAATTTTCTCGGCGAGGTCCGGTCTGCCAAGATGACTTAACATAAGAGCCGCTGACCAAATTTGAGCAATTGGATTTGCGATGCCTCTTCCTGCTATATCCGGTGCTGATCCATGCACAGGTTCGAACATAGAGGGATAGTCTTTTTCAGGATTAATATTTGCTGATGGCGACAATCCTAAACCGCCTACAAGACTTGAACCGAGATCGGATAAGATATCACCGAATAAGTTGGATGCTACAACGACTTCAAAGGACTGCGGCCGTTCTACAAAGTATGCGACAAGCGCATCGATATAGTTCGACTCCAACTGCAAGTCAGGGAACTCTTCAGCTAGCACCTGTTTGACGTGTTCATCCCAAAGCTTTAATGTATGAATTACCGCGTTCGACTTTGTGGCACTTGTCACTTTCTGTTTACCATGTGCTACGGCGTATTGAGCGGCTGCTCGTGTAATGTTTTCAATTCCTTTTCTTGTCATGATTGTATTTTGTACAGCCATTTCATCGGCTTGTCCTTCAAACATCCGTCCGCCGCTGTTTGAGTACTCACCCTCGGCGTTTTCCCTGAATATGACAAAGTCTATGTCCTTACCGTTCTTCAATGGGGAACCGATGCCTTTCAGTGATTTGACTGGCCTGAAGTTAACGTATTGCTTAAACTGCTTGCGAATCGGCATAATCAGTTCCCAAATTGTCACTTCATCTGGTACTCTCGCATCGCCGATTGCACCAAACAGAATAGCATCAAACTTCTTTAATTGGTCCAGCCCATCTTTCGGCATAATTTCACCGTGTTCTAAGTAGTAATCTGAACTCCATGGGAATTCTTCAAGCTGCAACTTAAAATCCGCATCATATTGTTGCAGTACCTCCATGACGCGTAGGGCTTCTGCCATTACTTCTTTTCCTATGCCATCTCCTGCAATAACGGCAATTTTGTATGTCGTCATAAGCGGTTCTCTCCTTATTCAGCCAAAAAACGCAAAGCTGCTTCTTTGTAAATGGCAGTCGTCTCCGCCAGTTCTTCAAGATCGATATACTCATCGATTTGGTGGGGTACATCTCGGTCTCCCGCTCCAATCGTGACAATCGGCACACCATGCATATGCAAGAATGTCCCATCCGTCGCACCCGGGACGCCATTGTAAATCGGCTCTTTTCCTGTAATCGCTTTCACTGCTTCGTAAGCAGCGACAACAACCGGATCCTCTTTAGGTGTTGACGTAGCAGGACGGTTATCCAACATTGTCAGTTCCACTTTGAAATCAGGATCAGCCTCTTTGAGCTTTTCAATAATGGCCTCTATTTTACCAACCAGCTCCTCATGATCCTGGCTTGGAACCGTTCGTATATCAAGCGTCGTCATACAATGATCCGGAATGACATTAATCTGCGCATCCCCTTTAACAGGCGCTTGCAGTATTGTAGGCGTAATAGATGGCCATTTCAAATATGGATCCTCACCCAGTCTTTCCTGCTCTTCCTTTTCGAGTTTTTCCAACTCAACTATTAAACGCGCCATTCGCCAGTTCGGATTGATGCCGCTCCATGAAATGGCACCATGCGCCATCTTCCCGTAGATATCCACTCGGATTCGCATAGCTCCTCTTTGGGCGATACAAACGTTGTTTTCTTCAGGCTCACAAATAATCGCCCCGTCTACATCATCCGCCCAGCCTTGCTTGATGAAATGTTTGATGCCAAGCATCATCCCTTCTTCATCGACCGGAATACACAAGATGATTTTTCCTGTGAAACTCTCTTTATCTTGCAAAATCGAATGAACGGCAGTGATCATACAAGCCAAATTCCCTTTCGTATCATTCGTTCCCCTGCCAAACATACGGCCATTCTCAACATGCGCACTGAACGGATTATATGTCCAAGCCTCCCGGTTCCCTTCTGTTACGACATCGGTATGCCCTTCAAACAGCAACGTCTTCCCAGGCTTACCCGAATCAACGACCCCAATGACATTCGGCCTGCCCGGAACGACTTCTTCAACATGCGTCTCAATCCCAATACTTCTCAAATAATCCGCGACATACATCGCAACTTTCGTCTCGTTGCCATCCGGTTCCCCTTCACGATACACACTCGGTATTTGAACAAGCTCCTTCGTCAATTGAATGACCGCTTCCCGATCCCGAACATACGATTTACTCTCAACTTTTTGATTCATTATAATCTTTTCCCCTCTTCCGCGGTAGTTTTAAAATTCGTTTTTATATGATGTGTTCAAATATTCCAACTTTATTGTAATTAATTTTGGCTTTTAATGGATTGGACACTATGTAAAACCCCATCGACCTATAATGGACACTTTGAACAAAGCTAGGTAAGTTACTGGTTTTTCGGGAATTATCGCGTGAGAATCACCTAATTTATGGGTGGTGAAATAACCACGTATTGGCAATTTAATAGCGTATTGCCGGACGGCAAAGTAAATCTGATTAAGTAATAGAAGCGGAAAGCACTCCATTACAAATCCTAAAAGTCAATCACTACTAAAATTCCAATAAACGACAGCCAAAAGTCCATACACGTCTGCAAGGCTCCAAAACTTGTCGCAGAAGTCCAAATTCCCTCCTAAAAGTCCATTACAGTTGAGCAAAAGTCCATAAAACCTAAAAAAGCCGATTACGCAATCTTCCTCTGCGCAACCGGCTTATCAATTGTGTGAGTGACACCAAATTTCATGTATGTATGTATGTATGTATGTATGTATGTATAAACGAGAGTTCTCGGTTTATTGAATTATATGGGTATCAGAAATTATAGGTAAAATCATAGTTAAATAAAGTTTTAGGTATTTTTAATTCTAATCGTGGTATATACTATATTAAGGATGATAATTTAAATTTATTTACTTAAGAGAGGTGATTTCTACCATGAAGACCCCATATTCGCTTCCATTGCTCCCGATTTCATTTTCACCTGAAACGGAACTAAGGCTCTACAAAAAAGTTGTGGATGCTCATTCGAAACTGGAAAGATTGAAAGAGAAACTAAGCTATTCTATGGTAAATAAATCTTTTCTCGAATTACTTACCTTATTTGAATCCGTCGAGTCTACACGGATTGAGGGTACCCAAGTTACTTTCAGTGATATGCTTGAAGATAAGTTATTGGAGAGTGAAGATTGGCAAAAGGTCGAGGTAAGGAATTATCAAGAAGCATTGCACGTCGGAATTGAAGAAATTCAGAACGGCTATCCTCTAAGCGAGAGATTAATTCGTCGACTTCATGGCATTCTAATGAAAGATGCAAGAGGTTCTGTAAGTGCCGCCGGTCACTATCGAAGAGACCAAAACTTCATTGGTCCCCCCAACAACCCAAAAGAGGCTTCATATATTCCTCCTGAACCCCAACTCATGGATGAATACATGAAAAACTTGGAACTATTTATGAATGGACACCCCTATAAGGATCAAAAGGATGATGGGTTGCATCCCCTTATAAAATGTGCCATCATCCATGGACAATTTGAGTCCATTCATCCATTCCTTGATGGAAACGGACGACTAGGAAGGATTTTGATTGTATTATATCTTTTGCAGACGAAGCTAATTGAATCTCCTTACTTTTTCCTAAGCGAGGAATTAGAAAAAGAAAAGTTTCGATACTATGCTCTGTTGAATGGCATTCGGGGGATTGGGAAGAAAAATCCTGATTGGGATAATTGGATTGTCTTTTTCTTAGATGCAACGATAAAAATGGCGGATCATCAATATGAAAAGCTAGATCAAGCTGAACAGTTATTCAAAGCTGGGATTCAAAACATATCAAGGAATTCAACAAAAACCGTATGGGCGGCGCTATTCCATTCTCCTATTACAAACGCATCTCAGATAGCTGATTTCACAAACTTATCTCCACAGACCGTCCGATCAGGATTCAGGGAGTTGGAGCAGCTTGGAATGCTATTTGGAGATGACCGTAAACGAAATCGAAAATATTATTTTTATGATCTGATACAAATCATTCAAAGTTAACCACAATATACTTTAGTAAAGCCCTCCAATATGGGGGGCTTTTGTGATGATTCTAGTGAAGAGTACCTTATCTGTTAGCGAAAAGTGTTCAAAACTATTTGATGGTTACACTGAGGTATAATTCTACTGTTGCCCGACAAAAATATGAAATGGTCATCGCTTATCGTTTCTCGATACGTTCATTGTCATTCGGTGGTAAGAAAGAACGCAGTAGTGATATATTTCTTTGTCCGTAGTCAATTATCTGCTATTAAATGATAATCAAACCATAGCTCCCTGTCTCACACTTACTGGCTGTGATATTCGCAATACTCTCCAGGCAATAACATAAATATCCTAACTTTATAATGTACCAAGCACTAAAACTTTATATAAAAGTCCATACTCGCCCGCAGAAGTCCATTCTCCCTCCTAAAAGTCCATAAAACTCAAAAAAGCCGATCACGCAATCTTCCCCTGCGCAACCGGCCCACCTGACATCACTTATTCATCTGCAACGCTTTCTCCACAACGACATCCAACTTCTTCCCTTGAATCTCCGTCATCTTCCGCGCATCTAATAATCGATCGAGCTCCGCCACTGTCAGCACTTCATAATGCAAACACAGATCGCGGATCGATGAGCCCGTAATGAATGCTTCACGCGCAATCATCGATGACTTCTCATAACCGATATACGGCATTAACGCAGTCAGTGTGCCAATACTACGGTCCACGTACTCCTGCATTTGTCCTTCATTCGCTGTAATGCCCGCTAAGCAATATTCACGGAATACATTGAAGCCGTTGTTCATAATCGTCAATGACTGAAGCAAGTTATACACAAGCACCGGTTCCATGACATTCAATTCAAACTGCCCTGCTTCAGATGCTAAACTGATTGTATGGTCATTACCTATTACTTGGAATGCAATTTGGTTAATGACTTCCGCCATGACTGGATTCACTTTCCCTGGCATAATGGACGATCCTGGTTGGCGCATCGGTAAATTGATTTCATTCAAGCCCGCGCGTGGACCAGATGCCATGAGACGAAGATCGTTCGCCATTTTGGACATATTAATCATCGAGATTTTCAACGAACTGGAAATCTCTGTATAGACATCCGTGTTCTGTGTGGAGTCAACAAGATGCTCCGCTGTACGGAGTGGCAATCCACTAATCGTACGCAATTGTTCCACGACATTTTCAATATAGTCAATGTTCGCATTCAAGCCTGTACCAACGGCCGTTGCGCCCATATTCACTTCAGAAAGATTTTCTCTCGTACGGGAAATACGCTTAATATCCCGTTCTACGACACGGCGATAAGCACCGAATTCCTGGCCTAACCGAATCGGAACCGCATCTTGTAAATGCGTTCGTCCCATTTTAATGATCAGATCGAATTGCTGCTCTTTCAAGCGAAGCTCTTCCGCCATCTTTTCCATCGTTTCAAGCAATTCATTAATAAGCGTATACACCGCAATCTTAATCGCCGTCGGGAATGCATCATTCGTTGACTGGGCCATATTCACATGATTATTCGGACTAATCGTCGCATAATCACCTTTCTCATAGCCCATCATTTCAAGCGCACGGTTCGCAATTACTTCGTTCGCATTCATATTAACAGACGTTCCCGCTCCACCTTGAATCGGGTCAACGATGAACTGATCATTCAACTTGCCGTCAATCACTTCTTGCGCAGCCGCCACAATCGCATGTCCAATCGGTGCCTGCAGTCCGTTCACTAACGTATTCGATAATGCCGCCGCCTTCTTCACAATCCCGATTCCGCGGATTACTTCAGGGTGAATATGCTCATTCGTGATCGGGAAATTCTCCGTCGCACGCAAAGTCTGAATCCCATAATACACATGACTCGGCACTTCTTTTTCCCCGATAAAATCTTTTTCGATTCGTCCAGCGTAGATGTCCATGAGGTCTAATCCTTCCATTCTTCAAGCAAATTTGGTCAATCTATAAATAGGTTATTTCACTAATTTAGTGCACAGTAACTCCCCGTCTAACATACCACTTTCAACAAGTGTTTACCATGACTTTTCCTCCTGATTTTTGACCAACAAACACTCGCTCACTCTCCTAAATAACGGCTGAAAAATGCGACGGTTTTCGTATGCATCGTAATATGATTACCAATTTTCTCTGTCTGATGCCCCTCATCCTCAAAGACAATCAGTTCAACTTCACGGTCTCTTTCTTGTAGATCGCGGACGAGTTGCTCCGCTTCACTGACAGGGACCCGCGTATCATTCCTGCCGTGAAAAACGAGAAGTGGAGCCGTAATCTTATGCGTCAAATTCATTGGCGCGATTTCTTCAAAGTAGTCACTGTGCGCTGCAAGTGATCCGTATTCAAATTCCCTCAAATAGCGTCGCCACTCACCTGTGTTCTGCAGGAATGTTCTGAGGTTAGACATGCCGACAATATCGACACCTGCCGCCCACAGCTCCGGATAATGCGTCAACGCAGCAAGGACCATGAAACCGCCATAACTGCGGCCCATAATACCAATTTTCGTTGAATCGACGTGATGAATTTTCGCTAGTTCTTCCGTAAGACTTGCCAAGTCCGCGACCGCATCGAGCCGTTTGTCCGCATCATCGAGCTGTAAATACTTCCTACCGTATCCGTTACTCCCACGAATATTCGGTGCGACGACCGTAAATCCTTTATGGACGAGGTATTGAAGCACTGGATTATAATCCGCTTTCGTTTGTCCTTCAGGACCACCGTGTACGTAAATGACGGCCGGCTTGTTGTCCGCTTCACCTTTTGAATAGATAAAATACGGCACTTCAAGCCCGTCAAATGACTTGTATGTATGCAGTTCCGGTTCAACCCAATAGTTCCCTACCGTTTCAGACGCACTGATGAATGTCAGGCGTTCCATCTTTTTCGACTGGATATCATATGTCCATATATCACCCGGTTGTGTCGGCGTCTTCAAACCGAACACCAATTTGTTGTCCGACAACCAAGATAACGAATCGATTACATGCTTTTCGACCGGATTTGCGAGTATATACGAATCCGTTTCGGGGTAATAAATTCCTAGCTTCGATACACCGCCCGTATTCACACAAAACGCTAATGCTTGCCCGTTAGGTGACAAGCTCATTTCGTCGATATCCCACTGTTCCCAGTGACGCACCCTTGCCAGCGCATCCAGATGATCTAAGGAAAACTTCGCAATATATAAAGTGTCTTCATGATAATCCGTCAAGACATAGCCAGTTCGAGTTCCAGGTATGATCACCGGTGTTCCGAAACGCGCTCGAACCCCGTCCCGCATCAACCGTTTGGATTCTCCTCCATTGATTGTGACAATGTGAACTGTACTATCAATATTCGTTTCTTTCGTCATGACAAACAGCGATTCATTGTCAATCCATCCAACAGGCACACAGTTCGCATCATACGTAAACACTTGCTTCGTCTCGCCCGTTTCTACATGGATGATGAAGACGTCAAAAAATCCGGGATGCCGACGATTACTTGAATACGCTATCCATTTCCCATCCGGCGACCAACCCCCACAATGATGAAAATTCTCTGTAGATTCCACAAGCACTTGAGGTTCTCCACCTGTTGAATCGACAATATATAGTTGTTGCTTTTCGTTGCCTTCGTGATCGATGCCGATAACCGTTTTATTTCCGTCAGGCGAATGAAAGACGCTAAGTACGCGGTCATGCGTATGTAGCAATTGCACGGGCTCGTCTTTTTCATCTAGCGTCCATAGTTGCGGCATCCCCGTCAACTTCGTCAAAAACGTAAAAGCCCTTGTTGTCGGTATGGCGGCCGGTTCGTAAGCGGCATTCACTGTTAGGTAATCGATTAATTCGTCTTGTACATTCATACGTATTCCTCCTTTGGATTCAATAGACTTGTCTTTCATTCTAACAGTTATAACTTAAGGAGCAATTCAAATAATTAACCACTTTGTCTATCAGGTGGCTAAGTAGCTTACGAATAGGCTTCTTGACATATTAAAGTTTTTAAATTAACAGATTCTATAGAATACAGTATTGACATCCACTTTCACAATGCTATACTCTGTTTGTAAACATTATTCTGAATTATTAAAAGGGGAGTGCGAAAATTGGATGTACAGTTAAAAGGAATACATGCGTTATTCGACACCAGTGCGGATGCTCTAGTAATTGGATTGTATGAGGATGGGCAGAATGACAACGTCTTACGGCAGCTTTCAGAGAAAATGAAACAGGATCTATCGTCGTTTTTCGAAGAACAGGAATTGGGAACCTATGCTTCTCTCACTTCCCTCTTTACATTTGGCAGTGTGCCGATGAAACAAGTCGTTTTCCTTGGTCTCGGCAGAAAGGAAGAACAGAGTTTCGACCGCTTACGTAAAGCTACTGGCCGTCTCGTTCGGAAGCTGAAAACGGAAAGTATTACTGACATCGCATTTTACAGTGCACATACGGATCAAGTTTCAAGCAAACGCTTTGGACAAGCAATTACAGAAGCATTTTATCTATCTAACTATGAATATAAGGAGTTTTTTAAACAGGACGAAAGTGAAGCGCGGAAGCAACTGTATCTGTTCGTCGATGACCCTGATAACGAAGAACTGCAACAAGGTCTGGCCCTCGGCAAGGCAATCGGTGAAAGCACAGTTTATGCTCGTAATCTGATGAATGCCCCAGCCAATTACTTGACTCCAGTCGCCCTCAAAGATGAAATCGTCAAAATGGCGGGCAAATACGGTCTAGAAACAAATGTGCTCAATCAGTCTCAATTGGAAGAATTGAAAATGGGAGGGATTCTAGGTGTCGCACAAGGTAGTGTGCTGAAGCCGTATGTGGTCACCGTCAAGTATGAAGGCAATCCTTTATCCGACGAAGTGCTTGGTCTAATTGGAAAAGGTGTCACTTTCGATACGGGAGGTATTTCGTTGAAAGCGAAACCTGGCCTTGAATTATTAAAAAAAGACATGGGTGGATCCGCTTCGATGATTGGCGTAATGGAGACAATCGCAAAGCTGAAACCAAAAGTGAACTTGCTGCTTGTCGTCGGCTGTGTCGAAAATATGCCTTCCGGTTCTGCCTATAAACCTGGGGATGTTGTGACAATGATGGACGGCAAGACCGTTGAAATCATTTCGACGGATGCAGAAGGAAGATTAGTCCTAGGCGATTGCATCACATACGCTAAATCACTAGGTGTCACATCACTCATCGATTGCGCAACATTAACCGGTGCTGTAAGGGTTGCACTTGGATATATCGCGGCAGGCGTCATGGGCAATAAACAGGAAATGATTGATAAATTATTGGCGAGTGCGAAAGAAGGAGGCGAAAAAGCATGGCAGTTACCATTATATGACGAGTACTTCGATCCATTGAAGAGCCAGGTCGCCTATATGAAGAACTCCGGAGCCAAATTTGGAGGAGCGAGTGTTGCAGGCAAGTTTATCGAACAATTCGTCGGTGACACACCTTGGATTCATCTTGATATTTCAAGTTCCGGCTATACGCATGAAGCTAATGACCTTGGCCCAGTCGGCGCAACAGGTTCAATGATTAGCACGGTTACTCACTATGTCTTAAACCATCAAGCATAATTCGGTTCTCCTTTGGGAGAATTAATTTTTACGCAACGATACTATAGAATATATTATTTATCACTAAATAAATTCCATACTGGAGGTAGTTGAATTGAAGAAGACCATTCATGTTTTTTCTTTCGTAGCAATTATGCTTTTAGCAGTCATTCTTACCGCGTGTTCCAGTGATGATAATAAAACTGCAGACGGAAGCCAGAATTCCGACGAAAGCACAAGTAGCACTCCAAAAGTACTTAACTTCGCGAGCGCCAATGATTTACCGACATTGAATTCCTTAGAAGCGCGTGACACAGCATCTAACATAGCATTGAGCCACCTTATGTCAGGACTAATGCGAATGAACGAAAACAACGAACCCGTTCCGGAACTGATTGAAGGAATGCCCGAGATCAGTGACGACAAACTCGTCTATACATTCAAGATTTTAAAGGATGCAGTTTGGTCAGATGACACGCCTGTCACTGCTAATGACTTCGAATTTTCATGGAAGAAGATGGTGGACCCTGAAATTGCGGCTGTCTATTCATACATCTTCCCCGCTGCCGGCATTAAAAATGCGGAAGCGATTCTAGACCCGGAGCATGAATTATTCGGTAAGTACGAGGAACTGGGTGTGAAAGCACTCGATGAAAAGACATTGGAAGTAACACTGGACGTTGCAACACCTTACTTCTTAAGCATGCTAAGATTCACCCCTTTCATGCCGATTAATGAAGACTATTACAACGCCCAAGGTGAGTCTTATGCGCAAGAAACAGACAACCTCATCTATAACGGTCCGTATACGATGACAAAATGGATACGCGGAGACGGTTGGACATTCACGAAGAATCCAAAATATTGGGATGCGGATAACGTGACTATCGACGAAGCCAACTTCAAAGTCGTGAAAGAATTGACAACTCAAATCAATCTTTACCAACAGGGCAAATTGGATGTAGTAGACGGTCTTTCATCAGAGTTCGTTACTCAATATTCAGGTCAAGAAGACTTCAACACGTCACTTCAATCACGCGTTTCCTACTTGATGCTTAACACAAAAAAGGTGGAAGCATTCGGGAATAAAAACATCCGTGTCGCTATGTTGAATTCATTTGACCGCGAAGAGCTTGTCTCCAAAGTGTTAAATAACGGATCCATTGCAGCTCAATATTTTGTGGCGAAAGACTTCGTACAAGATGCAGACGGCAAGGATTTTAGAAACAAATCACCAGAAGGCTACAACCATAAGTCCCCTGAAGAAGCATTGGAACTATGGGAAAAAGGGTTACAGGAACTCGGAACAGATACGGTTTCCATCGAATTGCTCGTTTCAGGGACAGATCAAAGCAGTTCCAATTTAGCAGAATATGTGAAGAAACAGCTTGAAACAAAGCTGCCAGGCATGAAAATCACTATTAATAAACAACCGAATTCCAACTATTTAAGTCTTCGTCGCGAACGGAACTATGATATGAGTATTTCCGGCTGGGGCCCGGACTATCAAGACCCGATGACGTATTTAGATAAGTGGACGGATATTGCGGGTAACTATACCGACTGGATTAACGAGGACTATATTAGTCTAATTGACCAGGCAAAATTGGCAGGAGATGACCCGAAGAAACGATTCGACCTATTCCACCAGGCTGAAAAAATGCTTTTGGAAGAGGCTCCGATTTTGCCATTATGGCAAGCTGGTGATGCCTATTTACAAAAGCCTAATGTCAAAGGTATCGAAAGACCATCTTTCGGAACGAAGATTGTTTGGATGTACGCAGATATAGAATAAAAATCCATCTTTAACTGAAGCTTAAGCTTGCCGCAGCTCACAGTTGGATTGCGGCAAGTCCCTTACTGACAGAAACGAACTAACCAGGGGGTGCTACCCATCGCACGCTATATTCTCATCAGATTAACATACGCTATTATCACCTTATTCATCATTGCCACATTAACTTTTGTCGTCATGAAATTCTTGCCCGGTGATCCATATGGGAGTGAAGACGATCTGACAGACCAGCAAATCGCTGTGATGAATGAAAAATACGGCTTCGATAAACCGGTTACAACGCAATTTGCGCTCTATATGAAGAACTTGGTCAAGGGCGATTTAGGAACCTCTTTCCAATACCCAGGAAGAGATGTTAAAAAGGTTATTTTTCAAAAGTTTCCTGTATCCATGCAATTAGGCGTTGAAGCGCTGATCATTGGTACTTTATTAGGAATTCTGCTTGGTATTTTCTCAGCGCTAAAATATAACACCATCTGGGATTACGGGACAACCATTGTAGCTGTTTTAGGTATTTCTATACCGTCCTTTATATTAGCGGTACTTTTGCAACTGCTTCTATCTGTCAAATTAGGCTGGCTACCTGTTGGCTATTGGGATGGTCCGTTGCATCATGTATTGCCCGTCGCCGCATTGGCAACCGGCGTTGTCGCGACAATTTCAAGGTATACGCGTACTGAAATGCTCGAAATATTAGGTTCTGATTATATCGCTACTGCTGAAAGTAAAGGTCTAAGCAAGCAGACCGTCGTCACACAACACGCAGTCCGAAATTCATTGATTCCTGTCGTTACGGTGCTTGGCCCTAAAATGGTCAGTTTGATGACCGGTACATTGGTCATTGAAAGCATTTTCGCTATTCCGGGGTTAGGTGGGCAACTAATTGAGTCAATTATGACAAACGATTATCCAATGATCATGGGCATCACCCTATTCTACAGCGCATTATTCATAGGGGTCATGTTGCTCGTCGATGTCCTGTATGGAGTTATCGACCCTAGAATACGCTTGTCAGGGGATGGTACGTAATATGGTGAAAACAACTAACAAACGACAATTGGACATGTTCGAAAAAGCGACGATGGATAAAACCCAATCAGAGAAAATTGAAAGCTCAACAAATGGATTTTGGTCTGACGCAATTTCCCGGTTACTTAAAAACAAAGCGTCTGCCATCGCTTTGGCAATCATCATCATTCTGATGCTACTTTCCGTATTCGGTCCATTCATGAACAGCTATGGATTTGACGATCAAGATGTCAGCAGAGCCTATTTACCACCCAAAGTGCCCATTCTTGAAAACATTTCATGGCTCGGTATGGACGGTACGGATATTAACGGTAACGATCAATATGCAATTAAAGACGTCGATACATATTTCTGGTTTGGCACAGACAGTCTCGGACGTGATCAATGGACGCGGATTTGGGAAGGTACACGTGTATCATTGTTCATCGCTCTGCTCGCTGCAGCAATTGACCTGGTCATCGGAGTTGTTTACGGTGGTATATCCGCTTATTACGGTGGGCGGGTCGATAATATCATGCAGCGGATTCTAGAAATATTAATCGGTTTGCCGAATCTAATTTTGATTTTACTAGTCATACTTCTGCTCCAACCTGGAATTACTTCTATTGTAATCGCGATGACGATTACAGGATGGACAGGCATGTCAAGGGTTGTACGGGGACAAATGCTGAAACTGAAAAATGAGGAATATGTGCTAGCTGCGAGGACTTTAGGTGCTCCCCACCATAAGGTTATCTTTAAGCATTTGATGCCAAACTCTTTGGGGCAGATCATCATTACGACGATGTTCACTATTCCAAGTGCTATTTTCTTTGAAGCATTCCTTAGTTTCATCGGTTTAGGTATCCGTGCTCCGCAAGCCTCACTTGGCTCATTGGCGAGTGAAGGGTACAGTGCAGTCACTATCTTCCCGCATATCGTCATTTGGCCGGCACTGATCATCTCATTGCTCTTGATCTCTTTTAATATTTTAGCAGACGGGCTCCGAGATGCATTTGACCCAAAAATGAGAGTGTAGGAGGAATTCCATGAACCAACTATTAGACGTTACAGATCTATCCGTTTCTTTCAATACGTACGCCGGCGAAGTAAAAGCTGTCAGAGGCATCAATCTCCAACTTTCAGCCGGGGAGACATTAGCAATTGTCGGTGAATCGGGTTCCGGTAAATCGGTCACCTCCCGCGCAATTATGCGAATTCTG
Organism: Sporosarcina oncorhynchi; assembly: GCF_033304615.1. Taxonomy (GTDB): domain Bacteria; phylum Bacillota; class Bacilli; order Bacillales_A; family Planococcaceae; genus Sporosarcina; species Sporosarcina oncorhynchi. The sequence continues at coordinate 641,897 of NZ_CP129118.1, read as the reverse complement.
AAAAAGCCCGGTAAGATTACAGGCGGGAGAGTATTGTATAACGGCAAAGACCTAACGACTTTATCCGATAAAGCGATGCAAAAGATCCGTGGGGCAGAGATTTCTATGGTTTTCCAAGACGCAATGACTTCCTTGAATCCCACGATGACAATAGGGCGGCAGATTTCTGAAGGATTAAAGAAACACCAGAAGCTGTCCAGTAAAGAAGCTAAGACTCAGACGGTTGAACTATTGAAAAAAGTAGAAATTCCGAATCCAGAAGTACGGTATAAGCAATATCCTCACCAATTTTCAGGAGGTATGCGGCAACGGGCCGTCATTGCAATGGCACTTGCCTGCAATCCGAAAGTACTGATTGCGGATGAACCGACGACTGCGCTCGACGTCACTATCCAAGGACAAATTCTAGAGCTCTTGCGTGATTTGCAGAACGTATTGAATATGGGCATCATCTTCATCACACATGATTTAGGAGTTGTCGCCAATTTAGCGGACCGCGTCGCAGTTATGTATGCAGGCGTCATTGTGGAAACTGGCACAGTTGATGAACTGTTCTATAATCCGAAGCATCCGTATTTATGGGGTCTGCTAGCTTCAATGCCTAAATTGCATATGGGCTCAAAATTACGAGCCATACCGGGGACTCCTCCGAATTTATTGACGCCGCCATTAGGTTGTCCTTTCGCCGCACGTTGTCCGTACGCGATGAAAGTCTGCCTGGAGGAAATGCCAGCACGCTCAGATGTGTCGCCTACCCATAGCGCCGCATGTTGGTTATTGGATACTAACGCGCCTTCAGTTAGTTTGCCGCAGGAATCCATAGTAGGAGGTGAAGTATATGCAGTCAAATGAAGTGCTGATTGAAGTGGAAAACTTAGAGAAACATTTTAAAGTTGGAAAAAAACAAGTAGTGAAAGCTGTTAATGACTTGTCGTTCTCCATTTATAAAGGTGAAACATTAGGGCTCGTCGGTGAATCAGGTTGTGGTAAGTCAACTACGGGCAGAACGATTATGGGACTCTATGAACCGACAAACGGACATGTTCTATTTGATGGAAAGAATATCCATTCAGGGACCGGCAATATGAAAACACGCGCTAAAAATATGCAAATGATCTTCCAAGATCCTTATTCGTCACTGAATCCAAGGATGACCGTACAAGACTTAATCTCTGAAGGTGCGGATTACCAGCGTATAGCAACCTCCAAAAAGGAGCGGAAAGAACTTGTCGGCACATTACTCGAAACCGTCGGATTAAATCGGGAGCACGCGAACCGGTACCCCCATGAGTTCAGCGGTGGACAAAGACAGCGTATTGGTATTGCCCGTGCATTGGCGGTCAATCCGGAATTTATCATTCTGGATGAACCCATTTCCGCACTCGACGTGTCCATTCAGGCCCAAGTAGTCAATCTGCTTCAAGAACTGCAGGAAGAGAGAGGATTGACTTATCTATTCATCGCCCACGACCTGTCGATGATTAAACATATTAGCGACCGGGTTGGTGTCATGTATTTAGGAAGAATGGTTGAGTTGACGACGAGTGAAAAGTTGTACAATAAACCGCTTCATCCTTATACGCAAGCATTAATCTCCTGGATACCTTTACCGGATCCAAGAGTTGAAAAAAACAGAGAACGAATCGAGTTGCGCGGAGAAATCGCAAGTCCATTGTCGCCGCCTAGCGGATGCGCATTCCGAACAAGATGTCCATTTGCCATGGATATTTGTGCACAAGTCGTCCCGGCTTTCAAAGAAATAGAAGAAGAACATTTTGTATCGTGTCATTTATATGAAAAGAAAAACTAAAAATATCCGGAAGGTGGAAACTTTTATGAATCAAATCCTTATGGCCAAAGGCGCCAAGCAAGTTGTTGAAGTATGTGCACAAGTGAAAGAGAATGAGAAGGTCGTCATCATTACGGAACCAAAAACGATGTCCATCGCTGAAAGTGTAGCGGCTGCAGTTGTCGCAGTCGGAGCGGAGCCGGTCATTTCGATTATCATGCCCCGCACTTCCGATAGTGCCGAGCCGCCTGAGACTGTCGCTGCCGCAATGCTAGAAAGTGATGTATTCATCAGTGCCGTATTCACATCCATCACCCATACATACGCGGTGAAAAACGCTGTACAGAACGGTTCACGCGGGATCATGTTGACACAATTTGAAGAACATATGCTCATCGATAGCGGCGTCATGGCTGATTTCCCGAAAGCCGCGCCGACTTGTGAAGCAGTTGCAAAAGCACTTGAGAACGCTGAGGTCATTCATCTGAAAACAAGTCATGGAACGGATTTGACGATGTCGGCAACTGGCCGCAAGTCCAACGCCATGACAGGTATGGTAAAAGCCGGTCAATTCGCGCCAGTTCCGACAATCGAAGCAAACGTCTCCCCTCTTGAAGGCACAGCAAACGGAACAATCGTCACGAATGCGAGCATCCCGTATATTGGCATCGGCCTTGTGAAAGAGAATGTGGTTGTCACTGTAAAGGATGGTATGATTACAAATATTGAAGGTGGCTACGAAGCACAAATTTTGAAAGACGACCTTGCTTCAAAAAATGATGAAAACGTCTATAATATTGCAGAAATCGGTGTGGGTCTGAATCCGCGCTGTAAATTCAACGGATTGATGCTAGAAGATGAAGGTGTATTTGGCTCCGTCCATATCGGTATCGGATCGAGCATTACGCTTGGCGGAACAGTGAAAGCGGCTTGTCATTATGATCTCATTATGACAGGAGTAACACTCGTCGCTGACGGTGTGACGATTATTGAAGACGGCAATGTATTATTATAATTAACAGCATATATAACCAATCAAATGAAGGAAGATAACACATCTCCCTTCATTTGTTTTACATACACGAAAGGAACTATTCGAATGAACCCGATACATACTGTAAAACGCATGCTACAAGTGAATTTAAATGTCCTGCCAGGCGAGGATTTGCTCATCGTGATTGACTCGACGAAAAAGGACTTAGGGAATGTCTTTGTACAAGCCGGCAAGGCAGTCGGTGCTGTCACCGAGCTACTGGCTTTCGAACCGAGTGGAAAGTCAGGCACCGAACCGCCTCTTTCGATTGCAAAAGCCATGAAAGAAGCTGATGTTGCAATCTGTATTACGGCTCATTCCCTTTCCCATACGAATTCGAGGAAACACGCTGCCGCTGCCGGAACCCGTGTCGCAACGATGCCTGGTTTGACAGCAGATATGCTCGAAACTGGTGCTTTACTTGCAGACTATGAGGAGGTTCAAAAAACTGGCGAGCTAATTGCTGAACAACTAAAAAATAGCCGTGAAGTGACAATCCATACAGAAAATAAAGTACTGACGTTCAGAATCGATGGCCGTTCGCCAAAGGTCAGTTCGGGTTTGTTGCGCGGATGCGGGCAGTCAGGTAATCTTCCGTCCGGCGAAACGTATATTGCACCGCTCGAAGGAACCGCTAACGGGGAAATCGTCATTGACGGATCCATTGCTGATATTGGTCGACTGACGAAAGCGGTTACAATCAGGGTGGAAAATGGTAAACTAGTAGCAGCAAGCGGAAGTCAAGGGGAAGCATTACTCGCACTGCTTGGGGATGGAGACGGCAGGATGTTAGCGGAATTAGGCATTGGAACAAATCCGATGGCGAGGATGACAGGCAATGTGCTCGAAGATGAAAAGAAAGCGGGTACTTGTCATATCGCATTCGGATCCAATCATACATTCGGCGGGACAATCCATGCGGACGTCCATATCGACTGCGTTATTACACGCCCTCAGCTGTTCATTGACGGGAAACTCATTTTGGCACACGGAAAAATCGTTGGTTGACGATTGTCACGGGAAAGGAGCAATTCTATGAGTATTAATAAAATTAAATCGGTCGGTAGGCAGCCGCTCAATGTCGTTGTCTATGAACATATTAAGACTGCTATTATCGAAGGGGATATCGAGCCAGGGACCCGCCTTACGGAGACGAAAGTGAGCGAGCAGATGAATGTCAGTACGACACCTGTTCGAGAAGCATTCCGGAGGCTGGCATCCGAAGGCCTCGTCAAAATCATCCCTTGGCGCGGGGCTATTGTGCAGGAGTTCACCGATACGGAAATTACAGAAGTGTATCAATGCCGTGAATCGCTCGAAATGCTTGCCGTCGAACTCGCGACAGAACAGATTGACGCGGAAGGCATCCGTAAGTTGTATGCACTTGTCGAGCAGTCGAACGAAACGACAGATTTCACAAAATACGTTGACATCAACTCAGAAATCCATAATACACTGCTCCATTACGCCAACAACCGGACGCTGAATAACTTGCTGAGCCAACTAAACGATGTTATTTACCACAACCGGAATTTGTCATCTTACAGCGATGTCCGGCGTGCTGAAATTCATGAAGAACATCTGCAAATTGTCTCTTCTATAGAAAAGCGCGATAAGACGGCAGCGAGTGAAGCGATGCGGATCCATGTCAATAACGGATTTGAATACATTAAAGCACGCCTAACGAAAAATGAACAGCCCAAAATTCAAAAACCGGATTCCGTTTGAGCGGAGTCCGGTTACGTATTTCTATAGCAGAAACCGCAAGCTTTCAAGATAACTCATTACCGCAGAATCCCCGATGAGCTTGAAAAGGATTGTGAATGAACCCCCGAGTACGAGTGCGAACAAGCAGAACCCATAAAAAGAGTCTACCCCTTTCGGCCGTTTCGATAAGAGAACTGCCGCTACATACAACGGTATGAGCAACATTACAACGACGATGCCCGCAATGAGCAACAAACTTCCGTAAAAGCCTGAATTCATAAGGATGAACGCTAAAGCTGCTAGAGTGATCGCAATGCCAGGCAACGCGTGCGCACTATAAATCAATGTGATTTTCTGCATTGAATAATCCGGTCCGAACAGCTTTGCGCCTACTTGCAGTGCAAACAGAACAATAACGAAACTGACAAAGACAAACAAGAAAATATGCCAAAATACAAGGAAGTGAGATGGTATTTCCTGCATCGTCGCCCCGACTTCATCCAAGACGATAAATGAGTCCTGTAAAACATCTTTAATCGCCATGAATACCGTCAAGCTGAAAAGAAGTGCATACAGCATCAATGACACGACTGCATGTGTCAGATCATGCGATTGTCCATTAAAACTGATAGACGGATGTTTTACATGCCGCAGAAAATAGTGTCCATATTCTTTCAACCGTTCTTTCAGTTGATCGAACTGCACACTTGTATCGACTCGCTCTACAAACACTTCTCCCGGCACGTTCTCGATTTGCATTGCCCCTTGTTCAGTAATGGGATAGCCCGCTACTTGCAATCGTGTGCCACATCTTAAACAGAACTGCCCTTCTCTTTGTTCATTTCCACAATGAACACATTTCATCCATTCCCCTCCGTTATTTACCGGTTATTGTCAAAACTTCTATAGTAAAAAGCTAATAAATCCTTATAGATTATGGGTTTCAATAAAAAAAACTTGCCACCCCCTAAATTCTACGGATAATTGAGGTTACCAGACACCCAACATCCAGAATAGGAAGTGACAAGTTGTACCCTCAATTATTAGCTTATTTACTTCAATATATCAAGTACCAGCACACAATTATTATTACGTTACTTACGGTAGTGCTTGGAAAGGCCGTCGGGAGTGTGCGGCCCGATGAGCCTGTAGACAAGCCTTATCGAAAACTTCAGATTGATGAGCTTCCCGTTCTGGAGAAACTCGAGAAGCTGTCCTTTCAGGACTTATTGGATGATTATTTTAAAGCCCATGGGAAGTCTCTAAAACCCGTCCAGCGACGAAAGAATGCCAAATCGAGCGTTCCTGAAAAGCTGTGCTGTCCGCGGTGTAGTGCTCCATCCAGCTACCTGTATGCGAACAACGGAGACAAAGGGCAATTCCAATGTAAAGTCTGCGGATGCCTCTTTAATAAACAAAGCCGGTATCTGAAGGAAGCCATCCTCAAATGTCCCCACTGCTTAAAAACACTTGAAAAAGTAAAAGAACGAAAGGACTTCGACGTTTTCAAATGTAAGAACAATGACTGTTCCTATTACCAAAAGAAGTTGCGCCAAATGACACAAGCAGAAAAGAAACGATTCAAGGAAGATCCCCAGGCCTTCAAAGTTCGGTATATTTACCGTCAGTTTCAATTCGATTTCAAACCGATGGCAGATGCGTCCCCGGTTCAACCTAAGGTGGATCTCTCCAGGATCTATGTGTCTTCACACACACTCGGGCTCATTCTTACGTACCACGTAAACTATGGCATCTCCGCACGGAAGACCGCAGCGCTGATGAGAGACGTTCATAACGTGCATATTTCTCATCAAAGTGTGCTGAACTACATGAACAGTGTTGCGTTGACGGTGAAGCCTTTTGTGGATAATTTCCCGTACGAGTTGTCTGATCAGTTCTGTGGGGATGAAACCTACATCCGTGTAAACGGGCGCTGGCATTACATCTTCTTCTTTTTCGATGCCGCTAAGAAGGTCATCCTGTCCTATCGGACTTCACCGAATCGGGACACCTTTTCAGCGATTCGCGCCCTGGATGATATGTTCAGGAAGATGAAGACCATTCCAGAGAACTTGAACATCGTGGTGGACGGAAACCCTATCTACCTGTTGGCCCAACAATTCTTTGCGCAACACGATATCCATTTTGATGTGACACGTGTAATCGGGCTGACAAACGAAGACCCTGTGTCAACTGAATATCGTCCATTGAAGCAAATCATCGAGCGTTTGAACCGGACATTTAAAGGGAACTACCGCGCCACCCATGGCTTTGGTTCCGAAGATGGATCGGTTTCTCACGTGACGCTGTTTGTCGCGTACTTCAACTTTCTCCGTCCTCATTCATCCTTGGAAGGCCGGGTACCTGTGATTGTCCCAGAATTGAAGGAAATGCCTCACATGCCCGCTCGATGGACGAAACTGATTGAACTATCGCAACAGTGGCTGACCGAGAATGCCAGCTGACTTTTTGTTTAGCTGAGCTTTTGGGAACATCGTGAATCGAGCAATCGGCGAAGCGAACTCTTGACAAACCGAACGGAGAAAAAGGTTAAAATTGGTTAAAGTCAAGGGCTATTTGTCATGTCTTCTTTTTGTCCCCTTCGCCCTTGGTGCACACTACGCAACCTTTTTCGACTGTTTGTCAAGAGCGATTGCGGTACATGGCCGACGACTTACTGTAGTGCGAGTCGCGAATTTGAGTTTTCATAGAAATTTTGACACTACCATTTACCGATACTGTATGGATTTCACCCGATACAGCTAGATTTCTCTACTAGTACTGTATTATCCATACACGATGGGTAGTACAACTTCAGAAAAACTAACAGACGAATAGCTTCATTGAACAGGCGAGAGGGACTTTTCTATTAACGATTGTTCTTGCATCTGACGTGCAACCGCTTCTTCCTCCCATTTCCCGCACTGCCAGAAATAGATATCGAGAAACCGCATCTCAGGTAGACTATGCTGTATGAACGGAGTAAACTCCTCCTCATACTCTTTGAAGAATTCCACTAACACGTTGAGGGAATCGACCGTCAACGAACTACTCAAGTCATTCAAGGTGAGACCCCGAATGAGATAACGGTCATAAGCAGGAATGCAGCCAAAAACACCTGATAGAATTTTTGTGACGAGCGTGTCAGACGCTTTAATATGCGGCTCATAACATTCCCGCGTCACCTCCATCAAGTCCAGCAGATCGGCTACACCATCGGGCTTAACCATCTTTCTGCCTTCTTCCGTATAATAAAAATGATATTCCGGATCAGCTACAACCTTCTTGATAAAATTCAAGTGGATTCGATAATCTACTTGCAACAATTTTGAACGCTCACCCATCATATCCAAACTTGCCAAATAAAAACCTAGATGTAATGCAGCCACGTCTTGGACCGCTTCTGTATGCAATTCGGCGTGATTTTCCTTAAAATAGTTATAACAGTGAACCCATGAACGATAACGGTGATGTACATTTTCCTTCGCAGGCTCAATATACGAGCCTAGCATTTTCTTAATCACCTTTCTCCCTTCTTTCCTTAGAATAATTTAGTAATTTAAACTTTCTCCAACAATACTAATTCAACAAAGTTGAAGAAAACCCTTTTTAAATTGCATAAAAATTCAAATTTATTTTTCTCTATTCAAAAAACTATAAAAGCCCTTCCCAAAAGAAAAGAGCTCCGTATACAATTCAAGCCTATTCAATTCACAACATATTGAACTAACCCTTTTGCATTCGCATACAGCGCAGCATGTGTCCGGTCTGCCAGGTTAAGCTTAGCGAGCACTTGGCTGACGTGCTTTTTCACGGTGTATTCTGTAATATACAGCATCTGTGAAATCTCTTTATTGGATAACCCTTTCCCTAATTCAATGAGAACTTCTGTCTCTTTCGGTGTCAAGGAATCCATAACTCTCTCTTTTCCAGGTGCTTTACGCATGTTGATGGCGAAATCCAACACCCCCTGATCATAGTAATTTCGCCCTTTGCGGATCATATTCAGCGCATGCAGCAATTCTTCCGGCAACGCTTCTTTCAATATATATCCGGCAACATCCAATTCTTTCGCACCCATAAAGTCCTTTTCATCTGTTGATGATGTTAGTACGACAAATTTGCACCTCACGCCTTGATGTTGAGCCTCTTTTATCAAATCGAGGCCGGATTCCCTGCCTAACCTCAAGTCTACTAATGCCAGTTCAGGTTTTGTTGTCTTAAACAGCTCCAGCGCTTCCTTGCCGTTTGTCGCTTCTCCAAGAAGTTCGATTGTTCCGCTCATCGTTAAAATGGACGCCAACCCTTTTCTTACTAATGGATGATCATCTACAATCACAACTCTCATAATCCAGCCACCTCTTGTTCCTTCAATTTTTTCACTACCGGCAGTTCTATTTGAACCGTTGTGCCTGTCCCGACTTCCGCCTCTATTAAAAAACTTCCCCCGAATGATGCAACACTATTTTTCATATTCATTAGACCAATTCCCTGCTCATTCAACTTCATGGTCTTGGATGTTGAAAAGCCTCTGCCATTATCACTAATTTCAACTGTTGTAACCGTTTCCATAATGACAAGTGTTACTTTAATAACGGTTGCGTTGCCATGCCGGGTCGCATTGCCGCATGCTTCGCAAATCACTCTGTACAGGACTTCTTTTAACTCTGTAAAAATCAGTGATTCATGACCCTTCAACGCATAGTCAATGCGAATAGCATTTAACCGGGCATACTCATCCAAATACGTTGTTAAGCGGTCGAAAAAAGGCGTTTCTCCCTTTTTAAACGAGCTGAGCCGGTAAATCGCTGACCGTAATTCTTTAATCGTCGTTTGCGCAGATTCCGAGAGAAAGGCATATTCGCCGTCCAACTCTTCCGCTGTGATTGTGTCTTTACGAACGCGCAGGCCATGCAATGAATACGAAATGCCAAATAATCTTTGCGCTACACTGTCATGGATTTCATTGGCAATCCGATTTTGCTCTTCATTAATAATGAATTGGTTTTTCAGTTGTTCCATATGCATTTGTTCCAACAAGATTTCACTTAAATTTGCTAAGAACTCAAACGGGCGTCTAAATAAGAATGTATGTGTAATCGGAACATCAGCGGAAACTTCCACTCCAATCACTCCGACATGGACGGACGTACGGACGATTTTCATGAAATAGAGCTCATCGCCTATTTTGCTAATGAAAGTACCCGGTTTCATCTGTATCGTGCTCCAGGCCTTTTTCAAATCCGCTTCCAACTCGACATTCGCCGTCCTATTGACGAATTGATTGTTCTCATAACCGACTGTCGTCAACCAAAAAAACACTGAATTACTTTGTGTACATGTCGCTACAGATGCAGCAATGTTATCCATTAATACGCGAGGATTCGTAGTCGAAGATGCAACATCCATCAGTCGGTAATAAGACATAATATGTTCCATTATAATGCGTGATTGCGTATTCGTTTCGGTCAGTTGTTCATTGATCCGTACAAGGTCACCTTGCTGTTTTTCCAATAAAACCGTCTGAAGCAGTAATTCACGCGTTAGTTGGGAAAAAAGGGTTGCCAATAAAATTGTCAGCGTGCTAACGAGATACACAATTGATATGTCGTTGATGATCTCTTCAAATGACCCGAAACGTGTAGCAATTAGTGTCGCACTGCCTAAATAGACGGCCAGTATGCCCCATGCAAAAAACGGAGTCAAAAAACTCGCGGCTACCAACACAGGGTTCAACGCATACCAGATGAACGGACTGACAATTCCTCCTGTCGGCAACAGCAGACACGTCAATCCGACTGTTTCAATTACAACTAGCAACTTGAGGATTTTACGCTGTTGAATATACTTTCTCTGCAGATCTGCAATTATCCAACCGGCAACAATGAGTCCGAATACGACGCCTACTTTAAAAATGAGTGGAGATGGTGTTCCGATAAAGAAAACACATGACGTCAGCAACAAGGAAATTGTTCGATAGACAAAACCGAGATGCAACATACTCGATGGATTTCGAATGAGTTGACCATCAATTTCGCGCATAGACGTCAACACCCTCAATCCATTTCTTAACTTGGCTAGTTTCTTCACGAACAGACTGCAATTCGTATTCATAACAAGACGTGCCGTCGATTAGAAAGTAGATGCCTCGATTCTGTTCCGTAATTTCACAGAAGAAAATCGGCAGTTCTTTCTCGTCTGAAATGGCAAGTACAGAAGTAAAGGCGGTAAGCGTAATGACGGACTTGTCTTGTCGATTTTCATGATTCACTACTGCAATGATGCGTTTTCCATATTTTTTATGGATGAGCTCCATTTCCGTAGGTTTTCGTCCGTTGTTTCTATTCACTACGTTTTTATTCAGGTAAACCAATAAGCTAAGAATTAGTAATGCTAAAATAGAACTGACCGTCCTCACTAAACCGATGGGCAACAATAGTCCAAACAGACTAACCATATTCACAATCGCTTCGCTTGTTCCAAATGCTAACGAAGATGTGAATCCCTTCTCGCTCATTAGAACTATGCTGTCAAACGTATATTGAAATACGAGCTTGTCCGTCATTTCTATCGGCATCTCTTGCCCGCCGTAACTGATTGTCCCACTCACATTTGGTTGGATTTCTACTGTGTATTTAGAAGAAGAGATACCCGTTTCATCTTCGACTTGTGTCAGAAAATTACTGATTTTGACGAGATCGATAATATACTTCCCATCGATAATGTCGATAGTTGAGCCTTTCGTGTTAAACGTTTGCTGTTCTTCTAACGGGAATGTCTTCTCCCATAAATCTTCAGCAATCACTGTCATTTCTACTCGGTGGGTTCCATGGATCGCTACTTCTTTCTCTGATACGATTTTCGTGTTCATCGTAACCGGGATAGCTGTCGTGATTTTTTTAATCATCGACTCGCCCGCTTGTATCGTCCCTCCAGCCGGATAGAGAACGTTTGGCGTAACCGTTGCCTCATACGTATAGTTTGTTTCTAACTTTGCCTGATTGCTATTCTCTTCCATTGTTACAGTCACTGGTTTTGTGAATGAATAGATGCAAACCACAAGCGTCACCGCCAGTAGGATGACAGCCGCTACATGGGATGTAGTCTTCATAGTGCCGCCCCAAATTTTCATTGCTTTTTTCATAGTAACAGCCCCCTCATCATTGCAATTTCAACTTTACGATATATACTCTATTCGCTGCCAGGCTGCGTTTTTTCCACTATATCCTCTTCGTTTTCTTCTAGTTCATCTTGCACTTGCACTTCCATTTCTATTTTCTCTTCTATTTCGTTTTCTATATCCATATCTATATCTATCTCTTTATCTCTTTCTATCTCTATTTCTACTTCCTCTTCTACTTCCAAAATTTCCTCTTCCACCAGCTCCAATAAAATCACATCCACATTGCTTTGAGGAATTGCCGAGTCAATCAAAGCACTTCCATTTTGCCATTCTGCTTCAATCGTTAAGACCGTATTTAGTAACGATGCCGGTTCCCCGACTATCGTAAACTCTTGCAATCTGGCAGGTTCGATCGATGATGATTCCAGCGGGAAGAAATCGGACCCCGAAATCCTTACAGCCTGATCCGTATTATTCGTAATCCAGAATTGCCTACCTTCCCCATAATGGATCGAAATGAGTGCTTGTCCATCCTGAACAGCTGATACTGCAACTTCACTTTTCAATCCGGCGTTGCTGTAACTCGTACTTTGATAAATCAAAGTCGATACAACTATTGCAAACGCCACTACATACAATAATCTTTTCAACCTCTTCCCTCCCTTTCCATAAAAAAATGCCCAATAGACATGGAAATAGCTCCACATGTCATTAGGCCGGTTGCACCACTAACTCCATACGTCTAAGGTGCCCACATAGAAGACGTACTTCACAGTTCCCTAACTATAATTAGATAATTCCCTTAATTATATATGAATAATTCCAAATTCGTTGTCAATATACGGTACGTTTCTGTTCTATTTTTGCTTGAAATCCACTCTTTTTGGAAATATATGTCGAAACAATTAAAATTGAAGAAAAAGAAGAATCGAATCACAGTCCAATTCTTCTTCTGCATTATTATTCAGCTATTTCCCCACTCACGACTAAATTCGGATTAAATTTGCCTAAGTCTGCATTACTTTCGACGACGATTTTCATATCGACTTTCATTTCATGTTCGCTTGATCCTGCAGCAAAGACCGGCAATTTTTCTTCTATACCTTTCAAGCTATCGATTTGTGTCCATTGGCCTCCCCCGACTTTAACGAATATTTTCACGCCTGCTGCAGGATTCCCTTCTGTCTTAACGGACGCATAAATCCTATTTACTGAGTTATTTCGGATTGTGAATAACTCATTCCAAATATACTCACTATTTTTTTGCAAACCGTATGAATTTCCTGCTTCGCCTTTGTTGAAATCAATTTTCAGCACGCCATCTTCCACGACTGCTGCTTGATGATTCCCATTTTCCAACGCGAGTAATGCTGTATCCGTATTTGTCACTGTACCGCTCATCGCACTTGTCACAGTGGCGGAGGAATACGACATTGCTGCCATTAGACTAGACATTGCCAGCATAAGTACGACCATGAGTAAACTTTTCTTCATTTTCATAGAAAGATTTCTCCTTTTTTAAACAAACAGGGAATCGATGAGTCGTTCCATCTATTCCCTAGTCGTTATCTTATTTTGCTTCGGCTGCTACGACCAAGTTGGGATTGAAATTACCAAGGCTTGCATTTGGTGAAACAACTACTTTAATATCCACTTTCTTTTCGTGGAGTGCCAAAGTTTTAAATGCAACTGGGATTCCCGCAATGACTAAGCCATTTGTGTTCGTAATTTCCGTCCAAGATCCGCCGTCTACTTTAGCAAACATCTGAACACCTGTAGGCAAGTTGTTTTCCAGTTTGATTGTCGCATCAATTTTATTTTCGGAGTTGTTTTTCACACTAAACAATTCATCCCACACATATTCACTGTGCTTTTGTAAGCCGTAAGTAGATACAGGCATAGTTGTGACATTTCCTTTGTTGAAGTCAATCTTCAATACACCAGCATCGATTGACGTTGCTTTGTGCTTCCCCACATTAAGAGCAAGCAAGGATTCCGTCGTACTTTTCACCGATCCAGTCATCGCACTTGTCACAGTCGCCGATGAATAGGACATTGCCGCCATCAGACTGGACATCGCCAGCATGAGTACTACCATGAGTAAACTTTTCTTCATCTTCATTGAAATATCTCCCCCTGAATCATTTTTGCGGTCGCCCGCCGTTATCCAACTGTTTTGAGTATAGTGGATATTTCGTTGGACAACCTTGCTCCAAAGAGGTGTTTTTCGTTTTCTTTCGTCTACCTTCAATTCCACTTTCGATACCTACTTCTACTACTTTTGGCAATAAACAGTATACTTTCGAGCCATACAACTTATCCTGAAGGCTGCTTATTTTAGCGAACAATTCCAATATGATAGAGATGGGAGGGATTCCATGAAAATACTATCAAAAGTTTTCAATAGCGTACTCATTTTACTCATTGTAAGCACACTTCTCGCAGCCGTCGGATCGGCCATTACAAAAGAACCAGTCCTGCTCACAGTCATACGGTCAGATAGCATGGTCCCTGTTTGGGAACGGGGTGATATGGTCGTTATTCGAAATGTAAACGAAAAGGATCCGGTCGCAATAGGAGATATCGTATTTTTCACGACAGACAAAGGGAGCTTAGCCGATAAAGGATGGATTGCACATCGAATCATCGCAGGAGAAGCCGAAAAGGGGTATGTAACACAAGGCGATGCCAATAAACAGACTGACCAGGATTCAGCCGCTTCCGGACTTATTCCAAGAGATAAGATTGTGGCAAAAGCACTGACGATTGGACAAACACCTCTCGTTATCCCAAAAGTAGGCTATTTCTCGTTATGGATGGAAAAATATCAGGGGAACCCTTATCTATTACCCGTCTTCGCTATTATTTTAGCGATTTTAATTGGCATCGGTGAATTAAAACAAGGGAAGAAACGTAAAAAGAAAAGCAAAGGTTTGGAACTCCAACTAATCTATATGATTGGTGGCCTTGTCATCGCAGTTATTTTGGGAGGTTCAATGCTCGCCTCAAGCCAGCATATTAAACTTGTTTACGAAGTCTCTGAAACTGGCAATGGTGCATTAATGGGCAGTGCAGTAGGGATTTTACAAGTCGGCGATGTCATCACACAACCATTATCGGAACTACGAAATGATGGATTCATCCCTTCCATCGGTGTCATTACGACAGACGACCGACAAATTAAAGTGAGTCATGATAAGCTCTTTCTATCCAAAGGGCAATTCATTGAAGCAACGTACACATTAGATGCCAAACAGCCCGGCAAATACGATACCTCGATTAGAGTCGGCGTGTTTTATCCTTTCTTGCCTTCTTCAATCATCTATTTCCTAGCCGAAAAATCTTACTGGCTCGCGCTTACGGTCATTTCCATCATCCCCGGAATTCCATTAATGCTCTATCCATTTTTCGATACGAAAATGAGACGGCAGATGGTTCGTGTTTTCCGCAAACGAAGTAGGAAACTCCGGGCGTCATTACCGTTTTGACGCAAAATAAAAACAGAACCGTAGGGAATTGCACACCCTGCGTTCTGTTTTTGTGATGTTAATAATATTCCATGAAGCGAATCGAATCTTTATCATATGGATCTGCATGGAAAACGAGACGGTAATGTTCATGCGTCATATAAGTATAGGTATAGCTGTTTTCATTCGCATAAATGATTGGTTCTCCATATGCTGCGACAAGCTCATCCAACGTTGTAGATACAGGAACGATGAAACCTGCAAGTGTTAACCCTTCATTTTCATTCACGCTAATCGCGAACGATACATCGTCCAGCCAATAATACGTCCCCGCGTCGATTGTTTCCAAATAAGGAATATAGTCGCTTACATAATATTCGTCTCTCATTTCTTGTCCGAGTGTGTATGCGATTCCTGGGATGTTGCCCCTTTCAATTTCCGCTAAAAAGTCCGAATCGTAAAGCGATAATGTAAAATCAGACAGAATATCATATTCGAATGCAGGTGCATTGTTCAGCGTGAAATTATACAAATCATGAGGAAAAACCGGACCTTCTTCATCCCAATAAGAGTCGTCGTAGCCGACATCCGTTGACGCATAGTTTTCGTACACGTCCTCCTCATCTTCTGAATAACTCGTATATGTTTCATAGTTGCTGTCATATTCGGTGATTTCGTCTTCCTCGATGACTGTATCGGTATAGGTGCCTTCTTCCTCTTCATAGGATTCAGATTCTTCATCCCATACATCTGTATAATACGTATTAGCTTCGTCATCATATGTATTGAAAAGTGAATAATTATCCTCGTAGACATAAGCTTCATCCTGGTTTATCGTCACGATAATACTACCTGAAATAAGGACATACGTTATAAGAAGAAATAGGAGAAAACGGTTCATCGTCCGTCACCATCGCTTCGTTTGTAGTAAACAATTGTGCCCGCCATGAAATCATGCAAACCACGTTTCTTGTCGGTAAACGCGACCATCAAATAACCAATATAGAAAAAGCCTGAAAGAATATGTCCTACATATCTTCCCGTCGCCCGCATGAACGAAATTCTGTTCCCATCCAAGTCACTAACGACGATTCCACATGCTAGTTTGCCAATCGTCCCCTGCCATGACGAACTTTCAAGCATTGCATAATACAGCCAGCTAATAATAATTAAAAGAAGGACAGCTAACGATTCTTCAATTGGCAAGACGAGTAGAGCGACGGCCAATATAAACCAGACGAACTGATCGATGAGCATCGCACCGAAACGGACCCAAAATCCTGCATACTGACGGGTGTCCGACGTCGTCATTTGACGGGGTTGGACATATTGAATTGGCCCTGTCTGGTGAGCAGGAATCCCTCCACTATAGGTTGCAGCTGTTTCAACATGCGGCAATGCGGCGATTTCCTCTGCTCTTTCTACCTTTACTCTGCTACCGCATTTGAAGCAAAATTTATCGTCCATTTTGATGGACGCTCCACAATCTGAACAAAACATCTATTACACCTCTTGTTATCAAATTCGTACGATGGACTATAATAGGTCTATTATACCTCTATTCACACTAATTGCCTAGTAGGCAATTCGTCGACACTACTAAAAAGGGTATGTGAACGACTGACTCGTCCACATACCCTTTGTTCATTTTCCACAACACTTCTTAAATTTCTTCCCACTGCCGCACGGACATGGTTCGTTGCGTCCTACTCTTACAGGGGCTGATGCTTGGCCCGGCAACCATTGCATCGATTGTTGATGAAATGGCTTTAACTCATTCGGTGTATGGCCACGGTTTTCCCATAATCGAGTTGTATTGGCAATTTTAATGATCACCGGGATATACCGTTTCGCTTTGTCAACTGGCAGCTCCAGTCGTTCAAGGAATCTTGTTAACTCCGGCGTGAAATTGCCTCCGCTTACTTGTAATCCTCCGACAAGCTCCATGATTTCCACTTCCGTATCAATCGAGTCGCCGAAATCCGATTTCAGTAGCTCTTCTAACTGTCGCTGTTCGGGGGTTTGTTCAATATAGTGATCATCGACATAGCGCAACAGTTCCATTTTTGAAGGCACGTAATACGGTTTATCCCCAACAGCTTTTGCCAACTCTGCCTTCTGATTAAACTCTTCGATTACATCGTTGATAAAAGCATTGCGATCGACGATGACAAAGTCGTCTGCAAGTTGGTCTTTTATATCATCGGACATAACGAGCTGTTTCAGTTCAGTTAGCGTGATGGGTTCGTCGTTTTGCGCATTAAAAAGTTCGACCACTTTTTCAAATGGCACTACTCCATACAAATTTGTACACGCAATGACATAGTCAATGACTAGCTCCTGTTCAGGTGTCATGCCCATCCATTCGGGTTTTTCCACGGGATAGTATTTATCCGATTGGACGACATAATGGACATGGTCAATCTTGTCCCATTCGGTCTTATGATATTTAGAAGACTTCAACATGCTATTGATGAATTCTGCATCGTATTCCTTATAATACTGACTAGCTGCCCATTCGCGTAAATGGTCATGATCAGGATGGCTCGGATCATGATACGCTTGTAAAAATGCTTCAAAGCCAGGCGGTCCACCAACATCTTCAGGCGGTGCTGTTCCTTCTCCGGCGACTAAAACGGGAAAACCAAAATGATAATCGTCTACGACTTCTTCAAGATCGACCTTAATTCGCCAGCCATCTCCGCTATCGTAGTTATACATCATCGTTTTTTCCGCTTCAAATAATGCATCGATTTTCAAACGCGTAGGCTTCTTTAGCGTACGCCCAGCGAAATCCGTTTTCCCGTATTCCTCATGCGTGTATGGATTATTCGTCACAAGCTGATTGCCAACTTCGATAGCGAAAAAATGATACGGTTCATCCATAAAATAGCTTTGGAAATTTGTAACGCGCTGGATAATTTCATGCAATCGGTTGAATGTTGCACCTGCAGGTAAAATAACTCTGCGCCATATTTCAGGCTCGATGTCCTCAAAAGACAGTCTAACAATATAAGCCTTCAAATCCATCCCCCCCAATCGGATAGTCGTTTTCACTACTGTACCATAAGCATTGGAATACTGGCTGCACTCTATACCACAATCCTACTAAAATCGAAGTGAAAAGGGAATATGTGGTTTTGTGCTAAACTATTTCACCAGATGATTCGTCTAACAGAAGGATTACTCAAGATGAGATTGGCCTAGCAATTACGGATAATCAAAGTAGTTCTATCAACCCAATATTTTTCTCAAGCCCAACTTCACTTGCTCATTTACCATTTTATTGAGATAATTATTGGAAATATATTACACAGTTTCACACTTTGTGGGGGAAGGCGATTGTATGATTCGAGCGATACTAGTAGATGACGAACAGCTTGCATTACGCCATTTGGAGACACAGTTATTGAAAACAGGAAGAGTCGAAGTGGTTGGTAAATTTTCGAATGCGACAGATGTATTGAAAGAAATGAAGAACCTGGATTTTGATGTGGCATTTTTAGATATTGAAATGCCTGGATTGAGTGGTCTTGATCTTGCTGATCTTATTATCGATTGGAACAGCGATGTATTCATCGTCTTTGCAACTGCATACAGGGAATATGCAGTTCAGGCTTTCGAACTTGATTCCATTGATTATTTATTGAAACCGATTATGCTTGAACGTCTAGAGAAAACGACCGCACGCATCCAGGATCAGCTTCAGATTCGCAACAGTGAAAAAGAAAAGGTTCCGATGCGGATTGAATCGTTAACGATTGACTGTTTCAAAGAGTTCAATGTGCTTCATAACGGGACACCCGTCAAATGGAAGACCGTGAAAGTGAAAGAGCTCTTTGCATATTTCTTCATGCATTTAAATCATTCAATCCAACGAGATATGCTCATCGAAACATTATGGCCAGATGTCGATTACCAGCGTGCAAAAATCCAATTACATACTGCCATGTCTTATTTACGGAAGCTTTTAGATGAGCTAGGGCATTCAAACGCCATTACATTTTCAAGTGGAAGTTATACGCTTAAGCTTGAAGGTTTTGAAAGTGATATACATCAGTTCGAAGCAATTAGTAAAAATGAACATGTCATTACATCTGATAATCTCGGCCTTATCGAAAAAGTGATTCAACAATACGATGGTGATTATATGGAAGACAGCGATTATGAATGGGCCACGACAAAAGCTCAAGAAATCAGGCAGAAGCTGCTAAACCTCTTGCAGATGCTTGTCGACTATTTCGATCGTCAACAAAATGTTCATCAAAAACAGAAGTATTTACAGCAGCTCGTTGCGTTGAATCCTTATTCCGAGCATGCGACACAGCAACTGATGCAACATTATGTTGCGATTGGCAACCGTGGCGAAGCCGTGCGTGTCTATCATGAGATTAAGTCGATTCTAATCGAAGATCTTGGCATCCTGCCTGATCAGTCGACAACGCAATTATATGATTCCATCTTACAAGGTTGATAGGCATCTCAGCGCGCCACTTTTCTCTATTGGAAAGTAGCCCGCTGAGATTCTTTTTTATAGCGGAACCGTGAAGCTCATAGTAGTGCCCTTATTTACTTCACTAGAAATTCGTAAACCTGTTCCAAACAATTGCCTTAACCGCTTATCTGTATTGACTAAACCGATACCACTCTGATTTTCATCCGCTTTGTTCAGTAAATTCTTTAGTTTCTCTGCTGCTATGCCGACGCCATCATCCATGATGGCTATATCGACTGCTTCACTATGAGCGATAATTGAAATGGTAACTGTTCCGCCTTCAGCTTTTTTTAACACACCGTGTTTAATCGCATTTTCGACAAGGGTTTGAATGGCTAAAGGTGGTACCATTACATTCGATGATACTTGCACATCCCACTCCACCGTTAGTCGGTCACAGAACCGCTCCAATTCGATATACACATATGATTTCACGAGTTGCAGTTCCTGATCGAGCGGCACCAATTCTTGTAAATTTCGGGTCGCAAAGCTGATATTCAAATAATTGCCGAACTGCTCGATCAGTTTCATCATTTTCTTCGGGTCTTCATGGCTGAGTGCTGCGATTGTATTTAATGTATTGAAAAGGAAATGTGGCTGGATTTGGGCTTGTAGCCAAGCGGCTTCCATCGCAATCCGCTCCGTCAAGGCTTTTCTAAGATTCGTAAGCGCCTTCACTCGAATAATTAGTTCCACTCGATCGACAGGTTTAGTAATGTAGTCATTCGCACCATAATGGAAGCCTGTTTGCACATCTTCCAACTGGCTGCGTGCTGTTAATAATAAAATCGGCAACTCCGCTATCGTAAACCGTTCCCGGATTTTCTCTGTCAGTTCATAACCTGACATGCGTGGCATCATGACATCCGTTATGACGAGATCCCACTTGCCCTTATTCAACAGCTCAAGTGCCGCCTCTCCGCTCAGACATGTCTGAACGGTAAATTCATTCGCCGTCATGATCTGTTCAATGATCGATACATTTACAGGATCGTCATCGACAATGAGAATCTTTGGTTGTTTTTCAAGATTGATTGCACTCGTTTGCTCAGTAAGCGGTACTTTGAAACTTTCAATGGCTCGATACGCTGTAATCGGTTCTGTTCTTGCTTTGCCAAATGGAATTGTGAATGTGAATGTTGAGCCTTCATTCACAACGGAATCGACTGTTAATTGGCCTCCGTGAAGTTGAACGAGCTCGTCGCAAATCGCAAGACCAAGTCCAAGCCCGTTGCCCATTGCCGTCATGCTTGCATCGACCTGTTCGTATGGTTGGAAGATGGTCGTCAATGCCTCTTGCGCAATGCCAATTCCTGCATCCTTCACTTCAATAACTGCAAACTTCCCATCCATTTTAGCAGTTACCCCTATCTCCCCACACTCTGTATACTTCACCGCATTATGGATTAAGTTGAACAGAATCTGGAACAGTCTGTTTTCATCACCATAAACGTATGGGAACTTATGAGAAATTGCAATGTGAAATGATATATCCTTCCCTTTCGTCATAAAACGAACCGTATCGATTACACTCGATGCAACCGCTGAAATGTCCACATCTGTTAAATGAAGTTGAATGCCACCTTCTTTCAATTTTTGCACATCCATTAAATCATTTAAGATGATCGACATTCGTTTACTGACAGTGAGGAGCGTCTCCATGTTTTTTCTATTTTCTTCTGATAGCTGATTTTCTGTCTCATAGATTGTTTGTGAAATATTCATGATGCCGTGAAGCGGATTCCGTAACTCATGTGAAGTATTTGCTAGAAATTCATCTTTACGGTCATTCGTTCGTTGTAGTCTGTCAGCCAATGCTTGACTCTCTTCCGTCACTTGGAAAAATTGTTTGAACCAGAATACCGCAAAGAAAATAACAGCAAGAATTAGATCAAACGGATAGTACGGTAAAATGAGGAGCTGATTACTTTTCAGTGATGCCCATGCGATATTATTTGCAATACAGATCATAGCAAACAATAAGTAGATTGCCCCGGTAGTTCCCTTACGTACGATGTAAAACAGGCTGATTGCAATGAGCATCGGCACGACGAGCATAATAATAGAAAACAGAGGGCTCCAAACCGATCTGACGCCAGCTAACAACAACACGATATAAAGGATATACAAGATGAGAAACAGCTGAAAGTTTACCGTAAGCCATTTACTGGATGTGAGTGATTTAGCCAAAAGCCGTTTGAAAAATAACATAAGGAAAATGACTGACGTCACATAGGACGAGTAAAATAAGAGCGACCACACCGAATCAGGGATGCCTGGAAACAGCATGAGTAGAACCCGATCATCGTCCAATAGGATGGAAAAAGCAGCACTTCCGAACACGACTGCCAAATAGAGCAGCTCCATCCGTCTAGAAAATCCGATATAGATAATCACCGCAAAAATAAAATGAAGCACAAGAACACTCGCACTTAAGATTTGGTACAACATGGACACTGTCCGGCTACGCTCAATAGCGGACAGATTACCGAACTGGATAGGCTCCTTAATGCCACTCATCCGATTTCCAGCTTTATCCGCAACTTGGATAACAAGGTCGATTTCTTGTAGAGTGCTGTCAATTTGGAGCATATACGGTTTCACTTTCCCGACAAAACCGTTCTCCTGTTCAGCGACGGATCCTTGTCCCATCATTTCCTGTCCGTTAATGAACACTTTAGATGCGGACCGGATATCTTTTACATATAATGCAAATGGTTCAGCCCATTCATTTTCGTTCAATAAAATCTTTACGCTATATGTACCATACAAGTACGGTGGGTTTTCTTCATCCGTTGAAGCGCTTAACGTCTCTTTCCATTTGCCGGGTAACGTAATGATTTGCGGGTTACTTGAGGATTTTGCTGATTCAATCAGTTCCCACGGATAGAATTGCCACTCACCATCTAGACGAAGAGCTTGATTTGTAAAATCTGTCTCTCGCAAGTCGAGCACACCGTTTTGTACTGTTGGAAGATGTTCGCCAGTATGATGGGATAGCCAAATGAGTCGGAAGGATAGTAATACGACTAATAGACTGCCCGTAAGTACGATTAGTTTTTTTCGATTCATGAGCGATTTCATCTCCATTCCCATCAATTACGCGTTCACTTTCGCAGCGTGACAATAGATTCATCCGCAAACCGGTATTCATTATGCGTAGAGCTTTTCGCTTCGTACATCGCCCGGTCTGCAAGCTCGATTAGCTGTTCTGGATTCGTTGCATGTTCAGGAAATAAGCTGATGCCAATACTTACACTGACATTCAAATACGAAATGATGGAGCTAAAACCTTTTTCGAAAATAGTCAGGATTTCTTTAATGATTGCATCCAGGTTTGCAGAATCCTCAATCAAGATGATGAATTCATCACCGCTCATATGAAAAAGACCGTAATTCGTATAGGGCATAATCGAGAGTCGTCTACCAATCTCTATGATCAGCTGGTCTCCGGTACGATGCCCATATTGATCATTGACGCTTTTGAAACGATTCAAATCCATGAATAGTACTGCAAATTGCCCATCCATCTGCTGTGCCCGCCAGATGTGTAAATCCATCGCATCATATAAGCTGCGACGGTTCGGTAAACCTGTCAGTTCATTGTGATAGGCTAACCTTTTCCACTGAGCAGCAAGCTTCACGTCGGTTATATCCTGATGCAATGTCAGGATTTTCTCAACAGAGCCGTCGGCAGCCATAATCGGGATGAAAGTCGATTCAAGCCATTTCACATCACCACATTTTGTTATGAAACGATTTTCACCTTGCGATTTCTCGCCTAGCCTAGCCTTGTCCAACACTTCGCTCAACTCTTCTAGACACCCAGTCGTCAGCTCCTGGTAGTCCAGCGTGATGATTTCATCCAGCGTGAAACGTGTGAGTGCTAGAAATCGCTTGTTCGCGTCTAGTACCTTTCCTTCCTCCGTCAACTCCAGGATGAGAAAAGTGTCATTCACAAGATTACTGAATACAATTTCATGATTTCGCTGTTCAATCATCACGGTCACCTCGCACTTTCTCTATATAGAAGTATATAGAGGACTTCTTACAAATCTCTTACACATTCGCACACAAGTTTCTGCTTGTAAAAAAGCCTTTCCCCGACAGGAATGGCTTTGTATATGCTCCTATTACCACTCAATCTGGTCGATGTCGATTTCATACAGCGTTACATCACGGATAGCTATCTTCTGCAAAGATGCAGCTCTTTCGATTTTTCGTTTGGCCTTGATGTAATAATTATCTTTAATAGCGACACGTCTAGCTAAAATGCTGATGTAGGATGGTCTTTGCTCGATTTCGTTCTTCAATAACTCAGTCGTCAAATAATCAATATAATGTGCAGCGTAGTTCTGATAATATCCGATGAAATTGGGAGTCAACGAGCTTTTGAGAAGCCGGAATTTATTCTCTCCGATCGTCTCCTCCAAGTGGTCGGCTACTACGCCTTGAAATTGTCGGGCAGTTGCTGGAACGAGGTCCCAATAATGCTTGTTGTTTTTCGCAGACAACTCGATTAAATCATTTAATACAAAACTAATGAATAGCATTTCAGTCCATAAAACAGGAATTTGAAAGTATACATTATTCTCTTGTACAGCAGTCATCACATTGCCATGACCTTCGATTTCTTTTAAGCCATTCGCCCTGAGCACGGTTTTCCCATCATCAGTCATTGCGGATTCCACTTCGTCACAAAATCGTAAAAAGCGGGCTCTTACTTGGTCATAACCGATATGTTCACCTTCTGCTCCTACAAGTTCCCGAATGGACTCAAGTAAAGTTCTAAAGTCATATATATCTCCTATAATGTTCACACCTGCGTAATTTGGCGTATTTTCTAAGCTGATCATTGTTTTGTTTCACTCCTATGTATCCGGCAGTTAAATAGTAACACATTTAAATTAATAGGTCTATAAAACTAATATAATTCATAAATTGATATGTTAGTCCTAATAGCGACAGATGAATTGAAGTGACTTTAGGATTAAAAATAGACGCTGATTGCTCATCAGCGTCTTTACTCTATTTTCTATGATCTAGCTTTTACGATTAGGTATTTCGAACCATACAACAGTACCTTTCCCTTTACTACTTTGAATGTTCAAACCTTTACCGAATAGCTTTTTAAGGCGGCGATCGGTATTCGGGATTCCAATCCCCTTCTTAATAGCCGCTTCCGGAACAAGTACGCGTTGCACTTCCGCTTCCGTCATTCCAATACCGTCATCTTCAATCGATATTTCAAAAGCGTCGGTCTTAGCAGCAATGCGAATCGTAATCTTGCCGCCTTCTTCCCGTTGAAGTACACCATGGACGGCTGCATTCTCGACGAGCGTCTGGATGGACAACGGAGGAATGAAGCACTCATCTACTTCCTCCACGAGCCATTCCACTTGTAGCCGATCGCTGAAACGTTCCTGTTCAATATAAAGGTAGGACTTTATCAAAGCAATCTCGTCTTTAAGCGGTACGAGATCTTGAACGTTTTCGGTGGCAAAACTCCTACGTAAGTAATTTCCAAATTCATGTTGCAGTTTTATCATTCGATCCGGATCGATTTCAGCTAATGAAGCAATTGTATTTAATGTGTTGAACAAAAAATGCGGGCGTATTTGCGCTTGAAGCCACGCCGCCTCCATTTTGTTCTGGTCCTTAATGGATTCGCGCAGTTTTGTCAGACTGTGCACACGTGCCTGCAACGATAAGGCATCCACAGGTTTTGAGACATAATCATTTGCTCCGGCAATGAACCCTGTAATAATGTCTTGAGGCTGGCTCCGGGCAGTGAGCAGCAAGATTGGCAGTTCTGCTACTGTATATGATTTGCGCACCGTTTTTGTCAATTCATACCCAGACATACCCGGCATCATGACGTCCACAATGACCAAATCGAATGTGGCTGCCTCAATTTTCTCAAGTGCTTCCTTGCCGCTACTGGCCGTCGTCAATGAATATTCTTTCTGTAGAAGCTTCTGTAAGACGAGCAAGTTGACCGGGTCATCATCGACAATGAGAATCCTGGATGCATCCAACGAGGCCTCCTGCTTAGTCGTCACAGTGAGCTCTTCGACTACCTGTTCCTTTATCGTCGTTATCTGAGGCTTTTCCAACCCTGTCACCTCAGTAGCAATCGGCAATGTGAATGTGAACGTCGAGCCCTCACCTGGCGTCGATTTCGCCCAAATCGTGCCACCATGCAATTCAACTAGTTGCTTACAGATGGATAGCCCTAATCCAACTCCACCTGTCGATGTTACACTCGGATTCCCCTGTTTATATCGATCGAACACTGTGTCTTTCACTTGCGCATCCATACCGATGCCTGTATCCCGAACAAAAATCGTCGCTTCATCCTTCGTATATGTTGCGCTGATACTGACTGTCCCCTCTTCCGTAAACTTCACCGCGTTATGCAGTAAATTGAACAAAATTTGAATCAACCGGTGCTCGTCCCCTTCCACTGTCGGGAATGTATGCGGAATGTCCATGATCAGTTCGATGTCTTTACCATAGACAAGCAATTGCACCATATCCATTGAAACGGAAGCGGCACTATGGAGATTGACTGCTGTTTTATCCAATCGGAAATCTTCTTCAGTCATACGGGCACTGTCAAGCAAGTCGTTTAACGTAAAAGCCATCTGTTTCCCTATTCTCAGAAGCAATTCAAGGCTTTCTCGATTGCTTTCGGATAACGGTTCGTTTTCATCTAGTAGCATTGTATGAGCGATATTGTTAATGCCGTGCAGTGGATTACGTAATTCATGCGACGTGTTGGCGAGAAACTCATCCTTCAGCTGACTTGTCTTTTGCAACTCACTTCGCTGATAGTCATTCATTTTCACAACGCGGATATGCCGCAAAATCAGCAGTAGCGCGATTGATAAAATGACGATGATGAAATCAAATGGGTAGTAAGGAATATTGGAAAAACCGAGTATGATAGCCGTTCCCCAAATGACATTCGATGTATAACTCGTTATGAACAGCAAAATAAAAATGGCGTCGGGATAGCCTGAACGGATTGCTTTAATTGTCTCCCTGAATAAAACATAAAGAGAAACGATATAGAATAGGCCAATAAATGCACCGAAAAACGGATAAATTTCATATGGAACAAGTACTATTCCCATTACTAATAAAATATAAAAAATTGTTAACATCTTGTATATAGACGATTTCCATTCAAATAAATGTTGGACAAACTTAATCGTAATGAAAAGGATAGTGAGGAAAATAAACAACAGGAGCATATTTGTCCATTCAATCGGAAGAGGTAGCTGCAAGACAACATCGTCATCTATTAAAAGAGACAGTCCACTAACGATAAGCAACAAACCGTAATAGAACACTTCCTTTTGGTACTTTCCCCTCGCAATGAAGTAGAAGTAGAACGCATACAGGCTATGGAGTAAATAAATAATGCATATAGTAAACTGAAGGGATGCGGACCGTTTTGACTCTTTGATAATTGCACTAGCTGTGCCAATCTTAATACTATTAGAAATACCACCAAAGAACGGAATATCATAATTGGAGAGGTGGATGAGAAGTTCCACTTCACCATTTTCATTATGGAAAAGGGCTGTGTAGGGGCCCCGTTCAGTCGAATAATCATCTATCGTTTGCACAGGATTATTCTGATTGGCAACCTCACGGCCATTGACAAAAATGCGCGAAGCTGTTGACCCTTCCACCATACGTAGTCCGTATACTTCTTGGCTATCGGAAGGTACTTTCAACTTCAATCGGTACGTCCCGTACCCATAAGGAGCAATCGATTCAGTAGAGTGCAAGTCTTCTACCCAATTTCCAGGTACGGTTATGTATTGTTTAGAAGTTTCTTGATGTGCTAGAGGGTCCAGAAATTCATGCGGATAGAATTCCCACTCGCCATCCAGTGTGATTGTTTCGTTATCCGTGAATGTCCACTCGCTGAGATCCACATGACCTTTTACGGCGTGCGGATGCTCGGGGATTTCATGGTAGTTGATCCACCCGATTCGGAGGAAGGTCAATCCCAAGAAGAACAGGACGATTGTTAGATAGATTCTTTTTCTGGACATCGGTTGGCTACTTGGCATGAGGGATCGTTCCTTTCCGGCGTGCTTTCGTTCCTGACTTGTAAATAGACTGGATAGAGAAAGTATTGACTTACTAGAGTTTACCATTTCATTCATATGTTTTGCTATGGGGTATAGTAATGACTTAAATTCACCAAAAAGAAATCTCTATAAAATGTTGTTTTTTGCTTCAGGCGGGCGCTTTTCAACCTCAGGATTCTTACATTTTCGGCGTAATGCAATCGTAGACATCATCGTGAAGTTAAGGATGCTTCTCGACTTACTGTTTCCAAGCAAGCTTTAGTATGTAAAAAAGCAGCCCTTTATGATTCTTTGAGGGCTGCTACTTAAGTCTTTGATGAGATTATCTATTGACAGTAATTACTGAATTGAAGTTTGCTAAGTTATTCTGCAAATTACGAACTGGTGATTGCGAGTCTGCTATAAGCTGGACCCGTAAATCATAGATATAGTTTGCTTTTAAATCGACCGCCCAATTATCTTTTCCTGCTGGATAATTATTATTTACTGGCAACACTTCCAGAACTAAATCTCCATTTGAATAACCAGGAATAGTATCAGTGTCTAGATAGACAACATTTTGGTTAGCCACTCCATTATAGCTGATGTATTTAGCAACAGACGCCATGACTGTTGTTGAATACGTATCGCTCACACCTATGTGAGGCTCAATCCTATTTAGAGCGGATGCCGGAACCCGATGGTTATTGACGAACAGTTGGAAATCTTTCGTATCAACGTTTTGAACCACTTCACTAAATGTAAATAGTAATCCGTTATTCCCGATGACCCTGGCGCTAGTCAATTCAGGACTTGACCCATTGACCATTGTAACATTTCCAAAGCCCGGCGTAGCTAAAATATTGCCTGCATTATCCCGTATATTATTCACAGTGAATTGAACATTTTTCGTTTCACTTATTGAAGCAGATGGAATA
This sequence comes from Sporosarcina oncorhynchi, assembly GCF_033304615.1. Lineage (GTDB taxonomy): Bacteria > Bacillota > Bacilli > Bacillales_A > Planococcaceae > Sporosarcina > Sporosarcina oncorhynchi. The sequence goes on along the minus strand of NZ_CP129118.1, from coordinate 613,255 downwards.
TGGACGGTGACTCGGACAGTTGTCGCTCGATCCTCCGTACCAGAAAACGTTGTTGTCACGTACGATCCAATAGGCAATGCCCTTCCATCCAATGTGTAGTTATTCACATCTTGAACTGTCGTCAAGTCAATGCCGCTATCTGCATCTATTGCCGTAAACGTCACTGTTTGTTCGATTCCAGGCAATGTACCCGGTTGAATCGGTGTACTTGCAATCCCTGAAACGTAAGGACGTACTGTGTCATACGATGCTTCGTTCGTCACTGTAAAATACACCGTCGCCAATTGGTTTGCATTACGCGCAGACGATTTGTCCACGACGGTATTTGCTGGCACGCGTAACAGATAATCTCCATTTGGCAGTGGCTGTGAAATCGTCAATGTATTGTTGACAATGGCGACATTGCTGCTGTTTACGTAAATAGGTGTGGAGACACCCGTCTTTTGATTGATCGCTTGGATCGTTTGGTTGCCATTCAATACGACTTCTTTTGAGAATGAAGCAACAATTTTACCACCTTTGAATTCAACTGTTTCGAGTAATGGTGCCGTCTTATCCTTCACCATCGTAACAGTCGTCGAATAGGTTTTAGCATTATTGCCGACAGTGTCCTTCACATCGCTGTCGATGAATAGGACCGCATCGTATTTGTCGTTATAGAAAATAGCGGAACCTGTAAGAATGATAGTTTTGGAATTTTGTCCCGCTGTTGCAGTGAGCGGAATTAGTTGTCCGTTCGAGTGCACGAGTCTCGCATGATTCACAAATGACGCCAGATTCATATCTTTGTCATACGTCACTTCGATACGGTTCTCACCGAGCACTTTTACGTTCGTGACAGTAGGCGCTGCGGTGTCTGCGGAAATGGTAATATCCACATTCACAGGATTCGGTTCTGCCAAATTATTCTTATAGTCCTTCACATTCAGCAGACGAACTTTCGCTGTCGTTCCTGCAGCAACCGCTTTGTTCACTGTGATGATGAGTTGGTTCGGATTCGTTGAGCTGTTTGCCACGGTTGCGGGCTGATCGTTCACATACGCGATGACACCAGCTGCATTGACTGGCTCGTCAAAGTTTACATTGAACGTATTTGTTGCTGTTTTTGCAGCCGCGGAACCGGATACATATTTTGGACCTGTTTTATCTGCTGCCTTCAAAATGGATGTGTGTTCTTCAAACTTTTCACCTTTAGCGGAAGTGATGGCACTTGTTGCCTTGAACGCATATTCCCCGTCAAAAATCCAATTCGCTGTAATGGTCAGCACTTTTCCATCTTCTGATAATGAACCCGTTAATGTTCCTGGGTTCACAGTAGATCCCGACACCATCGTAAATGTCATGTTTTTCACGTTGTTTGTGGCATCAAGCACGGATGATTTAGCGACAGGCGTCGTAAAGTGGATTTCCACTTGTTTCGCATTGACCGCTTTAACGTCCGCCACGAATCGATCATCCGCTGCGTAGTCGAACTTCACTTCAATCGACTTCTCTACTTTTGCTTCGCCTTTTGTAAGTGTAATACTATACGTTCCGGCAGCTTTACCTTCAGACGCTTTTACGGTAATTCCTTTATCCGTCATCAGTGATGCCGCGTATTTATGGACTGCTGCCAGTTTCGTTTCATCTGACGCAAGCGGTCCACGGGCAACGTTGACAGTACCTGTTTTTAGAAGTGCTGCTGCCGCATCGACTGCAACTTGGTTCTCATCCACTTTTGGTGTGATAAACGCTTCGCCCCTGAAGACGAAAGAAGCCATTTGGCCGCGTGTCACATGTGCATTTAACGAGAATGTCGTTGGTGTCGTACCCGTTGTAATTTCATGTCCGTAAAGCGAGCGTACGAATTCGATATGCCACTGTTTTGCATTTATATCGCTGAATGGCAGACGGACATTGTTCATTTCATCCAATTCAAAGCCAAGGACGAGAATCTTTGCCATTTGAGCCCTTGTCAAGCTATCGTTCGGGCGGAATGTATTGTCTTCATAACCAGAGATAATTCCTTCTTCGACGAGCGCAGCAATGTATTTATAATAGGGATGACTTTTGCTGACATCTTTGAAGTTCGGGTTATCCGTTTTTTCCAGATCGAGATCCAATACAAGCGCCAACAGTTTTGCCGCATCTTGCCGTGTAATATTCTGGCCCGGCTTGAATGTGCCGTCCGCATATCCATTCATCATGCCGGCAGCTGTATATTTCATGACCGCTTCATAGAAATGGTGTGTAGGAATATCCCGTACATCCGTGAATGTCTTTGTCTCGGCTTTTGTCAGTGCCGGCCCTGTTGCTACGACAGCACCTGTCATGAGTGCAGTCGCGATTGTCGCTTTAAATAGTCTGTTTGGTTGGTTGTTTCCCATCATTCATTCCCCCGATTCTTTTGTAAGCATATGTAAAAAAAGTGAAGAATACTAGTTTGCCAGGTTACTAACTTCATTATAAAATGATTGGAAAATTAGTGCAACTTTTCATCAATGAAAAACAGCCCTCCAACCGGTGTGATTCGGTGAAAGGACTGCTTTTCGTTACATAATACATCGCCGCCTGTAATTTCTTATTCCATTAAATCTTCAACAAAGCTGACAGGCACATACGTCTTCCATTTTTCAAGAAGAGCTGGTGCACTTTTCAAAAACTAGGTAGCAAGTATTGACTAACATATTTACGAATATCCATGAGTTCTTTTGCAGGGTCAGCTGTAGATTCTTCCGTCTCTTCCTCTACCATTATCCACCCCTTGTAATTTGCTTTCATTAGCTCTTTCACAATAGCCGGGAAATCTACCTCACCGGTCCCCATTTTCTTCCATTTACCTATTGCACTTGCATCTTTGAAATGCACATGTTTTATAAGAGGCATATACTTCTGAATGGTCTTAACTACATCCATTCCCCCCATAGCAATATGACCTGCGTCTGGCGTGTAACCAATATACGTGGAATTTAATCCGTCAAAAAGCACTTCATAATCCGATTCGGTTCTAAAATAAGAAGTCGGTGGGGAGCTTGGATGAAATGAACAGACGATTCCTTCGTCAGATACTCTTTTCGCTAAGTTATTTGCACATTTAATGATGTTTTGTTGTCTTGTTACAAGATAATCACGATTCTTCCCTACACGCGGTGCGACATTCATTAATGCATTAGGGAAGTGTTTCAAATACCCAATATACTTTTTGGACAGTTCGATTTCCTCGTCTGTTTCTTGCTCATTTTCCCAACTGAAAGGGATTGTAAGCGCAGCGAGTTCAAGACCCCTTTTTTGCAATTCCCCTTTGAGTCGTTCAGGGGATTCTTTAAATTTCCCCAACAGGGATATTTGAATGTCTAACCCTTTGAACCCAGTATTTTTCACGGTGTCCATAATAGCTTCTAAGTAGTCAGTTTCCTTATCGTAGTCCAGTTCCCACGTAGACCCATGACAGCCATATTTGATCGTCATTTAAGTTCCTCCTGTAGTAAAAGACGATATTCTAGTCTACAAGAATATCGTCTTTTACTATTTGATGAATTTACAATAGTTCATTGTAGTTCTTTTACAACATTTGGCGGTGTTTTACCTGTCAAACCCGTGACTAGATTCTCCGCTGCTTTCATTGCCATGTCGAATCTTGCATCTCTTGTACAAGATCCTATATGTGGTAACGTAATGACGTTTTTCATTTTCAGTAATGGATTATCTTTATCAATCGGTTCAACTTCAAAAACGTCCAATCCGGCAGCTCTAATTTGATTGTTTTGCAAGGCGTCAATCAATGCTTCTTCATCCACTACTTTTCCTCTTGAACAATTAATGAAAACTGCATCTTCTTTCATCATTCCGAACTCAGCGCTGCCCATTATGTGATATGTCGACTCCTTTAAAGGCAACATTAACACGACAAAGTCTGCCTCTTTCAACACATCATTCATTTCTCGATAGTCAATGGAATACTTGCTTTCCAAATCATACTTTCTAGATGTGTTGTGATAAATCACATTCATATCAAAACCTAATTTGGCTCTTTTAACAATTTTCTCACCGATACGTCCAAGCCCGATAATTCCTAACGTTGCATGATGGACATCTTTTCCGAAATACGCTTCACTGTCCAAATGATGATTCCACTCGCTGTTTTTCACGTATTGATCGAACTCGTTTATTCTTCTCGCTGTATTAAGAATAAGCCCGAATACGAGATCCGCCACCGCATCATCTAATACGAATGGTGTATGCGTTCCAATAATATTTCGTTCTTTCATAGCTGAGATATCAAATCCATCGTATCCGACTGCTATATTGCTTACTATTTTCAAATTCGGTGCTTTTTCTAGAAACTCTTTTGTAATAATGCCTTTCGGCGTCATCAGCCCTTCTACATCGGCTATTTCCTTCAGCAGTTCACTCTCTGGAATCGGTTCATCTTTGCGCCACATTTTATAATCACAATGCCGGGCAATCAAATCTTCAACTTCTTTTGGTACCGGCTTGGCGATGTATACTTTAGGTTTCATGATCAGTTCCTCCTCAAGCCTATTCGTCACCATTCTGCAATACTGCCATCTTTATGTCTCCAAACAGGATTTTTCCAGTTATGGCCAACTTCAGCCATCGCTCTAACATAGTCTTCATCAATCTCAATGCCTAAGCCCGGTCCTTCAGGTATTGATACATACCCATCATTATAGTCAAATACGGATTTATCTTTAATGTAGTCCAATAGATCGCTGCCCTGATTATAATGAATGCCTAAGCTTTGTTCTTGAATGAATGCATTATGACAAGTGGCGTCCACTTGCAAACAAGCGGCTAGTGCAATCGGACCAAGTGGACAATGCGGAGCCAATGCAACATCATACGCTTCCGCCATACTCGCGATTTTCTTCACTTCAGTTATGCCACCTGCATGAGACAAATCCGGTTGTATAATATCGACATACCCATCGCTCAGAAGCTTCTTGAAATCCCATCTTGAAAACATTCTTTCACCAGTAGCTATAGGGATAGACGTGTGGTTGGCGATTTCCCTAATGGCCTCCAGATTTTCTGATAGTACAGGTTCTTCGATGAACATCGGTCTAAACTGTTCCAATTCCTTTGCCAAAACTTTCGCCATCGGTTTGTGTACACGGCCGTGGAAATCGATTCCGATGCCTACATATTCACCAACCGCTTCACGAACTGCTGCAACTCTCTCAAGTGTCTGATCGATTTTTTCATGTGTATCAATATATTGCAGTTCTTCGGTGCCGTTCATTTTGACAGCTGTAAACCCTGCCTCGACAACAGACTCGGCTGCTTCACCAACGTCTGTTGGTCGATCCCCACCGATCCAAGAGTACACTTTTATGGATTCCCTACAAGCCCCACCCATTAGTTGGTAAATAGGTGCATTAAAGTACTTTCCCTTTATATCCCACAGTGCTTGATCAATTCCTGAGATGGCACTCATTAGAATTGGGCCGCCTCTGTAAAACCCAGACCGATACAACATATTCCAGTGGTCTTCAATTCTCATCGGATCCTTACCTATCAGATATTCCATCAGTTCTTCAACACAGGCTTTTACTGTATGTGCTCTTCCTTCGACAACAGGCTCACCCCAACCAATTAGGCCTTCGTCTGTCTCGATTTTCAGGAAAAGCCATCTTGGTGGTACTTGAAACAGCTCATATCCAGTAATTTTCATTTTTTATTCTCCTTACGCATTTTTCTTGATTTTCTTTGTAAATAACGGCGTAAATAGCGTTATTATCGCGATTGTTAATAGAACAACAGTGATTGGTCTTGTATAGAATATACTTAAATCACCTTGCGACATGACGAGTGCTCTCCTAAAGTTACTCTCCATCATCGGTCCTAAAATTAGACCTAAAATGACTGGGGAAGCTGGAATTTCAAATCTTTTAAAGAAGTATCCAACAACACCTGCTACGAACATAACAATTACATCAAAATAGTTATTTCCAAGTGAGTAAGCGCCAACTACACACAGCATCAAAATCAGTGGCGTTAAGATTGTCTTTGGTATCGCCAATACTTTTGTGAACAAACGGATTCCCAGTAGTCCGAAAACCAAGATTAATATATTCGCAAGTAGCATTCCTACAAATAACGTATAAACAATAGGACCATTTGACTCAAACAACATCGGCCCAGGTTGAAGTCCTTGAACCATCAGGGCTCCAAGCAAAACTGCTGTTACTGCATCACCCGGTATGCCCAACGTTAAGAGTGGAATCATCGCACCGCCTGTCACACTGTTTCCCGCAGCTTCAGGAGCAGCAACTCCCCGTAAATCACCTTTACCGAACTGTTCTTTGTCTTTTGAAAAACGTTTTGCTTCGTTATAAGCTACAAAAGCTGCAATATCAGCACCTGCGCCTGGTATCATTCCTGTGAACGTGCCGATTCCAGCAGACCGAAGTATCGTACCGATCAGCACTTTGAATTCTACCCATTTCAATTTCACCTTGTCGATTGCTACTTTCACTTTATTTTCCGAGAAGATATCTTCCATTGACTTAAACGCTTCAGAAGCTGCGAACAAACCAATCATGATTGGGATAAACCCAATTCCCGTAGTCAACTCAGGCATGCCGAAAGTAAACCTAGGAAATCCTCCAATTGGATCTAATCCGATAGTTGCAATCAACAGGCCTAATGTTCCGGCCATAAGCCCCTTTACCATCGACTTGCCCGCAATACTTGAAACAATCGAAAGACCGAACAGCGCTAGCGCAAACGATTCAGGTGCACTAAATTTCAGTGCAAAGCTAGCCAACTGAGGCGCGACCAAAATCAGTATAATTACACTGATAATACCTCCCGTTGCAGCGGAAATCGTCGAGACTGTAAGTGCCTTTTGGGCCTGTCCTTTTTGTGTCAGCGGATATCCGTCCATGACAGTAGCGGCTGAAGCAGGTGTACCTGGAGTATTGATCAATATAGCAGTCAATGACCCTCCATACACTGAGCCAAAATAGACGCCAATCAACAATAGTATTCCTGGAACCGCTTCCATTCCAAATGTCAACGGCAACATAAGAGCTACACCCATCGTCGAAGTCAAACCTGGTAAAGAACCAATTACGATACCTAATATCGTTCCAAAAGTAAGGAATAATAAAACATCCCAATGAAAAACATTAACTATCCCTTCTAAAAGCAGACTCATTTACTGTCACCCCTGTTTATGAAAATAACGATCCTAGCGGAATCGATACTTTCAAAAGAATACCAAAAACGATATAAACAAATAGTATGGCCCCGAGCGGAACGCTTACTAATGTACTGACTTTCCTTACTTTTGAAAAAAGCAGAAGTCCGAAAATCGTCAAAGCTGTAGAAATATAAAAACCTATGTACGGCATTGTCAAAACGTATGCAAGAACAATTGCCATAGAAATTAGGGCATAACCAATTGTCCGATCGATTCTTTCAACCTTATTCTTATCAAGTAAGCCTTGAATGAATAGGATTAAACCGAAGACAATTAATAATCCGCAATAAATCCTAGGCATAAATGCCGCACCCGTGTCTGTAGATTTTGTTTCCGGAAAATCTAGTGTCAAGTAGTAGAAAAAACCACCTATGAAGATCGAAATAATTCCACTTGTAATATGGGCAACTTTCATTCACTACACCCCTCGCTTCTACCTATGTTTAAAAATAAAGACTGGGAAATCCCAGTCTTTATCTTCAGTTCAAACCTAACTCCGCGAACATCTGCTTATAGTAATCATAGTTTTCATCCATAAATGTAGTAAACTCGTCTGCGCCTTTCACCTCGACGCCTAATCCATTACTGCTCATGAATTTCTTAAAGTTTTCTTCTTCTGCGGCTTTCATAAACGCATCTTCGAGAATCGCAGCAATCTCATCTGGCGTATCTTTAGGTACAGTTATACCTCTCCAAGTTGCAATTGTTTCTGTTGGTAGTCCTGCTTCTTCAAATGTAGGCACATCAGGCATAATGTCTGTTCTTTTATCGGACATGACTGCCAATGTTTTTAAATTCCCAGCATCGATTTGCGTTTTCACTTCTGCCGGACTGACAGTTACAGCGTCAACATGTCCACCAACTAAAGCTGTAACAGCTGGTGCTGCACCTTCAAATGGAATATGATTTAATTCGATTTCAGCATTTTTCGCCAAACTCTCAGCTGCTACGTGCCAAATTGAACCTGATCCCGCATTACCAACTTTGATCTCTCCCGGATGATCTTTCGCGTATGCAATGAACTCTTCCAACGTGTTGTAAGGTGCATCAGCAGCAACTGTAAGTGCAGCTGGATCTAAATTGATCATAGCGATTGCTCTCATTTGGTCTTGGTTAAGTGTAGACACACCCATATGCTCCAACATCGTCAGTTCTGCAATAACCATAGTGACTGTATAGCCATCTGGTTTTGCATTCGCACCTTCAGTCATTCCAACAGAACCACTGCCACCTGGCTTATTCACTACACCAACCGACTGGCCCAAATGTTTTTCAACATCAGCTGCTAACGCTCTAGCTGTTGCATCTGTACCTCCGCCAGCAGACGTCGGTGAAATCATTGTAATTGACTTCTTAGGGAAATCACTTGCTCCGTCAGCAGAACCTGAACTGTCTTTATCATTACCGCAACCTGCTACTGCTAACATTAGAGCAGTAGCTGCAACTAAGCCCATACTTTTCATAAACTTCTTCATAATTATTCCTCCTTGTTTAATAAGTTTTTGTGTTTTGAAGTACATTTATGCCTTCTATTCTCTTCGCAACTTCTAAAGCACCGATGACGACAGAATACTCTACTTGCCCATCATCTGCCTCAATCACTTGCCAATTTTCATCTGCTTCCTTTAGTAAATAAGCAAATGCACTTTTCAGTGGATTTGTACCACCGACAACAATCCACTTTATATCCTTCATTTCTTTCAAGCTGCTTCGTAGAGATTGAATATCATCATAGATGACAGAACCGACAAAATAATTCGCTCGTTCATTCTCATTCAAATCAGTGAAAAGCTGAAGTAATCTAATATGATAAAAACTTCTAGTCAGTCCATGTACTTTTGCAGCTTCATAACCTTTCAAAAGAAACTTCTTATCCACTTCCCGAATGAGACTGTCACTCAGCGAATCTGATAGAATGGTTTCTTTTTGCATCGCCAGAAGTGTTTCCCCGCCTAAAGTCGATAAACATGAAGATAAAGCCTGGTTTTCATCAACAATGACAAACTTCGTATGGGATCCCGGCAGAACCAATATTCCTTTACCAACTAAATCCATTTGCTTCAATAAACCGATTGACTCAACTTCTTCTCCACGCATCACATCGAATTGGTCAATTTCATCAATTAGATTATCCATAGGCATTACCCCATTGCTCATGCCGGGCACAAATATACAAGGGATGTTATGAAACTCTTCCATCTGAATCACTTTTGAACTTTCAACAAAATCATTTACAGTTACGGGAGCAACAATATGCGGCACTTCAAAAAGGCCCAATTTTGAAGTGATCATCCCAGAAGCAACAATATACTCGATGTCTGATGGTTTCAAGACATTTCTATCAAGTAATACCTCCAGGCCTTTGCGAAGATGGATTTTCAATTCTCCATTATGCCCGTCTATAGCTGTATTCCTAACGCCAATACGTACTTTCTCACTATCTACAATTAAATTGCTTTCAGTGTTTATTAATCGCATTCTTGAATTGGTTGTGCCCGAATCAATAAGTATTGCAAACATTTCTTCACCGCATTTCTAGTTATCAGCTTTCTGAATGAACTTCTTTAGCAATCTCGACAAACCGCTTTGCTCTTCTTTCAATCTCTTCAAAATTCCCTTTTCGTACTAAATTGTCATCGACTAACGAACTGCCAATTCCAAGTGAAGTAGCACCTGCATCAAGGTACTCTTTAGCATTTTCAAGCGAGATTCCTCCTACTGCCATTGTTCGGATAAATGGTAGAGGACCATTAAGATCTGTTATAAATGCCGGTCCAAGCTTTCGTATCGGAAATATTTTCACCATTTTAGAACCATATTCGTAAGCTGCCAATGCTTCTGTAGGTGTAAAGACGCCAGGTATTAATGGAACATCATAACGATTTGCTGTTTCAATCGTCTTTTGACTCAAAGTCGGAGCTAATAGAAAGCTTGCACCAGACAAAATTGACATTCTAGCTGTCTCAGAATCTAAAACAGTCCCAGCCCCTATGATTAAATTCGGGTAAAGCGCTTTCAAATTTTCAATACCTTTTAATGCACCAGGTGTGTTAAGCGTAACTTCTACTACTCGAATTCCACCCTTGTATAGACTATCTACGGTTTTGATTAAGTTCTCTGTAGATTCACTGCGAATAATAGCAACAATTTTTTCTTCGGTGATTTCTTCCATAATCGTTTTCAAATGTGCACCTCCTAAACACAGTTCCTTATTACGGAACAGTGTTTCATTAATACTTTAAAAATATTGTCGTTCCTTATTACGGAACGACGTTTCAATTACTAAATGTATATTCAGTATAAGGCAAAGCTGAAAACAAAGTCAATTCAAAATATCGAATTAGGATAACTTTCCTCCCATAGCCAACGAAATTTCTTTAGACGTTTTTAATACTTCCGTTGCCATATCGATTAATTTCTCCTCACTAACTCGCATAATCGGACCTGCTACACTAATTCCTGCTATCACTTCTCCTCTGCTGTTTAATATAGGTGCAGCTGCACATTTTATACCCAATTCATGCTCTTCATCATCAATGGAATAACCTTTGCTGCGAATACCGGATAAATGATCCAATAGTGGTTCAAGCTCAGTAATCGTTTTATGTGTAAAACCTTCCAAACCTTTCTCCCGAACAATGTCGAGTATGTCTTGTTCCGGTAAGAATGCCAGTATAGCCTTACCAACTCCTGTACAATGCATAGGCGCCCGCTTTCCGATGTTGGAAAACATCCTAATTGTCGCAGAACTTTCAATTTTATCGATATAAACGATTTCATATCTATCCCTAATTACCAAGTGAGCAGTTTCCCCAGTCTTTTCTGCAAGTTTTTGAAGAGGGAGAGAAGATATTTTTCGAATATCAATATTATCCGTCACAGACTGACCTAACTCTATAAATTTCAGTCCTAGTAAGTACTTTTGATTTTCATAATCTTGTTGGACAAAGCCTTTTTTTAATAGGGACATCAGTAATCTGTGAACGGTACTCTTAGAAACTTTCAGTTCAGTTGCCAATTCTGTAACGCCTAATCCCCTAGGGGCAGCTTGGAGCTTTTCTACTATAAGCAGAGCACGATCTACAGATTGCACTGTTCCAATTCCGTTAGTCAATTCAATAACTCCTTCCAGTTCCGTAAGGCGGAACCTTGTTCTTTTTTATAATTATACTCATTAATACTAAACAAATACAATAGTGTTACTAACGGACAGAATTAGATATACCAAAGACTGACGGATATTGTTTGTTATGAACAATATAAAAAGCATTCTCTTTACCGATGCGTCTCGGTAAAAAGAATGCTTTTCGCTACATGGCACATCCATGCCTGTAATTTTCTTATTCCATTAAATCTTCAACAAAGCTAACAGGCACATACGTCTTCCATTTTTCAAGAAGAGCTGGTGCTTCTTCGAACTGGCGAAGGGCTTTATTGTAGCCGTAATTCTTTTCGCCACGCGTAATTGTGAATGAACGCGCTTCGCCTTCTTTAGTAATAATTGCACCATTGCCAGTTGACTTCACTGTAAAGCCAAGTTCTTCTGCAATCGCGCGAAGCGGAACCATTTTAACGTCTTTCACCATTTTGTGGTCGGCAGCAATAATTGCTTCGACTGCAGCTTCCATTTCAGATGCTTCAGGATCAGGTGTTGTTTCAGGCTCTTGAGGCTCAGGTTTAGACTCTCCTTCGTCCTTCACGTCATCTAATACGACGATTTTCTCAGGTGGTGTCTGTGCTGGGATGCTCATTGTCGTAATCGAATAGAATACGAGTAGATTTTTGCCTGCCAGGTCGTCTATTTTCACTTCTTTACCAGAGAGGCTAGACAGTTCTGTCTTCTCTCCAACATTCAATTTTAAAGAATGTTCTTCACTCAATAATGTTTCATCGAACTTGCCTACCGCGACGCTCCCCGTTTCGTCTTTTTCAACAATGACGACCTCTGGGCTGTATTGTGGTGGATAAATGGCAAGCATTGGCTTGTTTGCGTCTGTATAGATTGTCACTTTATCGCCTTTAACAAGTGCAATTTCTTTACCGCTATTGTCGAATACAAGCGTTTTGTCTGTCACGTAGAAACCAGCAGGCTTGTCTTCATTCTTGATAGTGTAGAAGGTGGCGTTCTCACGTTTTTCCACACTATCAATAATTCCTTCTGCTTTAATGAATGATGGAGTCATTTCTTTCTCTTCCTCTTTTACATCATCTTGCGCAAATACGATTGCAGGTGTTAACGCGCTGCCAACTAGTAGTGCTGACATCGCGAATGGCATTACTTTGTTTTTCTTCAAATCTAACATCTCCTTTAAGTTGTTCTCATATGAGTAGTCGTACCAGTTTGGATAAAGTTACATATTTTTTTGGTTGACGCTTCTAGTATTACTCTACCCTGCTAGCCAAAGTTTAAAATAGATATCAACGAACTATACTTATTTTTATTGAATATAAGCATCGGTTTATCGTGAAAAGTGATGAGTTGGCGGTCACTTACTGGGCGTAGCAGCAGTTACTTAATAAAATGCACAAAGCCAACTCACGCAAGCATGGGTTGGCTGTTTTAGTAAAACTATTCATAGTTACGTATTTTTCCTTCCTTTGCTGTGACCGATGATGTCCTTTAATCCGATTGTTTCTTTACACGGTAGAAGACGGTTTTATCGCTTACTGCTTGGTAATGTTCGCCCATGTCATACGGAATATAGTAGAGCGATCGACTTGCCATCTTCTCTTTCAGCTCCAATGCCTTATGGTATCTGCTTTGGAAGGATCGTCTGCTGACCGGAACATGTAAAATCTCGCCGTTTGACAATACGACTGCTGTCGTTTTACTATCAATCGCATGATAGCTCCTAATATGATGAAGGAAAAAGAATGTGCATTCCGGAATGGATGGCGACATGCTTGTAAAAAGAATGTACCCATTTGGTCCGCCAATACTAATAGGTGCCATATCGACAGGACCGAGGATCGACTTTGAACTTGCGATTGCACCTCTATAATTCGACCCATAGTAATTCAACACTTTATCCAACAGCTTTTTAGGTTCAACATCCACCTGATAAACGTCTTCTGAAGAATAGATGTCTGTAACATGCTTCCCAACTTCATTGAATGTGCCAACATAAGCCATTATACCTTTATTGATCAATGTAGAGATTTCATTATTCATCTTATACTCCTCCAAATCCATTTTAAGGTTACGTTTTTTCGTAAGAAGGAGTATACTGACTATAGGTTGGATGAATCCAGCTCGAATCCACAGGTGAGCGTCTTGCAGGACTTTTCGCACCTGTGGATTTTTTATTAAGTTGTTCTTCACATAGATGACCCCCTTCATTTTCATCATCTTTTTTGATAACGCTTACATTACTCTTGAAAATCCTCCTTTTTCTCTTTCTGAACACAAAAAAACACTCATGAAAATAAAGACTTCTCAAGACTTAAAGTAGTCTGTATCACCCCTTAATGGTTAGTAGTTACATATGCTTAGTAACATCCCATTCATTATATATCGAAGTGTTTAAATAGTCTACCAAATATGGTAATTCTTAAATGATTTGGTCGTATTTTAAAAGATGAACGAGAAAAAGGACTTTTTTTGTCAATAAAAAAGCGGTTGCATACTACTGCAAGCCGCTTTTTACGCTATCTAATTACGATTCACCATTATTCCTCTCAACTTTTTCAACAATCTCTCCCTTCTTTTCTTTACACCTGCAACTGAAATACCAAACCGTTCCGCGCATTCCGTCAAGCTGCATTGTTCGACATACGTCCATTGGATAAATGCTTTTTCATTGGCATCAAGTTGCTCGATTAATCCCATGAGAAAATCGAAGTTTTTTTCTTCTGTCGAGCCTATGACATCAATCAGCTCCTCGCTGACGGCGGGCATTACATGTTCCTCATACTTACTTGCCCGTTTCAATTCATCCAGCATAGCTCCGCGGATTGACCGGTAGGCATAAGGCGTGAAATCTCCTTTGTCGATATCAAAGCGCGTCCACGCTTGCCATAATGCCACTCTTCCCGCTTGTCTATACTGCTCATGGTCACGGTAAATATTCAACTTGCGAATTGAATGGGTAATCATCGGCTCATATTGTTCCAACACGTTTTCAAATTCCTGCATAGCGAACTCTTTCTGATCATGCACGATTCTTTTTATTCCCGGGTACTTATAGCGTAAGTGAGCCGGAAATTGTTCACCGAATGAGAAAGTTCATTCTCTATGCTGGAAACTGTCACTTTCATTGCCGAAAACGCGATTTATAAGATAAAACGGCATGATAATCGCAAAAAGGATTTAATTCAAAACTTATTTTATAGGCTGTATCCTTTCTGACCCCTCCCATCTATATAAAGGGCAAAGGGAGGAATACAAAATGAATACACATTACTTGAAAAGACACGCCAACTTCACGACAGCAGAGCAACTGGATCGAGCAACCGAATTGCATATGTTGCAACATAACGATTCACTGACAATCTCCGACGTGCAGGTGTTGGATACGATTCGCCGCCACTCTAAAGAACATGGGGCCGCTCATTTGCCCTATTCAACGATTGAAGCGGAAATTGGACGATCGAACATCACTGTCCGCAGAGCAATACGTAAACTAGTGGAGTTAAAGATTATCCAGAAAGTGCATTATATCCAGCCTGTTATGCAGGGGCTTGGGGCAAATATTTATGTAATTTTGCCGTATGGGCTTGTGGTCGATGGATAAGCGTCCGACGGAGTGCTGTTGCAGTAGGAATGTGTGTGACTGAACTTTATTATCCAGCCATAGAAAAAAGCCTGCCTACCGGTATTTACGGTATGGGCAGACTTTTTATGTGTAATGAATTGATTTTTCGATTGAATAATCTTGCTTGCTATCGATTAAGAGGATCTACTATTTACGATCAGTTTCTTCCACAAGTTGACCTTTTACGGCAACCCGCTGTTTACCGGATACGGTACACGTAATCATCGTGATTTCATTCCTACCTGCCTGATCATCCAGCACATCGACTTGTGTCGGCTCGATGACGGAAGTATCCGTGATTTCGTAGATGTATGTTTTATCGCCGACATGCAAATACACTTTCTCTCCCGCCGGTACTTTCGCCAGATTACTGAAATGGCGTCCGTCCCGGTAACCACGGTGTCCAGCAATTGTGAAATTACCGATACCTGGCTGTTGGTCAGGCTTGATTTGCGTGAGTGCAATATTGAGATTAGTATCTGTCGTTTCATCGAGAACATGCTGCTTCATGTCAATATAGGGAATTTCAAGCTCCATGACGCGTTCCAGCTGCTCTTTCGTAAACGACAAGTTTTCGATTCCTTCAAGAACGACAGGCTCTGTTCCGTCGGATTCTGCGATAAGAGATAGTGCCTGCTCCATCGCTTTCACTTCTTTGTTCTGATCCCACTCCATATAAAGTGGAAAAGAAACGAGGACGAGCCCCGTTAGCAAAAACAAAATCCCAAACAGTGATCTTTTGCTTTTCAACGCACTCATCCTCCTTCTTTAATCATTATTCGTTTGTTTTGCGACGGCGCACCATAAAGCCGCCTGCCAAGATTAAGACGAATCCTAATATTGTCATATACAGATAGAGTTGCTCGCCTGTCTGTGGAAGTGTCTCTTTTCCGGATGCATTTGCATTCGGGTTTTTCGAACCTCCACCGCTTTGGACAGTTCCAGATCCTGGCTTGTTGCCTTTTCCAGGTTTGTTCGTGTTTCCTGGCACTTTGCTGCCGCCTTCACCTTCAACAGAACCGTTGTTACCTGGTTTTGTCGGGTCGATGCCTGGCTTGCCTGGTTTTGTTGGATCTAATGGATCTTCTTCACCTGGTTTGCCTGGTTCTGTTGGATCGGTTGGATCTTCTTCACCTGGTTTACCTGGTTCTGTTGGATCGGTTGGATCAGGTTTGTTCGGATCTACCGGCTTACCTGGTTCTACTGGTTTTGGTTTATCCGGATCTACTGGTTTGCCTGGTTCAACTGGACCTGGCCATACCGGATCTGGGATACGGTTGTTTGTTTTCTCTACGGGTACTGTGCTTGTTTGATACGTTGTAATCGTAAAGCTGACTGGCTCATTATTTACGTAGTATCCCGATGGAGCTTGCGTTTCAACAAATTCATAACTTCCCGGTAGAAGTTCATCCAAATAGATTGTTCCATTTTGATTAGTTATAAGTTTTTCTGGCCCAATCGTTGAAACGACTTCATACCCTTCCGGCAAGCTGCTGTTCATCTTGCGCAATTCAAATACTGCGTTTGGAAGAACTAGTGTTTTGTCTGCATTGTACTTGGTAAGAAGTACTGAGCGGTTGATTTTTTGGTTTGTGATTGTTTTAGTGAATTCTTTTCCATCCACATCTGCATCACTCACAACGATTACATACTCTTGGTTGTTTGGCACATATCCTGATTTTGCTTTTGTTTCTTTTAGTGTGTATGTGTCGTAAGGTAATTTATCGAACTTTATTTCTCCAGCAACATTTGTCACTTTCTTACCATAGGACTCGCCTTTGCTGTTGAATAATTCGAATTCCGTGTCTGATAAAACTGCTTTGCTTACAGCGTCTTGCTTTGTGATGACTAGACTGCCTGTGCCCCGTTTGTTTTCCATTGTGACTTCAGTGAATGCAGTTTGGTCTTTTTTAATTTCGAAGACTTCTGTTTTTCTGTTTTCTCCAAGAAGGTAGTGTTCAGGTGCTTTTGTTTCTTGGAAGTAGTACTCTCCAGGCTCTAAGTTATTAACAAATAGCTCCCCGTTTGAATTAGTTTTACGTTTAACCGGAACTGTCTTCCCGTCAACTTCTTCTGTTACTAATTCAGATGTATCTTTTTTGTATAGAGTGAACTCTGCACCTGATAATTTAATATTGTTATCAGCTTTATCCACTTTAACAAGCTTTACTGCTTGGATAATCTTTTCGTTTTTGATTGATTTTTCTAATGTTTTTGTCGGAGAATTTATTACTACATCAGCAAGATTATTGGTTACAATATATCCACTTGGTGCTTCAATTTCCTCAAGTGTATACGTTCCGTATTTAATTCCTGTAAATGTCACCCAACCATTACTGTCTGATGTTTTTTCATCGAAAATCTTATCATTTTCTTTGTTAACAAGCCTAAATTTAGCACCTGATAAGAATTTACTCTCATCTTCGTTTGCCACTTTGCGAAGTTTTAATTCTCCGACTCTATCGTTAACCATTGTTTCTTTTGTTACTTCAGTTTGATCTTTAATGATTGTGAATTCTTTTGGTTTTTTATCTAACCAATAGCCATCAGCAGCCTTCACCTCTACTAGTTGATAGTTTCCAGGTTCGAGATTTTCAATAATTATTTTCCCGCCATCTTTAGTAACTACATTTTCATGACCACTTACAAGATGATACTTTCCATCGTTATCTTTTTTATGCAACCCGAAAGTAACGCCGTTTAAGGTCTTGCCATTTCTTAAGTCTGTCTTTGTAAATTCTAGAGTTTGTCGAATTTTTTTGTTGGTGATACTAATTTTTGTATCCGATCCTACAAACTTGATTTCTTTCCCTTTAGCGTATTCTGGGTCAATAAGATATCCTTGGGGAGCTGAAATTTCCTTAAGCTTATATTTTATTCCCGATGGATAATATTTATATTCGTTTTCCGTAGTTGCTTCCCCATTTTCCAACGTGGTTAAGCTTTCAAGCAATACCGTACCTGAAGCATTGTAAAGTTCAAAGACTACATTCGGTAGTGGGTTTCCTTCATCATCGACTTTGAGGATTTTGATTTTCCCTTTCGGGGGATTTGCTCCACCTCCCGCACCTGCTAGCTCAACAATCACTTCTTTTTTATCAGTTTCGCCAACTAGATTAGTAGCAGTACCTGAATAATTAACTTCATTAGTTATTTTTTCTCCGTGGCCCGCGTTAATGAAAGATTGATACACTAATATATAAGCTGTGTCTACATCTTGTTTGAAAGTTAAAGTAAATGTGTTTCCTTGAACATCGATTGAATAAATGTCAGGATTTGCTTCCAGACCTCTAGAAACTTTACCGGAATTATCCTCAGGTATTACTGTTGTATATAATTTAAAACTATCATTCAGAAGTATTTGGTTAGATGATAAAGTATCTGTAACAATAGATTGTTCATTTATGTGTGTCTGACTAAAATTAAGATTTACTGTCCACGTTGCTATGTCAGCATCTGCTCCAGCACCTTGACTCCCAGACTTCTTGGCATACTGTTCACCATTCTTTGGTGTCACCGTCGCTTTTTTCTCAAAAAGCTTCGTTCCTTCCTCACCATCAGTTAATATTGCATGGTTTTGGTAAACACCTTTAATCTCTGTATTCTTTAGAGTGGTTTTATAAATTATACGATATGCAGAATCGATTTTGCCGAGATCCAATGTAAATCCGTTACCCGTTTTATTAAACTTAGAAAGTGGTTTCGGTAATGAGTTATCGATTTCAACCTGATTTTCCCCACCCTTCAACTTAAGGTGATGAACTTCAAGTGATCCAGCTATAAATTCTTGATCACCCGTATATGTGTCAGTAATTATTGCTTCGTTAATTTCATGAAGATTATAGTTTATATCAATTGTCCATGTAATTTCTTTAGTCTTAGCATTATAAGCGCCAGTTTTATTTCCATTCTCATTTGTATAATTATCTACTGGAACTGTTACTGATTTTTTAATAGGTGATTGTGGAATCTCGTTTTCAGTCCAATTAAGCTCAGCTGTATTTTTATATCCTTCAGTAGGAGCTGGTTTAGTTGAATCGAATTTCGTTTTATAAGAAATGTAATGCAGATTTTTAATCTTCTTTATAAATGTAATTTTAAATCCTTCTTCATATGTGTTATTAGGTAAGACAGTATAGTCCACATCCTTTACCAATCCAGATATTGTGACACTGTCAGGAAGTAATATTAAATTTTGACCGACAAACTTGTCGGTAATAGCTACGTTGTCCATTGTATAAGCATCTTCATTTAGACTTAGTTTCCATTCAATAGTTTTTGCCGGACCATAGTCAATTTCCCCAACACTTTTGTGAAAAATTACTTGGCCGATCTCTTTTGATTTTTCTACTGGTTTCACACCAGAAATCGCGACTTTATTAGTAACGGTGACTTCATCTTCGTGAATCCTATTTTTCGCTTTTGTAGTATAGACAATTTCATAAGCTAAATTTATTGAATTTTTGAAGGTTAATTTAAATCCATCATTTTCTTTAGTTACTTCATAGTCTTTGCCTCTTTCTAAATCCCTTACTGTCGTCGCATTGCCATTATCTTGAACTTTCTTTTCTGTAACAATAAATGAGTCTAAATCCAGTTCTTGATGATTGACATCAAAAGTATCTGTTAACACAGGATTATTAATAGTTTGCTCATTATAATTGTACTGAATACTCCATTTAATTTCTTGAGCTTTTTCATCGTATTGTTCAACTTTCTTATCTAGCGGCTTACTGAATTGAACTTCCATTTCTTTACTAACAGTCAAAGGTGGGTTACCTTCTCCAACTACAACTGCCTGATTCCCAATCGAACCTTTGTATGGTGCGGTTAATATTGGATTCACGTTTGTCGAGTATTTTACGCGATATGCTTTTTTTATTGTGCCGAAATTTATTTTAAATCCATTTTCAATTTCCTCTATTTCTTTAATGAGAATTTCATCATCTTGTTCTAGGCTGCCGTCTATCATAACTTTCAATTCATAAATTTCAACATCATCGTTAAAAGATAAACCAGTACTGAATACATCACTGAAAATAGCATTTTGAATTTCTTCTTCATTCAAATTAAAATCTACAGTCCAGCTAATTTTTCCAGGATTCATATTTTTATCAGTCTCACCAGTCTTAGTGATTTTGTCAGATTTCGGATTATTAAAGTTCACTTTAATAGATCCTAAACCAACGGAACTAAAATCAATATTTTGTTCTAAACCCTCTATGTTGCTATATGAATCAAAAGATCTCCAAACGTAAAAGTAACCAGATAAAGCCTGATCCAATTCAATTTCTTCATTAAAAGTAAATGTTACTTCTCCATCAGGAGTTACAACATAGCTTCCAAAACCACCATCTAATTCACCCTTCAATGCAACAGAGGTAGCAAAATTGCTTGGTAGAGTGAAGGTGAATGCATCACCACTTTTATATCCATGATTTTCTCTTAAACCCCAATTGTAAATGATTGCAACAGTTGAACCGACGTCTATTTTTATATCCGATTCCCCGATATTATTTCCATTAATAATTAGATTTCCTTTATCGTCATAAGTAGGCTCTTTATCATATATACTGACACCTGTAATCAGTTGATCTAGGATGGCACTATTTTCCTTCAAAATTGTATTACTGTTTAAATCCCTAGTTACAATAGATTTATTTAGCTCTTCATTTTTATCTTTCGTCTCCGAAATTTCATCATCTGTTTGATTTTGAGTCATTTCATTTGTACCACTGTATTTAACTGAATACTTGAGTCCATTAAAAATAAACGGCCCCTCAGCTTTTTCAGCTAATTTAGTTTTAACTGAGATTGTTCCCGCTCCATTTACATTTGTGGAGCGTATAGTATTTTCTGTTGCCATATTTTTTTCAGATTGATTTAATGAATCATATCCATTAGTAATTTCATTGACTTCCACTTCAGATATTTCTAAGCCTTCACCATCGTTCTCCTTAAAATCGTCTGTTTTTGTATCCAAACTTGTTTTAGTAACATCCACTATATCTATGCTTTTATCTGATTCCTCATTATTATCAATATCTCCTACTACAGAGTTATTTACATTAAAAGAGACGAAAAGATTGTTGTCTACAACTTTATATTCACCAAACTCCTCTTCACTTGCGTAGAGCTTTCCTGTTTGGCCTTCGATTGCCTGCAATTGCTTGGGCAATGAGATAGATTGGAACTGACCTTCTACAATAGGTCCAGATAGCACCCAGTCATACGTTAAAGTGACTGTATCTTCGGCTTCGATATTATTCTTCCCATCAATGCCTGTTAATGTCCCTTCTTCTAATGTAAATGAAGGACTAGGTGAAGATTGTTGCGCATTGACTGTTGACATTGGCCCTAAAATTGTTTGACCAATCAATAACAGTAATAATGCAAAAATATTAAACTTTTTCATGGTATTCCTCCTATGTTCTTTTATCTTATAGCTGTTTTTACAACCCACATAGAATACAATTTTTCTCCTAAAGATGACTTCAAAGCGCAGTGTACGTAATTTACATATATGGGCATCAATACATTCGAGTCGCGAGTGGCTGTAATATGATTTCAGAGACTTGACCAACTAACTTTTCTTGATTAGCTGATTGGTTTTTGTAATACTCCTATCTCATAGAGTTTTCTATCCCGCTCACTACTCTTAACTATAACTACGCGTTCTTATGAAACTCTTACTGGATTCTTAAACTTCTCTTAAACTTCCAATCCATTCATTCAAAATCACCCATCGGTTCGGCATAGATAATGAATCGTTGGGGGGCATTGCCGATATAGCGGAACGGGTAGCATGTCGATAAGATCAGCATTTCGTTTGGTGCTGTTGAATGGATGATACTTGTGTCATTTCCATCAACAATAGCCGTATCTTTAACTCCATAGGTAAAGGACCCATGTTGCATTTCAACGATAATCGGATCACCGGTTTTTAGTTTGTCCAATCCGGTAAAGACGGTGTCTCTATGTCCGGATAAAAGAATCTGGTCTTTCTGGCCAGGGTAGACGGTGCCTGTATAATGTCCGACACCGTTCTTTAATGCATCTTCATCGATCCCTTCTACGATAGGCAGTTCTTTACCGATAGTTGGGATTTGCAGGACGCCGATTGTTTGACCGCTTTGGAATGACAGATGTGAAGGCGGCTTTGTTATATCTGAACTTTCCAGGATTTTATGGGCGTGAACGAGTGCAGTTTTTTCAGACTGCTTGTTCGATTTCAGTTGCACACCTGCGTAGAATACGAAAGATAATCCAACCAAAAATAAGATGATTGCTACTTTTTTCATCAATGTTCCTTGCCTCCTCATTCAATTTGTGTGATAGCCTTAAATAAAAAAGCTGCCGATGCATGAATTACTATGCACTAGCAGCTAGCTATACGTTTTTTATTGGACGGCTTTCACTCTTTTGAAATGTCTGATGGTCATTAGACTGAGTCCAACTATCATTAAAATTGAACCGAATAATAGTATATTAAAGATGTTAGTCGCAGTGGCTGGCAGGGTGAACCCTGATGATTTAACATTGCCACTGTCAATCATTCCATTTGTCGAAGCTGACACAGTAGCTTTATCTTTTCCTTCTGCCGTAAAGGTGAAAGTGAATGCAGACTGGACCCCTTGAAAGTCATTGCCGAGATGCTCGGGGAAGCGGATTGTGATGTTTAGACTTTCTTCACCACCACTTACTAGCTTTCTTGTAGCCATAGCAGTGAATGCAGCAAGTTTGCCATCATATAACTTCTGATCAGCGGCTTGTATTTCTAGCAGCAGTTCATTGAATAGCTTCTGATCTCCATTGTTCTGCAATTCCATTAGATAATTAAAGTCTTTCATCCCTGAATTGCTGATGGTAATCGTCCTTGGCGCCCAGTCTCCTGGCTTCATATTGTTTATATCAAACAAGGTGCCTGTAGGAGAAAGAGTGATTTCCACGTCCTGTTTTTCGGTATCAGTTTCTCCTTCTGCCAATGCACTTGTTGAATGAAAGAAACTCATTCCACTAATTAGTAGCAGCAACAGAAAAGGGTGCAACAGTTTTTTCATTTTAATGCCTCCTTCTTTTTTCAGACAGAGAGTCAAGTAGAACTTTTTCCGCCATCTTCCCCAACTACTTCTGCTTGTTTCTTTTGAGGCAATTCGATTTGAGCAAGGACTTTCCAAATTGTGATTCCAGAATAAATAAGCAATAAGAATCCAGGAATTAACAGTAACAGCGCACCATTCTTTGATTGTGAGAAATTAATGAAGTAACCTACATAGGGCAATGTAAAACCATTGTAGCTGGCTACCACATTGTCAGAAAGAACGGGATTCATATCAGCTGCATTATTGTTATCACCCTTTGTACGGTAAAGGATTGAATCTCCACTGTTAAAGACTTCTGTAATCCGATGTGTGATCAACATATCTTCTTCCATGAATGTGATGACGTCACCTTCTACATAACCAGCCTTATCTTCAGCCAACTTCACTGCAATGATTGAGCCTGTTTGGATTCCTGGCTCCATGGAACCTGAAAGCACTGTTTTTAATTGGTAGCCAAAAAACTGTGGTTCCCCGCCTGAAGCTTTTGTAATGACGACTAGAGAAGCTACCCCAATCAACAACACCATTAGGATGCCAGTAACAAGGTTATTTACCCACTTCACCATCTTTTTCGTTGTCGATGGTTTCCTCTTTCTCTCTGTCATTTGTATCACTCTCCGCGTTGTTTTTTTGTTCAATTATTGGTGTGTTTTCTTGATTTTTATCCAATTCACTTTCTAAAGATTCATCTACAGTTGGCTTTGGTTCCTTGTCAGATGTATCTTCTTCGATTGGTTGTTTCTCGATCAAATCGTTAGGGCCCAGCTCGTCACTTTCTTTGTTAGCATCTGGTGGTGTTTTACTATCTTCATTCTTTCCATTTTCTAATTCCGGTTCATCTTCACTATCTTTTTCAGGTGTCTCTTTGTCTTCCTCGACTTTCTCTTCTTCATCAGTTTCATCAGTTACACTTTCACAACCAGCTATGCTCTCCTCATTAGAAACTGATTCCTCTTCGTCTTTACAGTCTGTGTCGGTTAACTCTGTATCCTCTTTTTCATCTTTTTTGTCACCACAGTCAATTTCATTATCACCACTTGTTTCTACACCACTTTCACTTTCATCCTCAGGTGTATTTTGCGACTCTGGCTGGTCGATTTCCTCTTCTTCTGTCGGCGGTGTGTCTTCTTCAATAGCTTCATCAGGAGTTATGACTGTCGGATCGCTGTCAACATTACTGTCGTTATTTGACGATGCATCACTCTCAATTACTTCAATCGGTTTATCTACAATCTGTTGAGGATTCACGTCATTTTCTACACTTGGCACCTGAATATCTTCAGGATTTTCTGTAGTATTATTAACTTCGGTTTCATTTCCCGATATCGCGTCTTCCTTCGGGTTATTGTCAGATAGTTCTTGTTCGTCGTTGTTTTCTACGTTTGTAGTTTGATTTTCTCCTGTACCATCGACAGAAAGTACGTTGTTATCACTAGGAGCAAACTCACTTACTACATTGGTAATTCCTATAACTTCACCACATTCATCTACAATGACTTTTGGTACTTCCCAAAAACCGGCTGTAATTGACTGGGATGTTTCCGTTTGGTTAATGAAATAGGCTGAAGTCCCACTCGATATATAATTCGTTCCAAAAATCACCAAATATAATATGAGCGCTATTTTCAAGCTGAATATAAAAGTACGATTGTTCTTTTTGTATCTTCGTCTACGCGCGCTTTTCAATGTGATTCCACCTTTCTATTTTGATAATTTATCTTTCCTTACATACATTCCTCAAAATACAACATCGGCTTGTATGTTGAGAAATATATATTAGGTGGAGTACTTGTGGTTTTATGAAATAGAATGAGGGAGGAGAAAGGCTCTCCTCCCCGTGTATCAGTGATTATTATCTAGATTGACCAGCTGTTTGCTGTGCATCGAACATCCATTTAAGTTCTAAAGATGCGCCTTGGTAAGCGTTTTGATCTAGATTGTTTTCATTGAATCTGAACTTCACATACATATTATCTTTGGTACCCGCTTTAATACCACTAGCTTCTCCACCTTGCCAGCCGAAGAATGTAGGTGATAGGTTTTTAACAGCATCTGGTGTCATGCTCGCCAATTCTGCTAACGTCTTAGATACAATCACGTTGCTAGGTCCAGCAATACTGCCTTTATCTTCATTCTTCAGGAAGTCTACTACAATGTGTTCTCCAAAACCTGCAACCGACTCCGTATAAGAAGTAGTCAAGAAGATCTTGGAAATATCAAGGCTACCCGTGTTTTCCAATTTGAAAGTACGGTTCATCCAGTCGCCTGGTTTGATATTGTCGACATTGATAATCGTCTCAGGATTTAGTGTTAGATCCAATGTACCTGCAGCAAATTGATTTGTGCTTGTTTCAACATCATTGAAATAAGCATACGTTCCTCCACCGATCATGCTTAATGCTAATGCTCCAGTTGCTACGCCCATTGCTAGTTTCTTTTTTAAAGTCATTTTTATTTCCTCCATTTAGTTGTAGTTTTTTGTAGTGCGTTTTGCACTCGTTAAGATTATAATGCCGATAGATCGTATCTGATTCCTCGTACCTTCTCATAGCCGAGCGCTATAAACATTTTGTCAATTAGAAGTTCAACAATTCGTATATACTCAGAGGAGTACTGTACTCAATTGCGTTAACATATCTTACTTCCTATCTGATAGCATCCAGAAAAGAAGCAGCATGCATTTTTTCCCCACAAATAATAACTTCAATATATACGTATCTCTCTATCCCATGCATCTCCTCCTCTTTCTTGTTCTCTTTCGACTATGAAGTTGGAACTATCCTTAGTATAGACAGCCTACAGGATTTCAACTTCCCTCAAAGGGATAGTCTTTTTTCAACATATGTTACTACTTTCGTGTACTTCCTTGGTATACTTTTGATTATCTAGCGAATGTCAGTCTATATGTGGATGGGTTCTGTCCATAAAAAAACTCTCCTACATTTTAGCTAGTAAGAGAGTGTTGATAGTTCATTTTTATTAATACGAATTCTATTCTCTTTAATTCACAACATACTTCACCAATCCTGCTGCATTGGCATAGAGAGCTGCTTGTGTTCGATCGGTCAGAGTCAGTTTCCCTAACACCTGACTGACGTGTTTTTTGACGGTATATTCGGTAATAAATAGGGTTTTGGCGATTTCACGATTGGAAAGTCCTTTTCCCAGTTCCATCAGCACTTCTGTCTCCTTAGGTGTCAATGATTCAACCGTATTCGGTCTAGCGTAGTGAAGCTTTGGCGTCATCATTTCTTCTAATAGAGTTGTGTCATAGTAGGTTCGCCCTTTCTGAATCATCGCCAACGCATGTACTATTTCTTCGGGCAAAATGCGTTTAGACATATAGCCTGCCACACCGAGTGCTTTTGCACGTTCAAAGTCCGCGATCGTTGTTGTAGAAGATAGTACGATAAATTTACAGTTGAGTCCTTTGAATTTGGCTTCTTCTATACTATCGAAACAAGACCTCAATCCTAACTGACTATCGATGATCACCACATCAGGCTCTGTTACCACTAAATTCGAAAGCGCCTCTTCAAGATGCTCCGCTTCTCCAACAATTTCTATATTTTCTTGTTGGCTTAAAACGGCCGCTAAACCTTTACTCATTAAAGGATGACTCATTACGATTCCTACTCTCATCTCCTGTTCGCCCCCTCTTCTCTATTGGTCGATTGGAATCTGTTTCCCCAAACAGAAAAAAGCCCAATCTCGCCCAGATTTCTCCGAGTGTAAAAAGGCCGGTTGCACCACTCACTCCATGCGTCCCAGGTGCCCAAATAGGGGATTGCACTTCAACGTTTCCATATATGCTACTGTTAGAACTAGTATAACCAAATTAATCAGAATACATTGTCGATTATTCGGAGGATTTTGGTTCTATTTTTGTATTTTAAGGGGGAAGTTTGTCGGTTGATTACCAAATCACACTCCTTTCATAACGTATTTTTAATTTCGATTCTCTCCCTTTACAGAATTACTTTCAAGGTAGATGAGAATATCGTCTTTGGCAGAAGTATAGATTTGGAATTCCAAATAAAAAACAACACCTCCTGCGCACGAATGCACAAAAGGCGTCGTTATCATCCAATTGGTCACGTTCCCTAAATAAATGCAACCTTAAAATCAATAGTGTAAACTAATTTACATAACTTTTCTAAATATTTTTATACAATGAGTTTAATACAGTTGATCATTTGCCAATTCATTTAATTCTTGAATGTCATTTATCACATAAAACTTCCCCTGTTTATGAATATATTGCTGATCTTCAAGCCACTTTATATTTTTGGCGACAGTTACACGCGTTGTACCCAGCAAGTTTGCCATTTCTTGTTGAGTGAATTGGATGGTTAACTGTATTTTTTTATCATCAAGTATTACTGAATATTTTTGTGATAATTGAACGAGTAATGCACAAATTCGTGGCAAAGATTTCATGTAACTGAGCTGAAGTGATTGTGTAGCTAGTAGACGGTATTTTTTTGTAATCATATCGAGTGTTTGAAATATGAAATCGGGTTCACGCGCGATAAATTTCACAAAATCTTGTCTCGTAATCCTTCTTAATTCGACGTCAGATGCGCATATTGCACTTGTGGAATAAGTTGAATCTTGACTTAGAGAGCACTCACCTAGTATTCCATTTTCACCGACAATGGCTAATGCTTTTTCTTCTCCACCAGGACTTATTAGATATAATCTTACTCGCCCTTTTTTCACAAGATATATATATTCACTGTAATCATTTTGATGAAATATCGGTTCGTTTTTCTTGAATTTAATAATAGACCCGAACTCGTTTAGATTCTCCCATTGATATGGAAGTTTATCAAACCAAGGATTTAATAACTCTAGCTCTTTCATATGACTATCCATATCAATGACACCCCATTCGAAAGGAAGTTTAGTGATGAAAAATTACCGTAATGATTTTCCGATTTTAACAACCAAAACAATGTTATCGAGTTGCTCGCAAAGTGCCATGTCTTCCCAAGTACTACATGCGTTTAAAGAGTATGAGAATAGTTTACTGGTTTCAGGAATGGATTGGAATGAATGGATGCGTGTGACAAATTTAGCGAAAGAAAAGTTTGCTACACTCATTAATTGTGATCCCTCTGAAATCGCTATTTTGGGATCCGTTTCTGATTGCATATCCTCTGTTCTGAACGCCTTGCCGTTGTCTGGTAGAGAAGTCGTAACGACCTCTATGGATTTCCCTTGCATCGGGCAGTCTATACTCGCTCAACAAAAGAAGAAAAGCTTCGAACTGAAATTTATCCCTAATCAGGACTATATCATCCCTATTGAATCTTATGAAAAATACGTCACCGATAATACAGCATTAACATGCATACCGCATGTTTCATTTTATAATGGGTTCAAGCAAGACTTAAGAGCTGTTTCAGAGATTGTTCATAGAAAGGGATCCTTACTTTTTGTAGATGCTTATCAATCCGCGGGGGCTGTGTCTATTGACGTAAAAAAAGATAACATCGATATACTTGTTGCAGGGATGCAAAAGTATTTACTTGGGGTTCCAGGAATTGCGTTTATGTACATCCGGAAAGACTTAGCCGAATCACTGGAACCTTCAACAATCGGTTGGTTTGGCCAAAAAGACATTTTCGGATTTCATTATGACTTACTTGAATATGCAGATAGTGCACAAAGGTTTAATACTGGAACACCACCTGTCATAAATGCATACATTGCCAATGCTGCACTAGAATACATTCTCAATGTAGGTGTAGAAGCAATCGAAGCTCATCTAACTGAGCTATCCGAATTCACATTCCAAGAAGCCATTAAACGAAATCTGCAATTATACAGCCCAACTTCAGCAAGCGATAGAGGATCCGCCACAGCAATTTATTGCAAAGATGCAAATCGGATGGAACAATTACTTAGAAATGAAAACTTGATCTTATCAGCTCGGAAAGATTGTATTCGACTCGCACCCCATTTTTATAATACGAAAGGGGACATTATTAAAGCCCTTGACGCTATCGTAAAGCATCTTCCTGAGACATTGGCTTAATTTTAAACTTGTTTAGAAGTTACTAGAATTCGAGTAACCTTTATACTAGTATATCAGATTATGCAGACATATTAAATACTTCTTCAAGTTAGAACATTAATGTGTTGAAGAAACCTAATATTCCATTCTATAGTAGCGGCAAGAATGAATTAATGTTCATCTTAATTGAACTAAAAAGCAAGGCTCCATTTGTTTATGAATGGAGCCTTGCTTTTACTATTTAAAATCCTTACTAACTTTTTTGAATTTCTCTGATGATAAGGTGTTGTTGTCCATTCAGGTGCACCTTCGAACCTAATTCTGCAAGCTTTTCAAGGTCTTCAGGTACTACTGTTGCGAATAGATTTCCAGGCAACCATCCCATAGGGAAAAATGTTCTTGCATCTTTTCCGTAAAAAATCCCTATATCGAATATCTGGGAAGGCACTCCTCCCCAAGCATACGCTGGCATGTATGTAAACAGCAAATCACCTGGTTGTGGAAAGCACGTCAAATTTTCTTTTACATCGCCGGTTAGTCCACTTCCATTACAACGATCTTCAGAGAATTGAACACTAATTTCTTTACCTGTATACATAGCATGCCTGCCAACCGTTTCAACTGGACCTGTTGACAAGATCTTTTTAATGGATTCTGTTGTTACTGGTGCTTTGACTTCTTCCAATTGAGCTCTAATCACTATCTGAGAATCGGGAAACTCTATTTCAATTTTAGTCATCTTCTAATCTCCTTTACACAACACTTGGTTCAATGACCAATTCATTTTTTTCAAATCGTCTGAAGTTCAATGTCGTTATATCAATGGCAGGTTCGTGGCCTAAAGTCACAGCGGCAACGGCCTCTCCAATTGCAGGAGACATCATGAAGCCGTGCCCACTCATTCCAACAGCTTGATAATACCCATTTACAGCATCCACCTCGCCAAGGATTGCTTGGTGATCAGGTGTGCTATCATAAGTACCGTCAACATGTGTACGGAATTCCACTTGGTCCAGGGGTGGGAATAACTCCATACCGACTTCTGCTGCTTTTAGTTGGAAGTCGAACATTGAATAGGGTGCTTGAAGATCTTTTCCGATATAGCTGCAATACAGCGTACCATCCGTCAATTGCTTCGCCGCAAACCCTTTCTCAAAACTGACAAGCAATGGTTCCAGAATACGCTCTTCAATACGATTTGTATAAAGAATTCTTCTAGTCTCAAAATTAATCGGCAAATCCACACCAGCCATCTCAGCCAATCTTTTCGATCCTAACCCAGCGGCATTCACGACTTTCTCTGTGCTGATCAAGCCATTTTTCGCGCAATGAACTCCTGTTACCGTTCCATCACTCATTTCAATTGACGTTACTTCATCATTTATAAACGTTACACCTTTACGTTTTGCAGCTTCAGCAAGGCTATTCGTCACATGATAGGCATCGTCCGCAAAACCATCCGTTTCGCAATAGGATGCTGCAATAAAACTATCTGTATTTATGCCCGGAATAATTTCAGCTACTTGTTCCGGAGAGATAATCTTTGTCGGGATTCCAAGACTGTTTTGCAACTCGACACTTTCCTTATAGTTAGCCAATGCATGCTCAGAATGGAATGTATATAAATATCCAACTTCTCGGAATTTGATTTCATATTCAGGCTCTAAATGTTCGTTAATTGAACGGAAGAACTTCGTTGATTCGCGGGACATAACGCAGTTAATCTCCGTACCCCATTGCTGACGTACACCCCCAGGACAAATACCTGTAATATCTGAAGCAATTCCGCCTTTGTCTATGACTAAGACATTTGTGCATCCTTTTTCCGTTAAAAAATAGGCGATTGAACAACCAATAATACCTGCACCAACTATGATAACATCATATTTTTTCATCGCTTTTAACTCCTTCTGTGTAGAGATGACAAGCTGCAAAGTGATTTTCTTCTATTTCTAAAAATTGCGGTTCCTGTGTCTTACAAATACTCATTGCAAATGGACACCTTGTATGAAAACGACAACCTTCGGGTGGGTTCATAGGGCTCGGAATATCGCCTTTAAGGAGAATTCTCTCCCTGCGAAGATTACGATTTGTTTCAGGTATAGCACTTATTAATGCTTGTGAATAAGGATGAAGTGGCTTTTCGAAAAACATCTTCTTATTGCCGTATTCCACAATTTTCCCCAAATACATTACAGCGATATTATCTGAAATATGTTTAACAACACTTAAATTATGTGTGATGAATAAATAGGTCAAGTCGTATTTCTGTTGTAAATCTTGGATTAGATTTAAGACTTGTGCTTGTACAGACACATCCAATGCTGAGACCGGTTCATCCATGATAATCAGTTTTGGTTCCACCGCAAGGGCTCTTGCAATACCTATACGTTGCCGTTGCCCACCGGAAAACTCATGTGGATAACGATCTAGATACATTTCATTCAGTCCGACATCAGACATGATTTGTTTCACTTTAACTTCCCGTTCTTTTTTAGAGAGTTTTGTATGAATTGTCATAGGTTCTTCAATGATTTGACGCACTTTTAATCTTGGATTCAAAGATGCATATGGATCTTGAAAAACAATTTGCATATCTTTTCGCAAGCTTTTCAACTCACGGGCATTTAAGTTATACAGATTCACACCGTCCAATAGAACTTTCCCCTCAGTTGCTTCAATGAGTCTTAAAAGTGCTCTACCCGCAGTTGATTTCCCACATCCCGATTCACCAACCAGGCCTAATGTTTCACCTTTTTTGATTGTGAAATCGATAGAATCGACCGCTTTAACATATTGTTTTTTTCCACCGATAAACTTATCGCTTTCAACTGAGAACCATTTTTTCAAACCTTCCACTTGAAGTAAAGGTTGTTTCATACATTACACCTCCTCTGCCTGATAACGTTCATCATATAACCAGCATCTAACTTTTTTGTCCCCGACCGCCATTAACTCTGGCTCTTCTTGTCTACAAAGTTCTTTTGCATGCGGACATCTTGTATGGAATCTACAACCTTTGCGAAGATCGGTAGGGTGAGGCACTTGCCCAGGAATTGGACTTAACCGATCTATTTCTTCATACATACTGGGAATCGAATCTAACAAACCAATTGAGTAGGGATGAAGCGGTTCATCAAAGAATGATTCAACATCCGCGTATTCGACGATTCGCCCTAAATACATAACTGCCACTCGATCAGCTGATTCCGATACTACCCCTAAATCATGGGTGATTAATAATGTTGCCATGTTCAACTTAACTTTCAAGTCTTTCATTAACTCCAGAATTTGTGCTTGTGTTGTCACATCAAGTGCGGTTGTTGGTTCATCTGCAATTAACAGTTCTGGATTACAAGAGAGGGCCATTGCGATCATGACACGTTGTCTCATCCCTCCTGATAACTGATGGGGATATTCGTCAATCCTTTTTTCAGCCAACGGAATTCCAACAAGTTGAAGCATTTCAATAGCTTTAAGTCTGGCTTGTTTTTTTGATAGTTTCTGATGTAATACCAACGTTTCCATAATTTGATTTCCTACCGTGAAGACGGGGTTTAACGAGGTCATTGGTTCTTGAAAAATCATCGAGATTTTATTGCCACGTAATTCCCTCATTTGTTTTTCATTGTAGGTTAAAATATTTTCCCCTTTGAACAATATTTCTCCGCCTACGATTTTCCCAGGTGGTTTAGGGATTAAAGATAATATAGATAGAGACGTTATACTTTTGCCACTCCCTGATTCACCGACTATTCCAAGTGTCTCACCTTGTTTAATCTCAAATGACACATCATCTACCGCAGGTATTTCTTTGCCATCTGCGTAAAAGTACGTCTTCAAGTTTTGAACCTTTAAAATAGTTTCCATTCAGACAGCTCCCTTATATCGCCAGTTCGATTCTACGTGGTGTTGTCGTTAATACATCGCATCCTTCTTCGGTGACGTATACAATATCTTCGATTCTTACGCCTACTTGATTAGGGATATATATACCTGGTTCGATCGTAAATACCATTCCTTCTTCTACAATATCCGTGCCATTTTGTACGATTCTCGGACTCTCATGTATTTGCAAGCCTACGCCATGTCCGAGCCCACGCAAACTATATTTCTCTAAGCCTGCCTCTTCAAAAATATCCCTTGCAATCGCATCAAGCTGGCTGCCGGTAACCCCCGGTCTGACTGCTTTAATGGATGATTCAAGCGCCTTTAAGGTTAGCTCGAATACTTTTGATGATTCGTTATCTATTTCACCTACAGCTATTGTTCTAGTCATATCAGACATATATCCTTCATAATTTATGCCGAAATCAATAAGCACATATTCATTTTCTTTTAGCTTACGGGTCGTGGGTACAGCATGTGGTAACGCTGCACGCTCTCCAAATGCGACAATTGTCCCAAAAGCAGGCCCTTCATGCCCTCCTTTTAGCATCAAATACTCCAACTCATTCCGAACATCTAATTCAGTCATTCCAATATGAATATTTTTCAGTAATTGCTTGAATGCTTGATCGGACGCTTGTATTGACTTTTTGATTACTGAAAGCTCCTCTTTAGATTTGCGTGCACGAATCGTTAGAAACTCACTTTGAAGCGGCACCCATTCGACATGTGGAATCATCTTTTTAAATCCTTCAAATTGCGAGACGGACATTTCTGTTGACTCAAAACCTACCCGACCTTTCAATCTTTCAGGTAGTTTAGATGCATAGAACTGATCCATCGGCCCATTTGCCACTTCAACAGTACAAAATGCAGCTTGCTCTGTTGCCTGAAGTGTGTAGCGTTGATCCGTCCACAAATAATCTTCATGACCGTCATAATAGTAAACGCCATTGCTTCCAGTAAATCCGGTAAAATAACGTCGATTTTCATAGGAATGGATAAATACACCGTCCAATTGTTTCTCATTCATTAGATTTTGAAGCTGGCTATGTTTTACATCAAACATTGAAAAGCTCCCCCTATTCAGTAGACTGTTTTAAGAAAGGATGAATAGATAATGTAAAGGGAAGCCCTTCGACTCCCCTTCAACCTTTTTTTACTGAACAGACCAGTTTTTTGCGTTGAATGTTACACCGCGGAAGTCAGGTTCAAATCCTTGCACACGTGTATTTGTAACAAATGGAGCGTTTTGTTCGTATAATGGGATCCAAATTTCGTCTTCAGCAAGTTTGTGTCCGACTTCCCAGATGTACTGTTTCCTTTGTTCAAAATCAATCTCTCTAGCTTGTTTCTCTAATAGTTCATCAACATTTGCATCGGAATATCCAACAAAGTTATAGCCATTTGGCGGTTGATAAGCTGAACCGAAGTAACTGCGATATTCATCTGGATCCGCTTCTATACCGAATCCAAGTATATACGCCGAATAATCATCTGATTTCACTTCACGTTGTCCGCCATCTTCATTTTTAGGCAGTAATTTTGTAACGAGTGTAGGGAAATCTAGTGAGCGAATTTCAGCAATCACACCAACTTGTTCCCACATTTGTTTCAATAACACAGCTGATTGTTCACGTTCTTTTGTTCCTGTTGGCACTTCAAATGTAAAGGTTAAAGGTTTTCCATCCTTTTCAAAAATACCTTTCGAGTTCTTTTCGTACCCGGCTTCTTCAAGCAATGATTCGGCTTTCGCTTTATCATACCCATAAACAGGCACGTCAGGATTATGCGACCAGTGACTTGAAGGGAATACATCTTCAGAGACTTCACCATATTCGCCCAGAATTGAAGTAACGATGTTTTGTTTATCGACTGCATGCGCCAATGCTTGTCGTACTCGCTTATCTCCAAAATGGTCTGCTTTTGAATTGAATCCAACGTAATAGACACTTAACTGATTCTGTGTCACAAGTTCACCATAATCCAAACTTGAAACAGAAGGTGTTTCAGCAACGGGTACAGAAGTGATATCTACATCTTTACTAATAAATGAAGCAAGCATTGTATTGGCATCACCGAAGCGTGCAAACACCTTATCTAGTTTTGGCGCACCTTGGAAATATTCTTCATTCTTTTCAAGTTCAATATATTGTCCTGTTTCCCACTTTTTGAATTTGAATGGTCCTGTTCCAATTGGCGCACGGTTTGACTCATGCTTTGCCCATTCTCCCGGACTTACATCTTCTAATATATGTTTTGGTAATAACCCGATGAATAGACCTGATAGGAACGGAGCAAATGGATCATTCGTCGTAAACTTGATAGTCGTTTCATCAACTACTTCAATTCCATCTATGGAGTCTGCCTCGCCATTTTTGTACGCTTCCGCTCCAACCAATGGATCTACACGCCAATATGCGCCTCCATCGTAGTCAGGGTGAGCTAATGCAGTGAATGTGAAAGCAACATCTTCAGCTGTGAATGGTTCCCCGTCATGCCATTTCACGCCTTCTTTAAGCTTGAACGTATATTCTTTATTATCATCAGATACTATCCAGCTCTCTGCCAGACTACCTATCATTTTCAGTTCTTCATCTGGTATCACTAGAGAATCAAAAATCATATGCGTAACATTTGTATCTGATGATGTTGCATAAATCATAGGGTTTAAGTTTCCTGGTTCGCTGTTGAATGCAATCGTCAAACTTCCGCCTTCTTTGACAGTTTCCTTGTCACCATTGCCACCGTCAGCAGTGGATGTTTTATCCTCAGGTGTTGAACACGCGGCAATTAGCATTAACACAAAAAACAACAAAACTGCTGATCTCATTTTTTTCATTTTCATTCTCCTAATCTTTTTTTGTTTTTGGATCCAGTGCATCGCGTAAACCGTCACCAACAAAGTTAATGCATAAAATCGTTATCAAAATAGCAAATCCCGCCGGTGCCCAAACCCATGGTTTAAACTGGAGAACCATTATGGACGTTGCTTCATAGAGCATGTTTCCCCAACTTGGTACAGGCTGCTGAACACCTACACCTAAAAAACTTAAAGAAGATTCTGTCAAAATAGCTTCCGCCGTTTGAAGGGTTGCTTGAACAACAATCGGCGCCATAATATTCGGCAAAATATGTTTTAAAATGATTATGGGATTGTTTTGCCCCATTGCTCTTGCAGCTTCGACGTATTCTGTTTCTCTTACCCTTAACACTTCGCCCCTTACAAGTCTTGTCATCGTCGTCCAACTGACTAACCCGATGATTATCATCACATTAAAAATACTTGGTTTTAAGATTGTTGCAATAGAGATTGCCAAGAATAATACAGGGAAACAAATGACGATATCTGTAATTCGCATTATTACAGTGTCAACCCATTTACCGTAATAACCTGATATCATCCCTAAAATAACACCTGTCATTGTAGAAATCAGTACTGCGACAAATGCTACACTGATTGAAACACGGCCACCATACATAATCCGACTTAACAAATCACGCCCAAGACTATCGGTTCCAAGCAAATGCTCTCCTGATGGACTTGCGTGTACATTATAAGTACCATCCGCTTTAGTCTGCGATATATACGGATCATATGGGGCTAGTACTGGGGCCAATAAGGCAACTACTACTAAGATTGTTAAAACGACAGCTCCAAATACAGCTAACTTATTTTTCTTAAATCGCTTCCACGCTCCAGCATCCGATATTTTCCGTCCTGGTTCCATGGGGACATCGGCAACAATTTCACGTGTCATGTAATTCCTCCTTTCAACCCATGCCTAGTAACGGATCCTTGGATCAGCCCAAGCGTACATA
The DNA here is from genome assembly GCF_033304615.1 of Sporosarcina oncorhynchi. Classification (GTDB taxonomy): domain Bacteria; phylum Bacillota; class Bacilli; order Bacillales_A; family Planococcaceae; genus Sporosarcina; species Sporosarcina oncorhynchi. The sequence goes on along the minus strand of NZ_CP129118.1, from coordinate 576,460 downwards.
ATATCAGCAATCAAATTACCTGACATAACTAGAATCGAAGTGAACAGATTCAACGCCATGATGACCGGGTACTCACGTGCTACTATACTTTGAATTCCTAAACTTCCCATACCTGGCCAGTTAAATATATACTCCGTAATATAAGCGCCGCCAAATAAGAACGGAATTGATAATCCGAAAATGGTGATTACAGGTATAAGCGCATTACGCAAAGCGTGTTTCAAATATACAACACTCTTTTTCAACCCTTTGGCATCAGCCGTCCGAATATAATCCTGACTCAGAACTTCTAACATACTGGATCTCGTGAATCGCATGACTACTGCTATCGTCGGCATTGCCAAGACAGTCGCAGGCATTATTACGTGTTTTAAATAATCAATAATTAGAGCCATTCCTTTATAATCGGCGCCTATAGATACCATTCCAGAAGTCGGCAACCAACCCAATTTGAGAGCAAAGAAGAATATCATCCCCAACCCCAGAAAGAATGATGGGATTGAAATCCCTATGAAAGAAAAGACAGTCAATACATAGTCTTGCAACTTATAGCGATGTGTTGCCGAGTAGACGCCTAATGGAATGCCAATCACAAAGGCCATTACAAAAGCGCACCCTGTCAATAGTAATGTCGCAGGAAGTCTTTCCATAATTAGGTGTGCTACGGGTTGACCGGTTTTAACTGTATAGCCCAGATTCCCTTGCAAGATTTCTTTTATCCATGTCAGATATTGAACATATAAAGGTTCATTTAAACCCAGACTATCACGCATCTTCTGCATTTCTGCTGGTGATATTTTAGGATTAATCATTGTTTCCATCGGGTTACCAGGAGCCAATTGCATGATGAAAAACGTCATGATGGTTATCCCGAACAGAATCGGTATGGATTGAAGAATCCGTTTTATCACATACTTTTTCAAGCGTCTCCCCCCCATGGAATACAGATGACTTCATCTTGTCTAATAGAAAGCCATTCTGCCCCATCTTCTGTAACTACAACGTTCTCTTCTACAATAAAATGAATACCATCATCCATAAAAATGGTCGGTTCAATTGTAAAAACCATTCGCGATTCCAATTCGAGGTAGGGAGAATTCCCATATCTCTCCCATCTAGGTGCTAATAATGCACCGCCATCGTGTACATCCTTCCCTATCTGATGCCCAGTTGCATGTGTAATATCCGGATATCCATTTTCCCTATAGTGTTCTCTCGCAATTTGATCGATTTCAAACCCCTTTACACCTGGCCGCATCGCCTCTTTCGCCATCGTTATCGCTTCATGTATCGTTTTGAATGTGTTTCGTATTTTTTCGGGTGCTTCGGTTTCGTCTTTCTTCAGAAAATAAACTGTTCTAGCAATATCGGATACGTACCCTTCATATTCAACACTGAAATCAAAGATTACTAGATCGCCAGCTTCAATAACTGCCTTTCCCGGTGGCCTATGCGCAATGTTTTCTTTCATGACAATCGGGCAGGATGCAGTGCGATCCACTCCATTGACGACGCCGCGCTTTTTCAATTCTTGAACAAATAGATCACCCGCTTCGATTTCAGACATCCCTACTCTTAATCGATTGAAAGCAGCCTCATAAATATCAACTGTAATATCGACTGCCTTTTGTATGGCAGCAAGCTCAGAATCGGATTTAATGCTTCTGATTTTTGTCAGCAACGTCTCCGATGAAATATACTCAATCTCATCAAACTCAAATAATGTTTTCATTAACCAGCGATAACGACCTGTTGTTAAACCATCCGCTAATGGTTCTTCCACTGAGTAATTGAGTGCAATCTTCTTTGGTGCTATTCTTCTGATCAATTCACAAAGACTTTCTTCAATACTACTGTCCGGTTTAATAACTTCATCAAAAATCCCACTCTCTTCGATATCCTGTGCATCGATTGAGTTGCAGACAGCGTAGCGTCCGCCTTCTTTAGTAAAGATAAAGATTCCTGGGCCCACACTCGCCACACCTGGAATGAGCGACAAACATGGATCACTACTTTCACTTGCATATATCAACCAAGCATCAGCGTATCCTTCATTTAAGTATGCAATCGCCTGTTCAACTTTCTCTTTCTGAATCAGCATAGATTTCTACCTCTTTTCTCGCTAAATAAGTGATTGTATCTACTAAAAGTTTTGTTCCGTATTCAAAAGAATCAAGCTCAATTCTTTCATCAGTGGCATGAACCCGCTTCAACACTTCTGTAAATGGAATCATGACGGGTGAGATACCATAGATGTTAGCGGCAAAGGTACCGATAAACCGTCCATCCGTTTTCCCAAGTGCCGTAAAGGGCATTATCGCTACAGGATAACCAAATTGTGCACTCGTATTTTCTATATACCTAAGCTCATTCGTAGCTATTTCACATTCATACCCTTGCTGGAAGAACGTGATTTCCCACTCAACATTAGACGTTTGAAATAGTTGTTCTAGTATCGCAGTCACATCCTGTTTTGTTTGCATTGGTAATGTTCTAATTTCAATCGTTGCTTCTGCATAATAGGGAACGACATTTATTTGTTGGCCAACATCGACTTTTTCAATCGTAACTGTCGGAAACTTCATATATTCATACATTTGTTTTATAAAGATTTCATCTTCGCTCGTTTGTTCACTTTTTTCGATAGTCTTCTTGAAGTTCCCCATATAATTCTCCAAAATTGAATAGGTTGGCGGGTCAAAACTCTGTTGAAGCAGACTGGTCAATCCACTAACTAAGAATAGAAGGGCCTGATCTGCTGGAGGAGCCCCCGCATGTCCGCCTACTCCTACCGATTTCAACTTAACCTTAGCCGTTCCTTTTTCTCCGGCGGCGACAAACATGTATCTTTGTTCATTGTCTTCAACAATGAACCCTCCACCTTCACTGAATACGCTAGCATCGGTGAAATACTCGCTATACTGTTCAGCTATAAAAGCCATGCCTTCTTGACTCCCGTTTTCTTCATCAGCCGTAGCCAGAAAGATAACAGTCCGCTGTAATAAACCTTGATCTTGTAATCTTTTCATTTCCACAAACACTGCTGCATGCATCGCTGTCAGCTGTTTTGTATCAAGTGTTCCTCTCCCCCATACCACGCCTTTGTCAATTGCCCCACTAAATGGAGGATACGTCCATTCCTCGCTTCCCGGTCCAACTACATCTAGATGGGATAATAGAATAAGAGGTTCCTGCTGTTGTTCTCCAACTAACGTTGCGACAAAATTCGCCCTGCCTTCAGGGCTCAGAATGATTTCAGATTCAATCTCGTAGCCATTAAAGAATTCAATGAGCACGTTTGCTGCCTCGATTTCAGTTGCGTACTCATTCGTCGTGTCGGTTTGGATTAATTCTTGTAATAGTTTTACTGTTTTATCTAACAATTTACTATCCATTTTGTATGCACCTACCTTTTCACGAGCCATAATGTATCTTGCCTCTTGCTTAATAGGACCGGACCTTCTTCAGTCACTAATACGTTTTCTTCCACGAGCATGCAAGGGAGCCCCTTATCTTGAATAACAGTCGGTTCAATTGCGTATATCTCACCCGCTTTTAGTGATCCTTCCACTGCCAATCGTACTGGAACACGTCGCGGACCCAGTGTTGTTCCCCCATCATGCGTAGCCCGGCCGATTTGATGTCCAACGGAGTGGCGTATCGTCGGATAACCTGCTTCTTCAATCACTTTTCTTCCAACCGCATCCACTTCATAGCCTTTTTTATCTACTAACAATGCCTCGATTGATTCAGTTATGGCCTTATATGCTGTTTCAAATGCATGATTGACAGTAGCAGGGGCCTCTTGTTCTCCATCTTTCAAGAAGTAAAATGTCCTCGCAATATCCGATACGTAATCTTCATATTTCATGCTGAAGTCTATAATGACGATGTCACCTGGTTCGACAAGACGATCACTTGGTTTACGGTGTGCTAGGCCATGTCTCACTGCACAAACCAATGGTGGATCATAAGCATCTCCAAGACCTGACGAAACGCCCCGCTCTTTCATCTCTTCAACAAAAAGGTTCCCAATCTCTATTTCAGTCATAAATGGTTTCAATTTTGAATGGACAGATTCAAATATTTCCACTGTGATTCTAACAGCTTCAGCGACCGTAGCAATTTCCGCTTCGGTCTTAATGCTCCGCAATTCACCAAGCATTTCTTCACTTGAAATTTCTCTCTCATGTAAGATTTGCTCTCCTACGTTATCTTTGAGCCATGAATACAGACCATATGTAAGCCCGTCACATAAGTGATCTTGTTCAGAGATATTTAAAGCAAGTTTTTCTACGCTAAGCTCATTCCAAAGTTCTGTAAAGGCTTTCTCCATCGAAGATTCATACACTCGAACTTCATCGAATAAATTTGTCGATTCATAACTACCGGCATCACTTTTCGATGTCAACACAATATGTTTACCAGACTCCCGGATGAAGATTGCCGCTTGATGAACGGAACGGACGCCTACTAATAACGGTAATGCAGGATCGGATCCTTCTCTTGTCAAGACGAGCCACGTATCAATTTCATGTTTTTTCATTAATTGAGTTGCTTGTTCCAGTTTCTCGCGAACAACTTTTGCATTACTACCTTTCATAACTCATTTCTCCTTCCATCGATTCCTCTATAATATTTTTAAAAACGGCTGTAAGCTGCTGTATTCCAAACTCCAACTCTACAATGCCAATACGTTCATCTACGCCATGTACTAACGGTAAGACACGATCAAATGTCATATTAGTTGTCATTGGGCAGTAGCCAAGTACTGTCGCTTGAACATCATTAAAATATTTTCCATCATTACTTCCAATCGTCATAAAGGGCACAACAATAGCCGTTTCCACATTGCCCAACTGCAGTTGTCTCTCTAGAATCCGCCTCATACTTTCCGGTAATTCCCGGTCATATCCTTCACTCTCATACACCCAGTCAATAATCGCTTCAGGTTCAATGTCGGTAATTGTCTGTTCAACTACTCTTTTTACATCTGCTAGCTTAGTTATCGGAAGTGGCCGTACATCAACGGATAGTTGATAACTCCCTTTCAGTTTCGGATGACGTTTCCCACCATGAACCGCTGTCACCGTAAATGTAGTTTTAGTCATTGCAGAAAACATTCTTCTATGTTCTTCAGGAAGGGTTGCTATTAAATCGTCATATCGGTCAAACGATGCGTCGCTTTTCATCCCTTTCACCATAAGTGAAAACATTTTTGATACAGATGCAGGAATCGATTCATTTTCGACTTTCATCGTATGCAAGGCTTGCACCATACGAAAGGCGGCAATGTCTGTTTGATTTGAAGGTAAGTAAGGATTTGATGATTTCTTTTGAGGAATTGTCACTGTGAATGACATATTCCCTTTCTGTCCAGTCTCTACTAGATAAAAGAACGTATCACCGACTTGTATTGGAAATCCTCCCCCTTCATTCCAAACGGTTACCCCTTTCCATAGAAATGGGTAGTCACTCAATAACCGTTTCAATCCATTTTCACTGCCATACTCTTCTTCAGATGTAATGACTTGTATAATCGAAATTGGAGAGTCCATTTCTTTTAAATTTCGCATTGTGAGTAAATGGGTGATTCCGATTTGTTTCGCATCAATCGCTCCTCTTCCCCATATTTCCCCCTCGATAATTTCTCCTGAATAAGGAGGATAACGCCAATCATCGGCGTTGGCATCAACCACATCGACATGTGAGAGAAGGACCATGACTTCTTTGGAAAATGGTGTTCCTTTTTTTCGATAATTCTTTATATATACTTCATTATAAAAAGGGAGTAAATCTTCCTTATGCAATGCAATGATTAAATTACCTTTAGTTACGGTCGTTTCATGATAATAGGTATAGAGACCAAATGACTCTGCTACCATTTGCATGTACAACAAGCCGCTTTTTTCATTTCCAGATGTAGTTGAAGTATCGATTTGTATATATTTTGATAAAAGAGTTGCTGCAGATTCCATCATCAATTACACCCCTTATCCCTTTTGCTTGTTTTTATTATAAGAGAGTTCTAACAACTAAGATGTAAAATAGTTTACACAATTGCCTGTTTTCAAAAGTTTCTATTTAGGGTTGATTTAGTGCCTGTCAATTACGTATGGCCAGATACCTTAACGATAGTAGGGATTTTCCTTTTACATCTGCTCGAGTAATGGCAGTGTCATTCCACCAATTGAGCCCAAACACTAACATTCCTCAGTATTCAACTTCTAAAATCCCCTCTATACTAAACGTAATGATTCAGAATATTTATTTTCCACATCATTCATTAAAGCAAGCCTACATACATAGGAGACGTTGAAGTATATCCTCTACGTGGGCACTTTGGATATATGGAGTCAGTAGTGCAACCGACCTCAAATCACCGGAGCATTTTAGACGGGGGGGTTTATCGATGAAAATACTATTAGCAAATGATCAAACGCTTATTCGCAAAGGGTTGATTTTTACTTTGTCAGCACCCGGCGAGCTTGAAGTAGTTGGAGAAGCCGTAAACAAGCGAGAATCCCTTCATTTACTTCAAACAGTAAAACCTGATTTGTTTATTATCGATTTTAAGTTGGGGCACGAGAGTGGTTTGGAGATCATTGCGGAAGCAAAACAGTATAATGGACACTGCAAATTCGCCATTTTGACGAACTCACAGGATCTCATGCTGTTTGAACAGGCAAGAGTATTGGGGGTGGATGCGTTCATTTCTTTACAAGCGCTTCCTGAAGAATTCATATATGCCTTGTATATGATTCAGCGCGGAAGGAAGTATTATGATCCTGATATGATTGACCTGCTTATTCAGTCGCAAAGGGAATCTTTTGTAGACAAAAGTCCGTTAGAGCAATTGACCTTAAAAGAAAAGGAAGTGCTAGGGAAGCTTGGGCTTGGTTTTTCCAATAAACAAATCGCCCATAATCTGTTCATTACAGAACACACAGTAAAAAAGCATGTTAGTCAAATCTTATCAAAACTTAGCCTTGGCGATCGCACACATGCTGCTTTATATGCAAACGAAACGGGATTAGTCCAGTATCGGGTTGATGTGTTAGTTTGACGGAATGACGATAAAAAGAAATTTATAGTAATGCCAAGAGCCCATTAGCGGCTCTTTTTTTGTATTAAAATGTGCAGTTAGTATTTCGCTTATTTTATCCACATATGGATAGGTAGCGCACAAGTAATTTCATAGTCATTTGTTGGAAAATTCACTGTAGACAATCAAACAGTACATGTGTAAAATTAGAATTAATCGGCAATTAAAGGAGATTAATTTTTTTATCCAGTTACTATTTACTCACTTTTTAAGGAGGGAAAACGTGACGGCTATTCTTCTGTCTGCCAAAACGAAATTACCGCAACCTTTTTTGGATACCGTACATAGAACGAGATTGCTAGACAATTCCCCGGATGGACGGTACAAAAAGGTGACGATTCTTCGCGCTCCTGCTGGCTACGGGAAAACGACGCTGATCAGCCAATGGCTAAAAAACTTACAACACGAACAGGTCGCCTATCTATCCATCGATTCATCGGATAATGATGCGCCCCGCTATTGGAAATATGTGTTGCATGCAGTAGCAAAAGCGTGTCACTCGGATATGGATCAGACATTCGCGCCGCTTCTGCATGCTTCGGACAGTGCGGGGAATGACTTCCTGATTGAATCATTTATTCACGAGCTAAGCGTAACGGACAAGCCGCTGCATATCGTGCTTGACGATTATCATCTCATCGAAAACACCGTCATTCATCAAATGATGACGAAGCTAATCGAACAATTACCAGACCATGTTCATATCTATATTGCCACACGGACAGAAATCGACTTGCCGATCACCAAATGGCGTGTCAAGCAATGGGTTTACGAACTTGATGCTTCCCAACTACGATTCACACCTCTAGAAGTAGAACAATTTTACAGAGCAAAGAATTTGCCCCTACCTGATCAAGCCCAGTTCAATCTGATTGTCGATAAAACGGAAGGGTGGATTGCCGGATTACAGTTGGCATGTTTAACCCCAAATCACGACTATCCGCTGGAATGGGAAACGGCATCTCGTTCAACGATTTTCAGCTTTTTGGTACAGGAAATCATGCTTCCGCTACCATTGTCTACACAAGAATTCCTCTTACGCACATCTTTGATCAATGAATTGGAACCTTCCATTTGTAATCAGCTTACGAACCGCACGGACAGCTTTCAATTACTTGAGGAGTTGGAGAAAAAAGGATTCTTCATCGTCCGTCTCCAATCAAACAATCCTGTGTTCCGCTACCATCATCTATTTGCCGAGGCGCTACAGTCGGAGTTAAGAAGACGCCTGACAGCTGAAGATGTATCGTCTTTAGTACAAGAATCCGCAATTTTGTTATATAAAAAAGGATTGATTACTTCAGCAATCGATTTATGTTTACACTATGAACTATACGATATAGCAGTTTCTTGGATGACTGACCATCTTGTGAATTTCATTACGTCAGGGCGAACTGCGACATTCTTGAGATGGTTGCATCATTTGCGTAGTCATCACCATCCGGTTCCGTATGAATTGCTTGTTATTGGCGTTATCGCATCGATGTCTTCATTAGATACTGATATAGCGAATTCCCTTATACAAGAACTCGAGACAAGACAGATTACCGATCAGTGGATGGAGCAAGAAGAGCATGCTCCAATGGTTTTCCTGTATGAACATGCGAAAGCAATGGGGATTATTTCTGTGGGCGGTGATTTGAAAATCGCAAAGGCAATTGTGGAAAAGCAGCTCAATAAGAATCATGTACCTTCCCGTTGGGATACCGTACATATGCCTTTCAACATTTTTGAGTACAAATTATTACGGACGAGTATTTCCTCAAAAGGGAAAATGCCTGCTTTTGAAGATGGTCTCGCCATCGCTGAAATTTTCCGCAAGCCTTTTTATCAGACGAGAGGAATCGCAGCGTATTCCTACGGTACATCCGCAGAATCGTTATATGAGCGGAATTTGTTGGATTATGCGAAAGATGAACTTGATATTGCCATGCAACAAGGGCACGAACTGAAAGACCCAGGCTTATTCATCCCCATGTACTTATTGCAGGCGAAAATCTATTTAGTGGAGAAAAAGACCACTTCTGCCCTCGCGTTACTGACGCAGGCAAAAACATTGGTCACGGAAAAGCATTGGTTAACAACACTTAGTATCATGCAGGCTGCCTGTCATATTACAAATGGCGACCTCAACAATGCAGAGATTGAATTACAAGCAACGAAATCGAGTCAACCTTTTTGGATGCTCGTCTATGCGCGCTTGCTCCTTGCGAAACAGCAACCCGACAGCGCCTTGGAAATTGTCATTCAAACGAAAACGAAAGCCATGCAAGAAATGCAGGTCGCAACATTCATAGAAGCAACTGTTCTTGAAGCAATCTGTCATCAAAGACTCGGTGACAAGGAAATGGCACTAACGATTTTACTGGAAGCACTAAAAGCAGCCGCTCCCTATTACTACATCCGCACATTTTTAGATGAAGAAGAAATTTATACTTTATTAAATAAAGCCCGGCACCTCCACAAAAAAGAGGAAAGTTTACGAGCCTCCATCTCTTTGCATTATATCGATCATTTTCAAATTATCGAAAAACAGACAGATGAATTGCTTACACCGAGGGAAAAGGAAGTTTATGATTTGTTAACAGACGGGATTACGAACCGTGAAATTGCGGAGCAGCTTTTTCTATCTGAGGGAACGGTACGAGTGTATCTTACTTCTATTTATAGTAAAATCGGGGTGGATTCACGTGCTAAGGCGATTCTTCTTAAATATCAGTAGTTTGGTGCCAGTCACTCGCACAATTCACTTACACAATTCAGACACTAGCTTGACAATTGGATTAGGCAGATGCAAAGAAAAACCGTCGGACCAAGTAATCGGTCTAATGGTTTTTCTGTTTTTGTTTAGATGGAGTGGTTATCTTGAAAAGACGTTGTGAGAGTGTATGGCACCAGACTCTATTTAATTGTAATCGTTACCTCTCTGTCATCCATAGCTTCTTTCGCAGTAAATACGACGTCAGCTGAACCTTTAGCATTTGTAACGTCCCAGTCAACTAGATCATTAAACGCTGCAGCGATTTTTGACGCAATGGAAATGGATGTATCATTGCTAGTAACTGCAATCTTTTTATCAAAAGTAACTGTTCCGTCGTTAAACGTTACGAAAATTTCACTGGGCTTATATACTGACGCGTTTACAGTTAATATATTCACTTCAATTTTCCCGTCTACTCCTTGACTTCCTTGTTGCTTTTTAATAAATTCACCTTTAATCTCTGCTCTGTTTCCATTCGATGGAATGGCGATTTGGAAGTTATCATAGGCCTTATTTAACTTGGAAGTAAAGATCACTTCACTTCCGGCACTTGTCACATCCCATTTTTGTAACAAGGGTGCAAATCTTCCCTTTAGGGTAACATGAAAGTCTCTAACAATTGCTTCAGCAACGTCAATTCCTGTTCTCTGCTTAGGAACATTTCCCTCTATACTCTGGGTAGCACTATAGTAATTGTAATTTGTAATGAACCCATCGCCATCATCAATATTAAACTCAAAGTTACTCATTATGGGGGCTTTTTCTGCAGAAAACTTATAACTGACAATTGTTTTGCTCGCTTGAGAGGCTTTTTGTCCAATTGCTTTCTGTACAACCTCTCCATTAATAACATTCTTTTTCGTTGTTGGAGTTTCAATAACATTGGGAGTTTCTGAAGGAGTAACCGTCTCGACGGATCCAACTAGCTGATTATCCACTTTCTGTTTGTTCACTTTCTCAATATTCATTTGGACAGCACTCAGGTTCGAAATCAGTTTGTCCACAGGTATACCTTTAACTGTCTGGATATTACTAACTAACAAATTCACGCCAAGTCGGACAACCGCTTGTTCTTTCGTGAAATGGAGTTCACCAATAGTTCCTTCCATATCAAGTTGGACGGCTTTTTCCGATACGATCGTTACTTTCCCAATACTGGTTTTCCCTTTTATCACTACTTCAGCATCTTCTAAAATAGTAAGTGCCTTAACAGGTTCATTGAGTATAAGTTCTTTAACACTTTTCGAGATGATTAACTCTTTATCTACTTTCAAATTTCTAATCTCTATATAATTAGACTCTATTTTCAATAGCCCATCGAACTTTGCAACATTAGTTATAGCCATAGGCGTGAGGCTAGCGACCGGTCCTGCTGTCAACGCTCCATCTAGAATGACTGGTGCATTGCTTGTTCCTTGTGCAGTGATGGTTAAAGAAGCAATAGTAAGCAACTGATTTCCTTTAACGGTCATTTCAATAGTGGCATTTTCTAACGCAACATTATTTTTCTCAGATAACAGACCTTGTAAATTCTCGGGGATATCATAGGAGTCTTTTGCAAAAACAACTTTATTACCGTCAATTTTCAATATTGAATCGGTTAGTCGCTCCACTTGTACTTGTGCCACTTCTTCCGCTTCAATCATTGTAGCCCTCTCACTTCTCATGACAAACGAAGCCATTTGGCCACGTTTCACTGTATCATTTGGTGAAAAAGTCGTCGGAGTACTTCCTTTTGTAATGCCTGATGTATAGAGAGTTTGAATGTCCCCATAATATCCAGACTTCGTAGTGATGTCAGTGAATGGAAGTGATCCGTCTTCTGAAACAAGATTAAATCCTTTCACTAAAACCTTCGCCATTTGTGCGCGCGTCAGCGGGTTTTGGGGCTTAAATGTACCATCGTCATATCCATTAATAATCCCTTCCTGGGCTAACGCTTCAATATAAGGTAGGTATTGGTTCTTCACCGATACATCTGTGAAGCTGGATTTCGTGACTGGGAACGTTTCTAATTTCAAAGCCATCGCCAATATCTTTGCAGCTTGTCCTCTCGTCAATTCCGTGTTCGGACGATATGTTTGATCGGCATATCCACTAATGACTTCTCTTTCTACTAATGTATAGACATCCGTATAATAATCATGCGCTTCTTTCACGTCGGTAAACTTTATAAAATCCGTTGATGCACTAACAGGTTGCACGATTAAGGCGCCTGCTACAAGTACTGATGTTGCAAATGTTGCATTGAATAATTTATTCATCTTTCAATTTCCCCCCGGCAATGTATCGTATTTTTTATAAACCATCTACTATAACTAGTATTAGTTCTCTATATCAAACAGAAAAACACTCCTCATACTCGGCATTGCTACAAACTAAACAAGTCCGGTTGCACCACTCACCTCATGCGTTCTATGTGCACAAATAAAAGCTCGAATATTTTCGCTTTCCAATATGCTACTCTCCTTAAAATTATAACCTAATTTCTCAGAATGTATTGTCGATTGTTGTTTGTGAATCGGTTCTAATTTTGATGATTTTTAATGAAAATTGTTTTCTGTTTGAATTTAACGAAATAACTAATACCATTTCGGTGGAGGCTACTATTTGACTTAGTGACTAGCATTAGTTGTGTGCAAATCAGGTTAATTCCAAAGAGTACTTCCTGTAAGATTGGGCACTGGCTAATTCATCGCGAGTTTGAATCGGTGCCAGTCACTCGCACAATATAGACACTCGTTTGACAATTAAAAGAGAAAGAGGAAAAAAACCGTTTGACCAAGTAATCGGTCAAACGGTTTTACTAGTTTTTTAGCCGAGATAGGTATACTAGATAGAGGACAGCATGGAACTGCGAACAGGTTCGAACAAATCTGTAGTAGCAATCGTTTCATTTTGCAATAAAATCTCCTGACTTTAGAATTCTAGTTGTGGCAATGTTGCCATCCTCATCTAATTCTTCTTCACAATAGCGATAATAATCTTTATTGCTTTTCGTATACGACGAAGGAAGAAGAGACGGAAGAATTATCAAATCAAGAAACACATAGCAAGTAGCCTTTTCGCCTTTGTAGAAATGAAACGAGCTATAATAATAGTCTTCCATTCTAGAAACCATCGGTACAACCGTTTTGATCGGATTTCGGTGGATATAGCGACTGATTTTCAACAAAGTAGCAGGACTGTCGGCTTGTTTAGCAAAGTAACGGCTGTCGTATAAATAACCGGAGTAATTGTATTTCTTTTTATAATAGTCCGTATAGCGATGGTTGATGAGCCCCATCACTTTCCCTAATGGCGCATTGGGCGACTGAAGCAATAGATGATAATGGTTTGTCATGACACAATATGCGATTAGTCGAAAAGGATGCTTCATATTAGCATAGTTAAGAACGCGGAAGAATTCATCGAAATCCGCCTGCGTTCTGAAAATATCTTGACGATTATTCCCTCGCATGACGATATGATCAAAGTAGCGCGTATTCCACTGCCTTCTTTTCCTAGCCATCTGCAATTCTCTCCTGTTGTTGAAAAAGAGATGACGCCTTTTTCCAGTCTATTGCTTCATGTATGTGATGATTGGCTATGTTTTTCTCTCCAGCCTGGTCTGCAATCGTACGGGCCGTTCTAATTAATTTCACTTGGGTTCGATTGCTCCATTTTTCATTGAAGCAGACTTCTTTAACGATCCGCAACTGCGCTTAATTTAATGAGCATGTGGCAAGCAATCGTTGCACGCTCAAATTACCGTTAAGCGAGTCATCTTCATAGCGTTCTTGTTGCATACGGCGCGCGACTACTATCCGCTTTCTGATGTCTTCTGATGTATCAACGTTTTCCGTTTCAGTAATTCCTACACTACGCAATGTTAATATGAAATCCAACCGATCGAGGAGAGGTCCGGATGCTTTTAGTTGATAGGAACGAATTTGATTGGCGGTTCAACTACAATATCGTTCATTCGAACCGAAGTATCCACAAGGACAAGGATTTGTAGCCGCGATAAGGATGAAAGATGAAGGGTATGTAACAGATTGACTTACACGGTTGATGGTCACTTCTCCAGTTTCCAATGGCTGTCTTAACATATCTAATGACTTCCTCGAAAACTCGCCTAATTCATCCAGGAATAGAACGCCATGATGTGCTAGGGAAATTTCACCCGGCTTCGGATACGTTCCACCACCAATAAGAGCGTTCGCAGATGCTGTATGATGAGGGAATCGATAAGGCGGGCGCGAGGAGAAGCCACGTTTCTCTTTAGCCAGGTGGTAAATGCTATAGACTTCCAACATCTGTTCATTGGACATATCAGGGAATAGCGTATGGAAGGCATCTGCCAACATACTTTTCCCACAACCTGGCGGGCCGTTCAATAAGACGTGATGACCGCCAGCTGCACTGATTTCCAATACTTTTTTCGCTTTCGCATGACCACGAATAGAAGCAAAATCTGTTGCATGGATTGCTTCTGTTGAATTACCTAAATCCAACACAATCTTTTCAACATCTTTTAGGAGTAGCGAAGGCTGTCCTCGCAAATAATCAATCAGCTCACGGGCTGTTAATATAACCCAAGTTCTCATGATTTGACGCTCCACATCGAAAATACGCCGGACGCATTATAGCAATCCATACAGAGTGACTGAGGGTAGAACCTCACTCGCACGTTATCTACTCCACATATTTCACAAACCATCCAAGTTCACCCTTATTCACTTATACAAATCCGCACATCGTCCAATCCATTATTCTTTGTCTAAGTGTGAATCCATAGGAAAAAAATCTATAATTTTTGTTGTACAATGTCATAATTCCCCGCCAAACCTGTAACGCACGCTCACCGCATGACGATAGACATGCTTGACACGGCATACGTATTTTCTGGCATCCGTACTGAACGCAAAAAGAAGCTCTTTAATCGATTGCTCGATCAAAGGACTTCTCTTTGTTGTCTTCTCACCAGGTTCTTGCGAACTTAATTGTAAATTGTGTGAGTGACTGGCACCCGTATTTAGCCGCACGTCTGCCGATGGGGGGCGATTACTTCTTTCTTGATAAGAAAAAAGCGGCTGACAAAGGTACTGACATTAAAGCAATCCATTTTACCAGTTAGTGAAATGAATATGTATATGTCGAATCGTTGCAGAAAATGCTACTTTTTTTGAAACCAGTTTTCACACACTATGAAATAGAGATCCAGCTCCTATAAAGATGCAAAATAAAAAGCGTTCTAGACACGAAAGTGTACAGAACGTTTTTTGGAATTTCTTGAACCTTACACTAATGATTGTATTGATCAGATAAAATGCTATGAAAACAGGTCTCCAATGACCAAACTCGCAATTATTAAATTATTCGACGTAGAATTGATTAAACTATACTGAAGAAGGAGCTTTTTAAAAGCACCAATGGCGTTAGAATAGCCTATTTCTTCTTCTGTATCAAATGAGCCCACGATTGTTTTTTAATTTCAACTTCCTCTAATATAAATCGCGTCATTATTAACGCAAAACTATTTCAGGAGTTCTAATGTATCAACATTTCATTATCATCTTTATGTGATTGTAGTGGATTGTCTGAATTCAACCACGCATAGGTACCTGTCAATTTAAAACGAAGTCAGTCATCGAATATCATGACTGACTTCGTTTTAGTTAATGTGGTGTCATTGTGCATTCTTTAAATTCAACCTTGTTCAGGTACTAGTTTTAAACGTCTAACTGTTTCGATCCTAAACTCCTGACACTTAATCATCCAAAGTGGGAAGATTCGTTTCATGCATTTCTTGCACTTTTGCATTCTCAACTTTTTGATAGTATTGGGTTTGCCCTTCTTTAATAAACTTACTTTCGATATATTGATTTAGATCAAGTCCCGTTACCTCGCCTTGACCATTCTCTACCCACACAGTCGGCTGTCCATACTTCTCGCTATTGTTTACGAGTGTTCCTTCAACATTCAATACAGAACCGGTTGTCAGTCCCTCGCCTTTCGATACTTCAATTCCACCGAATTCGTTGTCACTGACAGTGATAGTGCCCGTCAAGACAACTTCTGATCCGTTTACAAGAATTCCACCGTCAGCGTTAGTTGCAGTAATATTGTGGAGAGTTACATTCTTGGCATTGTAGACTTGAATTGCATACAGACTCTGCCATCCATCGCTATTAGCCATTTCGACAGTTACGCCGCTAATTTTTACGTTAGCAGCAGTTACAAGGATTCCTTGTCTTTCGCTGTTGTTTAACCCATTTAGTTCTGCAGTAAAGGATAGCTTGTGTGTATTACCGTTAATTGTAACTGGACGGTTTACAATAATATTCTTCTTCAGACCCTCAATATCTTTCGTGAGATTAATGACTGAATAGGAATTATCTTTAAGAGCTTCTTCTAATTTATCCAAGGAATCTACATCTATAGACTTAATAGTATTCTCAGCCTTTTGATAGTATTGGGTTTGGCCATCTTTAATAAACTTACTTTCGATATATTGATTAAGATCAAGTCCCGTTACCTCGCCTTGACCATTCTCTACCCACACAGTCGGCTGTCCATACTTCTCGCTATCGTTTACGAGTGTTCCTTCAACATTCAATACAGAACCGGTTGTCAGTCCCTCGCCTTTCGATACTTCAATTCCACCGAATTCGTTGTCACTGACAGTGATAGTGCCCGTCAAGACAACTTCTGATCCGTTTACAAGAATTCCACCGTCAGCGTTAGTTGCAGTAATATTGTGGAGAGTTACATTCTTGGCATTGTAGACTTGAATTGCATACAGACTCTGCCATCCATCGCTATTAGCCATTTCGACAGTTACACCGCTAATTTTTACGTTAGCAGCAGTTACAAGGATTCCTTGTCTTTCGCTGTTGTTTAACCCATTTAGTTCTGCAGTAAAGGATAGCTTGTGTGTATTACCGTTAATTGTAACTGGACGGTTTACAATAATATTCTTCTTCAGACCCTCAATATCTTTCGTGAGATTAATGACTGAATAGGAATTATCTTTAAGAGCTTCTTCTAATTTATCCAAGGAATCTACATCTATAGACTTAATAGTATTCTCAGCCTTTTGATAGTATTGGGTTTGGCCATCTTTAATAAACTTACTTTCGATATATTGATTAAGATCAAGTCCCGTTACCTCGCCTTGACCATTCTCTACCCACACAGTCGGCTGTCCATACTTCTCGCTATCGTTTACGAGTGTTCCTTCAACATTCAATACAGAACCGGTTGTCAGTCCCTCGCCTTTCGATACTTCAATTCCACCGAATTCGTTGTCACTGACAGTGATAGTGCCCGTCAAGACAACTTCTGATCCGTTTACAAGAATTCCACCGTCAGCGTTAGTTGCAGTAATATTGTGGAGAGTTACATTCTTGGCATTGTAGACTTGAATTGCATACAGACTCTGCCATCCATCGCTATTAGCCATTTCGACAGTTACACCGCTAATTTTTACGTTAGCAGCAGTTACAAGGATTCCTTGTCTTTCGCTGTTGTTTAACCCATTTAGTTCTGCAGTAAAGGATAGCTTGTGTGTATTACCGTTAATTGTAACTGGACGGTTTACAATAATATTCTTCTTCAGACCCTCAATATCTTTCGTGAGATTAATGACTGAATAGGAATTATCTTTAAGAGCTTCTTCTAATTTATCCAAGGAATCTACATCTATAGACTTAATAGTATTCTCAGCCTTTTGATAGTATTGGGTTTGGCCATCTTTAATAAACTTACTTTCGATATATTGATTAAGATCAAGTCCCGTTACCTCGCCTTGACCATTCTCTACCCACACAGTCGGCTGTCCATACTTCTCGCTATCGTTTACGAGTGTTCCTTCAACATTCAATACAGAACCGGTTGTCAGTCCCTCGCCTTTCGATACTTCAATTCCACCGAATTCGTTGTCACTGACAGTGATAGTGCCCGTCAAGACAACTTCTGATCCGTTTACAAGAATTCCACCGTCAGCGTTAGTTGCAGTAATATTGTGGAGAGTTACATTCTTGGCATTGTAGACTTGAATTGCATACAGACTCTGCCATCCATCGCTATTAGCCATTTTGACAGTTACGCCGCTAATTTTTACATTAGCAGCAGTTACAAGGATTCCTTGTCTTTCGCTGTTGTTTAACCCATTTAGTTCTGCAGTAAAGGTTAATTTGTGCGTATTACCATTAATTGTAACTGGGCGGTTTACAATAATATTCTTCTTCAGGCCCTCAATATCTGCTGCGAGCTTTATATTGGAATAAACATCATTCAAAAGTGCAACTATTAACTGTGACTCTCCATCTACTATTGCAGTATACTCCCATTCTATTCCGTTAAATGCTCCATTTACTAAAATTCCATCTTCTCTAAATTCGAAAGTTGAAAGATTTGCAGGCACAGTAAACTTTCCTTCTACAAATGTTACGCCTTCTGTCAAAGCGATGATAGTCTTAGTAGTTACATAGTCGACTGTTACCGTGTCGGGAGTTACAGGCGTTCCAGGAACCACTGGTATTAGACCTGTGGCAAATGTCCATTCCCCATACGAGTACGTTGCTGCTATTTGATAACTGCTATCCGTGAAGGTGAAGTCCATTTTACCTGCTGGCACAACAAATTTATTTTCTCCCTTGTTGAATCTAACTTCACTGGAGATATCAGTTACTTCGCCTATAGGTTGATAGTCTATAAATTCCATAACCTGCTCAACTTTGTACGTTTTCGTATTTGTTAAACCTCTAATTTCAGTTCCAGCTAGGAATTCTGCTGGAGAGTTGTGAGTTCCAAGACTTCCATCGGCCTTAACACCTTTGGCTTCTCCATCAACAATTACGACATATTGCCTTCCGGATGTTAATCCAGTAATTTTTTCATCCCCTGCTACCCCCAAGGAATCCGGCGCCAAAGTTACTGATTGCGGTGCTTCTGGTTGCTGTACTGAACCATCATTACCTCCCCCAGTATTCCCTCCACTATTTCCGCCTCCACCACCACTACCAATAGTAGCTGGTGGTGCTGGTGTAGTTGGTTTTGCTTCCGGATTAGTTTCTCCACCGATATTCTCAATGTTGGCTTTTACTTTATCGTAATCTTGAATAACGTCTTTTGCCTCTGTTCCTTTAGGCAGAATTAGATTACCGATTTTTGTGTTAGTGCCGAAGGATATTTTCGAACTATTATTGCCAATTGTTACTTCACCGATCTTGCCTGTACTTTCAAGCTTTAATGCTGATTTTGTATTGATTGTAAGGCTAGTTACCGGTGCGTCGATTGTAATTGCTGTAACTCCTTCAGAAATCGTGATTTTCGGAATTGTAACGCCTGCTTCCGCTTTCAGTTGAGCGTTTGATGAAATGACGAAAGCTTGCACATTTGTTTTTCCTAGTGCTTGAATTTTTACATTCTTTTTAGATACTTCAACTGTTCCCATAGTTGAATTTGAGAATGTGATGACTGGACCTGTAGCGTCAGTAGCCGCTACTATGACAGGCTTTAAAAATGCGATGGAACGATACACCTTATCCTGGTCAGCTTGGGCGTTCTTTGTTGACGAATTTTTATCAGAAATAATCGTTTTCCCTTTAACTGTAATATTGTCGCTTTGGAAGCTACTTTTCACTTGACTCCCAATTTCCAGGTTGCCCTCAACAATTAGATTTTTTACTGATACAAAATCGCCGTTAATAATTAAATTACCAGTAAGCGTGGACTCTTTACCATCTAACGTGAGATGGTTTTTCGCATCTCCACTCGCCTTAATTACAATAGATGAAATTTTACCGATTAAACCATCATCTGCAGTCAATGTAATATTTGCATCTTTTAACACAGATAGGTTAGAAGGGTTAAATAAAGCTTTCATTTCCTCTTGTAATTTATATGACCCATCCGTCAATTCAATAGTATCGTTGTTAATATTGACAATCTGAGAACTAAATCCATTTAGAGAGACTGCCATTTCACTTCTAAAGATGAATGTAGCAATCTGCCCTCTTGTAACAAGCGCATTCGGACCAAATGTTGTTGGTGTATTCCCTGTTGTAATATTGTTCGAAAGCAAGGCTTGTACATAGCTAGCATAAACATCGTCAGTCCTAATGTCGGCAAAACGGTTATCAGTAAGGGTTTCTTGCTCTAAACCGAATCCAAGAGTAATAATTTTCGCCATTTGTGAACGCTTTAGATTATCGTTCGGCTTAAACGTTTTATCGTCGTATCCATTAATAATCCCTGCTTGAACCAAAGCTGAAATTGGACCATAATAAGAATCCGTTTCCTTCACATCTACGAAGCCCGGATTTTTCACATTAACTGTGTCCAATCCTAATGCTAACGCAAGGATTTTAGCTGCTTGTCCACGTGTAACAGAATTATTCGGTTTGTATGTACTGTCCTCATAGCCTTTCACAATTCCTCTTGCGCTAAGGTTCATTACGGGTTCAAAATAATGCGCATTCGGATTTACATCATTAAACAAAGCTGGGCCTGAATCATTAGCTTGTACGAATATTGGGGAAGCAGCTACTAAAGCTCCTCCTGCCACACCACTTGCCAAAACAGCCCTGAAGAGTTTTTGATAAGAACGTGAATACTTTTTCAATCTAATACCTCCAATTAACTATTTTTAAACACACATCAATAGTACCATTTCAAAGGATGTTAATATCTATATATTTCGCATCATTTTTTCATTCTGAAAATACAGATACACATATAGGTACTTTTGACCATTAATATATTGCCGATAATTATATTATTCAGCCATGCCTGCCTGTTCCTAAATGGAATTAATATCCCCCAACTCTCTTTCTAGCTCCTACGTAAATACCCCAGCTGCATCTGTTTAGATGCGCTGGGGGTTGCAAATTATTGTAGTAGCTCCATAATATTGACAAACATCTTCGCTGCTTGTGCGCGAGTTGTCGGGTCTTGTGGCATGAATTTGCCTTCGAAGCCTGTTATGATTTTTAATTCGTATAGCATCGAAATGGCACTAACCGTTTCCTCATTGTAGTTGCCATAGTCGGAGAATGGTGCAATTGCTGTTGGTGTGTAAGTTTCTCCTATTTTGTATTCGTATGCCCGAGAGATCATCAATGCGATTTGTGCACGAGTGACTTTTTCCGCAGGCTTGAAGCTACCGTTATTCCCTTTGACGATTCCGTATTTGTAGGCAGCAGCGATTTCAGCTTGTGTTTCTTCGGCATATTTTCCGATGTCGTTGAAAGGTGCTGCTTCATCCGTTTCCAAGCCCAATGCACGGACAATTAAGGAGACAGCTTGCGCACGTGTCAACTGATTGTTCGGTTTAAATGTGCCATCTTCGTATCCTTTGAAGAGGCCTAACTGTACAGCTTTTTGAATGTAGAGCTCTGCCCAGTGGTCTGTTACATCCGTAAATATCACAGGTTTAACTGGTTCAGGTTTGACTGGATCTGGTTTAACCGGATCTGGCTTTGTTGGTGTTGTTGGTGTTGTTGGTGTTGACGGGAAGTATCCGCCGCCACCACCGCTGTTACCTCCACCCCCACCACTTCCTGGGTTAGGTGCTGGATCTGTTACTGTTACGGTTACTGTGACAGTATTTTTTCCATGAGTAATTGTGATAGTTGTTGTACCAGTTGCATTTGCAGTTATGACGCCTTTATCGACGGTTACCATTGAATTATTTGCGACAGAGTATTGCGCATTATCAGTTACATTGGTGACTGTTGGCTCGCCTTCAATCGAAGTTTTTGTTGTTTCGGTCACTCTGACAGAACCCGTTTTTCCTCTTTCAATTGAAAGATTTGAGTTGTCTACTGAAATTGTTACGATTGGTGCAACCTCAACGGCTACTGTAGCTTCCATGCCTTCGTATGAAACTGTGATTGTCGCAGTTCCTGTTCCTACTGTGGTGACTAAACCTGTATCAGAAACGATGACAACATCCTCATTATCACTCGAGTAATCCGCATCTGCTATAACGTCCACTACTTCAACTTCATCTCCATCTGTTCTTTCTTCTATTGTACCGTTGTCATCGGCTTCTAGTTCTGTACCCTCTTCAACAGTACCGCTGTTATCGGATTCAGTTTCCGTCTCTTCTTCAACGGTACCACTATCACCGAGTTCTATTTCTATTTCTGTTCCTGCCACAATACTTCCGATATCATTGGTATCCGTTACAATTACTTCTTCAACGGTACCAGTTCCTTTATCAGTAGATTCTACTTTGCCCCCTTCAAATTCTTCAGTTACGGTAACCTCTAATTGTTCGGTGTCACCTACTTTTAATGCTAACTTCTCTGGTGATACAGATAGTCCAAATTTTACTTCAGCGACAATTGTATATTCATATTCCGCTTTATTACCTGCAGCATCGTCAACGTATATTGTCAATGTATTGTTGCCTACTGTTAATTTACTGAGGTTAAGTGAGAAAGCACCGTCCAAGGCGAAATTCACTGACCCCTCATCTACTTTGTCACCATTCGCATTTGTTAAATCGTACGTAACGAACAGCTTTTTGTATAAATCAAAACCATATTCAATTTCATCAAGAGGTTCTTGAAAATCGATATATTTATCCACAATTGTTCCGTTGAACGTGTAGTTCGGTCCAACTGTATGATGTGATTCAGCCGTTCCAACTGTCGCGGGACTGTTTACTACGAAAAGTGGTTCGAAATCCAAATCACCATACCAAGCTCTTGATCCAGTAGATAATTGTGCATAAAACGCAGTAAGATAAACACCTTCAGGAATCGGCACTAATCCCGCTTCCTGGTTATCCCAATCCGTAAATGTGCTTATAATTGGAAGTGTGTACGTACCAGCTCTGCGAGTTGAGGCATATCCGATATAGCCCATATCCTCTTCAAAGTCTTCACTCAACAAATCATGTAACCCAATATAGTTGTTACCATAGTTTCCAACCAACTGGAACGAAAGAGATGTCGAATCCTTCACTCCATCTTCGTTAAATGATACATCGTGGCCCGAAAGCTCTACATAATGCACACCCGTAGGTAACACTAACGGCGAGAAGTCGGCTGCAAATGGCAATGAAATTTCAGAGCTGTTGCCGGAAATATAAATATAACCTAAAATCTCATCTCCAGATTTTGGTGTTGCTTTCGATGCAGTTAATGTTAGGTCAAGGATCTCTGTGCCATCCAATGTAAATGTTGATTTGTTTACTGTAACTTTAGCATCTCCAAAAGTTTTTAACGTTTCAACTCGTACTGAATAGTCTCCACCTTTCCCCGAGACATCTTCCACACGAATCTGCTTTTTAACTGTAACATTTCCGTCTCTCACTTGACCCTGCTTACCAAAAGTCACTGTACCTTTTTCGTTATCCACTTCTTTACCGCTAAATGTGGTTTTACCAAGTGCATAGGCAAGGATTGTCGGATATGCCGCTTCGTAAGGCCGGACGCGTCCAGGTCCTTGTGCAAATACGTCAAACTTTTTATCAAGCACTTTCGCAGTATTCGAAAGGGTCACTTTCACATCGAATGGCGTCCATGTAGGATTTGCCTGAAGGATTAATGCAGCAATACCTGCAATATGTGGTGTCGCCATGGAAGTACCTGTGTATCTGTCATAAGACTCGCTATAATCTGCGTCCGGAAAATCTTTTCCATATGCAGGTACCGAAGACATGATGTTTGTTCCGGGTGCAACAACATCTGGCTTAATATCAAAATCCGGATTCGCCGGTCCTCGTGAGCTGGATGAGTTCATCTCATCACCTGTCGTTTTTGTAGATCTAACATTGCTGAATGACACTTTTCCTGTGCCTGAACCCAATGAATCGCGAAGCGCTTTTCCTTCAGTGTAAGACATATCAAACGCAGGAATGAAGCCGAATGAATCACCAAGGAATACATCCGCTGGTCCTGGTGTATTCGTTCCGGTTGCTGAGTTATGAATTAACACAGCTTTCGCTCCTGCAGCTTTTGCATTTGCAATCTTATCAACAAACGCAATATCTCCACGGGAAATGAGTGCTACTTTGCCGTTAACATCAATACCTGTAAAGTCTTTAGGATTTCCTACGCTAGGTATTGCGACGACGTCAAATTCACCTTTCAATGCTTCTGCTACATTTTTACCAAATTTTACACCCATCAATTTAATAGTAGATGTATTGTTGTACGATCCAGCCTTAACAGAAACACTAGCTTCGTACATACTCTCAGGATTCGTCGAGTTCCCGACAGCAATGCCTAGCGCGGCTGTTGATGGGTTTCCGATTGTTCCACGGTTTGGTCCCGAGTTCCCTGTTGCTACAACAGCAACCGTTCCACCGAGCATCGCATTGTTAATCGCAATTGCATCAGATGCAGTTGAACTATTTGAAGAGCCACCAAGTGATAAGTTAATGACGTCCATTTTGTCTTTAACAGAATCATCAATCGCTTTAATGATACCGGCTGTAGCACCGCTACCATAGGCACCGAGTACTCGGTATGCATACAGTTCGACTTTAGGTGCAATCCCTTTGATGTTGTATTCATTTGCCCCGATTGCCGCGATTGTACCCGCTACGTGCGTGCCGTGAGATGTGTAGAAAGAGTTACCTTGTGAATCGAATTCAGGCGTTGTACTCTTTCGATCTAAAGGTGATGTTTCATATGGATCGTTCTCCGCACGAGTTCTTGCATAAGTGGAACCATGTGAAACATAGTTTTTACCGCCTTTATAAACTCCTTCAAATTCAGGGTGTGTGTAGTCGATACCTGTATCAAGAACACCAACTTTAATCTCATGACCTTGAATTCCATTTTCCCAAAGATTTTCTATTTCAAGAAAAGGTATACTTGTAGACATCGCTGCGTCAACTTGTCCATCAATATTTGATGGATTGCCAACCGCGTATCTCAATTCATCTGGTTCAACGAGAACAACGCCATCGATTTCAAGCAATTTCCCTAAATCATCAGCCTTGACAGTTGCCGCAAAACCATTAAGGACTGTGTCGAAGGAATAACCTTCTTTGAACTTAATGTTCTTTACTTTCATTGTTTTTTTCACTTGACTTTGTTGCACATTTACCTTCTTTTCTACTGAAGTTCCTTCAGCGCTAGTAAATTTCTGGCCCGCCAGCTCTTTAATCCCTTTTTCTAGCGCGACAGGTTTTTCGGATAGATGGACAATGACATCCACTTCTTGTTCGCCTGATAAACCTAGTAAATCCTCGTGCAGGACTGCTGGTCCAGCTAGAATAGCCAATTGTTCAGCAATTGCAGCTTGTGCTTGGATATTGCCTTCACTAATGCCATTCTGCTGGACTGGCTTTGCATCATCAGCCGCTAATGCATTCATCGGCGCTAGCAGCGTAAAGACCATGGCAAATGCCATGATTGCACTGAATAACTTATGAAGCTGTTTCTTCTTCTTCTTCAATAAACTTCCCCCTTGGCCATAATAGTTGGTCGTTGGTTTGTCCACTTTCCTTTTTAAGTCGAACCCCTCCCGCGACTGCTAGCTAGGCAGTCAATTTGTCGGCAAATCTTTTTTTGAGTTTCCAATTTGGACAACCCAATATGATACTGTTCTACTGTATGTATAAGTAGATTCGGCTATGACACGAACTATCAAAATAAGAAAATAGAAAAAAGCTACCCAATTCATCGCTATGAAGCGACAAGTTGGATAGCCTTTTTTCCTATTATTTAGAACCCGTCATAAAATGCATCTCATATTTATTCTCTTTCCCTGAATAGATAACTAGCCGATACGCTGTATTTGGACGATACAGTTGATTGGCCGAAACGATGATTTCCATCTTTCCGTCTTTCGGTGTTACTTGAATCGGAAGTTCATTGACATCCATATATACTTTTATATCAATCGTATCCTGTTCGGTGAGTAGTCGATTGAATTCAATCGTCCATTTTTTATCCAATGGAACGTCCCGGTGTTCAGGTAACGTAATGAATTCTGGCGATGAAACTGGTGATTTCTCTACGATGGTCGATACATTATCCGCACCTAATGAAACGACGTTGACAATGCCTTCCCCGTATTGTGAATCCCATCCGACCGGTCCTTTGTCATCGACATATTTCTTTAACAACCGTTCAATCCCTTGACGAGACAAGATCGGCTGTTCCAGTTTCAGCATGGCGGTAATGCCGCTAACATGCGGGGCTGCCATCGATGTGCCGCTCAAACTTTTAAATTGTCCGCCCGGCACACTCGACAGGATGTCCACGCCTGGGGCGGATACATCGATTGTCGCGCCTGTATTGCTGAAGCTCGCTACTTTGTCATCTTTGTCTGTCGCCGATACGACAATTACCCTTTTGTCGGATGCCGGGAAATAAATATTGGTATTCGCACTTTCATTGCCTGCAGCAACGATGACAAGAACATTTTTGGAAAGAGCATAGTCGATTGCATCTGCCAAGTAAAAGGAAAACCCTTCTCCGGCAAAACTCATATTTATAATACGGGCGCCATTGTCGACCGCATAACGGATACCGTTTGCCACGTCTGAATCATAGCCCTTCCCTTCTTCATTCAGGACGCGGATCGGCATTATTTTCACACTTGCCGGGGTAGTTTCCGCAATGATTCCCGCTACATGCGTTCCATGAAAGTGCATGTCCATCGGATCCGTATCGTTGTCGACGAAATCATATCCATCCGTAATCCGGCCTTCTAGAAACGGATGTGTGTAATCGACGCCTGTATCGATTGTGGCGACAATTACAGTTCCTTTCGATGTAGCAAGGGAATTCTTATAATTCCTTACTCCAATCCGCTCTGTTCCCCAAGATGTCGCCTTACTGCTCGTCGGCTTTTCCACTGCGATCGTCCTAATGAAGTCTGGCTGCATAACCTCTACGTCTTGCACTTTGTATAAGATAGAAGATTTATCCGAAAGACGTCCTTCGTTGTATTTCGTAAGATCTTCTAGCAAAATACTTTCTACTGATTCAACGCCATCCTCATCTACCAATTTCACAATGACTCTGTCCGATTCTGCCGAAGCTGTTGCTACGTCTACATTGCCTATAAACGACAAACCTATTGCAAGTAAAAATACAACAATCCCTAGGCACTTTTTTCTCATTTCGCACACCTCTATGTCTACGTATTCCTTCCTATTATCGGTTAATAAAAAAGTAACTTTAGCATTCTACCATTTGATTGAAAAGGAAAAAGCACTTACCCCAAAAGGAATAAGTGCTAATCGTCATTGCCCGACGACTACTTGTGTCGTTAATGTCTTGCCGTCGACAAAATACGTCAAGAAAAAGGAGTCGCCGCGTTGAACACCTGTAAATGTCAGCGTGTTTGTACCGTTGCCTGAGACCGCCGGGACTGTGCTGTCATTGTTTGAATTAACAAGATTTGTAGCTGTCAGTTTAATGCGATCGGAAGCAGATCTCGAAATATCCTCGCCATATTGGTCCGTAATTTTGAGTACCGCTTTTAAGTCCGTAGAAGAGATGTTCACATTCGACGTTGTCCCTGGGATATGCAGGAACTGACCCTGCACTGTCAACCCGATAGATGATTGGAGCTCAACCGTATTTGCATACGGCTCCGCTTTTGTGATGATGACAGTTTGGTCAAGAGTTACAGGTTGGCGATCCGCATTGACGATCACTTTTACCGGAATGTACTGATCATCCTTATCGACAATATCTTTATTCCCGCGAACGTAAATGGTGCCCGTTGATGCATTATAAATCAGATCTTCATGTCCCGTTATGACCGTATATTCAGATGCCGGAATGACAACTCTATTTCCATCCGTCGTTAGGCCGTAGACGATCACCTCTCGGGCATAATTATTCGTGGACGTCTTTGCAGGGTTATCGTAAATGATATCGATATTTTTCAATTCATACTGTACGACGCTTGATTTATCCGTCACTTTCACATTCAGTTCATAACCTGAATCCACATTTCTAGCGACACCTCTAGAGTCGATTTGCTGTAAATTAAGCCTTAGGTAATCGGACCCTTTCTTCTTGCCCGTGACAGTGACCGCATTTGTAGCGGTAATCAATCTGTTTGAAGAAAGCGCTACTTTGTCATCCAATGCTACCACATCGATGACGTACTTCCCGGTGTTGCTTGTGTTCACTGCTGTCGCCATGTTCGAATTGTTCAAGACAATGTCACGGCCATATTGATCGATGACGACAATGGCATCCTTCGATAGCGTAATGACTCCTCCGACAAAAACATTCGTTTCAATATCTTTCATCGCCGTAATCCTGCTTGCCTCCGCTTTCGCCCTCATCGTTACATACATTGTCGTCGCTTTGTTATTCGCTGTCGTTGCTGTAATGAGCACTTGACGGTCTGATGTTGCGTTTGACGAATCGATCAAGTACAATTTCGCCTTGCCTGTAAGTGGATCGTTTTCAATGACCGCTTTGACAAGTCGATCATTCGTCATCACGTTCACGCCGTTCGCATTATTCAACACAGCCGTGTTCGATATTTCTTTTCCATCAGTGCCATATACGAGGAACGGGACTTCTGTTTTTTCATCAGCAACGGTCAATTGCGGCGTCCCGAGAGCTATCGTATCCGCCTTCACACCTTCAGCGACTGTTACTTCGTATGTTGCCGTTTTCCCTGTGGATTTGGATCTGATTGAAATGACCGCTGTTCCTTGTTTATTATTATTCGGTTTTTTTAGCTCAAGTACCGTTTGTCTTTTACCATCGATTGTCAATTGTGTGAAGACCGGCGTGTTTACACTGCGATTGACGTCGATAATGGACCGGTCCGATACGGAAACAGTCACATCATCTGCAATATCCTGTGCCGGTACTTCCATGTCATATTGGTCCTTGGCTGTCAGCACGAGATGAAAATCTTCATAATTCGCATCGATATTGAAAGTTGCCGATTGATTGATATCATTGTAAAGTCCTGTAATATCCACTTCGGATACTTTCGACTTACTCACAACTGTCACGACTTTCGATTGGGTAATGGCAGTCGCGCGGTCAGTTATCGAAACCGAAATTTTATCCCCTTGTTTGAAGTTGGAAGCTCTCGTCGCCTTCGTGATTTCCACGATTCCTTCAGCGTGCTTCACGATCGTATCACTGCCGGTACCCGTTACGTTTGAGCTTGCAACGACATTCGGGACGTTTGACGTCATATCTTCGCCGTATTGGTTGATGACTTTATACCCAATTCTCACCTTGTTACCAGTCGCATCAGGTACGGCATGCTCATTCAGGAATTCGATCGATGCAGCTTTTTCATTCGCTACAGCTGTCGTTTTCATGAATACAGAGTCCGCAACACCTGACACAGAAACCGTATAGTTCCCTTCTGACAGTTTGGAAGACATGATGAGTTTCGCAGACTTCTTGTCCTTTGAAATTTCCACACTTGAAATCGCGACATCGGAATTGCCCTTTTTCACCGCGTACTTAGCATTCTTCAGCTCAACTTCTTGATTGAATACCACTGTGAACGTATCCGATCCCGTCGCTTTGAAGTCTGTCAGATCCGCTTTCGGGGCAACCATATCCCCTATTTTTTGATTTGTCACACGGAAGAGGAATGTCGCAAATTGGCCTCTCGTCGTCGTGCTTTTCGGATTGAATTTATCCAGTGCAGGATTCGTAATATCGAAATAATCCAACACTAAAATGTACGGGCGGGCAGAAGCTTTCGCGGCATGCAAATCCGTCACATCGCCAGTGAACCGCTGTCCGTCTACATAAGAGACGACATCAATCACTTCCACTACATTAATAAGACGGACTAGCGCAATCGCCATATCCTCACGTGTCATATCTTCTTTCGCAAGCAACTTTCCATTGCTTCCACCTAAAATTCCATAGTCCTTGACCATCGCCGCATACTTGAGCAACTCGTCGCCAGAATCCTTCATCGTTACATCGGTGAATCGGCTTTTCGTTTTATAATCGGAAGGGACTTGAAAGCCTTCAGACACTAAATATTTGCCAAGCAACTTCACAACATCCGAACGAGTTAACGTCTTATTCGGCTTAAACGTTCCATCCGGATACCCATTAATGACTTTAGCGTTTACAAGCGCCAAAACGGCCTCTTCATGCGTGTTGCCTTTCAAATCTTTAAAACTTGCAGCAGACGCGGCAGGCACAACAGCCGTCGCAACTAATGTAGCAGCAAGGGTACTTGCTAGGAATTTTCTTTGGTTTATCATAATTGTAACTCCCCCTTTTAAAAGTTTCCCTAATTGCTATTATATAGCAATCGAGCACAAAATGGAGAAACTTGGTGGGAAAAGATTTAAATTAGTTCGGGTGCGAGGCACCGATACAATGGGCAACCGACTCCTTTAGTATTTCCATTTTTACAGTCAATGCGATAATTGGCCATTATGAATCCTATGGGATTATTCATTTTGGTGTAAAAACTAATCCGACAGCTGAATGGACAGTTTAGCAATTCCGAAATGCAACACCTTACGGCAAAGTCCCAATATATACTTCATGGCAATGATCCAATCTTTTACACCAAGGCATTTTAATCATTTTTACAATCATCGAGTATTATTGCAAAGAAAACAGAATACCGATTGCCTTGGCAAACCCCCTATGCTGAAAGGGTCATTGGTACGATTAAGAGAAAGTTGTTAGACCAAGTTATCCCAATGAATGAGCGGCATCTACATACTCTTCTAAGAGAATATATTAGAAACTATTACAATACTGATCGAACGCATTAAGGAATAAATGGAAAGACACCAATTCCTTCGCCCGTTTACCTTCCTACTTCAGCGGAGAAAATAAGATTAGAAGCTTGGCAAGTATTGAATGGTGTCTGTCATATTTACAGGAAGGCGGATTAATCTTCCACCATGTTTCTTTAGAAAACCTTACTAGAAAGGTTTATTTGTCATGCCTACTTTTTTATTACCCACAATTCGACCTATGTATTTCACTCCGAATAGACTTTTGAAGGGAACAGCTTTAAGTAAGAGGCATCTGAATTATACCTGTGCCAGGCACCCGAGCCAATACATCCCTTGCCTATTGCAACCATCACTCCATACTAAAGATTGTATGGCATACTAGTGGTGAGGGGAAATTTATATGAAACTATATAATTTACGTAGCTATATAATAGAGTGGCTTCAGTATGCAATTCACTTTCTGCAACTCTACTTCCAATCAACTCATACAATTAGGATGGAAAATATCGCCTTGAGAAGTCAATTGGCTTTATATGTCCAACGATATGAAAAGGAAAATCTTCCAAAACCGACGCCAACTCCAGCATTCCGGCAGCTTTGGGTGCTTCTCTCGAAAAGCATGCCTCACTGGAAAGAAGTACTGCTACTAGTAAAGCCAGAGACTGTCATCCGTTGGCATCGGACTGCCTTCAAATTACATTGGAGACGACTCTCAAAAAGAAAAGGACGACCTACAATACCTCCGGCTACCATTCAACTTATCAAACGAATACATATAGAAAACCCATTGCTGTCACTTGAGAAAATTCATGAACGAATATTGCTACTTGGAATTGAACAGGCACCCGCTCCAAACACAATCGCAAAATATCTGCCTGTTATCAGAAAGCCGCCTTCTGATCGACAGATCCAATCTTGGAAGACCTTTCTGAATAACCATCATCATGAACTATGGGCAACCGATTTCTTCACCATTCCAACATATAAGTTTCAGATTCTGTATGGTTTAGTTATCATCCACCATCAAACCCGTCAAATCGTCTATTTCGCAGTCACTACGAATCCAACAGCTCAATGGACCATACAGCAATTTCGAAACGCAACGCCTTTCGGAGAAGTACCTAAGTATCTGCTACATGACAACGACCCGATTTTTTGTTCCAAGGCGTTTCAGTCCTTCCTAAAATCATCGGGAATTGCATCAAAGAAAACTGCATACCGCTCTCCGTGGCAGAATCCTTATGCGGAAAGAGTCATTGGAACAATCAAAAGAGAATTGCTAGATCACGTTATCCCAATAAATGAACGGCATCTGCATTCACTGCTCCGGGAGTATGTTAATTATTACAATACTGAACGGCCACATCAGGGAATCAACGGCAAGACGCCGACTCCTTCTCCAATTCAGTTTCCAACAACAGCGGAGAAGACAAAGCTGGAAGCAACACCCGTATTAAACGGGCTCTATCATGCATATAAAAAGATCGCATAACATCGATACTGGAAATTTTTAAAAACCTTGACGAAAGGCTTATTTAGCATGCCTTTCTTTTTTTGCATTCACTTTTTTACAAATCGAATTAAGGATACAGAAGGAAGTTACGCAACTAATTGGGGACAAATATAAAAATCCATCCCGAGAAATCTGAGTGATTTCTGTCTGGATGGACTTTTTGAAGGGGACAGGCTTCGGTTCATTGATGAACTGATGCTGGCTAAGGATTTCTAAATACGTAATCCATGAAGTGCTCAGTCTTAAGTGAGCGGTTTTTGATTAAACGACCAATCCAATTACAAGTAAGGACACTGCCAGAACAATATTGAACAGGGTCAAATAGTAAAGCCATTGAGGCACTGCCATACGATCTTCTTCAGCAATTAATATCTCTTCATCAAATGCCTCCTCAATCTCTTGATCAGTTGCTCCGTCTTGCACCATCTGCTCCAATTTCGACTTAAATGATACCATGGATGAATGGGCGATTAGGTTAGGGATTATGAGCCCTATGATGAGATAAGACGCCGCGTTAATTATAGCCAACCAGAATAGAATTTGATGCTCAGTGAAATAAAGGATAGCAGGCGTTAAAAACATCACGACAATCAAAAAGAGTTTTGGCATTTCATGTGCTCCTTCTATGTATTAAAAGATAGCGTCTGTATTGTGTGAGTGACTGGCAACAGCACTTTCAACTGATGACTTCCCATTCTATGAGGACTAAAACACGGTTTAGTCTTTTTTCTTTTATCAAAATGGATAATCCACCAAGCTCCACTCATCGCTGTATCCGATACTTAAATGGCAGATAACGTTGCCTTTATTATCTCGGAAACATTTTACTCGGTCTTTAAAGTAAAATATTTCTCGTTTTACAGTGTCAAGGGCGTCTTTATATTTCGCCTTTCCATCAGCGTCTCTTCCCCAACCAACTATTATAAGCTTTGAACCTTTTATAGCTTGTCTAACATATTCTACATTAACCATTTCAAATTTATCTTCTCTATTAATCAATCCGTTTTGCTCTTTTGATCTATAAGCATACAAATTAACAACTTCAACCTGTCCATAGCCTTTGCAAATCAGGTGATTCATTAAATTCATAACTGTCTTATCCATTATCAATTCTGTTGCATCGCTCGGATTTATTCCTACGAACGTAGCTTTAGGTTTCTCCTCATTCCACATCTTCGTTAATGAATATCTGTACTTTTGATTGTCAGAATAAATTGCTGTCGTCTTTAAATCATGCTCTTTTGTAATCATATTTCTCACCTCACTCCCTACAATTCTACCAAACCAAAAAGAAAGAACCAACCCGAAGGCCAGTCCTTTCCAGCAATCAGAATCGATTCATCTAATTTTAATCGCTAAGCTATACAAATCCATAACATTTAAGCAATATACAGCACCGCTTTTTTCACTCTTCAACATTTCTATTTCATCTGCAACGGTTAAGGCGGTATCCAATTAGGTATCATACAATCCATAGAAACTAGTCCTTTCCAATCGGTCTTAAACATAAACTGCTCTGATACCATTCTTTTTCTCTCATTAGACAGATTAGGATAATAAAAAGACATCCTCTACAGGGATTTCTGTCGGAATGGACTATATAAAAGCGACAGCCGTCTCTAATAGCAACTTTTTAGATATTATTACTCTAGCAATCAAATAGTGGTTTCACTAGAACTTCAACTACCGTTTGTATACAATGGATGCTAAACCAAACTATACAATTTGGAGGGATTCGGTATGTTGTCATTTCTACGATCACTGTACAAGTATAGTAAAGAGTGGCTAGGTTATTTGGTTACATATCTAAAAAACAATTTTATGACCAAGCATACAACCAATATGGAAAACATCGCATTAAGGAGCCAACTCGCATCGTATGTCCGTCGTTTTGAAAAAGAAAAAATTCCAACGCCACGTCCAACTCCTGCTTTCCGGCAACTCTGGGTGTTACTATCTAAGCACATGGAGAATTGGAAGAAATCTTTAGTGATGGTTAAACCCGACACTGTCATTCGGTGGCACCGAACTGCCTTCAAATTTTACTGGAAGCAGAAATCGAAAAAAATAGGACGGCCTACAATATCGCCTACAACAATCCAACTGATCAAACGAGTACATAAGGAAAATCCACTATTATCACCGGAGAAGATTCATGAAAAGCTCCAGTTACTTGGAATCGATAAGCCACCTGCACCCAACACTATTGCTAAGTATCTGCCAAGCTCCAGGAAACCACCTTCCGAGAAACAGATACAATCTTGGAAAACTTTCTTGCACAATCATCAGAATGAGACATGGGCAACCGATTTCTTTACGATTCCTACACTTACCTTTAACGTACTTCATGTCTTAGTGATCATCCACCATAAAACGCGTGAAATTGTTCATTTCAATGTTACGACCAATCCAACAGCGGAATGGACCATCCAACAATTCCGAAATGCAACGCCGTACGGTAAAGTTCCAAGATACTTGATTCATGACAATGACCCCATTTTCTGTTCCAAAGCATTTCAAGCTTTCTTACAGTCATCAGCCATTACATCAAAGAAAACTGCATACCGCTCACCTTGGCAAAACGCCTATGCTGAAAGAGTCATTGGTACGATCAAAAGAGAGTTGGTTGACCAAGTGATTCCGCTGAATGAGCAACACCTACGCGGTTTGCTTACGGAATACATTAAAGGCTATTACAATACCGACCGAACATATCAAGGAATTAACGGCAAGACGCCGATTCCTTCACCAGTTTACCTTCCTACATCAGTTGAGGATACAGTATTGGATGCAACGCCAATCTTAAATGGTCTCTATCACACTTATAAAAAAGCCGCTTAACCGAATCAATTGAATATTTTTCAAAAGCCTTGTGAAAAGGCTTATTTGGCATGTTCAACTTTATCTTCTCCTATATTTCGACACTCTTCTTCCCTTAAATTGCATGGTAAAAATCCTGAAATAGAGCTGAATAGAAAAAGCCCACCGGAGAAATCGAGGCCACTGAAAAAGTACAATACTGTTGATTTGCGCTTCAGTCGGACGCGTTCCGCGGCGCGGGCGGTGAGCCTCCTCGTTCGCGGCGCTTCGCTCTGCTTCCTGCGGGGTCTCACCTGTCCCGCTTATCCCGCAGGAGTCGCCGACTTACGCTCCAATCAACGGAGACTGCCAGGAATCAGAATTGGTTTTTGAATAAGTTAGCTTGACGAAGTCCACTACCAGTAAAAATAGGTAGTGGACTTCGTTTTATTTGGGGTATAATTGCCGTATTACATTGAGGTGGTGTCCCGATGATT
This sequence comes from Sporosarcina oncorhynchi, assembly GCF_033304615.1. Taxonomy (GTDB): domain Bacteria; phylum Bacillota; class Bacilli; order Bacillales_A; family Planococcaceae; genus Sporosarcina; species Sporosarcina oncorhynchi. The sequence goes on along the minus strand of NZ_CP129118.1, from coordinate 541,111 downwards.
TCAACCCAAGAAACATTGAATCTAAGTCCATACATGGCAATCTACGATATTGTCGTCCCAAAAGATAATATGCTACGCCAGATTGGCGAGCTTGTCGATTTCACATTCATCCTTGATGAATTGAAAAACAAGTATTGCTTGGACAACGGACGCAATGCAGTCCCCCCAATTCGGATGTTCAAATATTTATTGTTGAAGTCGATCTTCGATCTTTCAGACGTGGATGTAGTTGAACGATCTAAATACGATATGTCCTTTAAATTCTTTCTGGACATGGCGCCGGAAGATGACGTCATCAACCCGAGTTCATTAACGAAATTCCGCAAACTTCGTCTTAAAGATGTAGGTCTATTAGACATGCTCATCTATAAAACGGTTGATATCGCGCTAGAAAAAAAGTTAATAACGAGTAAAACCATTATCGTGGACGCAACACATACGAAATCAAGATATAACCAAAAATCACCCAAAGAGTTCCTGATGGAGAAGTCTAAGAATGTACGAAAGGCAGTCTATCAAATTGATGAATCAATGAAGGAGAAGTTCCCGTCCAAAACCACTTCCAACGAAGTGCAGGATGAGTTGGATTATTGCCAGAAAGTCATCACTGTCATTGAAAAAGAAGAGCACATCGCCCGTATACCAGCTGTTCAAGAAAAATTGAATGTGTTAAAAGAAGTGGTGGAAGATTTCGCAGAACAGCTCGATTTCTCAACAGATCCCGACGCGCGTGTCGGACATAAAACAGCAGATTCTTCTTTCTTCGGTTACAAAACACATCTCGCGATCAATGATGAGCGATTGATTACAGCTGCGATTGTGACAACTGGTGAAAAAAGCGACGGAAAATATCTGCAGGAACTGATTGAGAAAAGCCAAGGAACAGGAATGGAAATTGATACGGTCATCGGTGATACCGCCTATTCAGAAAAAGACAACATCCATTATGCAAAAGAAAACAAACTTCAATTGGTGGCCAAGTTAAATCCTTCCATCACACAAGGTGGCCGAGCGAAGGAAGATGAATTCGAGTTCAATAAAGATGCTGGCATGTATGTCTGCAAGGCTGGACATATGGCCATTCGCAAAGCACGTACGAATAAAAAGAATGTAGGAAAGAATCAACGACAAACCTATTATTTTGACATCGAAAAATGTAAAACATGTCCATTTAGGGATGGATGTTATAAAGAAGGTGCGAAAAGCAAGACCTATTCTGTGACGATAAAATCGACAGAACATAAAGAACAGGAAGCGTTCCAAAATAGCGAGGAATTCAAAGAGATAGCTAAATCTCGTTATAAAGTTGAAGCGAAAAACAGTGAAATAAAACAAAGACACGGGTATGATGTAGCCACATACGCGGGGTTATTTGGCATGCAGATGCAAGGTGCCATGACCATATTCGCAGTAAATCTTAAACGAATCTTGACCTTAATGAAGGAAGTAGAGTAAGAAATAACAAAGAAAAAGGCGACGAATCGGTCGAAATCGAACCGATTTGTCGCCTTTTTATATTTTTGTGCCTAGTACAACTTTAAAAACGCAAGTTTTTCAGTGGCCTCGAGAAATCGTAGTAATTTTTGTCCGGATGGACTTTTTGAAGGCGACAGCTGCATTCTGCTGAAACTCGAACATTATCGGACTTCATTTTGCTTGTCGAACTCGTCCATTCCCATTGAGCCTCTTATGCAGTTTCTGTCCATCGCTAGGGGATTTTGCCTCTGGCATTCTTCAAATTCCGCTCACGTTGGACACCCTTCCTTCATCCTTCAGCTTACAAATCCTACTACCAGGCTTGTAGTGAACTACATTCTCCAGTAAGTTATAGACCATGCCTAGCAGACTTAAAAAGCCCTTTAATCCATTATTAGGATTAAAGGGCTGATTTCCATTCAGCTAACTATTGCATATGAAATAGATTGGCTTGAATGTAAATTAACTTATTACTTTGTAACAGTTACAGTAACATTATCTTTATGAGCAGCAATTGGATTAGCTGTGAATACAACTTTATCCTCTGTGCTTGTTACAGTCCATCCAGCTAAGTCAGCGAATGCATTCGCAATTTTAGTTGCTACTTGAGTTTTCGTATCTCCAGCTTTAACTGCAACAGTTTTTTCTACTTCTGTGCCATCGTTAAATTTCACTTTAATGCTACCATCAGCATTTGTAGTACCACTAACAGTAAGTGTTTCCACTTGAGCTGTTCCAGGAGTTTCAGCTACTCCTTTTACACCAGTAGTAACTGATGTAGCACTAACAGTTCCAGCTGCTGATGATTTAGTAGCTGTTAAAGCTACACCATCTGCTTTACCTGTTTTTTCTTTAAATGTTAAAACAGCAGCATTAGCAGTAACTGTATACTTTTCTTTTAATGTAGCATGTGCCTCGACAAGAGTTTTTACTGCAGCTGCTGCTTCTGTTCCATCAGCCGCGTCTGCTGTTAGTGTTAATACTTCACCATCAATTGTAACAGTATCGTTAGCTTTAAATTCGTTTGCAAATGTTACAGTATCCTCACCAAGTACTTCCGGTGTTCCAGGGTTTGTTGCAACACCAGGAGTTGTGTGAGCGAGTGATCCAGTGATGTTAGCTGCAGGATCAACTTTATCAGTTGTTACACTGAAATTAGCAATTGGGTTATTTAGAACTGATTTGTCTGTGATGTATTTAGCACCATCGACAGAAACACGGTACGCAGTTTTAGCTTCACGAGCATCCGCATCTTTAAGTTCAATTACAATGTCCTTACTTCCATCAGCAACAGCTACAGAATAACCATTTCTAATATCCAACTTCTTATTATCCGAGATACGGACAACAGAAACTTCGCTATTCAATAGCTCACCGACATTAGTAGTTGTAGTCAATGCTTCAGAGAAAGTAAGTTTAATCTTACCGTCAGCTGTGAATACTGGATCTCCATCTAATACTGGAGCTACAGAGTCTAATAGATCATCACCTTTAGTGATGGCTACGTTGCTAGTTGCACCTTTGTTTCCAGCAATATCTTCAAGTCCAGCATAGTTTACTCTAAGTGCTAGATTATTACCATCTGTATCGATGTTCGAGTTGAATTTAAGCGTTACAATTGATGTACCATCTACATCAATAGAGCTGATTGTTGGTCCACTAGCAGTTGTAAATGCAGCTGAAGATGCTGAGTTAATACCAGTAGAGAACTTAACTTTTACAGTTCTTCTGTCTACTAATTCTGCTACTGCATCATAGTCACTGTCAATTTTCACAAGTTTTAATTCAGTAGCTTGATTTGTGATAGGAACTTCGTTATCAGTACCGACGTTTGTGAATTCTTGCAACAGATTACCTGCAGCATCTTTCACACCAAGTACAGTAAGTTTGTTGATATTTACTTCATTTGTATTTGGTGATTCAGATGAAGTAAAGACAACCTTTTTACCATTGAAAGTTTCAACAAAGCTAATGATAACAGCTGTGCCGTCTTGTGTAATTGCAATGTCTGCCATATCAGCAGTTAGTGTTTGTAAAGTGCCGTTAATTGTAACTAGGTAATTTGAATAATCAGCTAGTGTTGCAACATCCATTTTTTCGTTGAATTTAAGAACTACACGAAGATTTGTTGGATTCACAACTTTAGAATCAAACTTAGGACCTGTTTGATCTCCTCTAACAATCTTACCAGTGAAATCTAGCATTGTGTTTTTAAGTTTTGTTGCATCCTTAACATTTTTAACTGTAAGTGAGTTTTCGCCTACTGATAGGCTTGTATACAATTCAACGTGTACAGATTTTTTATCAGCAGATAATGTTGCGTCTTTAACAGAAATGACTTTACCATTTTTATCAGTAACAACGTAGTTACCTACTGCTTGAGCACTTGTAGAATCAAGAGCTTTTGAGAAAGTAACTGTAAATTCTGTTGCACTTGTAGCTGTTACTTTTCTTACTTCTGGACGAGTTTGGTCAATCTCAGGTGTTACTGAAACTTTTGTATCTTTCGCAATTTCGTTACCAGAGTAATCTTTCACGCCTTCAACAAAGATATCTACTTTTCCAGTTGGAAGAGAGTTATCTGGATTTGATGTTGAGAAAGTGAATTTGTATTTGTTATCAGCTAAAGCTTCTGGAGTTCCAGTTGCTGTTTTCTTAGAGTCACCAGATTTCCAGTAAACTTTTGAAGCCGATACAGTAGAAGCGTCAACGTCTTCAGAGAAAGTAATTGTTACACTTTCCAATGTAGCTGTTGCTTCAACGATTGTAGGGGCTACTTTATCTTCAACAACTGTGAAGTCATGTGTTGAATTCAATGAAACGAATCCAGCAAAATCCTTAACTCCAGAAACAGTTAGTGTATGATCGCCAACTGCAAGAGCAGAAGTACTGAATGGTGTTAGAATAGCTGATTTATTACCAGCACCCATGTCGATTCTACCGAAGAATGCTTTGCCATCTAACGTGAAGTTGCTTTGTTGCAAGTCTGTAACTGGCTCAGTGAATGAAACTTTTACTGATTTAGTTCCAAGAGACTTGATTTCAGTAACTTCTGGAAGTTTGTTGTCTGAAACGTTAAACTCAACATTCTTTTCGTTGATTGTAACGTCGCCAGCTTTAACATTGGATACAGAAATTGCTTCTGTTTTGTTGTTTGTAAGAGTACCTTCCAATGTAACTGTAACTGATTTTTGATCAGCTGAAATAGCTACGGATTTAATTGCTTTACCTGATTTCAAAGCATAGTTCGCTTTGTCAGTAGCTGTATCTTCATCAACTGTACCGTCGAATGCTACTACAACTTCTTTCAGGTTAGTCGCACTTTCCGTTCCAATACCGCCTCCATAAAAAAGGGGCTTCATCCCTTATGTATCAAGGGATGAAGCCTCTTTTTGCACCATTTTATAATTCACGTTAAGGATGTTTATGCGGACTGAACCCATTCGGGAATTCGGTGAGCAAAGGCTCAATCAACTCCCGGTGTAAAATCGTTGGGTTCTTTATACTTCAAAAATGAGAACGGCTTCATACACCCCCTTCCCGTAAGGGGGACTTACATACTCTTTACCCCATCACAGCAGCCAATTCCTTTTCACATGGTTGAAGGAAAAGGCGCTATGCAAGCAGCCTGTTGAGTTAAGCTCGTTCCTGTATGATTTGAATGCTGCCATCGGCATAATGGTGAACGAGTTGACCTTTTTCATTCAGATACGCAATTCGTCCTTCCTCTCCATTCGCTTGAAATGATTCGTACAATGCCGTTGCGCCAGTCAGAGTTAATGCCAAATCAAATGAGTCTTTTATTTCAAGATCATTGGACTTACGAAATGGTAACTTTGCGTGTCTTGCAACGGCCATTACTTTTTCCAATTGCTCGTAACTTACTTTAGAAAGGTTGAATTCCTTTGCTTTTTGTAGGATGTTATCATACATATCGGTCACTCTTATCACTTCACTTTATTTTATTAGCTCAGTAATCATTTGGGCTTTTATAACCAAAGCCCATGTAATGATTTGATGGCGAAGCCAATTCCTCTTTCTTTAATAGTTCTTTATACAAGCTTTTATTATAGTAATTATACTGATCATTTAGAGGTGGTTGAAGTTTGTTTATTAAGTAAGGTTCATATAATTTTCTTTTGTAATCACTTTCTTCACAAAAGAGTGAAACACCCCTGTAGTAATCACTGAAATAATAATCAGCTCTCGATCCTCCGTTTTTCCCAATCCATTTCTGATAGATTCTTAGATACAAGTCATTTGTATTTCCAATATTGAGAATGCCTCCATCTTCACCGTACAAAAAATTAATTCCCCCTTTATATTTGTACTTTTTTTCTTTATTTACAAAATATCCAATGTCACCTGTGAAATCCATAGGAGGTATTTCAATATCGATCCCTTGGATTGATTTATTCCTAACAATATAATCATGTAATTCCTCAAAGAGAATCCTATCTTCGCTTGAATATTTTCTCTCAAACAAATTAATCTGCCTATTTAGATTTATATCTAATTTAGTTATCTTCATTTCATCACCTATGGAAGAATTTAAACAACAACCTTGCTCACCGTACAAAACCATTTGAATTTTGAGATTAGATTATTAAAGGTCGTTGCATCTACTTGATTGCCAAATTGATTTTGCTGTATCCCTCCTACAGCGACCCACCAATTTCATGTTGACTTTTATAACACGATCTAATCAACTATTCAAATTCCGATAAGTCTTCAAAATGATCCTCTGCAGCTCCTGCGGGATACAAACGTTTGCTATATTCCAGTCCACCGTCCACCGCTACCTTTTCACAAGAACACCAAGTAAGATCATGTTCACTTTTCGACTCAATAACATCCCCACAATGTGTACATCGAATTCTATTTCTCTTTAGCTTTCTCATTATTTTGCCCCCCAGAGTATTTCCATGCTATTACCCATTATTCTATCACTACAACGCTCAATGGACTGGTAAAGATTAGAGAAATGCAGGAAACATGTCTATGGGAAACTGAGAAACTGTAAACTATTGTAGTTCAAAATAAATAAGTGACAGGAAGTATATAGAGAGGATATATTGGCAAGGATGGTTGTAGATGCTTTTATGGTTACCAATATACGTTACCAATAGAGAAACTATTGACACAGACTAAAAACAATAACAATGTTAGAAGAGATTTTGTCGAGTGGCTATGTCCTATTAAGGTTTCTTACGAGAAATGAAACACGCGGAGTTTTGGTTAAGGCAAAATAAAAAAGCCTTCTATTTAATAATTAATAAAAGGCTTGAAAACTATATTCAATATAGTTGATTGGCAAGGATTCTGGGACGGATTACATCCACTCATCATACATCTCCTTACGGGCATGATCATGTAATTTGGCATAGATTCGAGTTGTATGGAAACTTTCATGGCCCATCAACGCTTGAATATATACCAGCGGCATACCCTTTCTTGCCAAGTGCGCTGCAAGCGTGTGCCTCAATGTGTGTGGTGTTACCTTAAACTCTAATCGTTTCGAGTAATACCTAAACCACTCTGCTAACATATTGGAATTTTTCGGAAGTGTCCCATCTGAATTGAACAATAAAAAAACAGATGGTGAGTCGTCCGACCGACTGTCAAGATATGCCTTCAAGTGTTCTGCGCATTCAATTGTGAATAAGACGATACGCCCTACTTTTCGTTTCCCTTCTGGAATCACAATATATCGTTCTGACCAGTTGATCTCCGTTTTTTTCATTGCAATCAGTTCACTAATTCTTGCACCAGTAGCATACAAGACTTCCATGATTGCTCTCTCCTGAATTCGCCCTTTTAAGAATTCACGAAGCTGAGCAAGCTGTTCCATTGATAAATACTGTGGTAGTTTTTCTTCTTCATAAACATAATTAATATTGTTGGTTGGATTCTGCGTGATAAAGTCTTCTTCTATGCAATATCTATAGAAGTTTATTAAAGCGGCTAGCTTAGTGTTAAGGGTACTTGGTTTGTATCCTTTTTCTGTCGATAGATAATTCAACCAACTCCGGATATCACTTTTTGTAATCTCTTCAAATGGTTTTCCTGAGTAAAGTTGGAATTGTCGTAACGCAGTTTTAAAGAGCTTTAACGTACCTGGTTCCATTCGAAATTGATGATCAAATAGGAATTGCTTGATGATGGTTTCTATATCCATCTCCAGTCCTCCTTATCCCATATATTTGCGGTACATTGAAATAATTTGTTGTTTTGGTAGTCGTGCATAAATTTGCGTTGTCTTGATATCGGAATGACCCAATTCATCCGCGATAAACATAATGTCAGCCCCTTTTGCTAATAAAACCGTTGCAAACGTATGCCGAAGTCGATGTGGGTGGAGAGAACCCGGTAGTTCTGCCTTTTCCCCCAAATTCCTCATTGACCTACCTACCCAATTAGCAGATAGACGTGTGGGGGGTTCCTTATGTGTGACAAAGAGGGCAGGGTGGTCATCTTTTCGCGATTGGAGGTATCGTTCTAAGAGAAGTGCTGTCATTTCAGAAAAATGGACTTGGCGAATCTTTTTTCCTTTACCACCAACGCGTGTCGTCCGATTTTCAAAATCGATATCTGCCTTATCCAGACGATGAACCTCCCCAATACGGCAACCTGAAGTAAGCGTAAACTCAAAGATTACCCTATCTCTAAGTGGTAAATCCTCAAGTAGCCGACGAATTTTCGAAGTTTCCTCTTTCGTCAGGTATTTAGGGATAGGCTTCTCAGCACGGGGATACCAACGCTTTTTGATTGGTGACTTTTTTATATATTCTTCTTCCACACAGAATTTATAAAATGTCGAAAGAGCGCTGATATGAAATTTAATGCTGTTTTTTTTAAGCCCCGTATCATTTTGAATTAACCATTTTTGAATATGATCCGAGGTGAGGGCTGCATAGGATGCCTTTTCCTCTTTGAAAAAGGTTTGATAGAAAATCCTGTAATTATTAATCGTGTAAAAGCTTCTATTTGCTACTTTTAAACTTAATAAATACTCATTAACTACCTTTTGATTCTCAGCATTCGGTAGTTGTATTTTCAGTTCCCAGTACCTTTCCATTTTTCTCTTCTCCTTCTATTAAATTTGGAATTGATCATACTTTTTCTTTCGTGCATGATTCATGAGGCGGGTATAGATACGCGTACTGTTAATATTCGCATGACCCAGCAATTCCTGAATGTAGGTAAAGGTCATGCCTTTTTCTGCTAAATGCGCGGCAAATGTATGGCGCATGGTATGTGGTGTTACCCTAAATCCTAAAATTGCCGAGTATTCTCGAAAAAGCAACTCTACTAAATCACGACTTAGCGGTTCGCCTCTATTATTTGAAAAGAGGTATTCGCTGTTAAAACTACGTTGGTCCAAATATGGCTTTAATCGCTCAGCACAATCATGTGTAAATAAAACAAATCGTTCTTTATTTCCTTTCCCTTTTCGTATCCAGATCTGGCGAGTATCCCATTTTATATCTTCTAACCTGATATTCAGTAGCTCACTGATACGTACTCCTGTTGCATATAGGGTTTCCAATATCGCACGGTCCCTCAGATTATCTTTGAGTAATTCCTGAAATAATGCGAGTTGTCTTTTATCCAAATAGTAAGGAAGCGAATCCTCCTTTTTAGGTGTTCGTACTCTTTGGGCAGGATTTTTTTCCAATATGTTCTCTTCCATGCAATAATTATAGAATGATTTAACAGCTGTCAATTTCAATTCAACACTACGCGGCTTCAACCCATCGTCAGTCAGATAAGACATCCAATCGCGAATATCTTTTGTTTTTACCGCACCGTAATTTTTTTCACACCAAGAAAAGAATTGAGTGAGGGCAATATTATAAGCACGTACGGTTTCCGGGCTAAATCTATTCTTATTGTCATTGAAGAAGAGTTGTATAACTTCTTTATTCAAAGCTTCACCCCATAATATTTTGATATTGTAAAATCATGTCTTCTGTTGGTATACGTGCATAGATGCGTGTCGTATTCAAATCGGAATGGCCCATTTCTTCTGAGATAAATTGAATATCTGCACCTCTGGCCAACATATTTGTCGCAAACGTATGTCGCAAACTATGTGGATGTAATGATTGTTTAAGTCCAGCTTCTACTCCTAATTTATTTGTTACGTTGCGAATTCCACCACCTAAGAGACGGTTGCCAAATTTATTCATCAATAAAGGTGCTGTAGGATCAATATCGCGGGTTCCTAAGTAATCCTGTAGCACAATAGCACACTCTTCCGAAAAATGAACATGACGAATCTTCCCCCCTTTTCCTTTTACCTCAGCTGTCCGTTTTTTGAGATCGACATCTTGTATATTAAGATTCGATAACTCTGATACACGACATCCAGACGAAAATAAAAACAAGATCAATGCACGGTTCCGTACAGATAACCGTTCAGCTGCTCGTTTTACCCTTGCATATTCCTGTTCATTCAAATATTTAGGCAAGGACTCCGGTATCTTCGGCCGCCAGCGTTGCTTAGTGACTCTCGTATCCATATATTCCTCCGCCAGACAGAAACTAAAAAAAGAGGAAAGCGTTGAGAGAACAAGATCAATGGTTCTTGGTTTTTTATCTTCAGAAAACATATTCAACCACGTCAAAACATCTGAGGATGTTAGTTCATCTAATGGAATCGTACATTCACTAAAAAACTGCTCTAATATACTCCTATACTTTGTAATCGTCGCCTCTGCTTTGTTTTCTAATTTCAAACTCAGCAAATACTCATTTAATAATGTTCTCCTATTTTGAGAGATAGATTGATTATTGCTTATCCAGTACTTATTCATATGGCTATTAACCTCCTTCCTTTTTTTTGTAATAGGAACAAATCAATGAATATTGCTATTGTTAACTGATATTTCTTTTTCTAAACAAAATACTATAAACTAAATATATATTTGTCTTTTCCTTGATATAGAAAGAAATCCCCTCGAGTCGAAAGACTCAAGGGGATTTCTGCAATTCTAGTAGTCATTCAAATTCTAGTGAACTCGAATTAACTGTACTTTATTAGAATTAAACTATTAATTTTTGAACAATCACTACAATGAATCTCTCTGTGTAAAAAAGCAAAGCAACATTCAAAATCACCTAATAGGGACAACAAAAAATTAGCCTATCTCGAGAAATTAGTATTAATTTTCTCCGGATATACTTTTGAAGGGTACAGGGTACAACACTAATTTACAAGATAAACCCCGAAGATATGTCTTTCCACGGAGCCTTCAGCTCAGAAGTATTCAGAGTTAATTGATGACTGGTATCCAAAATTATAGAAAAATAATAGAAAACCCTGCAGAGATTTTACTCTGCAGGGTTTCTAACATTCAATCACCAATTTAATAGAATATAATTATCAAATCGTGATAGAAATTTGTACCGAACTAATTCTTAGTTAAGAACTTTATCGGCAGAATTAGTTAAATCAACAGCATTTCCTGATGCATCTTTAGCCGTTGTAGATGTAATAACATCACCTGAGACTACATCGTGAGATGCTCCTGGAGTAATTGTAAGGATAGTCTTTGCAGTATTCCACACGAATGTCGGATTAGTACCTAATGAGCGAACTGCAGTACCACCTGAATTTTTGATAACGATTTCGTTAGCAGCATCAAGAGATGCAATATTCATTGCTTCGCTAAATGTGAGAACTAATGTTGTAGTACCTGCAGGCACTTCAGGTGCTGCATTTATACCACCAGCAGTAGTTGCAGTTGCAGTTGCAGCAGTTGCTGAACCATCTCCAACTAAAGCAGCACTTACAACAGAATTAGCCCCAGTAGCCGCATTAATTGCTGTAACTACTTGTGCTGTAGTAGCTGTAATAGCACCAGGCGTTCCAGCACTACCGTCATCCGCTAGTTCTACAACTAATTCACCGCCGACAACATTTACAGTTGTTGCTGCATTATCAATAGCATTTACAAATTTCACAACTAGGCCATTACCACTTGTTCCTGTTAATTTAGAAGTAAGTTTAAGAGCATCTGTATCACCAGAAGCGTCAGTACCAAAGTCTACATTAGCAGTAGCTTTAACCTCTGGTTGCGCTGGAGAACCTGTACCACCAGCATTGTAAACTGCAGTTGTAATTGTTGGTGCTACACCAGTGTTGATAGTTCCTGTAGTAGAACCACTAGTGCGAGTATCAAAACCAGCAGCAGCTAAAGCAGTGTTAGCTGTACCATTTGTTTTGTAAGCATCTGCATCAACGATGTTAGCATTAGTATTATCGAATTGAACATTCAATGCACCGTCATAAGTAGCATCTGAAAGATCAAGTACGATAGAAGAAGTACCAGCTGTTCTTACAAGGTCAGTAGCTGTTGTGCTATCAATTTTAAAGTCTACACCGTACTCAAGTGCTAAACCGTTTGGTAGATACAATTTGAAGTTATCACGTACGTCCGCAATATTCTTAGCTTTAACAGCTTCTTGGAAGTTAATAGTGATTTTTTCGTTAGCTGCATCTACAAAGATACCAGGTGTAGTTGAAGTACCTGTAGTAGCAACAGTAATTTTACCATCAGAATCTTTCTTAACCTCTGGTGCAATTGAATCGAGAACAGTTTCAGAAGTACCTGTTACAGTACGATCTGATAAGCTCTTAAATGCATTAGCAGAATAAGTTAAAGTAGCACCAGTAGCATCAGTATCTAGTTTTCCACTTAAAGTTAATTTCACTACAGTATTATCAGCTTGAATTTCAGCATCTGTTACTGTTAGAGAACCAACTGATAGTAGTAATCTATCAACAGAGGCAACTGGTTGATTGAATTTAACCAACAATGTATCTTTTGCTGTTGCATTTACCCGATCAATATCGAATGTGTTAACGATTGGGTTAGTAGAATCACCATATTTAACTGAGAATCCATCAAGGTAGACACCATTAGCACCTTTAACACCTTGAATTGTGATTTCTTCTAGTGAAGATACAGATGCTGGAAGAGTAATAATAACTCCTCTGTTACCGTTTATTGGAGTAATATTTGTACTTGCAGGTAGTTTACCAGTTCTTGTAACTCCACTTTGCACATACTTCACATAGTAGTTCTCAGGATTTAACACCGAAGCATCAGATGAAATATCCATTGCTGCATTGAAGTTTACGAAGTAAACGTTCTTGTCACCAGTTACAGAAGTTACTTTTGGTTTTGATACGTTTGCAACTTCTAATGTTTCAACGATTGGAAGTGCAGTGTTTTTCAATGTTGTAGTATCTTGAATTCCAGTTAACTCAAAAGTATATGTTCCTGGATCAAGTGCTTCTGAGAAGTTCACAGTTAATGTACGGCTTGAAGAACCTGATTCTGAAACTGTATAACCGTAACCTGTAACTACTTTACCATCTTCGTCTTTTAATACTACATTTGTAGCTTTGAACGTAGAAGGATTGATATTTTTATTGAAAGTAAGAGTCAACTTGTCATTTGTGTCAGCAAATACTGCACTCACTACTTCTGGACGAGTTTGATCAATTACTGGGCTAATTGTTACTTTTGTATCAGCAGCAATTTTGTTTCCACTGTAGTCAACTACATTTGTAACATACAAATCAATTGCAACAGCTGGAAGTTTATTGTTACCAGAGAAAGTTAATTTGAACGTTTTACCGTCGATTTTTTCTACTGTCGCATCAGCTGCATGTTTAGTAGAACCATTCATCCAGTAGTAGTTGCTTCCTTTTAGTGCTTCAGCATCTTTAACATCTTCGCTGAATACCACAGTTGCGCTTTCTAAAGTAACGTCTTTAACTTCAACTACAGTCGGTGCAGTTACATCTTCAACTACATCGAATTCTACAGAAGTCGCAACTAAGTCGTAACCAGCAAAGTCTTCTACTTGGTTATTAATTGCAAGAGTGTGTTTACCTGTAGTCATAGTATTGAAAAGCTCGATGATAACAGTGCGAGTTCCGTTACCAGAAAGAATTCCTGATACTACTTTGTCGTCTAATTTGAATGTTCCAGCTACTGTTGAATTAACTTTAACTGGCTCAGAGAAAGTAACTTTGATCGCTTTGTTCCCAAGTCCTTCAACACTAACAACTGTAGGAAGTGCAGCATCAACTGGAGTGAATGCAAAGTCTTTTGCAGACACGTTTACTTTTTTATCAGAAGATTTTACGTTCGTTACAGTTAGAGTATACTCTTCTTGGTTATCAAGTGGAGTTGCATCCAATGTAAGAACTACAGTTTTGCCGTCTTCTTGTAGGCGAGCTGATTTAAGTGCTACGTTAGAAGTGTCAAGTTTCAAGTTATATGAACCTAAGTTTTCTGCAGAAGCTTTATCAACTGTGCCGTCGAAAGCAACGACGATTTCTTTTAGGTTAGTCGCACTTACTGATTCAACTTTAGTAGCTGTTACTACTTCTTCTTCAGGAGCTTCTGTTTCTACTTTAGAAGTTTTGTCAAGGAATGAAGCGAACTGACCACGAGTTGTTGTAGCTTTAGGATTGAATTGTGGTGCAGCTGGGTTCGTGATGTCGAAGAAATCAAGTACGTCGATGTATGGACGTGCTTCCGCTTTTGCTGTTGCACGGTCAGTAACATCTTTCTTGAATTCTTGTTCTGCTACGAAAGCAACCAAGTCCGTGTCATTGATAGAGTCATATGCACGTACTAGTACGATTGCCATGTTTTCACGAGTGATATCTTCAGTAGCGCCCAAAGAACCGTTTTCATATCCGTTGAATACACCGTGATCTTTAACTAGAGCTGAGTACTTAAGAAGCTCATCATTTGTTTTAGCTGTTTGATCCGCAAAACGTGGATTTGTTTTGTAGTCTTCAGGAACTTCATGTCCTAGTGATACAAGCCATTTACCCATCATCTTAACAACGTCAGAACGTGTTAATGTTTTATTCGGCTTGAATGTTCCATCTTCGTAACCAGTGATGATGCCTGCATCAGATAGTGCGTCGATTGCTGCTTCATGTGTGTTACCTTTCGTATCTTTGAAATCTTTTGCGCTTGCTACCGGTGCAACTGCTGATGCTACTAGTGCAGCTGAAGCAGCTCCCACGATAAACTTGCGGTACTTCGTTGGTTGGTTAGCCATTGAATAATTTCCTCCTCTAATTTAAAAAATAAATTTTGTCATCTACCCCACGGCAAAATGGAAGTAGAAGCCATTACACTGTAAAGTATAGTTACTAATAGCAGGGTTGTCAATTACTTAATGATATTTTGCTAGATTGCCATGCAAAAACTATGTAATTACCCACTGCTCCTACCATTCTATCGCATTTCAGATTAATATCAAGTATTTATGCAATGTTTCAAGAAAAGTCGTGCAATCTGACTATTTGTGATTATTGTTTTGGAATTGTGATGTGTGATATTTAAATAGAAGGAGTTTTTTCGAATTAACAAATACTTAAGTAAAAATGTAAACAAGTAGTGTAGTAGAAGTTGTTTGAAGATGATCTTTAATAATCTAGTATTAGAGTGTCTTCAGATTTGCTCTTAAAGGCTGAAGGACTTCCGCAGTTGTAGTGTCTAGCTCCAGGCGCTAGGAGCTCGGGTCATAAGCAAATACGCGCTGTGGCAAATACCGCCACGGCGCGTATTCGTCTTATGCCTGTCGCTCCTAAACAGCGCCTTCAGCTTTTCCACAGACAAAAGGACCTGAACAGATGGGAGCTGTTCAAGTCCTTTTGTGCGGTCAACCAACCGTTTTCGTTCTGCGTGGCTTTAATTATATATGTTACAGAGGAAATTATCCTTACACTTACGTATTCTATCATCAGTATTACTAGATTACAAGTATCATTTATTTGTTTTGCCTTATAATTTCAAATAAAAATTTCGGTAGATTCATTTGCCGTTTGATGCGGGTTGGTTCGAGTAATAGACGGTATAACCATTCGGCGCCGACTTTTTGGAAAGCGGCTGGTGCGCGTTTAATATTGCCCGCCAGGACGTCGAATGTTCCGCCGACGCCTTGGTAGAGTGTCGGGTATAAGTTGTCGCGATGTTGTTCGATCCATAGTTCCTGTTTCGGTGATCCCATCGCAACGAAAAGAATTTCAGGCTTTGCTTCATTAATCGTATCGATGACTTTTTGTGTATCTTGTTCATAGCCGTCTTGTGTGCCCGCGACGATTAGATCCGGGTATGTTTCGATTAGTTTACTAGCTGCCGCATCCGCTACGCCGGGTTTTGCGCCGTAGAGGAAGATGGACTTGCCGCATCTTGCGGCTTCTCTTACGATCCTGTCCATTGTGTCGACGCCGGTTACGCGGGACTTGATGTTGCCTTTTTGAAGCTTGGACGCGATTATGACACCCACACCGTCCGGAATTTGAAATTCCGCACGGTTCAGGAGTGCTTTAAGCTCGGGATCTTCTTTTGCCTTCATGAGCTTTTCGGGATTGATGGCGACGACGAGTGATTTCTTTTCAGCGTCGATGTTCGCAAATAGTTTAGGGATGAGTTCATCGTAGTTCTCTGTGTTGACGTCGACGCCGAGTACTTGTTCTTTCATTTAACTCATAACTCCTACTGGTGAGCCGTCTCCAAGTTTCAAGTAGTGGAAACCGGCTTGCTGCCATTTGTTTTTATCAAGTGCGTTTTTTGTATCCAAGATGAACGGTTTTGGTTCCTTTGTTGTGAGCGTACTTGGGCTGAGCTGTTTGAACACGGTGTGATCCGTAGTCAGGATGAGTATGTCCGCATCTTGTGTCGCTTCTTCCATTGTCGTCACCTGTGTAGGGTGCTGCACGTGTTTGATGTGCGGATCGTAGGACGCGACTTCGATATCGAGTGCCTGCAACGCTTCGATCACTTTCACGGACGGGCTTTCGCGCATGTCGTCGACGTCGCCTTTGAATGCCAGGCCAAGGACAGTCACTTTGCCGTTGGTAATTTGCATGTCATTCAAGATGTTTTTCGCTTTTTGAGCGACAAATTGCGGCATGGCGTCGTTTGTCAGACGGGCTTTATGGATGATGTCCGCATTTTCAGGGCTTAACTCTACTAAGAACCACGGGTCGACGGCGATACAGTGTCCGCCTACTCCTGGACCTGGTGTATGGATATTGACACGCGGGTGGAAGTTTGCGAAACGGATTGCTTCCCATATATCTACGCCGATCGTTTCAGCGATTTTTGCCAGTTCGTTTGCGAATGCGATGTTGACGTCACGGTATGTGTTCTCCATTACTTTGACGAGCTCAGCAGTCGTTGCGTCTGTTAGGTGGATTTCCCCTTGGACGAATGTTTTGTAAAGCGCTTTTGTCATTTCCGCAGATTCAGGTGTAATGCCACCGACGATGCGGTCGTTATTGACAAGTTCTTCGAAGATTTTGCCCGGGATGACGCGTTCCGGTGAGTGGGAAACGAATAGATCTTCACCGAGAGTCAGATTCGACTTGCGAAGTTCCGGCAACATCACGTTTTCGACGGTTTTCGGTGGAACTGTCGATTCTAAGATGACGAGTACACCCGGTGTCAAGTGTGGAACGATTGAAGCAGTTGCTTGGCGGATGTATTCCAAGTTCGCTGTATTGTCAGGATTGATTGGTGACGGAACGGCGACGATGTAGACGTCTGCTTCTACCGGCGTTGTGGAAACAGTGAAAAAGCCTTCGTCGATTGCTTGCTCGAGGCGTTCCTGTAATCCGTTCTCTTCTATATGAAGTTGCTTGTTAGAAATCATGTTGACGGCTCTTTCATTAATGTCGACACCGTGGACGTGAACGCCGCTATTGGCGAACATGACAGCTGTCGGGAGTCCGATGTAGCCAAGGCCGATTACGCAAATGTTTTTAGTCATGTGAATGATGTTCCTTTCTTCTTGTACGTGCTTATCGTTTCGCTTTAATCATTACGACTCGGCGTAATTTGTGTACGGATCATTTCAAGGTTGCTTGTGAATCCGCTGGAAGTTTTAGCTTGTTCTCGCTTTTTGAAGCAAGTTAAATAATTAGTTGATTATAGCATATTCGCTTAGTTGGTACAAAGTGTTGCGCGCATGCCACTGATCTTGGACGCGGGAGAACCGACAAGGAGACGAGGCATCTGTCTTCTTACCGGTTCTCTGCTGTTCATTCTACTGAAATAAATGTGTAAGCGCCATTTTTCGTTGCGCGTCCGACTGTGTTTGTAAAGCCGGGATGGATGACAAGGTAGTAACTGCCGCCTTTTTGCATTTGCTTATTTGGTGTGATGTCGAGTTTGTCATTGCCGTTTTGTGTGACAACAATCGGGACTGCGACGCCGCCCACTTTGACGAGTTCTACTTTACTGGACGTATTAATGTCCGTAAGGTTCATTTCCTGTGTGAAATGGATTTGGAATGTCTTATCTGTCGGGACGGCTTGCAAGTTGTCCAGCGTCTTAAACTGCTGGTCGGCAAGCCGTTCTTTTATGAGCCGTTCATGGATGGTCGATAGTTCATTGTCATGATCGGCTTTGATTGTCGGGATGACACCGGCGTGATGGATCTTTTTCTGGTTTGGTCCGGTGAATTCGCCGATTGTTAGCTTGAGTGCCGATCCGTCTTCGAATTCAAAGAATGATTGGATCGTGCCTTTCCCTTTTGTCTTCTCTCCAACAACGATGGCTGCATTCTGATCCTGGAGTGATGCCGCCACGATTTCAGATGCTGAAGCGGAGTAACGGTTAACGAGGACGTAGGTTTTTTCGGGAAATTTCACTTTAGAGGGAACCGGCTTGATTGTCGTCTTCCCTTCCCTTGTCTTCATTTCATAGGCCGTTTTGACACCTTCGAAGTGACCAAGCAGCTGTTCAGCACTTTCCACGTAGCCGCCGCCGTTATAACGAAGATCGAGAATCAGTTTGTCGGCTCCTTGCTTTTTTAATTTTAAGTAATGTTTGATGACTTCTTTGTCCATTGTGCCGGAGAAGGTTTTGACGCGGATGTAGCCGATGTCGCCGTAGAGCAGGCTGCTTGTAATACCAGGCTTGTCCAAATCTGCTAACGCTAAGTCGTCCGCTCCGACAGATGCGACGTAATCGTTGTATTCAGTCGCTGTCATATATCTGGAGTAATCATCGAGTGCACCCATCACCTCTTCGATCGTCTTCATGTCTTGCAGGTTTTCCGGTATGTCACCGTAGTAAAAGTTTTCGACGAAGAATTTGATGTCCTCGACTTTCGTGCCGCTTTCAGAGTCTGCAGCGAGTGCGGTTGGTGCAAGTATGATGATTGCGATAAAGGCGTAGAGAACGGCTTGCAGTTTTTTCATGTCGATGATCCTCCTTCCAGGGGGTGTCTTATATAGTAGAGAGTTCAAATTTCTTATGTATGCTTCTTTTATTATACCCACTTTACGGGATTAAAGACATGGAGCGGAAGAATAGTTTTGAAGAGTGGTAGTTTATGCGGTATTTATTTGCGCAAAAAAAGCAAAGAGCGCGTCTCTGCTTTTCGATGTTGTACTTATTTTCTTGAGAAGATGTGGACCCAGTACGTTGTGCCGTCTTTGTCGGTGGCATAGCCTGATCCGATGTTCGTGAATGTACTTTCCATGATGTTCTTGTAGTGACCTGGCGAGTTCACCCATCCGGCGACGACGGAATCAGATGTCGTGTAGCCTTTGGCGATGTTTTCACCGTATGCTGTCCAGTCATATTTGAAGCGGTCAAGCATTTGGCCGACGGACCCGTATGTCGGTGATTGATGGGCGAAGTAGTTGTTGTTCGCCATGTCTTCCGCTTTCTTTTGAGCGATTGCTGAAAGTGCTTTGTCGTGTGCGAGTTTGGCGGCTTTCTTTTGTTGCCGTTCTTTATTGACGAGCGTGATGGTTTGGATGGTATATGAATCTACCATAGCGACTGGTGGCGCTTCAGGAATTGAATAGACTTTTTCCATGTATTGTTTTTTCGCCTTGTCGTAATAGATTTCGCCGGTTTTACGTTTGGCATCGAATTCCATCGCGCGGGTGACGAAAGCTGCCATATGGGCACGCGATACAGGCTCGTCCGGAAGGAATTCGCCTCCTTGCTTCGTTGTCGTGATGCCGAGTTCAGCGATTGCTGTGATGTATTTGTGGTTGGCGTTCGTCTTCGTGACGTCTTTGAAGCTGATGAGGTCGTTATCATCCAGAATGATGTTGTAAGCGATCGCGATCATTTTCGCCATTTCGCCCCGTTTGAGCGGGGTATTCGGGTTGAACGCTTCATTGTTCGGGAACACACCGCGTTGTGTGAGTGCTTTTATATGATTATAGGAGCCGTGTGCTTGTGTCACATCTTTGTAGGCCAGTATGTAATCTTCCGTCGGCTTTGCTTTGACTGCGAGTGCAACGATTTTTGCGGATTGAGCACGAGTCACCGGCTGGTTGAGTCGATAAGTACCGTCGTCATAGCCGCTAATGAGGCCGGCGTTTGAGATGGTGTCTATGGGTGCATGCGCCCAGTGTGTTGTCGGTACGTCTATAAATGATTTTGCTTGAGCTTGTAATGAGGTCGTGCTGAATAGTAGAGTTGCGGCAAACGCGGTCGTCAAGAGTTGTTTTTTCATGTTGGACGCTCCTTTTCTTCTATTATCGTCCATTGTTACTAGTTTGTTGAGCAAATTTCTTTTTTTCTTCACAGGACTTTATGTGCATCTTTTGAAAACCGAAGGTTGGTTGTGTTGCTGGGAGGATACTTAGTTTACTAGCGTACAAGTCGCCCTGAATAGGTTTTACCAATCAAAAGCGAAAAAGGAAGTGATGGCCTAGGCCTCCACTTCCCTTTTCTTTTTCCTTTTTTTCCATAAGTCTTCGGCTGCGCCTGATCCGAGGATGACGCCGATGATGATGAGTGCGAAACCGATCAGGTGACGGCTTGTGATGATTTCTCCTAGGAAGAGTGCGGATCCGATGAGAGAGAACAATGTGTTCAAGTTCATGAAGATGGCGGCTTTGGATGGGCCGACTTTTCCAAGTGAATAGTTGTAGAGCATGTGCCCGACTGCAGTTCCGAGAATGGCACTGGCGGCGAAGGCTGCCCAGAATGACGGTGGAACTGTTGTAAATTTGACGATTTCGCCGGGTTCTTGGATGAAGCTGATGATGATGAGTAGGAGACTTCCCGTCGTTAACATGTACGCGGTGAGAAGCCTTGGGTCAAGCGTCTTTGCCGCCTTCGCGATTATCAAAAACGAAAAGACTTGGGCAAGGATGGCGAGAAATATGAAGCCGTCGCCTATTTTGAGGCCGGATAGTCCTTGGTCGCCTGCGAGGACGACGGATCCGATGCCGATGAAGCCTGTGATGGCGCCGAGCCATTGGATTTTGGTCGGGTAGTTTCGCAGGATGAGTGCGGTTAGGATGGCTGTTAGGACGGGGCCGGTTCCTAGGATGAGGCCTGCGTTTGTGCCGGTTGTGCGGAAGAGTCCCATGTTGAGGAAGTAGTGGTGCATGACGACGTTGAGTGCGGCTCCTCCGATGATGTATGTCCATTCTTTTTTTGTTGGGAGTCGGACGAGTTTGAATGCGCTTAGGATGATGAAGACGGTGATTCCGGCTGTTAGGATGCGGAATGCTGTCATGGTGACGGGATTCATGAATGTGAGCATGTATTTGAGTAGGGGGAGGTTTAGTCCCCAGACGAGCATTGTTGTTGTGAGGAGTGCGTAGAGTTTCCACATAGTTGTTGTGCCTTCTTTCTTTGGTGAGTGATTGATGAGTTGATTATACAGGAAAGTGAGGGTTTATGAGGTTATTTTCGGATATATGAGCTTTTTGGGCGTTATATGAGCTTTTATTTGGAGATATGAGGTTTTGCGAGAAGTTATGGAGTTTTGTGAGATTAGCGATCCATTGCTAAATCCTTTCTGTTTAGGAGCAATTTCATAATTTCGTTTCCATAGAGATTGAAGTGATTCTCTTACATACATATCTGTTTACTAGACCGTAATGATGGTAGAATGAGAACATCAGTTGCATAAAGTAGATGGGCGGTTGACACTCCCTTGAGAAAGGGGGTGTTTATATATGATGGTAACTTACGAGGCAATGAACATGCTATTTCAAGCTTTTATAGCATTTGCAACAAAAGCAACAGCTATTATTGGCATGATTGTGCTCCTTACCAACAAAAAGAAGTAACCGCCCATTCCCTTTCGACAGGAACAAAATGGGGGTTACTCTTTGAGTAAACATTTCTCCAACAAAAACCTGGTCAACCGCTCTTCATGCGGCATGTGACTGAAATTAGCTGGACGTTTCGTAGACGTTCAGCTTTTCTTATTATATGCACATTATACCACAATCATACAAAGTAATATACTTACGTATATGTGAAGAAGTGATAATGTAAGTGGACCAGGATGTGCGGTGAGAGAGCTGCTGCGAATCCTGGCTTTTTTGTGTTTGGGGATGACATTGGTTGTGTTGCGCCAGGCAGCACGCATACACATTGCATTTGTCAACGGCTTTCTGCGGTAGCGGAGCGAGGGTGTCCTTCCCGAGTGAGCATAAGGAGCTGAAAGCCGTTGACAAATTGGATGCACCCGGACCCTCTTGGCTTGGAACAAACAACGTTTGTTCCTGCCTGCCAGCGAGGGAGCCCCCTCAAAACTGAGGGGATTGGGGGAGTTTTTAATTAGCAGATGTATGCTTTCAGTAGATTTGTACTTTTGTAAGGATATATAATCTTTTGGATTGAAAAAGCGGATCTCCAGGTGGAGAGTCCGCTTTTTATCCGATGAGATTAGGTGTAATCATTACTGATTACTCAACACGCCTTATAAAAACGAAATAGACTCAGCTCAAATTGCTTTGTGTAAAACATGTAGATTCCCTGAGTACGTTCGAGATTTTATGTTTTGCAGATTCCATATAGTTTCGTAATGTTTTATGCGGTTTTGGAGGCGGATATGAGGTTTTGTGGAATTATATGAGCTTTTAGATGGAAAAAGCGGACGCCCGGTTGTGGGGGTCCGCTTTTCATTTTAGAACCTGAAGGCTTTTCGCTGGATGGCGAGGGAGCCGATGATGTAGGCGATGAGTGACAGTACGATTGGGAGTGTTACTGTGTGTACGCCGAATAGGTTGCCGTTTGCTGCGTTGTAAAAGTGGATCGCGATGTAGCTAATGATGCCGGTGAGCATGCTGAGTATGGCGCCGTATTTGTTGCCGTATTTCCAGTACAGTCCTAGGACGATTGGCCAGATGAAGGCGGCCTCTAACCCTCCGAAGGCGAATAGGTTCAGGAAGATGAGCAGGTCGGGTGGCTGCAGGGCTAGGAGGAAGACGATGATTCCTAGTATGGCTGTGACCCCGATGCTGATCTGTTTGACGCGTTTTTCGGGTGCGTCGGGTTTGATGAAGTTGATGTAGACGTCTTTGACGACTGCTGAACTGACGAGCAGAAGCAGTGAGTCGACGGTGGACATGATGGCCGCCATTGGTGCCGCGAGGACGATGCCTGCGAGCCAAGGAGGCAATACTTCGAGCGCGATTAGCGGAATGACTTTGTCCCCTACGTCAATTCCGGGTAATACGGGACGCGCGAAAATGCCGATGAGGTGCATGTTGAGCATGATGAAACCGGTGACGATTGTGCCGATAATGAGTGCGCGATGCATGGCGCGGGAGCTTTTATAGCTCATTGCGCGCACGGCCATTTGCGGAAGTCCGACGACACCGACACCGACGAGTATCCAGAAGGAGGATATGTAGGCGGGAGTGAGTGTGCCGTCTCCCCCGTATGGCGTGACGAGTCTCGGGTTTTCATTGAGCAAATCTTGCATGATGGCTGGTACTCCCCCGCCGGCGATGATGACGCCGATGAGGAGAATTGTTGTTCCGATGACCATAATGGCGCCTTGGACGGCGTCGGTCAGTGCGACTGCGCGGAATCCGCCGATTGTCACGTAGACGAGGACGGAAATCGCGAAGATGAAAAGCGCTGTTGTGTATTGCAGTCCGGTAAGCGATTCGATGAGCCGCGCGCCGCCGACCCATTGTGCGGTCATGGCGGAGAATAAGAATATGATAATGGCAATGGCTGATAGAATCGCAACGGACGGGCTGTTGTAGCGCGCTTTCAAGAAGTCGATCATTGTGATGGCGTTGTATTTACGTGCTAGGATGGCGAATTTCTTTCCAAGGATGAGTAGGACGAAATAGCCGGTGACGACTTGGCTCATGGCTAAAAGAATCCAACCAAAGCCGACTGTGTAGGCGGTTCCTGGTCCGCCGAGGAAGCTGGATGCGCTGCCGTATGTGGCGACCATTGTCATGGCTAGAACAAATCCGCCGAGTTCGCGTCCGCCAAGGAAGTATTCTTGGAGGAATCCGCCGCCTGAACCCATCTGTTTGGATGCGATGAAGCCGATGGCGAAGATCGCGATTAGGAAGATGAGCAACGGAATAATGACTTGGATGTTCATAGCTTCGGTAATTCCTCCTTTTGTTGGTCAGGTTCGGCTTCGAGTGAGACTTCGGTTAGGAAGAATTTCGTGATGATGATAACGAGTATGGACATTAAGATAAAACCGACGACACAGCTGTAGAAGAACCAGTCGGGCAGACCGAATGTGTATGTGTATTCTTCGGGCGGGCGGTTGCCGAGTCCAAAGGCGAAGCCGAACCACCAGATGAAGTTGAAGATGGCGAGTGCGACGCCGATCCATGCTTCTTTATGGGCGATTTTGAATCGTGGGTCGGGTGTGTATGTGTCTGGAGTTTTTTGATTGATTGACATGCTGTTGGCTCCTTTCTGATTTGTGAGCGATTTGTGTCGTTGGATTGATTATACAGGATTGAGGGGTGGATGGAAGAGGGTTTTTCGGGTACAGCGAGGGATGGACTCAAATAGGTAAAAACCCGCTTGATTACTTAGCGGGTTTTCATCTTGTATTGATTATAAATTGATAGTAGCTTTGATGAACGCGGGTCTGTATCCAGCTCCTTTCTCAGGATTAGGACTGAGGACGACGCTATATTCCAGGCTTAAGGTGACAGCACCTTTTGAAACGGAAGCTGTTAAGTCGATGATTCTGCTTTCCGGCAGGATGAATCGCGTGTCCCGGATAAGTGTATCCATCGATTTGTTGATGCCTTCTCCGCCGCTAATAACAGCCCAAGCGGATTCGACTTTTTTGTCGGTTGGCCAACCTAGTTTAATATGTGGACTTTGGGCCGTTGGATTAGGAATTTCGATCGTCATTTGATTGATGGAGACTTCGAGTTCTGTCCAGTCGTTTATGACTTTTTGCATATTCGTTAACGTGTCAATTAGTTTTGACGGTTTATACGTTTTATCGAGCTTTTGAATAGCATCCATTTTTGCTTTGGCTGCGAGATATAGGACGCGCGCTTCTGTGGCCGATTTTGCAGTCTTAATTTTTCCTGGCAAGTTGTTAATAGCTTCAATTGCTTCTGTTTTAGCTTTGTTAATGTCTTTTTGCCATTGACCGATGACAGCTTGCTGTTCGTCCAGAATCCGTTCGTATTTTGGGATGTCGTAAAGTTTCGATGTAGGCGTGTCTAACTTTTTCAGTCTGTTCACTTCATTGAATGCTTCCGCCCATACGCCGAATGCAGCCATTGCATTGTCGGATGCTTTGATGCGATTTGGCAGTTCTGTGAAATATTTGTCTGTTTGTTCATGTGGCAAGCCCGGATTTAATCCTGGGAAAGGAATGAGGTTAAATTCAGTGACGGTTACTTGAATGATTGCTGTAAATGCTGTTTTGTCGACAGCTCCCTGTACGTTGTAAATGCCCGTCTTTCTGAAATCGAAAGGAGCTGTATTCCACGTGACATTATGTGCTTGTAATGAATTATTGTCGTATTTCACGAGTACTGTTGCAGGCAGTTGCGGGATTTGGATATTTGTAATGGAAATACCGTCTATACTTTCGACTGATACCGGGAGCGGGTCAGGGACTGGAACCGGGACGGGAATGACTGGGTCTGGTTGTGGATTCGGATCCGGTTTTGGGTTCGGGTCAGGCTTTGGATTCGGGTCGGGCTTTGGATTCGGATCTGGTTTTGGGCTCGGGTCAGGCTTTGGATTCGGATCCGGTGTTGGATTCGGGTCTGGTGTTGGATTCGGATCCGGCTTTGGATTTGGTGATGGTGCCGGATTCTTCTTGGATGCATGATGTGCTGCGATTAGGAATGATGCGAATTGAGCACGTGTTGTCTGTTCGCGTGGACGGTACTTTTCGACGGATGTGACGTTGTTTTCGGAAAGGATATCGATATACGGTCTGTATTCGGCTGTAGCTAAGTTGTTGTCGGTCACTTTTGATGAGACGCCTGGGACGTTTTGCAGATTGAACGCATTGACGAGCACTTTGGACATTTGCTGTCTCGTGATGAAGTCTTTCGGCATCAGATTGTTGTTGCTTCCATTGAATATGTTCGCTTGTTTCACGATGAGTGAATAGCGATAGAGTTCATGATCAGGATAGTTTGCGGGTACGTCGTTGAACGGCTGGACGTTTGCCGTATCAAATTCCGCCAGGTCTTTTCCGCTCGTTTTGACGACGTATTTCCCGAGTGCTTTTACGACATGCCCTCTGGACAGTTTGGCATTCGGTTTGAACGTTCCATCTGAAAAGCCGGTCATGAATTCCAGTTCCATTGCAGCCATGATGCTGTGATAATGGCTATTCGATGGACTGACATCTGTGTAGGTTTTCTGTGCTGCTGCTGATGGCATGGATCCTATTGGACTGAACAGTGCGATGAGTAGTATGGGGATTGCCCACCAGCTGAGAATCTTTCTTTTGCATGGCCACTTCATAGTTTTCTTCCTCCTTAAAATATGAATCTTTCTTATCGTATCGGGTGGAGGTTAAGTTGGCGTTAAGTTTTTGGGGATTTTTTGGGTTTTGGAGTTTTAGTGGATGCTTTTGGACTTCTGGAGGGGCGTTTGGAGTTTTAGGAGCAGTTATGGACTTTTGGAGAGGCGTTTGGAGTTTTGATGGTGAGTTTGGAGTTTGTGTTGTTATGATCGCGGGTGATTTGAGTCGGAGGGGATATTTGGCGCGCTGAATGGTTTTTACAAATTAAGCGGTTGGCTTTTGGACTTTTGCGGGCTCGTTTGGACTTCTGCGGGGAGTTATGGACTTTTGGAGGGGCGTTTGGAGTTTTGAGGGTGATTTTGGAGTTTGTGTTGTTATGACCGCGGGTGATTTGAGTAGGAGGGATTATTTGGCGCGCTGAATGGTTTTTACAAATTAAGGGGTTGGCTTTTGGACTTTTGCGGGTGCTTTTGGACTTTTGGTGGGAGTTATGGACTTTTGGAGGGGCGTTTGGAGTTTTGAGGGTGATTTTGGAGTTTTAGAAAACAGCGAAGTAAAACGCTCCTTGTTGGAGCGTTTTTAGATTAGGGATTGTTTGCGTTGTATATAATGTGAGGTTCTTTTTTCACCTAGTTTTTGCAATCCTGACTTTTTAAGGAGCGTACGTGCGACATTTTGGTTCGCTAATCTGGTGAAATACCGGAATTCCCGGTTGGTAATTGTTGGTTGGATGAGCATGAACCATTCGCCGATTGTGTGTAAATGTTCTACTTTTCCTTTGTGCCCACATTGACAATTCCACTTCTCTCTGTTCCATTTCATGCCGAGTTGAAGGCAAGAGGGACATAAGACGCCAGGCATTATATCGGATGGTTTTATTCCATAGCGGGCGACAAGTGGAAATGGATTATATTCTTCATGGTGTTTGGCCAGATCGATTGCTATGTTGTGGATACTTTCTTCATTAAGCGTAGAAGACTGCGTAGAGAGTGATTCAAGATATGCGGGTGCTTCATCAGTGGATAGGATTTTCATGCCCGGATTAGGAGATTCAAAGGATAGTTCGTTTGTTTGTGCGAATGTGATGAGGCCTTCAATGTGAGGCTGGATATTTCTTTTATTTAGCCACTTTTCAAGGTGTTGGATTTTGCGGTTTACTTCATTAATAACGTTCGGTCGTGCTTTGCGGTCGCCGTTTTTATAGACTTTGATGAATTGGATTGGATTTTTGGTGACGACTGTTTTTTCGGCGTAGTTTTTCACTTCGATGACAATAAAGGCGGTGGGTGTAATGAGGAGTGAGTCAATTTGAAAATACACTCCGTTGATGTGCAGGTAAAGATCATTCAGAAGTGCGTATGGATGGGTCGGATTGTAGTCGGTCATATAGGTATCGAGCTCGAGTTCTCCTGCGTAGCCTGCCCTTGAGCTATACAGTTCTTTTTCGATGATGTTCTTTTTTGTGTGATTGCGTGGTAGCCGTTTGTTAAGTGCCTGGAGTGCTTTGAGTATGTTTGGCATTGTACGGTTTTTATAGATCATTTTTATCACCTCATCGTTAGTTTAGCGGGGAACCGGCTACAAAGGAATGGTTTTTGATAAATTGGATTTTTGATAGGATTTCATATGGAGAAATTGAATTTTGGTTTCATTCCGGAGATCGCGGGATTTTTTATGTTAGTGAATTTACGAGTCGCGCTGAATGGTTTTTACAAATCAAAGGGGGTGGCTTTTGGACTTTTGCGGGATCTTTTGGAGTTTTAGTGGGAGTTATGGACTTTTGGAGAGGCGTTTGGAGTTTTGATGGTGAGTTTGGAGTTTTCTCTATTATGATCGCGGGGGGTTTGGGTTGGAGGGATTAGTTGGCGCGCTGGATGGTTTTTACAAATCAAAGGGGGTGGCTTTTGGACTTTTGCGGGATCTTTTGGAGTTTTAGTGGGAGTTATGGACTTCTGAGGGCTCGTTTGGACTTTTGGTGGTGATTATGGGGTTTTAGGTTTGGAGACATGAAAAAACCGCTCTTTTGGCGGTTTTTAGAGCGTGCAGTATTGGTAGATGGCGGCGGTTGCTAGGCAGTCGCCGATTGCGTCGTGTGCGTCGTGTTCGATTTGTAGGTAGTCGGCGAGTGTGCCGAGTTTATGATTGGGTGTTTCGATGATTTTTTTGCGTGCGAGTTTTACAGTGTCGATGACGGTGTATGCTGGGATGCTGATGCCTTCTAGGTTGTCTAATGCGTAGAGGAAGCCCATGTCGAAGGAGGCGTTGTGTGCGATGATTGGTAAGTCATCGATGAATTCGAGAAGTTCGTCGATTTTGTTTTCGATTGTGGGAGCCCATTGGACCATGTCGTTTGAGATGCCTGTAAGTTTGGTGATTGTTGCCGGTATATGCCGTTCGGGATTGATGAATGAATTGAGTAGGTCTGTCTGTTCGTGATTAATGTATTTGAGGGCCCCGATCTGAATGATGCGGTCTGCGCCAGCGCGAAAGCCTGTTGTTTCAAAGTCGAGGACAACATAGTCATGTACGGCTTTAGTCGTTGTTTTATATTTTCTTTTTTGGGAGGCTCTCCGAGCGTTCCAATTTTGAATGTCTTCTTTTTTCTTTATTAGTTCTGAAGCCTTTCGGTTTGGGTTCATCTTGGATGCACATCCTTTTTCTTTTCAGCTGATTACGCAGTGTTTCATTATTCAATTCCCTATTCCAGTGTAAATAAACAGCCTTTCCGATTTGGAAAGGCTGTTTATTGTTGCTGTTAGATTTCGATAGCTACGAAACTGCCGGCATTAATGGTTTTGAAGTTGATTTTGCCGTCTTTGTCTGACTTTTTGTTTTTTACAACCTTACTATTTGTAACCATATTCCAGACATTAAACTTCTTGTTACTATTCACTGACATCGTAACCTCAAAATTATTATTATTCAGTGCTGTTAATTGTTGCTTTGCTTCTCCGATTCCGCTCCAGAATGTAATTGTATACAGATCGGATACGGCACCGAGAGTTGCTGCATCATTTTTTGCAACAGAGATTGTAATGTCTGTGTTAATACCCTCCAAATTGTTTTTATTAAGAAGGATAACTGTACCGTCTTTTTGGATAGTGATAGCGTTGTTAGCATCAACAATCTTTGCTAGGACAGCCGCACTAATTTCGATATCAGCTTCACCATCAAAAGATGATAAATCTACGCTAATGTTACCATTTTGACCAACGATATTATCTTCCGTTAGTGTGTAGACATTTCTTTGTGGCTCTTCGACTTCAGGTTCAGGGATTGCTGCGACAGTTACTGAAACAGTTGCAGTGAAGTCACCGTTTGTTACTGTGATTGCAGTTTGGCCAGGGCCAACTGCTGTGATTATTCCGTTTGCGACTGTTGCGACTGCTTCATCGTTTGACGTGAATGTTGATGTTGCTGTGACGATTTCGTCACTGGATGTGCCGTCTGCTTTTGTTATTGTTTGTTTAACCGTCAGTTGGTCCGAGTCACCTACTGTAAGCGCAACTTGGTCTTTATTGACAGTGAATGTGATTGTGTCTGGAACTTCCGGAGTTTCAGGTTCTGCCGGTTGCTCAGGTTGTTCAGGTTGTGCTGGTTCGCCAGTTACTTCTAGGTAGACGAGTGTGACTTCGCCGTCAGGAAGTACGACGCGGACTTGTGTCTTGCCTGGATTATGTGCAGTGACAAGACCACGTTGGACTTTCGCCAATGTGTTGTTGACGACGTTGAATTGTGCGTCGATTGTTGCGTCATTTTTAGTTGATTTGCCTGATGGAGTGACTGTTGTCTTTGTTACTTTTAGTTGGAATTGCTCTCCTGCCGCCATCGTCAACTTCTTTTTGTTGAGGCTGTAAGTGATGACGTCTTGCGGAAGTTTTTCTACAGTTACGTAGACATAGATTTTTTCATTGTTCGTTAATGAGATTTCAACTTGTGACATCCCTACTTCTCTTGCAGTGACGAGTCCCTTTTTGACTGTTGCTACTGTGTTGTCGATGACCTTGTACGATTGAAGGCCTGTTACGTCTCTTTCTGTGACGTTGCCGTCAGGTGTGACTGTTGTTTCTGTGACATACAACTGTTCCTGGTGGCCTTCGCCTAGGTTCAGGTGGTTTTTATTCACAGAATACGAAATGCTGTTTTGTGGTGTCGGTTCAACTTCCACGTAGACGAAGATTGTTTCTTCACCTGGAATGAGGACACGCACTTGTGTTTTACCAACTTTTTTTGCTGTGACAAGTCCTTTTTGGAATGTCGCAATTTTGTTATTTACTGCGTTGTAGCGCATTTGGCCAGTGACGTCTTTTTCTGTAACTGTACCGTCAGCTGCTACAGTTGTTTTCGTTACATATAGTTGTTCTTGCTGATCGACACCTAGCTTCAGTTGTGTTTTATTGACGGAATACGTGACTTTTTCTTCACCGATTTCTCCGTCTTTTTTTGCAACTTCCACTGCTACCGTAGCTGTGAACTCTTTGTATGTGACTGTAATGTTCGTTGTGCCTGCAGCAATCGCTGTTACATTGCCGTTTGTTGCTGTTGCGATTGTTGCGTCAGCTGATTCGAATGTCGCTTCAGCTGTGACGTCTTTTTCTTCTTTTGTGCCGTCTGGTTTCGTTGTTGTTTCTGTTACTGTCAATTGCTCAGCATCGCCTACTTTAAGAGCAAGTGCTTCGTGATTGACTGTGTACGTTACTTCATCTTCAACTTGGTCGCCAGCGTTATAGATGACTGCTTCAGCTTTATTGCCTGCTGCGTCTTCGTATTTCACTGTTACTGAGTTGTTTTTCTTGTCGAGTTCAGGAAGTTCGAAAGTGAATGTACCGTCCTGTTCGAGTTTGATTGTTTCAGTAGCGACGACTTCTTCGCCTTCTGTTACTTCATACTTCGCTTTAAGTTTCGTGTTAATGTCGTAACCCATACCGTACCCAACTAGTTCTGCTTGGTACTGAATATATGCGTCTTCGATTGCACCTGTTGCCGTTGTACCTTCGATTGCGCCTGTTACTGTTCCAGCTTCGGATTTAACAACGACCGGTCCAACATAGTCACCGATGACAGGCGGATTGCCTGATACCGTTTCTGCAGAGAAGTCGATTGTATACAAGCCGTCAGGAATTGTTGTTGCCGGCGATGCATCCCATGGCGAATATTGTCCACGGACTGGAAGCTGGTAAGAACCTGCTCCTAGACTTGAAGCTGCGTGTAAATAGCCGATATAGCCGTCGCCATATGCTCCGCCTTCAGGATCCATGATATCCCAGATTTCAATGAAGTTGACGCCTACGTCACCTGTGATTGTGAATGTAAGCATTCCTTCGTCTTTCACACCGTCGCCATTAAAGCTTAGGTCTGGTTCAGAGATTGCCATGTTTTTCACTTCGGCTTCAGGTGCCCCGCCGAAATCTGCTGCGAATGGCAATGAAGCTGTTGTGCTGCCACCTGTGATGTGAATGTAACCAAGAACTTCATCACCAGGTTTAGCGTTTGAATTTGCAGATGCTGTTAATGTGACGTTTAGTGTTTCTTCGCCAGATAGTGTGAAGCTCGGTTTGTCGATTGTGACTGATGCGTCACCGAACCCTTTTAACATTTCAACTGTTGCGTTATATGTGCCGCCGCTGCCGTTCTTGTTTTTCACGACGATTTGTTTGACGACTGAGACGTTTTCTTTAAGAGATTGAGGACCGAATGTGACGGTACCTTTAATGTTTTCAACCGTTTTCCCGTCATTATTTGCTGTATCTTGTGCATACGCAAGAATTTCAGGATGTGCCGCTTGGTATGCCTGTACGCGGCCTGCACCTTGTGCGAAGACATCGTACTTGCCAGTATCAAGAACTTTGGCTGTGTTGGATAGTGCGACTTTGACGTCGAAAGCGTTCCACGATGGATTCGCTTGTTTCACGAGTGCCGCGATTCCAGCAATATGTGGTGTAGCCATGGAAGTACCTGTTTTACGCGTGTAGGCTTTTTCGTAAGTAGCTTCCGGGTAATCTGCTTTGTACATTGGAATTGTTGACATGATGTTTGTTCCTGGTGCTGCGACGTCTGGTTTGATGTCGAAGTTCGGTGTGGACGGTCCACGTGAACTGGAGTCGTTTACTTCGTCGCCTGCTGTTAATGTTTTATCAAAATTCGCGAAGGAGATTGTCCCTTCTGCTTGTGCAAGTGCTGCACGGATTGCTTCGCCGTCCGTTACGGACATATCGAATGTTGGGATGAATTCGAATGCGTCACCAAGGAATGTGCCGGATGGGCCTGGTGCGTTCGATCCGCCCGAGAAGTTATGGACGATAATGCCGATTGCGCCTTTGTCTTTGGCTGCTGCGATTTTGTCGACGAATGCGATTTCACCGCGGGAAACGAGTGCGATTTTGCCGCTTACGTCAACGCCTGCGTAATCTGCAGGTTTGCCGACGCCTGGTACTGCGACTAGTGCATAGTTGCCGTTAAGTTGTGTGGCAAGGTCTTGTCCAAATGTTGTACCCATTAGATTTAGTTTTTTAGAGAGATTGTAGTCTCCGATTGTGATTGTTGCGTCAGTATTGTAATGTGCTTCAGGGTTTGTTGTGTTCGCTACTGCGATGCCGAGACGGGATGTGGACGGTGTGCCCATTGTGCCGCGGTTCGGACCTGAGTTTCCTGTAGCGATGACTGAAATTGTCCCAGCCAACATGGCGTTGTTGATGGCAAATGATGCGCCGTCTGTTTCGGAGTTTGCTCCGCCGCCGAGTGATAAGTTGATGACATCCATGCCTTCGATAACTGCTGTGTCGATGGCTTTGATGATGCCTGATGTGGAACCACTTCCGTATGCGCCGAGTACGCGGTATGCGTAAAGGTCGACTTTCGGTGCAATACCTTTAATGCCGTATTCGTTATTGCCGATTGCTGCGATTGTTCCTGCTACGTGTGTACCGTGGGAAGTATAGAAAGCGCTTCCATTCGCATTGAATTCTGGTTTGTTGGATGGACGATCCATTGGTGATGTTTCAGATGCGTCGTCATCTGCACGTGGTCTCGCGTAATCGGAGCCAGTGTGCGGTACGAAGTTTTTACCGCCTTTATAGATCCCTTGGAAGTCCGGGTGGTTTGCATCGATTCCTGTATCAAGGACTGCGACTTTAATGCCTTGGCCTTCGATTCCTTCAGCCCAAAGAGCGTCGATGCCGAGGAAGCCGATGCTTGTGTCCATTTTCGCTTCGACAATGGCGTCTTTCGCTTTATCTTTCAGTTTGTTGTCTGAAGGAAGCGGTTTTTTTAAGTTGTTCTTTGTTGCTGCTAGGCTTTTTGATTTATTGTCTTCGTAAGCATGTACTTCTGTGTCGGGCTCAACAAGTGTGATGCCGTCGATTTCTAGAAGTTTTTCAATGTCATCTGCTTTGACAGTTCCAGATACACCGTTAAGAACTGTGTCATAGCTGAATCCTTCACTGAACTGAATGCCTTTGATGACCATTTCTTTTTTCGCTCTGATCTGCTGCGTGCGTACTTTCTGTTTTACAGCTTGTACTTCAGCACTGGAGATGGATTTACCGGCAAGATTCTTGATGCCTGTTTCCAATCCTACAGATGGTTCCGAGAAGTGAATGATAACAGGAACTAATTGGTTCCCTGTTACGTTTTTAAGTTGGTCATGAAGTTTGGCGTCGCCCCCAAGCAAGTTGAGTTGTTCGGCGATGGCTGCTTTCTTTTGAAGTGTGCTTTCGCTAGGAAGGTTTTCTTTGAAAGCTTTTGTTAGTGCTGTCGCTTCAGTTGGATTGTCGGTATCTGCGCTTGTTGACGCGAGTGCCGAGAATGGAGTGGCAAGCGATAGAACTAGGATGAGTGCTAAGAATGTGCTTAGCAGTTTAGTGAAGTTGTGCTTTTTCAAATTCCAATTCCCCCTTGGTAGTTTAGTAGATTGTACCTTTCCCAACATATCATAGGGTGATTATTTTGAAAATAGCGATTGGTGTCGAATGTATCGATTGTTCAGAAAAATCGTTCAAAGGTGCCGGGAAATTTAACTGCAGGTAGTTCATAGGCGGCAGGTGATTTTATAGAATTGTGTGATATTAGCTATTTTTTGAGCTTGGGAGTTTTGGGTTGTTAGATGGTGGAAATTTGGGAGAATTGGATTTTTGGAGTTTTGCGGGGGAATTTGGAGTTCTGCGGATAGTGATTGGACTTTTGGTGCGAGATTTGGCGTTTTGCGGGCTGGTTTGGACTTTTGGAAGAGGATATGGACTTCTGCTGGGCGCGGAGGAGATTAAGTAGTAGGAGTTCTTTGGCGCGCTGAATGCACTTTACAAATTAATGGGTTGGGTTTGGACTTTTCGGGTGAGGTTTGGACTTTTGCGGGCTGGTTTGGACTTTTGGAAGAGGATATGGACTTCTGCTTGGTGTGGACGCGGGGAGTTTTAGATAGTAGGAGAGCTTTGGCGCGCTGAATGCACTATACAAATTAATGGGTTGGTTTGGACTTTTCGGGTGAGGTTTGGACTTTTGCGGGCTGGTATGGACTTTTGGAAGAGGAGTTGGACTTTTGCCCGGTGTGGGCGCGGGGAGTTTTAGATAGTAGGAGAGCTTTGGCGCGCTGAATGCACTTTACAAATTAGTCGTTGGGTTTGGACTTTTCGGGTGAGGTTTGGACTTTTGCGGGCTGGTATGGACTTTTGGAAGAGGAGTTGGACTTTTGCCCGGTGTGGGCGCGGGGAGTTTTAGATAGTAGGAGAGCTTTGGCGCGCTGAATGCACTTTACAAATTAGTCGTTGGGTTTGGACTTTTCGGGTGAGGTTTGGACTTTTGCGGGCTGGTATGGACTTTTGGAAGAGGATATGGACTTCTGCTGGGCGTGGACGCGGGGAGTTTTAGATAGTAGGAGAGCTTTGGCGCGCTGAATGCACTTTACAAATTAGTCGTTGGGTTTGGACTTTTCGGGTGAGGTTTGGACTTTTGCGGGCTGGTATGGACTTTTGGAAGAGGATATGGACTTTTGCTTGGTGTGGGCGCGGGGAGTTTTAGATAGTAGGAGAGCTTTGGCGCGCTGAATGCACTTTACAAATTAGTCGTTGGGTTTGGACTTTTGCAGGGCTTTTGTGTGATTGGTTACATAGGAAAGAGCCCGGCCTTGGAGGGCTGGGCTCTTTGGGTTGTTAGAGTTCTGGGTCTTTTAGGAAGTTTTTGCTGATGTGATTGGATGGTTCGTATTTTTTGAGTTCGTAGCCTTCTTTTTGTAGCCATTCGATGATTTTGGGTAAGGCAATGGCGGTTTGGCTACGGTCGTGCATGAGGACGATGATTTGTTTTTCGCCTGCTTTGGCTTGTTTCGTGACGCCGTCCTGGACGTTTTTGACGATTTGGTCAGCTTGTGTGTCTTTGTACTGCCAATCGTTTGAATCGACGTTCCAGTCCCACATTTTATAGCCTTTTGTCTTCAGACTTTTTTGCATGGCTGGTGTAACATGCGGAACGCTGCCGTATGGAACGCGCACGAGTTTTGACTGTTTGCCGGATTGTTTCGCTAGCAGGTCTGCGGCACCGCTCATTTCCGCAATGAACCCGTTCGTAGATTGATAGACGAGTTTCTGATTGTGGCTCATGCTATGTGTACCGATAGAATGATCGCTTTTCGCCATCTTTTTGACAATGGATGGCTGGTGTTTCATTTCATTGCCAATGAAGAAGAATGTCGCTGGTGCTTTGTATTTATTCAACGTATCGTTATTTTTTAATGTGAATTGGTTCGGGCCGTCATCGAATGTCAAATAGACAACCGCTTTTTTATTCGGATTCGCTGGTTTTGATGGTTTTGTAGGCTTCGCAGGTGGAGCCGGTTTGGCCGCCTCGATTGCTTTTTTCACCATCAATTCATATGCATCATGATTCATATGTTCGTAGTCGTCGCGATAGATTCGGATTGTACGGATACTTGTGAAGTATTCCATCTTGAAGCCGATTTCCCGCGTTAGGTATTTCACGCTGATGAAGAGGTTGCCGTCAATCTCAACAATCGGCTTCCATGCTTCTACAGTGCCATCTAATGTCGTCATTCCTGTAGCGGCATCAAAAACGAACTGTTTCCCGTATTTATCGATTGTTGTTTTACCGTCTTCTGTAGTCACTGTTAGATAAAAGGTCTTTTCCATATCTGTAAGCGGCACTTTCGTGTCTCCGTCAATGACTCGGATATCGTTGATTGGCAAAATACGGTCATGTAGACCGATGGCGCGTTCACCGTTCCCAACAGCCGCTTGCGCTTTCCCGGTTCCAATTGTCATGAACAGCAACAAGCCAAGCGCAATAGCTAGAATCGAATACATTTTTTTCATCTATTTCTCCCCGTTTCGTTTAAAGATTATCTCTCTTTCACTCTATTGTCTGTCTGTTAATTATAGAAGTCTAGGGGTATTCAATTGTGTTGTTTATTCGAGAAAACCATATTTTAAATAGTTCTTCCAGCCGAATGTGCGCCACTGGTTCTTTGTTGGTATTTCCATCGGGAACGGCAGGAAGACGCTGAATGGCGTTTCGAATTGAGCGATGTTTTTGTTGTAGATAACGACATCGTCTTTTTCCAACCCTTCCGTTATTACAGCGCGTTTAGACACTTCGAATGGTGTCGCTAGTTGTGTACGGATTCCTTTTCCGGTCTTGTCCAGTTTCCAAGCAGTGGCCTGCTCATTGTGCGGGGTATCGAGCCAGTGCAATTTCACCGACACAGCGTCCGCTTCGTTGACGATGATTGTTGCGTTGACATTTGCGCCGAACGGTAATGCCGTCAACTCTTCTAGCGGTCCAATGCCGATTTCATAGAATTCTAGTGGGTTGCCTTCTTTTACAGCGGGTTCGAGCTGTTCGAATGCTTCCTGCCACCTTGAATCCGTTGCTGGAATTTCAGAAACAGATTGGACGGATCCATCAATGACCGTCGTCAAACCGTTCTGTTGAATACGGACGAGATTGCCAGGTTCAATTTTTTGCCATTCTTCAAGTTGCGCATACGTTGTAATTACTTTTGTCGTGCTGTAGATATCTGCGGCAAGTTTGTATCCGTGCCGATCAACCGATGAAACGATGCCGTTAACTGGGCTAACCATAGCGGGACGTGATTCGTTTTGCGCAAGTTGTGCTTGTAAGACGGTCAGTTTACGTCCAATTTCCGCACGTTCCCGTTCCGCTTCTGCAATGGCTTGGGCAAATGCACCGTCTTGTGAGACGTCAACTTGGACATCAACGGTCAGGTCAATATCGGAGTTGTTCGGTGATTCAGTCGTATTCACGTTTGTCGTGCTTTTTTTGGCGTTTCTACGGTCAGCTTCTAAGTTATAAAGTGTCGATTCGATTTCGACTTGCTGTGCGTAAAGCGCGTCCTGTTCCGCTTCCCATGCCGCGAGTTGGCTCTCTGCACGTTCTGTCTGTAATGTCGCGATTTCATCACCAACCTGCACGTGATCGCCTTCCTTCACGAGCCATGTGTCAATGGTTTCGTCGTTGCCGACATAGACGGTGTAGATCGCTTCGGGTGAGACGAGTGCTTCTTTGGGAAGTTGTTCTTCAAAGTGGTTCGTCGTCATGCGTTCGTACTGGTGGACATACAATGATTGTGGGACGGTGCTTTTTGGTGAATACAGCAGATGGACGTTCACTGCGATGAACAGGCTTATGATGATGGCGACGGTAATGGACATACGTTTGTTCATATTAGAAGCCACCTCCAAAAACCGAATTGAATAAAGCGTCGAACGGGATGAATGCGATGGCTGCGGTGACGAGTGCCATTGCGACATGCAAGCCGATTAACATCCATAGATGCTCTCTCCGTTTTCCATCAATGATGAAACCGCGCAGGAAACGGTATTGCACTGTGATGATGAGCGCACTGAAAATCGTCAGCTGGTTCATGAACAGGATGAGGTACCAGTTATCCATAATCGTGACAGCGAGCGGGCCGAATGATAGGAACGACAAACTAACAGTCGATCCTTTAACGGCGAAGACGATGAACAGAAGTGCTTTCTCCAACAGCAATAAGCCCGTAACGAGCAGTTGGAGCGGTACGAGTCGCTTGTATGGGATTTTCGTTAGCAACGATAGGATGTAAGCGACACCGAATAGATGGAATGCTATGTATATAACTGCCCAAATAATCGTACCTGCAAGTGACGCATATCTTGCGATTATGTAGTCGGACGTTGACATTGTCGTTAGTAAAGCGGTCAGTGATTCGGCGTTCATCCCCCATAAACTGCGAAGAGCAAAAAGAATGAGGCCTGTGATGAAAAGGATGGCGAGTCGTCTGTTGAATTGCCGCATCTCACCTGTTTGTATATCTGTTGCAAGGTCATGAGGTCTGGTCACATAGTGCCAAAACCTGTAATCAAAAAACATGGCGACGCTCCTTTCTTCTATTTAAATGGGGTTTGTAATGGAACTACTATCTTCTACTCTATCAAATCCATTGGATTATTCAATGATACCAAAGGAAAAACGATGATCTATGTATACTTTCCATTGTAACCGTCGAGTCTAGTTATGGATAGTGATTATTGACTTCCAGTGTGTATATTTGAGCCTTTATGCCTTTATTAAAAGCATTAACTTTTTCCTG
This sequence comes from Sporosarcina oncorhynchi, assembly GCF_033304615.1. Taxonomy (GTDB): domain Bacteria; phylum Bacillota; class Bacilli; order Bacillales_A; family Planococcaceae; genus Sporosarcina; species Sporosarcina oncorhynchi. Next base: position 502,281 of record NZ_CP129118.1, on the reverse strand, counting down.
CCTTCGTTTCTGAAAAACATAGTCACACTGCTAAGTAGGTTCTTCGTATCCCAATGGAAATAGGAGCTGATGAGCATGGATGAAAAGAACAGGCATCGATTTACCTTGGCGGATTTCTTGTTCGGCGTAACCGGATCCACGTTATTCGTATTGGCGTTACATTTTCTCACAAACTAAATGGGCCTTCCTATGTATACCCTATTTACTATTTTTGAAACGGGACGCAAAAAAACACTCATCGTGAATGATCGACGATAAGTGTTTTTTAAGTAGTTTTCATCAAAATTCATGCAATCCTTCCGTCAGCTGAGTAAACAGTGCTACATTGTTTGTTTCAAGTGCATAGTCTATCATGCGCAGGCTGTTTTGCGCTTCGAGTTCTTCGATGAGCAGTGCCGCCTCTTCAGTGACGACTGCCAGCATCGGTATTTTTAGATTTAACGTACCTTCTAGTAAGGTCGTAAGGTGAAGATGCAGGTCTGAAATTAGCAATAGCTGGTAGAGCGGTAGTCGGATGAAGCGACTTCCCCGTTGGAAGACGAACACTTCTCCGAGGTTTTCGACTTGCAGGCTTTTGACATTGACGACGATTTCTTTCCCTTCCGTCGGGACAAATTGGTAGACTTCACCGCCTTTAATAATGGAGAAATATTGGTATGCAAACACGAGGCGTAGACGGAAATCTTCCTGACTAGTGAAAAATGGTCTCATGCGTTGAACAGAAAGCATTTTAATCCCCCTCATTGAATATTCCGATTATTTATAGTTTATCATAACCTCTCGTACTTTGTGAATGATTTGTTTCTATCTTATTCGGAGGAGACTTATAAATTGCTTCTGTTTTACAAGTTTATTTTTTCTTTTGACCGGCTGTTCAATAAAAATGACATACGCCGCGGCTCCATACCGGCATCCCGTTCGTACAATTTACAGATGATATCATGTTCTGTCGCAGTGCTTTGAAGAATGATTAACTCATCAGTTTGATAGTCAGCGATGAGCATCTGTTCATCGCGTAACAGAATGGTTTCGGAATGCCTGAAAGCAGGTTGTTCGTGTACGGATTCCCCGCGGAGACTGCGTTCTTGCCTAACGTCCTGCCTCCAGTAGATGGACTTGCGATATAAGTCTGGCATATGTACAGTCAATATTTTCATCTTTCCTCCTCCTTCTTGTCCTCTATTTTCACATAGTGTATTTTTCTGTTCGTTATGTTCAAATCATTTCGAATTGAATTCGTTTACGATTGCGCCCCGCAAGCATTATAATAAAGGGAATGCTTATTTTGAGGAGTGACCCGATGTACATGACAGTAGAACGTGTTTCTTATTTGCATGAACATGAAATAGATGAATTTATGAAAGCAATCAAGCATGCATTCCGTCCGGATGATCAAGATGATGTGCAGATCATCCGAGATGCGGTGGCAATCGTCCGTAAAGGTGTACAGATTGAGTATAAATCCGCGAATGATGGAAGAAGGATTGACGCTACGTTTATAGAAGCCGACCATGTGACTGTTCAACTTTATCCTCTTAAGCAGGATGCGATGTGTACATGCATTCATCCTGGTTGGTGCGTACATAAAGTTGCTGTCATATTCCATCTGTATTCTCAGTTCAACTCGTTGACGGAATGGTTGCATGACTGGCAGCGGAGGGAAATTGAGCAGATGGTTTTAACGATTTCAGAACGTACGCCGGAAGCATGGAATGATGTGCTCGATCGACTGACGAAACCTCTTTACAAACTGGCACCGGGTGAAAACCCGAATGTGTTCATCCATGAGACGTCTCTTATGGATCAGAAAGTGATTCCTTTATATCCGTTCGAATGGGAGTGGAAACCTCTATTTGAACTGTTTTATAGATTGCATTTAGTCGAAGCGGCTTGGCCGTATTTGCAAGGTCATCTCGAAGGGGTTAAGCATTTGTCATATCGCGAATGGCAAGTGAAGATGTGGCTGACCGAACAAATTGACAAGATTAATGACCAAGTTCAATCGCTCAGCAATAAACTGCGGCTGTTTGAGACGGATGCCTTCTACAAATCTCTCGAGGAGAATGTCCGAAGGTTCATCCTAAACAGTGACGGGTTGTTCGAATCAAGGCTCGACATCTATTCGAGTGTGTCGGAGCTGTTGTATGTCGATCCAGCCACGCAGAAAAAGGAGCTCGCTTTTCTTCTGGAAACGGACGATGTTGATGCACCGTTTTTCGCAGCCTACTTCCATTTAACGCAAGGCGATGTACAAGCTCTTGCGGAAGTTGCTGAAAAAGTAGGCGGTGAGCTTGTCGATCATTGGTTACCGCTGGCAGACTTTGCAACGGATCTTGATGAGATGGAGTCATTGCGCATTATTATGGAAACGATTTACCCGCATATTGGTGCGTATTTCCACGAGATTTCAATGTCGACGGACAAATATCATTTCATCCGCCTAATTGATGGCTTGCTTGAAATTGCCGACTTTACGGAAGCACGCCGTGAAGAATTGTTCATGGTATACGGCGAATCGGGTGTGAGTACATTTGGCGACTTCCTGATTGAACGGGAACGGTTTTCGGAATGGGCTGCGCTTATGCACCGATATGATATTCCGTATGACGGCATTGAATCGGATACGATGCGTTTCGTGCTGTCGAATGATCCTGCAGCAGTCATGCCCCTTCTTCATGTGTATGCGATGCGTTTCATTCAGGAGAAGAACCGACATAGTTATCGCCGCGCCGTCCGGTTGTTTAAGAACATGAAAACTGGCGCAAAGAAAAGTGGCAAAATCGAGTTCTGGAACAATTACATCGACACGGTGCGTGAACAGTTCAGACGGTTGCGCGCATTAGCTGAGGAAATGGAAAAGGGGAATCTGAATCTATGAGAAAAATGGATGCATTGAATCTACTTTTCCAGTTGAGTATCCACCGGGGGGCGGATGGAAGCTACGAAGTTTCCGCAATTGACGGTGCCAAAAGGGTCGTCTCCCCTGCACGCTTGTCCACATTTTTGTTTTTCATGAATGAACAGGCATTGTACGGATTATTGTCATCAACAGATGACGAAGCGGTGTATTTGAATACGAATGAATTTTTGCAAGTGTTTGCCGGTAAAACACACCCGTACGCAACGTTCAGCGGCTTAACGACTACTGACGATGAACATCTGACTGCTTTGAAGGAAGCCGCTGATGTGTGGAACCGTTCCGATTTCTGGGAACACGCTGAGCTGGACGCAGGCGAAATACGATTTGACGTAGAAAAAATCGGGATTTCTGATCTTACTGCGATGGTTTTGCATGATGCGATTAAAGAAAAAATACAAGCTTCTGCCATTCAACTCGATCAGTTGCCGGCGTTATTGCCGCATCTTCGCAAGTTTGGTTGGCCGGGTGAGTCGGTTTCGACCATTCCGGTGCGTGTGGCATTCCGTTTAACGGAGCCTGCTGAAGATGGTCATACAGAATGGTTGCTAGAGACGGTGGTAGTCAGTGAGCGCGGTGCACATTGGACGCCTGCTGCGCGCAAGGTGAATGCACCGATTGAAGATGCGTTGCCCGCGAAATGGAAAGAGTATGCGACAGAAATTAGTGAAAAGCAGTCCGAAATGGTGTCATTTTTACGTTCGACTGAAGTGGAACCGGGCCAGCGCTTTTTGTCGATGCCAATGTCCGATCCGGAAGTGCGTCAGTTCATTCAAGAGGATTTGCCGGTGTTTCAGTCTTTTGGCTATCCGGTTATATTGCCCGCTTGGTTGAAGACGGTAACTGAATCCAAGATGCGGGTGCGGACGAGTGCGAATGTGCAGTCGTACCGTTCGGCTGCTGGACTCGATGAAGTACTGTCGTTCGATTGGAACTTCTCGCTTGCAGGCAAGGAGATCGATCAGGATTCGTTCCGGAAGATGGTTGATGAGAATCGGGAGTTCATCCGTTCAGGTGATGAGTGGTTCCATATCGATCCTCTTTGGCTTAAACGGATTAAAGAGCTAATGGAGCAGGCGGATGCGGGTGAATGGACGGTGAAGGATCTGCTGTTCCAAGAGATTCCTGAAGAAATTGTCCCGATTGAAGATGATAGTGAATCGGATGATCCATTGCTTGCGTTTTCGATGAAGCAGTCATTGCGTGAATACGTGGAGATGGTATCGGATAAATCCGGTCTCCCTGCTGCTGGTATACCGGAAACGCTGCAAGCTGAGTTGAGACCCTACCAAGTTGAAGGGTATAACTGGCTTGTTTTCATGCGAGATAATAAGTTTGGTGCATGTCTCGCGGATGATATGGGGCTCGGGAAAACCGTTCAGCTCATTACGTATTTGCTGAATGTCCATGCGCGTCCCGAGACGTCTTCTCCTTCGCTCATCATTTGTCCGACGAGTGTGCTCGGCAACTGGCAAAAAGAAATTGAACGGTTTGCGCCGTCACTTTCGGTGCACACGCATTATGGTCCTTCGCGGGCGAAAGACGAGGAGTTCGTGAAATTGCTTGCGGAGAGCAAACCAGATGTTATTTTAACGACGTACGGAACGGCGACGCAAGATGATGAAACACTTGGTAGCACGGTGTTTGCGAGTATTACACTCGATGAAGCGCAAAATATTAAGAACATGCAGACGAAACAGTCACGGGCGATTCGTAAATTGCATGGTGTACATCAGATTGCTTTGACAGGGACGCCGATTGAGAATAGATTGTCCGAGCTTTGGGCGATTTTCGACTTTATTCATAAAGGGTATTTCGGCAGTTTCCGGACGTTTACGGAGCAGTTCATCATTCCGATTGAACGGGATGATTCTGAGCTTGAAAAACGGAAGTTGCGGGCAAAGATCCGTCCGTTTTTATTGCGCCGGACGAAAAATGATCCTGATTTGCAGTTGAATCTGCCTAAGAAACTTGAGCAGAATGAATATGTAGCGTTGACGACAGAGCAGGCGGCGTTATACGAAAGTTTCATAGAAGATACGAAGTTCAAGTTGGAAACGTTAACCGGCTTTGAACGTAAAGGGCTTATTTTGAAGATGTTGAGCCGACTGAAGCAGTTGTGTAACCACCCAGCATTGTTTTTGAAGGAACCTAGTGCTCCTGCTGAGCAAATGCTTGGACGGTCGATCAAGCTGGACCGGATTGTTTCGATGGCTGCTGAAATAGCGGCGAACGGTGAGCAATGTCTCATTTTCACGCAGTACATTGGTATGGGTCAACTGATTCGTCAATGCTTGTCCGAGTTGCATGATATCGATGTTCCGTTCCTATCGGGAAGTATGCCGAAGGGACAGCGGGATCATCTCGTGGAAGCATTCCAGGCTGGAGAGTTCCCGATTTTCATACTATCGCTGAAAGCCGGTGGAACTGGATTGAATTTGACAGGTGCGAATCATGTCTTGCACGCGGATCGCTGGTGGAATCCTGCCGTTGAAAATCAGGCAACAGACCGGGCTTACCGGATTGGACAGACGAAGTTCGTCCATGTCCACAAATTCGTCAGTGTGGGAACCATTGAAGAGAAGATTGATAAAATGCTCGTCGAGAAAGCTGCGTTATCGGCAGATCTGATCCAGTCGAGCCAGTGGATTACAGAGTTGTCTGATACAGAATTGGATGACTTGCTGACTTTTGAACGATAATCGTTTCCGCCTCGGTGCCTTCTATATGGTGCCGAGGCTTTTTTAATTGGCTTTCGGAGAATTCCTAAAGACATTATTTAGAGGCGGTTCGTCTCGCGGTTTGCGAAGAATGATAGGCGGTTGTTGACTTGCTCATTCTCTTCTAGTTCAATGATGCGTTCGTTCATATTGGCGATGATGCGGATTAGTTCACCGATTTGCAGTTCCATCCGAATCATTTTCTTTTCAAGTATTTCCATCAGACTACCCCTTTCTTTTTTGGAGTTGCGGCAGGAGCGGTCTGTCCCGCCGCAAGTTTGTGTAGGCCATAGTCATGACCCCTATTCGCAGCAAGCATTGCAGTTGGTACAATGCTCCCCTATCTGATCTGTGTAGATACGGACAGATCCCCACCTGTCCAGTATCTGGTGTTCTCCTTTAACGCATTCTTCGTTTTTGCAGTAACTAGCATTCCAAGCTTACTTTTTACGGTTCCATCCCATTTTTCAATGCTACCTACGATCAGCCTATCGGTATGTATGGAAACGACAGGTTAGAAAATAGGCAATCCGTCTTTTTCGTCCTGTGGCAGATGGAAATTCTTTTGAGCGTCATCTTGTTCGGTTGAAACGGCCCGCGTATTTGCTTCTTTCGTTCCGAACCCGTGGTCTTCGTACATATTGTCGTTTTCACGCCGCTTTGTCGAAAGGAATCGAATTTCTTCGCCGATTATTTCGGTGACGAAAACACGCGTATTGTCTTCCCGTTCGTATGTTCTCGATTGGATGCGTCCACCCACACCGACTAACGAACCTTTTCCGCAATGTTTCGCTGTGTTTTCCGCCGTTTTCCCCCAAGCCGTGCAAAGTATGAAGTCGGTCCCTACTTCACCTTGCTGGTTTTTAAAGTTGCGGTTAACGGCTAGGATGAAGCTTGTTTGCAGTCTGCCTTCCGATAATTTCCGTAAGACGGGATCTTTCGTTATTCGTCCTACGAGTGCCACTTGGTTCACATTTTTCCCTCCTTCCATTTGTGATGCCCTTATCATATAACTGTAGTCCGAAAATTGGCAACTGACGAAAAATCGTTTTTCGTGAGATTTCAAACCGGAATTTGACGATTTATTAATGAGCTGAAAGTCCTTTCATTCGACATTGTCTAAGGTAGCTGACGACTTGTGAATTTTTCGCTTTTTAAAGAAAATAGAAGATTGGGCAGTTTTCGAAGTTTTTTTGCCGATATGGTATACTTGGAGAAAAAGTGAGAGGGGTGGCGGCTTTGAAGACATTTAAAATGATTTCGATTGGCATATTGGATGGGGAGAAACTAGTAGATTTCCCGCTGATCGACGGCATTATCATCAACCAGGAGAACAGTCATCGGCTATGGGTTCTTGAGTTGTTCATCGCAAGTGAGCATGAAGCATTTTTCACACGTTTGAAAGATACAGACGAACTCGTGGAAGCGCGTGTCGTCATATCTTATCCGGGCAATGAGCCGGCAGGATTCCGTGTCACTGTCGATGCCATACAGCAAATTGGCGACAATATATCCGTCTTGTTAAAAGGCCGTCTGAAACGTGCGCGCTCGAAATATGCAGAACATCTCCTGGAAGAATTGATTACAGAAGGACTAGGCGGTGACGCGCTGCTAAAGCGGTTTGAATCCGATATGCGCGAGCGTCCGCGATTGAAGAAGGATATCGAGCATCAAGATGATCGTACAGACGTGGAGCTACCGTAACTGGTAGCTTTTTCATATAGCTTCTCAAAAGAAAAACCGCCTGGGAGGCGGTTTTTTTTCGGCTTGCGGTTAGCGGTTGTTATTCATTCCATTTTTTTGATCACGGTTTTTGTTTGTGTTGTTCGGGTTTGTAATGTTGTCATCATTTATGATGCCATCATCGGTGTTGTTCATCCCGTCCATCGTACCGTTGTTTCGGTTATCATCATTGATGATCCCGTCATTCACACCATTCCCGCGATCTCTTCCGTTCTCAACGCCATCCATGTCCGGTCCTGCACCGTTATTCACTCTCGGTGTCACATCACGCATATCGTCTTCAATTCTTTCCATCGGTGTTTCGTTGTTACTTGGTACATCATTATTGCCACATCCAGCCAGTGCAAGTCCTGTGACGAGTGCGAGTGGTATCGCTTTTTTGAACATGAAAATTCCCTCCTTTCCACAAGCCGTTTATCATACAAACGTATGATAATGTAGGTTGGCTTAAAAGGAGGGAACTATCCATTCAATTTTATTGGATGTTTTCAGCGTGTTCAGCTAGCAACGACTCGACGTATGCAGCTTCCGCTTTACAGCCATAATTATAATGTGTGTCGAGCTTTTCTTGTTGCATCTGAATGGAAGCAATTTGCTCTTCATTTGGTGGTTCGTTTAAAATACGTACAATCACTTCATTGATTCGTTGTGCAAGGTCTTCATGGAATTTCGAATCCGCTTTCACTTCATCCGGAATTTTTGAATACCATAACGCTTTTGTTGTAATATAGTCGCGCCACATTTCCACAAAGTCCGCAATATCATACTTATTCTCATTCCATTCGATATTTGCCATATATTGCTCAAATGTCTGTGTGATTGAACGAGTAATACTGCTCTTTATATTTGGCGAAAGATCTTTGTACATTGTTAATTGGTACCTCCCACTTTAAACGTACATGTATTGGATGTACAAAACATTTCAGTTTTAGTACAGTTGTAAATGAATTCATCGTGTTGTATCTATTGTATCGAAATTTTTGCATGCGTGCAAATTAATTTGAAGCTTGTTCCACGGGGCCAAGCGCAAATGTAATTTCTGCTTCACATGCAACTTCACCATCTACAGTCGCAATCGCCTTCCCTTTACCGATAGGTCCGCGCAGGCGTGTAATTTCAACTTCCAATTTGAGGGTATCACCCGGAACGACTTGGCGTTTAAAACGGCAATTGTCGATTCCCGCGAAAAATGCCAGACGGCCGCGGTTTTCCTCTTTTTTAAGCATAGCAACCGCTCCGACTTGTGCAAGCGCTTCCACGATCAATACTCCCGGCATGACAGGATATCCAGGAAAATGTCCGTTAAAATATTCTTCATTGATGGTAACATTTTTCAAGCCGACCGCGCGTTTTCCTTCTTCCAGTTCAGTAATCCGATCGACCATTAGGAATGGGTAGCGATGCGGAATGATCTGTTGAATCTGTTCTGCCGTTAGCATGACTTCAACCTCCAACTTGTATGTATGATGATAAAAATGAAAACGAAAGAGCCATTACGACTCTTTCCCGCTTATGATATCGATAATATGTGTCCACGTGTCCTTGTTCAGTACATCTGACGGTTGTCCATCACCGATATAGCCGTATCCGACCATTGCCCCAAGGACTGCTGCAATCCCAAGTATAGCGATAACGAGGATTATGCGTAGCCATATCGGGAATAATCGAATTTGAACCCATATACGTGATTTTTCACGTTGTTCCTCTTTGGCTTCGGGGTTGTTCTTTTTTTGCTGGTTTCGTTGCATTCTGGAAGCGACGATTTGCTGTTCCGTGGCATCCTTCTGCTTCATATGATCCCACTGGGGCGTTTTTTGTTTGTCATCTATCATATCGATTTCTCCCTAGCACGACTTATCGGATGCTGTTAATTAACCCTAGCATCTGATCGGCAAGTGTAACTGTCCGTGCGTTGAATTGATAAGAACGTTGGACATTGATCAAGTCTGTCATCTCTTTTTCATAATTAACGTTTGATGCTTCAAGCTTCTGATTTTCCATGCCAATCCGGTTGCGCGCTGCCCCATTCATTTCTGTCAGTACATCTGCTGCAGTCACGCCGAGGTCAGCCAAGTTCGCAGGTAATGCAAAATCCGTTGATGATAGACGCGTCATAAGGTTCGGACGTTCAAGCGTCGTCACACCCATCTGAATACGGTCTGTCGTGCCGTCGTTCTGCGTCACTTCAAGCACACCACCGGGTAGCATAGTATACCCTTTCACATTATCAGCAAATGTAATCGGTTGACCAGCACTGTCCGCTACCGGATATCCTTCACCGTTCACAAGCATCACGTTGCCACCGTCAACAGGTGAAATATAGAAGTTCCCTGCGCGTGTATACACTGTCTGCTCGCCGCCTTCACCAGGCATGAGGAGATTGAAATATTGCTTCGGTTCCGTTAATGCAAAATCGAGGTCGCGCCCTGTCATTTGCAGGTAACCGACTTTCCAGTTCATTTGGGCAGAACCGAGCATTGCGCCGACTCCGTATCGAATCCCAACAGGCGTTTGCCGTTGTGCGGTATCGGCTTTATCATTAGTGAATTGCTGATAGAGCAATTCTTGGAAGTTTGTTTCATTTGATTTATAGCCGTTTGTAGCGGAATTGGATAAATTATTGCCGATATTATCGATTTGGTGCTGCAATTGATTCATCGTATTGACTGCTGTTGACATTGACCGTATCATTTGTTCCGGCCCCTTTCAATGCGCATCATCAATTGACGCGTCCGATTTCATTTACCGCTTTTTCCATGCTTCGATCATATGCTTGAAGAATCTTTTGATTTGCTTCAAAAGCACGATATGCCGTCAGCATGTCCGTCATCGTCTTGCCTGCGTCGACATTGGATGATTCAAGATAACCTTGTTGAAGTGAATACCCGACACCTGCCGTGCCTTGTGCATTAGGCAAGTTGCCTGCCGCATTCGTAAACAGCCCGTTGCCTGATTTCGCAAGTAAGCCTGGCTGATCTGCGAATGCCACTCCAAGTGTTGCGACGACCGCTCCGTTTTCCATAATATCCCCATTGCTCGAAACAGCAAAATCATCGTTTTGCAACTGGATTCGTTGACTGTTCGTATCGAGCACATAATTGCCCGATGGATTTGTCAGGTAACCGTCTGCATCAATCGTGAAGTTCCCGTTTTTCGTATAGGCTTCAGTGCCGTTGCCATTGTCCAACTTGAAGAAAACCGCTCCCGCCATACCTGTCGCTTCGTCAATCGGCAAGTTGCCGTCAATCAATGCGATATCCGTCGTCATACCTGTTTCGCGCATGGCACCTTGGAGGAATGATGGCATCGTTTCCTGCATGTAGACGCCGGTAGATAATCCACCGACCGGTGACAATCCATGTAAATTTAAACCTTTTTGCGTCGGAATCTTCGTGCTGTCTAGATTGGACATTAACATTTCCGGGAATGAACGGATACTGGATTGTTCCGCTTTAAACCCCGGTGTATTGGAATTGGCCATATTGTTCGCGAGCATTTCCGTTCTGCGCTGTTGGGCAATCATGCCGGATCCAACTGTATAAAAACCTTTAAACATGAAGAATACCTCCCTTCATTAGTGGGTATTTCTTAAAACCGTCTATTTGCTTTGCTAATATTGTCGAGTAAAATTCCCGTGCCAATCGCTACACAGCCCAATGGATTATCCGATACGAAAACCGGTACTTTCAGTTCTTCCGCAAGCAGCTGGTCGATGCCGTGCAGCAACGCCCCACCACCAGTTAGGAAGATCCCCCTATCAATAATGTCCGCTGACAGTTCAGGTGGCGTCTTTTCCAGAACGTTTTTCGCGGACTGGACAATCATTTCGATTGTTTCGCTCATCGCCATACGGATTTCTTCAGAATTGATGGTTAGAATGCGGGGTAGTCCCGTTGCCATGTCACGGCCTCTAATGTCCATCTCTTCTTGGCGTCCGCCAGGGAAGACAGTTGCAATCTTCATTTTGATTGTTTCAGCTGTACGGTCACCAATTAGCAATTTATGTTTTTTCTTAATATATTGGATAATATTATTGTCGAGCATATCGCCCGCTGCCTTCAGTGATTCAGAGGTAACAATATCACCCATCGAAAGGACTGCGACATCCGTCGTCCCGCCCCCGATATCGATGACCATATTGCCGCTTGGCTGAAAGATATCCATGCCAGCGCCGATTGCAGCGACTTTCGGTTCTTCTTCTAAGTATACTTTCTTACCGCCGGATTTTTCGACTGCATCCTTTATCGCCTTTTGTTCGACACGCGTAATGTTCGTCGGACAACATACGAGGATTGTCGGTTTTGTCAGAAATCCTTTGACATTCAATTTATTAATGAAATGACGCAGCATCGCTTCCGTCACATCGAAATCCGCAATTACGCCATCTTTCATCGGGCGGATGGCAATGATATTGCCGGGCGTTCTGCCGACCATTTTAAACGCTTCTTCGCCGACTGCCAATACTTTATTTGACTGTTTGTCGAGTGCCACAACTGCGGGCTCGTCCAAAACAATGCCTTTTCCTTTTACGTGAATCAACACATTTGCAGTCCCCAGGTCGATTCCGATATCTTTAGCAAAGATCAATCCCAGCTTCCCCTTCCAGCTTCTTGCTCGTCCTATATTTATACGTGCTCTTCTAACTATATATTGTATCATATAGCTTCTTTATTGAACATAAAGATAGAAGTCATTTTATATATTTTTATTCAGGAATGAATTTATATGATTTGATGCGTTTTGGATAGTTTTGACAGCCTTTTATAAGCGAATGGAGATTATATCGGATGTTTCCTACTAGTACTTTATCATTCCAATTCGAATGGCATATGTATTTTTATTAAACTTTAGGTTGTGTTCACCTCATTTTCAACATGCGAAAAGACAGGGTTCCGCATTCGTGTACGAATGATGGCGGTGTCCCCGTCTGTTCCCGTCATGTATTGCGGGCCTTCTTATGTTCATTCATCCATTTCATTCGTGTTGCTTCACCGCCTCTTAAATGTCTGACAGACTTATGATAGGCAAGTATTCTCGCGACTTCTTCGGATAACTCCATATCCACATTTGGCAACCGTTCTGTCAAATCTTTATGGACCGTGCTTTTGGAGTATCCTGTCGCTTTCGCGAGTGCCCGTACGGTAAGTCCAGTGTCCAGCAACATTTTGCCGAGGCGCACGCATCGCCTCCGAATTTGCTCGTGCACGCCCTCTTCCTTTCCTGTCAGCTCAATTTCTTCCTTTATCTTATGCGGCTTAGAAGGCGGTTATGTCTGGCGGCGGCAAGCAATATAAGTTCAAAGGATGATTGGTCTTTTTTTGGTTCGCGGAGAAAGGCATGTTTTTGGATTTATCTGTCGCGTGAAGTGCTGTTGACCAATTTGTCTTGGTTTTGGTGAGTTTGAGCGGTTTGGGCGGTAGGTTGAGCGGATTTTGGATGAGGTTGAGCGGTTTTGGGTGGCAGGTTGAGCGGATTTTGGATGAGGTTGAGCGGTTTATGCGGCATGTTGAGCGGATTTCGGATGAGGTTGAGCGGTTTGGGCGGCAGGTTGAGCGGTTATGTCTGGCGGCGCCAAGCAATATAAGTTCAACGGATGATTGGTCTTTTTTTGGTTCGCGGAGAATTACCGGTTATTAGGATTTTTCGGTCGCGTGAAGTGCTGTTGACCAATTCATCTTGGTTTTGGTTTTTGGCGATGCTATTTTCGGGCGTCGAGAATGCCTATACGGGCGCACCAGACGACTTTACGAGCGCGGGCGTGGCTTTTACGGGCGCGCAGGACGACTTTACGAGCGCGGGCGTGGCTTTTACGGGCGCGCCGGACGACTTTACGAGCGCGGGCGTGGCTTTTACGGGCGCACCGGACGACTTTACGAGCGCGGGCGTGGCTTTTACGGGCGCACCGGACGACTTTACGAGCGCGGGCGTGGCTTTTACGGGCGCACCGGACGACTTTACGAGCGCGGGCGTGGCTTTTACGGGCGCACCGGACGACTTTACGGGCGCGGGCGTGGCTTTTACGAGCGCGCAGGACGACTTTACGAGCGCGGGCGTGGCTTTTACGGGCGCACCGGACGACTTTACGAGCGCGGGCGTGGCTTTTACGGGCGCGCAGGTAATATTCTTCTACGAGAGCGTCCACCAAAATCGTACGCGGAGCATTCAATCGCCCACCCACCCACATTCCCCCGACGCGATTTAAAAAAGCCATCCCGCAATGTTTCGCGTGGATGGCTTGGTTGGTTAGAATGCTAGGTATGAGCGCGGGTTCACTGGGATGCCGTCTTTGTGCACTTCGAAGTGCAGGTGTGTGCCTGCTTGGGCGTTCCATTCGTTGCTAGTGGCGTTGCCGAGTGCTTGTCCTTGGAGGACTTGGTCGCCTTCTTTCACGAGGATGCCTGTGAGTGAGCCGTAGATTGTGGATAGCCCTTCAGCGTGTTCAATTGTGATTTCGCTGCCTGAGAATTCGTCGATGACGACTTCTTTGACGGTTCCGCTCATGGCTGCGACGACTTCAAATGGCTGATCTTCCATTGAGATGGAAAGGCCTTTGTTTGTCAGGTACGTCTGGCTGAAGACGAGAAGTGCTTTCTCTCTCATATCTTCGTCCGCTTCCACATCATAGTACTCTTGTAAAATGGCCATGTTTTCAAATTCATCTTCGTCAAACGGATACTTGAGTACTTCTGTTTGCGCGTTTGTTTCTACGACCAAGTCATTGTTCGGCTGTTGCGTCACTTCGACACCATCCGTCGCACTGTCCTTTTGTACGATGGCGTTGAAGCCCCAAATCATACCGACGAAGACGATCGCTAGACCTGAGTAGATGGCTGGCCAGAACCATCTATTCTTCTTCTGACTCTTATTCTTCTGAGAAGGGAATTTCGGTTTTTCTTCTCGCATTATCATCACCTCACTTGCTATTGTTTGCAAGTGTGAGTGTTTTTAAACATTCCGATTCATCAAGTTCAAACTTTTTTATTGTCGTGCCGGAATAGTAGTACGTAAGGATTGATTCGGCAGTCCAGCCCTTCTGTGCGAATGCTTCTGCGCCGAATTGGCTCATACCGACACCGTGTCCGTATCCCTTTGTCGTGATGATGACGATTTTATTCGTAATGTCATAGGCAATATCGAAATCGGTCGATGCAATACCGAGCGCTTCACGCATTTCCCTGCCCGTCATTTCAAAATTTGTCGTTTGTGCTTTTTGGACACGGCCTGTCTGATTGCGAATGAGTTGAAGACTTCTGAACCGGTCCGCTTTCCATTCATCACCAAGCGCTTCGTTCCACTCATTTAAGGGCATTTCAATACGCCGCTCCACTTGCGCTTCGACGACATCCTCCCCTGGACTTTCAACACTTTGTAAATAGGGAATCGGGTTACCGCTATAGTTTTGAGCTGTTTCTGTTTTACCATTGGATGTGGAGAAGAACATCGCTGTGATCATTTCATCTTCATAGACGATGATATTGTCTGACGTCGATTTAACAATTTCCCGCAATCGCATATCGTTCGCTTTGAACTCCTTCCCCCAACGTTTTTTTCGTTCCGCTGGATTTTTGTACACCTGTGCCGAAACAGTTGCTTGAATGGGCCTCCTTCCCATATCAGTCGAACGCAATGCGTATGTACGCGCGGCGATCGCCTGTGCACGCAATGCTTCGTCGTGGAATCCGATTGGCATTTCCCCAGCAACGACGCCGACAATATACTCGTCGAGCGGGATTGGCTTGTCCTCCCCATCCACTGTTATATGGATGATGCAAGAATCAGGACTTTCTTCCATCGCCACAGGTCGTTCAGGTTCAATCGTTTTTTTCATTAGAATAGGAATAAAGAATAAGAGTAGAATGAATAAAACAGCTAGTAGTTTGTCCATAATTAATTGTATGAAGATAGACTATGATTCATTCAACTAATTTGTGTTTGACTGACTCGCGTTTAAACAACTGCATATAGTAGGTAAAATGATGGCAGACTCGTAGATGATGCTGCATAGCGTGTACTTTAGCCGCTTCTGGAATGAAGTTCACCATTTTAGTGCAAATAAAAAAACTATCTCTACATCGTTTGACCGAGGTGGAGACAGTTTTATAAGCAACGGATAAGTGTATGATTGCGTACCTTAAACGAGCTGTTCTGTTTTTTCTGTAGATGTTTCTTCAGATGAAACACGTTCGATGTCTGCACCAAGTGCTTTCAATTTCTTATGGAAATCGACGTAGCCTCTGTCCAGATGAATCAATTCCGTTACACGTGTCGTTCCTTCCGCAACAAGTCCTGCTAAGATTAACGCTGCTGCTGCGCGAAGATCAGTTGCCGCAACTTCTGCACCTTGTAGATCGGACGGTCCTGAAATGATAACTGAACGTCCTTCAATTTTGACACTTGCGTTCATACGTCGGAATTCTTCGACGTGCATGAAACGGTTTTCGAATACAGTTTCTGTCAAGACACCCGTTCCAGAAGCCGTCAACATCAATGCCATCATTTGTGATTGCATATCTGTCGGGAATCCAGGATGTGGCATCGTCTTCAGGTCAACCGCTTTTAATGGATGATCTGCACGAATACGCAAACCTTCATCCAGCTCAGTAATGATGACGCCCATTTCAGTAAGCTTGGAAATCAATGCCGCGTTATGTTCAGGAACAGCATTATCGATTGTAACGTCGCCGCCTGTAATTGCTGCAGCTACCATAAATGTACCCGTTTCAATACGATCCGGAATAATATGGTGAATTGTTCCGTGAAGCTTACTTACACCTTCGATACGGATAGCATCCGTCCCTGCACCAATGACTCTGCCGCCCATTTCGTTGATGAAGTTGGCTAAATCGACAATTTCCGGCTCTTTTGCTGCGTTTTCGATAATTGTCGTACCTTTTGCAAGCGCTGCTGCCGTCATGATGTTTTCTGTTGCACCTACACTCGGGAAGTCCAAGTAAATTTTAGCGCCAGTTAGGCCATTTGGTGCTTTTGCTTCTACGTGTCCATGACCGAATGAGATTTCTGCTCCCATTGCTTCGAATCCTTTAAGGTGCTGATCGATCGGTCTTGAACCGATTGCACAGCCTCCTGGAAGAGCCACACGTGCGAATCCGTTACGAGCAAGTACGGGGCCCATAACTAAGATCGAAGCGCGCATTTTGCGTACATATTCAAATTGAGCTTCGTTCGCCAACTGATTTGTCGAATCAATGATTACTTCTCCTCGAGCCGCATCATATTCAACTTTTGCGTTCAAACTTTTCACTACTTCATTAATCGTTGAAACGTCTGACAGATTGGGCACATCACGGATGATATTCGGTCCATCCGATGCCAATAATGCAGCTGCTAAAATCGGTAATACCGCATTTTTCGCACCTTCAACACGAACATTTCCGTGAAGAACACGTCCACCGTTAATTATAATTTTATCCACAAAAAGTCCCTCCGACTTCATTTTTATACTTTTTGCCATATGATAGTCTGTACCTTTTTATTGTCATAAATTAAACATAAAAACACATACTATTTTACAGTGCTTCTTTTTTCTAAACAAGGACCAACAGGGCTAATTAGCGTCTATCTACAAGATAGTCTATAATATGTACCCATTTGACGGTTTGTGCCCTATTGTGACTGGGCATTGAGCGCTACCATGTGCCAGATTCCTTTGCCATTGAAGAAACTGGACATTATTGCGTTTCATGCCATCGCCCCAAATACACTTTCGTATATACGCGGCGATAGCATGAGTATTATATGCAAACAGCTGCATGATGCCTACTAAGTATCTACCCGATAAGTTTCCAGCCAAACCAACTTACTTGAACATGATCGGAAGCCTTCCTGACCAATAGGATATGTCCAAAAAGAAATTTGATACGGCCGATCCGATCGCAAAACTCAAAAGAATATACAGCAGTTGCGCCTGGAAAACATGATGTTTTTTTATGATTTTTTCAGGCATAATTGACTGCAATGCAAAAAACGTCAAACCGATGAAAAATATGTGTGAAATGATTGCCAACATGGGATTATGTACGAATAAATCATTCATTGCCACTACTTCCCTTCACGTGCATCGATTGCTTCTTCTCTCATACTTCATACCTAAAACCTTACTAATAATATACTATAGATTGATAGTTCAAACACACTACAACAAGAAAAAATGCGGGCAGAAGAAAGACTTCCTCTGCCCGCCGACCCAGTCAAAACAATTAGTTCATTTTATGAACATTGATACGATTTACCGCTCTCTTTAAATCGAGTTCCGCTAAAAGCATATCCTGTTTATCTGTTTTTTCCTGTAGTTCTTGTTCTGCACGTTTTGCCGCGCGTTCTGCACGAGCAAGGTCAATGTCAGAAGCCAATTCAGCATGTTGTGCGAGAACGGTGATGACGTCAGGACGTACTTCGATGAAACCACCGTGAACGGCAATGTTCAAAGATTTATTGTCTTTAATCAGTCGAAGTGCACCGATCTGAAGTGGAGCAACCATAGCAATATGGTCGGGAAGAATCCCGATTTCTCCGGTTTCGGTTGAGGCAATTACCATATCCGCTTCAGATTCATTAACAGGACCGTCGGGAGTAACGATATTGACTTTAATTGTCTTCATTGGTTTCCCTCCCTGTTCTTAGACTTCTACGCCCATGCCTTTTGCTTTTTCAATTGCTTCTTCGATGCGTCCGACAAGACGGAAAGCATCTTCTGGAAGATGATCATAACGACCTTCCAAGATTTCCTTAAAGCCGCTGATTGTTTCAGAAACTTGTACATAAGATCCCTTTTGGCCTGTGAACTGCTCAGCCACGTGGAAGTTTTGTGAAAGGAAGAATTGGATACGACGTGCACGTCCAACGACAAGTTTGTCGTCTTCGCTGAGCTCGTCCATACCTAGGATCGCGATGATATCTTGAAGTTCACGGTAACGCTGCAATGTGGACTGTACTTGACGAGCCACTTCGTAATGCTCTTCGCCAACGATTTCAGGGCTAAGTGCACGTGAAGAAGAAGCAAGTGGGTCAACTGCAGGGTAGATACCCATTTCAGAAAGTTTACGCTCAAGGTTCGTCGTTGCATCTAAGTGAGCGAAAGTTGTAGCCGGAGCCGGATCCGTATAGTCATCGGCTGGTACGTAAATCGCTTGGATCGATGTAACTGAACCTTTGTTTGTTGAAGTGATACGCTCTTGAAGCTGACCCATCTCAGTTGCGAGTGTCGGTTGGTAACCAACAGCAGATGGCATACGGCCAAGAAGTGCAGAAACTTCAGAACCCGCTTGCGTGAAGCGGAAGATATTATCGATGAATAGAAGTACGTCCGCGCCTTGTTCATCACGGAAATGTTCTGCCATTGTCAAACCAGTCAAAGCAACACGCATACGTGCGCCAGGTGGCTCGTTCATCTGACCGAATACCATTGCCGTCTTTGTGATAACGCCGGAATCAGTCATTTCAAAGAATAAGTCATTTCCTTCACGTGTACGTTCACCAACACCAGCGAATACGGAAATACCACCGTGTTCTTGTGCGATGTTGTTGATCAATTCCTGGATAAGAACTGTCTTACCTACACCGGCTCCACCGAAGAGTCCGATTTTACCACCCTTGATGTATGGTGCAAGCAAGTCGACAACTTTAATACCTGTTTCAAGAATTTCAACTTCAGTTGAAAGGTTTTCGAATTCTGGAGCCAGACGGTGGATTGGGTCACGCTGCTCGGTAGCAGGGATTTCCTCTCCAAGGTCGATGATTTCTCCAAGTACGTTGAATACACGTCCAAGTGTAACGTCCCCGACTGGAACTGCAATTGATGACCCTGTATCGAGTACATCCGTACCACGCTTCAAACCATCTGTCGATGACATCGCGATTGTACGGACAGTGTCGTCTCCAAGGTGGAGAGCAACTTCAAGCGTCAACGTTTGAGGCGCTTCGTTCGGACGTTCGATTTGGACCTTCAATGCGTTATAGATACCTGGTAAGTTGCCGTCTTCGAATTTAACGTCAACAACAGGACCCATTACTTGAAGTATTTTACCGTTACTCATGCTTTTCCCTCCTGTCTTACTTTTCCCGTTCTTTATTCTAAAGCGGCAACTCCGCCGACGATCTCAGTGATCTCCTGCGTGATTGCAGCTTGACGTGCACGGTTAAATGACAATGTTAATGAATCAATTAATTCAGAAGCATTATCCGTAGCAGTCTTCATCGCTGTCATACTGGAAGCATGTTCGCTCGCTTTTCCATCAAGCACTGCTCCGTAAATAAGGCTTTCCGCATATTGTGGAAGAAGCGTTTTAAGAATCGCTTCAGCGGAAGGTTCGAATTCATACGAAGCCATTGTAGATGCTGATGAAAAGTCAGTGAGCGGAAGCAGTTTCTTTTCCGTCACTTCATGGGAGATGGCGGAGATGAAGTGGTTGTAGAACAAGTACACTTCATCATATTCGCCTTCTGTGAACATGCCAACAGCTCGATTCGCGATTGCTTTGATTTCCTCGAAAGAAGGGTGATCGGAAACACCGACCAGGCTTTCGCTGATGTCATAGCCGAGGTTCTCGAAAAACTCAAGCCCCTTACGACCGATCGCAACGATTTTCACTTCATCTTTTGATGCGTGACGTTCTTCGATCGCCCGCTTCGCTTTACGGAAGATGTTACTGTTGTAACCACCTACCAGTCCACGGTCGGATGTGACGATAATATAGCCTGTCTTTTTCACAGGGCGGTTTGTTAGCATTGGATGGTTGGAGTCGCTTGTCGCGCTCGCAATCGCACTGACAACTTCCTGGATTTTCTCCATGTACGGAACGAATGCTTTTGCATTCATTTCGGCACGGGTCAATTTGGAAGCTGAAACCATTTGCATCGCTTTTGTGATTTGACTCGTCTTCTTTGTCGATTTAATACGGTTTTCTATATCGCGTAATGATACCACTGGCAATTCACCACCTTATTGTTTGATTGGACCAAAATCCTGCGTGACTATTTCTTATGCTTCAGACGGAACGAAAGTCTTTTTGAATGCGTTAATCGCATCTTTCATGATTTCGTCAGACGGAAGGTCTTTCGTCGTACGGATATGATCGAATACTTCAGTGTGGTTGGATTCGAGCCAAGATGAAATTTCACTTTCAAAACGAAGGATATCCGCAACAGCTACATCGTCAAGTAGACCGCGCGTCAACGCATAAAGGATGACTACTTGGTATTCGACTTTAACTGGCTTGTTCAAGTCTTGTTTCAAAACTTCAACAGTACGGATTCCGCGGTCTAATTTCGCTTGTGTCGATGCTTCAAGATTGGAACCGAATGCGGAGAACGCTTCAAGCTCACGGAATGCAGCAAGGTCAAGACGAAGTGTACCGGCAACCTTCTTCATTGCTTTAATCTGTGCAGAACCACCAACACGGGATACGGAAAGACCGGCGTTAATCGCTGGACGTACACCCGAGAAGAAGAGGTCTGACTGCAAGAAGATCTGTCCATCAGTGATGGAAATTACGTTTGTTGGAATATAAGCGGAGATATCTCCAGCTTGTGTTTCAACGAATGGAAGTGCAGTAATTGAACCTGCGCCCAATGTATCGTTCAACTTCGCTGCACGCTCGAGTAAACGGGAGTGCAAGTAGAATACGTCACCAGGGTATGCTTCACGACCTGGAGGACGACGAAGTAGCAATGAAAGTTCACGGTAAGCAGCAGCTTGTTTAGATAGGTCATCATATACAACTAATACGTGCTTGCCTTGGAACATGAATTCTTCAGCCATCGTAACACCTGTATATGGTGCTAGGAATAGCAATGGAGCTGGTTGTGAAGCTGATGCTGTTACAACGATTGTGTAATCAAGCGCGCCGTTTTTACGGAGAGTTTCAACAACCCCACGAACTGTGGATTCCTTTTGTCCGATTGCTACATAAATACAAATCATATCTTGGTCAGCCTGGTTAAGAATTGTATCGATTGCAACAGTTGTTTTACCTGTTTGACGGTCACCGATGATCAATTCACGCTGTCCACGACCGATTGGCACGAGTGCGTCGATCGCTTTGATGCCTGTCTGTAAAGGTTCATGAACGGATTTACGTGCCATAACACCTTGCGCAGGACTTTCGATTGGACGAGTTTTCGTCGTTGCGATTGGACCTAGTCCGTCAACCGGCATACCGATTGAATTGACTACGCGTCCGATCAGTTCCTCACCAACTGGAACTTCCATAATACGGCCAGTTCGACGTACTTCATCGCCTTCTTGGATATCTGTGTATGGGCCGAGGATAACGATACCTACGTTGTTCGCTTCCAAGTTTTGCGCCATACCCATGACACCCGTTGAGAACTCAAGAAGTTCTCCGGCCATGACGTTGTCGAGGCCATGAGCAAGTGCGATACCGTCACCGATTTTGATAACTGTACCGACTTCGCTTACTTCCATCTCAGACTGATAGTTCTCAATCTGCTGCTTAATCAGCGTGCTGATTTCTTCAGCTTTGATGCTCATGTATGTCACCCCTCAATTTCAAATTAGGATCCGATCAGGTTACGTTTCAGCTTGCTAAGCTTGGCGCTAAGACTGCTGTCGTAAATCTGATTACCGATCTGAAGGCGGATGCCGCCAATCAGACTAGGATCGATGATATTTTCAATGCGTAATGATTGTTTGCCGATCTTCTGTGCGAATGTCGAAGAAATCGAGTTCGTCTCCATTTCCGTTAAAGGAATTGTAGAGTATACTTTCGCATCTGCGATTCCAGCAGCATCATTCGCCAATTTGTGGAATTGTTCAAAGACATTTTGGACTTCATCCAAACGTTTCGCGTCCACTAGCACGAACAATGTGTTCATGACAATTGGATTAACACCGTTGAATACCGTCTTGATGACGTCTTTTTTCTTTGCCGCTGACAGTTTCGGAGAAGTTAGCAACTCGTTTAAGCCTTTGTTATCACGGAAAGCCTGCTTCAATTCGTTTAGTTCTTCCTGAATGGAAGCGGTTTGTCCGTGTTGCTGTGCTAATTCGAAAACGGCTGTGGCATAGCGTTCAGCTACTACCGACTGGCTCATCGGCTTTCGCCTGCCTTCACAATCGTTTCTTCAATCAATGCACGGTTGTCTTCCTCGGAGATTTCTTTTCCAAGTACTTTTGAAGCCGCCAAGATTGAAAGTGAAACGAATTCTTCGCGTACGGCTGCAACTGCCTTTTCTTTCTCTGTTGCGATTTCAAGTGTAGCGGATTCTTTCATCCGGTTCACTTCTGCACGAGCAGCTGCAATCAGCTCTTCGCTATTTGCTTCGCCTTGCTTACGTGCGTTTTCAACAATCGACTGTGCGTTGTCACGGGCTTCCTTCAGAAGGGCGCGTTGCTCTTCCAAAAGATTTTGTGAATCTAAGCGGCTTTTTTCAGCTGCTTCGATTTCGTCCGCGATCAATTGAGCACGTTGATCCATGATGCCCATTAGTGGACCCCATGCGAATTTCTTAAGAAGAAGCATGAGGATTGCAAAGAAGAATACTGTGACGAAGATATCGCCTAGATTCAGGCCATCAGGATTATTCAATTTCGCCAAAAATCCCGAGTCAGCGTTTGCGGACAATAGGATGAGAGTATTTCCTAACACGATTGTTTCACTCCCTTCAAGAGCTCATATCAAATTTCGTTATTGTATAGAAAGATATTATTCTTAATTTTCAACGTTTATAGTGCTTTTCAAACATCATTTGCTACATAAATAAATGGCGAAGGGCAAAACCTTGCGTACTTCGCCATGTGAAAGATGTCCATCAGATACCTATGACATCCATCGGAAGCTTCATATTACAAGTAGCGGGTTTTGACACCCGCTGAGCGAATATGAATTACTTGTTCATTACGATGAACGCGATAACAGCTGCGAAAATCGGAACAACTTCAACAAGTGCAACACCGACGAACATATTTGTTTGAAGAATACCACGTGCTTCAGGTTGACGAGCGATACCTTCTTGTGTTTTTGAAACGACTAGACCTGCACCTAAACCTGCACCAAGTGCTCCAAGACCGATTGCGATTGCTGCTGCTAATACACCAACTGAACCTACCATTATTGTTTCCTCCTAATAATTCCTGATTTTTTTGTTTTGTTACCCGATTAACCGGGCATTATATGCTTAATGGTCCTCTGACACTTTGTGTGACATGTAGACCATAGACAACATAACGAAGATGAATGACTGGATCCCCCCGACGAAAATCGAGAAGCCTGTCCATGCAAGAGCCGGTACAACCGCTCCTACTAAACCAAAGAAACTGGATGTTGCAAGTCCCGCCAGAAGGCCAAGAAGAACTTCACCAGCATAGATGTTACCATAAAGACGTAGACCGAGTGTCAACGTGTTAGCGAATTCCTCGATGATTTTAAGAGGTACCAAGAAAGGAAGTGGTTTTAAATAACCTTTTCCATACCCTTTGAGACCAGTCATCTTAACACCGTAGTAGTGCGTCAGAACAATGACCATAGCTGCAAGTGTCAATGTAACTACAGGATCTGCAGTTGGTGATTTCCACCAAAGATCACCTTTCCAATAAACAGCCATTGGAAGTCCTATGACGTTCGCTACAAAGAGGAACATGATAAGGGTGATTCCCAATACATGGAATCGTCCACCTGTTTTCCAGTCCATATTACTTTTAATAATTCCTTTGACGAAGTCCATGACCCATTCAAAGAAGTTTTGCATACCCGTCGGTTTTAGCTGCAAATTGCGTGTAGCGAAAACAGCGATGAGGAATACAATTAAACAAGTAATAAAGAGCATTAGTACGTTGGACAAGTTGAAAGTCATTTCGAATGCTGTTCCTTTGAAAGCCGTTACTAACGGATTTCCATGTTCCATATTTCGTTCACCTCCCTTTTGCGTCCAGAACTAAGTCGGATTTTTACGTATAGTACCACATTCATAAACAAGCTTTATTGATGTCTAGCGTGGTAGATGATCCTCTCCACTAGTAGGAGAATGTAGGGTATCGCGAATCCGATAACCGTACCGATCAAATCAAAATACTCCGGCATCGTAGTCGCAATGGCTGCCGCAGCGACACCTGATGCGAAACGCAACGCTGTTCCTAGCGATAAGCTGTGCTTACCTTCGGAAAACTTCTGTTCGACCTTCCCCATTTTACGGACAAGAATCCAGAAATTATACAATCCGAAAAAAGAACCTAGTAGTAAACCGGCAAAAATCGTCTTCCAATCGGTGAAAATCCATCCAAGAATGAATAATGTGGCCAAAAAAAAGAGAGCTTTACGCTGCTTATTGAAGATTTCTTGCAATGTCTCCATACTTGGTTAATCTCCTGATTCGTATTATATCCAGTTTGTTCGTTCCGTGGAAAGCGTTAGGACAATGAGCTTTGTTAAACGAAAAGTTCCGTTCCCCTAAGTCAGGCTTGTCCAAGACTCCGATTAAGGTCGGAACCTAAAATTGTAAGTTGAATCGTCGCATACACTGACCACCGGGAAGCGTTGTTATCGAACGCACACGCGTGGCAACTTCTGACGACGTCCATTGTAAGGATGATAGAATTGCGTCGATGGTGAATCTCATGACGATCTTCATATGTAAGAAACCCCTATCATTCTTACCCTTTGTTAGCATACAATAGGGACATTTTGATGTCAATTGATTCCCGTGAAAAACTTCACAAACTCGTCCCTTTGTCAAATTATCGTCATAATTGTGACGCGAATGCAATATTCATGCGGTCTATAGGGGAAATCCCTATGCCTTTATTTATGACTCCAGTGAAGAAAGATATCCTTTAAGTGCTTCGACAATACGGCCGGAAGCTTTTCCATCTCCATATGGATTGGATGCTTTGGACATCTTCGTATATTCTTCTTCATTTGACAGTAATTCATCTGTCAGATTGAAGATCATATCTTCATCAGTCCCCGCCAGTTTCAACGTACCCGCTTCAATTCCTTCAGGACGCTCCGTCGTATCCCGCAGCACGATAACCGGCTTGCCGAGTGAAGGTGCTTCTTCCTGAATGCCACCAGAATCGGTGAGGATAATATGCGAGCGTGCAGCAAAGTTATGGAAATCGACTACTTCAAGTGGCTCGATGAGATGTACGCGTTTATTATTACCAAGCAGTTCATCCGCCACTTCACGTACCGCCGGATTCATATGCACTGGATAGATGACTTGTGTATCCGGGTGCTTTTCAAGGATGCGGTTGATAGCACGGAACATATTGCGCATCGGTTCACCGAGATTTTCTCTGCGGTGCGCCGTCAACAAGATCAGTCGGTCGTCGCCAATTTCGTCGAGAACTTGATGGTGATAGTCGTCGCGGACTGTCGTCTGCAATGCATCTATTGCTGTATTGCCTGTAATATAAATGCGGTCTTTTGGTTTTGCTTCATTTAATAGGTTCTGCGCAGACTTCTCTGTCGGTGCAAAATGAAGGTCTGCAAGTACGCCGGTTAACTGTCGGTTCATCTCTTCCGGATACGGGGAAAACTTATCCCATGTACGAAGGCCCGCTTCCACATGCCCGACCGCAATCTGGTTATAGAATGCAGCAAGACTTCCGATGAAAGTCGTCGACGTATCACCATGGACGAGCACGATGTCCGGCTGCGCGTCTTTCATGATTTTGTCGAGTCCTTCAAGGCCACGTGTTGCTACGTCGATCAACGTCTGACGGTCTTTCATAATATTGAGATCATAATCGGGTGTAATATCGAATGCATGCAAAACTTGGTCCAGCATTTGACGATGCTGTGCAGTCACAGTGACAATCGATTCGATGTCCTCTGTATGTTTCTGCAATTCAAGTACGAGCGGAGCCATTTTAATCGCTTCCGGTCTTGTACCGAAAATCGTCATTACTTTCCACTTTCGTTTCAATCCATTCACGCCTTCCTATTAGTATGTCACGTTTTTATTTTGTTCCAAAAAGACGATCGCCCGCGTCGCCTAACCCCGGTACGATATATCCTTTTTCATTTAATCGCTCATCCATCGCTGCGATGTAGATATCGATTTCAGGATGCGCTTCTGTGAATACTTTCACGCCTTCAGGTGCTGCAATTAGACACATGAAACGGATGTTTTTCGCTCCGCGTTTCTTCAGTGAATTTACAGCTTCGACTGCCGTACCGCCTGTTGCAAGCATCGGATCGACAAGGATGAATTCACGCTCCGCCACGTCAGACGGCAGCTTCACAAAATACTCATGTGGCTGTAGTGTGTCCGGATCCCGGAATAGACCGACGTGTCCAACTTTCGCTGCCGGAATCAATTTCAAAATGCCATCGACCATACCGATACCCGCTCTGAGAATCGGAACGATCCCAAGTTTCTTACCTGCTAACACTTGCGATTTCGACATACAGACAGGTGTCTCTACATCCACTTCCTGTAATGGAAGATCGCGCGTAATTTCGTATGCCATCAGCGTCGCTACTTCATCGACAAGCTCACGGAACTCCTTCGTACCCGTGTTTACGTCACGGATAAACGTTAATTTATGCTGGATGAGCGGATGATCAAATACATGTACTTTCGCCATTGCTAATCGCTCCTTTTCAAAATGTCTTGACCATTATAACAGATGCACGACAGTTCTCGCACCATCCAGAGCGGAAATTGACAGATGTTGTTGAATGATGAATTGTTTGAGGATTTGTTTGTTGGTTTTTTAGTGCGGGTTGCATGGTTTTCGGACAAAACAGATACTTATTTGAGCACCCGTGATTGAATACGGGCGCACGAGGAGCGTTTACGAGCGCGGATGTCGCTTTTACGAGCGCGACGACGATGGTTACGGGCGCACGAATCACTTTTACGAGCGCGACGACGATGGTTACGGGCGCACGAATCACTTTTACGAGCGCGACGACGACGGTTACGGGCGCACGAATCACTTTTACGAGCGCGACGACGACGGTTACGGGCGCACGAATCACTTTTACGAGCGCGGCGACGACGGTTACGGGCGCACGAATCACTTTTACGAGCGCGGCGACGATGGTTACGGGCGCACGAATCACTTTTACGAGCGCGGCGACGATGGTTACGGGCGCACGAATCACTTTTACGAGCGCGGCGACGACGATTATGGGAGCAGAAAGTAAATATACGATCGCGGATAATAGATTTATGGGCGCGGTCATAACTTCTAAAACGAATATTACTCAGTCGCGCGGCATGCTTTTGACAAATTAATCTTGGTTTTTGTATAAAGAGGCAATCAAACGTCGTTAGCAAGCACCCTTTCTAACGGTGCTTACTATAAAAAGCGGTTTTCGCCTTCCCAGTCATCAGTAGTCCAGACTTCTTCAACATTCGTTTTGCTACAGACCGATCATCTATCATGGAAAATGAACGAAATTCCCGATTTGTAATCTTGTTGTCAATCAGACAAAACCAATCGGACAATAATTGGTGATGACTATTAGCACAGACACTCTGACAGACAATACATTTCCATCTTTTCTTTTGCCACTGCATTTTTCCTTCACTACAGTTTTGACAAATCACTCCTGATAAAATTTCTTCTCTGGGAATATTCATCGTTCTGCATAATGGTAAAGGATTGTATTCTTGATGAGCGTTAATCATCTCAACTGCCAGCTTTTTCATTTCAATACGATTAATTAATTCATCACTTACCTTCATATCGTAAAGAATAATAGGGATTTCCTGGGTAAATGCCAGAATGGTATCCATTTGATTCTCGTTATGCAACTCATTTGTGAAAGCCAATGCGACAATACCTTTAATTGGTATGTTAAATCCTCTCTCTTTTAACCACAGTTCCAAGAAAATCTTCTTGCGGTCAAGTTCAGTAATGGGACTGTTAATCACTTTTCTCTCCTCATAATGTTCCTGGATAAATTGTGTAGGATTCGTCTTGACGCGTAAAGTACCTGCTAAATTTTTAACTTCAAAAATCAGAATACGGTCTGGCAAAATCATCACAGAATCCATTTGAAAATAAACGCCGTTTTGAAGCAGACATACATCATGTAGCAACGCTATTGGATAAGATGGACGAAACTCATTTATATGCTTATCAAAATTCAGTTCCCCCGCAAATCCAGCTCTCCTTTTTCTCAGGTCTTCTTCAACTTTAGGATAATAATAATGATTGTTCGGGAGTCTAATAATTAATGACTCCAAACCAACCAACATCAATGGCTTGCTCCGTTTTTTATAGATCATTTTATCACCTCAAGCGCATTGTACCAGTTAACGGTATTTTTGCCGAATCGCCAAATTTCAATTTTGTATCGCGTTGAGGCCAATAGAATCAATAAAACTACTTTTTAAAATTCGATTTTACTATCGTTATAACCGCCATTTTACTACTTTGCCAATTCAACAATTTTTTTCTTTACTAGCGTTTAGCGTTCGAATAAATCGGATACCTAGTCAATCCGGAAACCTTTTAAACAACAGAAGTTATTTCGCGGTGTTCAACTATTTTCGAACGCTCAAAAGTTCGCGCAGAATGCTTTTGACATATTTATCTAGGTTTTACTGTTGGGGAGAACTTTTGCTAGTGAGATTGTTGCGGTTTTCTTGCACGCGATCGACTTTAATGGGCGCGGTGATGACCGTTACGGGCGCGTGACTCACTTTTACGAGCGCGGCGGTGACCGTTACGGGCGCGGTGCACACTTTTACGAGCGCGGCGGTGACCGTTACGGGCGCGGTGCACACTTTTACGAGCGCGAAGCAAAACTCAATCCAACCAAAAAAGCCCCCCACACTCACCAAGAGTGTGGGGGCGCAGCTCATCAATCAAGCATATAAAGGAAACTTATCTGTCAATGCTTTAACACGTGCTGCTGCTTCTGTTTTCGTTGCTTCGTCTTCGTGGTTTTTCAGAAGGTCAGCGATGATGGAACCGATTTCCTTCATTTCTTCTTCTTTGAAGCCGCGTGTTGTGACGGCAGGTGTTCCGATACGGACGCCTGAAGTGACGAATGGGCTTTCCGTGTCGAATGGAATTGTGTTTTTGTTCACTGTGATGCCGACTTCGTCAAGGACGTGTTCTGCGATTTTGCCTGTGATGCCAAGTGACTTCAAGTTGATGAGCAACAAGTGATTGTCCGTTCCGCCTGAAACGATATCAACACCTTCTGCCATCAAACTTTCTGCAAGTGCTTTCGCGTTCTTCTTCACTTGTTGGATATGCGTTTTAAATTCAGGTTTCAATGCTTCGCCGAATGCAACCGCTTTTGCCGCGATCACGTGCATCAACGGACCACCCTGGATACCTGGGAAGATCGACTTGTCGATTTTACGACCGAATTCAGGTGCGAATTCTTCGTTGACAAGAATGAGGCCGCCACGTGGACCGCGCAACGTCTTATGTGTCGTTGATGTAACAAAATGAGCGTATGGAACTGGATTTGGATGCTCGCCAACAGCGACAAGTCCAGCAATATGAGCCATATCCACCATCAAGTATGCACCGACTTCATCCGCGATTTCACGGAACTTCGCGAAGTCGATTGCGCGAGGATATGCACTTGCTCCCGCAACGATTAGCTTCGGCTTATGCTCAAGCGCTTTTTGACGGACATCTTCGTAATCGATGCATTCGTCTTCTTTGCTTACACCGTACTCAACAAAGTTGTAAAGAACTCCCGAGAAGTTCACCGGGCTACCGTGCGTCAAGTGTCCGCCGTGAGAAAGATTCATACCGAGAACTGTATCGCCTGGCTCAAGAACTGTGAAATAGACTGCCATGTTTGCTTGTGCACCGGAGTGCGCTTGAACGTTTGCATACGCTGCGCCAAAGATTTCTTTGACCCGGTCGCGTGCAATGTTTTCAACGACATCGACGTGTTCGCAACCGCCGTAGTAACGCTTACCTGGATAGCCTTCAGCATATTTATTTGTCAAATATGATCCTTGTGCTTCCATGACTGCTTCCGTCACAAAGTTTTCGGATGCAATCAATTCGATATTGGCATTCTGGCGATTCTTCTCTGCCATAATCGCTTCGTATACTGCTGTATCTTCACGTTTCACATTGCTCAAATCCATGTTCTCATTTCCCCTTTTTCTTGTTTTTTATCGTAACCGGACCAAAATATAATCCGATTCCAAGCTACCCTTACGGTAATGAATTCCTGCATTTCATTACAACTTAACTCAATCTTCCACCGGTTGTGTATAAACGGCACGTTCTCCACCAATTAGCTTCGGTCTCGTTGTGGCTACAGTGACGACGGCATCGCCTATCTGTTTAATGGATGTCCGAAGTGGTACGGCGACCTGCTTCAGATGCATACCGATCAACGTCTGGCCGATGTCGATTCCGGCATTGGCACGGACAGCTTCAACGACGACTGCATCATCCAACTGTTCAAAGGCATATGCGGACATCGACCCGCCAGCGTGTACAACCGGTATGACGGAGACGGATTCGAGACCGAATTTCTCAGCCGCTTGCCGCTCAATTGTCAAGGCACGGTTAATGTGCTCGCATCCTTGGAACGCCAGGAAAAGGCCATTCTTTTTTGCAAACGCCTTGAGCGGTCCAAAAAGCGCTTCTGCTACTTCTAGTGCGCCACCTGTACCGATCCGTTTGCCTGCAATTTCAGATGTCGAACAGCCGACAACGAAGAAACTGCCAGGTGCAAATGTCGTCTGATCTTCCATTTCCGCCAGCAATTGTTCCACTTCAAATTTCCAAAGATTCACTACTTCCATTGCCAAGTTCACCTCGCTCCGTTTTCGAGCTCCGTCAATTTGGCGATGCGGCGCTCGTGGCGGCCTCCTTCAAAAGGAGTATCCAGCCATGCTGTCACTATTTCCCGTGCAAGACCAGGTCCGATGACGCGTTCTCCCATTGCAAGGATATTCGAGTCGTTATGCCCTCTTGTCGCCTTCGCACTGAAGACATCGTGCACAAGCGCACAGCGAATTCCATCTACCTTGTTCGCAGCGATGGACATGCCAATACCTGTCCCGCAGATGAGGATTCCTTTATCGAATTCACCGTTTGCAACACCCTTTGAAACAGGGAGCGCATAGTCGGGATAATCGACGGATTCGTTGGAGTCCGGACCGAAATCTGTATAGTCCAATCCTAATTCTGCCAATAGATTCATGATTTCATGGCGTAAATTGTTACCACCATGGTCAGAAGAGATTGCGATTTTCATTGCTGCACCTCTTTTCTTAATTTACTCACAACTAATTCTACCATTGTTCCACAAAAAAACACAGTCCCGGCTTTCCTATTTCGGGCTGTGAAATGATTCCACGGAATGCGGTCAGGCGCCAATTTATATCTCAGCATCCTTCACATTATTCCGTGGATAAATGTCTATTTTAGTTCATGATTACGAACGGTCAAACTGGCTGATCACTTTGTATAGATCTTCCGACTGGTGCTTTAACTGACTCGCCATCGCATCCGTCTGTTCGATTGAACGTACTTGTTCTTCCGTTGCCGCGCGCACTTCTTCCGCACCGGCAGACGTCTCTTCTGCAATCGCCGCCACTTCTTGTGACTGTCTTGCTGTCGTTTCAATATTCGCAAGCTGGTTCTCCACAAGTTGTGAAATCTTCACGACAGAATCCGCCATACCATTCACTTTTTCGGACATCGACTGAACGTTTGTACTCGTCGCATCAGCCCGGTCCGCTTCCATGGACGCCGTTTCCACCTGTTCTTCAATTTCTTTTACAACTTTCGATACATCAGACTGGATCATTTTCACAAGTTCATCGATGCTGTGGACCGCTTTTGCACTTTCATCCGCAAGCACACGTACTTCTTCCGCTACCACGGCGAAACCTTTACCGTGTTCGCCTGCGCGCGCCGCTTCGATCGATGCGTTCAGCGCCAGCAAGTTTGTCTGCCCCGCGATATTGCCGACGAGCTGAACGATGTTGCCGATTTTCTGCGCATTTTGGTTAAGCGTGCGGATTGTGCCAAGTGACTGCTCGCTTTGATTGGACATGTCCCGGATTCCTTCGACAAGCGAACGGAATACATCGGTCATTCGCCCCAGTTCGTCGAGCATCTCCTTCGATTGGACGGAAGAATCTTCTGCATGCGTACTCACTTCAGCAGCAAGCATCCGGACGTCTTCAATCGCTTCGGCTGTTTCCTGGATTGCCATCGCAGAAGCTTCTGCACCTGAAGAGATTTCCATGATCGTCGTCGCAACCGATTCCGCCTGTGAAGCAGCAGAGCTTGTCTCAACAGAAAGCTGATCGACAGTGACAGCCGTCTTTTCAAAGTTCGTCTCGATTTCCTGAACGATAGTCCGCAAATTGACAACGAGTTTCTGGAATGCTTCCGCAACTGAACGGATTTCGTCCGATGACTTTGGCAAAACAATTTCCGTACCGATTTTACCGTCTGCCACTTCAATTGCCGCAAGCTCCAGTTGTTGTAACGGCTTCGTCAATATCGTGCTGAACATAGCCGCCAAAATCGCTGACCACATAATCCCCATCGCGTATGTCAGAATTTCAAATATGAAAGGCTTCACATTCGGGAAAAATTCAGGACCTATGTAATTAATGAAAAACGCGCTCGTCGAATACGTGACGACCGCTAATATCGTGACAAACAAAACGAGTTTCATGCGTAATCCGAATTTCTTCTTGCTCATACTCCATCCTCCATTAGCTTCATCTTCAATCGCTCTATTAAGCTTTCCAATTCGTTGAAGGTCTTTCCATACGTCGTTAGATTGCCGCCATACGGATCCTGCACATCCCCGCCAACAGCAGGTAACGCATACTCCTTCAATGTAAACGTCTTCTCAGCCACAGAAGGGAATAAATGTAGCAACAGCATCTTATGCGAAGACGTCATCGTCAACACAAGATCCGCCCATTCCAATCCTTCCTCCGTGACCGCTGTTGAAACTGGGGTGTACGGCATGTCCGACTGTTCAATAAGCGTCAACGCATTCTCAGAAATCGGTAATCCGTCAACCGTGCTCACTCCAGCGGATCTGACAACGACACCTTCTATCGCCTTTGAGCGAAGAATCGCTTCAGCCATAGGACTTCGACACGTATTTCCAGTGCAAATAAAATAAATGTTCATACTATATCACCTACCTATAGGATACCTGATAACCGTGAATAAAGAAACAGAAATTTTCAACGAAACCATGACAATACTCCCATCGTTAGTAAAGCTAGCCCTGACAGTTTGCGAAGAAACTTTCCATTACGCGGGCTGATCCGCCTTCCGTAATACAAAGCAACGCATGAAAAGAATAACGCCAACAAGCCCGATGCGAAGATGAATAGCATTTTATTCAACTGGAGCATGCCAAAAGATACACTCACGGAAAACGTATCCAGACTTACCGCCAGCGCAATGAGGGTAGGATGGAGTTGCCTCGTCAG
This sequence comes from Sporosarcina oncorhynchi, assembly GCF_033304615.1. GTDB lineage: Bacteria > Bacillota > Bacilli > Bacillales_A > Planococcaceae > Sporosarcina > Sporosarcina oncorhynchi. The sequence continues at coordinate 468,504 of NZ_CP129118.1, read as the reverse complement.
TTCGGCATCATTACCGTCTTGCTGCAGCAGCATATGCAGGCCAATTAACGCGAGAAGAATGCCCGAAAGCAGTTGGCTCCACGCCGAAAAAATGCCAACCGTCCAGTCCCCCATAATAAACCCGAGAAACGGGAATGCCATATTGAGCACCATTGTCCATAACGCAAGCACTAACCGGCCTTTGCGCAACCTCATTAATGAATAGACGATGATCACATCAATCGTCGTAATACCCGCTGCAATTATTTCCACCAATCGAATCGACCTCCCTACTACTGCATCTGTCCATCTTATGCAGCCGTACGAGAGGTCATTCCAGGAGAAAGTCTATCGATTGATCGTCAATTAAAGACTGAAACGTTTTCCATCCGCCGCCTTATTCAACCGGTTCATAACCGCTTCACCGACACCGCCGAGATCGGTTTCAGTCGCAAGGATGATGTCTGCATCCGTCTGATCACATTGACGGATTGCGTGATACAGATTGGCAGCCATCGCATTCTGGTCGTGGATCGGACCGATTGGGAAATACCAGTCCGCTTCAGCAGGAACGAACTCGTCAGGACCGATGACAGCTACTTTTTTTCCATCTGCATGCAATATCGCGATTGCTTCACTGATGATTGATTCATCCAACTCAATGACAAACAGCGGGGATTCAGGCGCATAATGCGCATATTTCATACCCGGCGCACGCGGTGCCTCTTCACCAGGCGTCTTACTTTCCGCATTCACAGGGCCGATAATGCTTTCAATCATTTCACGCGTCATGCCGCCCGGACGTAAAATCGTCGGTGGAACGGTCGTCATATCGAGCACAGTCGACTCCACACCAACACCTGTCCGGCCGCCATCTACAATGAGCGGAATGCGTCCTTGCAAATCCGCGTAGACATGATTCGCTTCAGTCGGACTCGGCTTACCACTGCGGTTTGCACTCGGCGCAGCAAGTGGCGCACCCAGCTCTTTCAGTAACCTGAGCGCTACCGGATGATCAGGCATTCGAATGCCGACCGTCTGGAATCCAGGCGTAACATTTTCCGCAATGACTCCAGCGCGTTTATGGAAAACAAGCGTCAACGGCCCCGGCCAGCACGCTTCCATCAATTTGTTCGCAACTTCCGGTATATCGACCGCATACTTGTCAACTTCTTCTTTTGTCCCAATATGTACGATAAGCGGATTATCGGATGGGCGGCCTTTCGCTTCAAAGATCCGTTGAACGGCCTGCTCATCCGTCGCAAGGGCGCCAAGTCCGTAAACGGTCTCCGTCGGAAAAGCGACGACGCCGCCTTTTTTCAAGATATCTACAGCCTGTTGATAACTAACTATGTTATCCATATGGTTATCCACTGAAAAAATTTCAGTTTCCACGAATAAAACCCCCATTTATGCACATTTTCTCTCACTTATCCACATGCCTAGTGGATAACTTCACGCAAACCATGATTTTATCCACTCCCAAACGAAGAATGTCACCTTTTCATCTTCCACCGGTGTTTCTTCTATCTTATCAACAGTCTTGTCTGGGAAACAGACTCTCGGAAACAATCCACACCACCAGTTATCCCCACGACCGCTGCCAATCGTCAGAATATAGGCGTCATATGGTGCTTGAGGCGTGATGACAAAACCAGATCGCTTCGCCGGAAACAGTGCGGCTTTACGTTCAAATTGGACTTCCTGGTCACCTGCCATTGTTTGTGCAATGCTTAAAATCGTCGATTCAACGTTTTTCAAGTTATTCACAATATCAGATTTTGATTCTGCCTGATTGACGGCACTGTTGATAAGCGGTGCAATTTCTCGTTGGATCGCTTCTTTCAATTTCTGGTCCGCCGTCGTATTGGAATGGGCAAGTACCCTGAATCTAATTTCTGCTTCCTGCTCTATTGGTCGATCCATCAATAACAGAAGTGCAGACTGAATAATGAACAGCACGAGTACAAACTCGACGATTGCCATCCCTTTTCTCATCCGCTCGCTTACTTTTCTATCACGTATCGTAATTTCATAGTCTTGTATCATCCCGATCGCCTCCTGACCTCATTGTCGCCAGGGTTTACGGGATTTATTCACGAATCTCACAAAATATCATTCGATCTTTACCATTTATATCTTGATTGATAGAAACGCTCGCTTCCGGAAATGCTTTTTTGAACAAATCCGCGACAGCCTGCCCTTGCAAATAACCGATTTCAAGGCCAATCAGTCCGGGTTTATTCATTAATGAAGGTAGTTCTTCCGCCAATCTCTTATAAAAGAAAAGCCCATCGTCCTCTGCGAACAATGCGCTATGCGGCTCGAAATCGAGAACGGTTTTAGACATTTCCGTGGACTCGCTGACATCGATATACGGAGGGTTCGAAAGCACAATATCCCACTTTTCCTCCGCAATCGGTGCAGTCAAATCACCTAACCTGAAATCGACGTCGACACCATTGTTCACCGCATTCCGTCTTGCCGTCCTCAGTGCCGCTTCACTGTAATCCGTTGCGGTCACAATCGCTTCAGACCGTTCTTTTTTGAAGGCAATCGCGATCGCGCCGCTGCCGGTACCAATATCCGCCACGCGGCATTCTTTTTTTAGATTGCGGCTCCGTTCAAGTGCGCCGTATACAAGCTCCTCTGTTTCAGGCCTCGGGATGAGTACATGTTCATTCACTTCGAAGGACAGTCCGTAAAACATTTCAGTGCCGATAATATGCTGAACAGGTTTTCCTGTCAGCAGTTCTTCGGTTTTATCCCAGAAGGCGTTCTGTTGTTCAGGTGCTAGCGGTTCGCGCAAATCCGCTAGCAGTGCCGCCCCGGATTTATTCGTAACATGTTCCATTAATAGATACGCGGCGTGGCTGTCCAAGTCTTTTGATTCGAGAAGCGATTTGGCTTTATGGAGCGCTTCATAAATTTTCTCAGTCATTTTGATCTAAACTTTCTAACCGCCTCGCCTGATCTTCAAGAATGAGCGCGTCGATGACTTCGTCAAGCTTGCCTTCAATAATCTGGTCGAGTTTTTGGATTGTTAGTCCAATACGGTGATCCGTCACACGGTTTTGCGGGAAGTTGTATGTGCGAATCCGTTCAGAACGGTCGCCTGTGCCGACTGCGGATTTTCGTTTTTCATCGTATTCTGCTTGTGCTTCCTGCATGAATTTATCATAGACACGGGCACGCAAAACTTTCATCGCTTTTTCTTTGTTTTTGATTTGCGATTTTTCATCCTGACAGGAAACAGTGATGCCTGTCGGTAAATGCGTCAATCGGACAGCAGACATCGTCGTATTGACGGATTGTCCGCCTGGACCAGATGATGCGAATGTATCGGTTCGTACGTCTTTGTCATGGATTTGGATTTCCACTTCTTCCGCTTCCGGTAGAACAGCGACCGTCGCCGTAGACGTATGGATCCGTCCGCCAGATTCCGTTTCAGGTACTCGTTGTACGCGGTGTGCCCCGTTTTCATATTTCAGCTTGGAATACGCGCCTCTTCCGCTAATCATGAAAATGATTTCCTTGAAGCCGCCAAGTTCTGTCGGTGAACTGTCCATCACTTCCACGCGCCAATGGTTCACTTCCGCAAAACGGCTATACATCCGGTACAGACTGCCCGCGAATAACGCAGCCTCGTCGCCGCCTGCCGCCCCACGGACTTCCATAATCACGTTCTTATCGTCATTCGGATCTTTCGGCACAAGTAATAGCTTGAGTTTTGCTTCAAGCTCTTCAATCCGATCGTCCAACTCGGCGATTTCCATTTTCACTAGCTCTTTCATCTCATCATCAAGCGGTTCATCCAGCATTTGTTTCGCGCTGTCATATTGCGCTGTTACATCTTTATAGTCACGGTACGCATCGACCGTATCTTGTAAATCGGACTGCTCTTTCGAATACGTCCGCAACTTCGTCATATCACTCACAATTTCCGGATCGCTCAGCATTTCATTCAAACGATCATATCGATCCTCAACGGCTTGCAGCCTCTCAAACATAGTCAGTACACCTCTTATTTTTCAGTCTGTTTAGTATGTTTATTGTACGGTAACGAAGCGGTGAAATACAGTAATTTCTTCTAGCGGTGGGAGGGGCGGGAGGTTTTTAGCAAGTTTATCGACTAGATATGGGCGCAGACACACTCGTTACGGGCGCGCATTCGACTTTTACGGGCGCGGAGACACTGGTTATGGGCGCGCATTCGACTTTTACGGGCGCAGAGACACTGGTTATGGGCGCGCATTCGACTTTTATGAGCGCAGAGACACTGGTTACGAGCGCGCATTCGACTTTTACGGGCGCAGAGACACTGGTTATGGGCGCGCATTCGACTTTTATGAGCGCAGAGACACTGGTTATGGGCGCGCATTCGACTTTTATGAGCGCAGAGACACTGGTTACGGACGCGCATTCGACTTTTACGGGCGCAGAGACACTGGTTATGGGCGCGCATTCGACTTTTATGAGCGCAGAGACACTGGTTACGAGCGCGCATTCGACTTTTACGGGCGCAGAGACACTGGTTACGGGCGCGGCCAATCCACTCGTCCTCCCACTCATCATTCCGCGCCGAATGATCTTGACATATTAATGTTGGTTTTTAGCACTTCATTATTCATCTCACAAGACTGTCTTTGAATTTGTTTGCCGTTCTGATTTCAACCGTCAAAAAGTTATCGGCGACAACGGTTTTTATAATGAATGGGACGTCGTTTGTGTTTTGAAACCTGAAATCCAATCCACCATACGAAACCGTTGCGTCCCGTCCTTTGGGCACATACCCGATGTCCAAGGAATGATGATGACGCTCAACATATTTCACCGGAATTTTGTCAACCGCATTGAACATTGTCGACGACGTTTGGCAAATTCCTCCGCCAATCCCCATGACGAGTTCTTTGTTCACAATTTCAGGCGCTGGCTGATAGCCGTTCTCTTCACTTCTCGGACCGACAACTGTGTTGAATGAAAAATAATCACCGCTGCCAACGATTACATTATTAATCGCTAGTGCAGAAAGTTCGATATTTCTGTTCCTACCGCTATCTGCTTGATTAAAATATGTTGTATAGGAAGCGATTAATGCTTCTTCGATATAAAGAATATCATCTGGATTATAACCACTTTCGACTATTTCAATCGGTAGTTCCACTGTGCCGCCAGTCGCTGAAGATTCCAGGATCAGCTCCACTAGTCGACGCTCTTTCAAGAGAACTAAAGGAGATCCTTTTAGAATGTCACCTCGATCGTCCACCCGATCTAAAACCATTCTCTTGTCGTATCCAGCTTTGTCCTCATTCCCCCTTGCCAGTTCTCTAGCTAGTTGTTCCAATTTCACTCGATAGGCTTCAGTGTTGTCCTCAAATCTGAACTCGTTTGGCGTAATTATATGTACCGTTTCCATCGTACGTGAATCGACAATTTCTACAACAATCGGTTCCATTTCAGATAAGTCCACCGGGATATCGATAGCTGATTCAAACGACTCTTCATCTTTAGGATTCAATGGACTTTCCACACTCTCCGTAACTTGTTCACTTACCGGTTGTTTTTGGCATGCCGATACACCAATTGTGCCCAGTAGGATAAAAATACAAATGCCTTTATTCAACATAATCTCCTGCCTTTATGAAGTTCTCTTCAGACATTCATAGTATTCGGAGATGATTGGGAATGTACCGTCTAGCCAATTAAAAAAGACAATATGGAGGTTGTCCATACTGTCTGTCTTCTGTTATTTAGCGATTACATTTGCTGTGATGCCGGTCGGTACTTCATGGTGTGTACGGCAACGGGCTTCGTATGCTTCCGATGCACCTACAAGGATGATCGGATCTTCAGAGCCTGCCGGTTTACCGTTTATTAACCGCTGCGTGCGGCTTGCGGGTGATCCACAAACGATGCAGACGGCTTGCAGCTTTGTAACGTTTTCAGCAATGGCCAACAGTCGTGGCATTGGTCCGAATGGTTCGCCGCGGAAATCCTGATCGAGTCCAGCAACGATTACCCGAAAACCGCGATCCGCCAATTCCATGACAACATCTACAATTCCTTCGTCAAAAAATTGCGCTTCGTCAATGGCGATAATATCATAATCATCTTTTACGAACTGCTCAATTTGTGTCGATTCCGCTACTGGTGTCGCAATCACTGTCGTTCCATTATGGCTGACAACCGCTTCTTCACTATATCGATCGTCAATTTCGGGTTTAAACACAGCAATTTTCTGTTTCGCAAACTGCGCGCGCCGAACTCTCCGAATCAATTCCTCGGATTTTCCTGAAAACATACTGCCACAAATGACTTCTACCCAACCGCCCTGCATTGATACGTACATGTCGGATCCCCTTTCGCTTACATGCTTTATATGTACTTTCATCTGTCTTAACGTGAATGTCTATCATACAACAAAACGGGTTGGAATGGACGTCTTTTATTTCTTGTCAATTTATGTTATGTGATTGTCATTCCAACCTTTTCAAAGCAATTAAAAAACCCGCCTAGCGCAATGCCGGCGGGTTGGAAAATTCTTATTTTTCGTCTTCTTGAACTTCTTCTTTGATGCCATATTTCTTGTTGAAGCGGTCGATACGTCCGTCCGCTGCAGCGAATTTTTGGCGTCCAGTGTAGAATGGGTGACATTCATTACATACTTCTACGCGAATGTCCTCTTTAACGGAACCTGTTTCGAATGTGTTACCACATGAACAAGTAACAGTAGCTACTTTGTAATTAGGATGAATTCCTGCTCTCATCGGTCTCTCTCCTCTCGCCCTGAACCATCTGGAACAGAGTATAATTTAAAGGTCTTGAATAAGACTGATGCCTTACACGGTCCGTATATGTCAACCGTATATGCAGCAAATTGTCGAAACCTTACTCAATTAGTATACCAAGGTAACACCCAATATGCAATTCTTTTGTTTGCCTTTATTTTTACAGAAGTCCCTTGCCGTTACGATGCGCTTTCATTTCATCATTAAGCTTTACAAAGAATTCCTCATTGGTTTTAGACTGTCTGAGCTTTTTCAGGAAACGTTCGCCGAAATCGGACGAATCTGAGAATGTTTTACGGATTGCCCACAACTTTTCAAGCTGTTCTTTTGGAATTAAAAGCTCTTCTTTACGCGTACCGGAGCGACGAATGTCGAGTGCAGGGAAGATTCGGCGTTCTGCCAGGCTGCGGTCAAGATGTAATTCCATATTGCCTGTACCTTTGAATTCCTCATAAATGACTTCATCCATCCGGGATCCTGTGTCAATCAAAGCAGTAGCTAAAATTGTCAAGCTACCGCCTTCTTCGAGATTACGTGCAGCACCGAAGAAGCGCTTTGGTCGATGGAATGCAGCCGGGTCAATTCCCCCAGAAAGCGTACGTCCACTTGGCGGGATGACTAAGTTATACGCACGTGCAAGTCGTGTAATTGAATCCATAAGAATGACAACGTCGCGTTTATGCTCGACGAGTCGCATCGCACGTTCAAGAACAAGTTCAGCCACTTTCACGTGGTTTTCCGGTACTTCATCGAACGTGGAACTGACGACATCGGCTTTGACGGAACGTTCAATATCCGTCACTTCTTCAGGTCGTTCATCAATTAACAGCACAATCAGTTCCGCATCAGGATGATTCGTCGTAATCGAATTGGCAATCTCTTTTAACAACATCGTCTTACCGGCTTTAGGTGGTGCAACAATTAATCCACGCTGTCCGAAACCGACTGGCGATACTAAATCCATAATTCGTGTCGATAAATGTTCAGGTCCTGTTTCAAGACGGATATGACGGTCTGGATAGAGCGGCGTCAGGCCTGGGAAGTGGACACGTTCGCGTGCAACTTCAGGGTTTTCACCATTGACCGCTTCTACTTGAAGCAGTCCGTAATAACGTTCGTTCTCTTTTGGCGGACGCACTTTCCCTGTTACTTTATCGCCGTTCCGCAAGTCGAATCGACGGATTTGGGATGCAGAAATATAGATATCTTCTGAGCTCGGTGAGTAGTTAATAGGACGAAGGAATCCATATCCCTCCGATTGGATGATTTCAAGCACACCTTCCATGAAGAAGAAACCTTCCTGTTCAGCTCTCGACTTTAAGATCGCGAAGATCAGTTCTTTTTTTGACAGTTTGCTGTAATAAGTGATTTTATACTCTTTAGCGAGCTCGTACAGCTCTTTGAGATTCATATTTTCCAAACTGGCGATTGTTAGTATTGACATGTCTTAATAAGCACCACTCTTTATTTGATTTTAATTGATGAGGTTGTGTTGAGTTACGGGTAGATGAAGCCATGATTAGAAGTTTGCCCGGCAAAAGCCGGGCATTGGGGCAATCTATTTTATTACTTTGTAATCCACTTAGTATCATCTAGCTGTTTAAGCACCGTATGCTTTTGGTTCGTGCATCCAAACCGGTGCCCTACGCTTTTGTTTCAATCCAGCTTCAGGCGCCAGATGCTCGGGTCATAAGTCGGCCTGGCTGTGCGGCAAAGGGCGCCGCTTCGCCATTCCGTCTTATGCCTGTCGCATCTAACCGGCGCCTTCCGCTTTTTAGTTTTCCATTACTAAGTTTGGTTTTTTCTTCATGCTGTGTCTGCCTTCTACGAATCGGATTGTGCCGGATTTGGAGCGCATGACGAGTGAGTGGGTTTCGCTGTAGCCGCCTTTGAATTGAACGCCGCGAAGGAGTTCTCCGTCTGTTACGCCTGTCGCTGCGAAGATGGCGTCGTCGCCTTTGACGAGGTCGTTCATGTATAAGACTTTGTTGACGTCTAAGCCCATTTTCTCACAACGGATACGTTCTTCATCGTTTGACGGTACGAGTCTACCTTGAATTTCTCCACCGAGGCATTTCAGTCCAACTGCCGCGATGACGCCTTCAGGTGCTCCGCCCAGTCCGAAGAGGATGTCGACACCTGTATCGTCGAATGCCGTGTTAATAGCCGCTGCTACATCACCGTCATTGATGAGTTTGATGCGCGCGCCTGCAGCACGGATTTCTTCAATGATTGCAGCATGACGTTCACGGTTAAGAACAGTTGCCACAACTTCATCGATCGCTTTGTTTTTCGCTTTGGCAACCGCATGAAGGTTCTCTGTCACAGTAGCGTCGATGCTGATTTTGCCGACTGCTTCAGGTCCTACAGCGATTTTGTCCATGTACATGTCCGGTGCATTGAGCAGGTTGCCTTTGTCAGCAATCGCAATAACCGCAAGTGCGTTCCATCCGCCTGATGCGACGATGTTCGTGCCTTCAAGTGGATCGACCGCTACGTCAACTTCAGGTCCGTGCCCTGTTCCGAGTTCTTCACCGATATAAAGCATCGGTGCTTCATCCATTTCACCTTCGCCGATTACAACAACACCTTGCATCGGAATCGTGTCGAATACAGTACGCATCGCTGTCGTCGCGGCATCATCCGCTTCGTTTTTCAAACCGCGTCCCATCCAACGTGAAGCCGATACTGCTGCTGCTTCCGTAACACGTACTAATTCCATCGATAAACTGCGTTCCATTATGATTGTTCCTCCCGTTATACGCTAAGAATTTCAAGCCGTATGATTTGTCATTGAACAGTATAGCACAATTGTGCGGGCTGTAATTCCCATTTATTCACTAATAACCGCTTTTTCCGAAATCGATTCTTTTCGAATATCCGCACCTATACCTCTAAGTTTCTCGATCAAATTGCTGTACCCACGTTCAATATGGACGATTTCCTGAATTTCCGTTTCACCTTCTGCGATTAAACCAGCAATCACAAGTGCCGCTCCCGCCCGCAAATCTGAGGTGCGAACAGTCGCTCCTTCAAGCGGTGTCGGTCCGGACAGCAATACGGATGATCCTTCCACTTTGCCGTCCGCATTCATTCTGCGCAATTCGTCAATCTGCTTAAACCGAGCCGAATAGATTGTATCGGAAATGACGGACGAGCCGTTCGCTTGTGTGAGCAAAACGGAAAACGGCTGCTGTAAGTCTGTCGGAAAACCCGGATAGACAAGAGTTTTCACATCGACTGCTAACAGGTTCTTCGTTTTTGGAATAAAGATCTGCTCTTCTCGCTCCTCCACTTTCACACCCATTTCACGCAATTTCGCTGTGAGTGCTTCGACGTGGAACGGAATGACATTATCAATCGTAATACCGTCTCCCGCTGCTGCAGCCATAATCATGAAAGTGCCTGCTTCAATGCGGTCAGGGATAATCGTATGCTTTGTACCGTGCAGTTTTTCCACGCCTTCGATACGGATGACATTCGTACCGGCACCTTTGATGTTCGCACCCATATTCGTAAGCAATGTCGCAACATCAATAATCTCCGGTTCTTTCGCCGCGTTCTCGATAATTGTTCTGCCTGTCGCGCGAACAGCAGCAAGCATAATATTTATCGTTGCGCCGACACTAACGACATCCAGATAGATTTTAGCGCCTTTTAGTTCATCTGCACGCAAATAGATTGCGCCGTGTTCATTCGTCACTTTTGCGCCTAGTGCTTCGAAGCCTTTAATGTGCTGGTCAATTGGACGTGGACCCAAGTGGCAGCCACCCGGAAGCCCGATTGCCGCATGTTTGAAACGCCCTAACATCGCGCCCATCATATAATAAGAGGCTCTCAGTTTTTTCACATTGCCGTTTGGAAGTGGCATGGCAATCATTTCCGTTGGGTCAATCGTCATTTTCCCGTTCGCAAATTCCACTTTCCCTCCGATATCTTCAAGCAGTGCCTGAAGAGTATGGACATCTGAAATTTCAGGCAGTCCTTCGATTGTTACGGGTGAGTCTGCCAAGATGGATGCCGGGATCAACGCGACGGCACTATTTTTAGCGCCGCTCACTTTTATTGTTCCTTGTAAAGGTTTTCCGCCTTTAATTTTATAAACGTCCATTTCAGTCTCCTTTAGTGCCTATCACTTAGTTTCTCTTGCTTCCCAATCTGCCAGGAATTGTTCGATTCCTTTATCCGTCAAAGGATGTTTAAATAATTGCGTAAGCACATTAAATGGTGTTGTTGCGATATGAGCACCTGCAAGTGCAGCGTCTGTAATATGTTGCGGGCTGCGAATTGAAGCAGCAATAATTTCCGTGTCCATGTCGTGAATCATGAAGATATCCGCAATCGTTGCGATGAGTTGCATGCCGTCCTGGCCAATATCATCCAGTCTGCCGAGAAAAGGGGATACGTATGTGGCGCCTGCGCGTGCAGCTAGCAAGGCTTGGTTAGCACTGAAAATGAGGGTTACGTTCGTCTTGATGCCTTCTTGGGAAAATACGGAGCAGGCTTTCAACCCTTCTGGCGTCATCGGTAGTTTCACCGTAATATTCGGTGCGATTTTCGCTAGTTCACGGCCTTCTTTAATCATGCCTTCCGCATCGAGTGCGATGACTTCTGCGCTGACAGATCCCGGAACAAGTGCCGTAATTTCGCGGAGTCTATCGTGGAAAGATATATTCTCTTTTGCTACAAGTGATGGATTTGTCGTAACGCCGGACAGGATTCCCCAGCTGTGTGCTTCTTTAATCTCTTCAAAGTTTGCTGTATCGATAAAAAATTTCATTGGTTAGTTTCCTCCTTCATGAATGGAAAAGAAGGAGAAGGCATTCGTGTTCCGATGCTTCTCCTTTTTTCTCAGTTGTTGCATGTTCAATATGATTCCCTATGCAAGCGCCTTACGCTTTTCCAGAGCTACCGAATTCGCGCATTTTACCGCTGACTGTCTTTTTAATAGCGTCGCGCATTGGCGTTAAATATTTACGTGGATCATAGACGTCTTGATCGGCGTTCAATGTTTCGCGTACAGCCTTCGTTCCTTCTATTTGGTTTTCTGTATTGACGTTGATTTTTGCAGTTCCAAGGGAGATGGAACGTTGGATATCTTTCGTCGGGATTCCTGTTCCGCCGTGAAGAACGAGTGGGAGATCCGATTGGCTCGAGATTTCTTCCATTTCCTTGAACCCTAAGTTCGGTTCGCCTTTGTAAGGTCCGTGTACGGATCCTAGCGCAGGTGCCAGGCAATCGATGCCTGTATTGTCTACAAGTTGTTTGCATTCTGCCGGGTCTGCATAGATGACACCGTCTGCGATGACGTCGTCTTCCTGTCCACCGACAACACCAAGTTCAGCTTCAACTGAAACGTCTCTTGCATGTGCATAGTCGACAACTTTTTTCGTAATTTCGATATTCTCTTCAAGTGGTTTTGAAGATGCGTCGATCATGACGGATGTGAAACCAGCGTCGATCGCTTCTTTACATTTTTCAAAGCTTGAACCGTGATCCAAGTGGATGGCTACAGGGACTGTGATTTTATAATCATGCATAAGTCCTTTCACCATATGTACGACCGTCGTGAATCCGCCCATATAACGTGCTGCACCTTCAGAAACTCCAAGAATAACCGGAGATTTCTCTTCTTCAGCCGCTTGTAAAATGGCTTGTGTGTATTCAAGGTTGTTCAAGTTGAACTGACCGATTGCGTAGCCTTCTTTCTTGCCTTTAATCATCATTTCTTTCATCGACACTAATGCCATGTAAAATCCTCCTCTAAAATTGTTGGGATGAATTTTTGAATCATTACGTTATATACCACTTTTATCATAACAAAAACAGACAGTATTTACTACTGTCTGAGCTGTTTGAACGGCTCGTCCAATTCTAGTTGTTTTAATGCTTGTTGCGGTTGACGATTTCAACAACCGCATCTCGCACTTCATAAATATTAAAAGGTTTTGTAAAGTATCTCTCGGCGCCATGTTGGAAGGCTTCTTCTGTCAGTTCGATTTCCCCATACGCAGTCATCATGATTACAGGTACATCCGCTGATTGCTTTTTTATGCGTTTTAGTACCTCGACGCCAGAGAGTCCTGGCATCCTCATGTCGAGCAGGATGCAGTCCGGTATTTTCTCTGATACGAATTGAAGCGCTTCCATTCCATTCGCCGCCAATGTTGTTTCAAATCCTTCTTTTGAAAATACTTCGTTAAGCAATAGACGTATCCCGGCTTGATCGTCTACAATCAGCAAAGTTTTCACTACGTCGGTACACCTCTCTCTTTAAATATATATGTTTAGTATATATTAGACAGGTATATCGAAATACCCTCCTTTTCCCAACAGTTATTGTAAGATTATTTCAGTAGCATGTCGGGCTTTGAGATGAAAATCGGCTTTATCCAAGTGAATAGACTGCCGAAGATGGGGAATTTGGCTTTATACGCAGGAATAAATATAATGGGAGACGAGGTGGTTTTGATATGAAAATGTTAACGACTCAAATGGGCGGACTTTTGCAGCGTGCCGGTTCGAATAATGAAGATGCCATAGAAGAGACTGCGCGACTGCTAGCCCAGGCGACAATTGGTGAAGGACGCGTCATTTTTGCAGGATTCGGCGAAATGGATGCTGTGACAGTGAATGCTTTAGCGGCAGTGGAACCTTTTAAAGGTGCATTGCGGTATGAAGAAGGAATGACTATCCATTCCGCAGACCGCGTCTGGCTGTTTGCACGATCGGCGACAGATGAGAAGGCACTCGCATTAGCCAATGCCCTTGCTGAACAGTTCATCCCGTTCGCTGTGATGGCCGGTGAAAAGGCGGAAGTGGAAGATAATGCGCTGGCAGACCTTGCGTATACATATATGGCGACAGGCGTCGTGAAAGGGATTTTGCCGGATGAGACAGGCGGACGCATTGTTCAGCCGCATGTGTTCGTCGCGCTGTTTTTGTATGAAGCTGTGAAGATGGCTTATGACGAGATGGTATTTGGCGAGGATTGAAGCGAGCGGTTGGTATGTGGAGTTCTAGGATGGATTATGGACTTTTGCAGACGTCTTTGGAGTTCTAGGATGGATTATGAACTTTTGCAGACGTCTTTGGAGTTTTAGGACGGATTTTGGACTTTTGCACGATGTTATAGTGTGTCATTTAGTAGTAAAAAACGGCAGCGACCATCTTGAAGGATGGGCGCTGCCGTTTTATTATGCTTGTTGGTTGTCGAGTGCCGCGCGGATGAATTCGCGGATCAACGGTTGCGGACGTGTTGGACGTGATGCGAATTCCGGATGGAACTGCGTGCCCATGAAGAAGGGATGATCTTTTAATTCGATAATTTCAACGAGATGGCCGTCTGGGCTTTCTCCTGAAACGATCATGCCTGCTTCTTCGAACTGTTCGCGGTAAATATTGTTGAATTCAAAACGGTGGCGGTGACGCTCGTAAACCAATTCGTCGTTGTACGCTAGCTGCGCTTTCGTTCCTTCGACTAATTTACATGGATGTGCGCCAAGACGCATGTCCCCACTCGCCTGATCGATATCTGTATTGGCATCATAGTCGTGATTGTTTTCGATAATTTGGTTGGTCGTTTCACTATCGAATTCAGCAGAATGTGCGTCTTTTAAACCGATGACATCACGCGCGAATTCAACTGCAGCAAGCTGCATGCCAAGGCCAATTCCGAAGAAAGGTACATTATGCGTACGTGCGTAGCGAACCGCTTCGATTTTCCCATCGATACCGCGGTCACCAAATCCACCCGGTACGAATATGCCGTCAGCCTCTTTCAGAATGTCATCTGCATTTTCAGCAGTTACTTCTTCCGAATTAATCCACGCAAATTCGATGTCTGTATCGAACTCATATCCTGCATGACGGAACGCTTCGACTGCGGAAATGTATGCATCTTGAAGCTCCACGTATTTACCGACGAGTGCAATCTTCACTTTTCGTGACAAGTGGCTCACACGGTTCACAAGTTCATGGATTTCAGTCAAGTCCGGCTCTTGCGTTTCCAGACCGAGGAAATCGACGACAATTTTGTCCATGTTTTGTGCGTGAAGAAGGATTGGCACTTCATACAGTGTTTCTACGTCAAGCGCTTCGATGACTTCTTCTGATTTAATGTTACAGAATAGCGCAATCTTATCTTTCATTTCTTGAGGAACCGGATATTCACTTCGGACGACAATCATGTTTGGCTGAATGCCAAGTCCGCGCAATTCTTTTACACTATGCTGTGTCGGTTTTGTCTTCATTTCACCGGCAGCATGAAGGTAAGGGATTAGTGTGTTGTGGATGTACATGACATCATTTTTACCGAGATCCGTCTTCAATTGGCGAATCGCTTCAAGATATGGAAGCGATTCGATGTCACCGACACTTCCGCCAATTTCAGTGATGACGACGTCTGCATTCGTTTCCTGGCCCGCGCGCTTAATCAGGCTTTTGATTTCATTCGTAATATGCGGGATAACTTGGACGGTTGCGCCTTTGTATTCACCGCGGCGTTCTTTTTTCAATACGGAGGAGTAGACTTTCCCCATTGTAACGTTTGAATATCTGTTGCATTTGATGTCGATGAAACGTTCGTAGTGGCCAATATCGAGATCGGTTTCAGCACCATCTTCTGTGACGAACACTTCGCCATGCTGATAAGGACTCATCATTCTAGGGTCGATATTGATGTATGGATCGAATTTTTGGTTTGTCACCTGGAGACCTCTGCTCTTTAAAAGTCTGCCAAGAGATGCGGCATTGATGCCTTTTCCAAGTGATGAAACGACTCCGCCGGTTACGAAGATATATTTTGTCATGTATAGTTCCTCCTTTTTAATGGGGGTCAGTTATGTGAATGAAATAAAAAAAAGCGCTCCACTGTAGTCGATCTACAAAGGAGCGCGTATACACGGATTCATGTGTCCTTATTCAAGGAGCCCAAATAGAAGCTTAAATCCTTAGCCGCCCGATGTCAAGAGAAAAGTGCCTATTACGTCATGACGGAATAGCATTCCATTTTTCGGGAATTTCGTGGGAAGTCTCAAAAAAGCACGTTGAAAACCCGGCCGATTCTTTCGAAATCAAAGCTCGTCTTCGTCTTCGTCGTCCTCATCTTCATCATCATCCACGTCAAGTTCTTCATCAGGGATAATTTCAAGCTCATCGTCGTCTTCAACTAGATCTACGTCAATTTCCACGACTTCTTCCTCATCTTCATCTTCGTCTTCGTCATCTTCTTCGTCGATGTCGTCAATGTCGTCGAATCCTTCGTCGAATAGCTCGTCCTCTTCAGCGTCGTCGTCATCGTCCTCATCTTCATCGTCATCATACGCTTTTTTCTTCTTTTTCTTCTTGCGTACTTTTACGACAGGAGCTGTTTCTTCTTCAATCTGATCGACAGGATACCATTCGCGCAATCCCCAACGGTTGTCATTGATCGCAAGGAAGCGGCCGTCAATATTCATATCTGTGTAAAACTGTGGCAATCTGTCTTTCACTTGTTTTTCGGACAAACCTGTCAATTCACGAATTTCGTCCATTAATTCTTTAAGCGTCAATGGTTCACGTCTGTCTGTCAATATAGCATAAGCAATATCAATCCAAGATTCTTCAAGAAGTTCTTCTTTACTCAATTCTTTCAAGTTCATCTAACGCACGTCCTTTCTCTGAACAAAAGCATACTAATCATTATATACAATGAAGTGCCCTTTATGCTACCCTCATTTACTCTGCTTGAACCGTTGAAATTCTTTTATGCTGAGATATCCAAGATATATGGCCGCAAGTGAAAAAGGAATCGCGCCAAAACCTTGATCATATAGGAAATAGACGAGGAAGAGAATGATTCCGATAATCAAAACATGCTGATACAGTTTCATCCCCACACCTCTCTCCTACTATTCTATCCATTATACGTGTGAACATTGTGTAAAATCCACTTGCAAACCATTTTTACGAAATGAATTTTTATAATTACCAAGTTAGGCTATAAAACTAGGAAAAGAACGCTCCCGGCCGAGAGCGTTCTGATTTAACGTTACATATTTCTTCGGTATTGGCCACCGACTTCGTACAAAGCATTCGTAATCTGTCCGAGACTGGCCACTTTGACCGTTTCCATCAATTCCTCGAAAATGTTGCCGCCTGATACCGCAACTTGTTGGAGCTTTCGTAAAGCATCTGCTGAAGCGTCGTCATGTTTAGACTGGAAAGCACGCAAGTTCGTGATTTGCGTTTCCTTCTCTTCTTTCGTCGCACGGGCGATTTCCATATTATCGATGTCTTCTTCAGAAGGCGGATTCGGGTTCAAATACGTATTGACGCCAATGATTGGCAATTCGCCCGAGTGCTTCTTCATTTCGTAGTGCATCGATTCTTCTTGGATCTTACCTCGCTGATACTGCGTTTCCATAGAACCAAGTACGCCGCCGCGATCGTTCAGTTTATCGAATTCTTGTAACACGGATTCTTCAACGAGGTCCGTCAGTTCTTCGATAATGAATGATCCTTGAATTGGATTTTCATTTTTAGACAGGCCGTGTTCCTTCGTGATAATCATTTGGATCGCCATTGCCCGGCGCACGGATTCTTCTGTCGGTGTCGTAATCGCTTCGTCGTATGCGTTTGTATGGAGCGAGTTACAGTTATCTTGCAAAGCCATAAGTGCCTGCAGTGTCGTACGGATATCATTGAAATCGATTTCCTGTGCGTGCAAACTGCGCCCGGATGTTTGGACATGGTACTTCAACTTTTGGCTGCGTTCGTTGGCGCCGTATTTCTCGCGCATTGCAACTGCCCAAATTCTTCTTGCTACACGCCCGATGACCGTGTATTCCGGGTCGAGTCCATTGGAGAAGAAGAAAGACAAGTTCGGCGCAAAATCATCGATGTTCATGCCGCGGCTCAAGTAGTACTCTACATACGTGAAGCCGTTCGACAATGTGAACGCAAGCTGGGAAATCGGATTGGCTCCTGCTTCCGCGATATGGTAGCCCGAAATGGAAACCGAGTAATAATTACGGACTTTCTTGTCAATGAAATACTGTTGGATATCGCCCATCATACGAAGTGCGAACTCTGTCGAGAAGATGCATGTATTCTGCCCTTGGTCTTCTTTTAGAATATCCGCCTGGACCGTACCGCGTACGACTTGAATCGTCATATCGCGCACTTCCGTGAACTCTTCGACAGTCAGTACACGTCCAAGTTCTTCTTCTTTGATTTTCACTTGCTGATCGACAGCCGTATTCATGAACATTGCCAAGATAATCGGCGCTGGTCCGTTGATTGTCATCGATACAGAAGTGGAAGGTGCACATAAATCAAAGCCATCGTACAGCTTTTTCATATCTTCAAGCGTACAGATGCTAACACCTGATTCGCCGACTTTCCCGTATATATCCGGACGTTCGTCAGGATCTTCCCCGTATAATGTCACGGAGTCGAAAGCTGTCGATAACCGCTTCGCATCGTCGTCTTTTGACAAGTAGTGGAAGCGTCGGTTCGTTCGTTCCGGTGTCCCTTCCCCTGCGAATTGACGTTTCGGATCTTCGCCGACACGCTTGAACGGGAATACCCCCGCCGTGTAAGGGAATGAACCCGGTACGTTCTCTTTATAAACCCAACGAAGAATTTCCCCGTAGTCTTTGAATTTTGGCAAGGAGACTCTCGGAATCTTCAATCCTGATAGACTTGTCGTCGTCAAAATTGTACGAAGTTCCTTATCACGTACTTTCGTAACAAACTCGTCGCCGGAATATGATTCTTGCAATGCCTTCCAGTTATTGAGAATTCGTTTTGATTCGGCAGACAGTTCTTCACGGACACCTTCCGCCAACGACTCAAGAGATGCGACGAGTGCATTGTCCAGATTTTTCTCCTGGACCGCTTCGATTGCCCCTTCCAGTTGGAATAAACGGCGAGCTAAATCAACTTGTTGTCCGGACTTTTTATGGTACTCACGAATTGTCGACGCGATTTCGCGCAAGTAATGCGTACGGTCATTCGGGATGATGACGTTCTGCTTTTGTGTTTTGATGAAGTCTTCGTAAGATGTTTCCCAATCGAGACCACATTTTTCATTTAACTTCGAAACGAGTGCCGCAAACAGGGAGTTCGTGCCTTTGTCGTTGAATTGGCTGGCGATTGTGCCGTACACAGGCATCGTGTCCAATTCTTTATCGAATAAAAGATGGCTGCGCTGATACTGTTTCTGCACTTGATTGCGTGCGTCTTCAGACCCTTTGCGCTCGAATTTATTAATAACAATTAGATCTGCGAAGTCGATCATATCGATTTTCTCAAGTTGCGTCGGCGCACCGAATTCACTCGTCATGACATACATGGACACATCGGACACTTCCGTAATTTGAGCATCCCCTTGCCCAATACCGCTTGTTTCAACGATTATCAAGTCAAAGCCCGCTGTTTTCACGACATCTAAGACGTCTTTAATCGCACCGGATAATTCAGAACGAGAACCACGTGTTGCCAAACTGCGCATATAGACGCGTTTGTTGAAGATGGCGTTCATGCGAATTCGGTCACCGAGAAGCGCCCCGCCAGTTTTCTGTTTGGTCGGGTCGATTGATAGGATTGCGACCTTTTTGTCGGGAAGTTCACGCAGGAATCTGCGAATGAGTTCATCCGTGAGCGAGCTCTTCCCTGCTCCACCCGTTCCTGTAATACCAAGAACTGGTGTCTGTTTTGACATTGATTTCACCTGTTCCATGAACGCGTTCGCTTCAGGATTGTCTTTGTTATACATTTCTTCCGCGTATGTGACTAAGTTGGCAAGCACTTCGGGACGATCCGTGCTGACATGCTGAAGATTTTCAAGTTCATCCTCTTTTTCAGTGAGGAAGTCACATTCTTCGACCATCCGGTTAATCATGCCTTGAAGACCCATTTTGCGTCCGTCTTCTGGTGAGAAAATCCACGCAATGCCATAATCATGCAGTTCCTTAATTTCTTTCGGCAAAATGACGCCGCCACCACCGCCGTAGATGCGAATTTGTGGCGCACCTCTTTCCTGGAGAAGATCATGCATATATTTAAAGTATTCAACGTGGCCACCTTGGTAGGAAGAAATCGCAATTCCCTGTACATCTTCCTGAATCGCCGCATTGACGACTTCTTCGACGGAACGGTTATGTCCTAAGTGAATGACTTCTGCACCTGTCGACTGCAAAATACGGCGCATAATATTAATGGATGCGTCATGGCCGTCGAAAAGACTCGAAGCCGTTACAAAACGAACGTGATTTTTTGGTTTGTATATGTCTACTGTTTCCATTTACCACACACCCCTTCTACGATTGCACGCTGGAAGGCAGCACGACACTGCACTTTATCCAACGTATAGAACTCGTTCTTAAGAACTTTTTACTAGCCCATTTAATAACTGGTCGGTTTGAAGACGGATGAAATCGTCGATTGTATACGAGCTACGAATCGCCCATCTGCGGAACGCCCACATTTGGCCTTGGACGACGAGATGATGGGCGGCCATATCGACCGCCTCTTCCGTAATGCGGAGCTCCCCAGCATCGACACATTTTCGGATTAGATTTTTAAACAGCGCTACCATTTCCATCTCTTTGTTTGTGACATATTGAAGCGCATCTTTCGGCAACGACTTCGACTCCTGGTACATGACGACGAATTCGTCCGACATATCATCGATGAGATGAAAATACGTGCTGATTGCCTGGCGTAACCCTTCGACTGTCCCTTCCTGATCGAGCGATGTAGACAGGCGATTCTGTACTTCATTGTAGATACTGTCGCAGACGAGATAGAGGACATCCTCTTTCGTCCGGATGTATTCATACAGCGTGCCGATGCTGAATCCCGCCGCTTTGGCGATTTCGCGTGTCGTCGCACGGTGGAATCCCTTTTCTTTGAACAGTTTGACGGCGCCTTCAATAATTTGGTCTCGTCGCTTTTCGATCAGACTTTCATCTTTGACTGAAGATTTCACTTCGTGTTTGAGTTGCATCGTGCAGTGCACCCCCGATTATTTTGTCAGCATGCGGGAGATGACGAGCCGCTGAATTTCCTGTGTACCTTCGTAAATTTGCGTAATCTTTGCATCACGCATAAAGCGCTCGACAGGGTAATCTTTCGTATAGCCGTATCCGCCATATACTTGGACCGCTTCCGTTGTCACTTTCATCGCCGTATCTCCTGCCATCAGTTTGGCCATGGCGGACGCTTTTCCATACGGTAAGTTGTTCGATTCAAGCCAAGCAGCCTGGTACGTCAATAGACGTGATGCTTCTGTAGCTGTTGCCATATCCGCGAGTTTAAAGCCAACGCCTTGGTTCGCAGCGATTGGTTTACCGAACTGAACACGTTCTTTTGCGTAATCGACGGAAGCGTCAAGTGCGCCTTGTGCAATACCGACTGCTTGTGCAGCGATGCCGTTACGGCCACCGTCAAGTGTTTTCATCGCAATGATGAAGCCTTCTCCTTCTTCGCCGAGAAGGTTTTCTTTAGGAACACGGCAGTTGTCAAACATAATTTCCGTTGTTGGGGATGAACGAATCCCGAGTTTTTTCTCTTTTTTACCGACGGAGAAACCAGGGTAATCTGCTTCAACGATAAACGCGCTCGTCCCTTTATGTTTTGACTCTGGATCAGTAACTGCAAAAACGATATAAATATCAGCGATTCCACCGTTTGTAATGAAGATTTTAGAACCGTTCAGTACATAGTCGTCTCCATCTAGTTTCGCTGTTGTGCGCATGCCACCCGCGTCAGAACCTGAACCTGGCTCCGTTAGACCATATGCACCGATTTTCGTTCCTTCTGCCATCGGACGAAGGTATTTTTGCTTCTGTTCTTCTGTACCGTATTTGAATACCGGCCATCCTGCGAGGGACGTATGTGCAGATAGCGTAACGCCTGTAGATGCACAAACGCGTGACAGTTCTTCAACTGCGATGACGTAAGCAAGATAGTCGCTGCCGATGCCGCCATATTCTTCAGGCCAAGGAATACCCGTTAGGCCAAGTTCAGCCATTTTCTTGAAGATGTCCATATCGAACCGCTCTTCTTCGTCCCGTTCTGCTGCTGTTGGTGCGACGTCCTTTTCTGCAAAGTCGCGTACCATTTTGCGAATCATTTCATGTTCTTCTGATAGTTTGAAATCCATTTTTGTTTCCTCCTTGGGTTTATGATTGAAATAAATAGGTATTTACGCACCATGCGAATACTAGGTGTGATCAATGTTAATGCAGTTTCGGCTCAATGTTGTGGGGTGTACCGCCTGTAAACGGGGGCTTGCGCCCGTAAATGACGATCATGCGCCCGTAAAAGCCGATTGTCCGCCCATAAACGGGAGACTCGCGCCCGTAAAAGCCGAGCGGCCGCCCATAAACAGGTGACTTGCGCCCGTAAAAGCCAAGCGGCCGCCCGTAAACGGTGGACTCGCGCTCGTAATAGCCGAGCGGACGCCCATAAACGGGGAACTCCCGCCCGTAAACGCGATTTCCGCTCAAGTTCCGAAATAACCGCTCAACCTGACGCGATTTCCGCTCAAGTTCTAGAATAACCGCTCAACATGGCGTGATTTCCGCTCAAGTTCTGGAATAACCGCTCAACATGACACAATTTCCGCTCAAGTTCTGGAATAACCGCTCAACATTGAGCCAAAACCGCTCAAGTTTCCAGATATCCGCTCAACCTCGTGCTAGTCGTGCCCAATTCAAAGAGCAAAACCGAGATTTATTTGTCAAAAGCATTCTGCGCGACGGATTAACGATAACGAAGGGAGCTTCCCGCGGAAAAAAAAGACCAATTAGCTTTTCGCCCTTTATTGTAACGGCGAGTAAAATATCCGCTCAACCTGACACGATTTCCGCTCAAGTTCCGGAATATCCGCTCAACCTGGCACGATTTACGCTCAAGTTTACCATATAACCGCTCAACACAATTCGTAAAATCATCCCTAACAACGTTATTTCGTCAGATGCTTACTAATTACGATGCGTTGGATTTCGCTCGTGCCCTCATAGATCTGAGTGACTTTGGCGTCGCGGAAATAGCGTTCGACTGGGTAGTCTTCAGTGTAGCCGTAGCCTCCGAATACTTGGACGGCTTCGATGGCATTGTCCATAGCGGCCTGGGATGCGAACAGTTTAGCCATGGACGCTTCTTTGCCGCATGATTTGTTTTCAGATCGGAGTTGCGCTGCACGGTAGACGAGTAGTCTAGCTGCTTCTGTAGCGGTTCCCATATCTGCAAGTTTGAAGCCAATTCCCTGGTTCACTGCGATTGGTTTGCCGAATTGGATCCGCTCTTTTGCGTATCCGATTGACGCTTCAAGTGCAGCTTCTGCGATACCGAGTGATTGGGCAGCGATGCCGATGCGACCGACGTCGAGGTTCGCCATCGCGATTTTAAAGCCTTCTCCTTCTTCACCAAGCAGATTGGCCGCGGGCACTTTCATATCTTCGAACGTCAATTGCACAGTTCGCGATCCGTGAAGACCCATCTTTTCTTCGTCTTTTCCGATAATAAGGCCCGGTGTGTTTTTATCGACGATGAAGGCAGAGATGCCGTATGTCCCTTTCGTGGAATCCGTTGATGCGAAGACGATATAGACATCCGCTTCTCCACCATTTGTGATGAAAACTTTGGAGCCATTGAGTACATAATGACCGTCTTTTTTGACGGCTTTCGTTTTCAATGATCCAGCGTCCGAACCGGAAGAGGGTTCAGTCAGGCAAAATGCGCCGATAAATTCACCTGATGCCATTTTCGGCAAGTAACGGTCTTTTTGCTCTTCATTGCCAAAATACATAATCGGATTTGTTCCGACAGATGTATGGACGGATAGGATAACACCGACAACCGCGCTCACTTTCGACAGTTCGTGAATGGCGATGATGTACGAAATGAAATCCATTTCGGAGCCGCCGTATTTTTTAGGGACAGTAATGCCCATAAGACCAAGTTCGCCCATTTTTTTCAGAATTTCGCGCGGGAATTCTCCAGCTTCCATCTGGGGAATGAACGGCTCGATTTCAGTCTTGGCAAAATCCCTCACCATCGTGCGCATCATCTGTTGTTCTTCGGTGAATTGTAAATCCATAATGACGACCCCTTTAATTAAAATACAAAGCTTATTTAACAAGTACACAGTTCCATTGATTGGATAAAAGATTATTTCAATCAATGACCCATGTATATCACGCAGCTACTAATTTATATCACTACTTTTTAACTATACTCATAGAAACCGCGGCCGGATTTTTTACCGAGCCAGCCTGCGTTGACATATTTCCTTAGCAACGGGCATGGGCGGTATTTGGAATCGCCGAATCCTTCGTGCAATGTCTCCATAATATAAAGGCAAGTGTCGAGGCCAATGAAATCTGCGAGTTGCAGCGGCCCCATCGGATGATTCATGCCGAGCTTCATGACGTCGTCAATCGCTTCTTTTGACGCGACACCTTCATACAATGTGTAAATCGCTTCATTGATCATCGGCATAAGTACGCGGTTCGCGACAAATCCTGGGTAGTCATTTACTTCAACAGGTGTTTTCGACAGTTTGCGCGTCATCTCTTCGACTGCCTCATACACTTCATCAGAAGTCGCAAGTCCTCGAATGATTTCAACGAGTTTCATGACAGGCACTGGGTTCATATAGTGCATACCGATAACATTTTCGGGACGCTTTGTCGCTGCAGCGATTTCTGTAATCGGCAACGATGAAGTGTTTGTCGCTAAAATCGCATGCTTCGGTGCAATTTCATCGAGCTGTGCGAAGATCGTTTTTTTAATAGCCATGTTTTCAACAGCGGCTTCAATGACAATATCAACGTCTGCTGCATCTTGCAGGTCTAGAGACATTGTAATGCGTCCTAGAACTGCATTCTTTTCATCTTCTGTCATTCTGCCTTTCTCGACATTGCGTGAAAGGTTCTTCGTAATAACACCGATGCCTTTTGTATAAGACGCTTCTTTAATATCATTCAGTTTCACGTCAAATCCGGCTTGTGCACAAACTTGTGCGATGCCTCCGCCCATTTGTCCCGCGCCGATGACTAATACTTTTTGGATCGTCATATGTTTTGCCTCCGTCTCTAGTAACTTATTTCACTTCAATCATAATTGCGTCGCCTTGCCCGCCTCCCGAACAGATGGATGCGATGCCGATGCCGCCACCTCGCCGTTTCAGTTCATACGCGAGTGTTAAAATAATGCGTGCACCGCTTGCGCCGATTGGGTGTCCGAGTGCAACTGCTCCACCGTTGACGTTCACTTTTTCAGGATCCAGTTCAGCGATTTGCGAGCTTGCGAGAGCAACGGCAGCAAACGCTTCGTTTATTTCAAACAGGTCGATTTCTTCCAATGTCTTACCCGTCTTTTTCAGTAATGCGTTGATGACTAGCCCTGGCGTTTGCGGGAAGTTTTCTGGTTCGATTGCTACTTCGGCGTGACCGAGAATTGTCGCAAGTACCGCTTTACCTTCATTTTCTGCACGCTCTTCATTCATGAGCACTAACGCACATGCTCCATCGTTGACACCGGGTGCGTTTCCGGCCGTGATCGTGCCGTCCTTTCCGAATGCAGGGCGCAATTTTGCAAGACCTTCAAGCGATGTATCGCGGCGAGGGGCTTCGTCCGTATCGACTTGGATAGCGTCGCCTTTACGTTGAGGAATTTCCACAGCGACAATCTCTTTTGCAAACTTTCCATCATCTATCGCTTTGAGCGCACGTTCGTGACTGCGCAATGACCATTCGTCCTGCTGCTCACGTGTCAATGCGAATTTTTCTGCTGTCTGATTGCCGTACGTTCCCATATGGACGCGGTCCGGTGAAAATGAACAAGACAGTCCATCATAGATCATGCCGTCTACTAGTTGCGCGTCGCCCATTTTCAGACCGAAGCGCCCTTTTGGCAAATAATATGGCGCGTTAGACATCGATTCCATGCCGCCTGCAACGATAACTTCTTCGTCACCAAGACGAATAAGCTGATCTGCGAGTGATACGGCGCGCATACCTGAAGCACATACTTTATTAATGGTTTCGGTTTTGACTGACCACGGTAATCCAGCTTTCGTTGCGGCTTGTCTTGAAGGGATTTGACCTTGGCCTGCTTGCAGCACGGTACCGACGATGACTTCATCCACCTCTTCTGCCTTCACACCGGAACGATTCAACGCTTCTTTAATCGCAATGGCTCCAAGATCACTTGCTGTTTTTGTGGATAAAGCGCCACCCATTTTGCCAAATGGTGTACGTGCTCCATCGATGATGACTGTTTTGTTCATAATTCGTCTCCTCCATTTCAACATGATAATGAGAACGTTTTCATTTCTAGTTATTACATTACGACTGAACGCTCGCTCGACTGCTTTTCAAAAGAAAAGGGAGTACGAGGACTCCCTTCATTTCCGGAAGCTTGAAGTCTATCAAGCCTCCCATTTAGTTGAGTATAACGCTGATGTTGAAATCTAGCAATAATGTTTATTGAAGAACTGGTTCTTCTTCCTCTTCCAAAACCGGTTGGAAGTCTTCACCGAAAATCGATCTTTCAAGAAGCTCTGCAATGTCGTAAGTTCCGACGGTCTCTTCTACTTCAATCGCTTTCGTTCCGTCAGACAACATCGTCAAGCAGTATGGACAGCCGGATGAAATAATCCCTGGGCTAACTTCCATCGCTTGTTCAGTTCGTGCAACGTTAACGCGGTGTCCTGTATCTTCTTCCATCCACATTAATCCGCCACCCGCTCCACAGCACATGCCGTCTTCGCGGTTACGTTTCATCTCGACAAGATTGACACCCGGAATCGCTCTCAGAATTTCACGCGGTGGATCATAAACATCGTTATATCTGCCGAGGTAACATGAATCATGGAATGTAATTGTTTCATTGATGGCATGTACCGGCTTCAATTTCCCTTGCTGGACAAGGTCATACAGCATTTCAGTGTGGTGGAGGACTTCCGCTTTGTAGCCGAAATCCGGATATTCGTTTTTGAAAATGTTGTATGCATGCGGGTCAATCGTAACGATCTTTGTAACACCCGCTTTTTCAAATTCCGCGATATTTGCTGTCGCAAGTTCTTGGAACAAGAATTCGTTCCCTAGACGACGCGGAGTATCACCGGAGTTCTTTTCTTTATTCCCAAGAATAGCGAATTTGACGCCCGCTTCGTTCAGTAGATGTGCGAATGAAAGAGCAATCTTCTGTGAACGGTTGTCAAATGAACCCATGGAACCAACCCATAATAGATAGTCGAATTCCTCGTCCGCCTTCTTCAATTCCTTCACTGTTGGAATGTGAAGATCCGGACGTGCATCACGCCAGTTTTCTTTCTCTTTACGGTTGATGCCCCAAGGATTCCCTTGACGCTCGATGTTTGTCATCGCGCGCTGTGCATCTGGATCCATTTTCCCTTCCGTCATGACAAGATAACGGCGAAGGTCAATGATTTTGTCGACGTGCTCGTTCATAACTGGACATTGATCCTCACAGTTACGGCAAGTTGTACAAGCCCAGATTTCCTCTTCAGTAATCACGTCACCGATTAGGGAAGGGTTGTAAATATCGTCCATTGTTGCACCTTCAAGACCTGCAGCAAGTGCGATTTGGTTTCCTTTTGAATTTTTGAACATTGGTGCCGGCACCCACGGATTTTTCTTTGTAACTAGTGCACCTGTATTCGTCAGGTTATCACGCAGTTTCGTAATTAGATCCATCGGTGACAGCATTTTGCCTGTCCCTGTAGCCGGACACATATTCGTACAGCGACCACATTCAACGCATGCGTAGAAGTCGATCATCTGTTTTTGAGTGAAATCGGTAATTTTACCTACCCCAAGTGCAGGCATTTCATCTTCGTCTTCCACTTCTTCAAGTGCTTCGAAGTCGATTGGCGCGAGTTTTCCGCGGCGGTCAAAACGCATCATATACGTATTGATCGGTCCAGCGATTAAGTGCGCGTGTTTGGATTGCGGCACGTAAACTAGGAATGTCAGCAACGTCAGCAAATGCACCCACCATGCGACAAAGAACACTGCAGCCGCAGCTGTTGGTGACATGAAGCTGAAAGCGGTTGCAATAGCGGATGCCATCGGTTCCGTCCACGTAGTTTCATGGCCTTGCCAAATCATGTTCGCTCCGTTTGCGATTAGGGTAGAAATCATGAGCAGTCCAATGAAAATAAGGACAAGACCCGATTTCCATCCGCGCTTGAGGCGGACAAGTTTTTCGACGTAGCGTCTATGGAATGCCCAAACGACTGCGACGAGGATTGTGAATACGACGATTTCCTGGAAGAATGTGAATCCTCCGTAGATTGGTCCAAACGGTAAATGTGAGCCCGGTTTCAGCCCTTTCCAAATGAGGTCAATTGCCCCTAATTGGACTAAGAGGAATCCGTAGAAGAACATGACGTGGATAATACCACTCTTCTTATCCTTCAATAGTTTCTTTTGTCCGAAAACGTTTACCCAAACTGCATGTAATCGGCGGGAAACGTTGCTGTCAAACTCTTCTTTACGGCCGAGTTTGACGAACTGGACGCGTGTGGTGATTAAATGTGTGAATAAAGCCAAGGCATATGCAACGACTGCCAGGAATAAAACCCAGTTTGCGATTAATAGTGCGTTCATTCGTATTCTCTCCTTCCTTTAACGAGCCAATTATGAATAGTGTAGTAGATTTTGTCGATTATGTCGATGTTCTATTGTCTAGTCTAAGATATGAATGAGCATTCAGTCAATGCCTATTTTGTATTTTGATATACTTTTTTGATGATTTTGTATGTGGTGAATAAAGTTATCTACTTCTAGCACGATGATTTGCGTTACGGGCCGACGCGTTCTTACCTCTGGTCAAGCATTTTTTATATGGATTGAAGCAACAGTAGTAATAAGTTAACAGGATACAGCTAGGATTTCCGCTTCAGACGGGCGCTTTCCGTGGGGCAGGAGGAAGCCTCTTCGGTCGCTTTGCGATCCTCCGGGGTCTTTCCTGGCACGCTTATCCCCAAGGAGTCGCGGCCCTGCACTTCAATCATCTAAAAACAACTTCTTAACAGGGGTGGAGAAGTAATGGTAAAACAATAAAAATTGCACAAAAACACAAAAGCGGTTTAACGCATAGTGTTACTGCGTTAAACCGCTTATTAACCAATACTAATTTCATAGAAAAAATCTCCGAAATGGTTTTGTGCTTCTTTTATTCTATCGATGCTTACACCAATGAGTACACTAGTTGCCGGGCCGGCGGATTTGTGGATAGCTACATCTGTTTGGATTTCACAATTCGCATTGCCGGTTAGGTTTCTGTATTCAGACTGAATGCCACCTGATCCTACTGGCCAAATCTGTTGGATTAAACCTTGATCTATAGCTTCCTTAATTAATTGCAAGGAAGCTAGTTGTTGGTTGTTTTCGAGTACTTCATTGCCGACTAATGGTTTGCCGTAGATGAACCAGTGCACGTCATTGGTAACCGGCACGTCCTTGCGTTTGCCGATGATGGTGACGGCGAGGGCAGATTGAAGTAGGGTCATGTTGGATTCCGTGCTTCCGGTGATTGGCGGCGGATCGCAGTCTGCTTCATGAAAAGCGTCGCGGACGCCTTGTTCGTAAGCTTGCCAGCTTTCCGGTCCACTGAAGTTGTGGATGAGGACGGAAATAGGTTCGGCTTGTGCCGCCCATTGCTCAAGGAGTGCGACACGTGTGGCGAAGTAGGCGGTTAGCTGATCAGGTGCTTCGACGAGATCAGCAGGTTTCATGCCGATGCCGCCGGAGTTGTCTGTAGTGATAACGAATCCGCCACCAATGTCCACTGCATTTCTCATTTCAGTAAACCCATTCTGTCATTTGTCACTTTAGCGAGTGCCGGCATGACGATGATTGCGACGGCCGCGTTTAGGACTGTCGCCAAGAAAATGGATGGCACTGCGGCAACGAGAAATGCGGGTGAGATGATGAAATAAAGTGGCAATGGTGCAACAAGACCGTTGGCAACGATGAAAAATACCCATTTCCAAATATGCCGTCCCGCTTTGTGCATACGGGTGAACACGTAGAGGATGATGAACATTTCAATCGCAATTAGTATATGAATCGGGCCTAATGGGAACCCGGCATAGAGACCCGAAGCGATATGTCCGGACATTGATGCGAACCCGACAAGCGCTGGCGGCAAAAAAGATGCCGCGAGCAGCGCAGGAACGGTGTCGAGCGCCAGTGAGCCGATGCCTGACGGGATTTTAATGAATCCGCCGACGACACAAAGTGCGGCGAACAGCGCCGTGAGCGTCATCGTTTTAAGTTTCATAGTTAGTCAGTCCTTTTTCTTTTTGTCTTCCGTTCTGAACACTTTCGCACTGCGAACGTACTCATTATCAGGCACACCAAGGCGTGCGTTGACAATACGTGCTGCGACAAAGAAGTAATCCGAAAGTCGGTTCAAGTACCGTTGAACCGTTCCAGGCACATCTTCTTCCGCTTTCATCAACGTAACCGTCAATCGTTCTGTGCGGCGCGTAATTGTGCGGGCGATATGCAAGGTCGCGGATGCCGGGGATCCTCCGGGAAGGATGAATTTCTCAAGCGGCGGTGCTTCTTCCATGAGCTCATCAATCCGTTTTTCAAGCACTTCAATCGGCTCATCGGATAATTTATAATGACGCTCTTTCATAACGTTCGCCAGATCTCCGCCCCCATCAAATAATTCGTTCTGAATCGCTTCCAAATCGACAAGTAAATCCGCAAACTTCGCCGGATCAAGTTCCGTCATCGCTTTGCCGACGAACGAATTCAATTCGTCCATTGTCCCATACGCTTCCACGCGAAGGCTATCTTTGTCGACACGTCCTCCAATAAGACTCGTTTGTCCTTTATCGCCAGTTTTCGTATAAATTTTCATATACTTTCTCCCCTTTTCTTCAAAGTTTGTGGTAAGCCATACCAAATCCTCGTCACTTCATCTGCTTGCGCCATTAATTGTTGATAAAGCCTGCCGCACGCATCGCGTAACGACCGCTGCGCTGCATCCATCGGGACAATTCCCCGCCCGATATCCGTAAGAATGAAGACAACTTCGCGGTTTTTGATTGTGTCCAATATAAAGCGGACCGCTTCCGTTTCTGACAAATCCGTCTCCTCTAGCCAACTGTCGATGTGTTCAATAACGATGAGTGTGTTATGCGGAATTTCCGCTATCGTACTGAACGACCTCTCGTCAGCCGAGCAATCCACCCAATGATGCGGCGAAGTTGACAACAACTTTTCTACATACGCTCGCTTCCCGTTATGGGCACCTCCGATAATGATCTGCACCGAATCCCCTCCTTCACTTCATCCTGATTCCGCCATTCGAATTTCCAAAGGGAACCATGCGGAACTTGCCAAGACCAAAACTCTTGCGGGCTAGGTGAAAACCGCGTCAGGGCAATGCGGATCGGACCGCCATGTGTCACGACGATCGCACCGTCAGGCAGTTCACCGAGTGCTTCAAGAAAACGCCGTTCGACGTCCAGTAAGCTCTCTCCGCCACGCGGTGCATTCTTCAATGGATCATCCAGCCAATTTCGGTAGTCCTTATCTTTTTCAAGGTCGGCATACGTTTTCCCTTCAAAATCCCCAAAATGACATTCACGGAATCGGGCATCCGGTTGAAACGAGGCATCCGGCAGAAACAAATTCGCGCTCTGTTTCGCCCGTAGCAAGTCACTGCCGTACACAATCCGCTGATGCAGTCTATCCAATTGAACCATTTCCTTATGTGAAGGAGATTCAATCGGTTCATCCGTCCAGCCGATATATTTCTTTTGACGATTGCCCGCTGTCGGCAAATGGCGGATTAAATACAAATGATGACGAGCAGCCAAACGATCGCCTCCATTCCTTCAATGAAAGCGCCGCATAAATCGCCGGTCACTCCCCCGAACTGACTTAACGACCACATTCGGAATAAAACAACGGCAAGCGCCAGACTGCCGACAAGTACTACAGGCATAATGACCGATTGCACTGCAAATCCGAATAAAATGAGTGCGACAATTCCTATGAAAAACGAACCGCCAATGAGTATCCCCATACCGATCTTCTCTTTGAAGAAATGGGCAATCCCTTTTTCCTTTGCGAGGCGCGTCGTTATAAAATACACATTCATGCCAACCCTCGCCAGTACAGGCGCGACAAGTAAAATTGGCAACAGATCCACTTCCCGCAGTAGCAACTCGTGTACCAATACGATTTTACCGATGATCACTAATATAATGGCCATTGTCCCGAACGCGCCGATTCGCGGGTCGTCCATAATGGCCAACCGCTTTTCCTTGTCGCGATACGAAAAATAACCATCCCCAACGTCCGCAAATCCGTCCATATGGAGGCCGCCCGTCAGCGCAATTCCGGTTAGCACAATCGCAAACGACGCAAGCAGAGGGCCGGTGCCGATTGCGTCCATAAACAGCAACGCAATTCCATACATGACGAGCCCAACTAGCGCGCCGACAACTGGCAATGCAAGATACATTGCGGTCACGTCTTTGCGTTCCATCGGCAACTCTTTTCGGACAGGAATGGCCGAGAAAAACTGGAATGCAAGCAACAGTCCCGTCATATTAATCTGCCCGTCCTTTGATAATATCAAGGACGAACGGCCAGTCAAGATGTGCTTTTATATGCGCTGCCCATGCATCGTAAACGTCTACGTCAGCGGGCGCAATGGAAGCGACACGGTCCATGTCTTCCTCTTCAATCCCATGATCCATCATATGCGGGACGACCCCGACAACGCGAATGCCCGTGTACGATTCGATAAAATCGACACCTTCCGCAAATAGCGAAACATCGCCATGGAATTTATTAATAATAATGCCTTTCACGCGTGCCCGATGCGCCGGCTCCAGTAACACTAGCGTCCCGACTATCGACGCAATCGCCCCACCTCGGTCGATGTCCGCGACGAGTAGCACAGGCACGTCCGCCATATCTGCCACACGCATATTGACGATTTCACGGTCGTTCAAATTCACTTCCGCCGGACTGCCCGCCCCTTCGATCACTACAGTTTCGTACGTTTCCGATAATCGATTTAGCGATGTCCGAATCGCCTCGATTGCACGGTCGAAAAACTGTTCGCGGTACGCCATGCCGTCAATCGCCTTGAAATTCCGTCCAAAAAAACGCACTTCCGATTGCATATTGCCGAGCGGTTTCAATAAAATCGGATTCATCTCGATGACCGGCTTCGTCCTTGCCGCTTCCGCCTGCAAAACTTGTGCCCGGCTCATCTCTTCGCCCTTTTCAGTCCTTGCGGAAAATCGCGACATGTTTTGCGATTTGAATGGAGCGACCCGCATTCCTTCATCGGAAAGCAGTCGGCATAGCGCCGTGCAAATCATCGTTTTTCCGACGTCAGAAGCCGTTCCCATCACCATAATCCCTTTCATCGCATAGCCACCTGCCCTTCTCTTTTCCAGTACAGCGGCATGCCCGAATCCATCTCGATCGCATCATCCGCAACCGCGACAAGCGCTTGATGCAGCAATCCGATCCATTCGCTATACATGCGCGTCTCTTCATAAACCGATGGCAACTCATCGAGCACTTCATTCGATACGATGACGAACTGCGCTGCTTTTTCACTTATCGCCGCCACAGTTCCCATTAGTTGTGTCGCCTTTTTGCGCATGCACGCTTCCACATGCACACAATATGTATGTTCAATCTCTTCGTACATCTCATTTGCGAGCCACGTCGTCAGGCAATCCCATAACACATAATCGCCCGGCTCGATGAAAGGGAGGACTTCTTCAAGCGCCACGGGCTGTTCAATCGTCAACCAACTCTCGTCCGCGCGATCCGTTTTGTGCTGATCAATCCGCTCCTGCATCTCCTGGTCGACCGCTCGCCCGGAAGCGATATAGACAAGCCGTCCATCCGTCTGATCCGCGCCTTCCACAAGCAATCGCTCCGCAAATGAACTTTTCCCGCTACGCACACCGCCACTAATAAACGTCATCATCCCACGCATCCCATCGCCTCCCTTTCAGCTGATTCACCCGCAAATCTTCATGCAAAAGTCCAAAACTGCCTGCAAAACTCCAAAGTCGCTCCTAAAACTCCAAAGCCACTCCTAAAAGTCCATAATCGCTTGCAAAACTCCAAATAACTCCAATGTCTTCTAAACGTACATACCTACTCAAAAGTCCATAACTCTCGCTACAACTCCAAAGTCGCTCGCAAAAGTCCAAAGCTACTCCTAAAAGTCCATAACTGCCTGCAGAAGTCCATAACCGCTAGCAAAACCGTAAAATACCAGTTTCACCTCTCGCTAAACCAGTCCGCCAGCTCACGTTTCAACAGGTCCAATTCCAACGCACTCTTCATGCCAATCCGCAGCCAGCGTCCGTCCATTCCGACGAAATTCTCGGAATGTCGAAGTACAATTCCGCGCCTAAGCATATGCGCATAAAGCTCTCTCGCATCCAACCCGTCCCTTAACCGAAACGACAAGTAGTTCGCAAGCGAATCCGTAACGGTGCAACCATAGCTTTTAAGAAAAGCCGTCATGTTCTCCCGCTGTTCAGCAGCATGACGGATCGCCCGCCCGCGATACGCTTCTTCATCAAGACAAGTCGCACCAATCTTCGCCGCCACGCTATTCACATTCCAATGGGGTGCACGTGATTTCAATTCCGTAATGACAGCCGAATGAGCGACTGCATACCCTAGTCGAATTCCAGGAATTGCATACATTTTCGTCATTGAGCGAACGACAACACAATGCGGAAACTCACTCACTTTATGAATGAACGACTTTGCCTCATCAATAAAATCAATAAACGCTTCATCGAGGACGACTTCACAATTCGCTTCCCCCGCTTTCACAATTAGTGCCAACAAGTCTGCTTCCGTCGGCATCACGCCTGTAGGATTATTCGGCGTGCAGATGTACAAAACAGATGCTATCGCCAATTTCTGTTCAATTACATCTACCGGCAAAGCAAAACCATCCGCTTCCAAAGCGATGACGCGTTCAATTTCAACATCATTGGCACGCAACGTTGCTTCATATTCCGAAAACGTTGGATGAACAACGATTGCCCGTTTACCCCGGTAGCGTCCCGCTATGAGCGACAAAATCTCAGCTGCACCATTGCCGACAATTATACTTTCGACGGAAACACCGTGATACGCAGTTACTCGGGATAAAAAAGGTTCGCCCGATGCATCGGGGTACCTATGTAAATCATTCGCAAGCTTAGCCCAGCTATCCAATACTGATTGCGGCGGCCCTTCCGGATTGCAGTTTTCGCTCAAATCGACTATCTGCGCAGGCGGTTCGATGCCTACTCCTGCGTAGACATGCCGGGGATTCGCCCCGTGCTCAGGCAATTGCATAAGTAACCACTCCTATGAAAGTCATCAACATCCAGAAGACGAACGACACGATATGCATTTGCGTAATCGTCGATTTAATCTGTTTCGCTTGGATCTCATTTCCACCCGGTCCGATTTCAGGCCGTTTTGAAACAACTCCGCGATATGTACTCTTTCCGCCAAGGCGAATGTTCAGTTGCCAAGCAGTCGCCGCTTCCAAATAGCCACTGTTTGGACTCGGATGTCGTCTTGCATCATTCCCCCAACCGATAAACCGTTTACGCAGTGAAATACCGCCTTCGTTTGGTGTCGTTAAAAGGATTAAAAAACCCGTTATCCTAGCGGGAATGAAGTTCAACACGTCATCTGCACGTGCTGAAAACAGGCCAAACTCTTTATAGCGATCATCTTTGTACCCAATCATCGAATCTAATGTATTGACCGTTTTATACAACCATAACCCTGGCGCGCCGAACAGGAATGCCCAAAATAATGGGGCCGTAATACCGTCAGATGCATTTTCAGATACCGTTTCAATCGTCCCCCGTGCGATGCCGCTTTCGTTAAGTTTCGCCGTATCGCGACCGACAATCCAACTCAGTTTCTTCCTCGCTTCATTCATATCCCCGACGACAAGCGGTTCGTATACTTCGAGGGCCGCATCACGCAAGCTTTTTTGCGCAAGACCGATTGCAATGAAAATGCCTTCAACGGCCACGCCGAATCCGATATGCATTTGATAAGAGATTCCGACAAGTGCCAGCACGACCGTCGTTACGAGGACGATCATGATGAACAGCATTCCCGCGCCTTTTAGTACGCGGGCACGCCCTTTGTTTAGGACCGCAGTGAGCTTCGAGATGAGCGTGCCGATCCAGCGCACAGGATGTGGCCAGTTTTTCGGGTCACCAATGATGCGGTCCAATAAAAACCCGATCGCGATTGCTACAAAATGGGCTTGAATCATGTCGTCCATCCTTTCGCCCGTTTGTAGGCTTTAATCGCACGGATTGTGCAGTCATAGACACCGTGGCCAATTAGTTTACCGAGTGGCGTAATCGGGCCGGCGTATGGTAAGTGCTCGCCTACTTGTGTTGCTGCGACGAGGAGGCTGTCGGTTGACGTACCGGTCGCCGTCGTGTCCGTGAGTGGGTCTTTGATGTTTTCGGTATGCATCGCTTTCGTTTTCGCTTCGGTTGCGGTGATCATGGCTTGGATGAATGCTTCGTCAGGCAGATGGCCGTTGATGATTACCCATGTGTTAATGGTGCCGATGCGTTCTTCGCGGTCGCGGGTCAAGCTTTGGGATACGTCGACTGCATTGCCAACTCCGGCTGTCACCATAATTAAGACCGTGCCGAAATCGCCGCTGTATTGTTCCACTTCGGCATGCTCCGTTGTGACGGCGGTCATCATGCCGACAGTGTCTGTCAGATGATAGCCATTTTGTTTAAGATACGCTTCATTTTCGGCTTTCACATCGACCGCATTATAATCGGCATCGACGTGGCGGTTGACGAACTCGCGATACCAGCCCATGCCAGGGTTATGGACAGCGGAAGATAGTGTTTTCAGTGGGTTTTTTACTTTCAGGGAAACGTGATTGGCTGAAATAGTGAACTGTTCTTTTTGGACGATAAACGGTTGCATTTCCTCTATTGTATCAGGCAACAACGTCATTTGAGGTTTCGCGAGTTCTGGATGCGGCTGTGTTTTGACACGTGCATGATAGACGGATCCGATGACTGTATCCTGGATGACGTCCAGTGGATTGCCGATTTTGGCGATTTGGCCTTTATCCATTAACAGCAACCGGTCGCAATATAACGATGCGAGGTTAATGTCATGGAAAACCGAAATGACCGTGACGCCTTTTTCGACAGCATGATTACGAATCGTATCGAGTAATTGCTGCTGATGCGCAATATCGAGGTGGTTTGTCGGTTCATCGAGCAACAGGATCGGTGCTTCTTGGGCCAACGCTTGTGCAACGAAAACGCGCTGTTGTTCACCGCCCGATAATAATTCAATGGCGTTGTCTTTGTAACGGGTAATGCCTGTGTATGCAAGCGCTTCATTCACCGCCCGTTCGTCTTCTTTCGACCAAGTCGAGAATAGCCCGGACTGATGTGGATATCTCCCGAGCGAAACGGTGTCTTTCACCGTATGAGAGAAGGCGTGTGCATGGAGTTGCGGCAAGACGGCGACTTTGCGGGCAAATTCCTTTTGTGAATAAACCCCTGCATCTTGCCCGTCAATTTGTACGGAGCCTGTCTGCTTTGGCAAGATGCCGGAAATGATTTTCAGCAATGTCGATTTCCCGCTGCCATTTGGACCGAGGATGCCGAGGACTTCACCTTTATTCACATGGAAAGAGATGTTGTGAACGATGGTCTTTTTGTCATATCCGCCTGATAAATCGGTAACATGCAACATGTCACATGGCCCCTTTCCTTCTTTGTCTATAGAAAATAAATGCGAAGACCGGTGCACCGATAAACGCGGTAATGACGCCGACGGGAAGTTCCGTCGGTGAAATGATGGTTCTTGCGATCAGGTCGCAAATAATGAGTAGTGATGCGCCATTCATGAATGACAATGTGAGCAGGTGTCGGTGATCTGATCCCCACATAAGCCGCGTCATATGCGGGACGACAAGGCCGACGAAGCCAATTGTGCCTGATACGGCAACTGCGGAACCTGTAAGAATCGATCCTCCGATGAGTATCATGAATTTTCTTCTTCTAACGTTGACGCCGAGGTGATGGGCGCGTTCTTCTCCAAATAGCATCGCATTTAGTTCCATGCGATTCAACCAGAGAATGAAAGAACCGATGATGACGAATGGCAAGATCATTAGAATGTAATTCCAGCCGCGCATCGATACGCTTCCGAGAAGCCAGCCAATAATTTGTCGGAGTTCTTCACCTGTGAGTGCGATCATGAGTGACAGGACGGATCCAAGGAATGAACCGAAGATGATACCTGTCAGAATGATTGTCTCCATTTTCATTGACCGGTCGACGAGTCGCGCGAATCCGATGACGAGGAACATCGTCAATGCAGCGCCTGCCATACTGAATACAGGTAATGTGTATGTGCCTACAATCGGAAGGGAAATACCGAAAAAAAGTGTCATCACAGCACCAACAGAGGCGCCGGATGACACTCCGAGGGTGTATGGATCAGCGAGCGGGTTTTTCAGCAGACCTTGAAACGCCGCACCTGCAATCGCAAGTGACGCACCGACGAGTCCCGCGAGAATAACACGGGGCATCCTGATTTTATACAGAATATTCGTTGCGGTCGTATCTGTTGAATCCCATAATGTGCTGATCGGAATTTTGACGGTTCCGATTGAAACACCGAGCCATACCGCCACAATTAATGTGGCGGCGGACACGATGTAGGCAAGAGTCGACTTATTCAAAAGCCTCTGGATAGATCGCTTTCGCTACTTCTTCCAGACCTTGTGCAAGACGTGGGCCTGTACGGCTCGTCAAGTTTTCATCGACTTGTACGACACGGTCTTCTTTAACCGCAGTAATGTCGCCGAAGCCGTCACGGTTTTTCACGCTTTCGATAATATCCGGCACGTAGCTGTACATGACAATGATGACGTCAGGATTTTGGCTGACGATTTCTTCAGGACTGATGACAGCCCAACCTTCTTCGGTAACGACGTTTTCAGCATCGATCATGTCAAGAATTTCTTGCATGAAAGTGTTTTTACCCGGTGCGTAAATATCGGGCGCATCGGATGTTTCGATGAATACGCGTTTTTTGTCTTCAACTTTGCTCGTCTTTTCAACGACTTCAGCGACTTTCGCTTTCATGTCTTCGACGATTGTTGCTGCTTCTTCTGTTTTGCCTGTTGCTTGTCCGATTTGTTCAATCGTTGTGTACGTTTGATCGAAGTTCGATGCGTTTGTTACAACGAATACTTTGATACCTGCGTCACGGATTTGCTGGTAACCATCTTCACCTGATCCAAGGCCGGATTCATGTGCGAATACGACATCCGGTTGCATCGATACGATTTTCTCAACGTTGAATTCCATGCCGCCGATTTTTTCTTTTTCAAGTGCTTCTTCTGGGAAGTTGTCATAGTCGTTGACACCGACGATTTCTTCGTTCAATCCAAGTGCAAATAGGATTTCTGTATTACTAGGCATCATGGATACGATTGTTTTTGGCGCTTCGTCAAATGTAATTTCATTGCCGACAGCATCCGTCAAGGTGACAGGGAACGCCGCTTCAACTACGTCATCCGTATCTGTTTGTGTATTTTCCGTTGCTGGTGTTTCGTCTTTTTTCGGCTCATCCGTCGTGCCACATGCCGCTAGCATGAATGTAGCAAGAACAGCCATGAGCATTAGTTGCCAAAGCTTTTTCATCTCGTAGTTCCTCCTGTTTGTCCAAATAAAAATCCCCCGTGTGCTGACGGAGGATTGAGCTCAGTAAAAATCTTGGCGCACGAATAGAAACGCGCTGATTTCCACCAAACCTATCCACGTAGGGTACGGGTGACTCATGAAGGCAGGTCTCCTGGCTCGTGCAATGGTTGATGCTCCCCGCGCCTTCCCAGGAATTTCCCCAGTGGCCAATTTCGGATTGCTTGCACATACAGTGGCGGGACCGCGCCGGCATTGAACTGGCTTCCCTTTTAACCCCGACGTTTACGACGAGGCACCTTCATGTTTGGTATGTAATTATGTTTCGGCTTCATTATACTACAGATTTTGCAGTTGTCGAGAGGGTTGGGGGTTTTGATTGATGGTTGAGCGGTTTTGGGGCGAGGTTGAGCGGTTTTGGACCGAGGTTGAGCGGTTTCCATGCAATGTTGAGCGGTTCGGGGCTGAGGTTGAGCGGATTTCGGGCAAGGTTGAGCGGTTTGCGGCCGAGGTTGAGCGGATTCCGGGCGATGTTGAGCGGTTTTGGGACGAGGTTGAGCGGATTTCGGGCAATGTTGAGCGGTTATTGGTCGAGGTTGAGCGGATTCCGAGCGAGGTTGAGCGGTTCGCGGGAAGTCATCATCTGCCCCCCTCCCCAGATCGCGCCAAATGCCTTTGACAAATAAATCTTGGTTTTTTCTTTTGAACGTGTGTTTATTCGAGCGCGGGCGGTCAGTTTATGAGCGCGGGACATTCGTTTATGGGCGCGGGACGTACGGTTACAGGCGCACGACAACCGTTTACGAGCGCGAGACATACATTTACGGGCGCGGGACGTACGGTTACGAGCGCAGTACAGCAGTTTACGGGCGCGAGACATACAAATACGAGCTCACACCAACACTTTACGGGTGCGGCCCCACAACCATCCAACTCTCACACAATCTAACAACACCAAACACCTACTACAAACCAATAAAAAAACCTCTCCAACAATCGGAGAGGCATACCATACTATATTAACCTAATTTACATCTTTTCCGGAGCATCTACACCAATGAGCTTCAATGCATTTGCAATTGTAGTACGCGTGGCTGTAATGAGTGCCAAACGTGCTTCCGACAGTTCGCGATTATCCGGATCCAGCACTTTTTCTGCGTTATAGAAGCTGTGGAATTCCGCAGCAAGTTCTTGGATATACACCGTAATCCGATGCGGAGAACGCAAACGAGCTGCGTCACTAACAAGTTGTGGGAAATCGCCGACCTTTTTGATTAACGATAATTCCTTTTCAGTCTGCAACAGATCTACATGATCCGTG
This sequence comes from Sporosarcina oncorhynchi, assembly GCF_033304615.1. Taxonomy (GTDB): domain Bacteria; phylum Bacillota; class Bacilli; order Bacillales_A; family Planococcaceae; genus Sporosarcina; species Sporosarcina oncorhynchi. The sequence continues at coordinate 427,655 of NZ_CP129118.1, read as the reverse complement.
GACGCTGCCAAATCTGCATCCCCTGCTGAACGCAAGATGGATGAAATCCGTGCGTGTGCATATTGCGCATAATACACAGGGTTTTCATTTGACTTCGAAATCGCCAAATCCAAATCGAAATCCATTTGCGCATCCGCTGAACGCATCGCGAAGAAGTAACGCACTGCATCCAAACCGACTTCCTCGACAAGTTCGCGCAATGTGACTGCCTTGCCCGTACGCTTACTCATCTTGAACTTCTCGCCATCTTTATACAGCTGCACCATTTGTGTAACTTCCACTTCAAGCGTGTCGCGGTCATAGCCAAGCGCCTCAATCGCCGCTTTCATACGTGGAATATAACCATGGTGGTCTGCGCCCCAAATATTGATGAGCTTATCGAAACCTCTACGGAGCTTGTCCTCGTGGTATGCGATATCAGGCATCAAATACGTATAGGAACCATCATTTTTAATTAACACGCGGTCTTTATCATCGCCAAATGTCGTCGAGCGGAACCAAGTTGCTCCGCCTTCTTCAAACACATGTCCGTTCGCACGCAATTTGTCGAGCGCAACACTGATTTTGCCATCCTTGTAAAGGGACGTTTCCGAAAACCAATTGTCAAAAGGTACGCGGAAATCTTCCAAGTCCTTCTTCAACTTCCCTAATTCATAATCAAGCCCGTATTGTCTGAAAAACTCTTGACGTTCCGCTTCAGACGTATGGACATATTTGTCGCCAAATTCTTCCGCTAATTGTTTACCGATATCGATAATATCCGGCCCTTGATAGCCGTCTTCCGGCATCTCTTTGTCCAGTCCGAGTGCTTGGAAATAACGCGCTTCGACGGACACCATCAAGTTATTCACCTGGTTGCCAGCGTCATTAATATAGTATTCACGCGACACGTCAAACCCAGCAAATTCAAGAATATTACAGAGCGAATCACCGATCGAAGCACCACGTGCGTGCCCTAAATGCAAGTCACCTGTCGGATTCGCTGAAACGAATTCCACCTGCACTTTTTGATGCTCACCGAATGTCGAACGGCCGTAGCTTTCCGCTTGTGCAAGCACTGCTTTCACGACGTCACCAAGATAATCGCTCGCCAACCGGATGTTAAGGAACCCCGGTCCTGCAATCTCAACGGAATTAATGGACGTAGACGACGTATCCAGTTTCTCGACAATTGCTTCCGCGATTGCCCGCGGCGGCTTTTTCGCGATTTTCGTCAGTTGCATCGCAATATTCGTTGCATAATCCCCATTCTCCTTGTTTTTCGGTGTTTCAAGAATGATTTCCGGAATAGCCGACTCCTCCGCCAATTCCGCTGCAAGTACCGCCTGTTTGAAAGCGTCTTTGATTTCCTGTTGAATCTTTTCTACTGCATTCATGATTGTCCCTCCGTATAGTGAATCGTCAATTCATGCTTTCCGAGCAACGCGCCCTCCGCATGTAATTCGTAATGTACTGTAAATCGTTCATCCGTCACTTCAAGTTTGCCCGTCTTCACAAGCAGATTAAACGACGCGGGCCCATTTCCATACGTTCCTGGCCGCAGCTCGTCCGGTGTAAACGGCAGACGCATTTGAACCGCACCACTCCGCATAATGAACGCATCGGCAGCATCCAACTTTACGATGGTCCTTACTTGCTGACCATTCTGATTTTCTTCGAATCGCAAAAAGGTCTTTCCTGCTTTAACCGTTATTTCGCCTGCGGACTCCAATTCGTGGGATTCCGCCTCCTGTCCTTCATGTCTAATTGTCGACCGGAGCAGGACATCCACCTGTTTTCCGTCCTTGGTTGATTCCACAAGAACACCGCCCTTACTCAGTAAATACTATTCATTATATCTTTATTCCGTCCACTATTCCATACATCTATCGGTTATGAGCAGAAATTGGATGAATTTCATCCGCCTGGCCGTTTAATTTGCGGCTAGCTGTTCCATACTGAATGCAAGGAATGAGGGGGGAATTCAGTTGAAACGGATCGATTATATAAAGAAAAAGAAGAGAAAGAATCAAGTCCGGCGCATCATTTTACTGTCTGTAACGGCGGTAACTGCCGTTTTCACGGTTTTTCTCTGCCTTCGTCTCTATGCACAAATTACAGGTGCCCCCTCGTTGAGCGTTCCGAAAGCGAGTGTGTTTCTCGATAAGAACGGACGGCAAATTGGGGATAAATTTTCCGCAGAACGGCGCTACTGGGTGAGCCTCGATGACATTTCGCCATTTCTGATTGACGCGGTCATCGCAACGGAAGACCGAAATTTTTATACGCATAATGGATTTGACTATAGACGGATCGCTGGCGCAGTCCTAAAAGATATTAAGACGATGCGCAAAGCGGAAGGTGCGAGTTCCATTACACAGCAGTATGCCCGGAATTTATTTCTGACGCATGAAAAGTCTTGGAACCGAAAAATAAAAGAAGCGTTGTACGCGTATCGGATGGAGACATTTTACGAGAAAGATGTTATTTTGGAAGGCTATTTGAATACGGTCTACTTCGGGCACGGCATGTATGGTGTTGAAGCGGCAAGCCGGTTTTATTTCGCGAAAGCGGCGAAGGATCTAACACTTGAAGAGGCGGCGGTCATAACAGCGATTGCAAAAGGACCGTCCGTCTATTCGCCTCTTTCCAATCCCGAAAAGTCGAGGGAGCGACAGCTGCTAGTGCTGTCGTTGATGGAAAATCAAGGGTTTATTACCGAAGTTCAAGAAACACGTGCGAAAGATATCGCGGTAGCTTTGAAGACGGAAGACTGGGCGGATATGAAGCGGGCAGCGCCTTATTTCCTTGATGAAGTGTGGCGGGAAGCGGAACAACTGCTCCAGAAGAAAGGCCGTTATCCAGCAGAAGGCGGCTGGACGATTCGGACGACGCTCGATCCGCATCATCAGAAAACGGCTGAAGAATTCATTGAGAAATGGATGCCTGCAAGTGAGTTGCAAATCGGGTTCATATCGATGGAGCCTGAAACGGGCGCGATCACATCGCTCGTCGGTGGGTCGAATTATACAGAGAGCCCTTTCAACCGCGTAACGCAGGCAAAACGGCAACCGGGTTCTGCAATAAAACCTATCCTTTACGCGGCAGCCCTGGAAGACGGCTATAATCCGCTAACATTCAAGTCTACGGAAAAGACGATTTTTACGTATGACGAAGGTCGCTCAACGTATGAACCGAAAAACATTAACGGGAAATTTGCAGGCCATCCTATCTCCCTTGCCCAAGCGCTTGCACTTTCCGATAATATTTATGCAGTAAAGACACTTGAGGATATTGGCTATAAAAAATTTAATAAGATGGCGGAACGGCTCGGAATCGATGTAACATTCCAAGAATCTCCTGCCGTTGCACTTGGTACATCTGACGTAACACTGCTTGAGATGACGAATGCGTACAACCGAATTTCGTCGGGTGGCTTGCAGGTCGAACCGACGACCATCCTGTCCATCACAGATGCTGAAGGAAAAACCGTGTATGAGCAACCGAAAAGAAGTACAAAACACGCTATTACGGAGCAGGATGCTTTCGTTCTAACCCATTTAATGACGGGTATGTTTGACCCTGTGTTCAACGACTACTCTATCGCGACGGGTCTATCGATGCGATCCAAACAGAGAAGACCGTATGCAGCAAAATCCGGTACGACGATTTCCGATCAGTATTTAATCGGGTATACCCCTTCCCTAACGGCAGGTATTTGGACAGGCTATGACATCGGACAGCAATTGACGTCACTTGAAGATAAAGCGGCTTCGAAAAAGATCTGGATCGACTTCATGGAAACCGTTCACGCCGGCAAGACACCTGAACCGTTCGTTCCACCGATTGGTGTGGCTGGTGTCATCGTCGATATTGAAACAGGCGGTATTGCTGTGAACGAGTGTCCGAAGCAGCGCCTGATCTATGTGAAAGAGAAAGACAAACCGCAGAAGTTATGTACGGACCGAAGCTTGCGCGAACAATTGACAGGCGAACAAGAAGATGCCAATTTCGAACTGTTTCCATTTTCATTTTTCGAATAAAACAAAGCATCCCATCGCGTTTGTATCCAACAATCAAAAAAGCTTTGCACATCTGAATGACTTCAGAGATGCAAAGCTTTTTTACCGTTATGGATGGCTCAGCCAATGGGATCCATTGCTTGGGTTTTGAATGGATTGCCAATCGACAGAACCTTTCCACTCCGGTTGTCCTAGCTTACAAACGCAAGCTGTATTTTTAGTGTACTTCCTTTCGCACAGACATTCAACCTCCTATTACTACAGAAGCCAAATTTCACAGTTTGTTCATAACTCTGGTGAGGCCGGACTGAGGCCAATATGGAGTTTCGGCTCGCTATTATCCCACATTTCTTTATTATGACCGGAAAGGAACTCTGCGAGTATCTTTTTGGATGGATCATCCATGTGATCGACGATAATATTGCGCTTCATCGATTTGTCCATCAGATTGACGTGGTCTGCAAGAATCTTGTATCCACGGCGTTTCTCACGGTTGACGATCATTTCACAAGCCGTTATGCCCGCATAATAGGGTCCTTTTTCATTGAAATCGATTGTCACCCAGACGAGCCAGTAGAGCTTGCCGCCTTCGGAATCTTCACGGTTCGTTGTGAACTTGATGCCCCGCTCGGTATCGCTGCGGGCATGCATGGCGCCGATTTCGATGCTCGCTGTCCCTTCTGCCGTGTCGACGATAACCGGCGAAACGTTCTCAAGTGACAGCGAACCGATGCCGAATCCTTTATGTCCATCGGTCGGATCGTTCTTTATAATAGTAAAGCCCATTTTCTGTTTAGGTTTCTGTTCGTTTGACATTCCACTAACGCCTCCCACTCTGTTAATATATATACTATACCGAACTTTACGCGAAAGGGGGAAATGGTATGCCATATGTAACCGTTAAAATGCTCGAAGGCCGCACAGATGAACAAAAACGCAACCTTTGTGAAAAAGTTTCTGAGGTCGTTGCCGAAACAACCGGCGCACCCGTTGAAAAAGTAGTCGTGTTCATCGAAGAAATGCCGAAAAGCCACTATGCGATGGGCGGAAAACGATTGAGTGACGTAGAATGATATAAACGATGTGAGGGAGCCGTTCCTTGCATCGTTTTTTTGTTGGAGGTTGAGCGGATTTCTGGAAACTTGAGCGGTTTTGGGCCGAGGTTGAGCGGATTTTCTGGAAACTTGAGCGGTTTTGGCCCGATGTTGAGCGGTTTTCCGGAAACTTGAGCGGTTTTCGCCTGAGGTTGAGCGGTTTTCCGCAAACTTGAGCGGTTTTCGCCTGAGGTTGAGCGGATATTGTACTCGCCGTTACAATAAAGGACAAAAAGCTGATTGGTCTTTATTTTTTCCGCGGGAAGCCCCCCTTCGTTATCGTTAATCCGTCGCGCAGAATGCTTTTGACAAATAAATCTTGGTTTTGTTCTTTGGATTGGGAGCGACTGGCTCAAGGTTGAGCGGTTTTTGCCTGAGGTTGAGCGGATTTCCCGGAACTTGAGCGGTTTTTGCCTGAGGTTGAGCGGTTATCTGGAAACTTGAGCGGTTTTGGCTCGAGGTTGAGCGGTTATCCGAAAACTTGAGCAGTTCTAACGAGAGGTTGAGCGGTTATTGTACTCGCCGTTACAATAAAGCACAAAAAGCTGATTGGTCTTTGTTTTTTCCGCGGGAAGCCTCCCTTCGTTATCGTTAATCCGTCGCGCAGAATGCTTTTGACAAATAAATCTTGGTTTTGCTCTTTGGATTGGGCGCGACTAGTACTGAAACGTGCGCATGCATGACATACATTTTACAGGCAACGGAAATAGTGTTTTGTGCGTACGCTTTGGTCATTTGAGCGTATTATCTGATTGCCCGGGCACGACTTTTACGGGCGCAGCAACGCTGTTTACGGGCGCGACGCCTACTTTTACAGGCGCAGCAACGCTGTTTACGGGCGCGACACCTACTTTTACGGGCGCAGCAACGCTGTTTACGGGCGCGACGCCTACTTTTACGGGCGCAGCAACGCTGTTTACGGGCGCGACACCTACTTTTATGGGCGCAGCAACGCTGTTTACGGGCGCGACACCTACTTTTACGGGCGCAGCAACGCTGTTTACGAGCGGCGAACGCGGCAAGCTCTATACCGTCATCACACTACCGTCGCGATTCAAAAAAAATAGCCCTTCAAGTAAAAGGGCTGAAAAATGTCATGAAACCGCGCACGCTTGCAAATTTGCGATGAAGTCGAAGGCGTCTGCCATTTCGGTTTCGGTGTAATTGAGTTTGTTTTTGACGATATGGACTTTTTCGATCTGCTCGTCTTTTGGTAGATGGTCGAAGTAGAGGACTGTTGAGACGAGTTCAAGGAAACGGGAGCTCTTTTCGTTTAGTTGTTCGATGCATGCGCCCAGTTTTTCATGGGGCGTTTCTGCAGTTTCTAGGAATCGGCCACCTTCTTCCGTGACGTTGTAGCTGTATTGGACGTATGATCCTTTATCCGTGCATTGTTCGGAGAGGAAGCCCATTTCACATAATTCTTCCACGCGGAGTGTCAATTCCTCCGAATAGGGACCGTACATATGAAGTTCGTATTTTTCAGCAAATGGAAAGTCCATCTTTTTTGCGATATAGATCATCTTCTGCAATTTCTTCCGTCCGCTCACTTCTTCTGCCATAGCGACGAATTGCACAATTCTAGCATGTTCTTGTAGCAAGTCTTCCACCCCTTTCTAGTTTTTCAATAGTTCCAGAATTTTTCCATATAGCGGATTCTCGTCTTTTCCTGATTCCAGTAAGTCTTCCGGGAAATAGAGTTTATGGTCCGTACGGCGTTTGCCTGAAATTGCCTCAACGATTTCAGATGAACGGGACAGCTCGCGCAATTCACCGTTATTCATCTGCAGATAAATCGGCACGCGCTCGTTTTCTTCACCTGTCCGGTAAAAGTCATATGGCAGATCGGAAGACGAATCCGCAACGAGATAATACTCGGGGTCAATGCCCGCTTCTTTAAATAAGCGCTCGAGTTCACCGATTTTCCGGTATTCCGTCGCTGGTTCGAACTCCGCATGTTGAAACAACTTGCGGTCAAGGAATCGATTACACAAGTCCGATAAAATCGGGTCATCCTCTTTCCGCCACCATTGGAAATACGTCATCAATACGTTTTCATCCAAAGAAATATAATCTTCCAGCTCTATCTTCCGGTCAAAAAAAGCTTTGAACGGCACGGGGTCATAACGGAATGCATAGCCCCTGTTATGTAAATCTTTCGCGCGATGAAGAATCTTCATAAGAATCACTTCCGCACTTCTGGACACCGGGTGGAAATACACTTGCCAATACATCTGGTACCTGCTCATAATATAATCTTCCACAGCATGCATGCCGCTAAACTTAATGACCACTTGTTCCTCGTCAGGCCGCATGACGCGTAAAATCCGCTCCATATCGAAATGTCCGTACGACACACCCGTATAATAGGCGTCCCGCTGCAAATAGTCCATCCGGTCCGCGTCAATTTGGCTCGAGATGAGGCTGACGACAAGCTTGTCCGGATACGTTTTCCCAATGACATCCGCCACCTTTTGCGGGAAGTCGGGTGACACTCTTTTGAGCACCGCATTCACTTCAGTATCCCCTGTCAGGATGGCCTGCGTGAACACTTCATGATCGAGCGTGAACACTTTCTCAAATGCGTGGGAAAAAGGACCGTGACCAAGGTCATGCAATAAAGCGGCACACATCGTCAAAAGCCGTTCTTCGTCATTCCATTCCGTGCGCCCACTGAATCCATCATCAATGATTCGTCTGACAATCTCATAGACACCGAGCGAATGTTGAAAACGCGTATGTTCAGCTCCGTGGAAAACGAGATATGTCGTCCCCAGCTGTTTAATCCGGCGCAACCGCTGGAATTCCCGCGTTCCAATCACGTCCCAAATTACTTTGTCGCGCACATGGATGTATCGGTGAACAGGATCTTTGAACACTTTCTCTTCAAACAGTTTCTCATCTTTATAGTTCATCATGCACCTCCATTCACCCATTATATTTTCTTTTGGAAGAAAACGAACACCCTATAGAGTAGGACGAACATTTTCCCACTACATGCCGAACGTAAATAAAACCTTCTGCGGATATCTAGGATTTTAAAGAGAGTCAATTAAACACGTTCTCTTCAAAATCCGGACACACTGACACCAATACGTAATTGACTTAAGTATATCAAAAAGCACGCGCAGTGACAGATGAAAAACCACCCATCTACCTCTACTCACTACAAATTTATTGGCAAGTGTTCCAGTTTGGATGAATAAAAGGTTAGTGACCTGTCCACACTGACTGTAAGAAAGAGACTATTAACATGGCAGGAGGCAAGGAGATGGTGAAAGTTAGACAGGATGCCTGGCTTGAAGAAAATGATATTCTATTAGCGGAAACGGTGCTTCGGCATGTCCGTGAAGGCAGCACACAACTAAGTGCCTTCGAAGAAGTAGGTGACGCGCTCAACAGGACCGCGGCCGCTTGCGGGTTTAGATGGAATGCAGTCGTGAGACGCGATTACGAAACCGAACTGGCAGAGGCGAAAAAAGAACGTAAGCAAGCGATGCGTGTCCTCGGCGCAGATTTCAAACGACGTACGCAACAATTATACAATCCGCCTTCAACCGGCGAACACGATGAAAAGGTGGCTGTCCCGCTTTCGGCTTTGTCGCTCGATACGGTTATTGCGTATCTCATCCGACTGCATCATTCGGGTGGCGGCGATACAGACTCGCTTCGTTGGAAGCACACAGCCAAAATCGCCAACGAAAAAGTGAACGACTTGGAAAAAGAAATCGAAAAACTGCGGCAGGAAAATAAAAACATCCGCAGCGATTACGAACAGTTCGTCCAAATTATGAACCGTGCACGTCGACTCGTCACGCTGGATGATGAAAATGACCGCACAGCTCCCGTCTTCACGATGGAACGCAATGGCAATCTCGTGTCAAAAGAACCGCCAATCAACCATTGATCTGGCGGTTTTTCTTCGTCTCATTTCCGGGCCAGCATTTTCTGATTGCGTTCAACAACCCGCTTCAAATAGAACAGATACAATTCCATCTCTTCAGGCGTGAAGCCACCCATTTGCACGTCTTCTTCGGAAAGCGCGCGCAACAATAACTGGATACGGATACAGACTTCATTCACCGTGACCGGTTCGTCCAGCAGTTCTGATAAGGACGCCATCACGTCAGGTTGGATGGCCGGGTACTCGAATTTCGTCTGCTCGCCCTGCAACCCTTTTTCGTATAAATCGCGAACGAGTTCTGCACGTTTCGCACCGCTTCCTTCCACGCACAAATACACTTGGACGGCAACGCCTTGCCGGAGCCTTCTCTGTGAGATGCCGGCAAACTTTTTCCCGCCTATACTCAAGTCATATGTGCCCGGACAGTAGGAACCAACAATTTCATAAGCTTCGATCTGGTCCGCTGCTTCCGGAAATAGTAAGCGTACAAATGACAGCATGGCTTCATAACCTTCAGGAATATCGATTGAGCCCTCATTTTCGGAGAGGACGATTGAAATATTGAGCACCCCACTGTCAAGTACGACGGCAAGACCGCCCGAATTACGGACGATTGTCTTATAACCTGCGTCATGCAGAACTGGCAGCGCCTCTTCAATATGAGGCAATCTGTGATCCTGGATGCCGAGCACAATCGTTTCATCATGCACCCATGTACGGACGGTTGGAACGGATTGTTTCTGGCCAACAAGATGGCATAATGTATCGTCCATCGCAAATGATTCAAGCGCTGAACGTTGTAAAGCGGTCATCGATTCGTCGATGAAACGCCATTTTGGCAGATATAAGTTGGACATTTTATTAGCTCCTGAATGTTCATCATTTCGTGTCTGATTTGTTCATTTCACGAGTAAGGTTGGACGTTTTTCCGCTTTAAGCATACACCAGTTTTAACGGTCTTCACAACCTCTTACTTCGTGGCGATTTGATGACTTCTATGGTTGAAAATCATGTTTTAGATAACGTTGTGCTACACTATTAATAGAAATAAATCCATTTATGAAGGAGTTTGATTTCACATGAACGAAGCAGCTATTACACTCGATGGATGGTATGTATTGCACGATTTACGCACGATGGACTGGGCATCATGGAAGATTATTTCAAAAGAGGAGCGTCAGGCAGCAACTGACGAATTCATGGCTTTTCTCGATAAACTTCAACAAGCAGATGACAATAAAACCGGCGCGCATGCGTTTTATACAGTCGTAGGTCAGAAAGCGGATTTCATGCTTATGACATTACGCGAAACGATGGACGAATTGCAGGAGCTCGAAACGGAGTTCAACAAATTGACAATCGCCGACTTCACAATTCCCGCTTATTCGTACGTTTCCGTTGTGGAACTATCGAATTACCTTGCAGGCGAGTCAAATGAAGATCCGTACCAGAATCCACATGTACGGGCGCGTTTGTATCCGGAATTGCCACGCAACCAATATATTTGTTTCTACCCGATGGACAAGAAGCGTGAAGGCAACGACAACTGGTACATGTTAGATATGGATAAGCGTAAAGAGTTAATGCGCAGCCATGGCATGATTGGACGCGGCTATGCAGGCAAAGTAAAGCAGATTATCTCAGGTTCTGTCGGATTCGACGATTTTGAATGGGGCGTCACATTGTTCTCGGATGACGTTTTGCAATTCAAGAAATTGATTTATGAAATGCGTTTTGACGAAGTGAGTGCGCGCTACGGCGTATTCGGCTCATTCTTCGTTGGAACGTTGCTTGATACAGAGAAAAGTAAGTCATTTTTCACGATTTAATTTTCGTGCATGGGAGCCTTTAAAGGGCTCCTTTTTTGATTGGCCGCCAAATGGTTGGAAGTCGGATGGGTAGTTGTGTTTTTACAAGATGGATTATTGTTTCATCTGGATATATATGGACAAACGGTGATAACTTGCCGACAAGCGGTCATAAACGGCTGACAAACGGTGATAACTCGACGATAGGTGGTGATAACCAGCTGATAAGCGGTGATAAACGGACGACAAGCGGTCATAACCGGCTGACAAGCGTTGATAACTCGACGATAAGCGGTCATAAACGGCTGATAAGCGGTAATAATTCGCCGACAAGCGGTGATAAACTACCGAAAACCGGTGATAAGTCGTCTATCAGCGGTGATACGCTGGATACGCCTGGATTTCACTTCTGACTTAATGCTCAAGCCACGCTAGAATATCCTTTTTCACATCATTTCCATGCCAGAATGTCAATGCCTGTTCTTCGCCAAGTGTTCCCACCAGATGTTCGACATAATCCGTACCGAGCAAATAGCCTAGCCGTTCATATCCAAAATAGTGGCCGCCGCGCAGTCTGAACCATTCCTTTTCCTTCACCATATCCCACTCCCCAGTTGCATCTTCAAGGAATCGCCGCTTCACTTCGGATTTATGTTCTTCATAACACTTTACCCATGGATCGCCCAAATCGTCGTATGTGAAATAGATGGATTCGGGGAGACCAGGGACAATTTTCTTTGATAAATACGTGGCAGCTCCTTCTGTATAAAGAGTTGTCAATCCGTGCATCCAGTCAACTGTAGACCAGTCCATTCCTTCCTGAGAAGCTAATGCGAAATGGGTAACATGACCAATTTCATGTGCTGTGATCACTTTTAAATGTTCAGGCTTCGGAGATAGTTTTTCCACAGCAAAAAAGTTTTTACGCCGATCGTCTCTTGTAACAAAGGCATTAGAACCGAATGATCCAACCATCAATACATAGCTACAATCCAAGTTTAGCTTGAATGCTTGCTGGAAACGTGTATCCATCTGCTCCACAATGGCTGGCAATGTACGTGAAATGGTTTGTATGTCTTGGATTTTTCCGTCGTATTGGTCAACCGCCATTTGTAGACGCTCATCCGTTTTCGGGCAATGCATAGGGAAATAGTTTTCATATACCGCTGCATGTTCTTCAAAATAGTCAATAAGTGTCTTCACAGTCAGTTGCTTTTGGGAATCAAATCGTTCTAAGAAGCTCGGAATTTCATTCGCAATTTTCATGCTTTTCCCCTCCTTCCATTTAGTATAGACATTCGGCTGTCATTTTCATAGAACCTGGAGCATATCGTGGAATCGAGGGGGTTAGGCTGTGGCAGTCATTCAGGCCGCCGACAAAGAAGTTGATCAGCTTGCTAGATTGATCAGGTCAGAAGGAGATGGACGATTGGGGTGCCTATGGTCTTCGGGGTCAACCGAGTGCGTAGCGATTATCTGGATTTCAAGAAACTCCGCAATCTGCTAGAAATGAAATTTCAGAGTCCAGGAAATTTTGAAGCGACGATGACAAGCCATTTCTACCAGCGTGTGTGAGATATGAACCAGAAATCGGCTGGACGAATAGGCTGATTTCATCCCGCCTCGTGGTTTTTGAACGAGTGGTGAATGTCCTGACCATTTGCACAATCAGCCCGACACCGGAAGATACAAGGTGCTTTGCTTCTTCTCCCCGACACCATAAGACTGCCCACAAGTTTGACCACTGGATTGACGACTTTAAATTGGAAAGGATGAAAAAATGAATCAGTATTATTGGTATCCAGGATATCAGCAACAACAGCAACAACCTACCACGCCACCGGCCACGACGTACTTAAACGGAGGCAGACCTCCATTTCGCGAAGAATCGTATATTGAAAATATTTTACGTTTGAACAGAGGAAAAATCGGGACATTCAATTTCTCTTTTGAAAGTGCAATTGAAGCAGGCAAAAACACATTAAGCATTCGTGGAATGGTTGAAGCAGCCGGACGCGACCACGTTATCATCAGTGAATTCCAAACCGGCCGGCGCTACCTCATGCCAATGATCTACTTCGATTATGCCGTTTTCGATGAAGAGTTGAATTATTTCAATCAACAGACATAACCAATAAATCTTCCATCGCTCAATTGGGCAATGGAAGATTTTTTTGGTTGAACAAACTATCGTTTTCAAATCATGTAGCTACTGCTTCAATCAACTTCGGGATTTAGTAATCCGCTCATGTTTGTGGAAAAACCGCTCAACATCGTGTACAATCCGCTCATGTTTGCGGAAAACCGCTCAACATCGAGTACTATCCGCTCATGTTTGCAGAAATCCGCTCAACATCGGGGGAAAACTACTCAAGTTTCCAGAAACCCGCTCAACATCTGGCCAGTCGCGCCCAATTCAAAGTGCAAAACCGAGATTTATTTGTCAAAAGCATTCTGCGCGACGGATTAACGATAACGAAAGGAGGCTTCCCGCGGCAAAAATAAAGACCAATCAGCTTTTTGTCCTTTATTGTAATGGTGAGTACAATATCCGCTCAACATCGTCTACAATCCGCTCATGTTTGCAAAAAACCGCTCAACATCGAGTGCAATCCGCTCATGTTTGCAAAAAACCGCTCAACATCGAGTGCAATCCGCCCATTTTTGCCATAACCACTAAGTTTTATGAGCGCACGGAGAGCTTATACGGGCGCGAAATTGTTTTTACGAGCGCGCTACCTCCATTTACGGGCGCAGCAACAACTTTTACGGGCGAGCAAATCTTTTTACGAGCGCGCAACTCAGGTTTACGAGCGCACATCCGACAAATACGGGCGCGGCGCTATCTATGTCTACCTCTCTCAAAATCGCGCAGAATGCTTTTGACCAATTAATCTTGGTTTTATCGCTACTAAGCCAAAAAAAAAAGCCGAATCGGAGAAACGCTCTCTCCAAATCAGCTCCACATTCAACTATTTCCCAAATTTAACAGCTGCAATAATCAACATAATCCAACCGACGATGAAAGCAACACCGCCAATCGGGGTAATGGCCCCTAACACGCCGATGCCTGAGAGGCTCAGCACATACAAACTACCCGAGAAAATGATGATTCCGGCAAGGATTAAATAGCCTGCCCAGCTAAGTTGCGTCGAAGGTCCGAGGAGCGATGAGCTCATGAGGATCCCGACTGCAAGAAGTGCAATTGCGTGGAACATTTGATATTGGACAGCTGTTTCCCAGATGGCGAGATAATGTTCGGACAGGCGGTCTTTCAACGCATGCGCGCCAAATGCACCGAATGCAACGGCGATGGCAGCGTTGACCGCACCTGCGATAATGAAAAATGGCATGTACTTTCCTTCTTTCTCGATATAAATACCTTATTCTTATATGATAACCGTGTTACGCATCTTTCCGCGTTTGAAACTTGTCGTTTTCCCGACAATCAGAAATCGAAAATGGAGCCACCGTTCGCATCTTTCTCGATCAAGGGCTTGCTATCAAGCGACACAACCTGAGAAGGTGTAGGCTGCTGTCCCATAGAAGCTACCGTCAACTCTCTATTTACAGATGCCGTGCGCTGCGGCACTTCCCCGCTACCAAGCACTACTTGGCAAAGTGAACGGATGGCCGTCAATGCTTCACGCATCGCCTGTTCGTTGCCAGCCTCTTTTGCGAGAGCCAGTTGTCTATCCATTTCTACCAGTATCCGTTCAGTTGCAATCAACGTCAGCTGCCTCCTTTCTTCGGTTCAAATTTCAAGCATTCCATGCCTGATGACTTCCGTACGACAATCGACGGCAATTCACGTGTTTTAAAACCATATGCTTTGCAGCCACGGGGATTTTTCGGATCCCATGTGACGAAAAAGTACTGACATTGAAAACAGTTTACAGCCATACGATCAACCTCTTTCCTATTAACTGTATCATGGAGAGGACTCGTTTTAAAGTCCTGCATCCGTGTCGCACCAGTCAATCGGCACTTCATTCCACTGCTCTAAAACGCCATTCGTTTTGGAGAATGGACGGCTGCCGAAAAATCCGCGGCTCGCACTCAACGGACTCGGATGGACGGATTCAATGACCGCATTTCTCGATAAATCTATCAAAGTTTTCTTCTCCTGTGCCGGACGCCCCCAAAGAACGAAAACAACTGGTTCTTCACGCTCCGACAGACGGCGAATTACTTCATCCGTGAAATGTTCCCATCCATGCTTACGGTGGGAGTTCGCTTCTCCATCCCTCACTGTCAAAACGGTGTTTAACATGAGCACACCTTGCTTCGCCCAACCCGTCAATGTTCCGTTGTCAGGGATTTCACACCCGATATCCGATTGCAATTCCTTGAAAATGTTCCGCAAACTAGGCGGAACTTTGACTCCCGGTTGGACGGAAAAACTAAGTCCATGCGCCTGTCCCGGCCCATGATACGGATCTTGTCCCAAAATAACGACTTTCACATTATTAAAAGGTGTCAGTTTGAACGCAGTCCACAAATCGTCCATCACCGGGTAGACATTACGATTTTCATACTGCTCATTTAAATACGAACGCAATCTTGCATAATATTCTTTCTCGAATTCATTCGCAAGCACTGTATCCCAATCGTTTCCAAACGGTTTATTCGTCATCTTTCACACTCTCCTTGAACTCGATTGTCACATCGTAGCCCGCGAATGAAAACATTTCTTTCAATGTCTTTTCGGCATTGAATTGAGCCATTTTCAGCACGCCTTGACCTGTTGCCTCTTCCATAATAAGTGTTTTCGCTTCTGCAGCGAGCTCATATGCCTCTTCAATATCCGCCTTCTCGCGGAATACGCCTTCATATGAAAAGACTTCGACGTTTTCAAAATAGATTTCTGCCCCGCCAAGGAACTCGGCACTAGGCAATACAAGTTTCACAGTCTTATTCTTTTCATCTATCACAAGATCTTTTTCCGTCACACCTGACAAGTCGATACCCGCTTTGATTGATCCTGGTATAACGACGAGTAGCTGTCGTTTCGTTCCAGGCACGTTTAGGCCGATACTTTGTCCGAAAATTTGATTGTCTTGACGTTCAATAATGACTTTCGTGAACGCTTCTGCCGTTGCCATTTCATTCAGATCCTGGATCCGCTCAAGAAATACACCTTTGTCTTCCGTAAATGTACTGCCCTGCTTCAGGAAATAAAAAGTTGCAAACGGAATCGCAGCCACAAGCAAAACTGCGATGACGGCCATTAATAGAACCCACCTTTTCAAATACCGCAGGCGAATAAAAGGGAATCTAAAGCGTCGACCCCTTTTTTCACGGCCGATAGCCTCTTCCATCGTCACAGCACTTTCAGACTTCGCCGCCTTCAATTCCTTGTTTACTTTAGACCGGTCATCATTCTTGTGATCTGCCATTCCATTCACCATCCTTTGATTCTAGTTATCTGTCATTCATCTCACTACTAACTTGTACGTTTAGATTAGCGGAAAGTTTCCTGTCAAACAATACATATGACCACATTTCATCAAACAGGATGTTACGTGTAAAAATCCGATAATTGTATTTTTTCCCTATCTTGATTATCATATAAGAAAGAATTCAGCACAAGACGGGGGAGACTATTTATTATGACGATGAAAAAGACGTTGACAATTGCAGGTTCAGATACTTCAGGAGGCGCGGGGATCCAGGCCGATCTGAAGACATTTCAGGAGCACGGAACGTACGGCATGACAGCATTGACAGTCGTTGTAACGATGGACCCTGACAATAATTGGAGCCACGGTGTTTATTCGTTACCGATTGACGTACTTCGTGCACAGATTAAAACAGCTCTTTCTACAGGCATTGACGCCATTAAAACCGGCATGTTGAGCACAGAAGAAGTCATTAAAACAGCGGGCGAAGCGATTGCGGAATCAGGGCTGGATCATGTTGTAATTGACCCCGTCATGGTATGTAAAAGTGAAGATGAGGTTCTCAACCCGGGGACCGTTGACGCAATGGTTGAGTATTTGCTGCCAAAAGCGGAAATCGTCACACCTAATCTTTTTGAAGCAGGCCAACTTGCAAGCATGAAAACACCCACAACAATCGAGCAGATGAAATCCGTCGCCGAAAAAATCCATTCACTTGGCGCGCGCAATGTCGTCATTAAAGGCGGAAAGCAATTGCATCATGATAAGGCAGCAGACCTGTTCTATGACGGGAAGACATTCACTTTGCTTGAAGCTGAAAAGACGGACACCCATTTCAACCATGGTGCAGGTTGCACATTCGCAGCTGCAATTACAGCGAATCTGGCAAACGGTCTAGACGTGAAAGAAGCCGTCATCGAAGCGAAGCAATTCGTGACAGCAGCGATAGCAAATGGATGGAAGCTGAATGAGTACGTAGGCCCAGTTATGCATGGTGCGAAGACTCGTTTCGGCGCGTCTGACATTACGAAAACTGTATTATAATAACTTGTTGCGCCGGACATTCCAACTGGATGTCCGGCTTTTTTTATGGTCCTCTACCCCCTCCATAAGCACGTCAATCGCATTCAAACGATGTTTTCTATATACTTAACTCATCCGCATTTTTAATGAAGGAGGATTTTGCATGGAACTGGTTAAACCTGATCACTTACAGGAACTACTCAATACTTTTGCGAATAAAGACGTGTATATTCATCTCGAAACGACAAATGGATCATACGCAGCACATTTCAAGGAAGGTTTCTTCAACGCCGGCGCATTCATCCGGAATGTTGTTGTCAAATACGAACTCGGTAAAGTTGCAGGCGATTCGCCACACCGCATCGGTTTAAAATTGCCGTCAGGCTGGATTTACGCACAAGGAATCACGCATTATACACTCGACGAACATAACCGATTATTAATGGCCGGACTCGATCCAGATGGCAAACTCGCCGTCTCACTAGAAATTAGCGAAACACCGTTTACATATTAAAACGCTTGACCGCATCTTTAAGGAGGCTTTTCGATGATAAAAAAAGAACGCCACGTACTTGTCATATTCCCGCATCCCGACGATGAAGCTTTCGGCGTATCCGGAACGATTTCCACATATATCGAGATGGGTGTTCCTGTCACATATGCTTGTCTGACACTCGGTGAAATGGGTCGAAATCTAGGCAACCCGCCTTTCGCAAACCGCGAAACATTGCCGCTCATTCGCAAACAGGAACTTCAAAAAGCCGTAGCTTCCATGGGACTGACCGATTTGCGTATGATGGGACTACGCGATAAAACGATTGAATTCGAAGACGACGAAAAAATGGTTAAGCTTGTTGCTGACCTAATTGAAGAAACAAATCCGTCACTCGTTATCTCGTTCTATCCGGGCCTTTCCGTCCATCCGGATCATGATGCTACAGCCCGCGCAGTCGTGAGGGCGATTAGACGCATGCCGGATTCAGCACGTCCGACATTATATACAATTGCATTCGCCAACAACACAGCCGAAGTTCTAGGTGAACCCGACATCATTCACAACGTTGAAGCAGCAGCAGACAAAAAAATTGCAACATTAAATTCGCATGCTTCCCAAACGGTCTGGATGATGCGTGATATGGAAAAGCGCTTAGCAGAAAAAGATCCCGAAGCATTAAAATGGTTGCATACAGAACGATTCTATACGTACGATTGGAACAACGATTTTGAATAAGTAATCGACATCAGGCAACGCCTCTCCTATTGAATTGGAGAGGCGTTTTTTGTGGGCGTGTTGTAAGTGTATCGAAACGTAGGAGTGTCGTATCGAAACGTAGGAGTGTCGTATCGAAACGTAGGAGTGTCGTATCGAAACGTAGGAGTGTCGTATCGAAACGTAGGAGCATCGTATCGAAACGTAACCTGCCCGCAACGAAACGTAGAACACGCAACACAACGTAGACCGCGCGTATCCAAACGTAGAAGCATCGTATCGAAACGTAACCTGCTCGCAACGAAACGTAGAACGCGCAACACAACGTAGACAGCGCGTATCGAAACGTAGAAGCGCCGTATCGAAACGTAACCTGCCCGCAACGAAACGTAGAACGCGCAACACAACGTAGACAGCGCGTATCGAAACGTAGAAGCGCCGTATCGAAACGTAACCCGTTCGTAACGAAACGTAGAACGCGCAACACAACGTAGACAGCGCGTATCGAAACGTAGAAGCATCGTATCGAAACGTAACCCGTTCGTAACGAAACGTAGAACGCGCAACACAACGTAACCGGCGCCTATCGAAACGTAGGAGTGTCGTATCGAAACGTAACCCGTTCGCAACGAAACGTAGAAACCGCAACACAACGTAGACAGCGCGTATCCAAACGTAGAAGCATCGTATCGAAACGTAACCTGCCCGCAACGAAACGTAGAACACGCAACACAACGTAGACCGCGCGTATCGAAACGTAGGAGCGCCGTATCGAAACGTAACCTGCCCGCAACGAAACGTAGAACCGCCGTATCGAAACGTACCCTGCTCGTATCGAAACGTAACCTTCTCGCAACGAAACACACCCCCCAGCAACACCACCTACCCCCCACACATCAAAACATTTCAAAATCAGTAACTGAAAACTCCAACTTTGTGATAGTATATTTACAACAGGCATGAAATTCGTTAGAATGTATAATTATACATTAACAACGAGAATTTATTCACAAGGAGCGACACCCTATTGAAAAAACATAGTTTATCCACATGGCTTTATTTTTTAGTCCCTTCTATTCTCGGGATTTTACTATTCATGATCCCATTCAAATTCGGAGAGGAATGGAAAGTACCGATTGCCAAATTCGCAGCAATTCTGTCTGGTTGGCTTGAACCTGCGATGCCGATGGCGGCAATGTTCATTATTGTAATCGCGGCTCTCGGATCTATTGCATTTTTATTCATCCCGCGTAATAGTTCAAACCCTTCTCTAGCAGAAAGCTTGTTCAAAGTAACGCCGTTTTGGACAATCACTCGTTTACTTGGGGCGGTCTTTGCGGTAATGGTGACGTTTAAAATCGGACCTGAAGCAATTTGGAGCGAAGACACGGGTGGCTTGCTGCTCGCGCCGGATGGTCTTGTTTCATTCCTATTCACCATTTTCCTGTTTGCGGGATTGCTGTTGCCGCTTCTGTTGAATTTCGGTCTGTTGGAATTTTTTGGAACGATGATGGTGAAAGTGATGCGCCCGCTATTCAACTTGCCTGGACGCTCTTCCATTGATGCATTGGCTTCTTGGATCGGCGACGGGACAATCGGGGTTTTATTAACTAGCAAACAGTATGAAGATGGTCATTACACGCAACGTGAAGCGGCAATTATCGCGACAACATTTTCAGTTGTGTCCATCACTTTCTCTCTTGTCATTATTGACACGGTTGGCATGTCGCAATACTTCCTTCCATTTTACGCGACAGTCATTCTAACAGGAATTGTATTGGCACTCATCGTACCGCGGATTTATCCGTTACGCGGAAAAAAAGAAGAATATATTGACGGTCGTAAATTCACAGGTGCAGAAGAAAAGTTGCCTGAAGGCTATAACGTTGTCAGCCACGGATTGGAATACGCTCTTGATAAAGCATCAAAGAATCGTTCCATTTCAACTACCATTAAAGACGGCATGAAAAACGTCCTTGATATGTGGATCGGCGTAGCACCGGTTGTCATGGCATTCGGGACGGTCGCACTTATTCTAGCTGAAACTACAAGCGTGTTTACGATTTTAGGAAAACCGTTTGAACCGATTTTGGCCTTATTAAATATTCCTGAAGCTGCGGAAGCCGCACAAATGATGGTTGTTGGATTCGCAGACATGTTCTTACCGGTAATTTTGGCGGATGGTGTAATCACTTCACCGATTACGCTGTTCACGATTGCGACGATTTCGGTTGTGCAGCTTATTTATATGTCTGAAGTCGGCGGCCTGATTTTAGGAACGAAAATTCCATTGAATATTTTGGACCTCATTATCATCTTCCTACTCCGTACATTAATTGCATTGCCGATTGTTGCGGGTGTGGCACATTTATTGTTCTAATAAAAACAGAAAGACCGCCATTCCATAAAAGGAATGACGGTCTTTTGATTAAGAAATCTGAAGTTTCGTCCGCAGCTTTTCGAGCATATCAGCTGTCATTGAGTCAAGATCATACGTCGTTTTGAAGCCCCATTCCGCAACTGCAGCAGACGGATCGATGCTATCCGGCCAGCTGTCAGCGATTGCCTGACGAACAGGATCGACGTCATAAGAAATGTTGAACTCGGGCAGATGTTTCTGGATCGAAGCTGCAATTTCGCCAGGTTCGAAGCTCATCGCCGTTACGTTAAATGCATTACGATGGATTAGTTTCGCAGGATCTGCTTCCATCAAGTCAACAATCGCCTGCAACGCATCGGGCATATACATCATATCCATTCGTGTACCTTCTGCGATGAAGGATTCATACTTCCCTTCTTCTAACGCTTTATAATAAATATCAACCGCATAGTCCGTCGTTCCACCGCCAGGTTGCGCCACATAGGATATCAATCCCGGGAAACGCACGCCGCGTGTGTCCAGACCGAAACGGGTAAAGTAATAGTCGCAAAGCAGTTCGCCCGCCACCTTATTGACGCCATACATCGTCGTTGGACGCTGTAATGTGTCTTGTGGTGTGTCCACTTTTGGAGTAGAAGGACCGAATGCGCCAATTGAGCTCGGCGTGAAAAATTGCATACCTAGTTCGCGTGATACTTCAAGGGAGTTCATAAGCCCGCCCATGTTGAGGTTCCAAGCGAAGAGTGGATTGGATTCAGCTTTTGCAGAAAGTAGTGCCGCCATATGCATCATCGTGTCAGCCCCGAATTCTTTTGCCACTCCATGCATACGCTTGCTGTCTGTTACGTCTAGGATTTCAAACGGACCCGTGACTGGTTTTTCAGGTTTGCGGATATCTGTAGAGAGGACATTATTTTCGCCGTATTCCTTCTGCAGTTTAGTGATCAATTCAGAACCAATTTGCCCTAATGCTCCAGTAACCATGATTTTCTTCACTATGTATTCCTCCTAAAGGTCAAATGTGTTTATGGGAAGGACACTCATTCATTTATCTAATCAAAACTCATTACCATCAATACATTATGATTATATTATGTTCATCTACGAAATACAACTACAGATATTTTCAGGAAGCATTTACTGTGAAAATTCTGTTATACTAGAGGAAAAACATCGGGGTGCAGCATGTTCAGTAAATACACGAATTATATAATCGTAATTATCGCCAGCGCTTTGCTGGCAGTCGGTTTGTTCACAGCGGGCGTTTCGCCATGGCTTGTCTTTACGCTACTAATGGTATTCACATTCGCTATTTCCATGGGGTATCCATTCTACATTATCTACAAAGCCCGCAATTTAAAACTCATTGGACGTTATTTGACGAATCATCAGAGTAAACCTATTTTCGGTTATGCGCATGCACTGGCACATGGAACCGATGAAGAGGTTATTAAGTCGTTGAACCGTATTTTGAAATCGTATGCAAATGCGGAAGTCCAACAAGTTTACAAAGCGAATCTGCTGTTTTTCAAGAAAGATTGGCGGGGGTTAATTGAAGAAGCCAAGACGATGGGAGATCCGGCGTACAAACATTATTACGCGGGCATCGGCTATACAATGAGCAGCAATATGGAGAAGTCACAGGAATGTTTGTCGAAGCTCGGTACACCGTGGATGACGCATTCATTGAAGGCAATTATCGCTTTCAAACAAAATAATCCTGCTCTTTTTGAAGCGGAATCCGCATCTGCGACGAAGCAGGCGGTCGGTATGCAGCGTTTTGTCGTCCATCATATGTTGAACAGAATGGCAAAGAGGACTGTTGCATCGAAAGAAGTGTAAGACGAAAAAAATTCTTAACGCAAAGAAAGCCCATCTTTTTTCATTGAGGATGGGTTTTCTACTGGCACCTTCTATTTACTGTCACGTGCGTCTTATTCAACTGGCCGTTTTGACGAATAATTGTCCATTTAGCATTGGGCATTCCAATTGACCTCTTACTTCAAGGTCTGTGACAATTGCTTCCATATACCACATATTGTTACCGTCAAAAGGCGTCAACCTTTTCAAAGTTCGAGCGGCTAATTCTTCGAATGAAATGACACCCGCCTCTCGAATAATCAGTAGCATCGTCTTCTTGATTTTCTCATATCTGAATTTCACAATCGAAGCGCCAACCTTCCCGTTCGATTGGAATAAATGAATGCTCTCGTTATAGCGCATATTGTCACCCTTTTCATTTCATTATTTCTACTCATCATTACCCTTTTCCCTATAAAATAATCATACTGTAATGTAAAATAGTTCAAGATCACTACTTTTGTAATTTTAACTGGCGAAATAAAGAAAATCCCCGTATCAGCAAAATTTTCAGCTGATACGGGGATTGATTAACTAGCGATTACGAAATGACACCGAGCTCTTTTCCTACTTTTTCATAAATCGCAAGTGCATTATCAAGCATTTCTTTCGTATGTGCAGCCGTTGGCATATTGCGCACGCGGCCTACACCTTTTGCTACTGTTGGGAAGACGATTGATTTTGCATAGACGCCTTCTTCCATTAGACGTTTTGAAAACTGTTGTGTCAGCTTCTCTTCGCCGATAATACATGGCGTGATTGGCGTTTCGGAGGCACCGATATCGAATCCTAAGTTTTTCAGTCCTTCTTTCAAATAACTGCCATTCTCCCATAACTTATCATGTAGTTCAGTCGAGTCCGTAATCATATCTAACGCGCCCATGATTGCTGCGACGTCGCCTGCAGGCAAAGCCGTGGAGAATAGGAACGGACGTGAACGGACTTTCAACCAGTCGATTAAGTTCTGCGTTCCGGCAACATATCCACCGACAACACCGACTGCTTTTGATAATGTCCCCATTTGCATGTCAATTTCTTTTTCAAGACCGAAATGCTTCACAGTTCCTTTTCCTTTACCTGTTACACCCGATCCATGCGCATCGTCAACATACGTAATCAAATCGAATTCTTTTGCAATCTCTACGATTTCAGGCAACTTCGCAATGTCCCCATCCATCGAAAAGACACCATCCGTTATATACATCACTTTTTCGTATTGGCCTGATTCTGTCGCTTCTTTCGCTTTCGCACGGAGATCATCCATATCCTGATGTTTTACACGGATAACTTTTGCACCCGAAAGACGGCAGCCGTCGATGATGGATGCATGGTTTAACTCATCTGAAAGAATTGCATCCTTCTTCGTCATAACTGCGGAAATCGCAGCCATATTACAATTGAATCCTGATTGATAAGAAATCGCAGCTTCCGTTCCTTTGAATTCTGCAAGCTTCTGTTCAAGCTGCAAGTGAATATCAAGTGTTCCGTTAATTGTACGGACCGCACCCGCTCCTACGCCGTACTTTTCCGTTGCTGCAATCGCAAGCTTTTTCAAATCTTCGTCTGTTGCTAGACCTAAATAGTTATTCGAGGATAAGTTAATTAGCTCTTTACCTTTAATTTTAATCATCGGGCCATTCGGGCCTTCTACTGCGTCAATTTCATTGTATAGACCTTGGTCGCGTAATTCTTGCAGATTTTCTTGTAAATAAGCATCTAGAACTTTTGACAAATTGATCTTCCTTTCCAACAAGTGATGCCTCTATTTTACCACACAGCGGCAAAACTAGCTGAATGGGCAGTTTCAGCGATCAATCATTTTCATCAGTTTTCCTGCTTTTTCGTCAAATGTTATTCTAACGATTGCTTTATCCATCACTTCGCGCAAACGGTTTTCCGCTTGTGCGAAAGCAAGCATATAACCGGTTCCATCCATAATTTTTTCCTTATAGCGGCTGTCGATTTGCTCGAGTTTGTTGTCTGCTTCCTCATCCGTCATACACATCGAAATAAGGTCAAGCACTTCATCACGCGGTCCTTCTGGATCATAGGCGTGCGGCAAGGTTGCATCGAAAATACAAACGGACAGCTCAGGGAATAGTACGAGGTCGACACTTGTCGGATCAAGTCCGCACCAACCGTACAACACATCAATCCCACGTGATTCTGCCTCTTTTCCAAGCGTTTTCAGCATCGTCGATTTACCTGTCCCCGATAAGCCTTTCATGAGCATCCGTTTTTTCATGCGGCTCGTGATGGACGGCAAGTAATCACGCGCACCACCCGGGGAAAGAGATCCTGCAATACGATGGGACACCGTCGAGTTCTTATGAAGTTTCATCGTGCCGAACAGGTCATTTTTCAAGGATTCAATTAGAAGTTCATGTTCATGCCACATCATCCTATCCATGTTCACTTGCTCTTTTTCTTCATGGATTGCTTTCGCCTCAGACATCGATTGCAACATTTTCAGTAATGTCTTATCACATTCATCCGCAATCGTCTTCAACTCCACTGCCCGACTGTGTAGTTGATCTACATCGAAGGCATCATAAAAACTGATGATACTATGACGCCCGCCAAGTTCCGTAGGCTCAATCGCTACCGGATGGGATGATTGGATGATGAACAAGTTGAATGCATTAATATAAATAGCATCTGTCCGATCCGGATCTGCCGGATTGTTAAAGCGATCGACGTCAAATCCCCTCTTGATGAAATACGAAGCGGCTTCATCAAGCAGAGCGGAAAGAGCATTTGTTGGCGGTGCCTTCAAAAAAATCGTCTTTTCCGAGGTGGCAATCAGTGTGTCATATTTATGTGCAATCCCAATTCCTGTATAGGCTGTCCCCATATATTCCGTAATTGTACCGTAGATGATAACCATCCTTTCCAATCAATTGATACAACTACCTTATGCCCAACCAACAAAAAAAAGCACGGCTTGTTCGCCTGTGCTCTAGGAAATTATTTCTGGAATAGGATGCTCTCTTCCTCTTTAATGATTTTCAACAGCAATCTTCTGCACTGCGGCAATGAATAGTGAACAATTTGACCAATGAGCAAAGCGATAATCACCGTACCGATTCCTACGGGTCCGCCTAGTAGCCATCCCGCTATTGCAACAATGACTTCAATCATCGTCCGTACTTTCTTGACACCAATCCCTAGTTTATCGACAAGGATGAGCATCAGGCTGTCACGTGGGCCTGCTCCGACATTCGGGGCAACGTAAATGCCGATGCCATACGAAAGGACGAGCACTCCGAACGTAAATATAATCACTTGGCCAGGTAACGTGCCGAAATCCGGCAATAACCAATTGAAAAGGTCAATAAATAAACCGATCAACACCATATTTAACCAAGTACCGATTTGCGGCCATTGCTTCAGTACGGCTGCTGTCACAAGTATGATGATGAACCCCGTAATGATACCCCAAGTGCCGATTGACAGACCGAAATTCCGGTACAGACCGACATGCAACACATCCCATGGTCCAATCCCTAGCCGTTGACCTTTGATTGTCATTGAAATACCGAGCGACATGATCATCATACCGACCAGGAAGAATATCCATCTCCACATAAATGTCTTTCTCATATACATTCTTCTTTCCGTGCCATCCTTCACAAGGATCACTTGATTTCACTACCCATTGTAGCACGAGCCATTCAGTGAAGATATATGTGTTTACTCCTTCACTACCGCGTGGAAAGAGGCTTCGGCTACTTTTGCAAGGTCAGCAGGCGCTAATTGCATTTGCAAACCAGGCTTCCCTGCACTGACGATCATCTGATTTAGACTCCCAGCAGAACTATCAATGACGGTCGGAAATTGTTTTTTCATGCCGACAGCAGAGCAGCCTCCACGAACATATCCCGTCTCCTTCGTCAGATCCTTGAGCGGAAGCATATCAAGTTTCTTTACACCGGCTGCTTTTGCTGCTTTCTTCAAATCCAACTCTTCGGCGACAGGAATAATAAAGACATATAGTTCACGTGGACTAGCAATCGTGACAAGCGTCTTATAGACGACTTTTTCTGATTGCCCCGTCTTTTCAGCGACCGTTACACCATCCAGATGAGCATCTTCGACTGCGTATTCAAACAGTTCATATGCTACATTTTCCGTCTCCAAAATCCGGACAGCATTCGTTTTAACCGATTTCTTCTGCTTTCCCATATCGTCACGCCTTTCGCATTTCCGAAATTAGTAAGAAGAAAAAAGCAGAGGTCTCATCATTTATGATGATTCACCCCTACTTTCACTTCTGTTTATGCAGTTTTATAAAAACTTGGCCTTTCCATGTTAAAACCGTTTCGCTTCGCGTCCACTTGAACTGAATAAGCGGAAATCGCCTTCGTGAACCGCTTCCGTTCCAGCAGTTCTTCCCGTTCCATTTCAGTTGGAAGTTCCATGGATGCCACTGGCAACGAAACGATTTGATTACGGACCGTTTCCACGTGATTACGGGACGCTTCCAGCTTCATCTGGGACTCTTGACGTTCCTGCAGTGCGATCCGTGCTTCTGTCTCCAGTATTTTAGCCGATGCTGTTGCTGCCAATTGTTGTTCGGCAGTCGTTTGCTCAGGAGATGAAATCGCGTCACGACGAACATCCCGCCATGCATCTACTGTTTCTTCCAACGTTTTGCCTAGCGGAAGTGCAATCTGCTTCACTTGCCCCGCGTCCAACTTTTTGAAATCACGGTTTTCCGGTGGACTGTCGAGTTCTATTTTCCCAGTCAACAACGCTTCCAAGTCACCGAGTGTTTTCTGATTGCGTCCATTATAAGTAGCTTGCCGGTCGTATGCATGCTCGGCAGTTCTGCGTCTCACCGCATCATATCGTTGCAATTGATCTCCAGCAAATGCTGAGGACATAATGGCATTCATGTTACTCACCTCCTGAGCTAGTTGTAGTTATTCTAATTATATCCATTTTTGAAGCGGTAATAAATCCCTCTAAAGAGCCATAATCTGATTATTTAAAAGGCATTATCGCCTGGTACCAACCGATTATGCACCTTATTTACTTATCAAATAGTTTTTTTAGCGCATCTGCCATTGCGGTATTCTCTGGTTCTTCTTGCTTTTTCATGAACTTCTGCACATCACGCTTATCCGCCTTCTTGCCGCCAGACCGCTCTCTCCGTTTTTCAAATGCAGACAACTTCTCGCGGTGACCGCATTTACAAACGAAAATCCTGCCGTCGCCTTCTCCTCGCAACTCCAGTTTCTTTTTGCAGTTCGGGCAACGTGCATTCGTCAATTGGGACACATTACGTCGATGCCCACACTCACGGTCCTGACAAACAAGCATCTTTCCTCTTTTGCCGTTCACTTCTAGCATAGCCTTGCCGCAGTCCGGGCACATCTTACCAGATACATTGTCATGCTTAAATTTTTTGTCATCCGTTTTAATTTCATGGACGGTCTTCTTCGAAAAGGCAATCATATCCTTGACGAACGCCTCTTTTTTCATCTTACCTTCAGCAATTTTCGTCAAACTCTGTTCCCACTCTGCTGTAAGCGCAGGAGATTTCAGATCTTCAGGTACAAGTTCAAGTAACTGTCTGCCTTTAGAAGTCGTGTAAATATCATTCCCTTTTTTCTCGATGACAAACGAACTAAACAGTTTTTCAATTATATCCGCACGTGTCGCTACCGTTCCAAGCCCACCCGTGTCGCCAAGCGTCTTAATCAAGTCCTTGGATTCACCCGCCATGAATTGGGATGGGTTCTCCATTGCGGCAAGTAGCGTTCCTTCATTGAAACGAGCAGGCGGCTTCGTCTGGCCATCCGTCATAATAACCGCACGAACTTCTACAGCCGCTCCTTTCGTGAACGGTGGTAACCGGTCGGAATCCTCTTCCTCTTCATCTGTGGAATAAACCGCTTTCCACCCTTCATCCGTCACGGTTCTGCCCTTCGCCTTGAACATTTCCCCGCCCACTTCAAGTTCCGCAGTCACTTGGTCGTAACGGAACGGACCGAAAAATACAGCTAAGAAGCGTTTGACGATCAGGTCATACAGACGCTGTTCCTTGTCAGACAAATTTTGCATGATTGGTGTTTCTTCCGTTGGAATGATCGCATGGTGATCGGACACGCGTTTGTCGTCTATTACACCTTTTTGAGGCTTCACCGACTTGCTTCGCAATAAGACATTGACCGATTTGCGATAAGCACTTATATCGACGGCTTTAATACGCTCTTTCAATGTACTTTCCATATCCGATGTCAAATGCTTGGAGTCCGTCCGCGGATACGTTACCGCTTTATGGCGTTCATATAAGTTTTGTAATGTCGACAGCGTCTCTTTCGCAGACCAAGACCAGCGTCGATGTGCTTCTTTTTGCAGTTCAGTCAAGTCAAACAGAGAGGGTGCTGGCTGCTGTTTCGGTACCGTTTTCACGTCCGTCACTTTCCCTGAATGGATACCGTCAAGCTTGGTAAGCAGGTTTTCAACCGTTTCTTTATTGAATGACTGCGTCTGACCGGTTTTATCAGACCATGTGAATCTTGCCGTTTCGGTAATTGCTTGTAAGCCATAATATGACTTAGGCTTAAATTCACGGATTTGCTTTTCACGTTCTGCAATCATACTAAGCGTCGGTGTCTGGACGCGCCCTGTCGACAATTGGGCATTGTATTTCACGGTTAGCGCACGTGTCGCGTTAATGCCTACGACCCAATCCGCTTCGGCTCGTGCGACTGCTGCTTCGAACAAGTTTTCATATGCACGACCGTCCTTTAAGTTTTTAAAGCCGTCCGTAATCGCCTTGTCCGTCACGGAAGAGATCCATAGCCGTTTAACCGGTTTGCGATTTTTGGCCATTTCCAGAATCCAGCGGGCGACGAGCTCCCCTTCACGCCCAGCGTCTGTTGCAATGATGATTTCCGTCACATCATTACGTCGCAATTGCGCTTTCACGACATTGAACTGTTTCGACGTCTGACGGATCGGCGTCAGCTTGAATGGATCTGGAATAATTGGGAGCAGTTCCAGTTTCCATTCTTTATATTCACTTCCATACCCTTCAGGATCTGCATGCGTGACAAGATGGCCAAGTGCCCATGTCACAATATATTTTGAGCCTTCTAAAAATCCGTTCCCTTTTTTATTACAGCCTAGCACTCTGGCAATATCCCTTGCTACCGAGGGCTTTTCGGCTAACACAACTGATTTGGACATTAAAAAATCCCCTTTCCTCATACTTCGATTATACGGGAGTTCAGTAATTGTTGCATGCCCTGGGACTAGATGATGACATGCGAAAAGGCCTTCCAGTTGCGCCTGGAAAGCCCTTGCAATTTTCACCCATTAATCTGTATACGGTTTCTGCCAGACGCTTTCGCTTCATACAGTGCCACATCGGCTTTTTTCAGCAGGGTAACATTTGTCAGATCCTCCGCTGAAGCCATCGCAAGTCCTATGCTCACCGTCACGGTCAATGTATGGTCAAGCAGCTTCCATTCATTCCGCATGACGCGGAGAATATTTGTAGCGATTGACTCCGCTGCCTCCATGTTTTTGACTTTAGGCAATATGACAGCAAATTCATCCCCGCCAAGCCTTGCGACAGTACTTCCCTCCAACGTCACTTCCTTTTTGAGGCGATCGGCAAACCCCTTAATGACTAGATCACCTGTATCGTGTCCATATTCATCATTAATCTGTTTGAATTTATCAATATCCATTAACATGAGTGCCAGTTCGCCGCCGTGGACCTGTTTGTGATCCAATGCTTCAGCGAGATTATTCAAGAATAGACGACGATTGGGCAGATCAGCCAATACATCATAATAGGCGAAATAGGTCAATTTACTTTCATATTCATATCGCGTCGTAATGTCGCGTGAGACCGCAACGAAGTGACTATAAGCACCAAGTTCATTAAAAACAGGTGAGCCATGCAGTTCAAACCAGAGCCAATTTCCGTCGCTATTTTGCATGCGATACTTCTCTTTCAACGGTTTCTTCAGCGAAACGGACAAATCGAATGCCGCTTTCAATTGTTGCTTTTCAACCGGATGGAGAAAGCTTGTGTAATACTTGCCGATGAACGCGGTGCTATCGATCCCGAGCAGTTCTTCGCAACTTGGCGATATGTAGTTTATTAGGCCTCTATCGCTAATTAAAGCGATAAGATCATGTGAATTTTCCGCTATGATCCTGAATTGGTCTTGACTTTCAACGAGTTTCTCTTTCGAACTTTTCAAAGCCAGTTCGGCCTGTTTTTTGCTTGTAATATCATGCACGAGGACGACAATGTATTGTACATCCCCATTTTCATCAAACAGTGGTGTTAACCAGCTTTGTGAATAAAAATGCGTGCCTTGTGGCGATAGAAAACTGTCTTCATAAGATAGTGCCTGCCGCGTCTGTATAACTTTCAAGTGGTTTGCCTCGAAGAATTCGAATTCCTCTTGCTTATGTACTTCCCTCAATGCTTTTCCGACCACATCTTTAGAAAGATTTGTCCGATCATTCGCTACGCGGTTTACATACGCATAATAAAGTTCTCCATCGCTTGCCACTTCAATAACCAATAATATATCTTTAATCCCCTCCATCAATACTTTATCTAGTAACAATCCTTTTGAATCATCCACTTTGATTCCCCCAAAACTATCTATTTCCATGACTGCACAACATCATTTTGATCTGACCGATAAAAACCGGAACATTTCTTCAGGTGGAAAAGGCTTGCTTATATGATAACCTTGTCCGTACTGGCATCCACATTCCCTAAGAGCTTCTTCCTGTTCTTGTGTTTCTATACCTTCTGCAATAAGTTCCAAATCCAAATTATTCCCCATGTCGATAATTGTTTTGACGATAGATCCTGTTTTTTCATGTTCGAGCATTTGTTGAATGAACGACTGATCGATTTTCAAACGATCAATCTGCAATGAACTAAGAACACTAAGAGATGAATAGCCTGTGCCAAAATCATCGATTGACAAGTTGACACCGATTTCCTTGAACCTTTTAAATATACGGTTTGAAAAGTTATGGTTCTGCATAAGAGATTCTGTGATTTCAAGCGTCAACTTGGATGCAGCTACACCCGAATCATCCAACGTTTTTTTAACGGTATCCGCAAAATTTTCTTCATAAATTTGACGTGTCGAGACATTTACCGCTATACAGAGGTCAGGCAATTCTGAGTGCCACTCTTTCAATTGACGGCAAGCCGTCTCCAGTACCCATTTTCCAATCGGAATGATCATGCCATTCTTTTCAGCAACCGGGATGAATTCAGCGGGTGATATGGAGCCTAACTCAGCATGTTCCCAGCGCAGTAAAGCTTCAAGACCCACCACACGCTTTGTCTGCAAGTGAATGATCGGCTGATAGACTAGATGCAACTGTTCGTTTTCAATTGATGTCCGCAGGCCGTTTTCCAATTTCATAGAGCGCACGGCGCCTGCTTCTTCCGTCAATGAATATAGACAGAATGTATTTCCTCCACGTTCTTTCGCACTATACATCGCTTTGTCAGCATTTTTCAGTAACGTTTCTGCATTATGACCATGCTCCGGAAAAACACTGATTCCAATACTTACAGTCGTATAGAGATTGTCCCCTTTAAACGTGAAAGGGCTTTCAAACAGTTCCAGGATTTCTTTTGCAAGCTTTTCGTATTGAGTTTCGTCTCTGTCTGGCGTGACAATGATAAATTCATCTCCCCCATGACGAAACAGTAAAGACTCCTCCGGCAGGAAGCTTTGTAGCCGGCTGGCGACTTCTTTTATGAACAAATCACCATATAAATGGCCCATCGTATCGTTAATAATCTTGAATCGATCCAGATCGATGAAAAAGATTCCTACGTGATTATGATAGGCTGGCAAAACAAGATGATCTAATGTATAAAATAAATTCGGGCGGTTCGGTAATTGCGTCAAAGAATCTGTATGTGCCAGTTCATTGTTTCTCACTTCAATCTCTTGAACTATTTTCTTGTTTTCTACTACCTGATACTCCAGTTCTCTGGCATAACGGTCAATTTGACGTAACAGATAGAGTAAAACCGGAATGGCGAAGATAAGAAAGATTGTCGTATCAAGCACGTCGTACCAAAAGACATTCTCAAATTTTAAACCGAACAGCCGAGTGATGACTTTTTCTAGCACATTCGGGATTATGATAATGGCGAAAAAAAATAACAAGAACCGTTTTTTTACGCTATGAGATCTTTTCATGTTCGCCTCCTTTCCATTACGATTCTCGCGTAATGCTCACTGTAAAAAAAACACAACAATACTACTGTTCTAACAATACTATAATTCGACAGTTTACGCAGTGCTTTTTTACTAAAAAAGGCTATCGCCTACCCCAAGTGTAGTTTGAAAAAGGTTCTTAAAAATTGTAAAAGCCTGCCAGCCCGGAACTCACCCCAGGTTGACAGGCCTATTCAATCGATTTAGTTGGCGTCAAGCATATCTTTCGAAAGATATTCACTCATCTCTGCATATTTTGCAAATACCCTGGCCAACTCCCGAAGTCGATTATGCACATCTTCATCTATAATCCGGTTATCTTGGTCAAAATGTCCCGCATGTGTATAGACATAATTAGGTGTTACAAGACAACGGAAATAATCCAATATCGGCTTGAGTTGATTTTCCACTACTAGATGGTGTTGATGTGTGCCACCATTCGCCACTATAGAAACTGGCTTATAACGCATCGTATGCGGATGAAGCATATCAAAAGCATTTTTCAAGACGCCGGGTATCGAACCTTGAAAAATCGGTGTAGCAAGAATGTAGCCATCAGCCTCTTCGAATTTCTTCACGAGTTTCTTCATGTCCTCGTTGTATTGTTCAGATGGACGTCCGTCCACGAATTGATGTTCATAACTTGCCAAGTCCATCCGTTCAATTGCAAAGTCTTTATTCGTCTCTCTTACATACGTTTCGACAGTGTCGAGCACGGCGCCCGTTTTGCTGCCGATAATCGTCCCGTCCACAAACAAAACTTTCAATGGTCATCCTCCTCAAAGCTGTTTCTCCATCTTTCATCCTACCATAACTGCCAAGTTGAATACTTACTTTGCGCTCATTTGGCATTTACGGTCGAAATCGGAGCGGCTCCAGGGATTTCACGTTTCGCTTCCGTCGGTTCTTCTGTGAACAGTTCTTCCAGTCGCTCGTAAGGAATCGACTTGTCACCGTGTTCTTCATCCAAACGTTCCTTTACACGTTCGATTGTCTTCGCCGGCGATGTCAATGCAATGATGGCATCCCCAGCAGTTGCCTGTAACTCCTCTGCAGGTGTAAAGAACTCGATTTCACCATCTGCCCGAAGAATATACAGCAAAATAGATTTGTCATCCCGTTCACGCAAGTATTGTGTATAGCTGTATTGCTTTGTAAGCAGCGTCTTACGGATGACGTGGCCTGCATGCATCCGCTCTTCCAATCCATAGATCGAAATCGCAGGCGTGAACAGTTGTTGGCCGCCTGTAATTGTGAATGTCTCTATATCCTTCCCGACATGGAAAGACGTCTGGAATAAGTTTTTACGTCCTAGATCCGGCGCGAAATCCGCACAAACATGCGCATTATAAATATCCGACTTCGTCATTGCGAGCATATAACGATATGGAGTCAAGTCGATATGATACTCAATCTGTTCAGAAAGAATATCTCCAACATAACTGTTCAATCCAAGTTTTCGTGCATCCGCAAGTCCTGCCCATGATTGGTCAAGAAGGAGAACTTCATTCCCTGTGTCTTTGATGGATTGCGCCAGCCCAGCTGCAAACTTCGAACCTCCAACAATCGCAACACCCGACTCATCTGTCGTCGTCAGATTCAACTTCTTGGCGACAAAACCAATGGAAAATCCGTGAAGTACCACGGTCGAGAGGACGAGAGCGAATGTCAAAGCTGTAAGTAGTTCTGCATCCTCGTACCCTTTTTCAAGCAAAATCGTCGCAAAATATCCCGACACGGTGAGCGCAACAATTCCCCGAGGCGCAATCCAACCGATCAACAACTTTTCCCGAACAGTCAAATCTGTACCGATTGTTGAAATCCATATCGATAGTGGTCGGACAACGAAAATCATCGCCGTCACGTACATGACAATGTACGGGTTGAAAATTTCGAGCAATACTTTCGGGTCAAGCGATGCGGTTAACATGACAAAAATTCCAGATATTAGTAAAACAGATATATCCTCTTTGAAATGACGTACGTCATTTAATGTTGTCAATCGCATGTTTGCCATCTTCATCCCCATTGCGGTGACGGCCAGTAATCCCGTTTCATGCATAATTTCATCCGAAAACACAAACACCGATAAGACGACAACAAATAAGATTGGTGCTTTCAAATATTCAGGAATACTTCCGCGCTCGAATGCATTTCCAATAATAAGTGCGGCAATCCATCCAAGGAAGACGGCAAATGCGGAAGCAGCAAAGAACAGCAAAAGAGCATTCAATGTCACTTCGCTATTAATGAATTTAATGAATTCAAATGCAAAAACAGCTAGTAATGCGCCAAACGGGTCGACAACAATACCTTCCCATTTCAGTATCGCGGCTACTCGCGGCTTCAGTTTTGCCTGTCTAAGCAACGGCAAAATGACAGTCGGTCCCGTCACGATGAACAAGCCCCCGATAATGAACGAAACTTCCCATGACAAGCCTGCTAAATAATGCGCAGCTAATGAACCCGCGATCCAGGCGATGAACGCACCAATCGTGACGATACGGGCGACAGGTTTACTGAACCCTTTTATCTCTCTAATGTCCAAGTTCAGACTACCTTCAAAAAGGATAATCGCAACGGCAAACGTTATTATCGGACCAAAAAGGTCACCCATACTTTCTTGCGGATTAATCAATCCGAAAATAGGGCCGACAAGCAAACCAGCTACCGCCATGACAACAATTGCCGGCATCCTGTATTTCCATGCCACCCACTGGGAAAGGATCCCTATAAGAATGACAAGCATCAGGTCAAACAACAATGAATCGAACATGGAAACACTCCGTTCCGTCTTAATTGAATGTTAGTTTACCACATTTCCGTCGGCATTCAATGTATTTGTACATAACTCGATTTATTGAATCATAGGGTGAAAAGGAGAGTGATTGTTTCATAGGTTTAGAAAGGGTGATTCCAATAGAAAATCCAAAGAAGAAAAATGTTGCCATCCATGTTAGCAGGTCAAATGGCAAAGGTTCTTATCCCGCTAGAAGAGCGGCTCTACTGGCCAACGAAATTGCAAAAACAGCGAACGTCCTATTCATTACTGGCGAGAATTCACCTACACCCCCTGACAAGTTCAAATCAATTGAGATCGGTAAAAACGCCAACTTGCTGCAGACGCTTGCGGTGCTACAACCGGATTTACTAATACGCGATACGGGCTCCACGATAGCAGAAGAGGTCGACAAAATTCGAGAAATCGTTCCATCTATTTTACATTTTGACGATTTCGGAGAAGGTAACTTGAAAGCCGATTTCGTCTTGCAGACTTTACAAGAAGATCTTACTGAAGGATATGCGGATCATCACATCGTTGACCGCAAGCTTTTCATCGCCAGCCCTTCATTGTCAGCATATGCAAAACACGGTTTACAGAAACCGCAACCTGGTCCCCTTCCACATCTCGTCATCTCTTTCGGCGAGGAAGATGAAGGAAATCTTTCTTACCGCGCTTTACGTCATGTATCCCAGTTGCACATCCCACTGAAAGTGACCATCCTAATCGGCGAAAAGTATACTCATGACGTAAGTACACTACAAATGATGGCGCTTAGCAGAAGAAATACTGCAGTCATTAAACCACCGTATAACTTTGAAGAACTATACGCAACAGCAGATGTCATCCTGTGCAGTTCCGGTTATATGCCGTATGAAGTTGCGGTCATGGGTATTCCATGCATCGTACTAGCCCAGAACGATTTTGAATTGGGACTGGCGTTTCCGAATGACAAGCAAGGATTCGCACATCTTGGACTCGGCCGCAAAGTGAAGCAATCGAATTTGCTGAACGCCATTATGGAACCACTTCTGCACGAGTCATTGCGCAAGCGTACGATCGAACGACAGCTATCTCTCCATCTCGGCGGCGGAATGGACAAAGTGCTTGAAACGGTCTTTTACTTATTGGAATACCCGAAACGTGGAACTGGCGGAAAAACAATGTCCGATATGCTACACTAAAGGAAAGCAAGGGAGGCTTTCCTTATGAATAAACGACAGATTGAATCTGAAATCGCCGAGTTGAAGATGGATTACATCAGCCTTCAAGGTGATATCGAAAAACTGGAATCGACAGGTCATGAAGATTCTGTTCATAAAGCTGAAGAAAGACTGGCTAAGATGGAAATTCGTCTTGCCGAGTTGAATGAACAGCTGGACGCTAGTACGGAATGATAAAAAGGACGTACGGAATCGAGCTCTTGATTCCATGCGTCCTTTTTTAATACGTTGTCACTTTTAATAGTTCTTGGAGACGATAAATCCCTCTTTGGAAAAATGTAAAACTGTCTTGATATTCTTCGAAATCCAGTGTGTACATCGCATCTTTATTGTTCCAAAGTCTATCGAAATAGTCATCGATTTCTTTCGACAGTTCGCTGTCACCCGGCGCGATGATTCTTAAATTCGCTTCCAGATTGTAGTTATTTAATGTTCTGTCCGTCAAGTTCGCAGACCCATTCGTAATATACATCTCATCTTTCGTACGGATTGTCACAAGCTTTGTATGGTATTGGCCCATGACCGTATTATACCAGCGCGCCGTGATGTTGCCATCGGTTTCATCCATCATCTTCTGAAGAACAGGACGGTTGGGCAGGCCTGACTTTTCATTTCCGAAAGAGTTTTCGTTCGGATCGAGAATCATTTCGATGTTGACGCCGCGATTTGCCGCATCGACTAGCGATTCCACGACTTCAGGCATAGCGATGAAAAACATGCCCATTCGGATAGTATCACCTGTTTGTGCGACTGCAATATCACCAAGCAGCGCCTCAAGGATTTTCTTTTCCGTCAAATACTGAACCGCATATTCTCCGTCATCAGGCGATTCTACTTTGGCACGTGGCAACGTACCGCCATTTGTATAGCGGACAACTGCCTCTTCCGCCTCCAGTATATCGTTGAGGACTGCGCCAGAAACCTTCATGGCTACATTACCATGAAACCCGCTAGCATTATGTGGATTACTTGATGTGATGAGCGCTTCCTTTTCGGTGACAATCGTCTTCCGATGATTCGCCTTCACATTCAAAAGAATCATATAGGAATACAACGTCATTTTTGGCGCTTTACTCGCCATGGCATTAGTAATCCATCCATTCTTCTCAAAATGTGCCCATCGGAAAATTGTCCGATAGAGTCCCGAATAGATGGGTGTCGAGTCGCGTAACTTGTCAAGATTGGTATAGACAACTTCGATAGCTGCATCTTCCATCGCATCGAACCATTTCGATTCATATGAGCCATAGCCTGTATTGAGGGGATCTGTTATAAAAATGATTTCCATGTCAGGATTGGCCTTTTTCTTTTCTACTAGCTTTGACGTAAGTGTTTGTGCGATTTCCGGAAAATCTTTGTCCTCATCGGTATAGTGATCCATGAGGAAGAAATCCAATACGATGAACGATTCGGCTTCGTCAATCATTTTATACACTTCATCAAAAATATGATTTTCATGCATCATGCCGCCACCGTCTTTGTTCTGCGCAAACGTGAGATCCGTGAACATTTCTACGTCATCGGTCCAATGGATGTCCCCTTGGTAGTTGATGCCTTCCGGCAACGGTTTATATGTATGCCAACTGATGACTCCGATATAAAGGAATAAAAAAAGCAGGACTGCCAGTAACACAATCCACCTCGGTCTCGCCCATTTGCGTTTACGCCCCATACAATCCACCTCATTTTCTATTAGGTAGATTCCCTTTTGCGCCTACTTGCAAACTAGATAAGATTCTCATTACTATTTTCTATTTAATCAGGTGGAAACCGCTCAACCTGTAATTTCCTTACTTACTAGAAAACGTCTAAACAACAGACCAATATTAGTTTGCAAAAACCATTCAGCGCGAAGCAGTGAGGATGAACCAAAAGGTTTTCCGCGATTCTGCAAAGACACTTACATGATGTAAAAGAACAGGCGAAAGGAGTATCTCCCTCGCCTGTTCTTTGCAATGTGAAGCTTTCTTATTTTATGCTGTAACGTATTCTTGTACAGATGTGTCGTCCATCATTAATTCCTTTAAATATTTCTTCGCGCGGAACAAGCGTGATTTTACCGTTCCGATTGACACTTTCATCAGATCCGCAATTTCAATCAACGAATATTGATGCACATAGAAGTATTCAATTGTTGTGCGATAAATACCGTCCAACAAGCTGATTTTCTCCTGCACCATGACTTGGATATCGTTCTGCTCGACCATTTCTACAGGTGTCGGCATATCACTGGGAACCAGATCGAGTATCGGAACGTCCAATGTATCAGGTTGGTTCATTACGTGTTTGCTTCGTCGTACATCTTTGCGGTAACGATCACGGAATGTATTCATACAAATGGTTGTCAACCACGCCTTCATGCGATCGACACCATCCATTTTGCCACTATACCGGACGACTTTCACCCATACATCTTGCATGAGGTCTTCAGCCTCTTCTTTATTACGCGTTAATTTCAAACATAAGTGATATATATAACGGCCATATTCATCGTATAGCTCAGTCAAGTCAATTTTCATCCCAAACGCCCTCCGTCTTGTAACTGTTAACCTTATTATCAGCCAGATGAACATTACAAACTATCGGTTTGGCTTTCACCAAACTTACAGATTTGTAAGCAACGAAAAGCGGAGGGCGCTGGTTCAGATGCGACAGGCATAAGACAGAAATGCGAAACGGCGCTTTTTGCCGTGTAGCAGAGCTGACTTATGACCCGAGCATCTAGCGCCCGAAGCTGGACAGTAGAAAAGCGGAGGGTGGCGTATAGCTGCGACAGGCGCTGGAGGGATAGCAGAAAAGGCGGCTTTTTGCCTTTACTGCTATCCTGAAGCGACCCGAGCAGTTGCCACCCGAAGCTAGACAAACGAAAAGCGGAGGGCGCTGGTTCAGATGCGACAGGCATAAGACAGAAATGCGAAACGGCGCTTTTTGCCGTGTAGCAGAGCTGACTTATGACCCGAGCATCTAGCGCCCGAAGCTGGACAGTAGAAAAGCGGAGGGTGCTTGTTCGAGGTTAAGCGTTTCTCCGGCAATGTTGAGCGGTTTTACATCGAGGTTGAGCGGTTCTCCGGCAATGTTGAGCGGTTTTACATCGATGTTGGGCGGTTCTTAGGCCATGTTGAGCGGTTTTACATCGAGGTTGAGCGGTTCGCGGGCCATGTTGAGCGGTTAAGCGTTATTTGCTAATTAATGGCAAATCAAAACTGCCCTGCATCTGACGAATAACATCAGATGCAGGGCAGTTTTATTATTATTGATTTTCTTCAGTACGTTTCGTAATTTTCATCTTTACAATACGGCTTCTGTCCAATTCCTCAATTTCAAAAAACAGGTTTTCGTATGTAAACCGTTCGCCGGGTTCAGGGACGTGACCAAGTTCTTGCATAACGAAACCTCCGATTGTTTCGTGATCTGTCGGCAGTTCGGTTCCAAGCAAGTCGATGGCGTCAACGATTTCAAGACGACCGTGACAGATAAGGACGTGATCATCCTTTTCATAAATGAGCACTTCTTCATCGAAGTCAGTTTCGTCTTCGATATCCTGTCCGATCATCTCTTCAATGATGTCTTCGTGCGTAACAATGCCAAGCGTGCCGCCGTATTCATCCAAGACAATTGCCATATGTTTCTTTTTGGACAACATCAGCTTAAACACTTTTTCGACACTGGCTGTCTGCACGACGAAAAGCGGTTCGTCATCAATCAATTCGGACAACTTCATTTCAGGTTTCATTGACCATTCAATCAGCATCTTCGAGTAGAATATACCGACGACTCGGTCAATGCTTTCCTCGTAAATCGGATAGCGCGTATAGAAGTATTCGAGAATTGTGTCACGCACTTCTTCATACGTCGATTCAATCGGTAATCCAATCACTTCCGTACGATGCGTTTCCATGACATCCGATACATCCTTGTCAGGGAAATCGAGTACACCTTTAAGACGCTGGGACTCTTCCTGTTCGAACGTCCCTTCCGTCGATGCGATATCCACCATCGATCGTAGTTCTTCTTTTGTCAAAGTCGCTTCCGTCACAGCCCCTTTGGAGATAATGCGGATAAAGACATTTGTGAATAAAGCAAGTAGTGCCGTCAACGGTGTAAGCAATTTGACGAGGATGGAAATTGACGGTGCAACGACATATGCCACTTTATCGGCAAATGTTGCGGCGATTGTCTTCGGTAATACTTCACCAAAGACAATCAGAACGACTGTCAAAATCCCCGTCAACACGCCCACTTGCAGGCCTCTGTCGATGGCAATCATCGTTACGATTGTGGGCATCATAATGTTCGCTATATTATTACCTATAAGGATCGCCGTAATCATCCGGTCGGGTTTTGAAATGAGATCCCTCAGTTTGATCGCTTTGCGGTCACCTTGTTCGGCTCGCAATTGCACTTTCATGCGATTAACAGCAGTAAGTGCGGTCTCACTTCCTGATAAGAAGAAAGACATGAATAAAAAGAACCCTAGTGCAATAAACAAAAGTGATTCCTCCCGGAGTTTCTGTAGTTCGTCAGTTCGTTCATTTAGTAACTTTTACATATCATATCACACTCAACTTCATACGTCCGTTAGAATAACTTGAATCCGTCTGACATGATATACTACCTGTATTGGTAAAATACTTGTTGAAATGAGGGATTATGTTGAATCATTCAGAAAAACTTGATACGTACTTTACATCTAAAAGAGAAGAGCATCTGGAACAACTGAAAAACTTTTTACGCATTCCAAGCATCAGCGCACTATCTGAACATAACGGAGATATGCGAACAGCCGCAGAGTGGTTGAAAGATTCATTGCACAAAGCAGGCCTTGAAAACCTCTCCATCGATGAAACTGAAGGTCATCCTGTCGTTTACGGCGATTGGCTCCACGCTGAAGGAAAACCGACGATTCTATTCTACGGTCATTACGATGTGCAACCTGTCGATCCGTTAAATTTATGGGAGAGCGGTCCATTTGAACCTGAAATCCGCGACAATAAACTGTATGCACGAGGTTCGAGTGATGACAAAGGACAAGTGTTCATGCATGTGCTTGCGGTTGAGGCTTTAATGAAAGAAAATGGCACTCTGCCGGTCAATATTAAGTTCATCATTGAAGGCGAAGAAGAAGTTGGCAGTCCGAGTCTAGAAAAATATATCGAGGATAATAAAGAAAAACTAGCTGCAGATATTATTGTCATTTCCGACACAGGAATGTACGGTTCAGGAAAACCAGCAGTTTGTTACGGCTTACGCGGTCTTGCAGGTGTCCAGATTGACGTTAAAGGTGCAAAAGGTGACTTGCATTCAGGCATTTATGGAGGCGGTGTCCAAAATCCAATACATGCCATTGCTGACATCCTTGCATCCTTCCATGACAAAGAAGGTACGATTGCAGTGGAAGGGTTCTATGAAGATGTACGTCCTCTTGAAGAGGAAGAGCGCGCGGCTTA
The DNA here is from genome assembly GCF_033304615.1 of Sporosarcina oncorhynchi. Classification (GTDB taxonomy): domain Bacteria; phylum Bacillota; class Bacilli; order Bacillales_A; family Planococcaceae; genus Sporosarcina; species Sporosarcina oncorhynchi. The sequence goes on along the minus strand of NZ_CP129118.1, from coordinate 385,286 downwards.
TGAAGCGCTGAACTTCGACGTAGAAGGATTGAAAGAGGAAATTGGCGTAAATGAACTGTTCGGCGAAACAGGCTATTCCTATCTGGAACAGACATGGACACGCCCTACACTCGAAGTAAACGGTGTATTCGGCGGGTTTTCCGGCGAAGGCATCAAGACCGTATTACCTGCTGAAGCCGGGGCAAAAATTACTTGCCGACTCGTCCCTGACCAGGATCCTGAAGATATCGTAAAAAAATTGAAAGCGCATATCGAGGCACATAAGCCTGCTGGCGTAACAGTAACAGTTAGCGAATTCGATAAAGGGAAACCTTTCATCACACCATTCGATCACCCGGCCATCCAGGCTGCTGGACAGTCTTATGAAAAAGTGTATGGCGTCCCGACTGCATTCACACGCATGGGTGGTTCAATTCCAATCGTTGCAGCGTTTGACGAAATTCTGAATCTACCGGTTGTCCTTATGGGCTTCGGTCTATCGAGCGAGAATTTCCATGCCCCTAATGAACACTTCCATTTGGAGAACTTCGACAAAGGATTACGTGTCATTGTCGATTATTACGAAAGAGTCGCCGCCTTTTCAAAAGACGACTTGAAGAAATGAATAAAAGGCAATCCGCGTCATAACGGATTGCCTTTTTCTTATTGTTCTGTTGCCGCTTCTTCGTCATCCACACCGTAATATGTGACGATATCTTCTAAAGGCGTGCGCACACGGTTTTTCGGAATGTCGTCGTAATATCCGAACTGCAGCATACTAATGATACGTTCACCCGGCTTTACGCCCAACTCTTCACGAAACTTCGGATTATCGATGAATGGAGGTGTTTTCCAACATGTGCCGATTCCCTGATCCCAGGCAAGTAACATGGCATTTTGGATAAGCGCGCTTGCACCTGCATAATCTTCAAGTCTTTCTTTCTGGCGAACGTCTTCTTTCACGATGACGAGAACGACAGCACCAGCTCCACTGAATTTCTTCATCTGTTTTTCAAGATCTTCATCAGAAAGTTCTTTCCATTTAGGAACGCCATACTCTTTCAGCACTTCTTGGAATTTGATATATTCCAGGTTGGCTGCAACGATGAATCGCCACGGATTGCGCAAACCGTGATTCGGTGCCCATCTCGCGTCGTCCAAAATTGTCGTTATGTTATCAAGATCAACCGGCTGCCCGTTAAAGTTCTTAACCGAACGGCGATTGATAATTGCATCTCTTACGGATAATGCTTGTTCATTCATAATTCGGGACTCTCCTTTAAATCATTCTATCCTTCATTATACACGAATTCAGTTAAACGGGGGTATTCCCTAGAAGTCTCTCCTATTCACCCCACCAAATACATTATTGGTATTCCTTGAAATTACTTTCTGTAGTATAGTAATAAAAGAAGTGAATGTTTTGAAAAGGATGGCTGACTAATGACAAAAAAACCAATGGCTTGGATAGTAGACAGTACTGCATTTATTCCAGATGAATTAAAAAATCACCCGGATTTCTATTCAATTCCGTTGAATATACATTTCGGTGAAAAGCAATTTAGAGACGGAATCGATTTAACGAACGACGAACTATACGAAAACATTAAGAATGCCGAAGAGTTCCCAAAGACTTCCCAACCTTCAGCAGGCGAATTCGCGGAGACATTTAAGCAGATTGCAGAAAACTATGAACAGGCATTTGCCGTTCATTTATCAAGTGAGCTAAGCGGCACACTTGCATCTTCCATGGCAGGAGCAGACATCGCGGAGTTCCCGGTCACTTTCGTCGATTCTCTCTCTCTTTCTTACGGTGTAACGGGGTTAATTGAAAAAGCAATGGAGATGTATGAGCAAGGTGTCTCCGTCGAAGACATCAAGAAACGTCTTAATGGGATGGCCGGAAAGGTAAATAACTATATCCTCATGGGCCAACTCGAACAATTGTACAAAGGCGGAAGAATGAGTGGTGTCCAGTTCTTCCTTGGCAGCTTGCTGAAAGTAAAACCGGTTATTCAGATTTCTGCGGAAGGTAAATTGGAAGCGACCGATAAAGTTCGCTCTGAAAAGAAAGCGCTTCAATATCTTGTCGATAAAGTCGTGGACGGTTTTCCGTCTGGGGAAGGCAAAATCCATCTTATGCAAGGGCATGTCCTGGAACAGGCAAAATTGCTTGAGCAGATGATTCATGAAAAATTGCCAAATCTTGAAATTGTCATCGGGGACGTCAGCTCGACACTTGCTGTGCATGCCGGTGAAGGAACGCTTGCAGTGCTGTGGTACGATGAATGAAAAAAGAGACGGATTGCCGATTATGGCACCGTCTTTTTATTATGAAAACTGGTCGTTTATCTTGAAAAAGATGTACTTGGCATTTGGTGAATAGGCATAGGAATCCTTGTAATCCCACGTCCGCCGGTAGGCATCATATGTGTGGGCATTAACGAGCGGTATCGGTCCATCTATGGATGTGACGATTGTCGTATGGTCAAATCTTCCATCCCCTTGAAAATCGTAACAGATAACATCACCAATATCGAGATCGTATACAGAATCGACTCTTTTAGCTGTTAATCCTTTCGTAGAGCTCCCCAAGTACCAGCGCATCGAATGAGCGACCGACCAACTGAAACTCCAGTTCCCGTTCTGTAGCCACCAACCACGTTCGCGACCTGGATAGCCATGCATCGGTGCTCCACCCGCCAACAAGCATTGAGAAATGAAATTCGTGCAATCTACATCGAATGATGGGAATGCCGGATTTCGGGCGTTCCACCATTCATCTGCATACCGGACGGCGGCTTCCCTATTATACATTCATCACCCTCCCCTCCTATTAACGTATGAGGGGTGTGTAAAAAAAAGAAGACCCCAGTTCAAAGGGCCTTCCACTCTTTTTAATGAAGCATAATTGACCCGCCGTCAACCATGATTGTTTGTCCTGTAATATACTGTGAGTCTTCAGAGGCTAAAAATACAGCTGCTCGACCAATATCTTGTTCAATATCACCGAAGCGACCTAGAGGGATTTTCGCCTTCACTGCTTCATAATACTCAGGTTGCGCTTTCGACCATGCTTCTACGCCAGGCGTATTCGCAAGCGGGCTGATGATGTTAACGTTAATGCCAAACTGACCCCATTCGTTTGCAGCTACTCGGGAAATGCCGCGAATCGCTTCTTTTGCCGCTGCATATACACCTTGTGTCGCGTGACCTTCAAGTCCCGCGCCTGATGCGAAGTTGATGATATTCCCTTTTGTTTCTTTCAAATAAGGGAGAGCCGCTTTCATGAGATAGAATGTTGGGTAAAATCCAGTTCCGAATGACAAGTCTAAATCTGCTTGTGTCGCATCTTCAAGCGTCATTTGTTTGGATGCATGCGCATTGTTTACAAGTACATCGAGCTTGCCGTATTTATCGACGACAGTTTTGACGATATCGCCTAAATTTTTATGATCCATCAAGTTAGCTTGGATGAACATGGATTTTGGAGAAATGGTTTGTAATTCTGCTTCTGTCTTTTTACCCGTTTCTTCGTTCAAATCAACAATTGCAACAATCGCTCCTTCTTTTGCCATCGCTTTCGCCATGCCGCTGCCAATTCCGCCCGCTCCACCTGTAATAATGACAACTTTCTCTTCTAGTCTGCCCATTGTTACATCTCCTTAATTTATCGTTATATTTATTTTAACATCAAACTATAGGACCTGTAAAATACTTTGCTTCTACATACTATTGGCTTGCGATTTATTTCTATGCCTAAAACAAAAACAGCACTTTTCACCGGGTTCCTTTAGGGGAATTTGGCGAAAAACGCTGTTTTGATGGATTTTTTCTATATGGAGCATACCGGGCTCGAACCGGTGACCTTCACACTGCCAGCGTGACACTCTCCCAGCTGAGCTAATGCCCCGACTATCTGATACAATATAGATTATAGCAATGACTTTTATAAAAAACAATAGATGGGGGGCAATCTTTTTGCAACATGCTGAAAGGGAAATTACGGAACCGGTTTTGCTTTGTGATAAAAAAGGTTTATTGAATCCTGAAGCAATCGGTTTTGCCCGTCGACCTTATATAGAAAGCAATCTTACAGGACATTTTATGCGTAAGAAAAAGTGGAATCACTGGTCTGTTTTTGGTGAAGATCTTTTATTCTCCGCTACCATTATCCACTTGGATTACGCGGCGATCTGTTCTGTCTACATACTCGATTACGAAACACAGCGCTTTTATGAAAAGCAAATCTCTCTTCCAATTGCTCGCAAGGTGAAGATGCCGGATTCCGTACTTGGAAATGTGAAATTCATTGACGAACGGATTTCGGTCCAACTTGTCCACATTCAAGGAGAGACGCATCTATCTGTTACAATCCAGGATTTCGACAATGAAGTGTTGCATGCGGATTTGCATATTACGCATCCTGAAGAAGACGAATCACTCAATGTCGTCATTCCAAGAAAGCGTGACCTGTTCCAATTTACCGCGAAGCAACTGACATTGCCGACACAAGGTTTCGTGAAGATCGGAAAACGAAGGTATAACTTCAATCTTGATTATAGTTTTGCGGTACTTGATTACGGACGTGGTATATGGCCTCGTGAAGCAGAGTGGAACTGGGCGCTTGCCTCGCAACGCGTCGGCGGGAAGCGCATCGGTTTGAATTTCGGCGGTACATGGACAGACGGTACCGGCATGACGGAAAACGCGGTTTTCGTAGACGGTGTAATGACCAAAATCCATGAAGATGTCCTTTTCACGTACGATAAAGATGATTTAATGAAAGCCTGGAAAATTCACACAAAATTCTCCGACCAAGTCAATATGACATTTAACCCTTTCTTCGAACGAACAACGACTACAAATGGACAGTTGATGAAAATGACAGTGAAACAAGTCACCGGTTATTTTAACGGGTTCGTCAAGCTCCAAGATGGCAACACGTTGCGAATTCGACAAATGCTCGGCTGTGTCGAAGATCGTCATATGAAATGGTAAATAGCCGATTGAACAACCGTTGAATGATGCGGTTGTTTTTTGATGAATAGATTTGGATTGTGTTAGGTGCATGAGGCGCGTGTCAGTGAGTCTTCGTACTGAATGATTACCGCGGTAGGCTTGATCGTTTTAGGAATGAAGTGCGAATAGCTTGAATTGGAACTTGCAACGAAACGTAAAGCGTTCGCAACATAACATACACTCCGCGTATCGAAACGTAAAGGTGGCGTATCGAAACGTAGCGCGCGTAACGAAACATAAAGCGTTCGCAACACAACGTTCACTCTTCGTATCGAAACGTAAAGGCCGCGCATCGAAACGTAGTACGCGCAACGAAACGTAAAGCGTTCGCAACACAACATACACTCCTCGTATCGAAACGTAAAGGCGGCGCATCGAAACGTAGCACGCGTAACGAAACGTAAAGCGTTCGCAACATAACGTACACTCCGCGTATTGAAACGTAGCGCACGCATCGAAACGTAAAGCGTTCGCAACACAACGTAAACGGGTGATAAAACAACATAAACCCGCCAATTTCATTCCCCTCCAAAAATGTCTGCACCGTTTAGTGTTTAGTTTCTTCAAATGAAGGAAATTAATAAGTAGAAACTAAACTGGGAGGTATGTCATTATGGGAAAGTTTTTTAAAATAAGCGGATTCCTCTTTTTTGCTGCCTTGTTACTTGGCGCATGTGGCAACTTAGGGAAAAATGCGGACGAGCCAAATCGTGACGAAGCGACACTCATACATGAAGATGAAAAAGAAGGCGGCTCGCTCGATACAGGAGATGGCTACGGATTCGATAAGTTTGACTTGGAAATTGACGTAGACGGTAAAGATACGGTTGAAGCGAACTATGAAATGGAGCGCGATCTTGAAGCAGAGTACAAAAATAAGTTGGCCGGTTTGGACTTGAAGGAAGACGAAGCGATGGTGAAACTGGATGAGATGTTCATCGATATTATGTTCACCAAAGATACGTCACAAGAACAAGCGATTGAAAAACTGATGACGTGGTTTGGACTGGATACGTATACGAAATTCGATTTAGAAGTCCATTTCGACGATGGAACGAAACTTGATTTCGAAGACAAAAAGTAATTAAAAGCATAGGAAAAGGCTGCGCAAATCCGCAGCCTTTTTCTTATACTTTCGAATCCATGAGCATTGTATAGTAAGTGCCTTGGCGTTCGATCAATTCCTCCTGCGAACCTGATTCGATCAGTTTCCCTCGACCCATGACGTAGACAGTATCCGCTTTTCGCACCGTATTCAATCTGTGTGCGATAACGAAACTTGTCCGTCCTTCCATCAAACGGTCAAGCGCTTCTTGAATCTGAAGCTCGGTGACGGTATCGATGCTACTTGTCGCTTCGTCGAGCAGCAGCAACACTGGATCCGCGACGAGCGCCCGGGCAATCGACAGCAACTGTTTCTGCCCCTGTGATATTTCTCCCCCGTCCGCCGTCAGCACGGTATCATATCCATCTTCGAGACGTGAGACGAAACTGTGCGCATTTGCGCGTTTGGCAGCTTCAATCACCTCTTCGTCCGTTGCGTCCAGCTTCCCGTAACGGATGTTTTCCATAACCGTCGCTTCAAACAGGAACGGATCCTGTAACACGAATGCGGTTTGACTGCGCAAGGTTGAACGCGGCAAGTCACTGATCGGGATTCCATCTATTAGGATCTGCCCTTCATTTGCCTCGTAAAAACGGGCTAGCAGCTGCATAATCGTTGTCTTTCCAGCGCCCGTCGCACCGACGAATGCCACTGTCTCCCCAGATTTCACGTGGAATGAAACATCCTCAATTGTGTAGCCGTCCGTTTCTACAGCATAGCCAAACGATACATTTCGAAACTCGACCTCACCTTTGAGAACAGCATCCTGATAATCGGTTGCGTCATCTAACTCGATCGGTTCGTCCATAATCTTGAATACACGTTCAGCACCCGCAATCGCGGAAAGCACTGTGTTGAACTGGTTGGACAGGTCGTTAAGCGGTCTCGTGAACTGACGCGCAAACTCTGAGAAGATGACGATTGTTCCGATTGTCACAATCCCGTCCCCTCTTAAAGCAAGCAGTCCGCCGACACCCGCAACAATCGCGAAACTGGCATTATTCAGCATGTTCATCACTTTTGGGATAAAACCGGAAAATGTCAATGCCCAGAAGCCTGTTCTGCGCAAACGGTCACTTTTTTGCGCAAACTCTTCCATGACCCGCTCTTCCTGTGAAAACGCCTTTACAATGCGCTGACCGGAAATCGTCTCTTCAATCATTCCGTTCAACTCTCCGACCGCCCGCTGCTGCTCTTTGAATAAAAGCCCGGTGCGTCTTGTGATCCATCGAATGGCGACAAACATGATCGGTACGATTGTCATCGTTAGTAGTGTCAGTGTCGGACTTAAGTAAAGCATCACACCAAGCGTTCCTGTCAACGTCAATATACTTGAGAATACTTGAATGAAGGATGAATTCAATGTTTGGCTGACGTTTTCGATATCATTCGTAACCCGACTCATCAATTCTCCATGCTGCCGTTTGTCGAAAAATGTCACAGGCAGCTTTTGCAGATGGCTAAAAAGACCCGTCCGTAGTTTAAAAACAGACTGTTGCGCGATTCCTACCATCCAGAAACTTTGGAAATAAGTCGCCAGTGATAACCCCAAATAGATGGCAATCAGAATGGCAATTTGCTTGCCAAGACCGTCGAATTGCATCGGGATGATGTGATTGTCAATAATTTTTCCGATTAGGAATGGGCCGAGCAGCGCAAGGACGGAACTGACGAGCACAAGTGCCAGCACAGTCACGAGAAGCCCGCGCTGTTCATCGACAAGTTGCCAGATGCGTTTGAGTACGTATTTCCAATCGCTCGCCCGCTCGACTTTCTTTTTGTTCGGCCCTTTTATGTCTTCTTTTTTAATGATTGGTTCATAACCAAATGGTTTACGAATGGTCCGTAACATCTGTGATCGCCTCCTCTTCTGACTGGGATTCCGCAATTTTTCGATACAAAGCGGATTGCTTCATCAGATCAGCATGTTTGCCATATCCGACGACTTTCCCCTCATCCAATAGAAGAATATGGTCTGCACCGATAGCCGTCTGCACTTTCTGTGTGACAACAAGCATCGTCGCCGCTTCCTTTTCAAGGGATTCCCAAAGTGCCATTTCTGTTTTGACGTCCAGTGCACTTGTACTATCGTCCAGAATGAGGATGGACGGCTTTCGAACGAGCGCTCTTGCGATAGACAGACGCTGCTTTTGTCCACCTGACAAGTTGACACCTTTTTGTCCGACACGCGTCCCGTACTTTTTAGGGAACAGATCGATTGATTCGTGGATCTGTGCTTTTTTCGCGGCCTCTTCCAACTCATCCGGCGCAGCTTCGACATCGCCCCATGATAAGTTTTCCAAGATGGAACCCGTAAATAGAATGGATTGTTGAGGAACGAGACCGATTGCATCGCGCAAATCTTTTAATCCCCACTCATTCACTTCCACCCCACCGACGTAGATTTTTCCTTCTGTCGCTTCAAAAATGCGCGGAATGAGATTCAGTAACGTCGATTTCCCGGAACCTGTCGCGCCCATAATAGCAAGTTTTTCACCAGGCGCCACATGGAAGGAGACATTGTCCAAAATCGGTTCAGGTTTCCCTGGATAATGGAAAGAGACGTTTTCAAAACGCAAATCGCCGTCGAAACGAGTCATACTTGAACTTTCAGAGTTGTGATGCTCCAAATCTTCATTTGCAAGCAACACTTCTTCCATACGTTCAGAAGATGCTTTCGCGCGAGATAGCGCAACAATGATGAATGCAAACATCGAGAACGCACCCGTCATCCGCATGGCATAGTTGACGATTGCAACGAGTTCACCGACTTGTGCATCACCATTACCGATTTCAATTGCCCCGAACCAAAGCACAGCCATCAGACTGACGTTCATAATGAACAGCAGGACAGGCAAAATGAGTTCCATCATCCGCATCGCTTTTACAGTATCGCGGCGTAAGTAGTCAGCCACTTTCGAAAAACGGCTCGCTTCATACGCACCGCGCAAATAAGCTTTGATCAAACGGACAGCCTGTAAATTTTCCTGGATGACACGGTTTACACGGTCCAAACGTTTTTGGACATTTGAGAAATACCCAACACCTTTCCGAGCCATGATGACTAGGAATACAAGAAGAACTGGTGCTCCAATAAGGAGGTAGAGCGCCAATTTGACATTAACGACGAACGCCATGATCAAACTACCAAGAACGAGTAGCGGTGCGCGCATCATGATTCGAAGTGCCATGAAAAGGACGTTCTGCGCCATATTAACATCACTTGTCAAACGCGTAATTAGACCCGCAGTCGGGAAACGCAGGAATGTCGCCATGGAGAACGCCTGCACTTGGCGAAATAATGCTTGGCGTAAATCGAACGCAAAACTTTGGGCAGCGTGCGCCGCAAAGTATGAATTGATAACTCCGGAGAAAAGTGCGACGAAGGCAAGCCCCATCATGACACTGCCCCATGTCCAGATGACATTCACGTCACCTGAAAGAATCCCGTCATCTATAATTTTGGCGATTAATAACGGTTGGATAAGCTCAACTGAAAGTTCCGTGAGCATGAGAATAATTGCGATAATTATTGGCCATTTATATGGCTTTGCATAAGAAAACACTGTTTTCATGAATCAATACCCCCAGAAACTGTTTCGTATTACGAATTATTTTCTTTTGTCACCATTATGCCATATCTTTTCTGTCCTGTATAGGCACTAGCTTGAATTGCCTAGGAATTTAGATTGTTCATTCAAGCGTAAAGAAAGAACCGATACCATAAAGGCTACCGGTTCTTCAATCTTGTCTCGCTTCTTTTATTCTGCTGCCCGCTACGGATAAGCCTGTTATGCCAAGCAACATAATGATACCGCCGGCAATCTGCCAAAAACCTAACACGCTGCCAAACCAGAACATCGAAACAATCATCGCTGTCAATGGTTCAAAGCTTGATAGGATACTTGTTTCAATGGGTGAAATATATTTCATGCTTCCGAGGAACAGGACAAAAGCTACTGTCCCGATAAGAATGACAAGAAACAGCATGCCTGTGACGTCCCAATCAGCTAGCGTCTTTACTTGGCTGCCGAACTTGAAAATATTCAGGATGAATAGAGCAAGCCCTCCGATAAGCATACCCCAACCAACAGACAACAGAACGCCCCATTCATTCATGAGACGCACTGGATAAAGCGTATAAAATGCGAACGCGAACCCTACCGTCAGCCCCCAGAAAACCGCTGATTTAGTTAACGCAAAGCCCGATAACGTGCCATTAGTTAGTAATAAGAACAACCCGACCATTGTCACAATCATCCCGATGACTTGCGCTGCGGGCGGATTCTTCTTCTGTCTTAGCGATACGAACAGAATAATGTAGATGGGTGCGAGAAATTGAAATAACGTAGCGATAACTGCATTACTCGAATCAATGGAGGCTGCAAATGAAAATTGCACACCGAGCATGCCGAAGATGCCGAACAGGAACAGTTGGCGTGACCACACTTTGAACCGAAGTGGTCGTATCACCTGTACACCTTTCATCTTCAGAATAAGCAAGATCGCTCCCCCCGCAACCATCAGCCGAACAATTAGCATAAAGGAGATAGACATTTCGCTTGTAGATAGAATCCATTCTATCATCGGCCCCGTCGCTCCCCACATCATTGCACCTATGACAATCATCAAAATCCCTTTTATTCTATCCATAATACCCACCACCTTACAAACCATTTTATCTTGTTCAAAAATCTGGTACTATTTTCTTAAATAGGGTACTGCATAATAATCACATTTCCTATATACTTAATACATATTTCATTTCGAGAGGAGACAGAGATAGATGGATTCGGTATATATAACGAATGAAACCGAAATTCCCTATATCATGGACGGTCTCGTGCAATTCTTTATGGTGACACGTACGGACGGTGACGGCTTGATCACATACGCCAATCACAACTTTTTAGCTGCAAGCAACTGGACACCTAAACGTATACTTGGAAAGTCTTTCTGGCAGATGTTTTCCGACAATGAAGAAGCACAAGCGCAGGCGCATGCAATATGGAGCTTTATATCCACAGGTAAGCCGTGGTTCGGTACCGCTGAAAAGTTGACGAGAAATGACGAACCGTACTATGTAAAAATGACGGCGATCCCCACAATGAACGAAGAAGGTTCACTGGATTCCGTCACGTTTTTGGAACTGGATATTACAGAAGACGTGGAATTGCAGAAAAAACTCCAGCATATCGCTTTTATCGACTTTGAAACCGGCCTTATGAGCCGGCACAAGTTAGAAACGATGGTAAACGAGTTCATCGGAGAAAACAAGCATTTCTCATTCGTCTACATTTCGATTGACCATTATTACACATTAAAAGATTTACAGTCATCCGATTCGGAAGCCGTTCTGATTCAGGAATTCACAAATCGACTAAAACGCTTTTTCCAGGGCGATCCGATTGCTCGCATCGGTGTAGGGCAATTTGTCATCCTCACCTCTTTCGGTGAATGGTTTGTCCAAGGGTTTTTGGAATTTTTAAAGGAACATCCCATTTATATTGAAAACCAATCCCTTCCGCTGTCAGTGAGCGGAGGCATCGTTCGCTATCCCGAAGACCAACAGACATACACACAACTCGTCAAAGCGGCACTAGCCACGACGGAAAGTATTACCGAACAGGGTGGCGGACGAATTTCTTCTTTATCCGCACAATCTCATAAAGTGCTGAATCGCCGATCAATCATCGACAAAAAAATGTTGACCGCACTCGATCATAAAAACTTGCAGGTCGTCTACCAACCGAAGCTCGACATTGCATCCGGCAAAGTGCTTGTCTATGAAGCTCTTGTTAGATGGGAAGACAAGGAGCTCGGACAGATTTCACCTGACGAATTGATTCCAATCGCCGAAGAGAACGGTCTCATTAACGCCATCGGTGCTTACGTCATCGAAGAAGCTGCAAAATTCGCAGTTACGCTTATGAATGAAAAGCCCGATATTAAGATTTCCGTCAACACATCCGTTAGGGAATTCAGCAACTCATCTGAGATGAAAGAGAAGTTGACATCCATTTTGAGAGAGACAGGATGCCCCGCAAACAAAATTCAATTGGAAATTACGGAGAAATTCGCTTTCCAGGCAGAACAGGAACGCGCCATCATCAGACAGATGAAAGAACTGCAAGATACCGGAATTCGCTTCATCCTTGATGACTTCGGAACTGGCTATGCGTCATTCAGATACATGCAGAACTTACCGATTTCCAAAGTGAAAATCGATAAAATCTTCATCCAATCATTATTGACAATGCCAAAGACGAGACAGCTCGTCGAAGGCATGATCCTGTTCGGCAAATCGATGGGACTTTACGTCATCGCAGAAGGCGTCGAAACCGAAGAGCAGTTCGTTGCCCTAAAAGAGATGGGCATCGATGCCGTTCAAGGCTATTATATCGGCGTGCCAATGAAACAAAGCGATATTATCCAATAACATATAAGGAGCACCCGATTCGACACGGGCGCTCCTCTTTTCATTTTCTCAAGTAACACGCAGATTTGTATACAATCGATGAGGCACTTCCTATAACTGACGAACATTTCTTTTGTTAAATCGCGACCGGAAGATCAGTTGAATACAGACCTCCGCGAACACAAGGCCCATCGCGATCGCACCAGATATCATGAACGCTTTTGTCGCAAATGAAATGGCAATTAAGTTATCATTTTCAACAAAATGCCGCATCGCATTATACGCTGTACCTCCCGGAACGAGCGGAATGATGCCTGCAACACTGAAGATAATCATCGGCGTCTTAAATCGTTTGGCAAAAATATGTGCAAAGAGCGCAACGACGAAAGCACCTAGGAATGACGCTTGCACAGCATCCCCCGATACAACCTCAAACACACTGTATATCATCCAGCCCGCACTTCCTACAAACCCGCAGTAGAATAACATCTTACGTGGTGCATTAAAGATGATCCCGAAGCCGATTGCCGCAAGAAAACTGAGGACTGCCTGCATGATCCAATCCATTTAACCCACCTCTTTCAGAATGACAGGACAAGCGCAACGCCCGCACCAATTGCAAAGGCGGTCAGAAATGCTTCCGCGCCTTTTGATAATCCTGACATAAAATGACCAGCCATCAGGTCACGTACAGCATTTGTAATAAGCAACCCGGGGACAAGCGGCATGACGCCCCCGATAATGATTTTATCGAGTTCCGTTCCAAGGTTCGTCTGGACAGCAAAAAACGCAACAAGCGCAACGCTTAACGCTGCCAGGAATTCAGCAAAGAATTTCACTTTCGTCAATTCTTGAATAGCTGTCACCATCAGGAAACCGGCACCTCCCGCAACAAATGCAGCAAGTACATCGCTCCACATCCCGCTATATAGCATAAGAAAGCAGCTACTTGCGACACTTGCAGCAAGCAACTGCAGCCAAAAGGGAAACATGACATTCGCTTTCTTGATCGCTACAAGCCGCTCGTATGCTTCTTCGAGCGAGTAGTCCCCTTCAGAGAGTTTACGAGATACATTGTTGACGAGCGCAATCTTCTCAAGGTCGGTTGTCCGGTTTTTAATGCGCACGAGTTTGGTATGATGCGGGCTCCCCGGCGACAAGATGATCCCAGTCGGCGTGACAAAGCTTTCGATAGCAGTCAGTTCCTGCGTTTTAGCCATGCGTTCCATTGTATCTTCGACGCGATAGGTCTCTGCCCCCGCTTCCATCATAAGCCGACCGGCAAGCAAACAGCAGTCGATTGCCAGTTCTTTATCGGTCATTACTGTCCCCCGCTTCCATCGTCCTTTTCTTTTAGTTTAGTGCAATAGAGGGGAAAAGACAATTTGAAAACTAAAATGAGTTTTTCTACCAGACGGCTTCGCTAACCAACTATTTCCGCTTTAACTCAAGTGCGTCACGGCGAACACAATAGGTCTACTATTTCTACGGAAACCGTGTACATTTAGACAGAAGTGCACGAGAAATTAGCGCTTTATATCATAAACCCATTCTTCATTACGACTCCTACTGATTCCTCCCCAAATTGACGCCCGCGCTACTAGCAACAGAAAGTGGTATATATGAACAGTTCTTCGAAAAATGCGGCAAATAAATGAAACTTCTAAAGAATTCATCCGTATTTAAATTTAGTAAGTACTATTTTGTAAAATAATATAGTTATTGGATGGGATACAAATGGTGATTATTTTGTTGGTGATTGGATTATTTTTAGGTTTAGGGGTTGTATTATTTAACGGAAAAGGATCTTTTTTAATAGCAGGATTTAACACTATGCCTTCAGAAGAAAAAGAAAAGTATGATGTCATTGCACTCTGTAAGTTTGTGGGAAAAATGATGTTCGCTTTGGCATTTAGTATGTTTTTTTGGTTTCTCAGTGAAGCTTACGATAGTCAATTGTTGTTCTATATTGGCCTAATTCTTTTTTTAGCACTCGTTGCTTTTATGCTTATATTTATAAATACAAGAGACAGATTTAAAAAATAGGCTCTCAAGTAGTATAAGCGGATTTCTGACGAGGTTGAGCGGTTCGGGGCTCTGGTTGAGCGGATTTCAGACGAGGTTGAGCGGTTCAGGGCTGGTTGAGCGGATTTCGGACGAGGTTGAGCGGTTTGGGGGATATATTCAATCGTGGCTTCAAAGAAACTATTGACTATTTCAGGATAGTAAGTGTATGAAACTTTGCTATAATTGAGGGCAATTGTGGCACAAGTTTTTGACAGATACTTTGTTGATTGAAGCGGAAGCCGGCGACTTTGGCAGAATCAGCGAGAGTCGTAACAAAAAAAGGCTTTTGCTCAGACAGGTGAAACACCTGGCGAAGCAATTCAGAGGGGTGTATTTCACCGCCCGCCCCCCAGAATGCGTCCGGCTACAGCGCAGATTAACGGTTTCAAAACGGGGGCAATGATTACATAAAGGCTTTTATACAATCAGATCACTTTGTTAAATAGCAAATAAACAGGAAGGCTTATACATGAAAAGTCGTATAGGGATAGTATTAACTTTCATTATTCTAGCAATTCTTTCAGGATGTTCAGCAAATGCAGTTATTCGGGTTGGAACTCCTGTTCATACTAGCGGAAACGAAGGAATAGAGTTCCATAAGGAGATTACGGATTCCAAATCCATCGAAGCTGTGAGAGGAATCATTGATAACGTGGAGGAGATAGAGAAACCGCAAGACTTAAATAAGGAGCATGAGACCTTTTTTTCACTAGATAGACCTAAAGAAGGTATAGCTGAACTATGGTTATATGTTTATTATCAAGATGATGGTAGTTCGATTTTATATAAAGATGGCGCAGAAACTTATTTCGCACTTTCTAAACAGGAAACTACTAAGTTAAGAAACATCATTGATCTAGATTGATTCCCAGTTAAGCTAACGATGACGTTTGTCGTTTTAAGATTACACATGAAAAACGGAGCCATACAGAGGCTCCGTTTTTCATTCATTTAAATTCTAGCGTACTTAACTCCTTGAAGCCATCAATTTGATAGCTACTAATCCCACCTCTAGCAATTGTGTAGATCGTTTCTCCACTATACACTAGCCGCTGGACTTCTTTTCCCCAATCTTCGTATAGCTGCCCTGAGGCTTTATCCTTTACGAGGTTCCCTTTTAATAGAATCCCTTTTTCAGGAGTAATCTCATAAACGAGCGCGCCAGATCCTTTATACTCGATGTCAAATTCTTTGCTACCTCCCTCGTACATGGTGACAGGAAAGCCGAAAAGGTTTCGCGCTTTATGTTGCAGTAAAGCTTTATGGTCGTATTGTATGGGTGAGTACGTGCCCTGTCCGCCGATAATTTCGGTGTCTTGTTCTTTTGGATTATGGAAATCAGTAACATCGAACAAAGACAGTTTCATACCCTTAGTGGTAATGAAGGGTTCTCCGCCTGACGGGTTCTTTTTAGCGACGGTGTCATAGCCGAAGCCAATCAGATGGTTTTCATCGAGTGGATGTAAATAGTTTGAGAATCCTGGAATTTTAAGTTCTCCAAGTACTTCCGGTTTAGACGGGTCCGCCACATCGATAACGAATAATGGATCTGTTTCCCTGAACGTCACCATATAAGCTTTATCCCCCATGAATCGTGCGGAATAGATGCGTTCCCCTTTTGCAAGACCTTCGATAGAGCCCGTCAATTCCATGTTTTCATCTAAGATAAATAAGTGGTTTTGGGAAGGATTCGCTCCATCCCACATATTCCCTTCCGTCATAACGACTCGGAAGTGGCCGTTGGATTCATCCATGGAGAACTGATTCAAAATTGAGCCTTTCAACTCAGCAGTCTTGAGATAATCAACTTTTGTACCGTCCAATTTGAACTTATAGAACTCTGTGAATACATTCGTAGGGTTCCAGATAACAGCCCGGGAACCACGGTCAGCGAAATCCATATCATACCTCTGAGCTGTCAAATAGAGATGATTCTTATTCATATATAGTTGGGCACTGCTTCCGAGAAAACCTTTCGTTTCAATACGACTTTCAACTGGTTTAGATAAATCGATGGCCGTAATGACTGTGTATGTTGGCTCTGTCGCCCCTGGTAAGATAGCGATGTCTTTTAATTCCATGTACTTGCCCTGCTTGTCATCAGACGAATCGAATACGACCGGGCGAAGGGCATCCCCTTCAATTGCGCCCATCATCCAAATATCGGGATGTACATTTGTTATGAGGTAGATGATACTGTCTTTTTTTCTCGCATTGTTCAAGTAGCCTTCTGCACCGACTTCTCTAATCAGTTGAGGATTCTCTCGATCTTCGATGGAGTAAATCTGTACCGTCGTCATATTATTGATCGGTAACATATTGTCCGCCAGTTTCTCTCTTTCTTCAAAAGGAAACATCTTATCGGCGATGACAATTAACAGTTCCTCGTCAAGGAATAATTGAGAGGGATAGGAATTATCTTCCGTCTTAATAACAGATGCAATTTTCATCTTCTGCGGATCTTGTACATCGATGATTTGCACTTGTTGATTGTCAGAAATAGCGTAAATATAATCGCCGTCTGTTTTGACGATATCGGATTCATCTACGCCTTCGACTTGGACATTCGTCGTTGAATAGTCAACACCTCCGGAAGATGAGGAGGATTTCGCAGCATCCATTGAAGCTTCTTCCTCAACTTCTATACCACCGGAAAACTCGATACCTCTCATCTGTTTGGCGTTTTTAAAGTAAGCGGTCAACTCTTCTTCGGAGCTGACTGATTCGATGACTTCATACATCTTAAATTCAATTTTATCTCTGTCCAATATTTTATAAGACTTTCCGCCAACAGCTTTCTTGTCAATATGCAATGTATACGTGCCAGACTCCAATCCATCTACCTTCAATGTTTTGTTGCCAGACAGCAAGACAAATTCAGGATTCACTTTATTTCCATCTTGGTCTGTCACATAAATATGACCAGCTTGGATAGAATCGATCGCCAATGGTGCTGAAAAATTAGCACTCCATCCCCTGTCACCTAAGGCAGAACCAGAAGCAGAGACGGATACTTTATCGACAAAAAATGCAAATGTGAGTACAAGTATGGCCAAGACGACGGAAACACTGAGCCAAATAATCGGTTTTCGCATCACTACACCCCTTTTATTGTTTCTCTTACTAAATAGACTCCTTTAATTCATTTTCGTTTCACTTTTCTAAAAACATTTTTCCGATAAGTTTTGAATATGATAATCTTAAGTAGTGGGACAATTAAAGGTAGTGTCAAAATTTCTATGAAAACTCAAATTCGCGACTCGCACTACAGTAAGTCGTCGGCCATGTACCGCAATCGCTCTTGACAAACAGTCGAAAAAGGTTGCGTAGTGTGCACCAAGGGCGAAGGGGACAAAAAGAAGACATGACAAATAGCCCTTGACTTTAACCAATTTTAACCTTTTTCTCCGTTCGGTTTGTCAAGAGTTCGCTTCGCCGATTGCTCGATTCACGATGTTCCCAAAAGCTCAGCTAAACAAAAAGTCAGCTGGCATTCTCGGTCAGCCACTGTTGCGATAGTTCAATCAGTTTCGTCCATCGAGCGGGCATGTGAGGCATTTCCTTCAATTCTGGGACAATCACAGGTACCCGGCCTTCCAAGGATGAATGAGGACGGAGAAAGTTGAAGTACGCGACAAACAGCGTCACGTGAGAAACCGATCCATCTTCGGAACCAAAGCCATGGGTGGCGCGGTAGTTCCCTTTAAATGTCCGGTTCAAACGCTCGATGATTTGCTTCAATGGACGATATTCAGTTGACACAGGGTCTTCGTTTGTCAGCCCGATTACACGTGTCACATCAAAATGGATATCGTGTTGCGCAAAGAATTGTTGGGCCAACAGGTAGATAGGGTTTCCGTCCACCACGATGTTCAAGTTCTCTGGAATGGTCTTCATCTTCCTGAACATATCATCCAGGGCGCGAATCGCTGAAAAGGTGTCCCGATTCGGTGAAGTCCGATAGGACAGGATGACCTTCTTAGCGGCATCGAAAAAGAAGAAGATGTAATGCCAGCGCCCGTTTACACGGATGTAGGTTTCATCCCCACAGAACTGATCAGACAACTCGTACGGGAAATTATCCACAAAAGGCTTCACCGTCAACGCAACACTGTTCATGTAGTTCAGCACACTTTGATGAGAAATATGCACGTTATGAACGTCTCTCATCAGCGCTGCGGTCTTCCGTGCGGAGATGCCATAGTTTACGTGGTACGTAAGAATGAGCCCGAGTGTGTGTGAAGACACATAGATCCTGGAGAGATCCACCTTAGGTTGAACCGGGGACGCATCTGCCATCGGTTTGAAATCGAATTGAAACTGACGGTAAATATACCGAACTTTGAAGGCCTGGGGATCTTCCTTGAATCGTTTCTTTTCTGCTTGTGTCATTTGGCGCAACTTCTTTTGGTAATAGGAACAGTCATTGTTCTTACATTTGAAAACGTCGAAGTCCTTTCGTTCTTTTACTTTTTCAAGTGTTTTTAAGCAGTGGGGACATTTGAGGATGGCTTCCTTCAGATACCGGCTTTGTTTATTAAAGAGGCATCCGCAGACTTTACATTGGAATTGCCCTTTGTCTCCGTTGTTCGCATACAGGTAGCTGGATGGAGCACTACACCGCGGACAGCACAGCTTTTCAGGAACGCTCGATTTGGCATTCTTTCGTCGCTGGACGGGTTTTAGAGACTTCCCATGGGCTTTAAAATAATCATCCAATAAGTCCTGAAAGGACAGCTTCTCGAGTTTCTCCAGAACGGGAAGCTCATCAATCTGAAGTTTTCGATAAGGCTTGTCTACAGGCTCATCGGGCCGCACACTCCCGACGGCCTTTCCAAGCACTACCGTAAGTAACGTAATAATAATTGTGTGCTGGTACTTGATATATTGAAGTAAATAAGCTAATAATTGAGGGTACAACTTGTCACTTCCTATTCTGGATGTTGGGTGTCTGGTAACCTCAATTATCCGTAGAATTTAGGGGGTGGCAAGTTTTTTTTATTGAAACCCATAATCTATAAGGATTTATTAGCTTTTTACTATAGAAGTTTTGACAATAACCAATTAAAAAGGGGGAATAAAATATGAAAACACTCACACGATGGTCGAATACGGTTATGGAGCGCTACTTGCCGGATCCATACATATTTGTCGCTATTTTGACATTGGTCGTATTCTTGCTAGGGCTTGGTTTCACAGATTCCAGTCCGCTCGATATGGTCGTTCATTGGGGAGATGGTTTTTGGAGTCTACTAGCCTTCACAATGCAGATGGTCATTGTTTTGGTCGCAGGACATGTGCTCGCAAGCAGTCCTGTATTTAAAAAGTTATTAAGTTCAATGGCAGGTTTAGCGAAATCTCCGGGTTCCGCGATTCTTCTCGTCACAGTCGTATCATTAATTGCATGTTGGATTAACTGGGGATTCGGTCTAGTCATCGGTGCGCTATTCGCTAAAGAAATCGCCAAAAAAGTGACGACAGTCGATTACCGGCTTTTGATCGCAAGTGCCTATTCCGGCTTTATCATTTGGCATGGTGGACTTGGTGGATCGATTCCACTATCTATCGCAACTGCTGACCATCCATTCTCAGGAATCATGGGTGTCGTACCAACGTCTGAAACCATTTTTTCAACATACAATCTTGTTATTATTGCTATCTTATTTATTACCGTACCGTTGTTAAACCGTTTCATGATGCCTAAACCGAAAGATACGGTTTCTATCGATCCGAAATTATTGGAAGAAAAGATTGTAGTGGAACAAGAAGAACTTAAGACACCCGCATCACGCCTAGAGAACAGTTATATTCTTTCCATGCTAATTGGTGCTTTAGGTCTTGTATATCTTGTCCAGCACTTCGCTGCAAAAGGATTCGATTTGAACCTAAATATCGTCAACTTGATTTTCTTCATCATGGGAATCATTTTCCACGGTACACCTAAACGCTTCCTTGCAGCAGTGGCAAATGCAGTTAAGACTGCGGGCGGCATCATCATCCAGTTCCCTTTCTATGCAGGGATTATGGGTATGATGGTCGCGTCAGGACTTGCAGGCGTTATGTCAGAATGGTTTGTGAGCATTTCGACAGAAGCAACATTCCCGGTTTTCACATTCTTCGCAGCCGGTCTTGTTAATTTCTTCGTCCCTTCAGGAGGCGGACAATGGGCGGTTCAGGCACCAATCATGCTTGAAGCTGCACAAACACTTGGTGTCAGTTATTCGAAGACGGCGATGGCTATTGCTTGGGGCGATGCTTGGACGAATATGATCCAGCCATTCTGGGCATTGCCAGCGCTTGCGATTGCAGGTTTACGAGCAAAAGACATTATGGGGTATTGCGTATTCGTCCTCATTTTAAGCGGAATTGTTGTTAGTATCGGTCTTTATTTCTTTTAAGTGTAAGATTGAACCGGAGCGTCTTTTGACGACTCCGGTTTTTCATTTACTAATATATCCAGAAGAGCGCTTCTTGCTGACTACCCATTTCCCTCCGTTTCAAAAAGTCCTTTTCAGGGTAAGATAATGCATGAATCTATAGTTGGAGAGGACTGATTACAACTGGAACAGACCACTGCGAATACAATGTCTTCCGAGACAAAGCCGAAGCGTAATTTGAAGCCGATTTGGATTGCACTTGCATTCATTGCCATGATTACAATTGTCTTATTACCGACGCCCGATGATCTACCTATAATGGGGCAGCGAGCACTTGCCATTTTGGCCTTTGCCGTAATCTTGTGGGTGTCAGAAGCGGTTTCCTATCCTGTCAGTGCGGCAATGATTATTAGTTTAATCGCATTGCTAATCGGGTTTTCACCAGACATGGCAAACCCTGAAAATATGGTCGGAACGAAAGGCGCATTAAAAATGGCGCTTGCCGGATTCTCGAATTCTGCTGTCGCGCTTGTTGCTGCCGCTCTTTTCCTCGCCGCCGCAATGCAGGCAACGAATTTGCATAAGCGATTGGCATTATACATCTTATCGAAAGTCGGCGTAAAAACTGGCGCAATTGTATTCGGAGCGATCTTAGTATCGGTCATTCTTGCCTTTTTCGTACCTAGTGCCACTGCGCGTGCAGGTGCTGTCGTTCCCATCCTTCTTGGAATGGTGGCTGCTTTTGGGCTTCCTCATAATAGCCGGCTCGGCGCATTGCTTGTCATTACTGCCGTGCAATCCGTTTCCATCTGGAACGTCGGTATTAAGACCGGCGCTGCACAAAACATGGTTGCACTCGGATTCATCGAAAAAGAATTCGGCGTTTCCGTCGCTTGGAGCACCTGGTTCCTCTATGCAGCCCCATGGTCAATCATCATGTCGATTGTGCTCTATTTCGTCATGATTAAGTTAATTAAACCTGAAACGAAAGTCGTTGAAGGTGGTAAAGAATTGATACAGGGACAACTGAAGGAACTTGGCCCGATGAAAGCGCGGGAAATCCGTCTCATCGTTGTCTCCCTTCTACTTCTATTGTTCTGGTCGACGGAAGAGAAACTGCATCCGCTCGACACGACGACTGTAACGATTATCGCCATCGCTATTTTATTGGCACCTAAAATCGGTGTGTTTGACTGGAAGACCGTAGAGAAACTCATACCTTGGGGCACAATCATTGTCTTCGCAGTCGGGATAGCACTCGGTACACTTTTGCTCGATACTGACGGTGCTCAGTGGCTATCCGATAAAGTATTCGGTGCGATGGGACTCGATTCCATGCCATTACTTGCGACGATTGCATTGCTGTCACTGTTTAATATTCTGATTCATTTAGGATTTGCGAGTGCAACGAGTCTTTCCTCTGCGCTCATCCCGATTTTCATCGCGTTGACGACGACAATTGCCATCGATGCGAACAGTGTTGGATTTGTCCTCATTCAGCAATTCGTCATTAGCTTTGGATTCCTGCTTCCAGTGAGCGCACCCCAGAATATGCTTGCTTACGGAACAGGCGCCTTTACGGTAAAAGACTTCCTGAAGTCAGGTGTTCCGTTAACCGTCATCGGCTATCTGCTCATCCTGCTGTTTAGTGCGACTTACTGGAAATGGATCGGATTGTTGTAATGAATTCATAAAAAACGCCAAGAGAGGTGTAGAAAACACTCTCTTGGCGTTTTTCAATTCATTCACTTAAAACTTTAATACAGGCAACGATACCTCGTTTTAAATCTTCATGCGACCAACTCGGGACTCTGCCATGCTCAACCGCTAGTTCGTGTGACGCTGGGATGTGGATGAACCCTGCCAGTAAGCCAGGATGCTGTTGCGCATGATGAAGCGCGCGGTACATGACATTATTACATAAATAAGCCCCGGCAGTATTGGAAATATCCGCAGGCAACCCCACTTTTTTCACAGCGTCAACCATTTTACGAATCGGCATATTCGTGAAATACCCATCCGCCCCATCTTCCATAATCGGTTCGTCAACAGGTGCATGACCACTATTATCTACTGGACCATCACTCACGTTAATGGCGATACGTTCAGGTGTTATTTTAAATCTCCCACCCGATAAACCTAGGGATAACACAGCATCGGGTTTGATTGCCATAATATGCTCCACCAACCGATCTCCAGATACACTGAATTCTACCGGTAAGATTTCACTATGAATCTGGTAACCTCCGATTTTCATGCCATGCAGTTCCTCGGCAATTTTCATCGTCGGATTAACCGGATATTTCAAAAACGGTTCAAAACCCGTCAATAATAATGTTTTCAATATACACAACCTCCTTCTATTCCATTATAACGGAAAACGAAGGATTTCATTTCGATTTGAATCGAGTCGTTTTTTCCCAACCGATGACTTGGTTCGCTTTTTTCGCTTTCAAATAACGAATAAGGCTACGGACGAACAGATACGAAAACAGCTGGGCATACGTGAAGTACATAATGACACTTATGAAAATGTTCATCGGCGAAAACGTCCGTTGGGTCGCTTGGGCCGCAAACAGTTGCGCTGTATAGATAATATAGGACAAATACCAAATGAACAGTAATGGATACGTATAACGGACTTCGAACAAATCAAACAGACCGAGCGCAAACCATACATAAGAAACAATGAGGAACAACCAAAAAATCACATATACCATCAACTGATGGATGGAATGAACGAGTAGCTTCCCGCGGAAGTATCCTGGTTCCGTCAATGTCTTATCGACAATATACAAATTCCCCTGCAGCCAGCGCGTCCGTTGTTTAATATAGACGGAAAGCGTTTCTGGCTCCTGCTCCCACGTGATAGAATCCGGCACAATCGGCAAATAATAACCTTTTTGTGTAATACGAAGCGTCAACTCCGCATCTTCCGCAATCGCATATGGATCATAACCGCCCAGTTCTTCGATGACAGACCGTTTAACAAGCATATTCGTACCTGTCAGTGATCCCGTCTTGAATAACTGCCATCTGCCCGACTGCATAAGCAACTGGAACACCTGGAACTCAATTGAAATCATGCGTGTCAGCCAGTTCGTCGATTCATTCATCGTCCTCACATACCCGACTGCACCCGCAGACCGTTCATGCCTTTCGGAAATCGCGACCAATTTAATGAGCGCATCCGCTTCTGGTTGATTGTCCGCGTCATAGACACAATAATATTTGTTATCCGAAATACTTAGGCCATAATTCAATACCCGAGACTTACCCCGGGGTTCGCCAGCAGGAACTTGTATATGATGGACATTTTTGAATGTATCATCAAAGCTTTGTGCAATCTCCGCCGTATCGTCGGATGAATTATCGTTCAGCACATAAATCTGTAGATTACCAGGATATTTGATACCAAGCATCGCTTCGATTGTCTCCCGGATGACAACCCCTTCATTATGCGCGGGGATGAGAATATCAACACCTGGATATTCATCGAGATCAGGTGTCGTCCGTTCCGTTTTCAATCGGTTATAAAGCCCCGCAATTAAGAGCAATGAATAATAGAATAATAGTGACAAAAACAGAATTGTTGTGAACAGTAATAGCATACTAATATTAAATATTGCTCCAATAACAATAAGCGCTATAAACACAACAAACATGAGCAGTAGGTAGACAGTACGCTTTTTCATGATAGGACCTCAGTCTGTTGCACGGATGTTTTTCCTTCCAGCATCTTGACCGTCCACTTCAAATCTTCAAGCGCCTGCTCCTCAAAACGATCATGCAAGTTATTATCCAGACGTGATTTGACGATGTTCATGCCCTCTTCAGATGTATTCTGCAATAAAAACCCTATCGTATGTTCATCGATTTTACCGACAATATCGTAATGGTCGCGTACAGTCGTCTTTACGATACTCCCGATTGTTGTCATTGCAGTTCGCCGAGTCCGACGAGGCAATGTAGATACATCAATACGGATGTAATAGCCCGTTTCATTCCGCCTTGCCATCGTCGCTAAAATCATCGTCGATTGTTTTTCGAATTCCTGTTTTGTCAGCACGCCTTCTTCAGAGATGAAGTCTTCCAGCCTTAAGACTCGTTCCCGCAAGAAACTGTTTTCTGTCCGGAATTGATAGACATACTTCGACAAGCTATAAAGAGCAAACAAATGAATGAGGATTAGAAAATGTAATCCAATCGCTTGCGCCTGTTCCGTAGACGTCCATACCTCTTTGAATGCAAGGACGAGAAAGATGAATACCGTTCCGACCGTGAGTAGGACGTAGTTAAAAAAAGCTAATCTGTCGGAACCACTGAAAAACAGAATCGCGAGCACTCCAAATACCCCATATGCTGCAATTGGAAAATACGCATATGTACTAATAATGATGACCAACATGGACACTAACCATATAATGGCTGCAATCGGCATTTTAAGTTGTCTCCACACGAACAAATTCGCCATATTTTTACACCCCTTCTCCATTCCTATCCCCTATTCACAAACTCCGTAAACTAGTTTGAAAGATTAATGGATGTTTACTGAAAAAATGACAAGGGAATACTGTTCTTCAGAAGAGTATATAAGGAGGAGAGCTACATGAACAACAACCAACATGAAGATAAATACGAAAAAATTGACAAAGATGTAAAACCCCAGACACAGTCCCACCAGCCAGGAGTAGAAGCGGAGATGGATCCGCCACCTATTTATGATGATGAAAAGTATAAAGGCTCCGGTAAACTTCAAGGCAAGAACGCACTGATTACCGGAGGAGATAGCGGAATCGGTCGCGCGGTTGCCGTCGCTTTCGCAAAAGAAGGAGCAAATGTGGCCATTGCTTATTTGGATGAAGAAGAGGACGTCGATGCAAAGAAAACTGTAGAACTTATTAAAAAGTACGGTGGTCAAGCGAAGCAAATTCGCATCGATATAAGTGATGAAGAAAACTGTGAGAAACTGGTCGATGAAGTGATTGGCGAATTCGGCAGCCTGAATATACTCGTCAACAATGCCGGCAAACAGTTTCCTCAAGACGACATCGCCAATATATCCGGTGATCAATTGCGCGAAACGTTCGACACGAACTTCTTTGGTTTGTTTTATCTGTCAAAAGCGGCTCTCGCGCATATGACAGAAGGCGACTGCATCATCAACACTTCATCCGTCACAGCGTATAACGGCTCTCCGGGTCTACTCGACTACTCCGCAACGAAAGGAGCCATCACAACATTTACGCGCTCACTCGCATTGAACCTGGCTGAAAAAGGCATTCGTGTCAACGCGGTTGCCCCCGGTCCAATCTGGACACCACTTATCCCGGCTACATTCAACGCCAAACAAGTAGCAGCACATGGCGATGACACACCCGTAAAACGTCGCGGCCAACCATCCGAAAATGCACCAGCCTATGTCTTCCTTGCTTCAAACGATTCCAGCTACATGACCGGCCAAACAATTCATGTAGACGGGGGAGATTATGTTGGATCTTAATGTAAGAATGCAGATTGGGTTGAGCGGATTTCGTACGAGGTTGAGCGGTTTTCACACGAGGTTGAGCGGTTTTCACACGAGGTTGAGCGGATTTACAAGAACTTGAGCGGTTTTCGCACGAGGTTGAGCGGATTTACAGGAACTTGAGCGGTTTTCGCACCGGGTTGAGCGGATTTACAAGAACTTGAGCGGTTTTCGCACCGGGTTGAGCGGATTTACAAGAACTTGAGCGGTTTTCGCACCGGGTTGAGCGGATTTACAAGAACTTGAGCGGTTCTGAATACAAGCCAATTGACCTATCGCGGTAACACACCGATTTCCTGTTCTCACCCTCTCGCGCAGCATGCTTTTGACAAATTAATCTTGGTTTTAACATGGTAGATGGTGACTTGCCTGTTTGCTCAGGTGCACCATTACTACTTATGGGCGCGGATGCAACACTTACGAGCGCACATCACACTTTTACGGGCGCGGGAGCAACACTTACGAGCGCGCATCACACTTTTACGGGCGCGGGAGCAACACTTACGAGCGCGCATCACACTTTTACGGGCGCGGAAACAACACTTACGAGCGCGCATCCTTCTTTTACGGGCGCGGATGCAACACTTACGAGCGCACATCCTACTTTTACGGGCGCGAGAGTAACACTTACGAGCGCGCATCACACTTTTACGGGCGCGGAAACAACACTTACGAGCGCGCATCACACTTTTACGGGCGCGGAAGCATCACTTACGAGCGCGCATCCTACCTTCACGGGCGCGGAAGCAACACTTACGAGCGCACATCACACTTTTACGGGCGCGAAAGCAACATTTACATCCAATCCAATCAACAGACCACAGACCCATATCAAACCAAAAAAGCGATCCGACGGAATTTCTCCCGTGGATCGCTTTTCCTTATGCTTCTACAGTTGTTTCTGCCGGTAAACCTGAATAGCGTTTTTTGAACACTAATGCGAAATAGCCAAATGTGATCGCTAGACACGCAACGATAAATCCAATCAACACACCATTATTCGCCCATAGTTGCGCGAAGTCACCAGTTGAAATCGCCGCTTTGAATGCCTGGACGGAATACGTCATTGGCAACAATACGTTGAATATTTGAAGCGGTTCTGGGATTAATTCCAATGGGAATGTCCCTGCACTCGTCGTCAATTGTAAAATCAGAATAAGGATTGCCATGAAGCGGCCAGGATCCCCGAAAATTGACACGAGCATCTGCACAAGTGCAATGAACGTGAAACTTGTAATAATTGCCGTCAATATGAATCGCGGCATACTCGCCGTCTCCATGCCAAGACCATATTTAATAACACCGACAGCAACCAAAGCCTGGATGATTCCAACAATCGTCAATACTGATACTTTACTCGCCATCCAACTAAATGCGCCAGTCGGTCTGATTGCAGGTTCCACTAGTGGGAAGACAATCGATAACAATAACGCACCGACGAACAATCCGAGTGATAAGAAGTAAGGAGCGAAGCCAGTTCCGTAGTTCGGAACATGATTAATCTCTTCTTTATTCACAGCTACCGGAGCTGCTGCCATTTCATACGTTTTATCTGTCGGATTCACTTCACCCGCAGTTTCCTTTGCTTCAGCAAGTTTTTCCTGCAAAGTAAGTGTCCCTTCGTTCAGTTCATTCATACCATCTGATAATGTCGTCGAACCATCCGCAAGTTCCTTGGATTTCGACGCCAACGTACCTGTGCCATCTTTCAACGTACCTGTTCCTGCATTCAACTCCTGCAAACCTGCGGCAAGACTTGAAGAACCGGTTTGTGCTTTACTTGCACCGTCGGAAAGTTGTGCAAGCCCTTGAGCTAATGCGCCGTTACCTTGTGCAAGCGCCTCTGCACCACCCATCAACTGACCCGATGTCGCATTCAACTGATCGAGACCTGCCAAAGCTTGCGCATGACCTTCACTCAATTGTCCCGCGGCACCTTTCAATTGCGCCGTCCCTTCCCAAAGCGCTGCAGTTCCTGATGAAAGTTCCTGCATACCGCCTGAAAGTTCAGCACTTCCTTGTTTCAATTGACCAAGTGCACCTTGTAATGCAGCTTGCTGTTCTTCTGGCAATGAAGCCAAAATTGGTGCCAATTGTTCAGACAATCCATTAATACCTGCATTTACATTTTTAGAGCCTTCTGTAAGCTTTTGAGCAGCTCCATTCAATGCTCCTGTTTTCTCATTAATTGTGCCGACTGCTTGCCCAAACTCGGTCTCTTTCTGACCAATTTGTGCATAGCTGTTTTTCAACTTCTCAACTGCAGCCGTATAATTTGTAATGCCCGCCATCAAGTCCGATGCGCCTGCAGATGCCTGATCAGCACCACTTCTAAGATCTTTCGCGCCAGTAGCCAATGTACCAATGCCTACATTAAGATCCGCTGCACCTTTTGCCGCATCACTCGTACCCTTGGCCAACTTGTCGGAACCGTCTTTTAACGTAATCGTGCTAGACGCCAACGTTTCTAAATACCCTTTTAAATCGCTCGCACCATCCGCAAGCTTACTGGAACCGTCATGTAACTCTCCTGCACCATCCGCCGCTTCACCAAAACCATCGCCCATGGCAGCAATCGAATCAAACAACTGCTCTGCATACGTGGAAGCAACCTTTTCATTCACTTCTGCACGTATCCGGTCCATCGCCGTCTCACCAATTTGGCCAGACAAGAAGTTATACCCTTCATTCGGCTTATACGTAATCGTCAATTTTTGAGGATCATCATCCAGCAACGTCGTAGCATGCTCCGAAAAGTTCTCCGGTATTTCAATCGCGATATAGTATTCTTGGTTTTTCAAGCCTTTCTCCGCGTCCGTTTTGGACACTACCTGAAAGTCAAAATTCTTACTTTCCACCAGCTTGTCGACTAATTCTTCACCAATCGAAAGTTTTTTTCCTTCCAACTCGGCACCTTTGTCCGCATTAACGATTGCCACAGGTAGCGCATCCATATTTTCGTATGGATCCCAAAACGCCCACAAGAACATACCTGCATATAAAACTGGGATAAACAGAATCGCAATCATCGGTACAAGCATTTTCCGAGTACGCAATAGCTGTTTCCATTCAGCACCTATCATTGATTTTTTCATCCGACATTCCTCCATTAGTACTGATTGACTAAATTCATCAAACAGTCAATCTTGAATAAAAAAAGAGTCTCAAGCTAAGAGACTTGTGAAAATCGTTCCACCTAATAATCCAGCAATCCGCTCTTCAGACAATTCTTCGTCATGCGTTTTACCCCAATCGACGACTAGCGACATATACGATTTGAATAATAGAAATGCGACGAGTTCACTGTCACATTGTTTTAATTCACCTTTCGCCATTGCCCGTTCGATTTTTGTTTTTATATAAGAAACGATTTCTCCCTCAATTTCAGCTAATACTTCGATGACTGCAGGAGTCCGTAACTCTTTTTCTTCATCGATTAACTTGGCATACAATAAATGCGTCTTTCGGAATTTCAACATCTGAAAGAGCAGTGCATGGGCATTCTGTTCAAATGATGCACCTTCCACCATTACCGATTCTGATACCGAACGCATTTCTTCGATCATCATTAGAACAATTGCATTAAACAATTCTTCTTTATTCGAAAAAAACGTATAGATGGTACCTTTACCGACATTCGCAATTTTCGCCACCTGATCCATCGTTGTCGCCTTGTATCCGAATAGCGAAAAAGATTTAGCCGCAGCTTCCATTATTTCCAGTCTACGATCCACTTCCTCACCTCTCAAACGCTTTATTGACCGAAATACTATTACGGTCATCTAGTCATTATATTACACTTACTGTTTCTATTTGGCAAGTCTTTTCTATCCGCAAATAAGATTTTTCTTCTACAGCCCGAAAAAAAGAAGCTATCATAGTTTCACGATAACTTCAGTGCCATCCTTTGCCTTAACGTTTACTAGGCCAAGCCCTCTATGCTTTTTCAGTTCCGAGACAATCTCTCTAAGTTCTTTTTTATCTAACGGTGGCAACATGAATGCTTGTGAGTCTTCTTTTTTGTGCCCGTCTGCTATCCACTTATTAATATTCTTATGAATCCATTTGGATGAAAGAATTGTAACACCAACCGTTAGAAAAACGTAAGGAATCGGAATAAACAAACGGACTTTCCCCGTTTTCAATTTAACTTTCATCATATTATTCAATTACAATGGAAACATTATCGCCATCCGCGGATTTCACATCCACAATCTGCCCATCCAATTCATTTTCAATCGCCTCGATAATTATATCAATATCAAGATCCTTCACATATTTCTCAGATTGAGGAATGTTCCCCGCAATATTATAACCTGCCTTCAAAAGCACTTTAATTAGTTTTATTGGTAAATTGACGGAAACATTATCATTTTCAGCCGATACAACACGGATTTTCAATACTTTATCTGTGTAAGCAACTGGTTTAGCGAAATTTCCACCGCTAGACTCTCGCCCTTGTAAAACTTCAATAAGCTCTGATCCCTTTGCAGCATCAACTTTACCTTCTTGTACCATCGTCAATACCTTTTCAATTTCAGTCTTCATTATGAATTCCCCCTATTCATTTTTCAAAAGCGAGATTGCCTCTTCTGTAGTAATTTCCCCACTCGCCAGCATGGCGATCACTTTCTTTTCATCCACATCACTTTTCTTTTTCATTTCATACCCAAGTGAATTTACAACCTCATTCAACTTCCCACGAACAGTCGGATAGGAAATCCCCAATTCCTTTTCAACTTCTTTAATATTCCCCCTACATGCGAGGAAAACCTCGGCAAATTGCAATTGATCACCTGTCAATGCGGCAAGTTTAGATAGTTCAAATTCATTTTCGATCGTGGTATGGCATTTCGAGCAGTGAAGCTTTGTAATTTTTAACGTTTCGCTGCAAACAGGACAATGACTAATAACGGGATATGCCATAATTCGTATCGTCCTCCTTTCTCTTATTTACATCATATCTCTCTTTATTTTATTATTAATGAAAATCAATAAAGCGCTAAATAATATTAATTCTTAAATAAAAATGTCAATATGTACGCATTAACTGCGAACACACTGACATTTTCAAAAACGAACTTACTTATTCACATTCACTCATCCACTTTTCATAGTAAGCATCCAAACTCGTTTTCATCTCACATAAGTTTTTCATGCCTAACTCATAACTTTCCCATTCACTTTCTGTCAAAAGATCCTGCTCCAATTGACGAATCCGTAGTTCAAGTCTTTCAATTTCAGCCTCTCTATCCACCAAAACTTCTTCTTTAGCTAGCTGTTTTTTCACAGGAATCGGTTTCAGAGGGTGCTCCACGACTCGCGCTTGCTGCAGTTCATGCCATTTCGTTCTAGCCCAATCAAATGAGCCTTCGAACATCGTGATTTCCCCTTCTTCCAACCAAGCAGTGCGGGAGAACAACTTATTCAAAAAGTACCTGTCGTGCGAGACAGCGAGAATCGTTCCTGGAAATTCCTCCAATGCATCTTCCAACACTTCACGAGATTCTATATCCAAGTGATTTGTCGGTTCATCCAACACCAACAAGTTCACGTCCTGATGCATAAGTTGAGCGAGTCTCAATCGCATCCGCTCACCGCCGCTCAAATCCCCGACTCGTTTGAAAACGTCAGGTCCATAAAACATGAATTTTGCCAGGATATGTCTTGATTCACCTTCCGACACACTTACCTCTTCACGAAAGGCATCGATTAGTCGAGCCTTTGGATTACTCATCTCAAAATGCTGTGATAGGAAGCCTACTTTTACATTACTGCCTAGCTTACAAACTCCCTCATCAGGATGTAATTGGCCAATCAGCATCTTAAGGATTGTCGACTTCCCACTTCCATTCTTGCCGACAATCGCGGTCCGATCCTTCCAATAGACGTGTAAATCCGCTTCACTAAGTAACACTTTTTCTCCAAAGTTCTTTTTTACGTCTTGCATAATGACGACTTCCTTGCCGCTCCTTTGTGCCGATTCAAACGTTAACCCCATTTTCTTAGGATCGACTAACGGTTTACGCACCTTTTCCATCCGTTCTAATGCCCGTTCCATATTTCTTGCTTGTCTATGCAAGCCTGCATTCGGCGGATTCGCTTCGTTTGCCCAGATTCTAAGTCTTTTGATCGCTTCTTTCATCTTTTTCATCTTCTTCTGTTGTTCCTCATAGTCTTGAAACTCACGAAGAAGACGTTCTTCTTTTTCTTGAATGAAAGAACTATAATTTCCGCTATAAAGATGAAGTTCCCCTTCTTCAAGATCAGCGACCTTTTTAACAACGTGATCTAGAAAATAACGATCGTGAGAAATGATAACGAGGGTACCCGTGTATTCTGCTAAGTATTCCTCAAGCCATTCCACCGCAAATAGATCCAAATGGTTTGTTGGTTCATCCAATAAAAGCAAATCTGGTTGTGTCAATAATAGTTTACCAAGCATCACTTTCGTCTGCTCGCCGCCACTCATTTCTCTGAAGTCTCTACCTACAAAGGAGCGTAATTGAAGACCATTAATGATTTTTTCAATTTCCGAGTCCATCGTATAACCGTCTCGTCGAACAAATTCATCCTGCAATTGTCCATATTGTAGGAGCAGCCGTTCCATACTTCCATCTTCAGCATTCGATAATTTCAATTCAAGTTCAGCCAGTTGCTGTTGAATCGTTACAAGTTCAGCGAATGCGCTTTTCAGAACATCATAACCTGACATCGATTTCTCGAATAAAGGGATTTGGGCTAAATAACCGATAGTAGTCCCCTTTTTATAATGAATTTGACCAGTATCCGGTGGTTCAACACCAGCAATGAGTTTAAATAATGTCGTTTTCCCACTACCATTCCGCCCTACAATGCCTAATTTATCACCTGTTTTAATATCTAATGAAAGATTTTCAAAGATCGTGTTGCCGCCTAACATTTTACTTACTTGTTGGATTGTACAAATCATGAATTCCGCTTCCTCTCGTTCTGTTTTCACAGCTGGAAGCACAAAAAAAGACTGCGTTTAAGCAGCCTTCCCCTAAAAAGTCGTGAGGAATGTTTTGCTAAACAGCTGTGTGATTACTGAAATTGTCTAAAAAAGGGCATACGTATCCCGTTAAGCGCAATTTCATGCGTAATCGCACACGAAGTGGCTAAATATTCCAATAGTCTTTCGCGTGCATACACAGTGTCCAACATCCATTCCTCACCTCCGATCAATAATAGTAAGAATATTTTATCACAACTGTTACATAACTGCAATTTTCAGTTTCACTGAGGATTCGCGACATATCCCACAAACAACACAACACCCGTTTCTTCATCGGTAATCATCAGGAAAAATGGGCGGTTCATTTCCATATGGAAAGGACCGTCAGCCGGCGCGGATGTCACTCCTACTTGTACACCGGTGACTGCTGCCGCTTCAGTGCCTTCTTCATTCACGTCAATATACGTTTTCTGTTTCACAGTGGAGATAAAGAGATTGGCGTCACCTTCAACCATATGGCTGAAATCAGCACTTTCCGTGAATACGCTAGGCATGCCAAGCGCTTCTAGTGCGCCATTGAGTTCCGTTTCGTACTCCATTTTAAATTTCGGCAATAAAATGGTACCTTCTCGTTCGTTGAATGCCGTCAGGAATAGTCCCCAGTTTTCAGTAGAGAGTGTGCGCTTGAAGTCTTCCAAGCCGAGGTTTTCATCCGGCAACACAACAGTCATGCTCATTTCGCCATCCGCGTATGGCAATTTGACTGCTTGAAAGCCATCTCCAGCCATATAGGAGAACTTCCGTTGCAGTTTCATGAACGGCGCGATTTTTTCGGTGCCGTCTTCCAAATGGAAAGTACGTTTTTCCGTCTGTTTCTTGTCAAAGGGATATGTCCAGTCTCCTTTGAAGTAAATCGCATTCAATACAAGCGCAACAAGATTCGAATCGAGCGGATCATCAACCATTTTATCGATTTTAGCGTTCGTTGCCTTCTTCACCCACTCATTAATTTTCTTAGATGCTTCATTGCTCGAGATCGTAATTTGGTGCGTCTGCGCATTAAAATAATCCTCCGTCCGCTTGGCGAAGTCTTTCTGCAAGTTGAATTCTTCATTTAACCAGATGGAGTTCGCAATTGTAAGTTGGATATTGTCGCTGTCTTTGTTCAACGCCGTCATTAGTGAAGCATTCGCTTTATTCAGGTCAGCTACGTCAATGCCCTGCGCTTGCATCGCTTCAGCCATTTCCGTTTTCGTCTCTCCATCTGCTCCGTTATAGACGATTGCAAGCGCCATCCATAAACTAGCCGGTGAGAAGAACACGTTCCCATCGTCGTTCGCTTCAATTTTATCAAGCAGTTCATAAGCAAGGTCATTGGTCGGCATAATTATGCGTTCATAGTCTTTCGTTCCAAAATCCACCGCTTCTGCAATCGCAAGATTTCCGTTATCTTGTCCAGATCCGCAACCAGACACCGCCATTAACAAGCCCGCTCCTGCGAGAGTAGCGGTTATCTTCTTCTTCACAAGCATCACCGTCCCTTTCATGAGTAGACTGTCTTTTCAGCGAAAAGTTGCATCTTAAACAGGATTGATTGCACGGCCAAGTTTATCCGAATAGGCTTGCAGTGCATCCTTATCCTTTGTATCGACGATGAACGGGTCACCGATTGTAATCGTTACTTTTCTACATTTCCGAGCTTCTTTGAAACTTGCAGGTCCGATGTATGTAACAGGAACAATCGGTGCTTTGGACAAATTCGCAATCGTCACGGCACCCCTTTTGACAGGCGCATCTTCTGATGATCTCGTCCCGCCCGGAAAAATCCCGATCACTTCACCCGATCGCAACAGCTTAACAGGTGTCTTAATACTGCTGGGTGATGGGTTTTCCCGATCTACAGGGAATGCTTTGATGCTCGTCAGGAATGAGGCAAGAAGTTTTTTAGAGAATAGTTCTTTCTTCGCCATGAAATGGATTGGTTTCGGCAACGAAATCCCAAGTGCTATAATCTCAAGCCACCCGCGATGTGAACACGTAATAATATACCCGCCTTCCTTAGGCAGTTTATGCAAATCCTTTAATTCGATTTTGGCAACAAAGAAAAAAATAAATCTCGCGAAACTAGCTGTTAGTCTGTACATAATATCCCCCGATTAGTATGCGTGTAGTGTATTTATCTCCGATTATATACAAACCCACTATATTTACAACTACTATCGAAGGATTTCAAGACGCTTCCTGCGTCAATTATGTAAAAACGCCAAGAAGGATTCACCCTCTGGGCATCGATTCATCAGCAATCATTATGCTTGAGCTTCATTGGACCTCAATCATTCCATCAAGATATCCAATAAAGTCTTCTTCATTTAACTCGGTATTTTTTGATGTTGCAGTATAAAGCAAACCATTTTCCATCCATGTATATGAAAAGCTATGAAGATTACTATTGTTGATTCCTTTTTGCCCATGAGCCGCTATGATTTCTTCATCAAGGAAATTACCGAAGTCAATCTCGCCTGAAGACGGGAAGACAGTCACCGAAAACTCAGGCTGACCATTTTTCGTATAATCGAATGTAAACTCAGGCCGCTCTTTATTTTCTTCAAAGATGATAATCTCTGAGAGCTTAATTTCTGCAGTTTCGGGTACTTGAAAGAACTTCCCAAGTTTTTCTTTTGCTTCTTGCACTGAAGATTCTTCCGGATCCACTATTGTATTGACGCCTGCACCTTCTGGGAAATCAAAAACAAATGCATCATCCGAAATTTTCGCGTCAAAATCCACTTTTGTATATTCGATTGTAACTTTCTGGCGTTCATCATAATTCTCGAAAATCTTAAGAACCATTGAGTTCTCTTGGTCAATCCAATATTCCGGTTTCCCAATACAAGCTTTACCCCCATTCTGACTCCCTACGATATGATAAGTGTTGCGCCCTGCCACTTTTTCCTCCCCTACAACGGATAACTCACACTGCTCTTTGACAAGTTCCAATAAAAATCCTGACCGCAATCGAAGGGAACGGGTGCTGAAGCCTATGTCTTTGTAGGAACGCTTAATAGCCGCTACCATACCATTTTCTTCGTCATACAAGAACAGTTGCTTTCCGTCGAACATCTCTACCGTCTGCTGCAATCGATCTCTCCGCTTCAATTTGCTTTTACCATCTGAATCGGCCCATTCTTTATATTTTTCGCCATCACTTTCTTCGAATTCTCCGTAATATGTAATAGGCGATTCAATTGCAACCAATGCCTTATCAACAATCTCTTCTGCCGATAAATCTATCTTCTGATTCTCTTCACAACCACTTAAACAAACACCTATTATTAGCATTGCTGCGAGTGGAATTAATTTTCTCATGTGTATTTACCCCTTATACCTCTTCTACATTACTGGACATGCGACCAACAAGAATGGTAGAAGTCTACCATAAGGCAATCCGTTCCACAATCAACACTTTGTCCTTGTAAACTATAGTTCCCCATAAAAACATCGCTCCCCCAATCATCAGTTATGACGCAAAAATGCCAAGAAGGATTTACCCTCTTGGCATTAAGTATTCAGTCAAACGGCCATTCCGGCAACATATGCGTTAGTTTTTTATCTTCCCGATACCCCAATACATATTCCGCTTGCATAATTGTATGGATTTCACGTGTTCCTTCGTAAATAACAGGCGCTTTCGAATTACGCAGGAAACGGGCAACTGGATATTCGTCGGAGTAGCCATACGCGCCATGGATTTGAAATGCATCGTCTGCTGCTTTATTCGCAAAATCACAGGCCTGCCACTTAGCAAGCGACGTCTCGCGTGTATTCCGTACACCTTTGTTCTTCAATTCACCTGCACGATAGACGAGCAGTCGACTCATCTGATAGCCGGCTTCCATATTGGCAATCATCTGTTGGACGAGCTGATGCTTGCCAATCGACTTGCCAAATGTTTCTCGGGCATGGCAATACTTCACACTTTCTTCCAGACTCGCCATAATTAGACCGACCGCACCCGCCGCAACGGTAAAACGTCCGTTGTCGAGGGAAGCCATCGCAATTTTGAATCCTTCGCCTTCCGCGCCCAGCATATTTTCTGCTGGTATACGCATATCTTCGAAAAACAGTTCACCCGTATTTCCCGCACGGATTCCGTACTTCCCTTTAATCGCTTTCGACGAAAAACCAGGGGTAGTGCGATCCACAATGAACGCACTAATGCCATGATGTTTTTTCGATTTGTCCGTGTACGCAAAGACGAGGAAATGGTCAGCAATATCACAGAGTGAAATCCAGGTTTTTTGTCCGTTAATGACGTATTCATCACCGTCACGTACAGCGGTTGTCGACATAGCAGCAACGTCGGAGCCAGCACCAGGCTCTGTAAGTCCGAAAGCACCCACTTTTTCACCTTTTGCTTGAGGCACTAGGAATTTTTGCTTCTGTTCTTCCGTACCCCATTGCAATAAAGACATGGAGTTCAACCCGATATGAACCGACACGGCAGTCCGGAACGCTGTATCGCCACGTTCCAGTTCTTCACATAGAATCGCCAAGGAATTATAATCCATACCACTACCGCCATATTGTTCAGGAATACAAACACCCATGAAGCCTAGGTCCGCAAGCTTTTTCCAGATTCCCTGATCAAAACCGCCTTCCGCATCCCATTGCTGGATATGCGGCATGATTTCATCATCTACAAATTGCCTCGCTGTTTTGCGCAACATTTTTTGTTCATCTGTAAAATCAAAATTCACCTTCTCCGACCCCTTTCGCATCGTTAATCAAACATGCGCCTGTTGCGTTTTCACTGTTTCTTCGATCATGACACCACGTTTTTTCATCTCTTCAATATACTGGTCTCCCGGAACAATCGTTTCAGGAGGGTGGACACCACGTTTTGTAATCGTTCCGTTACCAATCATCTGCGCCACGACCGAGATTGTATTCGCTGTTGCACGTGCCATCGCCGTTTCATTCACAGATAAGTCCTTTTCCGTCACGAGATTATATTCATACGTCGCAGGCATACCGTGCGCTTCTCCGCTTACACTAACACGCAGCAAGACCGCATCTGATTTATCCCCAAGACGCAGCTGCGGAGACAATTGTTCACGCATGACATCACGGACTTTAACAGTCTTCCCATCGACGTTCACTTCGTTATCCCTTGATAATAGACCCAGATCAACGAGCAATTGGAATTTCTCTGCATGCCCCGGATAGCGGATTGTCTTATATTCCAACGTTTGGATATCTTTGAACGTTTTCGTTAACGTCGATGTACCGCCAGACGTATGGAACGCTTCCAACTCACCGTATTTATCGAAATAAATCGATTCCACTTCTGATAATGAAGGAATCTCTCTCAACTCGCCATCACGGATGACATGTGAAGGATCTGTATAATGATCAAATACCCCTTCAAGGGAGAAGACGACATTATAATTTAGTGGCAATTCAGGCTCAACTGGGATACCACCGACATACAGTTTGATTGTATCGATTTTATCCAACTTACCAGCGCCATACCCCGCCAGGATATTGATCATACCGGGTGCAACGCCTAGATCAGGAATGATTGTCACACCTTTTGCTTCCGCCTTTTCAGCCAATTCAAGCACAGCGTCCGTCGCCCCACCGATATGTCCGCCAAGGTCAATTGAATGGACACCTATATCAACAGCGATCTTCGCCACTTTTTCATTGAATGTGTAGAACAGGGCATTAATGACAACATCCCCAAGCGCCATCACTTCCTGTAATTGTAAATCATTGGACGCATCCAGCCATAGGATATCGAGCTTGTCGGACATCAGTTGCTCCGCAAAATCCTCGGCAGGTCTTGTATTCAAGTCCGCCAAATATACTTTTGTTACATCATCACTTTTCACAAGGTCACGTACTGCTTCTTTCCCCATCAAACCTGCCCCAAGAACTACCACTTTCATATGAACATCTCCATTCCAAAAAGATTCACTAGTCCTCACTTCAACTGGCTGTTAAATCTTCTGATAGAAAATCGACAGCCAGTAAATAGATTCATAATTATGCTGCTAGTCAACGCAAAAACGGATTCCTCGAATCAAATACATAGTTTATGAGTTATCAATTTGTGCTCTTTGCAACTTCCCACTATAGTCCACATAAATACTCTTCCACTCGGTGAATACATCTAGTGCCGCAACTCCGGAATCTCTATGTCCATTCCCTGTACCCTTCGTTCCTCCGAACGGAAGGTGGATTTCAGCACCCGTCGTACCAGCGTTCACATAGACGATTCCTGTATCCAAATCACGTTGAGCACGGAAGATTGTATTGACGTCTTTGGAGAAGATCGAGCTCGACAGTCCATAAATAACACTGTTATTCACTTCTATAGCTTCTTCTAGACTTCCAACTTCGATTAAGGATACAACCGGGCCAAAAATCTCTTCCTGTGCCAGGCGGCTATCCCACTTCACATCGGTGAACAGTGTCGGTTCGAAATAATGACCATTTGCAAGATCACCGTCAGTGAGCACATTGCCCCCCGCCAGCAACTTCGCCCCTTCGTCATTTCCGATACCAACATACTTTTTGATTTTTTCAATCGCTTTCTCATTGATGACCGGCCCAATTTTGACAGACTCGTCCAAACCATTTCCAATCGTCAAATGCTTCATGGAAGCCAACAACTTCTCTTCCAATTCCTCTTTAACATCTTTATGCACGATGACCCGGCTACATGCAGTACAGCGCTGTCCAGCTGTTCCGAATGCGCTCCAGAGAATCCCTTCCA
Source organism: Sporosarcina oncorhynchi (assembly GCF_033304615.1). GTDB lineage: Bacteria > Bacillota > Bacilli > Bacillales_A > Planococcaceae > Sporosarcina > Sporosarcina oncorhynchi. The sequence goes on along the minus strand of NZ_CP129118.1, from coordinate 345,034 downwards.
CCGCCAAATCGATATCCGCATCATCCATAACGATGACCGCATTCTTGCCACCCATCTCAAGGGATACTTTCTTCAGATGGCGTCCACCTGTTTCCGCAACATGACGCCCTGTTTCAGTGGACCCAGTGAATGAAATGACGCGCACATCAGGATGTTCAATCATCGCTGTTCCGACTTCTGAACCTGAACCGAAAACGATGTTCGCAACACCTGCTGGCAACCCCACTTCTTCAAAAATTTTCGCCATTTCATATGCCATCATCGGCGTTTCCGTTGCCGGCTTCCAAATGAATGTATTTCCTGCAACGATTGCCGGGAAAGACTTCCACGTCGCAATCGCCACCGGGAAGTTCCACGGTGTAATTAGTCCGACCACACCAATCGGCGCGCGCACGCTCATTGCGAATTTATCCTGCAGTTCGGAAGGGACTGTTTCCCCAAACATTCTTCTTCCTTCTCCAGCCATATAGAAAGCCATGTCAATACCTTCTTGAACTTCACCGCGTCCTTCTTCGATGACTTTCCCCATTTCTTTCGTCAAAACTTGGGAAAGATGCTCCTTCTTTTCTTTCATCAGATTGCCAATCTCATATAAGTAATCTGCCCGTTTAGGTGCTGGAACTAGCGCCCATTCTTTTTGCGCCTTCTTAGCAGCTTCAACAGCCAGATCCACGTCAGATTTAGTTGATAGTCGTACTTGTGCTAATTCTTCACCAGTAGCAGGATTTGTAACAGCCTTATAATCCGCTCCTCCTGCATCTTGCCAAAGTCCCCCAATAAAGTTGTTCAATTGCATTTTAAAAATCCCCTTTCCGCTTCAAACACTATTTTGAAAACGCTTCCACTTTACTTATTTCGACAACTTCACAGGAGAATCCTTCCTTTTCTCTGAATAAAATAAAAAATCCCACAAAGCAGTTTACTGCTTTGTGGGGATTTATTATGACTTTATTCTTCCACTGGTTTTAATGAATCCATCGGTGTTTCCTCTTGCTCTTGCTTTTTCACATCGTCATATTTCGGTTGTCGGACACGCTTGACGAACAACGCAAGAATTAATGCCGCTACTGAAATGAACGCGGAAATCAAAAACGAATAGTTGATGCCATCCAACATGGACTTCAAGTAGATTTCCTGCTCAGTAGTAGAAGATAAAGCACCTGAAGCGGCTGCGTCCTGCGCAAGTGTTGCACCCGTGCTTTCCATCCGTTTCGTCATAATCGTCAACAACAAAGCAGAACCAATTGCCCCTGATACTTGCTGAAGTGTGTTGTTCATCGCTGTACCATGCGGATTAGAACGCATCGGTAATTGGTTCAACCCATTCGTCATGATCGGCATCATAACCATCGACATACCGAACATTCTCACTGTGTACAGTGCCATCAAGTAATAATAGCCCGTCGTTAATTCGAGTTTACTTAAGTAATAGGTTGAAATTGTCGTGATGACAAGACCGGTTATCGAAATGGCTTTCGGTCCATATTTATCGAAAACACGACCGGTAATCGGCGACATCAATCCCATTATAATTGCACCAGGCAACATAAGTAGTCCTGCTTCAAACGGAAGAATGCCTCTGACATTCTGGACGTATAACGGTGTCAGAATCATACCCGAGAACATGGCAACAGACATGACAATCGAAATGACTGAAGCAAGCGCAAACATCGGGTGCTTATAAATGCGGAAGTCCAATAACGGATCCTTCATAAGCAACTGTCGGACAATGAATAGTGCCAGTGAAAACGCTCCAACCCCAATTGTCCCGTAAACAAGTGGTGAGCCCCATCCTTTGTCCCCTGCTGAACTGAATCCGTAGAGCAGTCCCCCAAACCCAACACTGGAAAGGATAAGTGATAAGACATCCAATTTCACGTTACGATTTGGTGTAATATTACGCAATTTAAACAATGCCCACAAAATCGTCAAAATACCGAACGGCAAAACGATGACGAAAAGTGTCCTCCACGAATAATGTTCAACAACCCACCCTGAAAGTGTCGGCCCAATTGCAGGCGCAGTGAACATGACAAGACCAAACATCCCCATCGCTGCTCCCCGTTTCTCAATCGGGAAAGCAACCAACATGACATTCATAAGCAACGGCATCATGAGCGCAGATCCCGAAGCTTGAATCATTCGGGCAGTGACGAGCATATTAAAACTCGGTGCATAGATAGCCAACGCGGTTCCGATTGTGAATAACGTCATTGCTGTCAAAAACAGTTTACGGTTTGTGAATTTCTGTATGAAGAACGCACTTGCTGGAATCATAATTCCGTTTACAAGCATATACCCCGTCGTCAACCATTGGACCTGTGAAGGTTTCACGGAGAACTCCGTCATGATTGAAGGTAAGGCTATATTTAATAATGTATTGTTCAAGATTGCCACGAATGCACCGAAAAACAAAATTGCAATCATTCCATAAGGAGGTTTTTCGTGCATCTTTTTAATATCTATTTCCATTTACTTGACCTCCATTTTTTCTAACTAACGATAATCGTCGTACAGCATAAAATCTATTTTATACCGGCAGTCCAAATTAATCAAATACGTAAACGTTTACATTTTAAAAAAACTTTAAATCATTGATGTAGCAATATTAATTAAGTAGAATAGAAATTGAACTAGTAGTACAAATCTTATTCCTGAAGGATGATTTAGATGAACGACCGTAAACTACACGTCCTATTGACAGCGCAAAGATTATTTATCGAAAAAGGATTCATCACAACATCCATCCAAGATATTATTGAATCTGCGCAAATATCAAAAGGGACATTTTATAATTATTTCACATCCAAAAACGAATGTCTTATTGCCATCTTCGAGTTTGCACACGAAGAGTCGATTGTCCGTAGACATGAACTGCAACAAGGCAAAGACATCTCGGATAAAAATATATTAGCTGAACAGATACTTGTGCGCATGCATGTAAACCGTGAACACAATCTATTGTCAATCTACGAAGCAGTCTTTTATTCAGGCGACGCTGAATTAAGGAATTTTGTCAGAAGACATCATTTGATGGAATTGAACTGGCTCACTTCAAGGCTTGCGGATGTTTACGGAGAAGAGGCGGAACCGTATGTACTTGATTGTGCAGTCATGATTTTGGGTGTCATCCAGCACCTCATTCACTTCCTTTCGTCTTCCGCAAAAAAGATTGACATCGACGATCTCGTTCACTTTACGATTCGCCGGGTTGACTCCATCATGGATGACATGATCCGAAACGAAGACACATTACTCGGAAAGGATTACTTGAAAACGTTGACTTCGGCGAACGAAACCACACCTACTTGCGCAACGCATGTTGTCGAAAAGCTTGAACGTTTCCTATTGATGGTTAAGAAGGAGAAGCTTACCGAAGGAATCCGTTTCACAGAATTCTTCTTGGATGAAATGCTCTCAGAGACACCTAATCTAGTCGTAATGGATGCACTAATCGCCCCTTTCCAACAACTATTCAAAGGAACACGGCTCTATTACCGATCTACTGAGATTTCAACGTTTCTTGTGAAGTATATTAACAAAGAAAAGAGTCTACAAGATAAGTGAAACTTCTAACGGCTTTTAAACGTAGAAATATATACAAAACCCAAGGAGGTTCAATAGATGAATAACCACGAAATCGATTTCAAGTTACACGGTGATGATATGCAATTTGTTGAAGTTGAACTAGATCCAGGTGAAACTGTTGTCGCGGAAGCCGGAGCGCTCATGATGATGGAAGACGGAATTGACATGGAAACGATTTTCGGAGATGGGACCGGCAATTCAGGCAGTGGACTGATGGGGAAATTGATGGGCGCAGGGAAACGGTTAATTACGGGGGAAAGTCTGTTCATGACGACGTTTACGAATACAGGATCAGGCAAGAAGCATGCCTCTTTCGCAGCTCCCTACCCGGGCAAAATCATTCCGATGGATTTAAGCGAATATAACGGTAAAATTATTTGCCAAAAAGATGCGTTCTTGGCGGCAGCAAAAGGCGTATCCATTGGCGTGGAATTCCAGCGTAAATTGGGCGTCGGCTTTTTCGGTGGTGAAGGGTTTATCATGCAGAAACTCGAAGGAGACGGTATGGCTTTCGTGCACGCAGGCGGAACAATTATCGAAAAGACGCTCTCCCCCGGCGAGACATTGCGCGTTGATACAGGATGCCTTGTCGCGATGACACAGGATGTTGAGTATAATATCGAAATGGTCAAAGGCGTAAAAACGGCATTGTTTGGCGGAGAAGGCCTCTTTTTCGCAACTCTTCGCGGCCCCGGTAAAGTATGGATTCAATCGTTGCCATTCTCAAGGCTTGCGAGCAGAGTATTCGCAGCAGCCCCTCAAACTCCAGGTGGCGGATCACGGGATGAAGGCAGCCTAGCAGGCGGGTTGTTCAATATGTTGGGTGGCAAGTAAGTAACAGATTTTTGAATTACGTGTCATCTAAAAAGAAATGTATTCAAAAGTGTACAATCATAATCACGCATTAAAGAAGGTACCAGAAACCATGACGGTTTTGGTACCTTTTATTTTCAGGATTGAATTAACTTTAAACTTTGTCTTTCGCATATCAAATACCTAGCCTTAATTCAGCTCATTATTTCAGTAAATGTTTCATATATAATAAAAAGTCATTTAAGCGAGGTGCGAAATAATGAATAACCCATACAACAACCAAACGAGCCAAAATACCGAGTCACCTGAAATTTATGCGGCCAGACTAGCATTAATCGGAAGTGCACTTTCAACATTAGGAGACGGTCTTCAAGCAATAGCAGCGGGAATTGCATTACAAGAATTAGAAAAGTCGAAACAAGCAAGCGAAACCCCTCAAAACCCCTCCAGCGAATTAGATCAAACAAGCGAATTAGAGAAAATGCAAAAACAAATTGACCGCTTAGCAAATAAGATAGAGAGGATGGAGCGCCTAGTTAGATAATTTTTCAAAAAAGACCCGATGATTAAATCATTATTCTTTATCTAATTCACAGCTCAATAAGGTCATAGCCATCTGTCCACAATTGCGGTATATAACTTAGAGGAATAATTCAAAACTTTATTCTCCTGATAACTTTCGTGTCCTCCACACTGGGATAAAAAACTTAATATTTATGACACTTAAAATCACAATAGCAAAAAGTAAGGTAATCAATGTATTTATATTTTTTTCAAAAGGTAACATTTCATTAAAAAAGAAAGAAAAAACAAATATTAAGTCGAACCATATAATTTTTTTCGATCCGGATTTTCTATTAAAGTAATCCCTTGCAGCTATAAATGATAAGACCAATCCCATTGAAAATAAAACACCCCAATAAATGTTTAGATACCAATCAGGAAGTCCGTATGAAGCTCGATCAGAATAAGCACCAATGAAGCCTAAAAAACCAATCAAAGTCAAAACCCGTCCAGAAGCAGCGGAAATTTGCATTTTTATATCTTTTCTACTTCGCTTAACTTGAGTTTCTACGTCTTTTTGCTCCTCTACATATTTCTCAGGAGAAACTAATTCGATAATGTCACTATCAAATAAATCAGCCAGTTTTAGTAGATTATTTGTTGACGGTTCTGATTGATTCGTTTCCCATTTTGATACCGCCTGCCTACTCACTCCTAACTGTTCAGCTACATATTCTTGCGATAGTTTTAGAGATTTTCTCTTACTACTAATAGTAGAACCTAACGACATAATGCAACACTCCTTTTCCAATTCGATTACTGTCATCGTATTGGTTTTTCAGGTTGCACACCACCAACCATACAGCAACTATTGGTTGCAACTCCTTGATTTAACGCGTTTATTCAACAAAACGGCCCTTATATGATGTGGGATGGAAATTATAAATGCTACAAACAACCCCGAATGTTGTACAAAGTCTTTAGAATTACAAGACATAGTACATTCTAAAAATCCCCCCATTACCTTAATTAGTTAATATCAAATAGTAGTATTTTGCACCTTGTAATGAACTACTTAAATCAAATGATGCTTTGAAGGCAATATATATTGCAATACCTGCTAACATAGTTATAATTATACCGCCGTCTTTAAGCATTTTTCTATTTTTCTTATAAAGGATAAGCGTTGTTATAATAACAATTAAAAAGTATGATACCGATACAATTAGTTTTACTAATAACATTTTACTATCATTAACAGCATTCATATATTTTACTAAATCATCTTTATTGACAGTATCCTCTTCAATTATAGATATATCCCCTTTGTAGCCGACGTTCCAAGAAAAATTATTTTGTTCTTTTGTTACGATGTACTCATAACCTAAAGTTTTCCCTTCTCCAATAATTCCCGAATAATCCCGTGTATCTTCTTCACTTTGAGAACAAGCAGATAGAATTAAGATAAAACAAAATAGCATTAGTAAAATACATTTTTTCATTTAAATTCCTTCCCATGTTTCGGTAAATTCTACATAAACCCATAAGCCTTAGTTAACTAAATGGCCCAATCGTATTGTTAAATGGGTTCAAATCCTTATTCCAGAGTTTTACTAGATAGTATAATACCGAATATCATTAATGGAGATTTTTATGCGAATTCAATAGACAAAAACGCTTGGAGATCTGCCCAAGCGTTTTTATTATAATTATTTTTCATATTCCAGCTTGCATTTTATAGTTTCTCAACACCATACCATTTGACCTCATCATATTAAACTTTTCATAATAAGGGACTAGGTCATCGTCACAACATAAATCAACCATATATATATGATCAAGTTCCTTTAACATTCTGTTTACCAATTCTATACCTATACCTTTATTTTTGTATTCTGGTAACACTTCAAGAAGTGGAATGTAAGCAGATAGAACGCTATCACTAATTGCGGTAATAAATCCAATGACTTGATTTGTTTTATCATCTAATGCAATAACTACTCTACTGCTGTTTTTCAACAGTTTTAAGTGAGTTTCTGGATTAGGTGGATTTGGCCATCCTTCAAAAAAACCATTTAACATATCCGGTGAAATACTATCAAGTGAGTTCCTATATAACATCATATATCAGCTCCTAATTTTAATAGTTGTGAATTAGAGCGAAGATATATCAAAAATAAAGCAGCAAAAATACGACCTCCACATATTTCAAAGTTAAAGTTTTTAGACGATTCACTTTCATTGTAGCATAGATCGAACGGATATCAGGTTTTTTTACATAATGACCCAATTCTTGAATATACACTTACTAGAAACTACTTTTCGTTGCTTGGAGCGGAAGACGGGCGACTCCAGCGGGATTATCAAAAGCCGTAACGATGAACGGCTTTTGCAAGATAAAGCGGTAGCTTTTCGAGCTTTCTGTAAAGAACACAGAAATTAAGGCAAAGCGAGTTCTTCGTAACTCGCTTGGACAGCATACGTCGGAACGAAAAGCAACAGTATACATGCAACATTTTCTGGATCGTTTGTTTCAAGTCAATGTTCCATTAACGCACCCTTGATCCATCATGTAGCTTTTTCCACCAAAAACTTGTGGTACCATCATCTTGATTATGTTAATTAAGCTTCAACGAAATAGAATTTCCTTCTTGCGTTACAAGAATGTCTTGTTGTTCAGAGGTGCCATCTGTATATTTTACATGTACGTTGATAATTACGTCGTCAGCTATTACATTATTGCCATCGTGAGGAATTGCAAGTGTATATTTATAGTTTTCCTGTTCATTATAGTTAACTGTGTACGTATTCCCGATTTCCTTTATACCTTCGTATACACCTGAGTTAGGCTCACTAATAATGAATTTTATCTTTTCCTCTCTCAACCACTCAGTGCTTGGATGCTTTTTAGATGTAAACTTAAAATCCTCTACAAATTCGCCTTTGCTCATCTTATACGTAATTGAATCAATCTGTTCCCCAGCTATTTTGAGCATTACATCTGTAAAAATCAATCTATATCCATCGCCGCCAATACTGGCAATACCCATTCTATCTCCTGTTGCTAATTCAATAACAGCTTGTTCTGAGGTAATCGGTGTATTCAACTGATTTTCATCATCACTTAACGCATAAGCGGTGATTGTAAAATTGGCTACTTGGAACTCCCCGTCCTTATTAAAATATGGAACTCCCATCATAATCGCCATTAGGATTGCAAATGCACTCGCTACCGGGATCCATCTTTTAAAATATACTTGGCCCGATTTTCTCTTTCCAATATTCTCTTTCAAACGATCCTCCATAGCATTTGACATTTCAATAGAAGTAACTGCATCTTTGATCTTCTCAAAGTCCATATTCATTCTCCTTTCGATATCTTTCCCGAAGTAGCTCTCTTCCCCGTTGCAACCGCTTTTTCACTGCCGACGAAGTAATGGTAAGGATTTTTGCTATTTCATCCACTTTATAGCCCTCCACATAATGAAGTAACAAGACGATTTTTTGTTTAGTTGGTAATCTCATTAGATGGTCGAGTAAACCATGGTTTTTATCATTCTTAGAATATAGCTGTAAATCATTGATATCCATATGTTTACGAATAATATTGTACCTTCTCATATTCTTGCAGCGATTCGTGGCAATCGTTATTAACCATGCTTTCTCATGTTCTAAATCGTTAAAAGTTGGAGATTTCGTTAGATAAGTAATAAAAGAGTCCTGAACGACATCCTCTGCATCTCTCTCATTGGACAATAGAACGAGACATATCCTAAACAACATATTGCCGTATGTATCGACAATTCGCTCTACATCTAGTTCATCCGACCAAACTTGTTGCAACATTCCTCAACTCCTTTCACTACTTAACACACTTGAAGATACCAAATGGTGACTTTTTATTTTAGAAAAAACAAATAATAATCAATATGTACTCCGTTTAATGCAGTGACGGAACGACAAGTATTCGAATTCGTACTCAAGTAAGAGGATTATTAGCACGACGGTTGATATAAGTAACAATATTTTTCACCTAAAGAAGTGCTTAGTTCATTGGAAAACTAAGCACTTCCTTATTATTTCGGTATTCAAATATTCAACAAATGCGCCGGATTGTGGAATAACCCTAAATCTGAAGCAATGCTTATTTACCTTTCAGAGACTCTCTTTCTTGTTGTTATTAAAACGTACTCTTCTCATTTAGATTCAATCCAGAAAAAAGACTATTCCGAAAGAAAATGCGGAGTTTTATTGTTACGGATTCGATTGTTGAAAACATCTCCCGCCAAGCGAGAAATATAGTAAACATGATTAAACCGGCAGGAAACGTTTCTGCCGGTTTACACTAAGCTTCAATTCGGTCCATTCACTAACAGCCATATATACCTTGCTTCTTCTTCACTTCCAGGTTGGATCGTCATCTGCATCGGATAATTGATTGTTTTCACTTTGAATGTTTTCAAATGCATAACATGGGAATTAGCCTTTATCGCTTTATCAAGCATGGCCTCGGCTTCTTCTGACTTACCACCAGATGCTTCAAATTCCAATTTCCAATCTAAATATAAGTAGGTTGCATCCATTTGCGATCCTTTTTCGTAACGCACCAAGATTTCAGCCGCCTCATTAAAACGTTCTGCATGGATTAAGGAAGCAACCGCTTCATAACGGGCACCTTGATTGTCCGTGGAATTCATACGGACAAGATCTTTGAACACATCTCCTGCTTCCCCGTAGTCCCGGTGCATGAACAGGTGCACGCCATATGCGAATGCAGCCCGCATGAATGGATGGTTCGGCAAGTTCATCCATGGATTTTCACCCGGTTCGAATGTCTTGCTCGCATTGCGGATTGCGTGCTCATATAATTCAGATGCACGGCTCTGATCCTTTTCATCCATAGCTTCCAGTAACAGTGCATCGGGATGCTCAGGAGAAATTTTCAATGCTTTCGCAGCAAGATCCCGGCGTTTTTCATCGTCATCTGCAGCAAAAGCTTCATACGCCAGTAATTGCGCGCGTCCTTCATCAACGCCCGGCTTACGTTCCGGTTGGACAACGCCTGCTGTTGTCATTGCTGTTTCCCACAATCCTTTTTCAGACTGCCGAGGAGCTGTTCCGATATCATATACCTGCACGGCCATGGGCTCGTCGAAGCTGTCCATCATCTCTTCGTATAAGGAAGTCAAATTGTTAACGTACTTGCCCATCCCTTCAGCTGAAGAGCGGAACTGGTCTGCAATCTCCGCTTCAGATGCTTCAACGTCTCTTACTATACCGATCTTCATGCCTGTCCAGACGGCTGCAGCAACAAAATCATCTCCTGCGTCCATATCTGCATGATCATTCAGGAAATAGGCGACGGCAAGCTTGTGCATGATTTCCCGGGCTCCGCTGTCCTGCTTCATTTCACGCAATCCGACTTCGAGTGCTTTTAATGCATCGAGTTTGGCTGGATCCAGTACTTCTTCGACCAACTCATTAAGAGAGGCCATGCTGCGTTTGATAAATAGCTCATAAATATCGAGCGTATGGTCTTTCAGGAACTCATCGACAGGCTTGGATGCCTGACTTTCACGCAGTTCCATCAACGATTGTTTCGTCTGTTTGCTCCATTTGGCTAAAAACATCATTGACGAAACTGGAGCAATCGCATCTTCTCGTTTGCGCTGGTCCCGCAAAACCGTCCCGAACAATAACGTCCCTTCATCCGCCGGCATTCCTTCATTGCGTGTTACATGGAATTCCTCATCGGTGAATAATTGCCTGACTCGCAACATCCCGTCATCAGATCCAACAATTTCAGCTAATAGCAGGAATGGCTTGTCCCACGCTTTCAGGATTGTCAGTACAGCTTCACGTTTTGTTTTCGATAGCTGTTCCTGTATGTATGCATGCCAACCTTGAGGATTTTGGATGAATAAATAAAATTCACTTGCCGCTTCCTCAATATCTTCTTTACTCCAGCTATCGGATAGACGAATAATCCATTCCCGCATTATGCGGATCATCTCTTTCCGGTCTTCCCCTTTTGGATATGCATCAAAGAACGTGCTAAGTACAAGATCCAATTCTTCATTAACAATCAATTCAATAAGATCAGGACCTTGCTTTCCACAGCACTTTTTATACTTCTTTCCACTACCGCATGAGCAAGGATCATTTCTACCGATCATATGGATACCCCCCACTGTCTTTGGCTTTATCATAACAAACATGCGTGAAGAATGTAGGTTATCCTCTCTCCATTTACGAATTACCTAGAATATAAACCAACGTTTTTCCCATTATCGAATTTCCTACTATTATAGTGTTTTGCCTATCGAATGGTTGATGTATACCCACTTGCTCCATTCCGCTTCCCCCTTCTGAATCTTCCGTTAATTAACCTTATAAAAATACCGTGAATGAACCCATTACTCCATTCACGGACTTGTGTTACCCTACAACTATTTCGCCCTTTTTCCATACCTTATCGACATGGTTGACGCCAAACAAATATTGCAGTTCTTGATAATTCTTGACGTCCCACATGACGACATCCCCTTGTTTACCTACTTCCAGTGAACCGGCTTTACGCTCCATCCCGATTGCACATGCTGCATTCATCGTCGCTGCAACGAGCGCTTCTGCAGGTGTCAATCGCATGGAAATACATGCTAAGTTCATGACGAGCGGCATGGAAGTCGTCGGTGATGATCCAGGATTACAATCTGTCGAAATCGCAACTGCGACTCCTTCATCAACCATTTTTCGCCCTTGTGCCGCGTCTTCGCGAAGGTACAAAGCAGTTGCTGGCAATAAACAAGCAATGACACCCGCTTCTGCCATTGCCTTGATGCCTTCATCAGATGCTTTCAATAGATGCTCCGCTGAAATGGCACCGACTTTAGCGGCAAGTTCCGCACCGCCATATGATTCGATTTCATCCGCATGGATTTTCGGCGTCAAGCCTAGCTTCTTCCCTGCTTCCAAAATGCGTTCAGACTGTTCAGGTGTGAACACACCAACTTCACAAAACACATCATTGAAAACGGCAAGCTTTTCTTCCGCTACGACGGGGAGCATGTCATTGATGATGCTATCAATGTATTCATCTTCCTTGCCCTTATAGTCCAACGGGACAGCATGCGCTCCCATGAACGTCGAAACGAGGTCAATTGGATGCGTTTCATTCAACCGCTTCGCTGCACGCAATTGTTTTAATTCTGTTTCCCAATTTAAGCCGTAGCCGCTTTTTGCTTCAACAGTCGTAACACCGTGTTTCAAGAAGGAATCGAGCCTGCGGGATGTTTGTTCTACAAGTTCATCTTCCGTTGCTTCACGCGTCATCCGGCTCGTCGCGTGAATACCGCCGCCTGCATTCATAATGTCCATATACGTGGCGCCTTCCAAACGCATTTCAAATTCACGTTCACGGCTGCCTCCGTACACGACATGGGTATGCGGATCGACGAGACCTGGCGTGACTAAACGGCCTGTCGCATCGACAATATCCGCTTCCTCCGCACGGTCGCCAAATTGCTTTATCAATTCTTCAGTTGTACCGATTGCTTGGATGACACCGTCTTCAATCCACACGCTGCCATCTTCAATGATGCCGAGCTCAGACATTTCTTCACGTTTACGCGGCGCATTATTGCCCGAGATTGTCGCTAATTGAGCCGCATGTTGTATCCAAAGTGGTTTCAATTACTTGTCACCTTCCATCATCGGGATGTTAACCCCTTTTTCTTTTGCTGTTTGAATGGCCAAATCATAGCCTGCATCGACGTGTCGGGCAATACCCATACCCGGATCAGTCGTTAACACGCGTTCAAGGCGGGCTTCTGCTTCCTTCGTGCCGTCCGCAACGATGACCATACCAGCATGTTGTGAATACCCCATACCAACTCCGCCGCCATGATGGACAGACACCCATGTTGCTCCACCGACCGCATTAATCATCGCATTCAGGATTGGCCAATCCGATACGACATCCGAGCCGTCTTTCATTGCTTCTGTTTCACGGTTTGGCGATGCAACAGAACCTGAATCGAGATGATCTCGCCCGATGACGATCGGTGCACTTAATTCACCGCTTGCGACCATATCGTTAATGATCTTACCGAAACGTGCGCGTTCACCGTACCCGAGCCAGCAAATCCGCGCCGGCAATCCTTGGAACTGAATCTTCTCCTGCGCCATTTTAATCCAATTACATAAATGCGTATTGTAGCTAAATTCACGTAAAATCACTTCATCCGTTTTACGAATATCTTCTGGATTGCCTGATAGCGCTACCCAGCGGAACGGCCCTTTCCCTTCGCAGAACTGCGGACGGATATACGCCGGAACGAATCCAGGGAAATCGAATGCCCGCTCAACACCTTCGTCTTTTGCGACTTGGCGAATATTGTTCCCATAATCGAATGTAACTGCGCCTTTGTCCATCATATCAATCATCGCTGCAACATGTGTCGCCATGGACGCTTTTGAACGTTTTACATATTCTTCCGGATTAGAATCGCGTAATTCAGCTGCTTCTTCTAGTGACATCCCTGAAGGTATATAGCCGTTTAATGGATCATGTGCGGATGTCTGATCTGTCAAGACGTCCGGATTGAAGCCGCGTGCAATCATTTCAGGCAGAATATCCGCCGCATTCCCAAGTAACCCGATCGATAAAGCTTTACCTTCCGCTTTCGCTTCTTCAGCCAGTCGGATTGCTTCATCCAACGAATCCGTTTTAACATCCGTATAGCGTGTCTCGATACGGCGATCGATACGTGTTTCATCGACTTCGATACCGATACAAACACCGCCCGCCATCGTTACGGATAATGGCTGCGCACCACCCATGCCGCCTAGACCAGCCGTTAATGTAATCGTTCCTTTTAGGGAACCGCCGAAATGCTGTTTTCCAAGTTCCGCAAATGTCTCGTACGTCCCTTGAACAATCCCTTGAGAACCGATATAAATCCAGCTGCCTGCTGTCATCTGTCCGTACATCATCAAGCCCTTCTTATCCAGCTCGTGGAATGTATCCCAGTTTGCATAGGCAGGTACAATATTCGAATTCGCAATCAAAACGCGTGGTGCATCCGTATGAGATTTGAAGATCGCAACCGGCTTCCCCGATTGAACTAATAACGTTTCATCATTCTCAAGCTCTTTCAAAGAACGAACGATGGCATCAAAACTCTCCCAGTTACGAGCCGCCTTACCGATTCCGCCGTAAACGACGAGCTTATCTGGATGCTCCGCAACATCCGGATGTAAATTGTTCATCAACATCCGAAGTGCCGCCTCCTGCTGCCAACCCTTCGTGTGCAATTCCGTACCTGTATAGTGAATAACCTTATCTGCTGTATCCGCTTTCATTTCCAATCAACCTCCCTTTCGTTACTATTATTCTATAGGGAAAGTTCAGTTAATAATTTATAGATTGATTGCTTTTTTAAGTTATATCTCATACTTTAAAGTGATTTTACACTTCCGATACCATTCGTATGTATTTTATTCTATAAATAGGTGATAAGTTTTTCCCTATCACCTATTTCTCAGAGATTGTATTAGCTCATCCTGAATTGATAGGGTGTCATGTGCATTACTTCTTTAAATCGTTTGCTAAAATAAGTCGCGTGGGTGAATCCAGTAGATTCGGATACTTCGCCAATTGCCAAATCTGTCTCTTTCAATAACCGCTTCGCTTCTGCAATACGAATTTCCAACAGCTCATCGCTGAAAGATTTTCCCACTTCGTTTGTATACTTCCGGCTCAATGTACTTTTATGGATGTGCAATTCTTCTGCACATGCCGCCAAATTCCAGGAGGCATCCCAGTAATTCGCGTTCATTCGTTCCCGCACTTTATCGACCAGACTCCCCTTCTGTTGCATTTCTCCAGAAGACGCTTGAAGCAAATCAGCCATGAACGCAATGAAAGACTGGATAATATCGTACATGACAGGCTCGCGGATGACCGATTGAAAGAGTGCATGATAGGCTTTCTCGATGGAGTACGATTTCAGCGCTTTTGTTGTCATATATCTCCGAACTTGTGCAAGTATACTCGTCAAACGAACGCGTACCATTTCGGGATCAGGATAAGGAGATTCAACGGTTAGAAAGTCTTGTTCCACCCACTTGCGGATGTCTTCCATTTGCTGTTTCTCAAGCATTTCCACCCATTTCCGTTGCTCGATCGGTGACAAAAACGGCTCCATGTCCCGCCAATGAAGTTCTTCCTGTTCAACCGACAAAATATCATACCCGTCATAAAAGATTCGTTCATGAAGACGGCGCATTTTTTTGTAGAGAGCGCGGTAATTCGTACGGCTTTCATCCGCATGTAAATAGATTGTCAATAGCGCATCCGATTGCAATTTCCATTGTGAATAAAAGATTGTATACGCTTCTTGAAGGGTTTTCAGCTCTTTCAATCTATGGACGACGAGCACAAAGTCGGAAAACGGGAAGATGTCGTAAGCCGTTGGGAAATCATGCATGTCCAGTTCGCGGACGAGATGGTCGAGTTCGTCTACTCGTGATGGCGCGATTAAACTTAACAGCACTGGCGTTTGAACTTCCGTTTCGCCGATGAGCAGGTTTTCGTATGTCACGATGTCGGTACGTTGTTGGACGGGTCTGTTGAGCTGTGCGAATTCGTTCCGCCAACGGAAACGGATTTGCTGGATTTGTCTGATGAGCCTATCCGGTTGGAAGGGTCGGAATAAGATGTCTTCCGCTTTTAAGGTTAGCGCTTTGTAGACGGTTTGGAATGTTCGTTCAGATGAGATGCCGAGCCAGATGGCGTGTGGCGGCAGTTCGAATTCCGCGGTTAGCAACTGCATGTCGATGATGTAGAGATATGCGTCTATAGATGGAGCCGCTGGGTCGGCAATGTCCACCTGCACGTCCGTCCATTGTGAGGTGAGGAGCCATTTAACTCCTTGTGCTTCAAGGGGGTCTTTTATGATTAGCACGATTTTCATATGAGCACCTTCCTCTGAATCGTTTGTTGGAATAATCATAATCTAGCGATATACTGTTGGCAAGGAGTCTACTTTAGAAAGGATGAGCTGTATGAGTGAATCCATTTGGTCAGGCAGGATAGATGATACGGCGGATCGTTCAGCTTTCCGCTACCATCAAGTCGTGGAATTGAAGGATGTACGTGAAGCGAAGGATGCATGTGCGATTGTTGGATTTGAATGTGAGGAAGGGGTCCGACGGAACAAAGGACGGTTAGGTGCTGCACAAGCTCCCGATGCATTACGGGGCGAAATTGCGAAGTTGCCTTGGCGTTTTCCTGAAAACGGACGGCTTGTCGATGTCGGCAATATTGCGTGTGTAGGCGAGGCATTGGAAGTTGCACAGCAACAACTGGGTGTTGCCGTAAGTACGCTGCTTTCAAACAGGTCTACGCCAATCATTTTAGGTGGCGGACACGAAACTTTGTACGGCCATTATTTAGGTGTGCGTGAATTTCTCGGTCCTGACGCTTCTCTCGGAATCGTTAATATCGATGCACATTTCGATTTACGTCCATATGACGAGCAAATTTCCTCGGGTACGATGTTCAGGCAGATTTTAGAACAAGATGCGAATGTGGGGTATTTCGTCGCCGGCATCCAACGGTATGGCAATACGCAGGAACTGTTTGACCGGGCGGATGCACTTGGTGTTGAGTACGTACATGAAGATGAAATGATTGCCGGACAGCTCGAGAAATTGATGGATTCGCTGGATGCGTTCATGGACAAGCATGATGCGGTACTACTTACATTATGCACAGATGTCGTGAATGCGGCGTTTGCGCCGGGTGTAAGTGCCCCCTCTCCATTTGGATTGGAGCCGACGACTGTGCGAGAAATTATAAGGAAAGTCGCCGGACACGAGAAGACGCGTTCATTTGATATTTGCGAAGTGAATCCTTCATTGGATGAAAACGGACGAACGGTGAAGCTCGGCGCTCATTTTGTGAATGAAGCAATTGCGGGGTTTATGAAGAATTCATAATGAAATGATAAAACCCGCCAGTTAGATAGGCGGGCTTTCTTCTTTTTTCACGTTAATTGCTCACTAAACTGAGCCAAATCCTTATAGCTTATAATATCTCTCTGAAATAGTGGCACATAGTGAATTTCCTGCCGTTTGAATGACTGCTCGATCATCTCTACATACTTTCGCTCATGCGCTTTTCGTTCAGTCCAAAACTCGCCCTCCACGTGTTCAGGGAGTACTTTATTAACGACGATGGACTTCACTGCAAGCGAATGGCGGTTCAATAATTGAATGGCTTTTTCGGTTTCCAAGATGGGTAGCCGCTCAGGGTTCAAGACGAAAATAAAACCTGTCGTTTGTTCATCCATTAATAGTTCACGAACCTGTGCGAAGCGGCGTTGTCTTTCGGCTAACACTTCGTATATTGGATCGTCAATCGGCTCCCCGTCATTGAGCAGGCGCGAAGAATTGGTGTTTGCCTTTTTCCGTTTTTCCAATAAGCCATGTATCCACACCCCCATCAGTTCAGGCAGTGACAACAAGCGGATCGTATGGCCGGTAGGTGCTGTATCAAAGACGATCTTGTCGTAGGAAGCGCGTTCTTCGAGAATAATGGTGATCAGTTTATCAAATAGAGCTGCTTCATCCGCCCCGGGAGAAGCTTGTGCAGTATCCAATTGGCGGTGCACTTCCTCCATCATACTGGAATGGACGACTCCTTTAATGTTGTTTTTTACGCCTGTGATATACCGTTCCGTCTCAAGCCGCGGATCAATTTCAAGCGCGACTAGCCGTTCTGCTACTTCGACTGGCTTGCCGCCGATTGGTCGACCGAATATATCGCCGACGTTATGGGCTGGATCCGTTGAGACTAAAAGTGTTCGGTACCCGGATGTGGATAGGCGGTGAGCAATGGCTGCCGCCGTTGTCGACTTGCCCACTCCACCCTTCCCCCCAACAAATATGATCTGTTTCGTTAATACGTCCATCGTTTCCCCTCATTTCAACAACAACGGATGCCATGCATCGGAGATTTCTCCATGCCCATCCGTAAATGCCAGTCGTGGAATTTTTCGATCATATACGGATAAAGTTCCAATGTGTAATAGTACGCCGGGTTCGGAATACCGATCATTTCGGAATAAAGAAGAAGGAAAAACAGGTCCTCCTCGTCTCGTAACTCCGCAGCAATTTCTCGGCGATGAGGCAAGCTAATAACTTCTTCATAATAGGAGATCAGTTTTTTCAGGGAATCGATCATGTAAATTCCTCCAACGATTAGTCGTCGATGTCCGTTGATAGCTTCGGATCATTTTTGCCCGACAAGGCGGAAAATGCCGTCAAAATAATCCAGATTGCAAACACGAAGATGATCGCCCCAAAAATGAAGAGCAGCCAATTCGAATTGGAACCAAACCAGGACCACTCAAATACAACTTGCTTGAACATGGCAAGTAATGTCATGAACAGCAGGAAAATCATTGGAATAACAGCTATTAAGTAATTCCTGCCTAGTCGCTTCAGCCATACCGCAATGAGCAATAAACTGATTCCTGCCAATAACTGATTCGCCGTTCCGAATAATGGCCATAGTAAATAGCCGCCTGATCCGAATCCATTCGGCCCTTGTGGAAGGAGAACAAGTGCGGCACTGGATAGAACCGCAACAGATGTCGCGACATGCTTCTTCGCAAGTTTCGGCATATTGTATTCCATTCCGAGTTCAGCAATGATATAGCGCATGAGCCGTACAGATGTATCCAATGTTGTCGCCGCAAAGCTAATAACAATGATCGAAACGATTGTCGTTGCAACATCGGCAGGGATGGCTAAGCCCGTCGCCAATTGGCTCGCTCCTTGCACAAACACAGTAAGTCCCGACCCATTCGCTGCACCAAAACTGCTATAGGTAGCGAGGAATGCATCTTTATTCGGGAAAAAGGTGATGACTGCAATGATTGAAATAAGTGCTAGAATTCCTTCACCTACTGCGCCAAGATAGCCGACGAACCGTGCGTCCGTTTCTTTATTCAACTGCTTCGATGAAGTCCCGGACGAAACGAGTCCGTGGAATCCTGAAATGGCCCCGCAGGCAATCGTTATGAATAAAAGCGGAAACCACGATACATCTGAAGTGGCATTTGTCATAGGTGCCGTGATTGTAGGGTTCGTAAATAGCAAGCCCAAATAGAGAATACCAAGACCGACAACCAGCTGATGGGAGTTAATGAAATCACGCGGCTGCAGCAAACGCCAAACCGGCAGCGTGGAAGCGAAATAGACATACACCATTAAAATCATGATCCAGATGAAAAATGCTGTCGACACAGAACCGAGACCAAATAGTCCTGCCCCTTCCGCACCGCCCATGTATTGAACAAGATCGATCTGCAGAAAACCCACTTTACTGGAGACGACTGCTGTAAAGTACATGACCCCCAATGCAATGAGCGAAGGGACAAGCATCTTCTTTTGGCGCTTATAAACGGCAGTACCGATCCAAATTGCGAGCGGAATCTGGATGAAGACTGGGATAACGCTCGCCGGGAATTTGATGAACAAGTTGGAAATGACCCAAGCAAATACGGCATTCACCATTAAAACAAGGATGAGGATAATGAATAAAAACAGAATCTTTGCTCGCTGTCCAATTAACTTATTCGCTAATGTACCGACCGACTGTCCTTTATTACGTACGGATAGCACCAATGTCCCGAAATCATGGACACCTGCAGCGAAAACCGTTCCTAACACAACCCATAGCAGGGCAGGCAACCAGCCCCAATAGACCGCTATTGCAGGACCTAGTATCGGTGCTGCACCAGCAACTGATGTGAAATGGTGGCCCCATAGTACAAACTTGTTCGTCGGAACAAAATCGACGCCATCTTTGTATCGATGCGCAGGCGTCACGTAATTCGGGTCGAGCTTAAAAATCTTTACAGCAACAAATTTTGAATAATACCGATAGCCCAGCGCAAAAACAACCATCCCTGCCAATGCAATAATAATTGCACTCAATTCCCTTTCCTCCATTCCGCTTCTATTTGCACTTCGTTCCAGCTACTCGTACAGACCGTTTCCAAGCAAAGGTGTTCCCGCTTTTCGTGCTATTACAATCTATTAAGAGGGACAACTACATATGCCTTCCTTCAAAATATTGTGCTGGGAATTTAACGCGAAACAACTTGCAGCAATAGTAAGAGGAGCAAATCGATCGATCCTGTATTTGTATCGATCGAACAACTAGCAAAGGAAACTACCATTTCAAGCTCTTCTAACCACTCACCAAGGCAGTTTTCGGCACAAAAAAAATGCTCCGCAGCAGCGAAGCACTTTATTCATCCACCTATATAACTCATATTGATCTTCTTCCGGTTTTTCACTGTCTGTTCCGTCCGTTCATCTGAATAGCGATCCGCACGGCGTTCCCACACACCCGTTATCGCTGCAAGCAACTCTTCATCCGTCATCCCACTGCGGATTAGCTCACGCAAGTCGAATCCTTCTGACGCGAACAGGCATGTATACAACTTGCCATCTGAAGACAACCGCGCTCTTGTGCACGATGAGCAGAACGATTCCGAGACCGATGTGATGAACCCGACTTCAGCATCCGTCCCGACATATCGGTAACGCTTCGCCACTTCACCGAAATACTCTTCTTCAGAAGGTTCCATCTCGTATTCAGCCGCAAGCCGTTCATAAATTTCCTTCTTCGTCACGACACTTTCAAAACTCCAGCCATTGTCATTGCCGACATCCATGAATTCAATATAGCGCAATGTAATATCCCTTTCTTTGAAATACGCCGCCATCGGAAGGATTTCGCTTTCATTGACACCTTTTTTCACGACCATATTCACCTTGATTGTAAAGCCGATTTCTTTCGCGCGGTCAATATTCTTCAGGATCAGGTCAGGCTTAATGCCACGGCCATTCATCTTACCGAAAATATCCGGATCAAGTGCATCCAAACTCATATTCAAGCGTCGTAAACCTGCATCGTATAACGGTTGTGCATATTGGCCAAGCAGTACGCCATTCGTCGTCAGTCCGATATCTTCTATTCCATCGATTTTCGTCAGCTTATCAATCAAATCCGGGAGACCCCTACGCATGAGCGGTTCTCCGCCAGTCAAGCGCAACTTTTTCACACCGAGTGCTGCAAAGAGGCGCGCAAACCGTTCCATCTCTTCAAACGAAAGCAGCTCACTTTTCGGCAGGAACACATAATCGTCTCCGAAAATCTCTTTTGGCATGCAATAGGTGCACCTGAAATTACAGCGGTCCGTAACGGAAATCCGTAAATCACGGATCGGGCGGCCTAATTTATCTACAATCGGATTCATCTAGGTCAACTCCTCTCAAGATGTCCGGAGTATTCACATTCTTTAGGACGTGTTGGGGATTGTCACTTAACGTAATGCCTTCAATCCATTTCACGCCAAGCTTTTCCTGCACTTTCATCACTTTGCGCTGTCCGCTTTCAAGTGCAGACAGCAATTCCACTTTCGCCTTACCCGACCAAACAGACACAAGCGGATGCAGTTTCCCTTCCTGTACGACAGCCGTTACAGCTGACTCATGCCTTTCGACTAGCCTGGCAATCACTTCACTCGTCATGAACGGCATATCACACGGCAATACGATATATCGATCAGCATCAACCGCATCCATGCCGGATAAGATCCCCGCAAGCGGTCCCTCTCCCGCAACTTCCGCAAGATCCGTCACTACTCGTAATGTGTGGTCAAACTTTCCAGCCAATTCCGGTCTTGTCACGATGACAACTTCATCACAATACGGTGCCAGCACATTCATTGCCAGTTCATAGAAATAAAACCCATTCCACTTCGCAAACGCCTTCGGTGAACCATACCTGCTCGATAATCCACCTGCAAGAACGACGCCAACCGTCTTCATTAGCCCCCACTCACGGGCGGGATGAAGGCGCATATATCACCTGAACGGATCGGATCATCTTTCAGGGCATACTCCTCATTCACCGCAACTTGAATTGTGTCAGCTCCAAAACCGGGATACGTATTTTCTGCCCACTCCAACAGTTCCTTAACTGTCATTGAGTCGCGATTGAGCGTCTCCTGGCCTTTACCCGTCAACTCCCGCAACCGCGCGAAATAATTTACTTGTATCATTGTTGTTCAACCCCCTTTTCAGGATATTTCTTCTGTGCGCCAATCCACTCTTCTCCGTCTTCCCAAATCTCTTTTTTCCAGATCGGAACGACTTCCTTAATGCGGTCAATCGCATATTCATTCGCTTCATACGCCGCCTTGCGATGCGGAGAAGAAACAGCGATGACAACAGCGATATCCGACACTTGCAATTCACCAATTCGATGCGCAATCGCCACACGGATTCCCGGCCACTTCACTTCCATTTCCGCACCGATTTCCGCAAGTTTTTTTTCCGCCATCGGGATATACGCTTCATACGCTAAATATAACGTCTTCACACCATGTGTCCACTCTCGTACGTTGCCAGTGAAAATCGTAACCGCGCCCGCTGCAGGATGAAGAACATAATCAGAATACCGCTTGATATCTATAGGTGTTTCTACAATTTCATATTGTTTCATCGCCAGTCCCCTCCTCCACCCATTCATTGAACCACTTATCGATTTCAGTATGCTGTTCTCTATTTGTTATTTGAGGACAATCAACAGCGAAATCCGGACTACCAATAATAAGAATCCGGCCTTGCAAAAGACTGAGTGTCTGCCAATCTTCTTCGTCGCGAACGAGAATCACTTTATCGCCTCGTTCCTCTTTATACCCTTCAACAAGTAGGATGTCGGGCTTTCCGGTTGCCGCCATCTCTTTTAGACGGAGGAAATCAGGCTCTTCATTCCAGATGAACTGCATAGCTCCGCCACCCGCCACAACTGTCGCATTAGCACCATTCTTTAAAAATTGGTTCGTATCCGTATCATTGTCCGCCAGATCCGGTTTCCCGCCATGTCCATGATGCTTCAATACCGCAACTGTCAGGCCTCTTTGCTTCAATACACGAATCCACCTCGCGATCAGTGTTGTCTTCCCGCTATTTTTATAGCCGACGATGTGAAGCGTCTTCACAACGTCCACTCACTGACGCCAAGCTCACTTCCTAGTAGGAGGATATCCACTTCATCACCTGTCGAAAACCCTCTCGTACCGCTAGGCAATACGATGATGCAATTGCCGCGAGCGATTGAAGAGACTGCACTGGATTTATTGAAACCTGCAGGCACTGCAATGACGCCTGTCGGAGTGAACTCCCAAGAAGCACGGACAAAACGTGTAAACGGATTCGGCTTTTTGAAATCTTCACCTAATATAGCTTTCATTCTTGGCATATACGGGTTTGTGCCTCCCATCATCCCAAGAATAGCTGGTCTTGTAAACAATTCGAAACCGGTAAAACAGGCGGAAGGGTTACCCGACAATCCGAATAATAATTTGCCGTTAAGCTCTGCAACTGTCGTGACACTACCTGGACGCATCGCTACTTTGTTGAATAATATCTTGGCACCTAAGCGTTCGTAAATGGCAGGCAAGTAATCATAATCACCGACTGAGACGCCGCCTGTCGTAATTAGCATGTCTGTTTCAGCTAAGGCTTTTTCCACGACGAACGTACACATGTCGAGCTCATCCGCAGCCATTCCGTACGATTTATAAGAGATATCCATACGATCGAGCTGCGCGCGAATCATTGGACCGTTCGAATTGCGTATTTTACCTGGAACTAGCTCATCATCCACGTTCAACAATTCGGTTCCTGTCGAAAGAATACCGACGACGGGAGTAATGGCGACTTCTACAAACGCATAACCGAATGTCGCGAGTAATGCGATTGTTCCCGGGTGGATGAGTGTGCCTGCCTCAATAAGCAATTCGCCTTCTTTACAATCTTCACCTTGTACCGAAATATTCTCCCCTGCATCGAATGGTTTGCGCAATGTGAACCCATTTTCATTTTCCACCGTCTGTTCAAACATGACGACAGCATCTGCATTTTTAGGGATTTGCGCGCCTGTCATAATCCGATATGCTTCCTTTTCACCGATCGGTTTATCTCCAAGGAGACCTGCACCAATTTCGCCGATTACGTGGAAAGGCATACGGTTTTCACCTGATGCACCAGCGGAATCGATTGCACGGATTGCAAATCCATCATATGGCGATCGGTCAAAAGGAGGTACATCGTGTTTGGCGATAATCGGTGCCGCCAGTATTCTTCCATACGCATTTTCAAGTGGAACGATTTCCGTCCCCAGGTGCGTAACATGCTCCATGACTTGACGAATAGCTTCAGTAACTGGAATCGGTTTTCTTATTTCGACCATGCGAATCTTCTCCTATCTTCTGCTATACTGAAAGTTGACGATATATGACTGAAAAATTATTCTAACCACCCTTGAAAGGACTGAGTGCAATGTCTGAACTGACGCATTTTAATGACCAAGGACGCGCCAAGATGGTTGATGTCTCCGATAAATCTGTAACGACTAGAACTGCAGTTGCTATTTCATCCATCGTTGTGAATGAACTGATTCATTCGCAAATCACCGAAGGGACGAATAAAAAAGGAGATGTCTTCGCCGTTGCGCAAGTTGCTGCCATCATGGCGGCTAAAAACACGTCATCCCTCATCCCAATGTGTCACCCGATTCCTCTAACTGGTGTCGACGTCCACTTTGAATGGCAGATTGACGAATCAAACAACCGATATGAAGTACATATCCAAGCAGAAGTGAAAACGAAAGGCGTTACGGGTGTTGAGATGGAAGCGTTGACTGCTGCCTCTGCCGCTGCGTTAACGATTTATGATATGTGCAAAGCCGCCGGCAAAGAGATGATCATTGGTCCAACAATGCTATTGAAAAAGACCGGCGGCAAGAATGGAGATTTCGAGCGGGCTCTGTAATGACAGAACCGCTTTTTTCATTTCGTTATTTCATGAATGATATGGTGCAGCTCAGGGATAATCAGTTTCTCCATCGCCAGTTCGACCGCCTTGGACGATCCAGGCAGTGCGAACAGCACTTTCTCCCCGATTACACCCGCAGTCGCACGGCTCAACAACGCTTTAGATCCGACGTCTTCCGTATAACTAAGGAAACGGAAGAGCTCACCGAATCCGTCAAGACTTTTATTGAATAGCGGTGCGACTGTCTCGATTGTCTGATCACGTTTGCTAATGCCCGAACCGCCTGTAATGATGATTGCTTGAATAGCGTCATGCCTCATATAATCTGCCACGACTGTCATAATCTCAGCAGGGTCATCCGTACAAATCCGGTAATCCCCGATTCGGTGACCGGCACTCTCTGCCATCCGGATAATTGTTGCACCGCTTTTATCCGTCTCTTTCTTTCTTGTATCACTTACCGTCAACACTCCGATAATTACCGGTTGTTTTGTATCTATTTCTGTCAAATGCGACACTCCATACACCTTCCCTTATCCAAAAAAGTGATGATATAGCTTACGTCCTTCTTGCCTATCACGCAATCCATGAATGAGCAGTCGGCCGTTTTGAAACAGGACACAACGATAACCACTTGCGTGGAATTCTACGAAGAAGGGCGTCATTTTATAGTCTGCTCCTAATCGCTCCGCGAGCCGTCTTCCGTCTGCAAGTGTCAGTGAACGATTGCGATCAGGAATAATCTGGACGGTATCCCTACCGCATAACACGGCGTAATTTGTCCCTTCCGCTTGATCGATGGAAGGGTATGTAGGTATTTCCCCGCATGTTTCACATGCTTTGTTGCGTAACCGTGAAATTCCTGCTTCCACTTGTGTATTGTTCCACACATCAAAATGGAGTAGCTTCGTCATCATTGACTCTTTGTTGCCCGTCAACCACTTTAACGCTTCTGCTGCCTGTCTCGCCGCTACGATTTGAACAGCTGGCGCTATAATGCCTGCAGTATCACATGTTTCATTAACCGAAGGAATGACAGGCAACAAACAGCGGAAGCAAGCCGTTTCACCCGGTACGAACGAAAAGACAGTGCCTGAACTACCGACACAAGCTCCATAAATCCACGGTATCCCTTTTTTCCAGGCAACATCATTCATCAGTAGCCTTGTCTCAAAGTTATCGGTCGCATCCATAATCAGGTCAGCACCGTCCGCCACTTCTTCCAATAACGGTCCGTCGATATGGTCTAGCACTGTATGGATTTCACAATCCGAACGAATTTCTTTCAAGCGACGTGCCGCTGCCACCACTTTCGGTGTACCTTCCAACGCGTCCTGCTCCGTAAATAACTGTTGCCTTTGCAGATTGGACAACTCGACATAATCGCGATCAGCTATCGTCAATTTGCCGACGCCAGCCCTGACGAGTGTCTCTGAAATAGGTGAGCCCAACGCGCCGCAACCGATGATAACGACATGGGCATCCTTCAATAAGGCCTGACCTGCATTACCAATTGGTTTGAACAGCGTCTGACGAGAATATCTATTGTCCATTTCCGTCACCACTCCTTACTTTCAATGAAGCGAGGGCTTCCGATCATTACGATCGGCTGCCCTCTTTGGATTGCGGAGTAATATCCGTGAAAGTACCTACATACCGTTCGATATCTCCAGCCTTATTTTGCACGGCATTGATGGTTAATAACTCTAAATACTCAGTGCCGTCTTTGCGTTTATTCCAAACTTCGCCTTGCCAGGAACCTTTATCACCGATGATGCTCCACATGGTTGTATAAAATTGTTTCGATTGTCTGCCTGAACTGAGAAGATTCGGATTACTCCCTACCACTTCTTCTTCAGTATACCCCGTCAGGTTCGTAAATGCAGGGTTAACAGACAGGATTGTGCCATCAGGGTTCGTGACAAGTATCCCTTGTCCTGTAGAATCGAACACTTCTTTTGCCAAGGATAAGCGATCCATATAGTAGAGCCATACAACTAGTACAAGACTGACGAGCGCGACTTGTGAGAATGCCATGAAACCAATAGAATACGATCCCGTCATGGAATGGATTGTAGCCAATAATAACGGAGGGAAGAACCCACCAAGTCCACCCATCATGGAGACGATTCCGTTTGCAATACCCGCTTGCTTATTAAAATAGAATGGAACGAGTTTGAATATAACGCCGTTCCCAATCCCCGCCATTGAAGCGATTAAAATACTGCCTACTGTATACAATTCGATTCCGGGAGAAAACGCCAGAATAATTGCAGCTACAGTCAATCCCGCAAAAGAACCCATGAGCAGGAACAACGGCTGAAACTTATCGGCGAGCCAACCACCGACCGGGCGCAGTAATGTCGCAACAACGATGAATCCAGCCGTTCGCATCCCTGCATCTACTTTCTCCAACTCGAAATAGGTTACGAGGAAATTCGGCAGAAATACGGTAAACGCCACGAACGAACCAAAAGTGATGAAATAGAACAATGAGAAGAACCATAGTTTTTCATTTTTATAAACACCTTTTATCTGTTCAACAATTGGTGTCTTACTTTTCACTTCCTGTTTGTCACCGAAGATAAAGTTCAATGCTACGAAAACTAACAATAGGACTAAGTACAATTTAACTGTCATCGACCAGCCAATTTGAGTGGCAATGACAGGAGCAGCAAATGTCGAAACTGCGGTTCCGATATTCCCCATTCCATAAATCCCATTAACTAATCCATGCTTGGATTTCGGATAATACTTCGGTAACGATGTAACACCTACTGAGAAGACCGCGCCTCCGATACCAAGGAAAGTCCCTCCGATAATCAATCCGGTGAATGTAGATGTCTCACTTATGTAGAACACCGGAAAAAGCAGCAAGATGAAGCTAACCATGAAGATGATACGCGCTCCAAAAACATTCGCATAATAACCTAGGGGGATACGTAAAATCGATCCCAATACGATAGGTACAGCCGTGACAATCGCTAACCTCTCAGGGGGGATTGCAATGTCTTCTGCGATGAATGGGAGTAAGGAAGATATTAGGACCCACACCATGAATCCAACAACCAGGTTTGCGGTCTGTAACGGCAACTGAGCTTTTTTAACCATTCCAATCAGTCCATTTCTGAAAGTAGTAAGTGCATGTTAGATCTGCTTTCTACTAATTAAATGATGGATGTATGAAGTTCCTCCGCCAATTGATCTTGCTCTGTAATACGTAATGTATTAATCACCATCGGAAATACGATTGATTGTTCTTTAACGAAATGAATGATGATTACTTCGAAGGCTTCCCCTGCATCCTTCACCACATCTTTCATTTGCTGTAACGACAAGGCACCCATATCACCCAGTGTATGATGCAGAAAATGGCCGATGTACGCGTCGATCTCTTCGTGTTCCTCTTCAAGCGCCATGATTGGCCCTTGCTCGTCACCAATATACTTAGACAACATAGGAAACAGAATTCCCTCTTCTTTTTCCGTATGGTTCTTAAAAGGTTCGATGAACTCCACGATTAGTTTGCGTAATGTTTTTATCGCTTCTCTCGCTTCTTCCTCCGTATAGATATCACGTTCAAACCCTAATACAATTGCATGCCAACCATCCATCAAATAGGATAGATAGTTATGTTCATTTTCAAGAATGCGTAACGCTGGCAAATCGTTTTTAAATGTATTGGCAGTCGTCAAAATCACACCTCCTGTCAGAAGTTTAGAAATTTCTTTCGCAGTGCATATTCGACGAGCTCAGGCCTGTTTTTCAAATGTAGCTTCTCCATGATTTTAGACTTATGAGCTTCGACGGTTTTTACAGAAATATAAAGCATTTCGGCGATTTCTTTATTGCCATATCCCTTTGCGACAAGTGGCAGGATCTCAATCTCGCGCCGAGAAAGAATTTTATAAGGATCGGTCTCCATTTCATCGAAGTCCTTCTTCACAAACTGTCGAACTAGAGATGTCGCCATGGACGGGTGGATATAAGTACCTCCATCATAAATCGTACGAATAGCCGTCAATAGTTCTTCATCGGGAGAGTTTTTAAGTACATACCCCGATGCTCCGTTTTTCAATACATGAAACAAATACTCTTCGTCATCGTACATCGTTAGAATGATGACTTTCGTTTCCGGAAAATCTTCTTTGATTTTCCCTGTAGCAATCAATCCACTTTCGCCGGGCGGCATGCTCAAATCCATGAGCAATATGTCCGGACGGTGTTTCGCTACTAATTCATATGCTTCCAAACCGTCAGCTGCAGTCGCTACAACATCCATATCATTCTGATAGTTAAGGATGTGCATGAACCCACTTCTCACGACGGCATGATCATCTGCGATAATAATTTTCACAAACCTTCTCCCCCTTCACGAATCGGTACATCCAATAGTACAACCGTTCCTTTTCCTATTTCAGAACGGATTGTTATTGAACCATCGACTAGCTCCGTACGCTCTTTCATGCCGTGAACGCCGAGCCCTGTGCCTTGGGGAGTCGTGTTGTCGATTTGAAAACCCTTCCCTTCATCTGCCACGATTAAACGAAGAAAATTATCTTCCTCATATAAACGGACGACAGCTTCGTCAACATCTGCATATTTCAGCGCATTAAATACCGCTTCTTGACAAATCCGGTAGACGACTGTTTCAATTTCCCCTTCATATCGCTTTGATTGTAGTTCAGGGTGGAAAACGACAACAAAACCGTAATTCTTCTCCAACCATTTAAAATGTGTACGGAACGCCGCTTCAAGACCAAGATCATCTAACGTTGCAGGGCGTAACTCCACGGACAGATGACGGATATCATCTAACAGACGCATTAATGTACCTTCCGTCTGCTCAACTTTCTTCAGAACATCTTTTTCGACATCCATATATTTCAAGACGCGCAAATCTACCAACGAGCTGAGCATTTCTTGTGCCACGCCGTCATGAAGTTCACGCGAAATACGCTTCCGTTCATTCTCCTGCGCCTTGATAACTTGTTTCATTAACTGTTTCTGATTCAGTTCTTCCTGTGTCTTGTATTGCACAGTCAGATCACGCAGCATAAAAGCCCTTATACCCATTTCAGTATCGATGGTTTGAATACTTCCTGAATACGGAATAATGCCTCGTCCCTCTGTTTCGAAATACACTTGGAATGAACCGACATCCTTATCCGGGTCTGACATGTAGCAAGAAACGCACGTCTGTTTTTCTTCTGAACTCGTAAACCCTTTACATGTCAGACAAATCGCATCTGTACTTCCTTGCATCATCCGCGTGTATACATCTTCACTAACAATGTCTTCAGCCGCCTTGTTCATAGACAGCACTTTTCCATTACTATCAAAGAAGAAGATGGCTTCACCCGAATTGCTGTACATTTTCATAAGCAGCGCGGACAGTTGCACATTATTCGTCCGACTCATCGGTCACCATCTCCTTATTATAAAATGGCCCGAACCGGGGTCCTATCCGTTGTTTAAACGCTTCAAACTGCATGGGGGTCAAGCCCATTTCTGTCCGATAACCCACTAGTAATACACCCAGTACACGGTTATATTTATACAGCGGAATGGCGCCGAAACTCTTCAATCCTTCCGCTACGACAATCGGATAGTTGAACAGATCCATCTCTTTCAGTTCTGACTCCGCATCTCCGATATACATTGGTTTTCCCGTCTTGAATACAAGACCGGCAACGCCTTTACCGGACTGGAGTTTAATCCGCCGATACCTTTCACTGCGGTTTCCCGCCACAAATGTCCATTTCAATTCAAATCGCCGTTCGGATGACTGCACAAGCGCAAGCGCAACGTAATCAAATCCGAATTGTTCTTTTAACTGTTCAATTTCATATTGAAAATCAAACATTATCCGCTCTAACATATCTTTTTGCTCCCTACACATTCTGTTATCGTCTATGCTTTTTCACAGGTGATCTCCTATACAGAATATAACTCCTGCCGGCATAATTCAATGGTACGCTCCACACATGGACGAGGCGCGTGAAAGGCCACATTGCAAATATTAAAAACCCGGTCAATATATGTAGCTTAAATGTCCATGGAGCTGCGGCCATATAGCCCGCTTCAGGTCTGAAAATGAGAAGTGATCTGAACCATACCGAGATTGAATCGCGGTAGTCGAATCCCGGCGTTATGTTATTCGTGATTAAGGAAGCGTACACTCCGATAAAGACGATAAACAATAACAGTGTATTGACAATTAAATCGGATGCAGATGACAATTTCCGAACATTTCGGTGCGTAAAGCGTCGTGCTGTAAGGATTACCATCCCAGCAAGTGTCACAACTCCGAAAAACCCTCCACCCCATACTGCGCCCATATGATACATATGGTCACTTACACCAAGTGCTCGCGTCCATTCTTTCGGAATACCCAATCCCGAAATGTGGCCTAGGATAACGGGGATTATCCCAATATGGAATAGAAGACTTCCAATCATCAGTTGTTTCTTCTCAATAAATTCACTCGATTTAGCCGTCCATCCGAATTGGTCATGCCGGTAACGGAAAATGTGGCCGACTACGAAAACTGCCATACAGACGTATGGAAAAATGACCCATAGGAATTGGTTAGTCATTTGCAGGAACCTCCTGTTGGATGCAAGACTTGAAGACTTCCCTCATCCCTCTGACGAGATAATAATAAGGACTGTCATACTTCTCAAGCGCTTTCATCAGATTATAGGATCCGTCTTCAAGGACTGCCAGCAACATCGAGAAGCTTTGCTGCGCACGCGGATCCCCCCTCCATTCCGCCGCATAGATAAATTCACACATAAGTGGGAGATAGTCGGATAATTCATTGTCAGGCATAATCAGTCCAAACATTTCGTAAAGTACTTTCAATCTAGCGAGCATTTGTCCTCGCTCTCTCGACTCTTCGTACTTCACATATGTCATAAACAGCGTAGAATCTTTTTGGAAATCGAATGTGTGCGTATAGAGCTCTTGTATTTCCTCAAGACTGTATGTGTGCATTAGATCCCAATAGCGCTTGACATCCTTGTAAGCGGGATCGGAAGAGTCGATTGACTCTTCCAATACCGAAGGATGGAATGTTTGCTTCTCAGGATAGGATAGCTGACTCGCGAAAAATCCGAAGACACTCTTTTCAGCGTATAGATGATCCAAGTTAATCACGCCAGATCCCCCCATAGAAGTTCTCTTCATAGATTTGCTTGCCTGTTTTCTCCGGAGCTGATGTCACTCCGCAACCATCACAATCGCCATTTGAGTCATACATGGAAAAATTGTACGGGTCTTTCGAAGGTCCTTCACCATAGCTCCCACCCATTTGTTCATTGTAACCAGCCGAACCTTGGGAACGGTAAACGTTCATCGTCCCCTCCTTGTGCGAAGTAGGAATGACAAAACGGTCTTCATATTTCGCGATAGCGAGCAGTCGATACATCTGTTTCGTCTGATGCGCCGTCAAGCCGACTCGCTCGAGTTTAGTTTCATCGAATTCCTTGCCAGAAGACACTGCTCGCATATAAGAACGCATCATCGCCATCCGTTGCAATCCACCTTTCACGGTTTCTGTATCCCCTGCCGTCAGCATATTCGCCAAATATTGAATCGGGATTCTCATTTCTTCAATTGCCGGGAAAATCATATCCGGGTTTTTGATGGAATCCTTTCCTTCAAAGTAATTCATAATCGGGCTTAGTGGCGGTACATACCAGACCATTGGTAAAGTACGGTATTCAGGATGCAACGGGAATGCCAATTTATACTCAATCGCGAGTTTGTAGACAGGTGAGTTTTTTGCTGCTTCTAGCCAGTCTTCTGAAATGCCATCATTCAACGCTTGTTCAATGACTGCAGGATCATATGGATCGAGGAACAAATCACATTGCGCTTTATACAGGTCTTTTGGATCCGGCGTCGATGCCGCTTCTAGAACTCGGTCTGCATCATAAAGCAAGACGCCAAGATAACGGATTCTGCCAGTACAGGTTTCTGAACAGACTGTCGGCAATCCAGCTTCAACACGTGGGAAACAGAATGTGCATTTTTCCGCTTTGTTCGTTTTCCAGTTGAAGTACACTTTCTTGTACGGGCAGCCTGTCATGCAATAGCGCCAACCGCGACATGCTTCCTGGTCGACGAGCACGATGCCGTCTTCTTCACGCTTGTAGATTGCACCTGCCGGACATGATGCAACACAGCTAGGATTAAGACAGTGTTCACACAGCCTCGGCAAGTACATCATGAAAGCCTGTTCGAAATTGAATTTGATTTCATCTTCAATTTTTTCGATATTCGGGTCTTTTGGTCCTGTAATATGAGCCCCGGCTAACTGATCCTCCCAGTTAGGTCCCCATTCCAAGTCCATATAATCTCCCGAGATGACTGATTTGGCACGCGCAACGGGTGTATGTTCACTTTCCGGTGCATTCGTCAGTTTCTCATAATCATATGTCCATGGCTCATAAAAGTCTTTCATTTCAGGCATATCGGGATTATAGAAGATCTTCCCTAATGCAATTTTCGATAACTTGGAACCTGATTTAAGTTCAAGTTTTCCATTGCGCAAATGCCATCCGCCTTTATACAGTTCCTGGTCTTCCCAACGTTTCGGATATCCGATACCCGGTTTTGTTTCTACGTTGTTGAACCACATATACTCTGCACCTTCGCGGTTTGTCCAAGTTGTTTTACACGTCACACTGCATGTATGACAACCAATACATTTATCCAAATTCATGACCATCGCTACTTGCGCTTTAATTTTCAAGCCAGTTGACCTCCTTCATCTTGCGGACCGCTACATATTCGTCACGCTGGTTACCGATCGGTCCGTAATAGTTGAATCCGTAGCTGAGCTGTGCATATCCGCCGACCATCTGTGTCGGTTTCATATGAATCCGTGTCGGCGCGTTGTGGCTGCCTCCACGTTCTTCCGTAATTTCGGAGCCCGGCACCTGGATATGCTTATCCTGGGCATGATACATGAACATTGTTCCTTTCGGCATTCTATGACTGACAACAGCACGTGCAGTCACGACACCATTCCGGTTGTACACTTCGAGCCATGCATTGTCATCAATACCGTGTTCAGCTGCATCAAGGTCTGAAAGCCAGACCGTTGGGCCACCGCGGAATAATGTCAGCATATGCTGGTTGTCTTGGTAAGTGGAGTGGATATTCCACTTGCCGTGTGGTGTTAAGTAACGCAGGACAAGCGCATCTTGTCCTCCGACAATCGGTTTATCACTTGGACCAAGAACCATCGGCGGCAAGGTCGGTTTATAGACCGGCAATGATTCGCCGAAATCCAGAAATAGTTCATGGTCAATATAGAAATGCTGTCTGCCCGTCAATGTTCTAAAAGGCACGAGGCGTTCGATATTCGTCGTAAACGGTGAGTATCTGCGACCCATCTTGTTTGAACCACTGAATACAGGTGTTGGGATGACTTCTTTCGGCTGTGCAGTGATGCTTGCAAAAGTGAAACGTTCTGCCGCACGATCCGCTGAAATGTCTTTCAGTTCGACGCCCGTATCTAGTTCTGCCGCTTCGAATGCTCGTTGTGAAACACGTCCGTTCGTTGCAGATGATAATGTGAGCATTGCCTCTGCGGCATTTTTCGCCGTATAAAGCTTCGGTAATCCATCTTTAATCGTATCGTCGAAATAAACCCCGTTGATGCCTTTCATCATTTCATACTCTTGCGCAACGGAGAACGACACTCCGTGGGCACCTACTTTTCCACTGGCGAGCAGCGGTCCAAGTGTAATGTATTTATCATAGACTTTCGTATAATCCCGTTCGACAATTGTCATACCCGGCATCGTCTTTCCTGGAATCGCTTCAATCTCACCTTTTTTCCAGTCGATGATTTCTCCATATGGCTGTGCAATTTCTTGGATGGAATCATGACCAAGAGGTGTTGTAACCAAATCTTTATAGACGCCCGGCAAATGAGTTTCGGACATTTCAGAGAACGATTCTGCCAATGTACGGAAGATGTCCCAGTCCGATTTCGATTCCCATAAAGGATCTACAGCGGGATTGAACGGATGTACGAATGGATGCATATCCGTAGAGGACAAGTCTACTTTCTCGTACCAAGTCGCTGCTGGTAAAACAATATCCGCATACAATGGTGTTGCTGTCATCCGGAAATCGAGTGCTACGAGCAAGTCCAATTTCCCTTCCACTTCATCCCGCCAGACAATCTCTTCGGGCTTCATATTTTCGTTCGGTCGTGCCAAGAGTCCTGAAGAAGCTCCGAACAGATGCTTCATGAAATACTCTTGCCCTTTTGCAGAACTTGAGACAAGATTTGAACGCCAAACAAACAATGATCTCGGGAAGTTTTCCGGTGCATCTGGATCTTCGATAGCGAAGTTCAACTTGCCTGTTTTCAATTGGTCCACTGTATAATCAACAATTTCCTGCGTTGTCGTATGCCCGGCTTCTGCAGCTTGTTCTGTCAGCTTCAAACTGTTCATGTTAAATTGTGGATACGATGGCAACCAACCAAGTCTAGCCGCCAAGACGTTATAGTCCGCAGGATGCTCATAACGAGCTTTTTTGCCTAATGGTGAAGACAAGGACGTGATGTTACCTTCTTCATATTTCCACTGATCCGTTGCGAAATAGAAGAAGGACGTTCCGTTTTGAAGACGTGGAGGGGCTTGCCAGTCTCTAGCAAACGCAATAGTGCTCCATCCTTCAATTGGACGGCACTTTTCCTGGCCGACGTAATGCGCCCAACCGCCACCGTTCTTCCCTTGAGATGCTGTTAGCGTAACAAGATTCAGGATTGCGCGGTAGATTGTATCACTGTTGAACCAGTGGTTGATACCTGCGCCCATGATAATCATCGATCGACCGTCTGAGTCAACGGAGTTTTGTGCAAACTCACGTGCGATCTGCGTAACTAATGCAGGTTTAACAGATGTAATCTTCTCCTGCCAAGCAGGAGTATAGAAGGACTCTGCATCGTCGTAACCTTTCGCATCCCATTTACTGTTCGAACGATTAATGCCATATTGGCTCATCATGACATCATAGACCGTTGTGACCAAACGCTCTGTTCCATCCGCCAGCTTGACAAGCTTGGCAGGGATTGCACGCGTGAATGTTCCATTACCGGTATTTTCGAAGTACGGGAACTGGATTTCAGTCCATTCTGCCCCGTGATCCAAGACAGTCAATGCGGGTGCAACCCGAGTGCCATCTTCGTTATCAAGAATCAGATTCCATTTGGCTTCTTGTTCCCATCTTTGTCCCATCGTTCCATTAGGCACGATGATTTCGTTCGTTGTTTCATCGATAATGACAGGCTTCCACTCAGAATGTTCACTTTCCATCCCTAAATCACTCGCACGGAGGAAACGCCCGGCTTTATAGGATTTTTCATGTGGTTCTAATGTAATCAGGAATGGCATATCCGTATATTGTTTCGCGTAGTTAATGAACATCGGTTCTTTACGCTGTTCATAAAACTCATCCAAAATAACATGCGTCATTGCTTGAGCAACCGCAGCATCAGAACCTGGATTTGGGGCAATCCAATCATCTGCATGGACGACACTTTCCGCATAGTCGGGTGCGACCGATACCGTCTTTGTACCTTTGTAACGGACCTCAGTCATGAAATGAGCATCCGGTGTCCGTGTCAACGGAACGTTAGAGCCCCACATAATAATGTAGCCGGCATTGAACCAATCACTCGACTCGGGAACGTCTGTCTGCTCACCCCATATTTGTGGGGAGGATGGCGGAAGATCTGCATACCAATCATAGAAACTAAGCATTTCTCCACCCAGCAAAGAAAGGAAACGAGCCCCAGACGCGTAGCTGACCATGGACATGGCCGGAATCGGGGTAAACCCTGCAATGCGATCTGGTCCGAACTTCTGTATTGTATAAATCAATTGTGCGGCAATTAGAATTTTTGCGTCTCTCCAATGGATACGGACGTGACCGCCTTTACCGCGCGCTTTCTTATAATCATTCGCTTTTTTGGGGTCTTCAACGATGCTCGCCCAAGCTTTAATAGGATCCTTAAACTCTAAAAGCGCTTGACTCCACATGCGCCACAATTTCCCCCGTATGTATGGGTATTTGACCCGTAACGGACTGTATTCATACCATGAAAACGATGCACCACGAGGGCATCCCCTTGGTTCAAATTCAGGCATATCCGGACCACAGGACGGATAGTCAATCTGCTGATTTTCCCACGTGATAATGCCGTTCTTGACAAATACTTTCCAGCTGCACGATCCCGTACAGTTGACGCCATGTGTCGTACGCACAACCTTGTCATGCGACCATCGTTGACGGTACATGTTTTCCCAGTCTCTACTCTTCTCTTCAAGCACAGACCAATTTCCAGAATAGCGTTCCACAGGCTTGAAATATTTCATGCTAAATTTGTTCATAGACATTGAATTTTTTCACTCCTTCATGAGAGTTACGTGCAAAAAAGGCGGTTGTCATAAATATACTTACCTTATACCCTATATACTAAAGAATAATCGGAATAATCCCATAAGGGAATTCCCTATATTTGAGAAGGTACTCCCTTAAAAAGAAAAAAGTCACCTTAGCGGCAACTTTTTTCGGGCATTTATTAAACAGCCTGACGAATACGATCGAAAAGAATATTATTTTCAAGATGGACATGTTCAAATGTCTCTTTTTCCAGCTGCTCAAGTCTAGCGTAGACGAGACGGTATGTTCCGCAAGCCTCTTCAGGAGGAGTGAAGTTATCAGTGATTTCCCTAAGTTCATGTAACAGCTGACCTGCGTTATCATGTTCAGCTTCTAGTTCAACTACATGCGGTCTTAACTTCTCTTTCATTTCAGGCGTCGGGTTTGCCAGGAAATCGATAATGAGCGGAAATACATTTAGATCTTCATCATCCGTATGATCCAGCAATTCAGCACGCAACAGTTTGAATATCTCTTGGACCCTGAGTAAATGTGAATGATTTTCACCATGTACACGCGCAAGCTTAGTAATATAAGGCGCCAACAAGGGCAGTTCCTCACGTAAACCTGCATGATACTTCTCCTGAATATAAGCAATCAGCGTCTTCTCTCCAAATTTGGAGGGCTCTAGACTCCCACGCGCTTCCTGCTTCTCTTCAATTGAATGAAGATCTTTCAAAACTTCAAATGCATCCAGATTTCGCTGCCCCGCCGCTTCTTCCAATGAAATCTTCCCTCCGCAACAATAATCTATACGTAAATTCCTAAACAAATCCGCACTTTGCGGTAATGCCGTGACGATATCAGAGACTTGTGTGTTAACAGTAAATTGGGTCATTCTGAATTCCTCCTTCGTTTTTTCATATTGTTATGAATAGAAGCTGATCCAAACGTATATAGGGTTTTACCTATCTATACACGAGCTGTCCATTTCATCATAAATGATTCCTTCACCAAGGATTGTGATATATATCACAGTTGTCACCAACTTAGATAGATTTCTTACCATTTACCAACGCTTATAAAACCCGTTCATAACATAATCAAAGTCTTCATAGTCTTTCACACTTCTGTATACTAGAATGGTAGTAAAGATTTTCGCAGAAAAGAGGGCACTACATGTCACTTCAATTTATTAAAGCTGAAAAACGTATTCATGATGCTGTCATTTTCCCTGCTTTTGATTTAACAATCGGTGAAGGGACAATCGTTGCCGTCTATTCGAGCGTCAATGTAAGGGAACAGCTTATAAACTTATTGCTTGGAAAAACAATTCTCTCCCAGGGAGAAATCCGTTTCGATAAAAATACAAAACAACAAATCGGCTACTTTTTTCTACATGACGGTTTATACGAGCGCCTTTCAATAGAAGAGATACTGAAATTCACGAGGCGTTTATATAATTCTGCTATGCCTATAAATGAAGCAATTGCAGCTACTCAATTGGAGGATAAGCGCGGTGTTAAAGTAAAGAACCTATCTTATTCCGAGAAGAAAAGAGTTCAACTCGCATGCCTACTTCTACAAAATCCAGCCATATACATATTTGAAGAACCCGATCAAAACATCGACTTGGAATCAAAGCGCATTCTTATAGGCATTTTGCATCAACTCAAACATCAGAACCGTAGTATTTTGATAGTAACGGGCAATCTGGAAAGCGCCATCACCGCCGCTGATGAAGTATTCCGCCTGGATGAAAATGGATTACACCCCATACATACGTCTAGCGATACGGAGGAACCCACTACCCCCGATCTTGAAGAAACTATGATTACCGAAGAATCAGTCCTCCCTGTCCGTTTTGAAAAGATCCCGACAAAGGTGAATGAAAAAATCGTCTTATTTGATCCGCCGGAAATCGACTATGTCGAAAGCAATGAAGGGCAATCTTTTTTACATATTCAAGGAGAATCGTTCCCATCAACTGCTACATTGAATGATCTAGAAGCACGATTACTACCTTTCGGATTTTTCCGATGCCATCGTTCCTATATCGTTAACTTGCAGAAAGTGCGTGAAGTCATCACTTGGACTCGAAACAGCTACAGTCTTGTATTGGATAATAAGGACAAATCGACAATTCCATTATCGAAGTCGAAAATGGTGGAACTTAAAGAAATGCTTGGGCTCTGACTATGTTGAAAATTGTATTATTTCCTCGGAAATAAAAAGAGATGGAGATAATCACTGTATAGTGGACGTTTCATTCATGTAGATTAACACTGTTTGCATATTAATCCTCAAACTGATGCCTATCTGGCACTCATATAGCAATAGCACTGTTAAACATAGATTTTCTGTTAACCATTCGACTGCTTTTTTGCTCCATTCATCTCCCTCCATCCTCATTTCACCTGAATTATAATGCGGTGCTGTCCATTTAGCTTTAATCTATGGATACAGAAACAAACTACCGATTCAGGAGGATGGAAATGAAAAATATTATTGAAGTGAAGGCACTAGCAAAAGTTTTCGGAAATGAAAAGGCGCTTGAACACGTAGACTTCCATGTTGAAAAAGGCGAAATATTCGGTTTTCTTGGCCCGAGCGGATCTGGAAAAACAACAACTATTAAAATACTTACTGGCCAGTTAACACCAACAAGCGGAACAGCAACCGTATTCGGTGAATCCGTATCCCACATGAAGAAATCGGAATTCCGTAGACGTTTCGGTGTACTGACAGATAACAGCGGTTTATATGGAAGATTGTCTATTCACGACAACTTGAAACTATATTGCGATTTATATGACGTACCGGTTTCAAAAATTGACGAAGTGCTTGATACTGTAAATTTGCGTAATGACAAATCGAAAAGAGTTTCTACTCTATCTAAAGGAATGACGCAGCGAGTGACACTTGCAAGAGCTCTTCTCCACGAACCGGAGTTGCTGTTCCTAGATGAACCAACATCTGCACTCGATCCAACGAATTCCTTGCACATCCACGAAGGGTTACGTGCACTCAATGCAAAAGGCACAACAATTTTCCTAACGACACATGACATGCACGAAGCAGAGACATTATGTGATCGGATCGCCTTTTTGAATAACGGATCCATTCAACTGCTGGATAAGCCTGATAAACTGAAGAAGAGCTACTCAGATTCGACAATTACAGTCGAATTGTTAAACGATGAAAAGGTTGTTCTACCAGCAGGTGCTAAAGGCGCACAGCAGCTCTTCGACTATATGAACAGTAATCAAATCGTAACGATTCATTCAAATGAACCGACGCTCGGACAAATATTTGTAGAAGTGACAGGGAGGAAATTAGCATGAACATTTCATTAAAGCGCATGAATGCGATATTCCAGAAAGATTTAAAGGACTTTTCAAGGAACTGGGCGGTTTCTTCGGTCATTCTTATGCCCATTATCCTTGGCTTTTTGTTCGGACGCAGTGGCGTTCATGACCTTTCATCCCATTACTTACTTATCAACTTAGCGATGGCGATGGTAGCAACTTTTGTCCAATGTTGTTTGATTGCAGAAGAAAAGGAAAAAAACACATTGCGTGGCTTAATGTTATCCCCTGCCAGTTCAACTGAAATTATCGGCGGCAAAAGTTTGCTGTCTCTTATCTTCACGATATTTGTCATCTATGTAACTACTATGTTGGCAGATTATCAGCCTGCAAATGTCGGTGTAGTCGCGGTCGCTATTTTATTATCTACACTTTTCTATATCGCATTAGGAACTATTCTAGGACTGTTTTCTAAATCCGTTATGGAGGCTTCTCTTATTGTCATGCCTTTTGTCATGATCTTTTCACTCGGTTCATTCATTACAAATTTCGTGGACAGTTATCCAATCCTGAAATTCGCTCTGTACTTACCAAATATCCAGCTCATTGAATTGGCTACTAAAGTGGAGGCCGGCGGAGGTTTTGGTGACGTGCTTGTCGAACTAGCAGTCATCACCGGATGGGTCATCGTTTCCTTCATCGTAACAAGTTCTTTATACCGTAGAAAGATGGTGGATTAATATGAAGGAATTATTAAAAATTCTTGTTTCACTTGTATTAGCCGTTATTGTCGTTTTCATTTTCAAATCCATTTTCAACTAATTTGAGGTGTTTCTATTGAAGAATGTATTATCGTTTTTATTAGGCGGATCTATCGGATTCTTAGCCGTCCTTTACTTCATCTTCTACCCGGAGCCTTGGTCACTACGATCAGCGCTAGTCATAGCGGCAAGTCTACTTGTGGGCATTGTGCTCAGCATATTATTGCACGAATGTGGACATCTTTTTTCAGGCCTTACACAAGGAATGCATTTACTCAATTTGAGTGTCGGTCCATTCGTTATAGAACGACATGAAGGTAAATACCATTTTCACGTTGTTCAATCCGTACTTGGGTATCTCGGTAGAGTCATGATGGTATTTCCTGAACGCTTGGATGAAAAGATTATGCGGCAAAAACTGATTCGTTATATTTACGGAGGGCCTATGACGAATATTGTCCTAGGTACCCTCTCCCTCATCCTTGCCTTCACGGCACTGAACTATCCTTTTTTTCTCATTTTTGCTCTAGTAAATCTTTTTTTAGGTGTCATGAACTTGAAGCCTGTTATGGCGGGTAGTGTGATGACCGACGGAATGGTTATTCAAAAGTTGAAATCCGATAACCCAGCAGATTAC
The DNA here is from genome assembly GCF_033304615.1 of Sporosarcina oncorhynchi. Classification (GTDB taxonomy): domain Bacteria; phylum Bacillota; class Bacilli; order Bacillales_A; family Planococcaceae; genus Sporosarcina; species Sporosarcina oncorhynchi. Next base: position 303,083 of record NZ_CP129118.1, on the reverse strand, counting down.
GCTGTCCTACTGACTGGCTACGCCCTGCTACTAGAAGAGTTAACAACAAAAGACGTAAAACAGTGGTCGCCTGCATTGATTGAGAATCTAGAGAATTTAATATCGGTAGGTGATGATCCAAAGAGTAGGGTCTACTTGCAAACACTCGGTTATCGCTATTTACCGAATGAACCGGCGAAAATTTCAATGCTCGCGGAACCTGTTGCATTTAAAAATGAAGTGCAGAAATCCGATTATTACTCAGATATAACCAATATCACCTATGCTACTGCTCTCTTTTTCGGCAATGAAATCACTGATTATCCCGAAATCGAATCTCACCTCCAAAAAATAAGCAAGCTCGATAAAATTATCGATTTAAAACGGAATGCACTTCTATCTTATGTACACGGCGATATTACTCAATCAATTCAGTATTTACGTGATGCAAGGAATGCGCTTGGCGTCTGGCATCCACTGTACTCGCGGGGTGAAATGGAAAAGCGATTAATTGATTGTATGATTGATGCAGCCGAAAATACACATTCATAAGAAGTGGTATAATTGAGGATAAGAAATGGAATGGAATTCCATCCGTTCAAATGAAAATCCATGAGGTGAGCACATGATTGACATCGTATCTTTAAATGTCGGGAAACCGAAGATTGTGCAATTTGGCAGGAAAGAAGTGGAGACAGGCTTTCATAAGTCCCCCACCTCCGAAAGACTTTTTCTATCCGCTGTAAACTTTGAAGGTGACGGACAAGGCGACCTCGTCCATCATGGTGGCTTCGAGAAAGCGGTATGTTGCTATCCTTCCGAACATTACGCGTTTTGGGAGAATGAATTGAACCGTCCCCTTCCCGCCGGTTCGTTCGGTGAAAACTTGACGTTACGAGGATTGACAGAAGCGAATGTCTGTATAGGTGATACGTTTAAAATCGGTGGTGCCGTCGTTCAACTGAGTCAACCGCGTCAGCCGTGTTTCAAATTATCACTCGTTCACGAATTAAAAGAACTGCCGATCATCATGCAGAATACGGGATATACCGGGTTTTATTTTAGAGTGCTTCAAGAAGGGTCCGTTTCAGCTGACGATGAATTAGTTCCTATTTCTAGGCCTGAACTGGCTATTTCAGTTGAGGAAGCGAATCGTCTCATGCATCACGACAAAGACGACAGAATTGGCATCGAACAGATTCTTTCTTTACAGGAATTGTCTTCGAGTTGGCGAAAAACATTCGAAAAGCGTCTTAACGGACAGACCGTTGACGCGTCAGAGCGGTTGACCGGAGAAAAATGACGATACGAAAAAGCGGAGGTGCAAAATGCCCTCCGCTTTTTTCGTATTAATTTTACAAATCATCAAATCCGTTCAGATCGCTTGTTTTCACATACTGTCTGGACGTTTGCTCAAAGAAATCGGTTTTCGTATCGTCGAAACTATCTACATATGCACGAATCCATTTCATCGGGTTGTCCGTAAACTCCGGATAAATTTCACTTAATCCAAGCATCCGTAGCATTTTATTGGCGCGGTACTTAACGTAACCCGCCATTTCTTCAAGGTCGATCCCTTCTATACCGTCAAGCACATAGTTACTCCAAATGATTTCCTGCTCCACTGAGTGGCGGAATTGGTCGTAAATCCATTCTGTGAATTCCTCTGTGTTCTGCTCAGGATTTTCAGCGAGTGCCGCTCGGAAAATATCGCTGATGGCTTTCCCGTGTTGCAGTTCGTCACGGTTAATATATGAAATCATTGTCGAAGTTCCAACCATTTTCTGGTGACGTGCAAGATTGTAGAAGAATGCGAATCCGCTGTAGAAGAACAAGCCTTCCAACAACGTCGTATACACCATCGATTTCAATACAGTTTCAATCGTCGGGTTTTCCGCAAATTCGTTGTAAATCTCTACAATTCGCTCATTACGCTTCATTAAGATTTCATCACTTCGTCCCATTTCGAAAGATGTCATCTGCTTATCAAGCGTCGTAACGGAAGACAAGACGTACGCATAACTGTGATTATGCTCACTTTCCTGGTCCGCAATTGTTGCCATAATTGACTTTACGGACGGATCCGTCGCAAAATCCGCAATTTTCATCGCGATGACTGTTTGAGGTCCGTCAAGTGTCGCAAGCAAACCGATAATTTTAAGGAATGCTTCCTGCTCAACTTTCGACAAACTGCCAAATTGTTTAACATCTTGCGTCATATCGACTTCATTCGCCGTCCAGAAAAGGGAACGAATCCGTTGTCTTAATGTATAGAAATGCGGGTGGGCAAGGTCGTTCCAATTCAGAATTCCGCTCGCTTTCCCACCGAAAATCGCTGTGGATTTATTTGGATGTGCCGGATTTAGTACCTTAACGCGTGTGAGTGTTTCCAATGTTGTAAAACTCCTTTCGACCAGTCAATCACGGTCTTTTCTTGTGTACCGCGCGGGCTTTGTTCGATTTTAAGCGGTTCATAGCGCGAGTCATAAAACTTCGCCAGCTTCACAGCAGCATGACAAAAGAGTTCGTCTCCGCCAAACTGCGTGTCGCCTGTCCCAAAAACGTAGACATTATCCGGTTTATAGCCGACATCCGCAACGAAGTCTTTCACTTCGTCAGGTGTGGCTCCTTGATCCCATGTGAAGGAGCCGATGATCATCGCGTCGAATCGGCGGGGATCCGGCAGTGGATCCAGTCCGATTCGGTGCGCTTTCACATCCATACCTTGCGTCAACAATGTCTCTTCTACAAGTTCCGCCACTTCCTGCGTATTGCCGCTCCACGTTGCATACGCAATTAGGAATGACACCATTCGCACTCCTCGATGTCAGATGCCGTCGAACGTGTATAATACGTCGTCTTCATGCCCGACTTCCACGCCTGCACATGCAGATCGAGCAAGACAGATGCACGGATATTGTTCGGCACATACACGTTGAACGAAATGGACTGGTCAATATGACGTTGTCTAGCGGCGTTCTGCTTAATGGACCAACGTTGGTCGACAATATATGCGGAGCGGCGGTATACATCATACGTGTTGTGGTTAAGATCAGGCGCAATGACCGGCAACTTATAGTCCTTCTTTTCTTCATGGTAAAACGGTTTGAAAACGGGATCGATGGAAGCCGTTGAACCTGCAATGACCGAAGTCGAACTGTTCGGCGCAACTGCCATCAAGTAGCCGTTTCGAATCCCTTTATCAGCTACTTCAGCACGCAATTCCTGCCATTCTTTCGATTTGTAATCGCGTCGGTCGAAATACGAACCTGTATGCCAATCAGAGCCTTCGAATAACGGATAAGCACCTTTTTCAGTAGCTAATTCCATTGAAGCTTTAATTGTCAAATAAGCAATTTTTTCATAGAGCTCGTCCGCGAATTCAACCGCTTCATCGGACTCCCACTGGATATTTTTCAACGCCAGCAGATGGTGCCAACCAAATGTGCCTAGGCCGATTCCGCGGTAACGGGAATTTGTCCGTTGTGCCTGGACGACCGGGATTTTATTCAAATCAATTACGTTATCGAGCATACGTACTTGGATAGTGATCAGTCTTTCAAGAACGTCAGCCGTTACAGCGCGTCCTAGGTTGACGGATGACAAGTTACAAACAACGAAATCACCTGGTTTTGAACGTGTTACAACGATATCATCTTCAAGTGTAACCGACTCAAATTCTGTCGGGCTCATGTTTTGCATGATTTCTGAACATAAGTTACTAGAATAGACCATACCTTCATGCTTGTTCGGATTCGCACGGTTCACTTCATCACGATAAAACATGAACGGTGTGCCCGTTTCAAGTTGGCTTCGCAAGACACGCTTCATAATTTCAATTGCCGGAACGGTTTCTTTGGACAACTCGGGATGATTGACACACTCCTCATACTTTTCACGGAAGCTGCCGTCACCTTTTGTTTCATCATAGAAATCTTCCAGCGAATAACCCATCACTGTGCGTACTTCATGCGGGTCGAATAAATGCCAGTCCCCTCTAGCTTCCACTTGCTCCATGAAGATATCCGGCATGCAAAGTCCCGTGAAGATATCATGCGCGCGAAGACGGTCATCACCGTTGTTTAACTTTAAGTCTAGGAAAGTGAAGATATCTTTATGCCAAACGTCAAGGTACACAGCAATTGCCCCTTGGCGCTGTCCAAGCTGATCGACGCTGACTGCCGTATTATTCAGTTGTTTAATCCAAGGAAGTACACCGCTCGACGCGCCTTTAAATCCTCTAATTGAAGAGCCGCGTGAACGCACTTTGCCCATGTAAACACCGATGCCGCCACCGTATTTCGACAAGTTTGCCACATCCGTATTACTGTCATAAATACCTTGAAGTGAATCGTCCACTGTATCAATGAAACAGCTTGAAAGCTGGCCATGCGGTTTGCCTGCATTGGATAATGTCGGCGTGGCAACAGTCATGTACAAATTACTCATTGCCCAATAAGCTTCTGCAACTTTCCCTAAACGGTTGTCTGTCTCATTTTGCATAAGTGTCATTGCGATGATCATCCATCGTTCCTGTGGCAACTCGACCGATGTCTTATCGAAATCGACAGCTACGTATCTGTCCACAAGCGTTTTAAGTCCTATATATGTAAATAGCTTGTCCCGCTCAGGTTGTAAATAGCCTCCGAGAGTTACCAACTCATCATAGGAATATTTCTCTGTCAAAACCGGTGTATACAAGCCTCTTTTAACGAGTTTCTCTACGTTTTCCGCAAAATCTGTATACGCTTTTACACCTCTGATCTGCTCCTGTCTTGCATACACATCAGCCAAATAAATGCGCGCCGCCACAAACGTCCAATAAGAAGATGCCTCGTCAATATTGCTGAGAGATTCCAAAATCATCGCTTTCGACCATTCAGTTACATTTGCCTCTGGATGACGCTCTTTCCAACGGTCGCTTGCCACGACCAATGCTTCAATTTTTTCCGCGCCATATTCCGCCTGCAGCTTGTTGAGAAGATCGGCTCCGTCTGTTCTTTCACGCATGATTGTCAATATAATCTCGCTCCTTCTAGTATGAATAACCGGTGATAACCGGTGAATTAAAAAAGGGATGAATCTACCGCTTAGGGGGAGTCATCACTTCAGGTGTCGGATTCTGGATGTTGGAAACAAACTGGGTTTAATTACGAATAACTAAGCCTATTCGCTTCCACCCCCTCAATCCCCGAAGAATGTGTCGCTTGTCGATGGATGGCAGGTCTACTGGCTGACGTTTCTTCCTTCCGCATCCCCTTCCCGCAAGTCAAAATTGCAGTGGTTTGTGATGCAGTTGTCTACGTTTACAGTTGCGGGGACAGCTCCGGCTAGCGGATTCCCTATTAAACCGATAATGGTACCATTTCATCGAAAATACTATATATAGTGTCTCTTTCTCTTTTACTACCCTAACATGTTGTGTCTTAATCGTAAATAGGTAGAAAGTTTTTAATGATTTTCAAACTTTCAAAGTAGTGATGGGTCTTTTGAGAAGGATGATTAATATAAAAATCAAAGAGGTAATTGGAGGAGTCCCGACAGCATTCGGGGATGAGTAGGAATTGTGCATTTATAGTTAAGATTGTTCCAGATCTATACATTTTATCGAATATGCATGAAATAATAAGAGACATGTCGAAAAATAAATATTAATTGCATAGGGAAAGAAATTTTCCCGCATCACCCTTGCCAACCTGAATCATTTTATCACCAATCCGACAAAATGAAAAACTGTTTGATTGGCGATCTAGAATGTGAATAAACAGTAATCTAACCTCAGTTTTTGCAGAACCCACCAGAAAGTGGCGCGCTATGGTGGTTACCACCGACTTTTGTGAGATTACCACTGACTCTGGCGGGATTACCACCGATTCAGGTGTGTTTACCACCGACTTTGACGACTTTACCACCGACTCTAGTGGAATTACCACCGACTCGCCATTTTTCACGGCCGTCCTTTTCCATCACCGCTTGAACAAGTTCTATCACCGCTCGTGCACCCTCTATCACCGCTTAAACACATTCTATCACCGCTCAACGTCAGTCTATCACCGCTCGCCCAATTATTAGGAGACATTAACCTTAAAAACAACCGCCCCATAGTCAAGTGCAGTTGTCCTATATCCTATCACCGCCTTACGGAGAGTTATCACCGCTTTTGCACCCTTTATCACCGCTTATGCATCTTTATCACCGCTTGAACACATCCTATCACCGCTCGCCCAATTATTAAGAGATATTAACCTCAAAAAACAACCGCCCCATAGTCAAGGGCGGTTGCAATTTCACTTGCTAAATTTCATTTATCCTCAATTTCCACTTTCCTATCTTCATCAAGCGTGAAAATCCATTTCACTTCTTTCTCATCAAAAGAGACCTCTTTAACGACCATGAAATCCATTTCGCCAGACGATTCTGCTGTAAACTTTTCCATTGCTTTCACGAAAGCCTGCGATTCGGATAGTTCAGCACCGACAGGTTTGTAATCGGGTAGAATTTCCACGTATTTCGCAGTCCCCTGCCCTGGGTACGATTCCATAATCATCCCCGACGCCTCGACTTTCACACGTTGCCCGACTTTCAGCTTTTCTGCTTCTTCGAACGAATAATAAATTGCGCTTTCATTGCCGCCAGCTACAAAAATCCTCCCTGCCTCTACCGACAAGATGAAGCCACCATCATTCACTGGTATATCCGTAAATGTATTTTCCGGATGAATGATGCTAGAGTCGCCTGGTTCTGCTACTAATCTTCCATCCTGTTCAAAGTGGAATGTGTAGTCCGGGAACTTCTCTTCTAATTCTTTTTGCTGTTCAGCCTTTAGAAAATCATGATTCAGTTCGATTTCGCCTGATTTCACATCAACGCTAAGTGAATAGGATCCGCGCTTCGCGTGCATTCCTTTCAACGCCACTGCCACTTCGTCTTGGATGTCATTCAGCTCTTTTTCCGTGTGCGCGCTGCGGAAAATATAGATTGGTGCGGCGAGGATTTCTCCTACATCCACTTTCGGTTGAAGCTCTGCAAGCAATTCGTTAAGACGTTCGTCCGGGTTTTTCACACCAAACCAAATACCTGACTGTTCTGCTCCATTCCGCTGGTTTTCAAAGAAAATCACACCTTCTTCACTAAAACCATTCTCCCCGTATACTTTGCCAAGTGCTTCAAGCGCGATAGGTCCTTCAATGGCTTGCACCGCCATATCTTCCGCCAGTTCAGGCGACGGATCTCCGAATAATCCCCCCTTATAATCCTCGCTATCCACTTGTTCAGCCGCCAGCTTCTCTCGTTCAGGGGACTCTTTCACTGTCTGTTTGAGTTCAGCTATAATTTCGCGGCCACTAATCGTCTTAATCGTCTTCCATCCATCCTCTTCGCCCACATCTGTTCCAGTCGTTCCTCCTGCTCCTGTTCCACATCCACTTACAATTAATGCAACGCCTAAAGCAGTTGCGAGTAATGTTCGTTTCATTTTCATCCTCCTCATCCAAGCTCTCTATCAAGTTAGACGGATGATTTGAGTCAAAGTTACAAACTCTTCCCTTCTTCGCCTATTGACACGCCTTCCACGTTTTGGTACATTCAACTACAATATCAATGACGAAGAGAGTAATGGTCTTTTATTTCCGAAGCGAGCCGGGGGTGGTGGAAGCCTGGTGAATGAAGATTGTGAAACGCACTTCGAAGATGCTTTTCTGAATTCAGTAGGAGAAGCCGGTGTCTCGCCGTTAGGAGAAAGGGGCCCGCCATAGATGCTGGGCAATTTGAGTGGTACCGCGGAACAAGCTTTCGTCTCATTATACGAGATGAAGGCTTTTTATTTTGCCAAAAAAGGGGTTATGGAAATGAAAAATGGTATTCTGCAAGCATTGCAAGCCGCCAGTCCGATACAACTCGAGGCGCACACATTGGAGCGCCCGGTATATGCGCATTTAGGTGATTTCGCAATGCCTTGTTTTCAATTTGCAAAGATTCTCCGGAAATCTCCTGCGATCATCGCTGAAGATATCGCCGCTTCTGTAGCACATCCATCCATCCTGAAAGCGGAAGCCGTCAATGGTTATGTCAACATCTTCTTGAATCGAACAGCTATTTCAAGTGACATACTACGTACGATTATTGAACAGGGTAATTCGTACGGATCTTCGAATGAAGGCAATGATGGTGTTGTGACAATTGACTTATCATCGCCCAATATTGCAAAGCCTTTTTCTATGGGACATCTGCGCTCCACGGTTATCGGTAATTCGATTGCTTTATTGCTCGAGAAAAGCGGTTTTAAACCTGTGAAAATTAATTACATCGGTGACTGGGGCACGCAGTTTGGAAAGTTGCTCACTGCTTATCGCTTGTGGGGGAATGAACAGGACGTCCGCCATGCGCCTATTGAGACGTTATTGAAGCTTTATATTCGTTTCCATGATGAGGCCGAACAGGATCCTTCATTAAACGACAAAGGTCGCGCTGCATTCAAGGCACTCGAAGATGGCGACGCAGATGCGCTGAACCTATGGACATGGTTTAAGACCGAGTCGTTGAAGGAGTTTCAACGGATTTACGACTTGCTTGGTGTGGAGTTCGATTCGTATAACGGCGAGGCATACTACAACGACAAGATGATGCCTATCGTGCAAGAGCTGATGGACAAAGGACTGCTTGAAGAATCGGATGGGGCACAAGTCGTCGATTTAGGCGAGAACATCCCTCCTTGCCTCATTAGAAAATCCGATGGGGCTACATTATATGCGACGCGCGATTTGACTGCCGCGTTGGACCGTAAAAACACGTATGACTTTGTGAAATCGATTTATGTCGTTGGGAATGAACAAAGCCTTCATTTCACACAAGTGAAGCAAGTGCTTAGAAAGATGGGCCATACATGGTCCGATGATATGCAGCATGTGCCGTTCGGACTGATTTTGCAAGGTGGCAAGAAGATGTCGACGCGTAAAGGAAAGATTGTCTTGCTTGAGCAAGTGCTAACAGAAGCGATTGAACTTGCACAACGGAATATTGCAGAAAAGAATCCAACGCTCGCCAACCAAAAAGAAGTAGCGGAAGCAGTCGGTGTCGGTGCAATTTTATTCAGCGACCTCAAACAACACCGCAAGCATGATATCGAATTCAATTTAGAGACGATGCTGCAAGTGGAAGGTGAAACGGGGCCTTATATTCAGTATACGAATGCCCGAGCTCATTCCGTCTTACGTAAATCAGGTTCAATCGGTCCCATAGAAATCGATGAAGTGAATGACTATGAATGGGAAACCATTAAGTTGCTGGAACAGTTCCCGAACGCAGTCAAACGCGCTACAGATGACTTAGACCCCTCAATCATCGCGAAATATGCTATTGACCTTGCGCAAGCATTCAATTCTTTTTATGGGAATATCAAAGTGCTGACGGATCATGTGAATCTTCCTTACCGTGTAGCACTCATTCAGTCTGTTTCCATTGTATTAACAGAATCCATGCGTTTACTCGGCATGAAGGCGCCTAAAGAAATGTAAAAAAATCGTCCCTCCATAATCGGCGGGACGATCTATTTTGGGATTGCATGACGGGATGGTGGTGTTACGTTTCGTTGCGGCCGAGTTACGTTTCGATACGGCAGCTACTATTCGATACGACCGAGTTACGTTTCGATACGAGCCGTCTACGTTTCGTTGCGACCGGGTTACGTTTCGATACGGCAGCTACTTTTCGATACGGCCGAGTTACGTTTCGTTGCGACCGGGTTACGTTTCGATACGGCAGCTACTTTTCGATACGACCGGGTTACGTTTCGATACGAACCGTCTACGTTTCGTTGCGGCCGAGTTACGTTTCGATACGGCAGCTACTTTTCGATACGACCGAGTTACGTTTCGATACGAGCCGTCTACGTTTCGTTGCGACCGGGTTACGTTTCGATACGGCAGCTACTTTTCGATACGACCGAGTTACGTTTCGATACGAGCCGTCTACGTTTCGTTGCGACCGGGTTACGTTTCGATACGAACCGTATACGTTTCGTTGCGACCGGGTTACGTTTCGATACGGCAGCTACTTTTCGATACGACCGAGTTACGTTTCGATACGAGACGTCTACATTTCGTTGCGACCGGGTTACGCTTCGATACGGCAGCTACTTTTCGATACGACCGGGTTACGTTTCGATACGAACCGTCTACGTTTCGTTGCGACCGGGTTATGTTTCGATACGGCAGCTACTTTTCGATACGGCCGAGTTACGTTTCGATACGAGCCGTCTACGTTTCGTTGCGACCGGGTTACGTTTCGATACGGCAGCTACTTTTCGATACGACCGAGTTACGTTTCGATACGAACCGTCTACGTTTCATTGCGACCGGGTTACGTTTCGATACGGTAGCTACTTTTCGATACGACCGGGTTACGTTTCGATACGAGCCGTCTACGTTTCGTTGCGACCGGGTTACGTTTCGATACGAGCCGTCTACGTTTCGTTGCGGCCGGGTTACGTTTCGATACGCAACGTAGTAAACGTCGAACCCCCCTTGTTAAATCAATTTAAAACGCTCTACAACGCTTTGCAATTCGCCGGCAATATTCTTCATACGCGTCGTGGAATCCGCGACGCGTTCCAATTCGTTTTGTTGAGCGACTGAAGACGCGCTCACTTGTTCTGCAGAAGCGGCGGTTTCTTCAGAGACGGCCGATACGCTCTGGATGGATACGATCACTTGGTCTTTGTGTGTGAGCATTTCCGCAAGCTCAGCAGTGAGTTCTTTGATAGATTGGCTCATCTGCTCGGTCAACTCGACATTTTGGATGAATGAAGATTCCGTACCTGTGACAGATTCGTTTTGCCCTTCCATCAACTGCACATTGGATTCGACGACAGCAACGGTCTGTTTCGATTCTTCAATGATTTCATGAACTGTTTTTTGAATAACTTCCGTCTCCACTCTTGATTGCTCCGCTAGTTTACGCACTTCATCCGCAACGACTGCGAAGCCTTTGCCGTGTTCACCTGCACGCGCTGCTTCAATACTCGCATTCAACGCGAGCAGATTCGTCTGCGCTGTGATGTCCTGAATGGATGTAATTACTTGATTGATCGCTTCGATTTTCGTCGACAACGCATCCATCTGTTCTTGAACTTTCGTATTCATTTCATTGGCAGTTACATTATGGTCACGTAAATTCCGCACTTCCGACATTCCCTTTTCCGTCGATTCAACAGTTTGAACAGACAATCTATCCATACTGGCAGCTAGACTGGATAACGCGTTAATCTGTTCGGCCAGTACGGCGATGCTGTTGCTTGTTTCCTCCGTATCTTCGGATTGCTTAGATGCACCTTGGGCAATTTCGTTTGTTGCAAGTGACACTTCTTCGCTAGATGCTACAATTTCTTCAAACGCTTGATGCACATGTGTCGATGAGTCATTCAATTCAGTAGAAGAGGCACGCACTTCATTCATAGCCTCGTTCGTTTGGCGGAGCATATTATTATATGCAATAGACACTGCGCCGATTTCATCATTTTTAATATGTCTTTCATCAATTAAGCTTGTCATATCCCCTTTTGCTGCCTGCTCGATTGAACGTTGCAAGTAGGATAAGGGTTTCATTAGTCTAAAGATAAAGACTGCTGTCGCTGCCGACATGACGACTGTCATGATGACCGCTGCAATAATCGTTACCCATAGTAGTGTATTAAATGTCGACAGTATTTCCGATTTAGGCTGAACCGTTTGGACACTCCATACTTCATCGATAGTATCCAACTTGATTGGTGCGAATGTATTGAACGCCTGCTCACCAAGGCTTTTGGAGTCGACGTACAATGTACCGACATTGCCCTGGTCGAGCTGTGACTTCATGCTGTCCCAATCGATTGAATTTCGCATATCTGTGCCGTTCATCTCTTCCTTCAAACTATTCGCTGTTAGATTCCCGCCATTTGTAATGACGGACGCGTAACCACCATCCGGGCTAATTGTCGTGACGAGGTCATTCAGGAAATCAATTGAAATGTCTGTCGTCAAGACACCGAAAAATTGGCCAGACCCTGTAACGAGCGGAACGGAAATCGTCGTCATTAAGACCGACTGCCCACCTGCATTATACGTATATGGTTCTGTCAGAACTGCTCGTTTCTCACTTTTCGGAGTTAAATACCAATCCCCTTCACCTGCAACTTCATACCCACTCAACCCTTCAACTACAACATCCGATCCGTCTTTATAAAGATACGGAATGAATCTTTTCGATGAATCGATGAGCTTACTATCTGTCCGGGTGAGCGGAATAGATCCTTTTTCGAAGATTGCAGCCATTCCGGTAGCATCTTCATTTTTCTTCAAATTATTTTCAATGATTGCTATCATTTCATCTGTCGTCAAATTTCCTTGTGCCTGCAACGTTTCCACTATATGTTTTGTCGTGCGCAACATCTCATTTGTCTTATTAAACCGTTCACTAAGCACCGTGGCATTCAATTCCGTGTTCTCGATCGCATACTCTTCCCCGTCCGTCACGCTTTTATCGTATAGAATCGAGTTCGTAATGACTGTATAGGCAATAAACAGTACGAGAAATAGTCCGATTATAAGCCCGGACAGCTTCCAGGCTATGCTTCTTTGTTTTTTCAATTAGTAATACCTCCTACTTATTTTCAACTAGATTAGTATAACAGATTCCTCAATAGATACATATACTTATATGTAATTTAAATATAATTACTTTAGACTCACTAGGTATTAATTCCAAATTGCTAAGATATTAACAAATACTATGTCCAAAACCGGAAAGTGAATGAACTTAAAATACTCATCTCAACAAAAAACGATGGAGGACCAAGGAGGCCCCACCATCGTTTATACTGCTATTATTTTTCTTCTCCCCAACACTCAGTCCCCTTTAAATCCGGAATGGAATTCGTATTAAGATAGGATTCTTTCCTAGTGAGCTGCTGTGCAAAACAGTGTTCAAGCACTTTTAGCAGGATAACACAGAGATAGCACTGCTACTTTGCTTACCACCGCCTCGGACGACTTTACCACCGACTTTGACCGATTTACCACCGACTTGGCTGACTTTACCACCGACTCGCAGGTGATTACCACCGCCTTTACCGACTTTACCACCTACTCGCACATTCCCGCACTTCATTTCACCGTTCAAAATGCGGAATCCACAGTTTTCCGGTAATAGCCTACCGTCAGGAAAGCGAATACGAGATAGATGAGCGCGTAGATACCCATTGCAATTGACGCGGGTACTGTAATATCCGATATGAATAGGAACGAAGCCACTTTGATGGCGAAGATAGAATGCAACAAACCAATCATCAATGGCACACCGAAGACGAAGAGTTGCTTGCGCATAATTCCTCTCATGATATCCTTCACAGTGAAGCCAAGCTGACGCAACGTTGCATAACTTTTCTTCTCCTGTTCCGCTTCCGTCATTTGCTTAAAGTAGAGAATGCTGCCCGTCGAAATGAGGAACACAAGTCCAAGGAAACCGGCAATGAAGATTAGCAGGCCGTTGTTCTCCATGGCCTCATTGTATTGTGTGTAATAATCGAATCGGAATTGTTCGCTTTCTTCATTGATGCGTCTAAAGATTTCCGAGGCTTCTTCAAGTCGATCACGATCCACCACATTGATTGCCTGCATGTACGTCAGACGCGAACCTCTATCATCTGCCCCAAATAGCGTTTTCAACTCCTCATACATTGCATCATCTACAACAATCTGAACACCGCCGAAAAACTTGTTCACTACATTTCCTTCACCCAGTTTCGTTACAGCTACATCCACCTGTTGATCCGGATTGAAAAGCTTCACATTAAACGGGAGATCCATCGTTTTTAAAATGAAATAGGAAGTTGCATCGTAAAAAACAGCTTCTCCTGCTTCAGGCATATCAATTTCAAGCCCCGCTTCACGCAATGCAGATGCTTTCAGGACCGTCCCCTCAAATGAGCTATACATCCATTCTGGCGTTGCACCTTCCTCGAATTGTCCTTCCACCGTCAACCCTTCAATCTCCGTAGACGTATATGGGATATCCAGCTCAGTCAGCTCTGCAGTGAATTTGTCCGCAGATGCTTTTACATCGTTATCTAGTTCAACCGTAAACATATCTTCGTCAAACATATAATCGAATGGCAAACTGAGGCGCGTCTCTTTTTCAGTCGAATAAAACAGCGAGTACGCCCCCGCTAGCATCGCCAATGTCATCGCAGATAAAACCGTAATAATCGTCAGCGAATTCGCGTTCCCTTTCATTCGATGCATTAGTGGCGCAAGCGATAAACTGCTATGCAGACCGAGATGACCTTGCTTGCTCTGTCGAATTCGATAAAACAGCCAGCTGATTGTCACCCGGAAAATGAGATAGGTTCCAAGTATCGTTGACGCCATAACAGCAATCATATTGAAGAATAAAAGCGAATTGATCATTCGCATCGACAACCAATAACCGAAGATGATAAGGCAAATTCCTAAAACTGCAAGAATCGCTGACAGAACGGCTTTCGGTTTCTTCGGATTCTCCCCTGCTTTATCAGCATTGAACAATCCAAGCAACGTCGACCGGTAAACGGAAAACAGCATTTGGGCCGACGTCAAAACGATGATTACTAAGAATACACTGATTGTCTGCACGACTGCCGCTTTGGAAAAGCTCAATTCGATGAATCCATCAAAACCGACCAATTTCATAAGTAGCAATAAAAATACGCGAGACACAAGAATTCCGATACCGATGCCAATTGCCAACGCTCCCGCACTCAATAACGTGTTTTCAATGACCAGCAACCGTGACACCGAACTTTTCGTCAAGCCAATCAACTGATACAAGCCAATTTCACGACTTCTGCGCTTCAAGAAGATCGAATTCGCATAGACAACAAAAATGCCAGAGATGAACAATAAAAGGATTCCTGCGGCCTTGAAACCGGAGCCCATTTTACCGCCCGACTGCTCAACAATCGAAGGATCATGCTGCAATGTCGCAAACACAAAATACAACACAACACTGAAAATCAACGCAAAAAAGTACAAATAGTAATGTTTAATATTCTTTCGCATACTGCGAATGACGAGATCAAAGAGCGTCAACGCTGTCACCCCCGAGCACGCCTTGTACTTTCAGGATTTCCTGGAAGAAGGCTTGCCTCGTTTTATCACCGCGGTACAATTCCGAGTATATAGTACCGTCTTTCAGGAAAACAACACGGCTGCAATAACTTGATGCGACAGGGTCATGCGTCACCATCATGATTGTGACACCGCGTTGTTTATTCACATCCTCCAACGTCCCTAACAACGATGACGCCGATTTCGAATCAAGTGCGCCCGTCGGTTCGTCCGCAAATACCAATGACGGTTTGTTAATGAGTGCACGTGCTGCTGATGTCCGTTGCTTTTGCCCACCAGAAATTTCATGCGGGTATTTATCCGCAAGCTCTTTAATGCCCAATAAATCAGCAATCATTTTGAACTGATCTTCTGCTACTCGCTTTTTCATCTTGCCGAGCGACACGGGTAACAAGATATTCTCCTTCACCGTCAACGTATCGAGCAGATTGTAATCTTGGAAAATGAATCCAAGCTGATCACGCCTGAATGCTGAAAGTTCCCGATCCTTCATTTTGGAAATATCCGAATCTCCAATTAAAATCGACCCTTCCGTCGTACGGTCAATCGTCGCAAGAACGTTCAATAGTGTCGTCTTCCCTGCACCTGACGCTCCCATAATGCCGACAAATTCACCTTCCATGACACGCAGATCGATTCCTTTTAACACTTGCACGACATTCCCTCGAGTACCGAATGACTTTCGGACGTTTTGCGCATGTAATATCGTTTTATATTGTTCCATCTTTTTTGCCTCCCTGTTTGCTATACCCCTATCTTATCGATTGTTCGCTGTATGGTCGTTTGATTTGGATGACAAACAGGTCGGCCAATGTTACATTTTCGTCACGTTCGTGTCGCGTCAAATTCATTTTCAATTGGAAACGTCATTGAAACGAGCGTCCCTTTACCGATTTCCGACTCAATTGTAAGATGAATACCGATTTTCATCGCCACTTGTTGAGCCAAATAGAGCCCCAAGCCCGTCGCTGCATTATGCAATCTACCAGTACTCCCTGTAAACCCCTTATCGAACACCCTCGGCAAATCATGCGCAGCAATGCCAGGCCCTTCGTCTTTTATTAATAAAACACCGTGTCCACTGGCTTTTCGGCTCATCGTTATATGAATCGTTCCACCCGCAGGACTATATTTAATAGCATTCGTCAACAGCTGGCGGATAATGAAACGGCACCATTTACTGTCTGTCACAACGTCAAGCTCTCTCTCATCGATATCAATTCCAATATTCTTTTCTAAGCACCACGGCGTCAAATCCCGCAATTCAGCCTTTACAAGTCTATGGATAGCTGTTTTTACGAGTATATAGTCCGTCTCAAGTGTTGGCATGCGCGACATATACAATTGGCGATCAATAAGCAGGTGCACCCGTAACCATTCCGCTTCAACTTTGCGCATGGGGGGATACTCTCGATTTGCGTCAATTGTCATTTTCATCGCAGTAAGCGGCGCCTTCACCTCATGTACCCAGGCAGCCGTATAGTCACTTTCAATCAGATTTGCTGTCTTCATTTCCGATAGCTTCCTTAAATGATCGTCTGCAACTTGACTGAGAAATTCGTTTGTCATCCGATCACGGTAGAATACCGGTTCAGGGAGCGCTTCCTGCCAATCCATGTCATTTTCATTCGATATATGTACTAGTTCCTTTGTATAACGAGTCTCTTTTTTAGAACGCCACAGGAGGAAGACGATAAAACCTGTCACAAGCAATACATTTAAATAGATGAGGGAAGTCAGTCGAATTGAGATTCCCTTATCCATCCAGACGAGTATATCCGTGAATACAAGAGCAATTACAAATAGAACAATCCAACTTTTCATGTCCTTCAAATAGGAAACGAACATCCTCAGTCCTCCTTTACAGCGTCACCGCCATATAACCCATCCCTTTTTTTGTGATAATCGCGTCACCGAGTCCAATATCCATCAGTTTCTGCCGCAACCGCGTGATATTTACCGTCAGCGTATTATCATTGACGAAGCGTTCGTCATCCCATAATTTACGGATCAGTTCATCGCGTGAGACAATTTCATCTTTTGCTTGCACAAGCACGGTCATAATGAAAAACTCATTTTTCGTCATGTCGATATCGATGCCGTCTTTCCGTATTACGCCGCGCTTCATATCAATGACAGCCCCATTCCACTCGAGCACATCGACAGATTCCTCTGCATATGCATATGTACGACGGAGTGTCGCCTGAATTTTCGCAAGCAACACATCCGTATGGAACGGCTTTTGAATATAATCATCCGCCCCCATATTCATCGCCATTACCATATCCATCGGATGATCACGAGACGATAAAAAGATAATCGGCACTTTCGACACCGCGCGTATTTCCCGGCACCAATGAAAGCCATCATACGCCGGCAGCTGAATATCCATAATCACAAGTTGCGGTTTCGCCGCCACGAATCCACCCATCACATCCTGGAAATCATCCGGCCCCTCCACTTGAAACGACCATTGCCCAAGCCGCTCCCGCAATGAGTCAAAAATCGCCTCGTCATCCTCCACAATAAAAATCGTCATGTCCATCCGATGCACATCCCTTCTAAATAGCATTATACGTGTAAATCCATGCAAGTTTCGACTGTGAAGGTGGAATAATGGCATTTATAGAAGAGGAGGGGGGTTACCACCGTCTCGGGGGACTTTACCACCGACTTGAAGCGATTTACCACCGACTCGCACGACTTTACCACCGACTTGAAGCGACTTACCACCGACTCGCACGACTTTACCACCGACTTGAAGCGAATTACCACCGACTCGTCAATTTCGCCACCTGGCAACTGGAATAGTAAAATCGGTCTGCGCCAAAGTGATACCCGGATCCTGTTATCACCGCTTCTTCAAAGTCTATCACCGCTTCCGCACACTCTATCACCGCTTGAAAGCTCTTAATCACCGCTCACCGTCGCTCTATCACCACTAACCCAATTACATCCATATTCCCATCAAAATAAATCAATGAAAAGTTTTATAGACATTCTCATTTTTCTAGTCGACTCAAGAACATTTTCAACAAAATATCGATTTCTTCCCAATGAGATAAATCCCCATTCTACATCCAAAATCTTTAATTTCACATAAAATAAAATAAATTTATCGATTATTTTAGCATCCGTTTATTCCGAACTCCGAACTGTTCGTCAACTACTGAGAGCAAGCGTTTTATAGGGGTTTTCTTCTTCCAATTTTATGGCTGTTGTCCGCCTGTTAAATGCGCCTATTTACAATTTATGTAATTTTAATTCAATGGAATCTATGTTACACTAATTTACAAGACATGGTTGCTGACTAATCAGCCAACAAATATGTCTTCTTTTTTTAGCTACATTTGATTTATTCATATACTATTTAGCTTCTAGCTATTTAGTAAAAAACATAGGAGGTACGTATGTTAAAATTTCAAAACGTCAGTAAAGTGTATGATGACGGATTCAAAGCAGTTGATTCTATCAGCTTTGAGATTCCGAAAGGCGAACTGCTTGTTCTCATCGGCCCTAGTGGTTCGGGTAAGTCTACAACGATGAAAATGATCAATCGGATGGTACCCCATTCCAGCGGAACCATTTCGATTAATGGGAAGGATACAGACTCTTACGTCGCATCTGAACTTCGCAGAAGCATCGGCTATGTTATCCAGCAGATTGGTTTATTCCCGCATTATACGATTGAAAAGAATATCTCGATCGTCCCTCAACTGAATGGCTGGAGCGCTGAAAAGACGAAGGCGCGTGTTATGGAACTTATGGAATTGGTCGGACTGGATCCTACGATATTCGCAGGCCGCTATCCAAAGGAATTGTCTGGTGGACAGCAGCAGCGAGTCGGAATTGCCCGCGCACTGGCATCCGATCCGGAAGTCATTCTAATGGATGAACCATTCAGCGCACTTGACCCGCTAACTCGCGAACAGTTGCAGGGAGAGCTCATCTCATTACACAAAAAACTGAATAAGACGATTATTTTCGTTACACATGACATGGATGAAGCATTGAAAATGGGCGATCGCATCGCCATTATGAAAGACGGCAAGCTTCTTCAATTGGACACTCCAGAAAAGTTACTTCATGAACCTGCCCACGGTTTTGTTGAAGAGTTCATCGGAAAACACCGCATCATCCAAAACCCAGAATTGATGCCTGTCATCGATATTATGTCGGAATCAGTCATCACGACGCTTCCTCAAAGTTCTCCTGAAAAAGCAATTACTCTAATCCGGCAGCGAAAAATTACAGACCTGATCATTGTGAATGAAGAAAAGCATCTGCTCGGTATTGTATCCGCTTACGATGTCATCAAGAAGCTCAATTCGATTCAGACAATCGAAGAAGTTATGACACCTGTAGAGCATTTCTTATTAGATACAACTTCAGCAAAGGACGCAATTATTATGATGGATGAATCACCATTCGGTATGATTCCAATCGTCAATGACAAGATGAAAGTCGTCGGGCTTGTCACTCGAGGTTCATTACTATCCGCCATGTCGAGCCAGTGGACAGAAACGGAGGATACTCATGAATAATTTATCAATTTGGCAACAACTATCACAACAACTACAAATGCGCTGGGGAGAAGTGTTGGAAGCGACATCCGTGCATATCCAACTTGTTTTCTTCTCCATGCTCATTGCTATCGTACTCGGCGTGTCACTTGGGATACTCGTTACACGTGTACCTAAATTATCGACATTAGTGCTAGGTGGAGCCGGTGTTATGCAAACGATTCCAAGTCTTGCATTACTCGGTTTCATGATTCCGATATTTGGAATTGGCGTTAAAACGGCGATCGCCGCGCTATTCCTCTATTCACTCTTGCCGATTATTCGGAATACGTATACCGGCATCAATGATGTAGACCCTGCAACCCGCGAAGCGGCAAAAGGGATGGGCATGACGAGTTTCCAGATTTTATTCAAAGTCGAATTGCCGCTTGCGATTCCAGTCATCATGGCCGGAATTCGAACAGCCGCAGTCATTAACGTCGGTAACGCAACACTTGCTGCATTCATCGGTGCTGGTGGCTTAGGGGACTTCATCTTCCTCGGTATTACTCGTGGAATTGATGGTTTAATCTTGCTAGGTGCAATCCCGGCAGCTTTATTAGCCATCGTTCTCGAATTGTTCTTCGGCGGCGTTGAACGCTGGACGACACCGAAAGGACTGAAAGCCGAATGAGGAAACACATTCTCGCCATCCTATCGGCTGCAATGGTTACAGTTTTGCTGAGCGGTTGTATTTTCATCGAAAAAGACTCGCTAATTCTCGGTTCCCGCAACAACACCGAGAGCATCATCTTGTCGCATGTGATGGGACAGCTGATTGAGGATAAAACAGATATCCAAGTACTGTATAAAGAAAATCTCGGTGGTTCCAACGTTGTGTGGAACGCCATGATCAACGATAAAATCGATGTCATCCCAGATTACACCGGGACGATTGTCGTCAACTATTACCATGAAGAACCCGGAGATGCGGATGAGACGCTTGAGTTGACCCGCCGTCTCGTCGGTGAAGACGGCATCATCGCCTTCGACACATTCGGTTTCAACAACACGTACACATTAGCTTTATGGGAAGATCGAGCGGAAGAACTTGGCATCGTCACATTTAGCGACTTTGCGAAGCATTCCGATGATTTCATACTCGGTGCGGTCTTCGAGTTCATCGACCGTCCAGATGGTTTGCCAGGCTTCTCAAAAGAATACGATTTGACATTCAAAGACGTCAAAGGGATGGACCACGGCATCATGTACCGATCCATCAACGCGAATGAAGTCGACGTCATTAACTCGTACACGACAGACGGCCAGTTGCAGGAATTCGATTTGCGCGTCCTAGAAGACGACAAATCGTACTTCCCTCCTTACCACGCCCTCCCGCTCGTACGCGAGGAAACGTTGAAGGAATACCCTGAAATCGAAGAAGTCCTCGAATCCCTCGCAGGTATGATCGACGAGGAAGCGATGCAGAAAATGAACGGAAAAGTCGACAACGACGGCATGATGGTCGAACAAGTCGCACATGACTTTTTAGTGGAAAGTGGATTGATTGAGGAGGAGTGAGTAGTAGGTGAACGTATTGGGATGGTGCGATTGCCATGCTGAAGGTTATTACCACTCTACCGGGCGAGGATCCAAGGCGAATCGCGTTACCACCGACTCGGAGGAGTTTACCACCGACTCTCTGGCGGTTACCACCGACTTTCAGCACTTTACCACCGACTTTCGACACTTTACCACCGACTCGGACAGTTTTACCACCGACTCGTCAATTTCCACAACAAAAAGCGCACAATTCTGTGCGCTTTTTGTCATGTTCCTCGATTTGGCATACAATAGACTCTATCTCTATAAGTCCCGCTCGTCTCCAACTCCATCGACACCAACAACCGATGCGCAGTTTGCTGCCGATTCACATGCAGAAACTCCCTGCAATCCCCATTCGACATCTCGCCTCCAAACAAATGAAACCAATCGCGAATGGCTTGTTCATGCGCGGTTCGACTTGCCCCCCCGCAAGCCAAACAGCGCCATCCACCCATATACTTCTCCATCCCAAACCGACCACATGCCGGACATATCACGCCCGTGCGAAAATCATTCTTCGGAATTTTGTACATACTGCTAATAGGTGATGGAATGTATGGCCGATGACTAGTACTCAGATCAGCCAACAACCTGGAAAAGGTCTTTTCATCCAACAACGGGGATCCTGTAGGGATTTTGCGGATAAAAGTGGGGACTGCATGGGGAAATAAAATCGGGACGTCCGTGTCGAACACGTCAATTCGCTGTTTTGCATAGGCAAGCACAACCGCGCCGTACACAGGAAGTGAAATGCCCCTACTAGTCAACCAATCCTGAAACAACTCGCAGTTGCTTTCCAATTGCGCAAGTGGACTTTTAAAGCCGCTCACTTTGCCAGAATCGGACTTGCGGATCAGCTGCGGTGGATTTGCCGTCACCATAAGCTCACCTGAAATATTCTTCACTTCGAATAAAACCGCAAACCATGGCGTCACCAACAACGTATCCACTTGAAAGTACGTACTCGACATAAGAGACATATCGTGAAAAACGCCATACTTCATTGAAAATGAATACCTTTCAAAAACCTTGTCCAACTCCTGTTCACCACCAAAGCCAGCTTGAACAGCAGCATACTTCACCGACAAAATCGGCATCATTTCATGGGTATCCGACAAACGTCGCACACCTGCATCCAAACTCGCCAACATTGACGGCGCACTTCTTTTTTTGTAAATGAACACTGCTCACTCCTTTCCTCTCCACTTGAAATTACTACATAAAGAACATTCAGTCAATTAAAAAAGACAAAGCTGACGATGCGCTTTGCCACAAACCAATTACTCTCCACAGACACCAATCATCAACCGCATAAACCGCATAATCTGCTCATCTTCCGCAAACTGCGCCTGCATCCACTCAACTTCTTGTTCCAACAATTCACTGATCCGCTTCACTGCCTGGGCATGTTTCCGAGGAGTAATGAATTCCATAACCTCCTCGAGTTCCAGCACAACTGATTCCGGCAATGAACGTTCAAGTGTCTTCAATCCAAGCGCTGCACGTTCCGGAGTATAACGGAATAACAAAACCCGTCCGAGATGATTGACAACATTCGTCAACATCCGCACCGACCAAATGTCATTTCCCCGTGCAGCTGACTGTTCATATTGATACAAAAACCATGCCACATCTAACACATCATCACGATATTGCTCCCCAGAAATCGTCAGCCCTTGCGTATGCAAAAACGCATCCATCACATTTTCAGGATCATACAACACGTCAAAATGATCCCCACCAACAAACGATTCCTTCGTCACTGTGAATAAATCAATATGCAACATATCGTCATAGATGGCAATAATCTGCGGCGCGACAATGAAAATATCTTCCATTAAAATAGTGTCTCGGTACGCATGTACATGCTTCATCCGGTTGGAAAGAAACTTCTCTTTATCTTCCTCGTTCACCAAACAATACAAATCGATGTCCGAATGCGCATCATGCTCGCCTCTCCCCATCGATCCTTTCAAAAAGATCGCCTGCACAAGCGGATCACTTTTCAGACTCTCACTTATCTTCTGAACCGCTACTTCCTGTCATAACATACGTCCTCACCCCGCTTACAATTTTCAAACTAAACACTCAAAAACCTGAAATGCATTCCCTTCACCCTAGCCATCCTCAATTGTATGTACATACACTTTTCTACAAAGTTCTCCATAATATTCTTCCATGTAAAACGACTCCTATCAAAACCAATACAGACTCATTTCGCCACGCCACTGTCTTTCTCCTTTAATACCACAGTATGAACGATTTCTATTGGGGAAACCTTAACATGATAGGAGGGCGATTAATTTGACATCATTTTGTCCAGAAATATGGCCGGAAGATACAACTCCGGCAATTGAATTAGATTGCCAAGATTGCGGACTGTATCAACAAGGAACACGAATGATTTGGGGAGAAGGAAATCCGAAGGCGCCAATCATGGTGATTCTAGATAATCCTGGTGCCAGAGAAGATCGTGAAGGAAATACGATGGTGTGTGGTACGCGGCAGACATTGCAGCAGGCCGTTCATGAAGTAGGTTTAAGTAAAGACCAAATCTATGTAACGTATATTTTAAAAAGAAGACCCGTGCGTGCGTATGATAAAGAACAAACCCGTGATATTTGCATGCATCGCCATCTGGATGAACAACTCAAACTACAAAAACCCGCACTAATTTTATGCTTAGGCAATGTAGCTGTACAATCCTTTTTCGAAAACACCGAAGTGGATGTAAAAAGTTTACGCGGTAGTTGGCATGAAGTAAAAGGCTATCAAACAACAGTTGCCTATCATCCACTAGCCATTCGCCGCCGTCCAAATTTATATACGTTATTCTTAGAAGACTTCACATTCGTTGCGGATAAATTAGTGAATAACAAATACACGTTTTAGCATGCATCACGAATTTCCGAAGGATTTTCAATGTTCAACCCATACGTATACATCAAAAAAACAAACCAAGCCATATTAAGGTTGCAATGCAATCACAATACTGGAGGTTTTATGATGAAACAAGGTGCACATAGCAATCTATATTCCAACCCAAAAACACCAGGGAATCGCAATGAAGTAAAAGAAGAGATTTCGATGGAACTCGCAGAACTTGGAAATTTAGCGCCGAAGCAAGAGAAAATGACGCCGAATCATCGGGAGACAGCAGAGAGGGACAAACATTATTAAGGAACAAAAGGAACAAGGCCGGGACAGAGGTAGTCATTAAAACTTGCTAATTGTTCAAAAAGAAAAGTGCATGAAATCAGGTTTATGACTTTGATTTCATGCACTTTTTCAATTTTCACTTGATTATGACCCAGTCTCTTTTTGATTTCCAAAGATAAATTTCGAACTGGTTCAATCTATTTTTTATAAACCACTTTAAACTTTTCACATACAACAGGCATTTTTTGATGAAAACGTTGACCGATCCCTTCAAGCTCTTTCGCAAAGAATGTCTCGTGCACATCACGCCAGTATGTCAATGAACGATCACCTTCCCCTTCCAGATAGGCTTGTTCTTCGGTTACTTCATCAAATGGTACTACTGTTACATCCGTCGTTTCCACGATGGCAATTGCTTTACCATCCCCGTCCAGAATAACATTATGAAGCCCTGCTGTCGGCAACGGTTCGTTTTCCAACGAATAGAGCGTATAATTCGAAGCTGTAGCTGTTTTCTTCCCTTCTAAAACCAACTTGGCCAGTTCATCCGCCATCTCTGTTGAATCGCCAAATGCCCACGCCTCGTAACTATCAGGCGCATTCGGATAACGCTGCTTGAACTCCGCCCATAGATCAGTAATGGACTTCTTGCTGACAAATTCTTTCCATGCGGTAATCCCACCTTCTAATACAGCAACGTCATACGAACGACTGGAAAGGATATTCGCGCACTTCGTTGCAGAATTTCCGGTTGTGCATGTAATAATTAATTCTTGATTCATAGGTAATGAAGAGATCGTTTGTTCAGGCTCCTCGGCCAACTTGAAGATGTCTATTTTGGGAATATGGATTCCGCCTGGATGTTCAATATGATAATCGTTATACTTTTCTTCCGCCCGTACATCCACAAGGACAAGTTCCTTTTGGGCACCCATCTTATCAAATAGTTCTGCAGCTGTTATCGTTTTAACCGTCATTTTGTATTCCACCTCAATTACAACTTTCGTAATATCCATCATCAAGCGATTGCTTACGAATATCATACCGCAAGCCCATTCAACCGAGCTTTTTCATACACAAGCTTCCCTTCAAACCAAACCGCTTCCCGAGAAGATCTCCGCGCTACAGCTTCCGCTGAACAGCTTGCATCTACTAACAAGAAAGTTGCTGCATCCTGTACTTTTGGCCAGACTTGTTCGCCTATTTCGTTTAGTGGCGTGATGCCTCCGGTAATGAAGCCCAAAGACCGCGCTAACGAAACTTCAGTGGAATACCCGTACACCTTTGTAAATCGTCCCGCCCTCGTTTACTAACATCCAATTCCTGCAAGCGTCTATTATTCTTTGGATTATTCCGAACGATTAGTAGCTTATGTAGATGCGGTTGAAGGATTTCATTCAATTCACCACGTCTTCCTTCGAAGGCTTTTGTCCATGTATACATATTCAAAAGCATTTCCATGTCCGGTTTATACGCACATTTTTCAATTCCCATCACTTGCTTTATATGCCTGCTCAGAATTCGAACTTTCCGTTTCCACAACGGAGGATCCAGCCAAATGACAACATCCGCCATATCTAATAAAAGATGATAGGAAGGGCGATACACACCTTCAGCAATCCAACTTCCTGCAGCATCCATTTCGAGAATCACCTTTATTTGTTCATCTGGCGAACGTTTAATTCGCATACCATCCACATTATGATAAACAACAGAATCCAATTCGACAAAAGGCATATCCCATTGTTTTGATAGCTCTTTAGCGTACGTCGTCTTCCCGCTTGCGACAATGCCCATAATGAAAATCTTCATAACTTCCGGTACCATTCCAACGCAATCTTCTCAACTTCTTTTATAAAATCAGCTTTCCCCGCAATATAGGCTTCCATATCGTTCGGGAATTCCTTCGCCAATCCTTCTTTCAACTCGCCATATGCTGTCGCGTAATCCGGATGCTCCCGTAAGAAATCTCGGAATGCCAAATGCCTTTCAATATGAGGAGACCCTTCCTCAAATAGATGGATATGATGCGTCCGCTCATTGCCGCCTTTGCGGAAATACCGCCGACCTGAAATCCCGAATTCCCCAAGTGCTTCATAACCAATGCCCGCCATCTCTTCGTCGTACGCGTCGACTAATGATACATCTTTCACAACAGGCATTATATCGATGATTGGTTTTGCGGATAGTCCTTGCACTGATGTGCTTCCGATGTGGTGAATAGCGTATAATTCAGAGCCGTAGATTATCTGCAATTTTTGCGCCTCTTTTTCAAAATCAGACTTCCATTTTACTGAGTAGGGTGTTACTTCAACTTTTCGTATGTTGTTTTGCCCCTTACTTATATTTAGTTAATAATTCTTCAGGAATGTGACAATAATCATTTGGACACCTAGCTAACCGATCTTGATGTTCTTCTGCACTTCTCACATAATTTGTAAGCGGCAATACTTCAACAACAATACGGTCATAATCCTCTCTCTCACCAA
The DNA here is from genome assembly GCF_033304615.1 of Sporosarcina oncorhynchi. Taxonomy (GTDB): domain Bacteria; phylum Bacillota; class Bacilli; order Bacillales_A; family Planococcaceae; genus Sporosarcina; species Sporosarcina oncorhynchi. The sequence goes on along the minus strand of NZ_CP129118.1, from coordinate 276,209 downwards.
TAAATTCCTTCGCCACTTTTAAGTGCCCAGGATTTTCACTATATACTCCTGTTCTATACTTCTCGCCTACATCCTGTCCTTGTTTATTCATACTGTATGGATCTATAATTTCAAATAAATACCCCATTAACTCCTGAACCGTTACCACTGTAGGATCAAATCCTGTTTTCACACATTCGGCATACCCATCATACTCACCACTAAGTGTATGACTCGTTCCATTCGCTCTTCCTGCCTCTGTTAACATCACGCCAGGTAATGTTTTTATAAAAGCTTGTACTCCCCATAAACATCCGCCTGCCAAATAGACTACTTCCATATTAACTCTCCCTTTTGTTTGATAAAGCATATCAATAGTCTTTAAACGATAACCCTTCTTCTTCCAATGAACTTCTCATAGTAGGCAAGGAAGCTGGTCCAATCCCATGAAGTTTTAGTATTTCTTTTTCAGTGTACGTTGATAGTTTTTGCAAAGTGTCAATCTTCTCGTGAATCAATGCATTTCTTGCGGGTGAACTAAGTTTCGAAAGGAAGCCACTTTCAGGTTTATTTTCCTTATCACAGGTTGGACAACTTGTACATTCACTGCTTTTGTAAAACGTATGTCCTTTTTCACAAACCTTTAAAACTTTTTCTGCTGTCAACATAATCCCTCCAAATTTTCCTCATTTTAATTCACAACTACTATCAATTTTCGTCCTCTCCATCCTGCATTTTACGTTTCCAATAATCCCATGCGTTCAAGTACTCCTCCAAATCATGCGGATGGACCTTTTTACAAATCCCAATCCGTGTGTATAACTGAAAGACGATTTCCTCAATTAATCATGATGTTGGTATGTGTACATTCTCTAGCAAGGAAAACGAGGATAGCAAAGTTTCCATCGATAAATCATCCGGGGATGAGCAAAATGCATAAGTGAAGTCATACAGGACAGGACCAATCATTGGCGACGGATCGATAACCCCAACGAGATTATTGTGTTGAAAGACAAAATTGTGAACGCCTGTATCGCCGTGAAGATAATATTTCTCCTCATCGGATTCATGCACTGCTAGTCTCTCAACAATACCTTTCATGCTCACATAATCTTCATAGGGCAATAAATTCCCGATGTTCTCAAATGCATATTCTAAACTCTTCTTATTGAATTCCAGCCATTGTTGACGGGGTTCTCCCCCTAATCTACCCCAAGGTATATGTAAATCCACTTTTTCGTAATGATTGAATAAACCTTGAACCAATCGCTTCATCCATTCAGACTTCAGTCCACGGTTAATATGTGTATTTCCTTCTATGTAATCATAGAGAAAAAAATTCTTGTCTGGATCGACATAGTGCACTTTTGGGAATAGGTCGATATCGGCATACGTGTTGAAAAAACGTTCAACAATTTCAATTCCATTCGGGTGATCATATTTTAACGTGTAAAGTGGGATTTCATTTTCCGATGACATATACCTGTCCATCCGTTGTGCCACTATTTAACGTTCTGATGTCATAGTCTTTTTTTGGAATGGTTCCCTTTTCTATAAGTTCTCTTACGTTTTGATTCATCACAAAAACCTTCTATCTCAGATTACTTTTAAATTCAGCAATGGACGACACTGGTAATATAATTCTGCTTCAATGTCGTCTCCCTATTTGCTGCTCATTTACTTCGACACAACCTTCGTCAATACCTCGCGTGCAAAATGATAAAAAGAGGAATGTGGCAAGTTGTGAAGCTTATCGACTGTATACCTTGCAAGTTCCTCAGCCTTTTCCTGATCTCCCATGTGAAGATAGCAAAGGGCTTCATAGCTTTTGGACAAGACCCTTGTTGCGACGTCCGTCGGGCCTAAGTTTCTTTCATTAAGCTCAACACGATTTTCTTCAAATAAGATAAGCGCTTCATCATATCGTCCAAGTCTCGTTAAAACTCTCGCTTCCAAATCATTTGTCATCATAATGAATTCATTTATAGTCTCTTGTGGATAGTCCCTTATATTTTCAGCCCTACCTTCCAAACCCTTTGCAATATCAAGGGCTTTTTCATAGTCCCCTTCAAAGAATTCCTGTATGAAGATCTGGTTCATTTCATGTTGAAGTGTCATACTTTCATTTTTAAGGATCTTTGTGAATAAATAACATTCTTCAATATACTTTCGTGCTTTCTCTGGTTTCTGATCATCATAATAACGCCATGCTTTAGCGTTAAGCAAGTGATAGTACTGACCCAATATGATGTTTTCACGCGCAAACTCGATGATTTCATCCAACTGTTCATGCGCAATTTCACGCTGTCCTAGTGAATCCAGTGCAAACGCTTTTAACGATTGCAATTGGATATAAATCGATCTCGTCTCTAAGCTGTCCATGACCGTCAAACGACTAGTTGCCTGCTCGATGATGTCAATTGCAGCTTGGTAATTTCCTCGATTTGCTTCGATATCTGCCAAGAAACCATAACAGCGTACAACCCGCCACTCCATCTGTAAGTCGTTGTACATGCCAATCGCCTTTTTCGTGAATACCTCCCAATTATTCTCTTCAATATTATTGTATTGTTCGATGTCCACAATATACAGATGGTATAAAGCCCGTCCGTACAATTCATTCATACGTGCGGCTTCATACCCCGCAGGGTCTTTATTCAAAATTGGCTTTAATAACGCAGCCACTTTCACTACTGACTCATTTCCGACTTCATCAAAAAGGTCAATTGCCTCTTTCAAAATCCGTTGCATGTCTTCTCGCGGCACCGTTTCAACCAATTCCGCTATATCCACATTCAGTTGACGGGCAATATGTTGGAGCCTTTCGATGGACGGCTGTGTTTTGCCGTTTTCAATCAAACTAATCATGCCTCTTGATACATGTTCGTTCGCCACATCCGTAATCGTCATTTTCTTCGCTGTCCGTATGCGCTTAATGTTTTCTCCGACATGTGTCAATCCAATTCACCCTTTTCGATGTATTCCTTCCGTTCAGTATACCACTGTTTAATTTACAAAACTATTTTGTTTAATATATTGAATTTAATTTCTTCGCGTGCTATGTTTAATATATTAAACACTGAGAGGTTGAGAGATTTGATTAAACGGAATATGTCTTTAATCGTGACAAACCAATTTTTAACAGTGCTTGCAGATAGTATTTTCACGATTTCTATCATGTGGTATATGTACGACATTACACAGTCACCACTATCCTCTGCGCTCATCACAGCAGTCGGCGCATTGACGAGTGTTTTCATTTCACCGATTATCGGTGTGCTCGTTGACCGGAGAGAACCGAAATCGTCCATGCAGATCGGTTATGCCGTGATGGTTGTGGTTGGCGTGTTATTGGCTTTGGCGTATCTTTTTTGGTTGGATGGTGTTGCGTTTTCAATATACGTTGTACTTATTATTCATAACATCTGCATGACGTTCATCGGACCGGCAAAGAACAAACTGCTGCCACGTATTGTCGGTGTCAGTCGAATCGTTAAAGTTAGCGGTTATATATCTTCTACGAGCCAAACGGCTTATCTGATTGGCCAAGGGATTAGCGGCGTTTTGATCACGCTCATGGGGTTTGTCGGTGTCATGCTATTTCATTCGGGGGTGTATATCATCGCCAGCATCCTTCTCATCTTCGTCATTAATATCGCAGCGCCCCGAGAAGATGAAGAAACGGAAAGTGCGACGGCAAAGAAGAGTTCGATGGTCTCTGAATTTAAAGAGGGATGGACAGTTTTACGAAACAATCGCCCCATTTTGAAACTGACTTTATTAGCCTCTTTAATGAACGCAACGACGATTGCAGGTGCATTGGTTGTTGTGTTGGTATCCGATCATTATGGCGGGAATGCATTTCAATTCGGCTTATTCGGAGCATTTGCTGCTGTTGCGGGAATCTTGATTGGATTGGTTGCTGATAAGGTTTCATCCTTTGCAAAACCCTTCATTGTCATGTTTATCACGCTGTCCATTAGCTCTATCGCTTTCATATTTATGGGTATCACAACAGTGTTGTCTATCGGGATTGCCCTCTACGTTGTCATGAACACTCTTATGACGGTGTATGGCATTTTATACAATGCACTTCTCATTGTGCTAGTGGAAGATAAATTTCGGGGACGGGTTTATACGTTGAATGGAGCAATCGCTACATTTCTCATGCCCGGCTTTGCCATTGCGGGAGGCGTCATTGCTGAATGGGGCGTTCCGGTTAATCAATTGTTCATCGGAGCGGGCATATGGATATTGCTGCTGTCGTTCTATTTGTTGTTCGATCGCGATATCCGCGGCATTCGTAAAGTTTCAGGGAAAGATGCGGTTACTGGGGAATAATACGGTTTTGAATAAAACGAGGGGGTTTTGTGAATGAGAAAAAACGATTTTATTTATATACTAAGCACGATCGTCGTGTCTCTAGGCGGTACTGCATACGCTTTTGCTATTTCGTACTTTATATTACAGGAGACGGGATCGTCTGTTTATTTTTCGATCAATACTGCAATTTTGAGCATTGGTGCTATCCTTTCATTGCCGATATCCGGGGTTTTTGTCGATAGTATGAACCGGAAGAAGATTGTCATAACGTTTGAGGCACTCTCTGCTGTGACGTTATTATTTCTCGCTATCTATATAAGTGTTTTCGGTTTCCATATTTATGTCCTATTCTTCATTACTGCGATTCGGTCTGTCATTACACCCGTCATTTCAAATGCCTTCGAAGCCAGTTTGACACAGCTCTTTGATAAAGAACATATTCAACAGACGATTGGAAAAATCGCCACATATCGAACGACAATTCTTTTGTTAGGGCCCGTAATTGCGGGTGTTCTCTATGGATTTTTAACATTAGAAGCGATGATTTTCTTATTTCTCATCATGCAACTGATTTCTTTAGTCTCCAATTTCTTTTTAAAGTTTAGCGAGGTTACGCTTGCAGATGCCCCTTCCGTGAAATTGGACAGTTGGTTTACAAGTTTTGGAAGTAGACTGATTGCTGGCTATCACTATGTCGTTAACTCCCATACATTGAAGCAACTATTAATCTTATCGATGATTATCAACGCTGTAGGTGCCGCCAGTTTCGGGATTCTGCCAGACACGATTATGATTAAAGAACTCCATTTCGAGCCCTATCAAGTTGGAGTTGTTAGTGCAATTTTTGGCATTGGATCACTCATAGGCAGTTTGATGCTATCCAAAATGAAGATTCAGAACCCCTTTGCGATTGTTAAGTATGCGTTCATCATTGTTGCGATTTTGTTACTTGGATTCACGTTGCCTGTCTATGTTGAAATGATTACCTTTTTCTCGATGATTTATCTCGGTTTTATTGGGTTATCGATGGCGCTAGTCTTTCAATTTATATCGATTCCTATGTCGTCTTTCATGCAAAAAACGATTCCTGATGACTATAAAGGAAGGGTCTTTTCGATAAATGGCACATTATCCATGGTGCTTATGCCGATTGGAACGCTTATCTATGGGTTTTTATATCAACGCGGGATTTACTTCCCAGTCAACTTGTTTTCCGCAATCATTATTATCGTGACGGTCGTTCTGACGTTGAATACATTCACACTAACGAAGAGTGCGGAGGAATATACTAGATGAAAGTAAAGCACAGCTGGAGTACACTCTTTTGAAAACGGTTTATCACCGACTCTTGCTGTGTTATCACCGACTTAGGCGAGGTTATCACCGACTTGGGTGAGTTTATCACCGACTCTCGGCCTGTTATCACCGCTTCTTGACACTTTATCACCGACTCGCCAAGATTCATCGACCTGAAAAAGTCTATCACCGCTGATCCATCGGCTATCACCGCTTAAATGTATTTTATCACCGCTGATAGGCCTTCTATCACCGCTCATAACGAATCTATCACCACTTGCCCATATTATGGGTTTTCACAAGCTTTCACGTCACTTAAAATGCCCACTTGCGGGGGCAAGCAGGCATCTACAGTATTGAGGGGGACTCGTCTTTCATCTCAGTGAGTATTTGATGAAATTTGATAAGGTTAATTATTGGTCAATTAGAAGTTTCATGAGCGGTCCTTCCGCTCACTGGTTGCAACATCATCATTGAGTTTCCGCAATGGATATCTCTAGCGACAAATGGGCCAAAGTTTGTACAACGTCTGCGGAATGGACAATGCCTGTCGGATTGCACATGCCCACAATGTCTGCATCCTCTGGAACCCGTTCTTTCAAAGCTCATACTAAACACCTCCCCTCTTCGCTATCTTATTCAAGATTCGCAAGGAAGGACGGGCAGATATTTATCGGTTTATCGTCTAGGAAGCTACTTTCATTTCCATTTTAGAGCTCGCCAGAATGAAGATATCGAGCTTTTTTCGATAGCTTCTGCAGATTTTACTACTCCCTTTTCTACTGGCAAGTCGATTTCCTTCGTTACATTTTGCAACGGAGTCGCCGCCTTTATCGATTTGGGGTTTCCTGAAGGAGTAGTTCTGTTACCGGGCATTTCCTGCCGATAAGGGGATTGCGCTGCTAGACCACGCAATTGGTTGAATGAAGGGGCGTGTGGTTGTTTCGTTGAAGACACATTTCTAGAAGGCAAGACACTATGGTCGAGCGTTTTCTCAGCTTTCCCTCTTTCACTCTGTTGAATGGGTGGCTCTTTCGTACCGTCCCTTTCCGACAGCTGATCAAGACCTGCCGAAAGCAACTTTGCGATTTCCTGCATACCTTCATTTAACTGCATAATACTCTTTTCGATTTCAGCTATTCTCTTTTCATAATCGCCTTCCGAAACAGGAGCTGCTTTTTTCATGGAAGCAAACGCTCTTCGGTATCGTCCAAGCTGTTGTTTCAATTTCATGATTTCGAGATCTCTTCTATCTGATTCTGCCAATTTCATCGCCTCCTCCATCTGACAGCTCTTCATTCATCTTTTACTGGACAGCTTGCTCATCTCACTAAACTTAACGTGAAAGAGTTGCAGTCGAGCCTTTTCTTTGCCTACATAGCGGCTTTTCTACGACATATGATACGAATGCAAGGCCAAATAAATTACGGAGGTGACTATACTCATGCAAGAAAAACGTCCAAGACCCGATCAGGAAATGATCTGCATTAACGTCGACAAAGTATATGACTGGGTGATGAAGGAAAACAGTTTTGAATACACGCCGCGAAATCCCATCAAGTTTCCATGCATCACTACCCATCTCAGCGATCAAAGCTTAGAAGATGCGATTGTCACATGTGAAGTGACACCTGTAGACGCATCGTATGATCCGGTTGTCATTTTAGACCGACAGAACCGTGAATTCATGATTGACGGAAGAACAGTTCTTTTGCAGGAACTGACAATTCGTAAAAGATTCAAGCTCGTCATTGTTCTGACATTACCAGACTGCACAGTACACCGCAGCCATCCAATCTATCTCTCACGTTCGGAGCAAGTCGTCCTTTGCGCACCAGAGGAGACAACAGTCACAGTGACTTACACAGATTTGAAGTGTTTCGTCAGCTCGACAGGAAGAATTTATCAAGGAGGACCTAATGACAGAGATGAAATTAATTTTTCCAATCTTGTCGTTACAATTTCTACTTGTCAAAGCATCCAATCTACGTATCCGGTGACAGTTGAATTTTTAGCGGAATACTGCCACCCGCGCGCTGAATTGGAAATTGCCTCTTGTTCACTCCCTACACGACCAGCGAGTTGCAATGCCGTTTTCCCTGACTGAAAACCGTACTAACTGTACTTGTCAGAACATAGCATGGAGAGAGAGGCTTCGGCTTTCTCTCTTTATACTTTTTGAGGAGGTTGTGCACATCCACACATCTACTGAAGATATTACCCATAAGCTACATAGATTTCACGAATCCACGAAAGGTCACTTGCTTGAACTGCGGAAAACGCTATCCACCAGGTTACATCGTTCGGACTGTATCAGTTATTTTACATATGCATTACAGCTGTCACATGATGTCTCGCAAGAAAGCTTTTGCCTCGGCTCTTATCATATCTTTAATACCGGCACGGTTCCGCTTACCACCCCGCATATCCGGTTTACACTATCCGAAGGTGCACCTTTTTCATTTCACGGAAAGTTTGTAAGCAATGCAGCAACTCTCTCCTCTAAGTTGGCGAATGGCTGGCAACGTGTCAATGAGTCATCAGACAAATTCTTGTTTGACTTGCAACCCATTGTAAACGAAGTGATAGGGCCTGGTGAAACATTGTCTTTTACTAATTTTCAGCTGACATGGTCACCTTCTAAAACTTATGCAGGTAGCATGACAGCTCTATTTTTCAGCAATCAGTTTCCCAATGGTATACCTGCACTCAACTCCATCGACATTAACGGATCAATGCGAATAAAGGAGAGACCTTGAATTGACTAGTCATTTTACACAGGAAGCATTCCATAAGATTATCGAGGAGCTGACCAAAAACTTTCCGATGAGCGAAATTGACTTGGATGAGAATGCATTAAAAAGTTTTGTCTATCTAGACGCTAAAACAATCAATTTGCTGCTTCTATATATTCTTATGAACAAAGAGCTTCAGATGACTAGGCTGAATGCCCGAAGTCAACCGAATTCCAGTCAAAAGTCTATGGGCGAGCAAATCGATCGGATGATATCAGAGAATGAAAAGATTTTCGGGGAATTAATCAATGAATTGAAATCGGGTTTATAGGATTCGATAATGGTAGTTTATCCGACCAGATTCATACGTTAAATTGGGCTATCACCGCTTGATGTGGATCTATCACTGCTTATGGGCTGTCTATCACCGCTCGAGCCGGTTTTATCACCGCTTAGATGGCATTTATCACGGCTTAATCACTTTCCATCACCGCTCGACCATATATTTACAAAAGAAACGCCGAATCCCTAGTGGATTTCAGCGTTTTTTGTGTTTTCTAGTACTCGCTGAAACTATTGAGTTGGAAAGTATTAGAAAAGCATTTGACAACCCTTGAGCTTATGCTTCACCATCGATTCATCATTTTTCCATAATAAAAAATCCTCCATTGACGTAAACAAATCGTCAATGAAGGATCCCTTAATTCATCCACTCCATAATCACCAAAAATACACCTGTCAAAAACAACCCCACATGACCCATGCATATCTTCGGGAAGAGGCGTTTGTTCATTTCCTCTTCCATCGATTCGGGTGTCCCGATCGAGCATGATTTGCTAAAAAGAGAAGGTTTTTTCATGTTAGTTATCCTCAGATAATGCTGCTTGTACTGCTGCTGGGTCAAATCCGAATATCCAATTCCCATTCAATTCTGTTTGGGGAACGCCCATCTGTCCAGTTCTGTCGACAAGCTCCTGAGCTGCCTGTCTATCTTCCTGTACATTCACTTCACGGTATGCAATTTTCTGTTCGTCGAGGTAGTCTTTCATCATTGTGCAGTATGGGCAAGTTGTTGTAGTGTATACTGTAGCTGTTGTCATTATGATGTCTCCTTTTTCATTGTATTGATTTTATTATATACCCCCACAGGTATACATTCAATTAATTAGTTCTGGAGGTGCTGTTCGTATGAAAGTGATTCCGATCGGTATATGGGGAGGGTATCCTAAAGCGAATGGAGCAACTTCTTCTTTTTTGCTTGAACATGACGGATTCCATTGTCTAGTGGATTGTGGAAGCGGAGTGCTTTCCTCGTTGCAAAATTATATTCAACTTGAACAGCTTGATGCGGTCGTAATAAGCCATTATCATGCAGATCATATTGCGGATATCGGAAGTTTGCAGTATAGCAGGCTCATCAATTACTATCTTGGTAAACCGCAGCCATCTTTGCCGATTTACGCCCATACCGTGGACAAAGAGAATTTTGAAAAGCTCTCCTACAAAGAGCAGACAGTCGGCATGGCAATTCAGGAAAAAGATATTATCCAAATCGGACCTTTTCAAGTAACATTTTGCGAAACGATTCATCCAGCTTATTGCTTAGCGATGCGATTCACTGTAAATGGCCGTTCTGTCACATTGACGGCCGACACCGAATGGCGGGATGAACTTGTCTTGTTTGCAAAGGATACAGATTTATTGATTAGCAAAGCGAATTTGTACGAAGAGCATCTTGGCAAAGCCCCTGGCCACATGACAGGCAGTGAAGCGGGGAAACTGGCGAAATTAGCTGGTGCGAAGCAATTGCTGTTGACTCATCTGCCGTTGCATGGTGATTTGAAAATGATTTTAGATGCTGCAACGAACGTCTATACCAGTCCTGCCGAATTGGCGGTTGTCGGGAAGGTTTATGAAGTGTAGATTCAAAAATAAAAGCGGACAGTATGGCAGCTGTCCGTAGTTATCCAAATTAAATGTGACGTTATTTCACTTTAAAGGTGAACCGCGTTACTACTAGTTCCCTTTTAAATGCGTACGTGCATTTCGATCCTCTTCTTCATTAATAAATGCTTTTCTTTCAAGTTAATCACGCGCCAGTTTTTTTCATTGTAACTGAGTAATGCTGCAGAGAGAATAATTTGAATGAGATGTGCATCACATACGATCTTTGCAATAAAAAAACGACCCTTCATTAGAAAGAGTCGTAGGTTTTATTATAAAAATACAATTGCGGCTAAAATGACCGCCAAAATAATTCGATAGATGGCAAAAGGCATTAATTTCACTTTCGAAATCAGTTTTAGGAAGAAACGGATGGAAATGAGCGAGAACACGAATGCGCTCAAGAAGCCGACGACATAAAACCAAATATGATCCATCGACATGTATTCCCAGTTCTTCATAACCGATACAAGGCTTGCACCCATCATAATTGGTACGGCCATGATGAAAGTGAAGTCCGCCGCTGTACGGTGGTTCATGCCGAATAGCACACCACCTGAAATCGTTGCACCGGAACGTGAAAATCCAGGCCATAGTGATAGACATTGGACGAGTCCTACAGTAAATGCCTGTCGATAGGAAATCTGATCAAGTGACTGCACTTTCGGTCTTTTTGGTCCGAATTTGTCTGCAATAATCATTAAGATTGCACCTGCTACAAGTGCAACGATAACAGTTTCTATCCCAAATAGGTAGTCATCGATGAGGTCTTTGAACGCAAATCCAAGAATTACGGCAGGCAACATTCCAACGATGACATGCAACAAATTAAAACGATTGTTCATTTTCTTACCATCAATATTATATAGACCGACCAAACTAAATAAACGTTTCCAGAAGACGAAAACAACTGCTAGAATCGAACCGAGCTGAATGACGATTTTAAAAGTGATTGCAGGATACTTCCCTAGAAACTCTTCTGTTTTCAACCACATATCATCGACGATAATGAGATGGCCTGTTGACGAGACTGGAGCGAATTCCGTCATCCCTTCTACAAAACCAAGTATTAATGCCTTCAACAAATCAAATAATTCCATATTTCCCTATGCCCTCTTTCTATGGAAGCGGTAATAACCTATAAAAACCGCGACACAACTACTTGCTAATAAAATATAAACGAATGTGGAATAGATATCCATATACCAGATAATCGATTCCCAATTTTCACCGACTGCAAACCCTATTGTAACAAGAATTGCATTCCAAATGAAGCTACCAAGTGTTGTGAGCACAAGAAACAACAAGAAATTCATATGTGCCATGCCCGCTGGAACAGAAATCAAACTACGAAGGAGCGGTACCAAGCGACAAAAGAATACAGTCCATGGCCCGTACTTTTCGAACCATCGCTCTGCCCTGCGAAGATCCTTCTTCGTCACTCGCAACCAACGACCACGTTTTTCAATCAACCGCTCGAGCTTCTCAACATCGACCGCCAACCCGACACTATATAGAATCATCGCGCCAACAACCGAGCCTACCGTTGCGGCAATGATGACACCTGTCCTTGTCATCAGCGAAAATGTTGTGACAAAACCACTGAACGTCAATATGACTTCAGAAGGAATCGGCGGGAACACGTTTTCCACAAGCAACAGCAAACAGACACCAAAATAACCATGTTCTCCGATGAACTCCATAATCCAATTATCCACTGAACGCTCCTTTATTGTAAGCTTCAAAAACAGGACGATGCAATCTGCTTTCTAGTTTCTATAGTTATGAAGAGTGTACGTGTGAATAGTATAGAGTATGAATGGATTTTGCGGTGCATAACATTCGATTTGCATAGTTATGCACCGCAAAGCGTGGATAATACCGGTAAACTGTTTATATCTTCTGAAAAATGAATTGAAGTTGTCCACATGTTGATAACGTCAATGATTATGTCTAATGACATACAACATAGATTATACAAATGACATTTGACTTAATACCTTCTTTTCTGTAATCCAGAACGTTATACTTATTTCAACTAGATCTATTGGAGGCTTATGTATGATACATTTAAAAACAAGAACAGCTACAGACCATTTTGAAAGCGACACAGATATTGTAATAGAAGGCCGTATGAACGAAACATTGGCTTATCACAATATCCGTCAAAATGACATAAACGACTTAAGAAAAATTCATCAACTGCTTCAACCACTTAATCCAACCATCGAAGATACTTTCTACCACAACTTGTTGGATATCACTCCTGTTGGTGGACAACCTATTCAGCGAACTACCATCGATCAATACATACATTCTTTTTTCAATCAAAATCGAGATGAGCATTATTTCAATCAGTCGATGGCGTTCTATGCGTTGCTTCGTTCAGAACGGTTTGAAGCGGGTAAAACCGTTGCATTCTTCAATAAATTCTTCTTCTACGTAACAACACAACTGATGAAACAAAGAAGCTTTAAACTATCAAAGTCTTTTAATTTGATCCAATCGCTCCAGTCCGCAGGAAATCTTGAACAGCAGTTGCTGACAGAAGTGATGAGTGAAAAAACGATGGACCAAGTTATTACGGAAATCTCTTCTCTAATTGATTCGAACGCTAAAATCATGTACATGAAAGACCTGATCTACAGTTTGGATAAACAATCTGAGGAAATCCATACAACTTCTGCAGCTACAGAGGAAATCACTGCTTCGATCACTGAAGTTTCCCTATCGTCTTCCCGCATAGCAGAGAGAACGACGGATTCTGTAAACTATGCCATACATAGCAAACAGACAATCGAAAAAGCGCTTGAAGAGATTTTTAAAACAGAGGATCGGTTCAAGACTATCGTCCAAACATTTTCTTCCTTGCAACAACGCGTTGATGCGATTGAAAATGTTGCCGGTCTCATTAACGATATCGCAGCACAAACGAATCTTCTGGCATTGAATGCCTCCATCGAAGCCGCCAGGGCAGGCGAGCACGGCAAAGGGTTTTCGGTCGTCGCGCAGGAGGTACGAAAATTAGCCGAAAACACCGTTTCCGCACTCAGCGATATTTCGGACAACGTCCATTATTTAAAGAGTTATTCAAACGACGTGTCAATATCCATTGAAGAAACGACTGTTATCCTTTCAAAAGCGACGTCTGAAGCTCAAACATCCTTGCCACTGATCAATTCCATTGTAAAGGAAATGGAAGACATCAATATGGACGTAGGAAATACCGCTGCCATTTCGAAACAGCAAGCTTCAGCCATCGATGAAGTGGCAAACCGGATGGTCGGCATTACCGATTTGCAGAATGACATCAGATCTTTGGGAGAAAGTACGTCTTCCTCCATTTATGAATTGAGCCGTGAAATCGACCGCTTTAGATTGAGCGTCGTAAAAGACAGCAATACGGAACTGTCTTCCATCGCCCTTCTCCAATTATCCAAAGCGGATCATATCCTTTGGAAATGGAAAATTTATAATATGTTCCTTGGACTTGAAGAGGTCTATCCGGGAGATGTCGCTGCCCACACGGAATGCCGCCTCGGAAAATGGTATTTCGACCAACGGACAACGGAACGATTTGGCCAATTACCGGAGTTCAAACAACTTGATAAGCATCATGAAACAGTACATGTTTACGCCAAGAAAGCGGCCGAACATTATCAGAACGGCTTTATCAGCGAAGCCGAATTAGATTTACAGCACATTGAACAAGCTTCAGCCGAAGTGCTTTCATTATTGAATTCATTAATCGATCACATGACTAATGAGGGACAGTAAATTAAAAAATCTCGTCATAAGGCAAATAGCCTTTCGACGAGATTCTTTTTTGTGAATTTCACAGTTGTAATCTTGCAGCATTCATTCAAAACCCAATCGTCCTTCTCGCAGAGCGATCATGACGGATTGTGAATTTCACTGTTTCTTCCTGATCGACAGGCACATGAATCGGCAGAAGGATTTTGTCTCGCTTCTTTTCCCATTCATGCGATGATTCATCGACTGTCCATAAGTGGCCGGGTACTTTCTGGCGAATGACGGCTTCAACAGGCACGCCTTTCGTGTTGCAAATGGCATACTCATATTCGGTGTACTCATAACCGCCTTCCTTATACTTACCCGACTTTTTGGTTGTCACTTTAATATCACAAGCTTCACCCGACTTTAACCGGACCTTCTCGCCTGCTTCGGTATGTTTGATGCGATATTCGCCGATAAACTCTGCACTTTCGTCATTCGGATTCGTCCTATACATTTTAAATACGCCCGCAGGCAATGGAATGCCAAGTCCATTTTCGGCCGTATTATCGAATTCGATGTAAATGTCCGGATTGGCTGTCTGTTCATTAATTTCGTAAATCATTCTTGCTTTTGAATTCATAGCTGACAATAAACGCAGCTGTTTCGTCTGCTTGTCTTCTAAGTCAATCGAACGCGGGAATGTGTACGTATGGAAATCTGAAAACGCATCGGTTTCTTTCGACTCGCCTTGCGACAACTCTTTGCTCTTTTCATCATTTTCATTGCCCGCCTTGCTTAACTTGCCGGATATCAAACGCAATTTTGCGTCTTGAAAAGACACGCCTGAATAGTTGCTCATCGCAAGCCAACCAGACATATCGAAACGATCACCATGCATCGATATGACGTAATCCGCTTCCCACGAAACACCGCCCGTCAAATACGAAACGCAAACTTGCTCTTTCAACTGCTCCGCCACCTGCCAGACAAGCGTAGGCTCCGCATGGAACCCTTCGTCAGTTTCGGGAAACCGTAACTCCCCTTTCGGATTCATGACGATTTCATTCGTCTCCGTGTCCTGCAGCACAATCGGACCACTCGCACGTAAAAGCGTGTACGGCTTACTCACTTTCGTATACGCATCATACATGACAAGCTGCTTGCCCAAGTATTTTTCATACAACCGCAATTCATCCATCAGATCATATTCAAACACAAACTCCGCTACATTCATCCCCTCGATAATCACGGAATTCGCCTCCAACCTCCTTGCTACCCCAAGAAATTGAATCCGTTCCCCCGACTGAATCTGTGGAATAGTTCGGGTATCTTTCACTAAAGCGAACCCGTCATTATACACAGTAAGTGAACAAGACGTCTTCTGTGATGTAGTTATGCGTGTCGCCATGGCGTAAACCTCCTCAATAGTTTAACGGCTACTTCTACGCTCTCCATTTAAGGTATGTATATACGCTATTCCCTCTTGTTTTGAAAATAAAGCTAGTGGGCATGCGATTTTTTTTGTGTTTGGCGTCGATTGGCAGCAGGCGAATGTGGTTACCACCGACTCGGAGGCGTTTACCACCGACTTTCTGTACTTTACCACCGACTTTCTGTACTTTACCACCGACTCGGGCGACTTTACCACCGACTCTCGACCGTTTACCACCGACTCGCGTTTTTCTGCCGAAAATTATTCATTTTCAAGGAATTAAACTAGCGAGGCATTAGTTTCCCGCTCGAACGGGCATTTACAGCGTTCCTATTTGACCGCGGGCGATCGATTTCCGCTCGAACGGGCATTTACAGCGCTCCTATTTGACCGTGGGCGACCGTTTTTCGCTCGAACGGGCATATACAGCGTTCTTATTTGACCGCGGGCGAACGTTTTTCGCTCGAACGGGCATTTACAGCGCTCCTATTTGACCGCGGGCGAACGGTTTCCGCTTCAACGGGCATATACAGCGCCGCTATTTGACCGCGGGCGAACGTTTTCCGCTCGAACGGGCATTTACAGCGCTCCTATTTGACCGTGGGCGAACGTTTTCCGCTCGAACGGGCATATACAGCGTTCCTAATTGACCGCGGGCGATCGATTTCCGCTCGAACGGGCATTTACAGCGCTCCTATTTGACCGTGGGCGAACGGTTTCCGCTCGAACGGGCATATACAGCGCCGCTATTTGACCGCGGGCGACCGTTTCCCGCTCGAACGGGCATATACAGCGCTCCTAATTGACCGCGGGCGACCGGTTTCCGCTCGAACGGGCATATACAGCGCTCCTATTTGACCGCGGGCGAACGTTTTCCGCTAGCACGGGCATATACAACGCCGCTATTTGACCGCTAACACACGTTTTCCACGGGCATGAGCACATAGAGAAATCGGTGATTACATGCAAATTAAACATACCAAAAAACCACCCGTACACTAACATCACGGGTGGCCTACCTATTACACGTTCAATTCATGTCCTTTTAACTGTTCACGCAACGCTCTCTTCAAAAACTTTCCAACCGATGTTTTTGGAATTTCATCGAGGAATACAACATCTTCCGGCACCCACCATTTTGCAAATTGCCCTTCCAAGTAGCTGAGCAACTGGTGTTTCATTGCGTCATCGGCGGTTCTTCCTTCATTTAACACAACACACGCAAGCGGTCGTTCTTGCCACTTTTCATGCGGCACAGCGATGACGGCTGCTTCGAAAACGTCTTCATGTGACATCAATGCATTCTCTAAGTCGACGGACGAGATCCATTCGCCGCCGCTCTTGATTAAATCTTTCGTTCGGTCCATCAGTTTCAAGTAGCCGAATTCGGTCATGACGGCGATATCGCCTGTGTAGAGCCAGCCATCTTTGAACGCTTCCGCTGTCCGCTCATCTTTATAGTATTCGCTCGCAATCCACGGACCACGTACAGTCAACTCGCCCATTGTTTTGCCGTCCCATGGCACTTCGCCATTTTCGTTCATAATACGGACTTCAAGCCCCGGCACAATCAATCCTTGCAGTGCACGGATATCGATCCGCTCATCCATCGACAACTCTTCCATCCCCGATTTGTAAACCGACAAGCTGACGAGTGGTGAAGTTTCGGTCATTCCGTAGCCGACAATAAATGGCACGCCCAGTTTTTCCTCGAATGCACGAATCAATCCTTTTGGTGAAGCAGAACCGCCACAGACGATGGCGCGCAATGAGGACAGATCCCGCGCTTGCTGTTCTTGCACTTTCACGACAGCGAGCCAAATGGTCGGCACACCTGCTGTAATCGTCACTTTTTCCTGTTCAATCAAGTCCAGCAATAAGGCAGGATTGAGTCCTGGACCTGGTAGCACTTGGGTCGTCCCGAAAAACACCGCGGCAAATGGCAAGCCCCATGCATTGACGTGGAACATCGGTACGACAGGCATCATGACATCGGCTTCACGAATTCCCATTGCATCTGCGAGTCCTAATGCATAACAATGCAGCACAATTCCGCGATGCGTATAAACGACACCTTTCGGATTGCCTGTCGTTGCGGACGTGTAGCACATCCCCGCCGGCGTATTTTCATCCAAATCTTCCGGATATGCAAAATCATCTGAGGCTGCGTCTAGTAACGCTTCATAGGAATGGACATTTTCAAGCGTCGTCTCCGGCACATCTCGACTATCACCCATAATGACATAGTGCTTCACCGTCTTTAATAAAGGTGCCAACTTCTGAAAATGCGGGAACAGATTATCATCAACGAGCATAATTTCATCTTCCGCGTGATTGATGACATAAGCAATATGCTCAGGCGACAAACGGATATTCACCATATGGAGGACAGCACCAGCACTCGGCACGCCAAAATAAGCTTCTAGATGTCGATGATGATTCCAGCCGAACGTACCGACTTTCGTACCGTGTTTCATCCCAAGCTTCGTCAGTGCGTCAGACAATTTCCGCGTCCGCTTCGCAAATTCACGATACGTAATACGATGGATCGTATCTTCCCCAGTACGTGAAATGATTAGCTTGTCCGGGAAAAACAACTCTGCTCTTTTAATGAAAGAAGACAATAGTAACGGTGTTTGCATCATAACGAACATTCCCCTTTTCCGACTCTATTTTGCCTTACTTGTACAACCATTCCCTTTGCATATTATGTCTTGTCCGCGGTACATATGCCGTCAGCCGAGCCCCATGTTCTTCGCGATGATCATCTTCATGATTTCATTCGTCCCTGCGTAAATCGACGCAACCGGAATATCCCGGTATCTGCGTGCAATTTTGTATTCTTCCATATAACCGTAACCGCCATGCAACTGCATACAATCAGCGGAAATGTCCCGTGCCGTATCTGTAATCCAATACTTCGCCATGGACACTTTAGAAACGACATCTTTACCTGCTAGATGATCTTCAATGAGCGATTCCAAAAATGTCTTCCCTAGCTCCACTTTCGTCGCGATCTCCGCAAGTTTGAACTGCGTGTTTTGGAATGAACCAACCGGCTTCCCGAACGCCTCACGCGATTTCACATATTCAAGCGTCATCTCGAGCATATCCTCTGAAGCAGTCTGAGCCGCTAATGCTACAACAAGCCGTTCCTGTTGCAACTTCTCCATTAGATAGCTGAACCCTTTCCCTTCCTCGCCAATCAGATTAGCCGCAGGTACCCGGCAGTCTTCAAAATACAGTTCTGCAGTATCTTGCGAATGCATGCCTACTTTGTCGAGCTGCCGGCCTTTTGTAAAACCAGGTGTTCCTTCTTCAATCATTAACAAACTGATGCCGCGGTGTTTCGGCTTCGCATTTGGATCAGTCTTTACAACAACGAGAAACAGACTGCCATTCACCCCATTTGTAATGAATGTTTTCTGTCCGTTGACGATATACACATCGCCGTCTTTACTTGCTGTCGTTCGAATATTTGCGAGGTCAGAACCCGTTCCAGGCTCTGTCATTGCGACGCCTGTTATGATGTCTGCAGTGATACAGCCGGGTAGCCACCGCTTTTTCTGCTCCTCGTTTCCGAATGATTCGATATAAGGAACGACGATATCATTATGCAACCCGACTCCCGTCAATCCTGCTCCGACACGTTCCATCTCCTCACCGATAATGACTCCATAACTGAAATCTAGTCCAAGTCCGCCGTATGCTTCGTCCACTTGTGGGCAAAGAAACCCCATCTCACCAAGCTTCTTCCAAAAACTGATTGGAATGAGCTTATCCTTCTCCCATTTGTCGTAATGTGGAACAGCTTCTTTGACGAGGAATTTCCGAAGCGTTTCCCGGAACAGGACATGTTCATCCGTTTCAAATCGATATCGTGCCATCCAACTCCTCCTTTCCTACTTCGCTTGCATGCGGATTGCCCCATCCAGCCTGATGACTTCGCCGTTGAGTAGCGGATTGGTCACAATACTTTCAACGAGCTTTGCATATTCTTCCGGCTTACCGAGACGTTTTGGAAATAGCGTCCTATCGACAAGCGCCTGTTGAGCAGGCTCAGGCAGCCCCGCAAATAACGGTGTTTCAACTAATCCCGGCGCAATCGTCATGACGCGAATGCCGTATGGCGCGAATTCCCTTGCAATCGGCAACGTCATTCCAACGACACCGCCTTTGGAAGCACTATATGCTGCTTGTCCAATTTGCCCCTCGAATGCCGCGACGGAAGCGGTATTGACGATTACTCCCCGTTCACCTTCCTCATTCGGCTCGTTGTCCATCATCGCCGCTGCCGCCACCCGAATGACATTGAACGTACCAATCAAGTTCACTTGTATTAGCTGTGTAAACCGTTCAAGCGCCATTGGCCCGCCTTTTGAGACGACTTTCCCTGGTGTGGCAATGCCTGCACAGTTGACGAGTGCATTCACCGTACCGAAAATCGAAACCGTTTCAGCAACATGACGTTCTACTTCTTCGGCACTCGCCACGTCCGTCTTCAGGAATGAAACCTGATGTGCCCCCAACTCATGGACTAACGCACTTCCACGTTCTTCATTCTGATCAAAAATCATCACTTTCCCGCCCGCGGCTACAATCCGGCGCGTCGTCGCTTCTCCTAAACCTGATGCACCACCCGTAACGATCGCAATCGTTTCACGCAACTCCATACACTCATCCCCTTTAAAACTTCCTCATCAAGATGGTTCTGAATAAACATTACGGACCTTACACGCCCTCAAAAGAATACGTGTGTCCGCTTTAGATTCTCTCGATTATCGTCGCATTCGCCATGCCCATGCCTTCACAAATCGCAAGCAATCCGTAACGTCCGCCCGTTCGTCTCAACTCATTCATTAACGAAACAAGCAATTTCGTACCCGATGCCCCAAGTGGATGTCCTAGCGCAATCGCTCCACCGTTCGGATTCAACTTTTCAGGATCCGCCCCGACCTCTTTCAACCAGGCAAGTGGCACAGGTGCGAATGCTTCGTTCACTTCATAGACATCTATATCTTCGATTGTGAGACCTGCTTTCATAAGTACTTTTCGTGTCGCTTCAATTGGACCTGTCAGCATAAGCGTCGGATCTGAACCGACAACGGAACGTGCGACTATCCGTGCTAGGGGACGAACGCCAAGGTCTTCCGCTCGCTCTTTGGACATCAGCAATACGGCGGATGCACCATCACTCATTTGGCTAGCGTTGCCGGCTGTGATGACGCCATTTTCATCGAACACTGTTTTGAGTCCGGCTAGTACTTCCAGGGTTGAATCTGGACGCGGGCCTTCATCTGTTGTGACGGTTTCAACGGTACCATCGTCGCGATTCACCTCAACCGACACGATTTCGTCCTGGAACTTGCCTTGTTCGATAGCGGCCAAGGCTTTCTGATGACTTTCGTAAGCAAATTTGTCGAGGTCTTCCCGCGATAGTTCCCATTTCGCTGCGATCCGTTCGGCAGACAGTCCTTGGTTAATGATTTCGTGTTTATCCATCAGTTTGGGGCTCGGTTTTGCGTCGCCCATATTGGAGAACATCGGCGCACGTGTCATGCTTTCGACGCCTCCCGCGATGACGATGTCCATGTCACCTGATGCGATTGCTTGTGATGCAAAATGGACTGCCTGCTGGCTCGATCCACATTGTCGGTCGATCGTTACACCGGGCACATGTATCGGAAAGTCTGCAATTAACGCAGCTGTTCGAGCAATATTCCCTCCTTGTTCACCCGCTTGCGTGACACAGCCTAAAATGACATCTTCGACTTCTGCTTTATCAACACCCGCACGTTTCATCAATTCTTCAAGGACAATTGCGGCAAGTTCGTCCGGCCGATACGCTGAAAATCCTCCTTTTCGTCTGCCCACTGCAGTTCTTACCCCTTCAACGATAACAACTTCTTTCATAAGCACACCCTATTCTCTGAATTGATTGATAGTTCATATAGTTACAGCTTACATGAAAGCGGTGCCAATTTCCATATACATTTCGGGAGTATCAGAAGGAAATCGGTCGCAGGTCTTAGCCCAATATCCGCTTTACGCCTGTTTGGACAAACGCAGCCCCGATATATGATTAGGGTACAACGAAAGGAGGAACAACAAATGAAAAAATTTGGTCTTGCGATACTTGGAATTGTAGCAGCTATCGTTGTTCTATCGAATGTAGGTTCAATTGTAGCGTTGGCCATTTCCGCTTTAATCGCTTTTGCAGGGTTTCATTACTATAGGAAGACTGATTCCGTTTTACTTAAACTGTTTTGGGGAGTCGTACTGCTCGTCGGTTTGTTGACAGCTATCGCGAACATTCCAGCTTTCATCGGCATTCTTGCTTTGCTTGGTGTCTATTATGTATGGCGCGAGTGGAACGGTGGAAAAAACAAAGACATTACGACAACCCAATCCGGAGATCCGTTCGTTAATTTTGAACGCCAGTGGGAAGAAATGACAAAATAAGGAGGACAATCATATGAATTCATTATGGAACAGACTCAAATATACGGTGCAAGCGGATTTGCACGCGGTACTCGACAAACAGGAAAAGAAAAACCCGATTGCCATGTTGAATCAATACATTGTAGAAGCAGAGAAACAGACAGCTTCTGTTGGCAAGTTGCTGGAACGACAAGGACAACTGAAAATAGCGCTTGAAAAAGAATATGCAGAAGCCGCGTCGATGGTCGACAAACGTCGTACCCAACTACAATTGGCAGAAGCGACAGGCGAAGAGGATCTTGTCACTTTTGCACAAGCGGAAATTCATGCATATGAAACACGCGCAGCGGATTTGGCTGGCAGCATTACGGAATCCGAACAGGAACTACTGTCTCTTGAGCGAAGATTTGAGGAAATGAAGCACAAGGTGAAAGATATGAAAGTTCGTCAGCTTCAATTGATGGGCAAAGAAAATGTTACACGCGCCAATCGTCGGATGGATACGTTCATCTCCCCTGACCAGGTGGACAAACAGATTTCATCAGTTGAAGAAATGAAGAGTTATATTGAAAACCTCGATCAGAAGATTTCAAATGCGTATGAAACGTCATCGATGGAACGTAGATTAGAGTCGTTGGAGAAAAGTGCCACACAGAAAGCAGAAATTGTGTAAGATAGGTACTATAGGGAACGGTTCCTGACTTATAGGGTTTCTTTTCACACAACTTATGTCAATTAGGGAAGGCAGACACCTTCCCTTTTCATTCTGACGTCAAGAAGGAGGCTGTAATTGTGCAAAGACTAGATACGAATAAGATGACGTTTTGGATGATTGCTTTTTTACTGCTGATTTTTATAGAGGCAGCGTTTTTATCCAACGGAAATATCATCTTCCTCCTTCTTGGTGCCGGATTTATGTATTGGGGATTTAAAAGGCGTTCCAAATGGGTCACGTTTTTAGGACTCTTTTTCTTTGTCATGGCATTGCTTAACCTATGGAGCTTGCGGATGCTTGTACTCGCGGCATTCGTTTATCTCCTTGTGAATCTATGGAAAGGCGTTCCTGCAGATCAGATTATGCGGCCCTTGAAGGAAATGAAAAGAGAAACGCCAAATGGAATCTGGAAAAATAAACTGTTTTCTGTACAATCTTCCCCTTTCGCGTCGTATGAATGGGAGGATATGCAGATTCAGGGTGTGTTCGGCGATATCCACGTTGATGTGACAGATACGGTTTTACCGAAACGCGCTTCATTGATTTCGATTCGGCAAGGTTTTGGTCGGGTCAAAATCGATCTTCCTTATGAAATTCCCGTGCGCGTCCATTACAGTACATTATTTGGGGAAGCGCGGATACTTGATATTTCTCCAAAACGGATGGTCAATGAAACACTGCATTATAAAGACGGTTATGATCGACCGATTGGAGAGCACGCAGAGCTGATTATCTCAATTGCTACTTGGTTTGGTGATATCGAGGTGAATCGCAAATGAGGAATCTATTTGGACGGAGTTTCTTTTTATCATTTTTATTTATTGCGATTGCCGCAGGTTTCTTCTATCTATTAGTCGATATGCCGATCGAAGAAAGCTGGATTCTCTTTTATGATTTGCAGTATGCCAATGTTCCTTTAGGCGCCTGGATTATCGTTACTAGTATTACGGTTGGTACAAGTATCGCGCTTTGGATGGGCACGATTAGTCGTGCGAAGGATAAAGCAATGGAACGGAAACTGACAGGATTGATTCAAAATGAAGAGATTTTGAAACTTAAGCGGTTCTCGCCGAAAATCGACCGGACGCTTCTCGATATCTCCACCATATTGGCGACACAGCGGAAGAGCTTGCAGCGGATAACGGATGAGCGGGCGGAAGCGCAAGATCAGCTGATCCAGGAGCGCATTGTTCAAGAACGCCAGCGATTGGCGCGTGAATTGCATGACTCCGTCTCCCAGCAACTGTTTGCGGCTTCGATGCTGTTGTCCGCAATGACGGAAAGTGAACAGGATGACCGTGTGAAGAAGCCACTTGTACAAGTTGAACGCGTCGTCCAACAGGCTCAACTGGAAATGCGTGCACTGTTGTTGCATTTGCGACCAGCCGCATTGAACAATAAATCGTTGGCGCAAGGACTTGAGGAGTTGCTTGTCGAGCTAAAAGAGAAAGTAACGTTCGATATTCACTTCCGTCTGGAAGAAGTGACTTTATCTAAAGGTGCTGAAGATCATTTATTCCGCATCGCGCAAGAAACGCTATCGAATACGTTACGGCATGCCCAGGCGACTGAAGTCGATGTGTTGTTTGTCGAACGGGACGGGCTCGCCATCTTCCGGGTTCAGGACAATGGTGTCGGATTCGAAGAAGTTGACGGCAAGGGTGGATCGTACGGTTTGCAGAACGTGAAGGAGCGTGCAATCGAAATTGGGGGGACTTGCAAAATCGTCTCAGTGCCTTCACAAGGGACGATTGTAGAAGTGAAATTACCTGCGAAAAAGGGAGATGAAGCCGATGATCCGGATTCTATTAGTGGATGACCATGAAATGGTACGGCTCGGGGTGTCGACATATTTACAAACACAGTCGGATATGGAAGTCGTCGGTGAAGCGGTGAATGGGAAAGAAGCGGTCGATAAAGCCCTTGAGTTGCGACCGGATATTATTCTAATGGATATGGTCATGCCCGTCATGAACGGTGCAGAAGCGACGGCCGCGATTATTGCGCAATGGCCGGAAGCGAAAATCGTCATTGTGACGAGTTTCCTTGATGACGATAAAGTGTATCCTGCACTCGAAGCAGGTGCCGTCAGTTATATTTTGAAGACGTCCAATGCGAAAAGGATTGCAGAGGCCATTCGGGATACGTTGAAAGGTCAGACGGTACTAGAGCCTGAAGTGACGACGAAGATGATGCAGAAGATGCGGACGGGAAATGACCATCGGTTGCATGATGACTTGACGGAGCGCGAACGGGAGATTCTTCTGTTGCTTGCGAAAGGCAAAACGAATCAGGAGATTGCCGATGAACTGTTCATTGCGCTGAAAACGGTGAAGACACATGTGAGTAATTTGCTGTCGAAACTTGAAGTGCAGGACCGGACGCAAGCGGTCATTTATGCGTTCAAGAATAATCTTGTCGAATAATGAACAGAGAAAAACTGCCATGCTATCGTGTTGCTAATAGCATGGCAGTTTTTTAAATTTACATAATTATGGTCTAAATGGACCGTCTGTTGGATCTTCTCCGCGATTCGGATCATACGGATATTCTTCGCCTGGATCTGGTGTATTGAAGCCGTCGTCTGTTTTATTTTCACCAAACGTAGACGGATTATTTACGCCTGTCGTTCCATATTCATTATCACGGAACACATCCGTCGTATCTGAATCGGATGGATCGGACAATGGCAATTCGTCAGAAGGAACCTGACCCGTACGCGGCTCATAATCAGCCTTCGTTGGATACGTGTCCGCCGGATTCACTTTTTTCTCACGCACGGTCTGATCCATTGCGCGCTGTGCATTTTGTGCAGATTGCTTAGCGTCTTGTTTCATATCTTGCTTTTCCTGCTCCCATTTCTCTTTAGAAACGTCTGCTTCCTGCAAGCTGCCTTCCATTTTCGACAAGTAGCGTGAAGCGTGTTCACGACCACCTAGACCGAATGCAAGACCGAATGCAAGTGCGACTGCACCAAGCGTAAGGATGAACGCTGCGTTAATGATTGCAGGTGCAATTCCAAGTTGGCTAAGTGCCATAAAGAATGCGAATGCAAGAATCGCGTATTTCGCCACATAGCGCAATACATGTGGTTGTCCTGATTTCGTCGTCATAATGCTGCCGACAAACTTCTCTGCAAGATTTGCAAGCCAGAAGCCGACTGCCAAGATGACAACTGCTGCAATGACCATTGGCAAGTAAGCGAAGATGCCAGTTGCCAAAGTCACCATGAAGTTCAAGTCAAGAATTTGAAGCGCCTCAACGACGAACAACAGAATAACGACAATTTGTACGATCGTTCCGATGATCTGGGAGAATGACGGCATGGAAGCTGATGTGCTTGAACGCATACCCATTTTCCCAGAAATCGAATTGATGCCCAAGTTGTTAAGAAGTGAAACGACAACGCCTTTCACCCACTTTGCCAAGTAAATACCGACAAGTACAAGAACGATTGCTACCGCAATTTTCGGCAACATTGTCATAATATCGTTCAGCATGGCAATGGCTGGCTGAGAAATACCTTCCAGATCCAGTACTTCAAGCGCAGAAATTGTTACAGGCAACATGATCAAAATAAATACGATCGTTCCGATAATACCTGAAATACTAGTAGTCGTGCCTGGAGACGTGACTTTCAGTTTCGTTGCGAAACGATCGACTCCGACTGTTTCGAGCAATTTCGTCACGATACTACGGATAATCTTGGCAACAACCCAACCAATTGCGAAGATCAGTGCTGCTCCAACAAGTTTTGGAATGAAGTTCATGAAGCTTGCGAGCATACCTTCGAACGGTCCGCTAATTCCGCTTAAACCAAGCGCGTGCAAAATAGCTGGTACGAACAATAGCAAGATGATGTAGAACGCGATATTCGCAGCTGTTTCAACCCATTTGGATTTGTCGATTTCGTCAGGGGACGCACCGACTTTAGCGACGTACTTATTAAGGTTCATTTTGCGGCCAAGCGCCAAAATGACCTTTTTCACAACCATCGCCAGAATCCAAGCTAACAGCAGGATTAGGCCGGCTTTCACGATACTAAGAATCGCTCCTCCAATACCTGAATACATCGTCATGAACGGTGTGGCAATCATCGATGCGTTCATAATGTTGAAGAATAACAGGAATGCTAACAATAAAATACCAAAGAAGAAGACTTTACTAATAATCTTTTCGACATTCCATTTATCTTCCTTCACATCAAGTCGTTCATTGACCCTCGATTTTTTCAAACGCTTGTAGACAGCATTCTCAACCAACTTGGCGACAAAGAAACCTACGAGCAGTACAACGAGTCCGAGAATCAATTCCGGTAACCAACTTAATAGGTTGGCAAAGTACAAGTCTCTAAACATTAAGTGTCCTCCATTCGTTTAAGTAATCTATTAAGGACTATTCCTATAAACGAGCGAGGCTAAACCTATTATTCTTGCAAAATTGGAAAACGTATCTATTTCTACACGAAGTTCCTCTTTTTCCCACACAAAAAGCAGCCCATTATTTAGGCTGCTTACACTTGTTTTGATTGTTTTTTATCTTGGTTTTCGTTCCATTGTTCATGCGCATGGTCATTGAATTTGCGGTTATATTCTTCCTGATCACCGAACGGGAAGCGTTCGCCTGGTTTGAGGGTATGATAATTTGGATTCATTGGCGGTTTATTTTGGCTGTATATGGATGGTTCGTGTTTGCCAGTTTTGTCCTGAGCATTCTCCCTGAAATCATCTGTCCAGTTGGAGTCTGATGGATCGGCCAGCGGTAATTCGTGTGTAGGTTCAAATCCTTTTCCCGGATGCAACACTTTCGGTTCAAGGTCTCGCTTATTTGGATATTTTCCATCTTTAATCGTCATATTGGATTCCACCCTTTCTACAAATAACAAGCCATAAGTAGTTATCTATTCCCTCTTTCAAAGCGACTAAACCTATTTCATGCAAATTAATTTACGAAACTAAATTATCTGTATTTTCGTCCTATCTTACAGGAGGTGACGGTATGCGAAAAGTATTCGGTTCGGTATTCCCGATTGTTAGTATTTTTCTTTTGCTTTGGATTGAACAAGGAATGCATGTCTCATACATATGGAAGACCGGCGCAAAAGCCGTTCTGTTCCTAGTCGTCCCTTTTCTGCTGTTCCGTGCGACACGCTTTGCCTTTCTGCGTTTTCGAGAAACGGACGGTCGCAGCATCCTAATTGCCATCGGTATAGGCTTTACAATTATGCTTGCTATTATAGGGACATTCCTTTTTCTAAAAACAAATATTGATTTGGATGCACTCATTAGGGATCTCACGTTGTCAGGCATTACACCTTCAGTCTTCCCATTCATTGCTTTGTATATCCTTTTTGGCAATTCAATGATGGAAGAGTTCTTCTTTCGCGGCATCTTGCCCGATCTTTTCGGTGGAACGCGGTTGCGCTTCATACTACCACCACTCTTTTTCGCGATTTATCACATAGCGATCTTTTTGCCGTGGTTCAGCCCGCCGATTCTTGCCCTTGCTGTAGCAGGACTCTGGGCAGGCGGATTGATTTTTCAATGGGCGAACGAAAAAAGCAAGACGATTTTGCCGTCCTGGATCATTCATCTTTTCGCTGATTTTGGGATTTTGATTATTGGGGTTTATATCCTTTATTTTTATTGATCGTAAAGGCTTCGATTTTCTCTTGGTTCCCGATAACGATGAGCTTATCGCCCGCTTGTAGCTGTTCATCGAGGTCTGGGTTGCTGATCAGTTCCCCTTTCCGTAAAATCGCGACGAGGGTAATGTCAAATTCCTTGCGGAGATCCGCGTCATCGATTGTTGAGCCTATAATGGATTCATCTTGATTCAAGTCGATTTCACCGACCATGAATTCCTTCTCTTCAGACCGGATCAGATCGTTAATATAAACCGTGCCGGTCGGTTTGATAATCGACATGGCAAGTTCGCGGCCGCCAATGATTGACGGGTTGATGACACTGGTGGCACCTGCTTTTGTCAGGATGTCTTCTGAACCGTCTTTTTCAGCCCGGGCGGCAATTGTGATGTCTTCGTTCAGACTTTTTGCGGTCAGTGTAATAAAGACGTTATCCGCATCACTCGACAGTGCAGTTATCAGTGCTTGGGCGTGATCGACGCGGGCTTTTCTCAAGGTTTCCTTGTCTGTCGGATCCCCAATTATTCTGAGAACATGGGGTTCGAGAGCTTCTTTCAAATCTTCCTCATTGTCATGGATGACGATGAGTGGGACATCCTCTTCATCATCCCTTAATTGCTTATACACTTGCTGCGCAACACGGCCGAAGCCACAGATGACAATATGCTCGCTCAAATTGGAAATCTGTTTCTCCATCCTCTTCACCCACACTTTCTCCGATAAATGCTGTTCGATGAAATAGGAAGCACCCATTCCAAGACCATATGTAACGATTCCTGCTCCGAGCGGCACAAGAATGAGCGCAAACCAACGTCCTTCCTCCGTCGTCGGATATATGTCGCCGTAACCGATCGTCATAATCGAGACGATCGTCATCCACAGCGCATTGAAAAAGGACAGTTCTTCAAAATACATAAAGCCGATTACAGCGGTTGCGACGAGTAAAACTGTTGTCGCTAGTAAGAAGATCAGCCGCCTGTAACGAATATTTATTTTCAACCAATGTCTGTACAAGCGACCGCCTCCATGATTCTGCTCTGTTGTTATGAGTATTCCTTTGTATGGATACGGATAAACCTTTGTTACATCATGAAAAAACCGCATGCGGTAGGCATGCGGTTTCATTTCTTATTAGCTTATGGGTATGGCGACAGTCACTTTAAACAAATCCCCATCCAGTTCAATTTTCATTGTTCCGCCGTGCATATCAACAATCGATTGCGAGATGGCGAGGCCAAGACCCGATCCATCTGTATGACGTGACGCGTCTGCACGTTTAAAGCGCTCGAACAGTTCATCGACATTTTCACCAAGTTCATATTTTGTAATGTTTTTTACGATGAACTCTGCCATATTGCCAGTTTTCCGAAGCGTAACGTAGACACGTGTTCCAGGCAGCGAGTATTTAATGGCATTGACAATTAGATTATCAAGGACGCGCCACCATCTTTGCCCATCCACATAGGCCGTGAGCATTTCTTCCGGAATATCTGTCCTGAAATCGAGTCCTGATTGCGCAATATCATCGGCGTGTTCCGCGAGCGCTTGTTGCAAGAGCTGTGTCAAATCGACCCGCTGTCTGTGCAACTCCAAATTGCCACTTGCCATTTTCGATACTTCGAATAAATCTTCGATGAGCGTTTTGAGACGTTGTGATTTCTTGTCGAGAATATCGACGTATTTTGCACGGTCTTCCGGTGTAATTGTTTCATCTTTTAATAAATCGGTATATGTGATGATCGACGTCAGTGGCGTCCTCAAATCATGGCTCACATTCGTGATCAATTCCGTTTTGAGCCGCTCACTTTTCGCCTGCTCACTCATTGAGCTGCGCACGCCTTCACGAAGATTGTTCAAATTTCTCGCGTGGTTCGCAAGTGGTGACTTCCCTTCGATTTTGATTTCTTCATTCAAACGGCCAGTCGCCATCGCTTCTGTTGCGATAATGATTTTATTCAAGTATGCAGCTCTTCTGACAAAGATGAAGCTGATCGGAAGGGCGAAGAATAACACGCATAAACAATAGATGACAAACAATATCGGATGAATAAACATTCCTATAAAACCAATACCTGCAAGGAAAAACCCAATGAGCAGGATGAACGTTTGACTTCCGATGGACCTTCTCAGGAACATTGTTTGCAAAGCTTGCATGAACTGTACTGCATAACTATCTTTAAGATCGGCTTCGATTGTTCCTTTTTTCTTCCACCGTTCTGTTGCATGAACGATTTGGAACGCAAGTAACGCGGTCGGAAGGACTCCGAATAGAATGAAGGAGACTGTCCAACTGCCAAACCTACCCAGACGTGGATATTGCAGCAAATTCACGACACTTGAAGAAGCACTATCTACATACATGAAGAGAATTAGTGCAGTAGCGAGCATCCCGATTACTTTGATGTCAATTTTCATAGCTCCATATCTTGCATCATAGTCTGTCCCCGTCACCCATTCTTTACGGAATTTAAGTACAGTGAACAGTGCAATTAACGCAAGGGTGCTCAGCAACCAAAAGGTATAGAGTGCATATTTTCCTCTGTTGAAATCTGTGTATTGTGCGTACAGGACGCCGCCTTTTTCAACAGCTTTTTTGGGGATGATGACGGTTCCTTCGAAAGACTGTACGGGATTGGCCATAGCCTCTATATTATCTTCGTGTATCGCGGAATTCCCATAGTCATAATACGTCCATTCGTCATTATTTTGACCGGGAAGGGAATGCGCCTTCAAATATCCCTTTCCAGAATTAAACTCTTTTTTATAAATGGACGGCACCGAGACATCTCCCGATGAAAACACTTCACCTGTATCCACGTTCTTTAACTCATAAGCAATTGGCAATGAATAGGCACCACTTTTGACTTCGTGTAAATATTTTGCCAACTCCTGCTCTTTTTCTGTACGGATTTTCGCTTCAACATGGGTATCATCTTTGAAGTTCATCTTGATGTCTTCTATTTTAATGTCCCGTTCTTCGATCAAAGCATTGACCAACACTTCATTTGATACATTTTTGGCTTCTTCAATTAAATCCTTATACTGGCCCTGAATATCCGCCAGCTGATTGGATAGGGCGCCATATCGTGTACGGTGTTCCTCAATTTCATTTTCCGTAACCGTAATTTGTTTTTTCGCTTCTGTTGGATCAATCGGGTTCAGTTCAGACGGCCCAATGGTTGTATAAAATTCGTCTAATCCCCAACTAACATTTCCTGACTCAGCAAAGTTTTTCCCAATCATATTAAACCCTTGTCGATTCAATGAAAGAATCGAAACGAGCACGATGACGACGAGCGCCGCCCATATAAATAGTAATGATCTGTGTTTCATCAAGCCGTGCCCCCTCTAATAATGCGTGTGAAATAGGCGATTGTCCGTGACGAACGTTCCCATCCGTCCGTCACTATGTCGTAGACAAGCGGAAAGCAGTACCCGATGCTGACCAGCGCGATGCCGATGGATAGGATGGACATGATAAGCGGCATAAGACTACTTTTCGATTTTGTAACCAATGCCCCACACCACCTTTACATACCTCGGATTTTTCGGATCTGCTTCGATTTTCTCACGGATTTTACGAATGTGGACAGCGACGATGTTTTCTGCGTTGTATGCTTGTTCATTCCACACGCGTTCGTAAATTTCATTGATGGAAAATACACGCCCTGCGTTTTTCATGAGCAATTCTGTGATCTTATATTCAATTGGCGTCAGTTTCACCGGTTTCCCATCAACCGATAATTCCTTCGCCTCTTCATCTAATTCAAGCCCGTCAATTTCAATCTTTTTCTGACCGTCATATGTGCCTAGCTGGACATATCGACGAAGCTGCGATTTGACGCGCGCCATCAGTTCAAGCGGATGGAAGGGTTTTGTCACATAGTCATCTGCACCGACAGACAACCCGTGGATTTTGTCTGAATCCTCCACCTTCGCACTAAGCATGATGATCGGGATATTTTGTGCCTCCCGGATTTTGAATGTCGCTGTAATCCCGTCCATATTGGGCATCATAATATCGAGGATAAGCAAATGGACTTCGTTTGAAGCAAGCAGATTGAGCGCCTCTTGGCCATCCGCCGCCTTAAGTACAGCATACCCTTCATTTTTCAAATAAATTTCAATCCCATCGCGGATCTCTTTATCATCATCCGCCACCAGAACCGTGAACTTCGCCATCGTCCGCACCTCACTTTCCTCTATGATACCAATTGTATTGCTTAAATCTTAACATTTGATGAGAGGAATTATGAAGAAATTCTTAAGATGGATGGATTGTGCTTCGTAGGGTGTGTGAGTTGCTTGTTTGAGGCGGATATATTTCCTAATAAATGGGTGAGTGGTGATAGAAGTGAGTTAAGCGGTGATAGGGAGTCGACAAGCGGTGATTGATGCAGCTTAAGCGATGATAGAATGTCGATAACCGGTGATAGAACGGTGGCAAGCGGTGATAGCGATTTTCCCCTCACTCTATAGTGGATTTCTATTAATTTTTTTCTCCGAAATGAGTTCGATTTGTCCGGGTCGGTGGTAAATAGCCCAAAGTCGGTGGTAAATCCGGGAGAATCGGTGGTAAATGGGCGAGAGTCGGTGGTAAACTCGCCAAAGTCGGTGGTAACGGATTTTGGCTGGCTCACGTCTATGATTCCAGCGGAATTCATTGATGATATGGCCTGGAATGGGCGAGTCGGTGATATATATCCTCAAGTCGGTGATAACCGGGCAAGAGTCGGTGATATGCCGCGCCTAGTCGGTGATAACTCGTCCAAAGTCGGTGATATCCCCCTCCAAGCCGGTGATAACCGTTTTACCCCATACTAAAAAGCTGCCCATCGGTTTCATGTCCGACGAGCAGCTAAACTACACTATCCATCCTTATCGCGTATATCGATATTGAAGCATTGAAACAGCAATAATCACTGCCCAAACGATCGAGCTTGCGACGGCTAATACAAGTAAGCCGTTTGAGAATGAAAATGCAAAGTTTCCGGCTGAGAGAGCGAGTTCGTTTGTCACCACTTTCGGAACGCTGAAGTAATGAAATGGTTGAAAATGTGCCCACGTGGAAGCGACCGATTGCTCTGACCATTTCAAGCCGGCGAACAAGGTGACGAGCATGAGCCCGATGGCAACAGCCGTTTTCTTAACGAGTAGCGAGAATAAGAAGAGTAAAGAATAACAAAATACGAGCACCATGAAAAAGAGGCCGGCTGATTTCAGCAAGAATGTGCTCATTTCAATAAAGGTGAAAGCGTAGTTTTCACCGTAAATAAGTACGGGATAATCCATGTCTCCAAACCTGTCAAACACTGTACCAATCAACAATGCCAACCCGCTAATGGAAGCAAGCAACAAAACGGTACCGACTAACACCATGATGAATTTGCCGGCAAGGATCTGATAGCCACGAATCGGCTGAGTCCGCAACAGATGGATTGGCCCATTGTCTCCGAGACCTTCCCTCGTCACGATATCTCCGAACAGGAATATAAAAATGCCTGCACCAAATACCCCAAACAGAAGTGTCGTCAAATGCTCCATGAAGTGGATGCCGTCTGAAGCGTACCGCACGCTGAATTTTTTGATGCTTTCTTCGACCTGAGGATCATCAAAGTGCTTATCATGAACCGTTAAGTCAGCAAACACACTGATCGGCCAAACAGGTTGGATGTGCTTTTCATGCATCCATTCCAATTTTGCAAAACCTGACTCGTCTGTAAAGAGGGATGGCCATAGTGTCGACCAGTAATCCCCTTGGGCAAGTCTTTGCACAAGGGTCGTACTACGATGGTAAATTTCCATTTCCAGTATTCGATTATAGTCTTTATTATTATATGCTTCTACTTCATCCATATAACGAGGTAACCAGAACTCCTCCAACATCTGTTTTTCCTCTTTATATTCCTTGCTATCCTTGTCCCTTTGGCCGGATGCAGCAGCGGATTCCAACTCTTCCAGTTGACTTTGCGTCATGAACAGCCACTCATCCGCTTCTGCCAATAAATCTTCCGCTCGAGTAGTATTCATATAGACAAACACGTAATATCCGATGATGAACGCAGTAAGTGCTAACAGGACCACCTTAAAAAAAGTGGATTTGACTGTCTTAATCGCCTCAAACTGAATAAGCGGCAACATAACTTCCCCTCCAAACATGAACTGTCTCTGCTCTATTCATTTGCTTTCCGCTATGACCCGACGTGCT
Source organism: Sporosarcina oncorhynchi (assembly GCF_033304615.1). GTDB lineage: Bacteria > Bacillota > Bacilli > Bacillales_A > Planococcaceae > Sporosarcina > Sporosarcina oncorhynchi. The sequence continues at coordinate 241,754 of NZ_CP129118.1, read as the reverse complement.
TTGATGGACGGATTGACATAAAGGCGTCCTCAACTGATCCGGCTCGTTTCAATCTTTTTTCTGGCAATTAAAAGCAGTATGACTGTCAATAGCAAGATAATAGGAATACCTTGGTACCAGTCGACACCGGCATTCCTCACTAACAGTCGTTCTTCCGGTAACAGATACTGGAACGGATTCAGCCAGTAAAAGAACGATGGCCATTTTATGAAAGCGAAAAGTCCATAACCGGCAAGCATTGTCGCAAGCAAAGCAAATACCGTGGACAACGTATGTTTGAACAGTAGACTATACACAAGCAGGAGTGCAATCACCATAATAGCTGTCACGCTGACGACCGTCAGTCCTTGTGCCATATACTGCACAATCGTGATAAAATCGACTTCCCCGTTCCGTTCAATCATAACGGGATATTTGTACTTCCCTTTAAAGCCGAACAGGCCGACCAATGCTGCGGCACCTAGCAACACAAGAAGCGTCAGGAAATAAACGAGGACCGAACTGAAAAACTTGCTCGTAATAATAGTTCCTTTTTTGATAGGCTGCGTGTACAAAAAATTAAGGGAATACGTCTCAAACTCGCTTGCCAAAATCTCTCCGATCAGAATGACGAGAATGATCATTGCTCCAAAGTTCATAAACAGATCGACTACGAGTTTCAAGAAATTCGGCAGTGCCATACTGTACGTCGCATGACGGGGCTTAATATTTTCCGCAAGATGCTTTTCATTCTCGGCAAGCATTTTATTGATTTCCCCGACAGGAAGGTCATATGCCCCTCCCTCCTCTTTGAAATGGAGTACTTGTTCCAAAAATGCATTCTCAATCGTCGCACGATTTTTCCACTTATCTATGCTCATCCCTCGAAGATCGTACAATTTTTCCAGCATTGATGAGTTGATGACTTTCAGTTTTTGTGTGTCTTTGTCTTCCGGATCCTGTTCCAATGTGCTTGAATACATCCGGTTTAAGTTCTGTGAGTTTTGAACGAGTATACCAATTCGCTCGGTTTCCTCTTTTTCAATATACGACTGAAATGTCACATTCCGGACGAAGAGAAGCGCCACCCCAGCGATGAGCAACAAATAGATATAAAGCAATTTCTTGCTGAAAATGATTTTCTTCAGTTCAAAAGCAAATTGCATCATACCGGAGACCTCTCCTCAAACAGTTCGCGATACCGCTTCTCGGCTCCGGCTTTATGGTTATCGATGTAAGCGATTACAACATCATTCCGGTACAGCACATCAATGATTGTCTGTAAGGGAACATCTGTCTCTTTGAAATTCAGATGGCCCAGCTCATTCATTGTAACGGGCAGTCCGGACTCGTCCAATATTTCTTTGGCCTTTTCCGGTTCACTAACAGTCAATTCATAGTTCGTAACGGTCAACTTCTCCAGTGACTCTTTCAGCAAAGCCCCGTCTTTCATGAAGTAAATCGTATTCGTCAATCGATCGATTTCATCAAGCACATGTGACGAAATGATGATTGTCGTCCCTTCATTATATAATTCCAATAAAATGGTCCGTACATTAATAGCACTCGTCGGGTCAAGCCCGTTCAAAGGTTCATCCATAATTAGCAATTTGGGTTTATTGAGTATGGCCATAGCAAGCAATAGATGCTGTTTCATCCCGAGTGAAAAACTCCGCACGCGCCTTTTCATATAGCCCGTCATACCAACCCGTTCGGCAACTTCCTGGATACGGTCAAAAGGAATTTTTTGTACACGGCAAATAAATTTCAAATGATCGTAAGCAGTCAGATTCCCGTAAAGGATTCGATTATCCTGCAAATACGAAATTTCATTGAATAGGGAAGGGTCACTATTCGGTTTGCCTAAAATCTCGACACTTCCCTCATTGAACGTCAATAAATTCATCATGCAATTCAACAGTGTTGTCTTCCCTGATCCATTAGGCCCAACAAGTGCAATGATTTGCGGCTCATCAATCGTAATATCAATCCCCTTTAACACCCAATCCTTCTTATACTTTTTCTTCAATCCTTTCACTTGTACAATCATGCCCCCACACCCCTTCTTTCTCTCTGTCAGTTCTCTACACTAGCATCTAAAATAATATGTCAATCTCCAATTATCTGAATATATCATATTGAAAAAAAAAAGCCAATGGTATACTGTAAGAATTACTGGGATAATTATAGTAAGATTGTTTCACTCAAAATTACGGAACAGAGGGAAGGATTGATTTCAATTAGAAAATGGTTGTTGCTTTATACTCTGCTAATCGCATTATTGTTGGTAGGCTGTGTGGATGATGAAAAAGAAGAGGAGGAAATCGTCGCAACGCCACCTGAGGAAGCAGAAGTGGATAAAACGATTACGATAAGACCTGAAATTGACATAATGATTGGTTTTGATAAAGGAGGCGCAAGGGCATCCCGCGATAAACATTGCTGGGAAGAAAAAGACAAAGAATGTTCCCTTGAGCCTACGCTTCCTTCAGAATTCTTGGACAGTTATATCGTTAATCCTATTAAACCTGGAGATGATATTCTATTCCAGTTCGCCGTCCCGGGGAATGACTTCGATTTCCCGGAACCTGATTCATTTATCGCATATATGCAGGAAGGCGATGAAATGAAACCGATAGAAGTCAACAATAATACTATCCAAGCACCTCTGACCCCAGGTAAATATTACATGTCCGTCAAAGCGATATGGGACAATGAGTTGAAAGGTGAAACGATTTATGCGTTTTCACTGATGGTCAAAGAGTAATCAGGATTTCTAGTGATTCATTGTGGGTAGCTTAATTGTACCGACCGTTTCGAATTTTTCATTTTGAATAATCCTTCCTAAAATGAACATCCTTCCCCTATAACGGGAGGTGATTGGGCATGGCTAAAGAAAAGAAAATGAAAAAAGGTAACACGTTGAACCGGGAAGAATTCGGGTACGGATTCGACATTAGTACGGATGATTTGAAAGTCATCGGCAAGAATAACCAGGCGAACAAACAGAAAGAACAAGTGGAAAAACCAAAGGAAAATCGACCGCCTACAAATTAATATCTATTGATTTCTTCAAATACAGTGACTATAATGAAAACAACTACATCTTACAAAAGCTGTGAGAGGGAAAAGTAGGAAGTGGATGTCGCATAGAGAGCTTCTGACGGTGGAAATGAAGCGGACAAAACTTCCGAACATGATCCTTGAGCTTCGCACTGAACATCTACGGACTAGTAGGCTGCGACGAGAGTTGGCACTTGTTATCTACGCCAAAGTATACGCTTTTTTGGCGCGTACTTTTGGAGATAATCAGTGTGAACTGGTTGTGATGTAAGGTGGTACCACGGGTAAAGACCCCGTCCTTATCGATTTTTATCGATAGGGGCGGGGTTTTTTTTGTACTCAAATTAGGGGGAATGGACATGGCTGTTTTTATTGGAGGCGCTTGGCCGTATGCAAATGGATCGTTGCATCTAGGACATATCGCTGCATTGTTGCCGGGAGATATTTTAGCGAGGTATTATCGGTTAAAAGGTGAAAAGGTTTTATATGTATCGGGCAGTGATTGTAATGGGACGCCCATTTCTATCCGCGCCAATGCGGAGAATGTCACTGTGAAAGAGATTGCGGACCGTTTTCATATTGAGTTTGTTGTTTCATTCGCAAGACTTGGGTTCACTTATGACATATACACACGGACAGATGGTGCGTTCCATCATCAGATTGTCCGGCAAGTCTTTTTGAAGCTGGTAGACCGCGGGTTAGTTTTCAAAAAAGAAACAGACCAGACGTATTGCGAGTTTGACGAACGATTTCTTCCAGACCGTTTTGTCGAAGGTATTTGTCCGCATTGTGGAAGCAAGGCGCGGGGCGACCAATGCGATCATTGCGGCTCGCTTTTGGATCCATCGGAGCTGATTAATCGCAAATGTAAACTATGTGGCAATGAACCGACGACGAAAAAAACGGAACACTTTTATTTTAAATTAAGTGATTTCCAGCAACAGCTCTCCACATTTGTTGCGAAAGCAAAAGCGGAAGACAGATGGCGCGACAATGCCATCAACCAATCAGAACGCTATTTGAGTGAAGGACTTCATGACCGCGCCGCTTCGAGGGATTTAGCGAACGGCGTTAATATTCCCGTCCTCGGTTATGAAGGAAAGAAAGTGTATGTATGGATTGAGGCAGTCACAGGTTATTATTCTGCGAGCCGGGAATGGGCTGCGTTGAACCGGACTGATCTGGATGAGTATTGGAATGAAGAGATGGTGTCTTATTATGTCCATGGTAAGGATAATATCCCCTTCCATACAATTATTTGGCCAGCGATTCTTATGGGCATTGACCAAGAAAATGCGTTGCCGACACATGTCATTTCGAATGAATACTTGACGCTTGAGAAACGCAAATTATCGACGAGCGAAAACTGGGCGGTGTGGGTGCCTGATATGCTGGACCGCTACCGCCCTGATTCTCTGCGCTACTTTTTGACGGCCAATGCGCCAGAAAACCGGGATGCTGATTTTTCTTGGCGCGAGTTCATCTACAGTCATAATTCTGAGCTGCTCGGAGCATACGGAAACTTCGTCAACCGGACATTGAAGTTCATCGAGAAGTCATTTGCGAGTGTTGTACCGCAAGCCGAAATCAGTATGGCAATGAAGGATTTAATCACGGGACTTTATCCGATTGTCGGAGAAAAAATTGAAAAAGGGCATTTCAAAGAAGCAATCGACATCATTTTCGAAGCAATACGCAAAGCAAATAAATACTTCGATGATGAAAAGCCATGGATTCAAATTAAGGAAGAGGAAGCCGCCTGTGCACAAACGATGGCGACTTGCGTCTATCTGATCGCCAATTTCGCACAGCTCCTCTCCCCTTTCCTGCCGTTTTCGAGCGAAGACGTAGGGAAAATGTTAAAAATCCAAACATTTGAATGGCAAGAAGTTACCGTCGGCAGCCGTGTGTTGTCAAGTGTCGGGCCGTTGTTTGAACGAATTGATGTCGGACGGATTGAGGAAGAATTGGAACGGTTGCATAGTGGAAAACTTGGATAATGGTGAGATTGGCCTCTACTCTTTAGTGTGGAGGCTTTTTGTTAGGCTGGCCAGGAATGATTAGGAGGGATTTTGGAGCGGTGGTGGTAAACCGGTGAGAGTCGGTGGTAACTCGCCGAATGGCGGTGGTAAAGTCGAAAAAGTCGGTGGTAACTCAGCAAATGGCGGTGGTAAAGTCTGCAAAGCACGTAGGTTCAACGAGTGCCCGTTATGCCAGCAATGAATTACCTTTTTCAAACCTGCAATTCCATACCCATCAGACTTATTCCCCCTCCTTTAAAAACATTTCAAAAAACACATGCAATTCACACGCCATTTTGAGACAATAAATGTATACAGGAAATGATTGGAAGGAGGATTCCAGTGAAAGAGCGGTATTTTTGGGTGGCCATAGCACTAATTGGCATCAGTTGGATTGCCAACTCCATCTATGCGCAATCCAAACAATTGAAAGAGCCGATTTTTCTCGATCATTATATCGAGACAACGGCAGATGATTATAATCAGCTTACTTTTTATTACTTGGCGAATAAAAATGACCGCAGACATCTCAATTATTTTACAATTAATGGGTTGAGCGCCTATGCGGAAAATGAATTCATCTACTTGCCGGATGCGCCCTATAATGACCAAACGTTTACGCATCATGTGCTTCGTAGCAAAACAATCAATCTACGTAGTATTGATTTTGACTATCATTACCCTGATAAAGACATGACGTTTTCAGATGTATTTGCGGTATTCTCGGATGGCTCAGGGACCGATGCTTCGATTGGGGAAGTCGTTATTCATCCAAAAGAGGATACTACAGCTTCAAGAAATTCAGCGCTCCATCATAAATCTTCCGGTGGTGACACAAACGGCATCAGCTTCTATTTATATGAAGCGACAGAACCATTGACGATTGAATCGATGTCCTATCCTTTCTATGAGCAGTTCAAAGACCATATATCCATTAGTAGCAATCGGTCGGGCGATTCGAATTCTACCTCATTAGCTGTTGCTCTAGAAGATATTGTATACCCGGTCCATCTTGAAAAAGGCCAGCTGTTGAGAATCAACTTCATGCCTACTGATGAAATGAACAGTAAAAACCCATTAGCATTCATTCTAAAGATTTCCGGAACAACGCAACAAGAAAAAGCATTCACAACGTCTGCCTGGTACAACTATCAACCCTATTTAACGCAAAGTGATGTCAATTCGATCATTCAGGCTAAAACGAGGAGGGATGCGGATTGAATAGTGCATTGCGTAGAATTTTCTGGGGCTATTTTTTCATTTTCTTTGACCTATATATCGGTATCGATCTGCTTATGGACCCGGTCGGCTATTTATTGATCTATTCGGGATGCACAAAGATTGCTGTAGCTTTTCCACAGTCGAAAAAACCGAGGATTGTGGCACTTGTCGGAATGATCGCATCCATCCCTTCCGTTTTAGTGAATTTATCGGATCCCGTACTTGACTATAGTTGGTCAGTGTACGGCAACGGATTATTTATCATCAAGTTGATCGTCGCATTTTATTTGTTTTTACTCTTAATGGAGATTGTCAAATCGTTCGACATGACTGCATTGATTCAAAGAACAAGTACTACATTCAAGTACTTCATCGGCTTCTATCTATTCACATTCGCACTTATGTCCTTTTTAGTGAATACGTCTGGAGATGGTTGGATTGTTCTGAATCTGATTGCGATAATTGGTGTCTTGATCATGGATATTATATTTTTATTTCTATTGAGAGCGATACGAAAGGCTGCGCCTGATAGCGTTCAGATCGATATGACGGTTTAAAACACATACTATTTTGGGGGTTATATACTTTGTTCAAAAATGAAAGAAACCAAGTTCGGGCCGGCTGGCTCATTTTAATAACATTTGTAACGATGTTCATTGCGCAGCAAGTATTTGCATTGCCTGGTGTATTTGCATTAATGGTTGTCGATTTTTCGAGTTTAAGCACGGGTTCAGAAGCGGAAGTGCTCAATGCTTTCGATCGTCATCCATGGGTTTTCCTTCTGTCCCAAGGCGGCGGTACGATTGGCGGTATGCTCATTACCGTATTATTATGGAAGTTCATGAATAAAAGAACACTTAAAGAGCTCGGGTTCAGGGGCCCCTTAAAAGATCTCGGTTTCGGATTGCTACTAGGCGCGCTGTCTATTTTCATCATTTTCGTTCTATTGTATGTAACAGGAAATATCGAGCTGTTGAATACGTTCAGCACTCCTGAGTTTTCTATCTACACAATCACATTCCTTATTTTGTTCATTCTCGTTGGTTTTTTCGAAGAGATGTTTTTCAGAGGGTATGTCATGTCGACGATGGCGAATCGGGGGAATTCAAGATGGCTTATGTATGTCGTGTCCGCAATCATTTTCAGTTTGGCACACGGCATGAATCCGAATGTGAGCATTTTAGGACTGGTCAATATTGCATTGGTTGGTGTCTTGTTCGCCTATATGTTCATCGCGACGAATAGCTTATGGTTGCCGATTGGTTATCATATTACATGGAATTACTTCCAAGGGAATGTATTCGGATTCGCTGTCAGCGGTCTTTCACCACACGGAATTTATAATGTATCTGTAGAAGGTGGAAACGATTTATTGACAGGAGGTGCGTTTGGACTGGAAGGCGGATTGCTTGCGACTTTGCTAATTGTACTTGGGTATTTTGCGACAAGATTTTACGCAAAGAATAGAAAGCATACGTGATCGGTTAAGTTTTAAACTCCTTATTTAATTGAAAAATGTGAAAACCTATATTCTCTACTACAAGGCTGCCTATGCATTAGCAGCCTTATTTCGTCTCCCACTGAACGTCAAAACAAGAATGCCTCCAAGCAATAACGTTATTCCTGTCCAAGATAGAAGATCCAATCTTTCTCCAACAATTAATACACTTAAAATGGCTGCTGTAAGCGGTTCTGCCAGTGACAGTGTGACGGCGGAGGATGAAGGGATTTTTTGCAAACCGACCGAAAACAGAATATATGCGATGCTTGTCGTCGCAATACCGAGGTAAATCATTGTCCATATGCCGGACACCATTAGCAATCCTTCTGTTTCAAATATAAATAGGAATGGCATGAGGATGACTGCACTTGCCGAGAAGATGACTGCCACTGAAGGAATCGCTTCCACTTGGTCTAATACTTTTTTGTTGAATAATGTATAAAAGGCGAATAACAAACCTGCGCAAAGGGAGAGCGAAACCCCGACCGGATTAACAATAAGTCCTTCTTTATTGAAAAACAGTAAAATACATCCGACAACGGCCATGGACGTGGCGATAAGCCAAACTTTTGTCGGCCGTCTTTTAAGGATTAACCATTCTATAATGCCAGAAAACATCGGTGCACTACCGATTGCAACAACGGTTCCTATCGCGACACCCGTTAACCGAATTGACGTAAAGAAACAATATTGGAAAACCGCCATGGCCAGAGCTGCCTGAATTGTTGATTTCCATGGCCAGTCGCGGAAGTCAATTTTTCGCAACACCAGCATAATGATGAGCAGCGTAAATCCACCAACCGCAAGTCTAGAAGCACCGACTGCCAATGGATGAACTGATTGCGGCATGAAAGTTTGCGCTGTACCTGTCGTTCCCCATAACACAGCACCTAACAACACCATCAAATAAGAAATACGCGTAGACAATAAAAACCTCCTCCTCTACACATTGAATATACCATCTTTTTAAGTTAATAAAATATACATTTTGCATATTTATGAAAAAACTGACTATTTCACTGTTTTAGCTCTACTAGTACGTACACATAAATACGTTTTTCTCCTGTGAAAACATTTTTCAAGCACAAAGAATTCCGCAGAATGCTAATAGAGAATTGTGAGGAATAGACACAAAAACAATAGAGATTTTTGTACAGAAATAATAATGATTAAAAAACACTACACAAATACTACACATTGCGTATAATAGAGCATGTCAAATCTTTAATAATAAGGTTTTTCAATACGTGGTTCGTAACCATCCCACGAAAAAAAACTAGGGAGAAATGTATATGAAAATTAAAACAATGGCAACGAGCGGAATAATCGCTGCTTTATATGTCGCTGTGACATTTTTGATAGCCCCTTTCGGCTTCACGAATATCCAGTTTCGTTTGTCCGAGATGTTTAATCATCTCGTCGTTTTTAACAAGAAGTATATTATCGGCATTGTCTTAGGTGTGTTCGTCGCGAACCTCCTGTTTTCCGAACTCGGACCAATCGACTTAGTGTTCGGAGTTGGACAATCTGTGCTGGCTTTATCCATCACAATCTTTTCAGCCCGCTTCATTAAAGGGATCTATGCGCGAATGCTGTTCAATACAGCGGTTTTTACTTTTACGATGTTCCTCATTGCATGGGAATTGAATATTGTCTTGAAACTGCCTTTCCTTTTGACATGGTTTTTTGTCGGAGCGGGTGAGCTTGCAGTTATGCTCATTGGAATCCCGGTTATGATTGCGTTGAATAAACGATTACAGCTTGATAAATTGATTTAAAAAGGGGCGGATTCCGTCCCTTTTTCTTATAGGAGGATGTCCATTTTGTATATGACAATCGAAGAAACTGCTGACTATCTGGGAATGCCTGTCAGACAAGTACAGAAATATGTTTTAGAGGGACGCATAAAAGGTATACACGATGGAGAACAATACTTAGTAAGCCAATCTCAATTCGAACTTTACTTCAAACAACTGGAAACGGTGAAGCAGCAAATTGATGATTATTTAAACGAGCAGATCCCACCCGATAGAGATATAAAAGATGAGGATTAAGCTCATCTTCCAATAGTTATAAAGACCTGATTAATTTATTTTTCCGTATGATTTTTCCTGCCAAATAATTTCAACTCGATAAGCCGCTAACTGTTGGTGCTAGGTAGATTCAACGACTTGATGAAAAAATAAAGTAAGTGATTTAGCATTTTTCTCAAGCATTCCTCGCTTTTGCTTTACTGCAAAATGGTTGGTATAGTTTATAGTCGTTTGAAAAACTGGAGTTCCATAGGGGGAAACATGAAAAAAATATCAAGTGTATTTTATATCACAATTGGTCTTATTATATTGACCGTCGGTTATGGAGTTATTGCTTCTGACAGTTTCGAAGCAATTACATCCACGGCCAAAAACTTTGTAGCTTCGTCTTTTGGTTGGTATTATTTGTTACTTATGTCTTTATTAGTAGCTTTGAGCATCTTCTTTATTTTCAGCCCATTCGGTAAAATCCGCCTCGGCAAAGACACAGATCGTCCCGAATTCTCGACAATTACGTGGATTGCCATGCTGTTTTCAGCAGGAATGGGAATTGGACTCGTGTTTTATGGAGCTGCAGAACCTTTATCACATTTCGCGATTAGTCCCGCGACAAGCGAGCCTAATACAGACGCCGCTTTTAAAGAAGCATTACGGGAATCTTTCTTCCATTGGGGTCTTCACGTATGGGCCATGTATGGTGTTGTAGCTTTAGCACTTGCGTATTTCCAATTCAGAAAAGGTGAACCGGGGTTAGTTTCAGCAACATTGAAGCCGATTTTCGGTAAAAAGATGGAGGGACCTTGGGGAACTCTAGTCGATGTACTTGCCGTTTTTGCAACCGCTTTTGGAGTTGCTACAACACTCGGCTTCGGTGCTGTTCAAATTAACGCTGGACTGAATCATTTGTTCGGCTTCGAAATCGGTATTAAATCTCAAGTCATCATAATTGCTGTTGTGACCGTTCTATTCGTATTCTCCGCTTGGTCGGGAATTAGTAGAGGAATAAAGTATTTGTCCAATACAAATCTTATTCTAGCGGTTGCATTGCTCATATTTGTAGTTGCATTAGGTCCAACTTTACTCATTTTCAATATGTTCACCGACTCTGTTGGTGGCTATCTGGCAAACCTTGTGAGTCTAAGTTTCCGGACTGCTCCTCTAGATGCAGGCAACCGAGAATGGTTAGATGGTTGGACAATATTCTACTGGGCATGGTGGATTTCTTGGGCACCATTCGTCAGTATGTTCATCGCTCGAGTTTCTAGAGGACGGACAATTCGGGAATTCATGACAGGTGTATTGTTAGCACCTACATTGCTATGCACGTTCTGGTTTGCAGCTTTCGGTACAACAGCCGTCAATATGCAAAAAGAAGGTATTGCGGATCTAGCTCAATCATCCATTGAGCTTGTCGTCTTTGATATGTTCAGCGCAATGCCATGGTCGTTCTTTATTTCGATTGTCGCAATCATATTGATCGCTTCTTTCTTCGTTACGTCCGCAGACTCTGCAACCTTCGTTTTAGGAATGCAGTCGACATATGGATCATTGACGCCGCCTAATAGTGTGAAGATTGTTTGGGGTGTCATCCAGTCTACAATTGCATTAATCTTGCTTTCCGTTAACGGACTCAATGCTTTGCAAAATACAATCATCATAGCGGCCTTGCCGTTTTCATTCATCATTTTGCTGATGGTCGTCTCGTTAATAAAAGACTTAAATCAAGAATTAAAATCTATGCGTATGAAAGATAAATGAATACTAAACCAAAAAGCCATTCCGGATGGGGAATGGCTTTTCGTTTGTTTCAATTTAATTTGGAATGAGCTCAGTCACCTGCTGACGAATGATGTGCAGCAGATCCGCGACCATTGCACTTCCTGTCGGGTACATGCCTGCTCCCGGGCCGATTAGGGTCAATGCCCCCAAATATTCCGTTTCAACGATGACAGCATTGTCTACACCATCGATGCTATACAGCGGGTGATTCGCTTCCAGTAAGACCGGACCCACTTTGGCTGTCAAACTTCCGTCGTCGTTCTGACGGATATCTGCTACATGCCGGTAACGGTAACCCGCATTTGACGCTTCCACTACATCATCGGTTTGGATATGATCAATACCGACGACGGAGACCTTCTCCCATTCCGGCTGACTTCCAAAAGCTAATGAGCTCAGGATCATCAGTTTACAGAATGCATCCGTCCCGCTCACGTCATCTGTCGGGTCCGCTTCAGCGAAGCCAAGCTTTTGAGCATCTTCAAGCGCTGTTTTAAAGGGCACACCCTCTGTTCGCATATCCGTCAGTATGAAGTTGGATGTACCATTCAAAATTCCTTGGATTCGTTTCACACGATCTCCAGACAAAAGGTTCCCGATCGTTCGTATGATTGGTACCCCGCCCGCTGTCGTTGCTTCATAACCGACTTGGATATTCCTGAATTCTGCATGTTTCAGCAATGCCGGTCCATGCTTGGCGAACATTTTCTTATTCGCAGTAATAATATGGATTCCTTTCTCGATTGCTTGGGAAAGATATGTGTATGCTGGTTCTTCATCGACGATTGCTTCGAAGATGACTGTAATTTCCGGGTTATTGAGAATGTCGTCGATATTGTCTGTTAGCACTGTTCCAGGAAAGATATTACGTGTCTTTGTAATGTCTCGCACAAGAACGGCTACAATATCAACGGTATACCCCGTCTGTTTCTTAATTTGCTCCCTTTTTTCGTCCACTATTTTATAAACGCCTTTACCGACAGTTCCGAAGCCGATTATAGCGGCTTTTATTGACGGCATGCCGTCCACCTCCATATAACCATTTCGATACTATTGGTTCTCCTCACATCCTGCCCAAATGATTGACGGGTGTGATTTTCACTTCATTGTTATGACTGAGTTACAGGAACTGCTTTTGCAATTGCCTGTTCTAGATCTGCAATAATGTCTTCAGGTGATTCAAGACCTACCGATAGACGGATCAATTCTTCCGGAGTACCGGAGTTTTTCAAGTCTTCTGCAGACAGTTGCTGATGTGTTGTGGAAGCCGGGTGGATAATAAGTGATTTCGCATCACCGACGTTGGCCACATGAGACCATAACTTGATGTTATCAATTATTCTCCTACCTGCTTCACGACCGCCCTTAATACCGAACACGATGACAGAACCAAATCCATTTTTCAAATACTTCTTAGCATTTTCGTGTGTCGGATGATTGTCTAAGCCTGTATACGTAACCCATTCAACAGACGGATGAGCCTGAAGGAATGCAGCTACTTTTTGTGCGTTTTCATTGTGACGTGGAATACGTAAATGCAATGTCTCCAACCCTTGAAGGAAGTTGAAGGCACTGTCCGGATCTAAGCAAGGACCGAAATCGCGTAATAGTTGGACACGTAGTTTTGTCGCGAATGCAGCGGCTGCCGTGTCTATGCCGTAGCGTAATCCATTGTATGTTTCATCTGGCTCTGTGAAGCCTGGGAATTTCCCTCTCGTCCAGTCAAATTTCCCTGCATCGACAACGACACCGCCGATTGTCGTACCGTGGCCACCAATCCATTTCGTTGCGGAATGGATGACGACATCTGCACCAAACTCGATAGGATTCGATCCATATGGGGAAGCGAATGTATTATCGATGAGAAGTGGAATTTCATTTTCATGGGCAATATTTGCTACCGCTTCGATATCAAGCACTTGAAGGCTCGGATTACCGATCGTTTCTACAAATACCGCTTTCGTTTTGTCCGTGATTGCCGTACGGAAGTTTTCAGGGTCCGCAGCATCGACGAATTTCACATGAATACCGTAGCGTGGAAGCGTGACGGCGAATAGATTGTACGTACCACCATATAAATTGCTTGCTGCAACAATTTCATCACCAGTGCCAGCGATATTTAAAATGGAGAACGCGATGGCAGCCATTCCTGAAGACAATGCGACAGCGGCAGTTCCACCTTCCAGCAGAGCCATCCTTTCTTCAAAGACCGCAACAGTTGGATTTGTGATTCTCGTGTATATATTGCCTACTTCTTGCAAGCCGAATAGATTTTGGGCGTGTTCAGTATCGCGGAATACAAATGCGGTCGTACGGTGAATTGGCACAGCGCGTGAACCCGTAGTCGGATCCGGCTTTTGGCCACCGTGTAAAAGAAGAGTTTCAGGGTGAAGTTGATTGTTCGTCATTGTCATTACCTCCAGTAGTTTTTTAAGATGAAACGTGCAATGCGGAGGCGTTGGGGGTTTTGGGAATAAAAAATAACCCCTTTCGCTAAGAAGAGGGTTACGCTTTCGCTTATTCCCCCTTATCTTTCAGACCGTTTACACAAGTCTGTAGGAAGTAGCACCTTTGCAAGTTCATCACTTGCCGGTTGCCGGGCATCGCAGGGCCTAGTCCCTCCGCCGCTCTTGATAAGAGTTTGGTTATTCAGTTTTCATCTTGTTGAACAGTATAGGAGACTATTTTTCAAAAGTCAAGGGGTGAATTTACTTTTTTCTGAAACTTGCGCTTTGTCTTCGATGTTATAATAGTTTTATTACACGGGGAGCTGGATTGAATTCGCGGGTGGATGGTTTGGACCCGGATGTAGCTACTATGAGCGCGAACGACATTCTATGAGCGCGAAGACCATTCTCTCGGAAGTTATCATGAAAATCATTAATATCGGGGGATTCTTATGACTTTATGGATTGTAGGTAGTATTGTTTTCGGATATATAACCGGCTGTTTGCATGGCTCGACAATTGCCAGGTGGATTTCCGGGGTTAATTTGAAAGAGACGGGCGTTAAGAATGCTGGAGCGTCGAATGCGATGATTGTTCTTGGAAAACGGTATGGCACGCTTGTTGCATTGATTGATATCGGTAAAGGAGTTTTTGCGGTAATCGCGGTTAGATTGCTTGCTGGATATTTTGGACTACCCGCGGACAGTACTACTTTGCTATTGTTTATCGTCGGGACTGCCGTTGTATTCGGACATAACTTCCCGTTCCATATGAAGTTCAACGGCGGGAAAGGAACAGCTACAATCATCGGGGTATTATTTGCACTCGATTGGCGATTTGGGCTAGCGGGGTTAGCGTTATTCATTATAGTCGCTTTGGTTACAGATATTCTTGTCTATGGGGTTTTCATGCTCTACGTGACGTTTCTAGTTGCCGCCATCTGGATGATCGGTTACTGGCCAATTATCATAGCTTTAGCTCTTTTTGCAATGGCGGTTTGGAAACACATAGAAAATATAAAGCGTATACGTAATCGGACAGAGCCGCGGATTCGTGCGGTTTTCAAGAAAAAGAAAAGTTAAGCTAATGACAAGTAGAAACGCTCTAATTACAGAGCGTTTTTTGTAAATTTCCGCTTGTTACATAGAAATTGCTATAGCTATAATTTCCTCTTCTTCTACATTCCCTTCAATACTGTAATAGCGATTTGGCGTCGTCCATATCAATTGATGAAAACCATCTTTAAACGTAATTAGGGTTGCTTGGCGTTCGTTGATGAATAATTCTTTTACTTTCGTATCGTTTCGATCAGCAGACATACCAAAGCCAAACTCGCCTTCTAGCAGCATTTGTCCAATTCGTACTTCCTTGCCATTCCCTACGTAATTCAATGTGATTTCTGAACTTAACTCGTTTGTCTCTCGACTGACGGTGACATTTGTCAGTTGATAATCAGCCGGTACAGTTGGTGACTTAATATCGAATGCTGTCACCTTCCGAGCTTCTTCCAAGCTTAATTGTTCTGTCACATATTCAACGTCCATTACTTGAAAAGCCCCGGCTTCACTAAACGCAGAGGATGCATCTTCCGTGTGTGTTGTGTTTCCACCGAAAACCTGTACGACTGAACCTTGGAACTTTTGATAAAATGTAACCCAATTATCAAATGCAGCTCCTTGCTGAGGCCTCCAGACAGTAAATAAGAGGAGACATGCTGCCACCATGACAAACAAGCCCCTGGAATACAATTTTCCACGACCTGGTCGCCTTTCATTTTCCTCAATCCGCTTTTTCGCAAGCAAAACCCAGGCTTCTTCCACTGAAGTTCCAGGTGCGGATTGTTCACGTATCTGGTCTTTTAAAGCTTCACGGATGATGTGATCCATTTCATGCTTTTCAGCTATTGACATCCAACACCACCTCCATCAAGTCCGTTTGTTGTTCCAATGCTTCTTTCAACTTCAATTTGGCCCGGTGCACCCGCGTTTTGACTGTCGCGAGCTTAACATCCAACAACTCGGAAATTTCCTCATACGTCAAATCTTCGTAATAATACAGATAAAGCACTTCTTTATGGTCAGGTGTCAGCTTATCAAGCTCTTCCCACATTATCTTCTGAATTAACTTTTTTTCAGCTGCAATTTCCACTATGGATGTTTGGTCTATTTCTGTACTCGACAGCTCTTTAGTAAGGAAGACGTCATCTGTAGCAAAATCATTCCTTCTTTTCATTTTTCTTAAGTGATCAATGGCAGTTCTCGTCGTTATTGTCGCAAGCCAAGCACCTATTTTTTCGATTTCATGTACACGGTCGATATGACGAAATGCTTTCACAAAACTTTCCTGTAAAATATCTTGTGCTAAATCTGGATCTTTCACAATGAAATATGCTGTATGGTATACACGTTTATAATACTTTTCAAAGATCAATTTTTCCACTTCAGGTGTAGCCTGACGTCCTCGATGGAAAAGCTTTTTCAACAACCGGCTCACCTCGCCATTTCTCAACATTTTTCCTCATATTTCCACTATACATTATATTTCCCGCAAGAAATAGAGGACATTTATAACCTTGTAGAGAGATGTC
Organism: Sporosarcina oncorhynchi; assembly: GCF_033304615.1. Lineage (GTDB taxonomy): Bacteria > Bacillota > Bacilli > Bacillales_A > Planococcaceae > Sporosarcina > Sporosarcina oncorhynchi. Next base: position 225,123 of record NZ_CP129118.1, on the reverse strand, counting down.
GAAAGTGGGATGTTGAGTTGCGATATGCTTATCGCCGACTTCAAGGTGGTTACTACTGAGTTGAGCGGCTTTACCATCGACTTTTAACAGATTACCACGGACTTGAACGGCTATACAACCGACTCTTGACCGATTACCACTGACTTGACCCGCTTTACCACCGACTCCCCCTATTTCTGATGATTTCGCCTCAGGGTCCCCTTGCCGCCATATAAAAACCAGCAACCAAAACGAACTGGTGCTGGAACAATGATATTTATTGATACATCTAAGTCATTATATTTCGGCACTATTACATAAAACATCCAATCAAACTATTTTGCCTCCACAACGAAACTAGTATAGGGCTTATCGTCGACAGCAACCTCAATCTTCCAAATTCCCGACTCCTCAAATCCAAACTTCGCACCGCTCTGACCACTGCCGATATCCCATTCAGTTAACTCCAAAGATTTACCAGTGTCTTTGTGTGCAGCAGTCACTTTGTATCTTGAACCTTCAAAATGGTCATCACTTTCCAGAAAATATAGATCATACAGCCTTCCTTGGCCCGCAGGAAACACCGGTTCATCCTCTTCGCCGTTCGCTTTAATCAATCCAAATTTCCCTTCAACACCATGAAAAGTCTTGTTGTCTACCGTGAATGCAGGACTCACAACCCAATTTGAACCTTTCTCATCTGTACAACCTATAAGCAAGATTCCAACGAGCATAAGCAACCAACTGATTTTCTTCAATGAAATGCCACCCTTCTCCCGATTACCATACCCTACTTTATTCAAATGTATATTGAATTAGTTGATCTTCCCGCCCTACATAATCTTCCGTTCCAATCCGACTTACTTCTAGAAACCCTATTTTCGCTAACAGTCTTTGTGCTCGACTATTCGCTTCGTGTGTTTCGGCGTGAAACACTGTAATCCCCAACTTTTCAGATGCATACTCCATCATTCGTTTAAGTGCGTCGGCTCCAATTCCTTTTCCCCATAGTGTACTGTCGCCAATTGCGATGCCGACTTCAGCTGACTGACCTTGAATAGTCGCTAAATCGGCATAGCCAATTAACTTACCATCCAACTCTATTGCCTTGCGAATAAAATCTACAGATTCATTGTTCACGCAATGCATCCACCATCTATGCAATTCATCCTCGCTTCTGTTCAGCTCCCACCCATTCGCAGAACAAAACGTATCGTTTTTACTCCAGCTTACAATTGCATCATAGTCCCCCTTGCTTATGTCCCTAATTTTGATGGAGTGTGTTATCGTCATTTTTATTCATCACCTTTGTATGAAATATCATGTTGTATTAAGTATACTACCCAATTACTGAAAAGAAAGATTAATTTGTCAAAGGCATTTAACGCGATCGGTTACACCATTCAAACGGTAGCGCTCCGCGGAAAATAGAACATTTGTCAATTAAGGCCACTTTGTCAAAAATACCAACCACCTTATCGAATTAACACTAGAAGGGTAAAGTCTTAAAAAGTTATCACCGACTTGTAGCCGTATATCTCCGACTCTTAGTTTGTTATCACCGACTCCCGACTACTTATCACCGACTCGTCCTACTTTATCACCGACACTCCATAATTCTCTGATTCTCATTATCCCATTCATACTGCTGAGTCAGGAAACGCTCAACATCGCGTCAAATCCGCTCGACTTGATGAATAAACCGCTCAACGTTGGGATTTAACCGCTCAACCTATTGTAAAATCCGCTCAACTTCACCGAATATCCGCTCAACATACAGGTAAAACCGCTCAACCCCCCCACTAGTAAAATACGACATTCCTAAACAGCAAAAACCCCGGTAGCCATATTCCTATGGCGCCGGGGTCATCACAATTTCACTTGTTCTCGTTAAATACTTTCTTCAACACCGCGACGATAAAGTCAAAATCCTCATCTGTACATGATAGCGGAGGGCTCAATGCAAGGATATTATTGTAGCCGGCTACTGTATCGCCGTTACGTCCAACAATTAAGCCATTCGCTTTGCATGCGCCCATGATTTTCGCCATGCGTTCATTCGTTGCAGGCTCTTTTGTCTCTTTATTCTCAACGAGTTCAATACCGAGCAGGAATCCTAAACCGCGGATATCGCCAACATGTGGATGGTCGTTCAATTCTGCCAACTCCTTGAGAAGTCGCTCGCCCAATTCTGCGGAACGATCTACGAGTTGTTCACGCTCGATAATTTCAATATTCTTAAGTGCCAACGCACAAGCTGCCGGATTCCCACCAAATGTATTGACGTGTCGGAAATGGCTGTTGTCTTCGCCTGTGTCGAATTGGTCGTAAATATCTTTGCGGATTGCCGTGATGGACAGCGGCAAGTAGGCACTTGTCAATCCTTTGGCCATTGTGACGATGTCCGGTTTGCATTTGAAATGCTGGTGCCCGAACATTTTACCCGTCCGGCCGAAACCGCAAATAACTTCGTCGATAATGAGTAATACGCCATGTCGCGTACAAATCTCCTGGACTTTCTCGACATATACCGGATGAGGAATCAAAATCCCGCCGCCCGTAATGAGCGGTTCCATGATGATCCCCGCAATCGTCTCTTTTTGCTCCCAAATAATTTTCTCCTCGAACTCCTGTGCACGTTGCAGATTATATTCTTCAACTGACTGCCCAGCCGGTCGACGGTAATTATCAGGTGGAGCGATATGCAAGAAACCTGGTGCCAATGGCTCGTATTTATATTTGCGCAATGCTTGACCTGTCGCTGCCAAAGCGCCCATTGAACTGCCGTGATACGCACGATAGCGAGAGATGAATTTATAACGTGAATGTTCGCCATTTTGCTGATGGAATTGGCGTGCCAACTTGAATGCTACTTCATTCGCATCAGACCCCGAGTTCGAATAAAAGATCTTATAGTCCCCGCCAAGCAGTTCATTCACTTTCTCCGCCAATTCAATGGCAGGACCATGGCTTTGCGTCATTGGTACATAAGCTAGTTTCTTCATCTGCTCATATGCTGCTTCCGCCATTTCTTCACGGCCATAGCCGACATTTACTGCCCAAAGGCCCGCCATTCCATCGAGGTAACGGTCCCCTTTACTGTCTGTTATCCAAGCACCCTCCCCCTTTTCAACGACCATTGGAGGATTCTTTTCATTGTAAGCTGAAATGTGATGCCAAACGTTTTCACGGTCCTTCTCGACTAACGATTTCGTTTGCTCATGTATTGTTGTCATCTTCTCCATCTCCATTTCTTAATAGGAATGACGTGCTGTCAACATTTTCTTACGTGTATAGAATTCAACGCCATCTCGTCCGTTTGCATGCAGATCACCATAGAATGATTTTTTGTAACCCGAGAACGGGAAGAATGCCATCGGTGCTGGAACGCCCAAATTGACACCAAGCATGCCTGCATCAATCTCCTCACGGAACTGGCGAATCACTTTCGCGCTATCTGTGAACAGACATGCACCGTTTGCAAATTCAGATTCATTCGCATAAGCGATTGCTTCATCCAATGTATCGACACGTACAACGGATAGAACTGGCGCAAAAATTTCTTCTTTCCATATTTTCATTTCCTTCGTTACATTGTCGAAAATTGTTGGTCCGACGAAATATCCGCCTTCTGATGTAGACTGATCATTTCTACCGTCACGCAACAGTTTTGCACCTTCTTCAACACCTGCTTCAATATAAGAAAGCGTTCGATCTTTATGTGCATCACGAATGACAGGTCCGAGGAAAATACCTTCTTCCAAGCCATTTCCGATCGTCAATTTGTCGGATTCTTCTACAAGTCGGTCGACGAGTGTATCAGCAACATCACCTACAGCGACGACTACCGCACATGCCATGCATCGTTCGCCCGCTGAACCGAATGCAGCGTTAATAATATCTTTAACTGCTAAATCCATATTTGCATCAGGCATTACGATCGTATGATTTTTCGCACCAGCTAAAGCCTGGACACGCTTACCATTCGCCGTCCCTGTCTTGTATACATATTCTGCAACCGGTTGAGATCCGACGAATGAAACCGCCGGTATGTCCGGGTGACTCAAGATTCCGTTGACGACATCATGCGCACCATGCACGATGTTGAATACGCCGTCTGGAAGACCTGCTTCCGTTAAGAGCTCAGCCAGTCGGTTTGCAAGCAACGGTGTACGCTCTGAAGGCTTCAAGATGAATGTATTCCCAGTCGCAATCGCCATCGGGAACATCCAGCAAGGCACCATCATCGGGAAATTGAATGGCGTGATGCCGCCAATAACCCCGATTGGATAACGATAAGCACCCGATTCAATATTAGAAGCGATATCCGGTAGTTGGTAACCCATCATCAATGTAGGTGCGCCTGCCGCAAACTCCACACATTCGATGCCTCGCAACACTTCACCATATGCTTCGTTATAGTTTTTCCCGTTCTCCAGTGTAATGAGTTTCGCCAGCTCATCCCAGTGCTTCACTAGCAATTGTTGATAGTTAAATAAAATACGTGAACGTTGTGGGACTGGCGTCTTCTTCCACTTTTTAAAAGCTTCCTTTGCGACTGCAACTGCCTCTTCCAAATCTTCTGCAGTTGAAATTGGCACTTCCGCTAAGATTTCTCCCGTCGCCGGATTTGGTACTTCTTCATATCGATCTGTCTTAGACTTTACCCATTGTCCATTCACAAAATTTGAAAGCGTTTTCTTTTCAACTGATACTGTTTGCATTTGAATTCCTCCTATTAATCTATACTTGCGACTTAAATTGTTTTTCTGTTACACTTCACCTTATACTTTACAAACAATTCAATACATTAACACTTTACATTATGTAAAATGATAACGATTCTTTTTTTACGTTATGGAGGGACGCCTAATGGAACAATTACAAATACCGATTGCAAAGGTACTAGAACGACCTTTATTCAACTATGCGAAAGTAGTTGCAGGGCATACAGGGCTTCATCGACAAGTGAAATGGGCTCATGTGCTCGAAGTACAGGACTTTGAATCACTTATTAATGGGGGAGAACTGATTTTGACGACTGGCGTTGGCCTTCAGCTTGATTTGCCAACCCAACTGAAATATGTGAAGCGGTTAATTGAAAAGGAGGTCGCTTGTATTTGCATCGAACTCGGACCTTATTTCAATGAAATTCCTGCTGAGATTATCGACTTGGCGAATGAGCATCACTTTCCTATTATCGTTTTCGAGAAAACTGTGAAATTTGTCGACATTACACAGGACCTTCATACATTAATTATTAATCAACATCACCATATGCTTTCCCAACTGGATACACTGTCAAGGAAATTCATTGATTTATCGCTTTCACCGAATGGAATATTAAAGATTCTTCAAGAAATGCATACATTTTTCCGACAAGGGGTCATCTTTATCGGCGACCTTCAAAAGTCTTACTACTATCCTTCAGAAATGAAAGAAGTAGAAGAGAAACTTGAATACGAGTTGACTAGAACGCCAATCGACTCGCTCACAGACGAATATATCGTCACCGCTTCTACTAGAAGTTTCGCTTGCATGCCGATACGCGGTCTTGGCCAATTACTAGGTTTCATTTGCCTAGAATTCACTCCGCCACGCACGGCTGATATGACCTTCTTGCTATTGGATCGCGCAGCTCTTGCAATTGCCCAGGTCCTCCTTCGTAGCCGAACAATCGCTGAACGCAAACAGAAAAGTGAAGGGGAATTCGTTAGGAATTTACTGAACGGCAGACCAGTAGATCAGGATGAAATCAATGCTTTCCTTCCAACTCCAAGTAGCAATATGTACTACCGGATCATTACAATCGATGTGAACGAATCGGTTGCAGATATAGACGAGGACGATTGGGAGGAAATTAGAATCCAACGATCGATGACACTTCGGGCGTTATGTAATAGAAATGGATTTTTCCCGGCCGTGTCCAGTGTAAAAAACCAAATCATTATCATTGCTTCCTATTTGTCTGCGACAGAATATGCGAAATCGACAGATCGATTCATTCAATTGCTTCATCAAATCGAAAGTCTCGAAAACAATGATTATTTGGATGGAAGCCGGTGTCAATTCGGAATCAGCTCCGTCTATCAACAGATTAACAACATTCAACTAGCTTATGAGGAATCAAGGAAAGTATTATCGATGCATAAAATGAATCTCATACATACGTACTTTTATGAGAAACTTGGGATTTACAGACTGCTTTCGAAACTAGATACAACAGAACAATTACAATCTTTTGTGGATGATCATTTATCTCCCGTTATTGCGTATGACAAAGAAATGGACAGCGAATTGTTAAACACGTTGCGAATTTATCTTGAATGTGGAGGTTCTAAAAAAGAGACCGCCGAACGTCTTTTCATTGTACGCCAGACGCTTTACCATCGACTAGAAAAACTGGAAACCATTCTTGGAAGTGACTTTATGGAACCGACCAATCGTCTGGCGATTGAAGTGGCTATCCATGCTAAACGCTATATGCAGACGAAGAGTTGAGCACTCAGTCATTAATTACAGTAGCCTTTTCACCCCCTCTTTAACAAATCGTGAAATTGAGACAAGCATATGCTTACAGTTTGTCCAATTCGCAAACCGAACTATTTATGTAGAATATGTTCAAGTAGTCAGAAATTTTCATATAGTCGTTTTGTAATCGCTTACAGTATTTAGCATTTACTATTTACAATATGAAAGAGGGGATTAGTACATGTCTGAAGAAACCCAAGAACTCGAAGAGAAGCAATTGAATCCTGATCTGAAAATACGCCATATTAGTATGATTTCCATCGCCGGGGTCATTGGTGCAGGCTTGTTTGTCGGAAGTGGCGCAGTCATCAATGCAACCGGTCCAGGCGCTATCTTATCGTATGCATTTGCAGGTTTTCTCGTCGTATTGGTCATGCGCATGCTCGGAGAAATGGCAGCAGCCAAACCGACAAGCGGTTCGTTTTCTACATACGCTACAGAAGCAATTGGTCCATGGGCAGGCTTCACGATCGGTTGGTTATACTGGTTTTTCTGGGTGGTCGTCATCGCCATTGAAGCAATCGCTGGTGCTGCCATCATCCAATATTGGATTCCTGGAATGCCCCTTTGGTTAATGGCGTTAATTTTGACTGTCCTGTTAACTATGACGAACATGTTCTCCGTCAAATCATTCGGTGAGTTCGAGTATTGGTTCTCACTTATAAAAGTTGTCAGTATTGGATTGTTCCTCATACTTGGTCTTGCGGTCATTTTCGGCTGGTTCCCAGGCGTTGATTCACCTGGTACTGTCAATTTGCTTGGAGAAGGCGGATTTATGCCATCTGGATTCGGTGCAGTATTATTAGGAATTACGGTTGTTATTTTTTCATTCATGGGAACTGAAATCGTTGCTATTGCTGCCGGGGAATCGGATCATCCGACAAAAGCGGTACGCATTGCGACAAATAGTGTCATTTGGCGAATTCTCATCTTCTACATCGGATCCATCGCCATCGTTGTTACGTTGCTTCCGTGGAACTCCGCCAATATTCTTGTTAGTCCGTTTGTAGCTGTACTTGACTATATAGGCATACCAGCGGCTGCTCAAATTATGAACTTTGTCATACTGACCGCTGTCTTATCTTGTTTGAATTCAGCACTCTATGCGAATTCAAGGATGCTCTTCGGAATGGCGAAAAAAGGCGATGCACCTAAGGCATTCCTGAAGTTGAGCAAAAGAGGTGTACCTGTGCGTGCAATTCTATTCAGTACAGTGTTCTCGTACATTGCGGTCATTTTCAGTTATACGTCACCAGATGTTATTTTCCTATTCCTGATCAATTCGTCAGGCGCAGTTGCATTGCTTGTCTATCTCGTCATCGCTTTCTCACAATTGCGTATGCGCAGGAAAATGGAAAAAGAAAACCCTGAAGCATTGGAGATTAAGATGTGGCTTTTCCCCTATCTTACGTATTTCTCCATCATCTGCATTATCGGGATTTTCATCGCCATGCTCGTCATCGATTCACTTCGAGTTCAGGCGCTACTGACCCTACTCGTTGCAGGATTGACAGTCGCTTCTTACTTCGTATTCGCGAGAAAGAAACAATCAGCTAAACATATTAAAGATAGTGTAATCCAAGCAACATCACGTACACTTCGATGAAATAACGGAGCGCTGCAGAGGGGAACTTTACCTTCTGCAGCGCTCTTTTGTATGGAATGAAATTGTATGTGACCGTCACGTGGATCGGCTTACCACCGACTTGGTCGACTTTACCACCGACTCGCCTATTAACGGTGAATGAACGACTTATCACCGCTTAAATAGAGTCTATCACCGCTTATGAGCTGCTTATCACCGCTTAACGACAGTCTATCACCGCTTACGTGCTATCTATCACCGCTTACGTGCTATCTATCACCGCTTACCCATTTACTAGGCGATAAAATCCTTTGCTATTTGCGTTACCACCGACTTAGTCGACTTTATCACCGGACTTCCTTATTAACGGTGAATGAACGACTTATCACCGCTTAAATAGAGTCTATCACCGCTTATGAGCAATCTATCACCGCTTAACGACAGTCTATCACCGCTTACGTGCTATCTATCACCGCTTAACGACAGTCTATCACCGCTTATCCATTAACTAGGCGATAAAATCCTTTGCTAATCGCGTTACCACCGACTTAGTCGACTTTACCACCGACTCTCGACTATTTACCACCGACTCGCCTATTAACGGTGAATGAATGACATATCACCTCTTAAATAGAGTCTATCACCGCTTATGAGCTGCTTATCACCGCTTAACGACAGTCTATCACCGCTTACGTGCTATCTATCACCGCTTAACGACAGTCTATCACCGCTTGCCCATATAATGGAAGAACAAACGCCGTAAACAACAAAAAAGCGCTACAAAAAGGACATCCCCTTTTGCATCGCTTGTCTGTTGATTAAAAATCCAACCAAATCTTAATAGCTGTCGCTAGGATCAATACTGCCAAGATCATTTGCAACACTTTTGTATTCATCTTCTGCCCTAATTTTGCTCCAATAGGTGCGGCAATTACACTCGCTACTATCATGATCGCTGCAGGACCATAAAGTATCTGATCCGTCACGATTTTCCCGAAAGTTGAGCCGATTGAGGAGATAAACGTAATGGCAAGAGAGGTCGCAATCGTCATCCGTGTCGGGATTTTCAAGACGACAAGCATAATCGGTACTAAAATAAATGCACCTGCTGCCCCAACAATTCCCGCTCCTATCCCTACGATGAATGCAAGACTCGCCGCCAACCACTTATTGAACACCACTTTATCGGCGGGGATATCATCAAGCCCTTTTTTAGGCACGAACATCATAATGGCCGCAATTGTAGCTAATATACCGTAGACAAGGTTAATCGTTCCCTCGGAGATTAAATTAGATCCGTACCCACCGATAAAACTACCGATTAAGATCGCGCTACCCATATAAATAATGAGAGTCTTATTCAAATAGCCGCTTTTACGATACGCCCATACTCCCGATATGGTGGCAAAAAACACTTGAATTGCACTGATTCCAGAAACTTCATGTGCAGAAAAGGCAACCACCCCAAGCATTGGTGGGATATATAACAGCATTGGATATTTTATAATCGAACCACCAATACCAACCATTCCTGAAACAAACGACCCTATAAATCCAATGAGGAAAATGGTAATGATAAATGCCATATCCATCTAGTTATTCCTCCTTTACATTATGAATGGGGTACCTGTTACGATACCCCATCCATTCTTGTTAACCTTTTTTAATGTAAAACGTGAAGACGCCTGCATCTTCTTTTTGCTCCAACATTTCATGCCCACTCGATTTTGACCAGGCTGTCAAATCAGCAACTGATCCTTTATCTGTCGTAAGGACTTCCAGGATTTCACCTGTCTCCATTTCCTTCATCGTCTTTCTTGCACGAACTACTGGCATTGGACATGCCAACGCTTTTGCATCTAATACCTTATCTACTTTCATTCTAACTCTCTCCTTTTAAAATATATGTTTTATCTTACTGCACAACGGTTTGGCCCAATTTCCATCTCTCGTTGTGTGTCATCATCCGGGACAATCTGCCCCATATTTGTGCGTCTGATTTCTTGATAAGCATTTGGCTGTGGTGGCAGGTTACCCGTTACCATCTCGCGGAATTCTGCTTCATCCTCAATATTTAAACCGTGATTCTTCGCGAATAATGTGCCTAACTTTTCCGCAACGCTTCCGTCTTCATTTAATTCTTCAATAATCATAAAGTGCGCTGGGAGAACAATTAAATCCTCCGTTAGTTCCCGATAACGGCTATATAATGTTTCCCGAAGATCTCCAACCCAATCTTCCGCAAGACCCGCAAGATCCGGGCGTCCAATCGAGTCGATGAATAAAATATCGCCCGATAGTAAATACGCTTCATCGACAATAAAGGACGTCGATCCGATAGTATGTCCTGGTGAATATAATGCTTGAATATCAATTTTAGTATTTCCAACCGTAATTGTACGACCATCCTCTAGTGGCTCATACTCGAAGACCACTTCAGTTGCGTCTTTCGGTGGAAGCCAATACGTTCCATTTACAGCTTCAGCAATTTTACGACCGCCAGATATATGATCCGCATGTAAATGTGTATCAAGGACATTTGTAATTGTGACGCCTAGTTCATTTGCATAGTCGATAAATACATCTGTCATTCGTGTTGCATCGATAAGCGCCGCTTCCCCGTCAGAAACGATCATATAGGAGAGGCAACCTTTTCCGATACGAACGAATTGATAAATGGCTCCCCCATTTTTTAAATCACCCATTTTAACGGGTTCTAAATGTTCACTCCACGCTTTCATGCCACCTTTTAAATAGTGTACATTACGTCCCTCTTCAGCAAGCATTTCAGCAACAAATATGGAGGACCCTTCCTTTGCACAAATTACGACTACGTCTTTGTCAGTTGGAATTTGATCAAGAACCTCTTCCACTCCATCTAATAAATCGAAATAAGGAATGTTCAAGTATTGAATATTTTCTCCTTCAACTTTCCAATCTTCAAAAGCGTCTTCATTCCGAACATCCAAAATAAAAAAGGATTGTTTAGAAATAACTTTTTTAGCGATATCTCCTGCACTGATTGCTGTAACCGTCATCCTTATTTCCTCCTACCGTGTAAAGTTTGGTTCGTTATTGTATTGACTTGTCTAAAGGACCGGTCCAACCACTCATGCCCGGAACCACGTTTTTCACATTGACAAATCCTGCTTCAGTAAGCATTTGAGATGCCATACCGCTTCTGCTACCTGATCGACAAATTACATATAGTAACGCCTCTTTATTAATCGACAATTCTGTATCAATCTTTCCTATTGGCATCGAGATCGCACCTGGAATATGGCCGAAAGCGTATTCTGCTTCTTCACGAACGTCCAACAAGACAATTTCAGTGCGATTTGCAAGCAAGTCGTTTAGTTCTGCATTGGAAGCAACGTGAGGATAGACTGTTTCCTCTGTTTCATCGGAATTCGACTTTCTTAAATAATGGGTAAGCACCCCATCCTCTTCAGTCGTTCCCAAGTATTGGTGACCGGAACTCCCAGCCCAGGCTTTCAAGTCAGCTGTTGAGCCTTTATCCGTCGCTTGGATTTCCATTACACAGCCTGGCGCCAATTCCTTCATCGCTTTTCTCGTTTTAACGATTGGCATTGGACACGCTAACCCTTTCGCATCCACCATCATATCTGTTTGTATCATTTCAGCACTCCTCTATGCCCGTGGGGGTATATTAATTCATAAAAAAAATTACTCAATTGCACCTTCCCAAGCAAGCATGCCACCTGTCATGTTTACTACTTTATATCCATGACTTTCAAGCATTTGTATCGCCATCCCACTTCGCCCACCCGAATGGCAAACGATTGTGTATTCCACTGATTTATCCAACTCATGCATACGGAATTCCAATAACCCAAGTGGAATGTTTAAAGAGCCCGGAATTTTACCTTGAGCGACCTCATCTGCTTCACGAACGTCAATAATATGCAAGTTCTCCTTTTCAGCCAACTTCACTGCTACTTCATTCGATGTTATTTCTTTCATTTTAAAAACCTCCTATTGTGTCAGTAACCTAATACCGCTGTACGAAGTACCTAATCCCGAAGGACATGTAAACCGATTGCAACATCATTTAAATAAACAAATTCACATTACCTTCTTCTGCATCAGCTAAGTATGCAGCCACACCTGCGTATTCAATGTCATCAATTAGTTCTTCTTGCTGAAGACCTAATAAATCCATCGTCATTGTACAAGCTACCATTTTAATATCTTGTTCTTTCGCTAAATCAATTAATTGCGGCAATGTCATTGCATTATGCTTATCAACAACGTGTTTGATCATTTTATGGCCTAAGCCAGCAAAGTTCATTTTTGAAGTGCCCATCTTATCTGCGCCACGCGGCATCATTTTTCCAAACATCTTTTCGAGGAATCCTTTTTTAACGGATACTGGCTCCTCTTTACGAAGCGCATTCAATCCCCAAAACGTATGGAAAATCGTCACTTCATGATCATACGCCACTGCTCCATTCGCAATGATGTAGGCCGCCATAGCCTTATCATACTCTCCACTAAATAAAACAATTGTCGTTCTTTTTGTTTCGGTCAATTCGATCTCCCTTTCTGCTAACCATCCATAATTACCATACCCCGTGGGGTATATTAGCATGTAAAAAGAAAAGAGTCAATCATTTTTTATCGACTCTTAACTAATAAGTCTACAGCTTCTTTCACAATGTCTTCTTCTGTCATCGGATTATTTTCATCTGCATTTTGTATACAGGAAATGATATTTGAGCTGACAATAACGCCAATCGTTCTGTCAATTGCTGAACGGGATGCGGATAATTGTGTAACGACGTCTTTGCAATTCTCGCCTTCTTCGATCATTCGTAAAACACCTTTTATCTGACCTTCGATTCGCTTTAGTCTGTTGACGATTTTATCATCGTAATGCAATTCGAACAGCTCCTTTCACTTTACTATCACCCTCATCATATACCCCTGTCGGTATACTGTCAAACAAATTCATTTTGTTTGGTATCAGGATTCTGCGAAGTTCGACAAATTATGGTATACTAGTAACAGACAACTTGGTATTTATCGTATTCGACTAGTTGTTTCATTTTGTTTTCTATTCGCTTAGGACATGCCTAAGCATTTTTACTTTAGGAACCGATGATGAATAATGACAATAGGAGGGATTCGATTGGCTTTTCCACGTAAGGAGAAAGACGTTTCTGATTTTGTCGCAGCTCGTCATATCGATGAAGAGATTTCATTTGTCCGCAATGATCATGAAGTGAATGGGACAATTCATAAGATTCTCGAGAACTCGGTGATCGTCAAGATTTCTGAAGAAGACGCAGACTTAATTGGAGTCGCATCCAACATGACTGTCGTTGCACACAAGAATTATTCCGTTTCCTAATTCATATGGAAAAAAGGGTTCTCCATCAAACTGGAGAACCCTTTTTTCATGCTTTCAGATGATGAAATACGCAAGTACGGATACACAAACCGAGACAATTGTCATCGCGATTAGTGGTTTCATCGCACGCTCGCGCAAATCCTTTAAACTGACATTCAGACCGAGGCCTACCATCGCAGCGGTCAACAGCCATGTTGTCACTGTGCTGATGCCTTCCATGACGCCGTCAGCTACCGGTATTGACCGGCCCAATACATAACTACCGAAGAGGCTGAGTGCGATGAACCCAAGCAAGAACCACGGGAATTCAATCTTACTCTGTTCATCATCCTGCCCTTTGCTTTTGCGCTTCATAAAATAGATGAAAATAAAGCATAGAGGAATGAGTAGAAAAACACGTCCGAGTTTTGCAAGCAGCGCAATAGCTAACGCGTCATCACCAGCTGGTGCCGCCGCTATGGCGACATGTGCAAGTTCATGTAAACTCATACCTGACCAGATACCGTACTCCGTAGGGATAAGCGGCAATAGCGGGCCAATAATCGTATAACCGATAGCAAAGACCGTACCCATCATCGCAATAATTCCGACACCAATCGCAGTATCTTCGTCCTTTGCCTTGACGATTGGCGCAATCGCAGCGATTGCAGCCGCACCGCATACCCCTGTTCCGACACCGAGCAACAAGGAAATATTCTTGTCCGCTTTCATCCATTTGGCAAGCAAGACCATCGCGCCAATCGCAAATGCGATAATGACCGCATCTCTTGCCAATAATCCTAGACCATCACGGAAAACGACATCGATATTCAGCTTCAATCCGTACAAAATAATCGCGAGCCGAAGCAGTTTCTTAGATGAAAAAACGATTCCGGCACGTAGCAGTTCCGGATATCCAAAAACCTGCCTGAATACGACAGCAATGATAATAGCGCTCGCCAGTTGGCCTATATGATTGAAGCCCGGCACTTTTGCCAATAAAAACCCTAATAATGCAATGAAAAATGTAAATGCAATTCCTGCCAGCCATAAGCCGGTCTGATTGCCATCTTTTTTACCTGTAGAACTTGGAGCCATTCCGAACACCTCCTGTTTTTAGAATAAACCCGTGGATGCTATAAGTAAAATAAATTATAATAATAGGTACGATTAGTAATAGTATATATGAGATAAAAGGAGGAATTCTCTATCGATATCAAGCTCGAGATCTTTGTTACAGTCGCAGAAAAGCAAAGCTTCTCACGTGCAGCAGAAGAACACCATATGACACAGCCTGCAGTGAGCCAATATATCCGCCAGCTTGAAGAGCAAATCGGTTCAAGATTGCTAGAACGGACAAATAAATATGTCCGGCTTAATCAGGCGGGTGAAATCATCTATCATCACGCAAAGGAAATATTGGCCTTATATACGAAAATGCAGAATTTGGTAGACGACTTGGCGCATAAAGCCAGTGGTCCGCTGTCGATAGGCGCAAGTTATACATTCGGAGAATATGTCCTCCCGCGCATTATTGCCAATATGAAACAGACTTATCCGGATATCCAGCCGACAGTGACGATTGGTAACACCAAAACTGTGGCGGAACTTGTCGCCAGTCATCAGTTAGATATCGGCGTCGTTGAAGGGACATTCCATGATGCAAAGCTGATTGTCGAAGACTTTGCGGAAGACGCCATGGTCATTGTGTGTGCTAGCACGCATCCGCTTGCAAACGAGATGGAAGCTGTCGATTTAAAAGACCTGGAGCAAGAGACATGGATTGTGCGGGAGCTTGGTTCTGGAACGCGGGCAGCAATGGATAATTTATTTGCGAAGCACGGGGTTTTTCCTACTGCCCTTATGAATTTCAGCAGCACGCAACCCATTAAAGAGTCAGTAGAAGCAGGACTGGGCATCAGTCTACTGTCCCACTGGTCGTTGAAGAAAGAGCTGAAAAGCGGTGATTTGAAAGTGTTGCCTGTCATAGGTTTACCGTATCTGAGAAAGTTCTCCATTGTGACAAGTACACCATTTCAAACAAAAGCACTCGAAGTGTTCATCGATGTCTTACGCACGAATAAATTATTGACAACACTTAATTAGCAGGGATTTCCAACTTCTTTCCCGAAATGGACTAGTAAGGAAAGGGGTTGTACATATCTTGAGAAATTTCATATTGGCGGCCATCGTCATCATCGGATCCATTTACATCTTTTTCATACCGGCAGAACCAATAGGCATTAAAATTACTATGAAACTGATTCCAATGCTACTGATCCTTCTATATGCCGCTATGACACCGCCACTCGTTTCGACAACTTACAAAAGAATTTTGCTCGGCGGACTATTTGTCTGCATGATTGCAGATGGTGTCATCTATTGGTTCATGGCAGGACTCGTCACCTTTTTCATCGGCCATCTGTTTTATATAGCCGCCTTTAGACATGCCAGCCGAAAACCGGTTCCGATTTGGGCCGCGACTTTACTATTGCTCTACGGGACAGGCATTGCAATTTTCGTCGCAGGTCCGCAATTAGCAGAAGGACAGACAGTATTGGGAATTGCCATTCTCGCCTATATCACGGTCATCCTAGTAATGGGCTGGATGGCGATTAAGACACGATTGAAGTTGGCGATTGTAGGTGCGCTTCTATTTATGTTTTCCGATTCAGTGTTGGCAATTGATCGTTTTGTTTTCGAACTTCCGTACCGCGATGCATTCGTCATGGTGACGTACTATGCGGCCCAAGTCTTGATTGCCGCAAGCATTGGAAGTCGTGTCGTTAAATATTCCGTGAAGCGAAGCAATCTGATAAGATAATAGAAGATACACGCAATTGATTAACAGGAGGGGTTTGAATTGAAAGAGAAGTTGATCGAACGGCTGACACGCTATGCAAAAATTGATACACAATCGGATGCGGACAGCACCACTACACCATCCACACCTGGACAATGGGATCTGCTTCATATGCTCGAGAAGGAACTGGCTGAAATCGGCATGGAAGAGATTACACTGGACGAAAATGGCTATCTGTTCGCTTCTTTACCGGCTACGACGGACAAAGACGTTCCCGTCATCGGTTTTTTGGCGCATGTTGATACAGCAACGGACTATACAGGTAAAAACGTCAATCCACAGCGCATTGACAATTATGACGGCAACGATGTCCAATTGAACGCCGATACTGTCATGCCGGTGTCTATTTTTCCTGAATTAAAAAATTATGTCGGTCATACATTGTTGACGACGGACGGCACGACTTTACTTGGCGCGGATAATAAAGCAGGAATCGCAGAAATTATGACAGCGATGGAATACCTGATTGAGAACCCTGACATCAAGCATGGCAAACTTCGTATTGGGTTCACGCCTGACGAAGAAATCGGCCGTGGTCCGCATAAATTTGACGTCGAAGCGTTCGGTGCAAAATATGCGTATACGATGGATGGCGGTCCACTCGGAGAGCTCCAGTATGAGAGTTTTAATGCAGCGGGTGCGAAGGTCACTTGTCATGGTACGAATGTACATCCAGGTTCTGCAAAGGACAAGATGGTGAACTCAATCCTGATTGCCAACGAATTCCAGGCGGCGATGCCAGCCAATGACATTCCGCAATTGACAGATGGCTACGAAGGTTTCGTCCACTTGATGGATATAAGCGGTGTTGTCGAAAAGACGGAGCTGAGCTATATTATCCGCTATTTCGACCGCGAAACATTTGAAGCACGTAAGCAGTTGATGTTAGATACTGTCGAACGCTTGAAAAAAACGTACGGCGACCATGCAATTGAGGTGGAGATTAGTGACCAATACTTCAATATGGGGGAGAAGATTGAACCTGTCATGGAAATTGTCGACATCATTTCGGATGCATTCGGTAAACTCGATATTGAACCGAATATCGTACCTGTACGCGGTGGTACAGATGGTTCTCAACTGTCGTATATGGGCATGCCGACGCCAAATATTTTCACAGGTGGAGAAAACTACCACGGTAAGTATGAATATATTTCCGTCGACAATATGGTAAAAGCGACAGAAGTGATGATTGAAGCGGTCAAGCTTTACGAAGAACGCGCGTAAGGTAGCGGTCTTTTCTGTATTAATGTTTTGGATAGTGATTATTTTAACGCTATTTTTGCTGTAAACCTTAAGTTAAACAGATTGAAAATAGTTTCAAGAGGTAGCTAATTGTAGAGGAGCTTCCTTCTTTATTTTCATGTCGATAAACCGATAAACCTTGGCCAAGCCGGGTGATGCGAGAGGAGCCAATCGACAGCGCTTCTATTCGCGATGGTTGTTGAATGGCACTCTTTTAGCATATCGCCTCTCCTTGCACTAGGTATAGTCGTCTTCCTGAGTGGGATAGGCATGCATAGTTACCAAACTGCTGTCGCGAAGAAAAAAATACCCGTTGTGTGAAATCACACAACGGTTTTTCTACGTTCACTCATATACGCCAATCACTTC
Organism: Sporosarcina oncorhynchi; assembly: GCF_033304615.1. Classification (GTDB taxonomy): domain Bacteria; phylum Bacillota; class Bacilli; order Bacillales_A; family Planococcaceae; genus Sporosarcina; species Sporosarcina oncorhynchi. Next base: position 207,198 of record NZ_CP129118.1, on the reverse strand, counting down.
AATTGCTTCTTCTACGAGCGACGGATCAACCGCTTTATCGAAATCGATATCCCCTAAAATCGCTCCGTTCGCTTTGTACATATCGTATTGTTTCTTAATGTCCTCTATGAACATCTTTCCATTTGGATCTAGACCCGTTACGAAAACGCGCTCCCATAGTTCATGATCTTTCAATGCAGTGTGCATCACCATAATATCGATGATTTCATCTGTGCCTTGATCTTTGAAAAATGCATCATTGTAATCCCGGACACCTTTTAAATAGGCTGCCATGAAGCGTAAGGAGATTTCATCTTCCCCCATAAATTTCGGTGAGGCAAGCACCATGGCGATTTGTGATTCAGGTGCATAATCCGTCGTATCCCCGAATCGCACATGGAAACCATTTGCAATTCCTTGCGCAATTAACGGCTCGATATTAAGCGCCGCATCAATCGTTCCAGCATCTATCGCCCCGAGCATTGATCCGAAATCAGCCATATGGACATATTCAACATCTTCTTCCGTCAATCCGGCATGTTTCAACATTTCCTCGTAAATATAGCCATCAATTGAATTGCGGGACGAAACCCCAATCTTCTTACCCTTGAAATCGGAGTAATCTTTTATCTCATCGACCATGTGGTTGCCAATGACAAAGGAGAAATAGGACTCGCCCGGCATATTATGCCCCTTATCCGCGATGATCCGTACATCAATCCCTTGTGCGATTGCATTAAAGAATGATGCGGTCGAAACACCACCTGCAATATCGACTTCTCCGGCTGCGAGTGCCGGTAGCATATCATCGCTGTTCGCGAAATCTGCGAAATCGACTTCGATATTATAATCCTCGAAATAGCCTTTTTCTTTTGCAATATAGAAACCTGCCCCTGAAGCGGCTCCATCTTCCGCAATAAGGATTTTCACTCGTTTTTCTAGTGGTGCTAAATCTCCTGACGGTGCCGCGACTTCAACAACGGGTTCACTCGGTTTCGATTCGGTGACCGGTTCTTTAGCCGGCTCATTTTTCGAACATGCCCCCGCAAGCAAAAGGACGGCCGCCAATAACATCATCCATCCAAATAGGAAACGTTTCTTCACGTTTTCTCCCCTTTTCGATCAATTTCTTTCCTCGAACGCTGTACTTCATCTTGTAAATGATTCCAAATGTCGACAAATTGCGCCGCCATGACCGGGTCTTTCCGAATATCCTCGATTGTCCGCGGACGAGGCGTTTTAATATGGATCTGTTCGATGATTTTGCCCGGTTGCGCACTCATGAGTAAAATTCGGTCTCCTAACAATAAAGCTTCATCAATACTATGGGTAATGAAAATCACAGTCTTTTTCGTTTCTGCCCAGATGGACAGCAACTCTTCCTGTAAGATGAATTTATTCTGTTCATCCAAAGCTGCGAACGGCTCATCCATTAATAAGATTTCGGGATCATTGGCAAAAGCCCTTGCGATACTTACCCGTTGCTTCATCCCACCAGATAATTCTTTTGGATACAAATGAGAAAAGCGGTCAAGCCCTGTCTTTTTTAAGTAATACTCCGTGCGTTCCCGGATAATCGATTTCGGCATTTTTCGCATTTTCAATCCAAATGCGACGTTTTCCTTCACCGTTAGCCAGGGGATGATGCCCCTCTCCTGAAAAACCATTGACTGGAGAGGGCGTCCCTCCTGATCTGAATGAATTTCGAATTCGCCCACACTTGGCTGTTCCAATCCTGCCAATATGCGTAGCAATGTCGTCTTGCCACAGCCGCTCGGACCGACGATGCAGACAAACTCCCCGTCGGCGATTGAAAGGGAAATATCGTCGAGCGCCGTGACACTAGATTGTTTTTTATAAAATGCTTTCGTCAACTGTCTGATTTCAATTTTCGCTTCCTTACTCATCCAATTACCTCCAAGGTAACAATTTTTTCTGTAAACCGCGAAGCAACAAGGAGAATAGATAGCCGAAAAATGAAATCATGATAAGTCCGACATACATATCCTTCAACAGGAATGCCTTGTATGACGTCCATATCAAATACCCAATTCCCGAAGTCGCGCCCATCATTTCTGCGGCAACAATTGTCAACAAGGCAATTGCCTGCCCCATTTGAATTCCTTCCAACATGACCGGGAGAGCCCCGGGTAACGCAATCTTGAAAAAGAATTGCACCTTTCCAGCTCCATAATTATTTGCAACGTCCAAATAGATTCGATCGATATTGAGCACACCCGCTGCGGTGTTAATGACGACAGGGAAGAACACACTTCCGGCAATCGTCACGACTTTCGATAAATCACCGATTCCAAATAGGATAATGATGATCGGCAGCAATGCCAATGTGGGAATCGGCATGAGCGCCATAACAATTGGTTGAACAAAATGACGGATTGGAGAATAAAGTCCCATCAGCAATCCAACAATTACACCCGGTATGACGCCCGCAAGAAATCCAGCAAAAATCCTGTACAATGAAATACCGATATGATCAGCCATAGCTCCACTTGAAATCATCTTATAGAAACTGCCCATAATAGCGGATGGCGGCGGGAAAAACCGAATATCAATCATACCCGTCCTCGACATCACTTCCCATAACACCAACAGGAAGATAGGTGAAGCGATCGTCAACAGCTGTTTATACCGCTCTTTCGACTGCCGTTGCCTCCACTCCCGCTGTTCCACCGCAAACGGATCATGCTCAACTGTCGCTCTCTCTTTTTTCAACGTTCACCACCTCTTCATATCAATAATATGTATATGCCTATGGATATGGTTGGGCAGAACGGGTTGGATTTTGGGGAATTCGCGGATTTATTGACGAGAATGGTGGATGAGTTTCGACGATGTTAAGCGGTTTTGGCGGTGGGTTGAGCGGTTCTTGACCGATGTTGAGCGGTTCGAGCGGCAGGTTGAGCGGATTTTGACCGATGTTGAGCGGTTTGAGCGACAGGTTGAGCGGATTTCACCGATGTTGAGCAGTTTGAGCGACAGGTTGAGCGGTTTTTCACCGATGTTGAGCGGTTTGGGCGGTGGGTTGAGCGGTGTTTGACCGATGTTGAGCGGTTTGAGCGACAGGTTGAGCGGTTTCGACGACAGGTTGAGCGGATTTTGACCGATGTTGAGCGGTTTGAGCGACAGGTTGAGCGGTTTTTCACCGATGTTGAGCGGTTCGAGCGGCATTCACCTAACAATGGAAACCACATTCAATACGCGGGACTAGCCAAATCTCCCATCTCCCCCCTGTCGCGCCAAATGCCTTTGACCATTCAATCTCGGTTTTGCCCTTGACCTTCCACAATCCATCTTCCACACCAAAATCGACAAAAAAAGACATCCCTCCATTGGAAGAATGCCTCATACTTAAAACTATTAACGCCAATCAAGCATGCCACCTTTGACGTTCATGACGTTCGAAAAACCCGCTTTACGTAAAATCTTAGCAGCTTGCATACTGCGCATACCGCTTTGACAAATAACGACAGTTTCTTTTGTCTTATCCAATGCACCAAGATTGGATTTCAAGCCTCCGAGCGGGTAGTTCTTAAACTCCCGAATATGATTCCCTTTATATTCTGCTGGAGTACGAACATCGATAAACTGCTTCTTCTGATCCTTTAACATAGCTTTCAAATCGCTCGTCGTTATCGTTTTTACTCCTTTTGGCGGCATCATGCGCCATGCGAAAAACGCAACGATTGCGAGGATAACAATCCATTCCATAGTCGTACACTCCTTTTTTATGAACGGGTAGCTGTATAAGCATTATATCCGCCCGACATTTGTTTAACGGTTTGGAAGCCACGTGCTTTCAAAACACTAGACGCGATTGCTGAACGAACACCGCTCTGGCAATGAACAAGTAGCTTCTTGTCTTCCGGTAACTCTGTTGTACGTAATTTGCCTAGGAATTTATGATGCGCACTATCCAAATGTCCACGATTCCATTCTTCATCATTACGAACATCTAGAACAAAAGTATCTTCATCTTTCATCTCTTCAAGGAAAGCTTCCACTGATAGTGTGTCATATTTCTCTTTCCCCACCCCTTCAAGCAAAGAGGGGTCTGCAAACGCAAGTATATTGTCAAACCCTATCGATTGCAACGCTTTCCGTAAGGCATCCTGATTACTATTTTCAACAATTACGACAAGTTTTTCATCATACCTTACAAGCCAGCCTGCCCAATTCGCAAATGACTTATTAAACGGAATATTGATGGATCCTGTCATAAGATCTGTTCCAGCAACAGCTGCGGGTCTAGTGTCCAAAACAAGAACATGTTCTTCTGAAGCAAGGGCTTCCAGCTCGGATGCTGATGTAAGAGTATCCACTTTTTCACCTTGTAAAATTGTCGGTCCAACTCTGTTCAATCTCTTCATTTCGGCAAAATAAGCCGGTGCTTCCGGTTGGTCTTTCAACAATTCTTCGACAAACTTTTCTTCATCATCAATCTGAAATGCCCAGTTGAAATTCTTTTCATAACCAACCGTCGAGATTGGAACTGATCCTAGCGATTTTCCGCAAGCAGAACCTGCCCCGTGCCCCGGCCAAACGACGAGATGATCCGGCAACTCCTTGAATCGTTGGATAGACCTGTACATATCCCGAGCACCGCTGTCTGCAGTACCACTAATACCTGCCGCTTTTTCCAGCAAATCTGGTCGGCCGACATCCCCAACGAAAACAAAGTCTCCCGTAAAGATTCCCATCGGACTAGTTGCACCGCTTCCCCGATCCGTCAATAGGAATGAAACGCTCTCTGGCGTGTGCCCCGGCGTATGCCATACTTTGAAATCAATATTACCGATTGAGAACGTTGATCCTTCTTTTAGCAACTCAACGTCAATTCCATCCGTATAACTGTACTTCCAGTTCTCATCGCCTTCATCCGACAAATATAATTTCACACCATGCTGAACGGCCAATTGACGTGCACCTGAAACATAGTCTGCATGGATATGGGTATCGGTTGCAGCAGTGACACGCAATCCTTCATCTTTAGCCGCTTGTAAAATATGATCAAATTCACGAGGTGCATCGATAACCACCGCTTCCCCAGTACGTTGACACCCTATCAAATAAGCGTTCTGCGCTAGATTGCTATCTGTAAAAGATTTAAAATACATTCATACCCCTCCTAGTATTCTTTTATCTAATATACTACCGGGGGTATATAATTACAATCGTTTTGCTCCAAAAGAAAAAGAGCTGTTTCCAGCCCTCTCCTTTAATCAATCAAGCCAAATGCTTTTGCTTCATTCGTTAATTGTGCCCTGAAATTCGGATGTGCAATGCCAATCAATGCTTTTGCCCGTTCTGAAATTGGTTTGCCATGCAAGCGTGCGATTCCATACTCTGTCACTATATTATCCACTTCGTTCTTTGAAGTCGTTACAATCGAGCCAGGGCTCAAATGCAAATTAATGCGCGAAATCGTGTCATTTTTTACTGTCGAATGCATGCATACATAGCCTTTTCCATACTTCGATAATCGAACTCCTCTCGCAAAGTCCGCTTGTCCCCCGCTGGAAGAATAATAGCGTCCGCCTACTGTTTCGGAAGCACATTGTCCATACAAGTCGACTTCTGTCGTTGCATTAATTGACACCATCCGCTCTTCCTTCGCAATTTCAAATGCACTGTTAACGAGCCGGACAGGTAAAAATTCGACAGACGGGTTATTATCGAGGAAATCGTACAGTCGCTGTGTTCCAAAGGCAAACGTCGCGATAATCTTACCTTTGCGTGTCGACTTGTGCATGCCGTCCACGGCCCCTGCATTGACGAGGTCCACGATTCCGTCCGTCAGCATTTCCGTATGGATACCCAAATGTCGCCGATCCTTCAACTGGCTCATAACCGCATTTGGAATCGCACCAATGCCTATCTGTAATGTATCGCCATCTCGTATATCATCGGTGATGAATTCTGCGATTTTACGATCCTTCTCCGTGATGATAGGAGATTTCTCTACAATTAACGGTATATCGTTTTCCACGTAACCAGCAATTTGACTCACATGTATAACGTTCTCACCAAATGTACGCGGCATATATTTATTCACTTCAAGTACAAATGGCACTTCACCGATAAAATCTGCCACGTAATCTGCCTGTGTACCGAGCGAAAAATAACCGTGTTCATCCATAGGAGATGCAACGGCCATAACAATCGGTTTACTCGTCGTTTTTTTCAATAGCGTGGACACTTCCTGAAATGCATTCGGAATCAATTCCACATGTCCGTCCCAATATGCCTTCCTTGTCGCACCACTTAGAAAGTAGGATATGTGGGAAAGATGTCCTTTCATTTCCCCATTAATGTACTTCCTCTCGCGCATCGCCAACATTTGATGCACTTTCACATTTTGTAGACTTGTATAGTTCTCCTCAAGCATATCAAGCAACCGATGTGGTTCGCCGTTTCCTAGCGGAAGAATAAGATCTGTTCCAGGTTCGATCAAACCTAGGAACGCTTCAAGTTCAAGACGGTTCGTCATAATTGGACACTTCCTTGATTTTCTTTTCAGTATATCGCAGACTGAGCGCTCGCTCAACTTGTTGACGAGCGTAAATCTATTTATACTAGAAGCATGACAAACTTAACGAGTGAACAAATCAGACAACTGAATAGTTATAGTACCTATCTGACGCCAGCTGCCTATCCGCTATTTACACTCGAAGACTTATTGATGGACGAAAAGACAGCGGATTGCTTGAATGCTGTGCAAGCTGTAAGCGGATGCCCGAATTCGACAGTGACCGCCTCATTTTTCATGCGGCGAATTGGCATGTTCGTGTCGATGCAACTGTACAACCTAGCCGCTTATGACGAAGTGTGGGACGGGAATGCGAACGCCCTGTACTTTGGCGCAACTGAAGAATATGGAAATCGGACAGTTAGCATTTACGCGAAGGAAAGCGATTGGCAATCCTTTGATGAGGATGAACATGAAGTCGTTATCCGAAAAATTCTGTTGCAGGTGGACGCGATTATTCGCCAGCTGCGGACAGTCTCTTCGATTTCTCCATTGACATTATGGGAGAATGTCTTCGGTTTCCTGCTCTGGCACTATCATGTACTTCTCGGAAATCCTGGGACATCTCAGGAAGCACGTGCGGATCTGGACATTTTGTTAGATGCTCACACATGGACCGACATTGCCCCTCGTTCTTTATTTGCAACGTACTTGAACGGTCGCGAGCCATCCAATTTGCTGAACACGACTGTGCGGACGACTTGCTGCCTTTCAAAAGATGTACCAGGGCTCATGCAATGCGGGTTCTGTCCGCTAAAGTAATTATTCTTTATTCCTGAGAGCCAAATAGGACTGTTTCAACGAATACACAGTACCGATTGTCGCACCACTGTAAAAAAAGCCCATGAAGATGCCTGCCGATAAATTGCCTCGATGGCTAATGAAAATAGATAGTACTAACGCAAACACAGTTGCAACGGTAGATAACCAGCTCTCCGGCACTTTGAAAACCCAATGTGCGACGAGGACAATAACCAACAAGACAGGAATTGCCCAAACGGCATCCCAAATATTTGTATGGATAATCGGAAATTCAGTCAACATATCAACAACCCTTTTCCAAATAGGCTGTCCGAAATGACGTGAATTATGCAAACAGGAGTGAGAATCATTGAATTGTAAAGGTCATGAAGTAAAAGGCAGCGTTATTGACAATGAAACGCGTTGTCGACACTATCATTCAACGCTCGACATTATTGCGATTAAATTTTACTGTTGCGGAGAATACTTCCCGTGTTTCGAGTGTCACGAAGAAGCAGGGTGCGGCAATCCTGCAGTTTGGCCTAAAGAGAATTTCCAAGAGAAGGCGATACTTTGCGGGGCTTGCGGGCACGAACTGACAGTTGATGACTATTTAGTGTGTAAATCTGAATGTCCCAAGTGTAGAGCGAACTTTAATCCCGGTTGTGAATTACATAGAGAATTGTATTTCGCAGTATGAAGTGTAAAAGCCCCCACAAACGTGGAGGCTTTACCATTTTTCATTTATTCTTTTACATCTTTCGTAGCGGCATTTTTGATTTTCCTGCGCTGTTCATAAATATTGAGTACGATCACTTTCAATACCGCATAGAACGGAATGGCAACAATGATTCCGAGGAATCCGGCAATGTTACCCGCAGCTAAGATAATCGTAATGACCGTCAGCGGATGGATATCAAGCGTTTTCCCCATAACATTCGGTGTAATAATGTTACTGTCAATCTGCTGCGCGACCAACGTGACGATTCCGACAGCTATGACGAGCTTAGGATCTTGTGTATAGGCAATGATAAGAGCTGGTACGACAGCAATCCATGGTCCGATGAACGGAATCAGGTTCATGAATAAAGCAAAAAGTGCCAACAGCAACGCATAATTCACGCCGAATATCCAATAACCGATGAAGATAAGCGTAGCCAAAATTGCACTGATAAGAAACTGGCCTTGTATATATGAGCGCAAAACATGGTCGATGTCACCCAATGTCTTCTTCACCCATTCCCTGCGCTGCCCCGTGAACCGATTGTAAATAATCGGCGCGAACTTCTCATGATCCTTCAGCATGAAGATGAAGAAGAACGGAACGAGTACTAACAGAAATACCGCCTGGAATAAAGATTGAATGAACGTGACAATCCATTTACCAAAATTTAGAGCGATAGACTGTATGGAGTTTGCTGCATCATCAAGTGATTTCTCTAACGTTTTCGGAAGATTACGCTTCTCCTGTAAAAGCATATCTTTCATCTCATTGAAATCCTTTGTGAGTCCGGGTGCATTTTCAACGAAGTTATTTACCTGTCTCGTTACATGCGGGCCGATAATTGCACCAATCCCCCAAAGTACAAGTACTAATGACACGATAATGGTGATCATGCTCGCCCATCTAGGAAACTTTCGGTTCTCCAAAAACCGCTGTATTGGCTCTGTCATGTAATAGAGCACCCCGCCAAGCACAAGCGGTAAAATGACGGTCTTGATGATGATGACCACTGGACCAAACAGGAAACTGATTTCCAGGAAATACTTAATGATTAATATAGCCAGTAAGATTCCGACCCCGACCTGGAACCACAATTTCTTCGTCAACTTCTCACGTCCTTTAACTTTCTGTCTAATAGTACAAGTATACGTTTTTTTACGAGTGGTGTCGAAAATAGTTTCATACTTTTTGATTAATTAAATCGAAATAAGAGGGGCCTTCTATTTTTTCGTTAGAGGAACATACCGACATTACATTCACATGTAAACAATGAAATGGATATTGCTATTATTTCCTGACTAATTAATAGAGCAAGTCCATGCAGTTCATTCAAGAAAGTCTCTCAAGGAAAACGTTCATTTCCCCACTCTTAGGACGATACGATTTCCAGATGGATCTTTCACAATAACTTTTGCATCCACTTGTTGTACATCTCCCTCTATCTCTTGGACATTTCCAACTGCTTTTTGCAACGTTTTTTCATTTGGATAAATGAGCGTAAATGCCTTCATCCCGGCACTGCCTTCAGAAGGGCGAGGTGCATTTTTCCCATTCCATGTGTTAACAGCGATGTGATGATGGTAGTTTCCATTGGACATGAATAATGCTTGTGGATAACGGCTAACCACACTAAATCCCAGTGCTTCGTAAAATCCTTTCGCTTTTTGCAAGTCGGCAACATGTAAATGAATATGCCCCATGACTGTACCTGTTGGCAGACCATTCCATTCCTGATCTCCACTTTCCTCGACCACAGCTCTTGCATCAAGTGGGTCTGTGCTCATGGTTACAAGGTTATCCTCCCAATGCCAAGTTCCTGATTCACGATCACAATAGATTTCAATTCCATTCCCGTCCGGATCCGATAAATAAAGCGCTTCACTTACTTGATGATCTGAAGCTCCTAATGGGATATGGTTCCTTGAAAAATGTTTGATTGCTGCTCCAAGATCAGCTCGTGTCGGAAGCAATAGGGCTAAATGGTAAAGTCCTGTCCTTCTTGGCTCTTTCGTCAGAACAACTTCGGATTGTTCTAATATGAGCAAAGGTGTGTAGCCATCTGCGGTCAATACTACTTTCTGAGCTTCCCTTTCCAAAATGCTAAATCCAATAATTTCTGTGTAAAAGCTTGTTAATTTTGCAAGATCAGTAACATTCAACTGAACTTCTCCTGTATAAATGTATGGTCGTTGATGAAATTCCATCATTCATTCCTCCCGGTAAGTTACTTACTTTATGTAACTAACTTTATATGTTAGAATATAAATTGTCAATAACAAATGCTTTCACGCGAAAGGATAATTTATATGAATAACTTTGAACTATGCCCACGTTTCGAAAAAGCCGTTTCTATATTGAGTCAACGATGGACAGCATTAATTTTGTATCAACTTATGTCAGGGCCTCAACGGTTTTGCACGATGACGGAGAAATTGGGTGTAAGCGGAAAAACATTGACGGAGCGCTTGAAGGATTTGGAACAACGAGGGTTTGTCATTCGTGAAGTATTCCCAGAAACACCCGTGCGCATTGAGTACTCGTTAACCGCTAAAGGAATGTCTTTGACTCCAATCATGAAAGAAATTGAGGATTGGTCGAGTAAATGGATTGACCTTGATTCTACGAATGCTAAATAAGGCCGACTGCATCCTAATCAGCCGGCCCATTTATAAACACGCTCATCTATGAATTTTAACTGTCGTCCCCACAAGCACCATTGATGAAAGTTCGAGTACATCCTTATTATGCATACGGATACATCCATGAGACACACTTTTTCCAATAGACGACGGATTATTCGTACCGTGGATCCCGTAATGCGGCTTGGACAACCCCATCCAAAAAGCTCCAAAAGGTCCTCCTGGATTCAGCTGTTTATTAATAATGACATATGTCCCAGGCGGGGTTGCCGTCACCATCTTCCCAACTGCAATCGGGTATTTTTTAATTAATTTATTACCTTCATACAATTTCAATTCATGTTTCACAGTGGATATATCAATCCAACGCATAGTAAAACCGCACTCCTTTTTTCTATATAGTATGAGGAGGCGGTTCTATGTGTAAATTATAGGTGTGATCATGAACGTTTTTCATATCTCCCCCATTAATCGCTCTCGGTCGAACATAAGGGTCCATCCATTTCGCGACCTTTTTCACTTGAACGAAACATTCAAATCCCCCTTCTCCATTCTGCTAGCGAATACATACCATTTCTTGTTCCATTTCGTTATTTAATAATCGCTATAAATAAATCTATGATAACTTCAATACAATCACACTCTATTTTATAAATATCTTCATAATACTTTATTAGTGCTAAAGATTATTTGCTTTTTGACGATAGTAAAAAGGATGGATATAAAAAATAAATTTCATCACAGGAGGAAAGTCATGCTAACGATACAATCACTAAGCAAGCAATATATTAACGGTATTTGGAAAGATGGACAAAGCAGCAAACAACTTACGAACGTTAATCCTTATAATGGTGAGGTTCTTTCTACCCTCGCTATGGCAACTACACAAGACATCGACCATGCTTACCAAGCTTCTTTCAAAGCTCAAAAAGAGTGGGAAAAAGTAAATGCATATAAGAAAAGAGCAATTTTAGAAAATGCTGTTACATATATCGAAGATCACGAAGAAGAAATTACAGAGCTGATCATTGATGAACTAGGCGCTACCCGACTGAAAGCGGCATTTGAAATTGGCCTTGTTAAAAATATAATTAAAGAAGCAGCAACGTTCCCATTACGAATGGAAGGAAAAATCTTACCTTCTATTGAGGACAATAAAGAAAACAGACTATATCGTATTCCTGTAGGTGTTGTAGGCGTTATTAGCCCATTCAATTTCCCATTCTTCTTATCTATGAAATCCGTAGCACCTGCACTTGGCGCGGGTAACGGCGTTGTTATTAAGCCTCATGAAGAAACACCGGTTATGGGTGGAACATTAATCGCAAAAATCTTTGAAGAAGCCGGCGTACCAACTGGGCTGTTAAATGTCGTTGTGACGGATATAAACGAAATTGGAGATGCTTTCATTGAACATCCAATTCCTCGTATCATTTCATTCACTGGCTCTACACAAGTAGGAAGTCATATCGGGCAAGTTGCAATGAAACATTTTAAAAAGCCAGTTCTTGAGTTGGGTGGTAACAGTGCATTTATCGTGATGGAAGACGCTGATATCGATTATGCTGTCACAACTGCAACGTTCAGTCGTTTTACACATTCAGGTCAAATCTGTATGTCTGCAAATCGTATTTTAGTACACGAAGACGTATATGAAGAATTCGTTGAAAAATACAAACAAAAAGTATCTTCATTAAAAGTGGGCGATCCAAGAGAATTAGATACAATCATCGGTCCTGTCGTGAACGAACGGCAAGCAAGTAATTTAAGCACACAGATCGAAAATAGCATTAAAGAAGGCGCGTCCATTATTTTACAGGGATCCGTCGAATCCAATTTGATGGCACCGACAATTATTGGAAATGTAACACCAGATATGACAATCGCCCAAGAAGAATTATTTGGACCTGTCGTCTGTATACTCTCTTTTAAAGATAAACAAGAAGCGATTGATATTGCCAACGATACACGGTTTGGTCTAAGTGGAGCAATTCATACTGCAAACGTAGAAACGGGTGTAGAAATGGCGAAGAATATTCACACAGGAATGATTCATATAAACGATATTACAATACATGATGAGCCAATCGTAGCGTTTGGCGGAGAAGGTCAATCAGGAATCGGGCGGTTAAATGGTCAATGGAGTCTAGATGAATTTACGACAATGAAATGGATTTCAGTAAGCTATGGCCAACGCCAGTTTCCGTACTGATGAAAAGGGGAGAACGTTTTGAGCTCAGCAGAAATAGATACAAATGAAGAAATCCTGAATGCTTTCATGAAAATCGCACCTTATTTAAACACATTAATTCAAGACGATATTACTATTGGTATTTATGATACTGAAAAATTACTACTAAATATACCGGGTGAAACATTTGCGTTAAATGTTCAAAAAGGTGACCCTTTGGTTGCGGGTGATATCGTCACTGATGCACTGCGACAAAACAAGCCGAAAAGTGCATTGGTTCCCAAAGAACTTTTCGGTTTTCCTTTAATCGCTAGAGCCATTCCGTTGCATGACAACACAGGCAAAGTAATTGGTGGCGTAGGTATCGGAACAAGCCTTGAAAAATCGAATAATCTATTCATGGTTGCAGAAAGTTTATCGGCAATCGTTGAAGAAACAGCGGCTTCGCTGGACGATATCGCTTCCTCTGTTTCCAAGCTAGCCGACCAAGTGGAAAATGTTTCAGGTCTTATTACTCAAGTGACGGCAGGAGCAACTGAAATCGGTGAAATTTCTACGATTGTTCGTGGCATTTCAGATCAAACGAATCTGCTCGGATTAAACGCGGCAATTGAGGCGGCAAGAGCCGGTGAGCACGGAAAAGGCTTTTCGGTTGTAGCAAATGAAGTACGTAAACTAGCTACTGACTCAAAACAAAACGTTTCACAAATTGATCATGTTACAAAAAATATTAGCCGTTCTATTATGGAGTTATATGAAGCTTTTACTGCTATCAATGAAGTGACGACTAATCAAGCAGCTACAATTCAAGAAATTTCTTCAACCGTGCAAGAAATTAACCGTAATGCACAAGAACTTTCTGATATGGCAGACAGTACGCGTTCTCTTAAATAAGCAGTAGCCGCTATAAAGATTTAATAGCAGAACAAATGAACTCACAATTTTAGGTGGTTGACATATATCTGATGCCATTGAGGTTAGTTGACAATCTCTATGTCAGTTATTTAATTTTCATGGATAATATGCAATTTTAAGGGCACCTTAACAATGATCCAAAATCCTTAGTGAGGAAGGTGAATTTTTATGAAAAAGATGGCGATAGCGGCATTAGGCATCGGAGCGGCCTATCTGATGCGTAATAAAGATGCCAGAGGAAAGCTGATGAAACAGTTTGAATCCCTCGCAGACCCACTCACCTCAAAAAAAGGATCAGCATAAAAATTCTTTCTCACGGAAAAACCGGCATCCTCTCGGGGGTGTCGGTTTTTCAGTGTAATAACGTTATTCATGACAGTTTTGCTGTTTAGTTTATTGCCAATCGGGAATTGAAAGATATTACGAAGTAGGAGGAGATACTGATGAAAAAGAGAATGGCGTTGACAGCTCTTGGTTTAGGAGCTGCCTATTTGATGCGTAATAAAAATGCACGCGAAAAATTAGCTGACCAGTTCGATTCATTCGGCTCTACACCGATGCGTGGGGAAAAGTCCAAAACGCAAAGGGGTTCCGGCCCTTCCACTACATCTGAACGGAATAAAGGCATTTTGGGCGGCTTATTCAACTAATTGTTGGGAAGTAGAATAGTATTTACAAAAAGGAGATAACTGCATACTATGTGAGTCTCTCCTTTTTGTATTGATGCACCTTTATAATACTTACGTATAAAATCGGCAGAACTGCCGTTGCGATAATGAGTGCAGTCCATCCCCTTTTTTCAACCTACACCCGAATCCGCTCAACCTACACCGTGAACCGCTCAACATACACCGGAAACCGCTCAACATACGCCGGAAACCGCTCAACCTACACCGTGAACCGCTCAACCTACACCGTGAACCGCTCAACCTACGCCATAAACCGCTCAACCTACACCGTGAACCGCTCAACATACGCCATAAACTGGTCTTCTGTCAAGAAAGTGGACAAATTATTTTGAGCGCTTTTATTATGAAATGCCTACCGCGCTTCGCTTGCTGTACTATCATGGAAGAACAGTTATAAAGCCAACTGTTCTTCCATGATAGTTGCGGATGGTTTCTGAGCGTTTTTCTTAATGGATTCCTGATACATTAATTCAAACTGATTAGGTGACGTGTAATTTAATGTAGAATGACTGCGTTTTTCGTTGTAGAACGAAACAATATAGTCTAGGACGGTTCTTTCAGCCTCATCTCTAGTCTTGAATTTACGACGATAAATCAGTTCTTTCTTGATAGTCGCATGGAAAGATTCGATACATGCGTTGTCGAAACAGTCACCTCTGCGGCTCATACTAATTTCACATTTCTTCTCTTTCAGAAGTTCGATGTAGTCATTGGATGTGTATTGACACCCTTGATCCGAATGGTGGACCAGTCCCTCTTCTGGTTGGCGGAAGAGAAAAGCTCGCACTAGGGCTAACCTTGGCAATTCTTTTGATAAGCTCTTGTCAAGATTAAATCCAATGATTTTACGGGAAAAGAGATCCATTACTGTGGCCAAATATAACCAGCCTTCACTTGTCCAAATATACGTGATATCGACTACCCACACCTTATTAGGTTCGTCTGTATTAAAATTACGATTTAACAGATTTGGATAGATTAAGTGCTCAGAATTAGATTTGGTCGTAACTGTGTAGCGCGAAGGCATTGTAGCGCATAGACCAAGCTCACGCATGTAATTACCTACGGTCTTTTCAGATAAGACCATGCCAATCTTGTCAAGTTCCTTATGAATACGAGGACTGCCATAAACTTCTCTGTACTCAAAGAAAATCTGTTGGATGTACTTCAACGCTCCTTCTTTCTTCTTCTGCATGTCGCTTTGGTTTTTTTCTCGCCACTTATAATAGCCGCTGGTTGATACTAGAAGGACTTCGCACATCTTATTCACGCGGTATTGATTCCGATGATCTTCAACGAATTGAAAGATCACTGCGGGTTTTTCGAAAAGATGTGCATGGCCTTTTTTAGGATTTCATTCTCTTCCTTCAATTCCTGTATTTCTTTCTCAAGCTTACGTTGTTGTTTAAGCTGTTCGGTCGGCGTCATATACTCCTTGCCGCTCCGCTCTGCTTGTGCTGCTTTTCGGTAGTCACTGACCCATCTCCGTAAGGAGCTAGGAGGTACATCCATCTCCCTGCATAAGTCAGTTTGTTTCTTACCTTCCTCTACTACTAATTTAACAAGATGTTCCTTTAATTTATCATCGATTCGTTTACTCATAAGGACACACTCCGATCAGTTAGTTGGTTAACTCTATCCAAACACGCTCATTGGGTTGTGTCCACTTTCTATACTAGCTTCAAAACCGCTCAACCTACGCCATAAACCGCTCAACATACGCCGGAATCCGCTCAACATACGCCGGAATCCGCTCAACATACGCCGTAAACCGCTCAACCCCCCAATAAAACGAAAAAGCTCCTTCATTAGCAAGGAACTTGATCGTTTTTCTTCTTTTCCATATGGACAACAATAAGGATGCTTGCTTCATACAACAAAATCATCGGTATAAGGACAATGAGTTGGCTGACGAAGTCGGGTGGTGTAATAAGCGCTGAAATAATGGCTAGCGCAATATACGACCATTTCCGTACTTTCTTCAACGTGCCTGCTGTTAAAATATCAATTGCGGCCAAAAACATTGCGACAATTGGGAGTTCGAAAAGCAAGCCGATTGGCATTGTCGTCATGAGCAGGAATTTTGCATACTCCTGTGCAGATACCATAACCGTGAAATTCATTGAACCAATAGAAACTAGAAAGCTGTAGCTCAACGGGTTGACGACAAAATAACCAAACGCCAGACCTGCGACGAATAGCAACAGCATAACAGGCGAATACAATCCTATGAACCGACTTTCCTTCTCCAACAGTCCCGGCTTGGCAAATTGCCATAAATAATGACATAGAAAAGGGAGCGACAGGCCGAATGACAACGCAAGTGACAGGGACATGTAAAATGTCACGACTTCCAGCGGACCAAGGACAATCAATTCATGCCCACGCGTGACGGCAGGAAACCAAATATTGATTGTCGAAAAAACCAGAATAAAAAATGCGATGAACGTCACAGCACTTTTAATCAGTTGCTTTCGCAAATCGGTGAGATGATCGACAAGTGTCGGTTCCAACACCGTTGTCCCATGGTCATTATCAGTCACAGCATCTACAACAGGATGCTTGCCTTCTTTTTCGGATACCATATGATCACCTTCATGCACGATCTATTTTTTTCGGTTCTTCCTGTTTGACTTCATCGTCATCGATGATGTCACGGGCGGACTTTTTGAACTCAGCCAACGTCTTGCCGACGGCGGATCCGACTTCAGGCAATTTCCTTGGACCAAAAAGGATGAGAACAATGACGAGAATGATGATTAAACCGGGAACTCCAATAGCCGCCAAATTCACAATGAATTCCTCCCTTCCCTGACATGTGTATTTCTGCATCATGTTCTATGTAAGCATGTCCGTTTTCTTATACGTTTCATACAAAACATGTAACATTAAAAAAGTACCTATCAGAAAATTAGGTTAGTTACTCAATAATTGTTAACATTATCCAGAACTTGCCGATAATAGAACTACTAATCCATACGAGAGGAGGAACTTCGATGCTTGGCAGTTGGAGTGCGATGGGATTGAACATCTTGCATAATATGAATAGCCATAACCGGCAGATTTCACTGTCGATGGAAAGGCTCTCTTCAGGCATGCGCATTAACCGCGCGGCCGATGATCCTGCGGGACTCGCTATTTCAGAAAAGATGCGCGGACAAATACGCGGACTTCAAATGGCGCAACGCAATATCCAAGATGGCATTTCGCTATTTCAAACCGCTGAAGGTGCGTTGAATGAAACCCATTCCATGCTTCAGCGCATGCGCGAATTAAGTGTACAAGCAGCCAATGGCACATTAACGGATTTCGACCGCCAACAGCTGGATCTTGAATATCAAGAACTAAAAAAAGAAATCCAACGGACCTCAACAGATACCGAGTTCAATACGATTCCATTATTGGACGGATCCAAGGGCACATTCAAAATTCAAGCAGGCGCGAATGCAGGCCAATCCATCGAGTTCTCCATCGACAATATGGGAATCGATGCCTTGGACTTGGAAAGTTCCTCCATCGCAACTCAAAGCGGAGCGGAAGAAAGCATTTCCTACTTGGATAACGCCATCAATAAAGTCTCTTCAGAACGATCTAAAATGGGTGCTTACACCAATCGACTCAGCCACGCCTACAATAACGCAACAACAATGGAAGTAAACTTGACCTCCGCTGAATCCCGCATACGGGACGTCGATATCGCTAAAGAGATGATGGCACTCACTAAAGCGAGTATTCTATTACAAGCCAGCCAGTATATTCTTTCCTTGCATATGCAGCAGGCTCAATCGGTACTTCAATTGCTTAGACAATAAACGACATGAAAAAGGAAGCGGACAGAATAACCCGCTTCCCTTCATCAATCTTCAAAACCTAATATCGGTACCCGGTCTTCTAAAATCGATATTTCCTCAATAGGAATTTCAATACTAAATTCACCCATCCCATGTGGGCTCACATCTACCTTTTTTGCGGCATACGGGTTATTTGTCACAAGTGTAATCATGCCTGTTTTTTCATTATAGCTTTCCATAGAAAAGCGGTACCCCGAAAGAATCGCATATGGGAAAATTTCGTAAGCATCCTCTAATTCACTTAGTATTACTTCTTTGAAGAAAACATTCCGTCTACCTAAGCTTGTAAATCCGTTCTCTATATCAATCTCATTATCTGACTGGAGAAAATACTTACGCTTCTGAGAAACCACAGGATACTCTTTCCCATTCCAAATCGCAAAACGACCTTTTCTAAACATATTCATCTCCTCCAAAAATTTCATGTCCTTACATCCATTATAGTAAATCCCCATTTGTTCTGAACATATCCGTTTCTTCACATTTGTACACATATGCGCTCAGGACTTTTTGCTTAAACACTTCCGTTGAAAACATTCAGAAATGTTTCAGGTTTAGCCTTACTTCTATGGGGTATCCAATAACTACTACTAGATGAGGAGGCTATCAACAATGAAAGAGAATGGTTACTCAGATAAGGTAAAAGGTGCTGTTAATAAAGTTAAAGGTGAAGCTAAGGATCAGTACGGCAACGCTACGGGCGATGCAAAGCTTCAAGCCGAAGGTAAACTGGATAAATTAAAAGGTAATTTACAAGACAAGGTCGGCGACTTCAAAGAACGCCATAACGATAACAAAACTGATTAACCTGCTTGTATTAATGAAAGGCTGTCCCTCTACTAGGGATAGCCTTTTTTTCTTTTAGAGGTTATTCGTGTTAACACGTGGCACTGATTCTGAATTGGCGTCCCTCGGTTCAATGTCCTCATCATCCGACAGGATTTCTCCACTGTCTGTCATTGTTGCACTACTGTCCCTGTCAAGTTGGTCACTTAGCGGCTGTAGACCGGATTGTCCATCTGGTTCTAGATCTTCGACAAACAAGGCGATTCCCCCGTCTTTCATTTCATTGTAGATATTTTCGGCTTCCGTTTTCGAAAACCCCATATCTTCGAACGTCTTTTGCTCGTCATTCACGAACAACTCTGTAAACCGTGTTAAGAAATTCTTAGCTTCTCTTCCCTCAACAGGTACGGCCGTTTGTTTGCGTAGTTGTGCCATGTCATCATCTGTATGTGCCACGGCTGTAATCTGCTCTTCCCGATAACCAAGAGATGTCAATTCCGTTATCTTGTATAATGCCGAGTCTATGGAAAACAGTGTACCGACATAACGATTATTCATTTGTAAAAACACTCCTATTCTTATTGTCTTTAGTGTACTTTACCCAGAAAGCAAGCAGAAAACACATATCGCAGTGACCGCTCTCCATGTTTACAATTCTTCTAAAGCGTGAATAAGATGTAGACAAGCATCAATTAGGAAGGAAGTGCTTACATTGACTAAGAAAAAAAATTTTACAGAAAAAGATCGAAAAGACGCTGAAGGACCTTTCATGGATAATCCAGAAAATCTCCCGACTGATAAAGAAAGTATCTATGATATGCATGAGGATATGCAGACAGTAGATGCAATTCCCTTGGAGGACGTCCGGATGGAAGAAGAAGAGGAAAATCGTCCACGTGAAACAAAGAGTTCTTCATCCAGCGAAGAAAAATATAAATAAAAACAATGTCCTTTCCAGTCGTGGAAAGGACATTGTTTTTATTTATCGCTTATTGTCGACATTGCCCGGGAAATGACGATTATCCAAATATCCCGGAACTGGCGCCTAAAGCGAATATAGCGATTGAGATGATAATGCTAATAACGAGCATGATACCGATTATCATCAAATATGCTCTTGAGAAATTCCTTCTTTCACTGTTAGCATCCATCGCCCAGACGAAAAGAAGTATAATATTGACAAATGGTACGGCTAATAAAATGAACGTAATAAACCAGCCGCCAATCGACATTTGAGGCGCAATTGACTTTTGAACCGCATTGGCTCTTTGTTCAATTTGAACAGCTTCTTCCAAGATTCCAACCCCCTCTTTAACGTTCGTTGCTCTCTCACGATAGCATCGAAAGGTTAAGAGAACGTTAAAACCTAAAGAATAGTTGTTCTTTTAGAACTATTAGGGGATTACACAGTTGTTTTTGCAGCATTGCGTTTCGCCATGTATGCGCCAAGAGAAAACAACACGACAATTAAGAACACTGTCAGAATTAGACTCATCCAATAACCTGACTCAAACACTTGGCCCTGCAGTGGATAGGTTGCATAAGTGGCCAATTTCCACGGTGAAACCATCCAATACGTGCCTATTACGGTCTCCAGGATTTGAATGACAAGCAGAATGAGAATAGATAGACCCGCAGCAGCACTGGTTGAAAGCCAGGCACTTAACGACAGGACGACTGTAACCGCAAAGACAATCCATACACTATACGTTCCGATAAACGTTAAGACGTCCCCTATTGCAACCGGACCGAATAAAATCCGGATGTAATACCAGGCGGCTAAAAAACCTATCCACAAGCTGCCAAGTACAATTGCATTAACAACAAGCCACTTACTGAAAAAATAACTCGAAAATGATATAGGACGAACATACAAAAGCGTTGCTGTACCGTTTTTTCGTTCACTCGAAATCGCGCCCATGAACGCAAGGATGATAATAAGAATACCGATCAACTGATATTGCCCCATCAACGAAACGAAAATATCTGCCCCTTGGAATTGAGGCCACATGAAATCGGATCCCGCCGGCAAGTTGCCGACACTTTCCATGATCTGAGGAAGATAATAATTTGTGACGGGTTCCAGTATGCCAAAGATCATGAATACAATTGGAATCCAGTACAGCTTATAGTTCCTACTATGTTCGCGCAGTTCTTTTTGCACGAGTACACCCATGTTTTTCATGACGACATCACCACTTTCATGAAAATCTCCTCTAGACTTGCTGTCTGCCACTCCACTTTCCGTATGCGGAAAGAATCCCCATGCAAAACAGCGAGCACTTCTGACATGCTGATGTTCTGTTGCACCGGGTCAATACTGACAAATGTTCCTTTTGATGCAAGTGTCCATGTCGAAAGGGACAAAAATCTCGCTGCTTCTGTTGTGGATTCAAACTCAATCAGAATTCGCGGATTGGCGTACTTATCCTTTATCGAACTAAGCGAACCGTTTTCCACAAGTTCACCTTTTCGCAGAAACAGTAGCTGATCCGTCATTTCCTCCGCATCGTTCAATATATGAGTGGAATAGAGAATCGTCGTCTGTTGTTGCAATTCCTTTAGCAGATCCATTACTTGCCTGCGTCCGACTGGGTCGAGTGCGGATACCGGTTCATCAAGTAGCAATAGTTCTGGTTTATGGACAACGGCTTGCGCCAATCCGAGCCGCTGTTTCATACCTCCCGAAAATGTACCAACCCGTTTCCTCATCGCATCATTAAGA
This sequence comes from Sporosarcina oncorhynchi, assembly GCF_033304615.1. Lineage (GTDB taxonomy): Bacteria > Bacillota > Bacilli > Bacillales_A > Planococcaceae > Sporosarcina > Sporosarcina oncorhynchi. The sequence goes on along the minus strand of NZ_CP129118.1, from coordinate 185,411 downwards.
CCAACGAATTCCAAGGTTTTCCGCGCTTCTCTTAGTGCTTCCTTCGTTTCCACTCCACTTAGGCGAGCCGCCATTTCCGTGAATTCAAGTGCAGTCAACCATGGAAAGAACTTTGGGTACTGCGGTAAGAAGCCGATGGATGCCCGGCGGTCTTTCTTTGCTTGACCTTTACATAAAATAGATCCTCCCGTTGGCGTGACAAGTCCTGCCAACATGGATAATGCCGTCGTTTTCCCTGCCCCATTCGGACCAATCAAAGCGGTCGATGTCTTTTCTGCCAATTCAAAAGTCATCGCATCCACAACTGTATGCGTTCCGTAAATCTTAGAAAGTTGATTGACTTGCAAAAGTTCTGTCACGATTGCCTCCTCCCGAAGATGAAATAGAGAATCGGCCCTACCGTACCGACAAATATGACAATCAAAACCCACATGATGATTGGGCCATTTGCACGTCGATGGCGCGCCAAGTCTACCAATGCAACAACCATCAAAACTAACTGAAGGATTAGTATTGGCAAGATTAGATTCCAAGGGATTGTTGAAAGTTCTTCCATTACGCTCACTCCTCTTTCATTTGTTATACATGGAGCATAACACATGTTGTTATATGTTGTATAGAACAAATGCGTTATAATCTCAATTTTCTTCTACAACGAGAATCCGTGCTATACTACTGTCTGAACTGGAGGACTTAATATGAAAAACTGGATGTATCCGTTGCTCGTCATTATTGGCGCAAGCAGCTATGGAATTCTTTCCACAATAACTAAATTGGCTATACTAGACGGGTTTACAGCTGCCCAAGCAGTAACAGGTCAATATTATATCGGATTTTTGTTAGCTGTTATTCTGTACATAACGTTTAAAAGAAAACTCCCGGAATTCGGTGGCGGATATACGTTAATCGTTGCAGGACTATTCACCGCATTGACTGGAACTGTATACGGCAAAGCAATTAGCTATATGCCGGCATCTCTTGCAGTCGTCATGCTGTTCCAATTTACATGGATTGGTATGCTTTTCGACTGTATCGCACACAAACGTTTTCCCCAGCGAATCGAAATCATTTCGCTGTTCTTTTTATTAGGAGGAACGATTTTTGCTGCCGGAGTCTTCGATGCTGATCTCAGCGGCATCCCGTGGCAAGGATGGGCGTGGGGAATGGCCGCTGCTGTGAGTTTTTCCGCTTTTCTTTTCATGAATTCGCGACAGGTAGAAGGAATGGATATGCTGACGCGATTACTGTTCATGTCCTTCTTCGCTGCGATTGCCATCACGTTCTTCCAAGAACCTCAAATTCTTTGGAACGGCACATTAGCAGAAGGCTTATGGATATACGGATTGATTTTAGGCATATTCGGCATCGTCCTTCCGATTCTGCTATTCTCGATTGGCATTCCGAAAGTCGGGGCGGGTACGGCTTCTATCTTAAGCGCGATTGAATTGCCGGTTGCAGTGACTGCTTCCGTCATTTTATTACACGAACATATGACGGTATTGCAGATAGTAGGCATTGTCATCATCCTCGTCGGTATGACTTTACCAAGTATTGGACATCGTAAAGGGAAGATGCGTAAGGAGATTTCACATGACCCACTCGGGTGATGTGAAATCTTTTTTTCGTCGAAAACTTTCTGTACGTTTCGCGGGTATATATAGTGAACAGCACAAATCACAGTTGTCTTGAAGGGAGTGCACCGCGTGGAACAACATCATTGGGTCCAACAAATACAGTCAGGCGACCCAGTCGCTTTCCGAAAGTTTTACGAAGCGTATGCCAATGGCGCAATTCGGACGGCTTCGGCCATTACCCGAAACCGCGAATTGGCGAAAGATGCCGTACAAGAAACATTCATCCGGGTGTTTCGGCAAATCGGCAGTTATGATCCGGCACTACCTTTTGATCCATGGTTTTATCGGATACTGACAAACGAGTGCCTGCGGTTGATGGATAAGGAAACATTACTCGTGAAGGTAGAGCCAGCGAACCTTGAGGATAACCCGACGCTTGCAGAGGAATCGTTCGATCAGTTATCGAACCTGTATGACGTCATCCAGTCCTTGGACAATCACCACCGGATCCCTCTCATCTTGAAGTATGTAAAGGGATTTTCAGAAAAAGAGATCGCGGGCATTTTAAACGTCAATCAAAACACGCTCAAGTCGCGATTATTTAAAGCAAGAAAGCAGTTAAAGTTACGGTTGGACTTACCTGGAGAGGAGGATGTGACCCGATGAGCAAGTTCGATGAACGAATTAAAAAGGAATTAACTTCGCGGACTGATGACGATGTGCGTGCATTGGAAGAAGATATTTGGAATGGCATTAATGAGGAGCTATTTGAAAGGAGGACACCCGAAGTGAAGAAGCGGAAAAGGTGGGTTCCTGTCGTCGCAGTCATCGCCGCAGCACTGGTTCTCGCGTTTACTCTACAGACAGAACCTGGATCGGCTTTGATCAAGACGGTGAAAGATATGTTTGTCCCTGAGAAGGAGATCATTCAGAATCTTGAAGGTCAGGATGAGCATACGAATGTTACGTTGAATGAAGGTAAAGACTCTGAATATGTCATTTACGTTGACGAGGAACGCTATAAGATGGTCAAGGGGGGAGACGCTGATGTCATTACGACAAGCGAGCCGCTGCCGGATGGTTATCCTGAAGTGAGTATGGAAATCAGGCAATTTCCGACTGATAAGCCCGAAGACTTGGTAAAGGAAATTGAAGAGGAATTGAAAATCGATTTTCCTGAACTGCGTCCGATGGAAACCGTGACGGAGCCAGTTGAAGGATACTGGTTGCACGGCTTGACTGAATCGGTATGGGACGGAAAAGTGATTGATGTATATGTGATGAGTAACGGCAAAGATGGGAGCTTTGTTATTACAGAGAACTATTTCCTCGAAGCAGCAGAGGGTCACGGCGCGAGATTTACCCATATGCTACAGAGTTTTGAAATTGTCGACTGAACGGATGGAAGGGTGATGCGGGCATCACCCTTTTTTGATGATTTGAGTGTGGAGCTGCTTACGGGCGCACTATCCACTTTTACGGGCGCGGGCAGGTTGCTTACGGGCGCACTATCCACTTTTACGGGCGCGGGCAGGTTGCTTACGGGCGCACCACACACTTTTACGGGCGCGGGCAGGCTGCTTACGGGCGCACTATCCACTTTTACGGGCGCGGAGATGTTCTGCCCCAGGTTGAGCGGATTCCATAGCAACTTGAGCGGTTTCTGCTCCATGTTGAGCAGATTCCATAGCAACTTGAGCGGTTTCTGCGCCATGTTGAGCGGATCTCATAGCAACTTGAGCGGTTTCTGACCCAGGTTGAGCAGATTCCATCGCAACTTGAGCGGTTTCTGACCCAGGTTGAGCGGATTCCATAGCAACTTGAGCGGTTTTCTGACCCAGGTTGAGCGGATCTCATAGCAACTTGAGCGGTTTCTGCGCCAGGTTGAGCGGATTCCATAGCAACTTGAGCGCTTTCTGCTCCATGTCGAGCGGATCGCATAGTAACTTGAGCGGTTTCTGCCCCATGTTGAGCGGATTCCATAGCAACTTGAGCGGATTCCATAGTAACTTGAGCGGTTCTGCTCCATGTTGAGCGAATCGCTTTTTCACCGACTTGCATATACTAGGATACCCCTTCCTTCTCACCATTTATGAATATTTATTGCCGACTTCGGGTATAGATTGTTTAGGTAGCTAGTTAGGAGGCTTGAATATGGACACTTTTATGATTTTCTTGAATACAATGATCATTATCACTTATATTCTCTTAATCGGATTTATAACTCCCTTTATCATGCGGTTCCTGAAAAACAGGAATTATGATGTATTCATTCAGCTCATTCCAATAGCAGCGATCACATTGCTCAGTAGCTTTATTATTTCAAAAGGGCTTGGTGGATTGCAGGAGTTGCTGTTTTTCAGAGTGGTGATAATCGTTTCATCAATTTTGCTCGTCTCCTTACTTTTCCTCACGTTAGCGATGAGGCATCTTTGGAAAGAGGAATACGATAAATTGATTCAGCGGATGGTAAGTTTATTCCCAAAAAATGATCGACGCTTCTCACTGAAATAGTGAGAAGCTTTTTCCATTTTGGTGTACACTTATCGTAAACAATTTTTATAAGGGGACGAAAATATGTTAAAAGACCGAATCTATTACAAAGACGCCTATCGACAAACATTCACTTCCCGTATTTTACATACCGGTACTGATGAACAAGGGAGACCTTATGCCGTACTCGACAATACCGCTTTCTATCCGACGGGTGGAGGACAGCCCCACGATACGGGCACAATTGACGGGATTGCTGTCACGGATGTCGAGGAGTTCGATGGAGAAATCCGTCACTTTCTTGAAAGTGCACTTCATTCAAAAGATGAAGTGGAAGGTTTAATCGATTGGGAACGCCGCTTCGATCATATGCAGCAACACGCAGGTCAGCATATTTTGACGGCTGCGTTTGTTGAACTGTTCGGGTTTCCAACAATCAGCTTCCATTTGGGCAAAGGCCTTGTCTCCATTGATCTTGACGTAGAAAATATTTCACAACAGCAATTGACAGCTGCCGAGAATCTAGCAAATCAAATTATTCTCGAAAACCGTCCCATTGAAACGACTTTCATTACAGAAGATGAACTGAAAAATTATAATTTACGTAAACAACCATCTGTCACCGACGAAATCCGTCTTGTCATCATCCCTGAGTTTGACTACAACGGCTGTGGTGGGACACACCCGGACTCGACAAGTGAAATCGGTTTGTTGAAAATCATTTCGACAGAAAAACAGAAACGGAAAGTCCGCGTACAATTTGCTTGTGGCAACCGTATTCTTCAGCAACTGCACCGGAAACACGAAGAACTGTCTGCCGCTTCAAAGTTGTTAAGCGCACCAGAAGATGGCATCGCAACCGCTATTGAGAAACTCCTTGAATCAAATCGAATTGCTGAAAAAGCATTGGTTGATGCGAAGGAAAATCTGTTGACATACGAGGCGAAAGAATTGTTGGCTGAGCAAACAGATTCGATTGTAAAGGCCACCTTCACACATCGTACTGTGCAGGAACTTCAACAATTAGCACGTCTGCTTGTCGGAGAAGGAAATGATTCAGTCATTGCGCTTCTCGCCGCCGAAAACGAAGACAAACTTCAATTTGTAGCAGCCCGAGGCGTGTCTGCTACTGCCAGCATGAAAATGGTGTCTGCAACCGTTCTGCCTACTATTAATGGCAAAGGCGGTGGCAATGATACGTTTGTTCAAGGTGGCGGAGAAAAAACGATCTCTGTTGTTGACCTTGCCAATTTAATGGAATCCAGCATCCTTAATTAAAAGAATCCTCCCGACCAGTAATATCGTCGGGAGGATTTTTATGCATACTAATGAATTAATTCTTGCCGAGCACTTCATTCCAATCAATTGTACCGTCTTTAATGGCGTCACGCTTATCCTTCGTCATAATATCGGAAGGACGTCCACCATGCGGCCAATCTTTAGCATGGTTTTTCCATTCAGGACGGTCTTGCGAAAGGATGTATGCAGCCAAATCACTCGATTCTTGGTCAGTCAATGTGCCTGCTGCGCCAATCGGCATGTTGTTCTGGATATAACCAGCCATTTTCGACATTCTTGCAATACCCGCACCGTCGTTAAATGAACCTTCGCCCCATAAAGCTGGTCCTGTATTAGAACCTGTTCCTGAACCGTCAGCGGCGTGACAAGCAATACATGATTTCTGATACAATTCTTCCCCATCAGCAATACTAGGAACCGGCACATCATCCATATTGCTTAAATGGCGCCAAGGTAATTCCGCACCTACGGGAATGCCTTCAGAAATGTACGCCAAATAAGCGACCATTGCGTCTAGATCTTCGTCGTCATCCGCAAATTTCTGTCCGTCCATACTTCTTACCATACAACCGTTGATACGTTCTTCCAATGTGACAATCTGGCCAGAACGACCAATGTACATCGGATAAACCGAAGCCATTCCGACTAAGGAAGATACTTCTTCATCCATACCTGCTCCTGCGTGACAGCTTGTACATGACAGTTCATTGACTCGTGCTTCACCGTCTGCAGTAGTTGCCGCCTCACTTCTTAAGACGTTCGATGTGTCATTCGTTAATTCATAACCACGTAAAATGGCTTCTCCCAATGGGCCGTCCGGTACATCATCCAAAGATGGTGGATTATGTACAATGCCCGCTACTTGTGTCGGTGTTTCTTCAATTGGTGCTCCGCTGTCGTTCGTTGCTTCTTTGTTGGCCTTTAGCTGATACGCCATCGCACCAATCATTGCAAACGCGACAACTAATAGGAATCCTAGAACGAGTGTAGATGTTTTTCTCATTTCTAATACCTCCTTTTCTATACCTTCAGTCTATCTATCAAACTATTGGTTATCTATATAATCTACAAACTTATCTAATTCCGAAACAACTTTGTGGCAAATTAAAGAAATTAAGGAACAATTACCATGTTTCCATTTGACATTTACAACGTTCTATACCTCGTTGGCTATATCAGTCGAAAGATTAGATCCTCAAACAAAGGATTGAATACCCCCGACCGTTTGTTGCTCTAATTATCCCTCAGTAACGCTCGCATCTAGGCTATCACCGCTTATGGGCTTTCCATCACCGCTTACCGATCCTCTATCACCGCTCAACCGCGATCTATCACCACTCATCCACTTTATGACAATAAAAAAGCCCCCTACCTAGCCGAAAGCAGCTAAATAAGGGACCTCCTCTTCAATTCTTAGTAAGCTCTTGCAAACCACACAGTGTGCTTCGCATCATTCCCACAATTAATGCATGCCGACTTTTCAGCTGGAGGGTTGAACGGAATATTACGTGTCGTAAATTTCGTCTCTTCCTTCACATGCTCTTCACAATCATCATCGCCACACCAGCCAGCTAAAATCCATCCTGGGATTTCACCTTTGTCAGATGAATCACCAATATGCTTTTTCAACTCATCCAATGTGTCGATATGTGTATGCGAATGCTCCGCACGGAATGCGCGCGCCTTTTCAAGCAAGCGTGTTTGCATTGTTTGCAGTTCCTGCTCGATGCTCTCAACCAATTTCGCCAAATCGACAGCGACTTTCTCATCTGCGTCACGTGCTTTCATTAGCGCCTGGTCATTCTCAAGATCCCGTGGTCCGAGTTCAACGCGGACAGGAACACCTTTTAGTTCCCACTCATTAAACTTATACCCAGGGGATTGATCGGAATCATCCAACCGTACACGGATGCCTTTTGCTTTCAATTCTTTGAAAATCGCGTCAAGCTTCTCCATGATGGCAGGGTTTTTCTTCCACGGACCAACCGGGATGAGCACAACTTGTGTCGGTGCTACACGTGGCGGCAACACTAACCCTTGCTCGTCACCGTGAACCATAATGACAGAACCAATCAGACGTGTAGACGTACCCCATGATGTTGTATGGACGAATTCATGTCGGTTTTCTTTCGTCAAATACTTGATGTCGAATGCTTCAGCAAATTTCGTTCCTAAGTAGTGTGATGTACCCGCTTGAACGGCCTTCCCGTCCTTCATCATCGCTTCGATGGAATACGTATCAACCGCACCCGCAAAACGTTCTGAAGGCGTCTTCTGACCGTCATAGACAGGAATCGCCAACAATTCCTCAACAACTTCTTTATAAATGTTCAACATTTGCATCGTTTCTGCACGTGCTTCCTCTTCGTCAACATGTGCTGTATGCCCTTCTTGCCATAAAAATTCTGATGTACGGATGAATGGCAATGTCTTCTTCTCCCAACGGAACACGTTTGCCCATTGGTTAATTAATACCGGCAAGTCGCGGTAGCTCTTAATCCAATCCGAATACAAATGACCGATCATTGTTTCAGACGTCGGACGAAGTGCCAAACGCTCTTCCAGCTTTTCGCCTGCCGCTTCCGTAACCCATGGCAGTTCAGGTGAAAACCCTTCGATATGATCCTTTTCCTTCTCAAAGAATGATTCAGGAATTAACATCGGGAAGTATGCATTTCGGTGACCTGTTTCTTTAAAGCGTTTGTTCATCTCATCCTGGATATGCTCCCAAATTTCGTACCCATCCGGTTTGAATGCGATACAGCCGCGGACTGGTGTGTAATCCATCAAATCTGCCTTCTGAATCGTATCAATATACCATTTTGAAAAATCGTTTTGCTGATTGCTCACACTAATTTCCTCCCTAAACATAGTAAAAAGCACAAAGCTGTCCCTCAAATAAGGACGTCTTTGTGCTGGATAGACGTGGTACCACCTTCGTTTAGCCTATGATGATTGACGATCATAAGCCCTCGGACGTTTAGTAACGAAAACGACTCGGTTATGTTTACATAACATCTCCGTGGTAGGGTTCAATGAAAAGCGGTGGTATAGCTCTCAGCAAGTCGCTATACTTTCTGGTTCACAATTTCCATCTACTAGGCCACATCTCTGATTCCATATTGCTTATAATATACCAAAGATTATCGTTTCATACAAATTCATTCACACTTCCTTGCACATCTGCCCTCTTCTTTTCCGGACGACTTGGCTTATTCGATTTATTTGATATAGTAGATAGGATACTATTGGATGGAGGAATCTGCTTATGAGTACTTTACCAAATTGCCCAAAATGTAATTCGGAATACACATATGAAGATGGCAATCAGTTTGTCTGCCCTGAATGTGCATATGAATGGACAGCAGCATCTGAAGTGGAAGAACAGGAAGAAAAAGTATACCGCGATTCAAATGGAAACGTCTTGAAGGACGGCGATACAATTACCGTCATTAAAGACTTGAAAGTGAAAGGCAGTTCCAATGTCGTCAAGATGGGAACACGCGTGAAAAACATCAAACTAGTTGATGGTGATCATGACATCGATTGCAAGATCGACGGTTTCGGTCAGATGCAATTGAAAACTGAATTCGTCAAGAAGATTTAACCTATACTAACCGCTGCCCGGAATGGTTCCGATCAGCGGTTTTGTTTTCTTATTCCTGCACTTTTCCTTCAAGTTTCACGACCATGACCAAACTGGCTTTGTGCAACCCGAGCATAAGGAATCCGGACAGCGCCTGATCGTATTTCGTGTTGAATGGCGATGGCAATACATCTGAAGCTCCTAAGTCAGGAGGCAGACATAAATGGACGACAAGTTGATTTAGCAACGGATTATTTCCGGCATCCATAAAGGCGGTTAGTATGAATAAAAGGCAGGCAGGAAGAAGGATATACCCACTAGTCATGGCATAGCGCTTCATTTCAGCAACAGGCAGCCTTTGTTGAGGATCCGGCGAAACCATCGGCCACCACATGCCAAAGGATAGGAGGAACAATATAAATAAATATAAACTCTTTAGAATAGGTGTTTTCACTAAAACAGTTAGCAGGAATGGCAAATGATACAGCAAAAACAGCACTGCGAATAGGTAGAGGAAGGTTCTAGAAGCATGTCGAATACGAGGAAACTTATGGACTATCGGAATAGACAATAGCTTTTGATAAAGCGACAGTGGAATACCGAGTAAGAGAAGTGGTGGGATGATGAAATACAGGATACTCATTTGCAACATGTGCAAGCTGAAAGATAGATAGCTAATGACAGCTAGAGGGCTTCCGATGATGATATAGGAAAGAACAATTCCAACAATAAAAACGATTGGTTGTTGGCTAGTCAATCTGAGTTCGGTTTGTTTATTAACTAAAAATAAATAACATCCAACTACAAAAACCAAGCTTCCTAATAGTAGCCAGTTCCATGACAAATGTCCGGTTAGCAGTAGCCCTATAGTTGGCATATGACATACTATCCCCTTCCTTACGCCACCTTCACTCAGTATATGATACGACGACACGATTATTTCCCCAGAGAAAAACACACTCGAACGAAAACGAGTGTGTTAAGGTATGCCATTCATTCACACATGACTGCCAACTTCTTTGCGTGTGACCAATAGACCGCCATTCTTCAAATACTTTTCAATGCCTTCCGCGGCTCGATAAGCCAATGCGCCAACAGTTTCTGTCGGATGATGTCCTGCGAATTGCGGGAAAGCGGAAGCCCCCACAACAAAAATGTTTTCTGCATCCCACATCTGTAAGTAGTTATTCACTGCAGAAGTTTTAGGATCTGCCCCCATGATAACGCCACCTGCGTAATGTCCACCATCATAGATGTGGTCGAACTCTTCTGGCACTTCATCCTCATCGACAATATCCGCGCCCATTGCCTCCATTATTTCACGGCATTTTCCGATACCAAATTTAGCAATGTTTCGGTCTTGATCAGTGTATTTGAGCGTTGCACGCAAAAGTGGATCACCATTATCATCCTTATATGTTGGGTCAAGGCTAAGGTAGTTATGCCACCAAGACATATTAGCAGACGTGTACCAAACGACTAACGATCTGTTAGTGTAATGAATCGAGTTCTTCTTAAACTCTGCGCCCCACCCCGGAGTCCCACTTGGCACTTTGTTAGTCGCAATCGCCCCCGACCCATATTGCCTCATTTCAATTCCGCCGCCGTTAATGAAGTCTACATTCGTATGATCAAAGTTATCAGCCGCAAAATCCCCGATTACTCCACCTAATGCACCTGCACCTGCATAGTAGTTGAATTTTTTCTCATTGAAGAAGCCACGCGCGCCAAGGAATGTAATGTTGAATTGCCCATTGTAATTCCGACCGATAACACCTTTTCTCGTCTTCGGATCATACGGCTCTCCGATACCGGATAATAAGAGAAGGCGGTTGTTCGTGAAAGTAAAGGCCGCCAATACAACTACATCCGCGGGTTGTTCATATTCTTCACCCGTCAATGTATTCACATAAAGGACTCCTGTCGCTTTGCCATTTTCATATAGGACACGGCGGACATTTGCTCCAACCCTTGCTTCAAAATTCCCAGTCTTCATCGCTGTTGGAAGCACCGTAACAAGCGGATCCGATTTAGCTCCGAAGTCACACCCGTATTGTGTACAGTACGAACAATACATACATGCATTCATCGCTTCACCGTCAGGGTTTGTATACGACTGTGATAAATTGCCCGCTGCTACTTGATAAGGGTGATAGCCTAGTTTCTTAGTCGCTTCTTTAAATAATTTTATTGGCGGTGATTCTTTCATTGGGGGATTTGGATAATCACTGGAACGATTCGGTCCAAGCGGATCCGGTTCACCTGAAATACCAGCAGTTTTCTCCCATCGATCATAGTATTTTTCCATTTCATCATAAGTGATACCCCAGTCCTGAATCGTCATCCCCTCAGGAATTTTGGCTTCCCCATAACGCTCAATTGTTTTACTTCGAATTTCATAATCATACGGAGTCCAGCGGTAGGATGCACCCGCCCAGTGAACACTTCCACCGCCGAGATCATTTCCTGCCATCATTTCTTTCCGCGTACGGACCGGGAGCGCCACTTCATCTAAATTATTACGGGAAGTGATTGTTTCAGAAGAAAGGTTTTGCATCATTTCATAGCGGTTTGTATAACGTAGCTCATCTTTCACCCCTATGTAATCATCTCTCGTTTGGTTCTTACCACGTTCCAATGCAACTACTTTATAACCTGCCTTTGAAAGTTCGGCTGCTATAACGCCACCCGCCCATCCTGTTCCGACGACTACGACATCCACTTTTTCTAATTTAGTGACCATACGTATATCCTCCCATTAATGACCTTGATAATTTCTTAAACTTTGTGGTTCCAACTTTACGAACTCATCCACTTCAATTTGAGCCATATAACTAGCACGTGGGCCCGGGTATTCCTTCATCTTCCAACCCATCATATTTTTATTTCCACCATACACGGGATCCGCATACGCGCCTTCAATTGTCGTTTGCAAAAGCAGATTGAAGAAGTTCTTAGAGCCAATACCTTTCAATTCGACTTTCCCTTCCTCGAACATGCGAAGCACGTCATCTTGCTGTTCACCGGTAAGCTTGACAAAACTTTCACCAAACTCCTGTTGCGCAACATTATCCATTTCACGAAGACCTGTGACGAAAATTTCACTTCGTGTCATTTTCGATTGGTAACGCGGTGTCGGAGCAGGTACTTGTGTTTCAGCGTTCGGTCCTTGTTTATCTTGGTTTTTCGTGACATTATGATTGCCCGTATTCGTCGTATAGACGGCAAATGGACCTTTCATATATTCTTTTGCATTAATACCCCACTCTGTGCTCAATTGTTTGTCAATAAAGTACGGAATACCAAGCTCGATTGCTCCTGGACCTATATCGTCCTTCGGGAAAATACGTTCAGTTGCCGCCGATAAAATAGCAAAGTCTTGTCCGCGACTAAAAAACACGCGGGCATCTTGGATCTGACCACTCTCCGTTGTGGACTGGACTTCCGGCTTCTGTTGCATTTGGTTTGTCAACAGGCCACCTAGTAATCCGCCTCCGACTACTCCACCCGCGACTAGGCCTGTATTCTTCATGAACGTACGGCGGCTCATTCCTTTATATTCAGTCAAATCGTTCGGATTATCTGCCATGTTCAATTCCTCCTTTTAATAGTTCCCGCTTTCTATCCATCGTTGCCAGAGTCATCCAAATGTATTCAATCCAGTCTGTCACTTCTACAAAAATCGTTATCCAAAAGAAGCGAAAATTGATTTTGCTGCACAACTCTTCTATACTTTTTATACAAAACCTTTGTGACATTTACTTCCTATGAACTCAAAGAGAGGAGATTGACTATGTTAAAGACAACTGTGTTTGAACAACTAAAAACAGCAATGAGGGAGAAAGACACACTATCTAAAGGTGTGCTCACACTTCTGAAATCAGGTTTGGATTCCGCTGAAAAGGAAAAAGGGGATGTCTTAACGGAAGAAGAGGAAATCGCAATCGTCAACCGTGAAGTTAAACAGACGAACCAGGCACTAGATGGCGCGAAGCAGGCACAGCGTGAGGACTTAATCGAGCAAGAAGAGAAGAAACTGGAATTATTAAAGACATTCTTGCCGAAACAACTAAGCGAAGAAGAAGTGAAAACACTGCTTTCGGAAGCAGGAGTTACTAAGGGCATGAACATGGGAGAAGCCATGAAGATTGCCAAACCGGCACTAGCAGGAAAAACAGATGGCGCAACGATGTCGAAGGCTGTTAAAGACTTGATCTGATTCAATTCATTCTAGACAAACACCCCACCGTAGCAACATGTATCGGTGGGGTGTTTTGATATATTTTAATAATTACCATTCTATCTCCGTTAGATCTAAATCGAATTTAATCAATTCATTTACGCTTAATCCTTCGGGCGAATACTTAGCAAAGGCTTCTAATACCTCTGTATTTTTTTTATTTGCTTTCCATAGTGAAGACAAAAGTAATGCCAAACCGTACGTTGTAATGTTAACCCCGTTTTGAAGTGCCTGCTGGAATGTTTCGGCACTTTCTTCATACCTTCCAATCTTATGAAAGGTACAAGCACCATTATGGAGCAAGACAGTCATGGAGTTCTTTGTCAGTCTTGAAGAATTAAAAGATTCCCAACTTCCCAACATACTTTTATCTTTTTCGTCCGGTACTGTTTGGATCACTTCTTTAACCCTGTCCGTTAAATTCTTTATGTTTTTTTCGGCTTCCTTAAAAATTTCAGTCTGATTCAGATTGAAAGCTTGCTCTGCCAAAAGTGTATAATACGTTAATCCAGCAAAGATATTGTTTCCCCATTTTTCATCCTCATTAATTACACCCAACATATTCTTTAAAGGAACTTCTAACTCTGTAAATCTCTCCAGAACTAATAGAGATTGAGCAGCTGCGCGATGACTTTCAAACCTGACTCCCCTATTTTCTTCAGTTCTCGTTGAGTGTTCACAAGCAAATAAATACCAGGTCTTCCATTCATCGAAGTAATCACCAAGGGATAATGTGAGAGCTTGCGTTGCATCCGATACAATCTAATGCAGTTTATGAGGAAACAAAGCTTGTTTCCCCCATTTTACAAATTCTACATGATTTTCATAAACCTCCTGAGGTTTTCGCTGGACAGCAGATATGTCTGAGATATTCCAGTACATCCAACCCATTTCATCTGTCGACAATATCTGTGTTCTTTTACAATCATGCAATAACTGCAATGCTTCTTCGTTCATTCCATTTTTTATTAACAAGTCGATTTTTTCAAATGTAACCATTCTCATTCCTCCAGCAATCTAAAATAACCTGCTAATTACGGTTTGATGAAATAGGCCAAGATGGGAAGAGAAATTACAACGAATACACTTTGAAATAAAGATAAAATCACATCTTTCTTCCAAGTGTTTTTTTCAGGATATCGATTCGCAATCCGTTGAAATAAAAGTAGACCTACCCACCAGAAGGACCAAGCAATAACAATCGAACTGAAATTCGCGTAAAAATCACTGTACAATTTACACCCACCTTTCACTATTTCTATACGATATGTAACAAAACAACGCTATACTGGACCAATGTTTAGTAAACAACTATGCACGTTAATGGAATATCTATTTGCTAGAAATTTGTTTTATACAGTCGATAAGCAGATCTGGTTGATCAAGGAACACAGAATGTCCCGAGTTACTAGCAATGATTAACTCACCTTTAGTAGATAGTTTGGCTTGGTTAGTAATTAACTCCGCCCACTTCTCTTCAAACTTTGTTAACTCCCATAGAGGTACCCCTGTTTTCAACTCCGATTTAATCGCAAACTCTTTATCACGTCCAATTACGATTAATGGAATGTCTGGAAAGTCTCCCATGTCCTTAATAATTTCCGCATCATTTTTCCATTCCCTAATTTCAATTGCCATTGCTTTGTACAGCGATGGGTTAACTTGGAAATCAAGTATTCTCTGTTGAATAGCGATAGGAAAATAACGATGTTTATCATGCAACGATGGTTTGATAATTTTCCGTAATTTCTCTTTGTCTTTTGTCGCGTAAATTAAACATTTCTCAACCCAGACTTCATCCGTTTCTTTATTTAAGACAGGCAGTTCTAGCTGGTCCAGAACTTTTAATTCAACTGAAGTCGAGTCCACCAAAATTACCCCTGCCACCTTATCGGGATATGCCTTAGCAAAATGTTGAGCGCATAAACCGCCATAGGAATGCCCTACTATATAAATCGGTTCCTTAATTTCAAAATGATCAAGCAAACCGACTAAATCTTGAACGGTCTTTTCAGTGCCACTTATATTCCCACCAATTTCACTTTGACCAAGTCCCTGCCGGTGAAACGTTAATATTCTATTGTTTTGAAATACGTTTTCGATAATGTTATACCACTCATCAAAAGAACAACCCATCCCCGTAAGAATAACGATCAGCGGACCACTATTACCTTTGTATTGCACTTCAATTTTATTGTTATTTATTCGTATCAGTTGATTAATACCCATCACCACTTATCTAAATAATTTACTTTAGACTAAATCTTTCACTCCATTGGTTGAAGTGCAGGCAGCTACTCTGTGAGGCTCGGATAATGCCGTCACGAAGAATAGATTTTGTGAATATGAATGGAGCTAAGTATCTCTGTCTCACTTTCTGTAGTAGACACCAAATTAAGGCCAAGCAAACTCATCACAAGTCGTATATATGGAGGAATCTACTTCCTACAAAAAATAGTCGTATTCTACGTTTTAGTGTTAAGCTGACTTACTTTCACTTCCTTATATACTTTTACACTATCGAAAATACTAATAACCAATACAATCCATAAGAAAGGGTTCGTTAAAGATATACCTACTTGTGAAACGCCACCTACTAAAGTGAAAATAATGATCAGTGCGAGAATGTATCCAGTAGATAGTAATTGCCACTTAAAAGTAAGGCGTGAAGACTGGTGTTTTTGAAAGCGATTTGTAAAGATGCTTATCACAAAGGTCAGTATCAAAAGTCCAGTAAGTATTGACTTTGGTATATTTATAAATGGAATGACATTTGGAAAAAAATCATAAACGAGCAATAATGTTAGGATTATACGATTCAAGGCATCAAAGAAATTCAGTTTCACTTTCCATCATCTCCTTTATTAAAGTGTACGATTGTCTCACTTTCCGGAGAGACTTTTTTTAAATAGTTAAATAATTTAACTTATAAAACGATCACTACATTATTGTCATTAAATGTGTACCCGAATTCAGAAATAGAAGAGTGGATTTTACTAATGAAAGAGGTACCGCTTTACCTCTCAAATCGTTTGTTTAATTCATCATCGATATATGATGCAATTTCGGTTGGAAGTTCAATAACATCTTGAATTAGCACTACTCCATCTTCAGTAGCTGCAGGTATGAAATGCACAAGTACTGTTTTGCCATTATCAAAGGTGACTAAAGTGAAATTATTAATCTTTGAACTGTCAGTTGCAGTTTGCTTCACTGTGTCATACATTTTCTTTATACTTTCTTCGTCGTTACCTTCTTGTAGTAACTTTTTAAATTGCTCGTAATTATCGTCCCTTGCATATTGATTCATTAGGGAAGTTGTTTTTAATGGGCTATCTGGTACCCATGCCGAATTATCATTATTATTACTACATCCAGTAAGGATAACTGTTAGTGCTATTATTAGTATCCAAGACCACTTTTTCATTTATTAAATCCCCATCCGTTTGAGATTACCATCGGTTGAAATGACAAGAAGTAGTTACCCTTCACGGTACATTTTTCATTCTTTTCATTATCACTTCTTAACGATTGGTCCATTTACTACTACTAGTGATTTCCGATGTAAATGCGATTACTTTATTTACGTATCCAAACGATTGTGACCGTTATCTGTACGTGTTGACAGTATTTAAATGTAAAATTTATTCAGCACTATCATTCTGTCGATCATCTTTTTTGAAATTCATTTTCAAAGTCGTGTTGATGTTAATTAAAGCTATTAATATAAAACCAAGCATCACGAAAGTTACAATCTCACCTGTAAAAATAGATACAATGCCTAATAACGCGGCATATAACCCGTACCACTTGTTTTTCATTTACATTACCTCTCCTCTCTCTTGCTAATACTGTCATATTATGGCCCAGCTCTTATTCCAGAAGTGCATCCTGTTTACGGAACATCGTTCTGTAAAGTTTTGCTTAAAGATATTAATTCAATTAAACCAGAGCCAATTACCATAACTAGATCGTCTCATCTAATTTCTGAATCTCTGAGTGGGAAATTAAATATACATTGCCGAAAATGTCGATTTTGTCTCCCTTTACACGTACTGCGCAATCTTTGTTCGATGCATAAACATTCATTTCTTCCGATAAGGGAGACAGTTCGCTTTGAACGAGCTCCATATTATTTTCTAGATCAAAATGAGACAGGACAGAAAAGTTATCAAGGCCGATTCCATCGTAAACAGAGCTTACTTCAACTTTATCTCCAAAGTTTTTCGAGCATAACCATTTAGCGGACATGTTGATCGCACCAGCACTTGCTCCCATCACAACTGCGCTGCTTTTTTTTATCAAATCCGATAATGCATATTCCTTCAAAAAACCATTTTGTTTAAGAATATTTCCACCCAACAAGAAAACGACTGAAGCATTATGAATTAACTTTTGGGCATCTTCCTTCTGTACGCGATAATTAATTAAATGATATTCATTAAACATAATGCCAGCCTGGTCAAGCCAAGAGCGCTCGGTAGCACCATCATCTTCATAAATAGATGGATTCGAGCTAATCATTACAAGCGATTTTCGATCAGTGATATCCATCTGTAACACCCTGCCCAGACTCTCTGGAAAGAGATTGCTAAACCAACCTAAATAATAGTGAGTTTTCATAAATCCCCCCGTAAAAAATTGTGAATTACATTCATTCCTCGCTACTCATTCTGTTTTTTCGTCATATTGTTGCAAGGCAATGTTCCATTAATGCACCTAAGATTGTTTAAATGAAGAACAGTTGCTTTTTACAGTCGGTTTAAAAAGCCTGCTAATACATTATTGAATTCATTGTAATTATCAACATTCGAGTTATGAGCAGCATCACTAATTACAACTAATTGATATCCGTTCTGAGTTGCCCACTTATTATTATACTTCTTCACATTTCCTGTATTATCCTTTTCTCCAATCACTAATAAAACTGGGAAATTGAAATTGACTGCTTCTGTTCTCTTAAGTAACTCCTTATAGGCTACGTTCATAATGTTAATAATTTCATCTTTGCTTAGTTTAGAAACCGAAGAATACATATTATCAAAAGCATAATCCGTTCTAGTTGCCCCCTTAGAAATACTTTTAATTAAAGTCTTATAAGGAAACATAGACGATAAAAAGCCTATTTTGGATAGAATAAACCTTTCCCATTTCGGATAGTAATAATGGCCAAAAGGAGTAGTGTCAACTCCAACAAAGCCTATTACTTTTTCAGGGTAGCGAATTCCAAACTCTTGGCAAACATACCCACCTAAAGACTGACCTACTAATATAACTTCACTCAGGTCTTCTAAAGCCAATATGTTTTTCAGTACTTCTACAATGTTTGAATATGTAAAATCCGTGTAATGACGGGATTTTCCATGAAGAGGAAGATCTAATGTGATAATTTTACATTCGTTACTGAAATACTCAACTTGTTTATCAAACATAGAGTGATCAGCAGTCATACCATGTACAAAAAAAATACATTTTATATCGATACATTCATTGCCCCCAACCCAATAATGTATATTCCCATTCTCTGTATGTATTATTTTTTCCTCCATAGCCATTTCCACCCCACTTTACATAATCTGGCCCTATTGTTGAACGGGTACAGATCCTTACTCCAGAATTGCCCCCGTATCTGGAATAGTGTTAAACGCACCCGATTGCGAACTAGCTAGATAATCATTACTGTTGTTCCTCGATGATTAATTGTCCTTTTTGCTGGTCGACATTGAAAGTGAATTCCTTATTATCTACCAAATTTACTGAAACTGTTCTTCCTTGATAGCGTTCATCTACATAGATAAATACGTAACCCTCTTTTTCAATAATAACGAAACCTTCACGCTCTCCTTCTTGAAAATCCAATAAGCCATAACCTGCTTTTGAGTAATTAAATAGGGCAATGGCAGGCTTATCATCAACGGTTAGTGCAAAGGCTGTCAGCTCACCATCAATCCATTCATCTATTTTAGTTATTTCCGCAAGGTCTTTATTTAATGAATAAGGACTTTCATAAAACGATTGGATTTCACGCCAAAGATCTTGCTGTATCGGATATTCAAGATTTGACCAAGTTCCTATTTCTTTCACTTTATCTTTATCGACTCGTAAGATCACACCGATTGTTGGCGTCTCTATATCATTTACATTGAAATCACCAACCGTATATCCAGCTTCATAATGTTCCGGTACAACTGTGAATACCCTATTTGGGTAGTTTTTATCTAGATAATCACTTACGATTTCATACGCCTCTGAATGCTTATTCGTTTTCATCGTAGGAAAATAGAGAACGTATCCGATAAATCCTAAGACTAGGATGCTCGTAAACGCAATTGCTATTCTTCTTTTCTTTCTAAAAATAAACCACAGAATTGTTATCGCAACTAATACTGCAACTCCAATTACAAAAAAGTAAATCAGCTCTCTTGGACTCATATGATTTCTCCTAACACATAAGAAATTCTTACAATTGTTCTTCTAAAATCTGGCCCGATTCTTGAATACGTGCTTTATTATAACTAAGCTCCGTTGCTCGAAGCGGAAGATGGCCGACTCCGTAGGGATCAGCGAAAGCCAGAACGAAGAATGGCTTTTGCGAGATAAAGCTGGAACTTTTCGAGCATTCCCGCCTTAATTTCTGTAAAGAACACAGAAATACGTTAAAGCGAACCCTCTGCTGTTCGCTTGGCTGAAGTCGTGCCCGCGGAAAGCGTGTGCTGGAACGGATGGCAACAGTTTGCATGCTGGCCCGATTCTTGAATACAGGCTTAATATTGCAAGTCCTCTTTTGTAAGGTTGACATCGTAACCGTCCAAGAATAACTTTTCAATGTCGGCCATATCGTCCGTAAATGCCATTGCTTGATATAGTTCCAATGATTTTTTAGTGTGTAGAGATATTTGTAAGATATAAGCCCTCCATCGACGAGTATTGCCACAGCTACATTCGTTATGATACTTTTTGTCGACTGTTCCTTACCAAACATAGCAAAATCCCCCACAACTTTTCATCCATACATCCAGTTGTGGCACATAACTACGGTATGAGTGCCCAATAATTCAAATTTCATTTTTCACATTAGTTGGACTGGCGCTATTGAGCTTCTCTCGCAAATATTCTTCTGATTTTCCTTTTGGAATGCTGAGTTCACGCCAGTTTTCACCCTTCAATTGCTTTCCAATATATACAATTTGTCCAATATGATAAGCATAGTGTGCCATTTGTCTTTCAATTGCCTCTAAAACGGTGTGGTCTTCACCCCGAATCACTATGTGCTTCAGTAAATCCTCTACTGTCAAACCATTTAATGTGTTGAATAGTGTAATCCAACCACTTTCCCAAGTAGTTATCAAATCCTCTTTAGAAGAGATATCATTTTCAAACTCCTGATCGCGGTTCCTGTCAGGTTTTTCTCCATCCGTCGTTAAAAAGTCAGACCATCTGGACTTCATATTCCCGCTCAAATGCTTGACGATAACGCCAATACTGTTCGACGCTTCGTTAAAACTCCATTGATGATCGTCTTCCGCCAACTGATCGATTGTCTTATCCCCAAGATCTTTCACTGCCTGAAATCGTTCCTCCACAACTTTTAAGTACTCATTTCCCAAAACCATCCGTACTCCCCCTATTTAAAAGTAAAGAAGAAATGAAACATCCCTTCATACTAATACGTGTAGTACTAATTTTAGTTTCAAGATTCCGATAATTAATCATAAGATTAGTAATCATATAATGAAAAAGCACCCTTATCCGTTAAGAGTGCTTGTTTTTGAATAAAAGTCAGAATTTCCAATTGGAAATCATCACAACAAAAGTAATTAAGATTGATACAGCTAGAATAGTTAGAAGTTGTGCATACATCGCTGACTTCATTGAAGAGTTGTGGGAAGATGTCTCTGAACCGTAACGTAATGATGAGGATTAAATTCGTTATACTATGCAATGAATTATTTTTCCTTTTTCTAATTATCCAACGAAACTGACTTTATTATTATTTTTATCACAAACGCCTTCTCATTAAGCTTACATAAATATGTAACACTAATATGATAGTTCTTCATAGTTAGTCATTTTGAAAACCTATTCAAATTTCAAATGATTTTCATTATACTAAGGTTTGACTAAGAAGGGTTATAATTGTCAGAATAATTAATTGTATTTCATCAGGAGAAAGGGGTTTCCCATGCAAACGAAACGTAAAGGGTTTTTCCAAAAGTTTTTAGATATGATCGAAACAACTGGAAACCGCTTACCACATCCCGTAACGCTATTTGCATTGCTTGCGTTACTTGTCATTGTACTATCTGCTGTCGTTTCTTCCTTCGGGATCAGTGTTCCGCATCCCGGTAAAGAAGGAGAGGCCATTGAAGTTACAAACCTTCTCACCGTAGAAGGCATTCATTATATCATTACAAATATGACTGCAAATTTCATCAACTTCGCACCACTTGGCGTCGTCCTTATTACGATGCTCGGGATCGGATTAGCCGAAGGTTCGGGTCTGATCAGTGCGATGCTTCGTGGATTTGTCATGTCCGTACCAAAACGTCTGATTACGATAGGGCTTGTTTTCGCGGGTGTCATGTCCAGTGTTGCTTCTGATGCTGGTTATGTTGTACTTCCACCATTGGGCGCCGTCATTTTCGCTGCACTCGGCCGTCATCCGCTTGCCGGACTTGCCGCCGCATTCGCGGGTGTTTCCGGTGGATTCAGCGCCAACTTGCTGCTTTCTGGAACAGATGCCCTATTAGGGGAATTAACAATCATGTCTGCGGCAATCATTGATCCAGCGTATGCAGACGGCATGAACATCGCCATGAACTATTACTTCATCGCGGCTTCTGTTCTTGTTCTAACACTAGTCGGAGCTTGGGTAACTGAGAAAATTGTTGAGCCGCGTCTAGGCGAATATAACGGAGAATTCCGTGAAAAGGTGGAGAAGCTTACATCTATCGAGAAAAAGGGTCTTCTTTGGGCACTTCTATCAGTAATCGTTGCAGGAATCCTTGTTTCCTTGCTTGTTCTACTACCAGGTGCGCCTCTTCGTGGAGACGAAGCGGACATGCCGATTATTAAATCACCATTCATGAAATCACTTGTGCCGATTATCGCGTTCCTGTTCTTCGTTCCAGGACTCGTGTATGGTAAAGTGACGAAAGAAATTCGGAATGACAAAGATGTTGCAAGAATGCTGTCTGCAACAATGGCTGCAATGGGGACATTCATCGTATTGTCCTTTACAGCGAGCCAGTTCGTCGCATTCTTCTCAGAGTCGAACATGGGACTAGTACTCGGTGTATACGGTGCAAAGTTCCTTGAAAGTATTAACTTAACCGGTATTCCACTAATACTATTATTCATCGTCATTGCAGCATTCATTAACCTATTCATTGGTAGTGCCTCTGCAAAGTGGGCAATGATGGCACCGGTATTCGTACCGATTATGATGAAGCTTGGCTATTCACCGGAGCTGACACAAATGGCTTATCGAATTGCTGACTCATCCACGAATATCATTTCGCCACTAATGACGTACTTTGCGATTATTATTGCTTTCGCACAAAAATACGATAAGAAAATGGGTATTGGGACACTGATCTCTGTCATGTTCCCGTACGCTATGTTCTTCCTGCTAGTGTGGAGCATTACACTCATCGTCTGGATGCTATTCGGCATCGATCTCGGACCTGGATCTCCAATTCACTACAACGGAAACTAAGACTGAAGCACAACCTTCTATTGCGGGTTGTGCTTTTTTCATGCGATACGTGATTTTTCGTACACTATTTGTAAGAGAGGTTGTGAATGAAATGCTCATTATTCATCATGAAGTCTATATTGAAGCGCCCATCCATGTATGCTTTGACCTTGCTCGCAATGTGGACGTGCATACCGTAACGACGGCCAAAACGAAAGAACGGGCAATTGGCGGTGTAACAGAAGGGTTGATGCAACTCGGTGA
Organism: Sporosarcina oncorhynchi; assembly: GCF_033304615.1. Taxonomy (GTDB): domain Bacteria; phylum Bacillota; class Bacilli; order Bacillales_A; family Planococcaceae; genus Sporosarcina; species Sporosarcina oncorhynchi. The sequence goes on along the minus strand of NZ_CP129118.1, from coordinate 162,258 downwards.
CACAGTTACATGGGAAGCCGTTCATTTTGGAATCAAGCAACGGCTCACAGCTAAAATTATTCAGATGGATACCCCTTATTCATTTACAGATGTGATGGTTTCCGGGGCGTTTCAATCGTTTACCCATGTGCATACATTTAGGAAAAGTGGCAATGGAACGATCATGGAAGATAATTTTACGTATACTTCTCCACTCGGATTCATCGGAAAAATAGCAGATAGCTTATTTCTAGAGCGTTACATGCGGAAATTCCTCGTAGATCGAGCGATGGAATTGAAGAAAATTGCAGAGAGCAAATAAAAGTATGCAACGGATTATCGTCCGTTGCATACTTTTATTTGTTTGTGTCTATTTATATACATAGCATAATCGTTTCTTGAAGCTAGTCTTCTCGATTTTTGTATATATATCGATTGAGTAGCGCATTTTATCAATCGGATAATTGTGTATATCGATTGGATAAGAAATTATATAAAAATTTCGGGACCTACTAACTAGTGAAATACGCCATTTTCTCAAACTTCTCTGCACTTATTTCACAAAACGACAACCTTTCACGCCTGAGCTCCGTTAACATGAGTAGAAGGGGCGGTGAGAGAATGGATTCGGGGGAATTGGAAGAGATTATCGATGAACATGGAGCACATTTACTGAAAATGGCTTACTTCTATTTGAGAGATCGCGAAATGGCTAAGGATATCGTGCAGGACGTGTTCTTTTCCTTTTATGATTCGTCGAACTATGAGGAACAAGGCAAATTACGTGCTTACCTTACGCGATTAACAGTCAATCGTTGCAAAGACCATCTAAGAAGCTGGTCGTTCCGCAATCTTTTGTTTAGTAATGAATGGATTGAGACAATACAGAAGCAACAAGATCCTTTAATTTTGAATGAAGAAAAAACAGATATTGCAATCGCCATAATGAAATTACCGATTAAGTACCGAGAAATTATTATCTTTTATTACTACGAGGAATACAAAATACGAGAAATTGCCACTCTCCTCGGTCTATCGGAAAACACAGTGAAGGCTAGAATGGTGAAGGCGCGGAAATTGTTGAAGATCGATCTGCAAGCTGATTATTGGGAGGTGCTTTCAATTGAATGAAGTGAAAAAGAGTTTGGATGCCGTTGCCGGAAATATGACAAATGACAAACTAGAATTGAAGCAGAGAATCCTTTCCGGTCGGCGCAAACCGAAAAGACGGAATCCCTTTCCGCTAATGGCCACTGCTATCGTCACAGCTGCGATTCTATTCTTTACGTTCAATGTGTTTCAAGACGGGCTGTCCACTGCAGATAAAGATGATTATGAAGTAAATGAATTCATCTATGACTATCAGCTTCAGTTAATGCAAAAGGACGGAAATGAAAGCCCGGAATTAGAACAAGATGTACTCCAGGGTTTACTACATGTAGATGCAATTGTCGATTATGCTAAATCTCTTGGTTATTTAGAAGACACGATGGCCATTGATGAAAAAATAATTCAGGAAAAAGAAACATTCTATTCGACTATGGATAATGAACAACAGGAAGCTATGCAAGAAGAGGTATTCGGCATTTCGTATGAAGACTATTTCCATAAAATCCTCAAGTGGACATTCCAAAATGCGGAAGCTGTGAATTGGCTGGAACAGCATCCGCCAGATGACAGCAAGACACATAGTGAAGTGTTAAACCAGTTTCAAAAGAAACATGAACAGTCCATTACCAATTTCATAGAGGGGAAAGCCATTACTTCATTTGACTCTTCCGCTAAATATGCAGAGCTAAAAGGAACTGTAGTCGCTATAGAACCCCATCAAATTCTTGTTGCCTACGGAATAGAAGTTGAATCCAATCCAGGATGGGCAGCAGAAGAATTAGTGGATGCCGGATACGCTGCCTGGTTCCACATCGATAAAAATATAGACGCGATTGAACCGAACATGCAAATCAGACTAAAATATGATCCGCTATCCTACCCGATTGCGCAAATCGAGCATGGAACTGTCTTTCAAGATGTCCTCGAATGGGCACATGTGAATTAAAGAACAAGTTCATAGTAAAAACAGAGAGCCTTCACTTTTATGCTCTCTGTTTTCAATATCCTATCCTATATGTCCTTCCAATGAAACTTTTCTTTATTTTCATCGTAAAGAGTATAAAGGTTTATTGAAGGGGGCATTACCATGTTTGCATCTATTGAAGAACCATCAAAACGGTTATCGAAAGAAATTATTCCCGCAATGAGATGGAGCGCTTTAATCAGCGTTGCCATCGAAGTGGTCATTGCTGGGATTCTATATGGAGTTAGCATCTATTTCGCATGGCCGGACTGGGTCAACTGGCTTCTCCTAATTGTGGCTGCCATAATTGTAGCCGGCGCCATTTGGTCAATTGGATTCCGTCCATTTTTCATGTTTAAAAATACCCGTTATGAAGTGACGGAAGAATTTTTGCAATTAAAATCAGGTGCCTTCCACGAAGTGCATGAGCTCGTTCCGATGGCAAAGATCCAGGCGGTTTCAACACATCAAGGACCCATTCTAAGGCGATTCAACTTGTATTCGATCGCTATTGAAACAATGGGCTCTACTCACGCCATTGCAGGGTTGCCAAAACAAGTGGCCATTGACGTAAGAAACCGGATTGCCCATCTTGCGAAAATTCAGGAGGTGGATGAATAATGGAATTTAAACGGTATCATCCTGCGACAATTCTATTTGATTTATATGGCTTCGTGAAAAATGTGGCCATTTTTGCGATAATGTTGTTCGTTTTTAATTATGGTTCGGAATCAATGCTCGTCCGTATTGGTCGATGGGCTTTGTTATTCGGAGCCGCTTTGACGCTAGTCTCGTTACTGCTGAAATGGTTTTCCAACCGGTATGCCGCAGATGAACAGGCATTTCATTTGAAAGCAGGTATTTTCCAAAAGACGGAGCGCACCATTTATTATGAAAAGGTTCAGAATGTCCAAAGGCGTACATCGTTTTTGCACAAACTGTTCCACATGACGTCGGTTTCATTCCAAACCGGAGCCACCGGGGTTGATGCCAAAGTCGAGTTCAAAGCAGTGACACAACATGAAGCTAATCGATTGGAATCGTTAGTAAAAGAAGCTAGTACTAAACCTGTCGAAGTTCCAGATACGGATGCTCATTTAATGGAAATGGATAAGGGAGAAATAGAACGCGTCATCCATTTCACCCCGACGCGCAAAGATGTCATTAAAGCATCTTTCACGTCCCTCAGTTTTTTGTTCCTAATTGTCATTGCCGCGTCCGCCTTTTCTAAAATTAACGCATTATTTGACGTTGAAGAGGCTGTCGAGGGATGGGTCTTATCCTTATTAACCTCTGGGTGGGTCATTGCGGGTATTGCAACGGTGTTAATTATTGTGTCTTTCACAATCGGCTATATCCGGACATTCATTACATATGGTAAGTATGAAATTGCTTCGGACGATGCACGGATATATATATCCAAAGGTGTGTTGGATGAGTCTGCTTTTTCGATTCTGAAGAAACGTGTTCAAGGGATAGAAATTTCACAGTCATTTATGAAACGGTTGCTTGGGTTAGCAGAAGTGAAACTGATCAGCGCGGGTAGTCTTGGGAGTGACGATGATGAAGTGAGTACACTCTACCCTTTCCTGCCGGTAAAAGGTGCGTATTCAATGATTGAGGAAATGTTGCCCGACTACGAAGTGAGTACTGAATTGAAACAACTTCCACGCAAATCATTAGTTGTGAGAATCATGAAGCCGTATTGGTTCTGGCTCATTGTAACAGCAGCACTTACGTATTTTCGAACGAACCTATTTGATAAACCGAATGTATGGTGGATGATTTCAATTAGTCTTCTTGCAGTGCTCGTGCTTGCACGCATCGCGAATTACTGGAACACATCCTACGCGATAACAGACCGCTTCATCCAATTCACCGAAGGGACTTTAGGAAAGACCACATACTTGACGCGCCGCGATAAAATCGTAGAAGTATCGGTTAAACGGACAAAATTACAACAATGGACAGGACTCGCCACAATAGGGCTTGTCAACCGCGCGCAACCCGTGCGGCATGCTAGTTTACCTGACGTGACTGTCAACGAAGCGGCCAGATTTTACAGCTGGTATGCATTGCGCGGAGAAGAAGTTCGGGTGGAACAAGAACGAAAATAAGTATATGCATATGGATTTATAGACTTTAAAGAAAAAGGAATTTATATTCCATTCATTTTTCGCACTATTTTTTCTTTCTATAAACTTTATTACGGTCTAATTTTAATCGCTTACTTATTCTTTAAAAAAATAAGCAGAATAATCATGAAATCCAAAAAAATAAATGCTATACTTGAATGGAAAGTAATTGGTTTATGAACAAAGGCAATGTTCCGCTAACGGGCCATTTTGTTAGGTAGCTACTGAGGAAATCAGTTGGGAGAGAAGACTATGAAAAAGAGTATTGTTGCGGGTCTACTGGTATTAATTTTAGGTATTAGTTTTTATTTGTATCTAGAAAACAATAAAAAAACGACTTTTGGCGAAGCTTTTAAAAATGGATTTGATCATAAATCCATTACTGAAATAACAGTTGAAGACCGTCAATTTCCTGATAAAGAATTCAATTTGACTGAGGCACAGCTAATGAATATTGTCGATGAAACAAGTGAAATGAAGATTAGAAAGGTTAAGTCTACACCAATGATGAGTTATGAAGTCAAAATACTTTATGACGATAAGGGAATTGAGAAAACAACAGGATTCGTTCTAGGTTACAATAATGTTTTGCAAATGATTGATGGTCATTTTTATGAAATAACAAGTCCCAATATTTTGTCTGAAGAAATTAGAAAAGAACTAAATGGCATGAAGTAAATACCACTGCTAACGGGCGCGATTCTTGCGTAAGTGCTTTGCTGCGTTCGGGTCAGTTTAGTTAAAAAAACAAGAGATATTGAAGGATTATCAGCAAAATTGAAAGGAGACATATAGTTTGATTGATTATTTTGAACGTAAAATTAGATTAAGGGACTTTGAAGTGTGGGATGTTCGAATTAGCGACCAACATTATGCTTTAGCTATATTAGATGAATTCCGACCTGCCACATTTGATGATTTTGAAATTCCTAATTTAATTTATGAGGAAGATGACCAACGTGCAAACTATGTCTCCGCAACATATTTCTCTGAGGAATCTGTGAAAGATGACCATCGAGAAATACTCGGTCAATTTGCACGAATGCTTACAGAACACTTGGCATTGGCACATTGTGAAATGATTGTTAAGTTTTATCAAGAGAAACCTGAAAAAGCGATAGAACTAATAATGTTAACAAGATACGGTTTCAAAGAATCGGATATATTGTTAGATAAGTTATTGCACTTTAATCAAGAATAAAGATCTTTAGTCCCTCTTCACCTAACAGATGTATTAACCCGACAAAGTTGTGCAAGAATCGGGTGCTATTAGAATCAATTTAGGGTTAGGAGGAGACGTAATGAACAAATATCATCGGTCTAGCTTACTGTTAATTATCATTGTTTCTATAACGATAATATTATCTACGTATTGGTTGGATTTAGAGATTGGATATGGAATTATACTGTTGCTCATAGCTGTTGGATATACTATTTATCTAAATTTTAAAGCACTTAGATATGAACAAAAGAAAGATAAGCAGCTTCAATAATCGGGCGCGATTGTGTAGTAATAAATACGCCCTTCTTAACAACAAATGCGCTCGAAGCTCCGGGCGTATTTGTTGTTTTCATTATAGATTAGTCGTCAAAACAATTGCTGTTTAAGCTGTTAGTAATATTGTTTTGGGATTCCTTTATCCAAAAACTCGAACTTCTCCTCAGGACATCTGCCTATATTCAATCTTCCTCTAGAACAACAGCTGCGTTAAAATATTCTTCCATTAAATCCCTAGCCTCTTCAAACGGCAACATAGAATCCAGTGAAGCGTCCGCATCCCATAGTGATTTGCATGCTTCAACTAACTGGATGGTTTCTTCACACCATTTAATGTACTGCACCTCCTGCTCCAATCCTCTACGCAACACAGCAGAAGATATAAGAATTCGAGGTGTCATGTTTTGCCGCTCCTGAATTGATTTCCATGCTTCCTGTACCGTTTGTGTCATCTCATCCAGACGCTTTTGCCGCACTCCCTGGTAATATTTCAGTTGAAAGATAACCTCATTCACAGGGATATTATCCATGAAAAAGACTTGCAATAGAAAAGGATCTCGAATTTTCGGGATTTCAGGTGGAGAGCCCACCTAGTTTGTTATTTCCTCAATACTGCCTTCAAGATGAAGAAGGTTGGTGAATGGTTCCGAAAGTTTGACTAAATGACTTGATATAAGCACAGAACGTGTGCAGTTTTCTCGCGCTCTATATGGCTTATCGTAATACTTTTTTTAGGATTAAAAGATTTTCCTTAAGAAATGACGCGTTCTTTTCAATTCCACGGCGTTTACACCAGCCGATACTATTAAAAGCATCAGTAAATTGATAAAAAGGCAACACAACCTCTAAATCAATTAGTGGTCTTATCGTCTCATAGCCTTCTTGATAGGACCGATACAAGCTAATATCGAAGCTTAAAAAATCACGATACAGTTTGATGAAATCGATTTCTGTTGAGCCAAATCGTACACTTTCAAAATCTATCATGCCTGACACTCTATCTTCATCAACAATTATATTAGCTGGACGAAAATCCATATGAATAAAGCTCGGGCCATCTGAAGGAGGGAGCTGTAGTTTCATATTCTCAAACTTTTCAATAGCCTGTCTGTATAATCTTTCATCCAAAACTTCCTTTACATCCGCAGCAAAACTATAAAATTGACGTTCTACAAAATTAGACCAGTCCGGAAATTCATTTTGAATGCCAGTTAACTGTAACGTAGTAGGCGGCTGAATTTGGTGCATAGACGCGTGAAGAACCCCAACCTGAAAAGCTACTAAAGGTAAGTCCTTATTTGTTAGCGGTTGCCCTTTTAATTCGGATAATAAGAACGCACCTGGACACTCCTCATTACCAGGCCAATAATCTAACATTTTAGGAATGGAAACTCGATCTTTTAAGATCTCATAGGCTTCCAACTCTCGCTGACACTTCAATTTTGTATAAGGTATTTTCAAAAAGACATTTTCCCCGTTAGTCAAATTGCATTTATAAACTGTGGAACTATGGGAATCCTCAACCTCGTTTATCGCTAACACATTCAGTTTGAACTGTTGAATGACCCGATTTAACATTCAACCCCTCCTTTTCTTTTGAAGCGTTTGGTAATTCGCAGCTATGTTTCGATACGAAGGTGATATGTTGTGATACGATGCGTTTACCTTTCGATACGCGCCTTTTATGTTTCGTTGTGACTGCTACGTTTCGATACGAAGCTATTACGTTGTGATACGATGCATTTATCTTTCGATACGCGCCGTTTATGTTTCGTTGCGACTGCTACGTTGTGATACAGCACAGCTATATTTCCATACTGTTATCGAACTTATTCAAATTTAGTCAATTTGAATAAGTATAACATTTCATTTCCGAAAAATTTGTTTCTTATCAACTCTCATTCAGAAAGTATAAACTAATCCTGTCTTTAGCACTTGGCAAAAAATGTGTCGCGAGATATATATTTACTCGTTTCTAACCACTATTTTTAATTTAGTTGTACACTATTTCAATCCAAAAGACTCTTTAGTAGTGAAGGGCGTTAGAAAGGAGGAGCTATGGACTCTCGGTTTTTGTTGGAGGTATATAACAAACAGGCAAAAATGATTTATTTTTATTTACGAAAGAATGGTTGTAGTCATGAAGATGCGGAAGATATTGTGCAAGAAAGTTATACGAAGTATATCGCTTATAGCAGCGGAGTTCCATCTGACAAAGCCCTCTCCTATATCTTCACCATATCTATGAATGAATTCAAAAAGACATTGAAGAAAAAAGGAAAAGAACAAATCATTTCAATCAATGAGCTTCATTTCTGGAGCAACTTTTCGAATGACGAAGATACTGAGGAAAGTGTCTTACATAATGAGATGAATGAAGAGATTTCTCTAGTACTGAATCAAGTGAAGGAAGTGTATAGACAGTTACTTGTACTAAAATATGAGCTTGAGCTGAGTTATAAAGAAATCGCCCTATTATTAGGAATGAAGGAAGAAACGGTTCGAACATATTTATACCGAGCACGGAAGGATTTCCAAGAGAAGTGGAGGAATACAAATGGATGAAATCACAGAGGATATATTTGATGAAAAGAGGATTAAAAAGGCATTAAAAAAAGGGAAAAGAAAGACAATCATTACAATCGTTTTCGTTTCAATAATAGTATTTGTCGTACTAACTGTTGCCAATTTCGCTATTTCCACCTACTACAGTGAAAAGGCGTATAAGCAATGGGATGCTTACGTTCGCCTTACTACTCCGAATGGTTATATTAGTGAAACGGTGGATTCGAATGGAATAGTAGGTGGCCAGAGTCATTATAAAGTTTCCAAGGATATGAAGATAAAGTCAATTGTAACCGAACAAAGTCAATATTATTATGGTTTGAAATCCGCCTCATTAATTTCAAGAGGTCATGGTGGCAGTATTGGAATCACTGGTGAGGACTGGCAGTTTACATATAAAGAAAATGGATGGCGCGAAATGCTGTTTTTCCATCCAGATGTAACGTATAAAAAATATAATAACGATGAAGACCTGATTACTCAAATGGAAGGTGATAAAATCTATGAAGTAGCCCTCTCTTTTGATAAGCCCTATACGTTTAGTGAACTTCCTTTATACGGACTTCCAGAAATGACTTGGTTCTGGTTGAATACCTACAGCGAAAGCCAATTAGGGATCATGCAAGAAGAGGCAGAAAACCACGATTGGTCATCGACTTTTGTGCGAGAGCATGGAGCTTTAGGTTTCTCAATTAACACTGCAATCCCCTCCGCTAACAACTTTAAAGGTGGATATACTAACTTTTTAAAGCTTTTACAGACGAGTGCATATATAGACCATGAGAAAGCCTATAGTAAGATGAAAGATATGAAACCAGATGATGTAGAAGTATTAGGAATCGTCATTTATGGCACAAAGAGTGAAGTAGCAGAGATTATCAAAAAGCCGTTGATAAAAGCATCTTCATTGGGCGGAGTCATTGATAATTATTGATCAATGACTTGTCTTGATATTTGAAAGGCCGCTAATTCTATGCGAATTAGCGGTTTATTCTTTTTGTTTTAGAATTATGAAGCAGACACTTAAGTGATCTCGGTGGGTAGAACCACAACACAAAACTTGCGCTATGAACACGCACCGATAATCAGAGTTCTTTATTAACTGTGCTATAATTATGTAAAAAGGCGGTGATTAGGATGATGGATCGCAATGATTTGCATAGATTAGTGGATGAATTGCCAGAAGGAAAACTTCCTCGCCTCGGTGAACTTTTTCGTCATTTGTTCGATGAAGAGGAAATGGAATTGAACGAGATAACGAAACAAGAGTTAGCAGAAGCTATGGAACGGGTTAAAAACGGTGAGTTCGTCAAACTAGATGAACTTTTGGAGGACTATCACGATGTATGACCTGAAAATCGACAAGCAAGCAGTCAAGTACATCAAAAAGGCAGATGAGCTAACTCGCAGAAGGTTAATAAATGCTTTGACGGAATTGGCGGAATCTCCTTTTTCTGACCCTCATGTGAAACGATTGAAGGGTTATACAAATTTGTTTCGAAAACGTGTTGGCGACTTAAGAATAATTTTCGAAATTAATCAAGGTGAAGTTATCGTTCTTATTTTGAAAATTGGAAGCCGCGGAGATATTTATAAAATATAAAGAACGTCTCTTTTATCTAAAGAAGACGTTCTTTTGTTATTGAAGTTAGATTAATCAAAGGCTTTTCATAAACAAAAGAATTGTCTAATAAACCGTATTCCGTCTCTCCGTGGACCACACACTACTGCACCGTCTGAACAGATGACTTACTTCACAACCGTCACTGGACAATCCACATGCTTCATCACTTTGTGGCTGACGCTGCCGAGCACCATTTCCTGGAATGTGCTTAGCCCGCGGCTGCCGATGACGAGCTGGTCGATATCATTATCATTTACATATTTAATGATTTCAAGGCTAGGATTACCTTTCAACATTGTAATATCCGCCTTCACACCCGCTTTTGTTGCGAGTTCAAGAATAGGATGCACTTTCTGCTCCCTTTTCAATGAAAGGCTTTCCGGACTTTGCGCTAACAAACGCTCATCTTTTGCCTTGCTGTAGTCCGCTACATAGATGATGTTCAAATGGGCTTCCGGTACAAGTTGCGCAAGTTGTATGGCATGTTTGGCCGCACGCAACGCGTTTTCAGACCCATCAATCGCTACAGCTATCTTCATATAGATTCCTCCCTGATTGTCATTTCAAAGTAACTTTTCGTATAATTGTTCACTTGAAGAATTTAATCCTACAATTTTCACCTTCACACCTTTTCCCTCAAGTTTCTGAACTACTTTGAAAATTGCCCCTACCGCAGATTCATCCCACAGCTGGCTATCTTCAAAATTAATGATGATATCCTTCTCGGTCATTTTTTCAAATGATTGAATGAACTTTGTTGTGGAAGCGAAGAATAATGGTCCTTTGATTTTGTATTCCCCTTCACGACTCGTTACAGTCACGCGCGAGATTTTCGCGACGAAAAACAACGCACTTAAAATCACACCAACTACAACGCCAATCGCGAGATTATGTGTGTATAAAATAATGACGACCGTAGTAAGCATGACAAGTGACTCTGTTCTCGGTGCCTGTTTCATGAACTTGAACGAACCCCAGTTGAATGTCGTCATACTAACCATAATCATGACCCCTGCAAGAACCGGCATCGGAATCTTTGTCACAAGATCACCTAGTACAATGATCAAGAACATTAAAAACACACCTGCTGTCAATGTCGATAAACGTCCGCGACCGCCTGATTTGATATTAATAATGGATTGTCCGATTAGTGCACAACCTGCCATACCACCAAAAAATCCTGTAATGGCATTGGCAATCCCTTGCCCGCGTGCTTCACGGTTTTTATTGCTCGGCGTATCTGTCATATCGTCAAGCACTTGTGATGTCAGTAATGATTCTAGTAAACCGACAATGGATAGTGCCAACGAATACGGCAAGATAATCTTCAACGTTTCGAAGTTCAACGGGATATCCGGGAAGAAAAATGTTGGCAATGAATTCGGCATCGTCCCTAAATCCCCGATTGTCTGCATTTTCACACCGCTGAACAACGCAATCGCTGTCATCACAACAATTGCTATTAGCGGTGCAGGAATGGCAGTGAAAAAGCGCGGAATCGCATATACTAAAATTAATGTAATCATTGCAAATAAAAATGCCGTCGTTGTAGACCCGAACCAATAGCCCACTTGAGACATGAAAATCATGATCCCTAACGCATTTACGAACCCGAGCATGACAGAATTGGGTATAAAGCGCATCAGATTCGCGACCCCAAGTCCGCCGAGAATAAGTTGAATAATCCCTGTCAAAATCGTTGCAGCAAGTACATATTGCAATCCGTGATCTGCCATCAAACTGACTAGCACTAACGCCATCGCTCCGGTCGCCGCCGAAATCAACCCTGGCCGACCGCCTACAAATGATGTAATGACGGCTATCGTAAATGACGCATATAACGCAACACGCGGATCAACGCCCACAATAAATGCAAAAGCCAATGCTTCAGGAATGAGGGCTAGTCCTACAACGATACCCGCCAACAGGTCCGCGCACACATTCCCAAACCATTGTTGTTTTAAACTATACATATTCCTAAAGAGCCCCCCTCATGACTAAGCTTACAAATAGCTATACCCAATGATAGAATGTTAATAGCATATCATTTTAAATCCCAGAAGTGAATAGTTTTGGGAACTCCGAGGTGAATAAAATGAACTATGGATACATCCGTCCGACTGTAAAGGACCAGTCAGGCACGGCTCAATTACAAGGACTTATTCTAGATAAAATATTTACTGAATCCCATGGACTTGCCAAGAAACGAACGGAACTTGAGCAGTTATTTATGAACGCACAAATAAATGATGAACTATACTTTCAAAACATCGAAGTTCTCGCCGATTCCATGCAACAGCTACTCGATGCACTTCGGCTTGCCGAACGCGATAAGATCGTCATTCATTTCATTGATGAACAATTGACGAATCAATCGATTATGAACTTTACATTGCAACAAAGCGTTACGTTTTTCATGACAATCCAATCAACACTTTTCAGCCACTCTTCCACATTCACTTTGCAAGAAGCCAAAGAGCAAGGCAAATCGATTGGCCGCCCACGAAAATCGGATGAAAACCTACAACGTGCGTTCACGATGTACGACAGTAAGAAATATTCACTTTTTGAAATTAAAGAAGCAACCGGTATTAGCAAGTCTACGTTATACCGGTATTTGGATGAACGTTCCCCGGGGAATTAAATAGGAATCATGTTTAATAAGTAACGATATTATGTATGATTGATGAGGTCGTTATTTTTTCTTCCGGTAAAGCCTTGCTTTCTCACTCCTTAGGTCTAAAATAGAAAAGTACTTTAGATGAGGAGCAGTTAAAAATGAAAACAATCATTCAACCTATTTTTCAACGCTATTGGAACCCCTATGTCGTATTATTGATTGCAGGGATCCTCAGCGCTCTATACTTTGGCCTGACTTCAACGGTTTGGGCAGTTACTGGCGAATTCACCCGTCTTGGAGGAGATATTTTAAAACTGTTCGGTGTTAATATTTCCGGTTGGCAATATTATGACATGGTCCATCTGCAAGGTTCGACTTGGAACCGTCCCGATGGCTGGATTGTCTGGGGTATGTTTGCGGGTGCACTAATTATGGTGTTACTCAGTAATAATTTCAAGATTCGGCGTCCCCAACAGAAACGCCGTTACGTCCAAGGACTTGTCGGCGGTATCATCGCCGGGTTCGGTGCGCGTTTAGCACTTGGATGCAACTTGGCTGCATTCTTCACAGGCGTGCCGCAGTTCTCATTCCACTCATGGATTTTCATCGTCGCAACTGGAATTGGCACGTATTTCGGTGCAAAACTGACGAAGACGCGCTGGTGGAAAGGGCGTCCTACGTTAACAAAAGGTGCTGCGAAGCCTTCTACAATTAAGAAGCGCATTATTCAGCCTTATGTCGGCAGTGCACTTGCGATTGCCTATCTCAGTCTTACGATTTACTTCTTTGCAACCGGTCAAAAACTGCTTGGTTTCGGTGCATTATTTGGACTCGCATTCGGCATTCTGATTGAACGCGGACAAATTTGTTTCACTTCAGCCTTCCGTGACCTGTTCCTTGTAGGACGCAGCGTCATGGCAAAAGCAATCATTGTCGGGATGGCTATCAGTTCCATCATAACTGTCATCATTATATCCGTATATGACTTGACGCCAATCACGCAAATCGCTGCATTGAGCACGTTTGTCGGTGGTGTACTGTTCGGACTTGGGATTGTTATGGCGTCAGGTTGTGAAACGGGAATGATGTATCGTCTGATGGAAGGCCAGGTCCTCTTCTTGCCTGTTTTCGCCGGCAATATTATCGGTGCCACTTTCCTTGCTTATGCATGGGATCATTTAGGTGTGTATGATGTATTGGCAAAAAGCGGAACGAAGATCAACTTGTTGGATTCCATCGGCCCAGTCGGCGCGATTATTGCAACACTCGCTATGCTCGGCATACTTTACGCATTTACCATTTGGCAGGAAAAACGCTATCACCGTAAATTGACGATGAAGAGAGGAGTGAGAACACATGCAAGCTGAACACGAAGCCGATTTCACACTTGATTTGCGCGGAGAATCCTGTCCCTACCCCGTCATCTACACATTAGAGGCACTTCAGGGGATGAACAAAGGGGAACTTTTACAAGTGATCACCGATTGCCCAGGCTCCTTCCGCAATGTCCCGGAAGAAGCGATTGCGCATGGCTACACATTCGCACAAGATCCTGTTAAGAACGGACAGGAATACCTGTTTTATATTTACGCTTAAGAAAAAGCAGAGATTTGTAAACGTCTCTGCTTTTTCCTATCCAAATTTCCAGTCATCTGCCTAGTCGATAATATCTCCAGTAAGACAAGATCAGCACAGCACCTGATATGTACATGAGCTCACTATGCTCATTCAGGAAACTGTATACGAATATCGTAAATCCTCCACAGCAAGGATGCCGGCAAAAAGTCGATCTTGCATTTTCATGCGAAAACGCCGGTCTTCCCTATCCCTTTGTTGCATATAGCGGTGGATGTGTGACTGCTCTTCCAAATACCGAGACAATTTTTATGCAAAACTGTGTAGTTCACCGGCACTTTGCAGCAATTTGCACACGCGGGCTGTATGTATTTAATTATACAGCTTTATCCACTGATTCCCATCTTAAGACGGCTACTTTATCCTATTTCCAACCGACCAATATCAGGACGGATCGGATAGGACGCTGGAACAATCAACGGACAAAGAATTATTTTTAGAGGGTTTATAATAATTTATCAACTTGACGTAGAAGTGAATTAAAGTGACTCGGACTTTTTTCAAATCTTTCTTTCTCTAATATAACTGACACCATAAAAAGTAGGTTCCTTCAAGTAAGAAGAGAGAAGACTTTCATTCAAACCCAATATTTTGGCAATCAGCTTTTCGTTATAATTCGTAATAGTGATGAGATCTTCAAGCGTGATAATTTTATTATCAAATAAAAACTCTAAGGAACTTTTGACTTTACCTGGTCGAATAACTTTTATCTTGTCATCTAATGGTTCAATGTACGAATAATTATAACGATTTAAGGAAGCATAAAAGTACCTATGTTGTTCATACGTCAGATAGCCTAACTTGCGTGCATAGTGGGCCATTGCACTAATAGATACCGACCACTTTTCCTTTAAATCAATATAGGCGTTTGGATTGGAAAGTCTTTTAATCTGTTGTATGTCTTTAGTGAATTCTTTTTCGGGCATAAGGAAGTAGGATGCAAAGTCATGTGCTTCCGCTTCGACTTTTTTATATTCAGACTTGGTCAACTCGCTTAACTCCATTTTATAATGAAGCAAAAGATGGCCAAGTTCATGGGCAAGATTGAAATTCCTCCTTACAAAGGACTTTTTTGCAGTTCCCAAAATGATAAACGGTTTATCATTTTTGCTCCATGTGCTGTATGCATCAATATCTTCATCTAGATGCTTTTCCAGGACAAAAACACCGTTTTTTTCGAGGACAAATAAAAGCTTTTTATTATCATCGCTGAGTCCCAATTCTTTTCTGGCATATTCAGCGATATGTCTAATAACCTCTGTTCTGTCCATATGTTCAGAAGTCTCTCCGATAAATCGGATACAATAATCCCGAATGATTAGAAGTCTATTTTCAGGGTACGCTATGTACCCTTCTAATAGGTTTATGAATCCATCTATAAATTCTAAATGCGTGGCTTCATATCTTGTTTTCACAATACTGTTTATCTCTTTCGATCGATAGGCTAATAAACTTGGATCAAAATCTGTTTTACAAGATTTCTCCTCATAAAAGTACTTCGTTTTGACATTAAACAGCTTTTTGAATTTGTTCACAACTTCAAGTTTAGGTCCATTATAATTATTCTCATACTGCCATATGGATTGTTCACTGACATTTACTAACGTCGCCAACTCGTTGCGAGAATAGCCGTGGAGTAATCGAATGTCGGTCAATTTTTTCCCAACAAACATAATACGCCCTCTTTTCTACTAAAGTTTATGCATCTTCTTCTTTTTCTTGCTCGAATGAATTAAAGTCAAACTCAGAAGCTGTCCCAGAGAACTCTTCTTCAGGAATATTAACAAGTTCTTGAATAGCTTCTAAATTGATATGTGCACCTGTGTGATTTAAATATTCTGTTAAAGAATCAATTTTTACCATTTCTACCTTACTGTCTTTTTTATACTCAGGCATCCATAAATCTATAGACATCAACATTCGGCTGGCGGGGTCAATCATATACGTCAAAATATAGAAGTGCTTATATTGTTTTTGAAGCTCTTCTATGTCCTTGGCTTCAGTCAATACTGGTTGCATTTCTAAACTTGGAAATTGAAGCGTCCCTTGCTTGGTTCCCCTTACTTCGTCAAAATCAATATCTGAATTTATTTTCGACAACCTCACCAAATAATTCTCTGTGTTGGAAGTATCTAAAACAGGTTCTTTTGATTTCCCTTTTATGACATTCGCATTTTTGATGATGATTAGATTACTTTCTTTTGGCTCTTTGAAACTCAGGTACTCCCATGTATATCCAGCTTTCTCTTGTTTAAATTCGATGCCGATTTCTTGAAGCTCTTTAGCCACTTGATGTTCTATATGATTTCCTTTAACCCAGGCATACGCACCGCTAACGAGTAATTCCTCTCGTTTTTCTTTCCTTACTTCAGCATAGTCACTATAGCCTTGTTCTATTCCTCTTACTAACCGCAGATTAAGTTCCTCACCCAATTTATAAACTGACATGTCCTTCCCCCCATTTTTTCAAATTAAGCAAGCTCTCTTTCCTTAATGATAACCTAATACCAAAGAAAGTCCACAGTTTGCAGACATTTATTAAAGCCCATCTAACCAATTTGCTAAACACGATTAACCTGTCAGATGCAAACAGTTGATTATATCGAGTCAGCGGTCATTTAAAATGCCCCGTTTTCGGCATAACCGGAAGAGAAATTGAAAAAGTCATGCCTTTGCCGAACTCGCTTTCTACAGTGATCTTTCCTTGATGAGCATGGATGATTCCCCTCACAATCGCGAGTCCCAGTCCCAGTCCCAGTGCCCTTCCGTTTCCATTTGCAGAACCGGTAGAATCTGTGTAGAGTCTCTCGAAGATGGAGGATAGGTGTTCTGCTCTTATTTCGTCATATTGATTAAACGAGACTGCTACGAAAAAAGGTAATCTTTAACCGATAATAAAAGCTGATTTCAGATCTCTATGTGACTTCTAAATCTTTATTTAAAAAGTGAATCGAAATCTAGTTTTGCAGAGTCTAATGAGCAGGGAGGTGTTCTACATTCTTACTATTCAAAGTGCCCTTGTCATGAAGGCTCAAACAGGTGATGAAAAGGCTTTTTACGAATTACTTGAACCACTACAGGCTCAATTATATCGAATTGCGTTCGTTTACGTTCAAAATGAGGAAGATGCCGTTGATATTTTTCAGCAGTCTGTTATCCGTGCCTATGAAGCTTTGCCTAAGTTAAGAGAACCGCAATACTTCTCCACTTGGATTACACGTATTGTCATCAATTGCAGTAAGACCTACATAGAAAAGGCTAAACAGACAGACCCTACTGATCCAAGCGAGCTAGATACATATGCTTCATCGAACAATCCTGATATAGATGAACAGTTGGATTTATGGGAAGCGTTAAGAAGGCTGGAGGAAAAGTACAAAACGGTCTTATTGCTCCGCTTTTATCAAGATCTTACCGTAAAGGAAATTGCACTCATTCTGGATTGTCCAGAAGGTACTGTAAAGACAAATATCCGGCGGGGGTTACACCGTTTGCGACAACAATTGAAAGGGGCGTACATAGATGAATGGGTTCAATCCGTTGAAGCAGGTGATTGATCAAATACCTGTCCCGGAATCGAGGTTAACAGAAATTTTGCGCGTTGAAGGCATGTCGAAAATATTTAAACAGAAAGAGCATCAAGTTGAAGCATTGAAAAATATTCACTGCTCTATTTATAAAGGTGAAATGGTGGCAATCATGGGGACGAGTGGGTCTGGAAAGAGTACGCTGCTCAATATGATCAGTGCGATTGATGAGCCGACGACGGGAACAATTTTCTTATTTGGAAAAGAGGCTAATTCCATTTATAAGGAACCACAATCATCAAACTTCCGGAAAGAGAATATCGGTTTCATCTTCCAATCCTTTCATCTGCTAAAAGACTTATCTGTTGAAGATAATATCGCACTGCCACTTATTTTAAATGACATTCCAACGAAAGAAACAAAAACCCGTGTCGAAGCAACGATGAAGCAGTTAGGCATCGCTAACTGGCGGAAGCATCGGCCACACGAGTTGTCAGGGGGACAAAAACAGCGGGTGGCAATTGCCCGCGCAATTATTACTAAGCCCCCCATCCTGCTTGCCGATGAGCCGACGGGATCGCTGGACGTGAATACGACAGATGACATTTTACAGTTGCTTGTCGACTTGCAGCAAGAAGGCCAGACTATTTTGCTTGTCACGCATGATCCATATGTCGCGACATTCGCAGATCGGGTTCTATTTTTCCACGATGGCATGATCGTCGATTCCTATCAAAACAATAAAACAACTGATGATTTAGATGCCATCCTTTCAAAATTCAAGGTTATTACAAGAGGTGAGCGCTAATGTTCAATCTAAAAGCGATTGCCTTCAAGCTATTCCGCGCTGCCAAGGCACAAGTGATGACAAGCATCAGCATTATTGCGATCACCATTTGCCTGATCACGACAATGGGTGTTTATATTTGGAACGCAAAAGCGCAGATGGATGCTGAAATGCATGCATTGTTCGGTGATGCGGAAATGACCGTTGGATTTAATCCAGAACAACAGAAATGGATTACAGCTGAACAATACAATAGCATTGCCAGTACAGAAGGCATCTCGGAAGCTTCTCCTGTCTTCCTGACACACACTACGATCGAAGGCATTTTGCCGACCGTTTATACAATAGGCGCGGAAAATGACGATCTAGTGAAAAGTCGTTACCACTTTGAATCGGATTTAGGGAATAACGAGGTTATCATTTCAGCGAAGATCGCTTCTTTATTCAGTAAAAGTGTCGGGGATACAATTGATGTCGAATATACTCCATTCATCATCAAAGAAATCCTTGACCCCCTGCCAGGAGTGCCCGACGTTGAACTAGTCATTTTATCGAATGCCACTGTGAAACAATGGGTCGATCTTCCTGATACTAGTGCCGCTGGCTTATTTTCACTACTCAAATTACAGGAAGATGCTTTGCCTTCGCTAATCAGCAATGCGTTAATTCAAGTAGACGACGAATTCCGAATCGATATTACGAATGAATATGATTTTGTGAAAGCCAATTTTCAGGCACTTGCAATTTTTATGATTGTCCTATCAACTTTCGTATTCATCGTCGCTGCCGTGTTATTGCTGTCCACTTTCCAACTCATGTTCTTTAAATTGAGGGAACAGCTGATGGTATTGCGGGCTCTAGGGGCAACTGCAAAGCAAGTCGGAAAGATTGTCCAAATCCAACTGTCAGCAATCATCGGATCAGGCGTTATAGCAGGCATCCTCCTTAGCATGGTCGTTATCCATCAATGGCTGCCATTCCTTATCCGAAAGATGAGATTACCTGAAGCGCATACAGAGTTCCCATTCGGGTTGGCGATAAGTATTGCTGTCATTGCATTTGTATTGCTGCAAGTCATCATGCAGTGGCAAGTGCAAAAAAGCATGCAACTGTTGCCCATGCAAATTGAGGAAGAAAACCACGAACCCTCTTCCCGCCTGACGAAAGTGAAACTATACGTGCTCGGACTTATTTCGGCTTGTGCGCTGCTCATTTTATTTTCATCCGTCTTTGAAGAGAACGATGGGAAAAGCGCGTTGCAAACGGTCATCGGAAGTTTGCTTATTTGCGTGCTCGTCCTCTATATGATGCCATTTTTGTTCAGCCGATTGCTTAAACTTATCCTTCAGCCTGTTCGGATACTATTCGGGAAGGAAGCCTATTTGGCTTGTAACCAACTGATGCCGCAAGTCCGTCGGAACATGCCGATTGTGCTCAGCATTATCGGCTTGATGGTCATTTTGATTTTCGGCACAGCTCTATTCAAGACTATCCATCATAATGAAAAAGCTTATATTGATTTTCTATATGAAACACCTGTAGTCATTCATAATGATTTGCTGGACCCGACTCTGACAACTGAAATCACACGGGATATCGAAGCTCTCCCGACTGTTGAGTATGCCTACGCAAGAAGTGACTACCACTACTTGGAACTTCATCTCGAGAATCTATGGCAAGGAGCAGACTATCAGGCAATAGATGTGAAGAAATTTGTTGAAAAAGGAAAGATCAGAGAAATCCATGGAGATATCGAAAATGGAGTGATCGTTTCAGAGAAGTTTGCGGAAGACCACTCATTGTCTATAGGAGACGTGCTTCAGCCAGCGATCTATAATCTGGATTGGCAAAGCAAGGAAGAAGTGGAACCGGTTAAAATCATAGGGACAATCAGCTCCTCGGAATCTGATACGCCTATTCTATTTGATTGGTCCGCCCCAATTGCGATAAACGCTCATTTAATGGTGGACGAGATTATGGTGCAAACGGCAGAAATTGAACAGACAATGGCCGCTTTGCAATTTTTGCATGAGCAATGGCCAGCCTTGACGTTTTCTGATTATGAAACCTTTACAGCTCAAAGTGATCAACTATTCTTTCAGCGCTGGAGCCTCTTTGCAGGAGTCATGTTCATCTTAATAACTGCCACTTGTTTAGGTGTCATTCAGACGCTATTGCACACAATCTATGGAAAACGGAATGATTACGCGGTTCAACGCTTGATCGGCCTGACCCCGAATGGGCTCGTTAAACTTATTTTGACACAAGTTCTTTCGTTTGTACTTTACGGTTTGGCTGTCGGCACCATCTTGGGCGTCATCTTTACACAATTGCTCGCATTGATCGATACGGACACAGCGATTGTGTTTGATTATAAAACAATCCTTTTCGTCACCTGCTTCTTTCTGCTGGCAGTCTGTCTCATCTTCACCCTGCAAGGCCGCTGGATCAGCCGCCGAACATTGGGGAGTGAATTGGGGGAATAGGTTTCAGATAATTTCATAGTGAAAATATGGATCGGGACACATAAAACGGACAGCTACTTCTTCAGCCTATGGAGAAGAAGAAAAGCGAAGAGACCATATTTCCCTACTAAGATAGTAGCGGAAGTATGGCCTCTTTTTATCCCTTCATTCATTATCCCGTCTACCACAAAGCCAAACCGGACGCATGATTCGTTAATTCGTTATTTCCATAAACAATTTACTTTCCCAAGTCAGCGGTCATTTCAAATGACCCGCCCTCGGCATAACGGGAAGTGCAATTGAAAAAATCGTGCCTTTGCCGAACTCGCTTTCCACGGTAATCCTTCCTTGATGTGCATGGATGATCTCCCTTACAATCGCAAGGCCCAGTCCCCTCCCGTTCCCATTTGCAGAACCGGTGGAATCTGTGTAGAGCCTCTCGAAGATGGAGGATAAGTCTTCTTCTTTTATGCCGATACCGTTATCCTTCATCTGGATAACGAGCAAACGATGTTTTTCATCCAGATGAGCGGTCACTGAGATCATACCTTTTTCCTTGGAAGTGAACTTGACAGCATTCCGGATCAGATTGGAAAAAACTTGGTGCATCCGATCCCGATCGATTTTGCACTGATAATTGTTCAGCGAGCCTGTTTCACAGTCACTTGTAAAGCCCCTATCAAGCTGCTCTATTTCAAAGCGAAATCTCTCAATCATTTGACCTAACCAAATTCCTGCATCGATATCCACGAACGCCATACTTGCCTGCCCTGCCTCTAAATTCGACAAATCCGATAAGTCATTGATCAACCGATTCAATACATTTATTTTATCGGCGACAAGGTTAGTGAAGTGTGCATTATCTAAACTGACGATGCCTTCTTGCAACGCTTGTATATAGCTGTCGAACAGCGTAACTGGTGTAGCCAGTTCATGCGCGATATTTGCAAGTAGATTGCGGCGGGATTCTCCCATAACAAGGAGATTTTCATTCAACTTTTCCAATTCCCGATTGGCTGATTCCAATGCTTCGCTTTCCAACGCTTTCTGTTCCGCTTTATCCTTCTCATCACGCAGAATATTGATCTTATCTGCCAATGCTAATGAGAGCAGCGCCACCTCAAGGACCAATGCCGTTTGTCCTGCATAATCTGTCACAACCATGAATGGAAGCAAGCCAGCCCGCTCAAATATAGTCAACAGAACGCCAACTAGAAATACAATCCATCCAGCCACAAAGAATCGCGCCTGTCGTATACCACGTTTTAAACTGATGAAGGCCACTGTCAAGACCGACGTAAAAGTACAGATTGTGCTGAACAACATCATATTTAATGCTAGGATTAAGGAGAACGGCAAAGCAAAAATGACTAACACGTTCAGCAGAGTTAGAAAACACGAGAATTTTTTGAAGCCTGGGATATGACGATTTGTTTCCAAGAAGCTTCTCGTAAAGAGGAGAATAAAAACACAAGCCAAACTAACCCAGAACGGGGTCGACATTGCATTCCATGTTGGAGAATTTGGCCATAGATATGGGAAAAGCATGCCGTTAATGGACATTTGGCCGATTAGTGTACACGTAATGACAAATACATAATAAAGGTAACTCTTCATCCGCAAACTGAAGAATAGAAATAGATTATAGAAAATCATAATAATGATCATTCCATAGAACACTCCAAGAATGACGAATTCCTGCTGGGTCTTTTCAATAAATGCTGCTTCATTCCACAACTTAATAGGAGGATGTAAATCCCCTGTACTATGTACGCCTATGAAATACGTCTTCCGTTCACCACGCGGTACATCCAACTTATAGATGAAATGCCGGTGCTTAATTTCCCTTGTATGAAAAGGATAATTGGCGCCACCGACATATAGTTCTTCAAGACCAAGTTCTTTTTTTGTATAAACCCTAATTTCATAGATCAACGGAAAAGCGAGTTCTAAAAGCCACTCTGTCTCATCAGAATCATTTTCAACTTCAAACCGAAGCCATTTTGCCGTATGGAAAAAGCCCATTTTTTGTTCCAATTCTTCCGCTGGAATGAACGCACTGACATTTTCATCTGCCGCCACTCCATCAATCGTCATAGTCTTTTCCAGATCTTTTATCAAATAAAGCGAACTGTATACATCAATACTCTGTGTATCTTTTTGCAACAGTAAAGGGGAATAATCACTACCATGGGCAGAAGAAGCATATCCAAAAACACCTAGCAGAAAAATACATGCTGTCAGTGTAAGTGCTTTGACTGTTCGCCACATGATTGATCCACTCCTTTGGGTTGAACTGCTTCTTACTAGTATGCCAAATCTCCAGTTTATAGAATGAAGGTTAAGTTAAGGTTAAGTGAAGGAAAACTATAGTAATATTTAAAGATAGTCTGATCTTTGAACTCTATCAAAGCATTTATTAGTAAACTATTTAATACATTTATCTTCTCCTCCACATAGCAACCCATCGCAATATATGAGATAATCAATCTAACAGAACGGACGTACTAAAAACCAATCGAGGTGCTCCCATGAAACCAGTAATACTAGCCGAAAAACCATCCCAGGCGAAAGCGTATGCAGACGCTTTTTCAGTGCGTAAATTTGAAGGCTATATGGAAATACAAGCGTGTCAGATATTTCCCGAAGGTGCTTATATTACATGGGGTGTTGGCCATTTAGTAGAGCTAAAAGAGCCTCATACGTACAACCCTGCCTGGAAACGCTGGACACTTGGCAGTTTGCCTATTCTACCGGAGCGCTATGAGTTTCAAGTGGCAAAAGGGAAGTTCAAGCAGTTTCAAGTTGTGAAGAAGTTGGTTCGCGGGACGGATACGGTCATTAATGCGTGTGACGTGGATCGCGAAGGGTCGAATATCTTCTATAGCATTTATTATCAGACCGGCGCGCGGAATCAGACGATCCAGCGACTATGGATCAATTCACTTGAAGTCGATGAAGTACGGAAAGGGTTTGCGAGTTTACGGGACAACCGTAAAGATCTGATGTTGTATGAGGAAGCGAAAGCCCGTCAAATAAGTGATTGGCTCGTTGGTATGAACGGATCACGATTGTATACCCTGTTATTAAAAGCAAAAGGTGTTCAAGAGGTGTTCCCGATCGGACGCGTGCAAACCCCTACTGTCTATCTAATCTACCAGCGGCAGATGGAAATCGAGAATTTTGTATCAGAGCCATTTTTCGAAGTGGAAGCGACGTTTACGGCGGAGCATGGTACGTATAAAGGGAAAGCAAAAGCGAAAGAACCAAAGCGTGAGATCATTCAGGAGTTGCTGAGAAAGCATGGGCTTAAGCCATCTTCTCCGGGTGTTGTCTCTTCAGTCACGCATACTGAAAAAAGAACCCCGCCGCCTCAACTACATGCCCTATCCACGTTGCAGGCAACAGCGAACCGTCGATGGAAGACGAGTCCGGCGGATGTGTTGAAAATCATGCAAGGTCTCTATGAAAAAAAGCTCGTAACGTATCCAAGGACGGACGCCCGACATATTACGCCGAACGAATTTGCGTATTTGAAGGACCAGGTTGGCGATTACCAGCAACTGATCGGTCATCCGTTCCCTGTCGCTTCGCTTGCACCGAAAAAGCGCTATGTTGACAGTTCGAAAGTGCAGGAACACTATGCAATCATCCCGACAAAAAAGATTCCGACACAAGCGGTTCTTGGACGGTTATCATCTCTGGAGCGGAATCTGTATGAAGAGGTCGTTCGTACGACTCTTGCGATGTTCCATACGGATTATTTGTATACGGAAACGAAAGTGACGACGGATGTGAATGGGCTTCTGTTCTTTACGACAGGGAAAACCGAGCGTGATCTAGGGTGGAAAGCTTTGTTCCAACGGTCGAAAGAGGAAAAGGACGAGCCATCTTTGCCGCCGCTACGTAATGAGGAGCCCGTCCAGAGTAAGATTTCCATTAAAGAGGGCAAGACGATGCCGCCTAAACCGTATACGGAAGGGCAACTGATCGCAATGATGAAAACATGCGGGAAGCTTGTCGAGGATAAGGACGAGACGGATATTCTGAAAGAGATTGAAGGCCTAGGAACGGAAGCAACCCGAAGCAACATCATAGAAACGATTAAAAAGCACGGGTATATTTCGGTGTCGAAAAACATTGTTTCCATTACAGCTAAAGGCCGAGTGCTTTGTCAGGCGATTGAAGGAAACTTGCTCGCAAGCCCATCGATGACGGCGAAATGGGAAGCGTATTTGCGGAAAATCGGTAACGGTGAAGGAACAGGGCAGCATTTCCTCGATAATATCGGGAAGTTCATTACGAATTTGTTGGAAGAAGTGCCGCGGCAATTGGAAGCGACGAAGATTGATGCTTCACTTGTGCCGCCACGGCCAACTAAATCATACGGTTCCTATCAAGCGGTCGAAGTTGCTCCTTGTCCGCATTGTAAAACAGGGATGATTCTTGCACGAAAATCTTTTTACGGCTGCAGCAACTATAAAAATGGCTGTAAACAAACTTTCCCAGGTATCTATCTGAAGAAGAAACTAACGCCTGCGCAAGTAAAACTTCTTTGTACGAAAGGGAAAACGAATACGATTAAAGGATTCACAGCTACTAATGGCAGTAAGTTTGATGCAAGTCTTTCCTTGGAAAACGGGAAGTTGAATTTGGTGTTTACTTAATGAAAAATCCACTTGAACCTTTTGGGCACAAGTGGATTTTCTTTTTACGTTTTGAGATTAGTGTTCATTTCATACAACGCCAACTGAAAACTGAGGTTTTTCAAACTCAGCGCCGTACTCATCACTGTATATATGGCACGCTACCCAATGATCGGCCTTATACTCTTTAAACTCTGGAATCACTTTCGCGCACACGTCCTTAGCAAATGGACATCGCGTTCTGAAACGACAACCGCTTGGCGGGTCTATCGGGCTTGGTATATCGCCTTTAATCGTCATTTTTTCACGCGATCTTTCAACTTCTGGATCCGAAATTGGAATCGAACTCAGTAACGCTTGCGTATAAGGATGCAACGGAGTGTCATACAACTCATCACTTGAGGCGATTTCCGCCATGCTACCTAAGTACATTACACCTACACGATCACTTATGTGCTTGACCATGGACAAATCATGCGCGATAAACAAATAGGTGAGTCCATGTTCAACTTGTAGCTTTTTCAACAAATTGACAACTTGTGCCTGAATAGACACGTCCAATGCTGAAATCGGCTCATCCGCTACTATAAATTGAGGGTCTACGGCAAGTGCTCTCGCAATGCCAATCCGCTGACGTTGCCCACCGCTAAATTCATGCGGATATCGATTTCCATGATCGCTGTTTAGCCCGACTGTTTCAAGTAACTCATTTACTCGCGCGGTCCGTTCTTTTTTACTTTTCACAAGTCCATGAATATCCAATCCCTCTGCAATAATATCCTTAACTGTCATTCTTGGATTTAAAGAAGCATATGGGTCTTGAAAAATCATTTGCATATTGCGATTGAATTGTTTTACCTCTTTTTTTGATTTCTTACCATGTACGTTTTCATTTAAAAAGTGAACTTCCCCGCCACTCGCTTCATACAGACCCATGATTGTCCTGCCGGCAGTGGATTTACCGCAGCCGGATTCCCCAACCAATCCGAATGTTTCCCCTTCGTAAATGTCAAAGGTAATCCCATCGACAGCTTTTAATACTGTATTACGACCCATAGGAAAATGCTTTTTCAGGTCTTTAATTTCCAACAGTTTTTCTCGACTTTTATACATGGACTTTCCTCCCTCCAACGATTGCAGTTTCCGGGATATCCACTTTAGGCGCACGTTCATCCAACAACCAACATGCCGTCTGCTGCGTGCTAGACAAACGGGTATATTCAGGCATATTTTCTTTACATACTTTCATCGCATAGGGACACCTAGTTACGAAAGGGCACCCTTTTGGCGGATTTGCTAAATTTGGCGGCGACCCTGGAATTGCCAGCAACTCTTCTGTCTTGCTATTTAGTTTCGGCATGGATCCTAAAAGTCCCCAAGTATACGGATGTTTTGGGTTGTAAAAAATCTCGTCTATATTACCAGTCTCTACAATCTTCCCGCCATACATGACTGCTACCCTGCTCGCTACACTCGCCACAACACCTAAATCATGGGTAATTAAAATGATTGCGGTTCCGATTTTTTCTTGGAGCTCACGCATAAGCTCTAAAATTTGCGCTTGAATGGTTACATCCAAAGCTGTCGTTGGTTCATCCGCAATTAAGACCTTCGGGTTGCATGCCAAAGCAATCGCAATCATTGCACGCTGACGCATTCCACCGGAGTATTGGTGAGGATATTGCTTAATGCGTGTTTCAGCATTCGGAATTCCAACGAGTCTTAATAATTCAACTCCACGCTTTTGTGCTTCCTTCTTCGTCATCTTTTGATGTTTAATCAAACTTTCAGCGATTTGATTTCCGACTGTCATTGTTGGGTTAAGAGAGGTCATTGGATCCTGAAAAATCATGCTGATCTCTTTACCACGGATATTTTGCATTTGTGTTTCTGATTTCTTCGTTAAATCCTCGCCTTTGAAAAGAATTGAACCACCGACAAATTTTCCCGGGGGCATAGGTACAATCCGCATAATCGAATGCGCCGTCACGCTTTTCCCTGAACCGGATTCGCCTACAATTGCCAATGTTTCTCCTTCATTCAACTCGAAAGAAATCCCACGAACGGCTTGAACGTCAGCACCGTACGTTTCAAAAGATACGGATAGATCCTTTACATCTAATATTTTTTTCACGTTCGCACGCCCCCTTATTTACTCTCTTTTGGATCCAGCGCATCTCTTAATCCATCTCCTATAACATTAAACGCAAGAATCGTTAAGCAGATAAAGAATGCTGGGAAAAAGATTTGGTACGGATAGTATTGGAATGACGATAATGCATCCGATGCCATCGTACCCCAACTTGCGCGAGGCGCTGGTACACCCAAACCTAAATAACTTAGAAATGCTTCAGTGAATATTGCTGTTGGTATCGTTAACGTCAATGTCACTAAAATCGGCCCGATTGTATTTGGAACTAAATGTCGAAATAACAATCTAGAATTGCTTGCCCCAAGGGACTTTGATGCCAACACATATTCTTCAGATCTCAGCTGCATGACTTGTCCACGGACAATCCTCGCCATATTAATCCATCCTGTAATCGTCATCGCAATAATCATTGTCCAGAGCCCTGGCGGCATCACAACCATAAGGAGAATGACGACTAATAGATACGGGACTCCGTATAAAATATCAGCTACACGCATCATATATTCATCCAATTTGCCACCGAAGAACCCGGAGACCGATCCCCAAATCACACCGATGATCAAATCAATAAGAGAAGCCATTAAACCAATGAACAAGGAAATTTTCGCCCCATACCAAGTTCGTGCAAATACATCTCTACCCAAGTTGTCAGTACCAAACCAATGCTCCCCTGATGGTGACTGATTTGCATTTATCAAATCCGTTTCGTCGTAACTATGTCCGGAAATTGGTCCCCCAATAAACGCCATAATCGCTAAAAGGATAATGACCGTAACACCAAAAACTGCTAGTTTGTTCTTTTTGAATCGGCGCCAAGCATCTTTCCAATAAGACGTACTTTCTCCAACGATTTGTTCAGCCGCAGCTTGGTCTACTGATAACGTTTCAAAATCAGCGTCTTTTATTTGTGCCTGTACCATTATGCCTTTGCCCCCTTACCCGCCAATTTTATCCTCGGATCTACCAATCCATAAATAAAATCGACTACTAAAATCGAAACGAGCAAAAGAATACTATAGAAAACTGTCGTCCCCATTATCACTGTATAATCTCGATTTGTAATGCTGACGACAAATTCATTTCCTAAGCCAGGAATCGCAAATATCTTCTCGATAATGAAGCTCCCGGTAAGTATGCCTGCAACTAGTGGTCCGAGATAAGAAACTACCGGTAAGATAGCATTTCTTAAAGCATGTTTGTAAATGACGACTGCCCCTGATAGTCCTTTTGACTTTGCAGTTTTAATATAATCAGCATTCATAACTTCCAGCATGCTTGAACGCATTAAACGAGCTATAAACGCGAGCGGTGTTGTTGCCAAAGCGACTGCCGGTAAAATTGTATGTGCGAACGAATCAAACCTGGCAATCGGTAGCAGAGACAATTGGATGGAGAAGATATATTGTAAAATAGTGGCCAATACGAAACTTGGAACCGATATTCCGAGTATCGCAATGACCATTACGGTATAGTCGCCGGATTTATTATGATAAAACGCTGCAATTACACCGAATAAGATACCAAATGCCAATGCTAGAAAAATAGCCTCTAGCCCTAAAACTAACGAATATGGCAAGCCTCGTTTGATAATATCGGTGACTTGTTGTCCTTCGTATTTAAACGATGGGCCAAAATCAAAAGTAGCGGCATTTACCAAGTAATCGAAGTACTGTTTATAGAGCGGATCATTTAATCCGTAAGCAGCTAACATTTGCTGTTCAATTGCAGGAGAAGTTTTACGTTCGGATGTAAAAGGTCCGCCTGGTGCCATTTTCATCAATGCAAAGGTAATCGTAATTATAAAAAAAAGGGAAACGATGATATACCCGACCCTTTTCAGCATGTATATAGCCAAACCATAACACCCCCATAATCTATGAAGTCTATCATATCTGTTAAACACAAAAGGGGGTGAAAACAGGTCACCCCCCTATGAATCCTATTCAACGATCTAGATTCAAAACTTATTCAGCAGCAATATAGCCCCACTTATATTGCACGACACCAAGTGGTGAAACTTCGATGTTTTGTACTTTCTCTTTGTTTGTCCATACATTTGTATAGAAGTATACAGGAGCTAATGGAAGTTCTTCCATGAATATTTCTTCAGCTTCCCGTAAAATCTTCTCGCGTGCATCTTTGTCTAGTTCTGTTCTAGACTTTTTAAGCAACGCTTGGTAATCTGCATTTTCCCAATTTGTATAGTTATTCCCGCCAACAGTTTCAAAGATTTCCAAGAAGTTAATTGCATCGTTGAAGTCAGCAATCCAGCCCATACGACCAACTTGGAAGTCTCCAGCACCCATAGAGTCGAGGTAAACACCCCACTCTTCGTTATTCAACTCGACGCTTACTCCAAGGTTTTTCTTCCACATATCTTGAACGGCTTGAGCAATCGCGCCATGCGCCTCACTTGTGTTGTAAGAAAGTTTAACAGTTGGCAACTCGCTTAAGCCAAGCTCTTCCAAGCCTTTCTCTAGTAACTTTTTCGCTTCTTCTACATCATTGTCGGAGAAGTACCCTTTTGCGTTCTCCTCAAAGATCGATGATGGAACAAGTGCCATTGCCGGTTGCTGTTCACCTTTAGTAATGTTATCTACAATGCCTTGGCGGTTAATAGCCATTGCAAACGCTTTCCGGATGTTCACGTTAGTGAACGGCTCCTCTTCAACGTTGAAAGCATAGTAGTATACACCCGCTTGTGGTGAAATATTTAGTGTACCTTCCGACTTGTAATGCGGAATAGCTGCAAGAGGAATGGAATCAGTCGGAGATCCTAGCCAATCCAATTCGCCCTTGTCGTACATTTGTTTTGCAGTGTTTTCATCCATAATCATGAACATGTTGATTGTTTCTAATTTAACTGTGTCTGCATCCCAATATTCTGGGTTTTTCTTCAGGACAATTTTGTCTTTATGTTTCCATGAATCCAATAAGAACGGACCGTTAGTCACGTAGTTATCTGTTTTTTCCTGTGCCCAATCATTTTTTCCGTCAACCACTTTTGCGTTAACAGGGAAGAATGTATAGAACGCTGTTAAATCCAAGAAATACGCAGTTGGTTGTTCTAACTCTACAACCAATGTATGATCGTCTTCTGCTGTAACACCGACGTCATCTAATGAACCACCATTTTCCTTAGCAGCTTCTGCACCTTTTATCATATACATTTGGTACGCGTAATCCGTGTCTGCATTTGCAGGATCCAGTACCCATTTCCAAGCGTATTCAAAGTCGCCCGCAACAACAGGGTCGCCATTTGACCATTTCGCGTCTTTACGTATCTTAAACGTATACGTCAATCCGTCTTCTGAGAGCTCAAAATCCTCTGCCATTGCTTTTTCAACTTCTTCTTGTTGGTTTACACGCATTAACCCTTCAAAAACTTGGTTTAACACTGCCCCTGAAGTCGAATCCGTAGCAGAACCCGGATGCATGGAAGGCGGCTCCTCGCGAATATTCACATTAATTGTTTGGTCTGCAGCCAATTCATCTTTCGTCGGCTCTTTTGCAGGCGTTTTGGATGAATCTTTCTCTCCACCCTTATCATCATTACAAGCTGCCAATACCAAACTAAGACTTAATACTAAAGCAAATAAAAGTGACCATTTTCTTATACCCATTGTATATCCCCTTTCAATACTTTTCTGACATATCAAACTTCTGGTATGCCTTGTAAACTATTATACAGCTGTCCCAACTATTTTCAACATAATTTTATAATCTTTGGTTGATTCTAAAACTTCAGCATTAAATTAATTTCTAACTGAAAGTCTATCATAGGAGAGCGTTCTTTTCGATCATAGGAAGATGGAAGAGTAGGAGGGATAAAAAAGTCAACTCCATGAATAGGTCCACTGACATACGCGGCGTCTGAATGGGCTGGTGCTCGGTCTAGGAAGGACGAAGATGGCGCTTGTGCAACTAGTTAAAATTGACGTTTCTGCGGGTGTACAAACAGTAGCGTGGAAAACGGGCACTGTATAACTTATAATGCTATTTCCTACTTAATAATTACCATGAAAATTGCTATACCAACAAAAATAGGAACGCTAATTCATATTTGAATTAGCGTTCCTATATGCTAGACTATTTAACGTTTGCTTTTCGATTACAAAACTCGTTAACCTTAAACGCCTTCCTATTAATTTCCCGCTGAAATTAGCGTCTTCCTTCTTTTTCAATGAGAAATGTAACTAAAACAAATAACACAAAGCTAATCAGCAAGATACTTCCACCGACAATGTAGAAGATGAGCGAGAATGTTTCATTCAAACCAAATGGCTTCATGAATTGGAACCACATACCCGCCGTTAATCCGATAGAGCCGATGATGGCTGTCCAACCGTGCACTGTAACCAGCTTTTTCGCGCGCACTTTATAAACCTTGTAAAATACGCCCCATGCAAAGACGGACAACCAACCGACCACTAGAATATGCGCGTGGATCGGACGGAAAGCGCCTGAACCCGAACCTGCCATATGTGACCCTAAAAATGCGCCTATGACACCGAATATTGCTGAAATGCGGATTAATCGTATACTCCATTTTTCCTGCATAATAATTCCTCCTGTTTTGTTCTTATACTACCCCTATCATACAGGCTCAACATGAACGGAACATGAACAGGACATTACAATTTCGGAAGTATAACCGTAAATGTTGTGCCTTCGCCTGCTTTGCTGACTACTTTCACATCTCCATCATGAAGTTGGACGACTTGACGGACGATTGCAAGCCCAAGACCTGTCCCTTCGATTTCCTGTGTTCTCGAAGTATCCACTCGATAAAAGCGGTCAAATAGCCGATTTACATGTTCTTCGGCAATCCCTATCCCACTGTCTTTCACCTTTACTTCAATATGGTTCGGGTAATCACGTAACCGGATATCAATCTCACCATCTTTTTGTGTGTATTTCAAGGCGTTGGATAACAAATTCTCCCATACCTTTTCGAGAAATGCGGGGTCGCCCGTAAAGTCCACTTCATCTAGCTCCATAGTGAGCGACATTTGTTTTTCTTCCAACAGCCATCTATACTTGCGGATAATATCCGAGATTTGTTGATTTAGACTGAAGCGCTTCGGTTGTAAAGGTGACTCCAATTGGTCAAGGGACGTCAGCAACAATAACTGTTTCGTCAGTAATGAGAGCCGCTCCGTTTCGGATTGGATGACTTTCGCATAATTTTGCCGCTTCTCCTCCGAAAGCTCTTTATTCATCAGCAAATCAGCGTACCCTTTAATATTGAGCAATGGTGATTGGAAATCATGGGACACATCACTAATAAATTCTTTTCGGATTCGGTCGTTTTCACTTAACTTTTCCGTCATCCTTTGAAAGCTTTGCGCCAATTGTCCAATTTCATCTTTCCGATTAATATCGAGTGTTCCGGTAAACTGCTCCTCACCGACCCTTTTTGCTGCCATCGTCAATTCCGTAATCGGCTCTATCAACTTCTTGGCAACAATGAGCATCGACAATAGGCTGACGATCGCCATTACGATAACCATCCCACCTAATAAGTAATGCACTTCCGTAAACAGCAGTTTGATATCGGGGCGCATAAACAGCGCATAAGTCGTTCCTCCGTACGTGAACGGCACACCGACTGTATTTGCTAGTTCATCGGAAAAGAACCCTGTCATGAACGTCTCAGTTTTCAAATCACGCATCCCGTGATACGGTTGTCCATCCAATACGCCTTGAACCGAAGCCATACTGAGATTCTGCAGACGGAACGGTGCTCCAAATCTGAACTCTTCCCCGTCTTCATTCACCACAAAGATTTTGTAGCCCGCATCTGCTTGTGTCTGAAAAAA
Source organism: Sporosarcina oncorhynchi (assembly GCF_033304615.1). Classification (GTDB taxonomy): domain Bacteria; phylum Bacillota; class Bacilli; order Bacillales_A; family Planococcaceae; genus Sporosarcina; species Sporosarcina oncorhynchi. Next base: position 128,729 of record NZ_CP129118.1, on the reverse strand, counting down.
AATTTCAATGTCCGCATGTTCGTCCGATTCAATATAGGAGGCAATTGACAGCGCGATATTCATATTTTTATTATCGTTCCGTCCTTTTAATTGCTGATGATAATATGTATTGACGACGAGAAAAGCAAGAATTGCGCTCACTAGCATAATCCCGATTGTAAAGGTCAGGAATTTCCCATACAAAGACCTCATGAAGTGACCTCGAGCTTATACCCGACGCCTCTCACGGTCGAAATTTTAATCGATTCAGGAAGACCTTCAAGCTTATCGCGCAGCCGTTTAATATGCACATTCAATGTCTGTTCATCCCCTTCATAGTCAAAGCCCCACACACGTTCAATGAGTAAATCTCTCTCAAATACATGATTCGGCTTGGATGCAAGAACGGATAACAGTTCGAATTCTTTCAACGGCAACAGCAATACTTTCTTACCTATTGATACTTCATAGCTTTGCCGGTTGATTTGAAGCGGACCAACACGTATATGGATATCCACTGCTTTATCATAACGCCGCAAAATCGCATTGATTCTAAACAACAGCTCCTTCGGCTCAAATGGTTTCACGACATAATCATCGGAACCCGCAAGAAACCCTTTTTCCTTATCCTCCAGTTCCCCTTTTGCCGTCAGCAATAAAACCGGTATATCCGCTTCGTCACGAAGTCTTTTCGTCAGCTCATAGCCGTCCATCCCAGGCATCATCACGTCGACGACAGCTAAATCAGGCAAGTCCTCATCCAACAGTTTGAGCGCTTCTATGCCGTTCCCCGCTTTCATGACAGCATAGCCAGCCTGTGATAAATGGATGTTAACCAGCTCTAAAATATTCGGATCATCATCCACCACTAGAATCTTCATGTTTCATTTCCCCCTCCATGTTAACGATCTGCGCCATTCCGAGTTCAGCAGACCCGAAAGCATCAAAATAACTGCTGTCAGATAGAACCATAGAACAAGCAGAATAATTCCAGATAACTGTCCATAAATTCTTGTATAATCAACATTCGCTACGTAGTTTCCGAAGATTAGAGAAAACAACTGCCAACCAATCGCTGAAAAGAGAGCGCCCGGCCATACTTCCTTAAGCTTCATTTTACCTGTTGGCACGAATTTGTAAAACAATAGAAAGAACAAGAACAAAAACAACGACCCGAGTCCCCACTTCACATTCGGCCATATATAGAGCCAACCGCGCCATTGCTCAACTGAATCATAATACGTCACAAATTCATGTAACGCACGCTCTAATAAAGGAAGAAACAGTGATGAAGACAGAACGAGCATGAATAAAAGCGTCACAGCCAGATCACGAATGAGCACTTTCCAGAATGGATAGCGTCTTACATAGCCATTTGCCTGATCAAGCGAACGAGCGAGTGACTGTACGGCAACCGATGATACCCAAAAAGCGATTGCCAAGCTTGTATACAACACTTTTCCTTGCACTTTGAAAATGATGGAGCGGACATTTTGTTCGATTATATGATATGCCTCTGTTGGTGCAAATGGCTTGATAAAAGCTAAAAGCATCTCTTCATCGACAGGCAAGTAGCTGACCAACGCAAAGATAGAGATAAGAAAAGGAAACATTGACAACAGTAAGTAATAGGCTGTTTGCGCGGCTTGGTCAAAAAACCGTTCTTTAAAGAACCGTTTCACTACATTGATAAAAATCATTTGCACTCACCTCCTGCCCTCAATATACCCTATTCACAATAAACATATGGAATGCATGAAGGGTTTTCACATTTTTTTCTAATTCAATGCTCTATTTTCTATTGACAAGATGATGAGAATGATTATCATTATTAATGAAGAGATTTTATTCTCCTATAGAAAGAAGGATTATGATGAAGAGAAACGCACTTTTATCAATTTTAGTTAGCGGAGGCCTTATCTTGTCAGGCTGTAATGCAATTGAGAATGACAAGTCTACTTCAGAACAAAACGCGGTAGGAACAACAATAGATTTAACTCAAGAACTAGATGCATATAAACAGTTTGCTTTAGAACAGATGGACCAATTCGTTCTAGAGACTGAAAAGTTCGTGACTGCGGTGAAAAACGGAGAACTGGAAGAAGCAAAAACAATTTATCCTTTAGCCCGTATGTATTTCGAACGGTCTGAACCAATTGCGGAAAGCTTTGGTGACTTGGATCCTCGTATCGACGCACGTTTAGCAGATATTGAAGACGAAGGTCTTGGTGAAGAGGATTGGTCCGGGTACCATAAAATTGAATATGGTCTATGGGTTGAGAATACGACCGTAGGTTATGAAGAAATTGCTGACCAACTGTTGAAAGACGCCAAGGAATTGCGCGCGCGTGTGGAAACGGTTGACGTGTCACCTGACTTGATGATTACAGGCTCCGTCGATTTGTTGAATGAAGTGTCTACTTCAAAGATCACTGGAGAGGAAGAAATTTATTCCCATACGGATCTCTATGACTTCAAAGCAAATATTGAAGGCGCCGAAAAGATTTTTGAAATCCTAAAAGATAAAATTGCTGAAAAAGATACTGAACTTGTTAACGAATTAACCGATAAGTTCGCGGCAATCAATGAATTACTTGCTATGTATGAAGATGGAAAAGGCGGCTATGTCTCTTACCTCGATTTAACGAAGGAAGATACGAAAGCATTATCCGAAGCGGTAAATCATCTCGGTGAACCATTAAGCCAAATGGGGATCATAATGGAGTGAGTGAATTGACTGAGTCAAAAGAAGAGAAGTTTTACGATAAGAAAATTTCCCGTAGGCAAATGCTCAAGTACACTGGAGCAGGTGCTGCGGGCATTGCAATTGGCGCTTCAGGCCTTGGCGGCATTTTAAACGTATTTGGCATGACTGCGCCAGATGATGATGAGAGTGCCGTCAATAAAGTGAATTTTTATGGTGCCCACCAATCTGGGATTGCGAACGAAGTTCCCACTCATGTCTACTTTGCTTCGTTAAACGTCACTGTCAAGTCCTTGAAAGAATTGCAAAACCTCTTTAAAGCATGGACTCCACTTACCGTTCGTCTGATGAATGGCGAGCCTATCGGGGAAGCCTCATCGAACGGATTTGTTCCGGCAAAAGATACAGGCGAATCAAAAGGGCTGGACGCATCGAATTTAACAATTACATTCGGCGTTGGTCCCTCTCTATTTGAAAAACCAGAGCTGGGCCTTGCGCATAAACGACCAAGTGAATTAAAGCAGTTGCCCCATTTTCCAAAAGATCAGCTGGAAACCGCGTATTCAGACGGTGATATTTGCATTCAAGCATGTGCCGATGATCCGCAAGTCGCTTTTCATGCAGTCCGTAATCTAATCCGCGCGGCTTCCGGAAAAGTGACGATGAAATGGTCACAGGCAGGGTTTAATTCCTATCCAATGAAAAAGAATAAAAAACAAACGCCTCGAAATCTTTTTGCTTTTAAAGACGGCACAGTCAATATTAACACGAAAAGCAAAACTGATATGAATGAAACTGTATGGGTTCAACCCGGTGAATCAGCATCCTGGATGACGGGCGGCTCCTATCTGGTCACACGCCGCATCCAGATGCATCTTGAGACATGGGATAGGACCGCACTTGGTGAACAGGAAGCGACATTTGGAAGGCATCGTGATTCAGGGGCACCCCTCGGACTTCATCATGAAATGGACGATTTGGGATTGGATCGAAAGGAATCCTCTGGTGAAATGACGATTCCAGCAGATTCACATGGTCGACTTGCCCGGGAATCAGGGGAGCGTATTTTACGGAGATCATTTTCGTACTCATCAGGTGTTATTGATTCGACAGGTACTTTTGATGCGGGTTTGCTCTTTATTTCATTTCAAAAACATCCTAAGCAATTCATCAAGATCCAGAATAGTTTTGGCCGTGTTGACAAATTGAATGAATACATCACACATCGAGGTAGCGCGTTGTTTGCCTGCTTCCCTGGTGTTCAAAAGGGGAGTTATATCGGTGAAGCTCTTTTTAAATCGTTGTAAACGAACGGGACTTCTAGCGGTACTCCTTCTAGTCTTGGTCATTCAACCGGTAGTTGCCGCGGAATCATACAGTGACTTGTATATTGCAATCGGAGAGGCAATTATGAGTACAAAACAAGGACAGGATTTCGAAACAGAAAAAGCGTTGGCTGAGTTCAAAGCTTCCTGGATGGATATGAAGCCCAGTGAACTGACAGAAGCCCGTGAAGTGGAACAGATGCTAAAGGTTGCCGTAGATGCACAGAATGACGAAGAGCGGCTTAAAGCCCTCACTGCACTCTCCAAATCCCTTCATCATTTAGAGAAGGCAGAAAATCCGGTGGATGAGCTGGCAGAGCGTGCAAAATTCGCCAAAGCCATTCAGCCTGCACTTGATGATTTCAAAGTTGCTATTCAATCGGCAGACCGTCAAGCGATGCAAGATGCGAATAAGCGGTTCATTGCATCGTGGACGAAAAATGAACGACCCGTTCGCGAGCAAGACATTGCCGCATACGGAAAAATCGAGAACCAAACAGCGTTCATCCGAATTACATTGGCAGCGGATGATATAGATCAAAATGCTTTGAAGCAACAGTTCATAGATTTGCAAACAGCCATTACCGACTTCAGCAATGGAAAGAAGGTTGCAAAGACTCAAGGGGACTATTCATTAGCCTCCCTTATTGAGTTACTGGAAACTAGCAAACAACAAGTCCAAGCTAATCAATATAAGGAAGCAGCCGGATCGCTTCGTAATTTCATTACGACTTGGCCGAATGTCGAAGGCGAAATCCGAACGAAGAACGCTTCTTTGTATCAAAAGATCGAAAATGATCTACCATTATTAGTGAGCGAACTGTCGAAGACAAAGATTGATGATCAGAAGATTATTAGCCAATTATATGACTTTAAACAGCAAATTGCCTTGTTGCAAGGAGACACATCTTACAGCTTCTGGGATTCTGCATTAATTTTATTACGTGAAGGCTTAGAAGCACTGCTAATTATTATCGGACTGGTGGCATTTTTGAAGAGAGCTAATCAGGAGCATGCGAAACGTTGGGTATATATCGGAGCAGTTCTTGGGATTTTTGTCAGTACAGCTGCAGCAATTTTGATGTCTACCATTTTCCAATCTGTCACTATCGGGATGAATCGCGAGCGGATGGAGGGGTATATCGGACTCCTAGCCGCGGCACTAATGATTGGCGTTGGAATCTGGTTGCATAGTAAATCGACTGTGTTGTCATGGAATCAGTACATTTCAAAACGTCTGGATCATGCGATTTCCAAGCAAAGTGTCTGGGCAATGGCGTTTATCAGCTTCCTAGCTGTATTCCGTGAAGGAGCTGAAACGATTGTTTTCTATGCAGGAATTGCACCTAAAATGTCTACAGCTGAGTTTACGGCTGGAATCGCACTTGCATTTGGCATATTAGTCGTTGTGGCGATTGTACTTTTGCGCATGACAGGACGGATTCCGATTCACCGTTTCTTTGCGGTAGCTACTTTCTTTATTTACATTTTGGCATTTAAGATTATCGGCGTGAGCATCCATACGTTGCAATTAACGAATGTGATTCCGACGCATGCGGTGTCCGGTTTACCGATTGTTAACCTCATCGGTTTCTATCCGACAACTGAGACGATGATTGGCCAAGCAATATTGGTTGTGCTAGTCATTGGCACGATTCTGTATAAAAGAAAACAGGAAAAAGCGATACTAATATGAATGAAGTTAAGACTGCCCGATTAGCGGGTGGTCTTTTTTGTTGTTGATTGACGTATCAGACGGATGTGTATTGTAGGGAGGAGTAAGTGGTTACTAATTGGATAGAACATTTTTCAAAGAAAAGAGCTGTATATCATGCACCATACGAGTTGCTGGCCAGCTTGTTTGTTTGCATGAGGCCGAAGTAATTGCCGCAAGTGGACGTTGAGCGGTTTACGCACGGGGTTAAGCGGTTTCTGCATGGGGTTGAGCGGTTTACGCATGGGGTTGAGCGGTTTACGCATGGGGTTGAGCGGTTTTGAAGCTAGTATAGAAAGTGGACACAACCCAATGAGCGTGTTTGGATAGAGTTAACCAACTAACTGATCGGAGTGTGTCCTTATGAGTAAACGAATCGATGATAAATTAAAGGAACATCTTGTTAAATTAGTAGTAGAGGAAGGTAAGAAACAAACTGACTTATGCAGGGAGATGGATGTACCTCCTAGCTCCTTACGGAGATGGGTCAGTGACTACCGAAAAGCAGCACAAGCAGAGCGGAGCGGCAAGGAGTATATGACGCCGACCGAACAGCTTAAACAACAACGTAAGCTTGAGAAAGAAATACAGGAATTGAAGGAAGAGAATGAAATCCTAAAAAAGGCCATGCACATCTTTTCGAAAAACCCGCAGTGATCTTTCAATTCGTTGAAGATCATCGGAATCAATACCGCGTGAATAAGATGTGCGAAGTCCTTCTAGTATCAACCAGCGGCTATTATAAGTGGCGAGAAAAAAACCAAAGCGACATGCAGAAGAAGAAAGAAGGAGCGTTGAAGTACATCCAACAGATTTTCTTTGAGTACAGAGAAGTTTATGGCAGTCCTCGTATTCATAAGGAACTTGACAAGATTGGCATGGTCTTATCTGAAAAGACCGTAGGTAATTACATGCGTGAGCTTGGTCTATGCGCTACAATGCCTTCGCGCTACACAGTTACGACCAAATCTAATTCTGAGCACTTAATCTATCCAAATCTGTTAAATCGTAATTTTAATACAGACGAACCTAATAAGGTGTGGGTAGTCGATATCACGTATATTTGGACAAGTGAAGGCTGGTTATATTTGGCCACAGTAATGGATCTCTTTTCCCGTAAAATCATTGGATTTAATCTTGACAAGAGCTTATCAAAAGAATTGCCAAGGTTAGCCCTAGTGCGAGCTTTTCTCTTCCGCCAACCAGAAGAGGGACTGGTCCACCATTCGGATCAAGGGTGTCAATACACATCCAATGACTACATCGAACTTCTGAAAGAGAAGAAATGTGAAATTAGTATGAGCCGCAGAGGTGACTGTTTCGACAACGCATGTATCGAATCTTTCCATGCGACTATCAAGAAAGAACTGATTTATCGTCGTAAATTCAAGACTAGAGATGAGGCTGAAAGAACCGTCCTAGACTATATTGTTTCGTTCTACAACGAAAAACGCAGTCATTCTACATTAAATTACACGTCACCTAATCAGTTTGAATTAATGTATCAGGAATCCATTAAGAAAAACGCTCAGAAACCATCCGCAACTATCATGGAAGAACAGTTGGCTTTATAACTGTTCTTCCATGATAGTACAGCAAGCGAAGCGCGGTAGGCATTTCATAATAAAAGCGCTCAAAATAATTTGTCCACTTTCTTGACAGAAGACCAGTTTACGCATGGGGTTGAGCGGTTTACGCATGGGGTTGAGCGGTTTACGCATGGGGTTGAGCGGTTTACGCATGAGGTTGAGCGGTTTCTGCATGGGGTTGAGCGGTTTACGCACGGGGTTGAGCGGTTTCTGCATGGGGTTGAGCGGTTTCCTTGTGGGGTTGAGCGGTTTACGCATGAGGTTGAGCGGTTTCTGCATGGGGTTGAGCGGTTTACGCATGGGGTTGAGCGGTTTACGCATGAGGTTGAGCGGTTTCTGCATGGGGTTGAGCGGTTTACGCATGGGGTTGAGCGGTTTACGCATGGGGTTGAGCGGTTTACGCATGGGGTTGAGCGGTTTACGCATGGGGTTGAGCGGTTTCTCTATCAACTTTTTTTATGCAGATCAAAAGGAAAAACTAATTTGTATTCACGCGACATGGGGTGATTTTTGCAAGATTTCTCATCCGCGGATAATGATTGTCGCGGGACAACGTCCACTTCCTAAGCATGACGATTTCGCGCCAAATGCTTTTAACCAATCATGCACTGTCGTACTTATTTTAACGCACAAAAAAACCATCCCCCACAAGGGATGGCCTTTGCCTGGCGACGTCCTACTCTCACAGGGGGAAACCCCCTACTACCATCGGCGCTGAAGAGCTTAACTTCCGTGTTCGGTATGGGAACGGGTGTGACCTCTTCGCCATCATTACCAGACAACTGAACGATACTTGTTCGTTCAAAACCGGATAAAACAGACATTGTTGCTGAACTCATCACGTTCAACCGTGCGCTTTCTAACATATAAGGTTAAGTCCTCGATCGATTAGTATCCGTCAGCTGCACGTGTCGCCACGCTTCCACCCCGGACCTATCTACCTCATCTTCTTTGAGGGATCTTACTTACTTGCGTAATGGGAAATCTCATCTTGAGGGGGGCTTCATGCTTAGATGCTTTCAGCATTTATCCCTTCCACACATAGCTACCCAGCGATGCCTTTGGCAAGACAACTGGTACACCAGCGGTGTGTCCATCCCGGTCCTCTCGTACTAAGGACAGCTCCTCTCAAATTTCCTGCGCCCGCGACGGATAGGGACCGAACTGTCTCACGACGTTCTGAACCCAGCTCGCGTACCGCTTTAATGGGCGAACAGCCCAACCCTTGGGACCGACTACAGCCCCAGGATGCGATGAGCCGACATCGAGGTGCCAAACCTCCCCGTCGATGTGGACTCTTGGGGGAGATAAGCCTGTTATCCCCGGGGTAGCTTTTATCCGTTGAGCGATGGCCCTTCCATGCGGAACCACCGGATCACTAAGCCCGTCTTTCGACCCTGCTCGACTTGTAGGTCTCG